>JAXMFI010000002.1:0-821755 GCA_046347835.1 Burkholderiales bacterium | reverse complement strand
ACGTGAACGGCAACAGCGCCGGGACCTGGTACCTGCTGCTGTCGAGCGTCGCGAAGCCGGGGATGAACGTGCCGGCGGCGCGGCTCACTGCGAGCGGCGGCTGACGGCGCGCGCTGCGGGAGGATACGCACATGCAACGCGGCACCGATCGGGGAGGACCTTTCGCCCGGGAACGCGCGCCGGCACGCAACTGGCTGCGCGCAAGCGCACCGGGCATCGCGTTCCGCGCGACGCCGGGCGAGTCTTCCCCGATCGGTGCGCGGTCCGTTGCGCATTTCGCCATCGCGTCGGCCCACGAAGCGGGGGCGCGTCGTGCGCGATTCGCGTCCGAGCCCGGACCCGGGGCGCCGTGGTCCGACGATCGGGCGCCCGTGCGTGCCTCGACCCGTCGCCGGACCGTCGCGATGCTCCTGGTCGCACTTCTCGCCGTCGCCGGCACCGCGAGCTTCGGCCGCGGCGCGTACATCTACGCGAAGGCGCAGCTCGCGCAGGTGCTGCTGCACCGCGCGTGGGACCGCACGCGCACGACCGGCGTCGCGGCGAAGCCGTGGCCGTGGGCCGACACCCACCCGCTGGTGCGCCTGTCGGCGCCCGCGCTGGACGCCGACGTGCTGGTGCTGGCCGGCGCGTCGGGCCGCACGCTCGCGTTCGGCCCCGGTCATCTCGACGGCTCGGCGCTGCCCGGCGATGCCGGCAACGCGGTGATCACCGCGCATCGCGACACGCACTTCCGGTTCCTGCGGCGTGCCACGGCGGGCGACGAGATCACGATCGAGCGCGCCGACGGTGCGACCCGCCACTTCCGGATCCGCGCGTCCTATGTCGCCGACGCGCGCGATTTGCGGCTGCCGCGCGACACGCGGGTGCCGACGCTGACGCTCGTGACGTGCTATCCGTTCGACGCGCTCAATCCGGGCGGCCCGCTGCGCTACGTGGTCGTGGCCGAGGCGGCGTGAGGAGCCGATCCTCGGCATGCAACGGGTCGCATGCCGGGGAGCAGACGCCCAACCCCCGCCGGTGTCATCCCGAGCGCAGCGAGGGACCCGCTCTTGCACCGAACAAGTCAACCGGGCGACCGCGGATTCCCGGTCGCTGCGCTCCGCGGTGTGACGCTCGCCGGACGAGGATCAGAAGGGCAGCAGCTTGCGCAGGCCCTTCATCGCTTCGGTGGCCTCGTCGACCGGGGTCGCGGGCTTCGGCGCGGCGGCGCCGCCGGTCGGCGCGCGCTCGTCTCCCCGGCGCGCGCCGCGACGCTCCGCGCGCTCGTCCATGCCGAGCGGCGTCATGCCGACGGACTTCACGCGCACCTTGACCGCCCAGATCGGCTCCCATGCGATCTTCGGATCCGCCGGGCGCGGCGGATGCGCGAGGTTGAGCTCCTCGCCGTATGCGATGCCGTTGACCATTCCGCCTTCCACACCCTCGAAGATCCCCTTCGGGATCGTGCACGACGTCGTCGACGCCGGCAGCACGACTTTCTCGCTGATCATCCGCCGCACGAAATCGTTCGGCAGCCACGTCATGAGCCCCCAACCCGTGTCCTGGAGCTCGCTCGACGTCCAGATGATCATCTCGCTGCCGTTCTGCCGGAAGCCCATCGCCTGCAGGAAGTAGCCCTGGGCGGTCGGGATCGACGCCCACGACAGCGGTGTCGGGCCCTCGATGGGCCCGGCGGCCGCGATCTCCATCGGCGCCATGAAGTCCTGCTTCTCGCCGATCGCGAACTTGATCTCGGGCGTCGCGTTGCCGCGCACGAGCTGGTCGCCGGCAAGGCGCGCGTTCGGCGGCACCTGCTTGCGCTCGCGCTCGTTCGGCCACACGAGCTGCGCGTTGCGCTGCGCGCTCCAGCGATCCGGCGGCGAGCGCCCGGACAGCGCCTGCCCGAACTCGACCATCGACATCTTCTCGGTGTCGGCGATCTTCGGCTGACCGGGACGGATCGCGTCGCCGCAGCCCCAGTAGATCAGCATGCGCGCCTTCGGCTTCTCGGGCGGTCGTTCCTCGTCGTAGTCGGGGCGGCCGGGCTGCGCGGGCGGCACGCCGAGCAGCGGCAGCGCCGGCCCCATGTCCATCCCCGGCGGAATCATGTGCTGCGCTTCGGGCGTGCCGGAGGCGCGCTGCGACGAGCGCAGGCCGAGCCACAGCTCCTTCTGCGGTCCCCCCATGCCGGCGGGCATGCCGGGCATGCCCGCCATCCCGCCCATTCCGCCGGCCGGCATGCCAGGAATCGACATCGTGCGCGTACCGACGTCGACGCCGTAGGTCGAGATCGGCGGTTTGGTTTGCTGCTGTTGCGCGAACGCGGGCGCCGACATCAGGGCGGCGGCGGCACAGGCGGTGATGGGACGAACGAGTTTCATCGCGTGATCGACAGGGTAGGGATGACGAAAGGCGGGCCACGGCAACCTTGGCCCGCGGCCGGAGGCCCGCCGGCGGCAGGCCGTCCTCGGCGATTATCGCCTGAATCGCGCTCGCCGCGACGAAGTTGCGCGAATCCGCGCGCGACGTCCGCCGACCGCGCGGCGCGCACGGCGCGAGGACGTCCGCTCAGCGGGCCCGGAACGCGGCGCGCATTCGCGCCCACGCCTGCCGAACCCGGCGCGCGCGGTCCTCGAATAGGAACGAGCCGGCCAGGGCGAGCACCCCCGCGACGAGCCCCGTCAGCAGCGCCTCGCCGTACGCGAAGCCGAAGCGGCCCGGATGCGACCACGCGTCGGCGAGCGCGGTGAGGCCGCCCACCAGCAGGGCGTTGCCGTAGCGGTGCCCGAAGAGTCTCCCGACCGGCGTCAACGTGATCAGCAGCGCCAGAATGCCGGTGCCGATGCCGGTCTGCAGCGCGATCTTCCAGTGCACGGCGCTGACCAGATTCGCGAAGCTCGGGGCGGTCATGCAGGTCATGCACGCGCACGTGGGTTGCCACAGGCGCTCCACGAAGACCCGCGCGCGAAGCTTCCACCCTACGACGCCCATCCGCCGCCTCCTGCGGCCATGGTCGCACACGCGCGACGATTCTTACAGCGTGCCCGCCCGGCCGCAGACGCTCCGGCAACGATCGTCGCGAGCGCGCGCCGCTCCCGCGGACGTCGCATGGAAGTCGTCGATGCGCAGCCCGCGCGTGACGCCTCCGCCTGCTACCGGCGCACGAAATAGATGTCGAACTTCTGCTTGGCGACCGCCTGGTAGTAGGTTCCCTTGAGCCGGTCGCTCGCCGGGTCGTAGACGAGCGTGTAGGTCGAGCCCCCGTAGTGGCCCGCCTGCAGTTCGAATTCGGCACGCAGCGTCGTCCCGTCGCGCGACGCCTGCGCCCGGGCGAACGGAAGCCGGTTCGGATTGAAGTACGTCGCCTCCAGCCGACCGTCGGGGCCGATCGCGCTGATCGCGATCATGTAGCCGCCGTCGGGACGGACCCACGATCCCACGAGCACGTCGAAGCCGGCCTGCTTCGCCGCCGCCGGGGCGGCCGCTTCCTTGGGCGCAGGCGCGGCGCCCTGCGCGAACACGGCCCCGAGAGGCGCCAGCACCAGCGCGACGACCGCGAGCCGCGCGAATTGCGATCCGCTCATGTCAACCTTTCCGCTGGCACCTGCCGGTGCCCATCTGCCGAAGGCGGGCCGACAGGATATCCGATCCGCTAGGTCCTGCGCTGCGGCACGGGCGGCGTCGCCTGCAGGCGCGCCGCCATCTTCCGCGCCGTCGGCACCGCGTGCGCGTAGAACTTCTTCAGTCCGGCGCAGAGGTAGTTGAGCCCCGGCTCGCCGTCCGGCGTGCGCAGCAGGCGGTTCTTCGGGCACTCCCCCCAGCAGTCGGACAGGTACTCGCACCGCCGGCAATACGCCGGCAGCGCCTCCGACTTCGCATAGCCGAACCTGACCTGTGCGGGCGAGAACACCATGTCGCCGAGCGATTTCTCGCGGATGTTGCCGAGGCGGTACTCGGGATAGACGTAGTGGTCGCACGCGTACACGCTGCCGTCGTGCTCGAGGGCCACCCCTTTGCCGCAGAATTCGCTGTGGACGCAGATCTGCGACGGCATCCCCATGTGCTGGACGACGAGCGTCTCGCAGAAGTTCACGAGCACCTTGCCGCAGTCGCGCGCGAGCCACTCGTCCCACACTTTCGAGAGGAAATAGCCGTACTCGTCGGGATCGACGGACCACGGCGTGACGACCGCGTGCGGATGATCCGGATGCGCCTCCGGGCTGGCGACGATCGGCAGGCTCGCCGTGTCCCACTTCTGCGGCGCCGTCGCCTCGAAGCGGTTGAACTCGACGATCGGGATGAACTGCAGGTAGGTCGAGCCCAGTTCGCGGCGCAGGAACCGGTAGACGTCGAGCGGCCGCGACGCGTTGTACCGGTTCACGCAGGTGAGCGTGTTGAACTCGACGCCGAACCGCCGCAGCAGCTTCGCCGCGGCGAACACCTTGTCGAACGTCGGCGCGCCCTGCTTCGTGATCCGGTAGCGATCGTGGATCTCGCGCGGTCCGTCGATGGACAGCCCGACGAGGAAGCGGTGCTCCGCGAGGAAGCGCGCCCAGTCCTCGTCGAGCAGCGTGCCGTTGGTCTGCAGGTCGTTCTCGATCCGCTGGCCGGGCTTCGCGTGCTTCGCCTGCAGCGCGACGACCTTGCGGAAGAAGTCGAGGCCGCGCAGCGTGGGTTCGCCGCCCTGCCACGAGAAGACCACCTCGTCGGCCGTCACGCTCGCGATGTAGTCGCGGACGAAGCGCTCCAGCACGTCGTCGTCCATCCTGCCGGCGCCCGGCCCCCCCGGCAGCGTCTGCTTGGACAGGTAGAAGCAGTACGTGCAATCGAGGTTGCACGTCGAGCCGGCCGGCTTGGCCATCACGTGGAAGCGCCTGGCCGCGCGCGCCCCCAGCCACTGCGGCGCGTGGTACTTGTCGATGTCGACGTACGGGTCGATGGTCGGGGCGGTCATGACGGAGCGTTGCATGCCCGGGCGGTGCGGCTCACGCCCGGCCGACGCGCCCCGTGTCCGGAGAGGCGTCGGCTGCACCATAGCTCGCTGCCGGCGGGAGCGTCTTTGCTCTGCATCAACGCGCCGCCCGGCCGCGCGCAGGCGCGCCCCACGTCGTGTCATCCCGAGATTCTATGGGCGTGGTCAAGCATGGTTGATCCGTGCTGGGTCGAAGGTGGTGCCGTGGCGGTAGATCGAGAATGCGGTGCGCAGCAGTTTGCGGGCGATGATCACGGTGGCTTCGGTGGTGGACAGGCCGCGGGCCAGGCTCTTTTGGTAGTGGGAGCGCCACAATGCAGTTCTGCTGGCCGAGCGTGCGCCGTTGAACAGCAGGCGCCGGAGCTCGGCGGGTCCGCGTTTGGACAGCCGGCGCCGGCCGGTGGCTTGCCCGGAGTCCTTGGCGCGCGGGTCGAGGCCGACGAAGGCCACCGCCGCATCGCTGTTGCGCAGCGGGACCCGGGCGAACAGGTTGGACAGGGCGACGCCGAGCAGCGGTCCGACGCCGAGGATGGTTTCCACACGCTGATGCGCGGGGGCCGAGATACGAGCCAGCTCCCGCAGCCGGCGGTCCATGGTGGCGATAATGGCGTCGAGTGCCGCGACCGCGGTGCGCAATTCGGCGCGCAGGGCGGGCACGCTGCCCAGACTCAGTCGCAGTTGCGTCTTGTTCGACACCACGGTGGCCCGCCGCCGGAGCAGCGCGTCGATCTCGCGCTGTTCCGGTGTCGGCGGCCAGTAGCGATGCAACGCGGCGCCCTCTCGCTGCAGGTAGCGGGCGATCACCGCCGCGTCGACGCGATCGGTCTTGCCGCGCACGCCGACCGCGCGTGCGTAGTGCCGCAGGTCGGCCGGGTTGACCACGTACACCGGCAGTCCCTGGGCATGGGCCAAGTCGGCCAGCAGCGTGTGATAGCCGCCGGTGGCTTCCATGGCGATGCGACTGCCCACCGGCAGTTGCCCGAGCCAGGCACGGATCGCCGTGCGGTCATTGCTGAGCCGGGCCGGGACCGCGCGGCGGTCGGCGTACGCGATCTGCAACTCGAGCTTGGCCACATCCACTCCGATGTCCACCGGGCTTGGCATCATGGCTCCTCCGTAGTTAGATACGCCTTGCCGGGGTGGACTCCCACCGACGTAAGCTTGTATCCAAATCGGCGGTCCGCGCACCGTAGTCGTCGGCCGCTAGATTCTTCATCGACGTTGGTGGTGGGGTGGGGAAACTCTCGGGAAGTCCGTCCACTGACCATGGCGGATTCAAAGCGATGTCCCTCCACCCCGGCACCCTCGCAGTATCCACCGCGAGCGCGCACACGCGGACCATACAAGCGCAGCGAGGGATCTGCGGTCGCCTTCATCGGCCGACGGCGTCCGTCCCGATCGCTCGCCGCGCTCGCGATCACCCCGCGAAAGTTCCGGCAGCCGTTCAGCGCTGCGCCGCCCGCCGCACGTCGTCGCGCATCCTCACGAGCTCCGCGTTGCCCGGGTTCGCGGCGACCAGCGACTCGACCAGCGGCAGCGCGCGGTCCGGCCGGTTCTGCTTCAGCTCGAGCAACGCGAGCGCGTACGTCGCGTCGCCGTCACCGAGGGCATGCGCCTTCGCGAGCGCGGCGGCGGCGGCGCGCACGTCGCCGCGCTGCTGCTGGAGGAGACCGAGGTTGTAGAACGCGCGTGCACGTTCTGGCGCGAGCTGTGTCGACTTCGTCAGCGCGACGACCGCCTCCGCCTCGCGCTTGTCCTCGGCCAGCAGCAGGCCGAGCGACGCGTGGAGCGCGGCGTCCGCCGGCGCACGCCGGATGCCGTCGCGCAGCACCGCCTCCGCGTCCGCATTGCGCCGCTGCGCCGACAGCAGGCTCGCGAGGGATGCGTACGCCGTCGGCAGGTAGGGGTCCATCGCGATCGCGCGCCGATACGCCGACTCCGCGGCGGCCGCGTCGCCGCGCTGCCAGTGCAAGCCGCCGAGGTTCAGCTGCGTGGCCGGCATGTCGGCGAGCGACTGCTCCGACGCGATCAGCTCGCCCCAGGCGCGCTCGAACGCCGGACGGTCGGCATCGGGCATGCGTGGCAAGGGAATGTCGGCGACCGCACGCGCGGCCTCCACGCGCACGAGCTTGACGGGGTCGGAGAGGAGCGAGGCCGCGTAGCGCATCCGCTCCTGCGCCGGAATGGCCGCCATCGCGCGCGCCGCCGCCGCGCGCACCAGCGCATCTTCGTCGTTCTTCCCGTCGATCGCGAGCCGCCCGCCCGCCGGGCCGTAGCCGCGCGCGAGGTCGAGGGCGGTGGCGCGGACGATCGCGGGCTGCGCACGGTCGGCTGCGATCGCGGCGAGCCCGGCCAGCGCGGACGGCGCACCGCGGCGCGCCTCCGTGAAGACCACGGCGAACGTCGGTTCCTGCCGGCGGTTGGGCCCGAACCACCGGGCGACGGCATCGGCGGCCCATTGCGGCGACTTCTTGTCGTGGCAGCCGTTGCAGGCGTTCGGCGTGCCGATCTTCGCCGTGAGATCGGGCCGCGGGACGCGGAAGCCGTGGTCGGGCCGCGCATCGACGACCATGTAGTACTTCGACGGCATGTGGCAGTTCGCGCACTGCGCGCCCGGACTGCCGTCCGCGTGGTGATGGTGGTCGGGCGTGTCATACGCCTTCTTCGCGAGCGTCGGGAAGCGCGGATTGCCGGCGGGCTGGTGGCACTGCGCGCACAGCGCGTTGCCGGCCGCCTTGAGCGCCAGCCGGTGCGCGTCGTGGCAGTCGGTGCACCGCACGCCCTGAGCGTACATCCGGCTCTGGAGGAACGATCCCCACACGTACACCTCGTCCTGTTGCTGGCCGTCGGCGTAGTAGAGCCCTTCGCGCAGCAGCGCAGGGTGGAAGTTGTCGAGGAACGGCCGGCCCGGCAGCTCGGCGTCGGTCAGCCGCTGCCGTCGCGAGTGGCACGGTGCGCACGCGTCGACCTGGTAGCGCGAGTCGCGGCCGCGAAAGTCGACGACGAGGCCCAGCGTGCGCGCGTCGAGTCCCTTCGTCTCCTTGCCCGCGGCGGCCTTCGCCCACGCGACGTGCGCGCTGCCGGGACCGTGGCACGCCTGGCACCCGACGTTCGGCTCCGCCCACTTCGTATCGTAGGTGTCGGCCTGCGCGTCGTAGTTGCGCCTGAGGTCGGTCGAATGGCACTCCGAGCACATCAGGTTCCAGTTCTGGTACCGGCCGGTGGAGTGCAGCGGATCGTCGGGCCTGTGGCGGTCGTCCGGATACAGCGAGAACCAGCGCCTGCGCTCGGTGTCCCACGCGACGGTCGGCGCCTGCAGCCGGCCGCCGGGGAGCGCGACCAGGTACTGCTGCAGCGGCGCGACGCCGAACGTGTACCGGACCTCGAACTCGGCCGGCTTGCCGTCGCGGCCTTCCATCGTGATGTAGTAACGGCCGTCGCGCTGCGTGAACGTCGTGGTCGTACCCTTGTGCGCGAGCTTCGCGTTCGCGAAATCGCCGGCCACCGTCTGCGGGCTCGCGACCTCCATCGCGCGCTGGTGGTGGGAGCCGCGCCATGCCTCCTCGGCCTTCGCGTGGCACGCCCCGCACTGCGCGTCGGCGACGTAGGTCGCGGCGATCGGCGCCACCGGCGCCGGCGCGACCGGGCCGGGCGGAGGCTGCCGGTGCGCGGACTGCCAGGCCCAGCCGGCGACGGCCGCGGCCACGACGGCGATCACGACGACGACCTGCACCGGCCGGCGCGACGCGCGGCGAGGCGCCGGCGGCGCGGGCGGCGGCGCGGGCTTGGCATTACGGCGGCGGCTCATCGGGGGCGGGAATTCGTGGGTGGGGTCGGTGTCGCCATTCGGCCATGCCATGTTGCCATGTCGGACGACGTGCGCGAATTCGCGGCTCCGGTCCCGGCTTCAGTCGGCGAGGCGCGTCGGAATCCACATCTCGCTGTGCAGCGTCCGGTGCACCGGGCACTTGTTCGCAATCTCGAGCAGTTTCGCGCGCGTCGCGTCGTCGAGATTGCCTTCCAGCGTCAGCACGCGCTCGATCCGGTCGATCTTGCCGTCTTTGGTCTCGCAGTCGGTGCAGTCCGTCGCGTGCACCTTCGCGTGCTTCAGCGCGACCGACACGCGCTCGAGCGGGATGCCCTTCGCGTCCGCGTACATCCGCACGGTCATCGTCGTGCACGCGCCGAGACCGGCGACCAGCAGGTCGTATGGCGATGGCCCGCTGTCCGCGCCGCCGACGCCGGGGGGCTCGTCGGCGATGAGCCGGTGCGGGCCGATCGCGATGCGCTGCTGGAACTTGCCAACGAGGGTCTCCGTGACGAGGACCGTGTCGCGGGGACCCTCGACGTCGTCCGCCTGCGCGGGCGCGGCCGGCAGGTAGCGTCCCGCCCATGCGGCGAGCACGCTCGCCGCGTAGTGCGCATCCTCGCGCTTGGTCAGCAGGTGGTCGGCGGTGGCGAGCGAGACGAAGCTCTTCGGATGTTTCGCGGCGAGGAAGATCGCCGACGCGTGGTCGACCGAGACCTCGGTGTCGGCCGGCGCGTGCATGACGAGCAACGCGCGCTTCAGTCCCGCCACCGCCGCGGCGACCTTCTGCATCGCGATGTCGTCGAGGAACTCGCGCCGGATCGTGAACGTGCGACCGGCCAGGTCGACCTCCGCGGCGCCTTTCTCGCGGATCTCGTCCGCCTGCTGCATGAAGAGCTTGCCGAGGTGGGCGGGATCGGACGGCGCGTTGATCGTGACCACGGCGGCGGCCGACGGAATCTGCGCGGCCGCCACGAGCACCGCCGTGCCGCCGAGGCTGTGCCCGACCAGCAGTGCCGGCGCGCGGTGCTCGGCCTCGAGCCAGCGCGCCGCGGCGACGAGGTCGGCGACGTTCGACGAGAAGTCCGTGTTGGCGAACTCGCCCTCCGATCCGCCGAGCCCCGTGAAGTCGAAGCGCAGCGTCGCGAGGCCCGCGTCGGCCAGCGCCTCCGCGATGAACGTCGTCGCCCGCGTGTCCTTCGAGCAGGTAAAGCAGTGGGCGAACAGCACGAATGCGCGCGGCGCCTGCGCGCCGGGCAGGTCGAGCCGTGCCGCGAGCTGCGCGCCGCGGGCGCCGGGAAACCGTACGGCGGTGCTGATCCTGCTCATCGTCGCGTCCTCGGGATGGCCGCCGGGCGCCGGTCGTCGGGCGGGGCGGCGGAAATCGGGTTCGGAGCCGCAAAACCGCCGGCCGGTTTGCTATTGTCGGGCAGTATCGCCGTATTACGGCTCTGCCCTCAATTTCTCCGGAGGATGCCGCCATGCGACTCGAAGGAAGCTGCAGCTGTGGCGCCGTGCGATTCCGCCTGGAATCGCACACGCCCTACCCGTACATGCGCTGCTACTGCTCGATCTGCCGCAAGACGCAGGGGGGCGGCGGCTACGCGATCAACATCATGGGCGAGGCGCCCACGCTGCGCGTGCGGGGCGCTGCGCACGTGTCCGTCTACCGCGCGCGCATCGCCGAGCCGAAGGCGAAGCGCAAGCGGCTGTCGCCCGCCCGCCGTCACTTCTGCAGTCGCTGCGGCAGCGGGCTGTGGGTCGCCGATCCGCGCTGGCCGGAGTGGGTCTACCCGTTCGCGTCGGCGATCGACACGCCGCTGCCGAAGCCGCCGGAGGAGGTCGAGCTGATGCTCAACTACGCACCGAAGTGGGCGGACGTACCGTCGGGGCCGAAGCACACGCACTTCCGCGAGTACCCGCGCGAGGGTATCGCCGACTGGCACGCGCGGCGCGGGTTGACGGCCCCGTAGCGCATCGTCAATTCGCGCGGGGCGCGGCGCCGGTGGGAAGCGTCGACGCATCCACCGTCGTCGGCGGCGTCGCCGGCACGGGGTCGCGCACCGGGATGCGGCTCCCGGTCCGGTATTCCTTCTCCGGCGGCGCGGACTGCGCGCGGCTGGAATCGGTCGTGGACGTGGACGCGCAGGCAGCCAGTGCCAGCGCCACGAGGGCGAGCGCAACGTGTTTCATCGGTGACGGGCCTTTCAACGGTCGCCGCCGCATGTCGTCGCGGCGACGGAAAAGCCGCGATTGTAACGGACTTCGTGACGGGCGCTAGTCGAACCGGACTGCGAGCCCCGGGATGCCGAGGTCGCCGTAGTCGCTCGACCAGGTCTCGCCCGGCGCGATCGGCCATGCGTCGGTGACGGTGCCCGTCGTCACGAACTCGCCGGCGGCCAACGGCGCGGCGGCCGATTGCGTCGCGAGCACGCGCGCGAGATGCGCGAGCGCGAGCGCCGGGCTGTCGAGCACGTTGGCGCCGACGCCGCGGTCGACCACGCGGTCACCGTGGCGCAGCGTGAGCTCGAAGCGCGGCAGCGCCGCGGCCACGGCGTCGCGGTTCGCCTCCGTCACGGGCACGCGCGGCCCGACCACGAGCGCGCGGTGCAGCCCGAACGCCGCCGTGCAGTCGGGCGCCGTGAACTTCCAGCCGGGAAAGTGCGACTGCACGACCTCGAACCCGGGTGCGATCCACGCGACCGCGCGCAGCGCCGCGCGCGCGTCGTCGACGGGCGCCACCGGCCCGGACAGGCCGAACACGACTTCCGGCTCGATGCGCGGCAGGGCCGCGGGGCCGAGCACCACCACCGCGCGACTGTCCGGCGCGTGCGTGACCGTCTCGCGCCATACGTGCGCCCACATCGGCTGGTAGACGCCGTAGCGCGGCCAGATCGTGCGGTTGGTGAAGCCGACCTTGCGCCCGACCGGCTGCCAGCCCTGCGCGACGCGCCGGCGCTCGATCTCGTGCAGCACGTCGTAGGCCGACGCGACGTCGAATCCCGGCATCCATTCGGTGATCGGCGCGATCGCGCTGCCGCCTGCCCACGCCGCCATCAGCGCGTCGGCGACCGCGGACACCGCAGCCGGCGTCATTGCAGCAGGCGCAGCGCGCGCAGCAGCGACGTGAGGCCGATCCACGCGCCGGTTGCAATCACCATCCCGATGAAGGCGGCCACCAGCGCGCCGCCGACGCCGCTCCAGCCGAGCTGCCCGACGATCCACCAACCGACGATGCCGCCGCAGAGGCCGCTCGCGATAATGCCGAGCACGCTGAAGAGGATGGAGGCCGGCCTGTGGCTCATGGCGACGAACGCGGGACGGCCGTCACCCCGGGAAGACGCGATCCCATTCGCGCGGGTCGAACCCGACGAGGATGCCCTCCTCCGACTCCACCACGGGGCGGCGGATCGCCGCCGGATTGGCCATCATCAGCGCGATCGCGGACGCGGTGTCGACGACGCGCGCCTGCGCTTCCGGCTCGAGCTTCTTCCACGTCGTCCCGCGGCGGTTGAGGAGCGTCTGCCAGCCCGCCGCGTCGCACCACGCCTTCAGCTGGTCGCGTGTCGGCGGCGCCTTCTTGAAATCGACGAAACGATGCGAAACGCCGCGCTGCGACAGCCATGCGCGCGCCTCCTTGACCGTGTCGCAGTTGGTGATGCCGTAGACGTTCATGCTCGATCCCCTCGCGTGTTCCGGACAGGTGTCTCCCTGCCTCCCGCCATCATAACGGCCAACCGGCTTGCGCGGCGGCGGCGCGCCGAAGTATAACGGCCGGGCCATGCCCGACGAAAACGCGCATCCGCAGGCGGCCGCCCGCGCCGCCGTGCGCGCGCTCGCGGCGTCGCAGATCCGCGAGGTCGCCAACGAGGGCATGAACGACCCCGGCGTGCTGCCGTTCTGGTTCGGCGAGCCCGACGAGGTGACGCCGGCGTTCATCCGCGACGCGGCCGCCGCGTCGCTCGCGCGCGGCGAGACGTTCTACACGCAGAACTTCGGCATCCCGGAGCTGCGCGAGGCCATCGCCGCCTACGTCGCCGCGCTGCACCGGCCGACGGCCGCCGCCAACGTCGCGGTCACCGCGTCGGGCATGTCCGCGCTGATGCTGGTCGTCGAGGCGCTGGTCGCGCCCGGCGACCGGGTGGTCGTCGTGACGCCGATGTGGCCGAACCTGGTCGAGATCCCGAAGATCATGTCCGCCGACGTCGTGTGCGTGCCGCTCGCGTTCGGCGCGGGACAGTGGCGGCTCGACGTCGACCGCCTGCTCGCCGCGCTCACGCCCGGCACGCGGCTCGCGCTGATCAACTCCCCCAACAACCCGACCGGCTGGACGGCGACGCGCGCCGAGCAGCAGGCGATCCTCGCGCACTGCCGCCGGCACGGCGTCTGGCTCGTCGCCGACGACGTATACGAGCGCCTCTACTATCGCGACGCCGCGCGCGCGGCGCCGTCGTTCCTCGACCTCGCCGATCCCGAGGAGCGCGTGCTGTCGGTCAACAGCTTTTCCAAGTCGTGGCTGATGACCGGCTGGCGGCTGGGCTGGCTCGTCGCGCCGTCCGCGCTGATGCCCGATCTCGGCAAGCTCATCGAGTACAACACGTCGTGCTCGCCGGCGTTCGTCCAGCACGCGGGCGTGGCGGCGATCGCGCAAGGCGAGCCGACGGTCGCGCACACGCGCGAGCGGTTCCGCCGCGCGCGCGACTTCCTCGTCGCCGCGCTCGCCGAGGTTCCCGGCGTCGAGGTTGCCGCGCCGCCGGGCGCGATGTACGCGTTCTTCCGCAGCGAGGGCCTGCGCGACAGCCTCGCCTTCTGCAAGCGGCTCGTCCACGAGGCACGACTGGGGCTCGCCCCCGGCAGCGCGTTCGGGCCGGAAGGCGAAGGCTTCGTCCGCTGGTGCTTCGCGTCCGACGAGGCGCGGCTCGCCGACGGGGTCGCGCGCTTCGCCGCGCACATGCGGCGCACGCGCTGACCTGCCGGGTCGCTGCGTTCGCGGCGGGGCGATCGCCCGGCGCGGGTCACTCGGTCAGCGACCGGAAGATCTCCACGTCGGCCGGGCCCGCCACCAGTTCCTCGCGCTCGCGGCGCTCGCGAAAGGCGGCGAGGTGCGGCGCCGTGCGGTGCGCGTCGAACGCCGCCTCGTCCGCGTACTGCTCGTAGAAGACGAAGGCGTCGGGATCGCGGGTCGAGCGATGGACGCGGTAGGCGAGGCAGCCCGGCTCCGCCTTGCGCACGACGGCGGCCTGCTCCGCCAACAGCGCCGCGAGTGCGTCGCCCTTGCCTCGCGCCGCGCGAATGCGCGCGATCACGGTGAACACATCGATCATCGTCCGGTCCTCGTTGGCGGTCGCGCGGCGCGCAGCGCCGGCGCAGTCGTCGCCGGCGGCCGCCCGGCGACGACCACACTCTAACCCGGCGGACGGGCACGCGGTGGCGCAAACGTCGCGTCGACGCGCCACGCCTCCGCCGCGCGCACGAGACGGGCGATGGCGATCGCGCCGTCCGCGCATCCCGGGCCGACGCCGACGATGCAGATCTCCTCGACCGCCGTCGCCTCCGGCTCGCCCTGGCCCCCCACCGGGACGGGGTTGAGCGCGCGCTCGCCGAAGCGAAGGGTCACGAGGGCATGCGCGCCCGCCGCGGGCGCGGCGAGCCGCGCGCCGCAAGGCAGGGCCAGTTCCTCGCCGTCGGGCGCGAGGGCCACCCCCGGCTCGACGACGACGACGGCGCCGTCCGCGCCCTCGGTCCGCACACCGAGCCCCGCCACCACGCCGCAGCCGTGCAGCGTGCGATTGTGCAGCCGCCGCTTCTCGCGGTGGTACGCCTGCTCCGCCGCGAACGACGCCGCGTCGAGCAGGCGGCCGGCGAAGTACCGGGGCCGCACCGGCGGCGCGCGGTCGCACGGGGCAGCGCCGGCCGCGCCGGCCAGCGCGGACGCCGCGCGTGCGATCGCGCTTCGCTCGCGCGCGTCGATCGCGCGGTCGCCGGCCAGCACGTTCTCGGCGAGGAACGCGAGGAGTTCCGCGAGCGTGACGCCGGGATCGGCGCGTGCGTCGCCGGTCCACGCCGGCGCGTGCGCATGGACGACGCGAGCAAGCTCGTCGACGAGCGCACGCCCCCGCGCCGGGTCGATCGAGGTTGCGACGCCCGCGATGGGCGTCGTTCCGGCGTCGCGCTCCTCGACGTACACGCCCGGGTACAGGTATTCGAGCATCGCCGCGCTCCTGCAGGCAGAGGGACGATCTTACGGGATCGTGCACGCGCCGGCACGGTGCGATAATGAAGCGGTGCGGCGCCGGAGGGCCGGTCGCCGCACGTTGGATCCATGTCCGCGAATCCGAACGAGCGCGATCCGGCGGTGGCCGGCGCGGCACGCGCCGCGGGCGCGCGCATGGCCGGTCGCGCAAGAAGCGTGCTGCCGCGCGTTGCCGCCTGCGCGCTGGCCGCTGCGCTGTCCGAGGCCGCGGCGCAGGACATCGAGCCGCGCGCGTACTCGAACGCGCCGATCGGCGTGAACTTCCTCGTCGCCGGCTACGTGTACACGCGCGGCGGCATTTCGTTCGATTCCTCGCTGCCGATCAGCGATCCGCAGCTGCAGACGTCGAGCGCCGTCGCCGCCTACGTGCGCGTCTTCCAACTCGGTGGTCAGTCCGCCAAGTTCGAAGCCGTCGTCCCGTACGCGTGGCTGTCCGGCAGCGCCACCTACAAGGGCGAGCCCGTCGAGCGCGTCGTCGACGGCTTCACCAACGCGGCGTTCCGCGTGTCGGCCAACCTGTACGGGGCGCCTGCCCTGACGGTGCAGGAATTCGCCGGATGGCAGCAGGACCTCATCGTCGGCGCCAGCCTGCGCGTGACGGTGCCGTGGGGCCAGTACGACGACACGAGGATCGTCAACATCGGCACCAACCGCTGGTCGTTCAAGCCCGAGGTCGGCGTCTCCAAGGCCGTCGGGCCGTGGACGCTGGAGCTCACGGGCGCGGTGACGTTCTTCACCGACAACGACGACTTCTACGGCGGCAAGACGCGCGCGCAGGACCCGATCTACTCGATGCAGACGCACGTCATCTACGGCTTCCCTTCCGGCATCTGGGCGTCGCTCGACGCCACGTACTTCGCCGGCGGCCGCACCACCATCGACGGCGTGCGGAACAGCGACCTGCAGCAGAACTGGCGCGTGGGCGGAACGCTCGCGTTCCCCGTCGATCGCAACAACTCGATCAAGTTCTACGCGAGCAGCGGCGTGGCGGCGCGCACCGGCAACGAGTACGACCTCGTCGGCGTCGCGTGGCAGTACCGGTGGGGCGGCGGCCTGTGAGTGCCCGGAAACCGGGGTCAGGGCGCACTGCGGCGCCGACCCCGGTTTCCGGGACACGCGCGCCGCGGGTCAGACGAGGTCGCGCAGCACGACGGTCGCCTCGACGCCCGACGACGTCTTGAACCGCACGCGCGATCCTGGCGGACCGCGCAGCGCGTCGCGCACCGCCGGCAGCGACGACTGCGCGAAGCCCGCGCCGTTGATCTCGACGATGAGGTCGCCGACCTTGAGGCCGGAGGTGTCCGCGGGACCGCCGGGGACGACGTGGACGACCTCGAAACCCTCGCCCTTCCTCTCGAGCCACAGCCCGCCGCGGTCGGCGATGTCGGGCGTGCCGAAGTTGAGGTAGCGGTCGAAGTACAGCGCGTCGTTGGGCAGGTCGTAGGTCACGGCGAACTGCCGCAGCACGCCGAAGCCGACGTTGCCGGCGACGTCGGTGCGCTCCTGCGACACCGTGGCGCCGTGCGGGATCGCGATGACGGGCGACGGCACCTCGACCGCGCCCAGCTTCAGCATCTTGCCGCGCGCGAGCGACGCGCGCACGGGGCCGGCGAGCCCGGCACCGGTGATCGCCTCGTTCTTCGCCGCGAAGCGCTTCTCGAGGTCGTTCTTCGCCGCGAACGCGGGCGCGAGCGTCAGCGACGCGCGGCTGCCGGTGTCGATCTCGAACACGCCGTCAATGCCGTCGATGCTGCCCTGCACCTTCGGCAGGCGACCGCGCGCGGCGACCGGCACGCGCGTGCCCTTGCCCTCGTACTTGAACTGCGCCGGGTCGTAGAGCGTCAGCCGCGAGCGCGCGTAGTCGAGCTTCACCGGCATCCGCACGAACCACTCGAGGCCCATGATGCCGGCGACGTCGTCGAGGCCCTCGACGCGCCGCAGGAACGGCTCGATGTCGGCGACCGTATAGCGCTGCCCGGTCAGCTCGACGCCTTCGAGCGTGGTGACGCCGATGCGCATCGTCTCGGGCACCGGCTTGCCCGCGCCCGCGAGCAGCGCGGCGGTTTCCCTGGAGATCACGTTGGCGCCGCCGGCGTCGAGCAGCATCCGGAACGGCCCGCGGCCGTCGAGCATCACCCGGACGAACAGGTGGCCGGAGAGCGCCTCGAAGTTGACCTCGACCGCCGCGCGCCCGGCGGGAAAGACGAGGTCCTGCTGCTCGACCGGCGGGCCGAAGGCGACGCCCGTCAACGGCTCGTTGAACACGAGCCGCTGCACGATCACGACCTCGTCGAACTTGGGGTCGCCGCGCCGGCTGCGGACGTGGAACGGAATGCGCACGCCCTGGACCTCGCGCCGGTCGCTGTACGTCTCGGTCCGCGTGACCTCGGCCTCGCGCTCGACGAGCCGCGCGATCAGCTTCGTCTCCACGTCGATCCAGAAGTCGAACGGGCGCCCGCCCTCGGGCGTGATCGTGACGACGTCGTACTTGCGTCCGTCGTCCTCGGCGCGCTCCCGGTAGGCGATCTTCGCGCGCGCGCGGTCCGGGTACCAGAACGCGAGGCGGTCGCGGTAGGCGGCGTTGACCGCCAGCTCGACGCCCGCAGGCGTGGTGTCGACCTTCGGCGGGTCCGCGCCCTCCTGCGTCCACGAGGCCTTGCCGTCCCAGCCCGCCGAGCCGGCAATCGCGCCGATGGAGAACTGCAGCATCGACTGCCCGGTCGCCATGTCGCTCCAGCGCTCGACCGTGCCCTCGACGCCCGCCGCGCGCAGCTTGACGATGCTGTGCTGCGACTTGAGCGCGTCCCACGCGCTGCCGCCGCTCGCGGCCTTCGCGGCGGCCAGGACGGCGGTGGCGTCGGGGGTGGAAGCGGCAGCCGCCGCGCGCGCCGGCGCCTGCGCTGCGGCCGGCCCGGCCGCGAAGGAACACAGCAGCGCGAAAAGCGTAAGGCGACGGAGTTTGATCATGGGTGTCATGCGGGCGGATCCGGCCGGAAGGCGGCAAAGACCGCCATTATGGCAAATGCGGCGGGCGCGCCCGAGCGGCGTGCCCGCCGGGCGGCGCGGTCGCGCGCCGTCGCAGCCACGCGGCGGCCGCCACGACCGTGCCGCGTCCCGGTTGTGCTAACTTGGCCGGCAACGTCGGATGGGGAGCGAAGCGGTGCCATGGCGGTGATCGCGGTCGGCGGTTTCCAGCACGAGACCAACACGTTCGCGCCGTCGAAGGCGGACTACGGCGCGTTCGAGCAGGGCGGCGGCTGGCCGCCGCTGACGTTCGGCGACGCGATCGCGCCGCGCCTCGACGGCGCGAACATCCCGGCGACCGGCGCGTTCGCGACGCTGCACGCGGCCGGCCACCGCACGCCCGGCCTCGTCTGGGGCGCGGCGTCGCCGTCGGCGCACGTGACGCGCGACGCGTTCGAGCGCATCGTCGGCGAGCTGACCGCGCGCCTCGCCGCGGCGGCGCCCGTCGACGGCGTCTGCCTCGACCTGCACGGCGCGATGGTGACCGAGCACCTCGACGACGGCGAAGGCGAGATCCTCGCGCGCGTGCGCCGGATCGTCGGGCCGCACGTGCCGGTCGTCGCGAGCCTCGACCTGCACGCGAACGTCACCCGCGCGATGATGGAGTTCGCCGACGGCATGGTCGCGTACCGGACCTACCCGCACGTCGACATGGCCGCCACGGGTTCCCGTGCCGCGGAGCTGCTGCTGCGCACGCTGGCCGCCGGGCGCCCGCTCGCGCGGGCGATGCAGCCGCTCGATTTCCTGACCGGCCTGTCGTCGCAGTCGACGTTCATCGAGCCGGGCCGCCGCCTGTACGAGACGCTGGAACGCCTCGAGCGCGAGCACGACACGGTGCTCTCCTTCACGCCGGGCTTTCCGATGGCCGATTTCCCCGAATGCCAGATGGCGGTGTTCGGCTACGGCCCCGACGCGGCGCGCGTGCGCGGCGCGGTGGCGGCGCTCGCGCGCGCCGTGCACGACGCGGAGCCGGAGTTCGCGCTCGATCTCTTCGACCCCGACGCGGCAGTCGCGCGCGCGGCGCAGCGCGGCGAGCCGGGCGCGCCGGTCGTGCTCGCCGACACGCAGGACAACCCGGGCGCCGGCGGCAACGGCGACACGACGGGGTTGCTCGCCGCGCTGCTGGCGCGCGATCCGCGCGATGCGGTGCTGGGTCTCCTCGTCGACCGCGCGTCGGCGCAGCAGGCGCACGAGGTCGGGCTCGGCAACGCCGCGCGCTTCCGGCTGGGCGAGACGTCCGGCGTGCCCGGGCACGTGCCGCTCGCGGGGGAGTTCACGGTGGTCGCGCTGAACGACGGCACGTTCACGTGCACCGGCCCGATGTTCAAGGGATTCAGGATGCAACTCGGGCCGATGGCGGTGCTGCAGCACGGCAACGTCCGCGTCGTGCTCGCGTCGAAGAAGGTGCAGGCGGCCGACCAGCAGATGTTCCGGCACGTCGGCATCGAGCCCGCGCGGCAGCGGATCCTCGCGCTCAAGAGCTCCGTGCACTTCCGCGCCGACTTCCAGCCGATCGCGAAGGAGGTGCTGGTGGTCGTCGCGCCCGGTCCTGCGAAGGCGGACCCGACGATGTTCCGCTGGACGCGCCTGCGGCCGGGGCTGCGGCTGAAGCCGGGCGGGCCGGCGTTTCGGCCGGCGTGATCGTGCGCAGCGTGTTCGCCTCTTTCCCATGACCGAGTGAACTCGTGCGCCGCCGTTACGTCATCGCGCTGATCAAGCACGAGACCAACACGTTCTCTCCGCTCGCCACGCCGTTGGCGTCGTTCGGCCACGGCGAGGGCCCGGCGTTCGGCGCCGCCGCCCGTGCGCGCTTCGAGGGCACGAACACGCCGATGGCCGCATACCTCGACCTCGCGCGGAGCGAGAGCGCGGACGTCGTCACACCGGTTGCCGCCGAGTCGTGGCCTTCGAACAAGGCGTCGCGCGCGACGTTCGAGGCGCTGGTGCGGCCGCTGGAGGATGCGGTGCGCGCCGGCTGCGACGCCGTGCTGCTCGACCTGCACGGCGCGATGGTGATCGAGGACTGCGACGACGCCGAAGGCGAGATCGTGCAGCGGATCGCCCGGATCGCGCCGGGCCTGCCGATCGCCGTCACGCTCGACTACCACACGAACCTGTCGGGCACGCTCGTCGACAACGCCACCGTGATCACCGGCTACCGGACGTACCCGCACGTCGACATGTACGAGGCCGGCATGCGCACGGGCCGCATTCTCGCGGGCGCGCTGGACGGCACGATCGAGCCGGTGATGGCGTGGGGCTGGAAGCCGCTGCTCGCGTCGGTGATGCGCCACGCGCCCGAGGACGGCCCGTCCGGCGACATCCTCGCGTTCGCGCGGCGGATGGAGGCCGACGGCACCGTGCTCGCCGCCACGCTGCTGCCGTCCTTCCCGCACGCCGACACGCCGCACACCGGCCTGTCGGCGATCGTCGTCGCCGATGCGCGGCGCGGCGGCCGCGAGGATGCGCGCGCCGTCTGCGCGCACATGCTGGACGTCGCGTGGGAGCGGCGCGCCGAGTACGTGTTCCGCGCGCCGCCGCTGTCCGAGTCGGTCGCCCGCGCGAAGGCGCTCGGCCTCGCGAACCCCGGCGCGCCGGTGCTGCTGATCGACCACTGCGACAACTGCGGCTCCGGCGGCGCGCAGGACGTGATGGCCGTCGTCGCGCAGATCCTGGAGCAGCAACTCGACGACGTCGCGATCGCGCCGATCCGCGATCCGCAGGCGGTGGCCGCGATGGTCGACGCCGGCGTGGGCCAGCGCGTGCGGCTCGCGCTCGGCGGGCACACCGACATGCCGGCGATCGGCCTCGCCGGCGCGCCGCTCGCGGTGGAGGGCCGCGTGCAGGCGATCACCGACGGCACGTTCACGCTCACCGGCCCGATGTACACCGGCATCCGCACGCACCTCGGGCGCACCGGCGTGCTCGACACCGGCCGCGCGCAGATCCTCGTCACCGAGCGGCCGCACGAGCCGTTCGACGTCGGCGTGTTCACGCACGCCGGCATCGATCCGCGCAAGAAGCGGTACGTGATGCTGAAGTCGCGCATCCACTACCGCGCCGGCTTCCGGCCGATCGCGTCGCACATCGTCGAGTGCGCGGGCGCGGGCGTGACCAACGCCGACCTCTCCGTCTATCCGTACCGGAAGCTCGTGCGTCCGATCTTCCCGCTCGATCCGATGTAAGCTTCGCCCGTTTTGCCCCCGGCTCCTGCCATGAACGCGCCAAACGCCTACACGCTGCTGATCGACGTCGGCAACACGTTCCTCAAGTGGGGGCTCTTCGTGCCGGCCGGCGAAGGCCGCGCGCAGGACAATCGCGTCGAGTCCGGTCACGCGCTGCTGGAGGAGATCACCGCGCTGCCGGCGCAGTTCGCGCGGCTGCCCACGCCCGCGAAGATCGTCATCTCCAACGTCGCCGGCACGCGCGTGCGCGCGACGACGATCCGGATGCTCGAGGTGTGGCCCGACGCGCCGCAGCCGTACTGGCTGGTGCCGCAGGATCGCCAGTGCGGCGTGACCAACTGCTACCGGAACCCGGCGCAGCTCGGCAGCGACCGCTGGGCGGCGCTGATCGGCGCCCACCACCTGCTCGGCCGGCGGCCGGCGATGGTCGTCGTCTGCGGCACCGCGACGACGATCGACTTCCTCACCGCCGACGGCGTGTTCAAGGGCGGCATGATCATGCCCGGCGTGGGCCTGATGCTGCGCTCGCTGCACGAGGGCACCGCGGCGCTGCCCGACCAGGGCGGCGAGTTCTTCCAGTACCCGACGCAGACCGTCGACGCGATCGCGAGCGGCTGCCAGCACGCGCAGGCGGGCGCGATCGAGCGCCTGTACGCGATGGAGTCGAAGCACACGCCCGACGTCGTGTGCCTGCTGTCCGGCGGCGCCGCCGGCGCCCTCGCGCCGCGGCTCGCGGTGCCGTTCCAGCTGCAGGACAACCTCGTGCTGGAAGGGCTGTACCGGATCAGCCAGTCGCTGCCGTAAGGGCGGGTCAACGGGACCGTCGCTGCGGTCGATCGGAGGCACTCGCATGCGCGCACCCGTCCACGCTGCCGCCATCGTCGCGTTCGCCGCCGGCGCCGCGTTCGCGCAGTCCCCGCCGGCCTACCCCGTCGCCGACGGGTCGTACGTCGCGCCCGACGGCACGCGGGTGCTGCAACAGAGCATCGTGGTGCCCGCCCGCGCGGCGGACGTGTGGAAGGCGTTCACGACGAGCGAAGGCTTCGCGTCGTGGGCGGCGCCGGTCGCGTTCGTGGATTTCCGGCTGGGCGGCCACATCGAGGCGACCTACGACCCGCAGGGGAAGATCGGCGCGCCCGGGAACATCCGCAACGAGATCGTCGCGTTCGTTCCGGAGCGGGTGCTCGCGATCCGCAACACGCAGGCCCCGCCCTCCACCGCGTTCGACGCGCCGACGTTCCAGACGCTGCACACGGTGATCTTCCTCGACGCCGCGGGCCCGGAAGCGACGCGCGTGACGATCGTGCAGCCGGGCTACGGCACCGGCGACAAGTACGACGGCGTCTACGCGCACTTCGCGCGCGGCAACGCGTGGTCGCTGCAGCAGCTCGCGAAACGCTTCGCCGAAGGTCCGGCGAAGTGGACGAAGGCGCCTTGAGCCGGCCCGCCCTCGCCGCCCCGGCCCGGCGGCTCGCGGCGTCCGCAGGCATCGGGAGAATGTTGCTGTAGCACACGAACTTCGAGCGCCATGTTGCGGATTTGGCTACAGTCCGTTGGCCGGTCGCCGGCCAGACTTTGACAAATGTCAAGGAAATCCCGAGTCCGGTTGCCGGACGCCAGACCTTGGGATTAGCCTCCCCTCAGACCACAAGATATTGTGCCCGGCCCGGCTAGCGACCGGGCCGGCTCGTCAAGGAGGCTCCTCGATGTCGCTGCAAGAATCGGTGCCGCTACGCGGCGCGTTCGCCCGCTCCCCCGAAGCTCCCGCCCTCCCGGCCGAGGTCGTCAAGCGCGGCGGCCACCGGGTGCCCTTCGACCTCACCAAGATCGCCTCGGCGATCGAGCGGGCCGGCGCGGCCACCGGGGAATTCGACACCGAGGAGGCGCAGGCGCTGGCCGTGGCCGTCGGCCGGGTCCTCGCGCACCGGCACACGGGCGGCGCCCCCGACATCGAGACGATCCAGGACTGCGTCGAGCACACGCTCGCGGGCGCCGGCTGGTTCCACACGGCGCGCGCGTACATCGTCTACCGCGACCGCCACGAGCGACTGCGCGCCGACAGCAAGACGCTCGTCGACGTCGCCGCCTCCGTCGACGAGTACCTCGAGCAGAAGGATTGGCGCGTCAACGCCAACGCCAACCAGGGCTACTCGCTCGGCGGTCTGATCCTCAACGTCTCCGGCAAGGTCGTCGCCAACTACTGGCTGTCGCACGTGTACGCGCCGGAGATCGGCCGCGCGCACCGCGACGGCGACGTGCACATCCACGACCTCGACATGCTGGCCGGCTACTGCGCCGGCTGGTCGCTGCGGCAGCTCTTGCACGAGGGCCTGAACGGCGTGCCCGGCAAGGTCGAGGCGGGCCCGCCCAAGCACATGTCGAGCGCGGTCGGCCAGATCGTCAATTTCCTCGGCACGCTGCAGAACGAGTGGGCGGGCGCGCAGGCGTTCTCGTCGTTCGACACGTACATGGCGCCGTTCGTCCGCCGCGACGCGATGAGCTACGACGCCGTCAAGCAGTGCATCCAGGAGTTGATCTACAACCTCAACGTGCCGTCGCGCTGGGGCACGCAGACGCCGTTCACCAACCTCACGTTCGACTGGGTGTGCCCGGAGGACCTGCGCGAGCAGATCCCGGTGATCGCCGGGCAGGAGATGCCGTTCACGTACGGCGACCTGCAGGCGGAGATGGACGTCATCAACCGCGCGTACATCGAGGTGATGACCACCGGCGACGCCAAGGGCCGCGTGTTCACGTTCCCGATCCCGACGTACAACATCACGCCGGACTTCGCCTGGGACCACCCGAACTGCGAGCCGCTGTTCGCGATGACGGCGAAGTACGGGCTGCCGTACTTCCAGAACTTCGTGAACTCCGAGCTCAAGCCCAACATGATCCGGTCGATGTGCTGCCGGCTGCAGCTCGACCTGCGCGAGCTCTTAAAGCGCGGCAACGGGCTCTTCGGCTCGGCCGAGCAGACCGGGTCCGTCGGCGTGGTCACGCTCAATTGCGCGCGGCTCGGCTACCTGTACGCCGGCGACGAGATCGGGCTGTACGAGCGCATCGACGAGCTTCTCGGATACGCGCGCGACAGCCTCGAGGTCAAGCGCAAGGTCATCCAGCGGCTGATCGACCAGGGACTCTTCCCGTACACGAAGCGCTACCTCGGCACGCTGCGCAACCACTTCTCGACGATCGGCGTCAACGGCATCAACGAGATGATCCGCAACTTCACGCGCGACCACGACGACATCGCGACGCCGTACGGCCACGCGTTCGCCGTGCGGCTGCTCGACCACCTGCGCGCACGGATGGTCGAGTTCCAGGAAGCGACCGGCCACATGTACAACCTCGAGGCAACGCCGGCCGAGGGCACGACGTACCGGTTCGCGAAGGAGGACCGCAAGCGCTGGCCGGACATCCTGCAGGCCGGAACGCCGGAGCAGCCGTATTACACGAACAGCTCGCAGCTGCCGGTCGGCTTCACCGACGACCCGTTCGAGGCGCTGAGCCGGCAGGAGGAGCTGCAGACGAAGTACACGGGCGGCACCGTGCTGCACCTATACATGAGCGAGCGGCTGTCGTCCGCGGCCGCGTGCAAGGCGCTGGTGCGCCGCGCGCTCGAGCGCTTCCGCCTGCCGTACGTCACGGTGACGCCGACGTTTTCGATCTGCCCGAAGCACGGCTACCTCGCCGGCGAGCACGAGTTCTGCCCGCGCTGCGACGAGGAGAAGCTGGCCGAGAAGCGGCGCAAGCTTGCCGCATAGTGCGCGTCAAGAACCCGTCACGAAGAGGCGCAGAGACGCAGAGAAGCACACTAGGCTGCCGTGCGTGCCTTTTCTCTGCGCCTCGGCGTCCCTTCGTGAAATGACCCTAACCGGAGGATCCGCATGAACACGATGACCGAAGCCGCCCACCTCGCCGACCCGCTGACGCTGACCGACGCCGAGCGGCAGCGCTGCGAGGTCTGGACACGCGTGATGGGCTACCACCGTCCCGTCGCGTCGTTCAACATCGGCAAGAAGGGCGAGCATTGCGAGCGCCGGTTCTTCCGCGAGGCGCGCGTCGCGACGGCCGGCTGAGCCCCCGGGAGTATCGAGCCTGGCTCGGTTATTGCGGATGTTCGCGACCATGCAACCCGAGAGCCCCGTGCAGGCGGCACGGCCCGGCGCCACGACGCCACTGCGCGTCGGCGGCTTCGTGCCGTTCACCGCGACCGACTACCCGGACGCGCTGGCCGCCGTCGTGTTCTGCCAGGGGTGCCCGTGGATCTGCGCGTACTGCCACAACCCGCACCTGCGGCCGGCGCGCGGCGAGGACGAGCACGACTTCGCGCGCATCGTCGACTGGCTCGGGACGCGGCGCGGCCTGCTCGACGCCGTCGTCTTCTCGGGCGGCGAGCCGACGGCGCAGGCGGCGCTCGCGGGCGCGCTCGAAACCGTGCGCGGGCTGGGCTACGCGATCGGGCTGCACACGGGCGGCGCGTACCCGCGCCGCCTCGCGCAGGTGCTGCCGCAGGTCGACTGGGTCGGCCTCGACGTGAAGGCGCCGGGCGCGCACTACGCGTCGGTCACCGGGGTGACCGACAGCGGCAATGCCGCGCTGGCGAGCCTCGACCTCGTGCTTGCCGCCGGCGTGGGCTACGAGGTCCGCACGACGATCCACCCGGACGTCTCGCCACCGGACGTGCTCGAGCGGCTGGCCCGCGAACTCGCCGCGCGCGGCATCAGCCGCTGGATCCTGCAGCCGTTCCGGCCGACGGGATGCGCCAGCGTCGACCTCGTCGCCGCCGCACCGTCGGGCGTCACGCTCGCGCCCGACCTGCTGGCGCGACTGTCGGCGCACGTCCCGGTCATCGAGGTGCGCGGCTAGGCACGCAACTTCGCGGACTCAGGCGAGCCGCGTGAACCCGTCGGCGCTCCAGTCCTCGCTGCCGACGCCGTGGTGGACGATGAAGAGTCCGTCCGGATCGTACTTGCGCTTCGCCGTGCGCAGCCGCGCGTAGTTCTTGCCCCAGTAGCGGCGCCGCCAATCGGCGTCGAAGAAGCCGGCCTCGGACACGTACGAGCCCGCGTCCGGCACCAAGGCGCGCAACACGCCGGTGGCCCGGCCGATCGCGGCGGCGTCGCGGCGCGCCTGCGCGAGGTCCGGGCCGGGGCCGGGCATGCCCGGATATGCAGGCGGCCCGCCGCCCGCGACGATGGCCAGCGCGAACGCCGACAGCACCGCCGGATTCGTCGATGTGTCGCGCGCCTCGGCCACCGCCTCGGGCGGTGCCCCGGCGAGACCCTTGTTGAAGTGCAGCGACACCTTCCACTGGCGGCTGCCCTCGAACAGCGCGTCGTTGAGGCTTCCCTGCCGGTCGCGCCGCAACAGCGCGGCCGGCAGCCACGCCGACTCGTAGCCGTGCAGGAAGAAGCCCGCCTCGTCCTGGTTCCCGGCCCAGAACACGTGGTCCTCCGGCGCGCCGGGGCGCGCGTCGGCGACGATCGTCTCCGGCAGGTTCTGGCGGAGGTAGACCGGATCCCACCAGTGGCGCGCCGGCACCGCGACGATGCGCGGCGGTGCCGCCATCGTGTAATCCTGCGGCGCGGCGGCCACCCAATCGAGGAACGGCTTCCACACCGCCACCGCCTGCGCCTGCGTGAGGCCGTGGAACACCATGCCGAGCACCAGCGAATTGTCGGGACGGAAGTACACGGTCTCGCCCCAGTGCGGGTTGAAGAGCGCCTCCGCGTAGAACGACATGAAGCGCGCGATCAGCCGGCGGAACGCGGCGTCGGACGTGGCCTGGATCGTCCCCAGCACGCCGCCGAAGAATTCCGGAATCTCGCGCGTGCGCAGCGTGAGCCGCGTGACGACGCCGAAGCTGCCGCCGCCCGCGCCCTTCAGCGCCCAGAACAGGTCCGCGTTCGTGCACGCGTTCGCGATGCGCACGGCGCCGTCGGCGGTGACGACCTCGGCCTCGAGCAGTCCCGCGGCGGCCATGCCGTAGTGCTTGGAGAAGCTGCCGAAGCCGCCACCGGTGACGAGGCCGGCGACGCCCACGGTCGCGCAGCCGCCGCCCTGCACGTAGCGCCCGGCCTGCGTGGTCACCACGTTGTACACGGGCAGCCAGCGCGCGCCCGTCTGCACCGACACGGCCGGCACCGCCGCCCGCCGCCCGCCGCAGCCCTGCGGCGTGAACGCATCGTGCAGCGTGATCGCGTCCATCGGCCGCGTCCAGATCAGCAGCGAATCCGGTGCGTTCGACGTCCCCTGGTAGCTGTGCCCGGCGCCTTTCACGACGACGCGCAGCCGGTGCGTGCGCGCGAAGTCGACGGCGGCGACCACGTCGGCGGTCGTCTTCGCCGCGACGGCATAGGCGCTCGGCGCGGAGCGCCAGCCGTCGATCCAGCCCGACGTCTGCGTGCCGGCCGGCTGCTCGCCGATGAAGTACGGATTGCGCAGGTTGGCGAGGACCTCGTCGCACGCCGGGGAGCCGGCGTTCGCGCACGCTGCAAGGAGCGGCGGCACCTTGATCAGCTGGCCGCCGACCTGCCGGTTCAGCGCGTCCCAGAGAGCGGGCGCCGGCCAGCCCGGATCGGTGGGGCGCACGCGCTGGAACGGCGCCCTGGCCGCGAGCGCGGGCACGCGGCCGGCGACGAGGGCGACGAGCGAGGACGAGCCTGCGAACTGCAGGAAGCGGCGCTTCTTCAATGAGGTCTCCGGAGGCTGGGGGCAACGCGTGGCGGGAGCCGGGCGAGGTGCAAAGACCGCGCCTGGCGTGGGGCGATCCTGCCGGAGCGCTCCCGCCGGGTCAATCGGTCCGCCGCCGCCCCGTGCGTTCATGACCGGCGTCAAGGACACCGGCCCGGGCCGTCCGTAGGCTGTCACCTCCCCCGTTACCGCCCCGGCCCGCCGGTGGCCGCCCATGAGCGCGCTCCTCACCGCGGTTTCGGCACCGGCGTCCGCCGGTGCCCCCGACCTGCCCCCGCTCACCATCCGCGGGCGCAGCGTGTTGCCGATCGTGCAGGGCGGCATGGGCGTCGGCATCTCCGCGCATCGCCTCGCGGGCGCCGTGGCCGGCGCGGGCGGCGTCGGCACGATCTCCAGCGTCGACCTGCGCCGCCACCATCCCGACCTGATGGCGCAGAGCAGGAACGGCGACAAGGCGACCGTCGACGCCGCGAACCTCGCGGCGCTGGACCGCGAGATCCGCGCGGCCAAGTCGCTCGCGGCCGGCCTCGGCATGGTCGCGGTCAACGTGATGCGCGCGGTGTCCGAGTACGCGGCCTACGTGCGGCAGTCGTGCGCGAGCGGCGCGGATGCGATCGTCGTCGGCGCGGGCCTCCCGCTCGACCTGCCGGAACTCGCGGCGGAGCACCCGGACGTCGCGCTGATCCCGATCCTGTCCGACGCCCGCGGCATCGCGCTCGTCGTCAGGAAGTGGGCGCGCAAGGGACGGCTGCCCGACGCCGTCGTCATCGAGCACCCGCGTTATGCCGGCGGTCACCTGGGCGCGGCGAAGATCGAGGACCTGACCGATCCGCGGTTCGACTTCGAGCGCGTGCTGCCGGAGACGCAGGCGTTCTTCCGGGCCGAGGGCATCGCCGACGGCGCGATCCCGCTGATTCCCGCCGGCGGCATCAACACGCACGAGCGCGTGTGCGAATTGATGTCGCTGGGCGCGGCGGCCGTGCAGGTCGGCACCGCGTTCGCGGTCACCGAGGAAGGCGACGCCGACATCGCGTTCAAGCGCGTGCTGGCGGGCGCGCAGCCCGAGGACATCGTCGAGTTCATGAGCGTGGCCGGGCTGCCGGCGCGCGCCGTGCGCACGCCGTGGCTCGACAGCTACCTCAAGCACCTGCCGAAGCTCACCGCCGCGGCGCGCAAGAAGCCGCGCTGCGCGCTCAAGTTCGAGTGCCTGATCCAGTGCGGGCTGCGCGACGGCGTGGCCAAGATCGGCCAGTTCTGCATCGACATGCAGCTCGCCGCCGCGCTGCGCGGCGACGTCGCGAAGGGGCTCTTCTTCCGCGGCGCGTCGGCGCTGCCCTTCGGCAGCGAGATCCGTCCGGTGCGCGAGCTCATCGCGTACCTGCTGACCGGCGCGCGGCCTGCGCCGGCCATGGCCTGAAGGAACACGCGATGCTGCGCACGTTCGAAGCCCGGATGGGCGGCGATGCCGCGGGCCCTGCGCGTCTACTGCTGACCGTCCCGCACCGGCTCTTCTTCCTGGCCGGCGTCGCGCAGATCGCCGTGGCCTCGCTCTGGTGGCTGTGGGTGCTGGCCGCGCGCGTGCTGCCCGGACTGCCGCCGCCTGCATCGGCGATGCCGGACACCGTCGTGCACGCGCTGGTGATGACCTGCGGGTTCGCGCCGTTCTTCATGTTCGGCTTCATGTTCACCGCCGGCCCGCGCTGGCTCGGCGTCGCGCCGCCGCCGGCGCGCGACTGGGCGCCGGCCGGCGTCGTCGCGGCCGTTGCAGC
Organism: Burkholderiales bacterium; assembly: GCA_046347835.1. GTDB lineage: Bacteria > Pseudomonadota > Gammaproteobacteria > Burkholderiales > Casimicrobiaceae > VBCG01. The sequence continues at coordinate 792,066 of JAXMFI010000002.1, read as the reverse complement.
GCTCTCGCTCGTGCCGCTGCAGGCCGCCGGCATCGACGCGGTGCGCGTGGCGGCCGCCGTCTACGCGGCCGCATGGCTGTGGCTGCTGTTCCGGTTCGTGCTGCTGATCCGCGCCAGCGCCAATCCGGATCGCATCCACGCGATCCTCGTCGCCGCAGGTCTCACCGCCGGCGTGAGCTGCGTGGTCGCGTTCGCCGCCTACGGCACCGCCGCATATCCGCTGGTGGCGGCCGCCGGCGTGTGGCTCTTCCTGCTGCCGGTGTTCGTCACCGTCTGCCACCGGATGATCCCGTTCTTCACGTCCGGCGTCGTGCCGTTCGTCACGGCGTTCCGGCCGGGGTGGCTGCTGGCGCTGATGGTCGGCGCGGCGGTCGCCCACGCGGCAGTGTCCGCGGTCGGGCTCGCCGGCTGGACGTGGCTCGTCGACCTCCCCGCCGCGGCCGTGATGATCGCGATCACCGTGCGCTGGGGCTTCGTGCAGAGCATGAAGAACCGCCTGCTCGCGATGCTGCACGTCGGCTTCGTCTGGTACGGCATCGGCCTCCTGCTCGCCGGCGCGAGCTCGCTGTGGATGCTGGCGGGGGGCCGCGGGCTGGGGCTCGCCCCGCTGCACGCGCTGACGATCGGCTTCGCCGCGTCGCTGCTGGTGGCGATGGTGACGCGGGTCACCTGCGGCCACTCCGGGCGCACGCTCGCGGCGGACGCGCTGACGTGGCGGCTCTTCCAGCTGCTGCAGGTCGCCGCGGTGCTGCGCATCGGCGGCGAGCTCGTCGGCAGCGGCGCCTGGTTCCTCGCCGCCGCGCTCTGCTGGGCCGCCTGCATGGTGCCGTGGTGCGCGAAGTACGCGCCCGTCTACTGGCGGCCGCGCAGCGACGGGCGTCCCGGGTAGCGAACTACGGCGCGGCGATCGCCGTCGCCCGCATCGAGTCCCGCGCCGCGAACTGCACGAACCACTGCGCCAGCGCCCCGCGCCCGCGGCGCCAGTCGATCTCGGGGTGGCGCAGGTCGAGGTAGCCGAGCGCGCATGCGATCGCGATGGCGCCGATGTCCACGCGGTCGCGGAGCCGGTCGACGTCGGCGGCGAGGACGTCGCAGCCGGCGAGGATCGCCGCCCGCTGGCGGTCCATGTAGTGCGCGGACTGCTCGCCCGGCAGCCGCAGCTTCTCCCCGCGCAGCGCCACCGCGGCGTCGCAGATGCCGTCGCCCAGCGCGTGGTCCCGCGCGATTTCCCACGAGTCCCGGTCCCGCGGGCCGGCGACGCGCGACGCCTCGCCCAGCGCCAGCAGGTAGTCGCAGATCACGCGCGAGTCGTAGACGGCGCGGCCGTCGGCGAGCACCAGCGTCGGGACCTTGCACAGCGGATTCACGCGCCGCAGGCCCTCGTCGGTGTGCGGGTCGGTGTCGTGCGCAACGATCCGGTCGGCGATGCCGAGCTCGTGCGCGAGTACCAGCACCTTGCGCGCGAACGGCGAGAACCGGCTCTGCCACAATCTCATCGGACCGTCTCCGCGAGCGTCGGCAGGGGCCGCTGCGCGAACGGCAGGTCCCACGCGGCGCAGTTGTGGCGGTCGACGATCTCGACCGGCAGCGCGATTTCGGCGGGCACCGGCTCGCCGCGCAGGTGGCGGATCGCGCACTCGGTGGCGAGGAACGCCATGCGCATCGCGCTGAAGTCCGCCGTCGCCAGCATCTCGCCTCGCCGGATCGCGGCGATCGCCTCGGGGATCGCGTTCACGCCGACCACGGCGGCAGCGCGGCCGGCGGCGTGCAGCGCGTCGAGCGCGCCCAGCGCCATCACGTCGTTGGCGGCGAAGCAGCCGGCGAATGCCGTGCCGGCGGCCAGGACCTGCGCGACGGCGGCGCGCGCGACGTCGCGGCGGTAGTCGCCCACGCACGTGGCCGCGACGACGATGCCCGGATGCCGCGCGGCCGCGTCGGCGAACGCGCGCATGCGCGGAATGCTCGTCGCCGACGCGACGGGCCCCGAGACCGCGAGCACGCTGCCGCGCCCGGCGAGGTGCGCGAACAGGCGCTGCGCGACCTCGAACGCCAGCGCGTAGTCGTCCGCGCCAATGTACGTCACGCACGGCGCCGCGGCGACCGGGTTGACGAACGCCGCCAGCGGAATGCCGGCCGCGGCGATCCGGCGGATCGCGGCATCCACGCGCGTCGCGTGGACCGGCGAGAGCACGATCGCGTCCGGCGCGATGGCGAGCGCCTCGTCGATCAGCGCGCTCTGCTCGGCCGGGTCGTCGTCGGTCGCCGGCACGAAGTGCAGCGTGCGCGCGCCGAGCCACGCCGCCGCACGGTCCGCGCCCATCCGCGCGGCCTCGTAGGCGGGGTTGCTGCGGTTCTTGGTGAAGACGGCGATCTGCACGCTACGCAACCGAGATCGTCACGATGCGCTCCTCGGTCATCTCGTGCACCGCGTAGCGCGGGCCTTCGCGCCCGAAGCCGCTGTCCTTGGAGCCGCCGTAGGGCATGAGGTCGACGCGCGAGCTCGACGTCTCGTTGACGTGCACGCCGCCGACCTCGAGCCGCCGCGCGGCCGCGAGCGCGTCGTCCAGCCGATTGGTGAATATGCCGGTCGCGAGCCCGAACGGCGTCGCGTTGACGCGCGCGATCGCGTCGTCGAGCGTCGCGAACGTGACGAGGCACATGACGGGGCCGAAGATCTCGCGGCAGCCGACGCTCATCCGGTCGTCGATGTCCGCGAGCAGCGTCGGCGGCACCACGGCGCCGTTGCGCGTGCCGCCGGCGAGCCGCGAGGCGCCCCGGGCCACCGCTTCGTCGATCCACGCTTCGATGCGGATCGCGTTCTCCTCGCTGATCACCGGCCCGACCACGGTGGCGGGGTCGTACGGATCACCGTAAGGCAGCGCCGCGACCTGCGCGGCCAGGCGCGCGCGCACGTCGCCAGCGATGGCCGCGTGCACGAGGAGCAGCTGGATCGACGTGCACACCTGTCCTGCCTTCCGGTAGCCGGCGTTGACGATCTTGGGCAGCGCCGTGTCGAGGCGCGCGTCGTCGCAGACGATCGTGCACGCGATCGAGCCCAGCTCCATCTGCGTGCGGCGCAGGCCCGCGGCACGCTGGATCTCGCGGCCCACCTCGGTGCTGCCGGTGAACGCGAAGAAGCGGACGCGCTCGTCGGCGAGCAGCCAGTTCGCGACCTGCGCGCCGCCGGGCAGCACCGACAGGAATCCGCGCGGGACGCCAGCGTCGATCAGCGCGTCGGCGAGCAGGCACGCCGTCAACGGCGTGTACGACGCCGGCTTCAGCACGACGGCGTTGCCCGCGGCGAACGCGGGCGCCACCTTGTGCGCGACCGTGTTGAGCGGCGAGTTGAACGGCGTGATCGCGGCGACGACGCCGAGCGGCACGCGCAGCGTGAATCCGAGCCGGCCCGCCTGCTGCGGCGCGCCGGCCAGCGGCACGACCTCGCCGGCGAGGCGGCGGGCCTCCTCGCCGGAGAGCTTCAGCGTCTGCACGCAGCGCCGGACTTCGCCCGCGGCGTCGGATTCCGTGAAGCCGGCCTCCATCTGCATCGTGCGCACGAAGTCGGCCGTGCGCGCCTCGACCCGCGCGGCCGCCCGCTCGAGGATCGCGCCGCGCTCGTACGGCGAGGGCGCGCCGCGGCGGAACGCGGCGTGCGCGGCGTCGACGGCACGCGCGACCTGCTCGCGGCCGGCGGCCGTCACCTCCGCGCCGGCGCGCAGCCGGTACTTGTCGAGCACGGCGAAGGCGGGACCGTCGCCGGCGACCCAGTCGCCGGCGACCAGCGGTCCGCGCGTGATGCCCGGCTGGGCGTCCGTTCGCGGCGGGACAGGGTGGTCGTTCACGGGCATGACTCCTCGGGTGCGGGGCTGCGGACGTCACAGCCACAGGATCTGCTTGCGGTATGCGAGGTCCTCGAGCAGCGGCTGCGCGGGCCCCTGGTGGAACACCGCGCCACGCTCCAGCGCGAACACGCGGTCGGCGAGCGCCAGCACGAGGTCGAGATTGTGCTCGACGATCACGATCGCGCACTCGCCGCGCAGCCGGTCGAACACGGAAAAGAGCTCCTGCACGACGGCGGGTGCCAGGCCTTCGAACGGCTCGTCGAGCAGCAGCAGCTTCACGTTGCCCGACAGCGCACGCGCGACGGCGGCCATCTGCTGCTCGCCGCCCGACAGGTAGTCGGCGGGGACGTGGCGCCGCTCCGCCAGCCGCGGAAAGCGCTCGTAGATGCGCTCGTCGCTCCATACGACGCCGGTGCTGCCGTCGGTCGCGCGCGCGAGGCGGCCGAGCGCGAGATTCTCGGCGACCGTCATGCCGGCGAAGAGCCCGCGCCCCTGCGGCACGTAGCCGATGCCGAGCCGCGCGATGTCCGGCGCCGGCAACCCGGCGATCTGCCGGCCGGCGAACTCGATCGTGCCGCCGGCGGGCGGCACCAGCCCGGCGAGCGCCTTCAGCAGCGTCGACTTGCCGGCGCCGTTGCGGCCGAGCAGCGCAACGATCTCGCCTTCCCGGACGTCGAGCGACGCCTTGTTCAGGATGTGGCTCTTGCCGTAGAACGCGTCGACATCGGTGAAGCGCAGCACGTACGGCCGCTCGCGCGCGTCGCCGGCGGCGCGGCCGGTGACCGGCGGCGTGCCGGTGCCCGTGTAGACCTCCTGCACGCGGCGGTCGGCCCGCACCTCGGCGGGCGTGCCGTCCATCAGCACCTCGCCCTGGTTCATCACGGTCACGCGCTGCGAGAAGCCCAGAACGCGGTCGATGTCGTGCTCGACGATCAGCACCGGCACGTTGGCGGCGATGGTCTTCACCAGGTTCGACACGCGCTCGCGCTCGCCCGCCGCGAGGCCCGCCAGCGGCTCGTCGAGCAGCAGCACGTGCGGCTTCGACCCGAGCGCGATGCCCATGTCGACCAGCCGCTGGCCACCGTACGACAGCGCGCCGCCTTCGATCTCCTCGATGCCCTCGAGACCCAGGAACTTCACGAGCTCCGCCGTCTCCGCGTGGATGTCGGCGTACGCGTCGACGTCGCGCCACATGCCGAAGCGCGCGCGGTGGCATCCCTGCACCGACAGCCGCAGGTTCTCGTAGATCGAAAGGCCGCGGAACAGGTTCGTGATCTGGAACGACCGCGCGAGCCGCTGCCTGCAGATGCGGCTGGGCGGCTGCCCGCCGATCTCCGTTCCGCCGAGCCGCACGCTGCCGCGGTCGGGCGCGTACAGGCCCGACACCAGGTTGAACAGCGTCGTCTTGCCGGCGCCGTTGGGACCGATCAGCGCGTGGATCTCGCCGGCCGCGACGGCGAGGCTCGCATCGCTGACCGCCCGGATGCCGCCGAAGTGCTTCGCCACGCCGGCCACTTCCAGCATGGTGCCGTGCGGCACTGTCGGCCGCAGGAACGCCGGCAGCGGCAGGCCTTCGTAGATCTTCCGCCGGCTCATCGCGGCGCTCTCCTCCGGCGGCGGCCGCCAGCGCCGCTCGAGCTTCGCCCAGATGCCGGTGAGACCGGTCGGCGAGAACAGCACGAAGCCGACGAACGTGAGGCCGAACCACAGCAGCCAGTTGTCGGTCCAGATCGAGAAGAACTCGCGGAACAGGATGTAGAAGAGGACGCCCAGCGCAGGCCCGAGGAAGCTCCGCATGCCGCCGATCACCACCATCGCGAGGAGCTCGCCGGAGAAGGCGACGGTCGTCGACTCGGCGGCCGCGAGGCGATGGTCGAACACGAGCAGCGCGCCGGCGAGCGCGGTCACCGCGTTCGACAGCACGAACGCCCCGAGCTTGTAGCGGTCGGTGTCGTAGCCCTGGAACGTCGCGCGCTGCTCGTTCTCGCGGATCGCCACCAGCACGTGGCCGAACGGCGAGCGCACGACGCGCAGCATCGCGTACGCCGCCGCGAACCCGACCAGCGCGACCAGCGCGTAGTACGCGACGTCGCTGTCGAGGTCGATCGGCCCGAGCTTGCCGCGCTGGAGGCCGCCCAGGCCGCCCTCGCCGCCGGTGAGGCTCGTCCAGCGGAACGCGATCGCGAACGTGAGTGCGCACAGCGCGAGCGTCAGCAGCGAGAAGTAGACGCCGCGCCGGCGCAGGATCAGGAAGCCGACGACGAGCGCGAGCAACGACGTGAACGCGACCGAGAACAGCATCGGCGCGACGAACTGGCCGGGGAACCAGCGCAGCTGCGCGATCGCCGCCGCGTAGCCGCCGATGCCGAACCACGCGCTGTGCCCGAACGACACGAGGCCCGTGTAGCCGACGAGCAGGTTGAGGCTCATCGTCGCCATGCACAGCACGACGACGACGATCGCCGTGTCGAGCGTCAGGCCGATGGCGCGCATCGCGAACGGCAGCGCGACGAGCCCGATCGCAACGGCCAGCAGCGGCCGCGTCCGCGCGTTGCCGGGGCGCCGCGCCGTCATTCGAAGCGCTCGATGCGCTCGCCGAGCAGGCCGCGCGGACGGAACATCAGCACGAGGAACATCAGCACGTACATCGACGCCTCGCCCGCGGCGGGCTCGAAGTGGATCGTGATGCCGCGCACGACGCCGACCAGCAGCGCCGCCAGCACGACGCCCCAGAAGCTGCCCAGCCCGCCGATCACGACGACGACGAAGGCCACGGTCATGATCTCGGTGCCCATCGCCGGGTGGACGACCGCGATCGGCCCGAACAGCACGCCGCCGAGCGCCGCCGTGGCCACGCCGAGGACGACGATCGCCGTCATGTACGGCTGCAGGCGGATGCCGAGCGCCGCGACCATGTCGGGCCGCTGGATCCCGGCGCGGACCACGCGGCCGAACGACGTCTTGTGCAGCAGCAGCCACAGTCCGGTCATCACGACGAGGACCACGGCGAGCAGGAACAGCCGGTAGCGCGAGAACAGGAAGTCGCCGACGATGACGTTGCCCTTGAACGCCGGCGGCATCCCGTAGGCGAGCGGCGCCGCGCCCCAGATCATCCGGAGGAGCTGCTCGGCCACCATCGCGAGCCCGAACGTCACGAGCAGGCTCAGGATCGGGTCGGCCGTGTAGAAGCGGCGCAGCAGGAAGCGCTCGAACGCGATGCCCAGCAGTCCCACCAGCGCGGGCGCGATCGCCACGCTGGCGGCGAAGCCCAGCCGGTTGCTGACCTCGAGCGCCAGGTAGGCGCCCAGCGCGTAGAACGCGCCGTGCGCGAGGTTGACGATCCCGCCGACGCTGAAGATCAGCGACAGCCCGAGCGCCAGCAGCAGGTAGTAGCCGCCGAGGACGAGGCCGTTGACGACCTGCTCGAGCAGGAAGGTGAATTGCATGTCGATGCCGGTGTCGCGAATGCGCCGGCGCCGCCGCCGCGCGCAGGCGGCCGCGCCGCCGGGATCACCGCCGCGCGGCGCGGCGGCGGTCCCGGCGCGGACCTACATCACGCAGGTGTTCTCGGCCTTCGTGGGCGCGAGGAGCTCGAGCGGCTGGTTCGGCGCCGGCACCGCCTCGCCGAACTTGAGGAAGTCCCACTTGTCCCGCGCCTGACCCTTGGCCTTGACGGTGAACGGGTAGGCCTCCTGCATCAGCTGGTGGTCCCAGGACCGGAAGTAGCCCTTGCGCGCCTTCAGGATGTCGAACTGTGCCTCGGACTCGAAGTAGGCGATCAGCTTGTCGGTGTCGGTCGAGTTCGTGTCCTTCATCGCCTGCGCGATGATCTTGAGCGACACGTACTCGATCCACGCGTGGTTCTCGGGCGGCTTGCCGTACCGCTTCAGGAATTCGGCGACGAACGCCTTCGATCCGGGCGTCGTGAGCTCGTGGTGCCACACCGTCGGCCAGATTCCGGAGAGGTTGCCCTCGCCCGCCGCCCACGCGTCGGCGGTGTTGAGGTTGAACCCGGCCACCGGATACGGCAGGCCGAACTCGGCGTACTGCTTGACGAAGTTCGTCACCTGGTTGCCGGCCAGGTTGGTCGACACGAGGTCGGGCTTCGCCTGCCGGATCTTGAGCAGGTACGGCGAGAAGTCGGTGACGTCGGTCGCGACCAGCTCGTCGCCGATCTGCGTGGCGCCGTTCGCCGTGTAGAAGTTCTTCGCGGCCTTCGCGAGGTCGTGGCCGAACAGGTAGTCGGCGGTCAGGCTGTAGACCTTCTTGCCCTTGACCAGGTTGTCGCGCAGCAGCGCCTGCCCGGCCGCATTCACCATCACGGTGACCGGGATGTCGACGTGGAACGTGTACCGGTTGCAGTTCTTGCCGCGCAGCACGTCGGAGCGTGCGCCGATGGAGAGGAACAGCTTCTTGTAGCGCGCGGCGACCTGCGAGATCGTCAGCGCCGACGCCGAGTTGATCTCGCCCATCAGCAGCACGACACCGTCGCGCTCGATCATCCGCTGCGCCTTCGTCGCCGCGACCTGCGGGTTGACCGAGTCCTCGCTGATCACGTCGAGCTGGCGGCCCAGCACGCCGCCGGAGCCGTTGATCTCGTCGGTCGCGATCTTGATGCCCATCACCGAGTACTCGCCGAGCGCGCCGAGGAAGCCGGTCAGCGGCGTCAGGTGTCCGATCTTGATCTTCTCCGCCTGGCCGCGGCCGATCAGCGGAACGCCGAGCGCGCACGCGCCGGTCAGGGCTGCGCCGGCCTTCAGCACGCGGCGCCGGCGCGACGATGCCACCACGGCAGCGCCGTCCTTCTTCTCGCTTCCCATTCGTCGTCTCCTCCTGGTGTCGGGGCCCGGTGCGGACCGCGCCCGATCGTCCGTGTCGCGCGTCGCACGGGCCTCCCGCGCGCCGGCGCACGACGCGTCCCTCGGTCGCAGTCTAGGTACGGCGTCGCGCCGCCGGAAAATACCGATTTCCGACACAGGGTATAAGCCGGGCTTATACTTGTCCGTCGTTCGCGAGGAGCCCCGCCTTGGACCTGCGCCAGCTTCGCTATTTCACCCACATCGTCGAGAGCGGGAGCCTGTCGAAGGCGTCGCGCCAGCTCTTCGTCGCCCAGCCCGCGTTGAGCCAGCAGCTGTCGAAGCTCGAGGACGAGGTGGGCCGGCCGCTGCTCAAGCGCTCGTCGCGCGGTGTCGCGCCCACCGAGAACGGGCTCGCGCTCTACCACCACGCCCGGTTCATGCTGCGCCAGCTCGAGCAGGCGATGTCGATCGCGCGGCAGGAGTCGGGCGCCGTGCACGGCATGGTCTCGGTCGGCCTGCCGGCCACGACGGTCGCGGCGCTCGGGCTCCCGCTCGTTCGCCGCGTCCGCGAACGGTATCCCAGCATCCTGCTCAACGTGGTCGAGGGCATGAGCGGCCACCTGGGCCAGATGATGCGGCTGGGCCAGCTCGACCTCGCCGTGCTGTTCAGCGGGGACGTCGCGCCCGACGCGACCGTCGACCTGCTGCTGGAGGAGGAGCTCTTCGTGCTGCTGCCGAAGCACAGCGCGCTGGTGCCGGCGCGCCGCCGCAGCGTCACGATCGCCGAGGCGGCGGCGCTGCCGCTGATCCTGCCCACTGGCGAGCACGGCCTGCGCCGGCGCATCGCCGCCGAGTTCGAGCAGCGCAACCTGACGCCGCACGTCGTCGCCGAGATCGACTCGCTGACGCTGCTGATGAGCTGCGTCTACGAAGGCATCGGCGCCACGATCAAGCCGATGGCGGCCATCCACCCCGAGGGCACGCGCGGCCGCGAGTGGCGCGCGCTCGCCATCTCCGACGCGCGGATGGTCCGGCGCAACTTCCTCTATTCGCTGTCGCCGAAGCGGCTGTCGACGGCCGCCGCGGTCGTCGCCTCGGAGTTGCGCGAGACCGCCAAGGCGCTGGTCGAGTCCGGCGCGTGGTCCGGCGTGAAGGCGCTGATACCCGAGCACGCCTGACGGCCGGCGGAAGTTCCCGCCCCCCGCACTCCCGGGTACCACCCCCGGTGGAGCGGCGCTCTGCGGTTGCGACTCATGCCGCGTCCGCGCGAAAGCAGATCCCTCGTCGCTGCGCTCCCCTGAATGACACCGTGTCGCTTCCGGCGCCGCATCCGCGACGGCGCGCGTCGGGACGATGCGACGATGGCGTCGGGACGATGCGACGAAGGCACCGGCCCGCATCCGACGCTGCCCATGTCGGTGCGTGCCCGTTCCCGGGTGTCATCCCGAGCGCAGCGAGGGACCTGCTGTCGCGACTGGCGCCGGCCGCCGCTCGCCGCGATCCGCAGCCGCCGCCATCGCGGCGACGTAGCCGAACGTCATCGCGAGGCCGATCTGCGCGCCCGCGCCCGGGTACTCGCCGCCAAATGGCGAATCCATGTCGTTGCCGCACGCGTAGAGACCGGGAATCGGGCGCCCCGCGACGTCGCAGACGCGCGCCGACGCGTCGGTGCGCAGGCCGAGGCTGGTGCCGAGCGGCGTGGGCTCCACGGCGACCGCGCAGAACGGCGCGGCTGCGATGGAGCCGAGGCAGGGATTGGGACCGTGCGCGGGATCGCCGTTGCTGACGTCGTACGCGTTGCCGCCCTTGCCGAAGTCCTCGTCGCGCCCGGTGCGCGCGAAGCCGTTGTGCCGCTCGACCGTGCGCGCGAGGCCGGCGGCGTCGACGCCGATCGCCGCCGCGAGCGCCGCGAGCGTCGGCGCCGTCTTGAGATACCCGCGGGCGACGAACGGTGCGAGCCGCAGCGTGCGCGGCCGGATCATGCCGAGTCCATAGGTCCACACGAAGCGGCGGTCGCACACGAGCCACGCGGGAATCGTGGGCACGCTCGCGTGCGAGCGGTACATCGCGCGCACGAACTCGTGATAGGACACGGCCTCGTCGACGAAGCGCTCGCCCGCCGCGTTCACCGCGACGAGCCCGGGCTTCGCCCGGTCGAGGACGATGTGCGGGTACACGATCGTCGAGCCGTCGGCACGCGTCGCGATCGAGCTCGGGAACCACAGCGCGTTGTCGGCGCTGCCGCGGCCGAGCGCGGCGCCGGCGGCGAGCGCCAGCTCCAGCGTGCTGCCGGTGCAGCCGTCGCACGCGGCCGTGTGCCGCGCGATGGGGCGCGGCAGGTGGCGCTCGCGCCACGCGGCGCCGGCGGGAAAGCCGCCGCCGGCGAGCACCACGGCCCGCCGCGCGTGCACGGCGAACGGCCGGCCGTCGCGCATGCCGGCCACGCCGGTGACGCGGCCACCCTCGACGACGAGTCGCGTGACCTGCGTGTCGCACCAGACCGGAACGTCGCGGTCGAGCAGGTTGCGGTAGAGCCGCGCCGCGAGCGCGTTGCCGAGCACGAGGCGCGTGCCGCGCGGGTACCGCAGCCGGTCGGCGGCGTGCCGGGCGACGAGCGTGACGGCGAGCCGCCACGCCGCCGCCGACGCCGGCAGCCGCAGCAGCGTCGCCGCCTCGCCGCGCGTGATCATCATGCCGCCCATCACCGTCAACTCGGGCAGCGGCGCGCCGACGCGCGCGAACGCGCGCCCGAGCGTGCGGCCGTCGAACGGCAGCGGCTCGAGCGGACGGCCGCCGCAGGCGGCACCCGGCATGTCCTGCCGGTAGTCGACGCTCGTCGGATAGGCGCGGAAGCGGACGTCGGTGCGCTCGGCCAGGTACTGCACCATCCGCGGACCTTCGGCGAGAAACGCCGCGCGCAGCGCGGGGTCCGCGCGCGTCCCGGTCAGCGCGTCGACGTAGGTCCGTGCCGCGGCCGCGTCGTCCACGCCGAGGCGGCGCTGCTCGGGATTGTCCGGGACCCACACGGTGCCCGACGAGCGCGCCGTGGTGCCGCCGACCGTCGGGCCGCACTCGACCACGAGCGGCGCGAGTCCTTCGAGGCGCGCGACCAGCGCCGCCGTCATGCCGGCGGCGCCGGCGCCGAGCACGACGACGTCGAACTCGGATCCGCCACGCCTGTCGTCCTGCGCGCGGGCGGTCATCGGGGGATGGGCGCGGCGCGCACGCGGATGAGGTGGCCGGAGCCGGTTGCCGTGGTTGTATGCAGAAGAATACACTTGGCCGCGACGGAATCCGCATGCCTGCCCCCACCCGCACGAAGCGCAAGGCGCCCGCGCGCGCCGCCGCCGGCCCGCGCGGCGACTTCGCCTACGAGGCGATGCTGCGGGCGATCGCCGACGGGACGTTCAAGCCCGGCGACCGGATGCGCGAGCTCGCGATCTCGCAGTGGCTCGGCGTCAGCCGCACGCCGGTGCGCGAGGGCCTGCGCCGGCTGGAGGCCGACGGCCTGCTCGCGCACACGCCGCACGCCGGCATGCTGGTCACGCCGGTCGACCGCCGGATGGTGGCCGAGCTCTACGAGATGCGCGAGGTGCTCGAGGGCACGGCGGCGCGGCTCGCGGCTGAGAACGCGACGCGCGCCGACGTCGAGGCGCTGGAGGCGCTGCTCGCGCAGGAAGAGCGGCTGCCGGCCGATCCGGACGCCGCCGCGCGGCACAACCGCGCGTTCCACGCGGCGCTCTACCAGTCCGCGCACAACCGCTACCTGCTGAAGAGCCTGCGCGCGATCGCCGACGCGCTGCTCCTGCTCGGCCCGACGACGCTCAACTCGGCCCGGCGGCAGCGCGCGGCGCGCGCCGAGCACGGCGGGATCGTCGCCCGGATCGCCGCCCGCGACGCCGACGGCGCCGACGCGCTCGCCCGCGCGCACATCGAGGCCGCGTACCGCGAGCGCGTGCAGCTGCTGTTCGGCGACGCCCCGCGGCGGCGGCGCTAGCCGCCCGGCCGCGCCCGCGCCGCGCGTTGACGGATTGTATACATCGGAATACGATGCGTGATCGCCGGGGCACGCCGCCTCCGGCGCCCCCGCGCCCGCTGCGGCGCGACCCCTGCACGCTCGATCGCCACACCGGGTGCCCGCCATGAAGGCAAGCTCGAAACGCGCGAAGTCGGCTCCGTTCGTCGCCAACGTCGTCGACGTCCCGTGGCAGGAGTATCCGGGGCACTTCGGCGGCGCGCTGTCGAAGCCGCTGGTCCGGCCCGAGACCTGCGGGTCGCGGCGCATCGACTACCGGATCTCGAGCTACCAGCCGATGGCCCACGTGGCCGAGCACGTGCACAAGGTGCAGGAGCAGGTCTACCACGTGCTCGACGGCGAGGGCGTGCTGACGCTCGACGACCGGAGGGTCGTGCTGCGCCGGCACGACTACGTGTGCATCCCGCCCGGCGTGCGCCACAGCTTCACCAACGAAGGGCTGTCGCCGCTGGTCTTCCTCGTCGTCACGTCGCCGGTCGAGGACGGACCCGCGCCGGAGTGAGCCCGCGCGGCCGCGGCGACCGCACGCTTACAGGAGCAGCCCGATGCCGAACATGAAGGGCGGACAGCTGATCGCCGAATACCTGGTGCAGGAGAAGGTGCCGTACGTGTTCGGCATCTGCGGGCACGGCAACGTCGGCATCCTCGACGCGCTCTACGACGTCAAGGACCGCCTGCGGCTCGTCTCGCCCCGGCACGAGCAGTGCGCCGGCCACATGGCCGACGCGTACTACCGCGTCCGGCATCGCCCCGTGGCCACGCTCACGTCGACGGGCCCGGGGTCGGCGAACCTCGTGATGTCGCTGATCACCGCGCTGTCGGACTCGTCGGCGTTCATGGCGATCACGTCCAACGTGCCGACGTCGCAGCACAACCGCGCGCCGTTCCAGGAGCTGTACAAGCACAACCAGGCCGACTTCGCGCAGGTGATGCGGCCGGTCGTCAAGCGCGCGTTCCAGCCGACGCGCGTCGACATGCTGCCGCTCGCGCTGCGGCAGGCGATGGACACGATGGTGACGGGCCGGCCCGGCCCGGTGAACCTCGACATCCCGTACAACGTGTACCAGGAGTCGGCGGACGTCGAGCTGCCGCCGCACTCGAGCCTCGACACGCCGCATCGCCCCGGCGCCAGCGACGCCGACGTCGCGGCGGCGCTCGACCTCCTCGCCGCCGCGCAGCGGCCGGTGCTGTTCATCGGCCAGGGCGCCTCGCTTTCCGAAGCCGGCCCGGAGATCGCCGAGCTCGCACGGCGCCTCGGCATTCCGGTCATCACGTCGCCGAACGGCATGGGCTGCATTCCCGGCGACGATCCGCTGGTGCTGGGCTTCATCGGGCGCAACGGCGCGTACCCCGCCAACGAGGCGGGACGGCGCTCGGACCTCGTGCTGACCATCGGCACGCGCTTCGACGACCGGTCGGCGTCGAGCTGGCATCCCGGGTACTCGTGGAATTTCCCGAAGACGAAACTCGTCCACGTCGACATCGACCCCCAGGAGCTCGGCCGCAACTATCCGCCCACGCTCGGCGTGATCGCCGACGCCAAGGTGTTCGTGCGGCAGCTGCTGGCCGCGCTTCCGCGTCGCCACGGGCTCGACGCCGCGCGGTTCGCGCCGTGGCGGGACGAGGTCGCCGCGTGGCAGGCCGAGTGGGAAGCCTTCGTGCGGCCGCACTTCACCGACGCGACGTCGCCGCTGCGCCCCGAGTTCGTCGTGGGCGCGCTGCAGGACGTGCTGCCCGACGACGTCATCCTGTCGCTCGACTCCGGCGTCCACCACAACTGGTTCATGCAGTTCTGGAAGGCGAAGCGCCCGCAGAGCATGCTGAACAGCTGGGGCTACTCGTCGATGGGCTTCGGCGTGTGCGGGATCATGGGCGCGCAGCTCGCGGCGCCCGACCGGCCGTGCGTGGCCGTCGTCGGTGACGGCGGCTTCACGATGGCGCCGTACGTGCTGTGCACGGCGGTCGAGTACGGCCTGCCGTGCGTCTGGATCGTCTGGAACAACTTCGCGTGGGCCGCCATCCGCGACCTGCAGTACGGGTTGTTCGACGGACGCGAGATCGGCACCGCGTTCTACCACGGGCAGACCGGGAAGCCGTACAACCCCGACTTCGCCGCGTGGGCGCGCGCGTGCGGCGCCGACGGCATCACCGTCACGCGCCCCTCCGACTTGAAGGGCGCGGTCGAGCTCGCCGTGCGCAACCGCCGGCCGTGCGTGATCGACGTGCACGTCGACGCGAACGTGCGGCCGCCGTCGACCGGGACGTGGCAGCTGCCGCCGATCCCGTACAAGGAACCGCTGTTCGGCAAGCCGTGGGTCGCTTGATCCACGCCCACCGCATCTGACGACAGGACCACGAATGGACAGGAAGCTTGCGCTGGTGTTCGGCGGCTCGCGCGGCATCGGCGCCGCGATCGTGCGCGCGCTCTCGCGCGACGGATTCGACGTCGCGTTCACGTACAACGCGAATGCGGCGCAGGCGGCTGCCGTGGCCGCCGAGGCGGTGAAGGCGGCGCCCGGCGCGCGGATCGCGAGCGCGTCGGCGGACGTGCGCTCGGCCGAGTCCGTCGCCGCCGCGTTCGCAGAGGTCGAGCGGGACTTCGGGCGCCGGCCGCAATGCGTCGTCGCGAACGCCGGCATCAACGTGCCGCCGGGACCGCTCGCGCAATTCGACCCCGGCAGCTTCCGCGCGCTGGTCGAGACCAATATCGTCGGCGCGTTCAACATGCTGCGCGAGGCCGCCGGGCGCGTCGAAGACGGCGGCACGATCGTCGCGATCACGACGTCGCTCGTCCGCCACGCGGTGCCTGGCGTGGGCCCGTACGTCGCGACCAAGGCCGCCGTCGAGGCGCTCGTCCGCTCGCTCGCGCGCGAGCTCGCGGCGCGCAGGGTGCGCGTCAATGCGGTCGCGCCGGGTCCGGTGGACACCGACCTCTTCCACGCCGGCAAGACGGACGAGGCGAAGCAGCGATCGGCGGCGCTTTCCCCGTTCAACCGCATCGGCACGCCGGACGAGGTGGCCGAGGTCGTGTCGTTCCTGGCCTCGCCGCGCGCATCGTGGGTGCACGGCCAGATCGTGCAGGCGAACGGCGGCCTCGTCTGACGATCGTGCCGGCGCGCGCACCCCAACCATCGGAGGACTCGTCATGAACCGAAGGCAGGCACTGACCGCGCTGGCGGCGGGGCTCTCGCTCGCCGCCGGCGCACGGGCGCAGGCGTATCCCGCGAAGCCGATCCGCGTGATCGTCGGCTACACGGCCGGCGGCGCCGTCGACATCGTCGCGCGCGCCGTGTCGCAGCAGCTGCAGGCGAGCATGGGCCAGCCGGTGATCATCGAGAACAAGCCGGGCGCCGGGACCAACATCGCGCTGCGCGCGCTGATCGACAGCGCGCCGGACGGCTACACGCTGATGCTCACGGCCAACGCGATCGCCGCCAACATGTCGCTGTACCAGCCGCCGCCGTACGACCTCGCGCGCGACGTCACGCCGATCTCGCTCGTGGGCCGCGTGCCGGTGGTCATCGCGGTCAACGCGCAGTCGCCGTACCGGACGCTCGGCGACCTGATCGCCGCCGCCAAGGCGAAGCCGAACGCGGTCAACTTCGCGTCGCCCGGCAACGGCTCGACGCCGCACCTCGCGGTGGAGCTGTTCGAGCGCGCCGCCGGCATTTCGCTGACGCACGTGCCGTACAAGGGCGGAGCGCAGGCGATCACCGACGTGATCGGCGGCCACGTGCAAGCGGTGGCGGTCAACGCGCTCGAGGTGCAGCCGCAGGTCGGCAGCGGCAAGCTGCGCGTGCTGGCCGTCATGACGCCGACGCGCTCCGGCATCTTTCCCGACGTGCCGACGGTCGTGGAGTCCGGCTTCCCCGGCTTCGAGGCGTCGGTCTGGTACGGGTTCATCGGCCCCGCGGGGCTGCCGGCGCCGATCGTCGCGAAACTGCACGCCGAGATCCAGCGCGCGCTCGCGTCCGACGACGTGAAGGGCCGCCTCGCCTCGGCCGGCGGCGAGGTGCTGCCGGGTCCGACCGAGCGCTTCGCCGCGCTGCTCGCCTCCGAGCGGTCGCGCTACGACAGGCTGATCCGCGAGGCGGGCATCCGGCCCGATTGATCGCTCACCGGCCGCACGGGTCCGCCCGATGATCGACGTCCTCGTGATCGGCGGCGGCAACGCCGCGCTGTGCGCGGCGCTGACCGCGCGCGAGGCCGGCGCGTCGGTGCTGCTGCTCGAATCCGCGCCGCGCGAATGGCGCGGCGGCAACTCGGTCCACACGCGCAACCTGCGCTGCATGCACGACGCGCCGCAGGACGTGCTGACCGACGCCTACCCCGAGGAGGAGTTCTGGCAGGACCTCGCGAAGGTGACGGGCGGGCAGACGAACGAGCGCCTCGCGCGGCTCGCGATCCGCGCGTCGGCGACGTGCCGCGGCTGGATGCAGCGCCACGGCGTGCGCTTCCAGCCGTCGCTGTCGGGCACGCTGCACCTGTCCCGCACCAACGCCTTCTTCATGGGGGGCGGCAAGGCCCTCGTCAACGCGTACTACCGCAGCGCCGAGGCGCTCCGCGTGGCGGTCCGCTACGAGGCCCCGGTGACCGGGATCGAGGTCGCCGACGGGCGATTCGTGGCTGCACGCGTCGGCGCCGAGCGCATCCGGGCGCGCGCGTGCGTCGTCGCGAGCGGCGGCTTCGAGTCGAACCGCGCGTGGCTGCGCGAGGCGTGGGGCCGCAACGAGCGCGGCGAGTGGCCGGCCGACAACTTCGCCATCCGCGGCACGCGCTACAACACCGGCGAAGTGCTGCGCGACCTCCTCGCGCGCGGCGCGGACGCGGTCGGCGACCCGACGCAGAGCCACTGCGTGGCGATCGACGCGCGCGCGCCGCTCTACGACGGCGGCATCTGCACGCGCGTGGACTGCGTGTCGCTCGGCATCATGGTCAACCGCGACGCACAGCGCTTCTACGACGAGGGCGAGGACTTCTGGCCGAAGCGCTACGCGATCTGGGGGCGGCTCGTCGCGCAGCAGCCGGGACAGATCGGCTACTCGATCATCGACGCCAAGGCGATCGGCCGCTTCATGCCGCCGGTGTTTCCGGGCCGGACGGGGCGGACGCTGGCGCAGCTCGCAGGCCAGCTCGACCTTCCCGTCGCGGCCTTCGAGCGGACCGTGCGCGAGTACAACGCGGCGTGCCGCGCCGGCACGTTCGACCACGCGGTGCTCGACGACTGCCGCACCGAGGGGCTGACGCCCCCGAAGACGCACTGGGCGCTGCCGCTCGACACGCCGCCGTACTACGGCTACGCGCTCAAGCCCGGCATCACGTTCACGTACCTCGGCGTGCAAGTGGACGAGCGCGCCGCCGTCCACTTCGGCGGGCGGCCGAGCCCCAACCTGTTCGCGGCGGGCGAGGTCATGGCCGGCAACGTGCTCGGCAAGGGCTACACGGCAGGCGTGGGCATGACCATCGGCACGGCGTTCGGGCGCGTGGCCGGCGCCGCGGCGGCCGCGGTGCGGGAAACAGCCGATGCGACCGCCTGAGTCCTCCGCGGGCGCGGCGTCCGGCGCGCGCCGTACGATTCCGATCGCCGTCCGCGAGGCCAGGCCGCGCGACCCGGACGACGAGGTCGCGCGCGTCATGCAGATCTGCAATGCGTGCCGCTACTGCGAAGGCTTCTGCGCGGTGTTTCCCGCGATGACGCGCAGGCTCGAGTTCCCGCGCGCCGACGTCCACTACCTCGCCAACCTGTGCCACAGCTGCGGCGCCTGCCTGCACGCGTGCCAGTACGCGCCGCCGCACGAGTTCGCCGTCAACGTGCCGAAGGCGATGGCCGAGGTGCGCACGCGCACGTACGCCGAATACGCGTGGCCGCCGGGCTTCGGCCGCCTCTACGCGCGCAACGGGCTGACCGTCGCGCTCGCGCTCGGGCTGGGACTCGCGCTCTTCCTGGCCCTCGCCGTCGCCCGCAACGGCTCGCTGCGGCACGCGCCGGCGGCCGGCGACTTCTACGCGGTGTTCCCGCACAACCTGCTGGTCGCGCTGTTCGCGCCGGTGTTCCTCTTCGCGTGCGCGGCGCTCGCGATCGGCGTCGCGCGCTTCTGGCGCGAGGTGACGCCCGGCGCGGCGTCGGCCGAGGCCGCGCGCGAGGCCGCCGGCAACGTGCTGCGCATGAAGTACCTCGACGGCGGCCACGGCGAGGGCTGCAACGACGCCGACGACCGCTTCACGCTGTGGCGGCGCCGCTTCCATCACGCGACGTTCTACGGCTTCCTGCTCTGCTTGGCCGCAACGTGCGTGGCGACCGTCTACCACTATGCGCTCGGCTGGCCCGCGCCGTACCCGTACGCCAGCCTGCCGGTGGTGCTCGGCACCGCGGGCGGTCTCGGCCTCGTCGCGGGGCCGGCGGGCCTCCTGTGGCTCAGCGTGCGTCGCGACCCGCAGCACGGCACGCAGGCCGAGAAGACGATGGACCGCGGCCTCATCGCGCTGCTCCTCCTGACCAGCACGTCGGGGCTCGCGCTGCTCGCGTGGCGCGACACCGGCGCGATGGCGGCGCTGCTCGCCGCGCACCTGGGGTTCGTCGTCGCGCTGTTCGCGACGATGCCGTACGGCAAGTTCGCGCACGGCGCGTACCGCGCCGCCGCGTTGCTCAAGTGGTCCATCGAGCGCCGGCAGCCGAACCGGCTGCGGCTCGGCGACGAATAGGCCCGCCTCAGGCCCGATCGCGTACCGCGCTTGACAACGGCCGCCTGCCGCCAGCAATGTACGGCACAAGCTGTCCACTTCGGGAGGAGCCATGCGGCGTTTGCGGACGCGGATCCGACGTGCGGCAAGCCGTTCTGTCCTGGCGGCGCTCGCCGCGCTGGCGGCGCTGACGAGCGGCCTCGCGCTCGCGCAGGGCGCGTGGACCTGCGGCGGAGTCGCCGCGGCGTGGTGTGCGGCGGAGATGGCGCTGCGGCAGTGTCCGCCGTCCAGCCAGGTGTGCGACGGCAGCAGCAGCGCGTCCTCCAACACGGGCTCGGCGACCGGCTGCGTCTGCCTGTCGCCGTGCACGAGCAGCGCGTCGTGCGGCACCGGCGAGGCGTGCATGCCCGAACTCGGCGGGCACTGCACGAGCCGGTTCGCCTGCAACAGCGACGCCGGCTGCCCGGCCGACGCGAAGTGCGCGCTCGGCTTCTGCACGAAGGTCACGAGCTGCTCCACCGGTAACGACTGCCCGCGTGCGGCGCCCGATTGCGTACGCGGCGCGTGCACGCAGCTGCCGGCCGGCAGTTGCACGAGCGACGCGCAGTGCAACACGGACGTCTGCGGCGGGCCGCGGTTCTGCAACGTCTCGACCAACCGCTGCGAACCGACCGGGGCGCCCGCGCCGTGCATCGGCATGCCGGGCGTGCAATGCGTCGCGGCGGGCGGGCAGGCGCGCTGCATGATCCCCGTGTGCACGTCCGACGCGCAGTGCGCGGTCGATCCGTGCGACGGGCCGCCGCAGCGTTGCAACGTCGCCACCGGCCGCTGCGTAGCCGCCGAGAAGCCGTGCGCGGGCGAGTTCTGCCAGCGCGTGTCGGGTTCGCCCAGCCTCGGTGTCTGTGTTCCGGTGCGCGAGGACCCGTTCGGCGGGATTCAGGGCCGCGTCGACCGTTTCGATCCCGACGACTTCGAGGTCATCTGGACCGTCGATCCGCCGGTGCGCGGACCGGGACCGCGCGGCTACCTGCTGCGCGCTTCGCTGCCGGCCGCTGCGTTGCGCGACGGCGACCGCCCCGCGAACGTGCGCGTGACCGTCGCCGACGCGGATCGCGGGCTGCTGATCGACGGCGCGCTCGCCGGCAAGGGCAAGTCCGCGCAATGGGCGCGCGACGCGGGGACGGGCGTGTGGCGCTGGAAGCGCGACGCGTCCGGCGGCGGCGTCGACAGCGCGACGCTCGCACCGCAGGGCGGCCGCCTGCGCCTCGAGATGCGCGGGCGCACGCTCGCCGGCGCGCCGGTGCCGGACCCGGCCAAGGCCGCGTACGTCGCGCGCGTGTCCGTCGCTTGGGCGGGCGCGGCGCCGCGCGTGAGCGAGACGTCCGCGGTGATCGACACGTGCAAGGCGCAGGCCGAAGGCAAGCGGTCGCTCGTCGTGTGCGCCGGGCGGGCACCGCCCAAGCCCTAGCGCGGGCAGCGGCAGTCGCCTGCGCGCCCGGCTACTGCCGGATCGCGGCGAGCACCTTGCTCACGTCGAGCGTGCGCGCCTGCTCGGCGATCTGCGCCGTGTAGGTTCCCTGCAGCTGCCTCGCCTCGCCGAGCATGTCGGCGAACGCCTGCCGCAGTCCGGCGGCGTCGATCGTGCGTCCGCCGGCGTAGTAGCGCTTCGCCACCTGTCCCAGCGCGTACGTCGTCGCGAACGAGAATGCGGCGCCCGTCGACGCGCGGCCGACGCCGGCCGCGAGGCCGCCGCCGATGCTGCCGAGCAGCCCGCCGATCAGCTTGCGGCCGAACTGCTCGACGTACTGCGACGTGAGGCCGACGCCCAGCGTGGCGAGCAGGTCCCGGACGTGCCCGCGGTCGAGCTCGTACCCGTGCGCCTTCCCGATCTCGTACACCATCTTCATCTGCAGCGGGATGATCGCCATCGACGCGAGCGACTGCGGCAACAGCTCGAGCGCGCCGTTGAGAATCGAATAGCGGAGGATCGTCTGGTCGAGCGCGGGCGCGTTCGCCGGTGTCGCCGCGACGACGAGGCCCTCGCCGAGGCCGCCGCCGAGCGGCGCGCCGGCCACCGCGTCGGCCTGCCGCACCAGGTCGCGCGCCGGACCCGCCTCGAGGCGCAGCGCCTGCGCGAGGCTCGCGAGGAACGCGCGCTCGCCCTCCGACGTCGCGCCGTCCGCGTTGCAGACGCCGACGGCCGTCTCGTAGGCGAATTGCCGCTGCTCGGGCGTCGCGAACGCGGTCGCGATCACCGCGACGTCGGGCTTGCCCAGCAGCACGTCCTGGCAGATCGCGGCGACGTCGACGTCGCCCTGCGCCCCGAGCGAACCGGCGATGCGCTTGACCGCCTCCCGCTCGCGGTCGTCGGTGGCGCCGTCGGCGAAGGCCGCCATCAGGCAGAGGGTGACGACGGCGCGCTGCTGGCTCGCTTCCATGGCGCAGGCTCCCGCAATACGTGATGGGGCAAGTGTAGCGCAGGACCTCCAGCCCACGCTCACACGAAGCGCGTCTCGCGCAGCGTCGGCACGGCGAGGTCGACGAAGGCGCGCACGTTCGTCGAAGGCAGCCGCGCGTGCGGGTAGATGACACTGACGGGCACCGGCTCCGGCTCGAACGGCTCCAGCACGTATCGGAGGCGGCGCTCCGCGACCGCCGCGGCCACCTGGTACGACAGGAACGTCCCGAGGCCCACGCCATCGATGCACGCGGCAACGGCGGCGTCGACCTGATTGCAGACGAGCCGGCTCGTCACGGGCACCGCCACGGTCCTGCGGCCGACGCGAAAGCGCCAGTCGCTGCCGGGCGTGACGCCGGCGAACCGGACCGCCGCGTGCGTGCGCACGTCGTCCGGCACGCGCGGCACGCCGTGCGCCCGCAGGTAGGCGGGACTCGCGCAGACGACGCGGCGCATCGTGCCGACGGGCACGGCGACCAGCGACGAATCGGCGAGCGCGCCGATGCGCACGCCGACGTCGAGGCCCTCCTCGACGAGTCCGACCGGCCGGTCGAGCAGCAGCAGGTCGACGCTCGCGGCCCGAAAGCGCGCGAGGTAGGCGTTGACCACCGGCGCGACGAAGCGGCGGCCGAAGAGCACCGGCGCGGTCACGGCGAGCCTGCCCTGCGGCTCCGCGCGGCGCGACGCGAGCGCCGCCTCGGCGTCGCCGATCGCCGCCAGCACGGCGCGGCAGCGGTCGACGTAGAGCGCGCCCTCGTCCGTCACGTGGATTCTCCGCGTCGTGCGGTTGAGCAACCGCACGCCGAGCTCGCGCTCCAGCGCGGCCAGCGTGCGCACGACCGACGGCAGCGACGTCCCGAGCGACTCGGCGGCCCGCGTCAGGCTGCCGCGCTCCACGATGCGCACGAACGTCGCCATCGCCTGCAGCTTGTCCACGGGTCCGCTCCGATTACTCCGAGAATCGGAGCAATCTTATGCTTTCAAGCCCATTTATCCAAGGACGCCCGGCACCCACACTTCGCCCCGTGCCTGCGCATCCGACGCGGGCCGCCCGACCCCCCGATACCCAGGAGACCGCCATGACCCGATTCATTCCCGTCGATCCCGCCCACGCCACGGGCCGCGCCAGAACGCTGCTCGACGGCGTGCAGCGCAAGCTCGGCGTCGTTCCCAACATGACGCGCCACATGGCCCGCGCGCCCGCCGTGCTCGACGCGTACCTCGCGTTCGCCGGCGCGCTCGCCGCCGGCGCGCTCGCGGCGCCTCTGCGCGAGCAGATCGCCCTCGTCACGGCGGAGGACAACGCCTGCGAATACTGCCTTTCCGCGCACGCGTTCCTCGGCAGGGGCGCGGGGCTCGATCCCGCGGCGATCGCGGCTGCGCGCGACGGCGACGCCGCCGAGCCGCACGCCCGCGCGGCCCTGCGGTTCGCGCGCGCCGTGCTCGCCACGCGCGGCCACGTCGCCGAAGCGGACCTGGCCGCCGTGCGGGCCGCGGGCTTCGACGACGGCGAGATCGGCGAGGTCATCGCCAACGTCGCGCTCAACGTGTTCACCAACTACTTCAACGGCGTCACGCGCCCGGTCGTCGACTTTCCGGTCATCGCGCCGCGGGGCCTCGCGCGGGCCGCGTAGCGGATCGCCGCGCGGCCGGCGCACGCGCGCGGGCCGCGCGGCGGGAGGAAACCATGGCAGACCCAATCAGCGATGTCGCGTTCACGGCGGCGGTCAAGGCGATGCAGTCGCGTCGCGGCTCGCGCCGCGCGTACGCGCGGATGGAGGCCGGCGGCGGGTGGCGCGCCGAAGCGACGGCCGACCTCGCGCGCTTCATCGCGCAGCGCGACTCGTTCTACCTCGGGACGGCGAGCGCCGCCGGGCAGCCGTACATCCAGCACCGCGGCGGCCCGCGCGGCTTCTTGCGTGTGCTCGACACTCGCACGCTCGCGTTCGCCGACTTCCGCGGCAACCGCCAGTACATCACGGCGGGCAATCTCGCGGAGAACCCCCGCGCGTTCGTGTTCCTGATGGACTACGCCGAACGGGCCCGGGTCAAGCTGTGGGGCAGTGCGCGCATCGTCGACGACGATCCGCCGCTGCTCGCGCGCCTGATGCCGGAAGGCTACCGCGCACAGCCGGAACAGGCGATCGTGTTCACGGTCGAGGCGTGGGACGCCAACTGCCCGCAGCACATCCCGCGCCTGTACGCGGAGGACGACGTGGCGCGCATCGTCGCCGGGCTGAAGGCCCGCATCGCGGAGCTCGAGGGGCGCGCGGCACCCGCCGCGGCCCGACCCTCGCCGCGCACACGCGCCTAGGCGGACTTCGGGCCGGGCGCCGGGTGGATGTTGTCGACCCAGTGCACTTCCTCGGGGTTGGGCTCGACGTTCGGCAGGTCGAGATTGACCACGACTGGCTCCTGCCCGCTGCGGCACAGCACGCAGGAGAGCGGCTCGTCGTCGCTCGCGTTGATCTCCTGGTGCGGCACGAATGGCGGCACGTAGATGAAGTCGCCGGGGCCCGCCTCGGCGGTGAACTCGAGCCGGTCGCCCCACTTCATCCGCGCGCGCCCGCTGACCACGTAGATGACGCTCTCGACGGCGCCGTGGTGGTGCGCGCCCGTCTTCGCCTTCGGGTGGATGACGACGGTGCCCGCCCACAGCTTCTCGGCGCCGGCGCGCGCGTGCGTGATCGCCGCGGCACGGTTCATGCCCGGCGTCTGCGGCGTGTTGGTGTCGAGTTCCCCGGCGCGGACGACGCGCACGCCGTGCAGGCGCCACCTGGTCTCACTGCTCATCCCGCGTCCTCCTTCGACGGCCGCGCGCGCACCGCGCTCACTCCAGGCACTCGCGGTCGATCACGTTGCGCAGCGCGACGGCGAACTCCTCGACCGTGCAGGGAAAGCCCTGCGCGGCGGAGCTGCAGCCCGGAATGCGCAGCGGCGTGCGCTGCGGCTGCACGTCGCCGGTGAGCGGCGTCGCGTTGCGCATCTGTTCCATCGACTGCGCGACGTACGACGTGTAGACGCGCAGCTTCCGGTCCTTGCCTTCACGCACCTCGAACATCAGCGCCCCGCCGGGCGGCGTCTGGTTGCGCTGCCAGCCGGGCTGCGTCCACGAGACGTCCATGATCGCCGCGAGGTTCCAGATGTTCGTGTCGTGGCCGACGACCATGACGAACTTCGCGTCGCGCACGGCCGGGTCGACCACGCCGAAGCCCAGCATGCGCGCGCTCGTCACCGCGTTGGCGACGCGCGAGGCCAGCGCCGAGCCCATCCGGCGCGCGAGGTACGGCGTGCGCTGCATGAGGTCGTATTCCTCGGTGTGCAGCCGCAGGAGGTCGCGGATCTGCGCCGGCGTGACGCGCCCCCAGCCGACGTCCGCCATCGGCAGGCCGTCGGCGTACTCGAGCAGGAAGAGCTCGGTCGTCGCCGACGCGATCGGCAGCGCGCCGATCAGCGACAGCCCGGCGCCGTCCGGGTGCGGCGTGATCGCCGACGGCAGGTCGGCGAGCGTGCAACGCTCGCCGCGCCCGAACGCGAGGCACAGCGCCGGCTTGCAGCAGTCGAGCACCGACTGCAGCGCACCGACCTGCGCCTTGAGGTCGCGCGTCGCGCGGTTGACGTCGCCGCCGACACGCTCGAGCACGCGCGTCTGCGCGACCAGCGGGTCGAGCTTGCACACGCCCGCCTCGAGCGGATGGAACGTCGGGTCGACCGCCGCGCCCGCGCGCGTGCGGACCGTGAGGCCGCAGTCGGGCGCGAAGCCGTCGATCAGCGCCTGCGCGGTCGCCCGGGTCCGCTCGGGCACGTCGGCGTACACGAACAGCGCGCCGGGGTCCGGGCACCCCGCCTGGGGCAGCATCCCCTGGACGCCCGCGTACTCGCGGTACCAGCGCCCCATGATCTTCGCGAGGGCGCCGCCGCGCGGCGTCAGCGCCGCCAGCGGCTGATCGCGCGCCGGCCACGGCTGCGCCGCCCAGTTCGCGAGCTCGCCCGCCGGCGCGGTCGGCGTGCGCACGCCGTGCCGGCTGACGATGACCACCTTCTGCAGCAACTCGTCGCCGGGCCCGGAGCCGAACGAGAAGGTCGGCAGCGAGAAGCCCTGCGCCGCCGCGGGCATGGGTGCGCCGAGCGCGGCCGCGACGAGCGCCGCGGCGAGAACGCGCAACGTGCTTCGCCGGTGCGCGGTCACGGCGACACGTTCTTCAGCGCCAGCGACCACATGAAGTCCGTCTTGAGGAGTTTCGCGAAGTACGGATCGTCGGGTGACCGGTAGCCGTCGTTGTAGACGTGGCCGAAGTCGGCCGCCGCGGGCGCCTTGGCGTCGAACGCCGGGTACGCGGCGCGGCGGTGGCAGTTCTGGCAGTTGCTGCGCGTGCCCGCCATCGGGTCGGCCGGGAATGTCCTGCCGTCCGTCGTGTACGGCTTCGTCGGACCGAGGTCGGTCTCGAGATACGGATTGAAGCACACCGGCAGCGCGCCGCCCGGTCCCTTCGGCGACACCGTGCTGTACGCCGTGCACATCTGGTAGTTGTCGAACGGCGGGCGCACGCCGGCCGGCCGGTCGTGGCCGAACGGCGCGGCGTTCGGCAGCGGCATCCACCAGAACGTCTGGAACGTCCAGTCGTCGATTTCCTTCGTCGTCACGTGCATCGCGAGCAGCACGACGTAGTCGCCGATCTCCGGCGTCTGGCCGGCGTTGGTGACGAGCCGCTCCTGCTCGCCCGCCGCCGACGACATCTCGTTCATGTAGACGCGCGCGTCGGCGACGTCCTGCGCATTGAGCAGCTTGTGCGCGTAGAAGCGCCTCAGCGACACGACCGGCGCCAGCGCGAGATTCGGCTGCGCCCTGGTGCCGTTGACGTTGACCTGCTGCAGCGAGCCTTCCGGGTAGCGGTCGCCCGGGTCGACGGCCACGGCCTTCTTCCACGTCGTGTGCATCGGCGGGAGTCCGTCCGCCGGCGGCGGGTAGTTGCGGTCCCAGATCGGCAGCGCGGTCAGGCCGCGCTCCGCCTGCGGGCTCGCCTCGCTCTTCACGAGCCAGAACACGGCCTTCAGCGCCGCCGCGTTCGGCGGAAACGGCTTGACGCTGCGCTCGACCGCCGCCGTGCCGTCGCGGTCCATCTGCGCGTTGAGGCCGGCGAGCGTGGGCGTCAGGTGGTAACGGTTGTCCCAGATGAAGTCGGCCGCGCCGCGATTGAGCTTGACGAACGACATGAGGCCGGCCGGCGCGCCGCCGCGGCTGCCGTTGGCGATCGCCGACTGCGTGGCGACCTTGAACGGATGCCGGAACGTCCGGCGGTCCACGCCGGCGCGGCCCTGCGGGTTGTACACCTCGGGAATCGAGTACCACGTCTGGAAGACCGGCAGCCGCTGGCCGTCGACCACCGAGTCCGACGGCGCGGTCAGCCCGGCCCAGAGGTCCCACGCGTGGCGGCGAACCGCCGCCTGGTCCCCGCCGAGCACCGAGGCGAGCAGCGTGTATTCGGTGGCGGGAAAGCCGGTCCGCGCCGGAAGGTCCTGGTAGGCGAAGCGGAACGTCCCCTGGGCCGCGGCGGCCGTCGCCGCGGCGAGGATGGCGAGAGCGAGTCCGGCGGCAAGCGGCGTACGCATGCCGCGAGCGTAGCAGCGCCGGCGGCGCGCGGCTACCGCGGCGGTACCGGCGCCGCGCCCCGCCCGCCCGTGCGCGGGCGGACTTGTTGACCGCGGGCAAGCCCGGGCTCCCGCAGCGCAGTATCATTGCAGTCCTACCGTAGGAGACCCCCCCATGAGCAACCGTGAAGTCGTCATTCTCTCCGGCGTCCGCACCGCGATCGGCGATTACGGCGGCAGCCTGAAGGACATCCCGCCCAGCGACCTGGGTGCCCGCGTCGTCCGCGAGGCCGTCGCCCGCGCGAAGATCGACCCGAAGGACGTCGGCCAGTGCGTGATCGGCAACGTCATCCACACCGAGCCGCGCGACATGTACATTTCCCGCCTGTGCGCGGTCAACGGCGGCCTGCCGCACGACACCGGCGCGTTCACGGTGAACCGGCTGTGCGGCAGCGGCATGCAGGCGATCGTCTCGGCGGCGCAGTACATCCTGCTGGGCGAGACCGATACCGCGGTCGCCGGCGGCACCGAGAGCATGAGCCGCGCCGCGTACGCGTCGCTGACGCAGCGCTGGGGCGCGCGGATGGGCGACGCCAAGATGGTCGACATGATGGTCGGCGCGCTGACCGATCCGTTCGACGTCGTCCACATGGGCGTCACTGCGGAGAACGTCGCCGCGAAGTGCGGCCTCAACCGTGAAGTGCAGGACGCGTTCGCCGTCGAGAGCCACAAGCGCGCCGCTGCCGCGATCGCCGCCGGCCACTTCAAGAGCCAGATCCTGCCGATCGAGCTCAAGAGCAAGAAGGGTCCGGTGCAGTTCGACACCGACGAGCACGTTCGCGCCGACGCGTCGATGGAGGGCATGGCGAAGCTGAAGGCCGTGTTCATCAAGGAGAACGGCACGGTCACCGCCGGCAACGCGTCGGGCATCAACGATGCCGCCGCCGCCGTCGTGCTGATGGAGAAGTCGGCCGCCGCCGCGAAGGGCTTGAAGCCCATGGCGCGGTTCGTCGCGTACGGCCACGCCGGCATCGACCCGAAGATCATGGGCCTGGGCCCGGTGTCGGCCGTCCAGCGCGCGCTCGCGAAGGCGGGGCTCAAGGTCGCCGACATGGACGTCATCGAGTCCAACGAGGCGTTCGCCGCGCAGGCGCTCGGCGTGTCGAAGGAACTCGGCCTGGACGCGAAGAAGGTGAACCCGAACGGCGGCGCCGTCGCGCTGGGCCACCCGATCGGCGCGACCGGCGCGATCCTCACCGTGAAGGCGATGTACGAGTTGCACCGCACCGGCGGTCGCTACGGCCTCATCACGATGTGCATCGGCGGCGGCCAGGGCATCGCGGCGGTGATCGAGCGGATGTGACCGCGATGTGACGCCCGACGGAAAGAGCCCCGCACACGCGGGGCTTTTTTCTGGCCCGCGCAGCCGCGTCCTCCTCCAACCGACGTCCCGTCCCGAGCCCCGCGCCATGTTCGCACGCTTCCTCCCCCGCGAAGGCGACTTCTTCACCCTCTTCTCGCGCCACGCCGAGCTCATGGTGAACTGCTCGCGCGAGCTCGCCGCGCTGATCGCCGATCCCGCGCAGGCCCCCGCCCGCGCGCACGCCGTGAAGACGCTCGAGACCGAGGCCGATGGCATCACCCGCGAGACGATCCACCTGCTGCACAAGACATTCATCACGCCGCTCGACCGCTTCGACATCCACACTCTGATCACGCGGATGGACGACATCCTGGACCTGATGGAGGACGTGGCGCAGCTCGTCGTGCTCTACGACCTCAGGGAAGTCCCCGAAGAGGCGCGCGCGCTCTCCGACCTCTGCGTGCAGTGCGCGCAGGAGGTCCGCGCCGCCGTCGACCTGCTGCCGTCGATGAAGCGCTCCGAGGAGATTCTCGGGCTGTGCCAGGGCATCGACCAGCTCGAGACCGAGGCCGACCACGTGATGCGCGCCGGGATCGCGCGGATGTTCCGCGAGGAGGCCGACGCCCGCCAGCTCATCAAGGTCAAGGAGATGATCGAGCTGCTGGAGGCGGTCACCGACCGCTGCGAGGACGTCGCCAACGTCATCGAGGGCATCGTTCTCGAGAATGCCTGAAGCGAGGCTCCGTCGCAGGACCGGTAGACCGTGCCGGGCCCGGGGTACGCGCCCCTCGCCCCCGCCTTCTCCCCGTGCCGGGGCGACGGAGGTTCTCGCGGGCGCACGCTGCCGATCTCCGGCTCCCCGCTTGCGGGGAGAGGGTGAGGACGAGGGGCCGCCGTGAGCTTCGAGGTGCTGGCCGTGCTGGTGCTGCTCGCGCTGGCGTTCGACTTCATGAACGGCTTCCACGACGCCGCGAACTCGATCGCGACGATCGTCTCGACGCGCGTGCTGCGGCCGCAGTACGCGGTCGCGTGGGCGGCGTTCTTCAACTTCATCGCGTTCCTGTTCTTCGGCCTGCACGTCGCCAACACCGTCGGCAGCGGCATCATCGACCCGCTGATCGCCGACCACGTCGTCGTGTTCGGCGCGCTGATGGGCGCGATCGCGTGGAACGTCATCACGTGGTGGTTCGGAATCCCGTCGTCGTCGTCGCACGCGCTGATCGGCGGACTCGCCGGCGCCGCGCTCGCGAAGGGCGGCCCCGGCGCGCTCGTCGCGAGCGGCTTCCTCAAGACCTCGGTTGCGATCGTCGCGTCGCCGATGCTGGGCCTCGTCCTCGGCGCCGCCCTGATGGTCGCCGTGTCGTGGATCTGCCGGCGGCAGACGCCGCGGCGGGTCGATCGCTGGTTCCGCCGGCTGCAGCTCGTCTCGGCGAGCCTCTACAGCCTGGGCCACGGCGGCAACGACGCGCAGAAGACGATGGGCATCATCGCGATGCTGCTGTTCTCGGCCGGCGTGAGCGGCCCGACGTTCAGCGTGCCGTTCTGGGTCGTGCTCTCCTGCCAGGCGGCGATGGGCCTCGGCACGCTCTTCGGCGGCTGGCGCATCGTGAAGACGATGGGCATGCGCATCACCAAGCTGCAGCCGGTCGGCGGCTTCTGCGCCGAAACCGGCGGCGCGATCACGCTGTTCGTCGCCACCGCGCTCGGCATTCCGGTGTCGACGACGCACACGATCACCGGCGCGATCGTCGGCGTCGGCTCCGTGCGCAACGCCGCCGCCGTGCGGTGGGGTGTTGCCGGCAACATCGTGCTCGCGTGGGTGCTGACGATTCCCTGCTCGGCGGCGATCGCGGCGATCGCGTGGTGGCTGGGGTCGCGCGTGCTGTAGCCGCCCATCGGAGCGAGCATCCATGAAGCGATATTCGGACTTGCTGTCCGACGCGCAGGAGCGCGTCCGCGAAATCCAGCCGTGGGACCTGCGCGATCGGCTCGCGGGCGCGCGGCCGCCGCTGGTGCTCGACGTCCGCGAGCCGGCGGAGTTCGCGCAGGCGCGGATCCCGGGATCGCTCAACGTCCCGCGCGGCGTGCTGGAGCAGGCCTGCGAGTGGGACTTCGAGGAAACGGTCCCGTTGCTCGCGACGCGCCGCGACCTGCCGATCGTCGTCGTCTGCCGGTCGGGCAACCGCTCGCTGCTGGCCGCCGACGTCATGCAGCAGATGGGTTTTGCCGACGTCGTTTCGCTGAAGACCGGCGTGCGCGGCTGGAACGACTTCGAGCAGGCGCTCGTCGGCGATGCGGGGCGCCCCGTGGGCGGCGACGACGGCGAGCACCGCCTCGCACCGCGGATACGCGGCGATCAGCGGCGGCCCGGATAGCGCCGCCGCATCGCACACGACGCACGAAGCCGACGATCCCACGGGACACCGCGGCCCCGGCTACTTCCGCGGCACCGTCTTCGCAGCCGGGTCGAGCGCGATCGGCGCCGAGAACGTGATGTCGTAGCTCCACTTCTGTCCGAACTCGCTCTGCGTGCCGTCGGTCCGGAGGCGGCCCGCGACGCGCTTCTCGTCGAACGCCGACGGCGTCCACCGCACGAACGCCGCGGAACGGATGAACGTCGTGAACGCCTGATGCAGCGGCGCGGCGCTCAGGATCTTCGCGTCGGGGTCGAGGCGCACGACGAGTCCGGCCAGGGCACCGCTGCGCGCCAGCGCCTCCAGGCGGTCCGGGTCGCGCGCGTCCCCCGGCGCGAGCGCGCGGTCGGACAGCACGACGACGACGTCCATGTAGCCCTTCTCGAGCGCGCTGTCGACTTCGTAGGCGGTCGCGTGCGTCAACGCCGCCGACTTCCCGTTGGCAGCGAGCGTGCCCTGCGCCTGCTGCGCGAGCGCCGGCTGTACGGACAGCCACGCGATGCCCGCGGCCGCGACGAGAAGCGAGAGTGCGCGCATGGTCCGGCTCATCCTGTCCCTTTCCCGATCGGTCGCCGGCAGCCCGCTGGCGCAGAAGCCGGCCGGTGCCCGACGATATCCCGCCCGGCATCCCTCCGCCCAGCCGGCGCAACAATCGCCGGCAGGCTGCGCAAACCGGTGGCCATATTCGAAATTCCGCGCCGTCCCGCGTCAGGCGAGGGCGCTGGTGTCGTCACGAATCGAGGCGTTGCGGACCGGCAGATCCCTCGTCGCTGCGCCCCTCGGGACGACGCCGACGGATATTCGACAGCCTGCTAGGCCGCGAGGCCGAACAGGAGGATAATGTCGTGGTCGATTTCGCCTTGGGCTGGTCGCGCTTCCCTTCCGGCAGCCCCTCCGCAGTTCCCCCCAACGTTGACATTGATGCCTCGCGCTCGTTCGCGCGAGGCGGCGTCGCACTTTCCCACCCGGAGCGCAGCATGACCACAGGTACCGTGAAGTTCTTCAGCAATGCCAAGGGTTTCGGCTTCATCGCCCCCGACGACGGGTCGAAGGACGTGTTCGTCCACATCTCCGCCGTCGAGCGCGCAGGACTCGCCACGCTGTCCGAGAACCAAAAGGTCTCGTTCGAGGTCGAGCGCGGGGCCAACGGCAAGTTCGCGGCGTCCAAGCTCGCCGCCGTCTGATCCCGGCCGCGGGCGCGGCCGCTTCGCGCCCGCCGGCCGGCCACCCCATCCTCGAAGGGCATCCGTGGCAAAAGAAGAGATGATCGAAATGGAAGGCCTCATCAACGAGGTGATGCCGGACATGCGCTTTCGCGTGGGACTCGACAACGGCCACAGCATCGTCGCCTACATGTCGGGCCGGATGCGCAAGCACCGGATCCGCGTGCTGGCCGGCGACAAGGTCACGATCGAGCTGACCCCGTACGACCTGACCCGGGGACGCATCACGTTCCGGCACAAGGACGAGCGGCCGGCCGCGGCCCCGATGGCCCGCCGTCCGCCCGGGCGCCGCTAGACCGACGCCGCGCTTCCGCGCCGGGCCGGCCGCATCGGCGGCAGGCCCGGCGGGACCGCGTGTCCTACTTCTTGCCCAGTCCGAGGCTCTGCGCGCCCTCGGTGTAGACCTTGATCTTGTCCTTCATGAACGCGTCCATCTGGTCGGTGCCGACGTTGATGAGCTCGAAGCCGCTCTTGTCGGCGAGCGCCTTCATCTCCGGGTCGGTGTTGAGCGACAGCCACAGGTCCGCCACCCGCCTGCGCACCTCGGGCGGCGTGCCCTTCGGCACGCCGATGCCGCGGTAGGCACCGTCGACCCAGTCCACGCCCAGCTCCTTGAACGTCGGCACGTCCGGCAGCAGCGGGTGGCGCTTGTCCATCGCGATCGCCAGCGCGCGCACCTTGCCCTTGTTGTTGATCGCGAACGCCGTGTAGGACATGGCGCCGTCGACCTGCGCGCCGAGCACCGCGGTGGTCATGTCGCCGGTGCCCTTGAACGGCACGTAGATCGTCTTGATGCCGAACACCTTGTCGAGCCGCTCGTGCGCGGCGTGGTTGGCCGAGTTGAGGCCCGAGCCGCCCAGCGACATCTTGCCGGGATCGGCCTTCGCCGCCTTGACGAAATCGGCGAAAGACCTGATCGGGCTCTGGTCCGGCACCACCAGCGCGTCGGGCGTGTAGTGGAACCAGAACACCGGCGTCACGTCGTCGGTCTTGTACGCGACCTGGCCCTCGATCGGCTGGAACACGATGTGCGGCAGGTTGATCCCGACGACGTTGAGGCCGTCCGGCGGCAGCGTGTTCATCTGCGACCACATGAGCCCGCCGCCGGCGCCCGGCTTGTACTGGATGATCGT
Source organism: Burkholderiales bacterium (assembly GCA_046347835.1). Lineage (GTDB taxonomy): Bacteria > Pseudomonadota > Gammaproteobacteria > Burkholderiales > Casimicrobiaceae > VBCG01. The sequence continues at coordinate 758,528 of JAXMFI010000002.1, read as the reverse complement.
GTCGATGTTCGGGCACTTCTTCTTCAGCACGACCTGCTGGTGCCGCGCGGAAATGTCCGATTCGCCGCCCGGCGGGAACGCCTGCCAGTAAAGCACGTTCTTGTCCGGGCACGGCTGCGCCGCTGCCCACGGCGAAAGCGCTGCGGCGCAGAGCACCGCCATCCAGCGTGACTTCATGCGTCCTCCTGTCGTCGTCTGCCCATGCACGCCGTCAGGCGGCGTGCGGTATCGGTTTCGCGCCGGCGATGCGCGCGCACACGGCCCGCGTCACCTGCGCGGTCGTCGCGGACCCGCCGAGGTCGCGCGTGTGCAGCGCGCGGTCCGCCGTGACCGCTTCGATCGCCCCCATCAGCGTCGCCGCGGCCTGCGCCTCGCCCAGGTGCTCGAGCAGCATCACGCAGCTCCAGAACGTGCCCACCGGGTTGGCCACGCCCTGCCCCATGATATCGAACGCCGAGCCGTGGATGGGCTCGAACATGGAAGGATAGCGTCGCTCCGGATCGATGTTGGCGGTCGGGGCGATGCCGAGGCTGCCGGCGAGCGCGGCCGCCAGGTCGGAGAGAATGTCCGCGTGCAGGTTGGTCGCGACGATCGTGTCGAGGGACGCCGGCCGGTTGACCATGCGCGCGGTCGCGGCGTCGACCAGCTCCTTGTCCCAGTTCACGTCGGGGAACTCGCGGGCGATCTCGCGCGCGATCTCGTCCCACATCACCATCGCGTGGCGCTGCGCGTTCGACTTCGTGACGACGGTCAGCTTCTTCCGCGGGCGCGACCGCGCAAGCCGGAACGCGAAGCGCATGATGCGCTCCACGCCGGCGCGCGTCATGATCGAAACGTCGGTGGCCGCCTCGATCGGATGGCCCCGGTGCACGCGCCCGCCGACACCCGCGTACTCGCCTTCCGAATTCTCGCGCACGATCACCCAGTCGAGATCCGCCGGCGTGCAGCGCTTCAGCGGCGCGTCGATGCCGGGCAGGATCCGCGTGGGGCGCACGTTCGCGTATTGGTCGAAGCCCTGGCAGATCGCCAGGCGCAGCCCCCACAGCGTCACGTGGTCGGGGATGTCCGGGTCGCCCGCCGAGCCGAACAGGATCGCGTCCATGCCGCGCAGCGCGTCGAGGCCGTCGGCGGGCATCATCACGCCGTGCGCGCGATACCAATCGCCACCCCAGCCGAAGTCCGTGAACTCGAACGCGAACGTGCGCTGCGCGCGCGCGAGCGCTTCCAGCACCTCGCGTCCCGCCGGCACGACTTCCTTGCCGATGCCGTCGCCGGGAATCGTGGCGATCCGATAGGTCCTCATGCCGCCCTCCTGCTTCGTCATCCCGTCAATCTAGCGCGTGCATCCGTCAAGAATCGCCGCTAGAATCAATGCATTCTTAACTTCCAGTCAACAATGTCGGCGCGCCCGCAGCCGGACGAACTGGCGTTCTTCGCCGCGCTCGCGAGCACCGGCAGCCTGAGCGCGGCCGCGCGCGAGCTCGGCGTCAGCACGGCGGCGGTCAGCCGGCGACTGTCCGCGATGGAGAAGCGGCTCGGCGTGGGCCTCGTGCGGCGTACCACGCGCCGCATGAGCCTGACGCCGGAGGGCGAGCTGTACCTGCAGCACGCGCGCCGCATCCTCGCCGACCTGAACGACATGGAGCAGCAGGTGAGCGGCTCGCGCGGCACGCCGCTCGGCCTGCTGCGCGTCAACGCGACGCTGGGCTTCGGCCGCAGCCACGTGGCCCCCGTGCTCTCGCGTTTCGTGCGCAGGTACTCGCAGGTGGAAGTGCAGCTGCAGCTGTCGGTGAATCCGCCGCCGCTCACCGACGACGCGTACGACGTCTGCATCCGCTTCGGCGAGCCGCCCGACGCCCGCGTCGTCGCCCGCCGCATCGCCGACAACCGGCGCCTCCTCGTCGCGGCGCCCGCGTATCTCGCGCGCGCCGGCACACCCCAGGCGCCGCAGGACCTCATGCGCCACAACTGCATCGGCATTCGCCAGGGCGACGAGGCGTACGGTCTGTGGCGGCTGACGGGCACCCGCGCCGGCGACCGCAGGACCGTCGCGATCCGGACGCGCGGAACGCTCGCGACGAACGACGGCGAGATCGCGGTGAACTGGGCGCTCGACGGCCACGGCATCCTGCTGCGCGCCGAGTGGGACGTCGCGCGCTACCTGCGCAGCGGCCGCCTGGTGCAGGTGCTGCCGGACTACGCCACGCCCGCCGCCGACATCTACGCCGTCTACCCGCAGCGCCACCAGGGCTCGGCCCGCGTGCTCGCGTTCGTCGACTTCATCGCAAAGTCGTTCGCGCCGCCCGCTGCGCCGCGCTGACCCGACGTGTCCGACGCCGGATGGATCTGGATCCCGATCGTGCTCGCGGCCGCGGCTGCGCAGACGGTGCGCAACGCCGCGCAGCGCAGCCTCGTCAAGTCGGTCGGCACGCTGGCGGCCACGCTCGTCCGCTTCGTCTACGGCCTGCCGTTCGCGGCGGCCGCGCTCATCGCGATCGCCGCCGCGACGCCGGGGCCGCTGCCGGCCGCGTCCGTGCCGTTCGCGGCATGGGTGGCGCTCGGCGCCGTCGCGCAGCTCGCCGCCACGGCGTTTCTCATTGCCGCCATGGAGCAACGCAGCTTCGTCGTCGCGGTCACCTACTCGAAGACGGAGATCGTGCAGATCGGCCTGTACTCGATCGTGCTGCTGGGGGAACCGCTGTCGCTGCCGGCGGTGAGCGCCATCGCGCTCGCGAGCGTCGGCGTGGTGCTGCTGTCGGTCAAGCCGGTCACGGAGCGGGGCGATGCGCGGGCGCCGTGGCTGTCGCCCGCCGCGGCGCTCGGTCTCGCCGCGGGCGCCGGCTTCGCACTCTCGGCCGTCGGCTATCGTGCCGCTGCGCTGGCGCTCGCGCACCCGCTGCCGTGGGTCGCCGGCACGTATTCGCTGGCGTGGGCGCAATGCATCCAGACCGTGCTTCTCGGCGGCTACCTCGCGCTGCGCGAGCCCGCGCGACTCCGGCAGCTGCTGGTGCAGTGGCGCGTGTCCACGCTTGCGGGATTCATGGGCGCCGTCGCGTCGATGGGCTGGCTCACCGCGTTCGCGCTGCGCAGCGCCGTGGACGTGCGCATCGTGGGCCTGGTCGAGGTGATCTACAGCTATGCGATGTCGCGCCGCTTCTTCGCGGAGCCCGTCACGCCGCGCGAGATCTGGGGGATGGTGCTCGTCGTCGCCGGCATCGTCGTGATCAGCACGCTGCGGTGAGCGCGATTCGCCGCCGCTGCGCGCTGCGCGGCCATCGTCGCCCCGTCGCACGCGCGCGACCGGCGACGCGCCTGCCGCTCGACCTGCTTCGACGCGCGCCTGCGCCGACCTGCTAGGCTACAGGCCCCCTTCATCCTTCAGGAACGCAATTCCATGCCATCGGCACGCACGCGACACCGGATCTTCCACGGCCTTGCGGCCATGCTCGCAGCGGCGACGCTGGTCGCGCCGGGGCCGGGCGCAGCGCAGGCGAAACCGGCCTTCGAGCCGGCGCCGACCCTCGCGGGGAGCGAGCTTGCGCCGGCATCGCTGCTCAAGGGGCCGCTGCACACGGTGGCCGAGCCGGTCCACCTCGACGGCTACTTCGGGCGCTTCGTGATCGAGTCAAAGTTCGGGAGCTTCACGGTACTCGGCGTGAACATGCTCGGCGTGCGCGTGAACGAACTGCAGGCGATCGAGGCGCTCCAGCAGGTGCAGCAGAGCCAGGCGTTCCAGGATGCGCTGGCGAGATCCGCCGCGGCGCCGGTCAGGTTCGCGCAGAGCGCGGTGACGAACCCCGTGCAGACCGTCGAGAACGTCGGCCAGGGCCTCGGCACGGTGCTCGGCCGGATCGGCTTCCTGGCCCAGAGCGGCATTCAGTCCGTCGCGGACGCGTCGGCGGACCGGAGCAATCCGCCGCCGCCATCCCAGGCGGCGCCGCCGCCCGACGGCGAATCCGTGCCCACGGGGTTCATGGGCGACCCCTTCGGGTTCAACCGGGCGCGCCGCGAGTGGGCGAAATCGCTGAACGTCGACCCGTACACGACGAACCCGGTGCTGCGGCCGCTCCTCGACCAGGTGGCCGCGGCGAGCTTCGCCGGCAGCTTCGCGGTCAACACGGCACTCGGCGCGGTTTCGATGCCCGCGAACCTGGTCGTCGAGTTCGATACCACCGTGCGCGACCAGGTGTGGAACCAGCCGGCGAGCGATCTCGCGCGGCAGAACGAGGCCACGCTCCTCGGCCTGGGCGTCGCCGGCCGCACGACGCGCGATTTCCTGCGCAACCGCTGGTTCACGCCGTCGCTGCAGACCGCACTGGTCACCGCATTGGCGAAGTTCGGCGCCGTCGACGGCATGGAAGCGGTGATACGGGTCGCGTCGGAGATGCAGGGCGAGACGCGCGCGCGCTTCCTCATCGAATCGGTGCGCATGCTTGCGCAGTATCACGCCCGCGAGGCCCGCATCACGAAGCTCCGGATGAGCAACCTCGTACCGGTCGCGGTCGCCGCCGACGGCACGCTCGTCGCGGCGGCGGCGGTCGACTACGTCTACTGGGACAGGAACACGGCGGAATTCGCGCAGCGCCCGGATTTGAAGGCGAAGCGCCGGGTCCTGCTCGTGGCCGGCACGGCGAGCCCCGCGGCGCAGCAGGCGTTCGCGAAGGCGGGCCTGGCGCTGCGGACCGGCGGCAGGCCCTGAACGCGGGGACGCGCACGCGACGCGCGGAAGGGACCCGGGACGGCCGGTTCATGCGCCGGTGCGGCGCCGGCGGCCGATGCCGCGCGGCCGCCCCCGACAGGCTGCTGCAATTCTCCCGGCGTCGTCCCGAGGAGCGCAGCGACGAGGGATCCGCCGGTTCGCAACGCGCCGATTCGCGGCAACGACAGTTCCCTCGCCTGGCTCGGGACGACACCGCATTGCCGATGTGACCACCAATCTCAACGGCCAGCCGACGGCGCGCCGGGATGGCGCGCGATGGCGAGTGCTACGCTCGTCATTTCCGCGACTGGAGAGGCCAATGGACAAGCGTCGGCTGGGCCGCAACGGCCCGTGGGTATCGGCCATCGGCTTGGGCTGCATGGGGATGAGCGAATTCTATGCGGGCCGCGACGACGCGGAGTCGATCGCGACGATCCACCGCGCGCTGGACCTCGGCATCACGATGCTCGACACGTCCGACATCTACGGCCCGCACACGAACGAGGAACTCATCGGGCGCGCGATCAGGGGCCGGCGCAGCGAGGCCTTCATCGCCACCAAGTTCGGCATCCTGCGCGATCCGAAGGATCCGTCGGTGCGCGGCTGGAACAGCCGCCCGGACTACGTGCGCAGCGCGGCCGAGGCGAGCCTCCGGCGCCTTGGCGTCACGACGATCGATCTCTACTACCAGCACCGCGTCGATCCCGACGTCCCGATCGAGGACACCGTGGGCGCCCTCGCGGACCTCGTGCGCGCCGGCAAGGTGCGCTGGATCGGCCTTTCCGAAGCGTCCGCCGCGACGCTCGAGCGCGCGCACCGGGTTCATCCAGTCACCGCGCTGCAAAGCGAGTACTCGCTGTGGTCGCGCGAGCCGGAGGGCGGCGTGATCGCCACGTGCCGCCGGCTCGGCGTCGGGTTCGTTCCCTACAGTCCCTTGGGACGCGGCTTCCTGACGGGGGCCATCGCGCGGCCCGAGGATTTCGCCGAGGACGACTATCGCCGGTCGAGCCCGCGCTTCCAGGGCGAGAACTTCGCGCGCAATCTCGCGCTCGTCGACAAGGTGAAGGCGTTCGCGGCGGAACTGGGCTGCACGGCGGGGCAACTGGCCCTCGCGTGGGTGCTCGCGCAGGGCGACGACATCGTGCCGATTCCCGGCACCAAGCGGCGGAAGTATCTCGAGGAGAACGTCGCGGCGCTGCGGGTCCGGCTGACCCCCGCGCAACTCGCGGCGCTGGACGCGGCGTTTCCGCTCGACGCGGCGGCCGGGAACCGCTATCCGCCCAACATGATGGGCGCGCTGAATCGCTGAGGCGCTCGGGCGCGGCGCATCAGGGCTTCACATACGCATAGCCTTCCGCCTGCGCCTGCGCGAGCGCGATCACGCCGGCGGGCACCACCTTCACGAACGCGGGCAGCGACGACGGCGCGATCTTCTTCTCGTCGAGCGCGTTGTGGCAGGCCTCGATCGGCACGCCGGCGCGGGCGACCGCCGCCATCGCCGTGACGAGGTCGTTCGCCCCCTGCAGGCCATAGACGCCGCCACCGTCGGTGACGATGCGCACCTTGATCGCCGGAAACTGCGCGACGAGGTTCCTCGCGTTCGACAGCGCCGGCGGCCAGCCGTCCGGGTCGCTCACGTGGAGCACGATCTTCAGCGATCCCGGCGCCGGCGCCTGGGCCCCGGCAGCGCCGGCCGCGATCATTGCGGCCGCCGCCGCAACACCCGACCGCAGCGCGTCGCGGCGCTCGCGGTCGGCGGGGGATCGGTCGTCGTGCTCGGGAACCATGGCCGCTCCTGCAACGTGGACCGGCTATCGTACCGCAGGTGCGCGCGGCACGACGCGCCGGCATCCGGCGCGGACCGCGCCGTGTCCCGGCACGAAGCGCGGTCAGTGCAGCCGCTTCAGGCGGTCGAGCTTCGCCGCGTACAGGTCGGTGTCGCGGCGCGTCGTGCTGTTCTTCAGCGCGACCGCGAGCTCCCGGCGGGCGTCCTCGTTCTCGCCCAGCGCCATGTGCACGATGCCGAGCCAGTAGTGGAACTCGTGGTAATCGGGCGCCCGCGCGACCTCCTTCGCGAACGCCTGCTTCGCCGCGTCGAGCTCGCCGGCGCGCAGTGCCGTCATGCCGCGGATGAACCACGCGAACGGCGGGTCGGGGTCGATCCGCTGCAGCGTCGCCGCGATCTCGCGCGATTCCTCGTGCCGGCCCTGGTCGGCCAGCACGCGGACCAGGTTCGACATGGCCATCGAATTGCGCGGGTCTCGCTCCAGCACGTGGCGCAGCGCCCGCTCGGCCTCGACCGGGTGCCCGTGCCGCTGGTAGACGGCGCCGAGCGTGTTGTACGCGGGCAGGTACCCGGGCGCCTGCACGACGCCGGCACGCGCCCACCAGTAGGCGTCGTCGAGCGCGCCGCGCGCGAGCGCCTCGACCGCCCGGTTGTTCATGAACATCGCGACGATCGTCGCCTCGTCCAGCGGCCGCGAGCGCATCGCGCGCATGTCCTCGGGCGGCAGGAAGTCGATGACCATCCCCACGCTCTCGGCGGGCCTCTTGCCGACGCGATATCCGAAGCCTCCCTCGTCGGTCTTGCGCTTGCCCAGCACCAGGTTGACGTGGCCGATCGACATGTAGACGTCGCCGTCGCGCGCGATCGCGTCGTCGACGTAGACCTGCTGGTACTCGACCGCGAGCCCCAGCTCCTTCGCGAACGCCGCGGTCATGATCACCAGCGAGAGGCAGTTGCCGGAGCGCGCGGCGAACGCCTGCGCGGCGTTGCGCGTCCACGCCGAGTCGTATTCGAGCTTGAGCTGGCTCTTCGCGTACAGCGCGTCGATCAGCGCGACCTGCCGTCCCTTCCTGCGCGCCGGCTCGGCGATGGCCTCGTCGATGTAGCGCCGCATCGGCTCGGACAGCGCGAACACGTCGGCAGCGTCGACGCGTTCGGCCGGCGCCGCGAACAGGCGGTCGTGGAACAGGCGTCCGTCGTGCTCGGCCGCCGGCAGCGCCGCGCAGGCCGCGAGCGCGGCCGCCATCAGCCCAACGGTCCAGTGCTTCACCGGGCGCCTCCGTGCGCAGTGCCCTGCCGGCCATTCTAGCGCCGGCGCCGGCGCCGGGGAACCGGTCCGCCGGGCCCTCCGGGCGGACGGGCCGGACCGCCACGCCGTTCGCTACAATCGCGCATCCCCTTACCAACGACCGCGGCGCGTGTCACGAGCGTGCGCCGCGGCCTCGCGGCCGCCCTCATGTTCGCGTTCTTCGAGTCCCGCATCCGCCCGACCGCGCTGCCGGAGCGGGCGCCCCCGTCCGGACTCCTCGCCTTCTACTGGCATTTCATCCGGCAGACGCGCGCGCTCTACGCCGCGATGTTCGTGACGGGACTCGCGGTCGCGCTGATCGATACGCTCATCCCGGTCTTCATCGGCAAGCTGGTCACGTTGATGGAGGCCGCCGATCGGGCGGCCGCGTTCCGCGCCGCGCTGCCGATGCTCGCGGGCATGGCGGCGATCGTCCTGATCGGCCGTCCGCTCGCGCTGATTGCCGACAGCCTCGTCCGCAACAATGCCGTCGTGCCCGGCGTCACCAGCCTCATCCGCTGGCAGAGCCACTGGCACGTCGTCCGCCAGAGCTGGCCGTTCTTCCAGAACGACTTCGCCGGCCGGATCGCCAACCGCGTCATGCAGACGTCGAACGCGCTGCGCGAGTCGGTCGTGTCGTCGATCCGCGCGATCTGGTACATCGGCATCTACGGCGTGTCGGCGCTGCTGCTGATGGCGGCCGCCGACTGGCGCCTCGCGCTGCCGACGCTGCTGTGGTTCGGCGGCTACGCGTTCTTCCTCCGGTACTTCGTGCCGCGGATGCGCGACCTCGCCAAGGCCAGCTCGGAGGTGCGGTCGATGGTGATGGGGCGCGTCGTCGACAGCTACACGAACATCCTGACCGTCAAGCTCTTCGCCCGTGCGCGCGACGAGGACGCGTACGTGCGCGAGGCGATCGACGAGCACGCGGCCGCCATCGCCGCGCACATGCGGCTCATCACGCGGTTCATGGGCGTGCTGTCGACGATGAACGCGCTGCTGCTCGTCCTCACCGCCGGCATCGGCATCACGCTATGGGCGCGCGGCGAAGTGGGCGCCGGCGTCGTGGCCACCGCGCTGCCGCTCGCGTGGCAGATTGCCAACGTGGCCGGCTGGGTCAGCTGGGAAGTCACCGGCATCTTCGAGAACATCGGCGTCGTGCAGGAAGGCATGGAGACGATCGCCGTGCCGCACGCGCTCGTCGACCGCCCGGATGCGCGCGAGCTCGACGTGCCGCATGGCGAGATCCGCTTCGAGCACGTCACGTTCACCTATGGCCGCTCCGACGGCAAGCGCGTGCTCGACGACCTCGACCTCGTCGTGCGCGCCGGCGAGCGCGTCGGCCTCGTCGGCCGCTCCGGCGCGGGCAAGTCCACGCTCGTCAACCTGCTGCTGCGCTTCCACGAGCTCGAGCAGGGCAGCATCCGCATCGACGGGCAGGACATCCGCTACGTGACGCAGGAGAGCCTGCGTGCCGCCATCGGCATGGTGACGCAGGACACGTCGCTGCTGCACCGTTCGATCGCCGCCAACATCGGCTACGGGCGCCCGGGCGCCACGCCGGCCGACATCGAGTCGGCGGCGCGGCGGGCGCACGCGCACGAATTCATCGTCGACCTGATGGACTGGAAGCAGCGCACCGGCTACGACGCGCACGTCGGCGAGCGCGGCGTCAAGCTGTCGGGCGGGCAGCGCCAGCGCATCGCGATCGCGCGCGTCGTGCTCAAGAACGCGCCGATCCTCGTGCTCGACGAGGCGACCTCCGCGCTCGACAGCGAGGTCGAGCTCGCGATCCAGGAGCAGCTGCTGGGCCTGATGGAAGGCAAGACGGTGATCGCGATCGCGCACCGGCTGTCGACGATCGCGCGGATGGACCGGCTGATCGTGCTCGACGACGGCCGCATCGTCGAGGAAGGCACGCACGACGCGCTGCTGCGCGCCGGCGGCCACTACGCGATGTTGTGGCGTCACCAGTCGGGCGGCTTCCTGCCGCACGACCTGCCGGGGGACGCGCTGCCGCTCGGCGAGGGCGGGCCCGTGGACGCGCTGCCGCTCGGCGAGGACGGGCCGGTGGACGACATGCGCGCCGCCGAGCAGCCGGAGCCCGGAACCAACGACGCGCCGGTGCCTGCGCGCACGTAGCGCGCGGCCGGCGTCGCCCCGGGGCACACGGAGGCCGTCCTTGTCCTTGCGAAGGCGCCGTCCCGAGCGCAGCGAGGCGCCTGCCGTCGGCCGCCGCCGGTCGCCCGCATCCGCCGTTCTCGCCGCCATCGTCGCCGCGGCCGTCCTCGCCGCGTGCGTGACGATCTCCGAGGAGCCGCGCGCCATCGTCGCCGGTGCGGCCGGCGTCCGCGCCGCCACGCTCGACTGCGCCTCGGCGCTCGCGGACGCCCGCGCCGCGCCGCCAGCCGCCGCGGGCGTCGATCCGGCGGCGGTGCGCGTGCTGACGTGGAACCTGCACAAGGAAGGCGACGACGGCTGGCAGGACGACCTCGCGCGCTTCGCCGCGGCGAACGACGCGCTGCTGCTGCAGGAGGTCGTGCTGGAGGACGCGCTGCAGGCGATCCTGCGCGACAGCGGCTTCGCGTGGGTCATGGCGAGCTCGTTCGTCTACCAGTCGGCGAACATCGGCGTGCTCACGGCGACGCGCGTGCCGCCTTTGGCGAGCTGCACTCAGCGCTTCGCCGAGCCGCTGATCGCGATCCCGAAGTCCACGGTGATCACCTGGCTGCCCGTCGCCGGCGTGCGCACGACGCTCGCGGTCGCCAACGTGCACGCGGTCAACTTCTCGCTGTCGCTCGACGCGTACGAGGCGCAGCTCGACGCGCTGGCCGCCGTGCTCGCGACGCACGACGGCCCGCTGGTCGTCGGCGGCGACCTCAACACTTGGTCGCAGGAGCGTCGCGCGGCAGTGCGCCGGTTCGCCGACCGCCTGGGCCTCGCGGAGATCGCGTACGCGGATGACGGCCGCTCGCGCTTTCTCGGCCAGCAGGTCGATCACCTGCTCGTGCGCGGCCTCGCCGTCGTGACGTCCACGGCGACCGCCGTCCGGTCGTCCGACCACAATCCGGTCTCGGCGACGTTCCGGGTCTCGGCGTCCGCCGGGCCGGCGCCGCGTTGACGGCCGTCGCTACGCGCCGGCCCCGGGCTCGGGTACGACGGCTCCGCCCCCGACTACCCGCCGAGCCCCGCCCATCGCATGACGATGCGCAATCCGTATGCGGTCATCGCGACGACGGCGACGCCTCCCGCCCACAGCGCCACGAGCCAGCCGACGCGCCGCACCCATTCGCGCCCGCGCCCGGGACCCCCGGCGTGCACGCCGCGCGCCATCAGTGGTACGTGTCCGCCGCGTCGGTCTTGCCGCGGAACACCCAGTAGCCCCACGCGGTGTAGCCGAGGATCATCGGGATGATGAGCAGCGCGCCGACCAGCGCGAAGCCTTGGCTCTGCGGCGGCGCCGACGCGTCCCAGATCGTGATCGCCGGCGGGATGATGTGCGGGAACAGGCTGATCCCGAGCCCGCTGTAGCCCAGGAAGATCAGGAACAGCGTCAGCACGAACGGGCCGCCGTGCGGCTCGCCCCGCAACGACGCGAGCAGCCGCCACGCGGCGACGGCGACCAGCAGCGGCACCGGCGCGAACCACACGATGTTCGGGAACGTGAACCACCGCTGCGCGATCTGCGGATGCGTGAGCGGCGTCCACACGCTGATCGCGGCGATGAACGCGAGCAGCGTGAGCGTCAGCGGCCGCGCGAGCGCAATCATCCGCCGCTGCAGGTCGCCGTGCGTCTTCATGACGAGCCACGTGCAGCCGAGCAGCGCGTACGCGGCGACGAGGCCCACGCCCGTGAACACGGCGAACGGCGTCAGCCAGTCGACCGGGCCGCCGGCGTACGCGCGGTTCACCACCGGGATGCCGCCGATGAAGCCGCCGAGCGTCGCCCCCTGGAAGAACGTCGCGGTGACCGAGCCGCCGATGAACGCCTTGTCCCACCAGTGCCGGGACGCGTCGCTCGCCTTGAACCGGAACTCGAACGCCACGCCGCGGAAGATGAGGCCGAGCAGCATGAAGACGAGCGGCAGGTAGAACGCGGAGAGCACGACCGAGTACGCGAGCGGGAACGCGGCCAGCAGCCCGGCGCCGCCCAGCACCAGCCACGTCTCGTTGCCGTCCCACACGGGCGCCACGGTGTTCATCATCACGTCGCGGTCGGCCTTGTCGCGGAAGAACGGATACAGGATGCCGATGCCGAGGTCGAACCCGTCCATCACGACGTACATCATCACGCCGAAGAGGATGATGACGGCCCAGACCAGCGGAAGGTCGATGCCCATCGCGTCAGCCTCGCGGCACCGGGGACGCTGCCGCGCCGACCGCCGGCGCGGCGGACAGCGGGCGCATCGGCTGCCGCGGCTGCCCGGGGCCGCCGGCTTCGGCCGCCGCGTCGCCCGGCGCGGCCGGACCGGCCGCGATCAGCCTGAGCATGTAGACGAGGCCGGCGCCGAACACGACGAAGTAGACGACGACGAACAGCGCGAGCGTCACGCCGAGCGCCGCCGCCCCGTGGGGCGCCACGGCGTCCGCGGTGCGCATCACGTTGTACACGACCCACGGCTGCCGTCCGATCTCGGTCGTGAACCACCCCGCGAGGATCGCGAGCACGCCCGCCGGCCCCATCGCGAGCGCCAGCCGCAGCAGCGGCCGCGACGTGTAGAGCGTGCCGCGCCAGCGCGCCCACGCCGACCACAGTCCGAGCGCGATCATCAGCATGCCGAGCCCGACCATGATCCGGAACGTCCAGAACACGATCGTCGCATTGGGCCGGTCGGCAGGCGGGTATTCCTTGAGGCCGGGGAACTGCCCGTCCCACGAGTGCGTGAGGATGAGGCTGCCGAGGCGCGGCACCTCGACCGCGTAGAGCGTGCGCTCGCCGGCCATGTCGGGCCATCCGACCAGCGTCAGCGGCACGCCCTCGCCTGGCCGGTTCTCCCAGTGGGCCTCGATCGCCGCGATCTTCGCCGGCTGGTGCGCGAGCGTGTTCAACCCGTGCTGGTCGCCGATGAACGCCTGCAGCGGAGCGACCAGCAGCATCATCCACATCGCCATCGACGTCATCGTGCGGATCGCCTCGTCGTCGCGGCCGCGCAGCAGGTGCCACGCGCCGGCCGCCCCGACGACGAGGGCCGTGGCGAGATACGCGCCGACGACCATGTGCACGAGGCGATAGGGAAACGACGGATTGAGGATCGCGGTGAACCAGTCGGTCGGCACAATGCGCCCGTCGACGATCGCGTAGCCGGCCGGCGTCTGCATCCAGCTGTTCGACGCGAGGATCCACGTCGCCGAGACCAGCGTGCCGACCGCGACCATCACCGTCGCGAAGAAGTGGAGGCCCGGCCCCACGCGCTTCCAGCCGAACAGCATGACGCCGAGGAACCCGGCCTCCAGGAAGAAGGCCGTCAGCACCTCGTACGCGAGCAGCGGGCCGGTGACGCTGCCGGCGAAGTCGGAGAAGCGGCTCCAGTTGGTGCCGAACTGGTAGGCCATCACGAGCCCCGACACGACGCCCATGCCGAAGTTGACGGCGAAGACCTTGAGCCAGTACCGGTACAGGTCCTGGAAGACCTGGCGGCCCGTGCGCAGCCACAGCGCTTCCAGCACCGCGAGGTAGGACGCGAGGCCGATCGTGATCGCGGGGAAGACGATGTGGAACGAGACCGTGAATCCGAACTGGATCCGGGCGAGCAGCAGCGCTTCGGCAGCGGCCATCGACCTGTGCCTCGCAAGGGGGGTCCGCGCGATCGCGCGCAGTCCGGCGGACGGCGACCGATCCCCTGGCGCCGCGCTCGCCTATGCTAGCCGCAACGCGTCGACGCAGGCAACGGGCGCCGGCCTCCGGTTTGCCCGCCGCGGCACGGACATTGTCCAGCCGGACCGGGTTCGCGAACGCCGTCGCGAGCGTTACCATCGGCGATTCAGGCGCACGGGCAGACGAGGATGAAGAAGGCACTGGTGTTCGGGGCAAGCGGCTACGTCGGCACGCACCTGGTGCCGCACCTTTCCGCGCGCGGCGTTCCCGTGCGCGCGGCGGCGCGGCGCCGCGCGGCGCTGGAGGCGCGCGGCTGGACCGACGTCGAGCTCGTCACGGCCGACGCGCTCGACCCGGCCACGCTGGGGCCCGCGCTCGAAGGCGTCGACGTCGCCTACTACCTCGTGCACTCGATGGCGGCCGGCCGCGACTTCCCGGCGCTCGACCGCGAGGCCGCCGCCAACTTCCGCGACGCCGCGGCGCGCGCGGGTGTCTCGCGCATCGTGTACCTGGGCGGCCTCAAGCCGGCCGGCGACGCGTCGGCGCACCTCGCCTCGCGCAGCGAGACCGGCGAGGTCCTGCGCGAGGGACCGGTACCGGTCACCGAAGTGCGCGCCGGCATCATCATCGGCCCGGGCTCCGCGGCGTTCGAGGTGATCCGCGACCTCGTGTTCCACCTGCCCGCGATGGTCACGCCGCAGTGGGTGCGCTCGCGCGCGCAGCCGATCGCGCTCGCCGACGTGCTCGACTACCTCGCGCGCATACCGGAGTTCCCGGAGGCCGCCGGCGCGATCTACGACGTCGGCGGCCCCGAGGTCCTCACGTACGAGGACCTGATCCGGCAGTTCGCCGACCTGGTCGGGCGGCGCCCGGTGATCCTGCCGGTGCCGGTGCTGACGCCGCAGCTGTCGTCCTACTGGCTGAGCCTCGTGACCGCCGTGCCCACGAACGTCGCGCGTGCGCTGATCGACGGGCTCGCGCACGACGTGCTGGCCGACGACGCGGCGATCCGCGCGTTGATCCCGCTCGACCTCAAGCCCTATCGCGCGGCCGCGGAAGCCGCGCTGGCGCTCGAGCGCAGCGCGGAGGCCACGCCGCGCTGGACCGACGGCTCGATGCTGTTCCGGCAGAACCGCCCCGACTTCGCGTTCTACGGCAAGAAGATGACCGGCGAGGCGATCGCCGCCGCGCCCGCCGACGCCGTCTGGCGCGAGGTCGCGGCGATCGGCGGCGACAACGGCTACTACTTCCTCGACGCGCTGTGGCGGGCGCGCGGCTGCGTCGACCAGTTCACCGGCGGCACGGGGCTGACACGCGGACGGCGCGACCCGCACGAGGTCGCCGTCGGCGACGCGATCGACTTCTGGCGCGTGATCGCGGTCGAGCCGGGCCGGCGCCTCACGCTGCTGGCCGAGATGAAGCTGCCCGGATCGGCCGCGCTGGAGATCGAGCTGTTTCCGGAGGGACCGGCGTGCACGCGCGTGCACGTGACCGGCTATTTCCATCCGGCCGGCGCGCCAGGGCTGCTCTACTGGTATTCGCTGGTGCCCGCGCACGCCGTGATCTTCGCGGGACTCGCGAAGGCCCTCGGGCGGCGGGCGGCCGCCGCCGCGCAGGAGGCCGCGCCGGAGCGCGCCCCCTCGGGTTGACCAAGATCATGGCGGGCGCGGCGCGGTCGCCCTAGAGTCGACGATCGCCATGCTCCGCCGCCTGCCTCCCGTCGTCCGCGGCACGCTCGCTGCCGCGCTGCTCGGGCTCAACACCCTGTTCTGGTGCACGCTCGTGTTCGCGCTCGCGCTCGTCAAGCTCGTCGTGCCGGCGCGACCCGTCCGGAAGGCGGTCGATCGCGCGCTGAACGGCGTGGCGACGCGCTGGGTCTCCGGCAACGGCGCGTGGATGCGGGCAACCCAGCGCACGCAGTGGGACGTCGCCGGCGTCGACGGCCTCGCGTACCGCGGCTGGTACCTCGTCAACTGCAACCACCAGTCGTGGGTCGACATCCTGGTGCTGCAGCGCGTGCTGAACCGGCGCATCCCGCTGCTCAAGTTCTTCCTGAAGCAGCAGCTGATCTACGTGCCGGTGATCGGGCTCGCGTGGTGGGCGCTCGACTTCCCGTTCATGCGGCGCCATTCGGACGCATACCTCAAGAGCCACCCGGAGAAGCGCTTCGACGACATCAACACGACGCGACGCGCGTGCGAGAAATTCGCGCTGGTGCCGACGTCGGTGATGAACTTCGCCGAGGGCACGCGCTTCACGCGCGCCAAGCACCGCGCACAGCGCTCGCCGTACCGGCACCTGCTGAAGCCCAAGGCCGGCGCGCTCGCGCTGGCGCTCGACGTGCTCGGCGACCGGTTCGACGCGCTGCTCGACGTGACGATCGTGTACCCGGACGGCGCGCCGACGTTCTGGCAGTTCCTGTGCGGCGACGTCCGGCGCGTGATCGTGCGCGCGCAATCCATCCCGATCCCGGGCAATCTCCGGCGCGGCGACTACGCGCACGATCCGAAGTACCGCAAGGCGTTCCAGCACTGGCTGCAGGAACTGTGGGCCGACAAGGACCGCCGGATCGACGCGCTGCTCGGCGCGCCGGCGCCGGCGCGGCCCGTGGCCCGCGAGCCGGTGCCCGCCTGACGCGCAACCCGACACGACGGAATCCATGATGACGAAGCCCTTCGCCGCTGCCGCGGCCCGCCTGTTCGCGGCATCCCTCGTCGCGTTGCTCGTGCTCGCCCCCGGCGCGCACGGCGCCGGCAACAAGGCGGCGAAGGTCGCGAAGCCCGACGGCCAGCCGGTGCCGGTCACCGCCGAGATGACCGGCGCGGGCATCGTGTCGAGCGGCGTCGCCCTGCCGCCGGCGCCGCCCCCCACCGGCTCGCGCGAGCAGCCGGTCGCCGCCTGGAGCGGGCCGCTGCCCTATCCAATCGTCATCGCCGACCGGCGCAACAACCGGCTGATCGAGGTCGCGCCCGACAAGCGCATCGTCTGGGAATTTCCGTCGCCGAACCTCAGGATCTACCGCGGCAACGACGACGTGTTCTTCTCGCACGACGGCCGCCGGCTGATGGTGAACGAGGAAGACAACTACGACATCCACATCGTCGACTACGCGACGCGCGCGCTGACGTGGACGTTCGGCGCCTCGGACACGAAGGGCACGAAGCCCGGCTACTTCAACTACCCGGACGACGCGCACCTGCTGCCCGACGGCAAGGTCGTCACCGCCGACATCCGCAACTGCCGGATCCAGTTCATCGACCCCGACACCTCGGTCGTCATCGGCCAGTGGGGCAAGGAAGGCCAGTGCCGGCACGATCCGCCGCGGGCGTTCGCGTACCCGAACGGCTCGACGCCGCTCGCCAACGGCGACATCCTCGTCACCGAGATCACCGACGCGTGGATCACGCGGATCACGCGCGACGGCAAGGTCGTGTGGAGCGTGCGCGCGCCGGGCATCCGCTATCCGTCCGACGCGTTCCCCACGCGCGACGGGCAGGTGATCGTCGCCGACTTCTCGAAGCCGGGGCGCATCGTGATCTTCGACCCGAAGACGCGCAAGGTCACGTGGGAGTACTTCGTCCGGGAAGGCGAGCGGATGCTCGACCACCCGTCGCTCGCCGTCGAGCTGCCGAACGGCAACATCGTCGCGAACGACGACGCGCGGCACCGCGTCGTCGTGATCGACCGCGCCACCCGGGACATCGTCTGGCAGTACGGCGTGACCGACACGCCCGGCCACGCGCCCGGCTACCTCAACTTCCCGGACGGCATGGACGTCGACGTGTTCCACGACTGGAAGGGCGCGCTCGCCGGCAGGTGAGGAGTCCGCGCGGCGCCGGCGGTACAATGCGCGCCCACCCTGGACGGAGGCGGCAATGACGATTTCGATGTACCGGGCGTCGGTCCCGGTGTTCGCGCGCGGTCTTTCCAATCTCGCGGGCATCCTCGGCAAGGCCGCCGCGCACGCCGCCGCGAAGAAGGTCGACGAGAGCGTGTTCCTGCACGCGCGGCTCTTTCCGGACATGTTCCCGCTGACGCGGCAGATCCACATCGCCACCGACTTCGCGCGCGGCACCGTCGCGCGGCTCGCCGGCGAGGAGCCGCCCAAGTGGGAGGACACCGAGGCCACGTTCGCCGACCTGATCGCCCGCGTCGAGCGCGCGCACGCCGCGGTGACCGCGTACACGGCCGCGCAGGTCGACGGCTCGGAAGGCCGGTCGATCGTGCGCGCGATCCGCGGGCAGCCGCACACGTTCACCGGGCTCAACTTCCTGCTGCAGTACGCGCTGCCGAACTTCTACTTCCACTCGGCCACCGCGTACGGAATCCTGCGCAGCAACGGCGTCGAGCTCGGCAAGGCCGACTTCATCGGCGCGCTGGACTGACGCGCGCGACGGGTGCGCCGGACCGGTGCGGTGGCTTGCGCACCGCCCGACGTTCGAGCAAGGTCGGCGCATAATCGCGGCAGGCGGTCGGCGGGCGCCGACCGCGCTGCCGCACCTGCACGGAGGCCACGATGAGCGACACGCTGCGCAAGGTCGACTACTTCTACACGATGCTGCCCAACACGCCCGGGCAGGGCGCCAAGGTGATGGCGGGCCTCGCCGCCGAAGGCGTGAACCTGCTCGCGTTCTCCGGCTTCCCCGCCGGCCGCCGCGCGCAGCTCGACCTCGTGCCCGAGGACTCGGCGAAGCTGAAGCGCGCCGCGAAGAAGCTGGGGCTCGGGCTGTCGGCGAAGAAGACCGGCTTCCTCGTGACCGGCCAGGACCGCGTCGGCGCGCTGACCGGCATCCTCGACAAGCTCGCCGCGGCGAAGATCAACGTGACGGCGGTGGATGCGGTCGGCAGCGGCAAGGGCCGCTACGGGGCGATCTTCTGGGTGAAGCCGCGCAGCGTCGCGAAAGCCGCGAAGCTGCTGGGCGCGAAGTAGCGGCACGTCCGCGCCACGTCAATTCCCGCGGCCGGGTGAGCGCGCGGCCGCAGCCTGGGGGCTCCCGTCGTCCCGGGCACGGCAAGGGATTCGCTGCTGCGACGAACCGGCAGGGCGTGCTCAGGGGATTCCCCGTTGCCACGCCCTCCGATGCGGCACGGCCGTCGTCGTGGGCAACGCCCTAGCCCAGATTCGGCGCGAGCCGGCGCGCCGCCTCGTCGCGCGCGACGCCGGAACGTCGCGCGAAGTCGTCGAGCTGGTCCTCACCGATGCGCCCGACCGCGAAGTAGTGCGCGTCGGGGTGCGAGAAGTAGAAGCCCGACACCGACGCCGCGGGCAGCATCGCGAGGCTCTCGGTGACCTTCATTCCGATCGCGTCCGCGCGGAGCAGCGCGAACAGCGGCGCCTTCACCGCGTGATCGGGACACGCCGGGTAGCCGGGCGCGGGACGGATGCCGCGGTATTCCTCGCGGATCAGCGCCGGGTTGTCGAGCGCCTCGTCGGCCGCGTAGCCCCACAGCTCGCGCCGCACCTTGGCGTGCAGCCACTCCGCGAACGCCTCCGCCAGCCGGTCGGCGAGCGCCTTCAGCATGATCGCGCTGTAGTCGTCCTTCGCCGCCTCGAATTGGGCGAGCTTGCGCTCGATGCCGATCCCCGCGGTGACCGCGAAGGCGCCCAGCCAGTCGGCACGCCCCGACGACTTCGGCGCCACGAAATCGGCCAGGCCGAAGTTCGGCTTCCCCGCCGGCCGCTGGTTCTGCTGCCGCAGCAGGCGCCACGCCAGCGCGACGTGCGCGCGCGTGGCATCCGTGTAGACCTCGATGTCGTCGCCGACGGCGTTGGCCGGCAGCAGCGCGACGACGCCGTTGGCCGTCAGCCAGCGGCCGTCGACGATGCGCTTCAGCATCGTGAGCCCGTCCGCGTGCAGATTGCGCGCGGCCGCGCCGACGACCGGGTCGTCGAGGATCGCGGGGAACGGCCCCGACAGCTCCCACGCCTGGAAGAACGGCCCCCAGTCGATGCAGCGCGCGATTTCCGCGAGGTCTGCATTGCGGAACTCGCGCCGGCCCGGCGCGCGCGGCGCCGGCGGCGCGTACGCCGCCCAATCGGTGGCGAACGCGTTCGCGCGCGCCGCCTCGAGCGCGATCAGCGCCGGCCCCTTCTTTCCCGCGTGCTGCGCGCGGATCTTCCCGTAGTCGGCGGCCACCTCGGCGACGTACGCGTCGCGGAGCTCGTCGGACAGCAGGTTGCTCGCCACACCGACCGCGCGCGACGCGTCGGGCACGTAGACGGTGACGCCGCCGTAGTTCGGCGCGATCTTGACCGCCGTGTGCACGCGCGACGTCGTCGCGCCGCCGATCAGCAGCGGCTGCTGCATGCCGCGCCGCTGCATCTCGTGCGCGACGTGCGCCATCTCCTCGAGCGACGGCGTGATGAGGCCCGACAGGCCGACGATGTCCGCGCCGCGCTCGGCCGCGGTGTCGAGGATCTTCTGCGCGGGCGCCATCACGCCGAGGTCGATCACCTCGAAGTTGTTGCACTGGAGGACGACGCCGACGATGTTCTTGCCGATGTCGTGCACATCGCCCTTGACCGTCGCCATCACGATCGTGCCCTTCGGCTTGCCGGCGTCGCCGGAGCGCGCCTTCTCCTCCTCGATGAACGGGACGAGGTGGCCGACCGCCTGCTTCATCACGCGGGCCGACTTCACGACCTGCGGCAGGAACATCTTCCCGGCGCCGAACAGGTCGCCGACGACGTTCATGCCGGCCATCAGCGGCCCCTCGATCACCTGGATCGGCCGCGCGTACTTCCTCCGCGCCTCCTCGGTGTCCTCGACGATGTGCGTCGTGATGCCCTTGACCAGCGCGTGCGCCAGCCGCTCCTCGACGGAGCCGGCGCGCCACGCGAGGTCCTCGGTCACGGCCTTGCCCTGCGCCTTCACGGTCTCGGCGAAGGCCACGAGCCGCTCGGTCGCGTCGGGCCGGCGGTTCTGCACGACGTCCTCGACGCGCTCCCGCAATTCCGGATCGAGCTCGTCGTAGACGCCGAGCTGCCCGGCGTTGACGATGCCCATCGTGAGCCCGGCGCGGATCGCGTGGTACAGGAACACCGTGTGGATCGCCTCGCGCACCGGCTCGTTGCCACGGAACGAGAAGCTCACGTTGGAGATGCCGCCCGACACCTTCGCGTGCGGCAGGTGCTCGCGTATCCAGCGCGTCGCGCGGATGAAGTCGACCGCGTAGTTGGCGTGCTCGTCGATGCCGGTCGCGATCGCGAACACGTTGGGGTCGAACACGATGTCCTCGGGCGGGAAGCCGGCGCGGTCGACCAGCAGGTCGTAGCTCCTGCGGCAGATCCCGATCTTGCGCTCGTACGTGTCGGCCTGCCCCTGCTCGTCGAACGCCATCACGATGACGGCCGCGCCGTAGTGCAGCACCAGGCGCGCCTGCCGCAGGAACGCCTCTTCGCCCTCCTTCAGCGAGATCGAGTTGACGATCGGCTTGCCCTGCACGCACTTCAGCCCCGCCTCGATCACCTCCCACTTCGACGAGTCGATCATCACCGGCACGCGCGCGATGTCGGGCTCGGCGGCGATCAGGTTCAGGAACCGGACCATCGCCGCCTTCGAGTCGAGCATCGCCTCGTCCATGTTGACGTCGATGATCTGCGCGCCGTTGGCGACCTGCTGGCGCGCGACCTCGACCGCGCCCGCGAAGTCGCCGGACAGGACGAGCTTCGCGAACGCGCGCGAGCCGGTGACGTTGGTGCGCTCGCCGACGTTGACGAACAGCGAGTCGTCGGCAATCGCGAGCGGCTCGAGGCCGGCCAGGCGCATCACGCGGGACATGTTCTCGACGGTGTCGCATCCTCGCTCGCCCGCGGGCGGGAGAGGGCCGGGGTGAGGGTGGCGGCGATCACGTCGCGAGGCGCCCCTCACCCCGGCCCTCTCCCCGCAAGCGGGGAGAGGAAGGGGCGACTACGCCGCCGCCTCCTCGAGGTCGAGCCGCGGCACCGCGCGCGGGGGCAGCGTCGCCACCGCTTCGGCAATGGCGCGCACGTGCGCGGGCGTCGTGCCGCAGCAGCCGCCGACCAGGTTCACGAAGCCGCTTTTCGCGAAATCGGCGAGGAGGCGCGATGTCTCGGCGGGCGTCTCGTCGTAGCCGGTGTCGGACATCGGGTTGGGGAGGCCCGCGTTCGGATAGCAGGAGACGAACGCGTCGGCGACGCGCGCGATCTCCTCGATGTACGGCCGCATCAGCGCGGCGCCGAGCGCGCAGTTGAGCCCCACCGCGAGCGGCTTCGCGTGGCGCACGGAGTTCCAGAAGGCCTCGGGCGTCTGCCCGGACAGCGTGCGCCCCGACGCATCGGTGATCGTGCCCGAGACGATGAGCGGCAGCCGCTGGCCGACCCGGTCGAAGTACGACGCGATCGCGAACAGCGCGGCCTTCGCGTTCAGCGTGTCGAAGATCGTCTCGACGAGGATCAGGTCCGCGCCGCCGTCGCACAGGCCCTCGACCGCCTCGCCGTACGCGGCGACGAGCTCGTCGTACGTGACGTTGCGCGCGCCCGGGTCGTTGACGTCCGGCGAGATCGACGCGGTCCGGTTGGTCGGACCCATCGCGCCGGCGACGAACCGCGGCTTGTCCGGCGTCCGCGCGGTCCACGCGTCGCAGCACTCGCGCGCGATGCGCGCCGCCGCCCGGTTGATCTCGTAGACGTGTCGCTGCATCCCGTAGTCGGCCTGCGCGATCGCGGTGGCGCTGAACGTGTTCGTCTCGACGATGTCGGCGCCGGCGGCGAGGTACTCGTCGTGGATCGCGCGCACGACGTCGGGGCGCGTGACGACGAGCAGATCGTTGTCGCCGGCCAGGTCGTGCGCGTGGTCGTGGAAGTCGCCGCGGAAGTCCGCCTCCGTCAGCCTGCGCTGCTGGATCATCGTGCCCATCGCGCCGTCCATCACGAGGATGCGCTCGCGCATGAGGCGGGTCAGAAGGGCGGTGCGGTCCGGTTGCATGGCGATGTATCGCGTCGTGCGGCGGTCTTCGGCAAGGCCTTGAATTTTAGCATTTATCGGTCCGCCGACCCGGGTCTTCGTGCATATCGGAAGAACCGCGGGTCATATGGCGCGCGCGCGGCCGCGTGCTAATCTCGCGCGCATGGAAATCCGGATCCTGCCCGCATGAAGCACCTGACGCCCAAGGAGGCGCAAGCCCTCCTCGAAGCCAACCCGTCGGCGGTCTTCGTCGATTGCCGCAGCGAGATGGAGTATTTCTTCGTCGGCCACCCGGTCGGCGCGCAGCACGTCGCGTGGAACGACGGCCCCGACTGGGAGATCAATCCGCACTTCGTCGGGCAGGTGAAGAAGGTCGCGAGCATGAATCGCCCGATCGTCCTCATCTGCCGCAGCGGGCACCGCTCGGTCGACGCGGGCCTGGCGCTCGAGAAGGCCGGCTTCACCGACGTGTACAACGTGCTCGACGGCTTCGAAGGCCCGCTCGACGAGAAGCATCATCGCGGCGCGAAGTCGGGCTGGCGCTTCGAGGGGCTGCCGTGGGAGCAGCTCTGACGCGGGAGAATTGACGGTCGGCACCGGATATCCGGTGCCGCGACGGCGCGGAAACGGGCGTCGGCGCGCAGACGTTGGAGCTCGACCGTCATCTTTCCAATGGACGCCTTCGGCCCGCTCTCCGCGCTGTTCCGCGACGCGGACCGGCCCGCCGGGCCCGGCAGCGAGGTCGACTGGTACGCCGAGCGCATTCCCGCGGAGGCGCTCGCGCTCGACGTGATGTGCGGCTACGGCCGGCTGCTCGCACCGCTCGTCGCGCGCGGCCGCAAGATCCACGGCGTGGATGCGTCGGCCGCGATGCTCGCGCGCTGTGACGAGAAGCTCGCGGCCGCCGGCGCGAGCGCGCCGACGTTCCGGCAGGACGTCGCGCAAATGAACCTTCCGCTTCGCTATGGCTGCGCGTTTGTCGCCGGTGCCGCGTTCCAGCTGCTCACCGAGCCGGCGGCCGCCGCGGCGGCGCTGGAGCGCATTCGTGCGCACCTCGTCGAGCCGGGCCTGCTGTTCATCGATTGCCGCGTGCCGCCGCCGGCCGTGCAGCGGCTCGGCGCACCGCTGGTCGAAGTGCGCACGGTGAAGCTCGCCGACGGCGCGCAGATCGCGCTGCGTTCGGAGACCACGTGGTCGGCCGACGCGCGCCTCGCGCGTGCCGCGAACCGCTACGTGCATCGCCGGGGCGCGCAGCGGCTCGCCGAGGAGCGCGAACGGATCGCGTGGACGTGGTATCCGGCGGACGAGGGTCGCGACATCGTGCTCGCGGCGGGCTACCGGCACGTGGACGTCGGCCCGCCCGCCGCCGCCGCGGACGAGGGCGATGCGTACATGCTGACGGCGCGCGCGTAGCCGCGCGGCCCGCTCACCCCGGCCCGCGCCCCGCGCGGGGTGAGCGCCGGGACGAGGGGCGGCAATCGCTACCAGCTCCCCGAGCTGCCGCCGCCGCCCGAGCTGCCGCCGCCGCCCGAGAATCCTCCGGATGACGAACTGCCGGACGACCAGCTCGACCCGGAACTGCTCGAGCTCATCGTGAACCCGCCGACCGTCGCCGTGCCCTTCGTCTTCAGGTCCTTCTTCGCCTTCTCGTACCAGTCCGTACGGCTGATGACGAGCTTCGCGATCGGGTAGCCGACGACGTAGATCGCGAGCAGCACGAGCGCGCCTTTGACGCCCACGATGATGATCGGGAACATCGCCCAGAACGGGATCAGGAACAGGTACAGGAACCAGCCGACGCCGGGGGTCATCACGCCGATGACGGTGAAGAGGCCGATGATCCCGAAGATGAAGCAGCCGAGCAGGATCCGCATGGGCCAGGGCGGCAGTTCGGGCTCTTCCATGCCGGACGTGCTGAACGAGAACGTGTTGCGCGACGACGACGACGAGGTCGCGGGCTCCGCGGCCGGCTCGGCGCCGCCTTCGAGCCGCGCGAGGATCGCGTTGACGCCGGCCTCGACGCCGCCGTCGTAGTTGCCCGACTTGAACTGCGGCGTCATGTCGTTGCGGATGATGCGGCTCGCGATCGCATCGGTCAGCGTGCCCTCGAGGCCGTAGCCGACCTCGATGCGCATCTTGCGGTCCTTGGGGACGACGACGACGAGCACGCCGTTGTCCTTGCCCTTCTGCCCGAGCTTCCACTCGGCGAACACGCGATTCGCGTACTCCTCGATGCTGTCGGGCGCGATCGTCGGCACCGTCAGCACGACGACCTGGTTGGTCGTCTTCTGCTCGTGGTTCTTCAGCGCGGTGCCCAGGCGCTCGCGCGTGGCCGGCGCCAGGACCTCGGCATCGTCGACGACGCGCCCGGACAGGAACGGCACGTCGGCCGCCCACGCCTGGGCGGCGAACGCCGCGGCGGCCAGCCACGCGGCGAGTGCGCGTGCGCTCATCGGGGCACCTCGGCGCTCTGCGCTGCGGTCTGCGTACTCGGGGCGGCCGGTCGCGCTCATGGCCCGTCGCTTTCCACCGGCGCGTCGCCGAACGTGTTGCCGGTCCCGCGCGCGATGCCCTTCCCGCGCAGCAGCGTGCCGATGCCGTCGAGCCCCGCCAGCACGGCGTCGCCGACCCGCCGCGCCTTCAGAGGCCCGGTCATCCGCGCGATCACCGCGTCCCACTCCGCGGCGCCGACGCGTGCATCGAGTCCGCGGTCGGCGAGGATCACGACGCGCCGCTCGAGCAGGCTCACCGTCAGCAGCACGGCCGTGCGCGTGGCGGTCGCGAACAGCCCGCGCTCGAGGAACTGCACCTTCGCGTACTGGCTCACCTCGAGCGTGGCGCGCGACTCGCGCAGGAACAGGCGTGCGAACGCCGGCACGCACACGCTCGCCGTCGCGCCGAGCGCGCCGACGCCGAGGATCGCGACAGCGGACCACAGCGTCGCCGTCGCGGTGACCCAGTCGGGGCGCCGGAGGTCGCCGACGGTGACGACGAGCGCCGCCAGCGCCGCGCCGAGCGCGAACGCCTTCCAGACGGTCTCCGGATAGACGTCCGCCTTGCCCACGACCAGCGTGACGACCTCGACGCCGAGCTCGGCCTCGAGCGCCTTGACGCGCGCTTCGATCGCCTGGGATTCGCTGGGTGTGAGGTGCATGCGGTCCGCGCGGCTCGGCGTCAGAGGGATCGGGACAGGTACACGGCGCCGGGGAGCGGGTTGTGATAATACGGCGGACACGACACGAAGCCCAGTCGTTCGTACAGGCGGCGCGCGTCGGCCATGTGCGCGAGCGTATCGAGCCTGAGCTCGCGGTAGCCGGCGGCGCGCGCGGCGGCGACGATCGCCCGCACCAGTCGCTCGCCGAGGCCCTGCCCGCGCCCGGCCGGCTTCACGTACAGCCGCTTGACTTCGCCGACGGTGCCGTCCGGCGCGTCCGCCACGACGATGGGGCGCAGCGCGACGCAGCCGATCGCGGCGCCCGCGGGTCCCGCGAGCAGCAGGCAGCCGCGCGGCGGCGCGTATCCACCGGGGAGCGTCGCGAGCTCCTCGGCGAACCCCTGGAAGCACAGGTCGACGGCGAGCCAGTCCGCGTACTCGCGGAAGAGCGCGCGCGCCTGGTCCATGTCGGCGGGCGTCGCGGCGCGCCGGATCGGCGCAGGCGTCGTCAGCTCGTCCGCTCGCACGCGGTGATCTTGAGCTCGCTGCCGGGGAACTGCGCCTGCAGGTCCTTGAGGCGCGCGACCACCGACTGCTGGGGGTCGCGCACGACGACGACCGTCTGCGTGATCGGCTGCGTGCGCGGCTGCACCTTCGCGAGCTTGACGCCGAGCTGGGCGAGCTCCTCCGCGTACGCGACGGCTGCCACCTCCGTGCGAAACGTGCCGAGCGAGATCACGAACGGGCCCTTCGCGGCGTCGACCACCGCGAGCTCCTTCACCCCCTGCCGGCGCAGCTCGCCGATCCGGGTCTCGGCCGCCGCGCGCGTCGCGAACGGGCCCATGTTGACCCAGAAGCCCCCGTCGAACTCGACGCGCTTCTGCGAGAGCAGCCGGCCGAGCGCCAGCGGCTCCAGCTCGGCGAGGGCGCGCGCGCGCTCGGGGTCGGACAGCGGGCCCCACTCCACGCACACGTCGGCGAGCGCCGCGACCTTCGCGGGCCCGAGGGCCGCCACCTGCTGCGGCGTGAGCAGCCTGATCTTGTCCGGCTGCACCTGGTCGGCCAGCAGCATCGCCTCGCCGCTGCCGCTGTCGAGCTTCGTGTACGCGTAGAGCGTCAGGTTCGCGAGCAGCAGGAGGACGATGACGATGCGCATGGGCTGTGAGGGTCAGACTCGCATTTCCTCGTGCAGGGGCCTACCCGTTCGCGCGATTGTGCCGCGGAAATTCGCGTCCGGCCCTCGTCTGCCGATGCGGTGGAACCATGGAAATCCGAGCCAGGCTCCGTTTGCTCATTTCTCGTCGCGATCCGTCGCGAGGACCAGCACGCCTTCGAGCACCAGATTATCCACGACCTCCAGCGGCCCGGTAAGGTGCGGCGCGATGTCGTGCGCGGCGCCGCCGGTCAGGTAGCACTTGACGACGGTGTCCTCGCGGCGGAGGTGCGCGCGCATCTGCTCGATGGCGCCGCAGACCGCCTGCACGGCGCCCGTGGCGAGCGCGTCGGGTGTGTTGGTCGGGAAGTCGTGGACGCGGCCCGGCGCGACGCGCAGCGCCGCCGTGCGCTCGGCGATCGCCTGCAGCATGAGGCGCGGCCCCGGCAGGATCAGCCCGCCGCGCAGCACGCCCTGCGCGTCGAGCGCATCGACCGTCACCACGGTGCCCGCGTTCACCACCACGCACGGCGACGGAAAGAGCTCGCTCCCGACGGCGCGCCGACGCGCGGCGACGAGCAGCGCCCACCGGTCCGCCCCGAGTTGCGCCGCGGGCCGATGCCGGTTCACGATGCCCGCGGCCGCTTCCTGCGCGACCAGCCATTCGACCTGGATGCGCCAGCGCGCCACCTGGCTCTCGACGCGCACGCGCGCCGCTTCGCCGGCCGCGTTGACGCCGATCGCGCGGAACGGGCGCGGCAGGTTCTGCCAGTCGCGCAGCGACAGCGTGCCGATCTCGGCATTCGGAAGCGCGCCCTGCGCGAGCCAGCCGCGCGGCCCGTGCACGCCCCACTTCATCCGGCTGTTGCCGACGTGCAGGATCAGCGAGGGATCCATGGCATGGAAGCGGCCGTGCGCGGCGCACCGGCCGCCGGTGACGCCCTACGCGCGGCGCAGCGAAATCTCGCCGGACAGGAACCGCGCACGGCGCGGGCCATCGGCCAGCACCAGCGCCCCGGTGCTGTCGACGCCGGCGACGGTGCCCTTGACGCTGGCGCCGTCCGGCAGCAGCAGCTTCACCGGCTTGCCCTGGTACGCGTGCCGGCGCTGCCACTCGGCGGCGAACGCCGGGAATCCCGCGTGCGCATACGCGTCGAGCGTCGTCGCGAGCTCGGCGGCGAGGCGCGCGAGCAGGTGGTTGCGGTCGATCGGCGGCGCGCCCCGGCCGGCGACCGTGGTGAGGTCGCTGACCGGTTGCTCGAAGCTGCGGCGCAGCTCCGCCGGCAGCCGCACGTTGAGCCCGACGCCGACGACGACCGTCGACGGGCCGAGCGCGTCGCCGTTCAGCTCGACGAGGATGCCGCCGACCTTGAGGTGCCGGTACACGAGGTCGTTCGGCCACTTGAGTTCGACGCCGGCCAGGCTTTCGGCCTCCAGCGCGCGCACGACGGCCACGCCGACCGCGAGCGACAATCCCGCGAGGTAGCCCGCGCCCTGCTCGAACCGCCAGCCCAGCGAGAACGTGAGGCTGCCGCCGGCGACGGCGGTCCACGCCTTGCCACGGCGGCCCCGCCCGGCCGACTGCCACTCCGCCGCCAGGACGCAGCCGTGGATGTCGCGCCGCTGCGAGCGGCGCAGGAGTTCGGTGGACGTCGAGCCGATCTGGTCGACGACCTCGACCTCGAGAAGCGGGAACACGGCGCCCTTCTCGGCGAGCGTCCGCAGCGAGCGGCGCACTTCGTCGGCGCTGAGGAAATCGGGCGCCGCGGTGAGGCGATAGCCCAGGCCCCGCACCCGCTCCAGCGACAGCCCGGCCGTCTCCGCCTGCTTCAACAGCTGGGAGACGCGCGCGCGCGTCAATCCCACCGTCGCGGCGAGGTCTTCGCCGGAGTGGAAGGCGCCATCCGAAAGCTGGCGCAACAGCGAGAATCCGAGAGGAGTAAGCACTGACATCCGCCTGTCATGTTGCACCGCCGAATGTACCACGGTCGCGAAATTCGCGCACCACTTTCGGGCCCTTGGACAAGACCATATGCGGACGCCGGTACCCGAATGCAAGGCGCACGGAAATGTCTCGTCGAATCAGATTCTTGCGATCGAACGCCGCCACACTTCGCCGGCGCCTGCCGCCCGCGGACCGCGCCCGCCGCATCCGGTAATGACAGCGCGGAGCCGCGTCAGGTTCGCAAGCGGTGCAGCAATCGGTCGTGGAGCGCCGGATCGCCGGTCGCGAGGACCGCCCCCCCTTGGTCGCAGCTGCCGCCATTCCAGTCGGTGATCCGACCGCCCGCGCCCTCGACGATCGGGATCAGCGCCTGCACGTCGTACGGCTGCAGGCCGTTCTCGATGACCACGTCGACGAAGCCCATCGCGAGCTGCGTGTAGCAATAGCAGTCGCCCCCGTAGCGCAGGAAGCGCGCGTCGTCCGCCACCGCGCGCAGCGCCGCCACTTCGCCCGGGGTCCGGAACTGGCGCGGATCGGTCGTCACGACGATCGCGTCCTCCACACGCGCGCACCGGCGCGTCGCGAGCGTCCGGCGCTCCTTGCCCCGCCGCCACTGGGCCGGTCCGCCGACCGCCCCGGCGAAGGTCTCGCCGACGAACGGCTGGTGCACGACGCCCGCGACCGGCCGCGTCCCGTCGTGCAGCGCGATCAGCACGCCCCAGTGCAGCTGTCCGAGGATGAAGCTCTTCGTGCCGTCGATCGGATCGATCACCCACGTGAACGGCGACGTGCCGGCCTCGCGTCCGTGCTCCTCGCCGTGGATCCCGTGGTCCGGGTACGCGTGCCGGATCGCCGCACGGATCACCTCCTCCGCTTCGCGGTCGGCGATCGTCACCGGGTCGTATCCCATGAAGTTGCGCTTGTCCTCCACGGCGATGACTTCGCGGAAGTGCGGCAGGATCGCCGTGCCGGCCGCGAGCGCGGTGCGGCAGGCGAACTCGAGGAAGTCGGCGGCGTCGCGGGGGCTCATCGGCGCATTGTGCGGCGTGGCGCCGGCCGCTGCCTACGCCGGAAAATCAATTCCTGAACCGGACCTGCCAGGTCACGCCGCACCGGCGCGCGCGGCGAGGATCTCGCGCTCGGCGTCGGCCGACAGCACGTCCTTCCACGCGCCGGCGTTGTCACGCTGGGCGAGCCACTGCGCGGTGTCGGCGATCGTCGCAGACAGCGCGCGCGTGGCGAGCCCGGCGGCCTGCGCCTTCGCGCAGTCGAACGCCATGAACCCCGCCACGTCGGACATCGTGGCCGGCAGCCACAACGGAAGCCCGGTCCACGGCTCGACCTTCCGTTCCACGAGCACGTCGTCGCCGGTCCACGCCGGACGCGGCGCCCCGGCGCCGGCGACGCCGATGGCGGCGTCGACGAGGTGGCCGAACGTCCATCGGCCCGCCGCGCTCGTGGCGTTGAACACGCCGCACGCGCCCCCGGCGACGAGGGCGAGCATCCACGCCGCGAGGTCGCGTGCGTCGATGAACTGGATCGGACGCTCGGGCGGCGCCGGCACGACGGCCTCCGGCGCGCGGTCGCCGAGCAGGCGTGGATGCACGAAGCGCGCGACCCAGTAGCCGAAGCGGTCGGTCGGGTCGTGCGGGCCCACGATCAGTCCCGGCCGCACGTGGAGCGCCCGGTCGCCGAGCACCTCGGTGACCGCGCGCTCGCACGCGGCCTTCAGCGGCCCGTAGTGCTTCGCCACCTCCTCGGTGGCCGGATCCGCGAGCACGCCGACTGCCGCAGACTCGGTGAGCCCGGGCGCGACCGTGTCCGCGTAGACCGAAAGCGACGACACGAAGAGATAGCGGCCGGCACGCGGCGCGAGGAGCTCGGCCGACGCGCGCACGATCCGCGGCACGTAGCCCGACGTGTCGACGACGGCGTCCCACGCGCCGTCGGCGAGCGCATCGAGCCCGGGCGGGATCGCCGGATCGCGGTTGCCGGTTCGCGCATCGACGCGGTCGCCCCAGTGGTTCGGCTGGCGGCCGCGGGTGAAGACGGTCACGTCGTCGCCGCGCGCGAGCGCCGCATCGACGACGTGGCGGCCGAGAAAGCGCGTGCCGCCGAGGACGAGGAGCTTCATGGATCCGCCTTCGTTGCCGGCCGGCGCCCTCACCCCGGCCCTGTCCCCGCAAGCGGGGAGAGGGAGCAGGCGAGGACGACCGCCGGAGTCACTCCCCCGCCCCGCGCAAGCGGGGAGAGGGCCGGTTGAGGGACGAACGACCCGTCGTCACCGCGGGACGATCGCGACACCGTTCAGCTTCTCCTGCGCCTCGATCAGCGACGCGACGTATTTGTCGCCGAAGCCCATGAGGTTCGCGTTGACGAGGCTCTGGTGCACGGCCTCGCCGACGATGGCCGACACCGGCAGCGACTCGGCGAAGTGCGTGTAGTAGCGCAGGTCCTTCATCGCGTTGACCAGCGTGAACTTGAGCCCGGTCAGGTCGCCGTGCCCCTCGAGCATCTTCCCGACCATCATCTGGAAGATCCCGGAGTTCACGGCGCCCGCCGATATCACCTGGTGCAGCTTCGCGATCGACAGGCCGGACTTCGCGGCGGCCGCGAGCGCCTCGGCGGTGGCCGTCGCGATCGCCTGCGCGATGAAGTTGTTGATGAGCTTCAGCACGATACCGTGCCCCGGCGGCCCGGCGTGGATGATGTTCTCGCAGAACCCCTCGAGCACCGGCTTCAGCTCGGCGAACGTCGCGTCGTCGGCGCCGACCATGATGTTGAGCCGGCCCTGCTCGGCCTCGACCGGCGTGCGCGCAAGCGGCGCGTCGACGAAGCGCACGCCCTTGGCGCCCAGGTCGTCGCGCATCTTGGTCGTGGTCGCCGGCTCGCTCGTCGACGTGTCGACGACGATCAGGCCGCGGCGCGCGGCCGTCGCGATCCCGTCGGGGCCGTTGACGATCTCCTCGACCTGGGGCGCCCCCGTCACGCACAGGAACACGACGTCGGCGTCGCGGGCGACGTCGGCGTTGGTCCGCACCTCCTTCGCTCCCGCCGCCAGCAGGTCCTCGAGCGGCTTCCGGTTGCGGTTGACGCGGACCGCGAGCGGGAAGCCCTTGGTGACGAGGTTCTTGGCGATGCCGTGGCCCATCAGGCCGACGCCGACGAAGCCGATGCGGGGTTTGCTCATGGTCGTTCCTCCGTTGATCGTTGCGGATTGGGCGGTCAGTCGATCGCGGTCGGCTCGGCGGGCGCCATCAGCGCGCGCCGGCGCTCGTGCCAGGTCAGCAGCAGGCCGCTGCCGCCGATGATGGCCATGCCGACCAGCGTCAGCGTATCGGGAAAATCGCCGAACACGAGCCAGCCGACCAGCGTCGCGAACACGAGGTGCGCGTAGGTGAACGGCGTCAGCGCGGAGGCCGGCGCGCGCTGGAACGCGAGGATCAGCAGGAAGTGGCCGCCGGTGCCGAGCACGCCGACCATTACGAGCTTCGCCATGTCGAGCCACGTGAGGTCGAGGCGCGAGCCGAAGAACGGCCACGCCACCGTCATGGCGACGGCGCCCACCAGCGCGGGGTAGAGCAGCATCACGCGCGGATCCTCCCGCGCCATCAGGCGCGTCAGGACCTGGAACACCGCGTAGAACGACGCCGAGCAGAGCACGAGCAGCGACGCGCCGCGGAACAGGTCGGCCCCGGGGCGCACGATCAGCAGCATGCCCGTGATTCCGGCGAAGACGAACGCGATCCGTGGCGGCGTCATCCGTTCGCCCAGGAAGACCACCGCGAGCAGGATGACGAGCACCGGTGTCGTGTAGTTGATCGCCGTCGCCTCGGCGAGCGGCAGGTGGCCGAGCGCCACGAAGAAGCACAGCGACGACGAGATCAGCAGCAGCCCGCGCACCAGCTGCAGCGGCAGCCGCTGCGTCCGCACCATGCCGCGGCCCATCGTGGGGCCGAGCCAGATCAGCATCGCGACGACCTGGAACGTCCAGCGCGCCCAGACCAGGAACGGCACCGGCAGCCGCGGCAGCATCGTCTTGATCGTCGCGTCCATGATCGAGAACGTCGCGACCGCGCCGACGATCATCAGCACCGCCGCCGGCGGGATGTGCGCGTGCGTCACTTCTGCGTCGCGAGAAACGCGTTGAGCGGCCCTCCCTGCGCGTCGCGCAGTGCGAGGCAGAGGTCAATGTTCTCCAGCGCTTGCCGGTACCTGCTCGCGCCGGCGTCCACCGTCGCGAGGCGCGGCTCGAGCAGCGCGACGAAGCGCTCGCGCTCCGCCCGCGTGCACGCGTCGCCGGCCCAGAAGGCGAGCAAGCTCCACTGCTCGCGCGGCAGGCGGGGCCCGAACTGCTCGAAGTTCGCACCGAGCCACGCGAGGGCGGCCGGCCGGGTCGGCGCGCGGTCGAGAGCCGCGCGCACGATCTGCACGCCGTCGCGCGGATGCAACGCGGGGTCGAGCGCCAGCGCGAGCGCGCGGGCTCCGAGTACCGGGTCGCCGAACTGCCCGAGCGCGTTCAGCACGTCGTCGCGCTCGTTCAGGTCCTGCGTCGTCTTCGCGACGGCGACGAACCCGTCGAACAGCACGGAGGCGCCCCGCCCCGCCGTGCGCGCCGCCGTTTCGAGCACGATCCGCCGCACCTGCGGCGGCACCGCGCTGCGGTCGGCGAGCCAGCGCTGCGCGAGCCGACGGGACTCGCGCGCGAGCGCGGCGTCGCCGCCCTCCACGGCGACCAGCGGCAACGCCGCCTCGCGCAGGCGCGGCGTTTCCTGCGTGTCGCTCTTGCGCGGCAGCCAGCCCAGGTGATGGGCGCGCTGCCCGAAGTGCACGCGCAGCCACGCCGCGTACTTCGCCTGATTGGCAGGCGCGACGAGTTCCGGCGGCAGGTTGCGGGGCACGGCGTAGGCGCGGAACGCGACCTCGACGTTGCGGCTGTCCGAATGCTGCGCCGCCAGCGACAGCGCGTCCCGGTAGGGGACGAGGCCGCTGCGCGCGAGCAGGTCGGTGTCGGCGAGCAATGGCCCGTAGTCGGCGTCGGCCAGGACCTTCGCCGCATTCGGCAGCGCCGCGAACAGCGGCGGCGCGAGCCGCGGCAGGTAGTAGCCGGTCCCGTACCGGTTGGCGAGCACCCAGCGCGGGCACGCCCCCTCGAGCGACACGCTCTGCTGCGCGTCGCGCACCAGCACGCACGCCTGCCTTCCCTTGGTCGCGTCGCCGTATTCGAAGCACGCCGGGAAGACCCAGCGTTCCGCGGTCGCCGCGGAGGGCGCGCCCACCGGCGTGAAGCGCGTCTGCGCGAGCAGGAGGCGCGGCGCGCCCGCGCAGTCGAGCGTCACCGTGAGCAGCGGCACGCCCGCGCGCTCGACGAAGTCGCGGAACGACGGCACGATCGCGTCGTCGGTGGCCGCGAGCGCCGCGAAGAAATCGTCGGCGGTCGCATTCGCCCACGCGTACTTGGCCATGTAGCGGCGCACGCCCTCGCGGAACCGCTCGGGGCCCAGCCACTGCTCGAACATCGCGAGGATCGTCTCGCCCTTCGCGTACGTGATCGCGTCGAACGCCGCGCGCACTTCGCCGGCATCGGTGATCGGCTGCCGGATGCGCCGGGCGTTCTGCAGCCGGTCGCTCTCGATCGCATACGTGCGCTGGCGCAGCCGCCGCGTGCCGGGCGGCCATTCCGGACGCAGCTCCTGCACGAGCCGCGTGCTCAGCCACGACGCGAACGACTCGTTCAGCCACAGGTCGTTCCACCACGCCATCGTCACGTAGTCGCCGAACCACATGTGGGCGATCTCGTGCGCGGTGACGCCGACGAACCGCTGCTCGAACGAGGGCGAGATCTCGTCGGGCCGCGCGAGCAGCAACGAGGCGGTGTACGTGATCAGCCCGGGGTTCTCCATCGCGCCGCCGAAGGACGAGCGCGGAAATGCGATCAGGTCGAGCTTGGGAAACGGATACGGCTGGCCGAAGAAGTGCTCTGCGGCCGCCAGGATCGCGCCGCTGTGGGCCGCCGCGTACGCCGCCTCGTCCCCGCGGCCCCTGGGCGCGACGATCGTGATCGGCGTCGCGCTACGGCCGGCACGGCCGCCGTCGCGCACGTCGAACTCGCCGACGGCGAACGCGACGAGGTACGACGGCAGCGGCGGCGTGCGCGCGAACGCGACCTCCTTCATGCCGTCGGGCGCGTCGGACTCGCGCTCGGCCGGCATGTTGGCGAACGCGCGCATCGCGCGCGGCACCACGAGCGTCAACGTCCATTCGGCCTTGAAGTCCGGCTCGTCGAAGCACGGGAACGCGCGCCGCGCGTCCATGGGCTCGAACATGGTCAGCGCATACCAGCGCCCGGCTTCCTGCTGGCGGAACACGCCGATGGCGCCGACCGTGTCCATCGGCGCCGTGTAGGCGAGCGCGATCCGCACGTCGCCCGCCGGCAGCGGCCGCTCGAACCTGAGGCCCATCACGTCGTCGCTGCCGCCGATCCGCACGGCGGGAATCGGGTCCGGCGGCGCGCCGGCGACGACGGCCCTCGCGTCGCGCAGCGTGATGCCCTTCGCGTTGAGCCAGACGACGTCGGTGGGCCGCTCGACGCGGACGTCGATGTCGATGGTGCCGCCGAACGTCGGAAGCGCGGGATCGATCGTCAGCCGCGGCGCGTAGCGGACCGGCACCACGTCGCGTGGCAGCCGCAGTCCAGGCACCGCGGGAGCCGTCGGCGGCGGCTGCACCTCGGCACGCGCGAGCAGCGCCGCGAGCGCGAGCACGGCCAGCGCGCCTGCGCGTGCGAGCGCGCGCAGGCGGCGGGCGAACGGCGGACGGAAGCGCGGGACGGCAGACACGTGGGGGCCGGAAAAAGCATGCCGGGCCTCGACGGCCCGGCAACTGGTCTTACCAGTTTACCAATCTATCCGTGCGGCGGAAAGCGCCGCGCGGGTCGGTCACAACGTCAGCCGTTACACTCCGGTGGTCGCGCCGCACGGCGCGCACCGAACCGCAAACGAGGCCGATCCGCCGATGCATGACCTTGCCGTGATCACGACGCTGGCCGGCGCGCTCGCTGCCGCGCTGGTGTTCGGCTGGATCACCCAGCGGCTCGGCCTGTCCACGCTGGTCGGCTACATGGTGGCCGGCATCCTGGTCGGGCCGCACACGCCCGGCTTCGTCGCCGACACGCGCCTGGCGTCGCAGATGGCGGAGATCGGCGTCATCCTGCTGATGTTCGGCGTCGGCATGCACTTCCACCCGCAGGAGCTCCTGCGCGTCTGGCGGATCGCCGTGCCGGGCGCCGTCGCGCAGAGCGCGGTCGCCGCGCTCGCGGGCTGGGCGTGCGCGCGCTGGTTCGGCTGGAGCAACGTGGCCGGCATCGTGTTCGGGATGGCGCTCGCGGTCGCCAGCACCGTCGTGCTGATGCGGATGCTGGTCGACCGCGACCGCCTCGCGACGCGCGCGGGGCACGTCGCCGTCGGCTGGCTGATCGTCGAGGACCTCTTCACGGTCGTCGCGCTGGTCGTGCTGCCGGTGCTGGCGACCGACGCCACCGACGCGGCGTCGTTCGGCGTGCCGCTGCTGATCGCGCTGGGCAAGGCCGCCGTGTTCGCCGCGCTCGTCTGGATCGTCGGCGGGCGCGTCGTCGGCGGCCTGATGGAGCGCATGGCGCGCACCCGGTCCGAGGAGCTGTTCACGCTGGCCGTGTTCGTGCTCGCGCTCGGCATCGCGATCATCGCCGCCGAGGGCTTCCACGTGTCAGTCGCGCTGGGCGCATTCATCGCGGGGCTGGTCGTCGGCCAGTCGCGGTTCGGCGCGCAGGCGTCCGGCTTCATGACGCCGTTCCGCGACGTGTTCTCGGCGCTCTTCTTCGTATCCGTGGGCATGCTGTTCGATCCGCGCTTCGTGCTCGAGCATCCGCTGCTCGTCGCCGCCGCCCTCGTGATCGTGCTCGTCGTGAAGCCGCTCGTCGCGCTCGCCATCGTCACGCTGATCGGCGACGCGCGGGGAACGGCGGGCACCGTGGCCGTCGGCCTCGCCCAGATCGGCGAGTTCTCGTTCATCCTGGCCACGCTCGGCAGCGGCCTCGGCATCCTTCCGCCCGAGGGCCTCGACGCGCTGGTCGCCGCGGCGATCTTCTCGATCGCCCTGAACCCGGTCCTGTTCCGCCTGCTGGCGCGGCACGAGGCGAACGCGCCGCCCGCGGCGCCGGCCGCAGCCGCCGCGGTCGCGCCGGCGCCCATCGATGGCGACCGCGCCGTCGCGATCGTCGGCACGGGCGAGCTCACGCGGCGCGTCGTCGCGCGTTGCGCCGGCGAAGGCATCCCCGTCGTCGTCGTGGGCGACGACCTGACGGCGCTCGACGCGTACCGCGCGCAGGGCGTGGCGGTGGTCTACGGGAACGCGGCGCGCGCGGACGTGCTGCGCGCAGCGCACGTCGAGCACGCGCGCGCGATCGTCGTCACCGACGCCGCGCTGGCCGACAAGATGGCCGTGTGCATCGCCGCGCGCAACCTCAATCCCCGCCTCGCCATCGTCGCGACCGCGGCCAGCGCCGCCGAGCGCGCGTGGCTCGCGGAGTTCGGCGCGACGTTCGTCTGCGACGCGCTCGACGGCCTCACCGATGCGGTGGTGCGGTCGCTGCGGCAGGCGCTGTGACCGCCGCGCCGAGAATGCGCAGCGCCGCGTGCGCGGCGCCGAAGCCGTTGTCGATGTTGAGCACGGACAGCCCCGACGCGCAGCTCGCGAGCGCCGCGTGCAGCGCCACCTGGCCGCCGGCGCCCACGCCGTAGCCGACCGACACCGGCACGGCGAGCACCGGGCACGCGACCAAGCCCGACAGCACGGAAAACAGCGCGCCCTCCATGCCGGCGACCGCGATCACGACGCGATGCGCGCGGATCTCGGGCAGCCGCTCCATGACGCGCCAGAGGCCGGCCACGCCGACGTCGACGATCAGCGTCGCCGCCTCGCCCTCGAACGCCAGCGTGCGCGACGCCTCGCGCGCGACGGCGGCGTCGGACGTGCCGCCGGCGACGATCGCGACGCGGCCGGTCGCGCGGGGCGCCGGCAGCGCGCCCAGGATCGCCGTGCGCGAGGCCGCGTCGTAGTCGAGCACATCGCGCACGCCGGCGCCGAGCCGCGCGTGGTGGTCCGGCGCGAGCCGCGTCAGCAGCAACCGCCGGCCGAGCGCCGCGGCGTGCTCGACGATCGCGTCGATCTGCGCGGCCGTCTTGGGCTCGCACAAGACGGCCTCGGACGCCCCCGTACGCGCGGGCCGCTCCCAGTCGAGGCGGAAGTCAGTCATCGGCGGCCGCGTGCAGGAATGCCGAGCCGCGCGCGTACCGGCGAACGCCGGCGAACGTGCGCCCGGCGGCGCGGCACGCACGCTCGCCCACGTCGCGCGCGACGGCACCCGCATGCCCGTCGTCGCGCGCGAGCTCGATGACGATGCCGGCGTGCGTGACCCGGCAGCGCAGCACCTGGTCGCGACCCAGCGCGCCGGCGAGTGCCGCTTCGACGCGATCGACGAACGCGAGGTCGGCGGCGTCGATGCCGATGCCCGTCTCCACGCGGCTCGCGAGGCACGGCTGCGCGGGGAGCCGCTCGAGGTCGGTCAGGCGGAGCTGCGCGGCGAGCGCGTACACGTCCGCCTTCGCGAGGCCCGCCTCGACGTACGGATGCGCGACGCCGTGCTCGGCCGCCGCGCGCAGTCCGGGCCGGTAGTCGGCGAGGTCGTCGCGATTGGTCCCCGACAGGATGGGATCCGCCGTGCGCTCGCGGATGCGCGCGTACAGGTTGGTCTTGCAGAAGTAGCAGCGGTCGACCGGGTTCGCGCGGTAGCGCGCGTCGCCGTACTCGCCGGCGTCGATCAGCGCGAGGGTCCAGCCGTGGCGCGCCGCGTGCGCCTCGACGCGTGCGCGCGCCGCGGCGGGCACGGCCGGCCCGCACGCGTGGTACATCGTCGCCTGCGCACGGGCGAAGCGCTGCGCGACGTGCGCGAGCGTCATCGAGTCGACGCCGCCGCTGACGGCGACCGCGACGCGCGGGTGCCGGTCGAGCGCGGCCACCAGTCGGGCGAGCGCGGCGCTCGTCGGCGACGCGATCACGCCGCCCATCCTTCGCGCGGCGCGCGCATCGCCGGGGGAAGCGCCGCAACGGGCGCCGTGTCGTCCCGAGGCGCGGCGCGACGACGGATCCGGGCGCACGCAGCCCGCCGATCGGTCGCAGCGGCAGGGTCCTCGCTTCGGCCGGGATCGCGCGGCCTCCGGTGGGCGGCGCTCATTCCTCGTCCTCCAGCGCGCGCCGCTCCGCGTCCGCGCGGGCACGCCGGCGCGCCGCGAGGCCGGCGACGCCGGCCACGCCGTCGTGCGCCGCCTTGGCCGTGCGCGTGCCGTCGGGTCGCCGCACGCGCTTCACCGCGAGCGGCGGCGCGCCGGCCGCGACCTCGTCGCGCGCGAGCACGCGCCGGCGCTCGTCGCGCACGCGCAGGCCGATCGTCGACGTCTCGGCGAAGCACGCGGCAACCGCGGCTTCCGCGGCGTGCGGCCGCGCGAGCACGCGGAAGTCCGCCAGCGGCCGGCCCTTCTTGCCGGATCGGGTGCCGACCGACACGTCGATCACGCCGGCCACCGCGCGCAGCCGGTCGGCGGCCAGCGCGAGTTCCTCGCCGGTCATGTCGTCGACGTCAAATTCGACCGCGGTCACCGCGTCGTCGCCCGCATGTCCGCCACGGTCGAACACGAGCGCGCGCACGACGTTCGGAATTCCGGGGAGCGTGCGCGTGCCGGCGCCGCAACCGCTGCCGACGAGACGTCCGGCGCCACCGCCGCCGCCGCACGCGTCGTGCGGCACGAGGTGGCGCAGGATGGCCGCGCCCGTCGGCGTCACCCGCTCGCCGGGCACCCCGTCGTCGTGCCAGCGATACCCTTCGAGCAGCGCGACGGTGGCCGGCGCGGGCACCGGCAGCATGCCGTGCGCGGTGCGCACCGTGCCGCCGCCGCGCGGCAGCGACGACGCGCTCCACCGTGCGCCGGCGAGCCGCGCGGCGATCGCGCCCGCGGCGACGACGTCGAGCATCGAGTCCCAGTCGGCGAGCTCGTGAAAGTGCACGGCGTCCACGGCGATCCCGTGCACGCCGGCCTCGGCGTCCGCCAGCGACGCGAGCAGCG
Source organism: Burkholderiales bacterium (assembly GCA_046347835.1). Classification (GTDB taxonomy): domain Bacteria; phylum Pseudomonadota; class Gammaproteobacteria; order Burkholderiales; family Casimicrobiaceae; genus VBCG01. The sequence continues at coordinate 718,605 of JAXMFI010000002.1, read as the reverse complement.
CCAGCGCGTGTTCGCGCACGTCGGCGGCAAGCGGCGCGGCCGCGATGCGCGCACGCAGCGCCGGATACGGCGTGCCGGCGTGCGCGTCGGGCGCGTGTGCGTACGGTGTCGCGGACCCGAAGCGGCGCGCCGCGAGCGCGCCCGCCGTCGTGGACGTGAACGCGGGCAGCGCGCGGTCCGCCGGCTTCACGGCGGCGACGGCCGCCAGCACCGGCGCCTCCAGCGACGGCAGCGCGTCGACCATCGCGGCGACGAACATGTCGCCGGCGATCCCGCCGACGAGGTCGAGGTGGATCGCGAGCGACGCCGGCGCGCCCGGATCAGGCGACGACCGGGACGACATACGGCCCTTCCGGGATCACGGCGAGCGCGGGGTCGCGCGCGTGCGCGAGCGCCGCGGCCACCGCGGCGCCGATCGATTCGACGTGCTCGACGCCGGTCAGCCTGAGGTCGTCGCCGGAGAGCCCCGTCGTGAAGAGCTGCACGCGGCCCGCGCGCATCGGCTTCAACTGCATCTCGGTCTGCCATTCGTCGACGTCGGCGAGCTGCTTGCCGAGCAGCGTGGCGAGGAACGCGTCGGGCCCGAGCTCCACCAGCCGCTTCTGCGCCGCACGGAAGGCGCCCGAGCCGAATCCTTCCGAGCACGCGGACGCGACGATCAGCGTGCCGCCGGGGGCGAGGATGTCGAGCGGCGTCACCATGCCCTTGACCGTCTGGTAGTACGTCTTGTCGAGCGGGTGGCCGGCCGCCGACGTGACGATCGTCGCGAACCTGCGGCCGACCGGCACGCGCACGCTCTCGGCAACGAAGCGCACGGCGACGAGGTGGCTCGCGACGATCTCGCCGAAGTTCACGTGGACGAGGTCGCGGCGCTCGTCGATCACCGTGTTGAGCGCGTGGACCTCGCCCAGCATGCGCACGATCGCGAGCTGCTCGTCGTGCAGCGGGTTGCCGTCGAGGTTGCACTGGATCGCGGCGGGGTCCTCCATGAAGCGCGCGCTGTGGAACGTCCGGATCGTGTCGGCGTGCGCGACCCCCGGCGCGATCACCTTGCGCCCGCCCGACCACCCGGCCATGAAGTGCGGCTCGACCAGGCCCGTCGCGATGCGCAGGTCCGCCTCGACGAAGCGGCGGTCGAGGCGCACCGGCGTGCGCCGCGCGGGCGTGAACCCGAGGTCGACGTGCGCGGCGTCGTCGCGCGCGAAGTGGTTCTCCACCCGCGCGTGCTCGAACACCCACGGGTCGCCGACGACCTCGGCGAGCTCGTCGCCTTCGTTCGGGCGGTGCAGGCCGGTGGCGACCAGCACGGTGATCCGCTCGCGCGGCACGCCGGCCGCGCGCAGCGGCTCGATCAGCGGCCGCAGGAACAGGTGGTTCGGCACCGGGCGCGTGATGTCGCAGACCAGGATGCACGCGCTCTTCCGCCCCCGGACGAGGTCGGCGTAGGGCACCGCGTCCACCGGTTGCGCGAGTGCCGCGCGCACCGCCGCGTGCGGATCGGCGAGCGTGGGCAGCGGCCGCTTGCCGATCACCGTAGGCTGCGCCGACGGCGGCAGGGGCACCGAAAGCCCATGCTTCCCGTAGAGGATCTCGACCGACTCGGCGTGCGGGCTGGCGCTGGTCATGGGAACCGCGCGGCGCCGGGGACGAGGCGCGTCGCGCGCGTCGCGCAAGTGTATCCCACGCGCGCGCCCACGGGCCGCCCGCGGATCGGTATCATCGCGCCATGATCGGCGCCGGCCACACCGACCGCTTCCTCGACGACGGCGAGGTCCGCGCGATCGTCCGCGCGGGACTCGACGCGCTCGCGCCCGACGGCAAGCGGCTGCTGTTCATCGTTCCCGACGGCACCCGCACGATGCCGATGCCGCAGATGTTCGCGCTGTTCGGCGAGTTCCTCGCCGACCGCGCGGCGGCGGTCGACTACCTGATCGCCCTCGGCACGCACCAGCCGATGGACGACGCCGCGCTGTCGCGCCACGTCGGCGTGCCGGTCACCGGCGGCCGGGCGGGCGCGTCGCGCATCTTCAACCACGCGTGGGAAGACCCCGCGACGTTCGCGACGATCGGCGTCATCCCCGCGCACGAGATCGCGGCGCTGTCGGGCGGACGGCTGGCGCAATCCGTCACGGTCTCGCTCAACCGGCTGATCTTCGACTACGACCAGATCGTCATCTGCGGGCCCGTGTTCCCGCACGAGGTCGTCGGCTTCTCCGGCGGCAACAAGTACTTCTTCCCGGGCATCGCCGGGGCGGACGTCATCAACTTCACGCACTGGCTGGGCGCGCTCATCACCAACTACGAGGTGATCGGCTCCGGCTACACGCCGGTGCGCGCGGTGATCGACCGCGCGGCGTCGATGGTGACGGTGCCCACCGCGTGCTTCGCGCTGGTCGTGACGCCGGCCGGCACCGCCGGCCTCTTCTTCGGCGATGCGCGCGAAGCGTGGGAGCGCGCGTCGGCGCTGTCGGCGCAGCGTCACATCGTGTGGCTCGACCGGCCGGTGAAGACCGTGCTGTCGGTGATGCCGCCGATGTACGCCGACGTCTGGACCGCCGGCAAGGGCATGTACAAGATCGAGCCGATCGTCGCGGACGGCGGCGAGGTGATCATCTACGCGCCGCACATTCGCGAGGTCAGCGTCACGCACGGGCGCATCCTCGAGGAGGTCGGCTACCACTGCCGCGACTACTTCACCGCGCAGCCGGAGCGCTTCGCGCGCTATCCGGGCGGCGTGCTCGCGCACTCGACGCACGTGAAGGGATTGGGCACGTACGACGCGGCGACGGGCGTGGAGACGCCGCGGGTCACGGTCACGCTCGCCACCGGCATCTCCGAGGCGACGTGCCGGAAGATCAACCTGGGCTACCGCGATCCGGCGTCGATCGACCTCAAAGCGTGGAGCGGGCGCGAGGCCGAAGGGATCCTCGTGGTCCCGCGCGCCGGGGAGATGCTCTACCGGCTGCGGCCGGCCGCCGGCCGCTGACGGCGCCGATCCTGCTTTCGTGGCTCGGCGACCTCGTCGACCAGCTCGGAGATCTTGTCGCGCAGGGCGGCGAGCAGCCGGTCGCCCGCCCGCGTCGTACGGTAGTACCGCCGCTGCTTGCCGGCGACCACTTCGGTCGCCGACGTGAGGGCGCCGTCCTCCTCCAGCGCATGCAGCAGCGGATAGAGCGTGCCCGGGCCGATCGCGTAGCCGTGACGGCGCAGCTCCTCCATCATCTCGACGCCGTAGATCCGGCCTTCGCTCGCGTGGTGCAGCACGTGCACGCGCACGAACGCGAGCAGCACGTCGCGCAGGATCCTGCCGGAAATGTCCCGTCCCATCGTCGTGGCCGGTGATTGCTTCGTTCGAGTCTGCCGCAAGACGGCCGAAACGGAAAGGGCCGACAGGCCGGCCCTCTCCGCTGCCGCGACGCCCGATGCCGCACCGGGCGCGAACGGCCTTCCTACTTCGCGAACTTGAGCTTCAGCGCGCCCATGTTGAACGCGTGGCGCACCTGCGCGTTGTCGAACGCCGCGAAGCCGAACGCGTACTCGGCGTTCAGGTCCTTGAACTGGACGTCGTACGGGCTCTTGGTCACCAGCGGGCGCGCGAGCACGAACGTGTACTTGCCGTCCTTGTAGGCGAGCGCCGTGTCGATCACGCCGCGGTCGCCGGTAAACTTCGACACCATGATCGACGCGACCTCGTCGCCGGCGACGAACTTCGTGTCGTCGAACGCGACCTTGTCCTCGGCCTTGAGGTAGTACAGGCCGCCCTTGTTCGCGGGCTTGGCGTCCTTGCTCATGAACTCCGGCTTGCCGTTGACGAGCTTGATGTCCTCGTAGCCGCCGCCGGTCTTCGCGTCGCTCTTGCGGCCGGCGTCGGGCGCCTTGTCCTTGTCGAACCGCGTGCTGTCGACGTACTGGTTGTCGACCTGGCCGATGTAGCCGCCGCGCACCGACTTCATGTGCCAGATGTCGCCGAGTTCGCCGGCGCTCGCCGTGTACTTGTTGCCGTACGGCTTGCCGGGCTCGCCGGCGTGGCACGTCGCGAAGCAGCCGGTCTGGTCGAAGCCCTTGATCGAATTGTCGATGTTCCAGATGAATGCGAACTTGTCCTCGTAGAACTTGTTGTTGTCGCCGCCCTTGTCGTCCGGGTCGGCGAGCTTCTTCCACGACCCGTCGGCCTGCTTGACGAACGGGCTGCGCCGCACCGACTGCGTCGGGTCGTCGTACTGCAGCCACACGTACAGCATGTCGTTCGTGTACACGGCCTTCATCGCGACGTTGGACTTGCCGTCCGCGAAGCCCTGCCCGCCCGAGATGCCGAACTTGAGCTCGGGCGCCTTCGCCCACGCGGGGTCGGCGCCGAGCGCCGCCAGGCTGGGCGGCTGGGCGACCTTGACCGCCGTCAGCACGTTCTGGGAAAGGGCCGGCGTGGCGACTGCGAGCATGGCGCCCATGGCCATCGGTACTGCGAGCCTGCGTGCTTTGATGAACATCGTTCCCCTCGTTGGTCGGCTTGGATTGATCGGCATTCGATAACAGACTGCGATATCGAATGGCGATAACGGTACGCGAGCCGACGCGTTCGCCGACATGACGTACGTCAATCCCGCCGTTCGAACGCGGCGCGTGCGCCCCCGATGTGCGCCGACTCTGACCCAGATCAATGCGCCGGGACCGCGGCCCGGCGTCCCGGGCGCGGGCGCGCCGGTGGCCGCGCGCGTTGACTTGCGTCAACGCGGCGCCGGTGCGCCGGCCGCACGATCGCCTGAGAGGGCGGGCCGCCGGACCTCGGCGAGTCCGGCCGAAGGTGGCGTGTCGTACGCGAACGTGCGCGGGGTGTCGCTTGAGGGCCGTCGCACTGGCCGTAGCGGTTGTGTGGGGGGCAAGCCTGCTGTCGGCGTGCTCGACCGCGCTGCTCGCTCCCGACGACCGCGGGCGCCTCTGCCGGGTCGCGGTGACGACGAAGGCGGACGCGCTCGCCTTCGCATCCAACCCTCTCGCCGACCCGGTGGGCGGGCCTGCCCTCGGCGCCGGCGCCGGGGCGCTCGCGCTGATCGCGGCGATCGGCTTTCCGCCGTACCTGTTCGCTGCGCCGGCGGCCGTCGCGCACGGCGCAGCCTGCGGCGCGGCATCGGTCCGGCGCCCGACCGCCGAAGCCGACTTCCAGGCCGTCGTACGGAGCGCGGGCCTGGCGCCGGTCGGGCCGGCCCTGGAGAACGACGTCCGCACGGCACGTTCGGGGTGCGCGGCCGCCGCCGGCGGCGAATCCGCATCGGACACCATGGTCGAGATCGACCGCGTCGAATTCACTCCGGGTTGCGCCTACGGCGACTGGGACTACCGGATCGTCGCGAACTGGCGGGTGACGAGGTCGTCCACCGGCGCGGCCGTCGTGGCGGCGAAGACCGTGTGCGACGTGCGCACCTATCGCGAGGTCGAGGCGTGGTTCGGCGATCCGGAAGCCGCCCGCGCCGAAGTCGGGAAGGTGGTCGCCTCGCTCGGCAGGAGGATGGCCGCCGAGATGCTCTCGAGCGAGCGGCTTTCCCCCTGCCGCATGGGCCTGCTCAAATCGGGGGAGGTTTCGCTGGACTGAGCGCTGCAGTACCGGGGGCGCCTACCCGACCTTCGTCCCGCACTTGCCGCAGAAGCGGTCGTCCGCGGCCAGCGCCGCGCCGCACTTGCGGCAGAACTTGCCCGACTTCGCCGCAGGCGCCGCGGGCGCCGGCGACGGCCCGCGCCGCCAGATCCACGCGATCAGTCCCGCGCCGATCGCCCCGAGCAGCGCGAAGCCGCCGAGCGGAATCGCCCAGTCGGGCAGCCCGCCGGCCGCGGGCGCAGGCAGCGCCGCGGTAGGAACGGGCACCGGCGTCGCAGGCGTGCCCGCCTTCGCGCCGGGATTCAGGATTTCCTTCGACGGCCGCGCGTCCGCCTTCGTGTAGCGCACCACGATCGGCAGCGCCTTGCCGGCCGCGAGCGCGCCCGGCTCGCCGACGCGGTACTTCATGCCGTCCTGCCCCAGCGACGACCGATCGAGATTGGGCTCCACCGAGATCGCCGTCGCCGCGACCGGTTCCTGCACGACGACCGACGCGTGCTCGACGGCGGCGTCGCCCGGCCACACGTAGCGGAACGTGCGTTCGGGCGCCGTGGTCGCGATCGGCTCGTAGAACTCGACGTGGAAGAACCGCTCGGGAAGCTCGAACTTCAGCGCGACGTAGTCGCCCGAGCGCGCCTGCTCGTGCTTCAGGTTGAGCAGGTTGCCGTCCGCCGTCGCGGCGTACGCGACGGCGGCGGCACCGCCCGAGGACGCCGGCAACCGCAGCGTGACGCTGGCGGGCAGCTTCACGCTCTCGGCCAGCGCCCCTTTGAGGATCACGAGCGCCGCCGGGCGGTCGTACTCCGGCCACACCTCGATGTTGAGGGCCGAGAGCGGCGGGTTGCCCTTGGGCGCGGCGGCGGGCGCCTGCGCGTACGCGAGCGCCGGCGCGAGCAGCACGGCCAGCGCGAGCAGTGCGCGTCGCGCCGGAAGTCCGGTGGGGATGCGTGGTTTCATGTCGTCGTCGGGGTCGGGTCCGCCGGAAGTTTACAATGTGCGCAACAGGCAGACGACCCACAGGACGCCCTCATGCCCATCTTCGAATACACGTGCGGGACGTGCGGACACGAGTTCGAGACGCTCGTCCGCTCGGGCGCGGTTCCCGATTGCCCGACCTGCCACTCGACGGACCTCGCCAAGAAGCTGTCGGTCTTTGCCACTGCCGCAACGGCGGAAGCGGCGCCCGCTGCCGCGGGACCGTGCGGAAGCTGCGGTCACCCGGGCGGGCCCGGGTCCTGCGCGTTCGACTGACGCGTCCCCACGAGCGCGGGCACGCGGCGCTCGGTCCACCGATGCGACGGTCGGGCGGAGCCGATGCGGCGGCGTCTTCGTCCGGCCCGCATCGCGGACGCGTGACCGGACACCCGGTCCTCCCCTGTCATCCTGGGCGCGGCAAGGGACCTGATGCTTCCGCGCAGGCGCCGCGCGAACGCAAGCGCCTGGTCGCTCCGCACTCCGCGACGGCGTCGGCGAAAGCACGACGGCCCGCAAGCGGGCCGCCGGATCTGGAGCGGGTGAAGGGAATCGAACCCACCCAACGGGTCTGATTCTATGGAGATTTATGGGTTGCGTGTGAGTCGCGTGTGATTTGAAACATCAAGCCAACCAGGGACACGACTGCCATGCCGGCCCCTGGTCCTTCGACTCGATTATTGCATCGTGACTGCTGACCGCTTCGCCTTCTTCTTCACCTCGCGGCGGCGTCCCTTGGCGGGGACCAGCAATGCTGCCCTTGCCCTAAGTTCCTCGGCCCAGTCACGATTGAAGCTCGCGACAACCAAATCTTCACTGGGAGCGTGTTCCGAACCCGATTGCGCACTCAGCCGGTATCGACGTCCTCGCGGGACACTCGTAAGCGCGAAAAATGGCCTTTCGTCGACAATGTCTTTGAAGGCCGACCACTCCAACTCGAACCATGGATGGTCCGGTACAAGGTCGTACCGCCAAAGTACGGTGTTCGCGCGGTGCAGTAGAGCCGCGAGGTCCTCGAGAGCGCCGGCGAATGCAGCGTTGGTCGCCGCTCGCAGGTCGTCGAGGACTTCCGTCGCGTACTTCCACGACGGGTCTGAGTAGTGTTCGACCTCCTCGCGAAACTTGCCAATTTCCGCATAGACGACCTTTCGATTCTTTCCCTCTTGCATGGCATTTGTAAACTCAAAGCAAGAATCCGACAGCATGATATTTCCTCCTTAAACTTATGAAATTCGTTTGACTTCGAGCAACTCTCGGTCAGTCTCTCTCGTCGACCGCGGGGAGCGTCTTCCTCGATAGCGCGGCCTCCACCAAGGCGTCCACAGGCCTCGGCGCGTTCTCGCGTACGTAGACAGCGTAGAAGTCCAGTAGGGTGCTGGCCGATGAGTGACCCATCTGACGAGCGAGGTACTGAATGTTCGCGCCCGCGGTCAGCAGTGTCGAAGCGTAGGTATGCCGTAGCTGGTACGGTCTGCGATAGCGCACTTCCGCCCGACGAATCACGTCGAGCCATGCCTTATAGATGTCATTAGATGCCCTTAGCGGCAGTCCTGTGCGGGGATGCACAAATACCCGCACCCCATCTGGCTTGTTGCGTGCCTGGTCCTGAAGCGCAAGCATGGCCTCTTCGCATAGGTCGACGCGACGAATGCCGCTCTTGGTCTTTGGTTCTTTCTCGATACGGCGCACTACATTGCGTCTGATGTGAATCACGCGTTCGGTCCAGTCGACGTCTGCCCATCGCAATGCCAGCACTTCGCCGGTACGCAGGCCCGTCCATCTCCAAAGTCGAATGAGGTTCGCCATCTGGCCTTCCGCGGCAGACACAATCTTGTCCATTTCGTCGAGAGTGAACGGGTCGATTTCATGGCTGCTCGAGTGCATTTCGACCGGGGAAAGGTCTGCAAGGTCAATGTCCGCCGCGGAGAGAGGATTCGTCGGCATAAGGCCCGACCTGACCGCCTCCGCAAGCATCTTGCGCATGACCGAAGCAAGGTTCCGAAGCGACTTCAGCGTTAGCTGCCCCGCTTGCTTGCTAAGGAAGGCGACAATCCTCTCCCGGTGCAGGTCCTTCAACTTGACCTTGCCGAGCTCCGGAAGAATTCGGTGGTCGAGCCACGACGCGTATCCGGCGCGGGTTGATTCATGCTTCGATGCCCAATACCTCTTCGCGTACGCTTCGGCGAAGTCACCGAAAGTCGTGTGAGCGGAGGCGACCGCCGTCCCGACGCGCGCAGCCGTGCCGGGGAAGCGAGATGCATAGTCGAAGGTGCCGGCTCGAATCTCCTCGTTGATTTGTCTCAGCTGTCGCTCGGCAAAGTCGATGCCGCGCTGATTCACCGCGACACCGTGAAGAATTTCTCGGCATTGCCGCCCCTTGTGGGTGAAGGCGATTTGAATTGCGGACGCCCTCTTGAAAGGGCGCACGGTGACTCCTCTGGGCAGTTGCCATCCCATCTTCTCCTTCATCGCAACCCCCGAACCCAGCTTTGCACGGCCTCCATGTCCACCCACACTCGGTGGTCCGGTCCAACCGTGCAATGCACGCCGTCGGCCCACTGTCCCTTCTTACGGCGCGCGTGTACCGCATCGGCCGTGTCGCCGGTCAACTCGCAGTAGCGCTTTAGCCTCACCAGCGCTGGCATGTCTGGCAGCGCCCTCCTTGCTTCGATGTCTCGTCGCGTTCCCATGACTTCGCGTCTTCGTGTGTTTTTGTTGGCCGCATTCAGACCCGGTCACCACCGTCGTTTGCGGTGAGGCGGGGGTTGAACCGGGGCGGGGAAGCTGCCTCAGCAGTTGCCCGATTTAGGCGCTGATGGGTTCAGCGTCAGGAGGTCAGCGACGCTGGGTGGCGCTGACCTAGGTCGGCGTGGGTGCCGACCTAAAAACATTCTACCACAATGTTTACAACGTTACACGAGAAATGTACAATGTACATCTCATCAAATAACAATGTTTACATGGCACGTCACGCTACTACTGAAGGGCAGAAATCGGCCGTCATTTCCGTCAGGTTGACCCCGCGGATGCGCTTCGGCTTGGAACTCATGGGAAGGCTGCACCAGGAGACGATGCCGGAGGTCGTCGCCCGAGCCATCAGCGACGCCCTCACCTCCGAGAAAGGAGGTCTCTTTGTTGGAGCCGATGCATCAACGGGGCTGCCATTCGACCTACTGAAGCGCGTTTGGGCGGACAGGGAATCCGACCGTCTAGCGAATCTCGCCCTGCATTACCCGGTCATCATGTCGCGTCGAGAACGGGAACTCTGGGAGCGTATTGAGTCATCTCCCCTGTACTGGAGCCCGCGTGGGGGACGCGATTCATCCAAGCGCGAACTCAATCGAGATGCATTGGCCGACGACTGGGCGGCCCTGACCGGCGATGGGAAGGCTTAGGTCCAGCTGTGAACTTCAGTCGCGGCACGAGACGTGCTTAACGCGAAGTCACCTCGCCCATGAGGAACAAGGATGCTTCGGTATAAGCGGCACATCAGACTGAGCGAATCCGAGCTGCAGCAATATCGCATTCTCGTGCCCATTAAACTGGCGCCCAAGACTGTTGATGAACATGACAGCTAGCTGGCAGGCGCAGCGGAGAGTTGGCGACAGCTCGACTGTGCGGAGGGTGAGCTCCTCGCCGCGCTAGCTGAGGATTTGATGATTGAAAAGTAGGTAAGGGGCGCCGTTAGCCTCGCGTGAGCCGGGCGGTCTACCTTTGATGGAATACTCGATGCGCAGCGGCGCGGGCGACTGCGGTGGGCCCCGCTAGCTCGCGTCACTCTGCCGACCGCCGCTGGCACACCATCCCTAGCCACCCCGGCCACTCCACCACGCCTCGTGCCAGAGCAAAATCGCGTCACTCCCACCGGTCACCTCGAGTACACGCCGGAGAAGATGGCGTGGATGGGTAACCGCGGCGCGCTGAAACACCCTGACTCATGGTCGACCGATGGTTGGATTCTTTGCCGACTGAAGGTTCCCGGCCGTGAGAACGTGCCATTCCAACTCAAGTACACCCGTCTCTTCTTCCTCGATGAGGCCACCGGCTTTGCAGCGGGTCACCGTCCCTGCTATCAGTGCCGCAAGCGCCGTGCGCGGGAATTCCGGAGCGCTTGGTGCGAAGCGAATGGGCGCGAGAGCGTCACATTCCCTGTCATTGACGCCGCGCTGAAGGTTGAACGCGTACTGTCTGGCTCTCGTACTCGGGTGGACGAGGCCGTCCCCTCTCTCCCGAACGGCGTCATTCTCGAGGCCACCAGCCTGTATTGGCTAAAGTGGCGTGACTTGTTTTTTCCGTGGTCATTCACCGGCTACGGCGAGCCGAAAGAACCTAGCGAGATGCCCAAGCTTGCGAAGGTTGTTACGCCCCCGTCCATCGTGCGCATGTACACGAACGGATTCACGCCTCAGGTTCATCCATCCGCCTTTGGTTAGCATCATCGCCGACGAGTCTGGCAAACGAGGGCACGAGGTCACTCGCGAAGAGCTATACGCCCTGGTATGGGATGTGCCCCTCGCGGAGGTGGCTCGGTCGTTTGGTATCACAGACGTCCAATTGGCCGCCGTCTGCCGGAAGCTGAATGTGCCCATCCCGAGCCGCGACCATTGGACGACATTGGCTGCGGGAGGGAAGCCGAAGGTCTGGCCATTGCCCCGAACCGCTAAGCACACTTCTGCGTCGCTTGGGCAGCGTTCAGCGACGCCGGCTCCGCCTTCTGCAGTTGAGCGGTCAAGCGAGTCAACGCCGTCCCCTGCGCCCGCTCCCGTCGTTGACACTGCGAAGGCTTCTGGACCGCTGCATCCACTCACTCGAAAGACGCGCGCTTACTTCCTCGATATCAAGCGTCGCGTGGAGCGGCATGCCAAACGCCGCCCGGATGCACCTTACTCCCCTGATGACTGGCCGCCGCATCCCGACCATGGCCGGTATTGGTGTGGTGGAGAAGATGGCTACCACGTCGCGGCCTCCCTTCCTCAAGTGGAACGAGCTCTAAAGATTCTCGATGCATTGACCAAGGCGTTGGTTAAGAGTGGCTTCCGCGTCCTCGTCAAAGAGCCTGACCGACGCAATCGCAACGACCGCGCGGAATCACGGCTCATTGCGGAGAAGAGTGGCGAGCAACTGCATTATCGGATGTGGGAGAGCTACAGTCGGCGTTATTACACCGCGAAGGAGCATGCCGCCGCTAAGAAGGAAAGTCGGTATCTCGGAAGTGTGGAGTACATCCCCAACGGCACGTTCGTGCTGGAATTGACGGGCGCTGAGTACCGCATCGAGCAAATGTTTCGCGAGACGAAGACGAGGACGCTGGACCTGGAGTTGCCGGACATCGTCACGAAGTTCCTCGAAGCTGTTCCTAGGCAAAAGGCACTACGCGAGGAGCGCTTGGCCCAGGAGCGCGCCTGGCAAGAAGCTGCGCAGCGACGCCGGGAGGAGGAGAACCGGATTCGGGAGGAGAAGACGCAAGTCGAGAGCCTTCTCGAGGAAGCGGGTCATGCCCGGCGCTTTGCGGAACTGCGCAGCTATCTTGATGCCGTGGAGCGCGAAGCGATGCAGGACGGTGGCATCACCGACGCAGGACGCAAGTGGCTGGTGGAGGCGCGTCGGCTGATAGAGCGTTATGACCCCATGCTAGTGCGCTTGGGGCCGAGCCCTGCGGTGAGGGACGAGAATGACTCCCAAGGAGATTAGCCCGTGCCGAATGCTCTGACCGGCATTAACCTACCGCCCCCTCAATAGCGGCTCATCGGAGCACACAACCAAACGCGCAGCGGCGCGAGTTAGCGCGACATACAAATTCGCCGCATCCATTCTTTCAGGGTGCAGGACGACAGCAACCTCTGCCTCTAATCCCTTCAACAGGAGGGTACTTCCCACAGCTCGTCGTGGAAGTCGCCGTCCGGACTGGCGATAGCGTTCTCGCTCGCGGTGCGCGGCCTCCGGAAATGCCACACCGCCCGCGGCTGCTCGCAAAGCGTCCTTGCAGCAGCGTAAAACTACATGCCGATAGACGCGCACGCCAGCCTGGTTCTCCAGCTCATGGAGAACTAGTGCGGCGCCGTTGTAAGACGGTTCGGCCAGAAAGCGCAGCGCGGCGAGCTCAGCGGGGTTGGCTTCCCGTCGTTGTTTCCCACTGCGTAAGGTCTCGACCCTGCGTAACAAACTTGGCACATCGAGATTGGTCATCACGCTACCCGCGAAGCGAGCAAGTGACGCCAACGGATTTGCGTCCGCAAGGTTGAATGACCTTGCAAAACTCATGAAATCAGGGAGGTCCACCGGCTCTACCACGTGGGCTCCCGGCGTCCGACTGGCGACATCTTGCCGGCCTTGGCGGTTCATGCTCTCTCCAATGATGAGCACGTCACCGCCTTCCGCGGCTGCAGTCTGTGCGGCGGCACTTCTTCGCGCCTCTGCAGTCGCATCGTCCAGTTCTACCCACGTCACTTCCTTGGGCACGTGACGGAGGTCGATATCCGTGCCACTAAGCAATGCCGCTCGCGCCTGGAGCAGCCACTCCCCCAGAGCAGGGTGACCCGACCTAATCCACCGATGCGGAGTCCCAAGCTCGCCAATGGCAGGAAACCGGGCTGCGACATCGCTATTCCAACGGACCAGCTGGGCGTTGCCAAAACCGAAGATGGCCTGCAAGGGGTCGCCGAGTACACGAGTAGGAAGCACGTCCGAGGCCGCACAAACCAAGCCGTGTTGCTCTATCAAGCAATCCTGGTACTCGTCCACGAGAATTCCGGCGTAAGTTGCCCGAAGTGCTTCGGAAATTGCGCCGGATTGCAGCAAGCGTAGCGCGGCTGCCCGAATCGCTGGGTAGTCCCTGTTTGGTTGACTGATTGCAAGGATAGCGGGGTCGTGCCCGCTACGTTGCGGGAACGCAGAAATCAACCTCAACGCCCATCCGTCGAGGGTCTTCACCTCGTAAGCCGTCTCGCTGATGGCCATCCGCTTGAGGCGTACATCAAGCGCCGCTTTACCCGCGTTCGTGTGTGTAAGAACAAGGATGGGCTTACCGCGCGGGTGCACTCCCAGTGTTTCCGCGATAAGGTGTGTCTTCCCGCACCCCGCCGGCGCGACCACGCTCCCTAGGGTCGCGCTTAGGAGGTCCAGCTCAGGCACCACTCTTGGCCCATTCGAACACGGTTTCTACGAGCGTCTTGAACCCTGGCTCGCTGCTGTCGAGATGAGGACTCACAATGTCATGCGCGACGTCCTCCATTCTGCTGACCGTCTTGAACCACGAAGAATTCTTTGTAGTAGCCGCTGCGCCAAGGCACTCGCGAGTCGCCTGGGAGTACTCTCCGGCGGCGCCTTCGGCCACGACTTGCTCAAGTGTCAGCTTACCGTTCGACTTTGACTTGATGTGCTCGGCTGCTTCCGCTGAGCCGACAAGCTCCTTAGCTCGGTTGAGGAGCTGCGTTACACCACCAGCTGGAAGACACAGGAATAACTCGTGCTCCAAACACCGGCCGGCTCGCCACTGAACAACTGTCCCGCCCGCTTGTTCAAATTCGCGGACGAGCGCAGGAGTGGGAATTTGGTCCTGGTCGACGATGACCAATGCCTCGTAGCCGAGCTGTTGCAAAGCTCGTGCCCTATTGAATGCTCGGTCTGGGTCGCCGCCACCCGAATCCACGTACGCCACTGCGAGCGCCAGCAACGACATCTCGCCCGAATTCATGCGATAGCGGTCAAGTCCGCGAATGAGTCCGACCTCACTAGCGCCCTCGCAAACGATGACTCGCTTCGCCAAGAACGCCTGAGGGTCGGTACGAATAGTTCCTTGAACGTCAGCGAGATTTGCCCATCGCACGTCGTGGCTGCCATTTGATGGTCGAACGATATGCAGTTGAGCGCAACTCAACTCTCGCAGGGCGACGGGGGAGTGCGTGGTCAGAAAGACTTGAATGGGTGCATCGACCAGCTTTGCGCCAAGCTCAAGCAACAGTCGAGTGAGCCGGTGTGGTTCCAATCCATGCTCGACCTCGTCCACGAGAAGGATGGATGCTGCCTGAGCAGCTGCACGCTGCAAACCACCCACGAGAAGTCGAGCAGAGCCCGTGCCCAGACTCCGCAGCGGAATACCTGCCTCGTTGTGTAAGGCAATGGTTCCCCCATCGAACGAGACTGAGTGCGCATCTAGAAGAGCCTTCGCATCGCCGCCCAGGTCTACGCCCAATCGGCGAGCTGTCTCGGTGACAGTCTGGAGTGTTCCGGCAAGTTGTTGATTTGCGCCCTCTCCAAATGCAAGTCTTGCCTGCCGGGCCGCCGCCGCAAGTTCGGCGCCGACTTCGACGCGCTCATCGGAGAGTCGGTTCAGGAGCGACCCTCGCGACCAGGAGAGGTTGAAGCCAGCGTATTGCCCGAGCCGGGCCGTCGCCAGCGAGGAGCGAACCTTGTAGCCGAGGCTGCGTGCGATTTCGTCACTTTGGTTTCGGTCTGAATACAGGCGCCAAATGGGGTCCAAGTCAGCCTGTACGGTCAGGCGCAGCGTAAGAACCGTCTCGTAGTCGCGCCTGGGCTCGTCCTCGACCTCTCCTGTTGCCTGGTCAAACCCACGCAGAAAGTCTGCCATGGTCTCGAGATTGAGCAACGCATCAGGTAAATCGCCTAGGGTGAGCGTGACGGATATTGCTTGACCCACGTCCAAGTTGAAGAAGTCCGTGTCACCCACGCTGAGGTTCCGCCGTGGGCTCAGGCAGAACTCAATTGCGTCCAGGATGGTGGACTTACCACTGTCTCCCGGTCCGATGAGGCAATTCACGCCTGGAGAGGGCCGCCATTTCAGGTACTGAATCGAGCGAAAATTGGCAATCTCAATTGTTCTTATCTTCGCCATATGCTTTTGCCGAACGACGTCGGCTCGTTGCCAATTTCGTTATCGTGGTCGGGGTCAGAAGCGTGACCGACTCCGTCGCCTTATATCAATCGAGCTCTGCGGCCGCGTAAGCAACGTTTAGCTTGCCGTCGAAATTGCCGTAGGAAAAGTGATTGAGCATGGGGCCAGAGCTGAACCCGAGACGCATCTTTCCTACGTGCATTTGGACCACCGCGGACTGCCGCGTTAGCGTCATGAAGCGCTGCAGCACGTCGAGACGAATGAAAAGGCCTTCGTTGTCGCCCTCTCCTAAGGCAACAATCGCAAGCTTGCCGCTGGCCTCTATCCATCCGCTATGACCGTCCCACTTCAATTCGAGCGTGCGAATGAGCCGTCTAGAGGGAACGTCCAGGCTTCGCTTGTCGCCTTCGCCAGAGTAGTCGTAGCCCCATTCGGCGCCACGCAGAAGACGGGCCGCAGGAAGCTCAAGCTCGCGGTCGCCCTCCCTGTAGCTAAGCGAGAAATCCTGCTCATCCAACGCCTGCTGAAAGGCGCGGCCCTCGGGATACTCGCCGATGAAACCGCGATAGTCTGAATTCCCTTGAGAGCCCAACGCCGAATTGACGAAACTTCGGTCCTCAGCATCGAACCCATAGGGCTGACGAACAAAGCCAAGGTTTACGCGCCGCCACACCTGCCGCTCTTCTGATGACCCAGCACTCTGCAGCGGAGCAACCTCGGTCCACGTGGTGTGCGAGTCGAGCGCAACCCACGCCACTCCGTCAGGTGCGTGAACAATCAAGGACTTCTCCACGTTCGGGATGTCCGACAAATCGTTCACCCAAATGGAGTCGTCCGGATTGCACGAAGCAAAGTCGTACGGACCAGAGGAGATGAGCCCCATGGGATAGGAAGGCATCGGGAGCACATCGCGTATGTCGGTGAGGTCCGTATCCCGAAGGTCTCGCGACCAAAGGCGGTCCGACGCGGGCATTCGGCCAGAGTAGTCCGCCTTGGCCGGCACAGCGTCTCTCAATGCTCCAACGACCCGATGCAGGCCAATCCAGTAGTACTTCTTTGCCAGCGTCTCTGCATGGGCTGGCTTGGCTCGTCCGGGCCCGTACGTGTTCAGAACTTGATGGTCGTAAGCGAGACAGTTTCTACGGGGTCCGGGGTAGCCCACGTCCTCCGCGAATTTGACCACCCGCGCTCGGACATGCTCACAGGAGAGGCCACCAATTTTGAGGTCAAAAGGGGCGCAGGCGCGAGGCTCAATTTGGTAACGAGCGAAATCCGGCGCCAAACCGGCAAAGAGATTTGTGCTCGGTGGGAACCCTTGACCTGCGTACCGAATTTGTAGCCAATCAAACTGCTGTCGTGACCCCCATTTCGTGATTCTCCCGCAACTGGGCCGGAGGTCGGTACCCAAGAGCGGAATGCGGTCGCAGGTGGTTGTAGAACTGCCGCCAGCTCTCGATGACGGCCCTGGCGTCCCGCAGATCCCGGAACCACTCGCGGTTCAGGCATTCGTCGCGCAGCTTGCCGTTGAAGCTCTCCACAAAGCCGTTGTGCCAAGGCTTGCCCGGCGGGATGAAGCTCGGCCCGACGCTCATGTCCCGCAACCACTTCATCACGCGCGTCGCCGTGAATTCGGCGCCCTGATCCGAGCGGATGAACGCCGGCTTGCCGTAGAGCCGCATCAGTCGCGTGAGCGTGAGCACCACGTCTCTCGAAGTGATCGACGTGGCGACCTCGATCGCCAGACACTCCCGCGTGTGCTCGTCCAGCACGCACAGCAGCCGAATGGTTCGCTTGCCCGCCAAGCGGTCGTGCACAAAGTCGTAGGTCCAGACATGGTTCGGCCGGACGGCGCCCAGCATCCGCATGTCGGTTCCGCAGCGGCGGCGTCGAGGGCGGCGGCGCGGCAGATTGAGCCCCATCCGCGCCCACATCCTCTTGACTCGATGCTCGCCTTCGCCGAGCCAGGCCGCGCTACGCCGGTAACCGAACCGCGGAAACTGCTGCGAGGTCGCCATGAGTCGATCTCCGAGCTCGCGATCCTTGGCCGGCTGCTTCGGCCGGTAGCACGCCACCCGGCGACTGAACCCCAGGTAGCGGCACGCCTTGCGCTGCGAAATCCCCCGGCTCGTCAGGCATCCCATCGCCTCGCGCCGACCAACCGGGGAACTCATTTTTTCCGGCGAACTCCTTCAGCCCTTCGATCACCAAGAGCTGCTCGGCCAGCAACCGCTTCAACCGGCTGTTCTCGCTCTCCAGATCCTTGAGCTTGCGGGCATCCGAGACCTCCATGCCCCCAAACTTGCTACGCCAGCGCGAGAACGTGTGCGGTGAGATGTTGTGCTTGCGGCAGACCGCGGCCACCTGGGTCCCCGGAACTTCCGCCTCGCGCAGGATCGCGATGATCTGCTCTTCCGTGTGTCGCTTCTTCATCTGTCTGTCCCCCACAAAAAACTACCATAGGAACAGCAGATCGAATGGCTACACGTTTCGTACGCAGGTCAGCGATGTTTCTCGTAAGAGCGAACCACAGAATGACGGCGCTCCGTTAAACTCAAGCCGGCGGCTCTGCCGCCAGGCAGTTTGTAGTCGAGGGCGCTCGCCGAGAACGCCACGCGTAAGCGGTCACGTGAACTCGATAGCGCCGTCGTCGCTTCGAGTGCCCGAGAATTCGAACGAATTAGCTCATGACGTCGTCTGTGTGTATGCATGCATACACCGGCGACGGCCGGACCCCGTTTCACGGTTCCGAGGCAAGTCGTCAGCGATAGCTCGCAAACGTGCGATTGGGTGTCACAATGCCAGTCAAAGCGCAAGCTTCTCCCGCAGTGAGGCAAGGAGCTTTTCGTGCTTCCTGGGATTCGACTTGATGAGGCGGCGCACGTTCTGCAGCTTCCATTGCAGCGCGGGCAGCCGGTCAATGGCGGCGATTCCCAGTAGGCTCCAGTTTGGCTCACCTCGCTTCAGCGACAAGAGAAATTCCCGCTCATCGTTATCCAGCATTCTTGGCAACTCTGTGAACAAGTAGGCGCGAGCGTCAAGTAAGTCGTCGAGCGGCACCTCCTTCTCGGTCATTCCAACAAAGTCTGAGTCGTAGACGGCCTCGAGCGGCTGCGGATTCGGCGTCAACAGTTCGCCAATCGGTCGATTGTGGCCCGCGACATAAGCCACGAACGCGTCGCATTCGGGGTGTGATGCCACCTTGGCCAAGCAGTAGCATCACGTCGAACAGGTCGCGCGGGTGCTGCCGGTCCATGGCCGCAACGAGTTTGCTCGCATATAACTCGTCTCTGTCCAGAAGCGCGACGGAGACCTCACGCTTGAAGTATTCAGTGGCCGCTTTGGATAGCCCAGAGCGGATAGGCGTGTACACGGTGCCGCGAAATACCGTATTGACCTCGACCTTTACCCGTACATCGTTGCGTGTAACAAAGAGCTTTACCTCATCGCCATCTGCGCCACCTAACCTCGCATTCATTCCAGGGGCGCGCCCCAAGGCCACTTGAATGCGATTGAGAGCGGCTGAGATGCGCTGCAAAGCCTCTTCACGCTCGAAGTCCGCGGGGACAAAGACAAGGTCAATGTCGACGGAGAGGCGAGGCAACGGCTGGACGAACAGATTGATGGCCGTGCCTCCCTTCATTGCGAATTCAGGCTCGGCGAACACCCGCGGCGCGATGTCGAGCAGGAGCTCAGCGGTATCGCGATATGCATCCTTCACGGCTTGAGCACCAGCGTGCCGTGAGGAAGCTTGCGCACGTAACGGCTCTTCGAGCCGGTGCGAAACCCGTCGGCTGGCAACTCCTTTAGAACAGGCATATCGAGTTGCCGAGCGAACTGCAGGAAGAGGCGTACCGTCTTCACGCTAACGCAGCGATTGAGGAGTTCGCGTAATGGCTCTGCGCGGAGCGAAACGAGCCCTTCCATCAACTGCTTGGCCTCATCCAAACCTTGCCAGTGCGGCACGTCACTTAGCATTTCAAGCATCGCCCGCTCGGCTTCGGAGACCGGGACCTTGGGATGCCGTGAATTGGTGTCGGTTACATACAGCGGGGCGGCGCGGTCTTCCTCGAATAGCTTGCGGCCGCTAACGCGGCAGCGAAAGCGGCTAGTGAACCAGCCGGGTAAGCCGCGGTCGCCCCCGCGGAAAAGGACAAGACGTTCGCTCCCCAAGGAGAGGTTGTGTATGAATCCCTGCCAGGCGAGCGCCGTCTTCCCGCCGACATGGATGCCATGCCCCAATTGGGCTAGCAGGCGGAGGCTATGGTCCCTATCGAGTTCTCCTCCGGGCTTGGCGAAGACACCTCGGGATAGCGACTGCAACCACCCCCCCTTTACGTACCGGTAGGCAAGCTGGGGCGAGACCCCTCTTTCCGCCAGCCAGCTTGAGCTCACCGGCATCCCAGGAAGCAGGTCTTCAGTGAGGCGTTTTAAAGGTGAGGTAGAAGATGAATCCACGGTTCATATTCTACGCATAAATTGAAACACCCGGGCGCCAGCACGTTTTGTAAAACGCCTAGTAGATAAACCATAAGTTTATTTCGCGTCGAACAGTAAAACACTCGCCCTCAACTAGCCAACTTTACTCACGCAGCGCCCAGTCCGGCTCTATGCTATTTATGATGACCTATTGACACATCTATCGAAGCGCGGATAAAGTGCTAATCGTTGTGACCAACTGACACGAATATGACCGACCTGCCTTTCACCCGCAACGAGCTGCTGGCTGAGCTCAAGGAACTGGTCTTTGCATTTGCCCGTTCCGCCTCGTTCATCACAAACCCGGTCGCGGGATACCGGGTGCTTTCCAATTTGGAACCGGCCGAGCCAACCCGCATCCTCGAGCCGGAGTCCAACTCCACGGATGGCACGGTCGACTTCAGCATTGACCACATGTACGTCGCGAGGACCTTCAATCAGTTCTACGACTATGGAATTTGCGGTGTACGCGACTTCGACCTGGCACTGCTCACGGGGGCGACAGAGTGGTCCTTCGCCTACGCATTCGCATTGGACGT
Organism: Burkholderiales bacterium; assembly: GCA_046347835.1. Classification (GTDB taxonomy): domain Bacteria; phylum Pseudomonadota; class Gammaproteobacteria; order Burkholderiales; family Casimicrobiaceae; genus VBCG01. Next base: position 698,177 of record JAXMFI010000002.1, on the reverse strand, counting down.
ATCCACGTCGCTACTCATACAGGAGAGCCGTAACGGAGAGGGCGTCAAAGCGACCACCTGCCTGGCGGCAGCGCGAGCGTCGGTAGCGCGATGCGTACTCGATGGAGGTGAGCGCTTCTTTTACCCTCACGGAACCGAGATTCCCGATGGGGTCCTCACACTAGCGGAAGTTGCACTCTTGGCGGGCCTTGATGAGCGAACGGTTCGCAACGCCACCAACAAAAGTGCGCCAAATCGCCTCGGCACGACCTTCATCAACTCGTCGCTATATGTTCCGAGGGAAGCCGCCCTGACTTGGCTTCCCACCAAGCGTGGTTTCCGCCCCACTCGAACAGGTGTGGGTCAACTCGAAAACGCTGCTCTCGAGACAGGCTTTGTCGGTCTCAGCGATGCGGGGCAGTTCGTTGCGAGGCGCCGTAGGCAGCTCGAGCTAAGCGCGGATACGTTGGCGTCGCGAGTGAGCGGCCTGACCAGCGCTCTCATTCACCAGCTAGAGGAAGGCACGAAATTACCCCCTGTGGAATTGCTTGAGCCATTGGGCGAGGCACTCAGCCTACCTTCGAAGCGATTTGCACTCCGCTTGCGTGAGGCAGATACCAAGGACCTCCTGCGCCGGATTCAAGGTGACCTAATCGCCGCCGCTGGAACTGACTGAAAAGTCCCATCAAGCCTGCATCGCCAAGGAGCATGCCATGAGAGATAACGTCACGCGTTACGCACCTCTGATGCGCGCAGCGATACTGAGTCCGCAGGACCCCCGCCTACTGATGGACCAGGATGGAGACGTGGCCATCTACTACGCACCATTCGATGCATTGAATCGGAGTGCCAAGGTCGTCCTCGTGGGCATCACACCGGGCCCGACTCAAGCCCGAAACGCGCTTGAAGACGTGCATCATCAACTTCGTCAAGGCGCAAGCGTAGAGCGAGCGCTGTGCGAAGCCAAACGCACAGCTGCGTTCTCGGGCGATACCTTTCGGACCAACTTGATTGCCCAGCTCGACGATTGGGGCGTTCACAATTGGCTCGGCATCTCAAGTTGCAGCGAACTGTTTGTGTCATCACATGAACTCGTCCAGAGCACTTCACTACTTCGCTACCCCGTATTCGTGGGTCGCCAAAAGTACGAAGGTAAAACGCCGAGCATGCTGCGCCATCCGCTTCTAGCCTCTTATCTGCGTGACTACTTCATTGCAGAAGTCGAAGCGCTTCACGACGCCATATTCCTTGGACTCGGGCCTTCGGTATCGAGCGTCTTGAACGAGCTCGTCCGAAGGGGGCTGGTCCCGACGCATCGCGTCTACGCTGGCCTCTTCCACGGCTCGGGCGAGAACACTTATCGCATCAAGTATGCGGTGGGTTCTCGTTCGTCGCCTGCACCGTGGCGAACCAGCGTTGAGGCATATGACCGCGGCAAGGCCGCTTTCCAGGCGCAGATGTTGCGTAACTCCCTCAGCAAGGCGGGCTGATGAGTCTTCTGTTGGACGAGCGGTTCCACTTGCATCCGCACGCTCATGCGCGGGCTTGCGAGCGCGCGACCGTAGCGCCGGAGGTACTCACCGCACAAGTGGAAGGACCACGCGGGCCTATCTTCGTCGGATTCAGCGCCGGCAGTAACCGCGCCCATGTGCTGACGTACGCCCACGCGGCCGACGAGTTCTTCGTACTCATCTGCAACATGCGAACCCAAATCGTCGTCACGGTACTGACGCTCACACAGTACGAAACTACACACGGACCCATAGACGAGAACCGCAAGGCAGCCGCCCGGCGCAATGTGGTCTCGGCCACTCAGGGCCCCGAAGATGCCCCAATACACCGAGAGCGCATCTATGCTTCCTGCCGCGTGCAAGACCTTAGCGGTCGGGTTCGGACCGTAGCGCTAGGGTGGCTAGCGCTGGACGTCGATGGCATGCGACCAAGCGCACTGTCGGGGGACGCAAGGTTCATCGCAGGGCTCCGAGGCTTGGCGGCTACGAAGCAGATTGTGCTGTCTTCGGTGGTCGACGTCCGCCTCCAGGAGACGCGCAAGCATCCGTCCGTCGAGCTCCCTTGCGGAGCTTGGAGGAGTGAATCGCGGGTCGCGATGGCGTACTGAGGTCCGCCCGAAATGAGGGCGGTTCTAGCTCTGTTCCGCCGGAAGGCGTGCGAAATCACACGCGCCCTCGTGCTGGCTCCGGAAGTGTGAAATCCCGTGTGAAACGCGGACCAAATGCGACCACCGGGGACAACTATGCGGTCTGTCGCCTGAGACCTAATGCCTTGAATTGACTTGGCTCTCGTTGTCCTGCGTGGTCTGGCGATTCGAGCGGTTGGAGCGGGTGAAGGGAATCGAACCCTCGTCGTAAGCTTGGGAAGCTTCTGCTCTGCCATTGAGCTACACCCGCGACGCCGACGATTCTAAGCGCTGCGGCCCGGCGAGGCAAAGGACGCGTTAACCGCGTTGACCGGGCCTGGCTCGGCTTCACCGGCTTGTTTTCACCCGCGGGCGAGCGCCGCGTCGAGCGCCGGCAGCGCGAAGTCCGCGTGCATCTCCGCCGCGCGCGCGCGGCAGGCGGCGAGCGTCGCGGCGTCGCCGCGGCCCCGTCCGGCGGCCGCCAGCGCGCGGGCCCGCGCGACCACCAGGTCGACCCACGGCACCGGCTCGGCGTGCGTCACGCCGGCGAGCGCGTCCGCCTGCGCCAGCGCGCAGGCGAAGTCGCCGTGCGCGAGCGCCGCGTCGATCGCGTAGCGACGGAACCAGAAGTGGCAGTGCGCTGGGCACCCCGGCGCCAGCGCGCGCTCGCCGTCGGCGATCGCCGCCGCGAGATCGGCTGCGCGCTCGGCCATCAAAGCGCGCGCGCCGTGCAGCAGCGCGCCGACGAAGCGGAAGCCGACGTCGTCGGCCAGCAGGAACGCCTCGCGCAGCGCCTCGCGCGCGTCCGCGTGCCGGCCGACGCTCCAGTACGCGAACGCGAGCAGCCCGAGGTTGAAAAGGACGAACCGGCGCGACACGATCCTGCGCGCGTGCGCGAGGCTGCGCTCGGCCGGCACGATGGCGTCGCCGTACCTCCCCTGCGTGACCCGGACCCAGCCCTCCGTCTCGTCGGCCATGACCTCGGCCGCCGGGTGGCGCAGTTCGCGCGCAACGGCGCGCACGTCGTCGAGCAGCGGCACCGCCGCGTCGGCGGGCACGAGGTACGAGTGGGTGATCGCCAGCATGCACCGGTTGTTGAGCGCGAAGCGCGCGAGCCCCTCGCGGTCGCACAGCGCGACGCAGCGCTCGAAGGCCGCGTACGCGGACGCCATGCGGCCGTCGGCGTAGAGCACGTCGGCGAGTCCCGACAGCGCCTGCGCCTCGCACTCGGCGTCGTCCGCCTCGCGCGCCCGTTCGCGCGCGCGCTCCTGGGCCGCTTCCGATGCACGCGCGTCCCCGCGCGCGAACTCGAGGCAGCCGCGCAGGTAGGCGGCGCGGGAGGCCTCGCGCGCGAGGCCGGCGGCACCGGCGATCGGCTCGACGGTGTCGAGCACGGCGAGCCCGGCCGCGGTGGCGCCCGTCGCGCGATGCGCCGACGCGACCCCGATGTACGCGGCGCAGCGTTGCGCGTCGTCGCGCGCATGCGCGAGCGCGCGCTCGAACGCGGCGAGCGATGCTTCGATGTCGCCGGTGTTGCGCGCAATGTCGCCGACGAGGCGCGCGAGGTCGTGATGCACGTCCGGCGCCGCGGGCAATTCGCCGCCGCGATTGGCGAGGCGCAGCGCCGCGTCGAACCGCAGCGACGCGGCTTCGGCGCGTGCCGCCACGAGGTAGGCGTCCGCCGCGCGCGGATCTTCGCCGCGGTCGAGGTGCTCGGCGTACAGCACCGGATCGCGCGCCCGGTACCAGTCCGCCGCGCGCAGGTGCAGCGCCCGGCGCGCGCTGTGCAGCAGCGACGCGTACGCGCCGTCCCGGATCAGCGCGTGCACGAACACGAAGCGGCGCGCGTCGGCCTCGTCGGCGCGCACCAGGTCGCGGCCGAGCAGCGTGCCCGTGTCGTATCCCGGATCGGCGAGCAGGTGGCGCAGGAGCGGCAGGTCGAACCGCTGGCCGACGACGGCCGCCGCCTGCACGGCGGCCTTGTCCGCCGCGGGCAGGCGATCGAGCCGCGACAGCACGACGCTCTGGATCGTGTTGGGAATCGCGGCGCCGTCCGCGCCGCTGCGCAGCAGCTGCGTCAGGAAGAGCGGATTGCCCTGCGCGCGCTCGACGCATTGCTGTGCCACGTCCGGATTCGCCGTCAGGAACGACCGCGCGAGCGCCAGCGCGTCGCGCGCCGGGAGCGGCGGCAGTTCGCGCAGCTCGCACGCCACGTCGAGCGGCGGCACGCCGAACGGGTCGCCTTCGCGCCGCGTCGTGCACACGAGAAGCACGCGCGTACGCTTCGCGCAATCTGCCAGCATGCGCACGCCGGCCGCGATCCGCGGCGTCGCCCAGTGCATGTCCTCCATGAGCAGCAGCAGCGGCCGCGCCGCCGCCGCGCGCTCGACCGCGTCGGCGAGCGCCCGCAGCCGCCCCTCGGTGCGCGCGGCGTCGTCCATCGACTCGTACGTCGCGGCCGCGCGCTGCCGCACGGCCAGCAGGTCCGCGGCGAAGGGCTCCTGCTCGGCGGCGAGCGCGCCCGCGGCGACGGCGCGGTCGAGCGCGGCGCGGCGCTCGGCATCGGGCGCGTCCGGCATGATCGCGAGCACGCTCGCAAACAGAGCGTGCAGCGCGTCGCGTCCCTGCGCGGTGCCGAAGTCGAGGATGGTGGAGGCATGGACGGCGAAGCCGCGGCGCCCGGCGTGCAGGACGAACTCCTGCACCAGCCGGCTCTTGCCCATGCCGGGATCCGCGCGCACGACGAGCGTCGCGCCGGCGCCCCCGTCCTCGATGCGCGCGAGGAGCGCGCCGCAATGCGCCACTTCCGCCTCGCGGCCGATCAGCGGGTGCAGGGCGGCGGCTTCGGCCCGCAGTGAGCGCAGCTTCCACACCGGCACGTCGTGCGCGAGCCCGCGGATCGGCACCACGCCGGCCTGGTCGGCCTCGACGAACGTCGCGCACGCGCGGTAGACGTCGTCGGAGATCACCGTCTCGCCGGCGCGGGCGATCTCGTCGAGGCGCGCCGCGAGGTTCACGGCGTCGCCGGTGACCGTGTACGTGCGGTGCATCGAGCTGCCGGTGTCGGCGGCCACGACCTCGCCGCTCGCCACGCCGACATGCGCGGCGAGCGGCCGGCCGAATTCGGTCGACAGCGTGGCCATCGCCGCGTGGATGCCGGCTGCAGCGCGCAGCGCGCGCAGCGTGTCGTTGCCGTAGGCGACGGGGGCGCCGAACACGCCCATGACGGCGTCGCCGATGTGCTTGTCGATCGTTCCGCCGCACTGCCCGACGAGGCCGTCGACCAGCTCGAAGTAGCGCGACAGCAGCCGATGCACGTCCTCCGGGTCGAGCTCGCTCGACAGCGCCGTGTAGCCGGACAGGTCGGCGAAGAGGACCGCAACCGGGCGCCGCTCGCCCACGCGCGCCGGCGGCGCTGCAGGCGCCGTGGCGAGCGCCGCGCCGCATTGCGGGCAGTACCGCGCCCCGGCCGGCGCGTCGGCGCGGCACTGCGGGCAGGCGGTCGCGGTCGTCTGCATCGCGCGCTCTCCTCCGGACAGGCGCGGGCACGCCCGCGCCGAGCGGGCATTCTGCCACCGGCCGCCGCGGCCGGCTTGCCCGTCCGTCCCAATCGGCGTAACGTGGCGCCCGACGCTAGGGGTCCTGCCCGGCAGCGCGCGGGCGGGTGAGATGAGACCCTTGGAACCTGATCCGGATAATGCCGGCGCAGGGAAGCGTGAAGTGTGTCCCCCTTCCGCGCCCCTCGCCGCACGCCCTCGAGAGGAGCGCTCCATGAACGCCAACGATCGTTTCTTCGCGCGCGACGCGAAGGTGGATTCCGCCGCCGTCGCGCCGCTGCCGGCATCGCGCAAGGTCTACGTGCAGGGGTCGCGGCCCGACCTCCGCGTGCCGATGCGCGAGATCGCGCAGAGCGACACACCCTCCTCGTTCGGCGCGGAGAAGAACCCGCCGCTCACGGTCTACGACACATCGGGGCCGTACACCGACCCGGATGCCACGATCGACATCCGCCGCGGGCTGCCGCCGCTGCGCGCCGCCTGGATCGCCGAGCGCGGCGACACCGTCGAGCTGCCGGGACCGACGTCGGCGTACGGGCAGGCGCGCCTCGCCGACCCCGAGCTGGCCGGCCTGCGCTTCGACCTGCACCGCAAGCCGTTGCGCGCGAAGGCCGGTGCCAACCTCAGTGGCAACGTGACGCAGATGCACTACGCGCGGCGCGGCATCGTCACGCCGGAGATGGAGTTCGTCGCGATCCGCGAGAACCTCCTGCGCGAGGAGATGGTCGCGCGCTTTCCCGACGCCGTCCGGCGCCAGCACCCCGGCCAGAGCTTCGGCGCGGCGATCCCCGCGGTCATCACGCCCGAGTTCGTCCGCGACGAGGTGGCGCGCGGCCGCGCGATCATCCCGGCGAACATCAATCACCCCGAGTCCGAGCCGATGATCATCGGCCGCAACTTCCTCGTGAAGATCAACGCGAACATCGGCAACTCCGCCGTGTCGTCGTCGATCGGCGAGGAGGTCGAGAAGATGACGTGGGCGATCCGCTGGGGCGGCGACACGGTGATGGACCTGTCCACCGGGAAGAACATCCACGAGACGCGCGAGTGGATCGTGCGCAACGCGCCGGTGCCGATCGGCACGGTGCCGATCTACCAGGCGCTGGAGAAGGTCGACGGCAGGGCCGAGGACCTGACGTGGGAGATCTTCCGCGACACGCTGATCGAGCAGGCCGAGCAGGGGGTCGACTACTTCACGATCCACGCCGGCGTGTTGCTGCGCTACATCCCGTGGACCGCGAAGCGGATGACCGGCATCGTCTCGCGCGGCGGCTCGATCATGGCCAAGTGGTGCCTCGCGCACCACAAGGAGAGCTTCCTGTACACGCGGTTCGAGGAGATCTGCGAGATCATGAAGGCGTACGACGTCGCCTTCTCGCTGGGCGACGGCCTGCGGCCCGGCTCGATCCACGACGCCAACGACGACGCGCAGATGGGCGAGCTCGCCACGCTCGGCGAACTGACGCAGGTCGCGTGGCGCCACGACGTGCAGGTGATGATCGAGGGCCCCGGCCACGTGCCGATGCACATGATCAAGCACAACATGGACGAGCAGCTGCGGCTGTGCGGCGAGGCGCCGTTCTACACGCTGGGGCCGCTCACGACGGACATCGCGCCCGGCTACGACCACATCACGAGCGCAATCGGCGCCGCGATGATCGGCTGGTACGGCACGGCGATGCTCTGCTACGTGACGCCGAAGGAGCACCTGGGCCTGCCGAACAAGGCCGACGTCAAGGACGGCATCATGGCGTACAAGCTGGCCGCACACGCGGCCGACCTCGCCAAGGGCCACCCGGGCGCGCAGCTGCGCGACAACGCGCTGTCGAAGGCGCGCTTCGAGTTCCGCTGGGAGGACCAGTTCAACTTGGGCCTCGACCCGGACAAGGCGCGCGAGTTCCACGACGAGACGCTGCCGCAGCACGGCGCGAAGCTCGCGCACTTCTGCTCGATGTGCGGCCCGCACTTCTGCTCGATGAAGATCACGCAGGACGTGCGCGAGTTCGCGGCGAAGCAGGGCATCGGCGAAGCCGACGCCCTCGCCAAGGGGATGGAGGCGAAGGCGGTCGAGTTCGTGAAGAAGGGCGGGGAGATCTACTCGAAGGCGTGACGGGCCGCGCGCCGGACGGGCGCCGTCACTCCTCGCCGGCCGCGAGCCGCACCAGATAGCCGCCCGACTTCTCGTCGCGCTCGAGCGCCAGGCTGCCCGCGGCGGCCGCGGCCTCGAGCATCGCGTTGAACGAGCGGAAGCCGTAGTACGACTCGTTGAAGCCGGGCTTGCGGCGCTTCAACGCCTGCTTGATCATCGAGCCCCAGATCTTCTCCTCCGCGCCGCGCTCGGAGATGAGCGCGTCGACGGTGCCGACGATGAGGTCGAGCGCCTCGTCGCGGCGCTCCTCGTCGGACTTGCGCGGCGGCGCCTCGCCGGGCGCCGGGGCGACCGCGTCCGCCGCCGGCACCGCCGACGCCTCGGCCGGCGCATCGCCCGCGTCCTCCGTCGCCTTCGCCGTCGACCGCCGCCGCGACGAGGCCGCCTTGGCGGGCGCCTTATCGGGCGCGACCTTGGCCGCGGCCGTCTTCGCGCCGCCGCGCCGCGTAGCCGCCTTCTTCTTCTCGGCGCGGACCAGGTCGTCGTAGAAGATGAACTCGTCGCAGTTGGTGACGAGCAGGTCCGACGTCGAGTTCTTGACGCCGACGCCGATCACGACCTTGTCGTTCTCGCGCAGCTTGGACACGAGCGGCGAGAAGTCCGAGTCGCCGCTGATGATGACGAACGTCTCGACGTGCGTCTTCGTGTAGCAGAGGTCGAGCGCATCGACGACCATCCGGATGTCGGCGGAGTTCTTGCCGGACTGGCGCACGTGCGGGATCTCGATCAGCTCGAACGACGCCTCGTGCATCGGCGCCTTGAACGCCTTGTAGCGTTCCCAGTCGCAGTACGCCTTCTTGACGACGATGCTGCCCTTGAGCAGCAGGCGCTCGAGAACCTTGCCGATGTCGAACTTGTCATAGTGGGCGTCGCGCACGCCGAGCGCGATGTTCTCGAAATCGCAGAACAGCGCCATGCTGGTGACGTCGTTGGGTGCGGCCATGGGGGCTCCGTGGTGCCGGCGCGCCGGCTTCTGCCGCGCATCTTACGCCGTGGGGCGCCCGCCTACGCCATCGCCACCCGCACCGGCACCCGCCGCCGGCCCCAGGCGCGCTTCGGCATCGGGCCGAAGCGTCCGGGCAGCGCCGTCGCGCAATGCCGGCAATGGCCGTTGTCGGTGACGTCGTAGCGCAGGATCTCGTGCCAGTCGCGGACGATGAGCGGCTTGCGGCAGCCGGGGCAGTAGGTCGTCCCGCCGTCGAGGTCGTGCACGTTGCCCGTGTAGACGTACCTCAAGCCCGCGCGCTGCCCGATCTCCCGGGCGCGCGCCAGCGTGGCCGCCGGCGTGTGCGTGACGTCGGTCATCTTGTAGTCCGGGTGGAACGCCGTGAAGTGCAGCGGGACGTCCGGCGAGAGCTCGCGTGCGATCCAGCCGCACATCTGAAAGAGCTCCTCGTCGGAGTCGTTCTCGCCGGGGATGAGCAGCGTCGTGATCTCGGTCCACACGCTCGTCTCGCGCACCAGGTAGACGAGCGTGTCGAGCACCGGCTGCAGCCGCGCGCCGCACAGCCGCATGTAGAAGTCGTCGGTGAAGCCCTTGAGGTCGACGTTGGCCGCGTCCATCTTCGCGTAGAACTCGCGCCGCGCGTCGACGCCGATGTAGCCGGCCGTGACCGCGACCGTCGCGATGCCCTGCGCGCGGCACGCGTCCGCCGTGTCCATCGCGTACTCGGCGAAGATCACCGGGTCGTTGTACGTGAACGCGACGCTGCGGCACCCATGCTCCGCCGCCGCCGCGGCGATGGCCTCGGGCGACGCGGCGTCCATCAGCGTGTCCATCTCGCGCGACTTGCTGATGTCCCAGTTCTGGCAGAACTTGCACGCGAGGTTGCAGCCGGCGGTGCCGAACGAGAACACGCTCGACCCCGGGTAGAAGTGATTGAGCGGCTTCTTCTCGATCGGGTCGATGCAGAAGCCGGACGAGCGGCCGTAGGTCGTCAGGACGATCCCGTCGCCCTTGCGCTGGCGGACGAAGCACGCACCGCGCTGGCCTTCGCGCAGCCGGCAGTCGCGCGGGCACAGGTCGCACTGGATGCGCCCGTCCTCGATCGGGTGCCACCAGCGTCCCGGCACCTCGCCGAAGGCCGCCGCGACATTCATGACATCGCTCCCGCCGCGCGCGGCTCGCGCTCGGCATATTTGACGACCGTGTAGCGCGCGAGCGTCACGTGCGCGTCCCAGAAGTCGCCGGGCAGCCCCGCCTTGCGCTTCAGCGCCGCGAGGAACTCGCGCGGGTCCGGCAGCTGCTCCCACACCTGCGGCAGGAAGGTCGCCCGGCGGCCGCCGCGCGCGAGGATCACGCCGTCGACACCCGGCCGCAGCCGCGCGAGCGCATCGCGTTCGTCGCGGGCGCCCATCGGCTCGCTCGGGCCCAGCACGGACACCTCGATCGCCGTCGCCGTGAATTCGTGCGCGGACAGCGGGGCGAACCGCGGATCGTGGAACGCCGCGGCGACGGCGTTGGCGCGGACGTCGACGCCGAGCGGGCGATGGGCCTCCAGCGTGCCGATGCACCCGCGCAGCGACCCTTCGAGGTGCAGCGTCACGAACGTCGCGCCGTGCGCGGCGAGCGCCGCGTGCGCCGCGGCGGCCTCCACGGCGACGCCCAGCCGGGTGCCGATCGCGCCGCGCGCGAGCGTCAGCAGGACTTCGCCGAGGCCGTTGGCGTGCTCGGTGGCGTGCTCAGTTCGTTGCATCGTCTCGTGCCGCAGGCGCGGCCCCGTGTTCGGTGAATGCGAAGGACGCATACCCGACGACCCGCGAGCGGTCGCCGGCCGTGTCGCCGGAATTGCGCAGGTCGAGCAGCGCCGGCGCGAGCCCGCGACGGCGCGCGCACAGCAGCAGACCGTTGACGGGCGTCGCCCCGCACGCCTGCTCGTGGTCGAGCGTGGGCGACAGCGCGAGGATCGCGTCGGCGGTGGCTCGGTCGATGTGCGCGGCCTCCGCGTAGCGGTGGTAGTGCGACAGGTCGGAGCTCACGACGATCAGCGTCTCGGGGCCCCCCCAGAGAACGTCGAGCACCGCGGCGACGTCGGCGGGGGTCGCGTCGCCCACCGCGAACGGCACCAGCGAGAACGCGCCCAGCACCGACTGCAGGAACGGCAGCTGGACCTCGAGCGCGTGCTCGAGCGCGTGGGCGGCGTCGCTGACGACGACCTGCGGCAGCACGCGCGCACGCGCGGCAGCCGCCGCGTCGACCGGGACTTCACCGAGCGGGGTCGCGAACGCGTGCGCGCGCGGCAGCGCGAGGCCGCGGACGGCGACCCGGTGGGTCGGCCCGAGCAGCACGACCCGCGTCACGCGTCCGCGCAGCGCTGCCAGCCGTGCGTAGGCGCTGGCGGCCACCGGGCCGGAATACACGTAGCCGGCGTGGGGGACGATCACCGCCTTCGGCGGGGCGTCGGGTCCGGCATGCACGGCGGCAAGGTAGCCGCGCACTTCCGCCGCCAGGCGGGCGGCGGAGTCGGGGTAGAACATGCCGGCCACGGCGGCCGGCCGGACGTCGTGCATCGTGCGACCTCTTCGTTCGGTTGCCTCGCAGGACCCGACGCGGAAGCCCACCCGCAGCGCACGCTTCCAAGTGTACTCCGGACGGCGGATGAGCCCCCTTCGGTGCATCCGTCCGCGCCGCTCCTTCAGCTTCTCATATGAGGTCGGGCGGGGACCGCCGCAAGTGCGCGCGCGCCGTGCGGTCGGTTACACTCGACCGCTCGGCTTCCGGCCGCCCGCACCCCTGCCGTTCCATGTCGCTGCCCGCACTGTCGCTGCTCGAAACCCGCGTGCTCGGCGTGCTCGTCGAGAAGCAGCACACGGTGCCCGACACCTACCCGCTGACGCTCAACGCGCTCACGGCCGGCTGCAACCAGAAGACGAGCCGCGAGCCGGTCCTCGACGCAACGGAGGCGGAGGTGCAGGCGGCGGTCGACCGCCTGAAGGCGCTGTCGCTCGTCGTCGAGTCGAGCGGGGGCCGGGTGATGCGCTACGCGCACAACGTCGGCCGCGTCCTCGGCGTCCCCGCGCAGGCCGTCGCGCTGCTGGCGGTCGTCATGCTGCGCGGCCCGCAGACCGTCGGCGAGTTGCGCATCCACAGCGAGCGGCTGCACCGCTTCGCCGACATCTCGTCGGTCGAGGCGTTCCTCGCGGAACTCGCGCAACGGCCCGCGGGCGCGCTGATGGTCGAGTTGCCGCGGGCGCCCGGCGCGCGCGAGACGCGCTGGGCGCATCTTCTGTCCGGCGCGCCGGACATCCCGGCCGCAGAGCCTGTCCCCGCAGGCGAAGGCCAGCAGGTGACGCTCGGCGAACTGGCGGCGCTCAAGGCGAACGTGTCGCGGCTGCAGGACGAGGTGGCGGGACTCAGGGCGACCGTCGAGCGCCTGGCCGCGGAACTGGGCCTGCCGCCGGGTTGACGCGCGCCCGGCGTTCCCCCGAGGGGGCGAGCGCCTCGGGACGGTCCTGCGGCGCTGGTGCACTTTCGTTGCATTGCGCGCCGGCCGCGCGGTGCGCCACAATGAACGTTTGCGCACGGCCTTCGCGCACCTCTGGCAACCCACCGGGAATTCGCAATGGACCTCACGAGCATGTACGAGACGGCGCGGCCCGTCGTCATCGCGATCGCGCTGAAGATCGTCGGCGCGATCGTCCTCTACATCATCGGCCGCTGGCTGATCGGGCTGGTCGGCACGCTGATCACGAAAGCGCTCGAGCGGCAGAAGATCGAGCCGACGGTGATCCGCTACATCGGCAACACGATCACCGTCGCGCTCAACATCCTGCTGGTCATCGGGATCCTCGGCTACTTCGGCGTCGAGACGACGTCGTTCGCCGCGCTGATCGCCGCGCTCGGCATCGCGATCGGCGCCGCGTGGGGCGGCCTGCTGTCGAACTTCGCCGCGGGCGTGTTCATCCTGGTGCTGCGGCCGTTCAAGGTCGGCGACTACGTGCTGGCCGGCGACGTCGAGGGCACGGTGCGCGCGATCGGCCTCTTCACGACGGCGATCGACACGCCCGACAACGTCAACACGATGGTCGGCAACGCGAAGGTGATGGGCGGGACGATCAAGAACTTCTCGCACAACGCGTACCGCCGCGTGGACCTCACCGCGCAGCTCGACCACACGGTCGACCCGCACGATGCGATCCGGCGGCTGAAGGAGGCGCTGCCGGCGATCGCGAACGTCGTGACGGATCCCGCGCCTTCCGTCGAGATCCTCACGTTCAACGAGCGCGGCCCGGTGCTGGCCGTGCGGCCCTTCGTGCACACGGATCACTACTGGCAGGTGTATTTCGACACGAACAGGACGATCCGCGACACGTTCGGCGCCGCCGGCTATCCGGCCGCGGAAGCGCACCTGCACGTGCGCCAGAAGGCGGCGTAGCCCCCCCCCGGGGCCGGGCGCGCGCGTCCGGCATCTTCGATCGACGACGAAGGCGAGGTGAGCGATGGGACTGCTCGACGGACTTCTCGGTGGCTTGATGGGCGGCATGGGCGGCGCGGGCGGCCAGCAGGCGCAGGGCGGCGGCCCGCTGCTCCAAATGGTGCTGACGATGCTGCAGCAGAACGGCGGCGTCGAAGGACTGCTCCGGAAGATGCAGCAGGCGGGGTACGGCGACCAGGCTCAGTCGTGGATCGGCACCGGCCAGAATCAGCCGATCCCGACCGACGCCCTCGCCAAGATCTTCGGCCAGGGCCAGTTGGGCGAGATCGCGCAGCAACTCGGCATGTCGCACGAGGACGCGGCCGGCGGGCTCGCGCAGGCGCTGCCCGACGTCGTCGACCGGATGACGCCGCAGGGCCGCATCCCCGAGGACACGAACGATCTCGTTGCCCAGACCCTCGCCCGGCTACGCCAGCAAAGCGCAGGGCGCTGACGCGCCCCGCGTTTCGCTGCCGAAGCGGTCAGCGTGGAAAGCTTCGGGCGGCCGGGCGCTTTCCCCGCGGCAAATTCTCGAAGGGCGCGGTTCACAGATCGCTGCGCTCCCCGTTCGGTAGCGCGCGCATCCGGGCTGAATGCCCTTTCGAACGCCTGCGCACCGCGGAACCCCGGATGAAGGCAGTCAAGTCGCATGCGCGCGTTACTGAGCGGGGAGCGCAGCGATCTGCGATCGGCGCGCTTCCAGCATTTGCTACACGAAAGGCGCCCGGCCGCCCGAAGCCTTTCGTGCTGACTTTTCGGCCGCAAATCGTGCGGGCGGCCGCGCAGCGGCCCGACGCCCGATTTGCGGACGCAGCACCTAGTCCTGCCGCCAGGGCAGCCCCGCCATCTGCCAGCCGTTGACGCGGCGCTGGCCGTCGGGATTGCGGTCGCCTTCGAAACCTTCGAGGACGTTGTAGGCGGCCACGTACCCGTGGCTCGTCGCGAGCGCCGCCGCGTGATGCGAGCGCACGCCGCTGCGGCACAGGAAGGCCACGGGCCGGTCGGGCTCCACCCGTGACGCGAGCTGGTCCATGAAGTGCGGATTGCGCGCCTTCGCCGGATAGTCGTACCACTCGATGTGAATGCTGCCGGGGACGTACCCGATGAGGTCACGCTCGGCCAGCGTGCGCGTGTCGACGAGGTCGATCGCGCCGGCGGCGAGCAGCGCGTGCGCCTCGCGCGGCGTCAGCAGCCCCTGCATCTGCGCGTGCTTTTCGCGTGCTCGCAACGCAGCGGCCGCGAAGATCGCTTCGAGATCGCGATGGTCAAGCGACATCACCGCTCCCCTTGGGGCGGCGGGCGACAACGACGCGCGCCGCTGCGACCCTGCGCGTCAACCCTTGCTCGCCGCGCAGGTCCTGATGCCGAACAGCGTGTACGCCGGGCAGACGCGGAACAGCCCGGTCAGGATCGGCACGATGCCGATGTAGCCCCACGCGCCGATCGTTCCGGTCAGCGCCAGCGCGATCAGCGCGACGCCCACGACGATGCGGATGGTGCGGTCCAGCGTGCCTACGTTCGCGGTCATGTCGGTTCTCCTTCGGTGGTCGGGGTGCGGCCTGCGCGGAGCGCTGCTACGAACGTTGCCGTGCACGTCCGCGACCGAGTCGGCACTATATCGCTCATTAGTTATACGGTCAAGCACGCCGACGCCCGGCCGGACCCGCGCGCCGGCGCCTCCGCGGCATTGTGAGACAATCGCCGGCGCCGCGCACTCGCCCCCACCGCCGGCCGCCGCCGTCTCCTTGGATTCCGCGCCCTCCCTGCTCGTCGCGCTGCTGCTCGGCATCGTCGAAGGCCTGACCGAGTTCCTGCCGATCTCGTCGACCGGCCACCTGATCGTCGCCGGCTCGCTGCTCGGCTATACGGGCGAGCAGGCCAAGGTGTTCGAGATCGTGATCCAGGCGGGCGCGATCCTCGCCGTCTGCTGGGAGTTCCGCGCGCGGCTCGCATCCGTCGCCAGCGGCCTGTTCCGCGATCCGCGCGCCAATCGCTTCGTCGCCAACCTCGTCGTCGCGTTCGTGCCGGCCGCGGTACTGGGCCTGTCGTTCGGCAAGCTGATCAAGGCCTCGCTGTTCGCGCCGGTGCCGGTCGCGGTCGCTTTCGTCGTCGGCGCATTCGTCATCCTGTGGGCGGAGCGGCGGCAGCGCGCGCGCCCCGACGCCGTGCGCATCGACGACGTCGACGCGATGCGCTGGCCGGACGCGCTCAAGGTCGGCTGCGCGCAGGCGTTCGCGCTGATCCCCGGCACGTCGCGGTCGGGCGCCACGATCATCGGCGGGATGCTGTTCGGCCTCTCGCGCCGCGCCGCGACGGAATTCTCGTTCTTCCTCGCGATCCCGACGCTGTTCGCCGCCTGCGCGTACGAGACGGTGAAGAACCGCGAACTGCTGGCGAGCGCGGACCTCGCCGCGTTCGGCGTCGGCTTCGCGGCGGCGTTCGTCTCCGCGTTCCTGTGCGTCCGCTGGCTGCTGCGCTACGTCAGCCACCACGACTTCACGCCGTTCGCCTGGTACCGGATCGGCTTCGGCGCCGTGATCCTCGCCACCGGCTGGACCGGCGCCGTGCGCTGGGCGTAGGCACGGCGGTTCCCGAGCAACGCTTCCGATGGAGGTGCCCATGACCCCGGACACGATCGAACGCGCGGTTCCCGCGCTCGCCGACCCCGCGCTGCTGCGCATGCAGTGCTACATCGACGGCGGCTGGCACGGCGCCGATGACGGCGCCACGTGGGACGTCGTCAACCCCGCGACCGGCCGCGCCTTCGGCACGATGCCCGTGTGCGGCGCGGCCGAGACGCGGCGCGCGATCGACGCCGCTGCGGCAGCGTTTCCCGCGTGGCGCGCGATGCTGGCGAAGGACCGCTGCGCGATCGTGCGCAGGTGGTACGAGCTCATGCTGGCGCACGCGGGCGACCTCGCGCTCATCCTCACGACCGAGCAGGGCAAGCCGCTCGCCGAGTCCCACGGCGAAGTTGCGATCGGCGCCGCCTACGTCGAGTGGTTCGCCGAGGAGGGCAAGCGCGTCTACGGCGACGTCATCCCCACGGTCGGCAGCGACCGCCGGCTGGTCGTCGTCAAGGAGCCGGTCGGCGTCTGTGCGGCGATCACGCCGTGGAATTTCCCGTGCTCGATGATCACGCGCAAGGTGGCGCCGGCGCTCGCCGCCGGCTGCACCGTCGTGATCAAGCCCGCGGAGGCCACGCCCTACTCGGCGCTGGCGCTGGCCGAGCTCGCGCACCGCGCGGGCTTCCCGAAGGGCGTGCTCAACGTCGTCACCGGCGACGCGCCGAAGATCGGCGGCGAGCTGTGCGCGAACCCCGCCGTGCGCAAGCTGTCGTTCACCGGCTCGACCGAGGTTGGCCGGCTGCTGATGCGGCAGGTCGCGCCGACGGTGAAGAAGCTCTCGCTCGAGCTCGGCGGGAACGCGCCGTTCATCGTGTTCGACGACGCGGACCTCGACGCCGCCGCGGAAGGCGCGATCGTCTCCAAGTACCGCAACACCGGGCAGACGTGCGTCTGCGCGAACCGGTTCTTCGTGCAGGACACCGTCTACGACGTGTTTGCCGCGAAGCTCGCCGCGAAGGTCGCCGCGCTCAAGGTCGGCCCCGGCACCGAGTCCGGCGTCACGCAGGGGCCGCTCATCAACGCCGAGGCGCTCGCCAAGGTCGAGGCGCACGTCGCGGACGCGACGAGCCGCGGAGCGCGCGTCGTCCACGGCGGCCGGCGCCACGCGCTCGGCGGCAACTTCTACGAGCCGACGGTGCTCGCCGACGTGACGCCGCAGATGAGGATCTTTTCCGAAGAGACGTTCGGCCCGGTCGCGCCGCTGATCCGCTTCCGCGACGACGCCGAAGTGGTCCGCCTCGCGAACGACAGCGAGTTCGGGCTCGCGTCGTACTTCTACAGCCGCGACATCGGCCGCGCGTGGCGCATCGCCGAGCAGCTCGAGGCCGGCATGGTGGGCGTCAACACCGGCCTCATCACGACGCAGGTCGCGCCGTTCGGCGGCGTCAAGCAATCGGGCCTCGGCCGCGAAGGATCGAAGTACGGGATCGACGAATACGTCGAGGTCAAGTACATCTGCTTCGGACTGTAGGGGGGTGGCCCCCGCGCGCCGATCAGAACGCCTGGACGTGCGGCGGCACCTCCGCCTCGTTGATCCGCAGCGCGTCCGGCACCTGGAATTCGTCCGTGGCGGCGGCGGCGACGGCCGGCGCGATCGCTCCTTCGACGTGGACGCCCGCCGCCGCGGATCCCGGTGGCCCGAGATCGGCGATCGCGGCCGCCACGCCGACGACGACGACCAGCGCCGTCACGGCCAGTCCCGACGAGAGACTCGACCGCCGCCCGTTCGGTCCAGTCTGCGTGTTCATGGAAGGCTCCTTTCGGCTGTGCATCGGGACGACCCGACCTGATGCCGATCCTGGGCGCGCACGCGCGCGCCGCCGATGGAGGAGTGCGGAGCGGAGTTGCGGAATTTTCGCCGGCCCGGCCGCCGGCGCGGCATCACCAGCCGGGAGGCAGCTTCTTGAGGATCGTGATCTGGCGGTCCTCGACGAGCAGGTAGCCGCCCGCCACCAGGTCCTTCAGCAGCTTGCCGATCATGTCGCGCGACGCGCCGACGCGATCGGCGATGTCCTGGTGCGTGAGGCGCTCGCGCACGGCGAGGCGCCCGCCGACGTCGACGGCCAGCGCGTTGAGCAGCCGCACGAGCCGTCCGTAGACGTCGGACAGCGCGAGGCTCTTCACGTTCTCCGTCGCGCTGCGGCAGCGGCGAATGAGCGTCTGGATCAGGTTCTGCGCGAAGTCCGGGTTGGCGGCCAGGAAGTCGCGGAGCTGCGCGCGGTTGACGATCGCGCAGGTCGTCGGCTCGACGGTCACCACCGACGCCGAGCGCGGCGCGCCGTCGAGCGACATCTCGCCGACGTACTCGCCGGGACCGTGGAAGTTGAGCACGACCTCGCGGCCCGCGGCGTTGCTCGCGTAGACCTTGACCCGCCCGGCGAGGATGACGTAGAGGGCGTCGCCGACGTCGCCTTCGTGGATCAGGATCGTCTGCTTCGGGAACTGGCGAACCACGCCGGACGCCGCGATCGCGCGCAGTGTTTCCGGCTCGAGCGGCGAAAAGGGGTCGGCGGCGTCTTCGGGCACGGGGCGCTCGGTGCGGTGACGGTGCTGCGCAGCAAATGCTAGCACGCGCGAACCGCGCCGGAGGCCACCGTCGCTATTCGCACCTCGGTCGCGCGGCGCCGCGCCCCGCGGGCCTCGGCTCGGCTGCGCCTCGCCCGCCGCGCTCACTCGCGGACTCCTTGCACCGAATCCGCCCGACGCAGCGCCGCGCGTCGTCCGCACCTCGGTCGCGCGGCGCCGCGCCCTACGGGCCTCGGCTCGGCTGCGCCTCGCCCGCCGCGCTCACTCGTACTTCCGCACGTCGTCGATCACCTTGCCGTCGTTGGGGAGGTCGCCCGGCGCGCGGAACGCGACCTCGCCGCGCAGCTTGGTGACCTCGCGGATCGACGCGACGATCGCCTCGGCGTGCGACGACGCGTTGTCGCGGACCTCCACGTGCAGCGTCATCCGGTCGTTGCCGTCCGGGTTGTCGACGACGAGCCGCGCGCGGCCGATCTCGGGATGGCGTTGCGCGATCGCCGCGACCTGCGACGGGTGGACGAACATGCCCTTCACCTTGGTCGTCTGGTCGGCGCGGCCCATCCACCCGCGGATGCGCATGTTCGTGCGCCCGCACGGCGACACGCCGGGGAGCAGCGCCGAGAGGTCGCCGGTGCCGAAGCGGATCAGCGGATAGTCGGCATTCGCGAGCGCCGTCACGACGACTTCGCCGACCTCGCCCGGGGCGACCGGATCGCCGGTGCCGGGCCGCACGATCTCGACCAGCACGCCCTCGTCGACGACGAGACCTTCGCGCGCCGGCGATTCGTAGGCGATGTTGCCGAGATCCGCCGTCGCGTACACCTGGTAGCCGGCAATGCCGCGGGCGGCGAGCGCGTCGCGCAGGCTGGGCGGAAACGCCTCGCCGGACACGAGCGCCCTGGCGAGCGAGGGCAGCGCGATGCCCTGCTCGTCCGCCTTCTCGAGAATGATCCTCAGGAACGACGGCGTGCCGACGTAGCCGGTGGGCCCGAGGTCCGCGATCGCCTGCACCTGCAGCTCGGTCTGGCCGGTGCCGCCCGGGAACACCGTGCAGCCCAGCGCGTGCGCGCCGGTCTCCAGCATCGAGCCCGCCGGCGCGAGGTGATACGAGAAGCAGTTGTGCACGAGGTCGCCCGCGCGAAAGCCGGCCGCGAACAGTGCGCGCGCGAGCCGCCAGTAGTCGTGGCGCGCGCCTTCGGGCTCGTACAGCGGCCCGGGGCTCGCGAACACGCGCCGCGCCGCGCCCCACCTCGTCGCCGCGAAGCCGCCGAACGGCCTGTCGGCCTTCTGCAGGTCGACGAGCTCCGACTTGCGGACGACGGGCAGCCGTGCGAGCGCGTCGCGCGTCGTCAGCGCGTCGGGGTCCGCGTCCGCCAGCCGCTTCGCGAACGCCGGCGCGTGCACGCGCGCGTGTGCCACGCGGCGGCGCAGCGCCGCCATCTGCTCGCGCTCCCGCAGCTCGGGGTCGCGCGTTTCCAGCAAGTCGAAGTGCTCGGTCATCGGGGGGCCTTCTTCTTCGGGGCGGCGATCGCGTCGCGCGCGCGCCGGGTCAGTCTGGCGTGGACGAGTTCGTGCGAGCGCACCACCAGCGCACGCGCCTGCGGGTCGTTGAGCGCGCGCGCGTCGGCCACCTGCACCCAGTGCGCGCGCGCGAGATACGGTGCCGGCACGATGCCCGGCAGGTCGGTGAGCTCGAGGAAGCGCGACGGCTCGCACTTGAACGAGACGCTCGCCGCCTTGCCGCCGGCGACGCCGAACACCGCGAACATGCGGCCGCCGACGCTGTGGCACTCGTCGGCGCCCCACTTGACGTCCATCGTCGCGCCGGGAAGCGTCGCGCAGTACTTGCGCAGCGAGTCGAAGTTCATGGTTCGTCGCCACCGCCGTTGCCCGCGAGCGCGGGCGGTCGGGCGCGGCGCGCTCCCGTCAGGCCAGCCAGCGCTTGCGCCGGCGATAGTGCTTGACGTCGCGGAACGACTTGCGGCCGCCGGACGACAGTCCGAGGTAGAACTCCTTCACGTCCTCGTTCGCCGCGAGGTCCTTCGCGGCGCCGTCCATCACGACGCGGCCGTTCTCGAGGATGTAGCCGTAGTCGGCGTAGCGCAGGGCGACCATCGTGTTCTGTTCGGCCAGCAGGAACGACACCTTCTCCTTCGTGTTGAGGTCCTGCACGATCTGGAAGATCTCGTCGACGATCTGCGGCGCGAGACCCATCGAGGGCTCGTCCAGCAGGATCATCGACGGCTGCGCCATCAGCGCGCGGCCGACCGCCGTCATCTGCTGCTCGCCGCCCGACGTGTAGCCGGACTGGCTGGTCCGCCGCTGCTTCAGGCGCGGGAAGTAGTGATAGACGCGCTCGAGCGCGGCGGCGACCTCGGCCCGCGAGGCCTTGCGGGTGAACGCGCCGGTCAGCAGGTTCTCCTCGACCGTCAGGTGCTGGAAGCAGTGCCGGCCCTCCATCACCTGGCAGACGCCCATCTTCACGAGGTCGTTCGTCGTCAACTTGTCGACGCGCTTGCCCTTGAACTCGATCGTTCCCTTGGTGACGTCGCCACGCTCGGCCGCGAGCAGGTTGGAGATCGACTTCAGCGTCGTGCTCTTGCCGGCGCCGTTGGCGCCGAGCAGCGCGACGATCCGCCCCTCGGGGACCTCCAGCGACACCCCCTTCAGCACGAGGATGACGTGGTCGTAGATCACCTCGATGTTGTTGATCGAGAGATAGCGGGCGGCGGCGGGCGCCGCGGCGGCTTGGGTGGCCATGGTTTCGTGAGCTCTCGCCGAGAGGGCTGGGGTGAAGGCGCGCCCCTCACCCCGGCCCTCTCCCCCGCGCAGGGGGAGAGGGAACCTTGCCGGGCGCTGCGGGACCGGGTCAGCCTTCCTTCGCGCAGTCGCGGATCGGGATCTTCTTCTCCGCCGCGTACTTGTTGGCGCCCTCGACGACCATCTTGCGGATGGTCTCCCGGTCGCCGGTCATGAACGGCGCGACCTGCTTGAAGCCGTTGCCGGTCCACTCCTGGAACTTCACGAGGCCCGAGCCCTCGTGGTCGGCGCAGCTCGTCTTGATCGCCGGGAACAGGCCGCCGGCGCCCAGTTCCTTGATGCGGGCGTCGGTGAGATTGATGTGCTCGAGCGCCCAACGCAGCTGTTCCGGCGTGGTGGGCTTGCCCTTGCCGTACTTCTCCTGCGCGACACGCAGCGCCTCGACGAGGATGATCCCGTACACGACGCCGCGGGTGTACATCACGTTACCGAGGCGGGTCGGGTCTTCGAGGTTGCCCTTGCCGGTGCCGTACAGCTTCTTCTTGATGTCCTGCATCACCGGGAATTCGGTGCCCGTGGCCGTGAACGACGCGCTCACGTAGCCCTTCGAGGCGTCACCCGCGGGGATCACGTCCTCCTCCGACCCGGCCCACCACACGCCGAGGAGCTTGTTGCGCGGGTAGCCGGTCTTCGCGGCGGTCTTGAGCGCGACGGTGCTCATGACACCGTAGGTCCACATGATCACATAGTCCGGCTTGGCCTGCCGGATCTGCAGCCACTGCGACTCCTGCGTCTGGCCGGGCGGTGTGACCGGGATCTTGAGCGTCTCGTAGCCGTACTTCTTCGAGAGCTCGTCGAGCACCGGGATCGGCTCCTTGCCGAACGCGGAGTCGTGGTACAGGAACGCGATCTTCTTGCCCTTCAGCTTGTCGACCCCGCCTTCCTTCTGGCCGAAGTACGCGATCATCGCGCCCATCTGGCTCCAGTACGTCGTGCCGATCGGAAACACCCACGGGAACACGCGGCCGTCCGCGGCGATGGCGAGGCCGTAGCCGAACGTCGTCATCGGGATCTTGTCGGTGCCCACGCGGTCGAAGAGGCCGTACGCGATGCCCGTCGACAGCGGCTCGACGGTGGTCGCGCCGCCGTACTTGCCCTTCAGGCGCTCGTAGCACTCGACGCCCTTCGACGGGTTGTACTCCGTCTCGCACTCCTCCCACTTGAGCTTCACGCCGTTGACGCCGCCGTTCAGGTTGACAAGCGTCCAGTAGTCGATGGCGCCGCCGTAGTAACCCGACCCGCCCGCGGCGGACGGGCCCACGCGGTACGACAGCACCGGCAGATACTGCTCCTGCGCCACGGCGGCTCCCGTTGCAGCCAGGAGCGCGATGCCGAGCAGCGCTGACTTCATTGCCTTCATGTTGCGCCTCCTCCAGTGAAACGATCATCTACGGTCCGCGGCCGCTGCGCGCCTGCGCCGCCGGCCTGCCGGATTCACACGACTGACTGACCCCACCTTGCGAACCCACTCTCCATCGTACGCCGCGAGCCGCGGCCGCCCCGGCCTGCGCGCCCGCCGGCGGTCAGTGCGGGAACGGCCACAGCCGCAGCTTCTCCTTCGCAACCTGCCACAGCCGCGCGAGCCCGTGCGGCTCCGCGATCAGGAAGAAGATGATCAGCGCCCCGAACACCATGAGCTCGAGGTTGGAAATCGTGCTCTCGGCGATTCCGAGGCCGAACGTCGAATCGAGGAAGCGGACGGTCACCGACAGCAACACCGGCATCAGCGTCACGAAGCCCGCGCCCAGGAACGCGCCCAGCACCGTGCCCACGCCGCCGATGATCACCATGAACAGCACGCGGAACGAGAGGTCGAGGTTGAACGCCTCGGGCTCCACGGTGCCCAGGTAGGCGTACGCGAACAGCGCGCCGGCCACGCCGCAGTAGAACGAGCTGATCGCGAACGCGAGCAGCTTCGCGCGCATGAGGCGGATGCCGATCACCTCGGCCGCGACGTCCATGTCGCGCACCGCCATCCACGAGCGCCCGACGTTGCCGCGTGCCATGTTCTTGGCGGCGAGCGCCATCACCGCGACGATCGTCAGCACCAGCAGGTACTTGCGCGGCGCCGTGTTGAACGCGTAGCCCAGTATCTCGACGGGCTGCGCGGTGATGACGCCCGACGCGCTGTAGTTCGTCACCCAGCCGACCTTGGACAGGAACCACACGATGAAGAACTGCGCGGCGAGCGTGGCCACGGCGAGGTAGAAGCCGCGGATGCGCAGGCTGGGGAGGCCGAAGACGATGCCCACGAGCGCCGACACGAGACCGCCGCCGGCGAACGCGAGCAGGATCGGGATGCCCGGCACGCGCAGCACGAAGTTGAACGACGCGAACGCGCCCACCGCCATGAAGGCGGCGGTGCCGAGCGACAGCTGGCCGGCGTAGCCGGTCAGGATGTTGAGGCCGAGCGCCGCGAGCGAGAAGATGAGGAACGGGATCAGGATGCCGGTGAAGACGTACTGCGGCGCGACGAACGGGATCACGAGGAACGCGACCGCGAGGATCGCGGCCACCGCGATCCGGTCCTGGCGGATCGGGAAGATCGCCGAGTCCGTCTGGTAGGACGTCTTGAACTGGCCTGCTTCGCGGTAGATCATGCGGTGCCCGGGTCGGTCGTCGCGTTCAGATGCGGCGGATGATCTTCTCGCCGAAGAGGCCCTCGGGCCGGATCAGCAGGAAGGCGAGCGCCAGCACGTACGGGAACCAGCCCTCGATGCCGCCGCCGACGAAGGGACCGAGGTACACCTCGGCGAGCTTCTCCGAGGCGCCGATGATGAGTCCGCCAACGATCGCGCCGGGGATCGAGTCGAAGCCGCCCAGGATCAGCACCGGCAGCGCCTTCAGCGCGACGTAGGTCAGCGCGTACTGCACGCCGTTGCGCGCGCCCCACAGCATGCCCGCAACCAGCGCCACCGCGCCGGCGACGCCCCACACGATCGCCCAGATCTGCTGCAGCGGGATGCCCACGGCAAGCGCCGCCTGGTGGTCGTCCGCGACCGCGCGCAGCGCGCGGCCGATGCGCGTGCGGTTGAAGAACACGGCGAGCGCCGTCACGAGCACGGCGGCGATGCCGGCGGCGGCCAGGTCGAACTTCGACACGTTCATGCCCGTCCTGTCGGCGAGCCACTCGATCGGTTCGTCCTGCAGGCCGAGTTCGAGGCCGCGCACGTTGGCGCCCCACACCCACTGCGCGAGGCCCTCGATGAAGAAGGTGAGGCCGATCGTGGCCATGAACAGCGTGATCTGCGGCTGGTTGACCAGCGGGCGCAGGACCACCCGCTCGGTGACGAGCGCCAGCACGATCATCACGGCGAGCGTGGCGGGCACCGATAGCCACGGCGAGAGCCCGAGTTCGAGCAGGCCCACGTAGGTGAGCGCCGCCATGAACACCATCGCGCTCTGCGCGAAGTTGAACACGCCCGACGCCTTGTAGATCAGCACGAAGCCCAGCGCCACGAGCGAGTACATCACGCCCGAGAGCAGGCCGCCGATGAGGACCTCGAAGAAGAATGACATCGTCGCCGTCCCCTTAGTGCGCCACGCCGAGGTAGGCGTCGATCACCGCCTGGTTGCTGCGCACCTCGTCCGGCGGGCCGTCGCCGATCTTCTTGCCGTAGTCGAGCACCACCACGCGGTCGGAGATGTCCATCACGACGCCCATGTCGTGCTCGATCAGCACGATCGTCGTGCCGTACTGCTCGTTGACGTCGAGGATGAAGCGGCACATGTCCTGCTTCTCCTCGACGTTCATGCCGGCCATCGGCTCGTCGAGCAGCAGCAGCGACGGCTCGGCCGCGAGCGCACGGGCGAGCTCGACGCGCTTCTGCAGGCCGTAGGGCAGGCGCCCGACGGGCGTCTTGCGGATGTGCTGGATCTCGAGGAAGTCGATGATCTCCTCGACCTTGCGCCGGTTCTCGAGTTCCTCGCGCCGCGCGCGGCCGATCCAGATCGCCTGCTCCAGGAACCCGGCCTTCATCCTGAGGTTGCGGCCGGTCATGATGTTGTCGAGCACCGACATGCCGCGGAACAGCGCGATGTTCTGGAACGTCCGCGCGATGCCCTGCGAGGCCGCCTTGTAGGGGTTCATGTCCCGGCGCACCTCGCCGTGGAAGGTGATCGTGCCGTGCTGCGGGTGGTAGACGCCGTTGATCACGTTGAGCATCGAGCTCTTGCCGGCGCCGTTGGGGCCGATGATCGCGCGGATCTCGTGCTCGCGCACGTCGAAGCCGATGTCGGTCAGCGCCTTCACCCCGCCGAACGACAGCGAGATGTTGTCGAGCTTCAGGATGACGTCGCCGGTGCGGCGGGCGGTGGTCGTGGTCATGGTCGGCGAACGGCTTTCCCAAAGCGGCGCAGCGACGCTGAGACAGGACGGGAAGAGCGCCTTGCCTCGGCGTCTTCGCGTCTCTTCGTGGCCCCTGGCTTCACGCGGCCTTCCCGTGCGTCGCCGGGTACGTCTTCGTGTCCTCGATCCGCAGGTCCGCGGCGACCATGTTCGTGCGGCCGTCCTCGAAGCGGACCAGCGTCTCGATGTGCTGGACGGTCTTCCCCCCGTACAGCGCGTCGATCAGCGCCACGTACTTCTCCGCGACGAAGCCGCGGCGCACCTTGCGGGTGCGCGTCAGCTCGTCGTCGTCCGGATCGAGCTCCTTGTGCAGGATCAGGAACCGGTGGATCTGCGACGCGGCGAGGTCGCCTTCCGTCGCCAGCTCCGCGTTGACCTTCTCCACGCATTCGCGGATCAGCTGGTAGACCTCGGGCTTCTGCGCGAGGTCGGTGTAGCCCGAGTACGGCAGCCCGCGCCGCTCCGCCCAGTTGCCGACCGAGCCCGCGTCGATGTTGACGAACGCGCACACCATGTCGCGGCCGTGGCCGAACGCCACCGCCTCCTTGATGTGCGGGAAGAACTTGAGCTTGTTCTCGATGTAGTTGGGCGCGAACATGGCGCCGCCCGCCAGCTTGCCGACGTCCTTCGCGCGATCGATGATCTTGAGGTGCCCGGCGTCGTCGAGGAAGCCGGCGTCGCCGGTGTGGAAGTAGCCGTCGGCGTCGATGGACTCGGCCGTCGCGTCCGGCCGCTTGTAGTACTCCTTCAGCAGCATCGCCCCGCGCACCAGCACCTCGCCGCCGTCGCCGATCCGGATCTCGACGCCCGGCGCGGGCAGGCCGACCGAGTCGAGCTTCACGTCGCGGTCCGGCTGCAGGCACACGTAGGCGCACGTCTCGGTCTGGCCGTACAGCTGCTTCAGGTTGATCCCGATCGACCGGTAGAAGCGGAAGAGGTCGGGGCCGATCGCGGCGCCCGCCGTGTACGCGACGCGGATGCGGCTCATGCCCAGAACGTTGCGCAGCGGCCCGTAGACGAGCACGTTGCCGACCGCGTAGAGCAATCGGTCCGAGGCGGACACCGGCTTGCCGTCGAGGATCTCGGCGCCGCACCGGCGCGCCACGTCCATGAAGCGCCGGAACAGCCAGCGCTTGACCGCGCCGGCGTCCTCCATGCGGATCATCACCTGCGTCAGCAGGTTCTCGAACACGCGCGGCGGTGCGAAGTAGTACGTCGGGCCGATCTCGCGCAGGTCGGTCATCACCGTGTCGCCGGACTCCGGGCAGTTGATCGTGAACCCGGCCTCCAGCCACTGCGCGATCGAGAACAGGTGGTCGCCCACCCACGCCATCGGCAGGTAGGACAGGACGCTGTCGTCCGCGGTAAGCCCGTCGAAGCTGCAGCCGCCGCGGGCGGCGGCGATGAACGCCGCGTGCGCCTGGCACACGCCCTTGGGCTTGCCGGTGGTGCCCGACGTGTAGAGCATCACCGACACGTCCGACGGCCGGCCCTTGGCCACTTCCGCCTCGTACCAGCCGGGGTGCGCGCGGTCGAACTCGCGGCCCTTCTCCTGCAGGCGCGCGAAGCTCGTGACCCCCTCGTAGTTGCGCAGGCCCCGCGGGTCGTCGTAGTAGATGTGGGCCAGCGTGGGGACCTGCGGCATGGCCTCCAGCATCTTGTCGACCTGCTCCTGATCCTCGACCACCGCGTAGGCGATCTCGGCGTCGTTCAGCACGAACGCGAAATCGGCCGCCGGCGCGTCCTGGTACATCGGCACCGGGATTCCGCCCAGCGCCTGCGCAGCGACCATCGACCAATACAGGCGCGGCCGGTTGTCGCCGATGATGGCGAGGTGCATGCCGCGGCCGAAGCCCTCGGCGGCGAGCCCGCACGCGAGCGCCCGCACCTCGTCGGCCACCTCGCGCCACGTCCACGTCTGCCAGATGCCGAGGTCCTTCTCGCGCGTAGCCGGGTGCCCGGGCCGCACCGCAGCGTGGTGCGCCAGCAACCGCGGAAACGTGTCGCGCTGCTCGTCCATCGCCTCCTCCAGATCGCGCCGACGGCCGCTTGCCGGGCCTTCGCGTCCTGCGCGTCCCGGCCTCGCGGCCGGCCTTGCCCGCCGGTGCCGGCGGGTGCGGCGTGTCCGCCCCGCCGTTCTTGTATCTTATACATGACTCGCGCCGCCGCGTCCGTCCATCGGGCGGGACGGGCATCTTAGCCTTTTTCGTCCTGCCTCCGGAGCGTCGCCTTCCTGGCCGTCGGGGTCCGCCGCACGCCCGCGGGACCCCGGGCGCGGCGCGCTTTAGAATGCTCGGTTACGCAATTTAGGCGCGAACCGCGACCGAGGCTGTCGCCGCGCCGACAATTGACCCGCTGCGCCGGCCGCCGATCGATGCCAACACTTGCCGCCATGCTCCGCACGTCCGCCTGGGCGCGCGCGCTCGCGCCGGCCGACCTCGCGCGCGTCGAGGCGGAGACCGTCACCCGCGTGTGCCCGGCGGGCGCGCTGGTCTGCCGCAAGGGCGAGGTCGTCGAGGCGTGGATCGGCGTCGTCGACGGGCTGGTGAAGATGGCGAATGTGTCGGCCGAAGGCAAGCCGACCAGCTTCGTCGGCGTCGGCTCCGGCGGCTGGTTCGGCGAGGGCTCGCTGCTCAAGGACGAGCCGCGCCGGTACGACATCGTCGCCCTGCGGGAAAGCGTGATCGCGTACATGCCCCGCGCCACGTTCATGTGGTTGCTGGAAACTAGCATGCCGTTCAACCGCTTCCTGTTGACGCAACTCAACGAGAGGCTCGGCCAGTTCATCGGCATGGTCGAGCACGACCGGCTGCTCGGGCCGGACGCGCGGCTCGCGCGCTGCCTCGCGTCGATGTTCAACCCGCACCTGTACCCCGGGATCGGCCCGTCGCTGCCGATCTCGCAGGAGGAGATCGCGCAGCTCGCGGGGCTGTCCCGCCAGCGCGCGAACCAGGCGCTGCAGCGGCTGGAGCAGGCGGGGCTGCTGCGGATCGAATACGGCGGGGTCACCGTGACCGACCTCGAGGGTCTGCGGCGGTTCGAGGATTGACACCGGGGAGCCGGGCTTCGCCCGGCTCCCCGGTGTCAATCCCGAGCGCAGCGAGGGATCTGCTGTGACCCCACCCCCGGCAGGGGGTGGGGCAGAGGGTGGGGCAGGGGCGCTACCTACCCGTGAACTTCGGCGGCCGCTTCTCGAGGAACGCGGCCATCCCCTCGCGCTTGTCGTCGGTCGCGCACAGCAGCCCGAAGACGTCGGTCTCGAGCACGTTGGCGTTGGCGAGGTCGAGGTCCTGCCCGCGGATCACGAGGTGCTTGGAGAAGCGGACAGCGACCGGTCCCTTGCCGGCGATCATCCGCGCGAGCTCCATCCCCTTGTCGAGCAGCGCCTCGGGCGCGACGACGTGGTTGGCGAGCCCGATGCGCAGCGCCTCGTCGGCCTTGACCTGCCGTCCCGTGGTCACGAGGTCGAGCGCCATCGAGCGGCCGACGACGCGCGTCAGCCGCTGCGTGCCGCCGAAGCCCGGGCAGATGCCGAGGTTCACCTCCGGCTGGCCGAAGACCGCCTTCTCGGAGGCGACGATGAAGTCGCACGCGAGTGCCAACTCGCAGCCGCCGCCCAGCGCGTAGCCGTTGACGAGCGCGATGACCGGAAACGGCGCCAATTCCAGCGCGCGCAGCGTGCGGTGGCCCTTGGCGGCGAAGTCGCGCGCCGCCAGCACCGGCATCGCGCTCATCGCGGCGATGTCCGCGCCCGCGACGAACGCCCTGCCCGCGCCGGTGACGAGCAGGCAGCGCGCGCCCGCGTCGCCGGCGACCGACCGCACGGCGGCCGCGAGGTCGTCGAGCACCTGCGGCGCGAGCGCGTTCATCGCGCGCTCGCGGTTGATCGTGAGCAGCCAGATGCCCGGCTCCTTCTGCTCCAGCAACACGGTCTCGTACATGTGTTTCCCCACGCTCGCGGCGGGCGCCGCCTCGCTGCCCCCCGCGGGGGCGGAACTCGCACCTTGGGACGAACCGTCCGCGCGGATCGTCATTTCTTCGCGTCCTGCGGGTAATCGTAGAAGCCGCGGCCCGTCTTGCGGCCGAGCCGCCCCGCCGCGACCATCTCCTTCAGCAGCGGCGCGGGCCGGTACTTGGGATCGTTGAAGTCCGCGTAGAACACGTTCATCACGGCGAGCAGCACGTCGAGCCCGACCATGTCGGCGAGCGCGAGCGGGCCGATCGGATGGTTGCAGCCGAGCTTCATCCCGTCGTCGATCTCGGCCGCGGTCGCGAGCCCCTCCTGCAGCGCGAACACCGCCTCGTTCATCATCGGGCACAGGATGCGGTTGACGACGAACCCCGGGCTGTTCCTGACCACGATCGGGGTCTTGCCCAGCCGCTTGGCGAATGCCGTCGCCGCCGCGATCGCCGCGTCCGACGTCTGCAGCCCGCGCACCAGCTCGACCAGCGCCATCATCGGCACCGGATTGAAGAAGTGCACGCCGAGGAACGACGCCGGCCGCGACGTGACCGCCGCCAGCGCCGTGATCGAGATCGACGACGTGTTCGACGCGATCAGCGCGGAGGGCTTCGCCAGCCCGTCGACCTGCCGCAGGATCCTGAGCTTGAGGTCGAGATTCTCGGTGGCCGCCTCGACGACGAGGTCGCAGTGCGCGAGGTCCTCGTAGGCGGTGCTGCCCTTGATGCGGGCGAGCGCGGCGTCGCGTTCGGCGGCCGTCAGCTTCTCCTTCTTGACGAGGCGGTCGAGGCTGCCGGCGATGGTCTTGACGCCGCGCGCGACCGCGGCATCGTCGACGTCGACCATCACGGCGTGCAGGCCGACGGCGGCGCACGCCTGCGCGATGCCGTTGCCCATCGTGCCGGCGCCGACGACGCCCACGCGTTGGATCGTTTCCATGGTCTTGGGATCGTGGTTCGTTGCGGGAAATGCGGATTATGCCGGCGGCGCCGCCGGGCCCGCCGGTTGCGGGTGGCGCGTCAGGCCGCGACGGTCTTCGCCGTGGGTCGCGCCGCGGGGGCGGCGGCGCGCCGCGGCGGCTGCGCCTTGAGGCCGGCGATCCAGGTGTCGATCAGCGCGGGCGCCGCCGTGGCGAGGTCGTACGCGGACGGGTCGAGCACCCACTCGTGCATGACGCCGATCATCAGCGCGTGGAGCCCCTGCGTCGCGAGGTGCGCGTCGACGTCGGCCGGCAGCTGGCCGGCGGCGGCGGCGCGGCGAACGATCGCCTCGATCTCCGACAGGCACGCGCTGCGCTCCTGCTTGTGCGAGGTCGCGAGGCCGGCGAGCTCGTCGACGAGCTCGCTCTTGTGGAAGACGATCTCGAACACGTTCTGCGCCCGCGGGTCGGTCGCGAGGCTGTGCAGCGCACCGATCGACAGCGTGCGCAGCGTGCCGAGCGGATCCGCCGCCGCGGTCTCGCCCGCGCGCTCGAACATCGTGTCGAGCGGAAGCGTCGCCCGGTCGCACATCGCGCGGAAGAGGTCGGCCTTGTCCTTGAAGTGCCAGTAGACGGCGCCGCGCGTCATGCCCGCGGCGGTCGCGATCTCGGCCAGCGAGGTCCGCGTCACCCCGCGGTCGCGAAAGATGACCTCCGCCGCGTCGAGCAGCCGTTCCCTTGTCGCCTGCGCCTCTTCCTTCGTCCTGCGTGCCATGGTTTTGCCGTTCAGCGATGAAGTACTTTACAAACATTCGTGAATGTATGTAATCTTGCCTCCCTTGGCAAGCTGCATCGCAGCACCGCCGCCGCCCGCTCCACAGGAGTTCCCATGCACCGCCCCGCCCGAGCCCTCGTCCGTTGTCTCGCGCCGGTCGCCGTCGTCGTCATCCTCGCCGCCTGCAGCCCACCGCAGCAAGGTGGAGGATTCCACGGATTTCCGCCGGCGGAAGTGACCACGATCAAGCTCGTGCCCAAATCGCTGCCCGCCACCTACGAGTACGTCGGCCAGACGACCGGGTCGAAAGAGGTCGAGGTGCGCGCCCGGGTGACCGGCATCCTGGAGAAGAAGCTGTTCCAGGAAGGCGCGCCGGTGCGGGCCGGGCAGGTGCTGTTCGTGATCGACCCGCGGCAGATGGCCGCGCAGACCGCGGCGCTCGAAGCCGACGTCGCCCGCGCGCAGGCGCAGAAGGCGCAGGCGGAGCGGGAGGTCGCGCGCCTGAAGCCGCTGGCCGAGCGGCGGGCCGTCGGCCAGAAGGAAGCCGACGACGCGATCTCCAACCTCGAGATGTACACGGCGGGGCTGCGCGCGGCCGAGGCGAAGCTCGCCGAGATGAAGTTGAACCTCTCCTACACCAACGTGACCGCGCCGATCGCGGGCCTGTCGAGCCGCGCGCCGAAGTCCGAGGGCAGCCTCGTCACCGCGAACGAGACGCTGCTGACGACGGTCTCGCAGGTCGATCCGATGTGGATTCCGTTCGCGATCTCCGAGAACGAGCAGCTGCTGCTCAACCGGGCC
Source organism: Burkholderiales bacterium (assembly GCA_046347835.1). Classification (GTDB taxonomy): domain Bacteria; phylum Pseudomonadota; class Gammaproteobacteria; order Burkholderiales; family Casimicrobiaceae; genus VBCG01. The sequence continues at coordinate 666,164 of JAXMFI010000002.1, read as the reverse complement.
GTCAAGGAGGGGCGCCTCACGCTGCCGAAGGACAACGCGTACGAGGTCGTCGTGCGGCTGTCCGATGGCACGACGCTCGAGCGCCGCGGCAGGATCAACTTCGCCGACACGCGCGTGAATCCGTCGACCGGCACCTACGAGATGCGCGCCGAGGTCGCCAACGCGGACCAGATGCTGAAGCCCGGCCAGTTCGTGCGCGTGAAGCTGACGGGCGCCGTGCGCAACAACGCGCTCGCAGTGCCGCAGGTCGCCGTGCTCGACGGCGCGCAGGGCAAGTTCGTCTACGTCGTCGAGAAGGACAAGGACGGCAACGACGTCGCCGGCGTGCGTCCGGTCACGCTCGGCGAGTGGGTCGCGCAGGACGGCGCCAACCTGTGGGTCGTCGAGACCGGGCTCAAGGCCGGCGACGCGGTGATCGTCGACGGCGTGGCGAAGCTGCGCCCCGGCGCGCCGGTGAAGGTCGGCAGCGGGGCGGCTCCCGCCGTGCCGGCCACGCCGGGAGGTGCGCCCGCACCGGCGCCCGCCAAGGACGCGAAGTCCGCGCCCAAGGCGTAAGGGCCGGGCCGCCACCATGTTCTCGCGCTTCTTCATCGACCGGCCGATCTTCGCGGCCGTGATTTCCATGTTCCTCGTGCTGGCGGGGTTGGCCGCCATGCGCACGCTGCCGGTCGCGCAGTACCCGGAGATCGCGCCGCCGGTGGTCACGGTGCAGGCGATCTACCCCGGCGCGTCCGCCGAGACGCTGGAACAGACGGTCGCCTCGCCGATCGAGAACGCGATCAACGGCGTGCCGAACATGATCTACATGAGCTCGACGTCGTCGTCGAACGGCATCGTGCAGATCCAGGTCACGTTCGAGATCGGCACCAACGTCGACGACGCGGCGGTCAACGTCAACAATCGCGTCAAGCAGGTCGAGCCGCGGCTGCCCGAGGACGTGCGCCGGCAGGGCGTCACCGTCGAGCGTGGCAGCTCGTCGTTCCTGCAGGTGATCGCGTTCTACTCGCCCGACGCGAAGTTCGACGACCTCTTCATCTCGAACTACGTGACGCTCAACGTCCTCGACGAACTGAAGCGGCTGCCCGGCACCACCAACGTGCAGATCTTCGGCGCCAAGGACTACGCGATGCGGATCTGGGTCAAGCCCGACCGCCTGGCGCAGCTCAAGCTGACGCCGGCCGACGTCGCGCGCGCGATCAACGAGCAGAACGCGCAGTTCGCCGCCGGCAAGGTGGGCCAGGCGCCGATCGACAAGGGGCAGGACCTCGTCTACACGATCACGGCGCAGGGGCGGCTGTCCGACCCGAAGCAGTTCGGCGAGATCATCGTCCGCGCCAACCCGGACGGCTCGACCGTGCGCCTGTCCGACGTCGCTCGCGTCGAGCTGGGGTCTGCGAACTACGACTTCATCGGCCGCTACAACGGCAAGGCCGCAACGCTCGTCGGCATCTTCCTGCAGCCGGGCGCGAACGCGCTCGAGGTTGCCAAGACCGTGCGCAACCGCGTCGCCGACCTGTCGCAGCGCTTCCCGGCCGGCCTCACGTATGCAATCCCGTACGACACGACGCGCTTCGTCGAGGTGTCGATCCGCGAGGTCGTGTTCACGCTCGGCGAGGCGATGATCCTCGTCTTCCTCGTCGTCTACCTGTTCCTGCAGAGCTGGCGGGCGACCGTGATCCCGCTGATCGCGGTTCCGGTCTCGCTGCTCGGCGCGTTCGCCGGGCTGTTCGTGCTCGGCTACTCGATCAACACGCTGACGCTGTTCGGCATGGTGCTCGCGATCGGCATCGTCGTCGACGACGCGATCGTCGTGCTGGAGAACGTCGAGCGGATCATGCGCGAGGACGACGCCGACCCGCGCGAGGCGGCGATCAAGGCGATGCACGAGGTCACGGGTCCCATCGTCGCCATCGTGCTCACGCTGACCGCCGTGTTCGTGCCGATCGCGTTCCTGGGCGGGCTGACCGGCGAGCTCTACCGGCAGTTCGCCGTGACGATCTCGATCGCCGTCGTGATCTCCGGCCTGGTGGCGCTCACGCTGACGCCCTCGCTGTGCGCGCTGATCCTGAAGCACGACCCGCCGCCGGCGCGCGGCTTCTTCGCCGCGTTCAACCGGTTCTTCCTCCGGGTCACCGGCCACTACACGTCGGGCGTGACCTGGCTGATCCGGCGCGGCGCGATCGGCCTCCTGCTCTTCGCGGGCATGGTCGCGCTGGCGGTCGGGCTGTGGCGGACCACGCCCGGCAGCCTGGTGCCGGACGAGGACCAGGGCTTCTACATCAGCGCGGTGATCCTTCCCGACGGCGCCACGCTGAACCGCACCGACAAGGTCGTCGCCGAGGTCGAGAAGGCGATCCGCGCGAACCCGGCGAACGCCGATGTCGTGTCGTTCACCGGCTTCGACTTCCTGGGCGGCGGCTTCCGCAACAACGCCGCGACGATCTTCGTCACGCAGATTCCGTGGGACCAGCGCAAGGTCACCGCGGCGCAGCTCGTCGGCGAGCTCTTCGGGCGCACCGCCGGCATCAAGGAGGCGCTGGTCCTCGCGTTCAACCCGCCGCCGATCTTCGGGCTCGGCACCGCCGGCGGCTACGAGTTCTACATCCAGAACCGCGGCGACGGCGGAGCGAAGCGCATGAACGACGTCACGCAGCAGTTCCTCGCGCGCGTGAACAGCGACAAGGAGCTGGGCGGCGCGCAGACGCTGTGGCGCGCCAACGTTCCGCAGCTCTACGTCGACGTCGACCGCGAGAAGGCGAAGAAGGTCGGCGTGCCGATCAGCGACGTCTTCGCGGCGCTGTCGGCGACGCTCGGCACCTACTACGTGAACGACTTCAACAAGTACGGCCGCGCGTGGCAGGTGCTGATGTCGGCCGAGCCCTCGTACCGGACGCGTCCCGACGACATCGGCGCCGTGTACGTGCGCTCCGAGAAGGGCGACATGATCCCGCTGACGTCGCTCGCGACGGTGAAGTACTCGTCGGGGCCGGACTCACTCGACCGGTTCAACAACCTGCCCGCCGTCAAGATCTTCGGGCAGGCAGCGCCGGGGTACAGCTCGGGCCAGGCGATCGCGCGCGTCGAGCAGATCGCGCGCGAGGTGCTGCCGCCGGACTTCTCCTACGACTGGGGCGGCACGTCGTACCAGGAGAAGCGCTCGGGCGGCGCGTCGACGTTCGCGCTGGGACTCGCCGTGATCATGGTGTTCCTGATCCTCGCCGCGCAGTACGAGCGCTGGTCGCTGCCGTTCTCGGTGCTGCTGGCGCTTCCGTTCGGCACGTTCGGCGCGCTCGCGGCGATCTGGCTGCGCGGGCTCACCAACGACGTCTACTTCCAGATCGGCCTCGTGACGCTGCTCGGCCTCGCCGCGAAGAACGCGATCCTGATCGTGGAGTTCGCGATGCTCAGGAAGGAGGAAGGCATGTCGGCGTCCGCGGCGGCGATGGAGGCGGCGCGGCTGCGCTTCCGGCCCATCCTGATGACGTCGCTCGCGTTCATCTTCGGCGTGCTGCCGCTCGCGATCTCGACCGGCGCCGGCGCCGGCGCGCGCCACTCGACCGGCACCGGCGTGATGGGCGGCATGATCGCCGCCACGTTCCTCGCGATCTTCTTCGTCCCGCTGTTCTTCCGTGTCATCATGGACCGGCGCGTGCACGAGCCGCGGACGAAGTCGGAGCTCGCCGAGGAAGTCGCCCACGCGCACATGGTCGCGCACTTGGCGCCACCGCAGACACCGGGCCACCCGCCACATCCGACACCGGGAGACGGCCGTGCGTAGACTCGCTGCCGCCCTCATCGCCGCCGCGCTCGCCGCCGGCTGCGCCGTCACGCAGCCGGCGCCGCCGCGGCTCGACCTGCCGACGGGCACCGCGTCCGCCGCGGAGAACGCGCTGCTCGAGCGCTGGTGGACCGCATTCGACGACCCGGCGCTGACCGCGCTGATCGACGAGGCGCTCGCCAACAACCTCGACCTCAGGGCGTCGCTCGCGCGCATCGAGGCCGCGCGCGCGCAGGTGCTGCTCGCGCAGTCGAACCTCGCGCCGGACATCAACGCGCGGATCGACCCGGCGCGGTCGCGAATCTCGTCGGTCACGTCGCCACCGCTGCCGGCCGGCAGCCAGCTCGTCAGCAACGACTTCCGCGCCGCGATCGAGATGTCCTACGAGCTCGACGTCTGGGGCAAGTACCGGAGCGGCGCGCTGGCGGCGACCAACGACCTCGTCGCGTCGCGCTACTACCGCGAAGCCGTGCGCGTCAGCGTGGCGGCCGACGTGGCGAGCGCCTACTTCCGGCTGCGCGCGGCCGACGCCGAGCTCGCCGTGCTGCAGGACACGCTGAAGCTGCGCACCGAGACCGTGGCGCTGCAGCGCGACCGGTTCGAGGGCGGCCTCATCGGCGAGTACGACCTGCGCACGGCCGAGGCCGAGCGCTCGGCCGTCGTCGCCGACATCGCGCGTACGAAGACGGCGATCGGCCAGCTCGAGGCGGCCCTCGCCACGCTGACCGGGCGCTCGCCGCGCGCCGTGTTCACGCCGGAGATCGCGCGGGGCGCGACGATCGACGCCGTCACGCGTGTGCCCTCGTTGCCCGACGCGCTGCCGGCGAGCCTCGTCGAGCGCCGCCCCGACATCCGGCGCTCGGAGGCCCTGCTCGCGGCGTCCGACCTGCGCATCCAGCAGGCGCGCGCCGACTACTTCCCGCAGATCAAGCTCGGCCTCTTCTACGGATCGGAGGCCGCGACCACCGGCGCGCTGTTCTCGGGACCGGCCGCGATCTGGAGCCTGGCGCTCGGCATCGTGCAGCCGCTGATCGCGCTGAAGGCGATCGAGTCGCAGGTCGAGCTCGCGCGTGCGAACAACGACCGCGCCACCGTCGAGTACGTGCAGACGGTGCAGGTCGCGTTCCGCGAGGTGCACGACGCGCTCGTCGCCAATCGCGGGGCGCGCGACGTGCTGGCCGCGGAGTCGGCGCGGCGCGACCAGATCGCCAAGGCGTACGAGGTCGCGCAGCTGCGCTACGACGCCGGACGCACGTCGTTCCTCGAGGTCATCGACGCGCAGCGCCAGCTGCTCGCGGCGGAGACGCTGCGCATCGGCGCCGCGCGCGACGCCAGGCTCTCCACCGTCGACTTCGCGAAGGCGCTGGGCGGCGGCTGGAGCCCGGAGCAGTTCGCGGCCGCCAACTAGGACGATCCGAGCCCGGCTCGGCGCGGACCCGGAACCGAGCCAGACTCGGTTCAGCCGGGCCGCGGGTCAGTCGGCGACGCCGGGCCCGCCGGGGATGCGGTCGGCGAATTCGCGCCAGCCGGCCTCGCGCACCGTTCCGGCGAACGTCCCGGCGGAGGCCAGGTCGGCGACCCACTGCTGGCGCTCGGCGATCGCGCTCGCCATGGTCGGCTCGAACCCGGCCTCGCGCACCGTCGCCGCGGACTCCCGCATCTCCTCGGCGCGCCGTTTTCCGTGCTGGACGACGCGGCTCCAGAAATAGCTGCCCTGCGTCTCCCAGTCGATGCCGGGGAACGTCTCGGCGAGCGACGCCAGCACCTCGTTCTCGACGCCGTAGCGGCGCGCGGCGAGGAAGCTCTCGACGACGATCGCCTCCATCCCCTTGATCATCACGCTGCGGCACATCTTGATCGCCGACGCGACGCCCAGCTTCTCCGACGCGACGCTCGCCGCGAAGCCGAGCGCCGCGAGCGTTGGCGCGAGCGCCGCCGCGTCCGGCCCGCCGAGCAGCATCGGCACGCGAATGCCGTACGGCGGCACCGACGTCATGACCGCCGACTCGACGTAGCGGCCACCGGCCGCGGCGACCAGCGCACCGCACGCGGCCTTCGTCTCCGGCGACGCCGAATTGACGTCGAGCAGGAACGCGCCGCGGCGCATCGCCGGCGCGGCGCCCGCCGCCGCGGCGCGCGTCGCGCTCGCCGTCACCGCCGAGATCACGAGATCGGCCTCCGCGACCGCGGTCGCGGCGTCGGTGGCAAGGCGCACGCCGTCGCGCCGCGCGCGCTCGCGCATCGCGGCGCTCTTCGCCGGATCGGGCAGCAGGATGTCCCACGCGGTCACGCGCGCCACCCCGCGCGCGGCGAGCGCCTGCCCGAAGATGCCGCCGACCTCGCCGTAGCCGATCAGCGCGATCGCCAGCCGGGCCACGTCGGCCCCGTGTTCGTGCTCGCTGCTCATCGCATGGCCCTCCCTCCGGTTCTCCCTGCATCGCCGTGCCGTCGGCGGAGGCTGCGGGTCGGCCCGCGACGGTCGCCCGGCGTCTCCCCCCGCCGGCCTCCGTTCGGCCTCGGCCCTCGCCCGCCGGGCTCATTCGGGCTTCATCTGCGCCTTCTCGATCACCGGCTTCCAGCGCGCGATCTCGGCCGCGATCATGGCGCCGAACGCGTCGGGCGTCATCGGCGCCGCCTCGGCACCCTCCGAGTCGAGGCGCGTCTTCAGCGCCGGCGTCGCCAGCGCGCGGTTGATCTCGGCGTTGAGCAGCGTGACCACTGCCGGCGGTGTCCGTGCCGGCGCGACGATGCCGTACCACTGGATCGCCTCGAAGTCCGCCATGCCGGTGGCAGCGGCGATCGTCGGCACGTCCGGCAGGCTGTCGACCGGTCGTGCGCTGGAGACGGCGAGCGCACGCAGCTTGCCCGCCTTCACCTGCTGAAGCACGGCCGGGACGCCGGTCATGATGAGCTCGACCTGGCCGCCCATCACGTCGGTGACGGCCGGCGACGTTCCCTTGTAGGGAATGTGGCCGATGTCGGTCTGCGTGCGCAACTTGAAGTATTCCATCGCGATGTGCGCGGCGCTGCCGTTGCCGCCGGACGCGTAGCGCAGCGAGCCCGGCTTGGCCTTCGCCAGCGCGATCAGCTCCTGTACGTTCTTCGCCGGCACCGCCGGGTGCACGACGAGGACGTTGGGCACGCGCGCGACGAGCGCGACGGGGACGAAGCTCGTGCGCGGGTCGTAGGCGAGGTTCGGGTAGAGCGACGGATTGACGGCGAGCGTGCCGATGTGCCCCATCAGCAGCGTGTAGCCGTCGGGCGCGGCGCGCGCCACTTCGGTGGCGCCGATCGAGCCGCCCGCGCCGGGCCTGTTCTCGACGACGAACGGCTGCCCGAGCGCCTCCTGCAGCTTCTGGGCAATGGCACGCCCGAGGATGTCGGTCGATCCGCCCGGCGTGAACGGCACGACGATCCGAACCGGTCGCGACGGCCAGGCGTCGGCGGCGCGCGCCGGCGCGCCGCCGGCGACGGCGATGGCGACCGCGGCCCGCAGCAGGCGGCGGCGCGAGATGCGGTGGCGATGCGGCGGGTGCTCCACGATGTCCTCTCCGTGCGGTGACTCCACGTCCGGCATTCCGGGCCGCGTCGTGCAATCGACATGGTACCGCGCCGGTCGGCGGGTCAATGCGCGGCGCCGCCGCCGACGGCGAGATAGCGGTCGAGCGTCGCGGTGTCGGCGGCGAGCGCGGCGCTCGGGCCCGCGTGCACGACGGTGCCGCGCTCGAGGATCAGTGCTTCGTCGGTGATCGCGAGCACGCGCGCGGGATTCTGCTCGACGACGATCGCGGACAGGCCCTCGTCGCGGACGAGCCGCTCGAGCACGCGCACCAGCTCCTCGACGATCAGCGGCGCCAGGCCCTCGAGCGGCTCGTCGAGCAGCAGCAGGCGGGGATTGACGACGAGCGCGCGTGCGATCGCCAGCATCTGCTGCTCGCCGCCCGACAGGTGGGTGCCGAGGTTGCGCCTGCGCTCGGCGAGGCGCGGGAACAGCTCGAACGCGCGCGCGAGCGTCCACGGGCCGGGCCGGGCGACCGCCGTCAGGTTCTCCTCGACGGTCAGCGACCGGAAGATGTTGCGTTCCTGCGGCACCCAGCCCAGGCCCGCCGCGGCCCGCTGGTCCGGCCGCAGCGACGTCAGCGGCCTCCCCGCGAACTCGATGGTACCGTCACGGTAGCGCGTGACACCGACCAGCGTCGCGAGCAGCGTGGTCTTGCCGGTGCCGTTGCGGCCGAGGAGCGCCAGCGAGCGGCCCTCGCCGATCGTGAAGGAGACGTCGTCGACGACGATCGCCTCGCCGTAGCCGGCGGTGAGGCCGGCGACGCGGAGGAGGTCAGGCACGGCTCGCCTCCCCGAGATAGACGGCCTTCACGCGCGGGTCGCGTGCGATGTCGGCGGCCGCGCCCTCGACCAGCAGCGCGCCGTTCACGAGGACGGAGATGCGCTGCGCGAAGCGGAACACGAGGTCCATGTCGTGCTCGATCAGCAGCACGGTGACGTCGTCCGGCAATGCCGCGAGCGTGTCGAGGATCTCCGCCGACTCGCCGGCCGGCACGCCGGCGACCGGTTCGTCGAGCAGCAGCACGCGCGGCCGTGCGGCGACGGCGATCGCGATCTCGAGCAGCCGCCGCTTGCCGTAGGGCAGCGCCGCCACCCGGCGCTGCATGTCGGCGGACAGGTGGAACCGCGCGAGCAGCGCGGCCGCCTCGTCGGTCACCGCCGACATGCGGTCGAGCGCGCGCCACATCCGCGCCCCCAGGCCGTCGCGCTCGGCGATCGCGAGCGCGAGCGTCTCGAGCGGCGTGAACTGCGCGAACAGCTGGTTGATCTGGAACGTGCGCACGAGCCCGCGCCGAGCCCGGCGGAATGCCGGCAGGCGCGTGATGTCCTCGCCCGCGAGCTCGATCGTGCCGGCGGAGGGCGGGAGCACGCCGGTCAGCAGGTTGACAAGCGTCGTCTTGCCGGCTCCGTTCGGGCCGATCAGCGCGTGGCGCGCGCCGCGCGGCAGCGACAGCGAGACGTTCTCGGTCGCCGCGATGCCGCCGAAGCGCCTGGACAGCCCGTGGGTCGCGAGTGCCGTCATCGTCGCTCCGGCGCCGCGCGAACGCGGCGCGCGAGGACGTCCGCCAGCGCGCGCCACGGGCGCACGAGGCGCGCGTGCCCGACTAGGACGACGCCCACGAGCACGAGGCCGACCCAGAATTGCCAATACTGCGGCGTTGCCGTCGCCAGCAGGTCCTTCATCAGGACGAACGCGACGGCGCCCACCAGCCCGCCGTACAGGTAGCCGGTGCCGCCGATCACGAGCACCAGCATCACATCCGCCGAGCGGTGGAAGTCGAGGACGTCGAGCGACGCGAAGCCCGTCGTCTGCACGAGCAGCGCGCCGGCAGCGCCCGCCATGGCACCGGCCAGCGTGTAGACAGTCGCGAGCCGCCGGTTGACGTCGATCCCGATCGCGCCGGCGCGCAGCCGATTGTCGCGGATCGCCTGCAGCGAATAGCCGAACGGCGATTGCGCGACGCGGCGCGCCACGACGAACAGCAGGAACAGAACGGCGAGGCTGTAGGCATAGGCGACCTTGCCGTCGAGGCCGAACGTGAACGTGCCGAAGAGCGGCCCCACCCCGAGGCCGTGCAGGCCGTCGGCGCCCCCCGTGACCTGGTCGAACCGGTTGGCGAGCTCGTAGCCGATCGACGCGACGCCCAGCGTCACCATCAGGCGCGTGAGGTCGGTGCCGCGCAGCACGAGCGGACTCGTCGCGAGGCCGAGGAGCGCGCCTGCGCCCGCGCCGAAGGCGAGCCCGGCGAGCGGATCGCCGTACAGGTGCTTCGCGAACAGCGCTGCCGCGTACGCGCCGGTGCCGAAGAACGCCGCATGGCCGAGCGACACGATGCCGCCGTAGCCCAGCACCAGGTCGAGCGAGACCGCGAAGAGCGCGAGGATCGCGATCTCGTTCCAGAGCGCCGCCTGCCGCGGAAACACGAACGGCACCGCCACCGCGGCGACCCAGATCGCGAGCTCGTACGCACGGATACGTGACCCACGCAGCGACGGCCCCGCTTCGCCCACGGATGCGGGCGCATGGCTCGCCGCGCCGGCGTGCCCGAACAGCCCCTGCGGCCGCGCGACGAGGACGGCGATCATCACGCAATAGATGATGAACGCGCCCAACTTCGGCACGTAGTACTTGCCGGCGACGTCGGCGATGCCGAGCAGCAGCGACGCGAGCAGCGGGCCGGTGATCGTCGTGGTGCCGCCGACCGCGACGACGATGAGGAAGTAGATCATGTACTTCAGCGGGAACGTCGGATCGAGGCCCAGCAGCTCGGCGCCGAGCGCGCCGCCCAGACCCGCGAGGCCCGAGCCGAACGCGAACGTCGTCAGGAAGATCGCATTGACGTTGATGCCGAGGCCGCTCGCGACCCGCGGGTCGTCGACGGCCGCACGCAGCCGGCTGCCGTAGCGTGTGGTCGCGAGGATCCACTGCAGCGCGGCCGCGAGCACGCCGCACAGCACGATGATGAACAGGCGGTAGACGCCGATGCCGACGCCGGCGACCTCGAACCGGCCGGACAGCCAGGCCGGCAGCTTCACGAACTGCTGCGTCGCGCCGAATGCGTAGTCGGTCGCGGCGACCGCCATGAACACGAGCCCGATCGAGAACAGCACGTGGTCGAGATGCGGGCGCCGGTAGAGGCGGCGGTACAGCGTGGGCTCGAGCGCGGCGCCGAGCAGCATGCCGACGACGAACGCGAGCGGCAGCGTGGCGAGGAACGGCACGCCCAGCCGGTTCGACAGCACCGCCGCGAGGTAGCCGCCGGCCATCGCGAACGCGCCGTGCGCGAGGTTCACGAAGTTCATGAGCCCCATCGTCACCGCGAGGCCGCTCGCGATGAGGAACAGCAGCATGCCGTAGGCGATGCCGTCGAGCAGGATCGTCAGCATCGCCGCCTGCCGCGCCGAAGCGCCCCGACGGGCCGACCGGGCGTGTGCGCGCCGGGGGTCATTCCCGCGCGCGCAGCGACGGAGGATCGCCCGTTGCGCGGTTCACGTCGATGCCACGCATGCCGATCCCTCGCTGCGCTCGGGATGACACGAAAGGATGGAGTCCGGCGCCAACATCGAGTGCCCCGCGTCACGGAGAGGTGGAGTTTGGCGCGATGCCCGGCATGGTGCGTCGAAGGCCGGGCGCGGCACCGGCCGCCGTTCCGCGCGATTGCGATCGGCAGGCGGCGCCGGGGTCTTCCTTCGGCGCCGCTTCATCGGACGCGACGCCGCGGCCACCGCGCCCGGCACGACGGGAAACGCGCGGCCGGAGACGAGAGCGCGCCCACCGCGGCAACCGCTACTTGTGCATCGGGTCCCTCACCGCCGGCGTCGTCGCGAACTCGATGTTCCACAGCTCGCCGCCGACGCGCTCCACCTTGCGCATGTAGACGTTCTGGACCGGGTCGCGCGTCGCCGCGTCGATCGTGACCGGCCCGCGCGGACTCTCGAACGACAGGCCCTTCATCGCGTTCAGCAGCGCGTCGCCGTTCGTGTCGCCCTTGGTGGCCTTGAGCGCCTCGTAGACGAGTCGCATGCCGTCGTAGCCGCCGAGCGAGTGGAAGTTCGGCCGCATGCCGTTCAGCTTCCGGTACGCCTCCACGTACGCCTTGTTGGCCGCCGACGGATGCGCCGCCGAGTAGTGGAACGAGGTGATGACGCCGAGCGCGACGTCGCCCATGTCGTTCAGGATGTCGTCGTCCGTCACGTCGCCGGTGCCGATGAGCTTGATGCCGCTCTTGTCGAGGCCGCGCTCGGCGAACTGCTTCATGAAGATCGCGCCCACACCCGACGGCACGAACACGAACACGGCGTCGGGGTTCGCGTCCTTGACGCGCTGCAGGAACGGCGCAAAGTCCGGGTTGCGCAGCGGCACGCGCAACTCGGCGGGCACCTGCCCGCCCGCGGCGGTGAAGCGCGTCTTGAACGCCGTCTCGGCGTCGATGCCCGGGCCGTAGTCGGTCACCAGCGTCACGACCTTCCTGATGTTGTTCTTCGCGGCCCAGTCGGCCAGCGGCACCGTCACCTGCGGCAGTGTGAACCCGGCGCGGATCACGTACGGCGACTGCTCGGTGATCGACGACGTCGCCGCCGCCATCACGACCAGCGGAATCTTCGCCTGCGTGGCGACCGGCACCGTGGCGAGCGCCAGCGGCGTCAGTCCGAAGCCGGCGAGCACGTTCACCTTGTCGTTGACGACGAGCTCCTGCGCGATCCGGCGCGTCGTGTCGGCGGTGCCGGCATCGTCCTTCAGGATCACCTCGACCTTCTTCCCGGCGACCGTGCTGCCGTTCTGCTGCATCCACAGCTTGACGGCGCCGTCGATCTGGCGCCCGGTCGACGCGAACGGCCCGGTCATCGGCAGGATCAGCCCGATCCTGAAGGTGTCCTGCGCGGCCGCCGTGCCGGCGGCGAGCGACAGCGCCAGCGTCCCCAATGCGATCAATCGCTTGAACATCGTTCCTCCTCGTCGTTCGTCCCGACCCTGTGCGCGCGCCGGCGTCACACGTCGCCCCACACGTCGCGCGCCGTCTCGACGACGAGCGAAAGCTTCGCGGCCTGCGACTCCATCATGATGTCGTTGCCGTGCACGGTGCTCGAGAACCCGCACTGCGGCGACAGGCACAACTGGTCGAGCGGCACGAGCTTCGCGGCCGCGTCGATCCGGCGCTTCAGGTCGTCCTTGCTCTCGAGCTGGCCGACCTTGGTGCTGACGAGCCCCAGCACGACGATCCTGCCCTTCGGCACGTGGCGCAGCGGCGCGAAGTCGCCGGACCGCGCGTCGTCGTACTCGAGGAAGTAGCCGTCGACGGCGAGTTCGTTGAACAGCACCTCGGCCACCGGCTCGTAGCCGCCCTCGGCCGCCCACGCGCTCCGGAAGTTGCCGCGGCACAGGTGCACGCACGCGCGCATGTCGGCCGGCCGCCCGGCGATCGCCGCGTTGATGAGCCGCGCATAGCGGCGCGGCAGCTCGTTCGGGTCGTCGCCGCGCTGGCGCGCGCCCTCGCGCATCTTCTCGTCGCACAGGTACGCGAGATTGGTGTCGTCGAGCTGCACGTACCTGCAGCCGGCGGCCGCGAGGTCGGCGATCTCGTCCCGGTACGCCTGCGCGACGTCGTCGTAGAACGCCTCGAGGTCCGGATACGCGTCGCGGCTGATCGCGCCGCGGCCGCCGCGGAAGTGCAGCATCGTCGGCGACGGGATCGTCACCTTCGGCGTGCGCGTCGTCACGCCCTTCAGGAACTCGAAGTCCGCGCGCTGGATCGGCTGCGCGTGGCGCACCTTGCCGGTCACCTGCATCACCGGCGGCGCGAAGTCGACGTTGCCGGCTGCGCTGTGGAAGCTGACGTTGATCCCGCCCTTCGTCTCGACGCCGGACAGCTTCGTCAGGAAGTCGACGTGGAAATACGTCCGGCGATATTCGCCGTCGGTGATGCCCTTGAGGCCCAGGTTCTCCTGGAAGCGCACGACGTCGCGGATCGCGTCGTCCTCGACCGCGCGCAGCGCGGCCGCCGTGATCGCGCCGGTCCGGTACTGCTCGCGCGCGTCGAGCAGCCGTTTCGGGCGCAGGAAGCTGCCGACGTGGTCGGCGCGAAACGGGGGCGTCGCGCGTCCGCCCGGACGCGGCAGGTTGACGTTGCTCATTCCGGTTCCTCCGATGTCCGCGCAGCGATCCGCGGGCGCGCCGCGCCGTGGCGACGCGCGGCCGCGTGCGAATTCCGCAAGGGTACAACAATCGCCGCATGGATGCGCTACCTCGCGGCGGCCCGACTGTGCGAAGATTGCCCGATGGACGCACGCCGAACCTTTGCCGCTGCACGCCGTTGCGCGGCCGCAGCGGCCACCGTCGCGGCGGCCGCGTTCGCCCACGCACAGCAGCCTGTCGTCGTGCAGGCGCTCGAGTGCCGCGGCGACGAGCCCTCGTGGCGCCTCGACGCCACCCGTTCCAGCGCCGTCTATGCGTCGCTGACAGCGCGCGGCAAGCGGGAGGTCGTGTTCCGCGGGTCGATGCAGACGCTCGCGTTCCTCGCCCCGCCGGTGACGCTCTGGCGCGGCGACTCGACGCACCTGCCGCGCGAGACGCTGGTCGCGACCGTGCGCGAAGAGGCGTGCCGGTCGACGATGGCCGACGCGCCGCCGTCGTCGCACCGCGCCGTGCTTTCGGTCAGGGCCGGCGAAGCCGTCACCGGGTGCTGCGTCGTGCGGGCGGGATTCGACGCAAGGGTCGCGCCCGTCGCGGACTTCGCGGCCAAGAAGCCCGACGACTGGGCGCGCCTGCTGCCGGGCATCGTGCCGGCGGTCAACCTGTGCCTCGCGCGCGAGGGCGCCCGCGCGAAGTCGGTCGCCAAGGCGTGGCCGATGAACGGCGGCATGGCGGGCGTGCGCATCGTGCAGACGTCCGGCGCCGCCGTCGACTGCGTCGCCGACACCTCGGGCCGCGGCGCGCCCGCGATCACGCCGGTCGATCCCGCGAAGCCGCCGCTTCCCGGCGAAGGCAATCCGCTCCTCTTTCCGGCGCGCGAACCGCCGCCGATCGTCGCCTGCGGCCGGCTCGAGCGTGTGCTCGGCGGCCGGGGCGCCCTCGTCGGCTACCTGCACTACGACCCATGCTGAAGATCGCCGCCCTCGCGCTGCTTGCGCTCGCGACCGTTGCCGGCGCCCAGGTCGCGCCTTCGGCGTCGGAGCGGTCCGGCTACACCGGCTTGTTCGCGGCCGCGGCGCGCGGCGACGCCGCGGAGATCGCGAAGCTCGTCGCGGCGGGCGCCGACGTCAAGGCGCGCGACGGACGCGGCCGGACGCCGCTGCACGTCGCGGCGTTTGCGGGCAGGCACGACGCGATGCGCGCGCTGGTCAAGGCCGGCGCCGACCCGAACGCGCTCGAGAACGACCGCTACGACATCGTGACGATCGCCGCCGTCGCCAACGACGTGCCCACGCTCGAGGTCGCCCTCGCGCTGGGCGCCGCCGCCACCAACGTGACCAGCCGCTACGACGGCACGGCGCTGATCGCCGCGGCCCACCTCGGGCACGCCGACGTCGTGCGCGTGCTGATCGAGGCCAAGGCCCCGCTCGACCACGTGAACAACCTCGGCTGGACCGCCGTCATCGAAGCCATCGTGCTGGGCGACGGCGGTGCGCGCCATACCGCCACGCTCGCCGAGCTCGTGGCCGCCGGCGCCAACGTGAACATCCCGGACCGCAACGGGATGACGCCGCTGCACCTCGCCGAAAGCCACGGCTACCGGACGATGGTCGAGATCCTGAAGCAGGCGGGCGCCCGCTGAGGACGCCGTACCCGCGCGATCGTGGCTGCGCGCGGGCAGACGATGGCAATCCGGTGATCTTGCGCGGCGTGCCGTCCGCGGTCGTGGACGTGCGTCCGCGCGCGCGGTAGAAGAACGCGTCATGCGCGCACCGGACTACGACGTAGCGATCGTGGGCGCGGGCTTCGCCGGCCTCGCCTGCGCGCGCGCCGCCGCGCGGCGCGGGATGCGCGTGCTCGTGCAGGACCGCAAGCGCGAGCCCGGGGCACGCGTGCACACGACGGGCCTCGTCGTGAAGGAGGCCGCCGAGCGCTGGGAAATTCCGGCGACACTCACGCGCCGCGTGCGCGGGGTGCGCCTGTACGCGCCGTCGCTCGCGTCGCTCGACCTCGTCGCCGCCGGCTACTACTTCCTCGCCACCGACACGCCCGCGCTGATGCGCTGGCTCGCGCGCGAGGCCACCCGCGCGGGCGCGCATCTTCGCTTCGCTCGGCCGTACCGGGGCGCGCGCCGGGTCGGGGACGCATTCGAGGTCGGCGGCGGCGGCGAGCGCGTCCGCGACATCGTGGGTGCCGACGGCCCGCGCTCGGCGGTCGCCGCGGAATTCGGGCTCGGGCGCAACACCGAATTCCTGCTGGGCGTCGAGGCCGAGTACGAAGGCGTGACGGGCGTCGACCCGGATCGCCTGCATTGCTTTCTCGACGGCACGCTCGCGCGCGGCTACCTGGGCTGGGTGGTGCCGGGCATGCGCGGCGTCGTGCAGGTGGGGCTCGCGTGCCGGCGACCCGACAGGCCCGACTTGCCTGCGTTCCAGCGCAAGCTGGCGGCGCTCTTCGACTTCCGCACCGCGCGGTGCCTCGGCCGGCGCGGCGGGCTCATCCCGGTGGGCGGGCCCGTGGCGCCGTTCGCGACGGACGGCGTGCTGCTCGTCGGCGACGCCGCCGGCCTCGTGTCGCCGCTGTCGGCCGGCGGCATCCACACGGCGCTCGAGTCCGGCTGGGCGGCCGCGCACGCGATCGCCGACCATCGCCAGGCAGGCGCCGAGGCACCGGCGCGCGCGCTCGCGCGGACGCGGCCGCGCTTCGTGTGGAAACGCGCGCTGCGCGGGCTGTACGACGTCGGCGTGCCCGACGCCGTCTTCGACGCGGCGCTCGCGACGCGGCCGTTCGCGGCGCTCGCGCGCTCCGTGTACTTCCACCATCGCGGGTTGCGTTCGGCCGAAGGGTGGCGCGACCTCGCGCAGAGCCTGCTGCGCGGGCAGCCCTGACCGCGCCCGCGCCGCCGCGTTGGCGCGCCGCGCAGCGATGCGTTTAAGATGGCGCATCCGCGGTCCGCCCGATGCCATCGATGAACTGGTTCCACGAGCTCTCCTCGACGATGCTGGCGATGGTCGTCGTATTGGTGACGATCGTCCTGACCCTCGGCGGACTCGCGCTCTCGGTCGCGCACGTGCGCCGCACGAACCTGCACGAGCAGCTCGACAACGGCGCGATCGCCGGCCTGCTCGCCGCGCTGATCGGCGTCTATGCGGTTGCCGCGGGCCTCACCGCCGTCGCGGTCTGGGGCAACACCGTCGACGCGGCGGAGAACGTCGACCGCGAGGCCGCGGCGATCACCGTGCTGTTCCACGACCTGTCGGGCTACCCGCAGCCGCTGCAGGCCCGATCGAAGGCTGCGCTCGCCGCCTACACGCGCTACGTGATCGAGGACGAGTGGCCGCTGCACCAGCACGGCGAGGCGCCGGCCGGCACGCTCAGGATCATCGACGACACGCAGCGCGAGCTCTTCGCGTTCGAGCCGGCGACCGAGGGCCAGAAGATCGTGCACGCACGCGCGCTCGAGGCGTACAACAAGGTCATCGAGATGCGTCGGCTGCGCCTGCAGGCGGTCGGCGAAACGGCGCTGCCGGGCGCGCTGTGGCTGACCGTGATCCTGCTCGGCGTGATCGCGATCTCGGCGTGCTTCCTGCTGCGGCTCGACAGCTTCGCGCTGCACACGATGATCACGGCGCTCGTGGCGGCGCCCATCGCGCTCGTCGTCTACTTCATTGCCGTCACCGACCGGCCATTCCAGGGCGGCGTCAGCGTGTCGGCGGAGCCCTACCGCGTGGTGCTCGAGGAGGTCATGCTGCCGGAGCTGAAGGGCGCGAAGGGCGCCACGCCTAGTTCGCCTTGATCCCGGCCGCCTTCACGACCTTCGCCGAGTCGTCGATCTCCGCGCGCATGAACTTCTGGAATTCGGCGGGCGACATCACCATGGGCTCGGCGCCGAGCGCCGCGAGCCGGTCGCGCACTTCCTGCGACGCCAGCACCTTCGCGACGTCGGCGTTGATCCGGTCGACGACGTCGGCAGGCGTGCCGGCCGGCGCGAACATGCCGACCCACAGGTTGTAGTCGAAGCCGGGCAGGCCCGACTCCGCCACCGTCGGCACGTTGGGCAGCGCGCTCGACCGCTTGGCCGTGCTGACGCCGAGCGCGACGAGCTTGCCTTCGCGGATGTTGGGCAGCGCCGCGGAGATCGGCGAGAAGAAGTACGTCACGCGCCCGGTCATCGTGTCGGTGAGCGCCTCCGGCGTGCCCTTGTACGGGATGTGGACGACGTCGATGCCCGCGGCGAGCCGGAACTTCTCGCCGTTGACGTGCGTGCCGCTGCCGGTACCCGCCGACGCGAAGTTGAGCGCGCCCGGCTTCTTCTTCGCGTCCGCGATCAGGTCCGCCACCGTCTTGTAGCCGGTCGCCGGCGCGACGACGAGCACGTTGGGCTGGCCGCCCAGCGTGGCCACCTCGACGAAGTCCTTCGCGGTGTCGTACGGCAGTGTCGGATAGATCGCCGCGTTGACCGCCTGCGCCGCCGAGTGCACGAGCAGCGTATAGCCGTCCGGCGGCGACTTCGCGACGATTCCGGCGCCGATGGTGCCGCCCGCGCCCGGCCGGTTCTCGATCACCACCGGCTGTCCCCACATCTCGGACAGCTTCTGCCCCACCGTGCGGCCGAGGATGTCGGTCGCGCTGCCGGCCGTGAACGGGACCACGACCCGCACGGGCTTGTTCGGGTAGCCCTGCCCGAGCGCTGCCGTCGCGCAGAACGCCAGCGCCACCATCGCGATATGCCGCCACCGGATCATCGCCTTCTCCTGGATCGGATTCGTCGTTTGGGTCGGATCAGCCGAGGCCATCGCCGACCGGAACATTCTCGGGCGCGAGCGTGAGGCCCGACGCCTCGGCCTGCAGCACCAGCAGCTGCGCGAAGTCCTCCTCGGTCATGCCGCGGCCGATCAGCGTCTGCACGAGGTCGCGGGTGATCGACGCGAGCGGCATCGGAACTTCGTACCGGCGCGCGGCGTCGAGCCCGAGGTCCAGGTCCTTGCGCAGCAGCTTCGGCGTGAACGTCACCTTGAAGTCGAGGTTGACGAACGCCGGCGTCTTGTAGCGCGAGAACGTCGAGCCCATGACGCTCTGGTTCATGAAGTCGAGGAACGCGTGCCGCGGCACGCCGGCCTTCTGCGCGAGCACCGTGATCTCGGCCAGCGACTGCGTGACCACCCCGAGGAACACGTTGTGGCAGATCTTGACGATGCGTGCGAGCTCGCCCTCGCCGACGTAGCTCGCCGCGGGCGCGATGAGCTTCAGGTACGGCAGCGCGGCATCGAACGCGGCTTTCGGACCCGAACACACGAACGACAGCCGGCCCGCCTTGATCACCTTCGCGTTGCCCGATACGGGCGCCGCGAGCAGCTCGACGCCGCGCGCCGCCAGCAGCGCCCGCAGCTCCGCCGAGCCCTCGAGCGAGATCGACGAGCACTCGACGACGAGCTTCGGCGCACGGCCGCCGGAGAGGAGCCCCTGCGGCCCGGCGATCACCTCGCGCACGTCGTCCCACGTCGACACCATGACGAACACGACGTCGCACGCGGCGAGGTCCGCGAGCCGGTTCGCGACCTTCGCGCCGTGCGCAGCGAGCGGCTCGGCCTTCGCGCGCGTGCGGTTCCACACGGTGACGTCGGCGCCGCCCCTGGCGAGGCGCTCCGCCATCGCGTAGCCCATGCGGCCGATCCCGATCCAGCCAACCTTCGCCGCGGTCGTCGCTGCGCTCATCGTCAGGAAAGCCCGAACGGTTCGTCGATCGCGAACAGCCAGTGGCCGCCGGCGTGCCGGCGCAGCACCTCGACGCTCTGCCCGCTCATCGCCACCGGCTTGCCGTCGGGGCCGGTCAGCGCGAGCTGCCACTTCGCGGTGACGAGCGCGACGTCGCCGACCTGCGAGACGACGCGCGCCCCGATCGTCATCGTCGGCTTGCCCGCGAGGAAGCCGGCGAGCGCCGCGCGGATCGCCGCGTGGCCGGTCACCGTCGTACCGGGCTGCGGCGTCAGCGACGCCGCGGGCTCGTACAGCGCGACCAGCGCGTCGAGGTCGCCGGCGTTGAGCGCCTGCGCGAACAGCGTGTCGACGTCTTCGGGGCGGGTAGCGGGCATCGGCAGGTTCCTCGACTCGATCTTGCGGCGTTCAGTACGGATTGGCGATCGGCAGCTCCTGCGCCGGGTACAGCGAGATCACCTTCGGCCCCGTCGGCGTCAGGATCACCTCCTCCTCGATGCGCGCAGCCGAGATGCCGTCGGTCGCGGGACAGTACGTCTCGACGGCGAACACCATGCCGGCCTTGAGCTCGATCGGCTCCTTGAACGAGTTGAGGCGCGACACCAGCGGCCGCTCGTGCAGGCCGAGGCCGAGCCCGTGGCAGAAGTTGAGCCCGAACGCGTCCATCTCGCTCGCGAACCCGATGTCCTGCGCGGTCGGCAGCGCCGCCGCGATGCGATCGGACGACACGCCCGGCTTCAGCAGGTCGATCGCGACGTCCATCCACTCGCGCGCCTTCTTGTACGCCGTGCGCTGCGCCGGCGTGGCGAGCCCCACGTTGAACGTCCGGTAGTAGCAGGTCCGGTAGCCCATGAACGACTGGATGATGTCGAAGAAGGCCTGGTCGCCGGGCCGGATGAGCCGGTCGGTGAAGTTGTGCGGGTGCGGGCTGCAGCGCTCGCCGGAGATCGAGTTGATCGCCTCGACGCAGTCGGAGCCCATCTCGTAGAGCCGCGCCGTCGCCAGCGCGACGATCTGCGACTCCTTGACGCCGGGCTTCAGCGCCTCGGCGATGTCCTGGTACACGCCGTCGACCATCGCCGCCGCCATGTTGAGCAGCGTCAGCTCGTCGATGCTCTTGACCTCGCGCGCGGCGAGCAGCGTCTGCTGCCCGTCGCGGACGTCGATGCCGAGCTTCTGCAGCTCGAACAGGAACGGCGGCTCGACGACGTCGAGGCCGAGCGGCAGGTCGGCGACACCCTCCTCGACGAGGATCGCCTTGATCTCCCGCGCCGCGGAGCGGAAGAGCTCGATGTCCGCCCCGGTGGCGCCGCGCAGGCCGAGCAATCCGGCGCGGCAGTGGTCGTGGTGCAGCCACGGCGCGTGCAGCCGGTGGTGCTTCGCCGCCGAGCCGAAGTCCCAGATGTAGGGATCGCCGTTGCCGGTCAGCAGCGCGTAGCGCGTGAGCTTGTCGCGCGCCCACTCGCCGATCACCGTGCTCGTCATGTAGCGGATGTTGTGCTGGTCGAAGCACAGCAGCGCGCCCAGGCCGGACTGCGCGAGCGCCGCCCGCGTGCGCGCGAGCCGGTAGTCGTGCAGCCGGCGGAAGTTGACGCGTTCCTCGAAATCGACCTGCGTGTGCCCCGGCGCCTGCAGCGGCCGGTCCCACCGGTGATGCGGGTCGATGTCGTCGGGACGGACGATCTTCGGCTCGCGGGCCTTCGGCTTCGCCATGCGGGATTCCCGGAAGTGGAGGGCAGTCAGCGCGCGGCGGCCGCACGCAGGTAGGACTCGTCGACGTACTTCGCCGGATCGGTCAGCGTCTTCTGCGGCACGCCGTACTTGCTGCGCAGCGCGAGCACCGTGCGGATGCCTTCCACTTCGAGCGCGCCGTCCTTCGCGAGACCCCCTTTGGCGGCGAGCAGGAGGTCGTAGGATCTTCGCGCGAGCGCCGGCGTCATGTCGCGGTTGTGGGCGACGAGCAGCGCTTCCGCGACCTCGCGGTTGGCCGGATCGTAGGCCCACGCCACGCCCTGCCGGTAGCCGCGCAGGAAGCCCACGAGCGCCGCCTCGTTCTGCTTCGCCCAGCCGCGGCGCACGGCGGCGACCGACCCCTGATAGGCGCCGAGCGATTCCGCGGTCCCGAGGATCGCGAGGCCGCGCTCCTGCGCCAGCAGCTCGAACGGCGTGCGCAGCAGCGTCGCGTCGTGCTTGCCCGCCGTGATGTCGGCGTAGCGCTGCGCGGTGCCGCCGGCGCGCACGTACTTGACGTCCGCCTCCGGCACCCCGGCGCGCGCGACCAGCTCCCGCAGCACGAAGGCGAGCCCGGTCGACATCGCGTCGACCGACAGCGTCTTGCCCTTGAGCTCCGCGAACGACTTGATCCCCGGTCCGCCGACGACGGAGAGAAATCCGCCGTCGCCGCCCATGACGACGACGAAGTCCGGGTCGCCGGAGAGCTTCGCCTCGCCCTGCCCTTCCTGGTAGGCGATGAAGTTGTCGATCGTGGCGATCGCGATGTCGTAGCGCCCGTCGTACAGGCCGGTGACCAGCGCGGCGGACGTCGGCGTGAAGGCGAGCTGCACCGCAACGCCGTTGGCCTGGAAGAACCCCTGCCGCTGCGCGGCCCAGACTGGCAGGTTCCAGCCGCCGTCGAATGCGATGACCCGCAGCGGTGTGGCGGGCGCGGCCGCGGGTGCCGGCGCCTGTGCCGACGCGACGGCCGCGGCGGCGAACAGCGCGAGCGCCGCGCCCAGCAGGCGAAAATTCATGGTAATGGCTCTCCCCCGACGCGACCGATCTGTTGTCGATTCCGGACGACGCGATCAACGATAGTCCCGTTCGCGCGAATGCTCAAGGGCCGCGCTCGCCGCGGCGCCGATTCGCCCTTGCGGCACCAAAAAAATGCCCCGCTTGCGCGGGGCCCGGAGGAAACGCGCGCCGCGCCAGGGCGGGCGGCGCGCGAGGAAGCCTCGATCAGAGCTTGTTCTCGTGGCACATGTTGCAGCGTACCGGCGTGCCTGCGGCAATGGTGATCTTCTTCGTGCCTTCCTCGTTCGCGGAAAGCGTGCGCGTGGCGGCAACGCGCGCGAGCACCGTGCCTTCGCCCTTCATGCCGTGGCACGCGCGGCACGCGTCCTTGTTGTTCTCCGCCACGTTCTCGTGCTTGACGTTCCACTGCGGGTCGTTCACCGGATGCATCCCGTGCGGGCCGTTCAGCGTGAGCCCGAGCGAGCCCGCCGCGTGGCAGGTCGTGCACTCGATCAGCGTCCCGCTGTGTCCCTGGAGCTGGGAGGCAGCGACGTTGTCGTTGGCGACCGGGTTCGGGTTCGGCCATTCGGCGTGCGTGCCGCCGTGGCAACCCTGGCACGCGACGCCGCCGTGGCCCTGCGAGATCCGGTAGAGCTTCTGGTTCTCGGCGAACCGCGACGACGGCGCCTGGATCAGCGCAACGGCGACCGACGCCGCGCTGCTCCGGGTGAACGCCATCAGGTTGCGGATCCCGTCGTTCGCCACGATGAAGTCGGCACGATTCATCGCGCCAACGGTCTTGGCGTCGCCGACGTGGCACGACTGGCACTTCGGCTCCACCGCCCACGGCACGCGCCGCGTGAGGTCGGCGCCGGCGCCGGCGGGGAATCCGGCCGTGAAGTCGTTGCCCACCTGCTTCATGTCGCCGTGGCAGTCCTGGCAGACGACGCCGCCCGCCCCCATCGCGCCGCGCAGGCACTTGGTGACCTTGCCGGGATGGCACTGGTAGCAGGTCTGGTCGAGGATTTCGGTCTGCACGGCCAGCGTCCGCCCGGCGCTCTTCGGCAGCGGCATCGCCGGGAACAGCTTGTCGTACTGGCCGTGGTTGAAGTGCATCGCCCGCGACATCGAGATGTGCCGCGTCTGCTGGCGGCCGTTGACGCCGACGGCCGGCTCGTCGATCGGGCCGACCTGCGCCAGGTCGAGCGCCGGCGAGTAGTGGCACTGCGAGCACTGGATCGCGCGCCGCTGGTCGAGGCACGACGGCTCGGTGCCGCCGTTGCACTTGGCGTCGGTGCCGTCGGCGTTCGTGTAGTTCGCGCCCCACTTCGCGTCGTGCAGCCGCAGGATGTTGATCTTCGAGGCGTTGTTCACCTTGTCGGGCCCCGGCGCCGTGGCGTCCGTCGCGACGCTCCACTTCGTCCCGTTCGCATAGTTGCCCACGGAGGCGAACACCGAGGCCACCCCATCGGTGCCGTTGTGGCAATTCTTGCAGTCGGCCTCGGACGCGACCGGCAGCACGATGTCGAGGCTCGCCTTGACGTTGGACGCCACCGTCGCGTTCGCGCCCCTGGAGACCGCCTGCACGCGCATCAGCGGGTACGGGTTGGTGCGCCCGGCGTCGTCGATCGGCAGGATCGGGATGCCGTCGGCGGAGAACCACTTCGCCGCCGCCACCGTCGTGCCGAACGGAAAGCCGGCGAAGAACGGCAGCTTGACGTCGTAGCGCGCGAACTTCTGCGGCGCGTTGGTCGGGCTCGGCATCTTCTGCTGTGCCGCGGCGAGTGCCGGGAGCTTCGCCGGATCGGGCACCGGCAGCCCGGTCTCGACCGGCATGGGGACGGCGTCGAGCACGGCGCCCGGATAGAGCAGCCGGTACGCGAGGCCACCGAGCGTGCCGTTGCTGGGCCGCGGCGCGGGCGCCCAGAAATTGCTCTTGGTCCCGGACGGCGCAAGGTTGCTCGTCGTGTTGATGGAGCCGGCGCCGGCCGGGTCGACCGAGCTCGACGTGGCGCGGTAATAGACGTCGGCGTCGGTATCCGCCAGCAGCTTCGGCTTGGCGCTCGCGGTTCCCGTCTGGATCACTTGCGCGTGGACGACGTTGAACGGCGGCAGGATGCTGAAGATCTGGTAGTCGAGGTCGGCACAGTGCATGCCGAGGTCGTTGGAAGCGAGCACGCGCCACGGCAGCGTCGAACCCGTGGGCGGCGGTGGCGTCGACGATCCCGTCACGTTGACGGCAATCGTCACCGTGTGCTCGGTATCGCGGACCGAGACCTTGGTCGAGCCCGCGGCGACACCGGTGATCTTCACGCTGGGGCTCGCGTACGACACGGTCGCGATGGATGTCGCGGCCGACGAGACCCGCACGGTGCCTTTCGCCCCCGATACCGTCACGCTCACCTGCGAACCCGCCGAAACGGACACCGTGGAGGCGGACACCTTGAGCTCGGCGTAGGCCGTCGGCACGAGCGCAAGCCATGCGAGGAGCGCCGTGACCAGGGTTGCGTGGATTCTTGACATCGAGTTCTCCCGTTCGTGGCGACGATCCCGGCGGTTCGCGACCATGGCGCGCAGGCGCCCCGCGGCCACCCGTCGCCGGCTTCGTGCAGGCAGAGGCTGCCTGCGAATCCTGAATGGAAGCTGAATTTCCCTTGCCGATCGCATGGTTTCATCGGCGGACGGAACTGCGGGCGGCGCCTGCTAGAGTCGCGCGATGGACGCACGCACGCGAAGACGCGCACCGGCGGGCACGGACGCGCGCCTCCCGCAACACGCCCGGGGCGCGCCATGACGGAGGATCCTTCGCGCCCGCTGACGGACGCGGAAATCGCCGAACTCGACGACCTGCTCGCCGCGATTCCCGCAGAGCGCGGTGCGCTCGACGTCGCCATGCTCGACGGCTTCCTCGCCGGCGTCCTGCTCGCACCCGGCGAGGTGCCGGTCGGCGCGTGGCTGCCGCATGTGTTCGGCACCGCGAGCGCCGAATCCACGGCGCCCGATGAACCGGGCGCACCACGGGCGACGGCGCTCGTCCTGCGCCGCTACCACGAACTCGCCGCATACCTCGCGGCGCGCGAGCCGTTCGACCCGATCGTGTTCGAGCTGACCGACGACGAGGGCACGCCGCTCGAGGGAAGGGCGGGCATCGCGGCGCTGGCGCCGTGGGCCGCCGGGCTCGCGCACGCCCTCGACGTCGTGCCGGCGCTGGCGGCGGTCTACGACGCCGACGACGCGTTCGCGGAAGCGGTGGGCGGCGTGCTGCGCCACCTGCCGGTCGACGCGGACGACACGGACACCGCCAGCGCCGAGTTTCTGCGCGAGCGGGCGCGGATCGACCGCGAGGTGCCGCTGGCCGACCTCGACGACGCGATCGACGAGCTGGTCGCGTGCGTGCTCGACGCCGTCCTGTTGTCGCGGCCGCACCGGCCGGTCACCCGCGATGCACCGAAGGTCGGCCGCAACGACCCGTGCCCGTGCGGCAGCGGGAAGAAATACAAGGCGTGCCACGGTCGCGCCGGCGGCTGAACCGCCGGCGCGTTGGCTAACTCCCGGCGCGGAAGACGATGCTGAAGGGGCGGGGGATGTCGGAGACGCGCTTGAAGAAGGCCACCTGCAGGAAACCCGAGCGGCGCTCGAACATCGTGCGGATGCTGGCGGTCCCTTCGGTCTGGGCGGTGGCGCGCCCGATGAGCGGGCGCATCGCAGGCGCCCGGCGGCGCCCGGTGATGCCGATCGTAAGCTCGGCCAGGTCGGTCAGCCGGCTCATATAGGCGCCGTAGACGGCGATCGCGTCGATCTCGTACTTGTTGCGCGTCGCGCTGCGGTTGAACCGCGCCGCGATCTCGGCGCAGTGCGTCAGCAGCTGCTGGGCGTCGCCACGCGGAAGCGGCTCGACGATGCGCGCCTGCGCGATCGCGCGGAAACGGTCAGTGAGCGCATACTCTGTCGCATCGGGCGCCACCGGCTCGAGCACACCGTCGGCCACCATCCGGTCGACCACGCTGCGCCCCACGCGGGTGTCGAGCTCGAGTTCCTCCACCAGCGCGCCGAGACCGACCCTGGGCGCCGGCCCGCCACCACCCGGCACCCGCGCGAGCACCCGTTCGGCGCCGTCGCGCAGGCGCAACGGGTCGAGCCCGAAGTACAGGTGCTTCGCAACCAGCATCATCGTCTTCACTGCAGCCCTCCGGAGCCGCTTCGGTGCGCAACCTATCACATCGCGCGATCGCCCCGCCACCGGCCGCCCCGCGCTCGTCGACTGGCTCGCTGGACACCTCGCAATCGCAGGTCTAGACTTTTGCTGTATGGAACGGATTGTTCTCTACTATTTTGTCGCCCTCGCGGGGTTCGTGATGGTCGTGGGCGGCATGTGGCTGCTCTGGCGGGAGAAGATCTACCTCGACCAGGAGTCGAAGCAGCCGATCTCGGTCGAGACGCCGCTCGGCAAGTTCACGAGCAACTACCCGGCGCTCGCGCTGTTCGCGCTCGGGTTCGTGCCGCTCATCTATCCGATCGTCTCGATCAACAAGCTCACCGACTACGTCAAGGTCGAGTCGGTCCGCATCCACGGCCTCGCGCAGGGCTCCGCCGAGACGGCGTTCGTCTACGCGACGCGGGCGACCGACGTCCCGAGCCGGAGCGGCGACTTCCGGCTCGTGGTCCCGTTCCTCGAGAACGACGAGAACGACTACAAGGTGCTGCTGATCGTGAACGGCCGCGTGCTCGACCAGGTGCACGCGTCGCGCACCGACGGCAAGAAGGAGATCGAGGTCAAGTTCCGGGCGGTGCAGACCGAGCCGCCGGATTTCACGGGCACGGTGGCGCCGGTTCCGCCCGAGTTCCAATAGCCGGAGGCTCGCGATGCGCCGCGTCGTCCGCCTGCTCGCCGCGTTTCTGGTCGCCGTCGCACTTCCGGTGGCTTCGCAGACGGTATCGGACGTCACGGGCCGCGTCTTCGACGCCGGCTCGCGCGCGGGCATCCCGAACGTCGAGGTGAAGATGACCCCGCCACGGTCCACCAACCAGCCGATCCGCCTCGCGAACACCGGGAACGACGGCAGCTTCGTGTTCCGCCAACTTCCGCGCGGGCGCTACCTCGTCGAGGTTTCGCAGGGCTACAACCTGCTCTACCGCAACACGGTCGACACGGCGGCGCAGCCGCGCATCGACATCCCGCTGCAGCGCGGCCGCTGATCCCCGTTCCCGCCGTTCCCGCCGTTCCCGCCGTTCCCGCCGTTCCCACCGTTCCCGCCGCGAGCGGCACGGTCGGCGACTGCGCTCAGTTCAGCGCAGACGCGAGCTCGCGCCGGTAGCGGCGGACGAGGTCGCTCTCCGCAGGCAGCGCCTCGAACACGGTCAGCATCGTGCGCCGGCCGACGTCGTCGTCGAACCTGCGGTCTGCACGGACGATCGCGAGCAGCTCCTGCAGCGCCCGCTCGTAGTCGCCCGCCGCGGCGAGCGCGCGCGCGTAGGCGAGCTTCGCGGCGCAATCCACGGGGTCCGCGGCCGCGGCCCGCGCCAGCGTGGCCAGGTCCGTCGTCGCGTCGCCCGCGAGGGCGACGCGCGCGGCCAGCGCCGCCAGCCGCCGCGGATCACGCGGCGGGCGCGCGCGCCCTTCCAGCTTCGCGACGGCCGCCTTCGCCTCCTCGCTTCGCTGCGTCGCGAGCAGGGCTTCGACGCGCGCCAGCAAGGCATTCTCGTCGTCCG
Source organism: Burkholderiales bacterium (assembly GCA_046347835.1). Classification (GTDB taxonomy): domain Bacteria; phylum Pseudomonadota; class Gammaproteobacteria; order Burkholderiales; family Casimicrobiaceae; genus VBCG01. The sequence goes on along the minus strand of JAXMFI010000002.1, from coordinate 638,541 downwards.
GGTCGACGGCGAGCGCCTGTTCGAGCGACGCCAGCGCCGCGGCGAAGTCGCCGGCGTTGGCGTGCGCGCGCGCAGCGGCGACGATGGGCGCCGCCGGCGAAGGCAACGCGTCCGCGAGGAACGCGCGGATGGCGCCCTCGGGGAGCGCGCCGGTGAACTCGTCGGCCACGCTGCCGTCGACGAAGAGCTTGCAGTTGGGAATGCCGCGCACGCCGTAGCGCGCGGCGATGTCCGGCTCCTCGTCGGAATTCACCTTGACCAGCGTCATGCGGCCGGCAAACTCCGCTGCGACGCGCTCGAGCACGGGCGCCAGCGAACGGCAGGGCCCGCACCACGGCGCCCAGAAGTCGACCAGCACCGGCCGCGACGCCGATGCGCGCAGGACCTGCTCGTCGAACGTGGCGGCGGTGACGGCGAGTGCGGTCATGGGAGAGGTGCGGAAATCGCGGCGACGGCCCGGCCCTGCATCGGCGTCGTCCGGGGACCCCGGGCTACATGCTCCTCCGGTACTGCCCGCCGACCTCGAACAGCGCGCCGGTGATCTGTCCGAGCGAGCACACGCGGACCGTGCTCATGAGCTCGGCGAACACGTTGCCGTTGTCGATGACCGCCTGCTTCAGCCGCGCGAGCGCCGCCGGCGCCTCCGCGGCGTGCCGCGCGTGGAAGTCGGCGAGGCGCTTCAATTGCGACCGCTTCTCCTCCTCGGACGAGCGCGCGAGCTCGATCTTCTGCGGCACCGCGTCGCCGTGCGGATTGCGGAACGTGTTGACGCCGACGATCGGGTAGCTGCCGTCGTGCTTCTTGTGCTCGTAGTAGAGCGACTCCTCCTGGATCTTGCCGCGCTGGTAGCCGGTCTCCATCGCGCCCAGCACGCCGCCGCGCTCGGAAATCGCCTCGAACTCCTTCAGCACCGCCTCCTCGACCAGGTCGGTCAGCTCGTCGACGATGAAGCTGCCCTGGTTGGGGTTCTCGTTCTTCGCGAGCCCCCATTCGCGGTTGATGATGAGCTGGATCGCCATCGCCCGGCGCACGCTGTCCTCGGTCGGCGTCGTGATCGCCTCGTCGTAGGCGTTCGTGTGCAGCGAGTTCGTGTTGTCGTAGGTCGAGATCAGCGCCTGCAGCGTCGTCCGGATGTCGTTGAACGCGATCTCCTGCGCGTGCAGCGAGCGGCCCGACGTCTGCGAGTGGAACTTGAGCTTCTGCGACCGCTCGTTGGCGCCGTAGCGGTTCTTCATCGCGATCGCCCAGATCCGGCGCGCGACGCGGCCGATCACCGTGTACTCGGGATCCATGCCGTAGCTGAAGAAGAACGACAGGTTCGGCGCGAAGTCGTCGACGTGCATGCCGCGCGCGAGGTACGCCTCGACGAACGTGAAGCCGTTCGACAGCGTGAACGCGAGCTGCGAGATCGGGTTGGCGCCGGCCTCGGCGATGTGGTAGCCGGAGATCGACACCGAGTAGAAATTCCTGACGTTGTGGTGGACGAAGTACGACTGGATGTCGCCCATCACCTTGAGGCTGAACTCGGTCGAGAAGATGCAGGTGTTCTGCCCCTGGTCCTCCTTCAGGATGTCCGCCTGCACGGTGCCGCGCACGGTGGCGAGCGTCCACGCGCGGATCTTGTCCGCCTCGTCGTCGGTCGGGTCGCGGCCGTTGTCGGCGCGGAACTTGTCGACCTGCTGGTCGATCGCCGTGTTCATGAACATCGCGAGCAGCGTCGGCGCCGGCCCGTTGATCGTCATCGACACCGAGTTGTTCGGCGCGCAGAGGTCGAACCCCGAGTACAGCACCTTCATGTCGTCGAGCGTCGCGATCGACACGCCGGAGTTGCCGACCTTGCCGTAGATGTCGGGCCGCACGGCGGGGTCGTTGCCGTACAGCGTGACCGAGTCGAACGCCGTCGACAACCGCTTGGCCGGCATGCCGTCGGCCAGCAGGTGGAAGCGCCGGTTGGTTCGAAACGGGTCGCCCTCGCCGGCGAACATCCGCGTCGGGTCCTCGTTCTCGCGCTTGAACGCGAACACGCCCGCGGTGAACGGGAAGCTGCCCGGGACGTTTTCCCGCAGTTGCCAGCGCAGGACCTCGCCGTCGTCCTCGCTGCGCGGCAGCGCGACCTTGCGCACCTTGGTGCCCGACAGCGACGTCGTCGTGAGCGCCGTGCGGATCTCGCGGTCGCGGATCTTCACGACGTACTCGTCGCCGGCGTACGCGGCCTTCGTCTGCGGCCACATGTCGAGCAGCTTCTTCGCGCGCGCGTCGAGCTTCGCATCGCGGTCGGCGGCGAGCGCGTCGAGGTCCGGAACGTCGAGCCTGCACTCGGCGGCGAGCATCTTCCGCGCCGCGCGCAGCTGCTGCCGCTCGCGGGCGAGCCTCGCCTGCGCGTCCGCCCACGCGTGGTAGCCGCGCACGGTCTCCGCGATCTCGGCCAGGTACCGCGCGCGCGCCGGCGGCACGATCGTGTTCTGCGCCGTCGACTGCCGCGTCGCCACGACCGGCAGCCTGCCGGGGGCGAGCTTCAGGCCCTTCGCCGCGAGCCTCGCGGCAACCGCCTGGTAGAGCGCCGTCACGCCGTCGTCGTTGAACCGCGACGCCATCGTGCCGAACACGGGCATCTCGTCGGGCGCCGACTTCCACGCCTCGCGGTTGCGCTGGAACTGCTTGCGCACGTCGCGCAGCGCGTCGGCGGCGCCCTTGCGGTCGAACTTGTTGATCGCGACGAAGTCGGCGAAGTCGAGCATGTCGATCTTCTCGAGCTGCGAGGCGGCGCCGAACTCGGGCGTCATCACGTACAGCGACACGTCGACGAGCGGCACGATGGCCGCGTCGCCCTGCCCGATGCCGGACGTCTCGACCAGCACGAGGTCGAAGCCCGCCGCCTTGCACGCGGCGATCACGTCCGGCAGTGCACGGCTGACCTCGCTGCCGGCGTCGCGCGTGGCGAGCGAGCGCATGTAGATGTTCGGGTGCTCGATCGCGTTCATCCGGATGCGGTCGCCGAGCAGCGCGCCGCCGGATTTGCGCCGCGACGGATCGATCGACACGATCGCGATCTTCAGTGCGTCGCCCTGGTCCAGGCGGAAGCGGCGGACCAGCTCGTCGGTCAGCGAGCTCTTGCCCGCGCCGCCGGTGCCGGTGATGCCGAGCGACGGCACGCCGGCCTTCGCCGCGGCGGCGCCGACGGCGGCACGCAGCTTCTCCGGGGCCGTGCCGTTCTCCAGCGCGGAGATGAGGCGCGCGAGCGCGTTGGTGCGCGCGAAGCGATCGCCCTTGGCGAGTGCGTCGACGGTGGCCGGCGACGGCGGCGCGGGCGCCGCGTCGCACGCGGCGACGATCTCGTTGATCATCCCCTGCAGGCCGAGCCGCTGGCCGTCCTCGGGCGAGAAGATGCGCGCGACGCCGTACTCGTGCAGCTCGCGGATCTCGTCGGGAACGATGACGCCGCCGCCGCCGCCGAACACCTTGATATGCGCACCCCCTCGCTCGCGCAGCAGGTCGATCATGTACTTGAAGTACTCGACGTGGCCGCCCTGGTAGGACGACACGGCGATGCCGTGCGCGTCCTCCTGCAGTGCGCAGTTGACGATCTCTTCGACCGAACGGTTGTGCCCGAGGTGGACGACCTCGCAGCCGGTCGCCTGCAGGATGCGCCGCATGATGTTGATCGACGCGTCGTGGCCGTCGAAGAGGCTCGCGGCCGTGACGAAGCGCACCTTGGTGGCGGGCTTGTAGACGAGCGGCGGACGGCTGGCGTCGTTCATCGCGGACCTCGATAGCGCGCGTGGCGGCCGGGCGGGAAAGCTTACACCCGCCGCTTCCCCGACCTCCTGCGGGCGTCGAGGGTACCGGGAGCCTATATGACGTTTACGTAAACGTCAATCCGCGCGAGCCGGGCGGCGGCGCGAAGTCTCGCGTTGACCGCTTCGCGCGGAGCAGGGTAATTTCCCTCGCTTGCATCACCCGGCCGCAGGGCGACAACGGGGACCTCGCCATGGCACGACGCACCCTCCTCGCGATGCTCGCGCTCCTTGCCGCGGGCACGGCCCACGCCGTGACGACGACGGTGGTCGACATTCCGTCGCGAGGCACCACCCAGCGCATCCTCTACCTCGATCCCGGCGCGCCGGCGGCGAACCTCCTGTTGTTCGCAGGCGGAACCGGGATCCTGGGTATCGGTACCAACGGCGCGACGACGTCCAGCAACGCGGCGTGCGCGCCGAGCGTGCGCAACCGCGACGCGTTCGCGGCGCACGGATACGCGGTCGCCGCCGTCGACGTGGCGCTCGACGGCAGCCGCGCCCGTTACGAGGACATCGTCGAGGTCGTACGTTACATGCAGCGCCGGGCCCCGGTGCCTACGTGGATCATGAGCGTGAGCGCGTCGACCGCACCGGTCGCCTCGTTCGCGGGGCAGGTTCCCATGCCGAACGGCGTCGGCGCCATCCTGGTCTCGCCCGACACGATCTCCGCGGACGACGGCCTGCGCGTCACGGGTCCCGCGCTGATCGTCTATCACCGGTTCGACACCGACCAATCGGCAGCGTCGGTCTTCTCGTCTCTGGTCAACGCGAAGCCGAAGGAGGTGGTCGCCATGACCGGAGGCAACAACACAGGGTGCGCAGGCTTCCACACGTTGAACGGCCTCGATGCCGAGTTCACGACAGCGGTGTTCCAGTTCGTCGATCGCGTCAATCCCTCGCTCGCCTTCGTGTCGCTCGACAATGCGACCGCGGAGGCCGTCGAGTACTACAACGAGTCGCTCGACCACTACTTCATCACGCATGTGGCCGCCGAGATCGCGTTGCTGGACGCCGGCGCCACGATCAAGGGCTGGAGCCGCACCGGCCAGTCGTTCAAGGTCCTGACCGGCGCGACCGCCGGCAGCTCGCCCGTCTGCCGCTTCTACATCCCGCCGGCGCTGGGAAACTCCCATTTCTACGGGCGCGGTACGCTGGAGTGCGACGCAACCCGGGCCGCCCACGAGACATTCGTCAACGAGGATCCGCAGTTCTTTCACGCGATGCTGCCGGTGCAGGGCGCCTGCTCCGCGGGAATGCGCAACGTGTACCGGGTCTTCAGCGGCCGCGCGGACGCCAACCACCGCTACATGGTCGATCCGGCGATCCGCGCGTCCATGGTCGCCCAAGGATGGATCGCCGAGGGCGACGGCGCCGACCTCGTCGTCATGTGCGTCCCGCGGTGAGGCCGGGCGAACCCGAGGCGCGGCGCCACGCGGCGGCGAGCGCGCAAGGCAACGCGGGCCCGACGCCGATCACCGTGTCGCTCCCGACCGCCACCGCCGCCGCCGCGACCGCGCCCGTGGCGGCGCACGGGCGGCTCACGATGCTGCTGCTCAACGTCGCGCACGCGCTCGACCACCTCGTGCTGCTGATCTTCGCGACCGCCGTCGGCGCGATCGCCGCGGACTTCGGCATCGCGCGGTGGGAGGACCTGATGCCGTATGCGACGGGCGCGTTCGTGCTGTTCGGGCTGGGGTCGGTGCCGGCGGGCCGGCTGGGCGACCACTGGGGAAGGCGCGCGATGATGCTCGTGTTCCTGTTCGGCATCGGCGCCTCGTGCCTGCTCGCGGCCGTCACGCGCAACGCGTGGCAGCTCGCGGCCGCGCTCACGCTCATGGGCGCGTTCGCGTCCATCTATCACCCGGTCGGCATCCCGATGCTCGTGCAGGGCTCCACGCGGCCGGGGGCCGTCATCGGCGTCAACGGCCTCGCGGGCAACCTCGGCATCGCCGTCGCCGCGTTCCTGACCGGGCTCGCCGTCAAGTACCTGGGCTGGCGCATGGCGTTCGCGATCCCGGGGCTCCTCTCGCTGGCGTTCGGCGTGCTGTTCGCGAGCGTGGTCCCGCGCGAGACGGCGCCGCCCGCCAGGCGCGCGCCGCGACAGTCCGACCTGCCGCGCAGCGAGCTCGTGCGCGTGCTGCTGATCCTCACGCTGACCTCGACGTGCGCGACGCTCGTGTTCAACTTCACGACCAACGGCAACAGCGAGCTGCTCGCGGACCGGATGCGGGCGATCACCGCGGACCCGGCCATGCTCGGCTCGCTGCTCGCGGCCGTCTACGTCGTGGCGTCGCTCGCGCAGGTCATCGTGGGCCGGGCGATCGACCGCGTGCCGATGAAGCCGCTCTTCCTCGGCATCGTGCTGGCGCAGGTCCCGCTGTTCGCGCTGGCGATGCACGCGGACGGGTGGGCGTTCTACGCGCTTGCCGTGGCGTTCATGGCGTTCGTGTTCGGCGCGATCCCGTTCACCGAGGCGATCATCGTCCGCTACGTCGACGACCGGATGCGCTCGCGCGTCGCCGGCGTGCGGCTCGCGATCGCGTTCGGCGTCGCGTCGCTCGCCGTCTGGGCGCTGGGCCCGCTGGTCAAGGCCAACGGCTTCGCGTTCCTGCTGGGCCTGCTGGCGGCCATTGCGGCCGTCGGCGTCGTCGCGATCACGCAGCTGCCGCGCGGCCGCTGAGCGCCAGGGCCCGGTCGCGGGAGGCGCGCGGCGCCCGTGGCCGCACGCGATCTCCAGCACCCTTCCATTTCGGACGGCGGAAGGCTCGCGCGCGCCCGTCGTCTAAGGAAGCGTTAAGGCGCCGGACGCTATACTCCGCGCGCCTTACTCTCGTCCATCGGATCGCCATGCCCATTCGCACGACGTGGTTGCGCCGCCTCGCGGCATTCCTGCTCCCGCTTTTCGTCGCCGCCGGCGCGCACGCCGCGCTGCCGCCCGGCGTCACGCAGGGGCCGACGGTCGAAGGCATCACCGAGTACCGGCTCGCCAACGGCCTCACCGTCCTGCTGTTCCCCGACGCGTCGAAGCCGAAGACGACGGTCAACGTGACCTACCGCGTCGGCTCCGCGGCGGAGAACTACGGCGAGACGGGCATGGCGCACCTGCTCGAGCACCTGGTGTTCAAGGGCACGCCGTCGCGCGGCAACATCATGACCGAGCTCGGCCGCCGCGGCATGGACTTCAACGGCAGCACGAGCTGGGACCGCACGAACTACTTCGAGTCGTTCACGGCTAGCGACGACAACCTCGACTGGGCGCTCGCGATGGAGGCCGACCGGATGGTCAACTCGTTCATCCGCAAGAGCGACCTCGACACCGAGATGACCGTCGTCCGCAACGAGTTCGAGAACGGCGAGAACAATCCGCAGCTCGTGCTGTTCGGCAAGATGCTGGCGACCGCCTACATGTGGCACAACTACGGCAAGCTGCAGATCGGCGCGCGCTCGGACATCGAGAACGTCGACATCGACCGGCTGCAGGCGTTCTACCGGCTGTACTACCAGCCCGACAACGCGGTGCTCACCGTCGCCGGGAAGTTCGACCCGGAGCGCACGCTCGCGCTGATCGCAAAGTACTACGGGCCGATCCCGAAGCCGGCGCGCGTGCTGCCGCGCATCTATACCGAAGAGCCGGTGCAGGACGGCGAGCGCACGGCCGCGCTGCGCCGCGTCGGCAACTCGAAGTTCCTCGGCATGATGTTTCACACGGTGCGCGGCGCGCATCCGGACGCCGTCGCCGTCGACGTGCTGGGCGACGTACTGACGCTCGCGCCGTCGGGCCGGCTGTACAAGGCGCTGGTGGAGACGAAGAAGGCTACCGCCGTGCAGGCGTGGAACATGGCCGGCGTGGACCCCGGCACGCTGACGCTGTTCGCGCAGATCCCCGACGGCGAGGAGATCGGCCCCGCGCGCGACGCGATGCTGGCGACGATTGCCGACATCGCGAAGAACCCGATCACGGAGGCGGAGGTCGCGCGCGTGCGCCAGAAGGCGGCGAAGAGCTTCGACGAGACGATGGCCGACCCGCAGGCGTTCGGCGTCGGGATCTCGGAAGCGATCGCGCTCGGCGACTGGCGGCTGTTCTTCCTCGACCGCGACCGCTACCGCAGTGTTCAGCCGGCCGACGTGCAGCGCGTCGCGCTCGACTACCTCAAGCGCTCGAACCTGACGATCGGCGAGTTCCTGCCCGACCCGAAGCCCGACCGCGCGCCGGCGCCTGCCACCGTCGACGTCGCGGCGCTGGTCAAGGACTACAAGGGCGACGCCGCCGTCGCCGCCGGCGAGGCGTTCGACCCGACGCCCGCCAACCTCGACGCGCGCACGCAGCGCTTCACGCTGCCCAACGGGATGAAGGTCGCGCTGCTCCCGAAGAAGACGCGCGGCGAGGCGGTGAATTTCAGCCTGACGCTGCGCTTCGGCGACGAGAAGTCGGTGTACGGCAAGGCGGCCACCGGCGCGCTGACCGGCGGCATGCTGACGCGCGGCACCACGAAGCGCTCGCGGCAGGAGATCGCCGACGCGTTCGACAAGCTGCGTGCGGAGGTCGGCATCGGCGGCACGCAGACCGGTGCCTCGGCGTCGGGGCACACGTACCGGGCGCAGCTCGCCGACGTGCTGCGGCTGGCGGCGGAGGTCCTGCGCGAGCCGTCGTTCCCCGCGAGCGAGTTCGAGCAGCTGAAGCGCCAGCGGGCGACGAAGTTCGAAGCGTCGCGCACCGAGCCGCAGGACGTCGCGACGCGGGCACTCGCGCGACACGCGAATCCGTATCCGGCGGGCGATCCGCGCTACGCTCCGACAGTGGAGGAGAGCATCGCGAACAACAACGCGGTCACGCTCGACGACGTGAGGCGGTTCCACGCGCAGTTCTACGGCGCGAGCAACGCCGAGCTCGCGATCGTCGGCGACTTCGACGCGGACGCGATGCGCGCGCTGGTCGGTGAGCTCTTCGGCAGCTGGAAGAGCCCGTCGGCGTACACGCGCGTACCCGACCCGTTCCGCGCCAACGTGCCGGCGGCGCTGAAGCTCGTGGTGCCGGACAAGGCCAACGCGTTCCTGCTGGGCGTCACCCGGATGCCGGTCGCCGACCTCGACCCGGACTATCCGGCGCTGCTCGTCGCGAACTTCGTCCTCGGCGACTCGTCGGCAGCGCGGGTGCCCGAGCGGCTGCGGCAGAAGGACGGCCTGTCGTACTCGGCCGGGACGTACTTCCAGCCGTCGTCGCTCGACCGCAACAGCGCGATCGGCGTCTATGCGATCTTCGCGCCGGAGAATCTCGAGCGCGTGCGGACGGGGCTCGCCGAGGAGCTCGACCGCGCCGTCAGGGACGGCTTCACCGACGCCGAGGTCGAGGCGGCCAAGGAGGGCGTCATGCAGGAACGGCGGCTCGGCCGCACCGAGGACGGGCGCATCGCCGGCGCGCTCGCGAACCAGCTCCACCTCGGCCGGACGTTCGCAACCTCGGGCGCCATCGACGCAGCCATCGAGAAGCTCACCGCGCAGGACGTCAACGCGACGCTGCGCAAGTACGTGAAGCCGGGCGAATTCGCGTCGGCGTTCGCCGGGACGTTCAGGTAGGCCGGGCAGCGGCCGGACGGGGTCCCGCCCTCAAATGCCGGCGACGAGGGCGGCGAGCTGCGGGCCGATGCCCGGCGCCGAGGCGACGCACAGCGCCTTGGCGGTCGGGGTCGGCGGCGCGAACGGCGCGTGGTAGCCGCCGGCCTCCGACACCAGCAGCAGCCCCGCCACCGCGTCCCACGCGGAGAGCTGCAGCTCGATGAAGCCGTCGAGGCGGCCGCTCGCGACGTGCGCCAGCTGCAGCGCGGCCGACCCGAAATTGCGCATCGCCACCCCGTTCTCCATCATCCGCCGCCGGATGTCGAAGTAGCGCGGCTCGAACGCGCGGTCGTGGTGGCCGAGCACGACGAAGCTGCCGGCGAGCGCAGTCGTCGCCGCCGCGCGAATGCGCGCCTCGCCGCGTTCGCTCTGGCACCAGGCGCCGTGCCCTTGCATGGCGTAATAGAGCTCGTCGGCCGGCGGGTCGTACACGGCGCCGACCCGCGTGACGCCGTTCTCGACGTAGCCGATCGCGACGTTCCAGTACGGCACGCCGCGCAGGAAGTTGTGCGTGCCGTCGATCGGGTCGACGATCCAGCAGCGATCGAGCGCCCCGCTGAATTGCGCGGCGGTCTCCTCGCCGAGGAACGCGTCCCCCGGGAACGCCGACGCGAGCTCGCGCCGGATCACCGTCTCGACGTCGCGGTCGGCGATGCTGACGTAATCGGTCGGCCCCTTCGTCTCGACCTCGAGGCTCGCGCGATTGCGGAAGTATTGCAGCGCGAGCTGGCCCGCCTCGCGCGCGATCCAGCGCGCCGCTTCGTACCGCTCGACGAGTGCGGAGTCGGACATGCTAGCGGGGCAGAACGATGACCGCGTCGCGGTCGAACGCGACGCCGACCGCCTCGTCGCGGCGGCGCGCGCTGCGCGCCTCCTGGTCGAACACCAGCAGCTCGCCCCACGCGGTGTCGACGACGTACTCGATGCGGCTGCCCAGGTACGCGACGCGTCTGCACGTGCCCGGCAGCACGCCCTGCCCGGCGTCGGTCAGCCGCAGGCGCTGCGGCCGCACGGCGAGCGTCACGGGCCCGGGCCGCACGCCGGCGGCCCGCACCTGCGCCGCGACGCCGCCCGCGCTGAACGACGCGTCGGCGGAGAGCTCGCCGTCGACCAGGTTCGCGTCGCCGATGAAGTCGGCGAGGAAGCGCGACGCCGGCGCCTCGTACAGCTCGTGCGGCGTGCCCTGCTGCGCGATGCGCCCGCCCTCCATCACGATGATGTGGTCCGACACCGCGAGCGCCTCCTCCTGGTCGTGCGTCACGTACAGCACGGTGAGCGCCAGCTGCTGCTGCAGCTCGCGGATCTCCTGCCGCACGCGGCGCCGGAGCTTCGCGTCGAGGTTGGACAGCGGCTCGTCGAACAGGAGGACCGCCGGCTCCAGCACCAGCGAGCGCGCGACGGCCACGCGCTGCTGCTGGCCGCCGGAGAGCTCGGACGGCAGGCGCCCCTCGAGGCCCGCCAATCCCAGCATCGCGAGCTTCGCGCGCGCGAGCTCGCGCGCCTTCGCCTTGTCCATGCGCATCGAGATCGGCCCGTAGCAGACGTTCTCCATCACCGTCATGTGCGGGAACAGCGCGTAGGACTGGAACACCATGCTGACGTCGCGCTCGTTGGCCGCGCGCAGCGTGACGTCGGTGCCGCCGATGCGCACGACGCCGCTCGTCACCGCCTCCAGTCCCGCGACCATCCGCAGCGTCGTCGTCTTGCCGCAGCCCGAGGGCCCGAGCAGCGTGACGAGCTCGCCCTGCGCGACCTCGAACGAGACGTCGTCGACCGCCGTCACGCTGCCGTACCGCTTGGTGACGCGGTCGAAGACGACGCCCCCGTTCGACTTGGTCATCCTAGTTCCCCGTAGCCAGGACCGGCGCCGCGCGCCGGCCGAGCCGCGCCTCGCCGACGAATTTCTGCACGACGATCAGCGCGACGAGCATCACGAGGATCAGCACCGACGAGTACGCGATCGCCAGCGGATACTCGCCCGCCTCCACGCGGCCGATGATGTAGACGGTCGCGAGGTTGTACTTGGCGGTCGCGAGGAAGATCACGGCGCTGACCGCGGTCATCGCGTGCGTGAAGCTGAACACCAGCGTGGCGAGGATCGCCGGCCGCAGCAGCGGCACGATGACCTCGGTGAGCGTGCGCACGGTCGACGCGCGCAGCGTCGACGACGCCTCGTCCAGCGTCTTGTCGATCTGCGCGAGCGCCGCCACGCCGGCGCGCACGCCGACCGGCATGTTGCGGAACACGAAGCACAGCACGAGGATCGCCATGCCGCCGGTCAGCTCCAGCGGCGCCACGTTGAACGCGACGATGTACGACACGCCGATCACGGTGCCGGGAATCGCGAAGCTCACCATCGTCAGGAACTCGAACGCGCGGCGGCCGACGAAGCGGTGGCGCGTGATCACGTACGCGGCGAGCAGGCCGATCGCCGCGGTGAGCGGCGCCGACACCACCGCCACCTCGATGGTCGTGAAGAGGCTGTCCCACGCCGAGCCGCTGAACATCGTGCCCTTCGACTGGAAGTCCATGCCGAAGCCCTGCGCGAAGTGGTGGAGCGTCAGCGTCATGTCGCCGCGCCCGATGTCCCTGACGAAGCCGCCGACGAGGATGATCGCGTAGCAGACCAGCGTGAAGAGGATCCACGCCGCCGCGGTCCCGAAGCACGCGTACCACAGCGGCCGCGGCAGCTTGCCCGGAATGCCGCCGTCGCCCTTGCCGCTCACCGTCACGTACGACAGCTTGCCGACCCAGCGCTGCTGCAGCCAGAACGCGAGCAGCGTCAGGCCGAGCAGCACCGCCGCGAGCGCCGCCGCGCGGCCCGGGTCGTGCTGCGCGCCGGCGACGGCGAAGAAGATCTTGGTCGACAGCACCTCGAAGTTGCCGGCGAGGACGATCGGATTGCCGAAGTCGGCGAGGCTCTCGACGAACGACAGCAGGAAGGCGTTGGCCAGCGCGGGCCGCAGCAACGGCCACGTGACCGTGCGGAACACGCGCGCGCGCGACGCGCGCAGCGTCTGTGCCGCCTCCTCCAGCGCCGGGCTGATCGCCGCCAGCGCGCCGTAGAGGATCATGAACGCGATCGGCGAGAACGTCAGCAGTTGCGCCAGCGTGACGCCCGGCAGCCCGTACAGCCACCGGGAGCGCGCGATGCCGAACCAGCTGTCGAGCCAGCCGGTGACGATGCCCGTGCGGCCGAACAGCACGACCAGCGCCAGCGCGATCACGAACGGCGGCGTCACGATCGGCAGGATCGACATCAGCTTCAGGATGCCGGCGTACCGGCGGCCGCCGCGCTGGACGACCAGCGCGAACACGAGGCCGAGCAGCGTCGCGCCCACGCCGACGACCGTCGCGAGGATCGCCGAGTTGATCGCCACGCCGCAGCGCGTGCCGCCGCCGAGGCAGCCCACGCCCCAGATGTCGGCGGTGAACAGCCGTTGAACGGCAAGCTGCGGGGCGAAGCCGCCGCGGTTGTCGAACAGTGCCGCCACCAGCGACCTGGCGACCGGGAAGAAGATGAACAGCGCGAGCAGCGCGGCGATGACGACGACGATCGTCGCCACCGTCGGGTCGCCGGCGAACACGCCGCGGCGCGCGATCGCGCGCGCGAAGCAGATCGTCAGCGCGACGAGCGCGACGGCGGCGCCCCAGCCGAACGACGGGCCGTCCTTGCCCGCCGCGAACGCGACCCCGAACGCCCACAGCACGGCGCCGCCGGCCAGGGCGGCCGTCGCCCGATCGGCGCCGCGCCACGCCGTGGCCACCGCGAGCGCCGCCGCCACGAACAGCGGCCACGTCGTCGCGCTGCCGGCGAGCGCCCGCGCGAGCGCCGACGGCCCGCCCGCGAGCGCCCACGGCAGGGCCGCGAGCGCCGCAACCGCCACCGCCGCGACGACGATCGTCGCGCGATCGCGCGCGGCCGGCACGAAGACCGGCGACGCGAGCGCGGTGGTCGCCACGAACCGCTACTTGGGCAGCGTCGAGACTTCCTTGTCCCACTTCGTCAGCAGGCGCGTGCGCTCGGCTGACGAGCCGTACTTCGCGAAGTCGTAATTGATGAGCTTGATGTCCGACAGCTTGGGCGATCCCGGCGGCGGCGCCGCATTCTTGTTCGACGGCACCTGGTAGGAAACTTTCGCGTTGGGCCCGATGCTCTGCGCCTCCGGGGTCAGCGCCCAGTCGTACCACTTCTTGGCGTTGTCCATGTTCTTGGCGCCCTTGATGATGCTCATGCTGCCGATCTCGTAGCCGGTGCCTTCGCACGGCGACACGATCGTGACCGGCGCGCCGCCGACCTTCTGCACGACGGCGTCGTGCTGGAACGTGATGCCGACGAGGCTTTCGCCGGTCGCCGCCGCACGCGCCGGCGCCGCACCCGACTTCGTGTACTGGTTGATGTTCTTGTGCAGCGCCTTCAGGTACTCGAACGCCTTGTCCTCGCCCATCAGCTGCACGAGTGTTGCGAGCATCGTGTACGACGTGCCCGACGAGTTCGGGTTCGCGACCTGGATCTCGTCCTTGAACGCGGGTTTGGTGAGGTCGGACCAGCACTTGGGCGGCGGAATGTTCTTCTTCTTGAGCTGGTCATCGTTGTAGCTGTAGCCGAGCGCGCCCGCGTACACGCCGACGGTGCGCCCCTTCGACTGCTCCCACTGCCGGACCGCCCAGTCGTTCAGCTCCGCGAGCTTCGGCGACTTGTACGACTCGGTGAGCCCTTCCTCGGCCGCCTGCAGGTGCGGGTCGCCGGTGCCGCCCCACCAGATGTCGCCGCGCGGATTCGCCGCCTCCGCCTTGATCTGCGCGTAGAACTCGCCGGAGCTCTTGCGCGTCATCAGCACCTTGACGCCGGTCGCCTTTTCGAACGCGGCGACCATCGGCCGGCACCACTCCTCCTGCACCGTGCAGTAGACGACGAGCTCGCCCTGCGCGGCCGCCGACAGCGGCGCCGCCAGCGCGAGCGCCGGCACCAGACCACCAAGCCACGAAAGCCTGCGCATGATCCCTCCTCCAGTCAACGTGTAATCAAAATACCGGAAACGGCGGCTAGCTTAGCGCAAAGTGCCGCGTTGGTCGCGAGCAGCGGATTGCCGGCCCGCAAGCCCTCGCCGGCGAAGAAATCGTTGGTGAACCCGCCCGCCTCGCGGACGAGAACGATGCCGGCTGCGCAGTCCCACGCGTTGATGTGCAGCTCCACGTACGCTTCGACGGCGCCGGCCGCGACGTCGGCGAGGCCGAGCGCGCCCGAGCCCGCGCGACGGATCGCGGCGCCCGCCTCCATCACCCGGGAGAGCAGGTCGACGTACGCGGCGGCCGGCCGCCGTGTCGACCAGCCGCACTCGACCGTCGCCGCGTCCACGTCCGCGCACGGACTCACGCCCAGCCGCTGCCCGTCGCGCCAGGCACCCTCGCCGCGCGCCGCGGCATAGAGCCAGTCGTGCGACGGGTCGTAGATGGCGCCGATCAGCGGCACGCCGCGCTCGAGGTACCCGATCGACACGCAGTAGCGCGGCAGGCCGCGCGCGTAGTTTGCCGTGCCGTCGATCGGGTCGATCAGCCACAGCCGGTCGCCGGCGCCGCCGCCCTCCTCCTCGCCGATGATCGCGTCCTGCGGGTAGCGCGCAGAGATCGCGGCGCGAATGTGGCGCTCGACCTCGCGGTCCATCTCCGTCACCACGTCGTGCCGGCCCTTCATCGACGTGGCCGACGTGCCGAACGCCCGGTGCGCCAGCTTGCCGGCTTCGCGCGCGAGTGCCCGGGCGAGGTCGTAACGGTTCACGCAGGTACCCTGCCGGTACGCTGCGGCAGATTCGCAAAGAGGCGCAGAGACGCAGAGGAACTGCCGTTCCCGGCGCCTCTGCGTTTCTTTGTGCGAGAAACCGTCGCCACGCTCACAGCTCCACCACCCGCCGCTCGTGCAGCGACGTGCGCAGCGCGATACCGATGCGCGTCGCCTCGGTCGCGTCGTGCAGCGACAGCGCCGGTGCGCGGTCGAACCGCACGCAGTCGACGAAGTGCATTTCCTCGCGCAAGAACGCATCGGCGAAGCGCTCGTAGAACGTCGGCGTCGTCAGCGTGCGAATCCCATGCGCATCGGCGATCTCGACCTGGTTCAGCCGCCCGTCGCGGCCGATGACGAGGCGCCCGTCGGTCCCGACGACCTCGGTTGCCGTCTCGTGGCCGTGGGCCATCGTCCGCGACGCGTAGAAGCACGCCATGCGGCCGTCGGCGAACTCGCAGATCGCCACACCGTTGTCGACGTCGCCGCAGGCGGCCAGGCCCTCGTGCATCGCGATGGCGCCGACCGAGAACGCGCGCAGCGGCTTCGGCGATCCGAGCAGCCAGCGCGCGAGGTCGATGTCGTGCACGCTCATGTCGACGAAGATGCCGCCCGACGTCGGCGCGAAGCGGACGAAGAACCCGGTCGGGTCGTTCTGGTCGCAGGTCTCCGACCGGACCATGAACGGCCGGCCGATCGCACCCTTCTCGATCTGCCGGTGCGCGTCCTGGTAGCTCGCGTCGAACCGGCGCACGAAGCCGATCATCACCTTGAGGTGCGGGTGCTTCGCGGCCTCCGCCTCCACGGCAAGGCACTCGTCGAGCACCAGCGACAGCGGCTTCTCGCAGAACACGTGCTTGCCGGCCTTCAGCGCCGCGATGATCTGCGCCGGGTGCAACGTATTTGGCGTGACCAGGAACACGGTGTCGATGCCGGGATCGCGCAGCAGGTCGTCGTAATCCTTGTGGAGGCGCGCGACGCCGAGCGTGTCGCGCGCCCAGTCGAGTTCCTCGCCGATGGGGCTGCACGCGGCAACGAGCGCGGCGCCGGGCACGCGGAACGCGAGATTCTCGGCGTGGCGACGACCCATGCGGCCGACGCCGACGATGCCGATGCGGACAGGGGGCGTGGCGGTCATGGATCAGTTCCTCGCACGAATTACGGGCGGCCGGGCCAGCGGGACCGGCCTTCGCTTCGACCCGATGCGTCGCGCGAAGCAGATCCCTCGCTGCGCTCGGGATGACACCAGGGACGCGGCGCCGCAGGCATGCCGTCGACGTGCTAGAGCTCGACGATGCGCTTTTCGCGCCACGACGTCGTCGCCGCGTCGGCGAGCTCCAGTGCCTTGACGCCGTCCGCGATGGTCGTGCGCACGGGCTTGCCGCGCGCGACGGCGTCGAAAAAGTGCGCCATCTCGATCGCGTACGCGGCGCGGTAGCGTTCGAGAAAAAAGTGCTCGGGCTTGTCCTCGCTGACACTGGCCGCGGTCGCCGCGGTCACCTCGGTCGGCCGGTGGTTGCCCGCCTGCAGCATGCCCTTGCTGCCGAGCACCTCGAAGCGCTGGTCGTAGCCGTACGCGGCTCGGCGCGTCGTGTTGATCAGCGCGAGGCGGCCCTTCCGCGTGCGGATCGCGACCGCCGTCGAGTCGACGTCGCCGACCGTGCCCACGGCCGGGTCGGTGAGGACGCTGCCCGTCGCGTACACGGTGGCGGCATCGTCGTCGAGGATCCAGCGGAAAATGTCGAAGTCGTGGATCAGCATGTCGCGGAAGATGCCGCCCGAGCGCTTCAGGTACTCGACCGGCGGCGCGCCGGGATCGCGGCTCGTCACGACGAGCATCTCGGGGTCGCCGATCTCGCCGGCGGCGAGCCGGTCCTTGAGCGCGGAGAACGTCGGGTCGAAGCGGCGCTGGAAGCCGATCATGCACACGACGCCGGCCTTCCGGACGACGTCCGCGCACGCGCGCGCCCGGCCGGCGTCGAGGTCGACGGGCTTCTCGCAGAAGATCGCCTTGCCCGCCCGCGCCGCGCGCTCGATCAGGTCCGCGTGGGTGTCGGTCGACGAGCCGATCACGACGCCGCCGACCGCCGTGTCGGCGAGCGCGGCCTCGGCGGTCGCAACCTGCGCGCCGTGCTGCGCGGCCAATGCCTGCGCGGCGGTCGCATCGACGTCGATCACGTACCGCAGCTTCACTCCCGGCTGGCGAACGACGTTGCCGGCGTGGATCTTGCCGATCCGCCCGGCGCCGAACAGTGCCACTTGCATCATTGCCCAACCCCTTTCACAGGAGACGCCGAGACGCCGAGAAACCCGAGACCCCCTGCGTCTCTGCGCCTCGTCGTAAGATGTCGATTCGCGTCACTTCTTCAGCATCCACTCGTGCGCCGGGTCGTTGCGGAAGTGCCACTCGCGCCTCGGCCCCGCCATCACGTTGAGATAGTACGAGTCGTAGCCGTAGGGCACGACGACCGGGTGGTACCCGCGCGGCACCATCACGACGTCGTGGTCCTCGACCGCCAGCGACTCGTCGAGCGAACGGTCGTCCGTGTATACGCGCTGGAACGCGAAGCCCTGCGCCGGATGCAGCCGGTGATAGTACGTCTCCTCCAGCGAGCTCTCCGCCGGCAGGTTGTCGGTGTCGTGCTTGTGCGGCGGGTAGCTCGACGAATGCCCGGGCGGCGTACGCACTTCCACCACCAGCAGGTGCTCGGCCGGCTCCGTCTGCGGGAGGATGTCGCGGACGTACCGCGTATTGAGTCCTTCGCCGCGCACGGTGGCCTTCATCGTCGCGGGCTCGATGAGCCGTGCCGGCAGCGCGCCGGACCCGGGCGCGCTCGCCACCGCGAATTCGACGCTCGTGTGCGCGGTCACCGTCACGTCCTCGCCGGCAGGCACGTAGGCCGCGTACGGCGCCGCGTCGTCGAACACGCTCCTGCGCTGGCCGATTCCCCCCCACACGTGTCCTTGCGCGGCGACGGTCACGACACCGCTCAGCACGACCACGCACACTTCGTTGCGCGCCGTCGCGAACGCGAGCGACTCGCCGGGGGCCAGCCGATGCGCGGCGAAGCCGACGTACTTCCAGCCGGCCGACCGCGGCGTCACCGTGACGATGTCGCGACCGTCACGGCGCCCCTTGACCAATAGCGTCATCGCCTGCCCATTCCGTCTACCAGACCGCGCAGGTGCCGGAAGCCCTTGTCCGCGTACAGGTAGGCGGGCGCGACGACCGGGTCCTGCTCCGCCTCGACGACGAGCCACCCGCGGTAACCGTGGTCGTTCAGCAGGCCGAGCAACGCGGCGAAGTCGATGCTGCCGTCGCCGGGCACCGTGAAGGCGCCGTTGATCACCGATTCGAGGAAGCTCCAGTTGCGGTTGCGCGCCATCCGGACCACCGCCGGCCGCACGTCCTTGCAATGGACGTGGCACACGCGCGCGACGTGCTTGCGCAGCATGGCGACGGGGTCGCCGCCGGCGAACGTCATGTGGCCGCTGTCGAACAGCAGCCCGACCTCGTCGCCGACGCGCGCCATCAACTGGTCGACGTCGTCGGGCGTTTCGACGTAGGCGCCCATGTGGTGGTGATACGCGACGCGCACGCCGTGCGCCAGCGTGTGGCGGGCGAACCGCGTCAGCCGGTCCGCGTAGGCGTCCCACTGCGCGGACGTGAAGAAGCGCGGCCGCTTGTACAGCGGCTGCGGCGCGCCCTGGATGCTGTCGGCGACCTCGCCGTACACCATCACCTGCGCGCCGTTGTCGGCGAGGAGCGAAAGATGCGGGCCGACCGCCGCGATCTCGTCCTCGACCGTGCCGCGCGCGAGCCGCCCGGAGTACCAGCCCGACACCAGCGACAGCTCGTGCCGCGCGAGCACGGCGGCGAGCGCGCCCGACTCGCGCGGGAACTTGTTGCCGAGCTCGAAGCCCTGGTAGCCGATACGCTTCCCCTCGGAGAGCGCGACGTCGAGCGGGGTCTCGCCCCCGAGCGAAGGCAGGTCGTCGTTGCTCCACGAAATCGGGTTGATGCCGATCCGCACGTCGAGGCCGTGGCTCATGGGCGTTGCTTCCGCTTGTCCTGCTCGTACTGCGCCCGTGCCGCACGGACTTCGGCGCGCCCGGACACCTCGGGCACCGCGACCTCCCACCACCACCCGCCTTCGGCCGTCGTGTGCGCCGGATCGGTCTCGATGCAGATCATGTACGTGCGATCGGCCGCGCGCGCCCGCGCCAGCGCCGCTTCCAGCTCCGGAATCGTCTTCACGTTCTCGGCGAGCGCGCCCAGCGACGCCGCGTGCGCCGCGAAGTCGATCGGCGGCGGGCCACCGGCGCCCTGGACGCAGTCGGCGAACAGGTTGTTGAACGGCACGCCGCCGACCGCCTGCTGCAGCCGGTTGATGCAGCCGTAGCCGCGGTTGTCGAGGACGACGACGATGAGCTTCCTGCCCAGCATCACGGACGTCGCGATCTCGGAGTTCAGCATCAGGTAGCTGCCGTCGCCGACGATGACGACGACCTCGCGCCCGGGCCGCGCCATCTTCACGCCGAGCCCGCCGGCGATCTCGTAGCCCATGCACGAGTAGCCGTACTCCATGTGGTAGCCGCCCGGCACCGCGGTCCGCCACAGCTTGTGCAGCTCGGCCGGCAGCGTCCCCGCGGCACAGACGACGATGTCGTGCGTCGCGGAATCCAGCGCCGAACGCTGCACGGCGCCGATCACGTCGCCGTCGTAGGGCAGCTCGACGTCGCGCTGGCCGGTCAGGCGTGCGATGTCCATCCGCCAGTCGTCGGCCGCGCGGCGTGCCCGGTCCTGCCACGCGGGCTCCGCGCGCCACGCGGGCAGCGCGGCCGACAGCGCCTCGAGCCCAAGCCGCGCGTCGCCGGTGACCTCGACGCCGCGCCACTTGCGCGCGTCGAACGCGTTGACGTTGAGGTTGACGAGCCGCGCCTGCGCGAACAGCGAGTGCGAGCCCGTCGTGAAGTCGGTGAGGCGCGTGCCGACCGCGAGCACGACGTCGGCGTCGGCCGCGAGCGCGTTGGCGGCGGGCGAGCCGGTGACGCCGATCGCGCCCTGCTGCAGCGGATGGTCCCACGGCAGCGTGCCCTTGCCTGCCTGCGTCTCGGCCACGGGCACGCCGTGCGCGTCGGCGAACGCCCGCAGCGCATCGGTTGCGAGGCCGTACAGAACGCCGCCGCCGGCGATCAGCAGCGGCCGCTTCGCGGAGCGCAGCACGGCCGCGGCTTCGGCCAGCGCCGCGTGCGCCGGCGGCCGCGCCGCGAACGTCACGACGTCCGGCGCGAACAGCGCCTCCGGATAGTCGAACGCCATCGTCTGCACGTCCTGCGGCAGCGCGAGCGTCACCGGGCCGCACAGCGCGGCGTCGGTCAGCACACGCACCGCCTGCGGCAGCGCCTCGACGAGCTGCGCCGGGTGCACGATGCGGTCGAAGTAGCGCGACACCGGCCGGAAGCAGTCGTTGGCCGTGATGGCGCCGTCCGCGAAGTCCTCGACCTGCTGCAGCACCGGATCCGGCGCGCGCGAGACGAACACGTCACCCGGCAGGAGCAGCACGGGCAACCGGTTGACGTGCGCGAGCGCGGCCGCGGTGACGAGGTTGGTCGCGCCCGGTCCGATCGACGTCGTGCACGCCATCATCCGGCGGCGGAAGCTGGCCTTCGCGTATGCGATGGCCGCGTGCGCCATCGCCTGCTCGTTGTGCGCGCGGTACGTCGGCAGCTCGGCGCGGTGCGCGTACAGCGCCTCGCCGACGCCGGCCACGTTGCCGTGCCCGAAGATCGCGAACACGCCGGCGAAGAGCGGCTGCACGCCCTCGGGCGTCTGCGCACGCAGCGCCGCGAGGTAGCGCACGACGGCCTGCGCGGCGGTGAGTCGGATCGTGGCCAAGGCTAGCGTCCCTGCGTCCGCGCGCCGCGCCACGCGTCGATCAGCGCCTCGTAGGTCGCGCGCACGCGGCGCTTCAGCTCGGCGTCGTCGATCGTCCCGGCGAGCCAGGCGCCGGACGGCTCGGCGAAGATCGTGCGCCCGACCGCGAACCCGCGGCACGTGGTACTCGCCCGCGCTTCGCGGAACCCCGCCGCCAGCGCGTCGACGCCCGCGCTGAGGCCGAGCAGCAGGACGCCGCGGCAACGGGGATCGCGCTCGGCGATGAGCGCGTCGACCGCCTGCCACTGCGCCGGCGACATCGGCTCGAGCTTCCACCACTCCGGCAGGATGCCGAGGTTGTACAGGCGCTTCAGCGACCGGTAGACCGTGTCCTCCGTCCGCGGCAGGTGCTTGGGCGGAATGATCTCGAGCAAGAGCTCGTGCCCGCTGACCTGCACGGCGTCGTACAGCGCGCGGATCTGCGCCTCCTGCTCCAGCCGGTGCTCGATCGCGTCGTCCGGGTGGAAGTAGACGAGGCACTTCGCAATGTGCTCGGCGGGCCAGGAGACGAGGGTGGTGCCGATCGAGCGCCCGCGGTCGAACTGCACCGGATTCGAGCCCGGCAGCTCGACCGGCCGTCCGATCCACCAGCCGCGGCCCGTCGCCGCGTTGAGCGCGTCCTGCCCGTAGCGGTCGTCGCACAGGATGCCCGTGCTGTTGCCGAGCCCGCGCGCAGCCGCGGTCTCCGCCACCGCGTCGACCAGCAGCCGCTTCAGCTTCGGCACTCGCGACTCGGCGGCGCCGGCGCGCTGCGCGAGGTCGAAGAACGGGTTGCGGTGGTCGAACGCGAACGCGAGCACCTCGTCGTGCGGCGCGCGCGGCGCCGTGACCCGGTGCAGCCGCGTGAGCGTGGCGTCCTGGTCGGGCCGCGGGATCGCGTCGGCGTGCGCGAGGAAGTAGTCGAGCTCCGCGCGCGTGGGCATCGCCGGCGAACAGCCGTGACGCGACACCACCATGGCGCCGCAGGCGTTCGCGTAGCGCGTGCAGCGGTCGTAGTCCTCGCCGCGCACCCAGCCCGACAGGAAGCCCGCGGAGAACGCGTCGCCGGCGCCCAGCACGTTCAGCACCTCGACCTCGACGCCCTTGCCGTTGAACGCGTCGTCGAGCGACGCCGGGATCGCGCCGTCGATGACCGCGCAGCCCATCGCGCCGCGCTTGACGACGAGTGTCGCCTTGCTCAGCTCGCGCACGCGTCGCAGCGACGCGACGATGTCGGTCGAGCCGCCGGCGATGTTGAACTCCTCGATCGTGCCGATGGCGAGGTCGATCTTCGGCAGGATCGTCTGCAGGTGCGCGGTGACGCCGTCGGATGCGATGAAGCGCGTCTCGCCGTCGCCCCGCTTGGTCAGGCCCCACAGCACGGGCCGGTAGTCGATGTCGAGCACCGTGCGCACGTCGTTCTTCCGCGCGCGGTCGAGGGCGAGGTTGCTGATCCGGTTGATGTACGCGGTCGAGAAGTGCGTGCCGGTGATGAGCAGCGCGCGGGCGCTCGCGATGTACCGCTCCTCGACGTCGTCCTCGGTGATCGCCATGTCGGCGCAGTTCTCGCGCATGAAGATGAGCGGGAACGTGTCCTTGTCCTTGATGCCGAGCACCACGGCGCCCGTCAGGCGCGCGGGGTCGACGCTGACGTGGCTCGTGTCGCAGCCTTCGCGCGCGATCGTCTCGACGAGGAAGTGGCCGTTGGCGTCGTCGCCGATGCGCGAGACGAGGCCGGTCGAGAGTCCCAGCCGCGCGCAGCCGAACGCGGTGTTGGCCGACGAGCCGCCGAGGTACTTGGCGAAGCTCGTCACGTCCTCCAGCCGCGCGCCGATCTGCTGCGCGTAGAAGTCGACCGCGAAGCGGCCGAGGCAGATCACGTCCAGCGGGCGGCCCGTGGCGAAAGGCGTGTTGTTCTTCATGGGAGCGGCGAGGTGCGCGGCGAACGGCGCACGAACGGGAAATTCTCGCGCAACGAAACCCGAAATACAAGTTCCGGAAGTCCGAATTTCCGGAACGGATGTTGCACCGACACGCCGCCGCGTCCCGCTCCCGAATTTGCGCCGCCCGCAGTCGCCCGGCGATCGACGCGCGTCACGGCCCCCTCGTCGTGTCATGCCGAGCGCAGCGACGGACCTGCCGCTGACGCGGCGAGCCGATGCGCCGCGAGCGACGCTCGTCATGCGCCTCTGTACGTGTCATCCCGAGCGCAGCGAGGGATCCGCTATTGACGCAGCGCGCCGATCCGTTCCAACAGCGGGTCCCTCGCTGCGCTCGGGATGACACGTAGTGGGCGTGCCGATTTGCCCGAACAGCAGATCACTCGCTGCGCTCGGGATGACACATTATCGAGTGGGCATGGTTCGTGATTGGGGACGACACCTGATCGCGTGGGGACCGCACATGATCGCGTGGGGACCGCACCTGATCGTGCCGGTGTGCCCCAGGCCGGGCGATCGACATTCGCCTCGCCCCCTCCTCGTCGTGTCATCCCGAGCACAGCGAGGGATCTGCTGTTGACGCCGCGTCCCGATGTGCCCTCACAGCAGGTCCCGCGCTGCGCTCGGGATGACACGCCAAAGAATCGGGGTGGCCCGTGACCGGGGACGACGCGTGTTGGCGTGGAGGCGACCACAGATGGCGGCGCGTCCCGCCGGGGTCCATCGCGATGCCGCCCGGGCCACGGCCACGCCCTGCTAAGGTACGCGCTTCATCGGCGTATCCCCTCGGGCCTCCCCTGACCTCTCACGTCCGTCTTTCGCTGCGCGATCTCGCGATTGTCCTCGCGATCGTCGTGATCTGGGGATTCGCGTTCGTGCCGATGCGTTGGGCGCTCGAGACCGTGCCGCCGTTCGCGCTGGCGGCGCTGCGCTTCCTGTGCGCAGCGGTTCCCGCGGTGTTCCTCGTGCGGCGCCCGCGCGTCGCGTGGCGCTGGCTGGTGGCCTACGGCTTCGCGATCGGCGTCTTCCAGTTCGGCCTGCTGTTCCTCGGGATGAAGCTCGGCATGCCCGCCGGGCTCTCGTCGCTCGTCATCCAGACCCAGGTGTTCTTCACGATCGGCCTCGCCGGCTGGCTGCTGCACGACCGCCTGACCCGCCACAGCCTGATCGGCGCTGCCATCGCCTCGACGGGCATCCTCGTGCTCGCGTGGCACAAGGTCGCGCTGGGCGCCACCGCCACGGTCGTCGGCTTCCTGCTCGTCGTCGCCGCCGCATTCTCGTGGGCGGTCGGCAACGTGATTGCCAAGCGCGCCGCCGGGCCGCCCCAAGGCGCGCGCGCCCCCTCGGGGGGCAGCGAAGCGGTGCCAACCGCGAGCGTGGGGGCCGTCACCCGCGCCGCCGGGCCGCCCCGAGGCGCGCGCGCCTCCTCCGGGGGCCGCGCAGCGGTGCCCGCCGCGCGCGTGGGGGCCGCCCACCCCGCGGCAGCCGGCGCCGACGTCGACATGCTGGGCATGGTCGTCTGGTCGAGCCTTGCCGCGCCGTTGCCGCTCGCGCTCGCGTCCTGGATCTTCGAAGGCGGGCCGGCGGCGTGGGCCGCCGTCGTGAACATGACGTGGGTGCCGTGGGCGTGCGTGTTGTTCATGGCCTACTTCGCCACGCTGTTCGGGCTCGCGCGCTGGAACGCGCTGCTGCATCGCTATCCGACCGCCGTCATCGCGCCGTTCGCGCTGCTGATCCCCGTCTCGGGCCTCGTCAGCGGCGCCGCGTTCCTGGGCGAGGGCCTCGCCCCCATCCAGTTCGCCGGCGTCGCGCTGGTACTGGCCGGTCTCGCGTGGAACGTGCTGGGCGCGCAGGCGCGCGCGTGGCTCGCCGCATATCTCGACTGACGGTTGATCGCGGGCAACCCGCGCGCGGACGCAGCGCCTACAATCGGCCCACGGCTTCAGCACACCCGACGACAATGGACACGACCCCGCATCCCGAAAGCAGGACCGATCGCCGCCTGCGCGAGCTGTTCGCAGCCGGGCACCCGCTGCTCTACGTGCTGGCGCCGGACGAAGGCCGTGCCGACGGCCTGCTCGCGCGCGCGGCCAGGCTTTTCCTCGGCAAGCCGGTGGCGTTCTGGACGTGGAGCCTGACCGAAGGGATGCGCGGCGGCGACGGCGCGCATGCCGTCGCCGGCACGCAGGATCCGCGCGCGGCGCTCGATTTCATCGCCGGGCACGGGGAACCCGCCCTGTTCCAGCTGAAGGACTTCCACGCGCCGATGCACGCGGCGGCCGACGTCCGCCGCCGGCTGCGCGACCTGCACGCGCTCGCCGGCGCGCGCGGCCAGTTCATCGTGATCACGTCGCCGGTGCGCGTCATTCCCGACGAGCTTGCGCGCGACATCGTCTACTTCGAGCTGTCGGTGCCGGACGCGATCGAGCTGCGCGCGTTCCTCGACGAGCAGGCGGCGGCGATCACCGCGGCCGGCGGCTGGGTGGACACGCGCGAGGCGACGCTCGACATGATCGTGCGCGCGCTGCAGGGGCTCTCGCTCGACGAGGCGACGTTCGCGATCAGGCGCGCCGTCGCCGGCACGCGCAAGCTCGGCCGCGAGTCGCTGCCCGCGCTCTACGCCGAGAAGCGGCTGCGCGTGAACCGCTCGGGCACGATCGAGTATGTCGCCGACGGCAGCGAGCTGGAGCGCGTCGGCGGCCTCGAGGTGATGAAGAAGTGGCTGACCGAGCGCCGCGCGCTGTTCCAGCCGAAGGACGAGGTCGGCGCCGAGCTGGTGCCGAAGGGGGTGCTGGTGATGGGCGTGTCCGGCTGCGGCAAGAGCCTGTCGATCAAGACGATCGCGTCGCTGTTCGAGCTGCCCCTCTATCGGATCGACATGGCGGAGATCTTCTCGGGACGGCACGGCGCGCCCGAGTGGGCGTTCGCGCAGGCGTGCCACACGATGGAGGAGGTCGCGCCGGCGGTCGTCTGGTTCGACGAGATCGAGATGGGCATCACGTCCACCGAGGCGTCCGGCGAGCAGGGTCGCATCTTCGCGTTCTTCCTGACGTGGATGCAGGAGAAGCAGCGCGGCCTCTTCGTCGCGGCGACTGCCAATCGCATCGACCTCCTGCCCGCCGAGATGATTCGCAAGGGCCGCTTCGACGAAGTGTTCTTCGTCGACCTGCCGCACGATTCCGAGCGGCGCGAGATCTTCGAGATCCACCTCGCCCGCCGCGGGGAGGACCCGGCGGCGCTCGACATCGGGCGGCTCATCCCGATCACCAAGGGCTGGACCGGCGCCGAGGTCGAGCAGTGCGTCGTCTCGGCGATCACCAAGGCGCGACTCGAGGATCGCCCGCTCAAGTTCGACGATCTCTTCCGCACGGCCGCGCGCATCGTCCCGCTGTCGAAGACGATGAAGGAGCAGGTCGACCACATCCGCAGTTGGGCGCGCGACCGCGCCGCGCCGGCGTCGCTGGCAGAGTAGCCGGGCCCGCCCGCCTGCGCGGCGACGGGCGGGCGAGCCCGTCCGATCTACACTGTCGGCTCGCATGCGGACGGGGCCACGCGGCCCCGTTCCGCGGGCTCGAATCGCGAGGTGATCATGCGTCGAAGCGGATGGTGCGTGCTGGCGTTGGGCATTGCGGTATTCGGCGCGTTGCCGGCCGCCGCGCAGCAGCAGGCCCCGGCGGGACGCGCGCCGAAGCCGGTCACGGTCACGCTGGTGCACCTCAACGACGTCTACGAGATCCTCCCCGTCGAGGGCGGGAAGTCGGGAGGCCTGGCGCGCGTGGCCACCGTCATCCGCAAGCTGAAGGCCTCCAATCCGGCGTTGCTGACCACGCTCGCCGGCGACTACCTGTCGCCGTCGGCGCTGGGCACCGCGCGCGTGGACGGGCAGCCGCTGGCGGGACGCCAGATGGTCGGCGTGCTGAACGCCGTGGGGGTCGACTGGGCGACCTTCGGCAACCACGAGTTCGACGTGTCGGAGGCCGCGTTCCGCGCGCACCTCAACGATGCGAAATTCCGGCTCGTCTCCACCAACGTCACCGATGCCGGCGGGCAGCCGTTCCCCGGCGTGCCGACGTCCGCGATCGTGCCGGTGGCCGCGGCCGGACGGACGCTGCGGATCGGGCTCCTCGGCGTCACCGTCGACGCGACGAAGAAGGATTGGGTGGGCTACCGCGACGCCATCGCGTCGGCGAAGGCGGAAGTCGAGAAGCTGCGCGGCAGGACCGACGCCATCGTCGCGCTGACCCACCTGTCGCTCGCGCAGGACACGGAGTTCGTCACGGCGGTGCCCGGCATCGACGTCGTGCTGGGCGGGCACGAGCACGAGAACTGGCTGATGTACCGGGGACCGCGCTTCGTGCCCATCGTCAAGGCCGACGCGAACGCCCGGTCGCTCGCCATCGTGACGCTGACGTTCGGTGCACCCGGCACGCGGCCCGTCGTGGCGACGCGGCTCGAACTCGTCGACGACACGATCGCCTCCGACCCCGCCGTCGACGCCATCGCACGGCAATGGGTCGAACGCGGCTTCGCGGCGTTCCGTCGCGAGGGCTTCGCGCCCGAGGCCGTGGTGGCCACCGCCACCGAGCCGCTGGACGGCCGCGAGTCCACCGTGCGCAATCGCGCAGGGCGCCTCACCGACGTGATCGTGGCGGCGCTCGCGCACGAGGCCCCGACCGCCGACGTGGCGCTCTTCAACGCCGGCTCCGTCCGCATCGACGACGTCGTGCCGCCGGGGCCGATCACCGAATACGACATCATCCGCGTCCTGCCGTTCGGCGGAAAGGTCGTGCAGGCGACCTTCGACGGCGCGCTGCTCGCGCGCGTGCTCGACATCGGCGAGAACAACGAGGGCCTCGGCGGCTACCTGCACGTGCACGGCGCGCGGCGGGAGAACGGGACGTGGCTCGTGCAGGGCAAGCCCATCGATCCAGCCGCGCGGTACTCCGTGGTGCTGACCGACTTCCTGCTGTCGGGCGGGGAGACGAACCTCGCCTTCCTGACGCGCGCCAATCCGCAGGTCGGCGACGTGCGGGAGCTGCGCGACATCCGGCGCGTCGTGATCGAGGAGCTCGGCCGGGCGTATCCCGTCGGGAAGCCGTGACCAGGGCGCCGGCCCGGGCGGCGCAGCAAGACGGCGGCGGCCGACTGCGCCCATCCCTGCGGGCCGTCGGCGCCGCGCAGTCCGGCACCGCCCGAGTGCCGTGACGCTTGCGTGCCGCCGGATGCATACTTTGGTCCCGGGGACGCATCCGTGCCGCGGCGAACGCCGCCGACGGCGTCGCGTTTCCGGACGTCCACGTCAACCTGCAAAGGAGACATCATGTTGAAGCGCTCGATGCTCGTTTACGCGTCCGCGTTGGCAGCGCTCTGCCTCAACCCCATGCTCCTCCCGTTCGCGACCACGCTCGGCGTTTCGAGCGCGATCGCCGCGAACGCCTATGCGCCGGGCGAGAGCCAGCAGCAATTGGATCTTGCCCGCGGTACCTGGGCGATCTACCCGGCGGGCCAGGGCCAGGTGCTCGCGCAGACGTTTACGCCGCTCGCGAACGGCTGGCTCGGCTATCTCCAGCTGCCGGTCGGCTGTGCGGAGAACGTGCTGCTCAACGTGAAGATCCGCGCCGGGCTCGCCGGCCCGGTGCTGTACGAGGTCGACGTGGCGGGATTGCCGGAAGCGATCGACGGCACGTTCCAGTTGCTCCAGGTGTACGATCCCGCCGTTTCGCGCCACGGGCTGAAGCTCCACAAGGGCCGCGAGTACGCGTTCGAGCTGGCGGCGTTTCCGGCACCTGGCGCCACCGACTCGACGTGCGGAATCGCGAAGGGCCCGGCGGTGAACGCCTACCCGCGCGGGCGCGGCTACTACGAGGATGTCCCGGTCAACGGCGCCGGCTTCCTCCCGCTTCCTTTCGGGGCGCCGACCGACGACGAGGACCTTCCGTTCGTCACGCTGGTTCGTTAGCAGGCGATTGAAGCACTCCCGGTGTCATCCCGAGGAGCGCAGCGACGACGGACATGCTGGCACGCGACGCCTCGCCGCGTGACAACAGCGGTTCCCTCGCTTCGCCCGGGATGACGCCGAATTTCGGGCGGGATCACCGATTTCGGCAGCCTGCCGGCTAATGTCCGGTTAATGCAGCCGCGCGAGCCTGCGGGGATCGCGCGCGGTCGGCGACAGGGGTCGCCGGGTGCGGCGCGCGACTCCACGGAGGATTGCCCATGAAGACCGCCTCGCTCGCTTCGCTCCTGCTGCTCCTCTCCTCGACCTCCGCGCTGGCCGCGGCTTCGCCGACCGGCCACCGCCTCGTCCCGCTGAACGAAGCGGTGGCTGCCCTCGAATCGCGATATCCGGGCAAGGTCGTGGCGATCGCCTTCGACGATGCCGGCGACAAGGCGGCGCACTACCACGTCGACATGCGCTTTCCCGAGAGCGGACTCGCGCGCGTCGACGTCGACGCCACGACGCTGGAGATCGCGAGCCGCGATGCCGCCACGCCTCCGCTCGGGCTGCTGCATGCGGTCGCGCGCGTCGCGTCCGCCGTGGACGGCCCGCTCCTCGCGGCGCATCTGGACACGGCGAGCGGCGCACCGGCGCACTACGACGTCGACGTCCGGTTGCCGGAAGGGTGGGTCGCACGACTGAAGGTCGACGCGGCGTCCGGGCAGATCGGCTGGCGCACGCCGGCCGTCGTCGCGGAGTGATCCTCCGGCGCCGCGGCGGGCGGGTCCCCCGCGCACCCGCCGCCGCGGCGGCCGCGTTCAGGCGCGGCGATCGCCGTCCTGCGCCGCTTCGGCCAACGCAAGCGTGACGACGAGCCCGCCGCCGGGCGACGCGGCATCGAACGCGAGCGAGGCGTCGTGGACTTCGGCGATCCGCATCGCGATCGAAAGGCCAAGGCCGGAGCCGGGCGCCTGCGAACCGGGCAACCGGTGAAATCGCTGCCCGAGCTGCGCGCGCTGCTCGGGCGCAACGCCCGGTCCCTCGTCCGCGACGGACACCGTGGCCTTGTCGCCCTGGCGCCCGACGCGCACGTGGACCGCGGTTCCCGCGGGGCTGTAGCGAACCGCGTTGTCGAGGGCGTTGCGCAACAGGATGCGCAGCAGCCGCGCGTCGCCGCGAACGGAGACGGGAGACTCCCCCGCAAGGTCGACGTCGATCGACTTCTCGAGCGCCTGCGGCACGACGTCGGCCACCGCCTCCCGCGCGATCGCGGCGAGGTCGCACCGCTCGTGCCGCGGCCGCAGGACCTCGGGCTCGAGGCGCGCGAGCGTCAGCAGCTGGTCGACCAGGTGCGTCGCGCGGTCGCACGCGGCGAGAACGTTGTCGAGCGCGCGGTCGCGCTCCGTCGCGCCGGTCGCGCCCCGCGCCACCTGCGCCTGCGCGCGCAACGCCGCCAGCGGCGTGCGCAGCTCGTGCGCGGCGTCGGCCGTGAAGCGGCGCTCGTTCTCCAGCGACGCCTCCACGCGGCGGAACAGCCGGTTGAGGTTGTCCACGAGCGGCACGACCTCGGCCGGCACGCCGGCGACGTCGAGGACAGCCAGGTTGTCGGGCGCCCGGTGCTCGACCTGCCGGCTCAGCGATCGCAGCGGCCGCAGCGCGCGGTCGATCGAGAGCCAGATCAGCAGGCCCAGCGCGGGCAGCGCGACGGCGAGCGGCCAGAGCAGGTTCTTGGCGATCTTCGCGACGATCTCGTCGCGCGCCTCGCGCCGCTCGCCGACCTGCACGAGGTAACGCCGCTCTGCATCCCAGCCGCTGAACACCCGCCACGCCCGGCCGTCGATCCAGGCGTCGGAAAAGCCCTCCGCTCGCGCCGACAGGCGCGTGTTGGGCGCGTTGGCCGAGTGCAGCCGCAGGACCGTGCCGTTTTCCCAGAACTGGAAGACGACGCGGCGTCCGTACGGATGGAGCTGCGGCGAGTGCTCGAGCTCGATCGCCTCCGACTCGCGGCCCGCCTGCGCCACCAGCAGCGACGCCGACTGCGCGAGGTGAGCGTCAAGCAGCTCGTCGAGCTCGTGCCGCGCGTCGAGATAGCTGACGACGGCGGTGGCGAGCCACGTCACGGCCACCGCGGCGAGCACGGCGACCAGCAGCGTGCGCCGCATCGAGCCGCGCCGGCCGGGGCTAGGCATCGCCTTTCCCCTTGGGCATGACGTAGCCGACACCGCGCACGGTGCGGATCAGCTCGGGCGCGAGCTTCCGGCGCAGGTGGTGGATGTGAACGTCCACGGTGTTGCTCTCGACCTCCTCGCCCCAGGCGTAGAGACGCTGCTGGATCTGCTCGCGCGACAGCACGCGGCCGGCGTTGAGCGCGAACTCGTGCAGCAGGTTGAATTCCTTCGCCTGCAGTTCGACTGCGACGCCGCGATAGTGCACGGTCCGCGCCGCCGGATCGATCCTGAGGTCGGCGATCTCGACCACCGGATTGGGCTCGCCGCGCGACCGCCGGACGAGCGCGCGCAGGCGCGCGGCGAGCTCGTCCAGATCGACCGGCTTCACCACGTAGTCGTCGGCGCCGGCGTCGAGCCCCTTGACACGGTCGTCGACCGCATCGCGCGCGGTCAGCACGAGTACCGGGACCCGGTTGCCGCGCGTGCGCGCCCGCTCGAGCACGCGGAGCCCGTCGAGCCGCGGCAGGCCGAGGTCCAGCACCGCCGCCGCGTAGGGCTCGGCGGCGAGCGCCAGATCCGCGGCCACACCGTCGCGCGCCCAATCGGCATCGAAGCCGCGCTGCTTCAGCCCCGACTTCAGCGCGTCGCCCAGCAGGGGATCGTCTTCGACGACGAGGATGCGCATCGCGCCTGCGCTACGAGTCGTCGCCGCGATCGCGGTGCTTCACGCGCGCGTCGTGCACACCGTTGCCGGCGGGAACGGACGTCGCGGATTCGGGCGCCGCGTCCGGAAGGCCGTATGCGGCGCCCCAGAGCGCGGCCACGGCGAACGCGACGACGGCTGCGGTCGCAGCCGCGAACCGCGAGCGTCCGATGCCCTCGGACGCGGCGCCCCGCTTGCGGCCGGTGACCATCGCCGCGACGAGGTTCTCGCGGTGCAGGAGGCTGCTGACCAGCACGGCGGCGACGTGCACGACCACCAGCGCCAGCATCGCGTTGGCGGCGCCTTCGTGCAACGACTCCGTCCACCGGCCGCCCGCGTCTTCGTACAGCACGTAGCCGCTCACGCCGATCGCGATGCCCAACGCGAGCATCGCGAAGATCGCCCAGCTCCCGGCCGGATTGTGGCCGACGAAGTGCAGCGGCGTGCGCGTCGGCAGCGACCTGACGTACGCGAGAACGGCCTTCGGGCCGTAGGCAAACGAGGCGAACCGCGCGTGGCGCGTGCCGATCAGGCCCCAGACGAGTCGAAAGGCGATGAGGGCCATGAACGTGTATCCGAAGGCGACGTGGAGATCACGGACGCGCTCCGACTCGGCGGTCAGGAACGCTCCGGCGAACGACAGCGCCAGCAGCCAGTGGAACAGCCGCACCGGCAGGTCCCACACGAGAATTCTAGTCCTTTGCATGCGTCACCTCATTGGCCGGGAACACGAACGAGCCGTTCGCTGAAGTTGCCGCGCTCCGCATCGCGGTGGCACGCGGAGCAGTTGGCCGGGCTCTTCACGTCCGCGCGTGCCCACGTCGCGGCGGCGATCTTCCGGTGTTCGCGGCGGAACCAGCCCGTCTCGGTGATGCGCAGCGCCGAGGGATCGGCGCGCCGGCTCGACGCGTCCTGCGCGTGGGCCTCGAGGAAGCGGCCGATCGTGGCGGCGGTGGCGGCGTCGACGCTCGCGTCGACGCCGAAGTGCCGGTCGAGTCCCTGCATGATCCGCCGCCACGACGGCACCGTCAGCAGCCCCGGCGGATACGGCACGTGGCAACTGCCGCATTCGGCCTGAAAGGCCGGATTCGGCGCCACCGGTGCCCGCTCTTCGCCGGCCACCGCGTCCGTGACGAGGAACACCGACAGCGCGATGCCTGCGGCCCAGGCGACGGCGTCGAACATTGTTCTTGCGAAGTCGCGGCTCATCGCGCACCCCCGGCGCCGACCTGCATCAGGTACGCGAGCACGTCGCCCTTCTCCTGCGCCGTGCACTCGCGGCCGACGACGTCGTTGCAGTTGCGCTTGAACCACTTTTCGGCGGTGGCGACGCTGGTGAAGCGCTCGGCATTGGCGGCCGGCGCGAGCGGCGCGAGCGCCTTCGCGGTCCTGGCGTGCCTGCCCGGCGCGGCCGGGTTCGCGGTATGGCACGACGCGCAGCTCCAGTCGCCGCCGTGCGTCGACTGGAAGAACTTCTCGCCGCGCGCTGCCGACAGGCCGGAAAACCCCGGGGACTCGCGTCGTGCGGCCTCGGCGTACCCGCCTGCGAGCGCCGCCGGCGACTGCGCGGATGCCGGACCCGCGCCGGGCGCGAGACACGCCAGCGCGATGCACGTCATCGGGAACCATCTGCTCATGCTGCCTCCCTTGTTGATGCGGAACGAGGCCAGAATGGCGTCCGAGGATTAACGGGCGGTTAACTCGAGCGTCCGGCGCGCAGGTCGCGCGGTCGTCGGGCGGCGCGCACAGGGGCGCGGCGAGCAGCTCTTGCGAGGTGCACCCGCTTCGCGGCACGATGTAGCCGACGATCCCCCCTGCGCCCATCGCGCGCCGCGCCCGTCCATGACGCCGTTCACGCATCCCGAGCCTGCCCGCGAGGAAGTCGATGCGATGCGCGGTCCGGTGCTGGTCGAGTTCGGCACGAGCTGGTGCGGCCACTGCCGTGCCGCGCAGCCGCCGATCGCCGAGGCGCTGGCCGCACACCCGCGCGTTCGTCACGTTCGCATCGAGGACGGCCCGGGCCGGCGGCTCGGGCGATCGTTCGGCGTCAAGCTGTGGCCGACGCTCGTGTTCCTGCGCGACGGCCGCGAGATTGAGCGGCTGGTGCGGCCCCGTGGCGGGGAGTCGATCGCCGCCGCGCTTGCGCGCATCGATGGAGGGCGGTCAGAAACCTAGGTTTCGGAACCTGCCGGATACTCGGGTAACGCGTGCCCGGTGTTCCGGAAAGGTGGCGAGGCCGTGGAAGCAGTGTTCGGTGATGGCGAGTGGCCGATCGCCGTCGAATGGCCGTTCCGTAGCCAGCTCGCGGAGGCTTCGGTCCATCGGGCAGAGACGGCGAACGCGGCACCGAATCGCTTCGCTGGGGGGCGTCGCCCGCAACGACCGGATTGCGCAGGCCCAACCCGTGCCGGTTGCCACCGATGCGCGGCGCCCGAGTCCGGGCGCAGGACGTGGTCAACGCGAAGTGGCATCGGCGTCCGACAACGCGGGAGACGGGCCCGGAGGCGCGAGGAGCGCGGCGAGTTCGAGGTACATCGGCGGCGTCACCCAACGCGCCACCCCGCTCGCCAGCAGCGCGGCGGCCATCAGGCTGAGCACCATCGCGTGCCCGGCGACCATCTCCATCACGATGATGAACGCCGTGAGCGGCCCCTGCGTCGTCGCGGCCAGGAATCCCACCATGCCCAGCGCGATCAGCGGAATCGCGGCATCCGAGCCGAAGCCGGTCAGCAGCGCCACGTCCCGGCCGATGCCGGCGCCGATCGCCAGCGACGGTGCGAACACGCCGGCGGGCACGCCCGACCACGCCGACAGCCACGTCGCACAGAACTTGAGCAGGGAATAGGTCGCCGGCAGCTCGCCATGGCCTTCGAGGAGCGCCCGCGTCGGTGCGTACCCGGCGCCGACGGTCGCTCCACCGCCGACGATTCCGATCACCGCCACCGCCAGGCCGCAGCCCGCCGCGAAGCGCAGCGGATACTGGTTACGCCAGCGCGAAAAACGGTCGGGAAGACCCTTGGTCGAAGCGACGATCAGGCGCGAAAACAGTCCTCCGGCAAGCCCGGTGACCAACGCAACGAGCAGCCCCGGGCCGAAGAACGACCAGTCCAGCTGCTGGGCGCGCAGTTCGCCGAAGTAGCTCAGGTTGCCGAAGGCCGACACGGCGACCAGGCCGGCGAGCACGATGCTGACGATCACCAGTCCGCTGTGCGAAAAGCTGCGTCGACGTGAAAGCTGCTCGAGAGCGAAGATCACGCCGCCCAGCGGCGTATTGAATGCCGCAGCGATTCCCGCCGCCGCGCCGGCGACGATCAGGTCATGCGTATCGATGCCGGATTGCGGGGACAGCCAGCGCCGCGCGTGCTGCATGACGCCTGCGCCCACCTGCACGGTCGGTCCCTCGCGGCCGATGGACAGGCCGGCCAACAGCCCACCGGAAACGAGCACGACCTTTTCGACGGCGAGCCGCAGCGAGACGAGACGGTACCGCTCGTGCGCCGGCAGCGCGTCGTCGAGGGCCGCGACGACCTGAGGGATGCCGGACCCTGCGGCACCGGGCGCAAAGCGCCGCGTCCACCACAGCAGCGCGACCGTGAGCGCCGGCGTCCAGACCAGAGGCAGCCAGGGACCGATCGCGCCAAGATGGACCATGTAATCGAATCCCCTGCTCGCGACCTCGGACAGCAGCGTAAATGCGACCACGACCGAACCGGTGATCACCGCGTAGGCCAACACGATCGCGCGATCTCGCCACTGCCGCCCGGCGGCAAGATCGCTTTGCAGGTTGCGCCAAAAGTCGTGCCCAAGATCGCGCATCGTCCTTACGATAGCAGGCATTCGAGGATGGGCGGTATGACGTCCCTCTGTCGACATTTCCGCCTGACGGGCTGTCGAGGCTGATGGCCACCTCTCGAATTCGGTGTCATCCGGAGCAGTGCGTGGGAACCGCAGTTGCCACGAATCGAGGCGTTGCGCATCGGCCGGTCCCTCGTCGCTGCACGTCCCGGGACGACACCGAGGGGTTTTCAGCGCGGCGCCGGCGAGTCGTTTCGGAAACAGAATCGTGTGGCGGAAATGCGGCGGCGACATGCGCGCGCCGCTGCGGACCGCCTGTCGCCACCCGCGCGGCGCCGTTCCGCATGCCGCGGCCCACTCACCCCCGCCTGCGATAGAGCCGCGCCGGCCTGAAGGCTCCCGTTCGCATCTCACCCGGCACCGCCTCCAGCAGGTCGCGCTCATCCAGTCGCCGCCGGAAGCTCGACTTGTCCAGGCGCCGTCCGAGGATGGCTTCGCAGCAGGCCTGCAACTCCCCCAGCGTGAAGTGATCCGGCAGGAAGCCGTAAGGCAGCGCCAGGCGATCGATCTCGTCGCGCGTGCTCTCTATCGCGAGCCGGATCAAGTCGGCGTGGTCGAAGGCCAGGCCTGCGTCGGCCGCCGCGTCGTCCGCGGCGACCCATTTGATGGCCTCCAGTCGCTTGCCCGCCCGGGGGTCGATGGCTGAAATCGGAATCAATGCGCGGTAGGCGATACTCAGTGCCCACGACGCTCGCGGGTCGCGCTTGGCGCTGCCGGAGGCCTTGAGCTGCCGCAAGAAGGGGAGTCCGACCCCGAGGCGCTCTCCGGCGACCCGCTGCGCTGCCGCCTCCAGGTCCCGATCGAGGTCGATGCGCAGCACACCGCCCGGCAGCGCCCACTTCCCCTTGTGCGGGGCTTCCGCCCGCTTGCCCAGCAAGACGACCAACCGCCCATCATCGATCGACATTACCGCCAGCTCGATGCGGGTGAACGGCATCGGGTAACGCCGGCTCGCTGCTTGTTCATCCGTCATCTGCGGCATCGCTCGTGTATTAGTTGCATAAAGCCACTAAGTCGCGTATAGTTAGTAGTGTAGTGCAACGAACAGACGAGGGCAATCGATGGGACACGACATCATTGGCGACATTCACGGGCACGCCGACAAGCTGACCGCACTTTTGCGCACGCTGGGATACCGGCACCGCCTGGGTGCCTGGCGTCATCCGGAACGGACGGCCATCTTCGTAGGTGACGTGGTCGACCGCGGACCGGGCCAGCTGGACACGATCCACATCGTCCGCGAGATGCTCGACGCCGGAACCGGGCAAGCGGTGATGGGAAACCATGAATTCAACGCCATCGCCTGGTACATGCCCGATCCGGAGTGCGACGGCGAGCACCTCCGCCGTC
Source organism: Burkholderiales bacterium (assembly GCA_046347835.1). Taxonomy (GTDB): domain Bacteria; phylum Pseudomonadota; class Gammaproteobacteria; order Burkholderiales; family Casimicrobiaceae; genus VBCG01. The sequence goes on along the minus strand of JAXMFI010000002.1, from coordinate 601,481 downwards.
GCATCCCGCACAACCGCAAGCAGCATGCGGCATTCCTGAGGGAGACCGAGCACGACCCGGTCCGACATGCGGAACTCGTCCGCTGGTTCCTTACCCTGCCGCTCTGGCTGGAGCTGCCCGGCCTGCGGGTCATCCATGCGTGCTGGCATCCCGGCCACATGGCCGAGATCGAACCGCGGCTCAAGCCCGGGCGGCGCCTCGATCCGGCGCTGGTGGTTGCGGGGAGCCGACGGGGATCCGTGGAATACCGCGCCATCGAAGGCTTGCTCAAGGGACTGGAGATCGCGTTGCCGCCCGGGGCCGCGTTCCACGACAAGGAAGGCAAGCGGCGCCATCACGTCCGGGTTCGCTGGTGGGACCGCGCGGCGGACACGTACCGCAAGGCCGCCATCCTCGGCTCTCCCGAGGAGGAAGCGGCACTGCCCGACACGCCCATCCCCGACGCGGCTCGGCTTGGCTACTACGACGAGATCCCGGTCTTCTTCGGCCACTACTGGTGGTACGGGATTCCGGAACCCCTCTCGCCCCACGCCGCATGCGTCGACTACGGCGCAGGCATGGGTCGCTCCCTGGTGGCCTATCGCTGGGAAGGCGAGTCGGTGCTGCGAAAGGAAGCGTTCGTCAGCGATGAGTGAACGCGACGCGCGGAGAGTCCGAACATCGCCAAGATGTCCAACTGCCGATGGAGAAGCCCATGTCGATCGATACGAACGACCCCGCGTTGCTCATCTCTGCCGCCGAAGCGGGCGATGCCTTCGCTCAATTCCATCTGGCCGAAGCCTATCGCGAAGGCGACTTCGTGCCACAGGACTACGAGGCCGCGCTGCGGTGGTACCTCGCCGCCGCCCTGCAGGACCATGCGGACGCACAGAACAACGTGGGTTCGATGTACCTCAACGGCATGGGGACGCCCAGAAACGTCGCAGAGGCCCTCCGCTGGTACCGCGAGGCGGCGCAGCAGGGCCAGGTGGACGCCGAATTGAATCTCGGCATCCGGTTTCGCACGGGCGATGGCGTCCCGCCGGACGAACACGAAGCGTTCGAGTGGTTTCTGCGCTCGGCGCTCGGTGGCTGCCCCGAGGGGATGCTCGAAGTGGGCACGGCATACGAGCTCGGCCGCGGCACGGCGCAGAGTCTCCTGGATGCCGCGCAATGGCACATCGATGCGGCCGAGCGGGGAAATGTCTTCGCGATGGGGCGTCTTTCGGACTACCGCGAAGATCTGGAGCGCCTTGCCCTCGAAGGGGACCTGTCCGCCGCCTACTGGCTGGCCCGAATGTACGAAGGCGGCTACGGCGTCGAGCACGACGACGCGATGGCCTACGCCTGGGTGCGCTGGGCGGTGCGGCGCGGGAAGCGCGAAATCGACGACGACTTCGGCAATTGTTGCGCGTGGCTGGAGAATCTCCGGGCCGAACTGTCAGGCGAAGAGCAGCAGCGGGGATTGCGCGCCTTCAACCGGCTTGCACTCGCCCGGGACGCGCTGCATCGGGACTGGACGATGGCCACTGCATGAGCAACGGGGGCGTCGGGCCTGGCCTGTCCGGTGTCGGCAGTCGGGTGCTCGTGCGAAGCCGAGGAAGTCGAGCGGGGTGGTCGGGCCTTATGGCCCCGCTGATGGGCGAGCGCATGCGAGCGTATCCGTCGCCTTACCCATCGGCATATCGGTCTGAGTTCTATTCCCGCCTCCGACTGGGTATCCTTGCGATTCCAGCACCAACGCAGGGCGATTGCCATGTCGCAACTCAAATACACCAAGCCGCAGCGGATCTGGTTAAAGAATCATCCAGAGTTTACCGAGAGATGGGTTCAGGAGCGGATAGCCGAAGACCCTGGCTTGCTTGGTCTTGGGGACCTTGTCGTGAAGGACAAGGAGCGGGTTCATGCGCAGGCTGGTCGACTGGATATGCTCCTTCAGGACGCGGAAACCAATCGCCGCTTTGAAGTAGAGCTTCAGCTCGGCAAAACGGATGAGTCACACATAGTCCGCACCGTCGAGTACTGGGACATTGAAAGGCGGCGCTACCCGCAATATGACCACACCGCGGTAATCGTGGCGGAAGAAATCACAAGCAGATTTCTAAACGTAATTGCCTTGTTCAATGGCGCCATTCCGTTGACTGCCATTCAGATGCAGGCGTTCCAGATGGGGGAGAACGTATCACTCGTCTTCACGACAGTTCTGAGTGAGACGCGCCTTGGCCTCGTCGGCGAGGATGAGGAAGTTTCAGAAGTTACAGACCGGGCCTTTTGGGAAAAACGGGCAAGCAAGTCGACGATGGAAATGACTGACGCGCTTGCTGCGATGGTGAAGGAGATTGCTCCAGACCTATCGCTTAAGTACAACAAGTTTTGCATAGGCCTGGCGAAGGATGGTCAGCCCAGCAATTTCGTCATTTTCAGACCCAAGAAAGATTGGATGCGCCTGGAGCCCCGGCTTGAGCGGACCGACGAGACACAAGCAAAGCTTGATGAAGCTGGCCTCGACGTAATGGAATACGATGCTCGCTGGGGCAGATATCGAATTCGCCTAGCAAAAGGCGATGTGAAGAAGCACGAAGTATTGCTCCGCGAACTCCTGAAGACTGCATACGAGGCCGCCGGCGACTGAACATGCTGCCGACGCGCGCCCACGTGCTTTGGGCCGACCGTTGGAAAATCGAGGTAAGGTCTCATTTCCGTAGTGACTTTGTCTAGCATTCGCAATGCTGGGTCGCATCGATGATTTGTCTTCCGTACAAGTTGATCTGCTGGGCAGTGTCAGATCGCGTGTAGGCGCAACCCATTCACCCCTGAAGCAGCACTCAATCATGGCGGCCCGAGGTTCAGTAACGCGACTGACGACGTATGGCACCGAGGTACGCGCGGCAATGCTGTCGGTGCGATGTGACATCGCTAGCGTGGAGCATCGCTCCGCGTCGTTACGGAGAGGCCGACATGGTGATGGTTGTTACTGACTATCTCAACAAGTTGAACCAGGCCCTCAGAGCTTCCAACGCTACTGAACATACTCACCGCCCTGCGCTGAAGGCACTTCTTGAATCTATTCGCCCCGGCATCACGGCCACCAACGAGCCGCGCCGGATCGAATGCGGGTCCCCTGATTTCATTGTCACGCACAAGAACACGCCCCTTGGCTACGTCGAGGCCAAGGACGTCGGCGTCGATCTGGACAAGATGGAGGATTCGGAGCAGCTGAAGCGGTACCGCGGTAGCCTCCGCAACTTGGTTTTGACCGACTACCTAGAGTTCCGTCTGTACCGGAACGGTGATCGCGTCCAGACCGTCGACCTCGGCAGTTGGCAAAAGAATGGGGGACTGAAGCGGCGCCCTGACGCCGCTGCACAGCTTGAGGCCCTGCTTCAGGCGTTTTTCGACGCGGAAGTCCCGACAATCGCCAATTCCCGCGAACTCGCGGAAAGAATGGCACGTGTTGCCCGTCTGCTTCACGACCTGATCCGCGAAGCATTCGCCCACGAGGGAGGTAGGGGCGACCTGCATGGACAGTACGAAGCATTCAAAAAGGTCCTGATCAACGATCTCTCGGTCGACCAATTCGCGGATATGTACGCGCAAACGATCGCCTACGGTCTGTTCGCCGCGCGCTGCAACCATACCGGCCTCGGATTCTCGCGCGAACACGCCAGTCGCGAACTGCCAAAGACAAACCCATTCCTGCGAAGGCTGTTCAACACTATTGCTGGGGCCGACTTGGACGAGCGGATTTCATGGGCCGTCGATGATCTTGCAGAGTTGCTCGCAAAAGCCGACATGGCGGCTATCCTGGAGGATTTCGGGAAGGCCACGAGGAAGGAAGACCCAGTTGTCCACTTCTACGAGACCTTTCTCGCCGCTTACGACCCCAAGATGCGAGAGGCGCGCGGCGTCTACTACACCCCCGAGCCCGTCGTCAGCTATATCGTCCGTTCTGTTGACGCAATCCTGAAGCGGGACTTCGGGCTAAAGAGCGGCCTTGCCGACCGCAGTACCGTAAAGCTCCAGTTTCCGACGCCAGGCGCCAAGAAGAAATTCAAAGAAGCTACCACCCACCGAGTGCAGATTCTCGACCCGGCCTGCGGAACTGGAACGTTCCTGCATGCCATCGTCGCCCAGATTAAGGAAGCTTTCGGTGGTGGCAAGGGCCTTTGGCCCAGCTACGTCGCACAGCATCTACTGCCACGACTTTACGGCTTTGAACTGCTGATGGCACCGTATGCCGTCGCTCACATGAAGCTGGGGCTAAAGCTTCAAGAAACCGGCTATGACTTTGCTGCAGACGAGCGCCTACGCGTCTTCTTGACCAACAGTCTCGAAGAGGCCCACGAGTTCGCGGGGCTTCCACTCTTTGCACAATGGCTCGCTGATGAGGCCGCTGCCGCTAGTGAGGTAAAACGGGAAGTGCCGATTATGGTTGTGCTTGGCAATCCCCCCTACTCTGGCATCTCTTCAAACCGCGGAAGGTGGATTGAGGATCTTGTCGGTACATACAAGCGGGAGCCCAACGGCGGGCCGCTTCAGGAGCGCAAACACTGGCTCAACGACGACTATGTCAAGTTCCTGCGCTTTGCCCAATGGCGGATCGAAAAGACTGGCTATGGCGTGCTCGGGTTCGTGACTAACCACAGCTATCTCGACAACCCGACCTTTCGTGGGATGCGGCACAGCTTGATGCAGACCTTCGATCAGATTCATCTCCTCGATCTGCACGGCAATAGCAAGAAGAAGGAAAGGGCGCCCGATGGATCAAAAGATGAAAACGTCTTTGATATTCAGCAGGGCGTCGCCATCTGTCTGATGATCAGGACGGGAAAGCAAGACGCTCCCCGCCTAACCTGCCACGCGGAACTATGGGGAACGCGCGCGCAGAAGTACGAATGGCTTGAATCACACGATGTCTCAAACACGCCATGGACTCCCCTCGAGCCGGCACGCCCATTTCTCTTCTTCTACCCGCGCGACAACGAGTTTGCTGCTGAGTACCACGAGCTGCCTGGCGTGAAGGATATCTTTGGGGTCTGCGGTCTTGGCTTTCAGTCTTCCCGAGACCACTTAGTTGTAGCCTTTACGCGCGACGAGCTTGTAGCCCGTATAGAGACCTTTCTAGATCCACACTTATCCGATGCCGAGATCAGGACGGCGTTCTTCCCCGACAAGAGTGTTGCGGACTACGCTTCCGGTGATACCCGCCAGTGGTCCTTGGTCGCGGCACGTCTCAATTTGCGCACTGGTGCCCCCTGGCGTGACTTGATCCGCCCGACGTTGTATCGCCCATTTGACGTGCGTTACGTGCTCTATGACCCTCGGATGGTCGACTGGCCCCGACCGGAGGTTCTTGGGCACATGCTTGCTGACAATCTCTGTCTACTCGTGAACCGGCAGTCAAAGGAACCCTTCGCGACACTTTGCTCGGACGTGATTACTGAGAGGAAGATCGCTGCCGTATACGACGCGAGCACGACCATTCCGCTCTACATTCACGGCACGAGCACGGAACTGCTGGAGACCAACCGCGCCAACCTAAAGGAGAGCTTCAAGACATATCTCGCAGGGAAGCTAGGCATCGCATGGCTAGAGCGAGGGAAAGGGGACCTGACAACAACCATCGGGCCTGAAGACCTGCTCGCGTATACCTATGCTGTGTTCTACTCTCCGACCTACCGATTACGCTACGCGACTTTTCACAGAACTGATTTTCCCCGACTTCCCGTTACGAGCTCAATCAAGGTTTTCGCGCGCCTCGCGGGCCTTGGGTACCAGCTCATGGACCTTCATCTGTTGAGGACGACCGGCTCAAGACAGCCGGAATATCCAGTCGCGGGCAACAACTTGGTGGACCGTGCGGCGTACGACGAGCAGTTGCAGCGCGTGTGGATTAATGCAGATCAGTATTTTGCCGGCGTATCGCCACAAGTCTGGAAGTACCATATTGGGGGCTACCAAGTCGCGCATAAGTGGATCAAAGACCGCAGAGAACGCATGCTGACTTTCAACGAACTCGACCACTACCGGCGCGTCATTGCCGCTCTCGATGAGACGATTTCCTTGCAGGGCGAGATCGACGCGGCAATACCCGCGTGGCCGATTGAGTAATCGTCGGCACTTACTTGTGTGGATTCAGGCTGCGGTTGGGCTCCTTGCTTTGGGTGGCCACACCCTGTCCGCTTGACCACGAAATTGATACATTGGTGAACGAGCTATACGGCCTAAGCGACAAGGCAATTGCCACCGTGGAAGGTGGAATGAAAGCGGCCTGATACACGCAGCTGCCAATGAGCTATGTCATGAAAGCATTGAACTGGCTCAGAAAGTCGCGCTCGAAAGACAAGCGCCCAGGTGATCAGGAAGACTGGCTCTTGCTTTGGGATTGGGCCCGCTGGGAAATTAGGGACGTTGACAAGACATTCCGACTTCCCTCCGATTCGAGTACCGACGACGCCTTGATCCAGGCTGTCGCCGGACATCTCACAGACTGCGCAAACAATGTCTCAGACGAAACGAGGGCCATTGTCGCGCATCGAGGACCCCAGCTATCGGCGCTCCGAGACAAGACGATCGCTTCGGAGACGGCTCGATTGGCCCTCGCAAGATATCTTGTGCACGATGCAAGCATTCGGAGACAAGCCGGCCTTCAAAGCATCGCAGAATTGCGCGAAGCTCGTGCGCGAGAAATCTATCCGGAGAATCAGCACCTCCCCGCAGACGTATCGGACGAAGTGCGTGCGGTGATCAATGAGCGCATTCGGACGATTCGGAGCGAGATTGGACGTCGATTCGGATTTAATCTTGAGATGACCTTTGGCGACGTCATGTCGCTGATTGCTTTCATATCTGTGCTTTTTCTGGTCGCGGGCTATATTCGCGCGACATTGCTGCTTTGGGGAATTGGCCTAAGCGCAAGTCCGCTTTTCACTATTGCGGACTATCTGGCTTCAAGCGCTTCGACGTTTTGGTTGTTTCTGCTTTCATCAATTGTCTCAGTCGGTGCATTCTTGATTGGTGTGGCTGAGAGCAGCAGGCGATCGGCTGGCGAGCAACGACGGTTCCAGGAACATGCCAAACGCTTCGGATGGTTCCTGTTGTTGCTATATCTTGTCCCAATCCTCTTCCTTGCGGGAGTTATGTATGCCTTCAAGGGAAGAGCGTATGCATTCGCCTGGGTTCTGTCGTGCGCGCTGCCCGCCGCGATGTACGGGGTGGCTAGATTGCTGAGACCGGTTCACCGTAGCCCAACGGCCGAGGCGCTGGTACTCCTTGCACTCACAATGATTGCTTCCGTAATTGGTGCGACGGTAGTGACGATCGTGAATCTGGTCGAGGGCGCTCCACCCAAGCAGTCTGAACTACAGATAGTCCTAAAGGATCGAAATCACGTGCCCTTGGGTCCCGAAATTGAACTCGTGATGGCCAATTCAAACTACGTGATTCTCTGGGATTACGCTACACGCCGAGCCCATGCCGTGCCCCGCGACAACGTTGAGTCGCTATCGAGTTCTCCGTAGCAGAGCCTCGCCCGCGACGCAATCGTCCCTTCGACGATGGCATTGGCATTGGACACTTGGCCATTTTGGGATGGCACGCCTCGCGAACTCCTACGACATCCCGGACCAAGTTAAGACTTGAGTCCGCAGAGATCGAACGCTGTTTGACGGTGCATCAATCTCCGTTGGTTCAGGATCGCTCGTAGATGGCGTCCCGCAAGTTTCGAGCGGGCAACCGTAAGGCGACCAACTAGCCGACGCCGAAGGAGCAGAGTAAGCGACTCATGGAACGGCGATCGCGGGGAACCCCTCCACTTGAAGGGAGTGGCTGGCCCCACAGGGACCGAAGCTGCGGGTAGCGGTCAAGAGTGAATGCGCTAGACGGCAACCGATTGTCTGGCTCCCGGCTGCATCAGCACACGTCGCGGCCCGGTCGGACCTAGCGCAACACGAAGGCCAAGAGCCGGCAATGCGCCTCCGCAGGCCCGCATGCCCGCGCCGAGTGCGCGCGCCGACCAGGCAGGCGCACAAAGCAAAAGGCCCCGGCGGGAGCCGAGGCCAAGTGCCTGAAGGGAGTGGTAGGCCGTGTAGGATTTGAACCTACGACCAACGGATTAAGAGTCCGCTGCTCTACCAGCTGAGCTAACGGCCCACGCCCACGAACGCTCGGATTCGGTTGCCGGCACGAGGCGTTGCGCCACCGGAATCGGCATCCGAATGTCTTTCGGAAAGGGCACGAATATTAGCACGAGCCGCGAGTTCCGGACAACCCGCGCGAGCCCGGCGACCGTCGAGTCCCGCACCTGCGCGACGCCGGCTCCGTCGCGGAAATCTCGTCTCGGCGCGAGCGCGATTCGAATGGTAGGCCGTACTGGACTTGAACCAGTGACCAACGGATTAAAAGTCCGCTGCTCTACCAACTGAGCTAACGGCCCGCCGCAGGAACCTGAAATTATAGCCCAGGGGGCGCACCGGCCCGGGCGCGCCGGCGGCGACCGCTACGGATCGCGCCGGCGCACGCGCATCGTGCGCCGCTACTGTCCGGCGTCCGATTGAACGATACTGACGCGCATGACCGCCAGGTACCGTCCGGCGCGACGCGCGCTGCTTGCAACGGCAACGACCGCCGCGCTGGCGGCCGCCGCGGTGCGCGTGCGCGCGCAGGGCACCGCCGCCCCGATCGTGCAGCCGCGCGAAGCGACGCCCGCCGCGTTCGCCGCGCGCGCGGCCGAGATGCGCCGGCTCGCCATCGAGCGCGGCGACCAGGCGTACGGCGCGGTCGTCGTGCGCGACGGACGGATCGTCGGCGAGGGGGTGAGCGCCGTGGTCACCGACCGCGACCCGACGGCGCACGCCGAGATGCAGGCGATCCGCGACGCGGCGCGCAGGCTCGGCACCGGCGACCTCTCGGGCTGCGTGCTCTACGGCACGTCGCGCGCGTGCCCGATGTGCGAGGCCGCCGCGTACTGGGCGCGCATCGCACGCCTGAATTCCGGCCCGCAACCGGCCGACGACGGCGCGCCGCGGCTGCGCTGAACGCGTCGCGGGCGCGCATGGCGGTCGTTACCCGAAGTTGCGCTCCGCTGCGTCGCGCCGCGCTCGCGTGGCTGCTCGCGCTGGCCGTGCTACCGGCGGCGGCGCAGGAGCGCGAGCGCATGCGTCCGGTCGACCGCGAACTGTTCGCGGCCGCCGAGGCGGGCGACGCGCGCGCCATTGCGAAGGCGCTCGCAGCGGGCGCGAACGTCGACGCCCGCGACGAGCGCGGCCGCACGCCAGCGATGGCGGCCACGCACGCACGCAAGGCCGCGGCGGTGGAGGCAATGCTCGCGGCCGGCGCCGACGTGAACCTGCGTGACGACCGGCTCGACAATCCGTTCCTGTACGCGGGCGCCGAAGGCCTGCTCGACATCCTCCGCCTCGCGATCGCGGCGGGGGCGGATCCGCGCATCACCAACCGTTTCGGCGGCACGGCGCTGATCCCCGCGGCGGAGCGCGGGCACGTCGAGGTGGTCGACGAGCTGCTGACGCGCACGAAGGTCGACGTGAACCACGTGAACAACCTGGGCTGGACCGCGCTGCTGGAGGCGATCGTGCTGTCCGACGGCGGGCCGCGCCATCAGCGCGTGGTCGAACTGCTGATCGCGCACGGCGCCGACGTGAACATCGCCGACCGCGGCGGCGTGACGCCGCTCGCGCACGCGCGGTCGCGCGGCTACGCGGCGATCGCGGCGATGCTGGTGAAGGCCGGCGCGCGCGGCGAGAAATGAGGGTCAGACTCGAATTTCCTGCACAAATGCCGTAACCACGCGACTCGCGTCTGGAAATTCGAGTCTGACCCTCATTTCTGTGACCGGCGAGGGTAAACCGAGCGTGGCTCGGTTTCTCGTCGCGGCTACTGGTGCTCGCGCGTCAGGAACGGCGGCAGCGCCGCGAACTCGATGCCCTCTTCGGACAACTCCTCGGCTTCCTCGCGCGACGCCTTGCCGCGGATCGAGCGCGCGGGCGTTTCCTTGTAGTGGATCCTGCGCGCTTCCTCGGGGAAGCGCTCGCCGACGTCCTCGGTGTTGCGCACCGCCTCGCGCAGCTTCGCGAGCAGCTCGGCGGGCAGGCCAGCGACGACGTCGGACATAGGTTCGGCCGCGGGCGCCGGCAAGTCGGCGGTCGCGGCGCCCTTCTTGACCCGCACGCGCGCCGACGGCAGCCGCTCGACGCGCGCGTCGTCGCAGACCGGGCAGCGCACGAGGTCCGCGCCCTGCTGGCGCGCGAACTCCTCGCCGGAGGCGAACCAGCCCTCGAAGCCGTGGCCGTGCACGCAGCGGAGGTCGAAGACGATCATGGGGACTTAACGCGGCAGGTCGCGGATCGGCCGACTACGCGATCTTCGACATCCGCCATTCCTGGTAGCGGATGGCCGCCACGCAGCCGCCGATGATGGCCGCGAGCGCCAGGAACGAACCGACCGCCAGCGTCGAAACGCCCGTGATGCCCTGGCCGATCGTGCAGCCCAGCGCGGTGACGCCGCCGAAGCCCATCAGCACGCCGCCGACGATGTGGTTGGCCACGTCCTCGGTCGAGCCGAAGCCCTCCCAGCGGAACGTGCGCGACGCGAGCGCATAGGCCGCCGACCCCGCGAGCATGCCGAGGACGGCCGCGATGCCGAACGTCACGATCCGCGACTGGTCGCTCCAGAACATGAGGAGCTCGAGCGTGTAGGCGATCGGCGCGACGAAGCTGAACGACTCCAGCCGGTTGCTGTTGGTGCCGAAGAATTTCTCCTCCAGCGTGGCCGGGTCCTCGGACACGTAGCCGAGGTGCCCCGACACGTACCAGCCGCCGACGACGACGAGCCCGATCACGAGGCCGCCGACGATCAGCTCGGGCGACTTGCGGAACTCCATGTCCTTGAACACGAAGACCGCGAGCACGGCGGCCACGACGAACGGCAGCCAGGCCTTCACGGCCGGGACGCCCAGCGCGGCGAGGATCGTCGGCAGGTCGGACGTCGCCGCCCCGAGCGGCGCCAAGTCGAGCCGCCACACGTCGAGCGCGTTGGTCCGCCAGACGGCGAAGAGCCCCCGCAGCGTCATGTAGGCGGCAATTCCGATCATCACGAAGACGATCCAGGACTTGAGGTTGCCGGCCCCGGCGCGGATCAGCGTCTTGCTGCCGCAGCCGGAGGCGAGCGTCATCCCGAACCCGAACAGGAACCCGCCGACGATGGCCGACACCCACGCGACCCGGGCCCCGGTGAAGATGGACTTGCTGAGGTCCACCTGCCCGGTCAGGACCAGGATGGCGCTTCCAACGATGGCCACGGTGATAGCGAGCACCCACATACGCATGCGGTGCCAGTTGCCGAAGTTCACGATGTCGGCGATGGCGCCCATCGTGCAGAAGTTCACGCGGTTCGCGACCGCCCCGAAGACGAACGCCAGCACGAACGCGAGCGACGCGACGATCAGCGGGAGCTTGGCAACTTGGGCGGGGTCCATGGACACCATTATTCCACCAGGGACTCCCGCCGCGGGGATGCCCTTAACCCTGCCGCCGGTTCCCCCGCGTTGAAGGGAGGGCACGGCCCGCAACGAGGCCGGGACCCGAAGGAGACGGACATGGACAAGACCCATTCCACGTGGCGGCGGGCGCTGGCGGCGGCGCTCGTCACGCTCGGCCTCGCGGCCGGTGCTGCCACCGCGCAGGCCGACGCGCCCCCGTACGCACCGCCCTACCTGAAGAGCGCCCTCGTGCAGGTCGACGTGTACGACCGCGTCGACGGCACGGCGCTGCCCATCTACCAGAAGGACGGCCGCCACTACATCGTCGGCGTGCCCGGCCACGAGTACGCGGTGCGCATCCGCAACTGCACGGGCGGGCGCATCCTCGTCGTCACGAGCGTGGACGGCGTCAACGTCATTTCCGGCGATACGGCGTCGCCCGGTCAATCGGGCTACGTGCTCGACCCGTGGGGGTCGGTCGAGATCGCCGGCTGGCGCAAGAGCCTCGAGCGCACGGCGGCGTTCTACTTCACCGACCTCGGCGACTCGTATGCGGCGCGCACCGGCCGGCCGCAGAACGTCGGCGTCATCGGCGTGGCCGTGTTCCAGGAGCGTCCGAAGCGGGTCGCGTGGCGCGAGCAGGACTACCGCGGTCGGCTGGCGGGATCCGAACCGCAGCCCGGCGGCGTCGCCAAGAGCGAGCGCGCCGACGCACCGGCCGCCCCGGCGCCTGCGCAAGCCGCCGGCGCGCGCGACAACGAGTCCTCGGCGGAAGCCACGCGGCAGGATTTCAAGGACCAGGCCAGGACGCTCGGCAAGCTCGGTACCGGCCACGGCCGCAGCGAGGACTCACGCGTCACCGTCACGCAGTTCGAGCGCGCGACGTCGACGCCGGGCGAGACGGTCGCGATCCAGTACGACCGCCGCGAGAATCTCGTCGCGCTGGGCGTACTCCCGCCACCGACGCCGTACATCGCGCGCCGCGAGCCGAACCCGTTCCCCGGCGCGCTGCGGTTCGCGCCCGATCCCAATCGGTGAACGCACGGTAAGGCGGCCGCGTGCTCCCGCGCCCCGCTTCACGCGACGCGCCCGGCGTTGAAACGCGCCGGGCGCGCTTGCATACTGGGCGGGCCATGCCCGGCTCGCCCGCCACCGACACCGACGAGGCGCTGATGCTCGCCTATGGTGGCGGGAACGCCGGCGCGTTCGACGCGCTCTACGCGCGCCACAAAGGGGGCGTCTACCGGTACCTGCTGCGCCACTGCCGCGACGCCGGCGTGGCCGACGAGCTCTTCCAGGACGTGTGGATGAACGCGATCCGCGTGCGCGCGTCCTACGTGCCGACCGCGAAATTCACGACGTGGCTGTACACGCTCGCGCACAACCGCCTCGTCGACCATTGGCGCGCGCGCGCGCAGGCGAAGCTCGTGTCGATCGACGAGGATTGCGACGACGACGAGGGCGGCGGCACGCGCGGCCTCGTCGAGTCGCTGCCCGGTGCGCAGCGGCACGAACCCGAGGCACGCGCGCAGTCGCGCGAGCTCGGCGCCCAGCTGCACGCGGCGCTGCATGCGCTGCCGGCCGAGCAGCGCGACGCGTTCCTGCTCCAGCACGAAGGCGGGCTGTCGCTCGCCGAGATCGCCGAGCTCACGGGCGTGGGCACGGAAACGGTGAAGAGCCGCCTGCGCTACGCGGTGGCGAAGCTGCGCGGCGCGCTCGGCTCCGCGCACGAGGAGTGGTCATGACGACCGGACCGGAATCTCGCGAACGCGATCCCGCGCTCGAGCGCGCGTGGCGCGCGCATTCGAGCGAGGCGCCGCCGCCCGAACTCGACCGCGCGATCCTCGCGGCGGCGCACCGCGCGGCCGGCAGCGGGCCCGCGAAAGTCGAACCGGGACGCGAGGCGAACCGTCCGCAGCGCTGGTGGATGCCGCTCGCCGCCGCGGCCACGATCGGCGCCATCGCCGTCGGCCTGCTGCAGATGTCGCCGCGCGACGAGAGCGTGGTCGCGCCGACCGAGCGCATCGCCGCCGTCGCGCCGCAGCGGGAGCTTGCGAAGACGGCGCCTGCCGCGTCGCCGACGGCCGCGGGCGCCGACGCGAAAGCGCGCATCGCGCCCGCCGCCCCGCCGCGTCCGGCCGACAACGAAACCGCGGCGAAGTACAAGCAGGATGCGCTGCCGCCGCCGGCGAGCGCGCCGCCCGTACCCGCGGCGCCTCCGGCACCGACGGCGGGCGCACGCGAGGCCCCCGCGGTCGCCGGCAAGCTCGCCGAGCGTGCGCCGGAGCCATTCCCGACCGCGCCGGCGCCGCGCAAGGTCGAATCGGCCGCGATGAAGAACCCACCGCCGGCCGCCGACGCTCCCACGCCCGCAGGCGTCGCGCAGGCGTCGCGCGCGGAACCCGTGCCCGCATCCGCTGCGAACATCGAGCAGGACAAGCGCGAGGTCACGCGCAAGGACTTCGCCGAAGCGGACCGTCAGAAGGTTGCGGCCACCCCGCCTGCGGCGCCGGCGCAGGCGGGCGCCGGGGCCGTGTCGTCGCTGGCAGCGGCGCCCGCGCCACCCGCGCCAGCGGCGGCGACGCGGACGCGGGACAACGCGTTCGCGCGCGATGCGTCGCGCGAGCAGGCGGCACCGGCCGCGCCCGCGCTCGCCAAGCGCGCTGCGCCGTCGGAGGAGGCGCGGATGAAGGCGCGCGATCCGGATGCGTGGATCGCGCAGATCCGCAAGCTGCGCGACGAGGGCCGCACGGCGGACGCGATCCGCGAGCTGCGCGACTTTCGCGAACTCGTGCCCGACGCGGACCGGCGCATTCCAGCCGACCTGCGCGATCTCGCGGCTGCGATCAGGCCTTGAGGGTCGCGCGGCCGCTGCGTGCCCTCACCCGCACGCGCGGTCGATGGCGATGCGGCGGACGAATTGTCCGAATCCGGGCCAGGCTCGGTTTGACCGGTCAGGACTTGGCGCCCGGACGATCGAACCAATGCACCTCGACCAGCCGCGGCCGCAGCAATAATCCCTGGCGGCTGCGAACGACGACGCGCACGTCGACCCCGAGCGCCGGGTTGGCGGCGCGGACCTCGCCTTCGACGGCCATGAGGCGCTGGATGTCCGATGCCTCCGGGGTCCGGGCGACCGCGAAGCCGCGCTCGGCGAGCTGCTGCGCGTACCACGCGAGGATCGCGGGCGCATCGTCGTGGCTCAGGAGTTCCAGGCTGCCGCTTTTCGACGGCCGGCCCTCGTACTCGATCCAGCGCCCGCTCTTGATCAGCAGCGTGCCGGGCATCACGGGGACCCAGTCGGGCGGAACGATGTCCGGTCCCCAGACCAGTGTGCTCTTGGTGTTGTCGCGATTGACCGACCACGCCGTCTGCTCGCCCATCACGCGGAAAAGCACCCAGCTGAAGTACGGGCTGCCGATCAGGAATCCGATCGCCACCACGATCGCAACGACGAGACCGCGCCACATCCGGTCATTCTGCCAGCGTGCCCGGCCGCGCGAGCGAGCGCAGCAGCTTCCGGATCGGCGCGGGTAGCGCCGCGCGCTCCGCATCGGCGGGGGCGAGCCACCGCGTGTCCGGCGCTTCGGCGCGCGCCGGCCATCGGGGCGCAGCGACGCGCTGCGGATGGAGCGTCAGCGCGAAGTGCGTGAATCCGTGCTCGATCGGCGGCAGAGCGTCGCGCAGCTCGACGCGGGCGCCGAAGCGCGCCCGCGCGACGTCGCGCACGTCGTCACCGAGCGCGCACTCGGGCAGGCTCCACAGCCCGCTCCATACGCCGGTGGGCGGCCGCTTCTCGAGCAGGACCTCGCCGTTGCGCTCGATCACGAGCACGCGGATCGCGCGGTGCGGCAGCGCCTTGCGCGGACGCGGCGCCGGGAGCTCGGCCGTGCGGCCATCGCGGCGGGCGACGCAATCGGCGACGACGGGACAGGCGTCGCAGCGCGGATTTGCGCGTGCGCAAACGGTGGCGCCCAGGTCCATCAGGCCCTGCGTGTACGCGTCGACGTCGCGTGGCGGCAGCGCCGCGTCGGCAATCCGCCACAGCTCGGCCTCGACCTTCGGCGACCCCGGCCAGCCTGCGACGCCGCGATGGCGCGCGAACACCCGCTTCACGTTGCCGTCGAGGATCGCCGCGCGCGCGCCGAACGCGAACGCCGCGATCGCGGCGGCCGTCGAGCGGCCTACGCCCGGCAGCGTCGCGAGCATGACCGCGTCCGGCGGAAACGCGCCGCCGTGGTCGCGGACGATCGCTTGCGCGGCCGCGTGCAGATGATGCGCGCGCCGGTAGTAGCCCAGGCCGCTCCAATGCGCCAGCACGTCGTCGAGCGGCGCGCGCGCGAGCGCCGCGACGTCCGGGAACGCCGCGAGGAAACGCTCGAAGTAGGGAACGACCGCCGCGACTTGCGTCTGCTGCAGCATGATCTCGGACAGCCAGATGCGGTACGCGTCGCGCGTGCGCTGCCACGGCAGGTCGTGGCGGCCGTGCGCGCGTTGCCACGCGATGACACGCGCGGCGAAGGACTTGGCGGGCATGCCGCTATCTTCGCATTACGGCCGGGGGGCAGCGTCGATCGCCGCATGCGGTGCCAACCCGACCCAATCATCGGTGTCATCCCGACCGCAGGGAGGGATCTGCTGTTCTTGCGACAGGTCCGCGGGTGCGCGAAAGCAGATCCCTCCCTGCGGTCGGGATGACACAAGAACGGGGGGCCGGCGCGGCGGGACCGGCGCGGACGAAACCAGCGCGGACGAGAACGGACCGCTATCGCGCGCCGAGCCGCTGCTTTGCCTTCGCGGCGGACTCCGACTGCGGGTACTTGCCGATCAGTTCCTCGAGCGTGCGCCGCGCGGCGGCGCTGTCGCCCAGCTCCGATTGCGCCGACGCGATGTTGAGCAGCGCGTCGGGCACCTTCGCGCTGTCGGGCCACAGCTGGATCAGCTGCCGCTGCGAAGCGATCGCCGCCCGGTAGTCCTTGCGCGCGAACTGCGCGTTGCCGACCCAGTACTGCGCCGACGGCGCGAGCGGGCTCCTCGGATACGTCTTGACGAACGACTGGAAGCCGCCGATCGCGCCGGGGTAGTCGCCGCGCTTGAAGGCCTCCAGCGCGGCGTCGTATGCGCGCTGCTCGTTGGCCGCGGGCGGCGTCGCCGGCACGGCGAGCGGCGGTGCGGCGGCGGGGGCCGCAGGTGCGGCAGCCGGCGCATTCGCAATCGCCGGCGCCGTCGCGGGATCGGCGGCAGGTGCCGCGCCGGCAGCGGACGGACCGCCTTCGAGCTTGCGCATGCGCGAGTCGAGGTCGACGTACAGGTCGCGCTGGCGCTTCTGCGCCTCGGCCAACTCGTACGTCAGCACCTCGATCTGGCCGCGAATCCGCGCAACGTCGGCCTTGATGGCCTCGAGGTCGCGCAGGAGGTCGAGCGACTGGTTCTTCGCCTGCTGCTCCAGCGCGGAGAGCCGGGCCTCGAGGTCCTTCTGCACCTGGTCGAGGCGCGCGCTGGTGGCCGCGATGCTCTTGCGCGCCTCCTCATCGTCGAAGAGCCCCGCCTGGGCGGCGGGTGCCGCGCACAGGAGCGCGAGCACGACCAACGCCGCCCTCACCCCGATCCCCTCCGGCGCGCGGGCGAGCGGCCGCCCGGGCGCGGGATCGCGCCCGCAGCGGCGCGCCGGCGCACGCACGCGCGTCACTCGCCGGCGTAGACGATGTCGACGCGGCGGTTCTCGGCCCACGACGCCTCATCGTGGCCGGGGTTCTTCGGCTTCTCCTCGCCGAAGCTCACCGTCTCGACGATCGTCTCCTGCACGCCGAGCAGCGTCATCATCCGCTTGACCGCGTCGGCGCGCTTCTGGCCGAGCGCGATGTTGTACTCGCGCGAGCCACGCTCGTCGGCGTGGCCTTGCAGCGCGACCTTCGCGTTGCGGTTGGCCGCGAGGTACTTCGCGTGCGCCTCGATGATCGGCTTGTACTGGTCGGCGACGGCGAAGCTGTCGAACTCGAAGTAGATGCTGCGCTTCGACAGGATGTTGCTCGGGTCCTTGAGCGGATTGGTCTGCGCCGTGCTCGTTCCGGACACGCCCGCCGTGCGCGTGCCACTGGTCGACGCGCCCGCCGCCGCCGCGGACGGATCCGCGGTAGCCGACTTGTCCTCGACGGGCGCGGTCGTGGGCGTCGTCTGGCAGCCGGCGAGGAACGCCGCGGCGATGGCGGCGAGGACGATCTTCTTCATGGGGCCTCCTGCTCGGTAAGGCGCGCAGGCGCCGAACGACGCGGGCGCGATGGGTCGATCAACGGAAGGGCTGCTGCGGTCGGGATCGCGCTACGGTCGCGCATACGGACCCCACGCCGGCTCGCGCACATCGGTGGCCGGCGCGACGAGACGCTGCTTGATGCGGCCGTCGCTGGAGACTGCGGCCAATATACCACGCCCCCCGACCTCGTTCGCGTACAGGATCAGCCGGCCGTTGGGCGCAATGCTCGGCGATTCGTCGCCGGGACCGGCCGTCAGCACCTGCACCTGCCGCGTGCCGTAGTCCTGCGTGGCGATCTGGAAGCGGCCGCCGTCGCGGCGGACGAACACGAAGCCCTTGCCGTCGGGCAGCGGCCGCGGCGACACGTTGTACGTGCCGTCGAACGTGAGCCGCTCCACGGCGCCGCTGCCGAGGTTCAGCCGGTAGATCTGCGGGCTGCCGCCGCGGTCGGACGTGAACAGCAGCGCGCCGCCGTCGGGCGTGAAATGCGCCTCGGTGTCGATCGCGTTCGACGTCATCACGCGCTGGACGCCGCTGCCGTCGGCGCCCATCACGAAGAGCTGCGACCCGCCGTCCTTGGTCAGCGTCACGGCGAGCCGGCGGCCGTCCGGCGACCAGGCGGGCGAGCTGTTGCTGCCGCGGAAGTTGGCGACCGCGGTCCGCGCGCCCGTCGCGAGGTTCTGCACGTAGACGACGGGCTTCTTCGCCTCGAACGACACGTAGGCGATGCGGCTGCCGTCCGGCGACCAGCGCGGCGACAGCAGCGGCTCGTTCGACGTGACGATCGTCTGCGGGTCGACGCCGTCGGCGTCGGCGACCAGCAGCTGGTAGCGCGTGCCGGCCTTGGTGATGTAGGCGATCTTCGTCGAGAACACGCCCGGGTCGCCGGTCAGCTTCTCGTAGATGACGTCCGCGATCTTGTGCGCGGTCGCGCGGAACTGGGCCGGCGTGACCGTGTAGGACATCGCCGTGAGCGTCGACTGCTTGACGGCGTCCACCAGCGCGAAGCGCACGTCGACGCGCCCGTCGGCGAGCGGCTGCATCGAGCCCACGACGACGGCGTCCGCCCCGCGCGAGCGCCAGGCGTCCGCCTGCACCTCCTCCGCGCGCGTGGGCCGCGGCACGACGGCGTCCGCGGCGATCAGCTTGAACATGCCGGACCGCGAGAGGTCCGCGGCGACGATGCCCGAGACGCCGAGCGGAAACGCCGACTCGCCGCCGAACGGGACCACGGCAATCGGCGTGGCCGTGCCGGCGCCGCCGACGATCTCGATGGTCAGCTGCGCGCGGGCGGCGGAGAACGGAAGGGCGAGAAGCGCGAGGAGGACGGCTACGAGGCGGAGCGAGCGGTGCATGCCGGGCTTTGTTGGTGGTGGGCCGCCGTGCCGGTCGCGCGCCGGCGGCGAGGACGGCACGCACACGGCAAAGGCGCGCCGATTATAACGAACGGGCCGCGCAAACCGGGTTGACCGCGGGGGCGCGCGCGAGTTCCGTTCCGCGCTCAGTGCGGCGCGACGGCGGTCGCCACGCCGAAGGCCGCGGTGATGCGGTCGCCCACGCGCTTCGCCTCGTCGCGGTCCGGATAGGGGCCGACGTAGACGCGATACAGGCCGCCGACGTCGCGGACCTTGGGCTCGACCTGCGCGTCGGCGAGCTGCGCCTGCACGTGCGCGAGGAACGTCTGCGCGTTGTTGAAGTTGCGGAACGCGCCCAGCTGCACGACGAAGCCGGCGGCGTCCCGCGTGATCGGCGCAGGCGGCGGCTCGGGCGGCTTCGCGGCGGCCGTCGTCGCGGGGGGCGGCGCGGCCGCGACGACCGGCGGCAGCGGCGGCGCCGCGGCGAGGACCGGTCCGTCGCCGGGGATGATCGCCTCCACCTCGACCTCGCCGCTGCCCTTGGCGGCGATGCCGACCTTGTACGCCGCCGCGTAGGACAGGTCGATGACCCTGCCGTGCAGGAACGGCCCGCGGTCGTTGACGCGGACCACGATGCTCTTGCCGGTCGCGACGTTGGTGACGCGGGCGTACGACGGCAGCGGCAGCGTCGGGTGCGCGGCCGTCATCGCGTACATGTCGTACGTCTCGCCGATCGACGTCTTCTGGCCGTGGAACTTGCGGCCGTACCACGACGCGATGCCCCGCTCGCGATACGGCCGCAGCGACGTCGCCGGCACGTAGTCCTTGCCCAGCACCGTGTACGGGTTGTTGGCGAACCGGTGCAGCGGCTCGGCCCGCGGCGTCGCGTCGGGCACCTGGTCGAGATTGGGGGGCGGCGCCTCGCCCGGACCGTCGTCCTTGTAGTACTTCGCGGACGCCGTGGGCGCGGGCGGGGCGGCGGCGGGCGCGGAAGGCGTGGGCTTGCGCGACGGCGCCGTGCCGCACGCGGCGACGAGCAACGCGCACGCGGCGAACGCCGCGCATTGCCGGGTGAGCGCGAGACGGGGCATGCTGGGGGCACAATCTACCATCGCCCCCCGCCGCGCGACACCATGGCCACCTATCTCTTCGCCTGGAATCCGTCCCTGTGGACGTGGCCCGAGCTCGCGGCCGACATCCGCCGCCTCGCGCGGCGCGGCCACGTCGACACCGACTGGAGCGCCGGGCGCACGCGGGCGATCGAGGTCGGCAGCCGCGCGTTCCTCGTGCGCGTCGGCGTCCCGCCCAAGGGCATCTTCGGCGCCGGCCACACGCTGACCGAGCCGCAGTCCGCGCCGCACTGGCGACCGGAAAAGGCGGCCGTCGGCGCCACGACGCAATACCTGAATCTCCGGCTCGAGGCGTTGTTCGCGCTGCCGCCGGTCACCTACGACGATCTCGCCAAGCCGCCGTTCGCGCGGTTCCGCTGGGGCGTGCGCGCGTCGGGTGTGCGCGTCCCCACCGCGCTGGCGGACGCGCTGGAGGACCTTTGGGAGGCGCGGACCGCGCGCCCGGCGCCGCCGCGCCGCGGCAAGGGGTGACGTCGGCCACGCCACGACCACGGGAAGGGGCCCTGGCGGCGGCGCGGCGCATTAAAGCCGGTCGAGCGGGCTCACCACGCCGCGCCCGCCGCGGTCGAGGACGTGCGTGCAGACCGCGGGCGTGCGTGTGAGCGAGGCGGGCGAGCGCAGCGAGCCAAGGATGCTGGTCCGCAGGAAACACGCATTGCCACGCCAATGCAGTCGCCGCGCCCGGACGTCGTTCGGGTGGCTGCGCAGCGGCGACACCAGTTCCGCGGGGGGGCATCGTCACGCGATCGCGCGCGCCGTTGCCGTCGCGCACGAGGATCTTGCGTCGCGCGAACTCGATGTTCTTCACCCGCATCAGCACACCCTCCATGATGCGCATGCCGGTGCCGTGCGGGAACCGGCCCGGCAGGCGGTGTGTGCCGCGCATCCGCACGAGCACCCGGGCGACCTCGTCGTGCGTCGGCACGGCCGGCGGCCGCACCGACGCCTTCGCACGCCCGGCACGACGAGCCGCGTGAGCTCGATGCCCGGCACCTCGCGATCGAGGAACAGCAGCGCGCGCTTCGCCCGGTTCTGCGTCGAAGCGGCGACCGAGCGGTCGACCGCCAGGAAGGAGGGAAGAGGCCTCCACGTGCCCCCGCGCCAAGCTCGGCGGGGGCCGCTTGCCATGGCGGAGCACGAAGCGTCTAATCCGGTCGACGTACGCCTGCTCGGTGTGCAGGCTGTAGTGCTTGACGCGGATCCTGCGCCGCACCCGGTCCGGCATGCGAGGGGAACGGACGTCGTCCATGAGGCAGGCCCTATAGGTCCGACTACAGGAGCGCGCCCGCTTGATTCTCCGCAGGTTTCCCGCCCCGCGGCATCGGACGAATGACCGAACGACGGAATGCTTTCCGTCGCTTGCGACGGTTTTCGTCGGCCGTTAGGTCATCGGCATTTCGCCAGGCGCCCATCGTGATCAGCGGGTATTCCGGCATCACGGTCGCCTTGATTACGTGGTTCGCGCTTTCTATTCGCGCCTTTCGCGCGCTGCAGTCTCGGCATTCGTTGCGTCACGTGCGCTGGTGGCTCCCGGCAGCCGCGGGAGTCCTTGCGCAGTTGCTTGCGATCGAATTGTTCCCGCCTCCTTTTTCGCACATCGAGGGCTTCCCGGAAGCCGCCAGCGTCATGTTTGCGGGCGCCGTTGGCCTGCTCCTGACCAAAGGTTCGAATCTCCTGTTGATGCGGTCATACCGTTCCGGAAAGGACCTGCGGGAGCGTCAACGTTGAATCAGGTGGTTCAACCTGCCAGCACCGGGAGATGAGCATTGTCCAAAGCGGCATTCACGGTTCGAGCGTTTGGCTACTACTTGTTGGCCCTGGGGGCGGTGCTGATTCTCATCCCCAACGTGCTCCTGGCGATGACTTTCATGCCACCCACGAGCGAAGTCTGGATTCGGGTGGTCGGAGTCCTGGTCTTCAACATCGGCGTCTACTACATCTACGCCGCCAGGTGCGAAGCCACCGCAGTTTTCCGGGCTTCGGTCTATGCGCGCACGTTCGTTCTCGTCGCCTTCGCTGCGTTCGCGGTGCTGGGCTTGGCTGAGCCCGTGCTCGTTGTGTTCGGCGCTGTCGACTTCGTTGGTGGCCTCTGGACGTGGAAGGCCTTGCAGAATGGCGGTGGCGCCTGACTCTACGCTCGAGCGGATCGTCACCGGCGTAGCCTCGCGAAGCGCTGTGATCTATCGTGCGCCTCGCGGGCCGACGCCAGTGGCGTCCGCTCAGCTCGCGCGGTAGGCCCTGACATGTCGCCTAGCCATCGCCGCCATCTCCAGTTCGTAGCGATCTCGCTGGTCGCCTGCGTTCCTGCAGTGTTGGGCTTTCCCATTCTGGCCCGGATGAAGTACCGCAACCAGGACCTTGCACAATCGGCCGCAGACGTCGTTGGAGGCATGCATCGACTAAACCTGTTGGAAGCGCTTCCGTTCCTGCTGCTTGGAATCGTTTGTGCGTCGTTGGCGTGCCAATCGCTCGCGCGTGGAGCGGCATTGCTCGTGCTCGGATTGGCCTCATTCACGGCGATCTACTACTTTGGCTCGATGGGCGCCGAAGCGCTCATGGCGCGTCGCGCGTGGACGGCAGCGAGCATCACTGGCGCATCGATCCCGTTCAAGTGTTTGGGAGTGCTCGCCTTGATCGTCATTGCTCGCGCCGTGCTCGATCGTCCAGATGGGCGCACCAAGGCCTGAGTTTCGCCGGACGGCAAGCCGAGTGTGGAACATGACCGGAGGCCATGTCCAGGCACCCATTGACCGGGATTGCGTGGCGTATGCCTCGTCGCCGCCGAGCCAGCGGCCTGCGGACTCGTAGCGTCTCCGACATCACGAAGTGCCGCGGGTGGAATCTTCATCCAAAGACCGGGCAACACGAATACCTCGTCGTGCCGGGCAGGTTTGTCGTTGAACACGTTACCTTGATTCGTTGGAGCTCACATGATTAAGGCGCTCGGCACTGTCCTTCTGCTTCTTGCCGCCCAGAATCTATCGGCAGCAGAGCCTGTCACGCTAAGCGAACGAACCTATAGGCCAGATAGCGGCGTGCTGATGCTTGGCTTGAATTGGGGACGCACCTGGAAGTGCGGCCGATTCGAAAATGCTCAAATCGAAGCACTCACGTTCCGGCGGTCGCCCCTGACATCGGACAATCAAGTATCCCTTGAACTGAAAACGCCATCCAAGATCGCAGTCGAGGACAAGTTTGTTCCATACGCCTTCGTAGTTGAGCCGGGCGAATACATCCTTACTGGCTTCGATGTAAAAGTCGCGCGCTCCGTTAGCGACGTCGGACACCTGAAGGGATCAGAAGAGAACTTGGTGAAAGATGGCAAGCCAATGGGTGGCAGGTTCAGTGTCAACGCGGGTGAGGCTGTGTACATCGGCCATTTCGGGTTGGATTGTGGAGCGGAACCCTTCCTTTGGAGGCATTACCTGGAGAGTCGAAAGGAATTTGAAGGATGGGTTGCCCAGTTCAGAGAGGAGTACCCTTTCGTAAGACAGCTTCCGACTCAAGTCAGGCTTTTCGAAACGACCTCGCTAGGTAATCCGTTCGCACTTGCAAACCCGACTATCAAATGAGTTCCAACCGCTCGCTCAACCGGATGGCTCGACTGCAGCGCTTGCGCGCCATCAGCTCGCGGCCGGTTGGCATGGCTTGTTAGGCCACACCGGAACCGCTGCGACAGGTCATGCCTTTCACGAATACCAAGTCGGGCGCAGCGATGTCCGCGCTCGGGGCCCTGGCGGTCCGAAGGTAGGGAGGCGGGCATGGCCAAGCTTGTGTTCGGAATGAACCAGTCGCTGGACGGCTACGTCGATCATACGGCGTTTGCGCCAAGCCCGACGCTCTTCCGCCACTTCGTCGAGGAGGCGCAGAAGCAGGCGGGCAGTGTGTATGGTCGCCTCATGTACGAGGTGATGCGTTACTGGGACGACGATCATCCCGAATGGGACGCGGAGGAACGCGCTTTCGCGATCGCGTGGCGAAACCAGCCGAAATGGGTGGTCTCGCGTACGTTGAAGTCGGTCGGCCCCAACGCGAAGCTCGTCGACGACGATCTCGCGGGCGCGATCCGCAAGCTGAAAGCCGAGTACGACGGAGAGATCGAAGTTGCGGGGCCGAACCTGGCGCACGGCCTCACCGAACTTGGCCTGATCGACGAGTATCGAATCTACCTGCACCCCGTCGTACTCGGACAAGGCAAGCGATATTTCGCCGGACCCCGGCCGCCGCTCCGCCTGATGGCGAGCGATCGGATCGGCGAGGATGTGATCAGGTTGGCCTACGTTCCTGCTTGATCTCGCGGCTCGCCGGACGGAATATGCCGCGGCGGGAATGGCCGGTCCGGGTCACGAAGCGTGGCGCCCTTTGCTTCAGTCCGTCATCCGCACGGCGCGGTACCAGTGCGCAGCCGGTGGGCGTCGGCTCGGGTCAGACGTCAGACCCACCTCCGAACATGCGAGTGGAAAATCATGAGCAAAGTATTCGTCAACATCGGACTCAGTCTCGACGGCTACATGGCACCGGAAGGGATGACCATGGAGAACCCCGGGTACAAGAACTGGGGCGCGAAGTGGGGTGCGCTGATGGCCTGGCTCCTCAATCAACAGTACTTCCGCGAGAACCTCAAGTTCGGACCCGGGGGAGAGACCGGCCCGGTCAATGACCTGGTTCGCAGCACCACCGAGCGTATCGGTGCCAACATCATGGGCAAGCGAATGTTCGACCAGGGCGAGCGCGCCTGGCCGGAGGACGCTCCATTTCACACTCCGGTATACGTTCTCACCAACGAGAAGCGCGAACCCTGGGTGCGCCCCGGCGGGACGACTTTTTGCTTCATCAACGACGGCCCGGAACGTGCGCTGGAACTCGCCCGGGAATCCGCAGGCAGTCGTGATGTTCGCATCGCGGGCGGCGCGGATGTGATCCAGCAGTACCTGAACCTGGGCGTCGTCGACGAGCTGGAAATCGCCCTGGCGCCCGTGTTGTTCGGCGGCGGGCGGCGGCTCTTCGAGAACCTGCGCGAGCCCGGGCCGCGGTTTCGCATCGACAAGGTTCTCGATGGCCCGGACGCCACACACTTGCGCTATGTGCGTCAGTGAGGACGTCCCGACAGGCTGCTGCAATTGGTGACCACATCTGAGCTTCGGTGTCGTCCAGAGCAATGCGAGGGAACGGCTGTTGTCACGAATCGACGAGTTGCGTACCGGCGGGTCCCGCGTCGCGACGCTCCTCGGGCTGACACCGCGAGGTTTTCAACAGCCTTTGAGGCGTCACTCATCGAGCGGAGACCGCAATGGATGTATTGGAGGCCATTCACTCTCGACGGTCCATCCGCAGGTACCGCCCCGATCCGGTCGATCGAGCCCTGCTGGAGGAACTGCTGTACGCCGCCGTGCAGGCGCCCACTCCGCCGGCAAGTGGCGCATCGCCGTGGGCCTTGTGCGTGATCGAAGGCGTCGAGCGCCTTGCGTGTTATGGCGCTCGCGCCAGGCAGTACGCACGCGATCACCAACCGGAAGGGCATCCATGGGCATGGACTGAACAGCCGGACTTCAAGGTATTCTGGGACGCGCCTGCCCTCGTGCTGTTCTGTGCTCAAAGGGGCAATCCGGAAGCCCCGTTCGACTGCTGTCGCGCTGCGCAGAACTTCATGCTGGCGGCTCACGCGCGGTCACTGGGTACGTGCTGGGTCGGGGCGCCTCTGCCGTGGCTCAACGACCCGGGCGCTGCGGAGGAACTGGGACTGCCGGACGCGTTCGAGCCTGTCGTCGCAATCATCGTCGGCCATCCCGCCGAGCAACCGCCCGGCAGTCCTCGTCCCAGGCCGACGGTCTTCTGGTGCGCGCCGAAGTGACGTCTGACCCGGCGTTCGAGCGGGCGCGCAGCTTCGTCGACCTGGACGGCCATGGGGGGTTCGTCCACAGGAGCGCCACGCCGGCGCAGGAGCGGCTCGTGTGATTCTGACGCGAAGACCATGCGGCCAGTCATTGATTCACGCCAACGCCGCTCCGCCGCGCGGCTCGATTCGGGCGTTCGGTCCAAAGTGGATGTCCAAAGCCTCATGAAGTGAGACACTTGAGGGCCTCGCACTCCCGAAAGGGAAGACCGGCGTGATCGCCCGTCCTCCCGACTTGCGAAGGGACCTGCATGGATACGCGCCGTCGCCTTTTCCTCGCGCTCGGAGCAGCCGGCCTTGCTCCACGTGCGTCCTTTGCGCAGCAGCGGCAAAGAGTCTGGCGCGTCGGCTTTCTGTCCCTGGACACTTCACAGTCGTTTGCCGGCCAGTCGGCCCTGGAAAAGTTCCCCGCCGCCATGGCGAAACTGGGCTATGGGGAAGGCAGAAACCTCGTCATCGAGTGGCGCTGGGCCGACGGGAGGAAAGGCGAGCTGGGCGAACTTGCCCGTGGATTGGTAAGCCGCGGTGTCGATGTCATCGTGGCCCGCACCAACGACCCGATCCGGGCGGCGAAGGATGCCACCCGCTCCATTCCGATTGTCATGCTCAACGGGAATTTCCCCGTCGAGACCGGATTGGTCGAGAGCCTCGCCCATCCGGGCGGCAACGTTACCGGCACCGCCTACGTTTCGCCGGAGACCATTGCCAAGGCCATGCAATTGCTCAAGGAGATCGTGCCCCGCGCACGCCGGGTGGCAATACTCTGGGCCAATGCCGATTCGACGCCGGAGTATCAGCAAATCGTGCGCCCTTCGCTCGATCGTGCGGCTGGCAATCTCGGCCTCAAGACGCAGTACTTCGAAATTCGCCGCCCCGAGGACGTAGCGGCCGCGCTGGACGAGATCTCGTCGAGCAACGTCGACGCGCTGTGGTATCAGGGTTCGCCTGTTCTAAGAACGCGCAACGATCAGATCGTGGCGGCGCTGCTCAGACGCAAGCTGCCCTCGATTGCCAACTTTCCCCTGTTCGCCGAGCAGGGCGGGTTGGTTCACTACGCGCCGGAAGTCGAGGAGTTCTTCGAGCGAACGGCCGACTACGTCGACCGCATTCTGAAGGGCGCGAGACCGGCGGACCTGCCGGTTCATCAGCCGACCAAATATGAATTGGTCATCAACGTCAACACGGCCAGGGCCATCGGCATCGCGATCCCGCCAGCGGTACTGGCTCGTGCCGATCGCGTGATCGGGTAGCGGACGCACTGTGAGATCGTGGCGCAGCGGCACACGGCCGGCATCGGCCGGATCTCCACGCTCGATGGGCAGTCGACGATGACGCCTCACCGTGCGCTCGACAGCTCCGTGCCGCGCGTGCCTTCGAATTCGCGAGCCTCGGGGCGGCCCGCCGGTGCGCTCGATACGTCGGCAGGCCATCGGATCCGGTGGCCACGTCGGAAATTCGATGCCATCCCGAGCCAAGCGAGGGAACCGCCGATGTCACGAATCAAGGCGTCGCCTACCGGCAGATCCCGCGTCGCCACGCTCCTCGGGATGACGCCGCGCGATTCTCAATGGCGTCCTCATCTGGCGGGGGTAGCGGGTGTGAAGCCGGCCTCGTCGAGCCGGCTCGCGTCCCCCGTTCTCGCGCCTCGCCGGCAGATCGGTGCCGCGGTGTTTGGCGGCCTCCTGTCCCGACGGAGCGTCGAAGCGAATATACGCAAGCGGGTCGCAGCCTATGGAGGCGTCCACGACGGCTGGTCCCAGGAGTCGCTTCTCCCCCACCTCGACCGTATCGAGGTCGCAGCCATCGCGTGGGAGCAGGTTCTCGAAGGGCTGCCGGCCACGGACGCGCGAGCGGACCTCGAGCGCTTCCATGCTCAATGCCTCGCTTTCAACCCGCTGCGCGGCGAAAATGCGCCATAACCCCTCGCTCGGGCCGACCTGCACCGCCAGGCGCCGCCTGGCCGCACCAGGCCACCGTGATCGCGGCCCTTCCGCGGCCCGCCGGCACCGGTCCTCGCGGGCGTCTCGGCTCGAACGATTGGCCACACCGCGCCTCCTGATCGTCGCGATTCGCGAGGGCCCAAGCGATGCTCCCCGGTGCCGATGAATATCTCGCGGGCGCTCTCGACATCATGGAGAGCACTGCACTGCATCGAGGCGAGATCGAGTGGAGGGCGTTGCGCGCTGAAGCATCCCGACGAGCGGCCGGGGCATCCTCGCCCGCCGAGACATACGACGCAATCCGTTGGGCGCTGGCGCAGCTCAAGGATGGTCACAGTTTCTTTGCCGCGCCGAATCGTGGCGCCGCGGCCATTGCCGGCGGGCAGTACGAGAATGAAGCGACCATGCCCAGCGGGCATCTGCGCGCCGATCGAATTGCCTGCGTGCATGTCCCGGCGTTTCGCGGTTCGCCGGGGCTTGTCACCCGCTATGTCGATCTTCTCCAGGAGATGATCGCGCAGTTCGACGCCGCGGATCCTGCCGGCTGGATGGTCGACCTGACCGAAAACAGCGGCGGCAACATGTGGCCGATGCTTGCCGGCCTGGGGCCGCTTTTGGGGGAGGGACCGCTCGGCTCGTTCCGATTTCCGGCGGAACCTCCGGCCATCTGGACTTACCGCAGCG
The DNA here is from genome assembly GCA_046347835.1 of Burkholderiales bacterium. GTDB lineage: Bacteria > Pseudomonadota > Gammaproteobacteria > Burkholderiales > Casimicrobiaceae > VBCG01. Next base: position 572,756 of record JAXMFI010000002.1, on the reverse strand, counting down.
GCCGGGCTTGTCTCGACGACGTTGTGCTCGCGAGTGCGACCTCCGGGGGCTACTCGTTGCGGCATGCGGCAAGACCTGTGGCCCTGCTCACGAGTGAGCGCACGGCAAGCTCCGCTGAAGCGGTGCTCGTTGCATTCGTCGGCCAAACTCGTAGTGCCCGCTTCGGCACGCCGACCCGCGGACTCACCACGACAAACGACGATTTCGCCTTGCCGGACGGCGCCACATTGTTTCTCACCGTAGGATACTTCGCTGACCGGCTGGGTCACATCTGTGAAGGGCCTTTGGAGCCGGACTACCCCTGCAATGAAGCTGCAGATCAGGTGCAAGCGCGCGCTGCGAGCTGGATTCAGGCGAGTGAGCCAGGAATCAGGATATCCTGAGGCGTCGCTGCTTCGTCACTCGGACCCGAGGATGTGGCATAACTCTCGGCTCAATCGGACGTGCCGGCACGCGGCTCGTCGCCGGTAAGATCGGCGCGGCTTGCCGATCAGCCGGCAGGAGGCCCCACATGCCCCGCGATCGGATCAGCATCCCCCTGCCGCGCCGGAAGGTGCCTTGGTCTGGGAGTCTACCTGCCATTCATCCTGATTCGCGGCAGGCGAGCAACTCTCTCCACGGGCGCTCTGCATGGCGAGATCATGCGACCGACAGGCGTAAATGGATTGGCTTGCTATGCGCGACTTGCCTCGCCACCATTGGCTGGATCGGCGCCGCATTGGCCGGAACCAGCCTGAACCACATGCGAGCCGCGCACATGGAAGGCAACTGGACCGGCAACATCGCAGGCATCAAGCGTGCTGGCCCGAAGCTCCTCGAAGGAGCCGCCTCGATCGCCATTTCGCAAGCGCAGGTCGACGTCGAGCAGGTGGTCTTCGTAGATGCCAGAGGCGCCACGATCACCAGCGATATCGCAAGAGTCAAGCTCACGGGCGTGGCCGTCGGCGGTGCCGCCGCGTACACGCAAGCGGGCTTCTGGGTTTCCCGCCATTTGGGCACCGGGGATGCTTTCATCCAATTTCGGCCCAGCGCCGATCCAGCGCTGGCGAATGTTCCCGGATTTTCGAAGGATGTCACCTTTGCCATATTCTCCGCAGGCACGGATGTGGACTTGACCGATCTGACCAGCGTGTCGGAGCCGGCCCGCACGTATGTCCTTGCCGTGCTTGCGCACGGAGCCGCTCTCCTGGACGCGCCGGCGACTTCGATCAATGTCAAGCCTCCTTCCGCGTTCGACCGTGCTGCAATCCAGAGTGCCTTCAACATCGCGTTCGAGCGAATTCAGGCCGGACTGGACGACTACTTTGCGTGGCTCAGAGACGAAAACATCGAGTGGATTGGAATCAGCGTCGCGATGTTCTACGACAGCGTGTCCGACCCGAATGTCCGACTGCGATATCGACCATCCGGCGATCGTGGAGGCACGACATATACGTTCGATGATATCGACCTCGAGAATTTCATTGTTGCAGCCCGCAAGAACGGGCTGAAGATCTACCTGACGCTGGCATTCGAGCCAGCCACCATCGCGGTGTCGACAGGCGATCCGCAATGCCTGACGCCGCAGTTCAAGCCCAGGCGTGGGGAGCTTGGTGCGCCCTCTGACGTGCCGAGTGCCGCCAGCTTCAAGTGCATTGCCAGCGGCGACTGGTGGTGGAACCCGACGCACCCGAAGCATGCCGCCAACGTGGCGCAATTCTGGGGCACGTACACCGATGTCGCCGTGAAGTACGCGAAGATTGCGCAGCGGCTGGGCGTGGAAATGTACTCGCTCGGAACCGAGACCGAGAACCTGTTTCGCACCCGTCCGGCCGCGCCTCCGTACACGAATCACTTCAAGGATGAATTGACGGCTTTGGTGGGGGCGGTGCGAAGCGAATATTCCGGGCTGCTGACGTACGACCAGGACTCTTATGTATTGATGTATCCGGAGCGGTATGGCGGCGGCGCGGGATCGGCCAGCCTGTTTGGCGATCTCGGATTGGACGTGGTCGGGATCAGTGCGTACTTCTCGCTTCTCGACTCGAATCCCGGTGTGGTCGTTCCCGTGGCTTCGCTTGAGGTGGCGTGGAAATCCGTTTTCGATCGCTACCTCGTTCCACTCCAGACGGCAAATCCACAGCGCCCCATCGTCTTTACGGAAATGGGATTCACCGACGATGTCGCGACGGTTACGAACCCGCAAGCCAACGCTGGCGTTGCGGAGCCGCAGCGTGACGCCACCGGCTCGACACCGGGCATGCGGCAGCAATCAAACGTGCTCGAGGCATTTTTCAACGTGGACGAGCAATATGGAAATCTGGTGCGCGGAGCCTTCCTTTGGGGAACGATGACGTTCCGCGATGCTCCGTGGCTCTGCGACACGATCTACTTCAACATCTACTGCAAGGCCGCGGCGGAAGTCGTTCGCAGTGTATACGGAGGTTGGAGGGCCATCGAGTGGATGCCAGCGGTGGAGTACTACCATGCGGCGTTCGACCACTACTTCGTGACGAGCCTTGCGGAAGAGATGGCGAAGCTCGACAGTGGTGTCTTCAAGGGCTGGGCGCGAACAGGTGAGTCGTTCAACGTATTTCGATTTCGCGATGCCGGAAGGTCCGACGTTTGCCGCTTCTTCAGTACCGCATTCAGCCCGAAGAGTTCACACTTCTACACGCCGAGCGACATCGAATGTGGAATCGTGAAGCAAAATCCCAATTGGCAGTTCGAGGCAGTGGTTTTCGCCTTACCGACTGCGGATGCCGCGGGTCAATGCCCGACCGGTACGCACTCGGTTTACCGCCTGTATAACAACGGTCAGGGCGCTGCGCCCAATCATCGCTATACGACCAATCCCGCTACGCGTGCGGAAATGCTGGCCAAAGGCTGGCTTCCGGAAGGGAACGGACCACTGGGCGTCATCATGTGCGCAGCGGCCAATTGATGCGCAAGGCCCCATGAGGCCTTCTGTGTCGATGCTTATGCCGATGAAACGCGAGTGCCATCCGGCAGGGAGATCTGCAGAGGTGAGCCGAGCGCTCGACCGGACGGGCCGGGACGCGACACATCGTTGGCCAATGTCGGCGCGGCCGGCCGGCTAGCCCGATCCGTCAGGCTCCAGGGCGCTCGTCGCAATCACCGCCGCCGCAGTTCTTGGGTTCGTGCTTGCCTGGCGGTTCGGGCATCCGCTTCGTGCGTGGCTCGCGTCCTGCGCGGTCGTGCCGGCATTCGCGATTGTCGCCGAGCTCGTGCTGCCGTATCAGGGCGGTGGTGCGCCGGTGTGGCCGATCGCGCAATTCTTCGGCAGTATCTACGACGCCATCGCAGGTGGTGTAGGTGCAGGGCTGGGCTGGGGGCTGGGCCCAAACGACGATCGCGGAGCCTGACCTGCCGGTCGACACGGTGCAGTCGCCGGTCGGGCTTCGCCTCGGCCGCTCAGGGCCGGCTGGGTTCGTTCGTCGGCAAGGCGCTGAGGATCTCTCGCTGTCATACCGAAGAGCGAAGCGAGGAGGAATCTGCTGGCATGCGACGCCCTGATTCGTGGCGACAACGGTTCCCCCGCCTGGCTCGCGATGACATGGAAGCTCCGATGTGGTTCCCAATTTCAGCAACCTGTCAGGCGATGACCACACCCGTCCGTTCGCACGAACCATGCCCACTCTCCTGAGCGTCGCGCCGGTACTCGCTTCGCTGAATATCGAGCGCACGATCACGTTTTATTGCGCCCGCCTCGGCTTCTCGCGGGTTTACCTCGACCCTGGCGTCTGGGGCATCGTCGCGCGCGACGGCATTCAGATTCACTTCTGGCCCTGCTCGGACCGGCATATCGCGGAGAACACGAGCTGTCGCGTGCACGTCGTCGGGATCGACGAACTCTTTGCCGAATTCCGGGCTCAAGGCGTGGTTCATCCCGATGCCCCACTGCAAACCCGGCCGTGGGGCTCGCGAGAATTCGGGGTCCTCGATTCCGATGGCAATCTCATCACGTTCGCCGAGCGCCTCGACACCTGACCCGGCGCTCGACGTGGACGTCCCGCCGGCACTGTTCGCTTGAGACCGTTTGCATCACATCGGCGGGCGGCCGCTTGACTGTCTGTGCCAGGCGTCGCGGTCCATTTGCCAAGCACGCAATCGTCGTCGATACTTCCGCATCGCCCTGCCACAGGGAGGACATATGCTGCGTCGGAGCTGGCTCGGGCCAACGATGAGCGCCACGCTTGTTTCCCTGATCGTCCTCGTCTCATCCGTCACGGCTTCCGCCCAAGGCTCGGGCGATATCGTGGGGACGTGGACGCTCGTGTCGTCCGTGACAGAAAAGGACGGCGTAAGAACCGATCAGTTTGGAACCGGCGCAAAAGGCATGTTGATTCTGGATGCCAGCGGGCATTTCATGCTGACCATCATCGGGCCCGATCTTCCCAAGTTCGCTTCGAACAATCGCGCTGGCGGTACGGCCGACGAGAACAAGGCGGTCGTTTCGAAGAGCATCGCGATGATCGGGACCTATTCGGTCAGCTCCATCGACAACACGCTCGCGTTCAGAGTCGACAGTTCGACGTTTCCGAATTGGAACGGCAGCGAGCAAAAACGCCTGCTTGCATCAGGCAATCGGGATGAACTCAAGTACATCACTCCGACAGCGTCGAGCGGCGGAGTTGGAACGGTGACCTGGCAACGCGTCAAGTGAAATCCGCGTTGTCGACGGCGGGCCCCAACCACTCGCTCAGGCGGACCCGCCGGATGCGGCACTTCTTCGTCAGCGTCGGCCGCGGGCTGTTGAGCTCGGACCTTGGGAGCGAATCCAGTGCCGGCGTTTCTTTCGATTCCGCGCGCTTCATTCGTCGCTATCCTTTCGCTCGCCTTCCCCCCGCCCACCGTCCACGCCCAAGGCGCGGCTTCGATCGAGAAGATCTCGTTCGAGGTTACGCGTCGTATTCTGCTGGCGCGAACAAGGGCCAGGGCGGGATCATCAACGTGATCCCCAATCCTGCGATTGCGAGCCAATCGCGTGAATTCGCGATGAAGTACTTTGCGAAGAACCTCGATGGGAAATGATAGTGGCCATCGCCGCATGTGCTCTCGGACCCTCTGCGCCGCGCCGCCTCCTCCCCCTCGCGCCGACCCCGCGCGAATCGCCTTTCGCTTGCGCGGCTCATGGCGCCTGAACGCGCGTTCGACCGCACGCTGTCCGGCGGCGTCCTTTGGCGCCGCCGCAGCGCGCGCTGACCTGGTTCCGTCAGGCCGCCGATGAGGTCGTGGCGTCCAATGCTGCTCGTGGCTGTGATTGCTGCCGGCGCAGCCACCTGGTGGCGTGTTGCGTATGTGGACGCATCCGACGTGGCCGGGAAATTGAGCGCGGCTTCCCGTTCGGATCATGCGATCGACCTCGCGCGACTGACGAGCTTCGAATGGGATCGCGTTGTCTTTCTCGGACCCTATACCGACCGGGAAAGCGCCGAACGTGCGCTGGGAACCACTTGGAGCGATTACCCGCTCCTGGGTCTCGAGTCGGCCGATTCGTTCGGCGTCATCGTATTTCTTCGCGGGTCCCGAATCGCGCAGGTCGAGAAGATCGACCGGTGTCATCCCGACTTTGCCAAGGAGATTCTGGCAAGGCCCATTGCGAGGGCCGCGGCGCGGTTTCGGTTCGAACCGGGGAAGGGTTGCACCACCATGGTTCTTGCATGAATCGTGCGCGGTCCGAAATTGCGTCGAACCGGACGCGCGTCCATCGCCCGGGCCTCGGCGAGCTCGGCGCGCACCCGTCGACTTGATTGCCTGGACGCTGTCGAGGATCTCCCGATGCCGTCTCGAGGCGCGTGGCGACGAGGGATGACGCCACGAGATTTGCATTAGCCTGTCGGGCCGAAGAGGACCCCCCATGCCGCTGGAGTTCCACCTGGCCCGCGCCGAGGACTTTCCCGCCCTCGAGCAGCTGCTGGAGTTGTACCAGTACGACCTGTCCGACATCTGGCACCAGGACCTGGACGACAAGGGAAGGTACGGCTTCGACCTCACGCGCCACCGGCGCGCGGAGGGTTCCCGCGCCTACATCGCCAGGGATGGCTCGCAGTTCGTCGGCTTCGCGCTGGTCGCGCCTGCCATCGTGACGCGTACCGACGGCACGTGGATGGAGCAGTTCTTCATCCTGAAGCGGTATCGGAGGTCCGGCGCCGGGCGCGCCCTGGCACGACACGTTCTCTTCAGCCACCCCGGCGCGTGGGAGGTCGGGCAGATGCCGGGCAACACCGCCGCCTATCACTTCTGGCGCCGGGTCATCGGCGACATCACACGCGGCCAGTTCACCGAGGTGCAGGTGACCGAGGGCTGGTGGAAAGGCGTCGTGCAGCAGTTTCAAATCCCCCCTGCGGCCGACCCCGCGGTCGAGGCGAGGCCCAGCGGCGCGGGGCCCTGACAGTCGGCCCCGCCTCACCTGCAACGGCAGGCCGCGGAACACGACGACGCGCAGCATTCCGCCACATGCAGGCCGCACCACGCCCGGTTTCGCGGTGCATACCGGCCCGGACACAGCGACTCAGGAGACACCGATGCCCAACGCGAAGGCCCCGACTCCCGCAGCGAAGCCAGGCGCGAAGAAGCGTCCCGGTGGGGCGCGGGTCGAATCTCCCGCCAGGCGGATCGACGCCAGGATCGGCGAGCTGGACGACTGGAGGGGTGAAATGCTCACTCGACTTCGCGCCGTGGTCAGGGAGGCCGACCCCGAGGTGACCGAGGAGTGGAAGTGGAACACGCCGGTCTGGTCGCACTGCGGGATCCTATGCACCGGCGAAACGTACTCGAAGGTCGTGAAGATGACCTTTGCGAAGGGCGCCTCGCTGCCGGACCCGTCGGGCCTCTTCAATTCCAGCCTCGACGGGAATGTCAGGCGCGCAATCGACTTCCGCGAGGGCGCACGGATTGACAAACGAGCGCTGAAGGCGCTTATTCGGGCTGCAGTGGCGGCCAACCGGTCTGCGGCACGCAACAAGTCGTCGTGACCGCCGGTCGTTCGCGGCACGATGGTGGGGAGGCGAGCGCGGCCCGACCCGCCGCACGATGTAGACGTCCGCCGCCGGTGTTGCGCCCGCGCCGCGGTCGGCGGCCAGGTCGATTCGTCAGGTGGCTTGCGCAGGACCCGCAATGCACATGCCGGGCTCCGAGTATCTGGTGGCACTCGCCGCGATCGCGATGGCGTTCGTCGCGTTTTCCGTGATCGTGCTCGTGCTCCGCCAGATCACCGGCGGAGCGCTCACACCGTTTCACACGCTGCTGGTACGGTACACCGTCGAGTGCGGCCTGATCGCGGCCGCGTTCGCCCTCCTGCCACCGCTCCTCGCGCTCACGGAACTGTCGGACACCGCGAACTTCCGAATTTCCAGTGCCGTCCTGGCCGTGACGTTCCTGGCCTATTTCCTGAACTATGTCCGAAGGCGCCGCACCGTGATGCCGGGGCCGCTGCCTCCGCGATTCCTCATCCTCGCGGCGATTTCCGTCCCGATGTACGCGGCCCTCGCCTTCAATGCCGGCGCTGTCTACTTGAAGGTCGCGATTTGGCCTTACGCTTTCTTCGTGACGTGGATTCTGGTTCAGGCAGGCGTGGTGTTCCTCCTGACGATCGACGTCTTTCTTCAGCAGCCCCCGGGCGATGGGCGCTGAATCTTCCTTCGACGGACTGCAGGCGGAACATGCGCGTCGCGCACGATTCGTTGGCGCCTTGCCGCGCCATCGACCGGATCTGTGAGCCCATGGGCCCTGCCCGCGGTCGGCGGTGACCGCGCGCCGGCCGGCTCGGCCGTGACGCCGAGGAAACCCGTTACCATAGTTCGCGTCCCCCATGGGCTTTCGGGGGCCGACGACCGGCAGGCGGAACCGGCGAAGCCATTGCGCACGGGCTGCTCGGCTCGAACGCTCGCGCACTGCCGCGAGGCCTCGCCGACCTCCATCCACGGATCACTGCATGCACATCGCCATCCTCACGTTCCAGGGCTTCAACGAGCTCGACTCGCTCGTCGCCCTCGGCATCCTCAACCGGATCAGGAAGCCGGCGTGGCGCGTGTCGCTCTGCTGCCCTGAGCCTTCGGTCACCTCGATGAACGGCGTGGTCGTGCATGCGCAATCCCGCCTGCCCGACGCGCAGTCCGCGGACGCCGTGTTCGTCGGCAGCGGCATCAGGACGAGGGAAATCGTCAACGACCCGGCCGTCATGTCGTCCCTGAGGCTCGATCCCGCGCGCCAGCTCATTGGCGCGCAGTGCTCGGGCACGCTCATCCTTGCCAAGCTCGGGCTGCTCGGCGCCGTGCCCGCGTGCACCGACCTCACGACGAGGCCCTGGGTCCAGGAGGCCGGCGTCGAGGTGCTGAATCAGCCGTTCTTCGCCGCAGGCAACGTCGCCACCGCGGGCGGATGCCTTGCCTCGCAATATCTGGCGGCGTGGCTCATCGGCCGCATCGAGGGAGAGGAGGCGGCGCGATCGGCATTGCACTACGTGGCGCCTGTCGGCGAGAAGGAGGACTACGTCGCGAGAGCCATGGCGAACATCGCGCCCTATCTCGGCCCGCCATGACGTTCGACCAGCGCGCGGCCGGACGGGCCGGCGCGGTGGTCGCATAGGCGCGTGCCGGCGTCGCCCGCAGGTCGGTGGCGTGCGTCACGCGGCGAGATGCGCGGCCTTCGGTGCACGAGCGGTAGGTGATTCCCAGCGAGTACGTTTCGCGAGTCCAGAGGAGAGTTGAACATGTCGACAGGCACCGTCCGTCTCCATCGAGTGCTTCGCGCGCCGCCGGAGAAGATCTACCGGGCATTCCTGGACGCCGGCGCAATGGCAAAATGGCTGCCGCCGTACGGATTCACGTGCGTCGTCCACCACCTGGAAGCGCGGGTCGCGGGCACCTTCCGCATGTCGTTTCACAATTTCTCGACCGGCAGCGGGCACTCGTTCGGTGGGGAGTACAAAGAACTGGTTCCGGGGAAACTGATCAGGTATACGGACAAGTTCGAAGATCCGAACCTGCGCGGCGAGATGGACGTCCGCGTCTCGTTGCAGCAGGTCTCCTGCGGCACGGAACTCGCGATCGTTCAGGAAGGGATTCCCGAGGTTATCCCGGTGGAGATGTGCTACCTCGGCTGGCAGGAGTCGCTGGCCCAGCTGGCCCATCTCGTGGAGCCGGATATTCCGGGCTAGCAACGGTGACGCGTTTCCACTCGCGCTTGCGGATCGGCGGGCGCGCACCGCGCCGTTGGTCGACGGCCATGCGGTCTGCCGGCGCGCTCGAGCGCGAGGTCCCGGTGGCGAGCGGCCCCGGTCGACGGAGGATCCGATCGTGATCGACGCATCGTGGCTGCTGTTCGTCGTTGCGTCGCTGGCGCTCATCGTGTTGCCGGGCCAGGACATGATCCTCGTCATGTCGCGCTCGATCGCCCAGGGCGCCAGGGCAGGCGTCGTCACGGCCGTCGGCATCAGCGTGGGTCTCGTCGGCCACACGATCCTGGCGACGCTCGGGCTCGGCGTGATTCTGCGCACGTCCGAGTGGCTGTTTCTCGCGCTCAAGTTGATCGGCGCGGCGTACCTCGTGTATCTCGGCGTCGGCATGCTGCGTACCAGGCGCGAGAGCCTTTCGCTGGCCGCGGAAGCGTCCCGCTCCCTTGGCAAGCTCTTCCTCGATGGCGCATTCTGCAACCTCTCCAACCCCAAGATCGTGGTGTTCTACTTCGCCTTTCTGCCGCAGTTCGTGTCCCCGTCGGCGGAACGACCGACGCTCACCGTGCTCGTCCTCGGGCTCGCCTTTGCCGGATTGACGGTTCTGGTCAAGGCGCCGATTGCGATCTTCGCCGGCGCATTGTCGGCCTGGCTGCGCTCCCGCCCCGGCGTGCTGGCCTGGGTCTACCGGTCCTCCGGCGCAATTCTGGTCGGCCTGGGCGTGAGGCTCGCGTTCGAGCGGCGGTGATGGCGACGAACCCGGCACCCAACCGGACGACCGGCATGCAGCTTCCCGCGCGCGCGCGTCCGACGGCAAACAGGATCGTCGCGCGACCACGGAACGTCGATGACCCACGCCACGACCACGAAGATCGGTAAGGTCGCACCGCGGGGCCTGTCGACTCTCGTGGTGGCCGCAGCTCTCCTGCAATGCGGTTGCGCCGCTTCCGTCATGGACAGTGGCAGCGCCCCGACCGGCGCGCTGCAAGTCGCGTCGGCATCGTCCGGCACCTTCGCGCTGGCACCGAGCGCCTGCGTCTCCGGCGAACGTCAGCTGTTCCTGGGCGCGGACCTCCTCGATACGGCGCGCGGCACCACGACTCGCCTCATCCTCGAGCCTACCGGCGAGGCATCGATCCGGATCTTCCGCTCGGCCGATCCGCTCGACCGGGGCATCCTGTTTCGCCGCGCCGACTGCAGCAGGTTTCGCCTATCGCTCGACCGCAGCGGCTGGCGGGTCAACGACATCTACGACGTTGGCGTGAGCCTGGACGTCGACTGCCGGACAGCCTCGGGCGACTCGCTTCAGGGCACGCTGGCGGCCGCGCATTGCCATTGAGGTCGACGTCGCGCAGCGGGTGCTCACGATGCCCGACGGGGGCGATGCGCCCTCGATCGACGCGGACGTACGCCGGAAGGGAACGCGACCGGAGTGAGTTCTTGCGCCTCCTGTCGGGTCGCGCATAATCGGGCCGTTGCATCGCGCGCACCACCCGGGAGGTGGCGTGAATCGATCTCGCCGCAGACAGTTCATGATCGCCGCGGGCGCGCTCTTGGCAGCGCCGCGCACGGGGTTCGCCCAGACGTCGGGCGCGAATGTTCCTCGAATCGGGTTCCTGGGCGTATCCAACGCCTCGGCATGGGCGCCTCGTGTCGACGCCCTCCGCGCCGGACTGCGTGACCTCGGCTACGTGGATGGCAGGAACATCGTCATCGAGTTCCGCTTCGCGCAAGGTCAGTACGATCGCCTTCCCGAGCTCGCCGCCGAGCTCGTCCGGCTCAAGGTCGACGTCATCGTGACGCACTCGGTTCCGGGCACGCTCGCCGCGAAGCAGGCCACGGCGACGAATCCGATTCCGGTCGTCATGACCAACGTCGGCGACGCCCTTGGATCGGGCATCGTCGCGAGCCTCGCGCGACCGGGCGGCAACATCACCGGGGACACGTTCTTCGTCACCGAGCTCGTGGTCAAGCGGCTCGAGGTGCTCAAGGACGCGTTTCCGCGCGTGCGCCGCGTCGCGGTCCTCGTGAATCCGGACAACGCCGGGACGGCGGGGCCGCTCCAGGCCATGGAAGTCGCGGCCAGGGACCTCAACGTGACGCTGCCGAAGTTCCACGCGCGCGGCGCGGCGGACCTGGACGGCGCCTTTGCCGCGATGGCCAGGGAAGGCGTCGACGCGCTCACGGTGCCCGAGGACGTGGCCCTCATCGCCAACTTCAGGCGGATTGCGGAGCTGGCGGTCAAGCTGCGCCTGCCCTCGATCAGCTTCGTCGAGTACGCCGACGCCGGAGGGCTCTTCGGCTACGGCGCGGACTTTCTCGCGCTGTACCGCCGCGTTGCGGTCTTCGTCGACAGGATCCTCAAGGGCGCGAAGCCCGGCGACATCCCGATCGAGCGGCCGACGAAGTTCGAGCTCGTGATCAACATGAAGACGGCCACGGCGCTCGGCTTCACGCTTCCGCCGGCGGTCCGCATGCGCGCCGACCGGGAAATTTCGTGAGCGGTCACGATGCGCTGCTCAGTCGAAGCCGTGTCGTTGCGGTGTGATGGCGCGGCCGTCCCGCTTGCCGCGCCTGGTCGACTTTCGACGATGCGGACCCTGGGGGGAACCCAGATTGGATACGCGCCGGCGAGCACTGGACAAGCGCGTCGGCGCCGTGGCGTCAACGCCTGACGGCACGCTGCCGCAAACGCGGCCGGACGCGCTCGGGCCCCGCGCAGGCTCTCGCCGCGGGGCCCGGTTCGCGGGTAGACTTTCCGGCGGTCTTCCCGGCAGGGTCGCGCCGGCGCCGCCCGATCGAATCTCGTCGTCGACCCGCAGGCTCAGGCGCACGCGCGTCGTCGTGCAGTGAGGTTTCCGCATGCCCCTTCTCGGTCAGGCCGCGATGCTGCTGACGTTCGACATCGTCGACGAAGCGATCGCCGAACACGACGACTGGCACACGCACGAGCACCTGCCCGAGCGGCTCGCGATCCCGGGCTTCCTGCGCGGAACGCGGTGGGTCGCCGTGCACGGCACGCCGCGGTACCTCGTGCTGTACGAAGTCGAGCGGCTGGAGACGCTGGCGTCATCCGCCTATCTCGAGCGCCTCAACAATCCGTCCCGGTGGACGACGAAGATGATGCCGCACTATCGCGGCATGACCCGGGGGCTCTGCTCGGTCGTGCACAGCAGCGGCGTCGGCATGGGTCACTTCGGCCTGCTGATCCGCTTCAAGCCGGCGCCTGATGAGGAGGCGCCGCTCGCCGCGTGGCTCGGGGAGCAGCTGATGCCGACGCTGCCCATGCGCCCGGGCCTGGGCAGCGTTCACCTGCTGCGCAGCGCGCTGTCGCCCGAGATGACGTCCGAGCAGCGGATACGCGGAGCGGATGCGGGCGTCGACTGGGCCTTCCTGGCCACCGGGTACCGGTCGGATTCGCTGGAAGGACTCGCGCAGGCCGAATTGAGCGCCGCCGAACTCGGCAAGCGCGGTGCGTCCGCGTCGACCTCTGCACTCTATCAGGCGGCCTACACGCTGACCGACCGGGAGGTCGGCGCCTGACGCGCCGCTCCGGCCGACATGAAGCGCCGCCGCGTCCACCGTTGGTTCCACCGGCCGCCGTGCCCTCGCGCGTCGAGAGCGGCGGGCCGGCCGGCCTGCCGATAGGCCGCGCCGGCGGCATTGGTGCGGACCGTCCCGCATGCGCGCCTATTTGCGTTCCTGGTGGGTGAGAGTCGGCGTCGCGTTGCTGGTGCTCGGCGCCGGCCCGCTGGTGTTGATCATCGCGGCGGCCGCCGTCGGCCTCTGGCCCGACCCGAATCCCAATCCGATCGGTCCGGGGCTGCTGTTCTTCTTCACGTTCTGGCCCGCGGTCGTGTGCATCGTCGTCGGCGTGATCCGGGTCCGCCGCGCCGATCGTGCGGACTGACCGCATGCGCGGATCGTGTGCGCGATCGCGTCCCGACAAACGGCCGCCGCTCGCCGCAACGCCCTGAACGCCATTCGACCACCCGACGACGGAGCCCCGCGTGTACGCCAAGACCTTTCTCGCCGGCTGGGCCGACATGGACTTCAACGCCCACATGAGGAACACGGCGTTCCTCGACCGGTCTGCCGACGTGCGCCTGATGTACTTCGCGGAGCACGGCTTTCCGGCGGCGGAATTCGCGCGCCTCAAGGTCGGCCCGGTCGTCATGAAGGACGAGGTGGAGTACCGGAAGGAGGTCGGCCTGCTGCAGCCGATCACGGTGTCCCTGGCCCTCGCGGGACACGCCGAGGACGGCAGCCGCTTCGTTCTGCGCAACGAAATTCGCCGGACGGACGGCACGCTCTGCGCCGCCGTCACGACGTGGGGCGGGTGGCTCGACCTCACGACCCGGAAGCTCGTCTCGCCGCCGGAGGCTCTGCACAACGCGATGCGGTCGCTGCCGACGACGAGCGACTTCTCGGCGCTTCCCTCCAGCATCAGGGAACGCGACGGCTGACGCTGCGCGCAGCCCTGCGCCATGGTCCATCGCATTGCCGCGAACCTCGTGCTGCTGCTGCACTTCGTCATCGTCGTGCTCGCCGTGTTCGGCGGCTTCGGCGTGCTGATCGACCCGAGGTGGGCGTGGATCCATGTGCCGATCGTCGCCTGGTCCTCGATCGTGAATCTCGCGGGCTGGACCTGTCCGCTCACGCCGCTCGAGAACCGGTTGCGGGTCGCGGCAGACGGCGTCGGTTACGAAGGCGGGTTCATCCAGCACTACCTGGGGCCGATCGTCTACCCGATGGGCATGCCGCGCCGGCTCGAGTTGATTGCCGGTGTCGCGGTCGCCGCCTGGAACGCGGTGCTGTATGCCTGCATCTGGTGGTGGCTCACACGTGCGGCCCCGGCGGCCTGAGAACTCCCTGTCGCATCGACGATGCGCATCGCGCACGACGACCTTGCCGGCCCGCAATGCGCGCGCTGCGCGATCACGCCGTCACCGAAGCCCGGCGCCGCAACCATGCGAGGCTCAGCGTGGCGACGGGTCCCAGGCGGCGTTCGCGCCGGCGCGCAGGCTGTACGAGCGCTTCGGCTTCGGCTACTGTTGGCCGTTCGACCGCTGCGTCGAGCATTCGAACAGCGTCTTCATGACGGGGCTCCTGTGACTCTCTCGCCGCAGCGAACGACAAGCCCCGGCGCAGATTTCGCGCCGGCCGCTTCCGCGCACGTCCGCCCCCCGGCCCGATGACCGTTCTCGTCCCGCTTCCCCCGGAAGGCTTCGCCGCGTTCGTCGAGGATGCCAACGCCGGCTACGCGCGCGACAACGTGGTGGCCGGACGCTGGACTTCCGACGAGGCCCCGGTCCGCGCGCGCGCCGAATTCGAGCAGCTGCTGCCGCAGGGCCTAGCCACGCCCGGTCATCACGTCTACGAGATCCGCGACGAAGCGAGCGACGACGCGGTGGGCCATCTGTGGTTCACGCTGGAAGGCGCCGGCGAAGCGCGTTCCGCGTACGTGTACAGCATCCTCGTGAAGTCGCCGTTCCGGCGGCGCGGGCACGCCACGGCCGCGCTGTCGTGGCTCGAGCAGTTCGCAGCCGCGCGCGGCGCGACCGGCATCCGGCTCAACGTCTTCGCTCACAACCCGAACGCGCAGGCACTGTATCGCGCGCTCGGCTACGCGGTCACCGCGATGACGATGCGCAAGTCCCTGCAGGCCGATTGACCGGTGGCGAAGCTGCGCGTGCACCGCTTTTCCGTGCCGGCCGAAGGCTACGGGGCCGGGGCGGGCCAGCGCCTCGAATACCCGCTCGGCGTCGGCGGCGACATGCTCGCACGCGCGGCCGCGGCGGCAAGACGGCTCGACGTCCATCTCGGCGGCGGCGTGGACACGATCCGGCAACACCCGCGCGAAACGCGGGTCGACGCGACGCACATCCCGGTCGCGTTCGTGCTGCGAGCCTCCGGGGAGGCGCTGTTCACGGGCACGACCTGCCGGCGCCCGCGGCCCCTATGTTCGCCGGCCACGTAGGCGCCGCGCTGGCGATCGGACGCGCCGAGCGGCGCGTGAACGTCGGCCTGTTCGTCGCCGCGGCGCTGCTGCTGGACGTCGTGCTCTGGATCCTCGTGCTGGTCGGGCGCGAGTCCGTCGTCATTCCCGCCGAATTCGCGCGCACGCACCAGCCGGCGTTCGTCTTCCCTTACTCGCACGGCCTTGCGGCCGCGCTCGCGTGGTCCGTGCTCGCGGCGGCGGTCGCGTGGGCCGCGTGCGCGCGTCACCCGGGACTTCGCGGGCGCGCGGCCGTGCTGACGGCGGCGGCGGTCTTCTCGCACTGGCTTCTCGACGCGCTCGTCCATCGGCCGGAAATGCCGCTGGCCGGCGCGGGCTCCGCCGTGGTCGGCCTCTCGCTCTGGGACCGCATGCCGGTGGCACTGCTCGTGGAGGCGGCGGTCCTGGCGGCCGGCCTGCTGCTGTTCGTGCGCGGCGCGGGACTTTCGCGCGGCAGGGCACTCGCGTTCACCGCGGCGGTCCTCGTGGTCCTCGTCTTCACGGTCGTCGGCATGACGATCGCCCCGCCCCCGCCGTCCGCGCATGCGATGGCCGCGACATCGCTCGCCACCATCGTCGCCGTGTGCGCGCTGATCGGCTGGCTCGGTCGGCCTTCGGCCGCAACGCCCGTCGTTCGCGCCGACGCATGAGCGGGGCACCGCATGCAGCGCGTTCCGAGCTCCCGCCGCGCCGCGTCCGCGGCCGAGGCGGCGCGCGCGCGACCGCGGTTGCGCCCGCCGCTCCCGCAAACGAAAATGCGCCGATGCCCGATGCGATCGCGATCTCGCGCCACGACGACTGCCCCGAGGCGGCAGCGCGCGTCGTCGACGCCGGCCTCTCCGAAGCCAACGCGGCGGCCGCGCCGCTGCACGAGGTCAGGCCGATCTCCTGTTTCGCGCGGCCCGCCTCGGGCGAGGTGATCGGCGGCGTCGTCGGCCGGACGTGGGGATCGTGCTGCGAGCTGCAGCAGCTGTGGGTGAGTCCGCAGTACCGCCGCCGCGGGTTGGGTGCCCGCCTGATCGGCGAGTTCGAGGCCCACGCGCGGGCGCGCGGCTGCGCCACGTTCTACCTCGAGACGTTCAGCTTCCAGGCGCCGTCGCTGTACCGCTCGCTGGGCTACGCGGTGGCGTACGCGCACGCCGTCTACCCGCACGGCATCGTCAGGTACACAATGGTCAAGGACGCGCCGCGCGATCGCGACACGGCGTAGGTATGCCGCCGGAGGCGGTCGCGCGGAGCATTCGGATGCGCATCGAAGCACGGATTGCCGACGAGCACCGGCGACACGTCGTGTCGCTGTCCACGGCTGGCGCGTCGCACGAGCTTTCCATCGCTTCGAAGCCGGACGGCTACGGCTCCAGCGTGAACGGCGGCGAGCTGCTCTGCCTCGCGCTCGCGACCTGCTACTGCAACGACCTCCACCGCGAGGCGCGCAGACGCGGGATCGAAGTCGTCCGCGTGGAAGTCGACGCGTTCGCCGACTTCGCAGGCGAAGCCGAGGCGGCCCGGTCGCTCGGCTATCGCGCGTCGGTCGCCGCACGCGCGCCCGAGGACGACATCCGCGCGCTCATGCTGCACACGGACCGCGTCGCCGAGATCCAGGCCACGTTGCGCCGGGGCATCGACGTGCGCTTCGAGGCCGCGCACGCGCACAGCGTGCCCTAGCCCCGGGGCTGCCCGCTATCGCTCGTACCTCATCACCATGAACGGCACGCCCTGCGGCGACGCGATCCCGCAGAAGCGGCCCACGCCCGGCACGTCCATCGGCGGGATGTAAAGCCTTGCGCCGAGCGCCGGCGCGGCGCGCGCCGCGGCGTCGGCATCGTCGACGGTGAAGTAGGTGCCCCAATGCGGCTGCACCGCGCCCATGTCCGGCGTGATCGCCATCATGCCGGCGACGTAGCCGTCGCCCCGCCTGAACGTCGTGTACGTGTAGCCGTCCATCGGCATCGGCTCCGGCGTCCAGTCGAAGAGCGCCGCGTAGAACTTCGCCGCGCGGTCGACGTCGGTCGTCATCGACTCGAACCAGCTCGGCGCGCCGTGCTGGCCGCTGTCGGCGTCCATGCCCTCGCCCTTCTGCGGCTCCCACACGTCGAACGCCGCGCCGTTGGGGTCGAAGCAGACCGCCATGCGGCCCTGGTCCATGACGTCGAATGCCGGCTGCGCGCGACCGCCCAATGCCTTCACCCGCTCGACGGCGGCGTCGGCGCTCGCGACCTTCACCATCACGCCGATGTGCGGCGGCGTCCCGGGTGGCGTCTGCGGGCTCGCGAGGTCGAACAGGCCGCCGACGTCGCGGCCGCCGACCTGCACGCGGTGGCCGATGCCCGGCATCTCGACGTACGTCCAGCCGAGCAGCCGGGAAAAGAACGCGCGCGCCGCCTCCGGCTGCGACGTCAGCACGTTGATCCAGCAGAACTCTCCCGCCTTGCGGATTCCGGTGGCCATTGGCGCCCGCTCCTTTCCGTTCTTCGGTTTCCGGCCGCCGGCGTCGCCGCGGCGGACGGCGAGTCTCGCACACCCGGACACGAAGACGAAGGAGTATCGTCGCGCGTGCGGAGAGGCCGCGGCCCAGCGAGCGCCCCATGCCGGACGCAGTGACCATGCACACGATCGACGGCGGCGACTTCACGCTGGAGCCGCAGGTGGTGGCGCACGCGGAGCCGATGTTCGCGGTGCTGAGCGACCCGGCTATCTACGAGCACGAGAACGCCCCGCCCCCTTCGGCCGACTGGTTGCGCGGCCGGTTCGCGCGCCTCGAGTCGCGTCGCTCGGCGGACGGGCGCGAGCTGTGGCTCAACTGGGTGATTCGCCTGCGCGACGGCCGCCTCGCCGGCTACGTGCAGGCGACCGTGCGCGCCGACGGATCCGCGGGCATCGCCTACGAACTCAACAGCGCGCACTGGGGCCGCGGACTCGCCACGCGCGCCGTACAGGCGATGATCGACGAGCTTGGCGCGCGCTATGGCGTGCGCCGCCTCACTGCGGTGCTCAAGGCAAAAAACGCGCGGTCGCTGCGCCTGCTCGAACGGCTCGGGTTCGCGCCCGCGTCCGACGCATTGCGGGCGGCCCACGGCGTCGAGCCCGACGAACTCATCCTGCAGCGCGACACCGCCGATCAAGCGTGAGCGACGGGGGCCTCCGGTCATGGGGATCCTGATCGCCTTCCCGTGGGGCGCGTTCGTCATCGGCGCGACGTTCGCCCTGTTGTGGCGATGGCGGCGTGCACGCGCGGCCGCCGCCGCCGCAGTGCTCTGGGCCGCGTACGGCGTCTACGAATACCTGATGCACGCACGGATCCTGTGCACCGGCGAGTGCAACATCCGCGTCGACCTGCTTCTCGTCTGCCCGGTACTGCTGGCCGTATCGCTGGCCGCCGTGTGGGCGACGGTACGGGCGCGCCCTGCGCGCTGAGCGCGGACCCGGCGGCGAAGGTTGCGCAAAGGCGCGCCAGCGTGTTTGATACGGGATGGCCCTCGCTCCCATCGTCCGCGACCCGTTCGCCGCCGTCGGCGTCGACGTCGAAGTTCCGTGCGATCCCGCGATGCTCGACGCGGTCGAAGCCGCGGCGTCCCGCAATCGCTGGCGGCTCCCGCACGTCACCTCGGTGCGCGGCCTGCCGATCCTGGCCGCAGGCCGGTTCACGCTCCGCCCGCAGGCTGCCGCAACCGGTGCCCACACCCGAAATTCCTTGTCGTCCCGCGCCAGGCGAGGGAACGGATGTGGTCTCGAAGCAACGCGTTGCGGACCGGCAGATTCGTCGTCGCGCCGCTCCTCGGGATGACGCCGAGAGATCCGCATCGGCATGCCCGTCGTTCCCGATCCATTCACCGCAGCTCGCCCCGGCCGCCGTGCGCGACACCTTCATCCACACGTTTGCGGTCCCGGCGGCGGCGATCGACGTCAACGGCCACGTCAACAACCTCGAGTACCTGCGGTGGATGCAGGACGTCGCGACCATGCACTCGGCCGCCTGCGGCTGGCCTATCGAGAGGTACGTGAAGACGCGGACGAGCTGGGTGATCCGCTCGCACGCGATCGAGTACCTGCGGCCGGCGTTCGCCGGGCAGACGCTGTCGCTCGCCACGTGGATCGCCGGTTTCCGCGACGAGGCGTCGCCGCGGCGCTACCTCGTGTGGCGACCGAGCGACCGCGAAATCCTCGCGCGGGCGGAAACGCTCTGGGTCTACGTCGACGCGCGGACCGGTCGCGGCCTCCGCATCCCGGACGACTTCCGCAGGGCGTTCGACGTGGTCACCGACGAGGGCGCGGTGCTCGCGCGCCTCGCCCGGCCCGTGGGAGCGCCATCATGACCGCCACGCCGCAGACGACGTACGACGGCGGCTGCACCTGCCGCCACGTCCGCTACCGGATGACGTCGAACCCGCTGTTCGTGCACTGCTGCCATTGCCGGTGGTGCCAGCGCGAGACGGGCTCCGCCTTCGTGCTGAACGCGATGATCGAAGCGGACCGCGTGCAGCTGCTGCACGGCGACGTCGAGGTCGTCGATACGCCGTCGCTTTCCGGCAAGGGCCAGAAGATCGCACGCTGCCCGAAGTGCCGCATCGCGCTCTGGAGCAACTACGGCGGCGGCGGCGACTCCGTGCGGTTCGTCCGCGTGGGGACGCTCGACGAGCCCGATCGCCTGCCGCCGGACGTGCACATCTTCACGGCGTCGAAGCAGCCGTGGGTCGTCCTGCCTCCGGGAACGCCGGCGTTCGCGGAGTTCTACCAGCCGCCCGAAGTGTGGCCGGCGGAGAGCCTTGCACGGCGCGAGGCGCTGCGCGCGGCGCAGGCACGCGCGCCGAAGTGAGCGCCGGCGACGTCACGGCCGTGTGCGCGCGACCGTGACGCGGCATGCGGAACGTCAGGGTTCACATGGTGGGCGCGCCCGGCTGAAGCCGTGCGCCATCGACGGAGGGACGCGATGACGTTCGACGCATTTCTCGAGACCGCCTGGAACGACCACGGCGACCGGCCCGACGAGGTCGCGGACCGGCTCGCCGCATCCACGGCCGTGATCACCGCCGCAAGTCACGTCGCGCCCTACGCGCGGATCGTCGCGCACGTCTACGGCGAGCATCTCGGCGCGTGGCAGCGCGGCCTCGACCTGCTGCATGCGCTGCGTGCCCTGCCGGCGGCTGCCGGCGACGCCGGGGCCGAGGCGGCGATCGCGCGATCGATCGCCACGCTGCGCGTCGCGAGCGGCGACGAGGCCGCGGCCGCGCCGCTTGCCGGCGAGGACCGCGTGAGCGTCCTCGCGGCCGTCGCCGCCACGCTCGCGGGACGCGGCGAGTTCGAGCGCGCGATCGCCGCCTATGCCGACGCGCTGGCGCACGCCGCGCGCGGCCTCCCCGACGGATCGCCCGCGCTGCGCGCGCTCGCCGTCGGCGGCAACAACCTCGCAGCCTCGCTCGAGGAGAAGCGCGACCGCAGCGCCCGCGAGACCGAAGGCATGCTGGCCGCGGCCGAGGGCGGCCTCACGTACTGGCGGCGGGCGGGCACGTGGCTCGAAGAGGAGCGGGCGCTGTACCGGCTCGCGCGCAGCCTGCTGGCGGCCGGGCGGCCGCAGGGCGCCGTCGGCCACGCGCAGGCGTGCGTATCGGTCTGCGCGGCGCACGATGCGCCGCCGTTCGAGCGCTTCTTCGCCGATGCGATCCTCGCGGTCGCGCTCCGCGCCGCCGGCGACGCGGACGGATTCGCGGCCGCGCGCGCCGCGGCCCGACGCCACTACGAGCAGGTCCCCGCCGACGAGCGCACGTGGTGCGCGGCCGACCTCGCGGAACTCGACGGGTAGGCGGCGTGTTCCGCGGCGCGGCGCGGGTGGTCGCCCCCGCTGTGCGCGGCGCCGGCCGCGCCGCTATCATGGCGGACCGCCGCGCGGACCGCCGCGCCGGCACCGGTTGTCCACGCGCAAGGAGCCCTGCCATGCCCGCATACCTGGTCGCCGACATCGAGGTCATCGACCGCGATCTCTACGACGAATACCGGAAAGGCGTCCCCCCGACCGTCGCGGCGCACGGCGGCCGCTTCCTCGTGCGCGGCGGTGCGACGCAGACGCTCGAAGGCGACTGGTCGCCGAAGCGCGCCGTCGTCATCGAGTTCCCCGACGCGGCCGCGCTGAAGCGCTGGTACGACTCCCCCGAGTACGCGCCGCTGCTCGCGCTGCGCAAGCGCGCGGCGCGGTCGACCGTCGTCGCCATGGACGGCTTCACGCCCTGACGAACGGCGCCAGGGCGACGCACCCGCTGCGTCCGCGCGAACGACGGAGCCCACCGCTTTCGCGGCACACGTCGGCGGCCCGGCACACCGCCCGCCGGCCCGATCCATCGACGATTTCGACCGGAGACCGCCATGAGTGTGAAGTTCCTGAAAATCGCCGTCGTGTACCTGATGCTCGGAACGCTGCTCGGCCTGTACATGGGCGGCACGGAGAAGTTCACCCTGGCGCCGGTGCACGCGCACCTGCTGCTGCTCGGCTGGGCGTCCCTCGCGCTCGCCGGCATCATCTACCACCTGCATCCGGCCGCAGCCGGAACGCGGCTCGCGCACATCCACTTCTGGCTGCACAACATCGGGCTGCCGGTATCGATGGCGGCGCTCGCGATGATGCTCTCCGGCGCAACCGCCGCCGGCCCCGTGGTCGGCATCGGCTCGACCGCGATCTTCGTCGGCCTCGTGCTGTTCGCCGTCAACGTGCTCGCCAACGTCCGCGCGGCGTCATGACGCATTCGTCGCGCCTGCGCGCGGACGGGCCCCGCCGGAGCCCCGTCGGTCGCACCGCGGATTGACGCGACCGGCGCCCTGCGCTCGAATCCACGCCATCGACGCCGCCGCGCCGCGAACGGCGGCTCGCCGGAGGGCGTCGATGACGAGGAGGTCCGCGTGAAGATCCTGCTGTTCGTCGTCGGCTGGTGCATCCTGCTCGCGCTTTCGTGGCCGCTCGCGCTGCTGCTGCTGGCGCTGCTGCCGCTCGTGCTGCTCGCGGGGCTGATCTTCTCTGCCGTGGGGCTCGCAGCGGGCGCGGTGCTTGCGCTCGCCAAGGCCGTGCTGTTCCTGCCGGCGCGGCTGCTCGGCTATCGAGGCTAGCGGGCGCGCGACGACCCGGGCCTTGCCGGCCGCGCCGGTTGCGGATAACGTAGGTCGTCCGCTCGCCGCGACATTCGCCGCACGCCGTTGCGCGCGTTGCGGTGAGCGGCCTTCGAGTCCCCATGGTCGAGCCTCCGCACGCCGGTCCAGCCCCCGCCATCACGCCGCCGGCACCGGCGGCCACGCCCGCGAGACGTTCACCGCGAGCATCGCGGCGGCGTTCCTGCTCGCGTCCGGCCGCGCCGCGCGCGCGGCGGGTCGCGATCGCCGTCGCGATCGCGGGCATCGGTGCGGCGCTGCTGCTCAAGGCCCTGTTCTGGGGGGAAACGGGTGAATACGTTCCCCACGGCTGGTTTGCCGGACCCTTCGCCGCGTGGGCCGCGGCCGCCGGCGTCCTGCGCCTGCGGCACGTGGTGCCGGCCGGCGCGTCGGGCGCGTAATGGAGAGAACGATGAACGAAGAGACCTTCAACCTCAGCATCCGCAAGTTCCTCAAGATGGTCGGCATCAGCTCGCAGCGCGAGATCGAGCGCGCGGTCGCGGCCGCGCTGGCGGACGGCCGCATCAAGGGCAGCGAATCGTTTCCCGCGACCGTCACGCTCGAGGTCGCGGGACTCTCGGTCCGCGCGCAGTTCGACGGCCGGATCGACCTCGAGTAAGCGGTCGCGAGGAGCCGCGCGCCGTGGCCGACGTGCAGCTCGTCCTGCAGTTTCGCGGCAGTGCGGTGGAGGACGTCGACGAGGTGACGGAGATCGAGGACGCGCTCTTCGAGATGCTCGAGCACGGCGAATCGCTCGACGGCCACGACGTCCGGGCCGGCGCACGCAACATCTACATCCTCACCGCGGCGCCCGAGGCAACGTTCCGGCGTCTCGAGCCGTTCTTCGCGCGCGCGCGGCTGCTCGATGCGCTCACCGTGGCGTTCCGTCCGCCGGCGGCGGACACGTTCACGATCCTCTGGCCGGCCGACCACCGCAAGCCGTTCGCGCTCGCGTGAAGCCCCGCGCGTCGCGCCCACCGCTCGCCGCCGTGACGCTGCGGACGCGGCGGCTCGCGCTGCGGCCGGTGACGGACGCCGACGCGCCCGCGCTCTACGCGATCTTCTCGGATCGCGACGTCATGCGGCACTGGAGCCGCCCGCCGATGACGGATCCCGCGGAAGCCGCCGCGCTCGTCCGGGACATCCAGGCGGGCTGCGCGCGCGGCGAGGCGCTGCAGCTCGCCGTCGAGCGCAACGGCGACGGCCGGGCGATCGGAACGTGCACGCTGTTCCATTTCCACCGCGCGAGCCGCCGCGCCGAACTGGGTTACGCGCTGGCGCGGCCGTATTGGGGACAGGGGCTGATGCACGAGGCGCTCGTGCGCCTGGTCGCCTATGCGTTCGACGAGCTCGGACTCAATCGGCTCGAGGCCGACATCGACCCGCGCAACGCAGCGTCGGCGCGCTCGCTCGCCCGCCTCGGCTTCCGCAAGGAGGGCACGCTGCGCGAACGCTGGATCGTCGGAGGCGAGGTCTCCGATTCGGACCTCTACGGGCTGCTCAGCACGGAGTGGCCGCGGCCCGCGTGACCGCGAATCCCCACGGGGACTGCGCGATGGGCGATGACGGGCGCGCAAAGGCAACACCGCGCGCGCGGTCTTCGGCTACACTGCCGCAGGTCGACGACCTCGTACCCTCGCCGACTGCGCGCACGCGTCCATGACCAACATCCTCGTCACCCTCTTCGCGGTGTTCCTGTGCCTCGTCAACGCGGTGATCTGGGCGTTCATTTCGGAGATGCCGCTGGTCGGCATCGCGTGGGTGGGCGCCGCGACCTTGAGCTACCAGCTGCACAAGTGGTCGCGTTACTAGCGGAGCATCGCCGGCCGCCGACCCCCGGCACGGACGGGCGATGCGGGAGCCTCCGCCGCGTGCCGTGAGCTCGGCCGGGCCGCGCGAGAATGCGCCGGCACGCGACTCGAGGCTCGGGTGCGTCGTCACGTCGTACCGGCCCCGCGCGCCGGGGCAGGATCCCGCGTGACCGCCGCGCCGACGGACCGGGCGGCGGGCCCACCGGGGGTCGCGCGCATCGCCGCTGCCGGGACGGCGTACTTCGCGCTGGCCTTCGTCGCCGGCTTCGTGCTGGGGACGGTCCGCGTGCTCGCCGTCGTGCCGCGCGTCGGCGAGCGCACCGCGGAATTGCTGGAGGCGCCGCTGATGCTCGCCGTCGTCGTGACCGCGGCGCGCTTCGTCGTGCGCCGCTTCGTGCCGGACGCGTCCCGCGCGGTCCGCGCGGCCGTCGGCGCACTGGGCGTGACGCTTCTGCTCGCGGTCGAGCTCACCGTGGTGCTGTCGCTGCGCGGCCTGTCGCCCGCCGAATACGCCGCGAGCCGCGATCCGGTCGCGGGCGCCATCTACGTGGCGCTGCTCGCGGCGTTCGCGGCGATGCCCGCCCTCGTGCGCGGCCGGCCGGAGGCCTGACCGCCGGCGTCAGACGATCCGGTTGAACCAGAGCAGCGACAGCGTCGCCGACACGACGGCCAGCACGGCCGCGATCGCGGCGAACAGCGCGCCGATCTCCGTCTCCTTGCGCTCGAGGGCGAACTTTGCGTTGAGCCCCTCGTAGATCTTCTTGAGCTCGCCCGCCGACGTCGCATGGAAGTACTCGCCCTGCGTGAGGCCGGCGATGCCCTTCAGCGTCTCCTCGTCGAAGCGCATGAAGATCGACATGCCATCGATGTCGACCGAGCTGCCGCCCGCCGAGCCGAAGCCGACGGTGAAGACGCGCACGCCGTGATCGGCCGCCATGCGCGCGGCGTCGTACGGATCCGGGCCGGTCGTGCGCCGACCGTCGGTGAGCAGGATGATCGCGGCCGACGTGTACGAGCCGGGCGGCACCGGCGTCGCCGCCTTCTTCTCCTTCGGCTTGTCGGGCTCCTTCTTCTCCGAGCGCTCGCCCTGCCGGCCGCGCGACGTGTCGCGCGACGTGAAGCCGCGGCCGAAGAGCATCGACTGCAGGTCGAAGTCCTCGTCCGGGAACAGCGTGGCGAGCGACACGATGATGCCGCTGCCGATGGCCGTGTGGCGCTGCAGCTGGAAGCGGTCGATCGCCGCGACCAGCTCCTCGCGGTCGAGCGTGGGCGGCTGCACGACGGACGCGGTGCCCGCGAACGTGACGATGCCGGCGCGGATGTCCTTCGGCAATTCCTGCACGAACGCCTTGGCCGCGTTTTGCGCGGCGACGATCCGGCTGGGGTCGACGTCGCTCGCGCGCATCGACAGCGACACGTCCATCGCGAGGATGATCGTCCGCGCATCGGACGGCAGCGTGACGAGCGCGCTCGGCCGCGCCGCCGCGAACAGGGCGGCGGTGATCGCGAGCAGGAACAGCAGCGGCGGCACGTGCCGGCGCAGCCGCTGGGCGGGCCCGAGCGCCGCCTTGACGAGCGGAACGTTCGCGTAGCGGACCGCGGCCTTCTTCCGGCGCAGCAGCACGACGTAGGCGGCGACGAGCGCCGGCACGACGAGCAGCAACCACAGGTACTGCGGCCACAGGAAGTTCATCGCGCACCCCTGGCGGACACGGCCCGCGCCGTCGGCGCGGCGGCCCGGGAACGGCGCCTCGTTGGCGGCAGGGCGCCGGAACGGGATACTTTAGCACCGGGCCGCACCACCGCGGCGGCTCTCCGGAGGGCACCCGCCGCGCGTATGCTTGCGGGTCCGAATCGAGGCGGCGCGGCGACGCGCCTGAGCCCATGCCCATCGTGGACGTCGAGATGGTCGGTCCGGTCGCCGGGGCCGACGACGGTGCCGTCGCGCAGGCGCTCGCCGAGGCGGCGGCCGCGGTCTTCGGCGCTGCGCCCGCGACGACGTGGGTGCGGGTGCGCGTGCTGCCGCCGCAGGCGTACGCCGAAAACGGGGCGGCGGTCGCGGCGTCCGAGTGGCCGATCTTCGTCACCGTGCGCAAGCGGCGCACGCCCGAACATGCGGCGCTCGCCGCCGAGGTTCGCGCACTCACCGACGCGATTGCCGCCGTCGTGCGACGCCCGGCCGAGCGCGTCCACGTCGAGTACATGCCGCCGGTGGCCGGACGCATGGCCTTCGGAGGAACGTTGGTCGACTGAACGCGTCACTCCGCCAACCCGTCGAGGGAGCCCCCCATGCATGCACGACTTGCTGCCTTCGCCCCCATCACGGCCGCGCTGGTCGCGCTCGCGTCCGTCGCGGCCGCGCAGGAGCGCCCCGATCCGGCTGCCCTCATGGCAGCGCAACGGGAGGCACTCGCCGCGTTCGCGTTCATGGACGGCGTCTGGCGAGGCCCGGCCACGACGGTCCTGCCTTCCGGCGAACGGCGCACCATCATGCAGACCGAGCGCGTCGGGCCGCTGCTCGACGGCACCGTCAAGCTGATCGAAGGCCGCGGATACGACGCCGACGGCAGGACGGTGTTCAATGCGCTGGGCATCCTCTCGTGGGACCCGCGCTCGAAGGCGTTCTCGATGCGCTCGTACGCACTGGGCCACGTCGGCGATTTCCCCGTGCAGCGCACCGCCGACGGTTTCAGCTGGGAAATTCCGGCCGGGCCCGAGACGATCCGGTACCGCGCCGTGATTCGCGACGGCGCGTGGACCGAGACCGGCGACCGCGTGGCGGCGGGGAAGGATCCGTTGCGATTCTTCGAGATGAGGCTCGCGCGCATCGGCGACTCCGAGTGGCCCGGCGCGGGCGCGATATCGCCGCGCTGACCGGCCGTGGACAGGCGCACGCTCGCAATCGGCGGCGTCGCCCTGCTGGCGACGGCCGCGGTGGTCGCGGCGATCGAGACGTCCGGCGCGGCCGACCGCGCGGGCTTCCTGGGTCCCGGCCCGCTGCGGGCGGACGTGAACCTGGTGCTCGAGGTCGTGCTCGTGCTCGGCCTGACGTGGGGCATGCGCCTTGCGCGCTCCGGCAGCATCGAGGCGCACCGGCGCAACCAGACGGCGTGGGTGCTCGTCAACGCCGCGCTGGTCGCGTTCATCATGGCGGGGGCGATGGCGAGTTTCCGGCTGCCGTCGCTGCGCGCGCTCGCGGACCTAGGCAATGCGCTCACCGTGCTGCACGCGCTGCTCGGCACGTTCACGCTCGTCGCCGGCGTGTGGCTCGTGCTGCAGATGAACGACCTCATGCCGGTGCGGCTGCGCGTTGCGCGCTGGAGGTCCCTGATGCGGGCCACGCTCGCCGGCTACTGGGCCGTCGCCCTGCTGGGCATCGCCACCTACCGCTACTGGTACGCATGACCGCCCGCCGGGCCGGCGCGTGCCGGCGTACTCGCGGCACCGCGCGGGAGCGCTGGCATTTCGCGGCGAACGCGCTCATCATCGCAGATTCCCCATTGCGGAGTCGTCCCCCATGGTCCTCTGTCCCGTAGCAATCGCCGTCGGCTGCCGGAAGTGCCCGATCTTCGCCGTCTGCCCGGCCAAGGGCGTCATTGGCGACTACAAGAAGCCCGACAACGACGCGACGCAGCCGTTGCCGAAGGGCGGGAAGAAGGCCGCGAAGCGCGGGAAGCGCTAGGGCGCGCCGTCCGCGGCGCATCTCCGGGACGGGGATGCGCCGGCGCGTCGCGGTTGCCCGGCGTCGCGGCGCCTTGCCTGTGCCGGCATCGGGACACGCCCCGGGGACCCGACCCTTCGCGCGATGGCATATCGCTGGCTGGCCGATGCGACGGTCGTGCTCCACGTCGCATTCATCGTCTTCGCCGTCCTCGGCGGATTCCTCGTCTGGCGCAATGCGCGCTGGGCGCTGCTGCACGTGCCCGCGGTCGCGTGGGTCGTCTGGCTCGAGTTCACCGGCGCGATCTGCCCGCTGACGCCGCTCGAGAACGCGCTGCGCGCGCGCGCCGGCGAGTCGGGCTATGCCGGCGGATTCGTCGAACACTACGTCGTGCCGGTCGTGTATCCGGCCGGGCTGACGCCCGGCCTCCAGATCGCACTGGGCGCCGCGCTCGGCGTCTTCAACGCCTGGATCTATTGGCGCACGTGGCGCCGCCGGCGGTCCCCCGGCGGATCCGCTTGACCTGGCGCATGCCTGGCGCCGGCGGCATCGCTTAGACTGTGCGCCGATGTCCGGGTCACCGGCGGAAGTTCGAACGTCGGCACGGCGCGGCGCGACCAAAGGGGGGAACGACGATGACGTTTGCCGCGATCACCGGCTGGGGCAAGTGCATGCCTCCCGCGGTGCTCTCCAACGCCGACCTGGCCACGTTCCTCGACACCAACGACGACTGGATCACGCAGCGCACCGGCATCCACGAGCGGCGCGTTTCCCACGTCTGCGGTACCGAGCTCGCCTACGTCGCGTCGGCGCGCGCCCTCGCGTGCGCCGGCATCGCAGCGACCGACGTCGACCTCATCGTCTATGGCAGCTGCTCGAACGACGAGCACATCCCCAACTCGGCGTCCGGCCTCTCGGTCCGCCTGGGCGCGGGCAACGCCGCGGCGATGGACGTCAACACCGCGTGCACGAGCTTCCTGTATGGCCTGTCTACCGCGACCGCGATGATCCGGACGGGCGTCGTGAAGACGGCGCTGGTGGTCGGCGTCGAGTGGATCTCGCCGTTCATGGACTGGCACAACCGCAACGTGTCCGTGCTGTTCGGCGACGGCTGCGCG
The DNA here is from genome assembly GCA_046347835.1 of Burkholderiales bacterium. Lineage (GTDB taxonomy): Bacteria > Pseudomonadota > Gammaproteobacteria > Burkholderiales > Casimicrobiaceae > VBCG01. The sequence continues at coordinate 543,865 of JAXMFI010000002.1, read as the reverse complement.
GCGGTCGTGCTGCAGGCGACCGACTCGGAATCGGGCGTGCTCGCCGAGAAGCTCGGCTGCTACTCGGACGCACGCGCCATCCTGCGCGTGCGCGGCAGCGGCCTCGCGTACGGCTACGGCGGCGACGTCGCCTACGGCGACACGCTGTGGGACTTCGACGGGCAGGAGATCTTCAAGCGCGCCGTCCACGGCATGGGGGAGTCGGCCGCCGAGGCGCTCACGCGCGCACGAAAGTCGCCCGCCGACATCGACCTCATCGTGCCGCACCAGGCGAACCTGCGCATCATCGAGTTCGTCGCCAAGCGCGCGGGCATCGCGATGGACCGCGTGTTCCTGACCGTGCACAAGTACGGCAACATGTCGGCCGCCACCGTGCCCGTCGCGCTCGTCGAGGCGCTGGAGGCGGGCCGTGTGCCGGCGGGCGGACTGCTTCTCACGCCGGCGTTCGGCGGCGGCCTCACGTACTGCTCGCACGTGATCCGGTGGGGCGAGCGCGTGACGCCGGTCGCGACGAGCGACGTGGACCTGCCGCCGTGCGACCGCACGGCCCTCGACATCGTCCGCGATTACATGTCCCGGCGCGATCCGCGCGGGCGTTCGGCCGCCGGGCTCAATGCGCCCGTGTTTCCGGAAGCAAGGCAGGCCCAGACCTCCTGACGAGGTGCGACAGGAGCTCGGCGCCGGAGGCCTTCCACGCCGACTTGCTTCGTGAACGCGATTCGCGAATGCCTTCTGCGCGAATTTCGTTCAGGTGTTCACCAGCTTCCGGTGCGCCTGGACGCTCATGAGGACGCCGAGGCCGATGAACAGCGACACCATCGCGGTGCCGCCGTACGACACCAGCGGCAGGGGCACGCCGACCACCGGCAGGATGCCGCTGACCATCCCCATGTTGACGAACGCGTAGGTGAAGAACATCAGCGTGACCGCGCCCGCCAGCAACCGCGCGAACAGCGTCGACGCGTTCGCGGTGATGACCATCGCGCGGCCGATCAGCAGCATGTAGAGAACCAGCAGCAGGCCGTTCCCGATGAGGCCGAACTCCTCGCCGAACACGGCGAAGATGAAGTCGGTGTGCCGCTCGGGCAGGAAGTCGAGGTGCGTCTGCGTGCCGTTCAGCCAGCCCTTGCCGATCACGCCGCCGGAGCCGATCGCGATCGACGCCTGCGTCGAGTGGTAGCCGGCGCCCAGCGGATCGCGCCCCGGGTCGATGAACGTGAGGATGCGCTCGCGCTGGTAGTCGTGCAGGTGGCCCCACAGGAAGGGGCCGGCGGCGGCGCCGCCGGCGGCGAGCCCCACGATGATCTTCCACGACAGGCCGGCGAGGAACAGCACGTAGAAGCCCGACGCGGCGATCAGCAGCGACGTGCCGAGGTCCGGCTGCCGCTTGATCAGGTACACGGGCACGACGATCAGCACCGCCGCGATCGCGAAGTCCTTCCAGCCGATCCGGCCCTCGAACTTCTGGAAGTACCACGCGAGCATCAGCGGCAGCGCGATCTTCATGAGCTCCGACGGCTGGATCCGCGCCACGCCGATGTTGAGCCAGCGGCGCGAGCCGTTGACCACCACGCCGAACAGGGCCACGCCGATCAGCAGCAGCACGCCGAGCACGTACAGCGGCACGGCGGCGCGCGCGAGCGTCTGCGGCGGGATGTTGGCGACGATCCACATGAGCATCAGCGCGAACCCGAACGACAGCACCTGGCTGGTCACGCGCGCCGTGCTCTGGTCGGCGGCCGAGAACAGCGTGACGAGCCCGACGCCGACGAGCGCCAGCGCGCATACGAACAGGAAGTTGTCGATGCGCCTGGTCAGCGCCTCCCAGATCCGGCCGAGGAATTCGACGAACGGCATGTCAGTCCCGAAGGGCCGTCCCGAGGGACTGACCTGCCCCCCTGGGGGGCAGCGAGCACAGCGAGCGTGGGGGCCCACATCGATCCCGAAGGGCCGTCCCGAGGGACTGACCTGCCCCCCTGGGGGGCAGCGAGCACAGCGAGCGTGGGGGCCCACATCGATCCCGAAGGGCCGTCCCGAGGGACTGACCTACCGCGGCCTCCTCGTACCCGCGCCGCATGCAGGCGTGAGCGCGTCGGCCGCAGCCCGCGCGCGCGGACGCGCTCTTCGAGCCTAGGCTTCGCCCCGCGCGCGAGGACGGCTCGGGGGGCAGCGAGCGTGGGCGCTGTTTCATGCTAGTCGCTCTCGTCCTCGCCCTCGCGCGGCGGTGCGTCGGCCGCCGGGCCCGGGGCCTTCTTGCCGAGCACGTACCAGTCGAGCACCGTGCGCGCGATCGGCGCCGCCGCCTGCGCGCCGAAGCCGCCGTTCTCGACCAGCACGGCGAGCGCGATCTTCGGCTGATCGGCCGGCGCGTACGCGACGAACCACGCGTGGTCGCGCAGCCGCTCGTCGACCTTGTGCGCCGCGTATTTCTCGCCCTTGAGCGAGAACACCTGCGCCGTGCCGGTCTTGCCGCCCGACGTGTACTCGGCGCCCGCAAACGCCCGCGCGCTGGTGCCCTCCTTGTTCACACCGACCAGCGCGTTGCGGATGGTCGCGATGTGCTCGGGCTTCGACGTGATCCGGTGCGTCGGCTGCGGCGCCACCGCGCGCTCCTCGCCGGTCTTCAGGTTGACGATGTTCTTCACGAGGTGCGGGCGGAACGCGACGCCGTCGTTGGCGACCGTCGCGATCGCGTGCGCGAGCTGCATCGGCGTGAACGCGTTGTAGCCCTGGCCGATCCCCGCGGAGATGGAATCGCCCAGGTACCACTTGCGGTGCTCCTCGCGGTACTTCTCGCCGGCGAAGCGCGCGCGCTTCCACTCGCGCGACGGGAGCACGCCGGTGAGTTCGCCCTCGATGTCGACGCCGGTCTTCTGCCCGAACCCCAGCTGCGACATGAAGCGCGCGGTGTCGTCGATGTCGGTCTCGCTGGCGAGCACGTAGTAATACGTGTCGCAGGACACGACGATCGACTTGTACATGTCGACCGAGCCGTGGCCTCCCGGCTTGTCGTCGCGGAACCGGTACGACGATCCGGGCAGCTGGAAGAAGCCCGGGTCGCTGATTGCGTACTGCGGCGTGCGCTTGCCCGACGTGAGCGCGCCGAGCGCCAGGAACGGCTTGATCGTCGAGCCCGGCGGGTATGCGCCGCGCAGCGGCCGGTTCAGCAGCGGCTTGTCGGGCGACTCGTTGAGCGCCTCCCAGTTGGCCGGATCGATGCCCTCGACGAACAGGTTGGGGTCGTAGCCGGGGCGCGACACGAACGCAAGGATGTCGCCGGTCGAGGGCTCGATCGCGACCAGTGCGCCGCGGCGGTCGCCGAATGCGCGCTCGGCGGCCTCCTGCAGCCGGATGTCGATCGACAGCCGCAGGTTGTTGCCCGAAACCGGAGGCGTGCGCGACAGCGTGCGCACGGCGCGTCCGCCCGCGTCGACCTCGACTTCCTCGACGCCGGTCGTGCCGTGCAGCTCGCGCTCGTACGACAGCTCGACGCCGACCTTGCCGATGTAGTCGGAGCCCTTGTAGTTGGCCGTCTCGTCCCAGCCCGCGATGCGCTCGAGGTCGCGGTCGGTGACGCGCCCGATGTAGCCGATCACGTGCGACGCGATCTCGCCGAACGGGTATTGCCGGAACAGCCGCGCCTTGATGTCCACGCCCGGGAATCGGTAGCGGTTGACCGCGAAGCGCGCGACCTCCTCGTCGGTGAGCCGCGTGCGCAGCGGCAGGCTCTCGAAGTTCTTCGACTCCTCGAGGAGCTTGCGGAAGCGCTTGCGGTCGCGCGGCTGCACGTCGACGATCGTCGCGAGTTCGTCGATCGTCGCGTCGAGGCTGGCGATGCGCGACGGCGTCAGCTCGAGCGTGTACGCCGAGTAGCTCTGCGCCAGCACGACGCCGTTGCGGTCGGTGATCACGCCGCGGTTGGGGACGATCGGCACGATGGCCACGCGGTTGGACTCGGCGAGCGTCTTGTAGTGCTCGTGCTGGAATACCTGCAGGTACACGAACCGCGCGAACAGGCCGCAGAACGCGAGCAGGCCGAGCACGCCCGCGAGCACCAGCCGACGGCGGAACAAGAAGACCTCGCGCTCGGCGTTGCGCATCTCCGGTGCGCCGAAACTGCGGCCGCTGTCGTAGCCGCTCTTCCGCGACGAGAACAGGCGCCTCCTGATCATCTCGGCCTCGTCGTCACAGGTCCGCCGGCGAGCGGGCCGGCCGCTGCGGCCACTGCAGGAGCACCGACACGAGCGGCCACAGCAGGGCGCCGACGAACGGGGGCACGAAGTACGTCCAGCGCGGCAGCGGCGCGCCGCCGACGACGCGCACGAGCAGGATCAGCGCCGCGCACGCAAGCAGCAGCACGGCCACCTGCGGTGCCTGCTGCCACAGCGGGAACCGCAGCACGCGCCGGCGGAAGTACTCGGCCGCGTAGGCGAGCACCGCATACGCGAGCGCGTGCTGGCCGAACACCGTCGCGTCGGCGACGTCCATCACGAGTCCCAGCATCCACGCGACGCCGACGCCGACGTAGCGCGGCTCCTGGATGCACCAGTAGAGGATCGCGAGCGCCAGGAAATCCGGCCGCAGCGCCAGCACGACGCCGGACACGGGCGCGATGTTCGCGATCAGCGCCAGGAAGAACGTGAGCAGGATGAACCACGGGTTCACCTGCCGGAGGATTTCCTCCGGTCGCGCGGGCGTGAACGGGGCGGCGCGCGTGAACATCGGCGTCAGCCCCGGCGGCCCTTGCCGCGCCCGCCCTTTTTCGCGACGTCCGCCTCGCCGGGCTCCTCGGGTCGCGGCGGCTGCGCGGCAGCCTGTCCGAGCACGAGCAGGTGCGTGCTGCGATCGGCGCCGGCGAGCGGCCGCACGGCGATGCGCGCGAACACCTGGCCGGTGTCGCGGTCGATGTGCTCGACGACCCCGACGGCGAGCCCCGGCGGATACGTGCCGTCGATGCCCGACGTGACGAGCCGGTCGCCCGGCCGAATGTCGGCCGTCGGCGCCATGAACCGGAGCTCGGGCGGGCGCCCGGCGCCGGCGCCGAAGTACACGCTGCGCACGCCGCTGCGCTCGACGCGCACGGGCACCGCGTGGTCCTTGTCGGTCACGAGCGTCACCTCCGCCATGTTCGGGAAAACGCGGGTGACCTGGCCGACGACGCCCTGCGCGTCGATGACGGCCTCGCCGGCACGGATGCCGGCGTCGGTGCCGCGATTGACGAAGACCTTCTGCGTGAACGGATCGCGTCCCGTGTACAGGACTTCGACCGCCGTGGCCGAGCCCGCGTAGCGCCGGCCGAGCTCGAGCAGCGCGCGCAGGTTGGCGTTCTCGTCGGTCAGCCGCGCGAATTCCTGCACCGACAGCGAGTGCGCGACGAGATCGGCGCGCAGCGCGGCGTTCTCCTCGGCCAGGACCCGCTTCGACGCGAAGTAGTCGGCGATCCACGCGACCGCCTCGCCGGGAAGCTGCACGACGCGCTGGAGCGGGTAGAGCGCGATGGCCGCGACCTGCCGGATGCCCTCGAGGTAGCGGAAGCGCGTATCGGCGAACATCAGCGCGATCGACAGCAGCCCGAAGAACGCGAGTCGCGCGAGCGGCGACGGCCCGCGGTGGAAGAACGGCGGCGGCTCGGCGGGAATGTGCCGCACGGGGTCAGATTCAGATTTCGCGAACGCGCTGCGCGCACGCGCTGTCCGGCCGGCCGCGGAATTCGAGTCTGACTCCTTGTCGCGCGCACCGCCGCCCGCCTCCCGCGAGGCGGACCGCCAGAACCGAGCCTGGCTCCATTGCGTGGCGCTGCGCTGCGGGGAAGCCGCGAAATTCGAGTCCGACCCTCATTTCGCCGATGGCCGCCATCCGTCAGTCCGTCGTGAAGATCGTCGACAGCTTTTCCATGTTCTCGAGCGCCTTGCCGCAGCCGCGCACGACGCAGGTCAGCGGATCGTCGGCGACGATCACCGGCAGCCCCGTCTCCTCCATCAGCAGCCGGTCGAGGTCGCGCAGCAGCGCGCCGCCGCCGGTCAGCACCATGCCGCGCTCGGCGATGTCGGCGCCGAGCTCGGGCGGCGTGCGCTCGAGTGCGCTCTTCACCGCCGACACGATGCTGTTGAGCGGATCGGTGAGTGCCTCGAGGATCTCGTTCGACGAGACGGTGAAGCTGCGCGGAATGCCCTCGGCGAGGTTGCGCCCCTTCACCTCCATCTCCTTGACCTCGGACCCCGGGAACGCGGAGCCGATCGTCTTCTTGATGAGCTCGGCGGTCGTCTCGCCGATCAGCATGCCGTAGTTGCGGCGGATGTAGTTGACGATCGCCTCGTCGAACTTGTCGCCGCCGACGCGCACGCTGCCCGAGTACACCATGCCGCCCAGCGAGATCACGCCGACCTCGGTGGTGCCGCCGCCGATGTCGACGACCATCGAGCCGGTCGCGTCCGAGATCGGCAGGTCGGCGCCGATCGCCGCCGCCATCGGCTCCTCGATCAGGTACACCTTCGACGCGCCCGCGCCCAGCGCCGACTCGCGGATCGCGCGGCGCTCGACCTGCGTCGAGCCGCACGGCACGCAGATGATGATGCGCGGCGACGGCGAGAACAGGCGCGAGTCGAGCACCTTCTTGATGAACTGCTTCAGCATCTGCTCCGTCACCGTGAAGTCGGCGATGACGCCGTCCTTCATCGGGCGGATGGCCGTGATGTTGCCCGGCGTGCGGCCCAACATCTGCTTCGCCGCGAGACCGACCTCCTGGATCACTTTCTTGCCGTTGGGCCCGCCTTCCTGGCGGATCGCGACGACCGAGGGCTCGTTCAGGACGATGCCCTTGCCGCGCACGTAGATGAGGGTGTTGGCGGTGCCGAGATCGATCGCGAGGTCGCTGCCGAAATAGCCTTTGAAAAACTCGAACATGAATGCGTGAGCCTGACTGGAGTGGTGGAACGGGCCGGCGGCAGCGTCGGTTGCGTGCGCCCGGACGGGGAAGCGGCGCCCGCAGCCGAAAAACCGTCGAATATGATAGCATTCCCCCTTTGTTCACAGCACCGGTTTGCCGCTGTTTTCGACGGTTTTCGCGAGCGGCGGGCCGCGTACCGGGCGCCCCCCGCCGGCGCCCGCCGGCCTCCGCCGCGCTCCCGCGACGACCGGCACCGCCTTCCTTCCCATGGCCCTGACCCTGCAAGACGTCCAGCGCATCGCCCATCTGGCGCGCATCGAGATCGACGCGACCGCGGCGACCGAGGTCCACCGCAAGCTCGAGGCCATCTTCGCGCTGATCAACGAGCTGCAGGCGGTCGACACGAAGGGGATCGTCCCGATGTCGCACGCGCAGGACGTCATGCTGCCGCTGCGCGACGACGCGGTCACCGAGCGCGACCAGCACACGCTGTTCCAGCGCGTGGCGCCGGCGGTCGAGGACGGGCTCTACCTGGTCCCGAAGGTCATCGAATGATCACGGGCACCGTTGCCGAGCTCGCCGCCGCGCTGCGCGCGAAGAAGCTCTCGAGCGTCGAGCTGACGCGCGCGCTGCTGGAACGCATCGACCGGGCGCAGGGCAGGCTCAACGCGTTCGTGACCGTCGATGCGGAAGGCGCGCTCGCGCAGGCGCGCGCCGCCGACGCCGCGCTGGCGGCGGGCGACGCGCCGCCGCTCGCCGGCATCCCGATCGCGCACAAGGACGTGATCATGACCGCCGGGCTGCGCACGACGTGCGGCTCGCGGATGCTCGCGAACTTCGTCGCGCCGTACGACGCGCACGTGGTGACGGGCCTGCGCAACGCCGGCACCGTGCTCGTCGGCAAGACCAACATGGACGAGTTCGCGATGGGCTCGTCGAACGAGACGTCCTTCTTCGGGCCCGTGCGCAATCCGTGGAACACTGCGTACGTGCCGGGCGGCAGCTCGGGCGGCTCGGCCGCGGCCGTGGCCGCGCGGCTCGTGCCCGCCGCGACTGGCACCGACACCGGCGGCTCGATCCGCCAGCCGGCGTCGCTGACGGGCATCTGCGGCTTGAAGCCCACGTACGGCGTCTGCTCGCGCTACGGCCTCGTCGCGTTCGCGTCGAGCCTCGACACGCCCGGGATGTTCGCGCGCACCGCGCAGGACTGCGCGCTGCTGCTGAACGCGATGGCGGGCCACGACGCGCGCGACTCGACGTCGCTCGACCGGCCGCGCGAGGACTACGCGCGCGACCTCGACAAGCCGCTCTCGGGCTTGCGCATCGGCATGCCGGCCGAGTACTTCGGCGATGGCGTCGACGCCGACGTCGCCGCCGCCATCGAAGGCGCGCTGGCCGAGTTCCGCAGTCTCGGCGCCACGACGGTGCCGGTCGCGCTGCCCAGCGTCAGGCTGTCGGTGCCCGTCTACTACGTGATTGCCCCGGCCGAGGCGTCGTCGAACCTGTCGCGCTTCGATGGCGTCCGCTACGGCCACCGCGCCGAGCACTACACCGACCTGACGGACATGTACCGGAAGAGCCGCGCGGAGGGCTTCGGCGCCGAGGTGAAGCGGCGGATCCTCGTCGGCACCTACGTGCTGTCACACGGCTACTACGACGCGTACTACCTCAAGGCCCAGCAGGTACGCCGGCTGATCGCCGACGACTTCGCGCGCGCGTACGCGCAGTGCGACGTCATCGTGGGGCCGACCGCGCCGTCGCCGGCGTTCCGCATCGGCGCCAAGGCGGACGACCCGGTGCAGATGTACCTGAACGACATCTTCACCGTCGCCGGCAACCTGACCGGCGCGCCCGCGATGTCCATTCCCTGCGGATTCGACCGCAACGGCCTGCCGATCGGCCTGCAGATCCAGGGGCACTACTTCGCCGAGGCGAAGCTCGTCAACGTCGCCCACATGTACCAGCGGGCCACGGACTGGCACGCACGGGCCCCGCGGGAGGCCGCTTGAGCGCGGAGATGCCGAGTCGCAGAGAGGGACTTGGCCCCTCTCGGCGCCTCTGCGTCTCTTTGTGAGGTGTTCGTCATGAACTGGGAAGTCGTCATCGGCCTGGAGACGCACGCGCAGCTCTCGACGGCGTCGAAGATCTTCTCCGGCGCGTCGACGGCGTTCGGCGCGGCGCCGAACACGCAGGCGTCCGCCGTCGACATCGCGCTGCCCGGCGTGTTGCCGGTGGCCAACCGCGGCGCCGTCGAGCGCGCGATCCGCTTCGGCCTCGCGGTCGGCGCGACGATCAACACGCGCAGCGTGTTCGCGCGCAAGAACTACTTCTACCCGGACCTGCCGAAGGGCTACCAGATCTCGCAGTACGAGATCCCGGTGGTCGCCGGTGGTCACGTCGCCATCGTGTCGCCGACGCGCGGCGAGATCCGGGTGCGGCTCACGCGCGCGCACCTCGAGGAGGATGCGGGGAAATCGCTGCACGAGGACTTCCACGGCATGACCGGCATCGACCTGAACCGCGCCGGCACGCCGCTGCTCGAGATCGTCACCGAGCCGGACCTTGCGAGTTCCGACGAGGCCGTCGCGTACGCGAAGGCGCTGCACGCGCTCGTGCGCTGGATCGGCATCTGCGACGGCAACATGCAGGAAGGCAGCTTCCGCTGCGACGCCAATGTTTCGGTCCGCCGCCCCGGCGCGCCGCTGGGCACGCGCTGCGAGATCAAGAATCTGAACAGCTTCCGCTTCATGCAGGATGCGATCGACTTCGAGGTGCGCCGGCAGATCGCGCTGATCGAGGACGGCGGCACCGTCGTGCAGGAGACGCGCCTGTACGACCCCGACCGCCGCGAGACGCGCTCGATGCGCAGCAAGGAGGACGCGCAGGACTACCGCTACTTCCCGGACCCGGACCTGCCGCCGCTCGTGATCGGCAAGGACTGGATCGCGCGCGTGAAGAGCGAGATGCCGGAGCTCCCCGAGGCGATGCAGCAGCGCTTCGCCCGCGACTACGCGCTGCCCGCCGCGGACGCCGCGGCGCTGACCGGCAGCCGCGAACTGGCCGCGTACTTCGAGGCCGCCGCGAAGTCCGTCGGCGGCGAGGCCAAGACCGTCGCCAACTGGATGCTCGGCGAGCTCGCCGCCGCGCTGAACCGCGCCGAGATCGACGTCGCGCGCTCGCCAGTGTCGGCGGCGCAGCTCGCGGGCCTGCTCAAGCGCATCGCCGACGGCACCATCTCGGGCAAGATCGCCAAGGACGTATTCGACGCAATATGGGCGGGCGAAGCCGCCGGCGACGACGCGGCCGACGCGATCATCGCGAAGAAGGGCCTGCGGCAGATCTCGGACGCCGGCGCGATCGAGAAGATCGTCGACGACGCGATCGCGGCCAATCCGGCGATCGTCGCCGAGTACAAGGCCGGCAAGGAGAAGGCGTTCAACTCGCTGGTCGGCAAGGTGATGGCCGCGTCGAAGGGCAAGGCCAACCCCGCGCAGGTCAACACGATCCTGAAGAAGAAGCTGGGCTAGGTCCCCGTCGCCCCGGCAGGTTCCCCGCCTGCGCACAGGGGCAGGCCGGCGCTAGCGGATGAGGCTGCCGCCGTCGTACAGTGCGAGCCCGAGGAAGAGCGCGGCGAAGACCAGCGCCCCCGCCGGGAACCCCCACATCCGCGCGACGCTGTCGATCTCGGCGGACGTCTCCGGGTCGGACGGCAGGTAGCGCACCGGCACGCTCGCGCCGACCGCGAACGTCTTCGGCGTCGACAGCGACGAGCGGAAGCGCACCTTGCGGCCCTCGTGCCGGAACTCGACTTCCGGCGCGTGCACTGCCTTCACCCGCGAGTGCATGTCGTTTGTCGACGAGGACGCGATGCCGACGACCGTGCCCATCGTCCTGCGGCCGGACGCCAGCGTGCGCACGCGCAGGATGGCGACCAGGATGCCCACCAGCGCGGCCAGGCCGCCGACGCAGAGCATGAAGATCTGGATGCCTCGCATGTGTCCTCCGCGGTCGATCGGCCCGCGCCGCGCCGCACATGCTGCGCCAACACCACGCGGGCCGCAACTCCATCGCACCGCGCCCTCGCGGAAACAAGGGTGAGGTTCGAGTTTCCGGGACGCGGGCGCTGCGCATCTGCGATGCACATGCCCCGGAGATTCGAACCCGACCCTCGTTTCCATGCGCGCGAGTGCGGACTCCCGCGAGGTTTCATCCGGCGATGACATCGAGCAGCGCCGCGCCGTAGCGGTCGAGCTTGCGCGCGCCGATGCCGGACACGCCGGCCAGCTCGCCCAGCGTGCGCGGCCGCCGCCGCGCCAGTTCCGCGAGCGTGCTGTCGTGCAGGATCACGTACGCGGGCAGCGACTGCGCGCGCGCCTGCTCGAGCCGCCACTGCTTCAGGCGCCCGAGCAGCCCGGCGTCCGCCGGCGGCAGATCGGCGGCGGGTCCGCCGCGCGGCTTCTTCGCGCGCGACGGCGCGGCGACGACGCGGCGCATCTCCACGCGCTGCTCGCCCTTCAGCACCGGCCGGCTCGCCTCGGTGAGTTTAAGCGCGCCGTACCCTTCGTGGTCGACGCGCACGAAGCCAAGCGTCACCAGCTGCCGGAACACGCCGCGCCACGCGGTCTCGTCGAGGTCGGCGCCGACGCCGAACACCGCGAGCTTGTCGTGGTCCCACTTGCCGACCCGCTCGGTCGCCTTGCCGCGCAGCACGTCGATCAGGTGCATCGCGCCGAACGTCTGCCCGGTGCGGTAGATGGCGGAGAGCGCCTTGCGCGCGGCGTCGGTCGCGTCCCACGTCTGCGGGGGATTGAGGCACGTGTCGCAGTTGCCGCACGGCGCGCTCGCCTCGCCGAAGTAGGCGAGCAGCTGCACGCGGCGGCACTCCGCCGTCTCGCACAGGCCGAGCAGCGCGTCGAGCTTTGCCGTCGACACGCGCTTGTACGCGTCGCTCGCCTCCGACGCCTCGATCAGGCGCCGCTGCTGGACGACGTCGGCCAGGCCGTAGGTCATCCACGCGTCGGCGGGCGCGCCGTCGCGCCCCGCGCGCCCCGTCTCCTGGTAGTAACCCTCGACGCTCTTCGGCAGGTCGAGGTGCGCGACGAACCGCACGTCGGGCTTGTCGATGCCCATTCCGAACGCGATCGTCGCCACGACGACCACGCCCTCCTCGCGCTGGAAGCGGCTCTGGTGCTCGGTTCGCGCCGCGCTGTCCATGCCCGCGTGGTAGGGCAGCGCATGGATGCCGTGCCTGACGAGCCATGCTGCCGTCTCGTCGACGCTGCGCCGCGTCAGGCAGTACACGATGCCGGCGTCGCCCGGGTGCTCGGCGCGGATGAACCGCAGGAGCTGCTCCCGCGGCTCGCTCTTCTCGACGATCGTGTAGCGGATGTTCGGGCGATCGAAGCTCGACACGAAGATCCGCGCCCGCTCGAGCGCCAGGCGCGCAACGATTTCCGCGCGCGTCTGCGGATCGGCGGTGGCGGTGAGCGCGACGCGCGGCACGTCCGGGTAACGCTCGTGCAGCAGCGAGAGCGCGAGGTACTCGGGCCGGAAGTCGTGGCCCCACTGCGACACGCAGTGCGCCTCGTCGATCGCGAACAGCGCGATCGGCACGGCGTCGAGAAGCTCGAGGCAGCGCGGCGTGACGAGCCGCTCGGGCGCGACATACAGCAGGTCGAGCTCGCCCGCGGCGAGCGCGCGCTCGACACCGCGGGCCGTCGCCGCGTCCTGCGACGAGTTGAGGAACGCCGCGCGCACACCGACCTGCGTCAGCGCCGCCACCTGGTCCTGCATCAGCGCGATCAGCGGCGACACGACCACGCCGGTGCCGGCGCGCAGGATCGCCGGCAGCTGGTAGCAGAGCGACTTGCCACCACCGGTGGGCATCGGCACCAGCGCATCGCCGCCTGCGGTCACGTGCTCGACGATCTCGCGCTGCGCGCCACGGAAGTCGGGGAAGCCGAAGGTTTCGCGCAGGACGGCGAGCGCGCGCGCGTGCGGATCGGCGGGTGCGGAGATGGCGGTCGCGGCGCGAGGCATCCGCCATTATCGCCTGCGCCATCGACCGCGCCCCGTCGACTTTCGGCCGAACGCCGGCAGCCCGTCGGGCGTCAGTGGTCCATCGCGCGAATCGTCGCGGCCGCGGAACGCAGCCGCGCCGAGGCTTCGCGGGCGAGGTTGAGCAGCAACCGGCTCGCGAGTGCCGGATCGTCGCGGCGGATGTCCTCCAGCGCCGAGCGCGTCAGCACGTAGGCGACCGAAGCCGCGTCGGCCACGCCGGTCGCCGTGCGGCCACCGCCGTCCAGCATCGCGGCCTCCCCGAAGATCACGCCCGGCGCAAAGCTCGCGAGACGTCGCCCGTCGGCCGCGTCGCCGCGCACGTGCGTCAGCATCGACACCGACCCGCGCGCGAGCGCGTACAGCCGGTCGCCCGGCTCGCCTTCGCGGAACAGCACCGCGCCGGCCGCGAGCTCCTGGCGCTCGACCCGTGCCTCCAGCGCGGCGAGCTGTGCCGGGGTGAGGTCACGCGCAAGCGGCAGCGCGTGCAGCGGCCACTCGACGTCGGACGCCGGCGCACCGGCGGCGGCGAGCGCCTCGCCCTCGGCGAACTCGAGCGCACGGTCGGCGTCCGGAAAGTGCGGTGGTGCCTCGCCGCGCGCGAACGCGCCATAGGCCGCGAGCGCGCGCGCGTGGCGCCCGCCGGCGGCGATGCCGGCGAGCAGCAACCGCACGTCGTGCTGCCGCAGGTGGCGCGCGAGCGCGTCGAGCGCCACGGCGCCCGACGCGTCGATCGTCGTGACGCGGTGCAGGTCGAGGATCACCCACCGGGCGCCGCGCGCGTGCGCCTCGACCTCGCGCCGCAAGCGCTCGGCGGTGCCGAAGAAGACGGCGCCGGCCAAGTCGACCACGCGGATCGCCGCCCCGCCCTCGCGCAGCCGGTCGGCGACTTCGGGCGGGTACAGCCGCCGCGACGTGCGCGTCTGCCCGGTCGCCACCGCGTGGATGAGCGACCGGTTCATCGCCACGACGAACAGCGCCACCGACAGGACGATGCCCACGACGATCCCGAGGACGAAGCCGAACACGACGGTGGTGGCGGCAACGACGGCGACGACGGCGAGGCTCCACACGGCGTCGCGGTCGCGGCTGCCGGCGCGCAGCTGCCGCCACAGGAGGCGGCTCCATTGGTCGAACAGGCCCAGCGCGACGAACAGCATGATGCCGGCGGTCACCGCCACCGGAATCGCGCCCAGCGCCGGCGCGCCCAGCGCCGACAGCAGCCACAGGATCGCGATGGTCGCGGCGACCGCCGCACGCGTGTGGCCGCCGGCGCGTGCCGTCGCGAGCGCGCCCATCGCCGAGAACGCGAGCGGCAGCCCGCCGAGCGCGCCGGCGACGAGGTTGCCGCAGCCATGTCCGATGAGCAAGCGGTTGGGCAGGTGCCGCGTGCCGTGCGCGTTGTCGACGGCGACGGCGGCGAGCAGCCCGTCCAGCGAGCCGACCAGCGCGAGCACGGCCGCGGTCGTCGCGATGATGCGCCAGTGCGCAGCGAGCGCAGCCGCCGCTGCATCGCCGGCGAGTGCCGCGATGGCGTCGAGGCGGAACACGCCGCCCGCCGGGGCGCCGATCAGCGGACCGAGCGCGGCGCCGTCCGTCAGCGCCGCGATGCCGTAGTACAGCAGCGCGCCGACGACCATGCCGAGCAGCGCAGCGGGCCACCGCGGCCGGTGTCGCGCGAACAGCCACGACACGCCGAGCGTTGCCAACCCGACGGCCACGCTCGCCGAGTACAGGTGCGCCGTCGCGCTGCCGAGGTCGCGCGCCGCGTGCCAGGTGCCCACGCCGAGCAGGAGCGGCACCTGCGCGAGCACGATCAGGATCGCCACGCCGTCCATGAAGCCGGCGATCACCGGCATGGGCACGAACTTCGCAAGCGACCCGAGCCGGAACGCACCGAACGCGACCTGCAGCGCCCCGGACAGCATCACCGAGACACCGGCGACCGCGAGGATCACCGTGACGTCCGGCGCGCCGTTGCGCGCCAGTGCCGGATCCGCGGCGAGGGCGGCCACCAGTCCGGCGTAGATCAGCGTCGCCGACGTGCGCGGCAGGTAGAACGGCAGGCGCGCACCGCCGACCGCGCACGCGATCGCGGCCCCGAGGATCGCGGACACGAACGTCGCGCGCACGCCGGCACCGGCGGCCACCGGCCCGAGCGCGGCGACGGCGAGCAGGCCCAGCGGGAGCAGCGTGCCGATGCTGACGACCGCGGCCGCGGTCCCTGCGCGCAAATCGTCGAACCACGCGGCCGTGGATGCTCGCGGCATCGCCCCCCTTCGCGTTCGCGTCGGCGCGGAAGCGCACGACGCCGGCGCGACATCATACGGGATCGATGCCCCGGCCGCGGGACGGCAGCGGGAGCCACCGCGGCGAAGCGTCGCGCGCGCGAGGGGATGGCCCGACGCGGAAGCGCGTCCTGCGATGCCGATCGCCGGCCGCGCAACGCCCGCTCAGTACAGGCCGGCGAGCAGGCGCTCCGGCGCACGATGGTGCATCGCCTCGGCGGCGCGCGCGAGCAGCGGCGGCGACGCGCCGATGTCGCGCAACAGGTGGGCGGGCAGCCCGTCGAGCGCAGCGCGCTCGCCGACGTGCGGGTCGCACGCGCGCGCGGGCCGGCGCAGCGCGGCCGCGGCGCGGCGCAGCGCGGTGGCGATGCGCGCGAAGACGCGGGCAGCGGCGACCAGCGCCTGCGCCGTCGCGAGCGCGGACGGCGATGCCAGTGCGAGTGCGGGCGGCGTGGCGGTCGGATTCATGGCGGGCCCCCTGTTGACGAGTGCTGGTAAGCATAGATGCCCATCGCCGGCCACGGAATCGATTTGTTGCGGCCAAGTTGGTCACTTATACTTACCAGTGTGCCTCGACCGCTGCGACTTCCGCTCAACACGCTTCCCGCGTTCCGCGCGGTGGCCGAGCTCGCCAACCTGCGCGCCGCGGCCGACGTGCTACACCTGACGCACAGCGCGGTCAGCCAGCAGATCCGAAGCCTCGAGACGCAGATCGGGTTTCCGCTGTTCGACCGCCGCGGCCGGCGCGTCGTGCTCAACGCCGGCGGCGAGGCGCTGCTGCGCAGCGTGCAGGCCGCGCTCGCCACCCTCGACGAAGGCGTGCAGGCGGCCGCGGCCGCGGCGGGCGGGGCCGCGCTGCGTCTGCGAGTGACGGTGCTGCCCTCGTTCGCGCAGCGCTGGCTGCTGCCGCGGATCAATCGCTGGCGCGCACGGCATCCCGACATCGCGCTGGAGATCGACGCGTCCCAGCAGGTCGTCGACCTCGCGCGCAACGGCTTCCACGCCGCCGTGCGCTACGGCAAGGGACCGTGGGCCGGGCTCGTCTCCGAGCGCCTGTTCACCGGACCCGTGCGGATGATCGCCGTCGGCGCGCCCGAGACGGCGCGGCGACTTGCGGGCGCAGGCGCCGCAGCGCTCGCGCGCGAGCCGCTGCTGGGCGACGCGGAGTGGTGGGCGACGTGGCTCTCCGCCGCCGGCGTGCGCGCGCAGCCGCGGCCGGTGGCCGTGTTCAACGACGCGGGCCTCATGCTGCAGGCCGCCGAGCAGGGCATCGGGATCGCGCTGGCGCGCGAACTGCTCGCCGCGGATGCGCTCGCCGACGGCCGCCTCGTGCGGTTGTCACCGCTCGCCGTCGAGCTCGAGCCCGCCCGCACGTACCAGCTCGTCTACCCGCCCGGCCTGCGCGACTCGCCGCCGCTCGTCGCACTCCGGCAGTGGATGCAGGACGAGATCGAGCGCTCGCGCGCGGCGCTGCGCGCGGATCGCGCTACAGCACGAGCGCCAAAAGGAACGCGCCGACCATCGCGAACGCGATCGCGACCTTGACCGCGGTGCCGACGAGAAGACCCAGCCAGGTCGCCACACCGACCTTGCCGGCGATCAGCGCGTCGCGCTGCGCGATGTACTCGCCGAGCGCGGCGCCGACGAGCGGCAGGAACAGGAGGCCCACGAAACCGGTGAACACCCCGGCCACCGTTCCGATCATCGCGCCGACGAGCGCGAGCCGGCTTGCCCCCGCCCTCTTCGCGCCCGCCGCCGCGGCGATGTAGTCGACCGCCCACGCGAGCGCCGTCAGCACTGCGCACACGACGACCAGCCACACGGGCACGCGCGCGAAGTCGTCGATCCACGCGCCGAGCGCGATGCCGGCGAAGACGAAGATCGCACCCGGCAGCGCCGGCAGGATTGTGCCCGCGAGGCCGATCACGATCAGGGCGGCGGCGCCGAGCCAGAGGAGAATCGTCATGGAGGTGCGGTGTTCGCGTGTGAGCGCTGGCGAGAGTAGCCGGTCGAGCGCAGTGGCGCGCCGCTCGCCGTGCATACCGGCTCCTCCGTGTTACGCCGCAGTCGTTTTCCCTGCGCCGTCAGGCACTTGCCGTTTGCGCTCACCAATTATGCGGCGTAGCCTATTCGCTTACCCGTCATACATGCAACCTACGTCTCGTTAGGCGGCATCAGATGCGATACGCGCTGAATCCCGGGGCCAGCGAAGATGATCTCAATTCTTTGCGTAAGCAGTTCCCGATGCTGTCGAATGACTACTTGGCCTTTCTTGCCAATTCCGATGGCGGCGAGGGCTTTGTTGGTCTTGCTCCGGGTTACTTTCAACTATGGCGTGCCAGCGAGGTTGCTAGGTACTCCTCTGAGTATGAGGTCCAGAAGTATCTGCCCGGCTACCTTGCCATTGGATCAGACGGCGGCGGGGACCTCTACGTGTTGCCGGTTACCGGATCGCCGCCCGGACTCTTCATTGTCCCGGCCATTGGAATGGAGGCGGCTGCTGTCGAAAGTGTTGCAGGCTCGTTCTCTGCATTTGCGTCAGCGTTTGGAAAGGACCGTGCCACATGAAAGGTGGCTCTTGCTGGGGAGTCAGCTGCCTAACCTTGCGCTCAATGCGGACGCCCGCCGGCGGGGCTTCGCCCGCGCGGCGGTCGCCGGTTAGCTAGTTCGTTAGGCCCCACTGTTCGGATCATTGCGAGAGGTCCCATGTTCTTCGATATGATTCGCGCGTTGAAAGAGGGTCGCAACGGAGCCAAGGCGGTCGACGTACTCCGGACAAATTACAATCTTAGGCTCGACGCGTCTGGCCTTGAGCGGATGCAAGGCCTCGTAAAGTTTGGCTTTGCGGACTTGTTCAACGAACACTCGCTCGCGGTGAAGTACCTGGCCGACTATGCCGCCGCCGACATGGATCCTTCGAACCCAAAGGCAATTGCTGCGGTGACGATCTTCGTCAAGGTTGCCAAGAACGCGAAGAATCGCGGAGTGCTTTCAAGTGACACTCCACTAGAAGAATTGTGCGACGTCGCGCGCACACGATTTGGCATCGATTCAAACAAGGTCAGCGCTGCGTGACACCGAGGGGAGATACCGGGAGGGAACATGGGCTTTCTTGGCAATATGCTTACCGGCGGAAAGGGTATCGCCGGAGCAAACAATGCACACCTTGCCGAATTCGTCATTGCGCGTCTGACAGCGGCAGAAAAAAAGCGCGTCGCCGAGAAAGTCATTGAAATGGGTATTCAGGCGAGCGGCTACAGGGAGACCGCCGCTTCGTTCAAAGAGTTTTTTCGCAATCACGAACGCCTATCTCAGCTCAACTGCGTGGCCCTTGCGCTTGCGCACCTGGGTTTCCAACCGGGCCTTTCTGGCGAGACTTGGATGATGGTAGCGAACCCCTTCATGGTGCCCACGGATGCCAAGGATCTCGAGGCAAACGCAGGTCATTTCCGTCGCAAGCATCACGTTAATCTCCGGATAGGTACAGAGCGCATCGATCTTGGCCAGTGGGGCGCATAGAACCTCCTTTACCGGTGGGGCTTAGATTCAACGAGCAAGTGCAACACGGTTAGTTTCGAAGATATAGCGCTGCTGGTGTGTCGAAGTCGAGTCGCTTGCGCGGTCGGTGATTGAGATCGTCGGCGATCTGATCGCACTGCGCCTGTGTGACGTGGCGCATGCAGGTTCCCTTGGGCAGGTATTGTCGCAGCAGGCCGTTGAAGTTCTCGTTGCTGCCGCGCTGCCACGAGTGATAGGGCGCGGCGAAGTACACGGTGACCGGAAAGCGTCGTTCCAGTACGGCGTAGTCGTGGAACTCCGTGCCGTTGTCGAGCGTGAGCGTCTTGAAGTTGCGGCAATGGCGACGGATCGCGCGGGTGGCCGCGGCGGTGACGGCGTCCTTGTTGCGCGCCGACAGCTTCTTGATGATGGCGTAGCCGGTCTTGCGCTCGACCAAAGTGAGGACGCAATGGCGCATATCGCTGCCCATGACGGTATCACCTTCCCAGTGGCCCAGCTGCTGGCGAAGCTCGACCTCGACTGGGCGCTGGTCGATGCCACGTTTACCCGGCAGCACGCCGCGCGAGTCGACGCTGCGGTATCGCTTGCGTCCGAACTTGCTCATGATGCGCGTGTGCCGCCACAGGTCGCCCCCGGCGCGCTTATCCCAGCGGATGCGGCGGTAGATGGTCTCGTGACTGATGTGCAGTCGGGCCTCGCGCCGGAGCGCGCCGGCGACCTGCACTGCGCTCCACTTGCGCCGCAGCAGCTTGGCGACCAGCGCCAGGTCGGCGCAACTGAAGTGCGGCTTGCGGCGACACCGTCGCCGTCGTGCCACCGCGTAGCTGTGCGCCTTCGCCGCCCTGTAATCGCCGTCGTGTCGGGTCGCGTTGCGGCGCAGTTCCCGCGTGATCGTGCTGCGATGGCGACCCAGCGTATGCGCAATCTGTGCCGCCGGGTAGCCGCAGCAGCGCTGGGCCGCAATCAGGTATCGTTCTTCCTGGGTGAGCTGGTGATACGTCATGGCTGCAACCCCTTCCCTGGCCGGATGAGGAAGCGGCTAGTGTCACCGCTCCCCACCTCATTTCAAAGGGTGTTGCACTTACCTTGTGAATCCGCGTGGCCTAACCATACGGTCAACCGGACGCGTGTCCTTCGCCTGTCCTTCGGCAGGCTCGGCACGCGCCGGTTACCTTAAACGTTGGGCATCAGTGCCGGAGGACGTGAACATTCGTTAAGCGCGCGGTTCGGCAATGGACGTTGCCCGACGGTACTGACGCCCTTCGTCCACGATTGTGGTTGCGATGTAAAGTGATAGGGATTGCGTTCGGGATGGTCACCATGAATCGCCGTGACACGATCCACGCATTGTCGGCACTTGCTGCCAGCATGCCGCTCCGCGCGTTCGGCCAGCAGCCAAGGCGCATCGTTCTGCTCCTTCCGGAAGCTGGTTCCCGAGAAGTCTTCGTCGACACGTTTCGCGCCGGACTGCGTGAGCAGGGATGGACCGAAGGGCGCGACGTAGAGCTCGAGGTTCGCTGGACGAGCGACGAGACGGCCGAAGCCGTCGCGCGCTCCGTTGTTGCGGGCGCTCCAGCCGTCATCGTCGCTCCCGGCGGTGCGGTAGCTGCGCCGCTGCGTCACCTTGGGACCACGCTCCCTGTCGTGTTCGTGCATAGCGGCGACCCCATCGATGCGGGTCTCGTGCAGAGCTTCAACCGGCCCGGCGGCAACTTCACCGGCATGACTTGGATGTCGGTCGCCCTGGTCGGCAAGCGGCTTGAGACACTCCGGGAAATCGCCCCGCGCCTACGTCGCGTCGCTGTGTTCGCGGACCCGCGCCATGCGGGTGAGCCGAAGGAACGGGCGGCGACTGGGGAGGCCGCAGCGGCGCTCGGACTCGAGGTGCGCTACTACCCGATGCGCACACCTTCGGCACTGGAGGACGCCATGGCGTCGGTCCGCGCCGAACGGTACGAGGCGCTGGACGTCTTTCCGGATGGCTTTACGCTGCGTCAACGCGTGCAGATCGCCGAGTTCGCGAAGGCCGAAAGAATGATGGCGATTTCGGGGTGGATCGAATACGCCGAATCTGGATTTCTGGCGAGCTACGGGGTGAATCGGACCGAGACGATTCGCCGGCTCGCGTGGTACGCAAGCCGCATCCTGCGCGGCGCCGTGCCGGCCGACTTGCCCGTCGAGATTCCGTCGATCGTCGAGTCCGCGGTAAACATGAAGACCGCCCGGGTACTCGGCTTGACGATTCCCCGTTCGGTACTCTTGCGCGCTGACCGGGTAATCGAATAGCGCACTGCGATACGCCATCGACGCGGCAACCGACGTGGTGCCAGAGTCGACGTGGTTGCGATCTTGGGAACTGTGTGGAGATTGATGCCCAACTTAGCGCTCAACCGGACGGGCCGATACGCGGCCTGAAATTGGCCAGCCTTGGCGCAGCCCGCCGGTTAGCTTGAACGTTAGGCCTCGAGCTCGACGCCCATCCTCCGGGTTCTGCGCTTAGCGGCGTACTCCGGTGATTCGTCGATCGATTTCGCATTGAGGTCAAGCCCCCCGGCGTTGACGCGTCGCAATTGCGCGGCGTAACCTGAGCGAGTATCGCTCTCCGGAGCGACGCGCATCACGTTGGCATCAACACGCACGCTACCGGCGCGTTAGTCTCGACGCCAGCCGCGCATCGGTCGGCGCGCGCTCGCATTGAACGCGAGACCCACAGTCCTCTTTTCGGGCGCACTGGCGTATTCCATCCGGTTGGAGAACCACCAGGACGCCAGGTCGCATTGCGAGATGATCAATTGAAGAAGGTTGCCGTCATTGTCGCGTGCCTGTGTCTGATTTCAAGATTTGTTGTCCCGGGATGGATGACCCTTTTCGGCGGGCTTTTCTATCTTGGAGCGAGCGTCGCCCACGTCGTCGTGCACCTCAAAGCGCTCCGGCCGCCACTTGCCGACGTGCAGGTGCGACTGGCAGTCGTTTCGAATTGCCTCTTGAGCGTCGCATTTCTGCTCCAGCTGGATTTTGGCGAGGACTACCAATGGATGACGCTCACACACTTCGTCCAGGCAAATTTCTATGCTCATCCGGGGGCCGAGCCCTTCAGGCACCACTTGAACCCAGGGGTGATCGCCTTGGTGGACACGGCCCTATTTGTTCCGGTCGCCGTGACCTGGATACTCATGCTCAAGCAACGCGCCAGGGCGGCGCAGAGTCCACACATCGATCCCGGGGGGAGTTGACGGTGCATCGGAGTCGGCGCATGCCTTGCTTCGACTTCTATCCCTCACCAGTGCCGCGGGCCTACTGCCCAGCCCGTGAAGTGGTGGCGCGGGCCTCCGCGCCGGTCCTGAACGAGCCGCACGCCCTGCGCATCGTGGAGACCTGTTGGACGAATCCCGACCCGACAACTCCTCGCACCACGCCGACGAGGCAGGTCTCGACTCCGAGGATGACGCCAGCTGCCACACCGGTACGCGGGCGAAGGCATCGATCGACGCGCCGAGCGCGATGCCGGTGACGATGAAGATCGCGCCCGGCAGCGCCGGCAGGATCGTGCCGGCGAGGCCGATGAGGATCAGTGCGGCGACGGCGAGCCAGAGCAGGATGGTCATGATGCGATCGCGCGAACGCGGCGAGCATACCAAACGGCCGCGCCAGCCCGACGCTGCTGCGCGGCGTCGCATGACTTTCGGGTGCCTGGCGTTGACGCGTCGCAATCGCGCGGCGTAGCCTGTGCGAATTTGTTTCGTCCGAGCGACCGGCATCCCCTTGGCAGGCCGTTGCAATCGTCGGCCACGTCTGACATCCGGTGTCTTCCCACGCAACGCGAGGAAACCGCCATTGTCGGGTATCGAGGCATTGCGCACCGGCAGACCCCGCGTCGCCCACGCTCGATCGATGACGACGCCATCACCGCCTGCGCACCGGACCCCTTGAACTGCCGCGAGATCGCCGACGACGACGTGCCCGCGCTGTTCGAGGTCCGTACGAGGACGCGCGAGAACGCGTACACGCCCGCCGAGCTGCGTGCGCTCGGCATCACGCCCGACAGCGTCGCCGCGAAGCTCGCCGCATCCTTCAAGGGATGGCTGTGCGTCGACGGCGGCCGGGTCGTCGCGTTCTGCATGGCCGATCGCGCCACCGGTGAGCTCTGGGTGGTGGCCGTGCTGCCCGGGTACGAGGGCCGCGGCATCGGCAACCGGCTCATGAGCCTGGCCGAGGCGTGGCTGGCCGCATCCGGCTGCTCACGCGCGTGGCTCACGACGGACATCGATCCCGCGCTGCGTGCCTACGGCTTCTATCGGCGTCGTGGCTGGACCGACTGGAAGATCGAGCACGGCCTGCGGTGGATGGAGCTGCGGCTGCCGGAGCCATCGGCGCCCGACGCACGCTAGCCCGGCAATCGTCATCGAGCGTCACGTGTTGGCGAAGTCGTTCTCCCCACCGCACATCCGGACCGCCACCCCGGCCGATGCCGAGCGGCTGGCCGTGCTCGCCGAGCGGACGTTTCGCGACACGTTCGCGGACTACAACTCGGCCGACGACATGGAGGCGTACGTCCGCGACGCGTTCGCGCCCGGCCGCGTGCGCGCCGAGCTGGCCGACCGCGCGAACACGTTCCTGCTCGCGTTCGTCGATGGCGCGGACCCGCCGTGCGGGTACGCGAAGCTCCGCACCGGAACAACGGATCCGGCCGTGACCGGGCCGGACGCGGTCGAACTCCAACGGCTGTACGCCGACCGCAGTGCCATCGGGCACGGGGTCGGGGCCGCGTTGATGCAGGCGTGCTTCGCCGCGGCACGCGCGGCGGGCCGGCAAACGCTCTGGCTGGGCGTGTGGGAGCGCAATGCGCGCGCGATCGCGTTCTACGAAAGGTGGGGATTCGCGACGGTCGGCCAGCACGTGTTCCGGCTGGGATCGGATGACCAGACGGACCTCATCATGGCGCGGCCCGTGGCGGGGACCACCTGACCGCGCCTCGCGCGCACCGAAGCCTCGTCCGATCGGCCCTGCACGAGTTCAAGCGGCACGATCCACCGCTGTCTCCCTTGCCCAACCGAGCACTGCTCAACGAATGTTCGACCCGACGAACCGGGCGCAGTCCGCTTCGACGCACGGCGGCGGGCATTCACAAGTCGGCGCCGCGTGGTCGCACGGCGCGAACCGGCAGATCACGGTATCCTTCCTCGCCGACCCGCCGGAATTCGTCGCGCGCGGAGGCCGCGAGGGGTCCGTTCACGCCGCGCGAACGGTTGAGAGCCCGCGCCGAAAGGGGGAACGAGGATGACCGGAGGAAAACGCAACGGCTGGCGGGTGCACGTGCTCGTGCTCGCGCTCGCGGGCCAGGTGGTGCCGGCCACCGGCGCCACGCCGGAGAGCGTGACCATCCCGCTCAAGGTCGTCAACATTCCGGGCGTGGGGGTCAAGGTCGGCATCGAGGTCGGCCTGGGCGGCGGCCCGCCGCGGCTGTACACGTTCGATACGGGATCGTCCGGCATGTACGCGGCGTACAACGCCGCGTGGTGGCCGGCGCTGCAGCAGCTGGGCGGACAGCCGATTCCGCAGGAGTACGGCAGTGGCCTGCAGCTCGAAGCCAACCGCGTGTCGACGCTGGTCACGATTCCCACCGACCAGGGCCCGATCACCTACACGGCCGAGGTCGGGCAGATCACGCAGGCATCGGGGACCTCCGACGGCGAGCAGTGGCTCGCGAACGTGGCGGCCGGGAAGCCGCCGCTGTACGGAATGTTCTTCGGCGACTTCGGTTCCGGGCTGACCAAGCCGGCGCAAGGGCTGTTCGCGGTGCTGCCGCAGTTGCCCGGCAATCTCTCGAGCGGATTCGCCGTCCAGCTGGGCTGCGGCGGCGGCAGCCCCGAGTCGAAGGTCGTGGTCGGTCTCACCACGCCCTTGAGGTCACGCGTCACGTCGTGGGTCAAGATGGAAAAGCTCGAGGGTGGGCCGCCGTTCCCCAACAGCAACTATCCGACCTACAGGCAGGCGGTGTTCAACGGCCACTTCTCGCTGAAGCGCGACAGCCACGTCTTCGACTTCACCCTCCCGGCGATCCTCGATACCGGAGGCGGAACGACCGACATCCACCAGCAGGACAAGGGGACGGACACGCTCGTCGTCCCCGACGCGTTCCTGGTCCAGCCGGGCGCGGAGGACACGCCGATCGTCTCCGGCACGCAGTTCCGCGTCACGGCGCCGGGCACGGGCGGCAGCAACGACTTCGACCTGGCGTTCCTCACGGGAACCACGGCGACCATCGACGAGGTCAAGGCCTCGAAAGCGAAAAACACGAATAACAAACTCCCAATGCCCGAGGTCAACCTCGCCCTCATCCCGTTCTTCCGGTACGACGTGGTCTTCGACGTCGAGCAGGGCAAGGTCGGCTTCGCACCCTGCACCGCGGCGGTCGCGCCGACCGCACCGATTCCGGTGCTCTCCTCGTGGGTCACGGTACTGCTCGCCGCGAGCCTCGCGATATTCGGAGCATTCGCTGCCGGGATGCGCGGGGTGCCCCCATCCCGACGCGTCCGCGCGCCGGCGCGCGATGCCAGGGAGCGGACGGGCCGCGGCGCGTGACGTCGCCCGCGCCCGGAATCGTCCTGGAGTCGCTGCGACGATGCGCACCGCGTCCTGCTCCTGCGGCCAGCTCACCGCCCGCACGGAGGCCGACCCCATCCGCGTCTCGGTGTGCCATTGCCTCGCGTGCCAGCGCAGGACCGGCAGCGTGTTCGGCGCGCAGGCGCGGTTCGCCTCCGCGGCGGTGACGCTCGCCGGCGAGTCGAACGCGTACGTGCGCGTCGGCGACGCGGGCACGCGGGCGACGTTCCACTTCTGTCCGCGCTGCGGTGCGACGGTCTGGTACACGCTGGCAGGTCACGACGACGCGCTGGTCATCCCGGTCGGCGCCTTCGCCGACCCGGCGTTCCCGGCACCGACGTTCTCGGTCTACGAGGAGCGCATGCACGCGTGGGTCGGCCTGCCCGAGGGCATCGAGCACATGGCATGACGACGATCGAGGGATCCTGCCACTGCGGCGCCGTGCGCTGGCGATTCGCCGGCGAGCCCGACGGCGCGACCGCGTGCAACTGCACGGTGTGCCGGCGCTACGGCGTGCTGTGGGCCTACGGCCACGAAGGCGAGGGCATCACCGTGTCCGGCCCGACGCAGAAGTACGTGCGCGGCAAGTGGATCGAGTTCCACTTCTGCCCGTCCTGCGGCTGCGTCGCGTTCTGGCGCGGGCAACGGCAGGACGACCAAGGCCGCCGCCGCATCGCCGTCAACCTGCGCCTCGCCGAGCCCGGCGCCGTCGCGCGGATTCCCATCGACCGCTTCGACGGACTCGACACGTTCACCGACCTGCCGCGCGACGGCCGCTGCGTCGCCGACGTCTGGTTCTAGCACGCCCGCGGCTACATCAGCGCCTTGTAGCGGATCCGGTGCGGCTTGGCGGCCTCCTCGCCCAGCCGCTTCTTCTTGTCTTCCTCGTAGTCGTGGTAGTTGCCGGCGTAGAACGCCCACTGCGAGTCGCCCTCGGCCGCGAGGATGTGCGTCGCGATGCGGTCGAGGAACCACCGGTCGTGCGAGATCACGAGCGCGGTGCCGGCGAACTCCAGCAGCGCCTCTTCGAGCGCGCGCAGCGTCTCGACGTCGAGGTCGTTGGACGGCTCGTCGAGCAGCAGCACGTTGCCGCCCTTGAGCAGCGTGGCCGCGAGGTGCAGCCGGCCGCGCTCGCCGCCGGAGAGCTGGCCGACGATCTTCTGCTGGTCGCCGCCCTTGAAGTTGAAGCGGCCGAGGTACGCGCGCGACGGCATCTCGAACTTGCCGACCGTCAGGATGTCCTGCCCGTTGGAGATCGCCTCCCACACGGTCTTGTCGTTGGGCAGCGATTCGCGCGTCTGGTCGACCACCGCCATCTGCACGGTGTGGCCGATCGTTATCTTGCCGGCGTCCGGCTGCTCCTTGCCCGAGATCATCTTGAAGATCGTCGACTTGCCGGCGCCGTTCGGCCCGATGACGCCGACGATCGCGCCGGGCGGAATGCGGAACGACAGGTCGTCGATCAGCAGCTTGTCGCCGTACGCCTTGCGCACGTGCTCGAACTCGATCACCGCGTCGCCCAGCCGCTCGGCGACCGGAATGAAGATCTCGTTGGTCTCGTTGCGCTGCTGGTGCTCGTAGGAGGCGAGCTCGTTGAAGCGCGTGATCCGCGCCTTGCTCTTCGCCTGCCGGCCCTTGGGATTCGCGCGGACCCACTCCAGTTCCTGCTTCATCGCCTTGATGCGCGCGGCCTCCTGCTTCGACTCGGTCTCGAGGCGCTTCTCCTTCTGCTCGAGCCACGCGCTGTAGTTGCCCTTGTACGGGATGCCGTAGCCGCGGTCGAGCTCGAGGATCCACTCGGCGGCGTTGTCGAGGAAGTAGCGGTCGTGCGTGACCGCGATCACCGTGCCCGGAAAGCGCGTGAGGAACTGCTCGAGCCAGTCGACACTCTCGGCGTCGAGGTGGTTGGTCGGCTCGTCCAGCAGCAGCATGTCGGGCTTCGACAGCAGCAGCCGGCACAGCGCGACGCGGCGCTTCTCGCCGCCCGACAGGTTGGCGATCTTCGCGTCCCACGGCGGCAGCCGCAGCGCGTCGGCGGCGATTTCCATCTGCACGTCGGAGTCCGCACCGGACGCGGCGATGATCGCCTCGAACTTCGCCTGCTCGGCGGCGAGCGCGTCGAAGTCGGCGTCCGGCTCCGCGTACGCGGCGTAGACGCGCTCCAGCCCTTCCTTCGCCGCGAGCACGTCGCCCATCCCTTCCTCCACCGCCTCGCGCACCGTCTGCTCGGGCTTCAATTGCGGCTCCTGCGGCAGGAACCCGACCTTGAGGTCCGGCATCGGCACCGCCTCGCCCTCGAACTCGCGGTCCTCGCCCGCCATGATGCGCAGCAGGCTCGACTTGCCGGAGCCATTGAGGCCCAGCACGCCGATCTTGGCGCCGGGGAAGAACGACAGCGAGATGTCCTTGAGGATGACGCGCTTGGGGGGAACGGTCTTCCCCACGCGGTTCATCGTGTACACGTACTGGGCCATGGCGGGACGCGCTTTCGTAATGCCGAAAAGCGCGATTATCGCAGGTGCGGGGCACGGGCCGAAGCCGGACCTCCGGCGCACTCCCGCTCCCCGCCTGCGGGCGCGGGGACTGCGCCGCGCAAGGTCGGCGCCGCTCGAGCGGCCACACTGGATGCTTGCGACGGCGCGCCCGGCAAGCGAGGGCCGGGTGAGGGGCCCTGCTACGGCCCGTACATGTTCACCGGGGCCGTATTCACCACGCACCCCCAGCAACCACCTGCCGCCGCCACGCCCTGGATCACCGAGTACGTGTTGAGGTGCGGCGTGACCGCGTCGGTCGCCGCGAAGCTCGCGCTGCCGTCCCCATTGCGCTTCAGGCTGAACGCGCGCACGTACTGTTGCGGCAGCGTGCTGAAGTTCATCCAGTTGAGGTCGTTGCCGTACACCTGGATGAGGCCGTTCGCGCTGACGATGTTGTTCGACTCGAAGAACAGCCCCTGGAACGACTGGCCCGACGTCGTCCACCCCTGGTTGACGACGACGCCGTTGAGGTCGAGGCTGCCGCCTGCTTTCAGCACGATCGCGCCCGGGAACACGAAGTCGTTGGTGCCGCCGTTGCGCAGCGTCAGGTTGCCCGTCGCCTGCACGATCATGCTGCCGCCGCCGTACGGCGGCTCGGGCGCGCCGGCCGGACGCGTCGCGCCCGGCGCCACCACCGCGTTGTTGGCGGGCAGGCTCGCTCCCGTCGGCCACGCCGACGGCATCCACACCGTCGCGTCGCCGTTCACCTTCAGGTTGAACACCTGCTTGCCCGCCCCGAAGCCGTTGAGCGTCAGCGCGAGCAGCGGCGTGCTGGACGTGGACAGCTGCAGCCCGTTCTGCAGGAAGTCCGCGCCGTTGACCGGATTGTTCGCGTTGCCGAACGTGTGCACGCCGATCGCGTCGCCGACGAACGCGCCGCCGCCGCGGATGTTCGCGCCGAACAGCGCCAGCCCCGTCCCGCCATTGGCGCGGCCCGCGTTGGCGAGGTTCTGGCCGACCGTGTACGACACGTCGAGCGCGTCCAGCGTGAGCCCCGATGGCGACACCACGTTGCCCGACGCGGCGATCGCGATGCCGCGCGGGTTCCACACGTACAGCCCCGGCGGCGGCGCGCCGTTGCCGCCCTGCGCCCGCAGCGTGCCGCCGATCGCGCTCGCCGTCGACGTGACGTTGCGCAGCACGACGAACTGCCCGGCGGCACCCGAGCGGATCGTCAGCGTGTTGCCCGGGCCCACGTGCAGGCCGTTGAAGTCGATCTGCGCCTGCGACCCGCCGCCGCCGGCCACCGTGCCGAGCTGGATCGTCGCGGTCGAATTCGTGAGCGTGATCTGGTTGCCGACGAGCGTGCCGCCGGTCACGCTCATCGTGCCGTAGGGATTGGCGATCACCGTCGCGGTGATCGGCAGCGCCGCCACCACCTGCTGCGCGAGCGCCGCAGAGGCCGACGGCGCGTTGCCGGCGTTGCCCGCGTAGCTCGCGACGATCGTGTGCGTTCCGGTCGCGAGCGCGCCGGTGGTGCACGTCGCGCTGCGCGTGTTTCCGCTGCCGGCGAGCGCCACCGCGCCGCAGCCGCCGATGGCGATGCCGCCGTCGAGGAACGCCACGCCGCCGGTCGGCGTTGTGCCGGTCACGGTCGCTGTGAAGGTGACCACGGTTCCGTTCGCGCTCGGATTCGCGTTCGAGCCGAGCGTCGTCGTGCTCGCCGCCGCGCACGCCGCGGTCGTGAAAACGAGGTCGGCGCCGTTGGCCGTGTTGACGCTGTTCACGCCGACGACGCGGAAGTGGTATTGCGTGTTGCACGCGAGGCCGACGACCGTCGCCGACACCGCGGCGTTGGCGGCATTCGCCGCGAGCGGGCTCTGCGCGGCGGTCGCGGTGCTCCCGTAACCCGTCGTGAGGCCGTACTGGAACGTGACGGTCGTGGCGGCACCGTTGCTGCCGACGGTGCCGTTCAGCGTCGCGCCGGTCGCGCCGATCGCCGAGGCGGCCGTCGTGGTCGCCGTCGGTGCGGCGACGGTCACCGATTGCCGGAAGTTCGCGACCGTGTTGGCGCGTTCGTCGTGGACGCGCGCGTTGTCGTTGTTCGCCACCGTGCCCGTCGGGACGGCCGGACTGCCGTAGGCGATGTCGGGATTGGAAAAGTAGGCGATGCGCGTGCAACCGCCGACACCCGCGCACGCGTTGTCGTAGGCCATCACCGTCCGCCACTTGGCCGGCGTGTACACGTAGCCGTATCCGTAGGGATAGGGCGCCGGACCGCTGACCACCGCCGGATCGTGGTGCGCGCCGTAGTTGTGCCCGACCTCGTGGGCGAAGCTCAGGTTGCCGCCCGCGCAGCCGCGGTTCACGACCGTGAAGCCGTGGCTCTCGCCCGGATTGAGCCAGCCCAGGCCGCAGTACGCGTTGTTCTCTATGAACAAGCTGACGAGGTCGGCGCCGTAGGTGTTGCGCCATGCGTGGACCTCGTCCATCACGCCGTCGCCGTTGTTGGTCAGGTTGTCGAGATCGGTGTTGAAGTCCCCGCTCTCGTTGTAGGCGACCTGGGCGGAGTAGACGAGCCGCAGCCGCGGCACGATGTTGCTGTTGGCGTACGCGAGATTCGCACGGTCGACCGCCTGCTGGACCTGCGCGACGATGCCGCTGCCCGCGGCGGCGGCCGACTGGTTGCTGTACACGACCATGACGTCGACCGTGGCGCCGCTGTCCGCGGGAGCCGCCGTCGTGTCCTGCGGCGACTGCAGCGCGCCGCCGGGGCCCTGTGGCGGAGCCGCGAGTCCCTCGCTGCCGTTCGGGTGCTCCGGCGGGAAGCCGGCCGGGTCGATCTGGCGCAGCCACGTGGCGCCGTCGGGACCGGAAATCAGCTCGTAGGCCGTGGTGCTGCCGGCGTTCGCATCGACGGCGACGATCGAGCCCGCGATGTGCCCGTCGACGACCGTCAGCACGGCGTCGCTGCGCCCGAGTCCGCGCACGCGCCCGTACCACGTGTAGTTGCCGGACGCGCGGACCTCGACACGCGTGCGGTCCAGCGTCACGACGCGGCCGTCGAAGAGCTCGACGCCCACCTCCGCCGGCGTCGCGGGGACGCGCGGATCGATGACGCCGAAGTCGACGGTGACGCTCCGCTGGCGGGCGACCGCAGGCCCGGCGGAGACGGACATCCCGGCTTGCGGGCCCGATGGCAGGACGGCCGGAGACCCGAGCAGCGCGGCCGGCGGTCCCGCCGCCCATGCGAAAGTCGATACGACGCAGGCGACGACGACCGCCGCCAGCGCCCGCGCGCACACCCCGACCCGGCTCATGCGGACCGCATCCGCAATGGCCGTGCCATCGTACGGAGAAGTGGCAGCCGTCGCTGCGCCGCTGCGTATCGGACGCCGCAACTACTTCTTGGCCGTCGTCGGCGTCAGCGGCGGCGTTTCCTTCGTCGACGCGTCCTTCGTCGGCGCCTGCCCGGCGGCCATCGCGGCCGTGCGCGCGCGCAGGTCCGCCCATCGAACCTTGTCGGCGTCGTACTTGGCGTTGACGGCGACGATCTCCTTCTGCTTCAGCGCGATCAGGTCGGCCTGCTTCTGCAGCTCGCCGTTCACCGACGCGAGTTCGCGCTCCAGGGCGGGGCCGATCGGCTTGTCGCCGAGCGCCTTGACCTGGCGGTCGAGCTCCGCCTTGCGCTTGTTGAGCGTCGCGGTGTACGCGGTGGACGACTGCACCTGCGCGTCGATCGTCGCGAGCGCGCGCTTGCGCGCGAGGTCGATCTCGGACTCGGTCGTGTACGTCGCGAGCAGCGCGCGGTCGCGGCGTTCGAGGAGCTCGCGCTCGCGGGCGAGCTCGAGCTGGTGCGCTTCCTCCTCGGCCTTTGCCCGCCGCTGCTCCGGCGTGGGCGCCGGGTCGATGCGCTTGATCGGCACGCCGTTCCGGTCGAGCTGGACGCTGCCCTTGTTGACCTGCTCGGGCGGGAGCTTGTCGCCGTACACGGTCTTCCCGTTCTCGTCGACCCACTTGTAGGTGGCGGCGAGGATGGGCGGCGCGAGCACGAGCGCGCACGCGGCGGCGGCCGTCGAGAGTACGATGCGCGGGCGGATTCGCTTCACGGCATGACGCTCCATCTGCATTCGACGCGGCGCGCCGTCAACCGTTCCCGGCCGGTTGCCCGACGCCGTAGCGCGCGCGGTACGCTGCGACGGCGGCCGCGTGCGCGTGCAAATCCGGCCGGTCCGCCAGGAACGCCATCAGGTCGTCCAGCGTCGCAATCGCGACGACCGGAATGCCGAACGTCTCCCGAACCTCCTGCACGGCGGACCGGTCGCCCTGCCCGCGCTCCATGCGATCCAACGCGATCAGGACGCCGGCGGGGTTGGCGCCCTGCGCCCGGATCAACTCGACCGACTCCCGCACCGACGTGCCGGCCGTGATGACGTCGTCGACGATCACCACCCGCCCGACCAGCGGTGCCCCGACGACGACGCCGCCTTCGCCGTGATCCTTCGCTTCCTTGCGGTTGAAGCTGAACGGCAGATTGTGCCCTTTTTCGGCCAAAGCGACGGCGGCGGCGGCGGCAAGGATGATCCCCTTGTACGCCGGCCCGAAGATCTGGTCGCAGCCGATGCCCGACGCCAGCAGGGCCTCCGCGTAGAAGTGCCCGAGCCGGCGCAGGCTCTCGCCGTCGTTGAACAGCCCCGCGTTGAAGAAATAGGGAGTCTTGCGCCCCGCCTTGGTGACGAATTCGCCGAACCGAAGCACTTCGCGTGCCAAGGCGAAGGCGAGAAAATCCTGCCGGAAGTCGGACATCGCTCTGATTTTTCTTGGAATTCCGGCGAGTATAGCGCCGGCTGGCCGGTTACTGGCCCGGCGGCACGGCCTTCACCGGCGGCGCCGGTCCGGCGGCGCGGCGTCAGGTAAACTCGCGCGTTTTTCGCAAGCCCATGCGCGTCATCACGCTCAACGTCAACGGCATCCGCAGCGCGGAGCGCAAGGGCTTCGCGCGCTGGCTCGCGCGCATCGACCCGTGGGACGTCGTCTGCGTGCAGGAGTTGAAGGCGCACCACGACGACGTGCCGCCTTCGCTGCGCGCGCCGCGCAGGTGCGCGGCGTCGTTCCACCCCGCGGAGAAGAAGGGCTACGCGGGCGTGGGCATCTACACGCGCACACCAGCGCGTTTCGTCACCGGGTTCGGCAGTCCCGAGTTCGACCGCGAGGGCCGCTACCTGCGCGCGGACTTCCGCGACGTTTCGGTGATCAGCCTCTACCTGCCGTCGGGGTCGAGCGGACCGCACCGGCAGGCATCGAAGTTCCGCTTCCTGGCCGAGTTCCTGCCGCACCTCGCGCAACTGCGCCGGATGAAGCGCGAGATCATCCTGTGCGGTGACTGGAACATCGCGCACCAGCCGATCGACTTGAAGAACTGGCGCAGCAACCAGAAGAACTCCGGCTTCCTGCCCGAGGAGCGCGCGTGGCTCACGCGCGTGTTCGACGAGCTGGGCTTCGTCGACGTGTTCCGGCGCGTCGACCCGCGGCCGGAGCAGTACACGTGGTGGTCGAACCGCGGGCAGGCGTGGGCGAAGAACGTCGGCTGGCGCATCGACTACCAGATCGCGACTCCCGGCATCGCGGCCAAGGCGCGCCGCGCCGCGATCTACAAGAACCGGCGTTTCTCGGACCACGCGCCGCTCATCATCGACTACGACCACGACCTGCGTTAACGGACGCTGCGCGCGGAGAGCCGGGCCGCGGTCGCGCCCGTTCGACAGCGCCGAACATCCTTTGCGATGCTCCGCATCACCAACCTGACGATCGGCCGCGGCACGCGGCGCCTGCTCGAGGGCGCGAGCCTGACCGTGCACGTCGGGCACAAGCTGGGGCTGGTCGGCGCGAACGGCAGCGGCAAGTCGAGCCTGTTCGCCGCGATCCGCCACGAGCTCATTCCGGACGCCGGGTCGATCGACGTGCCGGCTGCGTGGACGATCGCGCACGTCGCGCAGGAGACGCCGCCCGTCGACGCACGCGCGATCGAGTTCGTGCTCGACGGCGACCGCGAGCTCCGCGCGATCGAGCGCGCGCTCGCCGCCGCCCACGCGGATCCGGCGCACGACGGCGCGGCGCTCGCCGACTTGCACCACCGCTACGACGCCGCCGGCGGCTACAGCGCGCGCGCCCGCGCCGGGGCGCTGCTCGGCGGGCTCGGGTTCGCCGCGGCGCGCCACGACGACGCCGTCGCGAGCTTCTCCGGCGGCTGGCGGATGCGCTTGAACCTCGCGCAGGCGCTGATGTGCCGCTCGGACCTGCTGCTGCTCGACGAGCCGACCAATCACCTCGATCTCGACGCGGTGCTGTGGCTGGAAGACTGGCTCGGCCGCTACCCGGGCACGCTGCTGCTGATCACGCACGACCGCGACTTCCTCGACGGCGTGGTCGACGGCATCGTGCACTTCAGCGGCCGCAAGCTCGTGTCGTACACGGGCAACTACGCGCAGTTCGAGCGCGAGCGCGCGCAGCAGCTCGCGCTGCAGCAGGCCACGTACGCGAAGCAGCAGCGGCAGATCGCGCACCTCCAGTCGTTCGTCGACCGCTTCCGCGCCAAGGCCACGAAGGCGAAGCAGGCGCAGAGCCGGATCAAGGCGCTCGAACGGATGGAGCTCATCGCCGCCGCGCACGTCGACAGCCCGTTCGAGTTCGCGTTCGCGCCGGTCGCGGCGACCGCGCGGCAGCTGGTGCTGCTGGAGGATGCTTCGCTCGGCTATCCCGACCGGCCGCCGGTGTTCGCGCATCTCGACTGGGGCTTGCTGGCCGGCGACCGCATCGGCCTCCTCGGCCCCAACGGCGCGGGCAAGTCCACCCTGCTGAAGGCGATCGCGGGCACGCTCGCGCCACGCGCCGGCCACCGCCGGACCGCGCAGGGGCTGCGCCTCGGCTACTTCGCGCAGCACCAAGTGGAGCAGTTGCGCGACGAGCACACGCCGTTGTGGCACCTGCGCCAGCTCGAGCCCGACGCGCGCGAGCAGGAGCATCGCGACTACCTGGGCGGCTTCGACTTCCGCGGCGAGATGGCGACGTCCGCCGTCGGCAACTTCTCCGGCGGCGAGCGCGCGCGCCTCACGCTGGCGCTGATCGTCCGCCAGAAGCCGAACCTGCTGCTGCTGGACGAGCCGACCAACCACCTCGACATCGAGATGCGCGAGGCGCTCACGGAGGCGCTGCAGGATTACGACGGCGCGCTGGTCGTCGTCGCGCACGACCGCCACCTGCTGCGCGCGACCACCGACGCGCTGTGGCTGGTGGCCGACGGCGCCGTCACGCCGTTCGACGGCGACCTCGACGACTATCGCGACTGGGTGCTGGGCGCCGCGCGCCGCGCGCGCGCCGACGATGCGAGGCCCGCGACGCCCGTGCCCGGCGCGGACCGCAGGCAGCAGAAGCGGGACGAGGCGGCCGCGCGCCAGCGCCTGGCCGACGCGCGCAAGCCGCTGGCCGCGCGGCAGGCGGCCATCGAATCCGAAATGGCCGCGCTCGCCGGAGAGAAGGACACGCTCGACGCGTGGCTCGCGAGCCCCGACGCCTACACGGCCGAGGCCAAGGACACGTTGCGCGACACCGTTGCGCGCCAGGGCGAGCTCACCTGGCAGCTCGCCCGGCTCGAGACCGAGTGGCTGGAGATCGCCGAGGCGATCGAACGCGCAGCCGGTTCGCCCTGAGCTAGCCGGGCGCCCGGCAGGCCGACAGCCGCGTCACGCCACCGTCCGAAGGCAACAGCGCCGACAGCGGCCGGCAGCCGCCGTCCGCGCAAAACTCGTAGTCCGCCGCGTACGCGGACCGCGTGAGCGCGAGGTCCGTGTGCACGCGCCGTTCCGGCACGAACTCGTACCAGCCGTCGCGCAGCACGGCGCCCG
This sequence comes from Burkholderiales bacterium, assembly GCA_046347835.1. Classification (GTDB taxonomy): domain Bacteria; phylum Pseudomonadota; class Gammaproteobacteria; order Burkholderiales; family Casimicrobiaceae; genus VBCG01. Next base: position 508,137 of record JAXMFI010000002.1, on the reverse strand, counting down.
GAGGCGGCTCCATGCCGGCGCCGGAGCCGCGCACGCGCGCCGCCACGGCGAGCAGCGCGGGTGCGCCGCCGCGCAGCGCGACCTCGTAGTCCTCCTCCCAGCGTACCTTCTCGATCGAGTGCGTCCACGCGAGCGTGAATCGTGGCGCGCGCACGAACACCGGCGCGGCCGCCGGCTGCGCGGCGAGTGCGAGGCACACGCCGAGCGCGGCGACGCTCACTTCGCGGGCTGCAGCGCGCGGTCCTTGCGCGCGCGCGTCGCGTGCCAGGCGACGAACGCGGCCGACGCCACGAAGCCGATCTCGTCGGTCAGCGGGATCGCCACGACGAGCAGCGTGGCGGCAGCGATCGCGAACAGGCGCTCGAACCAGTTGAGCGGCGCGGCCAGGAAGCCGATCGCACCGGCGCCCCACAGCGCGATCGCGATCAGCGCCTTGGCCACGACGTAGGCGACGTCGAGGAGGTCGCCGCCCTGCAGCATCAGCGCCGGCGCGTACACGGCCATGTAGGGGATCACGAAGCCGGCGATGGCGATGCGCACGGCCTGGACGCCGATCTTGAGTCCGCTCTCGTCGGCGATCGACGCGGCGGCGAACGCGGCCAGCGCGACCGGCGGCGTCAGGTCGGCCATGATGCCGAAGTAAAACACGAACATGTGCGACACGATCAGCGGCACGCCGAGCTTGAGCAGGACGGGCGCCGCGAGCGAGCTCGTGATGATGTAGTTCGGGATCGTGGGGATGCCCATGCCGAGCACGAGGCAGACGACCATCGTCAGGAACAGCGCGAGGAACAGGCTTCCCTCGCCGATCAGGATGATCTTGCCGCCGATCTCGGCCGCCACGCCGGTGAGGTTGATCACGCCGATGATCACGCCCACCAGCGCGCACGCGATCGCTACCGGCAGCGCGTGCCGCGCGCCGTCGGCGAGCCCGGTCACGGCGACGCGCAGCGCATCGTGCTTGCGCCGCAGCAGGTAGATGAGCACGACCAGCACCGCGGTGATCGCGAAGAACGTGATCACGCCGAACTTGAGGAACCCGCCGCACGCCAGGCCCAGCAGCACCCAGAACAGGAAGCGCAGCGGCAGGCTGCGCACGCCCGACAGCACGGCCGCGCCGAAGATCAGGATCACCGTGAGGCCGAGCCCCACGGTACCGGAGAAGAGCGGCGTGTAGCCGGAGAACAGCAGGACGACGAGGCCGATCAGCGGCAGCAGGAGGAACCATCGCTGGCGAACCGCCGCCCACGGATCCGGACACTCGTCCTTGGGCAGCCCGAGCAGTCCCTTGCGGCCGGCCTCGAGGTGGACCATCCAGAACGCGGTGACGAAGTAGAGCACGGCGGGAATCGCCGCGGCCTTGCAGATGTCGACGTACGGGACGTTGATCGTCTCCGCCATGATGAACGCGACCGCGCCCATCACCGGCGGCATGATCTGGCCGCCCATCGACGACGTCGCCTCCACGCCCCCGGCGAACGCCGGCGAATAGCCGAAGCGCTTCATCAGCGGGATCGTGAACTGACCGGTGGTGACGACGTTGGCGACCCCCGAACCGTTGATCGTGCCCATGAGGCCGGAGCTGATGACCGAGACCTTCGCGGGGCCGCCGCGGGTGTGACCGACGGTGCCCATCGCGAAGTCGGTGAACAGCGCGATCATCCCGGCCTGCTCCAGGAACGAGCCGAACAGGATGAACAGGAAGATGTACGTCGACGACACGTAGGTCGGCGTGCCGTAGACGCCCTCGGTGCCGAAACCCAGCGTGCTCACGATCTGCTCGAACGTGTAGCCGCGATGCGCGAGCGCCGCCGGCAGGTGCTGGCCGAACAGCGCGTAGGCGAGGAACAGCGCGCAGATGAATGGCAGCGCCCAGCCCATCATCCGCCGCGCGGCCTCGAACACGAGCACGACGGTCACGGTACCGACGACGAAGTCGAGCGTGGTCAGCTCGCCGGCGCGCTGCGTGAGGTCGGCCTCGAAAATCCAGTGGTAGAAGGAGAAGGCGAAGCCGACGAGCCCGAGCGCCCAGCCCGCGGCGCGGCCCGCCGCGCCCTTGAACAGGACCGGGTGCAGCACGAACACCATCAGCAGCACGAAGCCGACGTGGATCGCGCGCACCACCTGGCTCGACAGCGGAGAGAACGCCGCCGTGATCACCTGGAACGACGAGAAGACGATCGCGATCCAGAACACGGCGCGCGGCAGTTCGAGCTTGCCGCCGACCTCCTCGGCATCTTTGAGCGTCGTCATCGCGCCACCTTGTCGCAGGTGCAGGCGCCGTTCACGAGTCGATGCGGCGAGCCGAACCGCGTCCGGGCCGCCGCATCGCGCGTGCCTCGCGTCCGCCGGCTACTTGATCACGCCGACTTCCTTGTAGTAGCGCTCGGCGCCCGGGTGCAGCGGCACGGGCATGCCCTTGACGGCGTTCTCGCGCTTGATTGCCTTCGCCGCGTTGTGCGCGGCGTACATCGTATCGAGGTTGTCGTAGAGCGCCTTGGTCATCTGGTAGGCGAGGTCGTTGGACACGTCGGACTGCGTGACCAGGAAGTTCGGAATCGCGGCCGTCGGGACGTCGGCCGTCTGGCCCTCGTACGTGCCCGCCGGGATCACCGCCGGCTGGTAGGCGGGGTCGCCGACCTTGGCCACGACGTCGGCCGGGATCGCGACGACGACGATCTTGACCGAGGTGGCGAGGTCGCGAATCGACGCCACGCCGAGCCCCGCCGACTGCAGCGTCGCATCGAGCTGGCGGTTCTTGATGAGCTCCACCGATTCGCCGAACGGCAGGTACTCGACCTTGGCGAGATCCTTGTACGTGAGCCCGGCGGCCTTGAAGATCGCGCGGGCGTTGAGTTCCGTGCCGGACTTCGCCGCACCGACCGACACGCGCTTGCCCTTCAAGTCGGCCAGCGTCTTGATCCCCGAGTCGGCGCTCGCCACGACCTGGATGTAGTTGTTGTAGGTCGCCGACAGCCCGCGCAGCTTCTTGAGCGGCGTCTTGAAGCCGGCTTCCTCGTCGCCCTTCCACGCGTCGGACAGCGCATCGGCCAGCGTGAACGCGAGCTCGCCGCGGCCGGCCTGCAGCAGGTTGAGGTTCTCCGCCGACGCCTTCGTCACCTGGGCGGTGGACTTCACGTTGGGGATGGCCTTGCCGTAGACCTGCGCCAGCGCGACGCCCAGCGGGTAATACACGCCGCTCTGGCCGCCGGTGAGGATGTTGACGAACTGCTGCGCCGAGGCGGGCACGGCGGCGAGCGCCGCCAGGCCGAAGGCGGCCACGGCGATGAGTCGGGGCAAACGCATGGAAATCCTCCAGGAAATGACGAACAACCGGGCACGTCGGTCGGCCGGTGCGCTCCCGGCTCTGGCGAACGACTATAGCAAAAACCCCCGGCGTCGCGGCCGGTCGCCGGGTCGGCGGAAACCGGGCAGGGCGCCCCGGCCGGCCGGGTCTACCCGACGCGGGTGCCCGGGCGGTAGAACAGGTAGATCGCGAAGCCCAGCGTGTCGCGACCCCAGCGCAGGTAGGCGTCCCGCCACTTGCGGATGCGCTCCAGCATCGCCGGCACGTCCGGGTCGTCCGGCTGCTCGCGCGCGTAGCGCTCGATCGACCGGCAATACTTCCACTCGTACTCGTCCCACTCGTCGCTGTTGGCGGTGGCCGCGTGCATCGGGATCAGCCCGGCCTCGATGCCGGCCTGGACGTTGCCGCGGTGGTCGAGGAACTCGCCGTGCTCGGCCCCGAGCACGGCGAGATAGTCCGGATGGGCGCGCGTGCGCCAGTAGCCCTCGCCGATCATGATGTAGCCGCCGCCCTTGGTCCACGCCTTCAGCTGGTGGCAGATCCCCGAAATGCCGCCGGCGATGCCGCCGGCACCCAGCATGACCGACAGGTGGAACGTCTCGGGATCGGCGCGGAAGTCGCGGATGTCGATGTCGTCGAGGTGAAGCTTGCCCAGCGCGCCGGTCCACTCCGCCCGCTCGCGGGCCTGGTCCAGCATCATCGACGAGCGGTCGATCGCCACGACGTTCGACCCGAAGCGCTCGATGATCCGGAGCGCCAGCTCGGCGCGGCCGCACCCCAGGTCGAGCACCATCGACGACTCGTCGAGCGGAAGGAGGTCGAGCAGGCGCTCGACCTTCGGCGCCGCGATCGGGTTGCAGTAATCGTGGTCGCGGTGCGCGATGGCGCTGAATTTGTACGGATTCATCGGCGACCCTCCTCCCCGGCCTGCTCGTGCCATGGGGCGACACGCAAGAGTAATGCCATTCCGGGCACCGCGAGCACCGTGCAGAGCAGAAAGAAGTCGAGCCAGCCCGTCTGCGCGACGATCCAGCCGGTCGTGGCGTTGACGATGGTCCGGGGCACCGCCGACAGGCTGGTGAACAGCGCGAACTGGGTCGCAGTGAACCGGGGGTTGGTCGCGCGCGCGATGAAGGCGACGTAGGCGACCGTGCCGAGGCCCACGCCCAGCGCCTCGAACGCGATGACCACGCCCAGCGCCAGGATGTCCGGCTTGCCGAGCCAGGCGAGCCACGCGAAGCCCAGGATCGACACCATCTGGACGACGCCGAAGAGCCAGAGGCCGCGGTTGATGCCGATCTTCACCATCCACAGGCCGCCCAGCATGCCGCCGATGACGCTGGCCCACAGGCCGGCGTTCTTGGCGACCACGCCGATCTCGGTCTTCGAGAATCCCATCTCGAGGTAGAACGGCGTGGCGAGCGCCGTGGCCATGCTGTCGCCCAGCTTGTAGAGGAAGATGAACGCGAGGATCAGCAGCGCGTGGCGCCAGCCCGCGCGCTCGATGAACTCGCGGAACGGCAGCACGACCGCGTCGCGCAGCGTCTTGGGCGCCGCGGCCGTCGCGGCGGGCTCGCGGACCACGAGCGTCATCGCGAGGCCCGGCAGCATGAACAGCGCGGTGACGAAGAAGACCGACGGCCACGGCATCCGGTCGGCGAGGATCAGCGACAGCGAGCCGGGAACGAGGCTCGAGATCCGGTAGGCGTTCACGTGGATCGAGTTGCCGAGGCCGAGCTCGACCTCGGGCAGCAGCTCGCGCCGGAACGCGTCGATCGCGATGTCGAGCGTCGCCGAGAAGAACGCGACGGCGGCCGCGAGGTAGGCGATCGTCCAGATCTCGGTCTTCGGCTGCAGGTAGCCGAGCGCGGCGATCGACGCGATCAGCGCGACATGCGTGACGAACATCCAGCCGCGGCGGCGCCCGAGCCACGGGAGCGCGTAGCGGTCGACCAGCGGCGACCACACGAACTTCCACGTGTACGGCAGCCCGATCAGCGCGAACAGGCCGATCTGCTTCAAATCCGCCCCTTCGGACTTGAGCCACGCCGGGACGAGGTTGATGAGGAGGTAGAGCGGCAGGCCGGACGAGAAGCCCGTGAAAACGCAGATGAGCATCCGCGGGTTGATGAGCGCCTCGCGCCACGTCTCCTTGCGCGGCGCGGCGGCGGGCGGCGAGTCGGGCATCGGCGGATTCTAACCGCCCGGGAAATCGCGGTCGGCGCCGCAACCCCCTATGGCTTGCGCTCGTACGGGAAGATGACCTTCCAGTCCTTCTTCATGTCGATCAGCAGCCAGCCCTGCCGCGGCGCGAGGTCGAGACCGGCGTTCAGGCGGCCGACGTGCGTGTCGCGGTCGTACGCGTATTCGCGCGTTCCGTCCGTGTGCCAGACGAACGCCGCCAAGCGCGGCCGCTGCCCGCTCTGCGGGCTGTTGGTCGTCGTCTGCAGCATCGCGAGGTCGCCGTCCGAATTGCCGAACGCCGCGATCGGGACGCGTCCGATCGCATGGTCGATGCCCACCGCCTTGCCGGGACCGTCGTCGATCAGCATCACCGCCGGCTCCGACGTCGTCCGCGCGACGTCGTCGACGAACGTGTACTTGCCCTGGAACGACGTCCCGACCACCTGCTCCGGCGGAATACCGTAGGCCTTCTCGGCAAAGCTGCGAATGAACCCGAGCGAGCCGCCGGACACGATGAACGTCTTGTAGCCGTTGGCGCGGAAGTGCGCGAGCAGCTCCAGCATCGGCTGGTAGACGAGGTCCGTGTACGGCCGGTCGAAGCGCGGATGCCGGGCCGTCGCGAGCCAGTCCGCGGCGAACCGGCGCACCTGATCCGACGTCAGGCCCGAATAGGCCGCCGCGACCAGCGTGAAGAAGTCCGCCTCCGTCAGCTTCGCGATCGCGGCCGGGTCGTTGTCGACGATCGCCTTGTACGGCATCTCGGTGCGCCACGACGGGTTCTGCGCCGCCAGCGCGCGGATGCGGTCGCCGACGAACACGACCTCGACGTACATCGGGTGCTCGGTCCACAGCGTGCCGTCGTTGTCGAACGTCGCGATGCGCTCGGCGGGCGGCACGTAACCCGGACCGCCGGGCTGCGTGGTGTCGGCGACGAACCGGACGATCGCGGCCTTGGTCGCGCCCTCGTTCCACGACGGCAGCGGGTCCGGCGCCGGCAGGCCCGCACATCCGGCGAGGACGACGGCGGCGACGAGCCACGTCGCCCATGGGCCGACGCCCGACTTCACGCGCGTGCCGCGCCGGCCCACCTGTCCGCTCATTGCCGCCCTCGCTCGTCGCTGACCAGCACCGCGTCCGCCGGTGCCGCAAGTGTAGCGGGAAGGCGGCGCCGCGGCGCGGCCGCCGGTGCTACGATTGCCGGCGGGCGCGAACGCATCGCACGACACGAGGGGCGGCCATGGAATGCGCGAAGTGCGGGAAGCCGCTGGAACCGGACGCGCGGTTCTGCGCAAGCTGCGGAACGGTGGTCGGGTTGGCGCCGTCGCAATCGCCGGGATCGGGATTCACGCCCAACCCTCCCCCCATACCGACGCCGACACCGGGGGATCCGCGGGTCGCGGGCATCGTCGCGCGGATCACCGGGATCGTCCTGCGGCCGACGAGCGAATGGCCGGTCATCGCCGGCGAGGCGACGACGGCGTCGGCGATCTACACCGGCTACGTCGCGCCGCTCGCCGCGATCGGCGTGATCGCGCTGTTCCTGGGCCAGGTGCTGATCGGCACCAGCGTGCCGTTGCTGGGGACCGTGCGCACCGGGCTGCTGAGCGGACTCGGCAGCGCGATCGTCATGTACGTGATGGCGTTCGTCGGGGTCTGGGTGCTGTCGTTCATCGTCGACTACCTGGCGCCGCAGTTCGGCGGCCAGCGCGACCCGTTGCGGGCGCTGAAGGTGGTCGCGTACAGCTACACGCCGGCGTGGGTCGCAGGCGTGCTGCACCTCGTCCCGTCGCTCGGCGTGCTCGTTCTGCTCGCGAGCCTCTACGGCCTCTACCTCATGTACCTGGGCCTGCCGGTGCTCATGCGCAGCGCGCCGGAGAAGTCCGTCGCGTACACGGCCGTGGTCGTGGTCTGCGCGATCCTCGTGTTCTTCGTCCTCGGCGCGCTGTCGATGTGCGTCGGGGGGATGGGCGGGATGATGTGACCGGGGCCGGCGCTGCACTGCAGGCGCCGCGGCGGCATCGGCGCCTGTCGTCGCGCCGGCATCGCGGCCCTGACCCCCGACGCTAGGCGCGCCGGAAGCGGTAGATCGCGAGTTCGCCCATCAGGTTGGGCAGGACGTGCACGGCATGCCCGCCGGCCAGGATGACGCGGTTCTCGACGACGCAGTTGCGCTCGCGCAGGAACGCGTCGAAGTCGGCGACCGTGCACAGGTGGATGTTCGGCGTGTCGTACCACTGGTACGGCAGCTTCTCGGACACCGGCATCCGCCCGCGCAGGATCTGCCAGCGGTGCGACCAGTGGCCGAAGTTCGGGAACGTGACGATCACCTCGCGCCCGACGCGCAGCATCTCGGCGACGATCTCCTCGGTGTGGCGCATCGCCTGCAGCGTCTGCGACAGGATCACGCAGTCGAACGACGCGTCGTCGAAGCCCGCGAGACCGCTCTCGAGGTCGCTCTGCAAAACGTTGATGCCGTTCCGCACGCTCGCGAGCACGCCGTCGTCCGCGATCTCGATGCCGTAGCCCTTGGCGTTGCGCTCGCGCGCGAGGTACGCGAGCAGGCTGCCGTCGCCGCACCCGAGGTCCAGCACCTGCGCGCCCGGCGCCACCCACGCGGCGATCGTCGCGAAGTCGGCGCGCTGCGCCTGCCGTTCCCGTTCCTCGAGCTTGCGCCTGACCTCGGCGCCGAAGCGGAACGTCGAGTAGTCGGCGTCGGAGGCCACGTTCTCGAAGTACGCGCGCACCAGCGCGTGGTACTGCGGATCGTCGAGCAGGAACGCGTCGTGCCCGTGCGGCGCGTCGATCTCCGCGTAGCAGACGTCGCGCCGGCGGTCGACCAGCGCCTTCACGATCTCCCGCGACCGCGACGGCGGGAACCGCCAGTCGGTCTTGAACGACGCGACGAGGAACTTGCACGTCGCCGGCGCCAGCGCGCGCGCGAGCTCGCCGCCGGTCGCCGCCGCGGGGTCGAAGTAGTCGAGCGCCTTGGTGATCCGCAGGTAGGTATTGGCGTCGAAGTACTCGGCGAACTTCTCGCCCTGGTAGCGCAGGTAGGACTCGATCTGGAACTCCGGCGCGAACGAGAACTTGAGCCCGTCGCGCAGGCTGCGCCCGAACTTCTCCTCCATCTGCAGGTCGGACAGGTACGTGATGTGCCCGATCATCCGCGCGATGCGCAGGCCCCGTCGCGGCAGCGTCGCGTGCGCGCCGAAATGCCCGTCGTGGAAGTCGGGGTCGGTCATGATCGCCTGCCGCGCGACCTCGTTGAATGCGATGTTCTGCGCCGACAGGTTGGGCGCCGCCGCGATCACCAGCGCGTGCCGGATCCGCTGCGGATAGCGGACCGCCCAGCCGAGCGCCTGCATCCCGCCCAGGCTGCCGCCCATCACGGCCGCGAACTGCGCGATGCCGAGCCGGTCGGCGAGCCGCGCCTGCGCGTCGACCCAGTCCTCGACCGTGACCACGGGGAAGTCGCCGCCCCACGGCCGCCCGGTGTCCGGATTGAGCGACAGCGGCCCGGTGGAGCCGAAGCAGCTGCCGAGGTTGTTCACGCCGACGACGAAGAATCGCTTCGTGTCGAGCGGCTTCCCCGGCCCGATCATGTTGTCCCACCAGCCGACGTTGTCCTCGTCGCCGGCGTAGTACCCGGCGACGTGGTGCGAGGCATTCAGCGCGTGGCAGACGAGGACCGCGTTCGACTTGTCGGCGTTGAGCGTGCCGTATGTTTCGTAGGCGAGCTCGAACCGCGACAACCACTGTCCGCAGGCGAGCTGCAGCGGCTCGGAGAACTGCGCGAGCTGCGACTCGACGATGCCGACGGACTTGCCCGGCGGTGCGGCGCTGGCGGCGGTGCCGCCGGTGGTGGCGGAGAACGAGGGCATCGGAGAGCTCGGCACGACGTCAGGCAACAAAAAACCCGGCCAGCTCGGCGGCCAGTCGGGTCGGCGGGTTGCCCATCGCGCGCTCCGCTTTAGCCGTATTTGTCGAAAAACCCTGCAATAACAGGGGTTTCCCGCGCCCGCAAGCTGGTTCAAATCGGCGCAAGTCCCTATTTTAGCCCGCTTTTCCCGCAAAGGGGCTCCGCGGGCCTGCGCGCCTCATGTCGTTGACATACGATCTGTATGGAAAAGCCTGTTTCGCACAGTTTTTACGAAATGGCCGTTCGTCGGAAATTCCATGACAGGGGGATATGACATTGGAATAGTTTCGCGTAAACTCCACGTTCCCGAAATTGCCGCCCGCCAGAGCGGGGCCGGCCCGCCGCATGGAGTCTCGCCGATGAAACGCACATCCCGCCTGGTCATTGCCCTTCTTGCACCGTTCGTCGTGGCTTGGTCGGGGTCGGCCTGGTCGGCCAACTGCAGCAACGGCAAGACGCTTTACAACAAGACCACGCCCGGCCTGGCGACCGCCTGCTCGAACAGCAATTGCCACGGGACCAATTTCACCAAGAACACGAACAACATCTACAACGGCGCCGGCAATCCCTCGGCGATCGACGCCGCGCTCGACAACGTCAACGAGATGAGCAGCGCGAACGTCCGTGGGGAACTCGGCCTGACGCCAGGGGGCGCCGGCATCGACGACCTCGCCGAGTACCTGATGTATGCGACGGCCGGCCAGAACTGCCCCGCCGCCACGGCCAACGTCTCCGCGAGCCCCACGTCCGCCTCCTTCGGCAGCATCAACGTCGGCGCGTCGTCCTCGTCGCAGACGATCACGGTCTCGAACACGGGAGGCGCCGCGTCGCCCACGCTGACCTACCCGGCGGCGCCGACGCACTTCACGAAGGCCGGGTCGTGCCCGTCCAGCGGCGCGCTCGCCGCGGGCGCGAACTGCACGCTCGTCTTCACGTTCAGCCCGACGGCGGCCGGCACGTTCTCGCCGACGTACACGATCACCGGCACCGGCATCAGCATCGGCATCGCGCTGTCCGGGACCGGCGTCGCCGCCACCCCCAACCTGCAGGCGTCGTCGTCGACCGCCGCGTTCGGCGCGGTGCAGGTCGGCCAGACGTCGGGCACCCAGCAGATCACGATCACCAACACGGGCGGTGCGCAGGCGACCGGCATCGCGCTGTCGAACCCGAACGCCACCGAGTTCCTCGTGACCGGGAACACGTGCGGCGCCACGCTCAACGCGAATGCCTCCTGCGCGTTCAGCATCGCGTACAAGCCGGCGGCCGTCGGCTCCGACAACACGACGCTGTCCATCACGAGCAACGCGCCGACGGTGAACATCGCGATGTCCGGCAACGGCACCGCGCCGCCGTCCGCGTCGCTGTCCGCGTCGCCCGCCACGCTGGCCTTCGGCTCGGTCACCGTCGGCACGACGAGCGCCACGAAGTCGGTCACCGTCACCAACAACGGCGGCGCGACGGCGGCTTCCGTCGCCGTCGCCAACAGCAACGCGGCCGAGTTCGCCGTGAGCGGCAGCAACTGCGGCACCTCGCTCGCGCCGGGTGCGTCGTGCACGTTCAATGTCGCGTACACGCCGGCAACGGCGAGCGCGGACAACGCGTCGCTCTCGATCACCTACACGGGCGGCTCGGCGGTCACGGTCTTCATGTCCGGCACCGGCACGGCGCCGGCGACGCCGAACGTCCAGGCGGCGCCGGGCTCGCTCGCGTTCGGCAGCATCACCGTCGGCACGACCGCCGCCGCGAAGGCGGTCACGATCTCCAATACCGGCGGCGCGAGCGCCACGGGCCTCGGGGTCGCGAGCAGCGATGCAGTGAAGTTCCCGCTTTCCGGGAACACGTGCGGTTCCACGCTCGCGGCCGGCGCGTCGTGCACGGTGAGCGTCGCGTACGCGCCGGCGGCTGCCGCCGCGGACAGCGGCACGCTGACGGTCAGCTTCGCCGGCGGGACGCCGATCTCGGTCGCGCTGTCCGGAACCGGCTCGGCCGCGCCGACGCCGAACGTCACCGCGACGCCGGCGCCGATCGCGTTCGGCAACGTGACGGTCGGGCAGACGAGCCCGGGCACCACGGTCACCGTCGCCAACACCGGCAGCGCCGCGGCCACCGGCGTCGCATTCGCCGGCAGCAACGCGGCGGAATTCGTCGTCAGCAACAACACGTGCGGCGCGACCATCGGCGCGGGCGCGTCGTGCACGCTGGCCATCGCCTATTCGCCGTCGGCCGCGGGCGCCGACAGCGCGACGCTGACGATCACGTACGGCGGCGGCGGCGCGGTGTCGATCGCACTGTCCGGCACCGGCGTGGCAAGCACGCCGCCGCCGGGCACCGGCCAGCTGTCGTTGCCGGCCGCCGTGCCTTTCGGCGACCAGGCCGTCGGCACGGCCAGCGCCACGCAGACGATCACCGTCAGCAACACCGGCAGTGCCGCGGTGACGGTGTCGGCGATCACCAGCAGCAATTCCGGCGAGTTCGCGGTGAGCGCGTCGACCTGCGGCGTGGTCAATGCCGGCGCGTCGTGCTCGTTCGCGCTGGCGTTCACGCCGAGCGCGGCCGGCAGCCGCAGCGCGACCGTCACGGTCGCGAGCACCGGCGCGGGCAGCCCGCAGACGATCGCGGCCAGCGGCAACGGCGTGACCGGCGGCACGCCGCCGCCGGTCGGCACGGCGGCGCTCGCCGTCGAGTACTACCACGCGGGGTTCGACCACTACTTCATGACCTACATCCAGGACGAGATCACCAAGCTCGACAACGGAACGTTCAAGGGGTGGACCCGCACCGGCAAGTCGTTCAAGGTGTACCCGTCCGCGGCGGCCGGGCTGAACGCCGTATGCCGCTTCTTCAGCACCGCCTTCGGCGAGAAGAGCTCGCACTTCTACACGCCCGACGCACCGGAGTGCGGCGTCGTGAAGTCCAACCCGAGCTGGATGTTCGAGGCCGAGGTGTTCCACATCGCGTATCCGGCGTTCGATGGCTCGTGCCCGGCTGCCACGGTCCCGGTCTATCGCGTCTACAACAACGGCCAGGGCGGCGCGCCGAACCACCGCTACACGACCGAGATGGACGTGCGCAACGCGATGCTGGCGCTCGGCTGGATCGCCGAGGGCGCCGGCAAGATCGGTGTCATCATGTGCGCGCCGCAGTGACGACGTAGCGCAGGGAACGCAACAGGCGGCGCGAAGTCCAACGGGCTTCGCGCCACCGCGGGTGGCGCCGCCGCCTCCCGCGCCCGCGCGGGGGAGGCGCGGGGCCGGCGAGGCGGCGAAGGAATACCGCAGCACGTCCATTGTTCGCACGTCACGGGCCCCGCGCGCCCGGACGCTTCCCCGGAGCCCGACGCGATGCCCCGTCCCTTCCGCTTCTTCCGCTTCCTGCCGGCGCTGCTGCTCGGGCTGGCGTGCATCGCGCCCGCGTCCGCCGCCGACGTCGCGCGCGGCCAGACGATCTACAACACAACGTGCGCGACCTGCCACAACCCGGGCGCCAACCCCGGACCCGAATTCATCAAGCTCGGGGCGGGCAATCCGTCGATCATCGCGCTCGCGTTCCGGACGGTCGTGGAAATGGACGGCCTGGACACGCTCTACTCCCCCGCCGACATCGAGGACATCGCCGCGTACCTCGCCGTGCGCTTCGACGTGACGCCGGTCGCGCAGACCGTGCCCGCGGTCGAGTACTACCACAAGGCGTTCGACCACTTCTTCGTCACGGCGATCGCCGACGAGATCGCCAAGCTCGACAACGGCACCTTCGTGGGCTGGAAGCGCACCGGCCTGCAGTTCGACGTGTACAAGGGACCCACGGCCGGCGCGTCGCCGGTGTGCCGGTTCTTCAGCAACGCGTTCGGCGACAAGAGCTCGCACTTCTATACGGCATCGCCCAGCGAATGCGAGGTCGTGAAGACGAATGCCAGCTGGTCGTTCGAGGGCGAGGTCTTCTACGTGGCGACACCCGACATCGACGGCTCGTGCGCCGCCGGCCTCGTGCCGGTCTACCGGATGTACAACAACGGCATGGGCGCCGCGCCGAACCACCGGCTCACGACCGAGTCCGGCCTGCAGGCCGAGATGGAGACGATGGGCTGGATACCGGAAGGCTACGGTGTCGGCGTGACCATGTGCGTGCCGGCGCCGGCGCCGGATTGACGAGGCGGTCTACGCGTCGCTCGCCGGCCCTCGCAGCGACCCGTCGGCGGCCACGCCCAGCCACTGCACGCCCTGCGTGTCGAGGAACGCCGGCGCGGCCGACTCCTGCAGCATCGCGATCGTCGCGCAGCTCCCGGCGACCACGCACAGCGGGGACACCACGCTGATCGACTGCCAGTACGTCACCGGCATGCCGGTGCGCGGGTTGAGTATGTGGCAGTAGCGGCGACCGGCGACCTCGAAGTAGCGCTCGTAGTCGCCGCTCGTCGCGAGGGCGCCCGTCGCGAGGTCGAAGCCCGCGACGGCGGCGTGCTCGCGGCGCGGGTGGCGGATGCCGACGCGCCACGGCGACCCGTCCGCCTGCGGCCCGATCGCGCGGACGTCGCCGCCCAGATTGACGATGCCGTGGCGCAGGCCGCGCTCGAGGCAGATCGTGGCGACGCGGTCGGCCGCGTACTCCTTGCCGATGCCGCCGAAGTCGATCTCCATCCCGGCGCGCGGCAGCCGGACCGACTTCGCGTTCCATTCGACGCTCGCCCAGCCGACCAGCGCCACCGTCGCGGCGATCTCGTCGGCGGAGGGCAGCACCGGCGGGTCGCGCTTGAAGTCCCACACGCGCCGCAGCACGCCCGACGTGATGTCGAAGAGCCCGCCCGATAGCGCGTGGCACTGGTCGGCGTAGCGAAGCAGCGCCGCGGTTTCCGTGTCGACCGGCACCGGGAGGCCGCCGGCCGCGGCGTTGATCCGCGTGGTCACGCTGTCGTCGCGATAACGCGAGTACTTGGCCTCGATGCGCCGCACGTCGGCGATCGCCGCGGCCGCCGCGCGGCGCGCGACCTCGAGGTCGGGCGCCGCGAGCTCGATTTCGTGCTCGGTGCCCATCGCGCGGAACGTCTGGCGGAACTGCTTCATCGGCGGGCCGGCGCGGGTCGGCGGATCATGGTCCGATTCTACGGAATCGGCGGCCGGCGTCGCGCGCCGCGGGCCGCGCGTGCGGCGGCCGGCGTCAGAACGTCTTGGTCAGGTCGACCTGGAACCAGCGGGCGGTGAAGGTCTTGATGCCGGGGCTGCCGGAGCCGCCCAGGCGCCAGTCGGGATCCTGCCGATAGTAGTCGGCGCGCAGCGAGATCGACCAGTCTTCCCAGAGCGTCTTGCCGACGATGACGCCGGCGGTGATCGCGCCCCACGCGGCCAGCCGCGTGTCGGCGCTGTACAGCGTGCCTTCGCCGCCGTAGCCCTTCGGCCACGGCGGATTGAAGTAGAAGTCGGCCGCGCTCTGCGTCGCGTAACGCAGTCCGGGCGTGACGGTGAATCCGTACGGCAGCGACTGCACCCACGCGACCTCGAACATGTTCGACGTGGTGCCGAACGAGTCGGACAGGAGCCGGTAGCCGAGCTTCAGCGTGCCGTCGGGGTCCGGGAAGTACTGGTTGTAGCGGGTGAGCCACGCCCAGATCTGCCGCGTCGTCGGCCGCGTGTCGAGCGACTTGTACGGGTCCGAGTAGTAGCCGTGGCCCGTGTAGTAGGTGAGGTTGGACTGGACGATCGAGTTCGCCGAGAGTGCCTGCGTGACGCCGACCAGGAACTCGAGCGAATTGCGCTTCTCGTTGACGGCGATGCCGTTGTCCGAGTTGATGCGGTCGTTGGTGCCGGAGAAGCCGAGCGACCACGTGCGGTTGCGGTCTTCGCTGAACACCTGCACGGTCACCGAGCCGCCGCGCGACAGGAAGTCCTGCTCGGACGACACGTAGCCGCCGAAGCTCACGGCGTAGCCCGGGAAATACTTGGTGACCTTGAGGTCGCCGGCGGTCCGAAAGTCGCCGATCGTCGCGCCGGACAGCGTGTTGAAGAACTTCGGCGAGGCGCCCGACATCTGGTCGTACACCATCCCGCCTTCGATCACCGTCGTGTCGTTGATCGGCACGAGCGCGTAGAACGACGGCGCCTGTACCGTCATGCGGTCCGCGCCCGGCTGCCAGTCGCGGTAGTTGAGGTACTGCAGCTCGACGATGCCCTTGTCGGGCGCGGCCTGCGCGTGCGCGTTCGACGGCATCACGCCCGGCAGCGCGAGCGCGGCGGCGAGCAGCGCGCCGGCCGGCACGGCCTCCGCGCGATGCGGGCGACCGGCGGGGCGCGGCGCGTGGCCCCCGCGGCCCCGACGCCTGCGGTGCCGGTCAGTTGCAGCCACACCCGCCTCCGCCGACGCCGTAACCGCCGCCGGCCGCTTCCTTGCTCGTGTAGATGTGCTGCTGCGTCTTGGCGTCGAGGCGGTCGAAGTCGAACTGCATGTCGGGCCGCGCGAGGTTGCCGCGCTCCCACGCCTTGGGGGGCTCGATCGTGGCGCAGCCGCCGACGGCGGCCGCGAACAGCAGGGCGAGGGCGACGCGCATGCGGGGGCTCCGGCGTCAGTTCCTGGCGGCCGCGACGAGCGCGGCGATCTTCTGCTCGAGGACCGGCCGGCTCTCGTCGAGGAAGCCGCGCTCGACGAACGTGACGTTGCCGCGGGCGTCGATCAGGTACGAGCTCGGCATGCCCTTCACCGCATACGCGGAGGGCGTCGCGCCGGCCTCGTCGTACACGACGGTGAAGCCGGCCGGGTTCTGCGCAAGGAACTTGTCGGCGTCGGCGCGCTTCTTGTCGACGTTGACGCCGACGACGACGAAGCCCTTGGCGCCGTATTTCTGCTGCATCTCGTTCATCCACGGGAACGACCGGCGGCACGGCCCGCACCACGACGCCCAGAAGTCGACGTAGACGACCTTGCCGCGCAGCTTGTCGAGCGCGACGGTCTCGCCCTTGGCGGTC
This sequence comes from Burkholderiales bacterium, assembly GCA_046347835.1. Lineage (GTDB taxonomy): Bacteria > Pseudomonadota > Gammaproteobacteria > Burkholderiales > Casimicrobiaceae > VBCG01. Next base: position 491,777 of record JAXMFI010000002.1, on the reverse strand, counting down.
GGCAGCGCGAACGGCGGCGCCGCCTCCCCCGCTTCGGTCGCCAGCACGGGCCCCGCCAGCGCGAGGGCGAAAAGGGCGGCGGCCGGGGTCAGGCCCCGGCGGAGCGGTCGATCGGTTTTCATGACAATGGCATTATGCACGAATCGGGCGGATTGCCAAACACCGCACGCAATCCGCGTGCCGCGCATCATCCCGAACAACGGCAGGGCCATCCGCATTCCAGGATGCGGCAGACAAACGGGCGCCGGGTCAGCGATATTGGCGCCCTGACAGCTGTGTCGATCGATGGGGCGCCTGCGCACTCGCGCGACCGCTCGGGCCCCGATCGCCCCGGTTTCAGAGGGCGTTGAGCTTGTCGACCAGCCCGGCGATCTTGTCGGGATTGTCCGCGCGGCGGATGCGGTCGGTCAGCGCCTTGATCGCCGCGACCTCGGTGGTCAGCACGCGCTGCTTGACCGTCAGCAGGTGCGCCGGGTGCATGGAAAAGTGGCGCAGCCCCAGGCCGAGCAGCAGCCGCGTCAAGTGCACCTCGCCCGCCATCTCGCCGCAGACGGCGATCGGCTTGCGCGCCTTGGCGGCCAGACCGATCGCGAGCGCCAGCAGCCGGATGACGGCCGGATGCAGCGGGTCGTACAGGTGCGCGACGGCCTCGTCGGCACGGTCGACGGCCAGCGTGTACTGGATGAGGTCGTTGGTGCCGATCGACAGGAAGTCGAGCTTCGCGAGGAACGCGTCCATCGCGATGATGGCGGCGGGAATCTCGATCATCCCGCCGACCTGGATCTGCGAGTCGAACGGCACCCCCTGCTCGCGCAGGCTTTCCTTCGCCTGCTCGAGCATCGCCAGCGTCTGGGCGATCTCCGACGACGACGCCAGCATCGGCACCAGGATGCGCACGTTGCCGTAGTGCGACGCGCGGAGGATCGCGCGCAGCTGCGTGAGGAAGAGCCGCGGCTCCGCCAGGCAGAAGCGCACGGCGCGCAGGCCGAGCGCGGGATTGGGCGCGACGCGCGCGAGCCCGTCCAGCCCGGCGACGTTCTTGTCCGCGCCCAGGTCGAACGTACGGATCGTGACCGGGCGGCCGCCCATGCCCTGCGCGACCGCGCGGTACGCGTCGAACTGCTCGTCCTCGCCGGGCAGGCCCTCGCGATTGAGGAACAGGAACTCGGAGCGGAAGAGCCCGACGCCCGTCGCGCCGTTCTCGAGCGTCTGCGCGAGGTCCTCCGGCAGCTCGATGTTCGCGTGCAGCTCGACGTGGTGGCCGTCGATCGTCGTCGCCGGCTTGGTCCGCAGGCGCTTCAGCTTCTGCCGCTCGAGCTCGAGCTCGCTCTGCTTCAGCCGGTACTCGGAGAGCACCGCGCGATCCGGATTGATGATGACCACGCCGGAGTCGCCGTCGACGATCAGCATCTCGCTGTCGCGGATCAGCTGCCGCGCGTTGTGGGTCGCGACGACCGCCGGCACGTTGAGGCTGCGCGCGACGATCGCCGTGTGCGACGTGACGCCGCCGACGTCGGTCAGGAACGCGCCGTAGCGGTGGTGCTTGAACTGGATCACGTCGGCCGGCGACAGGTCGTGCGCGACGAGGATCGTCTGCTCCTCGGCCACCGGCGCGGGCAGCGCGCCGGGCTTGCCCATCAGCCGCTTCAGCACGCGCTCGCCGACCTGCACGATGTCGGACTTGCGCTCGCGCAGGTAGGCATCCTCGATCTGCTCGAACTGCTCGACCAGCACGCCCATCTGCTGCGTCAGCGCCCACTCGGCGTTGCATCGCTGCTCGAGGATGATCTTCTTCGGCGCCTCCGACAGCGTCGGGTCGCTGAGGATCATCCAGTGGACGTCGAGGAACGCGCCGAATTCGCCCGGCACGTCGCCGCCGGTCATCGCCGCATGCAGGCCCTCGAGCTCCCGCTTCACCTCGGCCACCGCGTTGGCGAAGCGCGCGATCTCGGCGTCGACCTTGCCGGCGGGGATCGTGTAGTGCGCGACCTCGAGCGTCGCGTGCGAGACGAGCTGCGCCCGCCCGATCGCGATGCCGCCGGAGACGCCGACGCCGCTGAGCGCGAAGCTGACCATCAGCCGGCGCCCCGCGGCCCGCAGGCCGCTACGAGCGCTCTCCGAAGCCGTCGTGGAACAGCGCGGCGATCTCGCGCATCGCCTCGGCCTCGTCCGGGCCGTCCACTTCGACGCGCACGGTCGCGCCGACCGAGGCCGTCAGAAGCATGATCGCGACGATGTTGCGGGCGCTCGCGCGCTTGCCGCGCACGACGAGCGACACGTTCGAGCGGAAGCGGGAGGCGATGTTGACGATCCGGGCGCACGCGCGCGCGTGCAGGCCGAGCGGGTTGATGATGGACACGACACGGGTCAGCATGGGTCACCGCCGGGGATTGATGGACGAAGCTCCGGGGCCGCGCGGCGGACCCGGGTCTGCTATTGGTCGGCAAGATTGCCGGATGGTTCCGCGATCCGTTGGATCGATTCGGCATATGCACATGCCCGGGACCACCGCGTACCGACCGTCTCATCGTCCCCGAAGTTCGTTGCATTCGCGTGTCCGCCCGCATGCTGCACTGCAGGAAGCGGGGCCGGGCCGCGGGCGGACGCGGACATCCGCCGATAGTTGCCGCTTACTGACCTTCGCCGAAGCAGTCACCGATCAGCGCGACGATCGCGTCCATCGCGTCGCCCTCGTCCGGCCCGTCGATCTCCAGCGTGACCTTCGCCCCCTTGCCCGCGGCGAGCATCATCACGCCCATGATGCTTTTCGCGTTCACCTTGCGGCCGTTGCGCGACATCTGCACGTCGCTCTGGTAGCGCGCCGCCAACTGCGTGAGCTTCGCCGAGGCCCGTGCGTGCAGGCCCAGCTTGTTGATGATCTCAATTTCTCGTTGTTGCATAGACCGGATCGAGTTCGATGTGCAGCACGCCGTCGCGGCCGCCCGACACGGCCTTGGTGATCATGGTGTCCATGCCCTTTGCGCGGTACGTGAACGCGCGCACGAGCATCGGAAGGTTGACGCCGGCGATGAGCTCGACGCGCCCGGGCACCTGCAGCTTGCCGGCGAGATTGCAGGGCGTCGCGCCGTAGATGTCCGAGAACATCAGCACGCCGTCGCCGGTGTCGAGCGCGCGCACGCGCTCGCGCGCGGCCGGCAGCAGGTCGAACGGGTCGTCGGTGGCGGCCACCGACAGCGTGTCGAGCTGCGACGGCCGGACGCCGAGGACGTGCGTGACCGCCTTGACCAGGCTGTCGGGCAGCGTGTCGTGGGCGATGATGAGTACGCCGATCACGCGGGGATACTAGCGCGAAAGCCGGTTCGGGGAAATTGGGGCCGAAGCTGCAATGCGGGGCCGGGAGGCCGGGGTGGAACGCGCGAAGTCGCTCGGCGCCGCGGTTGCGCCTTCGGCCCCGATTTCCTCGCTCCGACCCCCAACTCCCGGCTTCAGTAGCTGATGTTGAGCTGCGTGCCGAGGATCCACCAGTTCTGCGCGCGGCCGCCCTGGCTCTCGTAGAGCTGCCGGTAGCCCGCCCCGGGCGCGGCCCACGCGGCGAAGGCGTTGACGTTGACCTGCTTGCCGAACGTGTACGTCCAGACCGCGTCGACCTCGCTGGCCAGCGCGCGGGCCGGAACGCCGCCGCCCACCGGGATCGGCTTTCCGGGCGCGGGGATGGCGAGCGGCGCGTCCACCTGCGCTGCAGCGAAGCCGAGGTAGATGAGCTGCAGCAGGTTGCGCTCGTTCGGCGCCAGCGTCAGCGAGACGGCGACGCTGTCGAGGTTGGTGTTGCTGAACAGCGTGGAGCCGAGCTTGCCCTGGTACCAGTCGGGATCGCTGCCGCCGTAGAAGAGGGGATCGAAACCCTCCCAGGTCGGGGTGCCCGGCTTGTCGCCGGAGAACGAGGCGTAGCGCACGGTGACGAGCGGCTTCCACTGCGCGTCCTGCGCGTTGTAGTTGAGCGCGGCGTACCAGCCGTCGGCGGATACGCCGTCCTTGCGCTCCCACGCGACCTCGCCCTGGACCCACGCCTGCGGCGCCGAGGCGATCGGGTGCAGCCGCGCGCGGACGTTGTAGACGTTGAGCCCCTCGCGCGTGGCGATCGCCGCGTCGGGCACGTACGCGTACATCGCGCCGAGCCGCAGCGGCCCCGGCCCCGTCCACTGGACGTTGATGCCGGTCAGCCGCGTCCCGGTGTAGCCGGACGTCGTCTCGTTCGGCTTGAGCCAGAAGCCCTCCGCGGTGACGTCGCGCCACGACGCGCGGAGCAGCACGGCGTTCGCCCACGCCGCGCGCGGTCCGATGTAGTTGGCGCCGCGCTGCGGTCCGTTCGACGCGCCGGACGCCACCAGCAGGCTACGGCCGACGCTGTAGTCCTGCTGCCCGTACGATGCGTCGAGCTTCACGCCGCTCGCGGCGTCGCTCCACCGCGCGCCGGCGTACAGCTGCTCCATGTCGCCGTGATACGTGTTGGCGACACCGTCGTAGTCGGTGCCGCGCGTACCGGTCTCCATGTACGCGGCGCCGCCGTAGAGCTGCAGCGCCGGCGCGAGCCGGTACTGGACGGTGACGCCGGGCTCGAGAAAGAACTCGCCCCACCCCGGATCCTCCCGGTACGCGGGCGTCACCTGCGGCGGCGGCAGGACGAACTGGTTGTCCCGCATCGCGAAGAGGCCGAGTGTTCCGGTGACGCTGCCCTTGACCGTGAGGCCGGGCGCGGCGAACAGCGCCGGCCAGGCGGCGAAGTCCCCGGTCTGCAGCACACCCGCCGGCTGCGCGGACCCGGCGTCGGGCGCGCGGTCGGTCGCGCGCCTGGCGCCCGGATGCAGCCTCGGCGCGAACACATCCCACAGCGGGTGCGCGATCGCCAGGTCGAACGGATTGCCGGGCTCGGTGCGGCTCGCGTCGTTCTCGAACTGCGCGTGCACCGGCGGGACCACGGTGCACAGGCCGGCCGCGAGAAGCCAGCGCGCGCGACGGCAGGGAGGTTTCGCGAAGTTCGTCATGGCCCGCCGCCGGCGATGGACCCGCGCGATGGTGTCGGGCGAGGACAGGCGTGTCAAGGCACGCGGGGCTCCGCCGGCGCCGCGGCCGGCGGCCGTGCGCCGGCAGGTTCCGGCACCGGGGCCGCCGCGCCGGCGGGCGGCTCGCGCCCGCCCGGCGGCACGTCCTTCCGTGCGACGCGTTCGATGCACTGCCCGCCCTTCGTGGACACCGCGGGCGCGGGTGCCGGTTCGGCCGTGGCGGGCCTGGGCGCGGTCCGACCGGGTCCTAGCAGCGACGCGGCGTAGAGCTCGCCCGCGATCGCGAACCCGTCGGCGAGAACGCCGGCGTGCGCCTTGGCCGACATGGCCATGAGCAGCACCGCGCACACGATTCTGCGCGCGGCGAGCATGCGTGTTGCGAAGTTCATGATGCTTCCTTTTTCCGGCGCCGGGGCGCGTCGCGCCCCGGCGATCCCGTCTTCAGCGCCTGGTGACGACGACTTCGAGGTAGGCGCCCGGCACGACCAGTGTCGAAGGGCCCGCGACGTTCATCTCGTCGAGCAGCGCGGTGATCGCGCGTTCCAGCGCCGCGGCGCCCGCGACGTCGAGCGCGGCGAACGCCTTGTGCGTCGGCCCGTAGAAGTCGCGGAACACCTGGACCCAGTGCGCGGCGGAGCGATAGCGGAAGTTGAAGTAGCGCCGCTCGCACCGGATGCTCGCGGCCTCGGCGCCGAACAGCACGTCGAGGTGCGCTGCGGTCCCCCACAGCGCGGGCGACTGCAGCCCGGGCGGCGGCGGCACGTGCGCGCCGATGAGCCTGAACAGCCGGCCGATGAAGCCGTCCGGCGTCCAGTTCGCGAGGCCCAGGCGGCCGCCGCGCTTCAGCACGCGCATCATCTCGCTCGCCGTGCGCCGATGGTCCGGCGCGAACATCGCGCCGAACGTCGACAGCACGACGTCGAAGCTCGCGTCGGCGAACGGCAGCTCCTCGACGTCGGCGACGTGGAACGCCACGTCCAGGCCCTCCGCCTGCGCCCGGGCGCGGCCGCGCTCGAGCAGCGCGGGCACGTAGTCGGTCGACGTGACGTCGGCGAAGCGGCGCGCGGCGGCGAGCGTCGCGTTGCCGTTGCCGGCGGCGACGTCGAGCACGCGCTCGCCGGCGTTGACGTCGGCCGCCTCGGCGAGCGACTCGCCGACGATCTGCAGCGTGGTCCCGACGACGGAGAAGTCGCCGCTGGCCCACGTGGCCTGCTGGCGTGCCTTGATCGCGGCGAAGTCGGGGGTGGGGGTACGGGTTTCGATGACGTGTGGCATGACGATTTCCTCGGTAAGTGGGAAGTTCAGCTTGCGACGTGCGCGAGAATCGGCGCCAGCGCGCGGCCGATTCGCTCCATCTGCTCGGGCGTGACGAGCGCCTGCAGGACCTCCACGAAGCGCGGCTCCTGCACGCCCGTGACGATGTACTGCCAGCGGTACGCCTTCCTCATCGCGTCGTGGATCGCGTCCTGCTCGGCCGCCGAGAACGCACGGCCGGCGCAGCGCATCACGTAGTCGGCGTCGGCCTGCGCCTGCGTCCGCACGATGCCGTCGACGTCGGCGACCAGCGCGATGAGGTCGTCGACGCCGCGGTCGCGCTCGGCGGCGGTGAGCCCGGCGTCGCAGCGCCGCCACTCGAGCTCGTCGACGATCGCGTGCTGCGACTCCTCCTTCCAGTGGAAGAGGAACACGTCCTTCCACAGCTCGGAGAGGCCGGGATCCGGCGCGATGCTCGACCGGTAGTGCGCCTGCGAGAAGAGCTCGATGTCGAGCGTCAGCGCGAGCACGGCCCACGTCGACTTCGCGAGCACGGCGGCCGCGACGGCGTTCGGCTCCGGCAGGAAGCGGTACCCTTCCGGCATGCCGGAGGCGGCCATCGCGTCGAGCCGGCGGAAGAGCGCCTGGTGCTTCAGCTCCTCGTCGGACAGGCGCACCAGCGCCTCGAGCGCGACCTGGTCGCCGAGCCAGTGGTCCCGGCTGATCTCGAGCACCTTCGCGCCGATGTAGCGCTCGACCAGCGCGAACATGTTGGCGTACGTCCGGCCCTGGACCTGCGACACGAAGCGCGCCTCGGACGGCCGCAGGAACGCGAGCTCGCCGATCCGCGACAGGCCGTCGGGCATGAACTTCTGGTCGAAGTCGAAGCGGCGCCCGCGGATCACGTCGCGCTCGATGTCCCAGCGGACACGCTTCGACACTTCGACGCACTTCGCATAGCGCGCCGTCGTCGACGGCGCGGACGGCACTGCGGCTTCCTGCATGGTGGCGGTGTTCATCGTGCTTCCTTTCGTGGTGGGCCGACGGGGGTCAGCGGGAGGGATGGCGCCGCGCGTGTTGCGAGACCACGCGCGTGCACGCTGCGTTGCCGGAAATCTCGGCGACGACGGAATCGATCTCGCTGCGGACGAACCCCAGGTCGCGCAACGTGCGCGGGTCCACCGCGCGCAGTTCCGCGCGCATCCGCGCCGCGTGCCGGCCGCGGCGCCACCGGGCGAGGAACCGGCGCACGGCGGCGCGGAATCCGCGGAATATCCGGATGGCGCCGGCGGGCACGACGGGCGCGGCGGCGAGAGGCAGTGGTGTTGGCGTGTCCATGTCCGTCCTTGCGAGAGCGGAGCGGACTGTGCGCCCGGGCGCGTTGCACGAGCGTTCCTCGCCCCGGGGCCGGGGCGGGCGGCCGGTACTCCGGCCGCGGAGGGGTGGCGGGCTACTTCGGGCCGCGCAGTGCGGCGATCAGCGGGGCGTGGGCGATCGGGCCCTCGCCGGCGATACGGTGGACCAGCTCATCGAGGCCGAGGCCGGGCCAGTCCGGCGGCGGCCCGGCGGCGGCCGGGAGTCGCGCCAGGCGTTCGCCCGCCTCGCGCCGGAGTGCCGCGCTCGGGTCCGGATGGCGGATGACGAAATCGAGCAGGCTGCGCGCGCACGCGACCTCGCCCGCCGCCGCGATCGACTCGGCGAACAGGACCACGCTCGCGAACTGCAGCGACCGGACGCCGGCCGCGTGCGCGAGCGCCATCCCCGCCGCGACGCCGTTGCGCGCCCCGGTGACATCGCCGCGCAGCAGCGCGAGCTGCGCGAACTGCAATGTCATCGAGGCCTCGATCGCCCGGTTGCCGACGGCGGTCGCCATCTCGAGCGCGCGCCGCGCGTACCCCTCGGCGGCGGCGAGGTCGCCGTCCATGACGGCGATCTCGGAGAGGTTCGTCAGGATGTACAGGCGCGGAGCGTCGATGGAGAGCCGATCGCAGAGAGCGAGCGCTTCACGCAGGTACGGCGCCGCGGCGGCGGGGGCGCCGCGCGCCATGTGCAGGTCCGCGAGATTGTTGAGGCACAGCGCCTCGCCGGCCGCGTCGCCGGTGCGCCGATGGGTCAGCAGCGATTGCATGGACATGCGCAGCGCCTCGTCGTAGTTGCCGAGCGCCTTCTCGGCGAGCCCGACGTGGTCCTGCGCCATCGCGACGTGCGTGGGATCGCCGAACGCCGTCGCCTGCTGCAACGCATGCCGGTAGTGCTCGCGCGCCTCCGCGTAGCGCCCGCGGCGCAGGCAGCACGAGCCCAGGACGTTGACGCACAGGATCTCCGCGACGCGATCGCGTGCCGCGCGCACCCGCGGCAGCGCGCGCAGGGCGGTCGCCTCGGCCTCGGCGTAGCGCTCGAGGCGATACTCGATGTGCGCGGTGCGCACGTGCATGTACGCTTCGCACCTGGGGTCGGCCCCGACCCCCGGCGAGGCGAGCGCGTCGCGCGCGAGCGCGAGCGCGTCCTCGTTGCGCAGCCGGTGGTCGCAGTAGCTCATCAGCGCCGGCTCGCTACGGAGGAGCAGGTCGGCGGCCCCGTGCGCCGCCGCCCACTGCCAGGCGGCCCGGCAGTTCTCGAACTCCGCGTCCAGCTGCCGCATGATCTCGCGGTCGCCGTTCCCGACGGCGCGTCCGAGGTGCGCGAGCATGCGATGGAACCAGCGCGCATGCGCGACCTCCGTCGCGGCCCGGGCGTCGCCGTCGGCAAGGCGTGCCGCGGCGAACTGATGAACGAGCGGATGCAGCTGCATGCGCGCGCCGTCCTTGCGCACCAGCGACTTGTCGGCGAGCGCGCCCAGCACGGGAAGCGGGGCGCCGGCGACGGCCCGGGCCGCGTCCGCCGTGAAGCCGCCGCGGAAGACGGACAGTCGCGCGAGCGCGTCGCGCTCGACCGGTGCCAGCAGCCGCCACGACTGGTCGAACACCGCCTCGATGCTCGCGTGCCGCTCCAGGTGGCCGGCGTCGTCGGCGCGCAGCAGTGCCGCACCCTGTTTGAGCTCCGCCGCGATCGCCGTGCACGAAAGCACGCGGGTCCACGCCGCGGCGAGCTCGAGCGCGAGCGGCAGCCCTTCGACCGCGCGGCAGATGTCGACGATCGCGGCCGCCTCGGCTTCCGGCACCAGGGCCGGCTCGACGCGGCGGGCCGCCTGCGTGAACAGGCGCACGGCGTCGAACGCCTCGAGGCGATCGGCATCCTCGGGCTCGGGGCACGGCAGGCCGTCCACGCGCAACAGGTGCTCCGGCGCGATGCCGAGCCGCACGCGCGACGTCACGACGACACGCAGGCCGGCGCAGGCCCGCAGCAGCCGCTCCAGCACGGGCGCGGCGTGGGCGACATGCTCGAAGTTGTCGAGCACGAGCAGCATCCGGCGCGCGCGCAGGAAGTCGATCAGCTGCGCTTCGGGATCCGCGCTGCGCTTGAAGTCGACACCGGCCTCGCGCGCGATCCGGACGCCCACTTCGTCCGCCCCGCCGACGTCCTCGAGCGGAACGAACAGGGCGCCGTCCGGAAACGAGGCCCCGAGCTCGGCGAGCACGCGCAGCGCGAGGCGCGTCTTGCCCACGCCGCCCGGCCCGATCAGGTTGAGCAGCCGGCAATCTCCCTGCCCGAGCAGTTCGGCGATGCGCTTCAACTCGACGGCGCGGCCGACGAAGTCGCTGCCGGGCGTCGGCGAGGCCATCGCATCGGCGACGACGGCAGCGACCGCGGCCGTTCCGAGGCCGTCGTGCAGCGCCTTCAGCTCCGCGCCGGGGGCAAGGCCCAGGTCGGTGGCCAGGCGGCCGGCGAACGCCTGGTACGCCTGGCGCGCGCGCGCCCCCTGCCCGGCCCGCGCGAGCCACGCCATGTGCGCCCGCAGGCCTGCCTCGTCCAGCGGATCGGATTCGAGCAGGCGCGCCGACAGCTCGATGCCTTCGGCAGGATCGAGTTCGGCGCCGAGCCGCGCCAACGCGGCGCCCCGCCACGCGGCGCGCAGCCGGTCGCGCTCGAAGCCGAGCCAGCCCTGCCATGCGTCGCTGGTGGCATCGTCGAAGCCCGCGAGCAGCTCACCGGTGCGCAGCGCGAGCGCATCGGCCGCGCGGCCGGCCGCGAGCGCCGACTCGAACTCGCCGACGTCGGTCGCGGCGTCGACGCGCACGGCGCCGCCTTCCGCCTCGACGCAGCGGCCCCACGGCACCGATTGCATCCGGAACAGCGTCTTGCGCAGGTTCGCATAGGCGAGCTTGTCGGCCTGCTCGGGCCAGAACATCGCGCCAAGCTCCGCGCGGCCCACCCACGTGCGCTTCAGCGCGAGCAGGACCAGCAGTTGGCTGCGCCGCTCGAACGGCAGGACGAGCGACACCCCGTCGATCGCGACTGTCGGTGCGCCGAAAAGCTGCAAGCGAATCGCCATGTCCGCCCTTGCCTCTCGCGCCGGCGAGCATGCAGCCTGCCGCCGCCGCCGCAAATCGGGGTCAGAGCCTCAATGCGGGTACCGATCGCATGCGTGTTCCTGCGCCGCAGCCGCGGGGCACCCGCATCCGTGCTCGGACCCCAATCTACCCTACACCACCTGCGCGGCGGCAAGCAGCGCCTGCGTGTACGGATCCTTCGGCGCGGCGAACAGTGCCTCGGCCTCGCCCTGCTCGACGATCGCGCCGTCCTTCATCACCAGCACGCGGTGCGACATCGCACGGACGACGGCGAGGTCGTGGCTGATGAACACGTAGCTCATCCCGTACTTCGCCTGCAGCGCGCCGAGCAGCTTCAGCACCTGCTGCTGCACGGACACGTCGAGCGCGGACGTCGGCTCGTCGAGCACCAGCACTTCGGGGTGCAGGATCACGGCGCGCGCGATCGCGATGCGCTGCCGCTGGCCGCCGGAAAACTCGTGCGGGTAGCGCGTCAGCACGTCGTAGATGCCTTCGGCCTCGGAGAGGCCGACTTCCGCCAGCATCGCGAGAATGCGCTCCCGGCGCTGCGCTTTCGAGAGCTCCGGCATGTGCAGCGCGACGCCCTCGCCGACGATGTCGCCGATCGTCATCCGCGGCGACAACGACGCGAACGGGTCCTGGAACACGACCTGCATCCGCCGCCGCATCGCGCGCAGCGTCGCCCGGTCGGCGCCGTCGAGCCGCGTGCCTTCGAGCGTTACGGTGCCGCCGGCGATCGGCTGCAGCGCGAGCAGCGCCATGCCGAGCGTCGTCTTGCCCGAGCCGGACTCGCCGACGATGCCGAGTGTCTCGCCGCGTTTGAGTTCGAGCGTCGCATCGCGGACCGCGCGGAACACGTCCTTCCCGAACCAGCCCTTCGCCGAGACGAAGTCGACGTCGACGTCGCGCGCGGCGGCGAGGATCGGCGCGTCGGCCGCCACCGGCAGGACCGCGCGCTGCGGCCGGCTGTTGATGAGTTTGACGGTGTACGGGTCGCGTGGGCGCCCGAACACCTCGGAAATCGTGCCCTGCTCGACCAGCCGGCCGCGCTCCATCACGCCCACGCGATGGCCGAACCGCCGCACGAGGTTGAGGTCGTGCGTGATGAACAGGATCGCCATCCCGTACTCGGCCTGCAGGTCGTCCAGCAGTGCCAGGATCTGGACCTGGATCGTCACGTCGAGCGCCGTGGTCGGCTCGTCGGCGATCAGCAGCTTCGGCCGGCACGCGAGCGCCATCGCGATCATCGCGCGCTGGCGCTGGCCGCCGGAGAGCTGGTGCGGGTAGGCGTCGACCTTCTTCGCCGGGTCCGGGATGCCGGTACGCGCGAGCAGCTCGGCGGTGCGCTCGCGCGCGCGGCGCTTGTCGAGCCCCTCGTGCAGCTCCAGCACCTCGGCGATCTGGTTGCCGACCGTGTACAGCGGATTGAGCGCCGTCATCGGCTCCTGGAAGATCATCGCGATGTCGCGGCCGCGCATCGCTTCCATCTGCCGCTCGTCCTTCGCGAGCACGTCCTCGCCGGCGAAGCGCACCGCGCCTTCGTAGCTCGCGGTCTCGAGCAGGCGCAGCACCGACAGCGCGGTGACGGATTTGCCCGAGCCCGACTCGCCGACCAACGCGAACTTCTCGCCGGCGGCGACCTCGAACGACACGCGGTCGACGACGCGCGACGGCCCGAAGTTGACGCACAGGCGGTCGACCGAAAGCAGCGGTGGCGTGGCGCTCATGCTCGTCGGGACCGTTCCGTCAGGATTTCCGCGTGTCGAAGGCGTCGCGCAGCGAGTCGCCGATGAAGGTCAGCAGCAGCAGCGTGGCCGACAGCACGACGAACGTCGGCACCGAGATCCACCAAGCGTCGAGGTTCTCCTTCCCCTGGCGCAGCAGGTCGCCCAGCGACGGCAGCCCGGTGACGCCCAGGCCGAGGAAGTCGAGCGAGGTCAGGAACAGGATCGCCGCGCTCATCCGGAACGGCAGGAACGTGATGACCGGCGTCATCGAATTCGGCAGCACGTGCCGCCAGATGATCTGCCAGTTGGACAGGCCCATCGCGCGCGCCGCCTTGACGAACTCGAGGTTGCGGTTGCGCAGGAACTCCGCGCGCACGTAGTCGGACAGCGAGATCCAGCCGAACAGCGCGAACACACCGATCAGCAGCGGGATCGACGGGGTGAGGATCGACGCGAGGATGATGAGCAGGTAGAGATCCGGCACGGCGTTCCAGATCTCGATGACCCGCTGCATCGTGAGGTCGACGCGGCCGGCGAAGTAGCCCTGCAGCGCGCCGATCACGATGCCGAGGACCGTCGCCGCGACCGTGAGCGCCAGCGCGAAGTAGATGCTGACGCGGAAACCGTACAGCAGCCGCGCCGTCATGTCGCGCCCCGACTGGTCGGTGCCCAGCCAGTGGTGCCGCGACGGCGGCGTCGGGTCGGCCGCCCGCGCGTAGTAGTCGAGCGCCCCGCTGCCCCACTCGTTGAACGTGAACAGCGCGAAGTTGCCGGGCTTGCCGAACTGCTCGCGGATGAACGGGTCGTCCCACTCGGTCGCCGTCGCGAAGTCGCCGCCGAACGTCGTCTCCGGGTGGTTCTTGACGATCGGGAAGTACCACTGGCCGTCGTAGCGCGCGACCAGCGGCCGGTCGTTGGAGAAGAGCTCGGCAAACGTGCCCAGCACGAGCATCGCCGCGAACACCAGCAGCGACACGTAGCCCAGTCGGTTGCGCCGGAAGCGCGCCCACGCGCGCTGGTTCGGCGACAGCGACGTGATGCGCGGCGCCGCGGCCGCGCCCGCCTCGGCGGCCGGGAGCTCCGCGGCGGGCGTACTCATTTCGCGACCGCCCCGAACTGCACGCGCGGGTCGACCACGACGTACAGCAGGTCGCCGATCAGCTTGACGACGAGGCCGATCAGCGTGAAGAAGTACAGCGTGCCGAGCACGACCGCGTAGTCGCGCCGCACGATCGACTCGTAGCCGAGCAGCCCCAGCCCGTCGAGCGAGAACATCGTCTCGATGAGGAGCGAGCTCGCGAAGAACGCGCCGACGAACGCGGCCGGGAAGCCGGTGACGATCGGGATCAGCGCGTTGCGGAACACGTGCTTGTACAGGATGCGCCGCTGCGACAGCCCCTTCGCGCGAGCGACCAGCACGTATTGCTTGCGGATCTCCTCGACGAACGTGTTCTTCGTGAGCATCGTCACCACGGCGAAGCTCCCGATCGCGTAGCAGATGAGCGGCAGCACAAGGTGCCACAGGTAGTCGGCGATGCGCGCCGGCCACGACAGGCTCGCCCAGTTGTCGGACACGAGGCCGCGCAGCGGGAACCAGTCGAGGAACGTGCCGCCGGCGAACAGTACGATCAGCAGCACGCCCAGCACGAAGCCCGGAATCGCGTAGCCGACGAGCACGAGCAGCGTGGTCAGCGTGTCGAAGCGCGTCCCCTCGCGCACCGCCTTGGCCACGCCGAGCGGGATCGAGATCAGGTACGTGAGCAGGAACGTCCACAGGCCGAGGCTCACCGACACCGGCAGCTTCTCCTTGATCAGCGACCACACGTCCTTGTTGCGCAGGTAGCTCTTGCCCAGGTCGAACACGGCGAAGCTCTTCAGCATCGACACATAGCGCTCGAGCGGCGGCTTGTCGAAGCCGTAGAGCTTCTTCAGCTCCTCGACTTGCTTGGCGTCGACGTCGCGCCGCGCCTGGTAGCTCGCCGTGTCGCCGCCCGCACCCGCACGCGCCTCGGCGAGGATCGTCTCGACCGGCCCGCCCGGCACGAACTGGATGATGACGAATGTCAGCGTCAGCACGCCGAGGATCGTCGGGATCATCAGCAGCAGGCGCTTGAGGATATAGGTCAGCATCGGCGCGGGCGGCGGGACGTCACTTGCGGGCGATCGAGTTCCGGTCCGCGTCCTTCGTCCACCACGCGGTGATCGCCCACTGCAACCAGTCGGACGGCGTGGCGATCGTGTAGTACTTCGGCACGATCTTGGGGATGCCGAACTTGTCCCAGCGCGACACGCGGTTGGTGCCGCCGTAGAGGTCGGGCACCTGGTAGTAGCCGAAGATCAGCAGCCGGTCGAGCGCGCGCGCGGCGTCGGTCAGCTCCTGCATCGTCTGCGCCTTCTCCATCGCCGCCAGCACGTGGTCGATCGCCCGGCTCTTGACGCCGCGGTAGTTGTCGGCGCCCTGGACGTCGGCGTTGGCGCTGCCGTACTGCGACTTCAACTCCGCCGGCTCCGGCAGCGTGAAGTCGCCGATCTTGATCATCACCATGTCGAAGTCGAAGGTCTCCATCCGCTTGCGGAACAGCGAGAAATCGACCAGCCGGTGCTTCAACGTGATGCCGATCTTGGCGAGGTTGCGCTCGAACACCGCCTCCGCACGGCCCGGCGCGTCGCCGGTCTCGAGGAATTCGAACTCGAGCGGCTCGCCCTTGGCGTTGCGCGCGATGCCGTCGGCGCCGACCTTCCAGCCCGCCTCCTCGAGAAGCTTGCGCGCCTGCTTCAGGTTCTCGCGCAGCGCGTTCGGCGCCGTGTCGGTGCGCGGCGGCTGCCACGCGGGGCCGAACACCTCGGGCGGTAGCTCGTGGCGGAACGGCTCGAGCAGCGCGAGCTCGCCGGGTCCCGGCATGCCCTTCATCGCGAAGTCCGTGTTCGCGAACACGCTGTTGGTCCGCTCGTACTGGCGGTAGACGTTGATCGCTTCGAAGTCGAACGCGAGGTTGATCGCCTTGCGCACGCGCCAGTCGGACAGCACAGGGCGCCGCGTGTTGAGCACGTACGACTGGAAACCCATGCCGAAGCCGTTCGGGAATTCCTCCTTCACGATCCGCCCGTCCGACCACTTGGCGCCTTGGTGCAGCCGCGCCCAGCGCCGCGCCGAGTACTCCATCAGGAAGTCGAACTCGCCGGCCTTGAACGCCTCCATCGCGATCGCATTGTCCTGGTAGTAGCGGTAGACGATGCGGTCGAAATTGTTCTGGCCCTTCGCCACGCCGAGATCGCGCGCCCAGTAGTTCGGATCGCGCACGAACTCGATCCGGCGCGGCGCGTCGACGGTGCCGATCGTGTACGGGCCGGTGGTGATCGGGACCTCGTTGACGATCTCGTCGAACTGCTTTGGCGATCCGTCCTTGTTCTGCACCCACTTGCGCGAGAACACCGGCAGCCCGGCGGCGGCGAAGATCGCGTCGTCGGTGCGGTCCTTCAGGTCGAAGCGGATCGTGCGGTCGTCGAGCACGGTCGCGCGCTCGACGCCGGACAGCTTGACGCGCACGCCGGGGGCCACGCCCTTGCCGGTCAGCGTCTCGAACACGACCTTCACGTCTTCCGCCGTGACCGGGTCGCCGTTCGTGAAGCGCGCCTTCGGGTGGATCCGGAACGTCACCGACGACTTGTCCGGCGCGACCAGCATCTCCTCGGCCACCATGCCGTAGATCGTCCCCGGCTCGTCGCCGGAGCGGATCGCCAGCGACTCCAGCATCAGCGTGGTGAGCCCCGCCGGCGACTGGCCCTTGATCGTGTAGGGATTGAACTTGTCGAAGCTCGACCGCCGGTCGGGGTTCTGCAGCTGCAGCGTGCCGCCCTTCGGCGCATCGGGGTTCACGTAGTCGAAGTGCGTGAAGCCGCGCGGATACTTCGGCGTGGCCCCGTAGGACGCGTACGCGTGCGACCAGGTCCCCGTGGTCGGGATGGCGGCGGCGACATTGGGCGCCGCGGCGGGCGCGGCCGGCGCGCCGGTCGCGACGAGCGCCAGGGCCAGGGCGGCCAGGGCGCAGCGCGCGGCGATGCGGGGGGTCGAAGCGGGGGTCATGGGCAGTTCCGCGACGTCAAGAGCTCCCGTATACCGATCCCGGCTTAACCGCGACTTAACGGGGCGCCGCCGGGCCGCGGCGGGCGTCATTGTCCCACAGCGCGGACGAGCGCGTCGGCGAACATCCCGGCCACGTCGAAGCCCGCCTGCTGCGCGATCTCGACGAAGCACGTCGGCGACGTGACGTTGACCTCGGTGAGGCACGGACCGATGACGTCGAGTCCGACCACGAGCAGGCCCTCCGCCCACAGCGTCGGGGCCAGCGCCTCCGCGATCTCCCGGTCGCGCGCGGACAGCGGCCGCGCCTCGCCGCGCCCGCCGGCCGCCAGGTTCCCGCGCGTCTCGCCGGGCTTCGGGATGCGCGCGAGACAGTACGGCACCACTTCGCCGCCGATGAGCAGCACCCGCTTGTCGCCGTCCACGATCTCCGGCAGGTAGCGCTGCACCATCACCGTCCGCCGGCCGTGGTGCGACACAGTCTCCACGATCACGTTGCGGTTGGGATCGGACTCGCCGACGCGGAACACCGACGTGCCGCCCATGCCGTCCAGCGGCTTCACCACGACGTCCTCGTGCTCGTCGATGAACTCGCCGATCAGCGCCGCGTCGCGGGTCACCAGCGTGGGCGCGATGTACGCGCCGAACTTCGCGATCGCGAGCTTCTCGTTGTGGTCGCGAACCGCACGCGGCCGGTTGAACACGCGCGCGCCCTCGCGCTCGGCCAGCTCGAGCAGGTACGTCGAGTACACGTACTCCATGTCGAACGGCGGATCCTTGCGCATGACGACGGCCGCGAAGTCGGCCAGCCGGCGCACGTCCTCCGCACCGGCGCGATACCACGCGTGGTCGTCGTCGGAGAGCTCGAGCGGGCGGCACCGGGCGCGCGTGGCGCCCGCGTCCCAGAAGAGGTCCGGCTGCAGGACCGCGAACACGGCGTGTCCGCGCCGCGCGAGCGCGCGCATCATCGCGACGCTCGAGTCCTTGTAGGCCTTGAGCTCGGACAGCGGATCGAGGATGAACGCAAAATCCATGGGCGGTGCGGGTCGGCGCGGATGCGCATCGTAACGCATTGCGCTCCGGGCGCGGCGTGCGCGCAACTTGCGGGACGGCGAGCCGCCGGGCTACCATGGGCCGGTTACGCCGTCTCGGAATCCCGATGGGCCTCAATCTCAACCTCGGCTGCGGCCGCAGCCCGCTGCCGGGCTGGGTCAACGTCGACATCGCCGCGCTGCCCGGGATCGACGTCGTCGCCGACCTCGACACGTGCCGCACGCAGCCGCTGCCGTTCGCCGACGGCAGCGTGAGCAGGATGCAGATGCTGCACGTGCTCGAGCACATCAAGGACACGCTGGCGCTGATGCAGGAGCTCCACCGGATCGCGGAGCCCGGCGCGCGCCTGCTGATCCGCTCGCCGTACGGCTCCAGCGACGACGCCTACGAGGACCCCACGCACGTCCAGCGCCTGTTCATGAACAGCTTTGCGTATTTCGCGCAGCCGACGTACTGGCGCGCCGACTACGGCTACCGCGGCGACTGGGCGATCGAGGAAATGGTGCTCGTGATGAGCAAGGCCGAGAACGAGGGCCTCACGGCCGCCGCCGTGCTGCGCAGGGTCCGGGAGCTGCGCAACGTCGTGATCGAGATCGCCGTCGTGCTGACCGCGGTGAAGCCGATCCGGCCTGCCGACCGTGCGCTGCAGCCGGAGCCGATCGTCAAGTTCCAGCTGGTCTGAGCGCCGGGGATCACGCACCGAGCGCGTCGCGCGCGAGGTCCTGCCAGGGCATCACGTGCAGCGAGTCCGCGAGCAGCGACACGCGGATGGCGCCGCCGGCGACGATCCCGTTGCGCCGCGCGACGTGCGTCGGCACGCGCAGCCACACGAGGCCGCCGGTCCCCGCGACCCGCATCGTCACCGTCGTGTGCTCGCCCAGCTCCGTGCACTCGGCGACGACGCCGTCGAGCGGGTTCTCGCGCTCGCCCCGCGACGGCCGGTCGCGCCGGTGCAGCAGCACACCCGACACCGGGATGGCCCAGCACACGCGGTCACCATCGGCGAACGCCGTGGGCACCCTCGCCTCCAGCGTCCACCCGCCCCACGCGACGCCGCGCGTTCCACCCGGAAGCGTCGCGACACGGCCCTCGAACACGTTGCGCAGGTCGACGAGCCGCGCCACCAGCGCGTCGGCGGGGCGCGTCATCACGTCGAACGGCGTGCCGGTCTGCAGCGTGCGCCCGCGGTGGAGGATCGTCATCCGGTCGGCGAGGAGCGCCGCCTCGTCGAGGTCGTGCGTGACGAGGACGATCGGCAGCGCCAGCGTGCGCCGCAGGTCGGCGAGCTCGCGGTACAGCCGTTGCCGCGTCACGCGGTCGACGGCCGAGAACGGCTCGTCCAGCAGCAGCACCTTCGGGTCGCGCGCGAGGGCGCGCGCCACCGCGACACGCTGCTGCTGGCCGCCCGACAGGTGCGCCGGGCGGCGCGCCTCGAGCCCGGTCAGGTGCACGCGCGCGAGCAGCTCGCGCGCGCGCGCCGCGCGCTCGGCCGGCGGCCGATGGGAGAGCGCGCACGCGACGTTGTCGAGCGCGGACAGGTGCGGGAACAGCGCGTAGCTCTGGAACACGAGGCCGGCCGCGCGCCGCTGCGGCGACAGGTCGACGCCGGCGGCGGCGTCGAACCACGTTTCGCCGGCGCAGTCGATGCGCCCGTCGGCAGCACGGCGCAGGCCGGCGATGCAGCGCAGGATCGTCGTCTTGCCGCTGCCGGACGGGCCGACGAGCGCGAGCGTCTCGCCGGGCGCGCACGCGAGCGTCGCGTCGAGCGGGATGCCCCGGTGCTGCGCGAGGCGTACCGCGAGGCCCGGGCCCGGCGCGCTTCGAGGCTGTTCCACGCTAGCCACGGACGCCGTCGCGCGGGCGCGCCGTCGAGTAGGCGACCGCGATTGCGGCGAGCGAGCACGCGAGCAGGACGGCGGCCATCAGCGAGGCGCCCGCATAGTCGAACGCCTGCATCCGGTCGTAGATCGCGATCGACACCGTCTTCGTCGCGCCGGGGATGCTGCCGCCGACCATCAGCACGACGCCGAACTCGCCCAGCGTGTGCGCGAACGTCAGCACGGTCGCCGAGAGCACGCCGGGCCACGCGAGCGGCAGCTCGATGCGCGCGAAGATCCGCCACGGCGACATCCCGCAGCACGCGGCCGCCGCGCGGACGTCGTCGGGGATCGCCTCGAACGCGCGCTGCATCGGCTGGATCGCGAACGGCAGGTTGACGAGCAGCGACGCGACGAGGAGGCCGGTGAAGCTGAACGCGAGCGTGTGCCCGGTCGCGGCGACGAATGCGCGGCCGAGGGGGGACTCGCCGCCGAAGGCGACCAGCAGGTAGAACCCGAGCACGGTCGGCGGCAGTACCAGCGGCAGCGCGAGCGCGGCCTCGATCACGCGCCGGCCGCGGAAGCGCCGCCACGCCAGCGTGCGTGCGAGCACGAGCCCCGCCGGCAGCAGCAGGGCCACCGTGGCGGCGGCCAGCTCGAGCGACAGGACGAGCGCCGGCCAATCCACGTCGTCACTCGTCCGGCAGCAGGAACCCGTAACTGCGGAACACCGCGCGCGCGGCGGGCTGCTGCAGGTACGCGTAGAACGCGCGCGCGGTCTCGCCGGCGCCGTTGATCAGCACCATCCGCTGGTGCAGCGGGGCGTGGCTCGTGGCCGGCAGCAGCACGTAGGCGCCGCTGCGTGTCACGGCGGGGGACAGCGCGAGCGAATACGCGAAGATGCCCCCCTGCGCCGAGCCGGTCGTCGCGAACTGCGCGGCCTGCGACACGTTCTCGCCGAGCGCCAGGCGCGGCGACAGCGCGTCCCACGCGCCGGCGCGCTGCAGCGCCTCGCGCGCCGCGCGCCCGTACGGCGCGTGCTCGGGGTTGGCGATCGCGAAGCGGGTCACGCGGCCGTCCATCGCAGCCGCCTTCAGGTCGGCCAGCGTCGGATCGAGCTTGAGCGGGCTGCCGGCCGGGACGAACAGCACGATCCGGCCCGTCGCGTAGCGAACGCCGCGATCGACGGTGCGCCCCTCCGCCGCCAGCGCGTCGACGTACGCCTCGTCGGCCGACAGGAACATCTCGAAGGGCGCGCCCTGCGCGATCTGCGTGCGGAAATTGCCGGATGAGCCGAAGGCGAGGCGCACTTCGCCGCCGGTGTCGCGCGTGAATGCCGCCGCGATGTCCGCCAGCGCGAACTGCAGGTCGGACGCGGCGGCGACGACGGGCGGCGCGGCGCGCGCCGGGACGACGGCCAGCGCGGCGGCAAGCAGCGTCGGCAGCAGAATGCGGAGGACGGGCATCGCGGGCTCCGGCAGGTGGCACGAAACGCGCAATATACCGCTGTATATAACGACCGCGAAAGGGTCGCCGGCATGGCGGCGCGGAGACGGCGGGGCGTACGCGGGGTGAATCGGCGTCGGTGCCGCAGTCCGGCGCCCATATGCGGCCTCCCGTCGCCCGGCGCCGCAACGGCAATTACGGCCCCGACCCCGAATGCCTGCGGGAACGGAGCAGGCGCGCGAGGGCGGCGAGTTCCGCGGCGGCGGCCTTCGCGGCCAGCGACTCGACGCGCCGGTAGCGGCGGACGACGTCGGCGCCGAGCGGCGTCAGCGCCGTGCCGCCGCCGCGCTGGCCGCCCGCCTCGGCGGCGACCACCGGCGACCGGAAGCAGCGGTTCATCGTGTCGACGAGCAGCCACGCGCGGCGATAGGACATGCCGAGTCGCTTTGCCGCGGCCGTGATCGAGCCGGTCGCCGCGATCGCCTCGAGCAGGTCGATCTTGCCGGGCCCGACGGCGATGTCGCTGCCCTTCGTGATCCTCAGCCTGAATTGCGCGCGGGCGCCGCCCGCCGGTCGTGTCGCCATCGCGTCGTTCCTCATGCACCGGCCGCGAG
The DNA here is from genome assembly GCA_046347835.1 of Burkholderiales bacterium. Taxonomy (GTDB): domain Bacteria; phylum Pseudomonadota; class Gammaproteobacteria; order Burkholderiales; family Casimicrobiaceae; genus VBCG01. Next base: position 470,313 of record JAXMFI010000002.1, on the reverse strand, counting down.
CGCCGCCGGATACAGTTCGGCGAGCACCGCGCGCGCGGCCTCGCCCAGCAGCGGCTCCAGCGCCGCCGCGGCCGCGGCGGGCTCGCACCCGGGGCCGCGCCGCGCCCAGACCTGCGCGAACGCCGCCCTGCGCGCCGTCACGGCGGACTCCACCCGCGGCCGCCAGAACGCCGGATACTCGCCGTCGCGATAGTCGCCGCGGCCGCGGCCGTAGTGCGCGACCGCGAGATAGCGCAGCAGCGACGTCACGACCAGCCGCTCGAGGAACGCGTCGTCCCAGCGCACGGCGTCGTCGCTCTGGCCGCGCGCGACGTTCCACGCGCGCGCCACGCCCGCGCCGCCCAGCGCGCCGAGCAGCGCGCCGGTCACCATGCCGGCGCCGAACGTGAGGCCGCCCGTCGCGAGGTCCGCGGCGAGCCCGCTGACCGCCCCCGACACGATGCCGCCCATCGCCGCCGCCTTGCCCTCGCCGACGGGGCCCTCGCGCGCGACGTCCTCGGCCATCCGCGCCTCGACCTCGCCCGCGGCGCGACCGGCGAGCCCGTGGATCGCGATCAGCTTCGCCATCGCGTCGCGCAGGTCCTGGTCGGCCGCCGCGGCCATCTGCTCGAACGCGCGCCGCGCGGCGTCGCCGTCCGCATCGGCGGCGATGCCGAGCGCGGCGCCCAGCTTCTTGAGCGCCGGCGTGCGCGGCACGACGACCCGCGCGCAGACCGCTGCGGCCACCGGCTGCGCGAGCGCAGCCATCGCCTCGTCGAACGCGCGCCATCGCTGCGCGCGCCACGCGTCGGCGAGCCGCGTGAACGCGACGATATGGGCGGACGCCAGCAGCGGCGCGATGGCCGCGAACAGCGCGAACTCCTGCACCCAGCAGCGCGCGAACGCGTCGAATGCGAGCACGCCGCGCACGTGCGGGCACGCGGCCACCGCCGACCGCCAGCGCGCGAGCTCCGCGGCCTCCTCCGCCGCGAGCCGCGGCGGCCCGGTCTGGTTGAGCAGCACGAGCACCGGCTTGCCGACCCACGCGAGGACGGCGAGCTCGGGCGCGAGATACCCGGCGTCGGCCGGGTCCTCCGCGGCGTTGACGAGGTAGAGGATCACGTCGGCGTCGTCGCGCACGTGGCGCACGGCGAGCTGCGTCAGCCAGAACGGGCGGTCGCGCCACCGGTCCCACACCTGCGCCAGGAACCAGCCGATCGGGTTGCCGTGCTGCGCGAGGCGGCGCGCGAGCCGCGCACTGTCGCCGAAGCCCGGCGTGTCCCACAGCGCAAGCCGGTCGCCGTTGTTCGTCTCGATCAGCGTGTACGAGGACGCCTCCGTCGTCACGTGCGGCGCGTCGCGGACCTCGCCGACGTCGCGCGCGAGCAGCGTGCGTGCGAGCGTGGTCTTGCCCGCATTCGTGTGCGAGATCAACGACAGCGTGACGGTGACGCCGGGCATCGCGGGCATCCGCGTCACGCCGCCGCGGCGTCGAACGCCGCGTCGAGCGCCGCGTCCGCCGCGGCGAGGTCGGGCCGCGCGAGGTCGACGAACACCGGCGCGGTGCCGTGCTCGGCCGCAGCGTCGCGCCACAGCGCGCGGCGCGCGGCGCGCCGTTGCGCATCGTCCGGCCAGCGTGCGTTGAACGCGCTCTCGTCGACGACGGCGACCAGCGTGCCCGCGCGGGCGCGCAGCGCGGCCAGGAACCGCCCGTGCGCCTCGCGCTCCGGTGTCGCCGTCGCGTTGAACACCGCGATCCACGTCTCGCCGCGTTCCGGCGCCGCGACACCCGGCAGCGCGTCCTCGTCGCCGTAGCCGACGGGCGGCGCGACGCCCAGGGCGACGTTGCCGCCGAGCGCGCGGGCCAGCATCGACTCCAGCGTGGACACCGCCGCGGCCGGCAGCGAGTAGCTGTACGGGACCACGCGCACGGTCGCCGTTCCCTGGTGGAAGCCGCGGAGCAGGCGCGCGAAGTACGCGTCCGCGAGGTCGTCGCGCAGGTGCGCGGCGCGGTACCGCTCGACGAGCACCGTGGCGAGCGCCAGCACCAGGCGCGGAACGACGACGACTGCCGCCAGCGTGGCCGCCATCAGGTGCAGCCACGCCGCGGCGTTCGCGGATGCCGGCGCGCGGATCGCGGCCACCTGCGCGACGTCGGGCACGGCGGCGCCCTGCAGCCACGCGCCGGGCGCATACGCGGCCGCCACGAGCATACGCACGGTGGCCGCGTCGAGGAACGTGCTCTCCCACGTCGCGCGGTACTCGAGCGCGATGCCGCGCACGTACAGCCCGGCAACCACGCCTACGGCGAGCGCCGCGGCCGCGAAATGGAGGATGCGCGCCGCGCGTGCCGCGTAGAGCGGCGCCGCCCGCGCCGCCCAGTCGCGCGCGAATGCGCCGGTCGCGCGCCCCGCCGGGTCGTCGCGGTCCGCGCCGCTCGCGCGCCGCGACACGCCCGCGAGCCAGACGATCGCGCGGCGCAGCGGCCCGGGCGCCCCGGGCTCGCCGTAGCGCGCGACGAACCCGGCGGCGAGCAGCGCGTAGACCGCGAGGTTCCACACGACGAGCGGCAGCACCGGCGAGTACAGGATGTCGACGCGGCGCGCACCGCCGACCGCGTCGGCGGCCGCACCTGCGGCGAACGCCGCGGCCACGACCGCGCCGCCGAGCCACGGCCGCCAGCGCCACGCCCGCGCGAGGCGCGCAACCGGATGCGCGCGCTGGCCCAGTCGCTCGAGCGCCAGCATCGCGCGCCGGGCGACGAATGCCGCCGGCGGCGCGTCGGCGCCGACGACCTCGGCCGCCGCGCGGCTCGCCCACGCGCGGTCGGCGTCGGTCCACGTCGCGCGCTCGGCATCCGCGGTCTCGACCGCGCGGACCGCGGTCACCGCAAGGGCAGTTCGTTCGTCCATGAAATCGGGGTCAGCGCCGCAATGCCGGTGCACGACGGCCCGCACGGGCCGGCGGACCTCGCCGCGGCACCAGTATTACAGCTCCGACCCCAATTTTCGTCAGCGGCGCAACAGCGGTCCGCGCGGGAGCGTCGGCCGCGGCCCGAAGTCGGGCAGGCCGGGACGCGCCTTCTCGACCAGGTCGAGCGCGACCGCCAGCGCGCGCTCGAGCTGGCGGTCGTGGCCGCTGGCGCCGTCCTGCGGCGCGTTGTCGATCTCGATCTGCGGATCGGTGCCGTAGTTCTCGACACCGAAGCCGACGTCGGTGAACCAAAACGAGAATTCCGGCTGCGAGGTCTCGGTCCCGTCGACCAGCCGGTGCCGCGGCCAGATCCCGACCACGCCGCCCCAGGTCCGCGTGCCGACCAGCGGGCCCAGACCCATCAGCTTGAAATTGTGCGAGAAGATGTCGCCGTCGGAGCCCGCGTGCTCGTTGGTCAGCGCCACCACCGCTCCCGCGGCCGACTCGTCCGGATAAGGCGAAGGCCTCAACCAGCGCGACAGCGCGTAGCCGCTGCGCTTGCGCGCGATCTTCTCGAGCAGCAATTGCGACACGTGTCCGCCGCGGTTGTAGCGGACGTCGACGATCAGCGCGTCCCGGTCGCACTCGGCGCTGAAGTAGCGGTGGAACTCGGCGAAACCCGCCGACTGCATGTCGGGTATATGGAAGTACCCGACACGCCCCTGCGACTGCGCGTGCACCCAGTCGCGGTTGCGCTCGACCCACTCGCGGTAGCGCGCGGGCACCTCGTCGGCGAGCGTGGTCACCACGACGTTGCGCGTGGCGCCGCCGTCGCCGGCCAGTGTGAGCTCGACCTTCGCGGCGGCCTGGTGGACGAGCAGCGCCTGCGGCGGCACTGCGCGCGACACCGGCTGCCCGTTCACCGCGACGATCCGTTCGCCGACCTTCGCCTCGACGCCGATCGCGTTCAGCGGCGAGTCGGCCCCCGGCTCCCACGGGTCGCCCGACACGATGCGCGCGATCGCGTAGCCCGCGCCGTCGGCCGCGAGCTCGAGCTCCGCGCCGAGCTGGCCGAGCGGCACCGCCGGCGGCTTGCGATGATCGCCGCCCATCTCGTACGCGTGCGACGTGCCGAGCTCGCCCTGCAGCTCCCAGACGAGGTCGGACAGCTCCGCGCGCGTGGCCACGCGGTCGAGCAGCGGCACGTAGCGGTCGTACACGGCCTGCCAGTCCACGCCCGACATGTCCGGCGTCCAGAAGTTGTCGCGCTGCAACCGCCAGACCTCGCGCAGCATCTGCCGCCACTCCGCGCGCGGGTCGACCGACACGCGCATGCGCGCGAGGTCGATCCAGCCGCTCTTGCGCGACGGCACGTCGGACGCGGCGCCGCCCTCCGCCGGCTCCGGCTTGCGGTTCGCGGGCACCGCGCGCAGCCGCTTGCCGTCGCGGATCACCAGCGTCATCTCGTCGGCGGCGAGCGCGAAGCCGTCGACGCGCTCGACCAGCGTCTCGGTGCGCTGCGTGTCGAAGTCGAATATCTCAAGTCGCCCGGGCGCGTCCTTGTGCCCGCCGCGCCCGTGCGCGCCCGGAATCGGGAATGCCGTCCAGATCACCTTGTTGCCGGCCACGCCGGCGATCTGGCCGAAGCGGCCCTCGGGCACCGGAAAGGCGGCCACGCGGCGCACGATGCCCGGCAGGTCGACGCGCACGGTCCCGGCCGGATGCGCGGACAGCGCGGCCACCGGATCCACGGGCTTCATGCCCTTTGGCTGCGGATCGAACGGGGGGCGCGCCCCGGCCTGCAGCGCGATCAGGTACGGACGCGATGCGCGCGGGAACGACAGCTCGAACTGCACGGCGTCGTAGACCGGGTCGAACGTGCGCACCGACAGGAAATACAGGTAGCGGCCGTCGGGGTCGAACGCGGGCGCGTAGTCGCGGAACTCGGGTTGCGTGACGAGCGTCGACGATTGCGCGGCGACGTCGTGCAGCTTGATCGCGCAGTGGCGCGCGTCGGTCCAGAACGGGTACGCGAGCCACGCGCCGTCGGGCGACCACGCGAATTCCTCGGTGCGCCCGGCGTCGCTGCGGTCGACGACGCTCATCGCACCCGACTCGACGTCGCCGACGATCACTTCGTTGCGGTGGTTGGCGAGCGCCACCCGCGTGCCGCCGGGCGCGGCGCGCAGCGCGACGACGCGGCCGACGTCCCACGGCAGCGTGCGCGCGGCGCCGTCGCGCCACACGTGCACGCGCTCCTCGCCGGTCTCGTCGCCGACGGCGATCACCGTCGTGCCGTCGGCCAGCCACTGCGCAAGGCGATGGCGTGCGCCGTCCGGCGTGCCGAGCTGCCGCACGGCGCCTTCCCACAGGCCGAACGTGAAGAGCTTGCCGCGCACGTCGACGGCGAGGCTGTGGCCCTCCGGGTGCACGTCGAAGCCGCCGAGGTTGTCCGCCGCCGGGACGAACTTGCGCGCCGCCTGCGTCCGGTGCGCGGGCACGGCGATCGGGACCCGACGCGTCGCGTTCGCCTTCGGGTCGAAGCACCAGACCTGCGCGCCGCACTGGTAGACGATGCGCGCGCCGTCGGTCTGCGCGTGGCGCGCGTAGTAGTCGTCGTGGTCGGTGTGCCGGCGCGGGTCGGTGCCGTCGGGCCGGCACGAGTAGAGATTGCCCACGCCCTCGGCGTCGGACAGGTAGTACACGCGCTCGCCGATCCACATCGGGCTCGTGACGTTGCCCGCGAGTTCGGTCATCCGGCGGAACGTGCCGGTGCCGGCGGCGTCGATCCACAGGTGCCCCGCGGTGCCGCCGCGGTAGCGCTTCCAGCGCGCCGGGTCCGCCGTGTTGCGGCCGATGACCTTCGCGTTGCCCGGGCCGAACGCCAGGTGGTTGACCTGTCCGAGCGCGATGGGCTGCGGCATGCCGCCGGCCGGGTCGAGCGTGAATGCGCGGTAGTTGCGGAAGAACGGCTGGCCCTGCGTGGTCACGAACAGGATGTGGCCGTCGCGCGTCCAGCCGCGCACCATGACGTCCGGGCCGAGCCACGTCATGCGCCGGGCGGGGCCGCCTGCCGCCGGCATCAGGTAGACCTCGGGGTGCTGCTCGTCGCGGCCGACGAACGCGAGTTGCGTGCCGTCGGGAGACAGGCACGGCGTCGCGGGCTCGCCCAGGCCGGCAGTGAGCCGGCGCGCGACGCCGCCGCCCGCACCGACCGTCCACAGGTCGTCGTCGCAGACGAAGACGATCGTATCGCCCTGGATGGTGGGCTGGCGCAGATACCCTTGATCGCTCATGGTGTGCGGTTCCGGGAGTGGGTGGGGCCGGTGGGCGCCGCCGGTCGAGCCGGACGCGCGGGCGGGACCGACATGGTAACGGACGCCGTAACGCAGCGGCACCGGCACGGCGACGGGCCGCGACCGCGCGGGACGAAGGGCGGCGAATCAGCGACGGGTGCCGGCGCGCCTGCGTGCCGCGGGCGCCGCTGGGCGTGCGGCGACCTGCGCCTCCTCGATGACCCAGTCGCGGAACGCCGTGGCCGCCGGCGACAGCGTGCGCAGGCCCCGGCGCGGCCACGCGAGCCAGATGCCGATGCCGGGGGCGTAGCCGCGCGGGTCGACGACGGTCAGCGCGCCGCGCGCGATCTCGCGCTCGGCCATGCACGGCGGCGCGAGCGCGACGCCCTGCCCTTCGCTCGCGGCGTCGAGGGCGAGCATCGTGTGGCTGAAGAAGAGGCCGCGCGCGACGTCGACGTCCGCGAGACCCGCGGCGGCGACCCAGTCAGGCCAGTAGTCGTAGCTGATCTCGTGCAGCAGCCGCGCGCGCGTCCAGTCGACCGCGCCGTCGCGGCGGCGCAGTGCGCGCGCGACGGCCGGGGTCGCGACCGGGAAGAACTCCAGCGGGAACAGGCAATGCGCTTCCGCGTCCGGATACACGCCGCGGCCCTCGCGGATCGCGAGGTCGAACGGGTCGCGCGCGAAGTCGGCGAGGATCGGCGAGGCGTCGATGCGCACCTCGATCTCGGGCGCGCGGGCGGTGAACGACGGCAGGCGCGGCAGCAGCCACCGCGAGCCGAACGACGGCACGACCGTCATCTGGACGACGCGCCGCCCCGGGCGAACGCGCTCGGCCGCGGCCGCGATCGCGCGCAGGTGCCGCGCGATCTCGCCGTGCCACGTGCGGCCCGGATCCGTGAGCACGAGGCCGCGGCCGTGCCGCTGCGTGAGCGCGATGCCGAGGTGCGCCTCGAGCACGCGCAGCTGCTGGCTCACCGCCGCCGGCGTGACCGCGAGCTCGTCCGCCGCGGCGCGCACGGAGCCTAAGCGCGCGACGGCGTCGAAGGCACGGACTGCATTTAACGGTGGCAGGCGCATGTGCGCTCCTGAATACATTAGAAAATCTTAACACAACACTTCGAAACGATCGCTGGTCGGCCCGACGGATCGCGCCTATCTTGCGAAGCGTCGGGGCGTCGCGGGGCCGGGAAGCCGAGTCCCGCCGCTGCCGCCGCAAATCAGCAGGAGAACGACCATGCCCCACGTCGACGGCCTTTCGTTGCCCGGCACCCCGCTCGCGGCGCGCGAGTCACCTTTCGCGCAGCCCGTCGCGGCCGTCACCGCACTGGTGGCGCGCGCGTTCCGGAGCCGCCGCATACCGTCCGAGGTCCGCGACGTCGAAGCCGCGCACGCACGCGCGGCCGATCACGGCGACCTCGAGCGCATCCAGCGCGACTGGGACCGGCGCGACGGCGGCGGCGTGCGCAGCTGGGAATGGCGGTAAGGGTCTGACCGCCGGGAACGCTCGACCCTGCCCGGCGTCAGCCGCCCCGCGGCGTTCCGTGCAGGCCGGCGAGGGGCGCGCGCCGCAGGAACGCCGAGTCGCGCCCGAGGATGAACTTGAGCAGGTCCTCGAGGATCGCCTCGTCGATGTGCTGGCTGTGGAACTCGAGGCTCACGCGGTCGAAGCGGTCGACGTTGACGAGGGGCACCGTCACCACGCCCGACTGGTAGTCCACGTTGAACGAGACCTTCGCGGGAATCGCCGGCGGCACGGTGATCACGCACTTGCGCACGGCCCCGGACAGGTCCTCGACGCGCCGGCACGTGTACTGGAGGCCGGCGTCGTCCAGCGCCTTCTCGGCCATCGCCACGCCGCCCGGCGCGACCTCGATGTTGATCGGCCGCGCCGCGGCGATCTCGTAGTAGATGTTGATCTCGTCGAGCACCGGGAAGCCGACGATCCGCCGCTCGTGCTGCCCGACGAAGCCACGGCCGAACTTCGGGTCCTCGAAGACGACGCCGTGCCCGACGTCGAACCGGTGCGCGATCGGCGGCTTCACGCCGTCGAGGTACGAGAACGCCTTGTCGAGCCACGCGTAGGCCTTGCGCAGGCGGGCATTGATCTGCTCGAAGCCCTCGACGTCGTCGTGCGTATGCGTGGACGTGCGCGCCGTCTCGTACTGCGTGCGCAGCTCGTCGAGGATGGACGGTGACGTGGGCATGGCAACGGGCCTCCTGCGGGACGCGCGGGCCGCCTTGCGCGGGGAGGCTGCCATTCTAAGGCGAACGACGGTCCGCGCGCACCCGCCGCCGCGGCGCTGACACTGCCCGCCGTTTGGGTGTTCAATGCGGGACCGCTTGCCGGAGCCCTGCATGGACACGCCCCGTTCGCCGTACTTTCCGCGCTGGACGCCCCGCGCCACCGGCGTGATCGCGCCCGACGAGCGGCTGCCTGCCGGCCCGACGATCGCGCTCGGCATGCAGCACGTCGTCGCGATGTTCGGCGCGACGGTGCTGGCGCCGCTGCTGATGGGCTTCGATCCGAACGTCGCAATCCTCTTCTCCGGGATCGGCACGCTGATCTTCTTCGTCGCCGTCGGTGGACGCGTGCCGAGCTATCTCGGCTCCAGCTTCTCGTTCATCGCGGTCGTGATCGCGGCCACGGCCTACGCGGGTAGCGGGCCGAACGCGAACCTGCCCGTCGCACTCGGCGGCATCGTCGCCGCCGGGGCCGCCTACACGGTCATCGGGCTCGTGGTGATGGCCACCGGGTACGCGTGGATCGAGCGGCTGATGCCGCCGCCGGTGACCGGCGCGATCGTGGCGGTCATCGGACTGAACCTCGCGCCGATCGCCGTGAAGGGCGTGGCCGGCAGCACGTTCGACACGTGGATCGGCATCGCGACCATCGTCGCCGTCGGCGCGATCGCCGTGCGCGCGCCCGGACTCGCGCGCCGGCTGCCGATCCTGCTGGGCGGCCTCGCCGGCTACGTGCTGTACGCGACGCTCGCGAACGGCTTCGGCCTGGCCAAGCCGATCGACTTCGGCGCGGTCGCCGCCGCGCCCTGGCTCGGCCTGCCCCGCTTCGCGGCGCCGGTCTGGGACGTACAGGCAATGATGCTGATCGCCCCGGTGGCGATCGTGCTGGTCGCGGAGAACCTCGGCCACGTGAAGGCGGTGGCGGCGATGACCGGGCGCAACCTCGACGCGTACCTCGGTCGTGCGTTCGTCGGCGACGGCATCGCGACGATGGTCGCGGGCGCCGGCGGCGGCACCGGCGTCACGACCTACGCCGAGAACATCGGCGTGATGGCGGTGACGCGGATCTACTCGACGCTGGTGTTCGTCGTCGCGGCGGCGACCGCGATCGTGCTGGGCTTCTCGCCCAAGTTCGGCGCGCTGATCATGACGATCCCCGGCCCGGTGCTGGGAGGCCTCGCGATCGTCGTGTTCGGACTCATCACGGCGACCGGCGCGCGGATCTGGGTGCAAAACGGCGTCGACTTCGCGCGCGCGCGCAACCTCGTCACCGTCGCGGTGACGCTGACGATCGGCGCCGGGGACCTCGCGCTAAAATTGGGGGGGTTCACGCTGGGCGGCATCGGCACCGCGACGTTCGGCGCGATCCTCCTCTACCAACTGCTGGGCGACGACCGCCCCGAGGGCCCGACATGACCCCCACGCGCTCCCTCTGTCTCGCGCTGCTGGCGCCGCTGCTCTTCGCCGCCGGCTGTGCCACGCGGCCGGTCAATCCGCCGATTTCGGCGGCCAAACCCGAGGCCGGCTACAAGCTGCTCACGCGCCCGCGGATCCACGAGACGCCCGACAGCCTGGTCATCCTGACTTTTTCCGGCGGCGGCACCCGCGCCGCGTCGTTCGCCTACGGGGTGCTCGAGGTGCTGCGCCGCACCGAATTCACGCTACCCGACGGCACCAAGCGCCGCCTGCTCGACACGGTGGACGTGATCACCGGCGTGTCCGGCGGCAGCTTCACGGCGCTGTCGTACGGGCTGTACGGCGAGCGCCTCTTCTCCGAGTACGAGACGCGCTTCCTGAAGCGGAACGTGCAGGGCGACCTGGCGATGCGCCTCTTCACGCCGAGCAACTGGCCGGCGCTCGCCTCGGATACGTGGGGCCGCTCCGAGATGGCGGCGCAGCTCTACGACGAGATCCTGTTCGAGGGCAAGACCTTCGCGGACCTGGAGCGCGGCGACGGCCCGTTCATCGCCGTGATGACCACCGACATCTCGACCGGGTCGCGGGTCGGGATCAACCAGTCGTTCTTCGACGTGCTGTGCAGCGACGTTTCGTCGTTCCGGCTGGCCCGGGCGGCCGCCGCGTCGTCGGCGGTGCCGGTCGTGTTGTCGCCGATCACGATCAACAACTACGGCGGCACGTGCGGCTTCACGGAGCCGCCCTGGGTCGCCGCCGCCGCCGACGGGGACAATCCGGCCCGGCCCGCGGCGCGCGCGATCAAGCGGGCCGAGGAGATCCGCTCGTTCGGGGACGGCAAGGCGCGGCCGTTCCTGCACCTGGTCGACGGCGGCCTCTCGGACAACCTCGGCATGCGCGCGGTGCTCGAGGTGCTGGAGCAGTTCGAGGCGGCACGCCTGCGGGGGCTGAAGACGCCGCTCGACAACGTCAAGCGCATCGTCGTGGTTGTCGTCAACTCGCTGTCGGTGCCGGTGACGAACTGGGACCAGTCGGAGCGTCCGCCCGGCAACCTCGAAATCCTCATCAAGGCGACCGGCGTGCCGATCGACCGCTACTCGTACGAGACCGTCGAGCTCCTGCGCGACATGATCGCGCGCTGGGACGTCCTGCGCCGCATCCGCGAAACCGGCGCGCTCGACATCGCGAAGGATCCGGGGCTCGCCCCGCTGCTGAACGCGCCGACGGCGCGGCTGTACGCGATCGACGTGTCGTTCCCGCAATTGAAGGACGCGGCCGAGGCCGCGTACCTCAACGACCTGCCAACGTCGTTCGTGCTGCCGCCGGAGGCCGTCGACCGGTTGCGCGCGGCAGCCGGAAAGATCCTGCTCGACTCGCCCGACTTCAAGGCGCTGGTGAAGGACGTCGGCGCCCGGATCGTCGAGGCGCCGCCGGCCGCGCCGCCGAAGTAGCCGGCGACCGGCGCGGCGGCGGCCGTCACTGCGCGGCCTGCGCAACGACGATCGCCGCCGGCCGCGCCGCGAGCGTCCCCTCGGGGCCGTACCCGTAGGCCAGCGTGTCGATGAAGACGCCGAGGGCGACGGTGATCGTCAGCGCGACGGCGGCGAAGGCGGAGCGCAGCAGGTTCGACGTGGGCCGGAATTTGCGGTTCATGATCGTCTCCTTCGAGGTCGGGTGGATTGCCGGGCTGCCTTACTCGGCGCGCGCCACGACGACCGCCGTTTGTTGCGCCGCAACAGCGCCGTCCGGGCCGAGGTGGTAGGCCAGCGTGTCGATGAAGGCGCCCAGTACGACGGTGATCGTCAGCGCGATCGCGACGAAGGCGGAGCGGGCGAGGTTCGACGTCGGGTTGTATTGGCGGTTCATCGTGGTCTCCTTGGCAGGTGGGCTGTCGTTATCGACGGGCCCATCGTCCTGCTGAAGGGACCTTCAGGTCTTTGGCGCGGTCCTGAAATGTTCTGAAAGATGCGGCGGAAGTGGCGGCGGCGCGCCCCCCGGCGCTACGCTTCCGCCATCCCGTCGCCCCCGCTTCCGGCCATGCCCGAAGACGCTCCGCCGCCCGCCGCCGCCGTGTTCCGGTTCGACCGCTTCGAGTTGCGGCCACGCGAGCGCGTGCTGCTGGCCGACGGCGAGTCCGTCCGGCTGGGCGGGCGGGCGTTCGACATGCTGGTCGCGCTGGTCGCGCGGCGCGACCGCGTCGTCTCCAAGCGCGAACTGATGGACGTCGTGTGGCCGAAGCTCGTGGTCGAGGAGAACAACCTGCAGGCGCAGGTGATGGCGCTGCGCAAGGTCATGGGGCCGGCGGCGATCGCGACGGTCCCGGGGCGCGGCTACCGGATCACGCTGCCCGTTCGTGCGACCGACGCCCCTGCGCCCGCCGACGTGCCGGCGGCCCCGGACCCGGCCTCGGCGCCGCCGGCGCCGCGCCGGACCAACGTCGCCGCGCACCTGCCGCCGATGTTCGGCCGGGCGGACGACGTCGCCGCCGTGCGCGCGCTGCTCGACCGTCATTCGCTGGTGTCGGTCGTCGGCGCCGGGGGTATCGGCAAGACGCGCCTCGCGCAGGCGTTCGCGGCCGAGGCGGCCGGGAGGTACCCGGACGGCGCGTGGCTGGTCGAGCTCGCCTCGCTCGCCGATCCCGCGCTCGTGGGCAGCGCCGTCGCACGCACGCTGGGCATCGCGCTGTCCACGGAGCGTGCGGCGAACGACGTGGTCGCGTCGGTGCTGCGCGCGCAACGGATGCTGCTGGTGCTCGACAACTGCGAGCACCTCATCGACGGCGTCGTGGCGCTGGTCGAGGCCCTGCAGCGCGCCGCGCCCGACGTGCGGCTCCTGGTCACGAGCCAGGAACCGCTGCGGGCCGTCGACGAGCACGTCTACCGGCTCGCCTCGCTCGCGGTTCCGGCCACCGTGGCCGCGGACGATGCGCGCACGTACAGCGCCGTCGAGCTCTTCGTCGCGGCCGCGAAGGCCGCCGACCCGCGCTTCGCGCTGACGAAGCGCAACGCCGGCGCCGTCGTCGACATCTGCCGCCGGCTCGACGGGATTCCGCTCGCGCTGCAGCTCGCGGCCGCGCGCGTGCCGCTGCTCGGCGTCGAGGGCCTGCGCGCGCGGCTCGACGAGCGCTTCCACGTGCTGACCGGCGGTGCGCGCACCGTACTGCGCCGGCACCAGACGCTGCGTGGCGCGCTCGAGTGGAGCCATGCGCTGCTCACGGCGGAGGAGCAGGCGGTGTTCCGGCGCCTCGGCGTATTCGCGGGCAGCTTCACGCTCGATGCCGTGCAGAAGGTCGCTTGCGACCCGACGCTCTCCGAGTGGCACGTGCTCGAGCACCTGGGCGCGCTCGTCGACAAGTCGCTGGTCGTCGCGGAGGGCGAGGACGTGCCGCGCTACCGGCTGCTCGAGACCGCGCGCGCGTTCGCGCTCGAGCGCCTGGGCGAGGCCGGGGAAACCGACGAATACCTGCGGCGGCACGCGATCGTGCTGCGCGACACGGTGGCGGCGCTCACGGCGAACCGGTGGCGGCAGGCGCCCGGACAGAGTTCCGCGCTGGCGGCCGAGCTCGACAACGCGCGCGCCGCCGTCGCGTGGGCCACGGCGGCCGCCGACGAGCGGCCGCTCGCCGTGGAGCTGCACTTCGCCGCGAGCCGCGTCTGGCACGCGTGCGCGCTGCTCGCGGAAAGCCTGGCGCACTGCCTCGCCGCGCGCCGGCTGCTCAACCCGACGATTCCACCGGCCACCGAAGCACGGTTCTGGCTGGCGCTCGCACGTTCGGGCGTGTACTCGCCGAATCCCGAGTGCTTCGCGGCCGCGCAGCGTGCGGCAACGATGTTCCGCGAACTCGGCGAGCCCGACTTCCTGTACGAGGCGCTGACGAGCGTGGCCGTGATCGGCGCGCGCCGGGGCGCGTCGGCCGCGATCGCGCGGGCGCTCGCCGAGGCGGAGCGCATCGAGGACCCCGGATGGCCGTCGCGCCAGCGTGCGCAGCTGCAGTTCGCGCACTACATGTGGGCGATGATGGACGGCCGCTTTGTCGACGCGCTGGCGTTCGCGCAGCGACAGCGCGACCTCTACCGGGAGGACGGCAGCGCCGCCGGCGTGGAGATCGCCGCCGCCAATGTCGGCTCGGCGCTGCTGGCGCTGGACCAGCCAGAAGCCGCCCTCGCCGAGGTCCGGCCGGCGGCGGCCCGGCTGGAGGCGCTCGGCGCGGGCGCGAGTGCGGGCCACGTCATCGGCATCGAGACAATCGCGCTCGTGATGCTCGGCCGCCACGACGAAGCGCTGTCGCGCGCGCGCGCTGCATTCGCCTTGTTGCAGCGGGAGGGCGATACGCTGTGGCTGCTCGAGCCGCTGGCGTGGAGCGCGGCGCTGCAGGGCCGCCACGCGGACGCCGCCCGCATTGCGGGGTTCGCCGATGCGCTGGGCGCGCGGTTGGGCGACGTGCGCCGTGCCTCGGTGCAGAAGCGGCGCGACGCCATCGACGCGCTGTTGGCGGCGAGCCTGCCCGACGCCGTGCGCCGCGCGCTGCTGGCGGAGGGGGCGGCGATGCGCGAGGGCGAGGCGTTCGCGCTGGCGCTGGGCGCGCCGGCGTGACGCGCGCCGGGCCGGCGCTCGTTCACCCCTTGTCGTCCGCCTTCTCCGCGCCGCTGGGTCCGGACCGCAGGAACGTGCGCGCGGAGAGCCCGAACAGGCGCAGCTTGGCGAGCGCCGCTTCGGTGGAGCGAAAGCCGGCGTACCAGCGGTAGGCGACGACCAGCGCCACTGCGGCGAGCACGACGAGCAGCGCGGCCGGGACGCGCAGCAGCAGCGCGACGCCGATCACCGCGCCTCCGACGAGCAGCCGCTGCGGCGCGAGGAAGATCGCGTTGACGCCGCCGACCTGCTCGGCTTCCGCGAGCGCGCGCTGCGCCGACAGCGCGAGCTGCGACAGCTTCTCCAGCGCGCGGCGCAACTCGTCGAAGTCGTCCCCGCCGTCGCCGAAGCGCAGCACGTTCTGGCAGGCCGCGTGGAAGCCGTTGAACGCGTCGAGCAGACGCGCGGCCGTATCGTGCGCCAGGTCCTCGTCGCCGGTCGGCGCGAGCGCCAGCACCTCGGCAAGGCTCGCGCGCAGTGCGTCGCGCGCCTCGTCGAAGGCGCGGGCGCGGGCACCGGCGGTCGCGGACTGCCGCTTCGTCTCGAGCGCCGCGTCGTCCTGCGCCTGCGGCAGCAGCTGCCGCGCGGCGACCACGCCGACCGGGTCGTGCTGCACACTTTCCCACAGCGCCTCGAACCACGGGCAGTAGCCGGCGACGCGCGCGAGCCCGCCGGCCACTTCGCCGCGCAGTGCGTCCGCGTACGCGGCGTCGGTCAGCGCCAGCAGCAGCGGTCCGTTCACCGCGCGCTGCGGCGGTGGCGCGAGCTTGCCCGTCGCGACGAACGCGAGATCGTCGAAGCTCACGGCGCCGCTGCCCGCGCCGCCGCCCACGTCGCGCGGCTGCGCGCGCCATTGCTCCTCGGCGCGGCGCGCAGCGTCCCACAGCGCCGAGAATTGTCTCCACGCGTCGCGCCAGCGCCGGTCGAGGTCGCGCAGCGGCGGCTGCCCCGCGTCCGCGTACGTCGCGAGCACGCCGTCGCGATGCAGCGAGTCGAGCCAGTCCTGTGCGGCGCCGTCGTCGCTCGCGGCCGCGTGCGCGGCCGCGAGGACCGCGGCCTCGCTGACCGGCGAGCCGCGCCACACGGCTGGCAGGTCAGGGGCGGCGGCAACGATGAACCGCAGCAGCCGCGCGTCGTCGCTCGTCCCGCGCTGGTCCTGGATATCGCGCAGCGCACGCAGCAGGTTGTAGTCGTGCAGCTCCTGCTCCAGCCAGCGCGCGACCTGGCCGCGCGCGAGGTCGCGGCAGCCGGCGTCCCAGTGCCTGGCGAGCGCCAGCGCGAGCTCGGCGCCGGTGGTCGCCTCCGTCTTGCCCAGCCGGTACGGACGCACGGCGGTCGCGACACCGTCCGCGTCGTCGGGCACCGCGAGCGCCGGATCGCCGGCAAGCCAGCGCGCGACCTCGTCGCCGCCCCAGCGCCGCTTGGGATCGCGCAGCAGCAGTCCGCGGCACAGCATCCGCAGGTCGTCGTCGTACACGCCGCGCACGTCGATCGGCCGGGTCGCGAGGTGGTGGTTCATCACCTGCTCGGTGAGCCCCTCGAACGGGTGCCGGCCGCTCGCCGCCTCGAGCGCGATCATGCCGAGCGACCACCAGTCCGACTTCGCGTCGAGCACGCCGGTCAGGACCTCGGGTGCCGCGTACTTCGTCGTGCGCGCCGCCGTCGTGAAGTGCTGCGTCGCCTCCGAGATCGACGCGATGCCGAAGTCGGTCAGCGCGAGCTCCAGCGGTGCCTTCGACCGGATCAGCACGTTTTCCGGCTTGAGGTCCCGGTGCAGGATCCGATGCGCGTGGATGCCGTTGAGCGCGTCGGCCACCTCCTTGACGATGCGCCGGATGTCCGCCTTCGGCAGCGGGCCCGCGCGCATCAGGTCCTGCAGCGTGCCCCCGGGCACGTACTCGAGGAGCTCGTAGGCGGCGCCGTCGGACACGCCGTGCGCGAGTACGCGCACGACGGTGTCGCCGACCGCCTGCGCGAGGATGTCGAGCAGGCGGAAGTCGGGCGCGATGCCGCGCCGGTAGAGCTTCGCCACGCGGCGCTCGCCGGTCTTCGCGTCGGCGACGAGCAGGATGTCGGCCTCGCCGCCCGTCGCGGGAAACACGTCGACGACGCGGTACGCGTCGCGCAGCGCGGACGGCAGCGGCCGCGCGCCGGCGACCGCGGGCGAGGCCGGCCGCAGCGGGCGGTTGCAGTAGACACAGCGCTCGCCGCCGGCGGGATTCGGCTGCGCGCAGTCCGCATACGGGCAGACGACCAGCGCCGGCGCCGCAGCCGCCTCCGCGGCCGCGGCCGCTTCGGGTACCGTCGCGCGATCGTCGCTCGCCGCGCCGGCCGCGGCCGTCGCGTGATCCTCGGCCGCCCCCGGCGGCGGGTCGGCCGGCGGCGGCCGCCTTACCGAGAAGTCGACGCCGGTGAGCAGCGCGCCGCACGCGCAGCGCGTGCGTTCCGGCGGATTCTCGCGTTCGCAGACCGGGCAGACGCGGACATGGTCTTGGGGCACGGTCGCGAATCTACCTGCGCCACGACACTTGCGTAAGGGCGAGCCCGCGGCTCGCGCACAGCGCCTCCACCGCCGCCATGTCGCCGCGGCCAGGAATGCCGATCAGCCACACGCGCCCGCCCTCGATCGCCGCCTGCATCCGCTTGCCGCCGTGGGCGGCCGGCGCGTCCACGAACGCGGCGTAGCGCGCACGTCCGCGCTCCGTCAGCGGCACCAGCGGCTGGTTCGACGACCCGCGCCAGACGTTGCCGAGCGGAAACTCGTCGACGTAGGGTTCGGGGATCACGGCGTCGAGGAGCGCGAGCAGCTTCGCGTGCCTGCGCTCGAGCACCTTCAGCGGATAGCCGCTGTAGCAGAGGACGTCGAAGTCGAGCGCCTTGCTCCGCCGCCACGCGTGCAGCCCTTCGAGCAGCGCGCGCAGCGCGTCCGGCTGCTCGAACGGCTCGCCGCCGCTGATCGTCACGCCGTCGGGACCGCCTGGCACGACACGCCGGCACCACGCGAGCACGTCGCGCACGGGAATCGCGGTCGCGGGGTCGCGCGGCCACGTGTCCTGCGACACGCAGCCCTTGCAGCCGATCGTGCAGCCCTGCACCCACAGCCCGATCCGCCGGCCGGGACCCAGCACCGTTACCGGCCAGTGGGCCTTGCTGAGCTGCAGCGTGGCGCGCGCGCTCACGCGAGCGTGACGGTCATGATCCGGTTCTCGTCCTCGGCGAGTCCGGTGACCGCCAGCGACGTCCGCCCGGCGAGCGGGAAGCGGAACATCGCGCGCGCCAGCGGGTTGACGAACAGCGACTCCAGCTGGTTGCCGATGCCGCGGCCGCCGTTGGCGAGGTCCTTCGTGCACAGCTCGCGCAGCCGGTCCCGCACGGCGGGCTCGATCGCGAGTTCGACCTTGTGCTCGTCGCGCACGCGGTTGACGACGTTGCGCAGCATGCCGTCGAAGATCTCGCCGCCGATCTCCGGCGTGATGAAGCCGAACACGATGATGTTGTCGCCGATGCGGTTCAGGATCTCCGGCCGCGACAGCCGGAACTTGAAGTAGTCGGCGATCGCGCCGCGCACGCGTGCCTCGACGACGTCGAGCGGGTCGGACGGCTGCACGCTCTGCACGCGCTGTCCGTGCTCGTCCTCGACGAAGATGCCGAGGTTCGACGTGAACACGAGGATCGCCTCGGAGAAGTAGGCGGTCTCGCCGCGCCCGTCGGTCAGCCGGCCGTCCTCGAGGATCTGCAGGAACTTGTCGAGGATGCGCGGGTGCGCCTTCTCGATCTCGTCGAACAGCACGACCGAGAACGGCTTCTCGCGCATGGCGTTGGTGAGCTCGCCGCCGGCGTCGTAGCCGATGTAGCCGGGCGGCGCGCCGAGCAGCCGCGCGCCGGTGTGCTCCTCGGCGAATTCGCTCATGTCGAAGCGGATGTACGCGCGCTCGTCGCCGAAAATGAGCTGCGTCAGCGTCTTCGCCAGTTCGGTCTTGCCGACACCCGTCGGCCCCGCGAAGAACAGCACGCCGCGGGGCCGGTTGCCCACCGAACGCGCCTGCGCGCCGGTGAGGCCCATCACCGACCGCATCAGGATGTCGATCGCCTTGGTCACCGCCGGCCGCTGGCCGCGCACGCGCTCCTCGATGAACGGCAGCGCGCCGGCGATGCGCTCGCGCAGGTAGTCCTTCTTCCACGGGTTCTCGGTGACGCCGACCTTGTAGCACTGGACGGCGTCGTCGACGTCACGGAATCCGATGCCCTGCCGGTCGGCGAGCTGCGCGATGTCGGCGAGTGCGACGAGCGGCAGGCCGTCGGTCATCTGCGCAAAGTCCTTCGCGAACTTCGCGCGCGCGTCCTCCGCCCCTTCCTCGTAGCCGGCGAACAGGTTGGAGAGGTGCTGCGCGGCGGCGAGCCGCGTCTCGTAGTCGGGCAGTGCCAACGACAGCACGGCCACGCGCGGCGAGTCGAGCGTCAGCCACGACGGCAGGTCCTGCCCGCGGTTGACGAGCCACAGGACCGGGTTGAAGCGCGCCTTGCCTTCGGGAGTCGCGATGTCGGCGCCCTTGGGCACGACCGGGTGCGCCGCGAGCGAGATGCGCTCCGCGGCGACGAAGAAGCGGTGCTCGTTCGCGTCGAGGTGGTCGGGCTGGCGCGACAGGCGCGACGCGAAGTCGACGACCAGCGCGCAGCGCGCGTCGCGCTGGCCGGCAACCTTGCGCATCACGCCGACGAGGTTCTCGAGGCTCGTCGGCATCGCGCCGTCGGCGAGCTTCAGGTCGAAGAGCTTCGTCGCGAGCTCGACGGCCTCGGGCTCGTTCGGATACGGCCGCAGGCCCTCGACGGGGTCGTACACCAGCAGGAACCGGTAGTCGAGGGGCGCCAGGTGCGCCCACAGGCAGCGCAGCAGCGGCGCCAGCGTCGTGCCGCCCTCGTAGGGCGTCAGGAAGCTGTCGCGGATGTTGCCGGCGACGACGAACTGCGACCGGATCGGCAGCAGGCGCGTGAGGTCGCGGATCCAGCGCGGCGTCGTGTCCATCGAACGTGCGCGTCGGTTACGGCAGGTCGCGCGCGCGCGGCGCCGCGCGCGAACGCGCGGCGTCCTCGTCCGCCGCGATCGCCGGCAGCCGGTCGGCGTCGACGACCTGCACCGGCACCTCGCCGGCCTCGAGCCGGCGCGTGACGTCGAGCTGCAACCCGCGCGCCGCGAGCGTGGCCATGAGGCGCGGGAACTCCGCACACCAGCGGTCCTCGGCGAGGGCGTCGAGGCGCCTTCGCTCGGCGGTCTCCTCGTCGCCGCGCGCGCGGACGACGTTGAAGTTGGCCGTGCGCTCGCGCGCGTCCACGCGCAGCCGCACGAAATAGTGCTCCCACCCGCTGCGCCGGAAGTGCACGGTGCCGCCGTCGGCGAACAGCGTGGCCTCGATGTCGTCGACGTCGTAGCCGAGATCCCGCAGCGATTCCTGCAGCACCAGCGCAGCCGCCTCCTGCTCCTGCCGCCCGCGGTCGGCCGCGGCCGTCGCGAGCGCGGCCTCCGCCGCCGCGGCGAGCGGTGCATCCATCCGCGTCACGCCGGCCGCGACCAGCTCCAGCGCACGCACCAGCGTCGCGGGCGCGTCCTCGGGCAGCTCGTCGAGCAGGCGATCGGCGGCGGCGATCTCGCGGCGATGCGCGTCGCGCGCGTCGCGCTGACGGTGCACGGCGAGCCGCAGCTGCGTCGCCAGCGCCTCCGCGCGGTCCAGCGACGGCGCCAGCACGATCGCCTTCGCGAGGGCTTCGAGCTCGGCCGGCAGCGCGGCGCCCGCCGGCAGCTCGAGCCGCGCCAGCACGCGCGCGGCCGTCTGCCGGAACCGCTCGGCCTGCGCCGCGTCGAGCCCGGGCTTCAGCTGGCGCTCCAGCACGTACGACGCGAGCACGTCGTCGACGACCGGCGCCTGCGGCGCGGCCGCGAGCGACGCGCGCACGCGGTCGCCGAGCGCGCCGCCGGCCTCGCCGAGCAGCGTCTCGAGCTCGCGGATCGCCGCAGCGAGCGCGTGCAGGTACGCGCCCCACGCCGCGTCGTCGTCGCCGGCGGGCGCGACGGGCACGGTCGCCGGCACCTTTGCGGCAATGTCGGGCGCCTGCGCGCTCATCGCCTGGGCGAGTGCGCGGAGGCGGTGAAGGCGCGCCGCCTGCCGGTCGGCCTCGCCACGGACGGCCGCGATGCGCTCCAGCCGCGCGCCGCGCTGCCCGGCGCGCGCCTGCGCCAGCTGCCGTTCGCGCTCGGACAGCTGCGCCAGCACGTCGCCGTACTCGCGCTTCATCGCGCGCGCCTCCTGCAGCGCCCGCGCCGACAGCAGCAGCAGGCCGTGCACGAGGAAGAAGCCGGCGGTAATGGGGCCGCTCATCGTCGTCGCATTATTCCACTGTCGCGCCCGGAGCGCGACGCGGTCGCAAGCAAGATGCGCGCCGCAGCGGTGCCGCCGCGGAGGTCAGCGAAGCGGCTGGAACGCGCGATCGAACACGTAGTCGGCAACCTTGCGGCCCTGCGCGATGCCCTCGTTTTTGTCGAACACCCAGTGGATGCCGAGGTAGATCCGGCTCTGCCCGTTCTCGTCCTCGGCTTCGGACAGCGTGCGGAACGAGCGCTCGACGCGCGGGCGCACGTTGCCGTCGTGGTCGAGCGTCTCGCCGTTGAATTCGTCGGACACGAAGGAAAACGCGATGCGGTCGGTGCCGAAGAAGCGCCGCAGCGTCTGGAACAGCGCGCCGCCGAAGCCGGCGTGGCCGGACGGGTATGCGGGAAACGGCGGCGTGAAGTTGGGACCGTCGAGGTTCGACGCCGGCGCCCCCAGCGGCAGGAAGCCGGGATCGGCGATCGTCATTCTGGCGCCGTCGTTGACCCGGATGCCCGTCACCGGACGCCAGAACTCGTAGAAGTACTTCGACTCCCAGATCGCGATCGCGGCGTCGGCCATCGCGGTGTTGGCGAGCGCGAGCAGCCGCGCGAGGTCGACGACGTCCGTGTTGCGCTTCGCGGCGATCTGCATCGCGATCTGGTTGTACAGCCGCGGAGGCGCGCACAGGCTCGGCGTGCCGTCGTACGCCCAGAAGATGCCAATCGTCGTCTGCTGGGCGGTGCGCATCGTCGGCGTGACGACGCCGTCGCCCCCCAGCATCCGGACCTCCGCGAACGCCATCGCGTATGCCAGGGAGTCGAGCGCCGGCGGCGGCGGGGCACGAAACTGCGCGGCGCTCGCCATCACGAACGGCGTGACCTCGTTCCAGCGGGCGCCGAGCGCGATCGGCACCATGCTCACCGGGTCCTGCCGCCACTCGCCCGCAGCGGTTCCCGTGACGTAGTCGATGCCGATCCGGGGCTCCGCGTGCGCCGACCCGTCGGCCGCGCGCAGCGCGAGGATCGCCGCGGCGGCGCGGTGCCCGACGTCGACGCCCAGCGCCTTGGGATGCGTGCCCTTCACCGCGGCGAGGTCCTGCGCCAGATGGGCGTCGAACGCGGGCGCCTGCGACGGGAACATCGCCGCCAGCGTGTCGTGCGCGGCCTGCGCGATCGCGGCCTCCATCGACGTTCCGGGCATCGCGGCGGGCAGTCCGACGTAGCTGCGGTGGCGTCCGGCGACCGCGTTGACCGCCTCGAACACCGCGATGTGCACGATGGCCATCGCGCGGCTCGCGCGCGTGGGCCCGTACTGCTCGCCGAAGACCCGCGGCTCGCCGGGCGCCACCGGCGTGTGGTCGAGACCCGAAGCGTCGATTGCGACCTCGTTCCAGTGCCGGACCATGCCGAGCGGCGTCGTGTCGCGCGACACCACCGGCGCCGCGCGCTGCGCGTACGGATTGCCGCGATACAGCGGCCCCAGCGCCTCCTCTACGCCGGTCGCATAGCCTTGCGCCCGTGCGCCGGGTGCGGGCCATGCGGCCGCGAGCACGAGCGCAAGGGCCGCAAGACGCGAACCGCGCGTGGCAACGCGCAGCGGACGGGCGGGCGTCGGGTGCATGAATGCCCCTCTCGTATCGGATGTCGCGAGCCGTGCGCTGCAGGACCGTCGCCGTGGCTCCCGAACCGCCATTAGAGTGCGGTTGCGGGCGCCGGGCAAGGGGCTCGTGCCGGCGTGCCGGCGCGCCGACGGCCGGCCCCGTTCCTTGTGACCCGCGCGACGGGCGTGATACCGTTGCGCCGCCATCGACATCGCGCGCGACGGGGTGCCCCGCGACCTCCGGGCCGCTCGCTGCCGCCTCCATGTCCACGCCACCCGATCCACCCTCGCCGGTCGAACGCCGCCTGGCGACCATCCTGGTCGCCGACGTCTTCGGCTACAGCCGGATGATGGGCGAGGACGAGGAGCGCACGGTCCGCACGCTGCGCGGGCACCGCGCCGTCTTCGACGACCTGCTCAGGACCTATCGCGGCCGCGTGTTCAACACGGCCGGCGACGCGATCCTCGCCGAGTTTCCGAGCGCCGTCGACGCGGTCCGGTGCGCGACCGAGATCCAGTCGGCGCTGCGCACGCGCAACGAGCAGATGCCCGAAGCGCAGCGCATGTGGTTCCGGATCGGCATCAACCTGGGCGACGTCATCGTGCAGGACGGCGACCTGCTGGGCGACGGCGTGAACATCGCCGCGCGGATCGAGGCCGCGAGCGAGCCGGGCGGCGTGTGCATCTCCGGCAGCGTGTACGACCAGATCCAGAACAAGCTGTCGCTGACGTTCCGGCCGCTGCCCGAAAGGAGCTTCAAGAACATCGCGCAGCCGGTGCGCACGTTTGCGCTCAACGGCGACGCGCCACCCGTCGCGCGCCCTGCGGCGCGCGCGTGGCCGCCGTCGCGCGCGGCGATTGCGGCCGGGCTGGCCGCAGCGGTCGTGCTGGCCGGCGCGGCGTGGTGGCTCTGGCGCGACCACGACGCGCACCAGGCCGAGGCGGCGAAGAATGCCGCCGAAGCCGCGCACAAGGCGACCGAGCAGGCGCAGGCCGCCGCCGCCGCGCAGAAGGAGGCGAAGCTCGCCGCCGAGCTGCTCGCGGCGAAGGAGGCGTTGGCGCAGAGCGAGGCCGCCAAGGCCGCCGCCGAGGACGCGCAGCGCGAAGCGAAGCTCGCCGCGGAGTTGCGCGCGGCGAAGGACGCGCTGCAGAAATCGACGGCGGCGGCCGACAAGGGCGCCCCTGCGGCTACGCCTGCGTCGGCCGCCGCCGCGCCGCATGCGATCGACCGCTACGACGGCCTCTACACGGGCAAGCTGTGCAAGACGATCCGCGACGGGTCGCTGCGCTGCTGGACCGTCAACCTGACCGCGCAGCACGGCGTGCTGACCGCGAGCTGGGCCAACCGGTCGAGCGCGGCGCGGGCGCACGCGACCGGCAGGATCGCGGACGACGGCAGCGCATCGCTCGCGCTCGACGCGTTCGACGCGACCGGTGCGCCGGTCAAGGGGAAGATGACCGGACGCTGGAACGACAACGCGCTGACGTTCGCCGGCGTGTGGGACGACGGCACGACCGCGAACGCGACGCTGGCGCGGGCGCCGGAGGCGGCGGCGACCGCGCAGGGGCCGCGCGCCGCGCGGGCGGCCGCGCGGGCGGAGCGCGCCCAGCAACGAAACTGACGGTCGCGCCGGCTACACGGCCGGCTTCCTCGCCACGAGGTCGATGAGCGCCGACATCCCGCTGTGCCCGCGCCCTTCGCGCACCTCGGCGTCGTACGCATCGAGCAGCAGGACGTCCCACTCCTTGAACTCATCGGCCAGCCACTCTCGCGTGTACATGTGCTCGCGCCGCGGCGGGCCGCCGGTGCCGTAGTCGACCTGCTCGGGGCGGTAGCCTTCGACCAGCAGGAGGCCGCCCGGCTTCACCGCCGAACGCAGACCCGCGAACACGGCGCCGCGCTTCTCCGGCGGCACGAACTGGATGAACACGACGACCACGGCATCGTACCGCGCCGAGGTCCACGGCCACGCGTAGACGTCGCCCAGCCGGTGGTCGACGGCGACGCCGCGTGCCGCCGCCAGCCGCTTGGCCTTGGCGACGGCGTTCGGCGCGAAGTCGAACGCGGTGACGGCGTGACCCTGCTCCGCGAGCCACACGCTGTTGCGGCCCTCGCCGTCGGCGACGCACAGGACGCTCGACCCGCGCGGCAGCCGGTGTGCCTCGCGCTGCACGAAGGCGTTGGGCGCTTCGCCGAAGAGGTAATCGTCGCCGGCGAAGCGGGCGTTCCACGTTTCCAGTGCGCTTTCGAAATGGGGCATGGTTGTGGCGTGCGCGTTTCGGCGATTGCACGTGAAGAGGCCTCGAATGGCTTCGCGCCGCCGCGGCGGATCGCCGCGAGGCCACGCGGGCCACCCGCGTGCGCGGCCCGGGGTCACCACGCCTTGCCGCGCTGCTTCCGGGCGAACCGCGGGATCGCCGGTTCGCCCGCCTGCGGTGACGACCGCTCAGTGCGTGCAGTCGACGCGTGTGGTGGTCGATGGCGTAATCGTCACCGCGCCGTTCTTGGTGACCGTGCCCGTGGCGCCGTCGCCGATGCCGAACTGCGCGAAGGCCTGCCACACGAGCGCGCAGCGCAGCGCGGCGTCGGCGCCGGCGGTAGCGGCAACGGAGTCGAGCATGCCATTGCGCATGTGCTCGAAGGCCGGCGTGGACGGCGTGTAGTTCATGCCGTCCACGAAGTGATCGAAGAGCACGTCGTTCGAACGCCCGCTGGCCACCCAGAGCTCGCGCAGCTTCCACATCGCGGCGGCGTAGATTTCGCCGTCGTCGTGCACCTCGGCGCCAGTGACGTCGCCGTACTTCAGCGGGTAGCCGGTGTACGGATAGCGGCGAATGCCCAAGGGGTTGCTCGCCGCGTACTCGCCGATCACGTCGTCGTTGAGATCGCCGCCGTGGCCCATGAACGCGACGACGTCGCTCGCGCCTTCGCCGATGGCACCGGCCAGCGGCCCGCTCATCCCGCCGATCATGCGCCAGGTCAGGCCGTGGCCGTATTCGTGCCGGATGACGTCGGAGTCGAGGTCGCCGTCGATCTGCAGCGGCTGCACGGCTTTCCTGCGCATCGTGCCCGCGGGCGCGCTTCGCGCCCGGAGGCTCTGGCCGTCGTCCATGCTGATCATGACCGCGGGAATGCGAACCCCGCCGGCCGAGCCGCCCATCGTGAACGGAGCGCCCACGACATTGTTGGCGACGATCACGCCGATGGCCCCGGCCTTCTGCGCATTCTGCACCTTGACCGTGAAGGCGCAGGTACCGCGGTCGAGCAGCGCGATCTTTCCCTTGACGGCGGAGGACAGTGCCTCGCAGCCATCGGTGGGCGTGCCGCTCCCGTCGTTGCCGAGCACGATGCCGCCGGCGAGGCCGGTCGTGTCCAGCGCGGGACCGAACTCCGCACCCATCGCGCCGTAGGTCGTGGTGTCGCTCAGGACCACTTCGTGGGTGGGCCCACCCCCGGTCCACAGGAACATCTGCATGCGGGGACGCTTGCCGTCGGCCGGCGTGGCGAAGTTGGCGTTGTCGGTGCCGCTGCCGTCCTGGGCTTCGGCGTTGACCGGATCTTTGTCGGCGCCGCCCTTGCCGAAATTGTCGAGCTGGAAGTTGCCCGCCGCCTCGTCGAAGCCGTGACGGTAGAGCTCGTCGTGGAGCACATTGTTGAAGAAGAACAGGTTCTGCACCGCCACCGCGCGGTTGCCGGTCGTTCCCGGCGACTGCGCTAGGTCAACCGCCGTCGTGAAGTTGCCGGTCGTGACGGCCGTTCCGCCCTTGTCCGCGCGATTGTTGCCATCCGCGTCCAGGTAGGCGCTGACGTTGTTGCCGTTGATGTTGATGGTGGACTGACCGCCGGTACCCAGCCAGCCGACGGGCGACTGCGCGTTGCCGGGCCCCGGGCCTGCCACGACGGTCTGCGCGCCCTTCCACGGGTCGATCGGGAATACGTTGTAGCTGTCCGTGGCCGTCCGTCGCTCGACCTTCAGCACGGCGCCGTCGCCACCGACAAGTGTGTGATCGAGCAGGTTGCCGACCTGCGTCCAGGTTTGTACGACGAAGCCCTGCGCCAGGCCGCCGTCGGCCTGTGGCACGAGCACGCGCGTGACCTCGGGGTCTTCGTGGAAGAACGCGCCGCCGGAAAAGCGCAGCGTCTGTCCCGACCGCGGGCCGGGAACGAAGCTGACCTGCACGCCGGGGTGGACGGACGCCATCGCCGCGACCAGCGCCTGGCGCTCGCCGATCGCCGCCGCCGCGGGCGCCACGGCCGGCACCGACGCGACTCGCGCGATCACGTGCACCAGCTCGCCGCGATCGGTGAACGCGGCCCGCACCGAGGTGCCGTAGACGGTGAGTCCACCGACCTGCTGCTCGTAGCGCAGGTGGATGCGGCCGAATTTCGACGGACCACCGCCCACCTCGACCAGCGATGCCGTCGCCGCATCTGCGACGCCGCGGTTGCGCAATGCAGCCGCCACGGCCGCGGTGCGCGAGCCCGCATTGGCACCCCCCAGCGCCTGTCCGGGCGCCGCCCGCAGCACCTGCGCCGGGGGCTCGGCGAACGAGGACCCCTGCGACCATGCCGGCGCGCCGAGAGCCAGGATCGTTGCACCAGCCAACACGGAGAGGTATTGCCGAGCGATGCGCTGCATGGGGCCTCCTGATTCTGGGATGCGGATTGCAGGCGATGCGGCCGACGGCCGCCCGCCGGCTGCGCGCGTCCGGACGGGGAAAGGCGATCGCGCAAACTACGCTCGGGAGCGGGCCAGCGTCAATACCCGGAACCGGGTCCCGAACGCTCGCCAAACGGAAGCGGTGCGCTCGCCGCCACCCATGCGGAACGCGTTGATTTGCGACGTGTCCCGCACCGCCGGCCGCACAGCGAACGATGGCCGCCCGGCGCTTGACGTGCGTCAGCACGTCCGTGGCGCCCCGGGGCTAGCATTGAAACCGATGGCCGAGCCTGCTGAATCGTCGCCGCCCGTCGCCCGCCTCGACGCGATCGTCTCCGCCCACGGGGCGCGGCCGACCGAACTGCTGCAGATCCTGCGCGACGCGCAGGCGATCGAAGGCTGGCTGCCGCCCGCGACGATCACGTTCCTCGCCCACCGGCTGCAGTTGCCGCGCGCGCGCGTCGAAGGGGTGGCCGGCTTCTATTCGTTCCTGCACGCGGCACCGGCCGGCCGCTACCGCGTGCTGTTCTCGGACAACGTCACCGACCGGATGGCCGGCAACCTCGCGCTGATGGACCGCCTGTGCGCGAACCTCTGGATCGAGCGCGGCAAGGTGTCCGAGGACGGCCTCGTGTCCGTGGACACGACGTCGTGCACCGGCATGGGCGACCAGGGCCCGGCGATCCTCGTCAACGGCCGCGCGATTCCGCGCATGACCGACGCGCGCGTCGACGAAGTCGCCGAGCTGATCCGCGGGCAGGTGCCGCTGCCCGAGTGGCCCGCCGGCCTCTTCGCCGTCGCCGACAACGTGCACCGGAGCGACGTGCTGCTCGCCGCGAACGTGGCGCCGGGCGATGCGCTGCGCGCGGCGATCGCACGCGGTGCGCGCGCGCCCGAGCAATCGGGCAACGAGCGCTCGTGGCGCGAGGGCGTTCCCGCACTGCCGCAGGGCCCGGCCGCGACCCTCGAGGAGATCAAGCGCTCGAACCTGCGCGGGCGCGGCGGCGCCGGCTTCACGACCGGCCTCAAGTGGGAGGCGTGCCGCACGGCGCCGGGAACGACGCGCTACGTCGTCTGCAACGCCGACGAAGGCGAGCCCGGAACCTTCAAGGACCGCGTGCTGCTCGCCCGCCACGCGGACCTCGTGCTCGAAGGCATGACGGTCTGCGCGTACGCGATCGGCGCGACGCAGGGCTTCCTCTACCTGCGCGGCGAGTACGAGCACCTCGCCGCGCCGCTCCGCGAGACGATCGTCCGCCGCCGTGCGGCGGGCCTGCTCGGGACATCGATCCTCGGCGAGCGCGGCTTCGACTTCGACGTGACGCTCCACCTCGGCGCGGGCGCGTACGTGTGCGGCGAGGAGTCGGCGTTGATCGAGTCGCTGGAAGGCAAGCGCGGCGTCCCGCGCAACCGGCCGCCGTATCCGGTCACGCACGGCTACCTGCAGCAGCCGACGGTCGTCAACAATGTCGAGACGTTCTGCGCGGCTGCGTTGATCGCGCTCCGCGGCGGCGACTGGTACCGCGGCCTCGGCACGCCGCGCTCGACGGGCACCAAGCTGCTGTCCGTCAGCGGCGACTGCGCGCGGCCCGGCATCTACGAGTACCCGTTCGGCACGACAGTGCGGCAGGTGCTCGCCGACTGCGGCGCCCTGCGCACGCAGGCGGTGCAGGTCAGCGGGCCGTCGGGCACGTGCATCGGCGCCGCCGAGTTCGGCCGCCGGCTGGCGTTCGAGGACCTGCCGACGGCGGGCGCCTTCATGGTGTTCGACGACACGCGCGACATGTTCGAGGTCGCCCGCAACTTCGCGCACTTCTTCGCACACGAGAGCTGCGGCTTCTGCACGCCGTGCCGCGTGGGCACCACCCTCCTGCGCAACGTGATGGACAAGATCCACGGCATGAAGGGCTCGCAGCACGACCTCGACCGCATCCACCGGCTGAACCGGCTGCTGCAGGCGTCGTCGCACTGCGGGCTCGGCCACACGGCGTGCAACCCGCTGCTCGACACGCTGAAGCGCTTCCGCCCCGCCTACGAGCGGCGGCTGCAGTCGCTCGACTTCGAGCCGGCGTTCGACCTGGACGGCGCGCTGGCGCGCGCGCGCGCGATGACCGGCCGCGACGACCCGAGCGCGCACCTGTCCGCCGAGGATCTCGCCGGGAGCGCGGAGCGATGAACGGGCGCGACGACCGCGACGTCTTCCTGCTCGACGGCGAGCCGATCCCGTTCGCGCCCGGGCAGACGGTGATGCAGGCGGCGCTCGCCGCCGGGCACTACATCCCGCACCTGTGCTTCCACCACGACTTCAAGCCGCACGGCAGCTGCAAGGTGTGCACGGTGCGGGTCGACGGCGCCACCACGGCGTCGTGCACGCTGCCGGCGAAGGCGGGGATGTCGGTCGAGTGCAAGGCCGACGACCTCGAGGAGAACCGGCGCACGCTCGTGCAGATGCTGTTCGTCGAGGGCAACCACTTCTGCCCGTCCTGCGAGAAGAGCGGCAACTGTCTGCTGCAGGCGGTCGCGTACGACCTGGGCGTGCTGGGTGCCGACCTCGATTACTTCTTCCCGAGCCGGCCGCTCGACGCGTCGCACCCGGACCTCTTGCTCGACTTCAACCGCTGCATCCTGTGCGAGCTGTGCGTGCGCGCCTCCGCCGAGGTCGACGGCAAGCACGTGTTCGCGCTGTCCGGCCGCGGCATCGGCAAGCACCTGATCGTCAACGCCGAGTCCGGGCGCCTCGTCGACACGGCGATCGCGGTCACCGACAAGGCTGTCGACGTCTGCCCGGTCGGCGTGATCCTGCGGAAGCGCGTCGGGTTCGCCGTGCCGATCGGCAAGCGGCGCTACGACGCGCGGCCGGTGTCCGCGCAGGCGCTGGAGGACGCGCCGCGACCGCCGCCCGGGGCCACGCCATGACGAACGGCGCGCCGCGCAAGCTGCGCATCGCGACGACGTCGCTCGCCGGGTGCTTCGGCTGCCATATGTCGTTCCTCGACATCGACGAGAAGCTCTTCGATCTCCTGCGCAACGTCGAGTTCGATCGCACGCCGCTCACCGACATCAAGCACTGCGGCCCGTGCGACATCGGCGTCGTCGAGGGCGGCATCTGCAATGCGGAGAACGTGCACGTGCTGCGCGAGTTCCGCCGCAACTGCAAGATCCTGGTCGCCATCGGCGCGTGCGCGCTGAACGGCGGCCTGCCCGCGCAGCGCAACCACTTGGACCTCGGCGCCTGCCTGCAGGAGGTGTACCTGACCGAGCCAGGGCTCGCCAGCGGCTGCATGCCCAACGACCCCGAGCTGCCGCTGCCGCTCGACAAGGTCCACCCGTTGCACGAGGTGGTCAAGGTCGACTACTCGATCCCCGGCTGCCCGCCGCCGGCCGAGGCGATCTGGTCGTTCTTCTCCGACGTGATCGCCGGGCGCACGCCGCACCTGGGCCACGGGCTCATCCACTACGACTGATGCCGTTCGAACTCGAAACCGCCGCCAACCCCGCCGGCCTGCGCCGCGTGGCGATCGACCCCGTGTCCCGCGTCGAGGGTCACGGCAAGGTCACGATCCTGCTCGACGCCGACGACCGCGTGCACCAGGTGCGGCTGCACATCGTCGAGTTCCGCGGATTCGAGAAGTTCGTGCAGGGCCGCCCCTATTGGGAGCTGCCGGTGATGGTGCAGCGGCTGTGCGGTATCTGCCCGGTCAGCCACCACCTCGCCGCCGCCAAGGCGCTCGACGTCGTCGTCGGCGCACCGAAGTTGACGCCGACCGCCGAGAAGGTGCGCCGGCTTATGCACTACGGGCAGATCCTGCAGTCGCACGCGCTGCACTTCTTCCACCTGGCCTCGCCCGACCTGCTGTTCGGCTTCGATTCGGACGTGGGCAGGCGCAACATCGTCGGCGTGGCCGCGGCACACCCGGAGATCGCGCGGCGTGGCGTGCTGCTGCGCAAGTACGGGCAGGAGGTGATCCGCGTCACCGCCGGCAAGCGCGTGCACGGCACCGGCGCGATCCCCGGCGGCGTCAACAAGGCGCTGACCGCGGACGAGCGTTCCACGCTGCTCGCCGACGCCTACCAGATGGTCGCGTGGGCGCGCGACGCCGTGGCGCTTGTCAAGAAGCTGCACCTGTCCAACGTCGCGCTCTACAACAGCTTCGGCGCATTCCGCTCGAACATGCTGTCGCTGGTCGCACCCGACGGCGCGCTCGACCTCTACCACGGCGACCTGCGCGCGCGCGACGCGGCCGGCAAGATCCTGTTCGACCACGTGTCCTACGACCGCTACTGGGACCGGATCACCGAGGAGGTGAAGCCGTGGTCGTACATGAAGTTCCCGTACCTGCGCGAGCTGGGACCCGAAGCCGGCTGGTACAAGGTCGGCCCGCTCGCGCGCGTACAGAACTGCGACCACATCCCCACGCCGCTCGCCGACGCCGAGCGGCGCGAGTTCGTCGACTTCGGCGGCGGCCAGCCGGTCCACGCGACCCTCGCGTACCACTGGGCGCGGATGATCGAGATGCTGTTCGCGGCGGAGCAGATCAAGGAGCTGCTGCACGACGACGACCTTCTCGGTGACCATCTGGTCGTCACCGGCGAGCGCCACCGCCGCGGCGTGGGCGTGATCGAGGCGCCGCGCGGCACGCTGATCCACCACTATCGGCTCAACAACAACGACCAGGTGCTGCGCGCCAACCTGATCGTGTCGACGACGCACAACAACCAGGCGCTGAACGAGGCGATCCGGCAGGTCGCGAAGCGTTACCTCGACGGCCGCAAGCTCACCGAGGGCCTGCTCAACCACGTCGAGGTCGCGATCCGCGCGTTCGACCCCTGCCTGTCGTGCGCGACGCACGCGCTCGGGAAGATGCCGCTCGCCGTCGAGCTCGTCGACGCCGAGGGCGCGGCGATCGACGCGTTGACGCGAGACTGACCGTGGCGGCCGTCGCGCCCTTCCTCGTCGTCGGTATCGGCAACCCGAGCCGCGGCGACGATGCGGTGGGGCCGCTGCTCGTCGAGCGGATCGAGGCGATGGAACTGCCCGGTGTTGCGTGCCTGACCGACTTCCAGCTGCAGGTCGAGCACGCGCTCGACCTGGTCGGCCGCGCAGAGGTCGTGTTCGTCGACGCGACGGTCGCGGACGAGGCGCCGTTCACGCTCGCGCTTGCGACGCCAGCGCGCGACGCCAGCGCGACGACGCATGCGCTTACGCCCGCCGCAGTGCTGGACGCCTACGTGCAGGTGACCGGACAGCCGCCGCCCGCGGCGCGCGTGCTGGCGATTCGCGGGTACTCGTTTGAGCTGGGGGAGGGCGTGTCCGCGCGGGCGCGGGCGAATCTCGATGCCGCAGAGAGAGCGCTGGTGAGCGCCCTCGCGGCCACGCCAATCGGGGTCGCGGCCGCGTCGGCGCCCTGAGGCGTAAACGTCACGCCGGCGCCGGCGACGCCGGCGGCCGCACCTCGACGGTCACTCGATCACTTCGTCGACCGATGCGACGAACGTGCGCGGCACCGCGATCCCGAGCTTCCGCGCGGTCTTCATGTTGAGCACGAGCTCGAAGTGCGTCGACTGCATCACCGGCATCTCGGCGGCCTTGGCGCCCTTGAGGATCTGCGCGACGTAGCCGCCCGCCTGCCGGTACATCCAGGTGATGTTCGGGCCGTAGGTCAGGAGCCCGCCGGCGACGGCGAACGCACGCGTGAACGAAACGGCGGGCAGGTGGTGCCGGTCGGCGAGCGCCACGATCTGCTCGCGCCGGTCGAGCAACACGGGGTCCGTCCCGCCGATCACGGCGTCGGCTTTCGCACGGACGAGCTCCGCGAACGCAACGTCGATCTCGGCGGCGTTGCGCGCCTTGAACGCCATCGCCTGGGCGCCGAGCCTGGCAGCACCGGCCTCCGAGTCGGCCTGCTCCGCCGCCGCGTTGAAGTTGTCCGGATTGACGAGCAGCGCGATGCGGCGCACGGTAGGCACGAGTTCGACGAGCAGCTGCACGCGCTTGGCGCCCAGCAGGGTCGGCGCGAACATGATCCCCGTGACGTGGCCGCCGGGCCGGTTGAAGCTCTCCACCAGCCCGAAGCGGATCGGGTCGCCGCCGATCGTGAACACGACGGGCACGGTCGTGCTGGCGTCCTTGGCCGCGCGCGCGGATGCCACGTCACCGGTCGCCGCAATCGCCACCACCCCCTTGCCCACCAGGTCGCTCGCGAGCGCGGGCAGCGCCTTGTAGTCGCCGTTCGCCCAGCGCTCCTCGATGCGGACGTTGCGCCCCTCGACGAAGCCGGCCTGCGCGAGGCCCTCGCGGAAGGCGTCGGCGTTGAACCGGTAGGTGGCGGCGGAGGCGCTGTTGAGGAAGCCGACGACGGGCAGGTTCGCCGCCGTCGGCGCGGCGCTGCCGGAAGCGCCCGCCTGCGCGTGCAGGCGAAGCGGCCGCGCCGCCGCCCCCAGGCCGATCACCGCAACGAAGTCCCGCCGCCTCATGTGTCCTCCGGTGCGAAGCGCATTCGATCGCGGCGGCAGGGTACCACGGGGCCAGGTCGGCAGGCGCGCGGGACGGGTCGTGCGCGCGACGGTCCGGACCGATCGGCGCCGAGCTGTTGCTTAGGAATAAAGTCTAGAAGCGTAGGAATAGACTCTGGAAAAACGCCGCTGTCGACTTTAATAGAGCCTGGAACAAACTACGAAGCCCGGACAATAGAGTCTGAAACGCTTCGTGGTCGTCCGACGGTGCTGGTTCAGAGTAGCTTCCTATCGCGGACTGCGAATGTCAAGCCGGTGGTGCCCACCTCCGCCATGCCCAGTTATCAACGTTCCGAACGCCTCGGTGTTTCGCACAGCCGACTCCGCGGTTGTTTGCGGGTGCGCTATCCAGGTTCCGGCATTGTGCCGGTCAACCCCTTGACCGAAAATGCGGAATATTCGACATCTAAAGTTCATAGAAGGCATGTAAAGTTATAGCGCACTACGTCAGCGCGTTTCCGTAATCCTGCTCGGGCATTCTCGTCCAACCATTTGCGGGAGTGACGCCAGCCATGTCACTTCTCGCACGGGAGAAGCGCATGCAAGCTGATGACATTCTCGGTATCGACCAGAACTTCGCGAGCTTGTCCCTTCGCGATCTGCTCGAAGCGCGCGACCAATATCACTGGCACTTGGTGCACAAGCCGAACGTCGTGGGAACGGCGGTTGGCCGGTATCGCATCCGTAAGAGTGATCCATGGCCTTCGAGCAATCGCTCCGACGGCGCACAGTCGAAATCTAACGTCAACGTTCCGAAGGAAGAGCGGCGCTTCGACAACTCGGAGATACGTGACTACTCCTGGCCGTGCGTTCTCGTATTCGTCGACCAGTGGCTGCAGCCCACGGACTTCGGCGGCACGAACTTGAGTCCTGATCAAATGGTGCCGAAGACGCTGTACATGCCAGACGGGCGCACGGTACCCGTCTGTGTGGTGAAGATCACATACAGCGCGCCGGACCGCTCCCTGTTGCCGGCTTGGGTTTGGCCGGAGCACATGATCGGGGGCGGTTTTCCCATCATCAGTGAGTCGCAAGGCGAACGCAACGTCGCTAGCGCCGGCCTGCTCGTCACCGACGGACACCTCGTCTACGCCCTCACCAGCCGGCACGTGTCCGGCGCTGAAGGTCATCCGATGAGCACCGTATTGCGTGGCCGCGTTGAGCAGATCGGAACAGCGAGCGACAAGCAACTCACCCGTTTACCGTTCTCGGAGGTCTACACGGAGTTTCCGGGACGCCGAACCTTCTTAACGCTCGATGCGGGTCTTGTAACCATCGATAAGCTCGCTGATTGGACCTCACAGGTTTACGGCCTTCCGCGACTCGGGGTCCTTGCCGACCTCAGCGAGCGCAACGTCAGCGCTCGCCTGATCAACGCGGAAGTGCGTGCCTATGGTGCGGCCACCGGGGAGTTGAGAGGGCGTGTGGCCGCGCTCTTCTTCCGCTATCGCAGCATTGGCGGCTATGACGACGTGACGGATTTCCTGATTGCGCCCGAAGACGGCACGCCGCACTCTCAGCCGGGCGATTCGGGCACCGTTTGGCACTTGGTTATGAAGGACGGTGACCTGCGGCCGCTGGCGCTGCAATGGGGTGGGCAGGGAGCGCTCAGCGGAGGTGGCAGCATCTTCAACTTCGCTTTGGCGGCGAGCCTCACCAACGTGTTGCGGCTGCTGAACGTCGAGATCGTCGTCGATCACAACATCGGCGCCCAGCCGTTCTGGGGAAAGACCGGCCACTACAGCATCGCGACGTTCGCGTGCGAATCCATCTCGGATGCCTCGCCACACTTGCAGAAACTGATGCTGGCGAATCAGGACCGCATCAGCTTTAAGGAGGCTGATCTGGAACCGAAAGACATCGATGCCGCGACCAAGAAAGCCAAGACTGAAGGCCGCTTCGTTCCGCTCGCCGACGTGCCGGATGTCATATGGAAAAACACACCCAGTCAAGTCAAAGGAGGCCGTGACACGTCGCCTCGGCAAGGGCCCGAACATCCCGTGCATTACGCGGACATCGACGAGCCTCGCCCGAGCGACGGGAAGACGCTTCGCGAGTTGTCGCTGCTCTCGCCTGACAACGTCACGGTGCCGTTTTGGCAGGCGTTCTACGACGAGTGCAAACACACGGCGTCCAAGAAGCGAGGCTTGTTGCCATTCCGTGTCTGGCAATTCTATGACGCGATGGTCGATGCAGTTCGTCGTGAGGAGTTGAATGAGTACGTGTGTGCGGCAGGTTTGCTCGCGCACTACGTGGGGGACGCTTGTCAGCCGCTCCACGGGTCAGTTCTCGCCGATGGATTCGAGGACGGGACTGGCGAAGGCGTGCATTCGGTCTACGAGACCACAATGGTCGATCATCAAGCGCCCGCCTTGCTCGATGGATTGCAGAAGCAACTGCCGCACACGGCGCGGCCCGCCTTCGTGACTTCGGGATGGAAGGCGGCGATAGCCACGGTGGAACTGATGGACCGCGCTGCTCACAACGTTGATCCGAAGAAGCTCGTGAACGCCTATGCGGCAACCGACGGCGGAAAGTCGAAAGCCGTGACCTCCGAGCTTTGGAAGAAGTTTGGGACGGGGACCATCGCTACGATGTGCGACGGTGCGATGACGTTGGCGATGATTTGGGAGAGCGCTTGGCGGGAGGGCAAGGGCGAAACAAAGTTTCCGCTATCCGCGATGCAGCCCATCAACAAGAATGCGTTGCGTGGCAAGTACGAAGACGATGAATTCGTGCCTTCCTTGGACCTTGACCACATCCAAGGGGAACTGGTCGGGCATCCGTAGGCAAGACCCGATCATCGACGTTTAGGGCCGGGCGACCACCGGTCGTGCGCGACCGGTGCCAGTAGTTCCTCGTTGGTCCGGTTCCGTTCCCCGTACTACCTCACTCGGTCCTATTTCATCGGACATCCTTGGCCG
Organism: Burkholderiales bacterium; assembly: GCA_046347835.1. Taxonomy (GTDB): domain Bacteria; phylum Pseudomonadota; class Gammaproteobacteria; order Burkholderiales; family Casimicrobiaceae; genus VBCG01. The sequence goes on along the minus strand of JAXMFI010000002.1, from coordinate 433,780 downwards.
GAGTGTCCGGACCCTAGCGACCGCTCCCTCCGGTCTTGGGCGACTGGTGGAAGACTCTTGTCGTCACCCGTTCTCGCTACTATCGTTCGAACATCGGGACTCACCGAACGAGCCGAGAAAATGACCGCGAACGAGAAGACAGCCACTGTCATTCCGCTGCATAAGCAAGAAGCCACCCAGTCTTCGCAAAGAAAGTGGGGCAAGGACGTGATGAAGCTGGGCTTCAGCATCCTGCCCTCGTTGATCTTCCGCGCGCAACAGCGTCTGGGGCTCAATCCGACCCAACTCGTCGTGCTCTTGCAAATCGCCGACTACTGGTGGGACCAAAATCGAAAGCCGTACCCCAGTCTTGAGACCTTGAGCTTGCGTATTGGTCTCAAGCCTCGGCAAATCAGGCGCTATCTGGCCGATCTGGAGAAGGCAGGCTTCCTCAAGCGCATCGAGCGGCGAGCCGCGCACCGCGGCAAGCTCAGCAATGAATACGACCTCTCCGGACTCGTCGCGAAGCTCAAAAAGCTTCAACCCGAATTCCGCGACGCTGACGAGGCAAAGCGTCAGGTGAGTCGCAGAGGTGGTTTGCCCAATGGAGGCAAACGCTAATTGGCTTTACGCGGCGTAGCTCAGTGGATAGAGCATCCCGTTTCCGACATACGTCAAACTCACAACCTGATTGTATGGGCGGGAAGGTCGCAGGTTCAACTCCTGCCGCCGCAGCATCCTTCAAAATGCGGTCCACTCGGCGCCCGGCCGTGTTCCTTAGTCCAGAGTCGCCTTGCTGCCAGTCGGGCGCGCTTCGGAGAGTTCCTCCAGCGTCGAGAGCGTCTGTCGCGCACTCCACAGCGCTCTTCGAAGCATGGTCTCGTCGGATGCGGTGACCACTTCTCGGGGCGCGATGGCACGTAAGCAGTAACTGATCACGGAAGCCGGTGCTCCGAGCTTCTCGCTCTCATACTTGGACAGGCACGTGCGGTCGACGCCCAGTGCTTTGGCAAATTGCGCCTGCGTGAGCGCTCCTCGCGCCATCTTGAGTAGTTCCGACTGGCTCGTCGGGAACGTCGAGTCCTGCTTAGGCTTGGCCATCCGCGGTGTTGCGATAATTGCACATGATGTGCAATAATAGCACGTACGCTATTCGTCGTCCGACGCGACTACGATGGCGGGTGGGAGACCTCGATGGCACGCGCAGATCAAATGAAGGCGTTACTTCGTGCCTACGCGGGGCAGGACAACACCACGTTCCTGTCTGTTGCGTTACAGGTGGCGGCGGACGAGGCGCAACGGGGGCACACGAAGGTCGCCGCCGAGCTGCGTGAACTGATCGACCGCGCGCGGGAGAGTCTTTCGCCGCGCCCTCGCGTGGGCGCGATGCCACTGGCCCGCCCCAAGGGCGAGCTTGCGGAACTGCTGACGGTGCAGTACCCGCAGCGGCATATGGCGCAGATGGTGGTTGCCCCACAGATCGCGGACAAGCTTTCGCGTGTGCTCAACGAACAGCGACAGCACGAGCGACTGAGCGGCCACGGCTTGGCGCCACGGCGCAAATTGCTGCTCATGGGGCCGCCGGGGACGGGCAAGACGCTGACTGCTGGAGTGCTCGCCACGGAGTTGCGCCTGCCCCTCTTCATCGCCCGCTTCGACAGCCTGATCACGAAGTACATGGGCGAAAGCGCGGCGAAACTGCGCCTTGTGTTCGACGCGTTGAACTCAACGCGTGGCGTGTACCTGTTTGATGAGTTCGACTCGCTGGGGCTGCAACGCGGCAGCCAGCATGATGTCGCCGAGATGCGGCGGACACTCAACATGTTCCTGCAACTGTTGGAACAGGATGCGTCGAACAGTCTCATCGTTGCCGCAACCAATCACGGCGACTCGCTCGACTTCGCGCTATTCCGGCGATTCGACGATGTGATCCACTTTCAGGCGCCGGATGAAGCGCAGATCGAGATGTTGCTCCGGAACAATCTCGCCATCATGGCGGGCAACGACCTAGACTATGCGTCGCTGGCCCGGCATGGTGCGGGCTTGTCCCATGCCGACATCGTGCGTGCCTGCGAAGACGCCATGAAGGATGCCGTACTGGAGCACCGCGAACGTGTGAGTGATGCAGGCGTTGTGCAGCATCTGTCGGAGAGGGCTTCAACCGCTCAAAAGCGCCTGCTGTAGACGATCTGGGCCGAGCCCGCCGTTCGAGCGGACCGGCCGTACCGGAGGATAAGGCGTGCCCGCGCTCGATCATCTCTTCGTCTCGGGGTTCACCGAGAGCACCGCGTTCAAGTCCACGCTCTCGGTCAAGAAGCAACCCCCTCCCCAGCGCGACAGGCAGGCCCACGGCGCGCGACTTCTCGCCCAGATTGGCCAGCTCAAGATAAGCATGGCGCAGATCGAGGCGCGGCGCGAAGAACTCGGGCTGCCGCAGCACACAGGTGTTGCGATAGCTCTTGAAATATCACCTCGCGGCGCCCTCGACTATGCGAAGCAACTCGAATGGCGCCGCGATGGTATCGAAGTCTTGAGCGCCGTTACGAACGGCGATAACGAGATCGTTGTGCTGCATGTGCCGGAAGGCAAGCTCACCGCCTTCGAGAAGCGCGTGAACGAGTACCTGACGAAGGACGTACAACGAGAGGGACAACCCGCCAAGCCTAAGAACGCGACGCTGATCAACGCTATCGCAAGCATCCGTAGGGCCGCCTTCGACGAGCTGTGGACGGATGCTGCCGCGCCGCCGCCTCCCGAAGAGCCGCGCTGGTTTCAAGTTTGGCTTCGCGTCGTCACCGATGCAGTAACCGCCCAGCAAGCCTTCGTCGCGGCCGCCCAGCAGTTCAACATCGAGGTGGAGGCTGGCTATGTAAGGTTCCCGGGTCGCGTCGTCGTAGCTGCCCGGGCGAGCCGCGCGAACCTCGAAGCGGCGCTGGAGCTGCTCGACTTGATCGCCGAGATTCGCCACGTCGATACAACGGCCGACTTCTTCCTCACCCAGCTCAAGCCGTTCGAGCAGGTCGCGTGGATCGAAGAGCTGATCGAGCGCTCGACATTCCCTGACGCGGCCGCCGATGTGCCGCATGTCACCGTGATGGACACCGGAGTCAATCACGGTCACCCGCTTCTGTCTCCATCCCTGGCGGTTCCCGATCTGCACGTCATCGACCCGGCGTGGGGAACGCACGACGACGAGGGGCACGGCACACAGATGGCCGGCGTTGCCTGTCACGGCGACCTGACCGCTCTTCTCGACTCTGAAGCGGATCATCCCGTCCCGCATCGCTTGGAGTCCGTGAAGCTTCTTCCGCCTGAAGGCCACAACCCGCCTCACCTCTACGGTGCGGTCACCATCGCCGCGACGGAGTTGGTCGAGGCGGCAGCCCCCGCGCGCCGCCGGACGTTCGTCATGGCCGCAACGGCGGAAGGCCATACAGCGGGCATTCCATCGGAATGGTCGGCAACGGTGGATCAATTGGCCTTCGACCAACGCGAACCGAAGGTCGAGACCGCAGATGCGATGCCGGAGGACACGACGGCCAACGCGCGGCTCATCGTGCTGGCCGCGGGTAACGTTCCCTGGACGCAGTGGGGCGACTATCCCAGCGTCAATGACACCTCGTCCATCGAGAATCCCGCGCAGGCGTGGAATGCATTGACTGTTGGTGCATGCACCCACCTTACGTTGGTCGATGCCGCGAAGTGGCCGGGGCTCGCGCGGCTTGCTGGAGAGGGTGCACTTTCACCTTCGTCCAAGACTTCACTGCTTTGGCCAAGGGCGTGGCCGTTCAAGCCCGACGTGGTGGCCGAGGGCGGCAACGGTTGCCTGGATAAAGGTGCTGCGGTGGAAGTGGTCGTCGGTCCTGAGAGCTTGCGCGTCTTGACCACGTGGCACGAGCTAACGCAAACCCCGCTGTCCGATTTCGGCGACACCAGTGCCGCGGCCGCCGAGGTCGCGCGGCAGTGCGCGCACATCCAGGCGCGCTATCCGACGTACTGGCCCGAGAGCGTGCGCGGTCTTGTGGTTCACGCGGCGCGCTACACGCCGGCGATGCGCGCCACGCTGTCACTGGTTCCTACCAAGGAGGAGAAGCGCAATCTTTTACGCCGCTATGGCTATGGCCGCGCGACGTTGGAGTGGTCCCTCTCTTCAAGCGAGCAGCATCCCACGCTCGTGCTTCAGGAGTTCATCACGCCGTATTTGAAAAACGGCGGCACCAACGCGCTTGGCAATATGAACATGCACGCTTTGCCTTGGCCTGCCGAGCAGCTTCAGGCCCTGGGCGCCACCGAGGTCGCCTTGCGGGTGACGCTGTCCTATTTCATCGAGCCGAATCCCGCGCGGCGCGGGTGGCAGAGCAAGTTCCGCTACCAGTCCCACGGGCTGCGGTTCGCAGTCAAGGGATCGACCGAAACCGATACGCGCTTTCGCCAGCGCATCAACAAGATCGAGCGCGAGGAGCTTGATGCAAGCGAGCAGGAGGAGATGACCGATCCGGATGCGGCGCGTTGGTTTTTTGGTGCGCAGATGCGCAGTCGCGGGTCCATTCACTCCGACGTATGGTTCGGCAATGCGGCCCGGCTGGCTGCCAAGTCGCACATTGCCGTGTTTCCCGTCGGCGGTTGGTGGAAGGACTGGAAGGATGCGGGAGCTGATCTCACGCCGGTCAAGTACGCGCTCATCGTATCGCTTGAGGTCCTCGACGACATCGACGTGGACATCTACACCCCCATCGCGGCCAGCATCGGCGTCCCGGTGGTGGTTCAGTAGTCGTGTGCGCGCGCGGGCGATCCCATTAACCGCAAGTAACGCACTTCCAGATGAAGACTCGGCAAAAGGCCGCACAAGCTTCGACACCTGGAAAGGTGAGCATCAAGTTCTGGGTTCTTGATCTGTATGCGGCGTGCTTGTCGAACGCGAGTGACCTGTTGGAAGAGGCGGAGCTTCTCGCTCAACACGGTCGTGCGCCACGCGCTTACTTTCTCGCGTACACGGCGATGGAGGAACTCGGGAAGTCGCAGGTCGTCGCCGATTACTTCAACGATCTGGTGGCAGAGGCGGAGTTCGAGGCGGCTTTTCGGAATCATGTCTTCAAGGCAGCCTACATCAACCGCTACGTGCCGATTCCGAAGGACCTCGATCAGCAATGGTTCATCGAGTACGACAAGGCTGCCGTAAAGCGCCACGTAACGGACCGCGGCAGGGCCCTGTACATCGAGTGCAAACCCAACAACACACCGCAGTTGCCGAAGGAGGAAATATCGAAGGCAAGCGCGAACGAGATGATCGCTTCTGCGCGCAAGTATTTGGAAGCCATTCGACGGATGGAGTACCTGACAGAACGCATCGGTACCAAGGCGTTCACGAAGTGAATTCCGGGCACATCAGAATGCGCGAACAGCCAGCCCTACAGCTCGTTCGCTATGCCCTATCGATCCGCCGCGCCTTCTGGTCGAGCATATTGCGAAGGACGCGTTCCCAATGAATTGAGCCACGGCAATCTGGTATAGGAGCGGCGTCGTGAGCCGGCACCAGCAAGGGTTTAACGACGGGGACGGCAAGCGAGTCGTCCGCATCAGCGACAGCGAATAGGGCAATGTTGCTGCGTCGCGCGGACGCTAACGACTCCTTCAGTTCCTTGATGAAGGCGTCGGGTATCGCTGCTGGGAAGATAGCGATTAGCCTGGAGAAAAAGCCGGCGAGGTAGCACAGGCGATGCAGAAGGCTGACCATCTCCTTCGATAGCGTCACTGCTTCGGCACCCAGAGAGATGAAGCAGATGCCGCTCACCGATTCCGCCACGTGGTCGGGTTGATAGACCAAGGCATCCACATGCACGAAGGCGCGCGCGATCACCCTGCGTGCGAGCAGCCGGTGTCCAGGTGTGTAGCCGAAGGCGGCAAGGTCGTGCTGCAGGGCGGTGGAAGCGAGCCTGCTCAGCGCGCCAGCCGCGCGCTTACTGAGTGCGCGATCCGAAGTGCGCCCGTGCGCGGCATCAGCGACCAGCGCGTCGTGGCGTTCGCGCAACGCCCGCAGGGAAAGCTCGCCGCTGACGGTCGGCCGCAGCATTTCGACCGCGAGCACAGGTTTGATCGCATGAATACGCTTCAGCACCTCTAACGAGGACATCGGGAAGCTATCCGGATCGCCGGTCAGCCCGGACGCTGGCAACGCGGCGATGCCGTCCAGAAACTCCCGCACTGCCAAGAGCCGTCCCAAGGTGTTCAAGCTCAAGCCGGACGCTTGCGCCGCCTGCGCAAGCCAGTCCTTGAACGCGGGTTGGCCGGCGGACCAGCCCCGATCCTCAATGGTCTCGGCGATGATCTGCGCCACCGAGTACCAACGGTGCTTGCGCGCACGCAGCGCTTCAAGTTTTCTCAACGACTTATCCATGATGCCCCATATGTATGGGTCGACCCACTAGACATTGGTGACCGATTGTGCAATAATAGCATCTGGGTCGCCGCATTTGAATGGGGCAGACTCCAAAACTGGGAGCAAGGAGGCGTCTCGATGATTCACCAATAAACAAAAAGCCAACCCGTCTGACCGGATTGGCCTTCTGGCTTCCGAAGAAGCGTACCGCGGACTAAGCAACTGCAGTATCGGTTCTTCCTTCTGCCACGTCAATTCCGGTTTCGTCATTCAACCGGCACGTGCCTTCGAGCGCGAGCCGTTGGCGACGTGCTGCCGTCGATCCCGCGAGGATCGCGCCCACCCTCGCCGCGAAAGAGGAATGTCATGAAACCAATGAGCTGGACCAAGCTGGAGGAACGTCTGTCGCTCGGCGATGGGCAAGGGCACTTTGAGGACTACCGCTCCTTCCTTCAAGTGACTCGCAACAACATCTCAAGTCAGGGGAATCAGGCGGTCGGACCGCTTCCCAACTGCGCGCGCCGCTTCAATTTTCTGTCGCGCGTCGAGCGCCACGTCGCGTTGGCGTGCGTCTGGCTCGGCGCACTGGACGTGCGCGAGCAGTTTCCTCTGTGGCCTTGGCCGCATCCGCACCCCCTCAATGACTGGCCGCACGGCAACGTCCGCGAGAACTTGGTGCCGGGTCTGATCGAGATCGCGCGTGGTGCGGACATCGATCATGGGCACTGGGTCGGCAGCCGTGTTCCCTACGTCGGCACGCTCGATCTCATGGTGACGATAGGCACACTCGAAGCACCACGCTTGGCGGGTATTGCGTGCAAGCCGAAAGCGCTCTTGCGGCTGGGAGCGAAGAGCGAGCGGCGGCTTGCGCGTCTGGAACTTGAGCGTCGCTACTGCCAGTCCGTGGGCGCCACCCACGTCATCGTCGACCGCGACGATGTGCCACTGACGCTCGCCGCCAACTTGGAGGCGCTCGCGCCAGATGCCGGGCTCCTGGAGCGCACCCGCGCACATGCTTCGTACCAGCGGCTGCGCGATCCGCTAATTGCCCATTTGACGGCGGGTGAGCCGATCCGCGCTGCGGTGCTGGCAGCGGTTGCGCACGCGTCGTGTATGGATAGCGACGGCTGGGATGCCTTTCGCATGGTGGCATGGACGCAGGCGGTCGACATCGACCTCTCCCGCCCGATCCATCACACCGAGCCCGTGATGCGCGGTGGGTGGGCGCTGCGACGCGCAATGCAACGCCAGTTCTTCGGAGACGTGTGATGGCGCTGCCCAAGCTCTACGAAGTGTTGCGCCCCAGCGACTGCGCCGATCAACCCTTCACCGACCTGCTGCGACTTGTCGCGAAGAGTCGGGATGGCCAAGGTCTGTGGTTCAGCCCCATCTCAATCAAGACGCGCTCGGGATACGCGCGCGCGCCGATCTATCTTCGTTGCGCGGACATTGAGTCGTGGATCGCGCAAGGATGGGCGAGTGCGAGTCCGTTCGTGCCGCCCGGCCATTGGCTCATGACCGATACCCAGATCAGAGGACGCGAGCTTGCGCCGGGTGAATCGGAGATCAATCCTCGACTCATCAAGCGCAATGCCGATTGGGCGCTTATCCGTGAACTCATTGACGGTCACGGCACGGCCGACATCCTCGACGGTCGCCTGCTGGCGCCGTGGGTTCGCAGCCAAGCGCAGCGTTGCCGCGTGTCGAAGCGACGGCTCTATTGTGCGATCCATCGCTATTGGGCGGGTGGCTGCAACCGAAATGCGCTTTTGCCGGAATTCGCGCAGTGCGGGGGGCCGAATCAACCCAAAAAGCAACGCCGCAAACTGGGACGCCGCAACGCGGCCGTTAAGGCCGGCCACGACGAGCTGGCCGGCTTCGTGATGTCGGAAGGCGCCCAGTCCGACCTGCAGATCGGCTGGCGGAACTTCCTATCGGGCCGCAGTGTGCATGAGGCATATCTCGAAACCATGGCGGCATTTTTTCGGACTGCCACCGAGATCAAGGGCGGGATCGAGCAGCCGATTCTTCTCCCCGCCCATCAGCGGCCGACGGAGTTTCAGTTTCGATACTGGGGCCCCAAGGGCGAGGACAACCAACCGGCGTGGCGTACCTACCTCGGCGTCAATGAGTGGGAGATGGAACATCGTCCGCTGCCGGGAAGTGCGACCGATGGCATCGTGGCGGTGGGTCAATCCGCGAGTCTCGATTCCACTTCCGGCGACGTTCATCTCGTCTCCGTGGCGTCGCGTCTCAAAGTCGTTGGCCCGCTCACCCGGATCACCGTTCTCGACGGCGCCATCGGGTACATCACTGGGATGTACTGTGGCTTCGACGCACCCTCGGCGTCGACCGGACTGCAAGCCATCGCTCACGCGGCCGCCGACAAGGTCGCGTACTGCGCCCGCTACGGCATTGAGATTTCGCCGGAGGAGTGGCTCGCATTCGCACACAAGCTGTATCTCGCCGACAACGGCGAGCTTCGCAATGAGCAATCCATGGCGGCGCTCCAGCAGTGGGGGGCGACCTTGGAGTACGCCGAGAGCGGTCGCGGAGACCGTAAGCCCGTGGAGTCCGACCATCACTCGGCACAAGCGAAGGTCGACCATCGCCTGCCCGGAACCACTTTCGGTCGGCGCAAGAAGCGCGGCGAACCCGATCCCGCCAGCAAGGCGGCGCTCAATCACTATGAGTATGTGCGGCAGCACATTCGCCGCATCCTCCACCACAACAACCAAGCACGCGTTCCGCATCTTCTGACACTGGAGATGCGTCGCGACAACGTGCTCCCGTTCCGACTGAATATCCTGAAGTGGATGCTCGCCAACGGCTACGGCACGGCATTCGAGCCGCCCATCGAAGTCCTGCGGGCGCACTTTCTGCCGGAGTTTCGCGCCGTCATCCGCGGCAACGGCCTCTTCCTGCTGCGGCCGGACTGCAAAGACAAGCGCGTGGTCTACGGTGCGCGGTTCGTCGGGCAGTATCTGCTTGACTCCGGGCTTATGGAGCGTGGACGGCGGGCGGTCATTTCCACCGTCGTTCGTACCAACCCGAACGATCTATCCAAGGCGTGGCTCGCCACCCCCCGCGGCCTCATGGAACTCACGAATGTGCACCCCGACAAGCTGCAGATCACGCAGGCGACGCTGTGCGACCTGCTCGCCATTCAAGACACCACGACGCTTGCCAACGTTCTCAACCGCAGTGAGTACGATCAGGCCGACGTGGAATTCGTGACGGCGCGCGACACCGAGGCGGAGCAAGCGATCAAGGCCAAGAACGTCGCGATCGTCGCGGCCGGCGGCAAGCCCAGCAAGGCAGCACGTATCGCGGGGCGTAGAACGAATCGAGCGATTGAAATGGTCGCGCAGCATCGCCGCGAACGCTCGCGCCACACTGACGAAGCAGTCGCCGTGCCGGCGCCAAGTGTTGCTACACCTCCCATCGCGCCGCTGCCGGCCCCTGCGAACGATCCGCAGCCGGTCGCGCCGCCCGCCGCCGCTCCATCGCCGTCGCCCACGGCGGCCAGCCGCATGGCCGATGCGCTGCGCCGAGTCAACGCCGCGAGGAAGGCAGCATGAAGCCCTGGCTTGGTGTCGACGAAGCACTGCACGCCGGCTATGGCGACAATCCGCTCTTCGCCCCGCTCGGTCCTCGGTTGGACGCCGACGGGCTCGGCGCAAGACTCTGGCAAGAGCCGCTTACGCAGATTCCCTGGCGGCGTGTCAGTCCCGCCGAACGCGACGAGTTCCTGCCGCTCGTCAAAGACCATTTCATTCCGACGCCGGACACCTTGGCCGTCGCCACCGCCTTCCAGGGGCTGTTGCGCCAACACTACCTTCGCCGGAATCCGTGTTTGAGCACCGTGCGGGCTCGCGCGGGTGCGCTCGCGGCGCACCGAGGTGAGCGTCTTCAGACGCTGCCGTGGTTTAACGGAGGGGCCAACGGGATGTCGATCACCGGGATTACCGGTCTCGGGAAGTCGGTCACCGTAGAACGACTGCTAAGCCTCTATCCTCAGACGTTCGAGCACGAGCCGCGACCGGATGCGGGCTGGGCGAAGTTTCGCCAGCTCGTATGGTTGCGCGTGCAGATGAGCAGCGACTCGTCTCGTGCCGGCTTTCTCATGCAAATCCTGTCGCAGGTCGATGCAGCGCTTGGCACCGACTACGCCGAGCAATATGGCAACAAGCGTAAGTGGACCGTCGAGAAGCTCATGGTGGTGGTGGGCATCGTGCTCACGACCCACTGCTGTGGCGCGCTCGTCATCGAGGAACTGCAAGAGCGCAACTTCCCCGAAGGTCCGTCACGCGACTTGCTCCTGCTCTTCTTTTTGCGTCTGCTCAACTTCGGAGTTCCGATTGTCCTCATCGGCAATCCGCTGGCCTTCCAAGCCTTCGACGACCACTCGCAGGACGTGCGTCGGCTATACGCCGCCGGGTGCTTCGAACTATGGCCGGCCGATACCTACGACGATGCCGGTTGGACCGACTTCTTTCTGCCTGGACTTGCCAAGTTCAACCTCCTGGGTCGGGAGTTTGAGTGGACGCCGGAGCTGCGAAAGGTCGCGCTGGCCAATACGGGCGGAGTGACCGGCTTCATGGCTACGTATTGGGCGTCGATTCAGCAGAATGCACTGCTCGCAAACCGTGATCACGTGTCGCCGGAGGACTTTCTGCCCGCCGCTGCGGTGCCGGAACTGAGAAAGCAAGGGCGCCTCATCAACGCACTCGCGGCGCGCGATGTGACGCAACTGAGTGCAATGAAGGACGTGCCGTGCGAGGCGTTCGCCGACCGCTGGGACGAGCAGCGGAAGCGCAAGGCGGATCAAGAGGTGCAAACGGGAGTGGACGGTGATCAGGCACAAGCTATCCCCACGGCGCCGCGTGCGCCTCGCTACAAGCGCGTGGAGTCCCACGCGAAGTCGCAGAAGACACGGAAGGCGAATCGAAGCCGGAGCGCATCACCGACGTTAGCCGCGGACGATCTACGCAGGGGCACGCAGGCGGCCTTGCAGGCTGGATTTCGCGCGATGCGGCAGGAACACGAAGCCGACGACGAGGCCCCTGCGGCTGCAGCATCCGTCGATAAGCTACCGAAGGCTGCCTAACGTGCGCGACCGCTCCTGCATTCCCGCGACGAACTGGCTGCCGGTGTGGCTGGCCGACGAGACCCTATACAGTTGGTGCGGCCGCTACCACCAAGCCTCCGGCAACGCGCTGGACGCGACCACGTGCGAGCAGCTCTTCGGCGCCCCGCGGCGTGGGGCGGCTCATGACTTCCCGGTGGGTATCGACGCGTTCGTCGAGCGCACAGCCGGGACGCTCGGTGATGCTGTCAGCGTCATTCGCGAGCGAACGCTACTACCGTTCTACCTGCCTTGGCATTCGATGCTGACGCAACGCTATGCCATGGCGTCGTTACGTGCGCCGATGCCGGGCATGCTCAAGTTCCGCCTCGGGCTTCTCACCGGTCGCTTTGGCGCCCATCATCCGCTGCGAGCGTGCGACGACTGTCGGAGTGAGGACACGCAGTTGCACGGCGTGCCGTACTGGCATCGACTTCACCAGTGTCCCGGCGTCTATCTTTGTCCGCGACACGGCGCCCCACTGCGGACCGCGCAGGTCAAGGCGAACGGTGTGGGGCGATTCTTGTTTTTTCTTCCACAAGACCGCTATCTCGGCCCGACACCGAGATATGACCGGACACAATGCATCGCGCTTGCGAAGCTTGCGCGCTTCGCGACGAGTGTTGTCGATGTGGTGCCGTCGACCGTCTACGAGCCGATGCGTCTTGCGGAGACCTACCACGCCCGCGCCAGCGAGTTTGGCCTGACGCGTGGAACGCGTGCGCTGGCACGCAGTGCACTGGCGCGCGCGTACGCCGCGGCCACTGCACCGCTCGCGTGTGTGGACGATCTTGCGCCAGCGCTAGGCGACGCTGAGACGGTTGGCGAGCGCGTGGCAAGGCTCTTTCGGACGCCGCGTGGCCGAACGCATCCGTTGCGCCACTTGGTACTGATGGCCTGCCTCTTCACTGAATGGGACGACTTCGCGCAAGCCTACCGCACGGGTGCGACGCCCGGTGCACGCGAACCTGTGCGACGGCGTGCTCCCGCGGCCTCGGACGCTGTGCGCGAGCGCTTCCTCCGCGACGTTTCAGAGCGAGGTGCCTCGATAACGGCGGCGGCATCGACCGCCGGCATTGCCGTGGCGACTGCACAAGACTGGGCTGCCCGCGCAGGGATACGTGTACCCACACGGCCCAAGCGGCTACGAGGCGACCTGCGCAGTCGCGTGGTGGCGGGACTCCAGCGTGGACACGCGCAGGCGGCTATCGCTGATGCCCTTCACATTCCCCCGGCGCTCGTGCGCACGGTGCTGCGCACAGAGGTGGGTCTGCGTGATCAATGGCGCGATGCGCTGCTTCGCGCGCGCCGAGACCATTGGCGGCGCGCACTGCGAACACTGCGGCTTCGTCACCCTGCGTGGCCGCGCAAGAAGCTGCGGACACGCTTCCAGGCGGGATACGCTTGGCTGAGACGCCATGATCGACCGTGGCTTGAACGAGTGTTGCCGAGTCCGACGCCGAGGGGGTCTCAAGGCAATCACTGCCGCACCGACTGGGCGCAACGAGATCGCAAACTCCGGGAGGCGTTGCTCGCGTGGGTGAGTCGCGAGCGAGTTCGTCGTGAGCGACGCCGCTTGCTCCCTTGGCAGGTATGCCAGGCAGTGCCTGCCCTACGGACGCAACGTTGCCACCTTGACCGCCTGCCGCTGACGAAGGCCGTGCTCCAGCGTTTGTGCGCCCACTGAAGGCTGTCAATGACCGGTCTGTCACCGGCTCGGAATCACACCTGCGGCTCCGTCGCCGTAGAGGACCACGCCCCATCGCCCGGGCGTTTCGGGCCATTGCGCATCGGGTAACGCCGTAAGCTCGATGGGAAGCTCGACCTCGTGATCGATCTCGGGGGTGAGAAGCGGATCAAGACGCCGCAGCTTCAGTTGCCATGACCGCGGCTCGTCGACGACGAGGAAGAACGCAAGTGGGAAGAATTTCAGGAGCATGAATGGCGCGAAATCGTCCAAGCCTTCAAACGAGAGCCCGGCGTGTCGCACGACGATCTGGTTATTGTGCGGATACATCCAATAGTACAAGCGCAGGCGGGGCGGAAACGCGAGTCGCTCGTCTAGGAAAAAATCGGTCAACGCTTCATTCGCGGCGCCTTGACGATGTTGATGCAGGCCGAAGGCCAAGAGGTGGCCCACGACGCTTCGTGCGAGACGGTTGGGCTTGGTTACGAGTTGTAGCCGGGCGGGCAACTGCAGCTTTGAATCCGCGAGTTTCCCCACGTCGTGGGAAAGCTGGACCAGGGCAGGATCGTAGCGGTGGCCCAGCAGCTCGTTGTTGCAGCGAGCGCAGAGGGTTCGATACTTCATGCCGTCCTGCGAACGGCGTGCTGATGGCTTGAGCGGCGCCACCGAGAGCAGCTCAATCAGATGCAGCATCGTCACCTGCTTCAGTCGTAACGCGCCCTTGGGAGGGATATGGTCTTTGGTCAGTGGGGCGCTGACGCCGCAGATGTTGCAGGGCCCGTTGCGGGGGCCCAGCGTGTCGAGTCGCTTCGAGTGGCCGATGACTTCGATCCTTGTGTGACGCAGCGACCGTGACGGTCGGCGACCCGCCGATCCGCTGTCACGCGCGCCGCTTGCGCTCGCCCGCCTTGCTGCGGGGAGGCTGTAACAGGGCGCTCACGTCGACCTCCAACAAGTCAGCCATCCGACACAGCACGTTCAGGCTCGGGTTGGCGATGCCGCGCTCGATCTTGCCCGCATAGCTGCGATCCACGCCAGCCTCCCACGCGAGCCGCTCCTGCGCGATTCCCTTGCTTTCGCGCAAGCGCCGCAAGTTCGTGGCGAGCCGGACTTGGGCGTCGGCGAGCGAAGGGGCCTTGTTCATCCCAACATCTTCGCCCAGCCCCGGTCTATCGACCACTGGCTATCGACCGTGGTATATACTCCACGGTTTATAAACACCACAAGGCGTGTTAACGCCCCCCGACGGGTGCCGTGATTCGCGGAGTGGGAGTCGTCAACGGGAGACAAGACCATGCGTTACTGGCTGATCGGTGTGGCGGGGCTTGGGATCATGGGATGTGCTTCGATGACACCCACCGTCACGAAACAAGAAGCGTATGCAATCTACGACATCAGGGGTGGTACGGCGAGTTCCGGCGCCATTGGGGACGGCATCACCCACGTCTTGCAAAAGAACATGACTGGGGTGCGCGTCAACAAGGAAATTCCGCCGTCGCCTTTGCCGGACAAGCCGCAGCGCTTCCTCTTGACCGATCTCTTCAAGAACAGCGGGTTGGCCGCCGCGGCTGGAGTCAGTTTCAAAGTCCCGAGCTGCCCCGGCGCGGTGCTGACCACCGCGGCAAGTAACGAGGCCATGGCCAAATACGGCGAAAACACGACCTTCTTCGTGTGTGTGCAGCCCTATGTCGAGGGCTACTGGATGACGGTCTACTCGACGTTCTCAAAGCGCAGCGGCGCCAGCAGCCCCGCCATGGTGGGCGCTGAACTCGCGCGCGCGTTTGTGGGCGACTCCAGCCAGTTCATTCCGCGCACCGTCAATGACTTGGTTGCGGCGGCCAAAGCCACGGGCGCCAATGTAACCGTGGTCGAGGCGTACCCGTAGCCATCTCGCTTCACCGGACCACGACGAATCAGAAACCCGAAAGGAGCCTTGTCGTGCTGAGCAAAGCGGAGATGGTGCGGTGCGTCGATACCTTCAACACGACGCCACCGCTACGAGCGAGTTTTCCGGTCACGCTGTCCAACGGTGCAAGCGTGAACGCCGTTCGCGGAGTCTGCTCAAGATGCAGCCAAGAGATCGCGCCGGCTGACGTGCACGGCCGCGTGTCCTGGCCCATCGCTACCGTCGCGGTCGTGGACGCTGCGGGACTGTGTCGACCCTGCAGCACATTGACCCAGCTCTACGTCCGTTTGCGCCCGGCTGGCGCCACCTATCGGGCGGAGTTGCCAAGGCCCGATGGTCGAGGCTGGGTCACTGTGCAAGCGCTCCCGCTTCCGCCGTGGCTCAGGTTCTGGCGAGGGCTGATGCGCGCGTGTCGACCGTAGCCCAAGTCGCCCAACTCGCGGGGTCTTGACTCTGTAGTGGGTTCAGACTGTGTAGTGGCGATCCGAATGACCGACACGGCGTATGCACAGTCTAGTGAACCAGCAAGCTTCTTGGCGCCGATCCGCGATGGCCGCTGGCGCGCCTTGGTGGTTACTTGCTCTTTCAGTGGTCGTCGTCGATCAGGCACTCAAGCTGACGGTGCAGGCGTCGTTGCCCTATCGCGCGATCATCCCGGTGACAAGCTTCTTCAGTCTGACGCATGTCGGGAACACGGGGGCGGCGTTCAGCTTCCTCGCCGATGCTAGCGGGTGGCAGCGCTACTTCTTCACTGTCGTGGGGATCGCAGTCGCCCTCTGGCTGGCCTCCGTGCTCCGTCGGCCGTTGCGTCGTGTCGAGGCGTTCGGTTACAGCTTTATCCTGGGAGGTGCGCTTGGCAACGTCGTCGATCGCGTCGTGCGTGGCCATGTCGTCGACTACCTCGATTTCTATTGGCGTGATTGGCATTGGCCCGCCTTCAACGCCGCTGACGTGAGTATCACGATGGGAGCGGCGCTCCTTATTACAAGCGCTCTGAACGCACACAAGCCCGCGCCCGCAAGCTGAAATGCCATACTGCGATGACAGGGACCCCGGCGGGTGAAGGGCCGCATCAAAACATGAAAGCGCTCGTCCTCCGCTTGCTGCTTCTCTTGTTGCCACTGCAGTTCCTGTGGGCGGGAGCGGCATTGGCATGCCAGCACGAGCCCAGTCCCACGGCCCTGCACGTCGGCCATCATGCCGTCGCGAAGTCGCAGGTGGAATCGGGAGGTGACACTAAACCGCCTTCTGGAGGCAGCGACTGCAGCGTGTGTCATTTCGGCTCATCGGCGCTCGCTGACGCCGACGCCGTAACGTTTTCAGTCGGCACCAGCGAAGCGCCCGCACTCGCCACAACCTTACGACTGGCCACGCGCTGGCCAGACCGACCCGAGCGACCCAATTGGCACCCGCCGTCCTAACCGGCGGACTCGCCATCGACCCTGCTATTCGCTAGCGTTTCGTAACGACCGCCGGTCCCGTCATTTGCGGTGACTGGAGGCGTCGATGTATGGCAGGTCGTTAGTTGTGTCTCTGTGCGAGCAGGGTAGTCCCGCTACCTCTGGTGAAGCGGTGCACGTACGCCATGCGGGACTTGCACGGGGCAGCCTATGAAGCTGCCACGTTCGCCTGAAGGGATGCAACGCGCACCACGATCCCATCGTCGTCGCGTGCTTGCGGCCGCCTCGGTTGCCGCCTTCGCGTGGCTCACGGGATGTGGCGAGAAAAGTCCCGAACCAAAGTTCAAGGCTACCGACATCACCGGATCAACCGTCGGCGGCGACTTCAGCATGCCCGACTTCACCGGACGGCGGCGAACGCTGAGCGAATTCCGCGGAAAAGTCGTCGTGCTGTTCTTCGGCTTTCTGCAATGCCCCGACGTGTGCCCTACGACACTCGCCGAAGCTGCCGCAGTCATGAAGCAACTCGGTCCCAAAGCGGACGACGTGCAAGTCCTCTTTGTGACGGTCGATCCGGAACGCGATACGCCGGCACTCCTTGGTCAATACGTCACAGCCTTCGACCGCAGGTTCATCGGGTTGCGCGGCAGTGCGGCCGAACTCGATCAAGCGGCGCGCCTATTCAAGGTCTACTACGCGAAGAGCGAGACACCGGACGGATACAGCATGGACCATTCGGCGGGGCAGTTCGTGATCGACCGCCAAGGCCGTGCACGGCTGTTGGTGCCCTACGGTGCCGGAGCCGCCGTGCTCGCCCACGATCTAGACGTGCTGTTGCGCTAGCGCATGCGCTTCGCCGTCGAAGCTGCCGTCGCCGTTCTGCTCGCTGTCGTGCCCGTCGGCGCGTTCTATTACTTCGTTCATCGTCCGCCGCCCGGAACCACGCCGTCGTCGGTGGGGACGCCCCTGCCATCGCTCGCACTGCCGTCGTTGTTCGAAGACGGAAAGTCCCTGCAGCCTTCCGACTTCAAGGGTCAAGTCTGGCTGCTTAACCTTTGGGCTTCGTCGTGCACAGCGTGTCGGCTTGAACATGACCTCCTGGTCGAGCTGTCCGAAGAGAGCGTCGTGACCATCGTCGGAGTGAACGAGAGCGACGATCCCACCGCAGCGAGAGCTTGGCTACGTAAGCTCGGAAATCCCTTCTTCATGACGGTCACCGACCGCGCTGGCCACGTCAGCGCGCAACTGCGGGTCTCTGGCGTTCCAGCGACCTTCGTTATCGATGGCAGCGGCGTGGTTCGCTACATCCATCGCGGCCCCCTCACGGTTGAAACCCTACGCGACAAGGTCATCCCACTCGTGCGTCAGTTGCGCATCGATGAAGCAAAGGAAAGGAGCAGCAGTGTCAAATGATACGTCCGTCAAAGGCCACGACAACTCGGATGCACCAGTGAAAGAGTCCGGTGCGCCGTTGGGCTTGGAAAGCATGCAAGCGGGCTCCGACATCCCAATCCTCGGCGTTGAAAACGCGACTGCGGCTTCAACGCTTGCGGAAGAGGCCGCACACCGCCGGCGCGCCAATCGTCGCGTCGCGTGGACGCTGGGGTTGCTGTGCTCTGTGTTTTTCGGGGGGATCATTGCCGCCCGGATGAGCGGAGATTCGCGCGTCGGGCTCATCACACTCGGCATTGCCATCTCCCTCTTTCTCGTGGTGGCCATCGGCAGGAACCTTCGGAAATGAACGGAAATCAAGCCCCAGACGACAGCGCTGCGTTGGAACCGGGGACGACCACGTCAAGCGCGGCAGCGAATGCCGCGTTACTGAAGAAGCTCGCCATCATCGTGATCGGGATGTTTGGGTTCGGTTATCTCTTGGTTCCCTTCTACGAAAAAATCTGCCAAGCCACGGGGCTTCGCAACATCGCAGCGCCGGATGTGGTGACCAACACCCAAGTGGACGCAACGCGCAGCGTTCGTATCGAGTTCGACTCGAACCTGCGCAATTTGCCATGGAGCTTCAAGCCGCTGCAGCTCACCACCTCCGTCAATCCTGGCGAAGTCGGTCAAGTGCTCTACGAGGTCGCGAACCGAACCGACCGCCCGATCACGGGGCAGGCAATTCCCAGCTATGCGCCGCAAGAGGCGAGTCGGTACTTCAAGAAGCTCGACTGCTTCTGTTTCGCCAAGCAAACACTGAAGCCGGGCGAAGTGCGTCAGATGCCGGTCGTGTTCGTGATCGATCCGGAGATGCCGCGTGACATCGGCACCGTCACTCTCTCCTATACGTTCTTCGAGGTCGAAGGTGGGGCAGGCAAGCGATGACCCGCTGCGAATCATGCCGTTCCGAAGCGCCGAGTCACGTGCGAGCCCGCTTGTGAAACGAGGGACCCGCATGGTCTTGGGCGCGCTGCTGTGGTGCGCGGTCCTGGCGGTGATCGTCGGCAGCGTGCTCCTGAATCGAAAAGCCGGCGTGGAGGTTCCCCATGAGACACGCGCTGCCCGCGCACCATCGCCGCCGGCGGCGGCCGGCCCTACAGGCGATGCGTCGGTCGAAGCGCGGTGTCCGACCGCCCTGCAATCTCCGTCAATCGTTGAAAAGGAATGCTGATATGGCGCGCCGTGAATGCCCAAAGATCGTCATCGCGTTGTGCGCGGTCGGCTTCTGCATATCCGCTGTCGCGGCGGACTTCGAAGTGTCGGACGCGTGGGTTCGACTCTTGCCGGCGGGTGCGCCGGCCGGTGGCTACTTCAATCTGCGCAACAACAGCAAAGCGCCCGTGGCGCTGGTTGGCGCGAGTTCGAGCGACTACCGCAACGTGATGCTCCATCGTACGAAGGAGGAATCCGGAACAAGCCGGATGCTGCACGTCGAATCGGTTGAGATACCTGCCAATGGCTCGATCAGCTTCGCGCCTGGCAGCTACCACCTCATGTTGATGGGGGCGACTCGAACGCACGTGCCGGGAGATCGAATTCCCGTCACGCTGGAGTTCTCCGACAAGCACAAGATCACGGCGCAGTTCGAGGCGCGCGCGGCTAGCGCGCGATAGGGAACCGAGGAGCTGACATGTTCAGTCAACGATCCGCCCACGACACTAGGCGCGCTGCGCTGCGGTGCCTTTGCGTCTTCGTTCTCGCGCTGGTTGGCTCGCCACTTTCCGCGCAGCCGGCCGGCAAGCCGCCAAGCCTCGCGCCCGAGGCCGCGCGGCTGAAGAAAACCTTGGAGGACAAGTTTCCCGGTGCCGAGGTAAAAGGCATCGCGAAGACCGCGTATTTCGGCCTCTACGAGGTCATGCTCGACGACCGGATCATCTATACCGACACGCGAGGCAAGTATCTGCTCGTCGGGTCAATCTACGATTCCGAATCGAAGACGAATCTCTCGGAGTCGCGGCAACGAGAGTTGAATCGCGTCAAGGTCGCGGACCTGCCGTTGGATAAGGCCATCGTAAAAATCAAGGGCAATGGTGAGCGCAAGCTCTACGTATTCTCCGACCCCGATTGCCCGTTTTGCGCACAGCTTGAAAAAGCGCTAAAGGCGGTCGACAACACGACCGTCTACACGTTTCTCTTTCCTATCGCTCAGCTCCATCCCGATGCAGCCCGTAAGGCGCGTCTTATCTGGTGCGCGCCAGATCGCGTCAAGGCGTGGGACGCCCACTACGACTCGGGGACATTGCCCGACAACGCGGGCGATTGCGACAACCCCGTGGCAATGACGCAGGCCCTTGGCGCACGCCTCAAGATCAACGCGACGCCGACATTGATCTTCGCGGATGGGTCAATGGTGCCGGGCGCGCTGCCCACCGAACGATTGGAAGCTGAGTTCGCCAAGGCAGCAGCGCAACTCAAAGCGCAGGACCCGGCGCCAAAGTGATGGGCGCTACGGCCGCCGGGAGATGAGCGATGAGCGTTTTGCGACTCTGGCTCGTGGTGATGGCGATACTGCTGTTCTTACTCGGCGTTTGTGTTTACTTTCTCAAATACTGAGCAAGCCGCGTGGGGGCGGCGAAGCAGTAGTGCTGCGCCGATTCCTTTCTAGCGGTGCGTGCGATGCACGTGGCCCGTGGAGTCGTTGCGCGACGGGACCGGAGCGTCCTCCGCGAGCGTTTGCAAGATGCGGCACTCGCGCATCTTGCGGACAGACTTGCAACTCTTTCGCAGCGTTACGAGGTCCTGCTGTAGCGCCTGCAACTCTGCGATCCGTTCGCCCACGTGCCCAATGTGATCGTCGAGTACATCGTTCACTTGTCCGCAGGTGGCTTGCGGCGCGTCAAAGAGGTTCAGGAGCGCGCGAATCTCCTCGTGCGCCATGTCGAGCGACCGGCAGCGTCGGATGAATCGTAGCCTGCCCAGCTCGGTGCGGCCGTAGAGCCGATAGTTCGCGTCGGTGCGCGGGGCAGCCTTGAGTAAACCCTCGCGCTCGTAGTAGCGAACCGTTTCCACGCTGCAACCCGCCGCCTCGGCGAGTGCCCCAATACGCATAGAAGACATGGCGCATCCGATCTTTGTGAGTATTGCTTGACACTATAGCGACTTCAAGGTTCCCAATGGCAGGCAAGGAGAACGCTATGGCCAAACCTGTCCCTGCCATTGTGGAATCGAAGTCGCCGTCCTTGGTAGTACGCCCGCATTCGCATTCGCACGAAGACGCGTGCTGTCATGACCATGTGACGGAAGCGTCGTCGGTCAAAGATGCGGAAGCCGCGCCATTGCCACCGGTGGGCGGGATTGCGCGCGCCGTCTTCGCCATCCAGAAGATGGACTGCCCCACAGAGGAGCGTCTGATTCGCGACCGGCTCCGGGGAGACAGTCGCATCGAGGCAATGTCGTTCAATCTCATGCAGCGCAAGCTCACGGTGAATCACCGCCTGACTTCGGTAGGACCGTTGCTTGCGATGCTCAAGTCGATCGACATGGACCCGGTCGTCATCGAGGACTCGTTGTCCGCGGAGACTCCAACGAAGCCCGTCGCATCGTTCTCGATTCCGCGGCGCCGTTGGTGGCTTTTGGGCGTGTCCGGATTGGCGGCGATCAGCGCGGAAGTGGTGGCTTGGACGACTGGCGCGGAACAATCGTGGCCCGTCATCGCCTTGGCGTTTCTCGCCATCGCCACAGGTGGTGTCGACACGCTGCGCAAGGGCTGGATTGCGTTGCGCAACTTCGCGCTCAACATGAACTTCCTGATGTCGGTGGCGGTCATCGGCGCGGCGGCCATCGGTCAGTGGCCAGAGGCTGCAGTCGTGATCTTTCTGTTCGCGCTGGCGGAGATGATTGAGGCGCTGTCGATTGATCGCGCCCGCAATGCGATTCAGGGCTTGATGGCCATGACCCCCGACCTTGCAACCGTGCAGGAGGCAGACGGGACGTGGCATGAAGTCCCGGCAGCGCAGGTTGCTGTTGGAACGATGGTACGGGTCAAGGCCGGCGAGCGTTTCGCGCTGGATGGGGTCGTCGTGGCGGGCCAAACCACGGTTAATCAAGCGCCCATCACCGGCGAGAGCATGCCGGCGGTCAAGGCCGTGGGCGATACGGTGTTCGCGGGAACCATCAACGAGCGTGGCTCGGTGGACTATCGCGCGACCTCCGATCAGGGACACTCCACGCTCGCCCGCATCATTGAAACCGTGCAGGAGGCACAAGGGCAGCGGGCGCCGACGCAGCGCTTTGTTGATCAATTCGCCCGCTTCTACATTCCCACCGTCTTCATCATCGCGTTGCTCGTTGCATTCGTACCGGCGCTGTTCTTTGGTGCTGCCTACGCGCCGTGGGTATATAAGGCGCTCGTCCTGCTGGTAATCGCCTGCCCCTGCGCGCTCGTCATCTCCACACCGGTGACCGTCGTAACTGGCCTCGCCTCGGCAGCTCGTCACGGCATCCTCATCAAGGGCGGGCTTTACCTTGAGCAAGCGCGCAAGCTCAAAGCGCTGGCCTTCGACAAGACGGGCACGCTGACCATGGGCAAACCGGCCGTCACCGACGTTGTGCCGCTTGACGAGGCTGACGAACGACAGGTGATGCAACTCGCAGCGAGCCTTGCCGCCCGCTCCGATCATCCTGTCTCCAACGCCGTCGCGCGCGCCTGGAAGGAGCGGGGTGGCGAATTCGATGCTGCCAGCGATGTTGAAGCGCTTACCGGCCGAGGGATCAAAGGCACGATTGCCGGGACGGTCTATCACCTCGGGAACCATCGCCTGGTCGAGGAGCTGGGTGTCTGTAGCCCAGCACTTGAAACGCGACTCGACGCTCTGGAGAAGGACGCCAAGTCGTTGGTTGTACTTTGCGGCCCCGACGGTCCGCGCCTCATCATCGGGGTCGCCGATGTGGTTCGCGAAACCAGCACCGATGCCATTCGTGACTTGCGCGCCCTGGGGGTGCATCTCGTCATGCTGACCGGTGACAACGACCGCACGGCGCAAGCCATTGGCAGCCGCGTGGGGGTCGACGACGTGCGTGGCAACCTCTTGCCCGAAGACAAGCTTCGCGCTATGGACGAACTGGTCGCTCGTTATGCAACGGTGGGCATGGTCGGAGATGGGATCAACGATGCCCCTGCGTTGGCGAAGTCGAGCATCGGCTTTGCCATGGGCACGGCGGGGACGGATACCGCGTTGGAGACCGCCGATGTCGCGCTGATGGATGACGACCTGCGCAAGATACCGGCCCTGATCCGGTTGAGCCGCGACACGCGCGCCATCCTCGTCCAGAACATCACGCTCGCCCTCGGGACCAAAGCGATCTTCTTCGTGCTCGCCTTTACCGGACACGCGACGCTGTGGATGGCCGTGTTTGCCGATCTCGGCGTAAGCTTGATCGTCGTATTCAACGGCTTGCGGCTCTTGCGCGCCCGCGGTTGGCGCGCTTCGCGTCCCGAAGCGAGTACGAGGCTCGTCGTGGTGGGCGCTGGAGCGGTTCCACACGGTTAGCAGAGCACCCTAGTGCTCGTCGTGCGGCATCGCGGTGTCCGCTTCCACCTGTATCGTGGAATCAGCGATACCGAAGTCGCGCGTGACGATTTCGGTCGCGCTTCGCATCACCTGACGCTCATCGGTGGACTTCGAGGCGATCACGATGTGGCTGCTCAATACGAACCGGCCCGATGTGAGCGCCCAGACGTGCAGATCATGAAGCTCGATCACACCGGGGATTTGTCGAAGCGCCTCCTCGATCTTCGCGATGTCGATGCCCTTGGGAACACCTTGCAGCAAGATGTTGATGCTCTCCCGCAGCAGCACCCACGTGCGCGGAAGCACCCACAAGCCGATGGCGGCGGCGATGAGTGAATCGACCCATGTCCATCCGGTGAAACGGATGATGATCGCGGCAGCGATGACACCGACGGAGCCTAAGAGATCGCTCCAGACCTCAAGGTAGGCGCCCTTTACGTTCAAGCTCTCGTCACTGCCACTGCGCAATAGGCGCATCGAAATCAGATTGATCACGAGCCCGAGGGCCGCGATCACCAACATTCCGAGCGTTTGGATTTCCTGAGGCGTGCGCAGCCGCTGGTATGCCTCGTACAGGATGTAGACCGCTACGGCGAAGAGAAGGAGTGCATTGAAGGCGGCAGCGAGAATCTCGAAGCGGTAGTAGCCAAACGTGCGCTGCGTGTCGGCCGCCCGCTTGGCGATGACTATCGCCACCAGCGAGATCGCGAGTGCGGCACTGTCGGTGAACATGTGCGCCGCATCCGACAGCAGCGCGAGGCTACCCGTGACGACAGCGCCCACGACTTCCGCCACCATGAATGTCGTGGTGAGCGCCAAAGCGATCCACAGCATCCGCTCGTGGACGGCGCGAATCTCAGTCTTGGAATGCGAGTGCCCAGCGCCCATGAAATGTCTCGACCTGCATCAAGGATGTGCATTGCAAACCCTGAAGCAGGTGGAGGGTCAAGATCAGGCACTTCGGCCGTCCTGCCAAACGGTGCGTGGTTGTTATAGCGTCACTGGATCGCTTTCCGGAGAAATGACCTCATGCTTCCATTTTCCACTCTGGCGACGACGCGAAAACAAGAACGGCTCATTGAAGTAGTCGCACAAAGGTTGAATGGCAGTCCTGATCTCTGCGTTACTCATCTTTTTTCGATCGATGTTGAACAAGCGAACATAGAACGCCCCCCAAAAGGCAACGCTCACGGAAAATGGTACCGAACCCACCGGGGCTACAACGGAATGCATCTGAATGTTGCGCTGATCAAGCATCTCCGCAAATTCTTGGGTGCCCGCACAACACGCCGAGACGAAAAGGCGCCGCCGTGACAACGATGAACCGAGTAATTCAGCAAGCTCCTCGTACGACAGGTCATCTTGAGTCGTAGCGATGCCGACCTCGTCGGCGTGACAAGAGAGGTGAAGATAGCGACAGTCTGAGCGAGCGAAATCTTCGAATGCGCTCCGCAGCTCGACTTTTGTTCGCACATACTTGTATTCAGGGGGCTTGCGGCAAATCTTGAGCACTTCGGCGAGAACTCGGCCGTCATATCGGCCCAATTTCTCATCTCGATCAGAAAGTGACTCTACGATGAACACGCGCGCGCGCGTGTCTCCGAGTCTTGCGACTTTCTTGATGCTCCGCCCTTTCATGTGATTTGGGGCTTCAAATTTTTGTTTCATAGCCTCCCTCGTTACAACGTCCTGGATGCCACGTATCACCCATAGTGCCATCGAAAGACCGCTTGTGGGTTCAGTGCAGATTTGGAGTTGGGTTCAGTTCGCCGCGCCGCTTGACTCTAGAGCAACTTCAGGGTTTGCAATACGTTCAGCGCACATCTGACGCGACATGTTGCCGCGGTGCGGAGGCTTGCGCGCAGGAGAGGTGACGATGAGCTTTTGGGAGCGACTCTTAGGCGGCGGCCACCACGGACGCGGTGGTCACGGAAGTCACGGCGGTGGTCACGGTAGGCGCGACTGGCCGGAGCAAAGCTACGGCGGACCCCCTGCGTCGAGCGGCGCGGCGTGTCCGTCGTGTCGCGCGACGAATTCACCATCGGCGCGTTTCTGCCAGCAATGCGGCGCGTCCATGGTGTCACCTTCCTGCCAACAATGTGGCGCAGGATTGCAAGCAGGCTCGAAGTTCTGTCCACAATGCGGAAAAGCTGTCTGATGACCGAGTGTTTCGCTTCTGTTCGTTGCGGCTGCGACGGAGCGCGCGCGGCGAATTGATACAATCAGGTCCGATGAGGAAAGTCCTGCTCCTGTTGTTGTTCGTACTGCCGTTCCAGTTTGCTTGGGCGGCGGCGGGAGCTGCTTGCCTTCATCAATCGGAGCCAACCTCGCACTTCGGGCACCACGCGAAGGTCGCGAAGCAAGCCAACAGCGACCCTCGTGACGGCGGCTCTCTTCCCAGCGACGCCGATGACTGCCCAACGTGCGGTTCGCATTCGTTGAAAATTGCCGCGCAGATCGCTACGTTGCCTGAAGTCGCGACAGTGGCCGCCGGCTTCGCGCACGTCGCCCCCGTTCTATCCTCGCATCCGCCTGATCGACCCGAGCGCCCCAACTGGCGCGTCCCCGACTAGCCTCGGCGGGGTTCCATTCCTTCCTTCGCTTTCCTTCCTATCGTGGGAAGGATTGACCGCGCCGAATCGTCTCGTCTTGTCGGGAGATTTCGATGCGTGGTGGGTGGCGAGTCGGCGTGTTGCCGACAGTATGGATTGGCGTGTGTGTGGTCAGTGGCGCTGTGCTGGCGCAGTCCGAGGTCAGTGGGCGCGTTGCGCGTGGCGACAGTGCGGTGCAGGCGTTCACGCTCGACCAAGCGTGGCGGCGGGCGGAGTCGCATAGCGCGGCGATTCAAGCAGTCGCCGCCAACGCCGCCGCGGTGGAGGGGCAGCTTGCCGACGCGCAGGCGTTCCTTTGGAACAATCCGCAGCTCAACTCCGAGTTTGTGCATCGTCGGGTGCCGCAGCCGGAGGCATCAGTCGAGTGGCAACAGGAATGGGGGGTCGGTATCTCCCAGACCTTCGAGACCGGCGGGCAACAGCAACATCGCCGCGCCGCCGCCAACGCCGACATCGATGCCCAGCGTCTTGCGCTGACCGAGACGCGCCGCGGAGTTCGCGGCGAAGTAGAACAGCGCTTTGTCAGTGTGCTGTCGTTGCAGGAGCGCATCGTCGCCGAAGAGCAGGCGCGCGTCCTGTTGGATGACGCGGCGCGCCTTGTCGACAAGCGCGTCGCCGCCGGCGAAGACACCCGATTGGACGGCAATCTCGCCGCTATCGAAGCCACGCGCCAGCGCAATCAAGTCACCACGCTGCGCGAACAGCTCCTTGAAGCGCAGGGTGATTTGGCCAAGCTCCTGCAGCTCCCGCCCAACGTACTGCCGGAGGCGGTCGGGAGTCTCGACCCGCGAACCCAGAGCTACAGCCTCGATGAGCTGCTCGCGTTGGCGTCAGCCCGACCGCAACTGGAGACGCTGCGCGCCCGCGAGCGCGCGGCGGCGAGTCGTCTCGACTTGGAGCGAGCGGCAGTTTCACCGGACGTGACTGTGGGTCTGGGTGTCGGCCGCGAGGGCGCGAACAACTTTCGCGAGAACCTGGTGGGACTCACGATCTCGGTGCCGCTGCCCTTCTTTCGGCACAACAAGACCGCCATCGGCAAGGCCAGTACCGATCTCGCGCAGGTGCGTACCGAGCGACAAGCGAGCGAGCGTGACATCCCGGCACTTGTTCGCCTGCAGTGGCAGCGTGTCGAAAGTCTTCGCGAGCGCGTGCGCCGGCTGGAAACCGCCGTCATTGCCCCGCTCGACATGAATCGGCAGCTCTCGTCCAAGGCATTCAGCGCTGGTGAGATCGGGCTTTTGCAGCTCGTTCTCGTCAATCGGCAAATGCTCGAAGGCCAGCGTGATCTCTTGGCTGCGCGAACCGAGTTGCGCATGGCGGCTATCGCATTGGAGTCCGCGGCTGGGTGGTTGCCGCCGGACCGGCGCTAACCAAGACCTCTTCTCGTTACCTGAACACGGAGTCGCAACATGCGGACACCCACGAATCGCTGGCTTGCGGTGATGACCTTGTTACTAGTCGCCACCCTGATGGGATGCGGCAAGGACAAAGGCGCAACCCCAGAAAAGTCGGACCCTGCAAAAGCGGAAGCAGGGCACGGCAAAGGCGAAGGCGAGCAGCAGCACGGCAAGGAAGAGAATCGGCTCAAGCTCTCGCCGAGCGAGCGCGAACTCGCGAAGCTCGCGGTCGAGCCTTTGCAGCCACAAGCGGTGCCGGCGCAACTCGTGCTGACCGCGACCATTCGGGCCAATCAGGATCGCATCGCCCATGTCGCGCCACGTGTCCCGGCGCGCGTCGTCGGCGTTTCGGCCAACTTGGGCGATTCGGTTCGCGCGGGACAAGCGTTGGCGCAGCTCGACAGCATCGAGTTGGGTGAGGCGCACGCGGCCTACTCACAAGCACGCAGTCAGCTTGCGGTAGCCACTGCGGATTTCGAGCGTGCCAAGCGGCTGCGTGCGGACGAGATCGTGCCCGAGAAGGAATTGATTCGCGCGCGCTCCGAGTTTGAAAAGGCCCAAGCGACCGCACGCGCCGCCACCGACAAGCTCAAGCTTCTCGACGCGACGCACTCCGATAGCGAGTCCGGTCCCAACTCGATCTTTGCGGTCAAGGCGCCGTTTAAGGGCACGATCATCGAGAAGCAGGCGGTCCTGGGCGAACTTGCCCAGCCCGACAAGTCGATGTTCACGGTCGCCGACTTGTCCACGGTGTGGATCGAGGCGAACCTCTTCGAGAAGGACTTGGATCGAGTTACCGTCGGCGCGACGGCCACCGTCACCGTCGTGGCCTACCCCGGCCGAACGTTCGCAGGGAAGGTGACCTACATCGCGAGCACGGTCGACAAGGAGTCGCGCGCGGTGCTAGCGCGCGTCGAAGTACCCAATCCCGAAGGGCGTCTGAAGCCCGAGATGTTCGCCACCGCGGCCATCGCAACCGGTGGAACCGAGAAGCTCGTGACGCTGCCGCAGGCCGCCGTGATGATCGTCAACGGTCAGCCCACGGCATTCGTCGAAGAAGGCGGCGAATTCGAGCCGCGCACCATCGATCTTGGCGACCGCGTTGGCAGCCGCGTTGTCGTGAAGAGCGGACTGCGCGAAGGGGAGCAAGTGGTGGTGGACGGGGCCTATGCGCTGAAGGCCCGCATGTTGAAGTCCCAGATCGGCGACAGCCACTAAGCGACCATCATGCTCAACGCCATTGTCGATGCGTCGCTTCGCTACAAGGTCCTGGTCATCGTCTTCTTCGCAGCGGTGGTGCTGTTCGGCGTCCGCGCCTTTCGCTCCGTGCCGGTCGATGCCTTTCCAGATGTCACGCCGGTTCAGGTCAACGTCTACACCGAATCGCCGGGCCTTGCGGCGGAGGATGTCGAGAAGCTCCTGACCTTTCCCGTCGAGACGGCCATGGCCGGCTTGCCCGGAGTGGAAGCGATCCGGTCGGTCTCGCTGTTCGGTCTGTCCTATGTCAGCGTCTACTTCAAGGACGACGTGGACATCTACGCTGCGCGGCGTCTCGCGGGTGAGAAGCTTGCAGAGGCGCGGGATCGTTTGCCGCCAGGCTACGGCGAGCCCACGCTCGGTCCCAACAGTTCGGGGCTCGGCCAAGTCTTCTGGTACGCGGTCGAGTCGTCCGACAAGAAGCTCTCGGGCATGGACCTGCGCACGTTGCAGGACTGGAACGTGCGCTTGGTCTTGCGCACGGCAGCGGGTGTCGACGATGTCACCTCGTGGGGCGGCGACGAGAAGCAGTTCCAGGTCCTGATTCAGCCGCAGAAGCTCATCAAGTACGGCTTGACGTTGAAGTCGGTGATGGAAGCGCTCGCGGCAAACAACCGTCAAGTCGGTGGTCAGTACGTCAACCTCGGCCGTGAGCAATATCTCGTGCGCGGATTGGGGCTCGTCGGTGGAACCCACGACATCGGCAGCGTCGTCATCACCCAGCGTGAAGGCGCGCCGATCTATGTGCGCGACGTGGCCGAGATCACCGAAGCGCCCAGCCTGCGCTTCGGCGCCGTCACCAAAGACGGCAAGGAAGTCTCGCTCGGCATCGTGCTGGCGCGAATCAACGAAAACGCGAAGAGCGTCGTTGACGCCGTCAAAGCAAAGCTCGCCACCCTGCAGAAGACGCTACCTCCGGGCGTCACGATCACTCCCGTCTACGACCGAACTGAACTCGTCGAGAAAGCGCTGTCGACCGCAGAGCGCGCCCTCGTCGAGGGTTCTGTTCTGGTGGCGGTCGTGCTGTTTCTGTTCCTCGGTGAAGTGCGATCCGCGCTGGTCGTGGTTGTGACGCTACCGCTGGCGATGTTGATCGCGTTCATCCTGATGAATGTGGTCGGAATGTCGGCGAACCTCATGTCGCTGGCGGGGCTTGCCATCGGCATCGGCATGATGGTGGATGGCGCCGTGGTGATGGTGGAGAACGGGTTCCGCCTGCTTGCCCATCACGGCGAACGGGCGGTGAGCCGCACGCAGGTGATGCTAGCGGCGGCGAAGGAAGTCATGAACCCGATTGCCTTCGCCATCCTGATCATCATCGTCGTGTTCCTGCCGCTCTTCTCGCTGACAGGCTTGGAGGGCAAGCTCTTCAAGCCCATGGCGCTGACGATTACCTTCGCCATGATCGGTTCGCTCGTGCTCACCTTGACGCTAGTTCCGGTCCTGTGTGCGTTGTTCCTCCGCGCGAAGCATGAGAGGGACACCTTTGTGCTGCGCCAGGCCAAGCGGGTCTACGTGCCACTCCTAGGCTGGACGCTCGGTAACAAGGGCAAGGTGGTAGCGATCGCGCTGGTCTCCCTCGTCGCAGCCATCGCCGTCTTCCCGTTCCTCGGCAAGGAATTCATGCCGCAGTTGCAGGAAGGTTCGATCATGTTCCGTGTTACGGGCATTCCGTCGACCTCGCTCGAAGAGAGCATCGACGTATCCAAACGGGTCGACGCTGCCCTCAAGGAGAAGTTTCCTCAAGTGCGCTCGACGACCGCAACGGTCGGGCGGGCCGAGCGTGGAGAGACCGCCGACGTTAACTACATGGAGATTCTGGTCGATGTGAAGTCCGCCGACCAATGGCCGGCGAAGATCGCGATGGGAGACTTGGCGAAGGAGATGCAGGAAGCCCTCGAAGCGGCGATCCCCACCGTAGTGGTAGGCGCTACGCAACCGATCCAGATGCGGGTGGAGGAACTCATCTCCGGGGTTCGTGCGACGCTCGCACTGAAAATCTATGGCGAGGACCTGACGACACTGGACCGCCTCGCGACTGAGATCAAGGGTGCCCTTGGGAAGGTGCCCGGAGCGGCTGACTTGGCGCTCGAAGCCAACAAAGGCAAGCCGCAGCTCGTGATCAAGGTCAACCGGGACGAGGCGGCACGCTACGGCATCAACGCCGACGAAATTCTCGAAGTGGTTCAGAGCGGCATCGGGGGCAAGTCGGTCTCTACGCTAATCGACGGTATCAAGCGGTTCGATATTCAGGTGCGCCTCGACGCGTCGTCGCGCGACAGCGAGAAGGCCATTGGCGACATCCCCATCCGCACGCAATCCGGTGCCCTGGTCCCGCTTTCGCGCGTGGCCACGATTTCGACGGAGGAAGGCTACTCATTTGTTCGTCGCGAGAACCTCCAGCGGTATGCGGTCATCCAGCTCGACGTACAGGGCCGCGACGTGGATGGCTTCGTGGCCGAGGCGGACGCGCGCCTCAAGCAGGCGGTAAAGCTGCCTGCCGGCTACTGGACCGAGTGGGGCGGGGCCTTCGAAAACCAGCAGCGCGCATTGTCAAGGCTCGCCTTGATCGTACCGCTCACCATCGCGCTCATCTTCATCTTGCTCTACACCGCGTTCAATTCCGTCAAGTACGCGGCGATGATCCTTGCCAACGTTCCCTTTGCCATCATCGGTGGCGTACTGGCGCTCGGCATCACCGGCCAGTACGTCTCGGTGCCCGCCGCGATTGGATTTATCGCAGTGTTCGGCGTCGCGATGCTGAACGGCATCGTGCTCGTGAGTTTCATCAACGACCTGCGCGGTCAAGGTCGAACGGTGCATGACGCGGTCCGCGACGGCGCGACCTTGCGCCTGCGCCCCGTGCTGATGACCGCATCGGTGGCGATCCTTGGGCTGGTTCCGATGCTTCTGTCCACGGGGGTCGGGGCGGAGACGCAGCGGCCGCTTGCAACCGTCGTAGTGGGCGGACTTATCACCTCGACCGTTCTGACCTTGCTGTTACTGCCTGCCATTTACGAATGGATCGAGGGACGGGAAGAGGCGAAGCAATTGGCGGTCGCCGACCAGTCTTCGCCAGTACCCGAAAGCGTCTGAGTCAACGTGAAAGGAGACGTTGAATGAAGGAAATCAAAGCAGTGATTCATGCCAACCGCGTGGCAGCCGTGATCCAAGCCTTAATCGACCGCGAGCTTTTGCTTCCGGGTGGTCGTGGGCCCTGTCACAACCTCAATGTGTCGAGCACGATGAGCCTGTCACGCGCGCTCGATGCAAGAGAACAACACTACTCCATAGCTTTGGCCCAAGCGGTGATCAGCGAATCGAAAATCGAACTGCTCTGCGAGGATGGGCACATCGACGCGGTCGTCGATCTTATCGCCGAAGAGGCGAAAACCGGGCAGGACGATGCTGGCTGGATTTACGCCGCGACGCTGACCCACGTCAAACATGTATCAGGCAGGCGGACCATTAGGGCCGCCGCGCCGCCCCCTCCTTCCAATGCCTGATCGACACTAGAGGATCAAGATATGTCCACCGCAATTCGAACGATCAGCTCACCTTCCAACGCTGCTGCGCCGACCAAGCTAGCGCGTCGTCTGAGCGTCGCTGCAATCGCCTTTGCGGGCCTCACACTCAGCGGGATCGCTGCTTCGCAATCCCCTGCATCGGTTCCCGCGCCTCCCTACGTTCGGCCTCACACACCGACCTTGGGTCCGGCCAACGCCAAAGTGCACTTGGTCGAGTTTCTCGATCCCGCCTGCGAGGGCTGTCGCGCCTTCTACCCCATCGTCAAGCAGGTGATCGACGCGAACAAGAACCGTGTACGACTCTATGTGCGTTACGCCGCGATCCACAAGGGTGCTGACTATGCCGTCAAAGCGCTCGAAGCGGCGCGTGCGCAGGATCGCTACTGGGAAGCGATGACCACACTGTTCTCGCGGCAGAGCGAATGGACGCGCGGTCATTCGGTCATGCAGGACAAGGTGATCGAAGTGTTGACCTCCGTTTCCGGACTCGACATCGAACGACTCAAACGTGACATTCAGAGGCCCGAGTACGCCAAGATCGTTGAACAAGACCTAGCGGACGCGAAGGCGTTGAAGGTGATGCAAACACCGACGTTCTTCATCAACGGTAAGCCGCTGACGGAGTACACGCCGGAACAGTTGCATTCACAGGTCGCTGCGGAAGTCGCTGCTCAGTATCGATGAGTTCTGCTTAGTGTTGTTTGCACGAGAACTCTTGGTGAAGGTTTGTGTCGTATAAGCGTTGCCACCGGTCTTGCGTGTCAGTCGACACAAAGGCATGGACCGCGGCTTTTAGCAATCGCAATGTCTAGGTCACTCCATCGTTCCATCGCCACGCTTCTGCTTTTGGTACTTGTCGTGCTTCAGGCAGGCGTTGTTCTTGCCGCACACGCGTACCACGCCGATGACGCCGCGCGGGTCGCCGCTTACGGCGCCCGGAACGACGGTGGCGATCTCAACGATGTAAGGTTGACCATGGACTCCACGCAGCCAGCATCGTCGGTCGATGCGCTGATCGCTGCAGATTGCGCGGAGCACTGTAGTGGCGCCGCGATCTTGATGGCTCGCCCTGAAACGCCAACGCTTGCCAGTCGCTGGCAACGCATCTTTCCGCGCGCGATTCGCTTTGCGGCGGTGCCGCCGGAGCGGTTGGAGCGGCCACCCAAGTCAACGGCCGCTCCCGTGTAGCGATTGCACGTGGGTTGGTTTCAGCAGCCCCGCAATCGAATCAGATTATTCCTCGCTGTTAGTGCCCCCAATCCTCTCGACTGAGGGGAGAGGGACCCAATTCGTCAAGAGAGAGTGTTATGAAATCAATCGTCATGGCTTTTGTTCTCAGTGCAGTCGGTGCGACCAGCGTGCAAGCGCAGGTCGCCAACCCCGACAATGACTCTGCTGCATTCTTCGCGCAGCGCAAGAGTTCCCCGGCCA
The DNA here is from genome assembly GCA_046347835.1 of Burkholderiales bacterium. Taxonomy (GTDB): domain Bacteria; phylum Pseudomonadota; class Gammaproteobacteria; order Burkholderiales; family Casimicrobiaceae; genus VBCG01. The sequence goes on along the minus strand of JAXMFI010000002.1, from coordinate 400,133 downwards.
CGCCTAAGCCGATCCAATCTTCGCCTAAGGTGGGTGAAATCTCGCAAGACGGGTTGTACGTCTTTGTGGGCGGTGAACGGGGCTGGGTGCATCAAGTGCATCGGTACGACATCGCCGGCGGCAAAGTGAAGGACCACACCGACAGCCTCCCTCACGACGGCCCGAAGCCGGCAAAGGACGGCTCCATTGCCATACAGTCGGGTCCATTTGCCGAGCGCGGCGCCTGAGGGTCTTTGCCAGTACACCCTAGCGTAGAGAAGGACCGGTCCGAGGTGTCTTCAGAGCTGCATCCTGTCGACATCTCGGCCCCTGCCACCATGCCGACCATGCGTTCGCAATCCGACAGCGAGCTTCCTGCGGCCGTTGAGCCAAGACCTGGCCGGATCATCAAGCTCATCGCCATCGCGGTCGCCCTCGGGGGATGTGTGGGCCGCCCTAGCACCGCGGGCGATGCAGTCGTGGACTACCACGAAGCGGCGGACCGCTATTTGAAGGCGTGCCTTAACGCCCGACAAGACTGTAGCGACAGTGCCGAGGCTCACGTAAAGGGCTTGTTCTCCGTGGCATGGAAGGCGGCACGACACGAACGCGGAACTCGTGTATACCTAAGCCAGCACGATCAACTCTGGACAGAAATCCTTTGCGGTCTGCGAGATCCAAAACAGTGTGCAGGGAGGGATCTCAGTTCTCTCCCATCGACGGCTGATCTCGAACGCCTTGACCGCAGGGTGTATCGATAGGGCCGGCGCCAGCACTCACCAGACGCCGGACATCGGCGTGCTCTTCAGGTTGATTCGAGTCACCTGGCCCAAGTCGTCACGCATCATCATCGGCGACGCCAGCGTGCGAGGCGGACGGCGGTACCAAGCCCTGCAGACGTTGACCAAATCCGAGCCCGCAGGCTTCTTGTAGAACGACTGCTGCAGCTCTGCGGCAAGTTCGGGGTTCGGCAGGAGGTGGAAGTCGCCGGGCGCGTCCAGGTGCTCATGACTCGCCGCCATGGACTCCAGTCGCTTTTGAAACATGTGTGACGGGGCGAGGAACGGATGTCCTGCCGCCGCACAGCTCTCAGGAAAAAGTGGCGCCATGAAGTCTACGGCGTAGCCACTGCACGTAACCCACGCATGAAACGCCTCCTTCGTGCTTCGGAGGCGTCCTTCTTCCAACGTCGCGAATGTCAGGACGTTGCGCTGATCATCATCTAGGAGAAGCACCATCGCGCCCACCACAACCCGCGCATCCATGTTGTAGAACTCGCGCAATAGCGTCGCGCCCGCGACGCTGAAGAAAAGACAGGCATGCGCGGTCCGTGCGTCGAGACTATCCAGCACGCTCCGCATGACGTTATGCATCCGCAGATAGTCCGTCAGGGGAATCAGCGGCGAGGCCGTGCGCGGTATGTTCTTCTTCAATGTGAGTGTCCGTCAGCATCCGGGCAACCGGCCGAAGCCAACGTTATCCATGATAGTGCAGCGCTCGTCGGACATGTCCCCGTCGGAGCGACGCGTTCACGGACGCAGCCGCAAGAAGAGAAAACAAGTGAGCGTCATCGCAGTGGCCGATCTGGGTTTGTCTCTGCACGATCTGCGCTGAAATCAGCACAGTTTGTGCTACTATAAGCTCACAATCGTCCCCGGGGAACCCATGTCGCCGCCGCTTCGGCGAGCCGCTCTTGCAGAAGCGCTCCAGATCGAGAAGCCGCAGCTTCGGCGCTGGCTTGAAGGACTGGAACCCTTCTGTAGTCGCGAAACGCGCGAGCGCAGCGCCGCACTCTACTCGCGTACCGACTTGGGTTTTCTCTTTGTCGTAAAGATGCTGGTCGAGGCAGGGTTCGATCTCGAACAGTTCAAGCCGATTTCCGCCGCCCTGTACAAGCGCATGGCGACGCCGGGCAATGCCAAGGCGGCGCGCGACGTTGTCCTGCAGTTCACCACGAAGTGGACACTCGACGCCCGCCCGGCGGTCGGCTGCTTGACCATGACGATACCGTTGTCGGCGGCCGCGGAAGCGGCTGATCGGTTTTGGACCGGAGGAGCGCCGGTTCAACAAGTGATGAGCCTCGGCGTGGCGTCGGTTGGAACTCGGTCCCGGTCGACCCGCAGGGCGGCTTAGCGCATGGCGACCTCCACCGTCGAACTACGTCGCGAACTGGAGGCTCTGGGCGCGCCCCGCGCGACCATCCTGGAACTGCAGGCGCCGAGCCCTTCGACCATCGAGTATCTCGACCTATTGCGTGGCGTTGACCGCGGAGCGGGCGAAGATCGTCGAATTCAACCCGCTGCCGTAATCGAGTTCGAGCGTCGTCCACTGCTCTACGTAGTGGAAGCGAGTGCGCTCGCGGACGATCCCGTGGAGCGAAACCAGGATGTCGCGACCTTGCGCGCGAAGCTCGCATGTCGAGGCGACATTGCGTATCTAGCTGTGCACGATCCCGGGCGTATCACGGTGTATTCGCTGGGGTTGCAGCGTGACCTGCCCGAAGGCGTCTCGGTCGAGGTCGACAAGCGACCGACATTCATCCAAGACTTGACGATTAACGGATGGGCGGCGTTGCAGCCGGCGGGAGATCGACAGCGTCGGGCAAACGAGCGCGCGTTTCACGACGTGTTGTTGGACTTGGTGACTGACGCCAATCAGCAGCTATTGGCGTCTGCCGCGTTCAAGGGACGTGAGAGCGATGTCCTATCGCTCGTCGGGCGCGCGCTGTTCGCCCGTTTTCTCATCGACCGCGGCTTCATGAATCAGGCGACGTTTCCGTCGTTGCGCGGGTCCGACGTGGGATGCTTCGACACCGTCGAAAATGCGGTGCTGACGTGTAAGTGGTTAGACGACACCTTCAATGGCGAGCTGCTGCAACTATCCGACGAGAACTACCCGCGCTTCTTCGCTCGGATCGTCCAAGCAGATCACGACGCTATGGTCCCGTTGGCGCGAATCGTTCGTCGGGCTCCGGGCGGTCAGCTTTCCATGAGCGAGGCGTGGGCGGACATCGATTTCGCTCACGTGCCCACCGGCCTTTTGAGCGAGGTCTACGAACAGTTCGCGCATGCACACGGACCGTCGCTGGCCGACGCCACAAGTGTTTCGCTGGCGCGAGCCGAAAGCATTCACTACACGCCACGTGCCATTGCCGAGTTCATTGTCGAGCAGTCACTCGGTGCGCTGATCGCCCGGCGCAAGCGCGGCGCCAAGGTGTTGGACCCGGCTGCGGGCGCGGGCGTTTTCCTCGTTTGCGCGTATCGCCACTTGGTGGCCACGGAATGGAGGATGCGTGGACGACCGAGCCGGAAGCGCCTGCGCGAGATTCTCTATCAACAAATTCGTGGGTTCGACATCAATCTGTCGGCGCTCAAGCTAGCCGCCTTGAGCCTCTACCTCACGGCGCTGGAGCTTGACCCCGACATTCAAGACGTGCAGGGGATCGGCTTTCATCCCATGATCGGATCGGTACTTACGTTGGCGCGACGCGAGGGAGAAGGCCACCCCAACCCATACGTGCTGGGAAGCCTCGGGGCGGCCATTGGGAACGAGCACAACGAGCAATATGACCTCGTCGTTGGCAATCCGCCGTGGACCTCGTGGAAGGGAGCCCGGGCCGCCGCCCTGAACGAGGCGGCTCGTGCGAACCTCGCGCGGCTCGCGGCCAAGTTTCCTGAACACGCTGCCCTCCAAGGGCTCAGTCAAAGCTACAAGAATCCGGACAACCGGCCCGACCTGCCATTTGTATGGCGTGCGATGGAGTGGGCAAAACCCGACGGCGTCATCGCCTTCGCGCTGCATGCGCGCATTCTCTTCAATCGCGACGGTGGTGGCGCGTCGGCACGGCAAGCGCTTTTCTCGACGATCAAGGTTGTGGGCATCTTGAACGGCTCAGCGCTGCGTATGCAAGGGGTCTGGCCCAATATCGTCGCGCCGTGGTGCCTGCTATTTGCCCGCAATACGTTCACAAAGGGCTTCGACGCGTTCAACTATCTCAGCCCGCAAATCGAATCGGCACTCAATGACCGCGGCGTGATGCGGGTCGACTACGCGAGCGCCGAGCCTATCGAGAGCCAAGTTCTCGCGCAAAGGCCAACCCTCCTGAAGGAGCTGTTCCGAGGCACCGAACTCGACGCCGAGATCATGCAACGGCTCGAACAGCGCGGTCTGCCGACCCTCCAATCCTATTGGCGAGGCAAGCGCTTGGCGAGCGGGGAGGGATACAAAGTCAAAGGAAGCGATCCGAGACCCGCCCCTCATATGCAGGGATGGCCCGATCTTCGACGGGAGCGGAAATCAGCGCAGCCGCGTTTCGCGCTTGACGCGCATAGTCTTCCGCCCTTCGCCCACCCAACGCTTGAGCGCGCCCGAGACCCGGGAATCTATGAGCCGCCTCTCTTGCTGCTTCCGGTCTCCATTCAGCATGAGCGCGATAACGGTGTTGGGCTGCTTGCGACCTCTCGTGTCGCCTACTCGGAGTCGTTCTTCGGATTTTCGGCGGCCGGGTTCGCTGAAGGGGCGGCAGTGGACCTTGCTCGCTACCTTCATGTCTTGACCGCGAGCACACTCTTTATCTACTACGCGCTGATGACGAGTTCCCAGTTCGGGGTCGAACGCGACACACTCCAAAAGGAAGATGTGGACAGCTTCCCCGTCGTGCCCTTCGATCAATTGGAGGCACATCAGATCGCGCGCTTGCGAGCACTGTCGCACGCTATCGAAGGTGGCCAGCGTCCGTGGCAGGAAGTCGATGCGTTCGTCGCGCAAGTCTATGCGTTGACCGCCAGCGAGCAGCGCGTCATCGCCGATACGCTTGCGGTTGCCTCGCCCTACGCGAGTCAAATTCGCATCGCGGAGTCGCCGCCCAGCTCCGAGCAGGTCAGGGAGTACGCCTCAGAGCTGCAGGCACTGCTAAAGCCGCACTTTTCGTTGGTGAACGTCAGCGTCCGGGTCTCCGTTCACGCGAAGTCTGCGGGCGGCTGGACGTTCCTGAGTATCACTACGCAAGACGCGATTCCCTCTCCATGGCTTCGCCCCTGGCTTTCCGATCTGGGCCGGCACGCGGGGGCAACGCAGATCATCGTGGAAGCTGGGCCCCTGCACCTCGGTGTGGCGATGGTTTCACAGTACCGCTATTGGGTTCGCTCACGGGCGCGCTTGTGCGCGCGCGAGATTGTCAGTCGGCATAGCAACCACTTGCTGCCAACCGCGGCGGTCGACGCGTGACTTCGCATCCCTCGTTCTTGAGCGACAATCGCGCACGGACGACAGCGCAATTCAGTGATCTGGAGATTTGCGCAATCGAAACGTTGCTGCGCGAGGTATGGGGATTGCTGTGCGCGGATGCAGCGTGGCTAACCAAAGCGCGGAAGGAGTTCGAGGAGCGGCAATACTCGGAAGCCATTGTGCTGAAGATCAACGAGTTGGTGGAAAAGCATTGGAGCAAGCATCCCATTCTTGCCATCGTGAATGAAACGATCGACGTGTTCCCGATATACGATGCCAAATCCACGTCGAAGCAGAAGACAAATGCGGGGCAACCTGCGTTCGACACCGTGCCCGACTTCTACTTCAGACGCCCCACCCGCGCTGGCATGAGTCCGCTCACGCACGGCCTCTTCATCGAAGCCAAAATCCTCGACAGCCAACGGTCCGTCGGGAACTACTGCAGCACCGGGCTCTTGCGCTTCGTGCACAGCCTGTATTCGTGGAACACTTCACAGGCCATTATGCTGGGGTACGTGCGAGGCACCAAGCACACATTGCCCAAGAGCCTCGCGCAATACCTCGCGATCAAAGCAAATCGACGTAAGTACCACGTCAAGCGCGCACCGGCGGCGGTTCCGCTTTCAAAGGGCGCGCCGCCGATGCACGACTCCATCCATGGGCGGCCGAAGCCACACCCCGAGACCGGTCGCCCCAGTGACCCGATTGCCGTTGCCCACCTTTGGCTTGCAGCCTGACAGCGAACTCCGATGGGTTGCGGTCGTCTAGCGCTTGCTAAGTCGTTCGTGCTCGGCCAGCAGGAACGATAGGTAACTTCGGATCAGATTGGTGAAGAGTAGGGCCTCATTGGGGCCGATCTCGACGCCGTCTCGTAGATCGAGACCGTGTCGCACACCTCCGCCTGACGGTGAGGACAAATAGCCGTGCATCGTCGTGATCCACTCCATTGCGCGTTCCAGCGTGACGCTGCCTCCCTTGGCTCGTAGCTCGCGCGCGATTTGATTGAAGTATTTGCCTTGGATAGAGCCGGATTCGGTTTCAACGCCGCGAAAGGCCGTAGTGGTCGTCTCAAGCAGCCAGAGGACTTCCTGCACGGCCTCGCGCGAGTGCCCCTGCGCGAGAAGCTCGTCCGACCGAGCTAACGATGCCTGGAACAGCTCGACGGCCATCTCGGCGAGCGTCGGCGGCGGTGGATCTACCGAGATGATGGGCGCTGCCTGCTCACGCAGCAGCAACTCATGATCGCGAATCTCATAGCCGATCTCATGCTTGCGCAAGACGCGGTTGATCATGTCTGCGTCGGGGACGAACCAATCGGGGTGGTCGCGGCCAATTCCTTCACACGCATCGAAAAACGCTTCGACAAAGAGCGGCGCGTTGTCGGTCGCGCTCGACATGGTCCGGTCAAGATCGGTCTCCGCCCAACTCTCGGAAGAACTGCGATAGTGCGTAGCGCCAATCGCAGCGCAGTAGTGCCCCTTGAAGTATTCGAGAATGCGCCATCTGTCCCCCTGTGTTGCGATCTTGGCGATCATTCCACTGAATTCGCCCACGGCTTCTCCCGGAATCTCCTTGTTTCGAAACTTCCCGTCCGGTGGAGGTTCGAATCTCCAAGCCCCGGCGAATTTGAGTGCCATGCGCGATCCTTGGTTGGGCTACAAATTAGCTAGGTGAATGTGATGCCGTCGCGCCGGACCCGGGAAATCGTTCAATCGACGGAGAGTCGTGGGGGGAGACGACAAAGTGCGAGCGCATTGGGCGATAAAGCCCGGGAGCGTGACCATGCCACTGGCAGGTTTCGTCCAATGCCCATGTGCCGTCGGGAAAGCTCTGGTGCTTGAAGTAGTGCACGAAAACCCATTCCAAAGGCTTGCCGCGGGGGTCGAATCGGGATACGGAGTCGATGATCCTGTTCGTGCGCATTAACTCCACATCATCTCCCTCCGCCGCCTCTATCCCCAAGTGAACGATCCCTCCGCGTTGGCCGGAGAGCTGGTTCGTGGCCTCCGACAGCCGTTTGACGATGTCGCGGGCCTTGGCTGCGATTGCCGCGGGCGCATCGGTCCGCCAGTAGGCGCCGGTGGCGTAGATGATCGAATCCCAATAGACGTTTCCCGCCACGGTTGGCGGCCCCACTGTGACGCGCTTTCCACCCAGAATCAAAGTCAGCCCGAAGTCGGGTTCGTAGCGCCCGGTCGTTAGCGTTCGCTCCGCGCTGCTCTGACACTTCGTATAAGACACAGCGAGCGACTTGCCAATGCGCGCGTAGTCGGTCGGCGTGCAGCGAATGGTAAGCGCGGCTGAGTCCAGAGGGCGAAAGCTCTTGGCCGCGGCGTCGTACTGGGCATGCAGCGCGTTGAAAATATACTGGTCCGGTAGCGTTGCCAGCTCTTCATGGATCAAGATTGTGAAGAAGAATGAAAGCTTGTTCTCAAAGAGCCAGCGGGCAGCCGGCTCCCATTGACGCAGCCAAGCGTCGCGTTCGAGTTCGGTGTACTCGCCTCTTCGCGCGAGCCGCTTGCACTCGACTTCGAACCGCACCAACCCACGTTTGATCTCGAAGTCCGGCGTCTTGCTGGAAGTCTGGGGAAGAGCGGTCACTGACCAACCTTCCTCGATGTAGGTCGCACCGACCAGCAACTCGAAGAGCGCTTGGTCGGGGTCTTGATCTCTGACTTCACGGACGAGGCGAGCGAGGCGTTCGTCCACATTGCCGATTGCGAGAATCGCATCAAGCTTTCGACCAAATGCCGACAAGTACGGCCAGACGCGATGAACTTGGTCCGAGTCGACCGCAGGGGGATCGGCGATGAGGGTTTCACCGAGGAAGAGATACCAGGCGATCTCATCTTCTCGATCCCGAACGCTCACGCCCTCGACCTGCGCTGGGGGCGAGGCAAGCTTCGCCATGTAGCGGTCATGGACGGCTTGCTTGCGGCGGCGCCATTGGTCGGCGCCGATCCGCTCGATGAGGTAGACCACGGCCTTCTCAACGGCGCGGTCATTGCCTTCGTAGTACGCTCGTCCGGCGCCGGTCAGTTCTATCGAATACGTCAAGGTCGTCTGCGCGCCGGATGACTCATGGGTCTTGTTGTAGCAGGTGCTCGCTGGCCTGGGCGAGTCTTAGAATGTGCGCCGGTCGATGATGACATCCAGAAAGACGTTGGGACCGCCAACTTGCTTTAGCAGCGGCCACTGCTTGTATGCCTCGCGTAGAAGCACTAGCGAGTCCTCGCGCGCAAGAAACAGAGCGATGCGATACTGCGTCGAATCCCTGAGATGTGCGATTTCGCGCTTGCCGCTTGCGGTGTCCTCACTATCCTTGGCTAGCTCGCCATGCGACGGCGTGCCTTCGGGGCAGGACTTTGGGAATCCCCAGCGCCACACTCCCGACACGAGCCCGGCTTCCCTCAACTTCCTGATTCTCTGCCGCCCGTCCGGTCGCCAGGGCGCGACGCGTTCAATATCCTCCACCCGTGTCGCCCGCGGAACCATCAGCTCTACGTAGTTCGAATGCGCGTAGAAGTCCTGCACCGCGTGTAGGGCTTGGCCTAAGGCAAAGAATGCCTGCTTGATCTCGGATTGCACTCGCGCTTGCTGTCCAAGCGAGCGCGCGTTCTCGGCGGCCACGACATGGGTGCCAACCTCCTTCAAGAGTTCTTCGATGTACTGCGTCGCGCCGTCAAAGTCGCAATTGTCGAAGTGCGCCTTGGACTGGAACTGGTGGCCGAAGTCCTGCGTGTAGAGCGCCTTGCGCAACTCACCGACGTAGCCATTGTCGACAAGTGCGGCGAGAATCTCCTTGTGGGAAGCTAGATCGAAGGGCTGATCGCATTCCACACATATAAATACCGACCTCGCTGAGATCGGGTCGGGGACGGTCGTCGGAGGCGGCGGCGGCTTGGCGTCATCGGCACCTACCGCACCGGAAAATAGGGCAATGAAACCAAAGGCCGCGGCTAAGAGGCGCATGATTCCCTCCCCGGTATTTACTTCGGACGACGACTCCGGGAGATTATGCGGTATGGGGTTTTCCGGGTCGATCAATATGACGAGCCGTCTCTGCGTCGGTTCTGCTATAGCACTTTGCAGCCTCCTGGCCCTCGTCATCCCCGTGGCAGCCGTATCGCCAGCAAGCGATCCGGTGGCGGAACGAGGATTGAAAGCGACAACCGAGGATGAAGGACTCGTCGCCGACGCCATCCGGCATGCGAACCTGCTGCTGGCGGAAGGCCCCATTCGCTTGCGAGCGGCATGGGCTTCGTCGGTCGACGGAGCCCAAGGAGGCACGGTTCCCGTCTATTTGGTTGCGCCTAGCGACACCGCACCATCCTCGCCAGCGGTCGTGCCGAGCGGATGCGCGTGTGTCTTCGTGAATCCCGCCCTGTTATCGAGCTGGGCGGCCGCGCATTCCCAAGGTGCCGGCCGCTTGGACTTGGATCGAGAGGCGTTGCTCACCTTCATGCTCCTTCATGAAGCGGGACACCTATCCAAAGGTACGACTGGTGGGACCATCGAGCAGGGCAATCTGACGCAATTGAACATCGAACCTGCACTCGCGAAGCGCAGTGAGGAGGACGCCGATGAATTTGCCGTCAGGCTGCTGCGCGACTACTTTCGCCGCGTGCCGGCCACGAGCGCATCACTGGAGGCAAACGCGGTCGTGAACGAGCTACTCAAGCTGAGTTGGAACATGCAGGCGTATCGCACGATTGACGAGTTCGCCGCCTCGGCCACCGGCAAGCCTTCGGTCTACTTCGACAACGGCTATTCGCATCCCAATCTGGCGTGGCGGATTCTTCGAAGCAATTATCTCATTCATCAGAACGAGGCAACCAAGATGCTCTTGGATGAATTCGAAGCGGCGCGCAAGCGCGGAACGAAAGTGGCGCCCGCTTTCGATAGCCGGCAGCCCTCGCAGTCACCGAAACAGTGAGTGCGGCAGCGGCTGTCGGGATGACCGTGAGCGCAATGGCCACGGTCAGCGCGGGTTATATACGTCAGAGATAGCCGTCTGCGATGAGCGCGGCGCCCATAGCCTTCTTCCCTGCACCGCACCCTGAGGAGCTGCTTTACTCAGTCGTCGCGCGCTATCACTGCCTTACGGCGCAACGAGACAGCGTGAGTATCAACCGGTTGTTCGCGACCACTCGAATCTCGCCGACGCTTCCCGGCAAGCTCGACTTTCTACGCGACGCGACTGGCGGATGTCTCGGCAGTAGTGAAGATGTAATCCATCGCCATACGACGCTTCCCTACTACCGCCCCTTCCTCTCGACCGCTGCCGCCGACACTATGGTAGCCAAGATGCGTCATGGACATCTCGTGCGAGCGGCGAAGACGGCTGGTGTTCCGGGTAACCAGCTTCGCCTACTGCGGCTGTGTCCCATATGTGTGGACGTTCAACTGGAGCGAAATGGCATCTCCTTTTGGCGTCGTGGCCACCAGTTGCCGGGGGTACTCGTATGTCCCGAGCACGAAGCAGACTTGATTGATTCATGCCCCAAGTGCGGTGGCTTCCACACCCGGCACTCGCGCTTCACCATCCTCCGGGTCCCGCACGCCCGCTGCCCGAAGTGCGGTACTGCGTCTGTACCAACATATCGCTTACGCGAGGAGACAAACCTCGGCGAAGGGACGAAGCGATTTGCCACGATGAGCGACGCGCTATTGCGTTCGCAAGTTGCAGTCCCCGGTGACCTACGGACTAAGGTCTATCACGAAAGACTCGATGATCTTGGCGCTCCTCTACGCGACGCGCAGCAGTTCCCTCGCTGGATATGGTCACAACTTGAGGCGACGTATTCAGCGGCACTGTTACGACAACTGGGCTTTGCGAAGGCCAACATAGATAAGCTCCCGACGCTGTTCGGGCACAGCAGTCAAAGACGGGTACCGCCTGCTGTTCACCTCGCCTTGATCGGCATTACGTTCGGCTCGCTCGACGCGTATGCCAAAGCAGTAGAGGCTTTCGAGGCTAGGGCAGAGGCGCGATCCCGGGTTCCCGTGATGCAGTTACTCCGTCAGCAGCAGTTCGATTTGGCCGCTGCGGCCAAGGCAACGAATCGAAGTCCGAATAGTCTCGTCGATGCATTGTTGGCCCAGCGCGCCGAGATCGCACCCGCGCTGCGCGAGAGCGGCCAGCGCGACAAATTCATTGCCAGTGCCGCGGCCTGCGCAGTTCCCCTGTCGAAGATCGCCGCGCTGACCGAGGTCGACGTATCGACCGTCTACAAGGAGCTGAGGCGCGAGCGAAGTGCAGTAAAACAGCGAGCAGGCGTCATGTTGGATGCCAAGCGTGTCGAACGACGCGCGGTCTTCGAGTCGATGCGCGCCTCGGCGTCCAAGCTGGGAAGCGAATCGATCTCTGGGTACCGGTATCGTTCCTTGGTGGCTTGGCTAAAACGCAACGATACCGAGTGGTTGACCGCCACCCTCAAGGGCACGCCGCGTTCTTTGGTGAATCAGGATGAGCGCGAACGGACGCGAGTGGAGTACAGAGCGCTTTTCGCGTCTGCGCGGTTGTCCCCCAACGGTATGCGCAGCGCGACCTACGGTGCGCATAGATACGATGCGCTGGTTACGTGGCTACGAAAGCACGACGCCGAATGGTTGGCGAGCAAGCTCATCGAGACGAACCTAAGGGCTTCGCGTCACGCTCGACGGGTTAACTCGCGCGAGCAGTATCGATCCTTGTTTCAAGCTTGGCGTTCGTCGCCGGCCAGGGCGAAGGAGCTTGCCGGGTCTGGGCACCGGTACAGAGCACTGTATGCGTGGCTCAAGCGCTACGACCGAGAGTGGTTGACCGCGATTGTCGCGAAGACACGGCGAGGCACACCCGAAGACATTCGAAATCTGCGAACCCGGCGTCGGGTGCTGTTCGAATCCATGCGAATGTCCGCGCTCCCCTTGACCGGGCAGAGTATAGACGGCCACTCGTACGACCTGCTATTTCGCTGGCTTCGAAAGTATGACGCGAGTTGGCTCGCCCGAACAATGGAGCGGACGAGGGGAAGGCGGGGTAAAGCACCGAAGTAATCCGCCGCGTCTAAGTCGCTTGTCGGGATCGCTTGACTCACGTCAAAATGAGGTTCGAGCGAGTTCCAGATGACTCTCTTTGCGGAGACGGCAATGGCTAAGGCACCTAAGAATCATGGCAAGGACTGGTCTCCGAGCGACATGCAGCAGCTAAAGCGCGAGGTCAAGCAGAACACGCCAACCCGCGTGCTCGCGCTGCACCTCGGGCGCACCGCGGCGGCCGTGCAACAGAAGGCATCCAGCGAGGGGATTTCGCTGAAGCCGACCAATCAGAGCCCATACGGAACAAAGAAGAAATAGCGCGGCGCCGCGGCAGCGGCGCTGGAAGTCAAGCGCGAGGCAGCCGGGGATTCCACACAATCGAAGGTGGACTTCTCGCTCGTCTCGACGGTCCTAGGCCATCTTGCAAGCTAACCGCTTATCGGGAGTCCCATGCCTGTCGACTCGAATGATCCGCGCGAAAGCATAGACCCGGTGCGTTGGGCCATGGAAAAGGCCGACGTATGGCTTCCTGGGCTGTTGGGCATCGCAGGATTGATCTACCTATTGCGTCTGGCCGAGCAGCATCCTAACCCGTCGCCCTTTCAGGTCCGCATCTACCTAGTCGTCCTTGCGTTGTCTGCAGCAGCATTCGCAGCGCTAATCCCGGGCCTACTCAAGATCAAACTCTCCGGACCAGGAGTTGCGATTCGCGCAGCCGGGGCCATTGGCATTTTTGCTTTGGTGTTCTTCTATGAACCCGCGCAAACGGCACTGTTCAAAGCCTTGAATATCAATATTTCGGAGGTTACGTCGAAGAAGGTAGCGTCCGCTGACGTTTCACTAGAAGTGACCGGTGCCCGGTGGGAGCGCACTACGCACGCTATCGCGGACAGGCGCGTGGAAACCTCTACCGATAGAATTTGCGCCCAGCCACAAGCTGGCTATGAGGTCGACACCACGCGCCCGGGATTTCATGGTGGATTGGCCGTCAGTTCCTCGACCGGCGACAACTATCATCGAGAGTTCTGGGATGGCGACTGTTTCGTTATCTATGCCGCCACGAATGGAGGTCGCGGCTCCCACGCCGATGCATTTGGGATAACCGTTGCTCTCAAGAGGTTGCTACCCGTGGGGCCGTGCGGTTCGGACGTGAAGAAGGGGGTATTGCTTACTTATTCGGGTTCAAACGAAGTGGCGATGAATTTGGAAAAGGCGCTTGGTAGCTGCACAGGCTCCGATCTTCCAAAACCGCCTGATTGGCTAACGAACGTCCTTTTCTATTTTGCCGACGGCACTGTCGCGGGGAGCGCAGCCGTCACTGGCTTGGGAACAGCTCGGGCGCTTGACGGCAAAGCCGAAGTCCGCATGGGTACTTCCGGCCTAGTGACTATTGTGCTCAAGGACACGACGCCTTAAACACTCCAGTCTGGTGGGATTTCGTAGCTCCTGCACAGGTCAGGCGGCGACGACGCTAGGGGCGACGGCCGTGGACGCCCAGTTCGTGCGGAACAAACGGGTACGATGTTTCGCGTTATCCTCGAACGACGAGTGCTGCGTGATACCTACGGACGACAGGACTTCCACACTCTGATTCCCGTATGGCATCAAAGGTTGGAGCGGATTCCAGGCTTTATTGCTGAAAGCGGCTGACGCAAAGCTGAGATTGGAAGGAATTTTCCAGACATTGGCCAGCAAAACGGCGAATGTAGTGCGCAGCTAGATTGATGATTTCGTTGCAATTGAGCTTCTAGACTCTATTGCTAAGGAACACGAGCCGCGCTGCGCGATCGGCTACTCCACCGTCACGCTTTTCGCGAGATTCCGCGGCTTGTCGACGTCGGTCCCGCGCAGCACCGCCGCGTGGTACGCGAGGAGCTGCAGCGGCACGACGTGCACGACCGGGGACAGGAGCCCGGCGTGCTCCGACACGCGGATGACGTGCAGCCCGTCGCCGGCGGTCAGGTGGCTGTCGAGGTCGGCGACGACGTAGAGCTCGCCGCCGCGCGCGCGCACCTCCTGCAGGTTGCTCTTGAGCTTCTCCAGCAGCACGTCGTTGGGCGCGATCGCGACGACCGGCATCTCGCTGTCGACCAGTGCGAGCGGGCCGTGCTTCAGCTCGCCGGCAGGATACGCCTCGGCGTGGATGTACGAGATTTCCTTCAGCTTCAGCGCGCCTTCCAGCGCGATCGGGTAGTGCAGGCCGCGCCCCAGGAAGAGCGCGTGCTGCTTCTTCGCGAACGCCTGCGCCCACGCGATTAGGTGCGGCTCCAGCGCCAGCGCGCCCTGGATCGCCGCGGGCAGGTGGCGCAGCGCACGCAACCACTTCGCCTCGTCGGCGGCCGGGAGCCGCCCGCGCTGCTTCGCGAGTGTCAGCGCAAGCAGGAAGTGCGCGACCAGCTGCGTCGTGAAGGCCTTGGTCGACGCGACGCCGACCTCGGTGCCCGCGCGCGTCAGGAACGTGAGCTGCGTCTGCCGCACCATCGAGCTCGTCGCGACGTTGCAGATCGCGAGCGTGTGGGCGTGGCCCAGCGCCTTCGCGTGCTTCAGCGCCGCGAGCGTGTCCGCCGTTTCGCCCGACTGCGACACGACGACGACCAGCGCCCTGGGGTTGGGCACGCTGTCGCGGTAGCGGTACTCGCTGCTGATCTCGACCGTGCACGGGAGGCCGGCGACCGACTCGATCCACTGCTTGGCGACGAGGCTCGAGTAATAGCTGGTGCCGCAGGCGAGGATCAGCACGGCGTCGACGTCGCGCAGGATGCCTTCGGCGCGCGCGCCGAAGAGCATCGCGTCGATGCGCTCGACGCCTTCGAGCGTGTCGGCGACGGCGCGCGGCTGCTCGAAGATCTCCTTCTGCATGAAGTGCCGGTACGGGCCCAATTCGACGGCGCCCGCGGTCGCCGGAACGTCGACGATCGCGCGGTCGGCCCGCTGCCCGGCGGCGTCGTAGATCGCGTAGCCGTCGCGGCGGACGTCGGCGACGTCGCCTTCCTCGAGGTACGCGACGCGGTTCGTGACGCCGAGCAGCGCCGCGGCGTCGGAGGCGAGGAAGTGGTCGTCGGCGCCGAGTCCCACGACGAGCGGGCTGCCCTGCCGCGCGCCGACGACGCGCCCCGGCTCGCGTGCCGAGATGACGGCGATCGCGTAGGCGCCCTGGAACTCGGCCACGGCGAGCTGCACGGCGCGCAGGAGGTCGCCCTGCGCCGCGCCGTGCCAGTGCGCGTGGACGAGGTGGGCGATGGTCTCGCTGTCGGTCTGCGTGCGGAACGTGTAGCCGTGCGCGCGCAGCCGGTCGCGCAGCGCCTCGAAGTTCTCGATGATGCCGTTGTGCACGACGGCGATCTCGCCGCCGGACGTATGCGGGTGCGCGTTGACCGTGGAGGGTGCGCCGTGCGTGGCCCACCGCGTGTGCGAGATGCCGGTGGTGCCGGCGAGGCGGTGCGCCTGCGCCTGCGCGTCGAGGTCGGCCACGCGCGCGGTGGACACCAGCCGCTCGAGCGTCGTGCCGTCGCGGCCGTTGAGCACCGCGAGCCCGGTGGAGTCGTAGCCGCGATACTCGAGGCGGCGGATGCCCTCGATCAGGATCGGGACGACGTTGCGCGCGGACGCCGCGCCGACGATGCCGCACATGCCGGGGCTACTCCTTCGCGCCGGGCTTGCCGGGCTTCGCCGGCCGCTGCCAGCCGGCGATCGACACCTGCCGCGGGCGCGCGACGGTCAGCACGCCCGGCGGCGCGTCTTCCGCGATGACGCTGCCGGCGCCGATCGTCGCGCCCGCGCCGACCGTGACCGGCGCGACCAGCACGCAGTTCGAGCCGATGGAAGCGCCGTCGCCGATGACGGTCTTGTGCTTGTTCGCGCCGTCGTAGTTGGCGGTGATCGAGCCGGCGCCGTAATTGACGCCGCTGCCGACCGCCGTGTCGCCGATGTAGGCCAGGTGGTTGGCCTTCGATCCCTTGCCCAGCGTGCTTGCCTTCACCTCGACGAAGTTGCCGACGTGCACGTCGTCGGCGAGCGCGGCGCCGGGGCGCAGCCGCGCGTAGGGGCCGATCCGGCAGTTCGCGCCGACCGTCGCGTCGACGATGTGCGAGAACGCCTCGATCGTCGTGCCCGCGGCGACGGCGACGTCGCGCAGCACGCAGTACGGGCCGACGGTCACGTCGTCGCCCAGCGTCACGTCGCCTTCGAGCACGCAGCCGACGTCGATGCGCACGTCGCGGCCGCAGTTGAGCGTGCCGCGCACGTCGAAGCGCGCGGGGTCGGCGAGCGACACGCCGCGCGCCATGAATGCCTGCGCCTGCCGCAGCTGCAGCTCCCGCTCGACGGCGGCCAGCTGCGCGCGGTCGTTGATCCCGCGCACGTCGCGCTCGTCGGCCGCCAGGTGCGCGACGACCGGGATGTTGTCGGCGCACGCGGCGGCGACGATGTCGGTCAGGTAGTACTCGCGCTGCGCGTTGTCCGCCTTCAGCCCCGCGACCCAGCGCGCGAGCAGCGCCGTGGGTGCGGCCATGACGCCGGTGTTGATCTCGTTGAGCGCGCGCTGCGCGGCGGCGGCGTCGCGCTCCTCGACGATCGCGCGCACGCGGCCGGCGGCGTCGCGCACGACGCGGCCGAGGCCCGTCGGATCGGTGACCTTCGCCGTCAGCACGGCAAGGTGCCCGGCCTGCGCCTCGTGCACGAGGGCCGCGAGCGCGTCCGGCGGGACGAGCGGGATGTCGCCGATCGTGACCAGCGTGACGCCGTCGGCCGGGAGCGCGTGGAGCGCGAGGCGCGCGGCGTCGCCGGTGCCGCGCGGCGGGTTCTGCAGCACGAACACGACGTCGGGCGCCGCGAGCGCGGCGCGCACCGCCTCCGCGCCGTGGCCGATCACCACGGCCATCGCGCGCGGCGCGAGCGAGCGCGCCGCGGCGAGCACGTAGGACACGAGCGGCCGGCCGGCCAGCGGGTGGAGCACCTTCGGCACGGCCGAGTGCATCCGCTTGCCCTGCCCGGCGGCGAGCACGACGACGTTTAGGGGTGAGGCCACGGGATTGCGATCCGCAAGAGGGTGGATGATACGCCTGCGCCGGGACGGGCCCGGGGAACGCCGCGGCGCGACGGTGCGGCCTGCGCCTCCTAGTGTTACAGTTTTGTCACAACGAAAGCCGCGGCCGGTTCGGCACCCGCCGGCCACCCGGCATTTCGAGCCCACGGGCGCGCAGCCGCGCGCATCGCCAAGACGGAGGACCCGATGACCATTCGTACCCTGTTCGCGCGCCTGGCGGGCGCGCTCGCACTTTCCCTCGCGGTGTGGCCGCTCGCCCCCGCGTTCGCCGCCGACGCGTGCGCCAATCGCGGCGAGCTCGACACGATGTACTGCGACACGAACAAGGACATGGTCGCCGATCCGCCGACCGACCCCAAGAAGTGGAAGAACCCGTCGACGATCGTCTTCACCTACACGCCGGTCGAGGATCCGGCCGTGTACGAGAACATCTTCAAGCCGTTCACGACGCACCTCGCGAAGTGCCTCGACAAGAAGGTCGTGTTCTACCAGGTGCAGAACAATGCGGCCGAGATCGAGGCGATGCGCTCCGGCCGGCTGCACGTCGGCGGTTTCTCGACGGGCCCGACCGCATTCGCGGTGAACCTCGCGGGCGCCATTCCGTTCGCGGTCAAGGGCACCGAGAAGGAATTCCAGGGTTACAACCTGATCGTCATCGTCAAGGCGAACTCGCCGTACCAGAAGCTCGCCGACCTGAAGGGCAAGAAGGTGGCGCACACGTCGCCGTCGTCGAACTCGGGGCACCTGGCGCCGCTCGCGCTCTTCCCGGGCGAGGGCCTCACGCCCGACAAGGACTACAAGCCGGTGTTCTCCGGCAAGCACGACCAGTCGGTGCTCGGCGTCAACTCCGGCGACTACGACGCCGCGGCCGTCGCCTCCGACGTGTTCCACCGGATGGCCGTGCGCGGACAGGTCAAGGAGTCGGACTTCCGCATCATCTATCGCAGCCAGAAGTTCCCGACGTCGTCGTTCGCGTACGCGCACGACCTCGACCCGAAGCTCGTGGACAAGATGCTGGGCTGCTTCTACGACTACCGGTTCCCGCCCGAGATGGTGAAGGCGTTCGACGGCGCCGACCGCTTCTTCCCGGTCAACTACAAGACGACGTGGGACGTGGTGCGCGCGGTGGCGAAGGGCTCCGGGCAGGCGTTCGACAAGAGCACGTACGAGAAGGAGACCAAGCGCGAGGCCGAGGCGGCCGCGAAGGCGAAGAAGGGCTGATGCTGGAGCTGCGCCACCTCTCGAAGTCGTACGTCGCCGGCAAGCCGGTCCTCACGGACATCAACCTCGAGATCGCGGCACGCGGCATCACGGCGATCATCGGGCCGTCGGGGACCGGCAAGAGCACGCTGATCCGTTGCGTCAATCGGCTGGTCGAGCCCACCGAGGGCGAGATCGTGTTCGACGGCCGCGATCTCGCCAAGCTGTCGGGCGTCGAGCTTCGGCGCGCCCGGCGGCACATCGGCATGGTGTTCCAGGAGTACAACCTCGTGGAGCGCCTGACGGTGATGGAAAACCTGCTGTCGGGCCGGCTGGGCTACGTTTCGCCGTGGCGCGCGTGGCGGCGCAAGTTCCCGCCGGACGACATCCGGAAGGCGTTCGAGCTCCTCGACGTCGTCGGGCTCGCGGGGTTCGCCAACCGGCGGGCCGACGCGCTGTCGGGCGGCCAGCGCCAGCGCGTGGGCATCGCGCGCGCGGTCATGCAGGAGCCCAAGCTCCTGCTCGCCGACGAGCCGACGTCGTCGCTCGACCCGAAGACCTCGGTCGAGATCATGGAGCTGCTGGCGGAGCTGGGGCGCACGCGCGAGATCCCCGTGCTCATCAATATGCACGACGTCGAGCTCGCCAAGCGCTTCGCCGACCGGATCGTCGGGATGGCCGACGGCCGCGTCGTGTTCGACGGCGCGCCCGCGTACCTGACCGACGACGTGCTGAAGCAGATCTACGGCGGCGAGGGGTGGTTGCAGTGAGGACAGCAGGCGCCCCTCGCCCCAGCCCTCTCCCGTTGCACGGGGCGAGGGAGCGCTTCGGCGCGGCGTTTCGCCACTTCCACGCCCGCTCCCCGCTTGCGGGGAGTGGGTCGGGGTGAGGGAGCCCGGGTGAGCACGCCGGCCACGCATTCCACACCCCTCCCCGCCGACCCGTTCCCGCGCAGCGTGTGGTCGCGGGTCGCGGGCTTGGCCCTGCTCGCGTACATCGTCTACGCGTGCGCGCAGCTCGAGATCTCGTGGGAGCGGGTGCTGGTCGGCGCGGACAACGCCCACCGCTTCTTCTCGCGCCTGTTCCCGCCCAACTTCGCGCGCTGGGAGCTGCTGGTCAAGGGCCTGCTGGAGAGCCTCGAGATCGCCGTGCTGGCGTCCACGCTGGGCATCGTCCTCGCGCTGCCGGTCGGGCTCGCGGCCGCCCGCAACCTGATGCCGGCGTGGGTCACGTGGCCGGCGCGGGCGCTGATCGTGATGGCGCGCTCGTTCCATCCGGTCATCGTCGCGATCCTGTTCGTCAAGGCGGTCGGCTTCGGCGCACTCGCCGGCATCCTCGCGCTCACCGTCGCGTCGATCGGCTTCATCGGCAAGCTGTTCACCGAGGCGATCGAGGAGATTTCGGACAAGCAGGTGGAGGCCGTGCGCGCGACTGGCGCGCCGTTCGCCTCGGTGCTGGCGTTCGGCGTGCTGCCGCAGGTGTTCTCGCGCTTCATCGGCTTCGCCACCTACCAGCTCGACTCCAACCTGCGCAACTCGACGATGGTCGGCATCGTCGGTGCCGGTGGCATCGGCGGCACGCTGTTCGCGGCGTTCCAGCGCTTCGACTACGACTACGTCTGCGCGATCCTGATCTCGATCATCACGCTGATCATGATCGGCGAGATCCTGGCCACCGCCGTGCGGGCGATCTTCATCGAGAACGCGACGCTCGCCGACCTGTTCCGGCGGCGCCAGCCCGGCGCGCGCGTGCGCCGGATGGAGGACGAGGACTGATGGCCACCGCCGCCTCCGCCGCCATTCCGCCCGCCGAGCGCGCATGGCGCCGCTTCACGCCGGCGCAGCGCCTGACCCGCTTCGTCGTCTACCTCGTGATCGTCGCCGCCATCGTCGCGTCGGCGCGCACGGTCGAGGTGATCCCGGAGTTCCTGTACGACGCGCCCGAGCAGGTGGTCGACCTCTTCACGCGCATGTGGCCGATCGACTGGCCGCACTACCAGGAGAGCGTGCACGACGCGCTGATGGAGACGATCCACATCGCTTCGCTCGGCACGCTGCTCGCGTTGGTGCTGGCGCTGCCGGTCGGCGTGCTCGCCGCGCACAACCTCGTGCCGTTCGCGCCGCTGAACCTTCTTGCCAAGCTGATCCTCGTGTCGTCGCGGTCGGTCAACTCGCTGGTGTGGGCGCTGCTGTTCGTCGGCATCTTCGGCCCCGGCGCGCTCGCCGGGACGCTCGCGATCGCGTTCCGCTCGATCGGCTTCGTCGGCAAGCTGTTCGGCGAGGCGCTGGAGGAGGCACAGCCCGGCCCGATCGAGGCGCTGACCGCCGCCGGCGCGCCGTGGACGTCGCGGATGACGTTCGGCTACTGGCCGCAGGTCAAGCCCGCCTTCTGGTCGATCGCGCTGTTCCGCTGGGACATCAACGTCCGCGAGTCCGCGGTGCTGGGCCTGGTCGGCGCCGGCGGCATCGGCATGGCGCTCGACTCGGCGTTGAACCTCTTCCAGTGGGACCGCGTCGCGCTGATCCTCGTCGCGATCCTCGCCGTCGTGGTCGTCGCCGAAGTCGTGGTCACGCAGGTGCGCAAGCGCGTGATCTGAAACGAGGGTCAGACTCGAAGTTCCGGCCGGGTTGGCGACAGCGCGCTCCGCAGTGCTGGAAATTCGAGTCTGACCCTCATTTCGCGAAAACCGAGCTTGGCTCGTTTGCACGGATTGCCGCGTCGCGCGTGGCCCGGGCGCGTTCGGCCGGCGGCGCGGTCCGTCCCGGGCCGGCCCTGAGGTATCCTTCGCCCCGTGGCGATCGTCGCGGTATTCAACCAGAAGGGCGGAGTCGGCAAGACGACGACCGCGCTCAACCTCCTCGCAGCGTTCGGGCAGGCGAAGCAACGGCCGCTGGCGGTCGACCTCGACGCGCAGTGCCACCTGACGCACGTGTTCGGCGTCTACCCGTCGCACGCCGACGATTCGGTCTACAGCTTTTTCGTGCGGCAGCGGCCACTCGACGAGGTGGCGCAGGTCACGAAGAGCGGCGCGATCCTGTGCCCGGCGCACCTCGAGCTCGCCAAGCTCGACGCGCTGCTGGGCAAGGGCGTCAACGTGGTGACGCGGCTGCGCCACGCGCTGCACGCGCAGGGGGCCGTGCCGGGTCCGGTCGTGATCGACTGCTGCCCGCTGCTCAACGTGCTGTCGCTGAACGCGATCTTCGCCGCCGACCTGCTGCTGGTGCCGGTGGCCGCGGACTTCCTATCGTTGAAGGGCGCCGAGCAGGTCGAGCGCGCGCTGAACGCGCTGGAGCCGGTGTTCAAGCGGCGGCTGCCGCGGCGTTACGTGCTGACGCGCTACGACGTGCGGCGGCGGATGAGCGCGGCGGTCGAGGAGCGGATGGGCGAGATGCTGCGCGCCGACGAGATCTGCACGACGCGCATCCGGGAGAACGTGAAGCTCGCGGAGAGCCCGGCGGTCGGCCTCGACATCTTCCGCCACGCGCCGGGCAGCCGCGGCGCGCACGACTACGCGGCGCTGTACGAGGAGCTATTGGGTGCCGGCCTTCTGCGCTAGCGCGGGACCCGCGCTGATGAGGCCGATGACGCCTTCGACGTCGAGCGTGTCGAGCCGCCGCGGCACGCACTGCTCCTGGCACTCGACGATCTCGCAATGGTGATACATCTGGCGCAGCCGCCGCTCGGCGTCCCCCTGCGTGGCGGCCATGATCAGGATGTTCTCGACGCGCTGTCCGTGGCGCGTCCTGATGTTGAATCCGTAGCGAATCACGGTGGGCCTCCCGTTGCCTTGCGCCGGCTTCGCCGCCGGCCCCCTCTTGTGCAATCAAGGGATTGTGGCGGATCGTTCGAGCGCTGGGACGCATAATGGATGCAAATTGCGTACCGGTGGGGAATTTCCCTCCACAACACATGGACATGGTTGGCAAGGCGCCGCCGAACCCGGGCTCGGACGATCGCGAGCTCGCGCGTGCTTTGGTTCGCATGGCGATAGTGAGCGCTGACCAACTTATTCGGCTGACGCCGCTCGCGGGTGGCGTTTCATCGGACATCTATCGCGCAGACCTGCCGTCCGGCGTCGTTTGCGTCAAACGCGCGCTGCCGCGCCTCAAGGTGGCGGCCGACTGGCAGGTCCCGGTCGAGCGCAACCGCTACGAGGTCGAGTGGATGCGTGTCGCGGGCGCCGTGGTGCCATCCGCCGTGCCCGCGATCCTGGGCGAGGATCGCGAAGCGGGCGCGTTCGCGATGGCGTGGCTGCCGCCGGACCGCTATCCCGTCTGGAAGGCGCTGCTGGCGCAGGGCGAGGCCACCCGCGCCATGGCGGCCCAGGTCGGCGACACGCTCGGCCGCATCCACGCGGCGACCGCCGGCCGGCCGGACGTCGCCGCGCGGTTCGCGACCGACGCGCTGTTCCACGCCATCCGCCTCGACCCGTACCTCGTCACGGCCGCGGCCGTCCATCCGGACCTCGCCGGCCGCCTGCACGCGCTGGTCGCGACCACCGCCGGCACGCGCCGCGCGCTGGTCCACGGCGACTTCTCGCCGAAGAACATCCTGATCGGCCCGGACGGCCCGGTGATCCTCGACGCCGAGTGCGCGTGGTACGGCGACCCGGCCTTCGACGTCGCGTTCGTGCTCAACCACCTGCTGCTGAAGGGCGTGTGGCGGCCCCGGTGGCGGTCGCAGTTCGCCGAGATGTTCCGCACGCTCGTCGCCGCCTACCGCCCGCACGTGGCGTGGGAGGACTGGGCTTCGCTCGACGCGCGCACGGCGGCGCTGCTGCCCGGCCTCCTGCTCGCGCGCGTCGACGGCAAGTCGCCGGCCGAGTACGTGACCGCGGACGCCGACCGCGACGCCATCCGGCGCTTCGCGCGGGAATTCGTCGCCCGGCCGCCGGCGACGCTGGAACGACTCGTGCGTGCGTGGTCGCCATGACCCCGACCACGATCACCCGGATCCACGCGCGGCGCATCTGGGACTCGCGCGGGCGCCCGACCGTCGAGGCCGAGGTACGGCTCGCGTGCGGCGTCGTCGGACGGGGCATTGCGCCGGCCGGCGCCTCGCGCGGCTCGCGCGAGGCGGTCGACCTGCGCGACGGCGGCACGCGGCACGGCGGCTACGATGTCGCGCAGGCGGTCGCCAACGTCCGCGGACCGATCGCCCGCGCGATCTTCGAGATGGACGCGCTCGACCAGGCCGACATCGACGCGAAGCTGATCGCGCTGGACGGCACGCCCGACAAGTCGAAGCTCGGCGGCAACGCCATCGTCGCCGTGTCGCTCGCAGTCGCGCAGGCGGCCGCACTCGCGCACGACCTGCCGCTGTGGCAGCACCTGGCCGGCGACGAGCCGGTGTCGCTGCCGCTGCCCGAAGTGCAGATCTTCGGCGGTGGCGCCCACGCCGGGCGGCGGATCGACATCCAGGACCTGATGGTGATGCCGGTCGGCGCGTGGAGCTACGACGACGCGCTGACGATGGTCGCCGAGATCTACCGTGCCGCCGGCACGCTGATGCAGGAGGCGGGCAAGTTGGCCGGCGTGGCCGACGAGGGCGGCTGGTGGCCGCAGTTCGCGACGAACGAGGAGGCGCTCGAGATGACGGTGCGCGCGATCGAGCGCGCCGGCTGCCACCCCGGCAGCGACGCGGCGCTGTCGCTCGACATCGCGGCCTCCGAATTCGGGCGCGACGGCCGCTACACGCTGGCGCTCGACCACCGCGAGCTCGACCGCGACGGCATGGCCGAGATGCTGCTCGACTGGATCGAGCGGTACCCGATCGTGTCGATCGAGGATCCGTTCGCCGAGGACGACCGCGACGCGTGGATCGCGTTCACGCGTGCCGCGCGCCATCGCGTGCAGGTCGTCGGCGACGACTACCTCGTCACCAGCGCCGAGCGCATCGCCGAAGCGAAGGCCGACGAGGCGTGCAACGCCGTGCTGATCAAGGTCAACCAGGCCGGCACGCTGACCGAAGCGAAGGCCGCGCTCGACGCCGGCAAGGCCGCGGGCTTCGGCACGATCGTGTCGGCGCGTTCCGGCGAGTCCGAGGACGTCGCCATCGCGCATCTGGCCGTCGGCTGGAACGCCGGCCAGCTCAAGGTCGGCTCGTTCGCCCGCAGCGAGCGGACGGCGAAGTGGAACGAGGTCCTGCGCATCGAGGACGCGCTCGCCGGCGACGGCCGCTTCGCCGGCGTCGCCGCCCTCCCGCCCCGGAAATGAGGGTCAGACTCGAATTTCCCGCCTGCCACTCCCGATTGGCCTCGCGGTCGATGGAAATTCGAGTCTGACCCTCAATTCCGCGACTGGCCGCATTGTCGACGGGAATTCGAGTCTGACCCTCATTTTCGCGCAAGCAGGAGGTCGGCCAGTTCGACGAACCCCGTCCCGGCTTCGCCCTCGGTGACGTACGCCGGCGGCGTGGCGATGCGGTCGAGGAATCCGCGGATGTTCGCCATGCCGACGGCGTGCGGGAAGTACGCGAACATCGGCGCATCGTTGGGCGAGTCGCCGGCAAACACGTAGCGCGCGCGCTCGGCGTCGAGGTCCACGCCGAAGGCTTCGGCGAACATCGTGCGTGTCGTCGCGAGCTTGTCGTAGTGGCCGAACCAGCCGTTGACGTGGATGGAGCTGACCTTCGCGGTCAGCCCTTCCGCCTCCATCAGCGCGACGATCCGGTCGACGGCCTCCCGCGGCAGCGGCGCCACGTCCTCGCAGAAATCGATCGCGAGGTCGGCCTCGCGGTATTGCTGGTCGGACGCGAGCGCGGTCCCCGGCACCGCGCGCAGGATCCGCTCGCCGATCGCATGGAGCCGCGCGCGGTTCGCCGCGCGTGTCGCGTCGTCCGCGACGAACCGGCGGGAGAGCTTCCGCGACGCGCGGTCGTACCGCATCCAGAGGGCGCCGTTCTCGCCGACGACCGCGTCGACCGGCCACATGCGCGCGATGTGATCGCACCACCCGGCAGGCCGCCCGGTGATCGGCACGACGAGCATGCCCGCGGCGCGCAGGCGCGCCAGCGCCGCATACGCAGGCGCCGTCAGCTCGCCGTGCGTCGTGATCGTGTCGTCGATGTCGGCGAGCACGCCGCGGACCGCGCGCCGCACCTGCGCCGGCATCGTCGCGAGCGGCTGCATCAGGGCAGCGGCGTCGCGCCCGGCCGCCCTGGCGCCGCGGCCGGCCGATGCCGGCCCGCGAGCGCGGCGAAAACGTCGTCCACCCGCGTGACCACGGCCAGCATCGTGCGGTGCTCGGGCCGCAGGAAGCCGTCGGCGACGCCGCGGTCGATCTGCGCGCGGAAGCCGTCGAAGTAGCCGTCGATGTTGACGAGCGCGAGCGGCTTCGCGTGGATGCCGAGCTGCGCCCACGTCGCCATCTCGCACAGCTCGTCGAACGTGCCGAAGCCGCCCGGCAGCGCGACGAACGCGTCGGCGTACTCCGCCATCAGCGCCTTGCGCTCGTGCATCGTCGGCACGATCCGGAGCTCGGTCAGGCCCGGGTGCCCGACCTCGCGCACCATCAGCTGCTCGGTGATGACGCCGATCACGTCGCCGCCCGCCGCGAGTGCCGCCTCGGCCGCGATCGTCATCAGGCCGACGCTGCCGCCGCCGTACACGAGCGTCAGGCCGCGCGCGGCCAGCGCGCGGCCGAAGTCGGCGGCCGCCTGCGCATAGGCGGGGCGCTTGCCCGCGTTCGATCCGCAGAACAGACAGATGCGCTTCACGTGCGCCGGCCCAGGTGCGCGGCGACCGCGTCGCGCTGCGCGGCCGTCATCGGCAGCCCGCACTTCGTGCGCCGCCACAGCACGTCGTCGGCCGTGCGCGCCCACTCCTCGGCGACCAGGTAGTCGACCTCGCGGGCCGTGAGGTGCGCGCCGAAGTCCCGTCCGAGGTCCGCCGGCACCTTCGCGTCGCCGAGGATCGCGGTCGCGCGCGTGCCGTGGCGCGTGCCGATCGACCGCAGCAGCGGTGCGGGCATCCGCGGGTAGCGGCGGGCGAGCTCCGCGAGCCACGCGTTGCGGTCGCGCCCCGGGAGGTCGCCGCCGGGCAGCGGCGCCGCCTGCGTCCACGCGGGCTTCATCGGCGGCAGGTAGGGCGCGAGCTCCGCGAGCGCGTGCTCGGCGAGCTTGCGGTACGTCGTGATCTTGCCGCCGAACAGCGACAGCACCGGGGCGCGCTCCGGCCCCGGCTCGCCCGGCAGCGCGTCGAGCTTCAGCACGTAGTCGCGGGTGATGGCCGACGGGTCGGACGAACCGTCGTCGTAGAGCGGGCGCACGCCGCTGTACGTCCACACGACGTCCGCCTTCGCCAGCGGCTTCTCGAGATACGCGTTCGCGAGCGCCAGCAGGTAGTCGACCTCGTCGGCCGAGATCTCGGGGTGCTCGTAATCGTCGACGGGGACGTCGGTCGTCCCGATCAGCGAGTACGCGTCCTGGTACGGGATCACGAACACGATCCGCTTGTCGGCGTTCTGCAGGATGTATGCGTGCGACTCGGCGTGCACGCGCGGCACGACGATGTGGCTGCCCTTGACGTGGCGCACGCTGCCTTCGCCGGGCCGCTCCGGCCGCACGCTGTCGAGCACGCGCTTCACCCACGGGCCGGCCGCGTTGACGAGCGCGCGCGCCCCGACCTCGGACGTCGCGCCGTCCGCCGTGCGCAGCGCGACGCGCCACAGCCCGCCCTCGCGGTGCGCGCCCGTCACCCGCGTACGCGTGCGGATCTCCCCGCCATGCGCCGCGACGTCGAGCGCGTTGGCGACGACCAGCCGCGCGTCGTCGACGCGGGCGTCCGCGTAGACGAAGCCCTTGCGGAACCGCGGCTTCAGGCCCGCGGACCAGCGGCTGCCGGCGAGGTCGACGCCGAAGGACTTGGGCAGCGTGCGCCGGCCGCCGATGTGGTCGTAGAGGAAGAGGCCGGTGCGGATCATCCACGCCGGCCGCAGGTGCGGCTCGTGCGGCAGCACGAATGCCAGCGGCTCGACCAGGTGCGGCGCGTTGGCGAGCAGCACCTCGCGCTCGGCCAGCGACTCGGCGACCAGCCGGAACTCGTAGTACTCGAGGTAGCGCAGGCCGCCGTGGATGAGCTTGGTGCTCCACTGCGACGTGGCGGCCGCGAGGTCGTCCTGCTCGGCCAGCAGCACCGACAGGCCGCGCCCGGCGGCGTCGCGCGCGATGCCGGCGCCGTTGATGCCGCCGCCGATGACGAGGAGGTCGTAAGGGGAGGAACGCATGGGCTGTGTCGAAGCGGATTCTACCGGATGCGGTAGGATGCCTTCCTTGCGTCGCCTCAAGGCCGGCCCATGCAGAAGATTCCCGAGATCGCCGCCCTCGACGCCGACATGCGCACGTGGCGGCACCACCTGCACGCGCATCCGGAGACCGCGTTCGAGGAAACCGCGACCAGCGCGTTCGTCGCCGACAAGCTCTCCGCGTTCGGCCTCGAAGTGCACACGGGCCTCGCCGGCACCGGCGTCGTCGGCGTGCTGCGCAACGGCGAAGGCACCGCCTCCATCGGCATGCGTGCCGACCTCGACGCGCTGCACATCCTCGAGAAGTCCGGCGTCGCGCACGCGTCGCGGCACGAGGGCCGCATGCACGCCTGCGGCCACGACGGCCACACGACGATGCTGCTCGGCGCCGCGCAGGCGATGGCGCGGCGGCGCAACTTCGCCGGTACCGCGTACTTCATCTTCCAGCCCGCCGAGGAGAACGAGGGCGGCGGCCGCGTGATGGTGGCCGAGGGACTGTTCGACCGCTTTCCGATGCAGGCGGTCTACGGCATGCACAACTGGCCGGAGCTGCCGCTCGGCCGGATCGCGCTGCGCGAAGGCCCGCTGATGGGCGCGTACGACATCTTCGAGATCGTCGCCACCGGCCGCGGCGCGCACGCGGCGATGCCGCATCTCGGCCGCGACCCGATGCCGTTCGCCGCGCACGTGATCAACGCGCTGCAGACGATCGTCGCGCGCAACCTGCATCCGCTCGAGGCCGGCGTGGTGAGCGTCACGCAGGTGCACGGCGGCGACACGTGGAACGTGATCCCGCAGGAGGTCGTGCTGCGCGGCACCGTGCGGTCGTTCCAGGCGGACGTGCAGGACACCATCGAGCGGCGGATCGGCGAGATCGTGACCGGCCTGGCCGCCACGTTCGACATGACCGCCACGCTGCGCTACGAGCGCCGCTATCCGGCCACGGTCAATACGCCCGCCGAGACGCGGCACGCGCTCGCCGCGGCGACAGCGCTCGTGGGCGCCGATCACGTGGACACGAATCCGACGCCGTCGATGGGCTCCGAGGATTTCGCGTTCATGCTGCAGGCGAAGCCCGGCTGTTACGTGTGGCTCGGCGGCAGCCGCGGCCCCGGCACGCCGAACCTGCACAACCCGCACTACGACTTCAACGACGACGCCCTCGCGATCGGCGCGAGCTACTGGGTGACGCTCGCCGAGCAGCAGCTGCCGGCGCCGGACGCCGCCAGCAGCGCTGCCTAGTTGTGCCCCCCCCTAGGGCGCTGCGCGCCGCGCCCCCCAAAGGGGGGCACGCGCCGTGGGACGGCCCGGCGGCGCTGGTGACGTCCCGCCGGGGGCGCTGCGCGTCCTTCCCCCCGGTGCGGGGCGCGCCTTGGGGCGGCCCTGCGGCGCCAGGGTGCGGTGGCGCGCCGCGCTCGCTTGCCTGTGTCAGGCGGCCCGGGGCGCCAGGATCCGCATGGCGACCGGTCAACGATTCGGCACTCGCTTCACCACGAAGGGCGCCGCGAACAGCTTCCCTCCCTCCGTGCCCAGGAATCGTTCGATCTCGGCCGATTCCGCTGTGATCGCGGTCTCCGAAGAAAGGCCTTCTCCGCGCGTCGCGCCCTTGATCCGGCCGGCACGGATCGCGGCTGCGAGCGCTTCCTCGTCCATCGTCGCGAAGCGCAGCGTGTTGCGGTCGACCAGCGAGTACTGGACGAACAGGTACCCGACGGTCCTGTCCCCTTCGGTCTGGACCACGTTCAAGTAGCGCTGCTTCCCGACCCACGACGTGTAGGCGACATACGCCTCGTTCGTCAGGCCGTTGGCCTTGTGGTCGACGATGACGATTCTCGTTCGCCTGCTCCCGGGCTTGGCGGCGTCGTTCAGCGAGAATTCGGGGCCGATGTGGATGTACGACAGCTCGTCCCCGGCCTTGTAGCGCCACACGCCGTAGATCGCCGTGTCCGGCTGCGCACCGTCGAAGGACGAGATCGGATTGACCGAGTCGACCTTGCAACCGGCCAGGACGGCGATCAGCAACAACACCGGCGCAACGGACAACCGGTTGAACAGTTTGCATGGAGCGAGCATGGTTCCCTCCGTGGCGCCCGATGTCGCCGAGGTGGAGCACGACCTGGCGACGTTGCTCGGCCCACCGGAACGGCGGGTCGAGCTCCGGGCCGTAGCGTACCGGGGTTGTTCGCGGCGCGCATGGTCGCTCGCCGCCCACGCCGGCGCAGACATCGCCAAACCGGATGCGCTGTCGGGTGGAGACCCCGACGTGCCGACGAACGTGCGCCGAGTTCCGACGCCGGGGCCTTCGCGGTCAGCGCTTCGGTGCGACGCGCAGCAGCTGCCCGTCGGAGGCGTCGGTCAGCAGGTACAGGAGTCCGTCCGGTCCCTGGACGACGTCGCGCACGCGCCCGACGTTCGGCAGGTAGCGCGCCTCCTCGACGACGCGGCCGTCGACGAGCTTCAGGCGCACGAGCGCGCCCGGCGTCAGCGAGCCGACGAACAGCTGTCCCTTCCACGCGGGGAACGCGTCGCCGGTGTAGAACGTCGCACCCGACGGCGCGATCACCGGGTCCCAGTAGTAGACCGGCTGCTCCATGCCCTCCTTCGCCGTGCCCTCGCCGATCTTCAGTCCGCTGTAGTCGACGCCGTAGGTAATCACCGGCCAGCCGTAGTTGCGGCCCGCGCGCGGGAAGTTGAGCTCGTCGCCGCCGCGCGGGCCGTGCTCCAGCGTCCACAGCGCCCCGGTCTCCGGATGCAAGGCCGCGCCCTGCAGGTTGCGGTGCCCGTACGACCAGATTTCGGGCCGCGCGCCCGCGCGGCCGACGAACGGGTTGTCCTTCGGCACGCTGCCGTCGGCGTTGATGCGCACGACCTTGCCGAGCGTCGTCGCGAGATCCTGCGCGCGCGCGCGCTCGCTGTAGCGTTCGCCGGTCGTGACGAACAGCGTGCCGTCGCGCGCGAACACGAGCCGCGAGCCCCAGTGGTTGCCGCCGCCGACCTTCGGCACCTGCCGCCAGATCACCTCGGTGTTCTCGAGCGCCGTGCCGGTGAAACGGCCGCGCGCGACGGCGGTGCCCGCGCCGCCGTCGCCGGCCTCGGAGAACGACAGGTAGACGAGGCGGTCCTGCGCGAAACCGGGCGACAGCGCGATGCCGAGCAGGCCGCCCTGCCCGCCCGCCCGCACCGACGGCACGCCGGCGAGCGTGCGGCGCGACTTGCCGTCGGCCTCGAGCAGCACCAGGCGGCCGGGCCGCTCGGTGACGAGCATCCGCCCGTCCGGCAGGAAGGCCAAGCCCCACGGATGCTCGAAGCCGCGCGCGACCTCGGTGAGCGCGAGCGGCCCGTCGATCGTCGGCGGCGTGGGCGAGCGCGGCGCCTGCGCCGACGCGGTCACGGCGAGGGCGAGCGCGATGCCCGCGATGGCGTTGCGCAGAACGACCGATGGACTGCTCATCGCTTTTCCTTTCCTGGGCGTTCGCGTTGAGACCCTTGCCGGCGGTGCGGGGTTCCTCGGCCCGTCCTCGCCCCAACCCTCTCCCGCCGGCAAGAGAGCGCGGGGGTGAGCGTGTCAGGTGTCCGGCCGCGTCATCGCCGCGGGGTCGGTCCAGCGGTCGAAGTCGTCGGCGCTGACGATGCCCAGCGCCAGCGCCGCCTGGCGCAGCGTGCTGCCCTCCCGATGCGCCTTCAGCGCGATCTTCGCGGAATTCTCGTAGCCGATGTGCGGGTTGAGCGCGGTGACCAGCATCAGCGATTCGTCGACGTGCGTGCGGATGCGGTCCAGGTTCGGCTCGATCCCGCGCGCGCAACGCTCGTCGAACGAGCGCAGCGCGTCGGACAGGAGCTCGATCGACTCCAGCGTGTTGTGCAGGATCACCGGCTTGTAGACGTTGAGCTGGAAGTGGCCCTGCGTGCCGGCGAACGCCACCGCCGTGTCGTTGCCGAACACCTGCACGGCCACCATCGTCAGCGCCTCGGCCTGCGTCGGGTTGATCTTGCCCGGCATGATCGACGAGCCCGGCTCGTTGTCGGGAATCGTGATCTCGCCGAAGCCCGCGCGCGGGCCGCTCGCGTACAGGCGCACGTCGTTGGCGATCTTCATCGCGACGCCGGCCAGCGTCCGCACCGCCGCGCTCGCGTTCACCATCGCGTCGTGCGCCGACAGCGCCGCGAACTTGTTGGCCGCAGGCACGAACGGCTTGCCGGTCGCGCGGGCGATCTCGTGCGCGACGGCCTCGCCGAAGCGCGCCGGCGCGTTCAGGCCCGTGCCGACGGCGGTGCCGCCGAGCGCGAGCGGGTAGAGCGCGTCCCGCGCGGATCGCACGTACGACGCGGCATCGTCGAGCTGCGCGGCCCACCCCGACATCACCTGCCCCAGCGTCACCGGGGTGGCGTCCTGCAGGTGCGTGCGCCCCAGCATCACGACGTCGGCGAATGCGCGCGCCCTGGCGTCGAGCGTCGCACGCAGCGCCGCGATCGCCGGCAGCAGCGCGCGATCGATCTCCTCGACCGTCGCGACGTGCATGACGGCCGGGAAGACGTCGTTCGACGACTGGCTGCGGTTGACGTCGTCGTTCGGGTGCACGGGCGCCTTGCTGCCGACCTTGCCGCCGGCCAGCTGGATCGCGCGGTTCGCGATCACCTCGTTGGCGTTCATGTTCGACTGCGTGCCGGAGCCGGTCTGGAACACGACCAGCGGAAACTCGCCGTCCCAGCGCCCGTCGATCACCTCCTGCGCCGCGCGCGCGATCAGGTCGGCCTTGTCGGGGGCGAGCACGGCGAGATCGGCGTTGGCGCGCGCTGCCGCCTGCTTGACGATCCCGAACGCGCGGATCACCGGGCGCCCGAAGGCAAAGCGGGCGACGCCGATGGGAAAGTTGTCGATCGACCGCTGCGTCTGCGCGCCCCAGAGCCGATGTGCCGGCACCGGCACTGCGCCCAGCGCGTCCTTCTCGATCCGGGTCTCGCCCATCGCCGCCTCCTTCGAACGGGGCGGCGAAGGCGCCCCGTCAACCCATGATGTTAAGCCCGGCGTCGACGTAGACGGTGGATCCGGTGAGCCGCCGCGCGTACGGCGTCGCGAGGAACGCGACCGTGTAGCCGACGTCGTCGATGTCGACGACCTCCTGTCCCGGCGCGCGCTCGGAGGCCTCGTTCAGCAGCAGGTCGAAGTCCTTGAGGCCCGACGCCGCGCGGGTCTTGAGCGGGCCGGGCGAGATCGCGTGGACGCGGATGCCGCGCGGTCCCAGCTCGTACGCGAGGTAGCGGCACGAAGCCTCCAGCGCGGCCTTCACCGGGCCCATCACGTTGTAGTTGGCGACCACCTTGTTCGCGCCGTGGTAGCTCATCGCGAACATCGAGCCGCCCTCGGTCATCAGCGGCGCGGCCAGCCGCGCCATCCGGACGAACGAGTGGCACGACACGTCCATCGCCTTCGCGAACCCCTCGGCCGAGCAGTCGAGAAGCCCGCCCTGCAGGTCGGCTTTCGGCGCGAACGCGATCGAGTGGACGAGGATGTCGAGCCGGCCCCAGCGCGCCTTCGCCTCGGCGAACACGGCCTCGAGCTCGCCCGGCTTCGCGACGTCGAGCGGCAGGAACAGGTCGGCCCCGAGGTCGCGCGCCAGCGGCTCGACGTGCGGCTTTGCCTTGTCGTTGAGGTACGTGAGCGCGAGGTCGGCGCCGAGCTTGCGCAGCGCGGCGGCGCAGCCGTACGCGATCGAGTACTCGTTGGCGACGCCGACGACCAGTGCCTTCGCGCCGGCCAGCGCGGGGGTGGGTACCTGAACCATGATGTCACTCCAATCCTGTCGTCCCGAGTGCAGCGAGGGATGACACAGCGTCATGTTGCGAAGCCGCCCGGCATCGGGCCCGCGGCAGATCAGCTCGCTCCGAGCAGCGCCTGCGTGTGCCGCGCGATCATCAGCTCCTCGTTGGTCGGCACGACCCACGCGCGCGCCGCCCCCGGGCCGGAGATGCGCGGTCCGTCCGCCGCATTCGCGGCAGCGTCGAGCGTGAGGCCGAGCCAGCGCGCGGCCTCGACGACACGCGCGCGGATCGGCGCCGCGTGCTCGCCGATGCCGCCGGTGAACACCAGCGCGTCCAGGCCGCCGAGCGCGGCCGCCATCGAGCCCAGCTCGCGCCCGATCCGGTAGCAGAAGAGCTCGACCGCGAACGCCGCGCGCGGATCGTCGCTCGTGAGCAGCGTGCGCATGTCGCTCGACACGCCGGACACGCCGAGCAGTCCCGACTCCTTGTACAGCATCTTCTCGATCGCCCGCACGTCCATGCCGAGCTCGTCCATCAGGTACAGCACGACCCCGGGGTCGAGCGCGCCGGTGCGCGTGCCCATCATCAGGCCGTCGACGGCGGTGAAGCCCATCGTCGATGCTACGCTGCCGCCGCCTTGCATCGCGCACATCGACGCGCCGTTGCCGAGGTGCGCGACGACGGTGCGGCCCCGCGCCGCCTCGGCGTCGATGCCGGGGAGCACGCTGGCGATGTATTCGTACGACAGGCCGTGAAAGCCGTAGCGGCGCACGCCGCGGTCGCTGATGGCCGCCGGCAGCGCGAACGCCTGCGCCACTTCGGGCATCGCGCGGTGGAACGACGTGTCGAAGCACGCGACCTGCGGCAGCTCGGGCGCGCGCGCGAACAGCGCGTGGATCGGCGCGAGGTTGTGCGGCTGGTGCAGCGGCGCCAGCGGCACCAGCGTCTCCAGGTACGCGACGATCGCCGCGTCGACGCGCACCGGGTGGCTGTAGCGGACGCCGCCGTGCACGACGCGGTGGCCCACGGCGCGCAGCGTGTTCGCCGCGAGCGACGCGCGCAGGTGCTCGACGAGGTGGGTCATCGCGCCGTCGTGGCCGAGCGCGCGGTACCAGCTGTGCTCGGCGAGCGTCGTCCCGTCCGGTCCCTTGGCGACGAACTGCGTGTTGGTCGTCAGGCCCTCGAGCTGCCCGCGCTGCACGAGGCGCGGCGCGTCGTCGACGAGCTCGAACAGCGAGAACTTGAGGCTCGACGAGCCCGCGTTCAGGACGAGGATGGCATCGGCCATCGCGACGACCCGCGCCTATTCCCTCGGCAGCATCTTCGCGCGCCGGTCGTGAGCGACGAGCGCCATCACGGCGGCCGACGCGAGCCGCGTCCGCACGTTGTCGGCGCGCGACGTCAGCACGATCGGCACGCGCGTGCCGAGCACGATGCCCGCCCCGTCGGCGCCCGCGAGGTACGTCAGCTGCTTCGCGATCATGTTGCCCGACTCGAGATCCGGCACGAGCAGGATGTCGGCCTGTCCCGCGACCGGCGACACGATGTGCTTGGCCTTCGCCGCCTCCAGCGAGATCGCGTTGTCGAACGCGAGCGGGCCGTCGAGCAGGCCGCCGGCGATCTGGCCGCGGTCGGCCATCTTGCACAGCGCGGCCGCGTGCAGCGTCGACTCGATCTTCGGATTGATCGTCTCCACGGCCGACAGGATCGCGACCTTCGGCTCCGCGATGCCGAGCACGTGCGCGAGGTCGATTGCGTTGCGGCAGATGTCCGCCTTGCAGTCGAGGTCCGGCGCGATGTTCACCGCCGCGTCGGTGATGAGCAGCATCCGCGGGTAGGCGGGCACGTCCATCACGAACACGTGGCTGATCCGGCGCGCGGTGCGCAGGCCGGTCGCGGACGGCACGATCGCGCCCATCAGCTCGTCGGTGTGGAGGCTGCCCTTCATCAGCGCCTCCACTTCGCCGGAGCGCGCCATCGCGACGGCGGCATCGGCGGCCGCGTGGCTGTGCTCGGTCGCGACGATCCGGTACGCATCGATCGGCACGCCGGCGTCGCGTGCCGTCGCGCGGATCTTCGCCTCCGGTCCGACGAGCACCGGGACGATGAGCTTGCGCTTCGCCGCCTCCAGCGCGCCCAGCAGCGACTCCCGGTCGCACGGGTGGACGACCGCGCACGGGATGGGCGCCAGGCTCTCGCAGCGCTTCAGCATGTAGGCGAGGCCGTCGTTGCGGCGCAGGACCACTTCGGGCGTCGCGATGTCGCCATAGGCGAGCCGGCGCGACGGCGCCGCGACGGTGGCCACACCGTCGACGAGCACGGCACCCTCCGGACCGGTGACGCGGCACTCGAACTCGATGCGGCGCCCCTCCGCCTGCTTCGACTTCGCCGTCACTGTCGCAGTGACTTCGTCGCCGATGCGCACGCGGCCGGTGTACTTGAAGCGCGAGCCGACGATCGCGCTGCCGGGACCCGGCAGCTTGCGGTTGACGAGGCTCGATACGAGCGCGATCGCCGCGGCGG
Source organism: Burkholderiales bacterium (assembly GCA_046347835.1). GTDB lineage: Bacteria > Pseudomonadota > Gammaproteobacteria > Burkholderiales > Casimicrobiaceae > VBCG01. Next base: position 364,139 of record JAXMFI010000002.1, on the reverse strand, counting down.
CCGGCGCGGAGATCTCGTCGGTCATCGACTCGCCGGTCAGGTCGAGGTGGAACGCCTCGACGTCGCCGGCGACGAGCGACAGCGCCTCCACCTCGGTTGCGGTCAGCTTGCGCGTGACCGACGCGGTCTCGCCTACGACGATCTCGTCGAACGTGCGGTTGGTGACTTCGGTCATCATGGCGTCGACCCTTCGCTCAGGCGCGCGCGCGGGTGCGCGCCGGCTTGCGTTTCGCGGCGCGCTTCGCCGGCGCGGATGCACCGCGCGTCCCCGCGAGCGGCAGCAGCGCGCGCAGCTCGGCCGCGAGCTTGCGCTGGCGCTCCTCGAGGCCCGGTTGCGCCTCGGTCCAGTCGAGCAGCGCGTGTGCGCGGCGGCGATCGGCGGCCGCGCGCAGGAGCTTCGGCAGCGAGCGCTTCGCGCGCTCGGGCTCGAACTCGACGACGATCGTCTCCTCCTGCAGCAGCCGGCGGCGCTCGTCCTCGGACAGGTGCGCGATCTGGCCGTCCGGCGACAGGATCTCGCGCGTCTTCTGCATCTGCGACAGCCGGCGGTGCCCGCTGCCGGCCTTGCCGATGAGCATCGCGATCCGCGCGAGCCCCTCGACCGCGCTGCCCTCGTCCATCGTGTCGAGCACCTCGCGCACGGCGGGAATCGTGCGCGGGTCGAACTTGCCCTTGCGCCGCATCTCCTCGCGCTCGTCGGCCATCTGCAGTGACAGCAGGTTGCCGTACACGTGGAAGAACGCCGCCTCCGACGCGGCGTCGCGCAGGTCGCGGTAAAGGTCGAGGTGGGCGCCGATCAGGTCGGACAGCAGCGATTCCGCGCGCACGTGGTCGTTGTCGGGGCTGCGCGGGCGGCGGCCGGCCTTCGCCATCGCCGCGGCGTGCGGGAGCGGCCACAGCAGCGGGTTCTTGTCGGAGATCGCCCAGTACTGGACGCGCAGCGGGTGGAAGTCGCGCAGCGCCTTGGCGACCCACTCCGGCGTCAGGTCCTGCACGAACGGGCGCACGAGCAGCGAGTACGCGCGCTCGGAGAGCTCCGACAGCGCGGCGACGGCCTGGAAGGGCTTCTCGTCGACGCGGTCGTTCTTGCCCAGCGTGCGCAGGTCCTCGACCTTGCGCTCCTTCAGCGTCACCTCGTACGTGACCTCGCCGTCCTTCTGCAGGTGCTCCTCGATGTGCATCCCGTAGAGCCCCGGGGGCAGCTGGTGGATGTACTTCAGCACCTCGACGATCTGCGCGTGCTCCTTCTTGACGACCTGGCCCGACACGAAGATGCCGAGGTGGCCGACATCGTCGTGCAGCAGGCCGATGATGGTCTGGCCGTTGGCCTTGATCTCCTCGGTCGACGAGTAGACGTCGGCGATCCAGTTGAACGCCTGCTGCGGCGGCGTGATGTTGTCGCCCATCGACGCGAACACGATGATCGGCTGCTTGATCGCCTTCAGGTCGAAGTAGCGGCCGGGGCCGAGGCGCGCCTCGCCCGACGACAGCTTGTTGCCGACGAAGAGGTTGTTGACGATCCAGCGGATCTCCTCCTCGTTGAAGAGGTAGAAGCCGCCCCACCAGCGCTCGAACTCGAGGAAGCGCTCGGGCTCGGTGTCGATGTTCGCGTACAGCTGGTACCACTTCTGCCACAGCGTGTTGGCGGGATTCAGGTACTCGAAGTTGCGGACGAGGTGCGCGCCGTCGAACTTGCCGCCGCCCAGGTCCGCCGCGAGCAGCGACAGCCACGCGCCGCCGAGGAGGCCGCCCGTGTAGCGCATCGGCGAGTCGCCGTCGTTGCCCGACCAGTACGACATCGGCGCGCCGTTGATGACGAGCGGCCCCGCGATGTCGGGCCGCGCCGCGGCGAGCATCATCACGGCCCAGCCGCCCTGGCAGTTGCCGACGATGATCGGCTTCTGGCTGTGCGGGTGGCGCTCGGCGACGATGCGGATGAACTCGGCCTCGGCGTCGGTGATGTCGGCGAGCGTCTGCCCCGGCATCGGGTCCGGGTAGAAGATGACGAAGTACACCGGATGCCCCGCCGCCAGCGCGACGCCGACCTCCGACTCCTCCTTGAAGCCGCCGATGCCGGGCCCGTGGCCGGCACGCGGGTCGACGATGACGAACGGGCGCTTGGCGTCGTCGACCTCCACGCCCCTCGGGGGCACGATGCGCACCAGCGCGTAGTTCGCCGGACGGTCGTACGTGCGCGCGTCGGAGATGAGCTCGTACTTGTAGTTCAGCACGGGCGGCTTGCCCGCCTTCTCGTGCTCGATCCACTGGTCGCCGCGCTGCCGCAGCGTGTCCCAGTACAGCACGGACCGCTGCGCCGCGTCGATCGCGTACTCGCCCCACTGCCGCCAGTATTCGAAGGGCGTCCGCGCCGCGCGCTGGCCGGACAGGTGCTCGCCGTACGTGTCGCGCAGCCGTCCGGCGTAGCGCTCGCTGGCGGTGCGCAGGCGCCGCTGCAGGATGTCGGCGACGGAGCGGGAGATGCGGATCGAGCGGTCGATCGTGCGGTTGAGGTCGGCCATGGGAGGACGTCGGGCGGACGCGATTGTGCGGTGCAATATCATAGCATCGGGGGGGCGCCGGCGACCTTGCGCCGGGGCAAGGGGTCGTGCGGCCGGTCGCGTCGGTCGAACGCGGGCCGGCACCGGCAGGGTTCCCGGCGGGCCGGTCCGACGCGCCACCTTCCCGCCGGGGCGCGGGCCGGTGACGCGGGGCGCTTGTGATCGGGTGCGCGGCGGTCGGCGGCGGCCGGACGCGCCGCTCACGCGCCTGGCGCTACAGGCCCAGCCACGCGATCGTCGCGGCTTCCACCTCGGGGTTCGGCGCAACGAAGCCGCGGTAGCCGACGATCTCCAGCGCATCGCGCCCGGGCTTGGAGTCCCGCAGCGTCAGCAGCGCGTCGCGGATCTTCTGCTGCTCGTCGGCCGGCAGCTTCGTCGAGACGATGATCTGCTTGATCGGCACCGGGCGCGACTTCACCAGCACCTTGCCGCCCTTGTCGGTCCACGCCTTCACCACGGCGTTGGCGGCGGTGACGCCCGCCTGCGCGAAGCCGTTCTCGATGTAGAACGGCACCGCGTCCTGGTAGCGCGTCGTGATGACGCGCACGGCGGTCGGCGGCGGCTCGCGGTCGGCGGTCGCGGTCATCTTCTCGCCGCGGAGCATCGCGCGCACCATGACCGCCGTGATCGAGTCCGGGTCGGGCGTGACCAGCGTGCGCCCGTTCAGGTCCTGCATCGACTTCAGCGAAGCGTTGCCGGGAATGAGGACCGCCGCCGTGTACTCGGTGTAGCCGGCCGTCCACGCGATCGCCTTGTAGCGGCCGGCCTTGATCTCGGCCATCGGGACGTGGGCCGGATGCAGGAACGCGACGTCGAACTCCTGGTGGGCGAGGCCGGCGCGGGCGTCGTTGTACGCCGGCACCAGGACCGTCTTCACGCGGCGGCCCGTGGCCTTGGCGATGACGTCGGCGAGCGGAGCGAACTTGTCGCGGATCTCCTTCGGCGTCGCCTGGTAGGTGACGCCCTCCGTCACCGCGAACACCAGATCCTGCGCGGCGGCCGTGGCCGCGAAGGCCAGCGCCAGCGCCAGCCCGGCTGCGAATTTTCCTGGCATCTTCCCCCGCCTCCCCCGACGGCGAACGCGCGCGCATCCGGCGCGGCGCCGGTCGATTCTACGTGGCAATTCGCGGCCGCGTCACGCGCGGCCGCCACCGGGGGCAAGCACGGTTCGTGCCGCGACGGGCGCGGCGCGCGGTGGCGTCAGCCGGCGCGGTGGCGGAACTTGCGGATCGCCTCGATCTGCGCGAGCGCGGCGGAGAGCTCCGCCTGGGCGGCCGCCAGGTTCTCGGCCGTGTCCTTGTTCGCGAGCGCTTCCTCGGCGCGCTTCTTGGCCTCGATGGCCTTCGCCTCGTCGAGGTCGTGCGCGCGGATCGCGGTGTCGGCGAGCACGGTCACGCGCGTCGGCTGCACCTCGAGGAAGCCGCCCTGCACGTAGACGAACTCCTCCTCGTCGCGGTCGGGCAGCTTGATGCGCACGGCGCCGGGCTTGATCTGCGTGAACAGCGGCGTGTGGCGCGGGTAGACGCCGAGCTCGCCCTCGACGCCGGGCAGCACGACGAATTCGGCGTCGCCGGAGTAGATCTGCTCCTCGACGCTGACGACGTCGACGTGAATCGTGTTGGCCATGGCCTCGTCCCTACTGGAGCGTTTTTGCCTTCTCGAACGCTTCCTCGATGGTGCCCACCATGTAGAACGCCTGCTCCGGCAGCGCGTCGCAGTCGCCGTTCACGATCATGTTGAAGCCCTTGATCGTGTCCTTGAGCGCGACGTACTTGCCCGGCGTGCCCGTGAACACCTCGGCGACGGTGAACGGCTGCGACAGGAAGCGCTGGATCTTGCGCGCGCGCGCCACGGCCAGCTTGTCGTCCGGCGACAGCTCGTCCATGCCGAGGATCGCGATGATGTCGCGCAGCTCCTTGTACCGCTGCAGCGTCGCCTGCACGCGCCGCGTGCAGTTGTAGTGCTCCTCGCCGATCACGTGCGGGTCGATCTGGCGCGACGTCGAGTCGAGGGGGTCGACCGACGGGTAGATGCCGAGCGACGCGATGTCGCGCGACAGCACCACCGTCGCGTCGAGGTGGCCGAACGTGGTCGCCGGCGACGGGTCGGTCAGGTCGTCCGCCGGCACGTAGACGGCCTGGATCGACGTGATCGACCCCGTCTTGGTCGACGTGATCCGCTCCTGCAGGCGGCCCATCTCCTCCGCGAGCGTGGGCTGGTAGCCCACGGCGGACGGCATCCGGCCGAGCAGCGCGGACACCTCGGTGCCGGCCAGCGTGAAGCGGTAGATGTTGTCGACGAACAGCAGCACGTCGCGGCCCTCGTCGCGGAACGACTCGGCGATCGTGAGGCCGGTCAGCGCGACGCGCAGCCGGTTGCCCGGCGGCTCGTTCATCTGGCCGTACACCATCGACACCTTCGACTTGCCGAGGTCGTCCTTGTTGACGACGCCGGAGTCGATCATCTCGTGGTAGAAGTCGTTGCCTTCGCGGGTGCGCTCGCCGACGCCGGCGAACACCGACAGGCCCGAGTGCGCGGTCGCGATGTTGTTGATGAGCTCCATCATCGTGACCGTCTTGCCGACGCCGGCGCCGCCGAACAGGCCGATCTTGCCGCCCTTGGCGAACGGACAGATGAGGTCGACGACCTTGATGCCCGTCTCGAGGAGCTCGGTCGACGGCGACAGCTCCTCGTACACCGGTGCCTCGCGGTGGATCGACATCGACTTCGCGGCGTTCACCGGCCCACGCTCGTCGATCGGGCGGCCCAGGACGTCCATGATGCGGCCGAGCGTCTCCGTGCCCACCGGCACGGTGATCGGCGCCTTCGTGTTCACGACCGTCATGCCGCGGCGCAGGCCGTCGGAGCTGCCGAGCGCGATCGTGCGCACGACGCCGTCGCCCAGCTGCTGCTGCACCTCGAGCGTCAGCCCGATCTCGTCCAGCTTCAGCGCGTCGTAGATCTTGGGGATCTGGTCGCGCGGAAACTCTACGTCGACGACCGCGCCGATGCATTGGACAATGGTTCCCTGGTTCATGGTGCCGTCCTAGATGTCAAGTCAAGATCTTTCACCAAGAGCCGCAGAGGCGCAGAGGAGGCCGGAACCCGTTCGAGCTTCCCTGCGTCTTGGCGTCTCTTCGTGGATTGCGTTCCGTCACACCGCCGCCGCGCCGCCGACGATCTCCGACAGTTCCTTGGTGATCGCCGCCTGCCGCGTCTTGTTGTAGATGAGCTGCAGCTCGTTGATGATCTTGCCCGCGTTGTCCGACGCGGCCTTCATGGCGACCATGCGCGCCGACTGCTCCGAGGCCATGTTCTCGTTGACCGCCTGGTAGACGATCGCCTCGAGGTAGCGCAGCATGATCCCATCGAGCAGCATCTGCGCGTCCGGCTCGTAGATGTAGTCCCACGAGCCCTCGCCGATTTCCGCCTTGCGAAACTCGCCCGTCGCCGTCCGGAACTGGCGCGGGATCGGGACGATCCGGCCCTGCCGCGGCTCCTGCTTCATCGTGTTGACGAAGTTCGTGAAGAACACGTGCACCTCGTCGACGTTGCCGTTGAGGTACTCGTCGATCAGCGACTTCACCGGGCCCACCATCCGGTCGAGGTGCGGGCGGTCGCCCAGCCCGACGGCGCTCGCGACGACGTTGCCGCCCATCCGCTGCAGGAAGCCCAGCCCCTTGCTGCCGATCGCGACGTAGTCGACGCCGATGCCCTTGGCCTTCCAGTCGCGGTGGGCATTGAGGACCATGCGCAGGATGTTCGTGTTGAGGCCGCCGCACAGGCCCTTGTCGGTGGTGATGACGATCGCGCCGACGCGCTTCACCTGCTCGCGCGGGACGAGGAACGGGTGGCGGTACTCGGTGTTGGCGCGCTCGATGTGCAGCATGATCTCGAAGAGCCGCTGGACGTACGGACGCGACGCGCGCATCCGGTCCTGGGCCTTCTTCATCTTCGAGGCCGCGACCATCTCCATCGCCTTCGTGATCTTGCGCGTGCTCTGCACGCTCTTGATCTTGTTGCGGATTTCCTTCGATCCAGCCATGGCCTCTGTCGCCCTACGCTAGCCGCCCCCGGCGCTCGATGCGCCGCCACCGGAACCGCCGGCGCGTCTGATCCCTGTACTCTGAATCCAGATTCCTGATCAGTACGTTCCGGTCTTCTTGAAGTCCTCGATCGCCGCCGCCAGCGCCTTCTCGTCGTCGGCGCTCATCTCCAGCGTCTTCGCGATCTTGTCGACGATCGCCGCGTACTTCGTCCGCATGAACTGGCGCAGCGCCGACTCGAACGCGAGCGCCTTCTCGACCGGGACGTCGTCGTAGTAGCCGCGGTTCACCGCGAACAGCGTCAGCGCCTGGTCGGACACCGACAGCGGCTGGTACTGCGGCTGCTTCATGAGCTCGGTCACCATGCGACCGCGGTCGAGCTGCTTGCGCGTGGCGTCGTCGAGGTCGGAGGCGAACTGCGCGAACGCCGCGAGCTCGCGGTACTGCGCGAGCGACAGCCGGACGCCGCCGCCCAGCTTCTTGATGACCTTGGTCTGCGCGTCGCCGCCGACGCGCGACACCGAGATGCCGGCGTTGATGGCCGGCCGGATGCCCGCGTTGAAGAGGTCGGTCTCGAGGAAGATCTGGCCGTCGGTGATCGAGATCACGTTGGTCGGCACGAACGCGGTCACGTCGCCCGCCTGCGTCTCGATGATCGGCAGCGCGGTCAGCGACCCCGTCTTGCCCTTGACCTCGCCCTTGGTGAACTGCTCGACGTAGTGGGCGTTGACGCGCGCGGCGCGCTCGAGCAGGCGCGAGTGCAGGTAGAACACGTCGCCCGGGTACGCCTCGCGGCCCGGCGGCCGGCGCAGCAGCAGCGACACCTGCCGGTACGCCCACGCCTGCTTGGTCAGGTCGTCGTAGATGATGAGCGCGTCCTGTCCGCGGTCGCGGAAGTACTCGCCCATCGTGCAGCCGGAGTAGGGCGCGATGTACTGCAGCGCAGCGGACTCCGACGCCGACGCGGCGACGACGATCGTGTAGTCCATCGCGCCGTGCTCGGTCAGCTTGGTCACGACGTTCTTGATCGACGAGGCCTTCTGCCCGATCGCGACGTAGATGCAGATGAGGTCCTTGCCCTTCTGGTTGATGATCGTGTCGACCGCCACCGCGGTCTTGCCGGTCTGGCGGTCGCCGATGATGAGCTCGCGCTGGCCGCGGCCGATCGGCACCATCGCGTCGATCGACTTCAAGCCCGTCTGCACCGGCTGCGACACGTGCTGCCGCGCGATCACGCCCGGCGCGACCTTCTCGATCACGTCGCGCAGCTTCGTCTCGACCGGGCCCTTGCCGTCGATCGGGCGGCCCAGCGAGTCGACGACGCGGCCGATGAGCTCCGGCCCGACCGGCACGTCGAGGATGCGGCCCGTGCACTTGACCGTGTCGCCTTCCTTGATGTGCTCGTACGCGCCGAGGATGACCGCGCCGACCGAGTCGCGCTCGAGGTTGAGGGCGAGGCCGAACGTGTTGCTCGGGAACTCGAGCATCTCGCCCTGCATCGCCGAGGACAGGCCGTGGATCCGGCAGATGCCGTCGGAGATCGACACCACCGTGCCCTGCGTGCGGACTTCCGCCGCGGTGTCGAGGTGCTGGATCTTGCTCTTGATGAGTTCGCTGATTTCCGACGGGTTGAGTTGCATGGTTGTCTCGCTAGAGGTTCATTTACAAAGAGACGCAGAGGCGCGGAGAAAGGGCCGTTCCCGGCGTCTCTGCGTCTCTTTGTGAAGAGTTGTTCATCCGCTTCCCGCTCACGCCCGCAGTTGCACGGCCATCGCGCGCAGCTGCTCGGCCACCGTCGCGTCGATCACGTTGTCGCCGACGGTGACCCGCGCGCCGCCGATGAGCTCGGGCTTCACGACGACGGTCGCCTCGACCTTCTTGCCGAACCGGCGCTCGAGCGCCGCCGTGAGCTCGGCGAGGTCGCCGCCCTCGAGCGGGAACGCGGTCTCGATCGTCGCCTTGGCGACCCCGTCGGCCTCGTCCTTCAGCGTCTCGAACAGCCGGGAGATCGCCGGCATCAGCGCGATGCGGTCGGCCTCGACCAGCACGCGGATGAAGTTGCGGCCCTCGCCGTCGAGGCGGTCGCCGCAGATCGACAGCAGCAGCGACTCCCTCGCGCCGGCGTCGAACTTCGGGTTGTCGAGCGCCGCGGCGATGCGCGGGTCGGCGACGACCGTGCTCGCGAGCTTCAGCATGCCCGACCAGGCGGGCAGCGCGTTGCGCTCGCGCGCGAGCGCGAACGCCGCCTCGGCGTACGGGCGCGCGATCGTGGTCAGTTCGGCCATGGCAAGCGCGCTTCCGTCACAGGTCGCGCTTCAGCTGCGCGAGCAGCTCGGCGTGGACCTTCACGTCGACGTCCTTCCGGAGGATCTTCGCGGCGCCGGCGACCGCGAGGTCGGCGACGGAGTCGCGCAGCTGCTCCTTCGCGCGCGCGACCTCCTGCTCGATCTCGGCGCGGGCGGCGGCCACGATGCGGTCCGCCTCGGTCTTCGCGTCCTGCTTCGCCTGCTCGATCGTCTCGGCCTTGAATTTCTCGCCGATCGCGACGATCTCGGCCTGCTTCGCCTTCGCCTCGGCCAGCATCTCGGCGTCGCGCTTCTCGGCGTTGGCGAGCTCCTTGCGGCCCTGCTCGCCGGCGGCGAGGCCGTCGGCGATCTGCTTCTGCCGCGTCTCGATCGCGCGCATCAGCGGCGGCCAGATGAAGCGCCCGCAGAACCAGATGAAGGCCGTGAACGCGACGGCCTGCATGATCAGCGTCAGATTGAAATTCATGACAGCCCCTTGTTCGGGAAAGGTCGGGTGGCTACCGGACCCTTACTTGGGGATGACGGAGAGCAGCGGGTTCGCGAACGCGAAGAACATCGCGAGGCCGACGCCGATGATGAACGACGCGTCGATCAGGCCGAGGAGCAGGAACACCTTCGCCTGCAGCTGCGGCATGAGCTCGGGCTGGCGGGCGGCGCCCTCGAGGAAGCGCGAACACATGATGCCCACGCCGACGCACGCGCCGAGCGCGCCCAGGCCGATCATGAGACCGATCCCGATGCCGGTGTAGGCCTGGATGGTCGCCAGCATTTGTACTTTGTCCATGTTGCCGTCCTTTCAGTTGCGGGTATGTGACTAACGGTGAGCGGAGACTGCGTTGGTGACGAACGGATGCGGATCAGTGATGCTCCTCGCCCATCGCCAGGTACACGATGGTGAGCATCATGAAGATGTACGCCTGCAGCAGGACGATCAGGATGTGGAAGATCGCCCACAGGAGGTTCAGCACGCCGCCGAAGATGGTGCCGGCAAGCCCGGCCGCGGCGAGCATGCCGATCAGCAGGAAGATGATCTCGCCCGCGTACATGTTGCCGTACAGACGCAGGCTGTGCGACAGCGGCTTCGAGACGAATTCGACCAACTGGAACAGGAAGTTGAACGGCCACAGCAGGAAGTGGTTGCCGAACGGCGCGACGAACAGCTCCTTGGTCCAGCCGCCGATGCCCTTGGACTTGATGCCGTAGATGATCATCAGCGCGAACACGGACAGCGCCAGCGCGAACGTCGTGTTGATGTCGGCGGTCGGTACGCTGCGCCAGTTGTGGAGGCCGAGCCAGCCGTAGATCGTCGCCATGATGTCGACCGGCAGGAAGTCCATCGCGTTCATCAGCACCACCCAGATGAACACGGTCAGCGCGATCGGGGAAACCCACAGGCTCTTGCCGTGGTAGATGCCCTTGACCTGGTCGTTGACGAAGCCGACGGCGAGCTCGACGAACGCCTGTGTCTTCGACGGGACGCCCGACGTCGCGCGGCGCGTGACGAGCCACAGGAAGCCCAGCCCGACGAACCCGAGGATCAGCGACGTCACGAAGGTGTCGACGTTGATCACCCAGAAGCTGCCCTCGCCCACGGGCTTCTGCAGGAAGGTCAGGTGGTGGGCGATGTATTCGGAAGGGGAGTCGTAGCTGGCCGCCATGGGTGTTCGGGGGAGCTGGGAGATTGGGTCAGTCGCGGTCGAGGAACGCCAAGCGGAACAGCAGCACCGTGACCACGAACGTCGCGAAGAAGGCGAGCGGCACGACGTCCTTGTAGGTCGTCAGCACCAGCCACAGCTGCACGATGATCACGAGGATCTTGCCTGCCTCGGCCCGGAACATCGCGGCCACCGTGCCGCCGGCGGAGGCGGGATTGGAAATCCCGAGCACGACCGCGTAGACCACCACGGACGTGAGGTTGACGACCCCCCCAAGCACGGCCGACAGCGCCGCATGTCCCCCGTCCCACAACCACGCCACGGCTGCCATTCCGGCCGTCACGATCGCCTGCCAGCGGAGCACTCGGCGGATCGGCTTGGTCGAGATGGGCGCGTCCATGGCCGCGCTCGCGGGACTCGCGCGCGTGCCCTTTTGGCTGCGGCACGCGGCGCGCTCGAGCTACGAAGCAAACCCTCGGATTCTACCCGTTTCCGGCGGTCTCCGGCAACGCGATGGTGCGGCGCAGCGTCGCACGGTCGTTCGCCGGAAAACGGGGCGTCCGGGCCGGCTTTCGGCGGGTGCGGTTGCTGCAGGCGCGGTCGCCGCGGGGAGAGGGCCCGCCGACCCCTTCTTTCAGCCGCCGGAGAGCGCTCCCACGATCATGACCTCGGCGTCGGGCGGCAAGAGCGCCGCGGGATCGCGCTCGATCGCGCCGCCGACGAACACCTGCACGTGCGGGCGCACGCGCCCGGCCTCGTCGACCATGCGGAAGCGGACGCCCGGATACGCGGCGTCCAGCGCCGCGAACACGTCGGCGAGGCGCGGCGGGTCCGCGGCCAGCGCGACGGTCACGCTGGCGGCCCCCGCCGTGTACGACTGCAGCGGCGTGGGGATCGCCACGCGGACGCGGCGCGCGACCGGCCGGTCAGCCGACTTCGACGGCATAGATGTGCGGCAGGTGGCCCGCCAGCCGCTTCCACGTCCGGCCCTCGTCGCGCGTACCCCAGATCTCGCCTGACGTCGTGCCGAAGTAAACGCCCACTGTCGGAAACGTATCCGCCGCCATCGCCTGCCGCTTGACGGTCCACCACGCCTGCGACTTCGGCATGCCGTCGGCCTGCCGCTTCCACGTCTTCCCGCCGTCGCGCGTCCGGTAGGCGGCCGGCTTCCCGCCCGGCGAGACCCGCGGCCACACGCTGCCGCCGTCCATCGGGAAGATCCACGCGGTGTCGGCGTCGTGCGGGTGCGGCACCATCGGGAAGCCGACGTAGCCGACCGACTTCGGCATGCCGGTGCCGATGTCGGTCCAGCGGGTCGCCGGCCGGTCGAGGCGGAAGAGGCCGCAGTGGTTCTGCTGATACAGGCGATCGGGGTTGCCGCCGGCGAAGCGCACGCAGTGTGCGTCGTGCCCGTACTCGATGTCCGGATTGGGCTGGAAGTCGGCGCGCACGCCCTGGTTCAGCGGGTGCCAATCGGCGCCGCCGTCGACGGACTCGAACGTGCCGCCGCTCGACATGCTGACGTACATGTGACGGGCGTCGCGCGGGTCGACGAGGATCGAGTGCAGCTTGGGGCCGTCCGGCGTGCCGTCCTGGTCGCCGCCGCACCACGCCTTGCGCATCGGGTGCGCGTTGAAGCCCGCCACGCCCTCCCACGTCGCGCCGCCGTCGGCGGAGCGGAACAGCCCCTGCGGCGACGTGCCGGCCCACCAGACACCCGGCTGCGACGCGTGCCCCGGCGTCAGCCAGAACGTGTGGTCGACCACGCGCCCGCTGTCCGGCGCGAACGCCGGCGGCGTGGCCACCTCCTTCCACGTGCGGCCGTTGTCGGTCGAGCGGAACACCGTCGGCCCCAGGTGCCCGGTGCGCGCCGCCGCGAGCAACGTCTTGCCGTCACGCGGGTCGAGCACGGCGTGGTGGACGATGTGCCCGAGGAACGCGGGCCCGGCGAGCTTCCACGTGCGCCGCGTGGCGTCGCCGGTCAGCGTCCACAGTCCCTTGCGCGTGGCGATCAGCAGGCGCACGCGACGCGGCGCGGCCGGGCGGGGTTTGGCGGTGCGCGGCGACATCGAGGCATCCTCCGGTGAGTGGGCGGGCGGTGCGCGGAGGCGATACGCTACGCCGCCCATCAGTCCCCACGCAAGCGCCGGGGTTGAAAATGTCGGCGCGCCCTGCAATCCTTGACGGTCCTTCCCACGTTCACCGCAGGAGTTCCCATGACGATCAAGGTTGGCGACCGGCTGCCCGCCGGCACGCTGTCGGAATACATCGAGGTCGAAGGCAATGGCTGCAGCGTCGGCCCCAACCCGTTCAAGGTCGAGGACCTCACCAAGGGCAAGAAGGTCGTGATCTTCGGCCTGCCTGGCGCCTTCACGCCGACGTGCTCGGCCAAGCACGTACCGAGCTACCTCGCCAACTACGACAAGCTGAAGGCGAAGGGCGTGGCCGAGATCATCTGCATGTCGGTCAACGACCCGTTCGTGATGGGCGCGTGGGCGCGCGACCAGCACACGGGCGGCAAGGTCCGCATGATGGGCGATGGCAGCGCCGACTACACGAAGGCGCTCGGCCTCGAGTTCGACCTGACCGGAAAGGGCATGGGCATGCGCTGCCAGCGCTTCTCGATGCTGGTCGACGACGGCGTGGTCAAGGCGCTCAACGTCGAGGCGCCCGGCAAGTACGAGGTCTCGGACGGGGACACGATGGTCAAGCAGCTGGGCTGAGTGTTCGGCGGCGACAGGAAAACGGCGGCCCGTGGGCCGCCGTTTTCTTCGCGGCGGGTCCGGCGCAGCTACTTCGACTGCGCCGGCTCGATCGCCGTGACGACGATGTCGCTGCCGGACTTCTCGGCGCTGAATCGCACCTTGTCGCCGGCCTTGACCTTGGCGAGCAGTGCGGGATCCTTGACCGGGAACGTCATCGTCATCGGGCCCATGTCCACGCTCGCGATCGGCCCGTGCTTCAGCGTGATGGTCTTCGCCTTCGCGTCGACCTTGCGGACCTCGCCCTCGGCCATCGGCGCGGCGGCGAGCGCGACGCCGGCGGCCAGGGCGGCACACGCGGCAACGGCACGCATGCGACGGGAGCGGGTCCGTTGTTTCATCGCGGCGAATGTACCACCGCCGTGCGGGAGGCGGGCGCCGCTCACTTGATCCGGGCGAGGATGCCGTCCAGCTCATCGAGGCTCGAGTAGCCGATCACGATGCGGCCCGCGCCCTTGCGGCCGGGCTCGATCTTCACCTTCGCGCCGAGCTTCTCGGCGAGCTCGGTTTCGAGCCGCGTCGTGTCGGCGTCGCGCGCGGCGTGCTTCGCGCGGCGCGCGGCGCGCTTGGCCGGGTGCAGCAGCGACTCGACCAGCCGTTCGGTCTCGCGCACGGACAGCTGCGCGTTGACGACGCGCGCCGCGGTGGCGGTCTGCTGCGCGGCAGGCAGCGCGAGCAGCGCGCGCGCGTGCCCCATCTCCAGCGCGCCGCTCTGCAGGTACTCCTGCGCGGGCTTCGCGAGCTGCGTCAGCCGCAGCAGGTTGGTCACCGCGCTGCGCGACTTGCCGACGGCCTTCGCCGCGGCGTCGTGCGTCAGGCCGAATTCGTGGACCAGACGCGAGAGTCCGGCCGCTTCCTCCAGCGGATTCAGGTCTTCGCGCTGGATGTTCTCGATCAGCGCCAGCGCGAGTGCGCTGTTGTCGGGCACGTTGCGGACCAGCGCGGGCACGTCCCGCAATCCGGCGCGCTGCGCGGCGCGCCAGCGGCGCTCGCCGGCGATGATCTCGAACCGGCCGCCGTCGACCGGCCGCACGAGGATCGGCTGCATGACGCCCTGCTCGCGAATCGAGTCGGCGAGCTCGGCCAACGCCGCCTCGTCCATGTGCGTGCGCGGCTGGTACTTGCCGGGGCGGAGGCGATCGATCGCGATCGTCTGCAGCGCGCCCGCCTCCGCCGCGTCGCCGCCGCCCGAAAGCAGTGCGTCGAGGCCGCGGCCCAGTCCCTTCGGCCGGATCATCGCGGCGCCTTTCCGTCCGTGACCGCCGCGGACGCGTCGTGCTCCGCGCGGCGCAGCATCTCGCCCGCGAGCGCCAGGTACGCGAGCGCGCCCTTCGACTGCGGCTCGAGCTTCAGCGCCGGGATGCCGTGCGACGGCGCCTCCGCGAGGCGCACGTTGCGCGGAATGATCGTGCGGAACAGCTTGTCGCCGAAGTGCTTCTCCAGCTCGGCCGTCACGTTGAGCGCGAGCGTGTTGCGCGGGTCGTACATCGTGCGCAGCAGGCCCTCGATCTCGAGCCGCGGATTCAAGTGCGCGCGCACCTTCTTCAGCGTCTGCACGAGGTCGGACAGCCCTTCGAGCGCGTAGTACTCGCACTGCATCGGGATCAGCACCGAGTCGGCGGCGCACAGCCCGTTGAGCGTCAGCAGCGACAGCGACGGCGGGCAGTCGAGGATGATGTAGTCGTACTCGGGCGCGACCTCGACGATCGCGGACTTCATCTGCGACAGCGCCTCGGCCAGCGCATCCTTCAAGCGCGTCTCGCGCTCGGGCAGGTCCACGAGCTCGATCTCGGCGCCGGCCAGTTCGCGGTTCGCCGGCACGACGTCGAAGCCCCCGGACGGCGAAGCCACGCGCACGTCGGCGATCCTGCGCTCGCCCAGCAGCACCTGGTAGACGGTCGCGTGCAGCGCGCGCTTGTCGAGGCCGGAGCCCGTCGTCGCGTTGCCCTGCGGGTCGAGGTCGACCAGCAGCACGCGGCGCTTCATCGCGACGAGGCTCGCCGCGAGGTTGACGGAGGTCGTCGTCTTGCCGACGCCGCCCTTCTGGTTCGCCACGGCCATGATGCGTGTCATCGTGTTCCCGCGTCGCTCGCGCGCTGCATGACGATCAGGTGGCGCGCCGCGGCGAGGCCCGGCACGGCGAGCGCGGGCTTCGCGGTGACGACGAACGCCGGCGGCAGCTCGGCGAGTTCCTCGTCCGGGTGCACGCCCTTCATCGCGACCAGCAGGCCCTGCGGCGCGAGGTGGCGCGCCGCCGCCGCCGCGAACGTCGGGAGGTCCGAGAAGGCGCGCGAGATCACGACGTCGAAGGGCGCGGGCGGCACGTAGTCCTCGACGCGCGTTGCGTGCGCCTCGACGTTCGGCAGCCGCAGCTCGATCGCCGCCTGCGTCAGGAACGCGACCTTCTTGTGGCTCGCGTCGACCAGCGCGACGCGCCAGTCGGGTCGCGCGATCGCGAGCGGAATGCCGGGCACGCCGCCCCCGGAGCCGACGTCGAGCACGCGCAATCCCTTGCGCGCCGGCAGGTGCGGCAGCACGGCGAGCGCGTCGAGCAGGTGGTGCGTCACCATGCGCTCCGGCTCGCGGATCGCCGTCAGGTTGTACGTGCGGTTCCACTTGTCGAGCAGCGCGACGTACGCGAGGAGCTGCGCGTGCTGGGCGGGGCCGACCGGCACGCCGAGCGCGGCAACGCCGCGCGCAAGGTCGTCGGCCAGCGCGGCAGTGGCGATCGTCATGCGGATTGGCGCAGCGGCGCGCGCAGCGTGCCGGTGCGCTTCAGGTGCACGAGCAGCAGCGAGATCGCGGCCGGCGTGACGCCGGAGATGCGCGCGGCCTGGCCGACCGTTTCCGGCCGGCCCGCGGCGAGCTTCTGCCGCACCTCGGTGGAGAGCCCGCGCACGTCGCCGTAGTCGAGATCCGCCGGGATCTGCAGCGTTTCCTGCGCCAGCGCCCGCGCGACATCGTCGTGCTGGCGGTCGATGTACCCGGCGTACTTGGTCGCGATCTCGACCTGCTCGGCGACCCGCGGATCGGCGACGGGCGCGCCGGCGCCCGGCAGCTCGCACAGGCGCGCGTAAGTCACGTCCGGGCGCTTCAGTAAGTCAGTAAGCGCATACTCTCGTTCGAGCGCTTGTCCCAGAAGGCGCTCGGAGACGGCGGTGGGAACGGTCTGCGGGCCGACGAATGTCGTCGCGAGACGCGTACGCTCGGCGTCGATCGCGTCGCGCTTGCGGGCGAACGCATCCCAGCGGGCGTCGTCCACCACGCCCAGTCGCCGGCCGTGCCCGGTCAGCCGCAGGTCGGCGTTGTCCTCGCGCAGCGAGAGCCGGTACTCGGCGCGCGACGTGAACATCCGGTACGGCTCCGACACGCCGCGCGTGATCAGGTCGTCGACCAGCACGCCCAGGTAGGCCTCGTCGCGGCGCGGGCACCAGCCGTCCTCGCCCCGGACCTGCCGCGCCGCGTTGAGGCCGGCGAGCAGCCCCTGCGCCGCCGCCTCCTCGTAGCCGGTCGTGCCGTTGATCTGGCCGGCGAAGAAGAGGCCGCGGATCGCCTTCGTCTCGAGCGTCGACTTCAAGCCCCGGGGGTCGAAGTAGTCGTATTCGATCGCATAGCCGGGCCGCAGGATGTGCGCGTGCTCGCACCCCTTCATCGAGCGCACGAGTTCCTGCTGCACGTCGAACGGCAGCGACGTCGAGATGCCGTTCGGATAGATCTCGTGCGTGTCGAGCCCCTCGGGCTCGAGGTAGATCTGGTGGCTGTCCCGCTCGGCGAAACGAACCACCTTGTCCTCGATCGACGGGCAGTAGCGCGGGCCCACGCCCTTGATGACGCCCGAGTACATCGGCGACCGGTCGAGCCCGGCGCGGATGATGTCGTGCGTGCGCGGGTTCGTGTGCGTGACCCAGCACGGCCGCTGCTCCGGGTGCAGCGCGCGGCTGCCGACGAACGAGAACACCGGCGCGGGGTCGTCGCCGGGCTGCACGGCCAGCACCGAGAAGTCGATCGTCCGGCCGTCGAGGCGCGGCGGCGTGCCCGTCTTGAGCCGCCCGGCGGGGAGCGCGAGTTCGCGCAGCCGCGCGCCCAGCCGCTTGGCCGGCGGGTCGCCCGCGCGGCCGGCCTCGTAGTTGGACAGGCCGACGTGGATCAGGCCGGACAGGAAGGTGCCGGTCGTCAGGACGACCGCGTCGGCGTGGAAGGCCAGGCCGATCTGCGTCACCACGCCTGTCACCCGGTCGCCATCGAGCAGCAGGTCGTCGACCGGCTGCTGGAAGAGCGTCAGGTTCGGCTGGCTCTCGAGCCGCCGGCGGATTGCCCGCCGGTAGAGGACGCGGTCCGCCTGCGCGCGGGTGGCGCGCACCGCCGGCCCCTTGCTCGAGTTGAGCGTCCGGAACTGGATGCCCGCCTCGTCGGTGGCGATCGCCATGGCGCCGCCCAGCGCGTCGATCTCACGGACCAGGTGGCCCTTGCCGATGCCGCCGATCGACGGATTGCACGACATCTGCCCCAGCGTCTCGAGGCTGTGCGTCAGCAGCAGCGTACGGCGCCCCATCCGCGCCGACGCGAGCGCCGCTTCGGTGCCGGCATGTCCGCCGCCGACGACGATCACGTCGAATCGTTCTTGGAAGTCCATGATTTTTCGGGGATTTGCGGGCGCGACGACGAGCTTGCAACGACCGCCATTCTAGCCGAAGCGCCGCGGTCGCGAAAGCCGCCCCCGTTTCACGTGAAACCTCGGTCCGCAGCCCCGCGGCGGGCTCCTTCCGCCGCGCGCTGCCGACGGGCCGGTTTCACGTGAAACGTGGCCGGCGCCTACACATGCGCCCGGCTACGCCGCCACGGGCCCCGTCGACTGCCGGATCACCAGCTTGACCCCGAACGCCGGCGCCACCACGGGATCGCCGCGCAGCCGCGCCAGCACGGCGTCGGCAGCGGCCGCCCCCGCGGCCGCGAACGGCAGGCGCAGCGTGGTCAGCGGCGGCACGGCGCAGCGGCCAGCCGCCGTGTCGCCGCAGCCGGTCACGGAGACGTCGCGGGGCACCGCAACGCCCGCGGCGGCGAGCTCGCACAGCATCGCCAGCGCAAGCGCGTCGTCGGTGCAGATCAGCGCGGTCGGACGCGGCTCCGGCGCGGCCAGCGCGGCCCGGATCCGATCACGGCCGTCGCGCGGCAGGTCCGCGAGGGGCGTGCACCCGGCCTCCGCCAGCGCCGCGGCAACGCCGGCACGAACCGCCGCCGCCCGCGCCCGCGCCGGCGCCTCGCCTCCGCCCGCCACCCACGCACAGCGGTCGTGGCCGAGACCGGCGAGGTACAGGCCCAGCGCGTGTCCGGCGCGCCCGCAGCCGGCGCGCGCAGCGGCGCCCGATGCGCCGGCGCCTGCATCGTCGGCGTCGACCTCCGCGAGCGGGATCCCCCTCGCACTCAATTGCGCCCGCGTACCGGCCGCCGGCGCGTGCCCGATCGCGACGACCGCTTCGACCCCCCGGCCGGCCATCGCGGCGGCGACGGAGTCCTCGCGCTCGGCACCGCCTCCGGTCAGCCCGAGCAGCAGCGCATAGCCGGCATTCGCCAGCCGCGCCTCCATCGCCGCGATGGCCGTGGCCCAGCCGGGGTCGCGCAGCGATGGCGCCAGCACGCCGATCAGGCGGCTGTGTCGCGACGACAGGCTGCGCGCCGCCTGGTCGGGCACGAACGCGAGCGCCGCCGCCGCCGCCCGGACGCGGTCCCGCAACGCCCCGCTGACCGCGGCGGGCGCGTTCATGGTCCGGGAGACCGTGGCGGTCGACACGCCGGCGCGCTGCGCGACGTCGCGCAGCGTCGGCCGCGATCCGTCGCTTCGCCGTCGTCGTTCGCTCATGCCGTTTGGTCGTTCCCGATTCGCGCGAAGGCACGCGGCCGCCGCGCCGCGTCGACCCCGAGGCGAATGTAAACGTTTACATGGAAAGCCGCAAATGTCGCACGAAAGGCGCGGCCGCGCCGGATCGGACGCGGAGAGCGCCGCGCGCGCGGCGCCGGCCCCGGGCGCGGCCGTCAGGGCTTCGGCGGGTCGCGCAACTCGCGGCGCAGGACCTTGCCGATCGGGGACTTGGGCAGCGCGTCGCGGAACTCGACGTGCCGCGGCATCTTGTAGCCGGTGAGCTGCGCCTTGCAGTGCTCGAGCACCGCCTCCTTCGTGAGGCCGGGATCCTTCTTCACGACCACGACCTTGACCGCCTCGCCGGACTTCGCGTCGGGCACGCCGACCACGCCGCACTCGAGCACGCCGTCGTGCGCGGCGACCACGCTCTCGATCTCGTTCGGATACACGTTGAATCCCGACACCAGGATCATGTCCTTCTTGCGGTCGGTGATCGTGATGAAGCCGGCGGCGTCCACGTGCCCGATGTCGCCGGTCTTCAGCCAGCCGTCGTGCAGCACCTTCGCCGTCTCCTCGGGATTGTTCCAGTACCCCCGCATCACCTGCGGCCCGCGCACGCAAAGCTCGCCGGTGCACTTCTCGATGTCGCCCGTGCCCGTCCACACCGGCAGCTCGTTGAAGTCGTCGTCGCGGATCGAGATCTCCGTCGACGGAAACGGCAGTCCGATCGCCCCGTTCCACGGCGTTTCCAGCGGATTCGCGCACACGCCGGGCGACGCCTCGGTCAGGCCATAGGCCTCGGTGATGTAGCGCCCGGTCACCCGCTGCCAGCGTTCCGCGACCGGCTTCTGCACGGCCGCGCCGCCACCGACCACGACCTTGAGCGGCGAGAAGTCGAGCCGGTCGAATCCGGGCGTATTCAGCAGCCCGTTGAAGAGCGTGTTGACGCCGGTCATCACGGTCCACTTCCACTTCCGCAGGTCCGCGACGAACGCCGGCATATCGCGCGGATTGGTGATGAGCACCGTGAGGCTCCCCCACCTCATGAACGACAGCGTCGAGGTCAGGCAGAAGATGTGATACAGCGGCAGCGGGGCGATGACGATCTCGGCGCCCTCCACGAAGCTCGCGGAGATCCAGATTCCCGTCTGCGCCACGTTGCCGAGGACGTTGCGGTGGGTGAGGATCGCGCCCTTCGACACGCCGGTGGTCCCCCCGGTGTACTGCAGGAACGCGATGTCCTCGCGGCCGACGTCCACCGGCGCGAACGTCGCCGCCGCGCCGCGCGCGAGCGCCTTCCGGAACCGGATCGCGCCGTCGATCCGCCACGCGGGCACCATCTTCTTCACGCGCTTGACGACGTGATTGACCAGCCAGCGTTTCGGCGCCGGGAGCATGTCCCCCAGTTGCGTCGTGATCACGTGCGCGACCGGCGTGCCCGCGAGCACCTGCTGCAGCACGCTCGCGAAATTCTCGACGATGACGATCGCCTTGGCGCCCGAGTCCCGCAGCTGATGCTCGAGCTCGCGCGGCGTGTACAGCGGGTTGACGTTCACCACGGTCATCCCCGCGCGCAGGATGCCGAACAGGGCCACCGGGTACTGGAGTACGTTCGGCGACATGAGCGCCACGCGATCGCCACGGACCATGCCCGGCAGCCCCTGCAGGAAGGCCGCGAAATCGCGCGACAGCCGGTCGAGCTCCGTGAAGCTGATCGAGCGGCCGAGGTTGTGGAAAGCCGGCCGGTCGCCGAACTTCGCCACCGTCTTCGCGAGCAGGTCCGGCACCGACCGGTACTCGTCGGCGTCGATTTCCGCCGGCATGCCCGCCGGATAGCTCTTCAACCAGATCCTGTCCATGCCGCACCACCCTCTCGAAAGAACGCCGTTTGCCGCGCGCGCGGCATCGTCCCGCCGCGGTCGCACCACGGCGGCGACCGTCCGAATGAAAAGCGGCGGCGCCCGCCCGGTCCTTCCCGAGCCTACGCCGCCGCGACGCGCCGCAGTGCCGTAGTTACGCGCCCAGCCGCTGCGCGAGCTGCATCCGCTCGGTCTTGAGCGCCAGCGGCTGCTTCGCCCCGAGCTTGCCGAAGAGCTCGTCGTGCGACGCCAACTCCCGCGACCATTCGTCGCGGCGCGCCTGCATCACGGCCGCGAACTTGTCGGCGCCGAACGCGAGTCCGGTCCAGTTCAGGTCCGTGTAGTCGGGTACCAGCCCGACGGGGCTCTCGACCGCGCGCGCGCCGCCGCGGCAGCGCTCGACGATCCACTGCAGCACGCGCATGTTCTGCCCGAACCCCGGCCACGCGAACTTGCCGTCGGCGTCCTTGCGGAACCAGTTCACGCTGAAGATCTTCGGCGGGTGCGCGACCGCCTCGCCCATGTTGAGCCAGTGCTTGAAATAGTCGCCGACGTGGTAGCCGCAGAACGGCAGCATCGCGAACGGGTCGCGCCGCACCTCGCCGACCGCGCCGGTCGCCGCCGCCGTCGTCTCCGAGCCCATCGTCGCGGCCTTGTAGACGCCCTCCTCCCACGAGCGCGCCTCGGACACCAGCGGCACCGTGTCCGAGCGCCGCGCGCCGAACACGAACGCGGAGATCGGCACGCCGGCCGGATCGTCCCAGTGCGGGTCGAGCGACGGGCACTGCGCCGACGCCACGGTGAACCGCGCGTTCGGGTGCGCGGCCTTGCGGCCGCAGTCGGGCGTCCAGTCCTTGCCCTGCCAGTCGACGAGGTGCTGCGGCGGCTCCTTCGTCATCCCCTCCCACCACACGTCGCCGTCGTCGGTCAGCGCGACGTTGGTGAAGATGACGTTCTTCTTGAGCATCTCCATCGCGTTGGGGTTCGACTCGTACGACGTCCCCGGCGCCACGCCGAAGTAGCCGGCCTCCGGGTTGATCGCGTGGAAGTAACCTTCGAGGCCCGGCTTGATCCACGCGATGTCGTCGCCGATCGTCGTGACCTTCCACCCGTCGAAGCCCGCGGGCGGAATCATCATCGAGAAGTTGGTCTTGCCGCACGCGCTGGGGAACGCCGCCGCGACGTACGTCTTCTCGCCCTGCGGCGACGTGACGCCGAGGATCAGCATGTGCTCGGCGAGCCAGCCCTGGTCGCGGCCCATCACCGACGCGATGCGCAGCGCGAAGCACTTCTTGCCGAGCAGCGCGTTGCCGCCGTAGCCGGAGCCGTAGCTCCAGATCTCGCGCGTCTCGGGGAAGTGCACGATGTACTTCTGGTCCCTGTTGCACGGCCACGGCACGTCCTGCTGGCCCACGGCGAGCGGCGCGCCGACCGAGTGGACGCACGGCACGAAGTGGCCGTCGGTGCCGAGCACGTCGAACACCGCGCGCCCCATGCGGGTCATGATCCGCATGTTGACGACGACGTACGGGCTGTCGGAGATCTCGATGCCGACGTGCGCGATCGGGCTGCCGATCGGCCCCATCGAGAACGGCACGACGTACATCGTGCGCCCGCGCATGCAGTGCGAGAACAGGCCGTTCAGCGTGCGCCGCATCTCGTCGGGCGCGACCCAGTTGTTGGTCGGGCCGGCGTCCTCGCGGCTCTCGCTGCAGATGAACGTGCGGTCCTCGACGCGCGCGACGTCCGACGGGTCGGACAGCGCGAGGTAGCTGCCGGGGCGCTTCTCCTCGGCGAGCTTCGTCAGGGTGCCGGCGGCGACCATCTCGGCCAGCAGCCGCTCGTATTCGGCGTCGCTGCCGTCGCACCAGACGATGCGCTCGGGCTGCGTCAGCGCGGCGATTTCACGGACCCACCCCATGAGGCGCGGGTGGCGGACGTAGGCGGGCGCGCCCACGGAGGCGGCGAGCGTGGCCAGGGATTCGGGCTGGTTCATCGGCGTGGAGGGAAGAGTGGCGTAAGAGGGAGGAAACCGCGTTCCGCCGTCGCTCGTTTCCCGCGGCGGTAACAGTCAAGTTTACCCCGGCGCCCCGCCGCGCCGCACTGGTCCAACCGCCTTACCGATTCGCGACGATGAACAGGCGCCGGAACGGAAACAGCACGCGTCCATCGGGCAGTGGCGGATACGCGTGCGCGAGCCGCGCGTCGTATTCGGCCAGGAATTCCCGCTGCGCGCCGGCGTCGAGCGCGGCCATGAACGGAACGAGCCAGGTCCCTTTGGTCCACGCGGCCACCGGGTGCTCGCCGGACGCGCTCTTCGCCAGCACCTGCAGGTACTCGGTGGTCCACACGTCCACCGTCGCCGCGTGCGGCGCGAGCCAGCCGTAGTAGTCGGCGGGTCGCGCGACCGGCGCTGCGCGCACGAGCGGGGCGAGGCGCGCGCGCCAGCGCGGGCTCGTCGCGAGCTCGGCGATCGCCGTGTGCGACGGCGCGCCGAAGTTGTCGGGCATCTGGACGGCGAGCGCGCCGCCCTCGCGCACCATCGCAATCGCGCGCGCGAACACCTGCGCGTGCGCGGGCAGCCAGTGCAGCGCCGCGTTCGAGTACACGAGGTCGGCCGGCGCCGCCGGGGCCCACGTCGCGAGGTCGCCCGTCTCGAAGCGCACGCGCGGCCGCGCCGCGGCGGCCGCGCGCGCCTGTTCCAGCATCGCGTCCGAGTTGTCGACACCGACGATGTCGGCGTCCGGCCAGCGCGCGGCGAGGAGCGCCGTCACGTTGCCGGCGCCGCACCCGAGATCGACGACGGTCCGCGGCGCCGGCAGCGCGACGCGCGCGAGCAGGTCCACCGCGGGGCGCAGGCGCTGGTCCTCGAACCTGAGGTATTGCGCGGGATCCCAGCTCATCGTTCGTCCCTTCCGGCGCGGCGGCGGTACCAGCGCCGCGCGCGCACGAACACGAGCGGCGTCGCCAGCAACAGCACCACCAGCCGCGTCACGTGAAATGCCGTCACCAGCGGCACGCCGAGCTGCAGCACCTTCGCGGTCACGCACATCTCGGCGATGCCGCCGGGTGCGGTTCCCAGCACCAGCGTCGCGGGGTTGAGCCCGGCCGCCCACCCGAGGCCGGCGCCGAACGCCGCCGACAGCACGATCGACAGCACGACGGTCAGCGCGACCGCGCCGACGAACCGGTGCGCGCCGCGCAGGAAGTCCGGCTGGAACCGCGAGCCCAGCGCGCAGCCCAGCAGGCACTGCCCGGCGTTCGACACGACCTGCGGCATCGCCGACCAGTCGACCTCGGCGGCCGTCAGCGGAATCGCGACGGCGAGCGAGCCCAGCACGAACGCGTTGGGCATCTTCAGCCACTGGAACACGGCGCTGCCCGCAAGCGTCGCGGCCATCAGCAGCGCGAACCCGCGCGCGTCGAACGCGGCGGCGCCCTGCACATACGGCTCGCTGCCGTGGACGCCGAGCGCGGTGATCGCGCCGGGAACGATGCCGACGACGATCAGGATGCGCAGGCTCTGCGCGGCGGCGATGCGGTCCATCCGCCCGCCGAAGCGATCGCCGAGCGTCGCCATCTCCGCGGCGCCGCCCGGCACGCTGGCGAAGATGCCGGTCGTCTTGTCGAGGCCCGCGAGGCGCGCGAGCGCGACGCCGGAGATGTAGCCCAGCGCGATCGCGAACACCGCCCCCGCCGCGAGCAGCAGCCACAGGCCGGCGACCTCGTGCACGACGTGCGGCGTGAAGTACAGGCCGAGCGCGGTGCCGATGATCCACTGCCCCGTGTAGCGCGCGGCCGGCGGCGCCGCGATGTCCGCGCCCAGCACGCGCAGCAGCGCCAGCGAGAAGAGCGGCCCCAGCATCCACGGGATGGGCGTGCGCATGCGCATGCACGCGTAGCCGGCGAAGGCGCCGACCGCCAGCGCGGCGGCCCAGCGCGCCCACGGCGCCCGCCGGCCGCTCACGGCGCGCCACATGCGCTGGTGCGGCGCCGTGCGGACACGCTGCACTGCGGGCGCGCCGCCGTGCCTTTCGGTGGCTTTCCCAACGGTGTCATCCCGAGCGCAGCGAGGGATCCGCTTTCACGCCGCCGGCCGAGGCATCGCGACCGCCGGTACCTCGCTCCGCCCGGCAGGACCGCGGCGAATGGACGCCGGCGACCATTCGATCGACGGGGCCGCAGGGCCTCCTATGCTCGCGCCGCCCGTCGCTCGCGCACGACCTTCACGAGCCACGGCACGAGCACCAGCAGCACCGTCAGCGCGAGCAGCGCCGCGGAGATCGGATGCGTGACGAACACCGAGGGGTCGCCCTCGCTGATCGCGAGCGCCTTTCGGAACTGCGACTCCGCGAGCGGCCCGAGGATCAGGCCGATCACCGCCGGCGCCACGGGAAAGCCCCACCGCCGCATGACGAACCCGAGGAGGCCGAACACGTACAGCGTGAGGAGGTCGACGACCGACTGGTGCAGGCTGTACGCGCCGAGCGTCGCGAACACGAGGATGCCCGCGTAGAGGAGCGGCCGCGGGATCGTCAGCACCTTCACCCAGAGGCCGATCAGCGGCAGGTTGAGGATCAGCAGCAGGATGTTGCCGACGTACATGCTGGCGATGAGGCCCCAGACCAGCGACGCCTGCGTCTGGAACAGGAGCGGCCCGGGCTGCAGCCCGTAGCTCTGGAACGCCGCGAGCAGGATCGCCGCGGTGGCCGACGTCGGGATGCCGAGCGTCAGCAGCGGCACCAGTACGCCGGCGGACGACGCGTTGTTCGCGGCCTCCGGTCCCGCGACGCCCTCGATGGCGCCGTTGCCGAACTCCTCCGGATGCTTCGACAGCTTCTTTTCGAGCGCGTACGAGAGGAACGTGGGAATCTCGGCACCGCCCGCGGGGATCGTGCCGAACGGAAAGCCGATCGCCGTCGCGCGCAGCCACGCGGGCCACGACCGCTGCCAGTCCTCGCGCGACATCATGAGCGAGCCCGTCATCTGCTGCACTTCCTCGCGCACGCGGCTCTGGTACGCGGCGACGTAGAGCGCCTCGCCGACCGCGAACAGCCCGACGGCGAGCACCACGACGTCGATGCCGTCCATCAGTTCCGGCACGCCGAACGCGAAGCGCATCTGCCCCGTCTGGTCGTCGATGCCGACGAGGCCGAACAGCAGTCCGAGGAACAGCATCGCCAGTCCGCGCACCATCGACGCGCCCAGCACCGCCGCCACCGTCACGAACGCGAACACCATCAGCGCGAAGTACTCGGCGGGGCCGAACTTGAGCGCCACCTCGACGACCAGCGGGGCCAGCACGGTCAGCAGGACCGTCGCGATCGTGCCGGCGACGAACGAGCCGATTGCGGACGTCGCGAGCGCCGGTCCCGCGCGGCCGTTCTTGGCCATCTTGTTGCCTTCGAGGGCCGTCGCGATCGACGCCGACTCGCCCGGCGTGTTGAGCAGGATCGTCGTCGTCGATCCGCCGTACATCGCGCCGTAGTAGATGCCGGCGAACATGATGAGCGCGCCGGTCGGATCGAGCTTCGCCGTCAGCGGCAGCAGCATCGCCACCGTCAGCGCCGGGCCGACGCCCGGCAGCACGCCGATCGCGGTCCCGAGCGTGACGCCGACGAAGCCCCAGAGCAGGTTGGCCGGCTGTAGCGCGACGCCGAACCCGGTCACGAGCAGCTGCATCGTCTCGGTCACGGGCGCGCTCCCGCGCCTGCGGCGCTCACAGCCCCGCTCCGCCGAGGAGCGGCAGCAGCCAGCCCGCCGGCAGGTTCACGTTGAGGAACTTCACGAAGAACAGGAAGACGAGCAGGCCGAGCACGAGCCCGCTGGCGAGATCGCGCACGACCCGCGTGCTGCCGAAGCCGCGCGCGACGCACGCGAACAGCGCCATCGCGGCGAGCGGGAAGCCGGCCGTGTGGATCAGCGCCATCTGCGCGAGCAGCCCGGCGCTGACCCACGCGAACGCGCCGGACACGAACGCGTGCTCGCCGCGCTCGGCCGGGTCGTCGGGGACCGCCTCGCGCCAGCCGCCGGTGAACACCTCGGCCAATAGCCACACGCCGAGCACGACGAGGCCCGCCGCCACGACCTTCGGCATGAAGTTGGGGCCGATGCGCGCGTAGCCGCCGGCCTCGGGCAGCGCGAACGCCACGACGGCGGCGCCGATGCCGAGCGCGAGCACGCCGAGCGACAGCACCAGCTGGGCGCGGGAACGGGCCGGCGCGGCCGGCATGGCTACTTCTTGAGGCCGAGCGAGTCGAGGATGCCGGCGATGCGCCGCGTGTCCTCCTCGACGAACGCCTTGTAGGCGTCGCCGCCCAGGAACACCGGGTCCCACCCGTATTTGGCGAGCGATTCCTTCCACGACGCGGATTCCGTGGCGGCCTTGACGGCGTTCACCAGCGCGTCGCGCTGCGCGGCGGTGATCCCGGGCGCGCCGAAGATGCCGCGCCAGTTGCCGAGCACGACGTCGATGCCCTGCTCCTTGAGCGACGGGATGCCGTCCTCCTTCGCGGGCGCGGAGACCGCGAGCGCGCGCATCCGTCCGCCCTTGATGTGCTCGGCGAACTCGCCCAGTCCCGCGATGCCGGCGGTCACGTGCCCGCCGACGATGTTCGCGACCTGGTCGCCGCCGCCCTTGGCCGCGATGTAGTTGACCTTCGTCGGATCGACGCCGACTGCCTTCGCGATCAGTCCGGCCAGGATGTGATCCGACCCGCCGGCGGAGCCGCCGTGCCACGACACCTTGCCGGGGTTCTCCTTGAACGCCTTCACGAGGTCGGCCATCGTCTTGTACGGCGAATTCGCCGGGACCACGACGACGAGGTACTCGCTCGTCAGCCGCGCGATCGGCGTCACCATCGTCAGGTCGACCGGCGACTTGTTGAGCACGATGCCGCCGACCATCACCATGCCGCCCATCATCACGGCGTTGGGGTCGCCCTTCGCGCTGTTGATGAACTGCGCGAGGCCGATCGTGCCGGCGGCGCCGCCCTTGTTGTCGAACTGGACCGACTGCACGACCTTCGCCGACTGCATCGCCGCCGCGAGCGCGCGCCCCGTCTGGTCCCAGCCGCCCCCCGGGTTCGCGGGGATCATCATCTTGAGCGTTCCGAGCGCCTGCGCGCGCGCGGCGGACGGGATCTGCGCCGCGACGAGCGCGGCGGTCGTGGCAAGCGTGAATTCGCGGCGATTCATGGAGCCTCCTTGGGGCCGGTTCCGACGTGTCTTCGGGAAACGGACAGGATAACCGAAGGCGCGGGGATTGGGGCAGCCCTTACGGGCGCCCGGCCTCGTCCGTCACGCCGTCGCCGCGGGCGCTACTTGCCGATGCAGAAGCGGGTGAATCGCGGCGCAGCCTTGTGAATCAAGCTTCTCCCGATTCGGCGCGGTGAATGTGTACTCATGCGTGTACTCGAGGTCCGCTCGTGATACGCCCCGCGCGCCTCGACTTCGCGCCGAGCTGCCGTCGAGCCTATAACAAGCCGAGCAGCTCGCGCGCATAGTGAAGGCAGTCAATCGCATGCGGCGGACATCATCCTGGCATCGGATGCCGCAGCCAACGCGCAACCTCATCGCGCAAGAGGATCTTGCAGGAACCGCTCGACACCACCAAGGGCTCGCCCATTCAACGGCGTGAATGAAATTCATCCACACCGTGAATGGGGGGGAACCTTGCATTTCTGGAGGCGCGTTCCGCAATTGCGCGGATGATTCCTCGCTGACTCATCTCCGCGCTCGCATCGGCCCTGGCCGAGGCTCCGGCCGTGGCGCTACTTGGGCCGTTCCATGTCGGCAAGGCCACCTTGCCGCTCGAAGGGGCCCGTACGGGGCCGGCGGGCTGTCTCGATCTCGAACCCTCCGGAAACTAAAACAAGGCGCCCGTCTTCCGTTCTTGTTAAAGACTGCCTATCATATGGAGCGATTCTGGCCCCATACGAAAGGCAGCCATCTGAATGGCGACTGTCGGCGAAGCCCCGACCCGAGCGGGACGCTACATCACCCAGCCCACGGGCTATCGGGCGTTCATGCCGGCACCCCTGCCGCCACAGCCCGCACTGGCACTGGGCGGCGAGCTGCAGGGCCTGCTTTCCGCCGCCGACCGCGCGCTGGGTCGGCTCGACGGCTCGGTGCTCACCCTGCCGAACCCGGACCTCTTCGTCTTCATGTACGTGCGCAAGGAGGCAGTGCTCTCCAGCCAGATCGAGGGCACGCAGAGCTCCCTGCAGGACCTGCTCGCCGCCGAAGCGCAGCTCTTCGAACAGACTCTGCCGCGCGACGTGGACGAGGTCATCAACTACGTTCGCGCCATGAACCACGGCCTGGCGCGACTCGCCGAGCTGCCGGTTTCGGTGCGGCTGATCCGCGAGATCCACGCCGAGCTGATGCGCGGCGTGCGCGGCGGCAGGCTCCAGCCGGGTGAGCTGCGCACCAGCCAGAACTGGATCGGCCCGGCTGGCTGCACGCTGAACACCGCGACCTTCGTGCCGCCGCCGCACCACGCGGTGCCCGCGGCGCTGGGAGATCTGGAGAACTTCCTGCACGCCTCCGACGACCTGCCACCGCTGGTGAAGATCGCGCTCGCGCACGTGCAGTTCGAGACGATTCACCCGTTCCTCGACGGCAACGGGCGGGTCGGGCGGCTGCTGATCACGTTCCTGCTGACCGAGCGCGGCGTCCTGCACAAGCCGGTTCTGTATCTGTCGCACTACTTCAAGCAGCACCGGCAGACGTACTACGAGCACTTGCAGGCGGTCCGCGACCAGGGGGCCTGGGAAGCTTGGCTCGCGTTCTTCCTGCGCGGCGTGATCGAGGTGGCCGGTGAGGCCGCGGAGACCGCACGGCGCATCCTGCAACTGCGAGAGCAGCACCGCGCCGCGATCATGGCGCAACTCGGCCGCGCGGCCGGCAACGGTCACAAAGTGCTCGAATCGCTGTTCGACCGGCCGATCGTCGCGGTGAATGACGTGCAGAAGATGACCGGCACCACGTACGCCGCCGCAAACAGCCTGGTGTCCCGGCTGGTGAAGCTGGGCGTGCTCAGCGAGATGACCGGCTATGCGCGGAACCGGCGCTTTCGCTATGCGCCCTATATCGCGCTGTTCAACGACGCGGGGCCTGCGGGCGGGGCGCTGGAGGCACCCACGCAAGCGCAAGAGGAGGCGTCATGACCAGAACAACCCGCAGGCCTCCCTGCGACAGCGTCGATCCCAGGGACCCGGACGCGAACCAAGCGATGTCCACCGCTCGGTTGTCGAACGCCAAGAGCTCACTACGGGGAGGCCGCCTTGCTGGACGTCTTTGACCTGCGCGGTCGCGTCATCGATGAGTACGCCGCGTTCTCGCGCAGCTTCACGCGTATCGCCGCACCTGACATCGCCGCCGTCGTCGAAGCTGAGTACGCGCGCGAACGGTATTGGCCCGAGCCCCTCATCCAAATCAACCCGAACTACCGCCGCAACGGCACCGTTGCCGATCTAGTGCGGGATGGAATGCTCCACCGCGAGTGCGAGCGCCTGTTCCAGGCCAACAAGGCTGAGGGCACTCCGCGCCCTATCGAGCTGTATACCCATCAGCTCGAGGCCTTGGCGAAGGCCAAGGCGGACAAGAGCTTCGTCGTCACCACGGGAACAGGCTCCGGAAAGTCCCTCTCGTTCTTCTTGCCCATCATTGACCGGATCCTGCGAGCGCGCGCCGACGACCCGCGGCCGCGCACGCGGGCCATCGTCATCTACCCCATGAACGCGCTGGCCAACAGCCAGCTCGAGGAACTGGACAAGTTCCTGTGCGACTACCCGGAGGGCGATCGGCCCTTCAGCGTGGCGCGCTATACCGGCCAGGAGGAGCGTTCGGAACGCGAGCGCATCGCGCAGTTGCCGCCCGACATCCTGCTCACCAACTTCATGATGCTGGAGTTGATCCTCACGCGCTTTGAGCCGATCGATCGCCGCGTTGTGGAGAACTGTCGCGGCCTCGAGTTTCTCGTGCTCGATGAACTGCACACGTATCGGGGCCGGCAGGGCGCCGACGTGGCAATGCTTGTGCGCCGCCTCAGGCAACGGCTGTCGGCCGAGAAGCTGCTGTGCATCGGCACTTCGGCGACGATGTCCACCACGGGCACGATCGAAGACCAGAACATGACAGTTGCCGAAGTCGCCAGCAAGCTCTTCGGCGCGCCGATCACCGCGCACGACGTGATCGGCGAGACGCTCGAGCGGGTCACCGACGACACCCTGGATCTGACCGCCATCCGTCCCCTGCTGGCCGCGCGGATCACGGCCGGCAAGCACGAGTGGCAAGGATTCGACGACTTCCGCCGCGATCCGCTTGCGGTCTGGCTGGAGCTCACGCTGGGCATCGACCTCTCCGCCCTGGAGAAGCCGCGTCGGGCGACGCCGTGTACGTTGACCGATGCCGCCGCAAGGCTTAGCGCCGATGCCGGCGTCGATTCATCCGCCGCAAAGGAAACACTGCAGAGCTTTCTGGTCGCCGCCAGTGCGCTGCGCACGCCGCAAGGACGTGCGCCATTTGCCTTCAAGCTGCACCAGTTCATCAGCGGTCCCGGCAAGGTGATGACCACGCTGGAGCCCGAGGGCACGCGGCACATCACACTCGACGCGCAACGTTTCGCGCCAGGGCGCCATCAGGAAGGAGCGCTCCTCTTTGCTGCCCACTTCTGCCGTGAGTGCGGGCAGGAGTATCACCCCGTCTGGCGCGGCAAGGACGGCCACTTCGATTCGCGCGAGATCGATGACCTGGCAGCCGATGACGCAGAGGGCGGCACCAAGCCGACCTGGGGCTTCCTCGCGCCGCGGCGAACGACGCAGAGCTATGGCGGGCGGCTCGAAGACCTGCCCGAGAACTGGCTCGACCTCACGCGAGCAGAGCCAAAGGTCAAGCCCGCATACCGCGAAGCGGTCCCGCAGGAGCAACTCGCCGATGCAACCGGCCGACCAGGGGGCGGACAACCCTACTGGTTCATCCCGGGCAAGTTCCGCTTCTGCCTGAACTGTGGCTTCGTGCACGAGGCCTACGGCAGGGACGTCAACCGACTCTCGAGCCTCTCCGGTGAAGGTCGCTCCTCCGCGACCACCATCCTGACGCTGAGCCTGCTCCGGCAGCTCTTCGCCGAAGCCGATCTTCCTCCCGGCTTGCCCGATCCGCGCAAGCTCCTCGGCTTCTCCGACAACCGGCAGGACGCCGCGCTGCAGGCCGGTCACTTCAACGACTTCGTCTACCTACTCACATTGCGTTCCGCCCTCGTGGCCGCATTGAAGTCCTCGGGCGGCGCCCTGACCGAAGAGCATCTGACCGATGCAGTGTTCAAGGCGCTGGGCTTCGAGCGGACCGACGAAGCGACACTCGTCGAGTACCTCAAGAGCCCTAAGCTCGTCGGGCTCGCGCGCCAAGAGGGCCAGCGGGCCGTTCGTTTCGTCCTTGGCTACCGCCTCGTACGTGACTTGCGCAAGGGGTGGCGGTTCAACAACCCGAATCTCGATCAGCTACGTCTGCTGTCGATCGACTACCAAGGGTTGAGCGACTTCGCGGCTGACGAATCGCAGTTCGCGAAACTGCACAGCGCCCTGCAGCGGCTCGGCCCGGCCGGTCGCGAAGCGCTCGCACGGCTCGTATTTGAGGAGATGCGGCGCAGCTTGTGCCTCGAGACGCGCTACCTCGACAGTGCCGAACAGGACAAGGCACGCACCAGCGCGTTCAGCTACCTCAACGAGCGATGGGCCTTCGCGCCCGATGAGCAGTTGTCGGCGTCGAAGCACCTCATCTTCGGCAAGCGGCCGGAGTATCGGGGCAAGCCGCGCGATGACGTGGTTTCCGGCGGTCCGCGGTCGCGACTAGTGCGCCTCCTAAAGGCGGCCGACTTCTGGGCCGAGGCCGGCCTAGCTGACGCCGCCCGGTCGTGGAAGGAGCAGGAGTACGCCGACGTCCTCGAGCAGTTCCTCGGCGCTGCCAGCCACTACGGCTACGTGCAGAAGCAGAAGCTCGACGACCGCCTCGTCGGTTGGCGGCTCAAGGCCGCATCGATGATCTGGCGCCTCATCGGCGCGCCCGCAGAAGAACCGGAGTCATCGGCCAACGCGTTCTTCAGGCAGCTCTACCTCACCGCAGCAGAACTGCTCACCCTGCCGAGCCACCCGCTGTTCGAGTTCGAGGCGCACGAGCACACCGCGCAGGTCGATGCGGCCAAGCGCAAGCTGCTCGAAGCCCGGTTCCGGTTCTCGAAGAAGGACCGGGACGAATGGGCGAAGGAGCCCGCGCACGAGGCGCCCCTGGAGCGCCTGCCGGTCATGTTCTGTTCGCCGACGATGGAACTCGGTGTCGATATCTCGGCGCTCAACACGGTCTACCTGCGCAACGTACCGCCGACGCCGGCCAACTACGCGCAGCGCAGCGGCCGCGCCGGCCGCTCCGGCCAGGCTGCGCTGGTGCTGACCTACTGTGCGGCGCAGAGCCCGCACGACCAGTGGTTCTTCCACCACGCCCGGGAGATGGTGCACGGCGTGGTGCGCGCGCCGACCCTGGATCTCGCCAACCGCGATCTGGTCGACAGTCACATCCAGGCCGTGTGGCTCTCCAACGTCGAACATGAACTCGACACCAGCATCGCGCCGCTGCTCGTGCTCGACCAGCCCGACAAGCCACTCAAGCCCGAGCTGTTCGCTGCGTTCACGGCGCCAACGACGCTGGACCGCGCGCGCGAGCAGGCGCGGCGGGTCATCGACAGCGTGCGGCCGCTGCTTCAGCCCGAAGCCGCGCCGTGGTTCAATGAAGGCTACGTCGATGCCGTTGTGACCCGCGCTCCCACGGCGTTCGACCGCGCGCTCGACCGGTGGCGCAAGCTCTTCGAGGCCACGCGCAGGCAGATGGACCTGGCCGATCAGGTCGTGAAGAGCCACGCGGTCAGCAATCGCGAGCGTGACAACGCCCGCCGCCGCTACGGCGATGCGGCCCGCCAGTACGCCGTGCTGCTCAAGTCCGGCAACACGCAGAACTCGGACTTCTACACCTACCGATACCTGGCCAGCCAGGGCTTCCTGCCCGGCTACAACTTCCCGCGCCTGCCGCTGATGGCCTGGATTCCTGGTCGCGGTACGACGGCGGACGGCAAGGAAGACGAGGGCACGATGG
Source organism: Burkholderiales bacterium (assembly GCA_046347835.1). Lineage (GTDB taxonomy): Bacteria > Pseudomonadota > Gammaproteobacteria > Burkholderiales > Casimicrobiaceae > VBCG01. Next base: position 329,953 of record JAXMFI010000002.1, on the reverse strand, counting down.
TGAGCCGGCCGCGCTTCATCGCGCTCTCCGAGTTCGGCCCGCGCAGCCTCATCTATCACGAAGGGCGCATGTTCCGCGTCATCCGTGCCAAGCTCAACGTCGGCGCCGCGGAGCACGTGTCGGCCAACAGTGAGCTGGCCACGGTCTCGGCACGCATCTGTTCGCACTGCGGCTACGGACACCTAGGCGAAGTCGATTCCGCGGAACCGCTGGCGAACGTTTGCGAGCACTGCGGCAAGGCACTGACCGACGACGACCGCGTCGCGCAGCTCTACCGCATCGAAGCGGTAGAGACGATGCCGGTCGAACGCATCTCCATCAACGACGAGGAACGGCAGCGCCAGGGCTTCGAGCTGCAGACCACCTATCGCTTCCTGCCAGGGCCCGACGGCCTCGTTCAGCGTACCGATGCCGAAGTCAGACAAGGCGAGGAGGTTCTGGCGCGGCTCACCTACGCGCCGGCCGCGCGCATCTGGCGCATCAACCGCGGCTGGCGCCGACGCAAGGACAAGAAGCAGCTCGGCTTCTACATCAACCCCGTCAGCGGGGTCTGGAGCAAGCAGGACAGCCCCAACGAGGCGGCGGCCGAAGACAAGCCCGAGGAGGCCTTGCTCGACAAGGTGCCCAGTCAGCGCATCGTGCCCTTCGTCGAGGACCATCGGAACATCCTGATCCTCACCCCCGGCCGCGAACTCAGCGCCGCGACGATGGCCACGCTGCTGGCCGCGCTGCGGCGTGGCATCGAACAGACCTTCCAGATCGAAGAAGCCGAACTCATCGCCGAACCCCTGCCGAACCAGGACGATCGCCGCGCGCTGCTGTTCTACGAGGCCGCCGAAGGCGGTGCCGGCGTGCTCTCGCGCCTCGCCACCGAGCGGCGCAGCCTCGCCGAGGCGGCTGCGACGGCGCTGCACCTCATGCACTTCCGCGCGCCGGAGGATGGCGTCTGGCGCTTTGACGGACTGGCCACCCTGGAAGAGAAGCGCATCGTCGATGGCCAGGCGCTGCGCATCTGCGAGGCCGGCTGCTATCAGTGCCTGCTGTCCTACTTCAACCAGCCGGATCACGATCTGATCAATCGGCTCGACGCGGATGCGCTGCGGGTACTCACCGCGCTGGCCGGCGCCAACGTCGCTGAAGTCGACGCGACCGTCGCGGCACCAGCGGCTGATGGCGCACTCGGGCGCTGGCTCGACACGTTGAGCCGACTCGAGCTGCGCCGCCCCGACGCGATTTCCGTGTCACTCAACGGTGGCGCGGGCACCGCCGATGCGCAATACAAGGCGGCCCGCGTGCTCGTCTTCCTGACGCCGCCCGCACCTGATCTCACGCAATACGCGACCGACCGCGGCCACCGAGTTCTCGTGTTCGGAGACGAGTCCACTTGGTTGCAGCAGTTCGCGCAGAACGTCGATGTGTTCGGCAACGCGAAGACCGGGGCGTCGGCGTGAGCGCCGTCGCCGAGTACCTCCCCGGCGTGCTGGTGCGCGCCCGCGGCCGCGAGTGGGTCGTCCAGCCCGCCTCGGGCCAGGACTGCCTGCACCTGCGGCCGCTCGGCGGCTCGGATGAGGACATCGTCACCCTGATTCCGGCGCTGGAGCCCGAGCCGCCGACACCCGCCACCTTCCCCTGGCCCGACCCGCAGCAACCCGGCACGCATGACGCGGCCCGCCTGCTGCGTGACGCATTACGCCTGAAGCTGCGCGCCGGAGCTGGCCCGTTCCGCTCGTTCGGCAACATCGCCGTGGAGCCGCGCGCCTACCAGCTCGTGCCGCTGCTGATGGCGCTGCGGCTGCCCACGGTCCGCCTGCTGATCGCCGACGACGTCGGCGTCGGCAAGACCATCGAGGCCGGTCTCATCGCCCGCGAGCTGATGGACCGCGGCGAGGTCGCGCGCGTCGCCGTGCTGTGCCCGCCGCATCTCGTCGAGCAGTGGCAGCAGGAGCTGACCGATCGCTTCCACCTGCGCGCCGTAGCGCTGACCTCGGCCACCGTGAACCGGCTGGAACGCGAACTGCCGCACGGTGCGAGCCTGTTCGACGAGCACCCGATCGTCGTCGTCAGCCTTGACTACATCAAGAGCGAGCGCCATCGCGAGCACTTTCTCGCCATCGCACCCGAGTGCATCGTTGTCGACGAGGCGCACACCTGCGCCGCCACCGGCCAGGGCCGCCAGTTGCGCTTCGAGCTGCTGCAGCGGCTCTCGGCGGACGATGCCCGGCACCTGATCCTGCTCACCGCCACGCCGCACTCGGGTGACGAAGTCGCCTTCTACAACCTGCTCTCGCTGCTGCGCCCGGAATTCGGGGGCCTGCAAAGCATTGCGGCCGCCGCCGATCATCCGCTGCGGCAACAGCTTGCGCGCCACTTCGTGCAACGCCGCCGCAAGGACATCGAGGAATGGCAGCAGGACGGCGAGGACCGTCGCATCTTCCCGCGCCGCATGACCGCCGAGCTCACCTACAAGCTCACCGGCCGCTGGGGCTCGTTCTTCGATGCCGTGCAGAACTACTGCGTCGAGCTCGCCGCACGCACCGAGCGCCAGGAGACCGGTGCCGCCCGCCTGATCTGGTACGCCACGCTGGCGCTCCTGCGCTGCGTGGCCTCGTCCCCCGCCGCAGCTGAGAAGGCGCTGACCACGCGACTGGCCGGCACGCGCGAGGAACTCGAAGCCCTGGCCGACGAAGACCGCGTGCTCGACGGCACGCCCGACGAGCTCGCGCCCACCGACATCGAGCCTGCTGCCCAACTGGAAGATGCCGAACGCCTCGCCGCGCTGATCGACGAGGCGCGCGCGCTGGCCGGCGACAGTGGTGACCCCAAGCTCGCCACCCTCATCCAGCATCTGCGCGGGCTGATCGACGCGGGCTTCCGCCCCGTGGTGTTCTGCCGCTACGTGGCCACCGCGCACTACGTGGCCGAGCACCTTCGCAAGCACCTACCCGACGCCTCGGTCGATGCCATCACCGGCGAATACACGCCCGAGGAGCGCGAGCTGCGCGTGGCCGAGCTGGGCGCCGAGTCCAACCCCCGGCCCGTGCTCGTGGCCACCGATTGCCTCTCCGAAGGCGTCAACCTGCAGCACTACTTCACCGCGGTCGTGCACTACGACCTCGCGTGGAACCCCACACGCCACGAGCAGCGCGAAGGCCGCGTGGACCGCTTCGGCCAGAAGGCCCCCGAAGTCCGCTGCACCATGCTCTACGGCGAGGACAACCCGGTCGACGGTTTCATCCTCAACGTCATCCTGCGCAAGGCCGACGCGATCCGACGCGAGCTGGGCGTGCTGGTGCCAATGCCCGAGGACGAGGGCCGCATCAACCAGGCGCTTATCAAGGCTGCGTTGCTGAAACGCGAGCGCGTGGGTAGTGCGTACCAACAGGGCCGGTTCGACTTCGGCGATGAGCCCATCGACCTTCAGCCGCTGGAGCTGCGCTGGCAGGACGCGCTGGAGAAGGCACGCGCCAACCGCACCGTCTTCGCGCAGCGCCGACTGCGGCCGGACGAGGTACTGCCCGAGTGGCAGCGTCAGCGCTCGGTGCTGGGTGACGCCGACGACGTGCAGCGCTTCGTGGCCGGGGCCTGCGCGCGCCTGAACGCACCGCTCGAACCGCGTGCCCGCCACGGCTGGCGCCTGTTGCCCCAGCACCTGCCACAGACGCTGCGTGAGCGCCTGGCCGACGAAGGCATCGGCAAGCCGCTGGCGATTGACTTTCACTACCCGCCGGTCGTCGGCACGCGCTTCGTCCATCGCAGCCACCCGCTGGTGGGTCTGCTCGCCGACCATCTGCTGGAGGGCGCGTTGAGCGGCGACACCCCGCTCGCGGCGCGCGCCGCCGCCACCGTCACGGCGGACGTCGACACCGTGACCACGCTGTACCTGCTGCGCCTGCGCCACCACCTGGAGCTCACGCGCCGCGGCCAGACCCGGCAGCTCATGGCCGAGGAGGCCGTGGCCATCGGCGTACGCGGGCGGGCGCGTCCGCAGTGGCTGACGGAGGAAGACGCCGCGCCGCTGCTCGACGCGCGGCCCACAGCCAACCTCGACCCCGGCGCCGCGGCACATGAACTCCGGCAGGCGCTGGAGTTCCTCGACGCCCAGCGCGCCGTGCTCGAACGCTTGGCCACCGACCGCGCCAATGCGCTGCTGGCCGATCACCGGCGCGTGCGCGAGGCCGCGCGCGACATCGGCCAGTACGCGGTGCGTGCCAGCCTGCCGGTGGACGTGCTCGGCGTGTACGTGCTGCTGCCGGACGCGCTGTGAGAACCAGAAGAACCAGAACGTGAGACGCCCGCACCACAACTCGCTCGGCTTCGACACGCTGCGCCTCGAAGGCGCGCTGCTGCTGCCCGACCTGCTGGAGAAGGCCGCCCAGGGTCAGGCCAGCGGCCAGGCGGCCGAGGACTACCACGTCCCACGCGGCTTCACGCTGCAGGAAGAGATCGGCCGCGCCTTCCGCATCGCGCAGGCGCAGTGGAAGGCGTACAGCGCAACTCTTGAGCGCACCGACCTCGACGCCGCCGCCAGCGCCCGCGCCTTCGTCGAGGAATTCCTGCGTGACGCGCTGGGCTACGCCGACGCGCGCGCGACCGCACCGCGCAACGTGGGCGAACGCAGCTTCCCGCTCTCCCTGCAGGCCGCCCCTCACATCCCGGTGGCGGTGGCCCCCGCCACCCTCGACCTCGACGAACCCGACCCGGCGTTCGCGCCGCAGGGTGGCGGCGCACGCAAGAAGAGCCCCTTCCAGCTTCTGCAGGAGTACCTGAACGCCGAGCCCGAAGCCCGCTGGGGGCTGGCCAGCAACGGCCGCAAGCTGCGCCTGGCGCGCGACGCCGCCACGCTCACGCGCCCGAGCTTCATCGAATTCGACCTCGAGACGATGCTCGGGCAGGCGCGCTACCCCGACTTCGCCGCGCTGTGGCGTCTGCTGCATGCCAGCCGCGCCACGCGCACGCCCGAACCGGTGTGGGAACTCTGGCGCGCCGACGGCCAGCGCGAAGGCGCGCGCGTGCGCGAGGGGTTGCGCATCGGCGTCGAGGCTGCGCTCGTCACCCTCGGCGAGGGGTTTCTTAAGCACCCGGCCAACGAGCCGCTGCGCCGCGCGCTGATCGCCGGCGACTTGAAGCGGCAGGCCTATTTCGAGGAACTGCTGCGCCTCGTCTACCGCTTCATCTTCCTGTTCGCGGTGGAGGAACGCGGCTTGCTGCACCCGGCGGACGACTCGCCCGCGGCCGCCGCGGCGCGCCGCATCTACCACCAGGGCTATAGCGCCCGCCGCTTGCGCGAGCGCTGCCTGCGCCGTGTGGCGCGCGACGCCCACGACGATCTGTGGCAGGCCCAGGTCATCGTCTTCCGCGCACTCGCGGCCGGCGAGCCGCGCCTCGCGTTGCCTGCGCTGGGCGGCCTGTTCGCGCCCGCCCAGTGCCCGTACCTGGATGCGGCGAGCCTCTCCAATCGCGCACTGCTGGAAGCGATGCGCAGCCTGCGCTGGTCGCCGGCCAGTGGCACCGTGGCGCCGGTGGACTACCGCAACATGGGCCCCGAGGAATTGGGCTCGGTGTACGAGAGCCTTCTGGAGCTCGTGCCCGACCCCGATCCGCACGCGCGCACCTTCGCCTTCGTGAACGCCAGCGCCGACGGCGACACCAAGGGCAATGCGCGCAAGACCACTGGCAGCTACTACACCCCTGACAGCCTGGTGCAGGAGCTGATCAAGAGCGCGCTCGACCCGGTGATCGACACGCGTGTCGCCGGTCAGCCCGACCGCCCCACCGAGGCGCTGCTCGGCATCACGGTGGTGGACCCGGCCTGCGGCAGCGGTCACTTCCTGCTCGCCGCCGCGCGCCGGCTGGCGGAGCGGCTGGCTGCGCTGCGCGCGCCCGAGGGTGCCGTGCGCGCGCAGGACTACCGCCACGCGCTGCGCGAGGTGATCACGCATTGCATCTATGGTGTGGACCGCAACCCGATGGCGCTGGAACTCGCGCGCTTCGCGCTCTGGCTCGAAGGCTTCGAGGAAGGCCGGCCTCTCGGCTTCCTCGATCATCACCTGGTATGCGGCGACGCGCTGATCGGCATCACCGACGTGGGCCAGCTTGCACACGGCATCCCGGACGCCGCGTTCAAGCCGCTGTCCGGCGACGACAAGGCGGTGTGCAAGCTGCTAGCCAAGGAAAACAAGGAAGGGCTCAAGGCCTTCGCCAGGCGCAAGCGAGATGCCAACCTGCCGCTCGTGTTGGAACGCGACAGCCTGCTCGCCGAGCGCGCCGCGCTCGAAGCCATGCCCGACGACACGCTGGCGCAGCAAGCGGCCAAAGACGCCGCCTGGAAACGCTACGCCGACCAAGCGCGCGCGAGTCGCCTGCAGCAGGCGGCCGATCTCTTCGTCGGCGCCTTTCTCTCACCCAAGGCCGCGCCACAGGACGCCGAGCACACCCCGACCAGCCAGAACCTGTACCTCGCGCTCTTCACCGATCAGGCGCCCGAGGAACTGGTGCAGGCCCGGCAGGCCGAGCGCCTAGCGCAGGTCACCCAGCGCGCGCGCGACGCGCGCGTGCTGCACTGGCCGCTCGCCTTCGTGCAGGTGTTCCAGAAAGGCGGCTTCGACTGCGTGCTCGGCAATCCGCCGTGGGAGCGCATCAAGCTGCAGGAGGAAGAGTTCTTCGCCGCCGAGCATCGCCTGGTGGCGAAGGCCAAGAACAAGGCCGAGCGGGCGCAGCGCATCGACTGGCTGGCGCAGGGCATGCTTGCGCGGCACTTGTACCCGGAACTCGAACACGCGCCGGACGAAGCGGCGAAGGAGAAGGAGACCTACGCGCGTTTCATCGCCGCCCGCCGTATCGCCGAGGCAGCGAGCGTGTTCGCGCACCTGAAGGCCGACGAAGGGGGCCGCTACCCGCTGACTGGCGTTGGGGACGTCAACACCTACGCCCTCTTTGCCGAGACGATCGACCAGGTGATCGGCCGCCGCGGCCGGGCGGGGTTCATCGTGCCCACCGGCATCGCCACCGACGATTCGACCAAGGCCTTCTTCTCAACCTTGATACAGCGCGGGCGACTGGCGGGCCTGTTCGCATTCGAGAACGAGGAGTTCGTCTTTCCGGCGATTCATCACTCGTATCGCTTCTGCCTGCTAGCTCTCGCGTCGGACCGCCTTGAGCAAGCAGAGTTTGTGTTCTTCGCGAGGCAGCCCGTACAGATACATGACGAGCGTCGTCGCTTTTCGCTCAGTGCCGACGACTTCCGGCTCATCAATCCCAACACCCTGACCTGCCCGGTGTTCCGCTCGCGCAAGGACGCGGAGCTGACGAAGAAGATCTACGCCCGGGTGCCGGTGCTCATCCGCGAGGCGCGCGACGGCGAACCCGAGGTGAATCCGTGGGGACTGCGCTTCTCGACCATGTTCCACATGTCGAACGACAGCCACCTGTTCGCCGGCGAGCCCGCCGCCGACCGGTTGCCGCTGTACGAAGCGAAGATGATCCACCAGTACGACCACCGCTGGGCGACGTATCGCGGCCACGGCGGTGCGGACGTAGCGGAGGACGTGCTGCTCGCCGACAAGCGCGACCCGGGCTACACGGTGCGGCCGCGCTACTGGGTCGAGGCGCGCGAGGTCTACCTGCGCACGGCGGCGCTGCCCAAGGGGCTGCTCACTGCGCTGCGCGAGCGCAACCTGCCTGTGATCGTGCTGGCGGTCGCGCACCTGCTTTTCGCGCATTGGCTGGGCAAGCGCCATCGCACGGCCGAACAGGCGATGCAGCACCTGTACCCCGACTGGTGCGAATTCGTCGAAGCGCAACCATTTGCGCGGCACCTAGCCCCCACCCAACTCGGTCTGTGCGCCGACAACCCGCCGTGCCTGAAGCCGCTGGGGCCGCACTACCTGCCGGCCGAGGCCATCGATGCGGTGAAGGCCGGGCCGCGCGAAAGTACGGCCTGGTACCAGGCCGACAGCGGCGCGTTGGAGGCGCTGCTTGATGTGCCGGGGACGTTCCCGGTCCGGCCTGAGCCGGTACCGGCGCTCGACGGCGAAGCCGCGGCGCTCGCCTTCGCTGAAGCGCTGCTGGAGGTGGCATCGCCCCGGTGGCTGCTCGGTTTCCGTGATGTCACTAGCGCGCATGTCCTCCGGACAGCTATCGCCACAGTGCTGCCCAGGGCGGGGGTGGGGAACAACCTTCCGCTGATGCTGTTGGACGCTGCCTTAGGTCGGAGAGCGACAGCGCTTCTGGCCAATTTCTCGGCGCTCGTTCTCGACTTCGTTGCGCGGCACAAGGTGGGAGGCGTTCACCTTAACTTCTTCATCGCGAAGCAGCTTCCGCTTCTGTCGCCTGATGCGTACTCCGAAGCCGACCTGGCGTTCATCGCCCCGCGCGTTCTGGAGCTGACCTACACGGCCCACGACCTGAAGCCCTGGGCCAAATCCCTGGGCCACGACGGCCGGCCCTTCCCCTTTGACCCCGACCGCCGCGCGCGGCTGCGCGCCGAGCTCGACGCGTACTACGCACGCCTCTACGGCCTCACCCGCGGAGACCTCTGCTACATCCTCGACCCGGCCTCGGTGATGGGCGAGGACTACCCGTCAGAAACCTTCCGCGTGCTCAAGCAGAACGAGCTGCGCGAGTTCGGCGAGTACCGCACGCAGCGACTCGTCCTGGAAGCATGGGACGCCCTCGAACGCGGTGAGCTGACCCGATGATCAGCAGGAACTGCCGAGATATGCGCGGCCGTGGAGGACTTAATGGCCCTGTTTGAGACTCTGGAGGGCGCCGTAATCGCCGCAAGGATTCGGAACGCAGGGCGCCGGATCATGCTGTGCACGCCGGGATTCGACGACATTGTGGGCACGGCGCTGATCGAGGCACATCGCCGTTTGCCGGAAGGCAGTGTCGACGTGATCGTCGATGGCAGCGACCAGGCAGCAAGGCTGGGATACGGGTATTTCGATGCCGTCAAGCAGGTGAGCGACGCCGGGGTCCCGATTCGGGTGGAGCCCGGTTTGCGACTGGGACTGCTCGTGGTCGACGAGCAAGGCTGGACCTTCACGTCGCCGCCCCTGTTGGTCGATGCGACGATGGAAGCCGCCGCGGCGCCAAACGCGATGGCCCTCACCGCGCAGCAAGTCGCGGAGGCGGTGAGTGCCCTTGTGCGACGACCTGCGCCCGAGGGCACTTCACCGACGACCTCGCAGCCCGAGCTGGGGCAGCGTATCGCGACGCCTGCGGAGATCGAGAAGACCCATGCCGCGCTGACAGTCGATCCGCCGCAGCGCTTCGACGTCGCACGCAAGGTGACGGTGTTCAACGCCTTTGTCGAGTTCGTCGAGATCGAGTTGCTGGGTACCCAACTCGGGCGTCAGCGTGTACCCATCCCTCCCGCGCTACTGCTCGCTGTCAGCGACAAGGCGACGCGGGATCGGCTGACGACGAGCTTTCAGCTGATCGGCGACGACACCACACTCGGCAAGCAGGCAAAGGAGTTGCGGCGAAGAATCGAGGAGATTCGCAAAGAACACACCAGGGCCATTGGCACTTTCGGCAGCGTCGGCCTGCGTGCCAACCGCACGCGCCTCGAGCAGGCAATCGAAGCCTTCAGAAAGGACGTCGATGCCTTTCGAGAAGAGGCGCGTCGCCGGCTGGAGAAGGAAATCGATCAATCGCGCAGGCAGCTCGTCGACAGCGTCTTGCCGGGAATCAGGAAGTCACCTCCCGAAACGTTGTTGTCCTCGATCGTCGGCAAGCCGACAGTCGACCAGTTGCGGCGCTGGATCGAACAGCAACTTGATCGGGCTTTCCCGCCGCTGGATCGACTGGTGACGGAGATGCAGGTCAAGATCGCGTTCAAGGGCGTGACCTACGAGACACTGAACGATCCGGCTTTCCAGGCGGCGGTGCGCAAAGCCTACCCGCTGGTCGACTTCGACAAGCCCTTCAAGGAGTTCCCGGCCGCCCGCGGGGATTCACAGCCCGATCTACCTGGTGTGTAGCGTGACGCCATGCTGACCCACCTGAAGCTCGACAACTTCAAGATCTGGAAGAGCACGGGACCGATGCGCCTGGCGCCGGTGACGCTGCTGCTCGGCACCAACTCGTCGGGCAAGTCGAGCCTGATCCAGAGCCTGCTGCTGATCCGCCAGACGGTGAAGGGCGACGATCCGAACCTCGACCTGAACCTCGGCAACCCGGACGCGGGCGATTCGGTGACGCTTGGCCAGTTTCGCGACGTGCTGTGCCGTCACGGAGACGGCCCTCGCATCGGCATCGAGTTCCGCTGGTCCGAGAGCGGCGTGGCAAGCGACTCGACGCTGTTTAACGCGCGCTACCGCACCGGGCCCGCGGGGTCGGCAGAACTGGACTACCTGCGCCTCGGCCGCGACGGCCAAGGCTTCAATGTGCTGCGGCGCAAGCCTGGGATCTACCGCTTGCAGCTCGCCGAAGAGCGAAAGTCCCGCGGGCAGAGTGCGGACTTCCGGCCCCAGCGTTCCTTCGCACTTGCCCCGGCGGCGCTGGTGCGGCTGGGCGCAGACGGCGAGCGCATCCGTGACGTGGGCCCGGCGCTGCTGGATGAGCTGGGTCGCATCATCTATTTGGGCCCGGTGCGTCGGCTCGCGCAGCGCGACTACGTCTGGAGCGGTCGCATGCCCGCCACCATCGGCGACGACGGGGCCAAGGCCGTGGATGCGTTGATCGCGAGCGGCGTTGCGGCGCTGGCGGCAAAGCGCCGGGGTAAGACGCCTCCCGTTGAGGCGGCGCTGATTGCCGACACTGGCGCGTGGCTCAAGCGCATGGATCTGGCCGACGCGCTGTCCGTCCGCCCGCTGGGCGGTTCGACGCGCTACGAACTCATAGTCGAGCGGCAGGGTGAGCACACGAACCTGAAGGACGTTGGTGTAGGTGTTTCCCAGGTGCTGCCAGTGATCGTGGCCGCGTTGCACGCGGCGCCGGGGCATATCGTCGTCGTCGAGGAACCGGAAAGCCACTTGCACCCGTTGGCCGAGTCGCTGCTGGCCGAGCTGTTCGCCCAGGTCAGCCGCGAGCGGCGCGTGCAGTTCATCGCCGAGACCCACTCCGAACATCTGTTCCGCCGCATGCAGACGCTGCTCGCCCGGCAGCAGATCGATCGCGACCGGGTGGCCATGTACTTCGTCGAGCGTGATGGCCCCGCCGCGAAGCTGCGCGAACTCGTGCCGAACGAGTTTGGGGCGATCACCAACTGGCCCGAGAAGTTTTTCGGCGACGCCATCGGCGAGACGCGGGAGCAGGCCAAGGCGCGTGCGGAGCGTGAGTTGGCAGCGGCGAGATCCGGCGATGCCGATCGATAAACACGTCATCGACACCAACGTGCTGCTCGTGGCCAGCGCGGCGAACGACGCCTCGCCATTCCCGGCGGATGCCACGCCCGTCGAAACGGCCGAGTTGCGCAAGCACGTCCTCGACTGGGTCATTGCCTTCGAGCAGAGCGACAGGCGGGTCGTCCTCGACTACGGTTGGGAGATCCTCGGCGAGTATCAGAACAAGCTGTCCGACCAGGACTACGCCTTGCAGATCGTGCTGCACATGAAGGACACCGAGCGCGTGGTGTGGTTCCAGCTCGAGCGCGAGGCCGACGGCCGCACGCGAATTGGACATGCCGTGTTGGACACGGCGATCACGGATTTGGCGGACCGCAAGATGGTCGCCGCCGTCCTAGCTGGCGGCTGCAACGCCGGCGGGTGCAATCTGGTGAACGCGTGCGACACCGATTGGTACGACTGGCAGGCCGCGATGGAAGCCGCCGACGTGTACGTCAAGCAGCTCATCCACGACTGGTGCCACGCCAAGTGGCTGGCCAAGCAGGCGCGATGAGCGCGTTCTTCCGATTCCCCCACACGCCACACGTGGCCTGGCTCGGCTCGGGCACGCCGCGCGACGACAAGGTGCTTGCGGCCAGCGAGGCGGCGGCGCTGCTCGCCGGCGAGGTGGTGGTCGAGGAAAAGCTAGACGGCGCCAACGTCGGAATCTCGATGGCCGAGGACGGCGCACTACGGTTCCAGAACCGGGGCCAGTATCTCCACCCGCCATTCGCAGGGCAATTCCAGCGGCTGGGTGGATGGATCGCTGCGCATGAAGAGGCGCTGCGCCGCGAGCTTTCACCCGGCCTCATCCTGTTCGGCGAATGGTGCGCCGCCCGGCACTCGGTGGCGTACGACCGCCTGCCTGACTGGCTGATCGTGTTCGACGTCTACGACCGCAGCGAACACAAGTTCTTCAGCACTGCACGCCGCGATGCCTTGGCCCTGCGTCTGGGTCTCGCCGTGGTGCGCACGGTGTCGCGCGGTCGCGCGACGCTGGCGGACCTGACCAGGCGCTTGCGTGCGGAGCCGAGCGGTTATCGCGCCGGTCCGATCGAGGGCTTCGTGATCCGCAGGGAGGCCTCCGAATGGCTGCTCGACCGCGCCAAGCTCGTCCACCCGGAGTTCGTGCAAGGCATCGATGAACACTGGCGGCGCCGGCGCATCGAATGGAATCGTCTCGAGCACGGAGCCACCAGCGAACCCGCAGCAGGTCTCGTGCGATGAACGTCCTCGAACGCGCCTTGGTCGAGAAGGCCGGCCGCGAGCATGGCTGGGAGAACGTGGTCGAGAGTATCGAGGCCCGCGTCGTGCTCGGCTCGGCGCGTCACCGCGGGCGCGCAAGCGTCACGGCCGCGAGCGGCGGCAGTGGGTGGCAGGTGGCCTTTCCGGACGGACGGCTCGTTCGTGAACTCGCCCGCAGCCTGCCGGGGCTCGCCGACGGCGGCGGCGGGTTCGATGCGCCGGACATCGATACGCTGGCCGCGCTGCTGCGCCGCGCGGCCGAGCTGTCGCTGGCGCTGCCCGACCAGGCGGCGCGGACGTTCCGCGAGCGGGCCGGGAACGAGCTGGATCGACTGGCAGACAAGGGCACGGAGGTCGAGCGGCTCGTACGCCAGCGCGTGGGGCAGGACGTCTTCCGCGGGGCACTACTCGACTACTGGGGCGGCGCCTGTGCTGTGACGGGGCTGGCCTTGCCCGACGTGCTGCGCGCCAGCCATGCAAAGCCCTGGGCCGATTGCACCAGCGACGAGGAGCGGCTGGATGTGTTCAACGGCCTTCTCCTCGTCGCTCACCTCGACGCGCTGTTCGATCGGGGCCTGATCACCTTCGATGCCGGCGGCGACATGGTCATTGCCCCGCGCCTGACCGCTGAATACCGTGCATCGCTGCATGTGAGCGAGGGCCTGCGGCTGCGCTGGGTGGTGCCGGAGCATCTGCCGTTCCTGCAGTGGCACCGGGAACACGTCTTTCGGGGGTGAGGCTTCGCGCGGCACATGCGCGGCGTGCTGACCAGACCGCGAGGGCGACGTGCGCGCACGATCGCGCCCCTGCCTGCACCGGGTTGCTCATGAGCTGACGGGAGCAGTCGTTCGTCGGTCCTCTCGGTTCGTTCGATCTGCAGGGCGTTGCCGTCGTCGTGCGGTGTCGTCGTTTCAGGTCAGTGTTTCTGTCCGTCCCGATCGCCGAGGCGAGCCGGGAGCTGCGAGGGACGCGGGACACCACTCCCGCTTCGTGCCGTTGTTGCATCGCTGGCCGCCGCGGCACGCGGCATGGCCGCCGAGGTCGCTTCCGGTGGGAAGTCGGCTCCTCGGTTTGAGCCCCTGATGTCATCGCCCGGGGCTCGGGGCAGGCGCCGTGCAGATCAGATGCGTCGGCGCGCGGCGGACGCATCCCGCTCGTGGCGGGGTGGCTCGCACCGGTCGGCCGATCTCGCCGGCCTGATCGGCGACCCCGTCACGTGGGGTCGTCACTTGCGCCAGCCTGGGTCAACCCGTTGATGGCTGGTGCATTTCGCGCGTCGTCACTACTGGCTGGCGCCGTGCAGTGACGACGCGGTTGGCGCAGAGGATCCGTCGCTGCGACTAGTGCATGCGGTCCGCCGTGCCTTGGCGCAGGGACCGTAGCGTGCCGAGCTCTTTGCTCGGCGTGAGGAACGCGACGCAGATCTCCGGCCTCGCGGCCGCCGGCTCGCAGGAGATGAGGCCGGCTTGGGCGCCCGCTGTTGCGGGCTGGGCGATGCGTTGACGGGCATCAACCGGGCTGACTCAGCCAGCGTGAAATTGCTCGAGCAACTGTAGACCGCCGCCGCGCGCTCGCGCAATCCCAATGGCGATCCCGGTTGCGCAGCGCGTTGGTCGTCGCGCGGGCCGTGCAATCGCATCGCGTTCCGCCGGCGGCCGTGCGGTCGCAGCGCATGCCGGTGCCGCACACACGGTTCCGACACTTTCCCGCGCGAATCCGTATCTCCTGAGCAGGGCCGCCGCAGGCCGCGGGCATGCGATGCCGGGCCCGACGAATCGTCCATTCAGCTCCGGGAGATGACGAACATGCAGCAGAAGATCCAGCACGAGCCGGCGATCCTGCGCCGGCCGCAGGTCGAGCAACGCACCGGCCTGTCGCGCAGCACGCTCTACCAGTACATCAAGGACGGCGACTTCCCCAAGCCCGTGCGGCTCGGCCCGCGGGCCGTGGGCTGGCTCGAATCCGACATCAGCGCTTGGATCGCAGCGCGCGTGAAGGGCGCACGGCCGGGCAGCGCGCCGGCCGCGCGGTGACCGTGCGGCATGAGCATCCACCCCTTCACGCCGGCGGCTTCGCCGGGCGTGACGTCGATTGCGGCGGCCGAAGTTCTGGCTCAATTCCGCGCCGCGCTCATCGCGCGCGACATCGTGCCGCCCGATCTGATCATCGCCGACGGCCAGCTGCACCGCTGCAACGCGGCCGGCGCGCACGGCCGGGGCGACGCCGCCTATCTGCTGCACCTGGACGGCCTGCCCGCCGGCGGCATGGAGAATTGGCGCGACGGACTCGGCTGGCAGACCTGGCGCCTGGACATCGGCCGCACGCTGAGCGCGGTGGAGCGCGAAGCGCTTCGCCTGCGCACACAAGCCGCCAGTGTCGAGCGCCGCGAGGAGGCGGCGCAACGCCATGAACGCGCGCGGCAACGTGCGGCGCGCATCTGGGCAGCGGCACGGCCGGCGCCGCCGGATCACCCATATCTGGCCCGCAAGGGCGTGCAGGGGCATGGACTGCGCGTGTACCGGGGAGCGTTGGTCGCTCCCGCGCGCGACGCGGCGGGCGTGTTGCACGGCCTGCAGTTCATCGGCGCGAGCGGCGCCAAGCGCTTCCTCAAGGGCGCCCGGGTGCAGAGCCTCCACTGCCTGGTGGGCGAGCATGGCGACGACGTGTGCGCCGAACCGAGCGCAGCAGCGAGCGATGTCGTCTGCGTCGTCGAAGGGTTCGCGACCGGAGCGAGCGTCCATGAGGCCACCGGCCATGCGGTGGCCGTGGCCTTCCACGCCGGCAACCTTGCGGCGGTGGCGCGGGCCATTCGGGAGAGGCATCCGCAGGCGAACGTCGTGGTGTGTGCCGACGACGACCGCGACACGCCGGGCAACCCCGGGCTCACGCACGCGCGGCAGGCGGCACTGGCGGTGGGCGGGCTTCTGGCGATTCCGGACTTCGGGCCCGACCGGCCGGCCGACGCATCGGACTTCAACGACCTGCACCGGCATCGCGGACTGTCAGCGGTGCTGACAGCGGTTCGCGCCGCAGGAGTTCCGAGCGCCGGCATGACCGGGGCCGAGGATCGGCCCGGTCGTTCCGCGCCCGACTGGCCCGACCCCGAGCCGCTGACCGAGCCGCTCGACTCCCTTCCCTATCCCGCCGATGCGCTGCCGCCCCTGCTGCGCGACGCCGTGCGCGAGGCGCAGGCCTTCGTGCAGGCGCCGATGGCGCTGGTCGCGAGCTCGGCGCTGGCGGCGCTGTCGGTGGCCGCGCAGGGACTCGTCAACGTGCGCCGCGACCACCAGCTCGCCGGGCCCGTGTCGCTGTACCTGCTCGCGGTGGCCGACTCCGGCGAGCGCAAGACCACCTGCGACACGATCTTCAGCCCCGCACTGCGCGAGTGGGAGAGCGGCCGAGTGATGGCGATGGCCCCCGACCTCGCCGCGCGCGACGCCGCGCTAGCTGCCTTTGAGGCAAAGAAGGCCGGCATTCTCGATGCGATCAAGCATAAGCGACGCCGCTCGCAGGACACTGCGAAGGAGGAAAGCGAGCTCGACGCGCTGGCGCGCGAAGCCCCACCCTCCATCGCCGTGCCGCGCCTGCTCTACGCCGACGCCACGCCCGAGGCGCTCGCGCACGCACTCGCCACCGGCTGGCCGACCGGCGGCGTGCTGTCGGCCGAGGCAGGCGCCGTGTTCGGGGCGCACGGCATGGGCTACGACACGATCCTGCGCAACCTGGCGTTGCTCAACGTGCTGTGGGACGGCGGCGCGATCGCCATCGACCGCCGCAGCAAGCCCTCGTTCCAGCTGCGCGACCGGCGCCTGACTTTCGGGCTGATGGCGCAGCCGGAGGCGTTGCGCGGCTTCCTCGAGCGTGCCGGCACGCTGCCGCGCGGCACCGGCTTCATCGCCCGATTCCTGATCGCCTGGCCGGCGAGCACGCAGGGCACCCGCGCCTATCGGCCTGCGCCCGCAGCCATGCCCGCGGTCGAACGCTTTGGCCGGCGGATCACGGCACTGCTCGACACACCGCTCGCCACCGACGCGCGCGGCGGATTGACGCCGACCGTGCTCGACCTCTCGCCTGCGGCTCACGCGGCGTGGGTCCGCTTGCACGACCTCGTCGAGCACGGGCTCGGAACCGGTGGCGATTACCAATCGGTGCGCGACGTCGCCGCGAAGGCCGCCGAGAACGTCGCGCGTTTGGCCGCGCTCTTTCACGTGCTGGAGCAAGGCCCCGCCGGCACGATCGGCGACGACGACCTTTACGGCGCAGAGGCCATCGTTCGCTGGCACCTGCACGAAGCCCGCCGGCTGCTCGCCGAGCTCGACACGCCGCCCGCGCTCGCGGCGGCGATCCGGCTCGACACCTGGCTACTTAACGAAGCCCGAGCCACCGGCAGCGCGCGCATCCCGACGACCCGCATCTACCAGTACGGGCCGGGGTGCGTGCGCGACAGCCGCGACCTGAAGGCGGCGCTCGCGACGCTGACCGAGCGCGGCCGCGCGCGCCTTGAGGAAGAGGGGCGGCGGCGGTTCGTGACGGTGAATCCGGTGCTGCTGGACGCCTGAGGCGGATCCCCGGCGAGGGCCCTCGTTCCGGCACCGGGGGCCTTGCTATTCCCGCTATTCCTGCGGTTGCCGGCCGAGGGCAGCGCGCGTGCGCAGCAGGAACAGCAGCAATAGCAAGGTGCGCGAAGGCCGGATAGGGCGATCGGCGATGGTAGTTGTCGTCAGGCCACTTGCTTGAAGCGCCCGAAGACCACTTGTCCGCTGTTCATCAGCTGCTCGATGGTGTCGGCCCAGAACTGCAGCATCTCGCGCCGCTGCGGCGCGTACTCGGCGCGGTTGTAGACGCCGCGCACGCCGCCGAGAGTGTGGTTCAGCGCCTTCTCCACCACGTCCGACGGCCAGCCGTTCTCGTGAAGCAGCGTCGAGGCCGTGCGCCGCAGATCATGAATCGTGAAGGCGGGGATGTCCTGCCCCTGCAGCGCGGTCTTCAGCGCGTTGTTGATCGCGTTGTGCGCGAAGGGCTTGGTCAGGCTGCCGCGCCCCGGCATCACTAGCTCGCTGCCGCCGGCCAAGGCGCGCAGTTCCTTGAAGAGCGCGACGGCCTGGCGCGACAGGAACACGATGTGAGGTTTGCCGGTCTTGGAATGCTCGGCCGGGATGTGCCACTCGGCCTGCTCGAAGTCGACGTGCTCCCAGCGGGCGAGCAGCAGCTCGGACTTGCGCACCATGGTCAGCAGGATGAGGTGCAGGCCGATCTTGAACTGCCGGCGGATGTTGGACTCGAACGCCGCCTTCAGGAACGTGCGGATCTCGTCGGTGGACAGCGCACGCTCGCGCGCCTTCGCCTTGTGGACATGGCGCATCGGCAGCGCGAGCACCGGGTTCGTGGCGACGAGCCCGGCCGTCTGCGCGTAGTCGAAGAGCCGCTTCAAGACGCTGCGAATGTTGCCGGCGGCCGCGTCGAAACCCTCGTCCTTCTTGCGCCAGATGATGGCGCGCACGTCCTCGGTGGTGACGTCGCGGACGGCCTTGGTGCCGATGGCCGGAACGATCGACTTGTCGAAGTAGCGGCGGGGAATCGTGAGGTCCCGCCGGTCCTTGGCCACCACGTCGCGGAAGAAGCGCTCGCCGAATTCGGCGACGGTGGTGTCGGGCGCCGCTCCCTGCTTCGCCAGCCGCTTCTGGACGGCGGGCGACTGGCCTTGCGCGACCAGGGTCTCGCGCTTGTCGCGCTCGGCGCGCGCGAGCTTGAGCGACAGCGCCGGGTAGCGGCCCAGCGTCACCCGCTCCTGCTTGCCGTTCAGGCGGTAGCGGTAGTGCCAGAGCATGCCCCCGGTCGGGAACACCTCGAGCACGAGGCCGCGCTCGTCCGTCCTGGAGTAGCGCTTCGCCTTCGGCTTCAGCGCCCGGATGGCGGTGTCGGTGAGCGGCATGGGCGGGCCTCTGAGTACACACGAGGAATTTCACCCATCATACCCGCCATGTGTACTCAAATGTGTACTCAAGCGAGATCGGCTTCCGTCGGTACCTTTCGGCCGCCTCAGGAACAGAAGTCGTTTTTCCACAATGACTTACAGCACACCATCGGCCCGCGCCGGAGTCCCTCGGAACCGGACCTACTTCCCGATGCAGAACCGCCCGAAGATCGCGCCCAGCAGATCGTCGGCCGAGAATTCGCCGGTGATCGCGGACAGCGCAACCTGCGCCTCGCGCAGCTCCTCGGCGAAGAGCTCGATCGGCGGCGGCGCGGTGGCGACGTGCGTGGCGGCGGCCGCGAGGTGAAGTTGGGCCTCGCGCAGCGCCGCCAGATGCCGCTCGCGCGCGAGGAACGCGTCCTCCGTCGGCCCGTCCGCGCCGACCGCCGCCAGCACCTCGCGCTCGAGCAGCGGGACGCCGTCGCCGGTCTTCGCCGACAGCCAAATGTGCCGCCGCGTCGCCGCGCCGTCGGCCCGCGCTTCCGCGCGCGGCGCGATGCCCGCCAGGTCCGCCTTGTTGTGGACGACCACGCGCGGCAGCGCGTCCGGCAGCCGCGCGAGGATCGCGCGATCGCCTGCGGGCAGCGCGTCCGGCGCCGCGCGCGCGTCGACGATGAGCACGACGAGGTCGGCACGCTCGACGGCGGCCCACGTGCGCGCGATGCCGATGCGCTCGACGGCGTCCTCGGTCGCGCGCAGCCCCGCGGTGTCGACGACGGTGAGCGGAATGCCGGCGATCTCGACCACGCGCTCGACCGGGTCGCGCGTCGTGCCCGGGATCGGCGTGACGATCGCCGCCTCCTCGCGGGCGAGCGCGTTCAGAAGGCTCGACTTGCCGACGTTCGGCTCGCCGACCAGCACGACGGTGAGCCCTTCGCGCAGCAGTGCGCCGGTGCGCGCGCTCGCCAGCACGTGCGCGAGCCGCGCACGGATGTCCGCGAGCCGGCGCTCAACGTCGCCGGCACGCAGGAACTCGATGTCCTCCTCGGGAAAGTCGAGCGTCGCCTCGGTGTACGTGCGCAGCTCGGTGAGCGCGTCGACCAGCGCGTGCACCTCGCGCGAGAACTCGCCGGACAAGCTGCGCGCGGCCGCGCGCGCGGCCGTCGCCGTCGCGGCGTCGATGAGGTCGGCCACGGCTTCGGCCTGTGCCAGGTCGAGCTTGCCGTTGAGGAACGCGCGCTGCGTGAACTCGCCGGGCGCCGCCATCCGCGCGCCCAGCTCCCCGCAGCGCGCGAGCACGAGCCGCAGCACCGACGGGCCGCCGTGGCCGTGGAACTCGGCGACCGACTCGCCGGTGTACGACGCCGGCGCGGGGAAGAACAGCACTAGGCCCTGGTCGAGCGCCGCGCCGTGCGCGTCGCGGAACGTCGCGACCGTCGCCACGCGCGGCGGCGGCACGCGTCCGGCAACGCCTTCGATCAGCGGCTCGATGCCGGTGCCCGACACGCGGACGATGCCGACGCCGCCGCGACCGGAGGGCGTCGCGATCGCGGCGATCGTGGGGGCGGGCGGGGCTGCCATCCGGCGAGGATAGCGCGGCCCGAGCCTGACTCGGTTTTCCGCCTTCCCGGCGTCGTGCCCTGCGCGACCATCCGTCGAAGGCTGTCAGCCCGCACGCGCGCGCCACCGAACGGGGAGCGAAGCGACCGTGAGCCGCGCGCTTCGTAGCCTTTGCTACGCGGAAAGCGCCGGGCTCGGCTCCTCGAACACTGCAGGCAACACCCGCCGCGGACGTATCGCCTCGCGGCGCCGACTCGCACTTGCCGTCGATCCCCGCTTCGCGGGGCCCCTCGCCGGCTGCTCGCGTCGCCGCCCGAAGCTTTCCGCGCTGATTGCTTCGGTGACAAATCGCGCAAGCGATTTGTCACCGTCGAGTCGCCGCCTTCGCCGCCGCCTCGCGTTCGAGCATCCGGTTGACCTGCCACTGCTGGCCGATCTGCAGGACGTTGTTGACGAGCCAGTACAGCACGAGGCCCGACGGGAAGAAGACGAACATCACCGAGAAGGCGATCGGCATGATCTGCATCACCTTCGCCTGCACCGGGTCGGAGATGGGCGTCGGCGACAGCTTGACCTGCAGGTAGGCGGTGATCGCGTAGACCACGGGCAGCACGTAGAACGGGTCCGGCGCCGACAGGTCGTGGATCCACAGGATCCACGGCGCCTGCCGCAGCTCGACCGCCGACAGCAGCACCCAGTACAGCGCGATGAAGACGGGGATCTGGACCAGGATCGGCAGGCAGCCGCCCAGCGGGTTGATCTTCTCCGTCTTGTACATCTCCATCATCTTGATCTGCAGCTGCTGCTTGTCGTTCGCGTACTGTTCCTGCAGCGCCTTCATCTTGGGCGCGATGATCTTCATCTTGCCCATCGAGCGCGCGGCCGCGGCGTTCAGCGGATAGAACGCGCCCTTGATCATGATCGTCATCACGACGATCGCCCAACCCCAGTTGCCGATGAGGCCGTGCAGCCACTTGAGCAGCCAGAAGAGCGGCGCCGCGAGCACGGTGAAGATGCCGTAGTCGACGACGAGGTCCAGGCCCTTGGCGGTCTTCGCGAGCACGTCCTGGTCCTGCGGCCCGACGTACAGCGGCACGCGGACCTCGCCGGTCGCGCCCGGCGCGATCGTCCCCACCGGCACGATGACGCCGGCCGCGTAGAGCCCGTTCTCGAGCCGCTTCGTGTAGAACTCGCGCGGCGTCTTCGCCTCGTCCGACGGCAGCCACGCGGCGACGAAGTAGTGCTCGATCATGCCGATCCAGCCGTTGTCGGCGGTCTTCTGGTACGGCGACTTGCGGTTCGGGTCGGCGGCGAGCTTGTCGATCTCGCCGAATTCGACCTTCTTGAAGTTGTCCTTGTCGTTGAAGACGACCGGGCCGACGTACGACGCCGGCGCCATCGAGCTCTGCACGACCGCGTGCTTCGCGTCGCGCGTCAGCTGGAAGTACGCGTACGGCGCGATCGGCGCCGCGCCCTTGTTCGTGATGTCGAACGCGACGTCGATCAGGTAGCTGCCGCGGTGGAACGTCAGCACCTTGACGACCGGGTCGCCCGTCGGCGTGGTGGCCTTCAGCCGCAGCTCGACGCGGTCGGCGCCGGCGGCCAGCTCGCGCAGCCCGGGCAGCACCTCGAACTGCGTGCGGTGGTTGGGCAGGCCCTCGCCGATCAGCCCCGCCTGCGCGACGAACGTCCGCTCGGCCGTGCGCTGCAGAGCGGCGTAGGGCTTCGACAAATCGCTGGCGTCGCGGTGCCGGTCGAGCGTCACCAGCGTGATCACGCCGCCAGCCGTGTCGACCTGCGCCGTGTACAGGTCGGTCCGGATCTCGACGATCTGTCCGCCCGGCGCGACCGGCGCACCGCCCGCCGGGGGCACGCCGGCGGCCGGCGGCGCGCCCGGTGCCGTGGCGACCGTCGGCGCCGGCACGTCCTTGGCGGGCGCGGGCGTCGCGCCGGGCGCGGCCGGCGCCGGCTTCTGCGCCACGGGCGGCGGCGCGTGCTCCTGCTGCCATGCCTGCCAGAGGAAAAGCACGGAGAAGGAGAAGATCACGAACAGGATGATGCGTCGGGTGTCCATCGCGGTCGGTGGCGGCCGCGCATGCGCGGCGCCTCATCGGATTGCGGGAGCGTTCTCAGGGA
The DNA here is from genome assembly GCA_046347835.1 of Burkholderiales bacterium. Taxonomy (GTDB): domain Bacteria; phylum Pseudomonadota; class Gammaproteobacteria; order Burkholderiales; family Casimicrobiaceae; genus VBCG01. The sequence goes on along the minus strand of JAXMFI010000002.1, from coordinate 307,771 downwards.
ACCGGGTCGAAGCCCCCGGGATGATACGGGTGGCACTTGCCCACGCGCTTGACCGCGAGCCACAAGCCACGCAGTGCGCCATGTCGCTCGATCGCCTCGCGCGCGTAGTCCGAGCAGCTCGGGTAGAAGCGGCAGTTGCTGCCGAGCATGGGCCGCAGCGCGTACTGGTAGGCGCGGATCAGCGCCAGCAGGATCGTCCTCATGCCCCGGCCGCGAGCGCCGCGAGCATCCGCTGCGCCTCGAGCGCGGCCGCGTCCTGCTCCGCGCGGTTGCCGGCGCGCTTCACGCGCACGATCACGTCGAACGCGCCGAGGGCCCCGCGATGCGCGCGCACGGTCTCGCGCAGCTTGCGGCGGATCCGGTTGCGGTCCACCGCACGGGCGAGCACCTTGCGGGCGATGACGTAGCCGGTGCGCCCATGGGGGGTGGCGGCCGGCGCGACGACGAGCTGCAGATAGACACCCTCCACGCGCCGGCCGGTGCGGAACACCGTGTCGAACGCGCCCTGTCCAGTGAGGCGATGCGCCCGGCGCGACGGACTCGTGCGGGCCGGGCCGGGCGGAACCTGCTTCGGCGTGGTCAGACGGTCAGGCTCTTGCGGCCCTTGGCGCGGCGCGCCGAGAGCACCTTGCGGCCGCCGACCGAGGACATGCGCGCGCGGAAGCCGTGATTGCGTGCGCGGCGGAGCTTGGAGGGCTGGAACGTGCGTTTCATGGCAGGCCTTCGCTTCGAATGCTGGTGACGTTGGAAAAGCCTTATATTAGAGCCTGTTAGGCCCCAGCCTGTCAAGATGGCGACCGTTGGTCGCCGCGCGGGTGCCCCCGGTGCGAGCGATCACTATCCCGGCCCTCCGCGACCGGCCGGCGCCTGGTCCGACGGTGGCGGCCGGGCCGACCACCGCTGTGGATAACTGGCGCGGGCACGACTACAATCCACAGCCCGCGCGTTGCGCGCCGAACGCGCGCGGCGAGCCCGCTCCGAAAAGCGGGATTCCCATATACCGACCTACAAGAGCCGTCGAGCGCCCCGTTCACGATGTCCTCCGCCGCCCCCAATCCCGCCTGGGACGCCTGCCTCACCGCCTTCCGCAGCGAGCTGACGCCGCAGCAGTTCGTGACGTGGATCGCCCCGCTCTCCTGCGGCGGCGACAGCGGAACGCTCCGTCTCGTCGCCCCCAACCGCTTCGTGCTGCAGTGGGTGAAGGAGCGCTTCGGCCCCCGCATCGTCGCCGTCGCGTCGCAGGCCGCCGGTGGCCCGGTAGGCGTCGAATATGCGGTCGCCGACGCCGATACAGCCCCGCGTCCGGCGGCCGCCGGACCGTCCCAGCAGCCGGTCGGCGGCCCGCAGCAGCGAGCGGCCGCCCCTGTGGATAGCTCCACGGGCAACGCCCCGCGCCGCGACGCCCCGGCGAGCCCTGCCATGGTCGCTCCCGCCCGGAAGCCGGACGCGAGCAGCCTCAACCCGGCGTTCACGTTCGCCTCGTTCGTGTCCGGCAAGGCCAACCAGCTTGCCCGGGCCGCCGGCCTGCAGGTCGCCGACCATCCGACCTCCTACAACCCCCTCTTCGTCTACGGCGGCGTCGGCCTCGGCAAGACGCACCTGATCCAGGCAATCGGCAACCAGATCCTCGCGGCCAACCCGGCGGCCAAGATCCGCTACATCCACGCCGAGACCTACGTGTCGGACGTCGTCCGCGCCTACCAGCACAAGGCCTTCGACGAGTTCAAGCGGCACTACCGCTCGCTCGACCTGCTGCTGATCGACGACATCCAGTTCTTCGGCGGCAAGAGCCGGACGCAGGAGGAGTTCTTCTACCTCTTCAACACGCTGATCGAGGCGCACAAGCAGGTCGTCATCACCTGCGACACCTATCCGAAGGAGATCGCCGGCATCGAGGAGCGGCTGATTTCGCGCTTCGGCTGGGGTCTCACGGTGGCGCTCGAGCCGCCGGAGCTCGAGATGCGCGTGGCGATCCTGCTCGCGAAGGCGGCCTCGGTCGGCATGCGGATGGACGAGCAGGTCGCGTTCTTCATCGCCAAGCACATCCGCTCGAACGTCCGCGAGCTCGAGGGCGCGCTGAAGCGCGTGCTCGCATACTCGAACTTCCACGGACAGGAAATCTCGCTGTCGCTCGCCAAGGACGCCCTGCGCGACCTCCTTGCCGTGCAGAACCGCCAGATCTCCATCGAGAACATCCAGAAGACGGTCGCCGACTACTACAAGATCCGCATCTCGGACATGCACTCGAAGAAGCGCTCGCGCGCCGTCGCGCGGCCGCGGCAGGTCGCGATGGCGCTCGCCAAGGAACTGACGCAGATGTCGCTGCCCGAGATCGGCACCAACTTCGGCGGGCGCGACCACACGACCGTGCTGCACGCGTGCCGGCAGATCGCGAAGCTGCGCGAATCGCTGCCGGACATGAACCACGACGTCAATTTCCTGCTGCAGGTTCTACGCAGCTGACGCGCCGCTCCGGCGCGCGCTTCCCGGCGACACGTCGCAGTTTCGTGTCGTCCCGAGCGAAGCGAGGGACCTGCTTTTCCGCCCGGCGTCGACCCCGGTTCTCGTATCGGCGTGGCGCTCGCGTTTTCCCGGCCGGAGTCCGTCCCGCACCCCCGTTTTTCCCTATGAAAATGGACCTTTCCGATATATAATTCACAATCTTTCGCTGATGGGTTCCGGCGGGTATTTTGTGGGCAAAGCAGAAGACGGCGGCAACCGCGGATTTCGCCCCCAAACCGTCCACAGCGTGCACCGACGTTATCCGGTGGGTCCGCGGCCCGGCAGGCCCTTGAACCGGTGGTGTTTTTGCCCGTAATCCCGCGCCCGGCCCTCCTCCTATTAACTGATCCTATTGTTCGACAATGCAGCTAAAACAAATTGCCCGCGATGCGCTCCTGAAACCGCTGCAGGCCGTGTCGGGCATCGTCGAACGCCGGCACACGCTGCCGATCCTCGCCAACGTCCTGCTCGAGCAGAAGGACGGCAGCCTGTACGTGACGGCCACCGACCTCGAAATGCAGATCACCGCGCACAGCGCGCTGCCGGGCAAGGACGGCCAAGCCATCACCGTCGGCGCGCGCAAGCTGCAGGACCTGCTGCGCGCACTGCCGGACGACGCCACGCTCAACGTCGACGTCGGCAGCGGCAAGATGACGGTCCGCGCCGGCCGCTCGCGCTTCAACCTGCAGACGCTGCCCGCCGCCGACTACCCGCGGATCACGCTCGGCACCGAGCAGCTGCAGACGCTGTCGCTGCCGCAGAAGGACCTGCGCGCGCTTTTCCGGCTGGTCGAGTTCGCGATGGCCCAGCAGGACATCCGCTACTACCTCAACGGCATGCTGCTCGTCGTCGACAAGGGATCGCTGCAGGCGGTGGCGACCGACGGCCACCGGCTGTCGTGGGCGAGCCTCGCGGTCGCCGGCGACTTCGCGCGGCAGGAGGTGATCCTCCCGCGCAAGACGGTGCTGGAGCTGGGCAAGCTCCTCGAGGACAGCGATGCGCCGGTCACGCTCGACATCCTCGGCAACCAGGTGCGCTTCCGCTTCGCCAACGTCGAGCTGGTGTCGAAGGTCGTCGACGGCAAGTTCCCCGATTTCAACCGCGTGATCCCCGTCGGCCACGCGAAGCAGGTCGAGCTCGACCGCGTCACGCTGCTCGCTGCGCTGCAGCGCGCCGCGATCCTGTCGAACGAGAAATTCCGCGGCGTGCGCATCGTGCTCGGCAGCGACCAGCTGAAGATCATCTGCACGAACAGCGAGCAGGAGGAGGCCGAGGAGGAGCTCGAGGTCGCCTACAAGGGCGACGCGCTCGACATCGGCTTCAACATCACGTACCTGCTCGACGCGCTGGCGAACCTGTCGGTCGACAGCGTGCGGTTCGCGTTCGGCGACGCCAATTCGAGCGCCCTCGTGACGATGCCCGGCCGCGACGACTACAAGTACGTCGTGATGCCCATGCGGATCTGATCCGCGCGCGACGCCCGCGGGTCGGGCCCGGGACGCACGGCGGCGCCTGGCCTGCCGGCCCGGGGCAGTGATGAAGGATCCGCGGTCGCGCCGTTGCAGCCGATTCACTTGACGACAAGCAAGGGTTCATGAGTTCAGTTCCGCAGATGAAGCCGCAGCCGCTGGTCGAGGGCCCGGAATACGATTCGTCCAGCATCAAGGTGCTGAAGGGCCTCGACGCCGTGCGCAAGCGGCCGGGCATGTACATCGGCGACACGTCCGACGGCACCGGCCTCCACCACATGGTCTTCGAGGTCCTCGACAACGCGATCGACGAGGCGCTCGCCGGCTGGTGCGACGACATCAAGGTCATCATCCACGCCGACAACTCGGTGTCGGTGCTCGACAACGGCCGCGGCATCCCGACCGACATCAAGGACGACGACGAGCTGCAGCGCTCGGCGGCCGAGATCGTGATGACCGAGCTGCACGCCGGCGGCAAGTTCGACCAGAACAGCTACAAGGTCTCGGGCGGCCTGCACGGCGTCGGCGTGTCGGTGGTCAATGCGCTGTCCGACTGGCTGAGGCTCAAGATCTGGCGCGACGGCAAGTTCCACCAGATCGAGTTTCGCCGCGGCGAGGCGGTGGCGCCGCTCGCGCTCGTGGGTCCGTCCGACCGGCGCGGCACCGAAGTGCACTTCATGGCCTCCCGCGAGACGTTCGGCAACGTCGAGTACCACTTCGACATCCTGGCCAAGCGCATCCGCGAGCTGTCGTTCCTCAACAACGGCACGAAGATCGAGCTCGTCGACCAGCGCGACGGCAAGAGCGAGAACTTCGCGTACTCGGGCGGCGTGAAGGGGTTCGTCGAGTACATGAACCGCGCGAAGTCGGTGCTGCACCAGAAGGCGTTCCACGCGATCGGCGAGAAGGACGGCGTGACCGTCGAGGTCGCGATGCAGTGGAACGACTCGTACGCCGAGAGCGTGCAGTGCTTCACCAACAACATCCCGCAGCGCGACGGCGGCACGCACCTGACCGGCCTGCGGCAGGCGATGACGCGCACGCTCAACAACTACATCGAGAAGGAAGAGATCGGCAAGAAGGCCAAGGTCGAGACCACCGGCGACGACATGCGGGAGGGCCTGACCTGCGTGCTGTCGGTCAAGGTGCCCGAGCCCAAGTTCTCGTCGCAGACCAAGGACAAGCTCGTGTCGTCCGAGGTGCAGCCGATCGTGCAGGAGATCGTGTCGGCCAAGCTCGCCGAGTTTCTGCTCGAGAACCCGCAGGACGCCAGGATCATCTGCGGCAAGATCGTCGATGCCGCGCGCGCGCGTGAAGCCGCGCGCAAGGCGCGCGAACTCACGCGCCGCAAGGGCGTGCTCGACGGCCTCGGGCTGCCGGGCAAGCTCGCCGATTGCCAGGAGAAGGACCCGTCGCTGTGCGAGCTCTACCTGGTCGAGGGCGACTCCGCCGGCGGCTCGGCGAAGCAGGGCCGCGACCGCAAGTTCCAGGCGATCCTTCCGCTGCGCGGCAAGATCCTCAACGTCGAGCGCGCGCGCTTCGAGAAGCTGCTGTCGTCGGAGGCCATCGCCACGCTGATCACGGCGCTGGGCGCGGGCATCGGCAAGCCCGGCGGCGACCGCGACGAGGCCAACGGCAACGGGAAGGACGACAAGGACGCATTCTCGCCGGACAAGCTGCGCTACCACCGCATCATCATCATGACCGACGCGGACGTCGACGGCTCGCACATTCGCACGCTGCTGCTGACGTTCTTCTACCGGCACATGCCGGAATTGGTCGACCGCGGGCACATCTACATCGCGCAGCCGCCGCTGTACAAGGCCAAGCAGGGCAAGGAAGAGACTTACCTCAAGGACGACCACGAGCTGAAGCAATACCTGCTGCGCGTCGCGCTTAAGAACGCCGAATTCGTGCCCGGTAGCGGGCGGCCGCCGCTGTCCGCGGAGACGTTCGCCGACATCGCGCGCAAGTACCTGCTCGCGGAGGCGGTGATCGACCGGCTGGCGCGCGTCACCGATTCCGCGGCGCTGCACGCGATGCTGGGCGGCGTGCGCATCGACCTGTCAACGGAAGAGGCGGCGGCGGAGAGCGCGCGGGCGCTGGAGTCCGCGATCGCCGACCGCGACGTCACGGTCGAGCCGCGCTACGACGCCACGACGGAGACCCGCCGGCTCGCAATCCGTCGCATGCACCACGGTACGCCGCACCTGACCGGCATCGACGCCGACTTCCTCGGCAGCGGCGATGCGGTGGAGATCCGCGCGGCGGCCGACGTCCTGGCCGGCGTGGTCCAGGCCGGCGCCGTCATCCGGCGCGGCGAGCGGGCGCAGGCCGTGAAGACGTTCAAGGAAGCGCTCGACTGGCTGCTCGCGCAGGCACGCGACGCGACCGCGATCCAGCGCTACAAGGGTCTGGGCGAGATGAACCCCGAGCAGCTGTGGGAGACCACGATGGACCCGAAGGTCCGGCGGCTGCTGCGCGTGCAGATCGAGGACGCGATCACGTCCGACGAGATCTTCACGACGCTGATGGGCGAGGAAGTCGAGCCGAGGCGCGCGTTCATCGAGACCAACGCGCTCGGCGTGCGCAACCTCGACGTGTAGCGCGCCCGCGGGCGCGCCGGCGCAGCGCCGGGCCACGCGATTCTTCCCGGCAGCGGCACGCGCGCCCGGTGGCGCGAGGCAGGCTAGTCCGGAGCCGGCGCGCGCGCGGCCGGCGGGGCGACGCGAGAGACGGTCTGCAGCAGCTTGCCGCCGAGCGCGGTGCGCTCGAGGACCTCGACCTGCTCGACGGCGACCTTGACCGACCCTGCGCAGCCGAGGCGGCGCAGCGTGCTGGCGAAGGCCTGCCGGATGGAATCTCCAGCGGCGGCGCCTTCCGCGGCCGCGATCGGGATGAACTTCACCTCGAGCTCGTTCTGGCGGGCGTGCACCACCTGGAACAGCGCGACGCCCTGCGCGTGCAGCATCGTGTCCACCACGATCGGCGGGCTCAGCATCTGCCATCCTCCCCGGTCGTCGGTGAGGTGGATCTGGCTTCCCTTGCGGCTTTCGACCTCGACGACCGGCCGCACGCTGCCGCAGGCGCAGGGCTCGTCGTGAATGCGCACGCTGTCCTCGACCCGGTACCGGATGATCGGCTGCAGGCGGTTCACGAGGTTCGTCACCAGCACGTGATCCGACAGCTCGCCCGGCGCGACCGGACGTCCCTGTGCATCCATGGCCTCGAGGATCGCGAAGTCGGTGTTGATGTGCAGCCGGCCGCAGCGGCACTCGGTGGACAGCGGCAGGCACTCGCTCATGCCGTAGTGGTTGACGAGCTCGGTCGCGGGAAAGGCTTGCCGGATCGCCGCGCGCGCGATGTCGGTCAGGGGCTCGCTTCCCACCGAAAGCAGCTCGGGCTCGAAGGCGAACGTCCCGCCGGCGAGGCGGTGCCGCGCAAGCATCTCGGCGGCGGTCGGGTAGGTGTGGAGATAGCGGGGACGGAATGCGTTCAGCCCCTGGACGATCCGCTCGACCGAGTCGATGACCGGAAAGAAGCGCGAATGCACCCACGGCCACGCCCATTTCTGCGTCGACCGCGCCGCCTGCCACGTCATCGAATGCGCGTGCGCGGCGGCCAGCGTGGCCGCCTTCAGCGGGCGGCCCCGCCCGGCGAGCACCGTGCGCAGCGTCAGCCAGTTCCGCGCCATGCGCGCGAACGTCGCGCCGCGGAGGATGGCCCACTCGGTCAGGCCGCACACCAGCCACGAAGGTTCGCCCGAGGTCCCGCTGGTCTTCACGACGAGGTACCGGCCGCGGACGATCGGCAGTTCGAGCCTGTGCGACGCGTCTTCCGTGGCTTGAACCTCGGCGAGCGAGACGACGCCGTCGGCGATCGTCTCGTCGAACGACGCCATCATCGCGGTCTTCGTCGTCGGCGCAATGGCGTCGAGCCGGATGTCGTCGAGGTCGACACCGGCGAGCCGCGAGCGCTGGAACGGAACACGCTGCCGCGCGTGCCGAAGCAGCGCGCGCAGCGACCGATCGCGCCGGGACTCGAACGCGCGTCGCGAGTTCCTGCGGTCGCGGACGAGCGTGCCGAGGATAACGGCGAAGAACGTGAATCGGTGCAGGAACAGCGGCAAGGGCATGCAGGGTCTCGCTGACGTGCGCCGTGACGAGTGGGAACGATGCGGCACGCGGATCCGGCGCGACCGGACCTCGGACAGCCCGCGATTGCGGCGGAAGGCACCGGGGAGCATTGAAACACATCAGCCGGGGCGTTTGGGGCGCGTGGTGCTGGTGCGGCGCCGGGACGGCGCGCAGCGGGTCGCCCGAATGGTTTACGATGGGCGCCGCAGGCGCGCCTCGAGACCCGCGCCGGAGGACCTGCATGAGCTTGCGGACACTGCTGGTGGCGTTGGCGGCGGCACTCGCCGTCGCCGCACCCGCGCACGCGGAAGAGGCGTGCAAGATGACGCAGCTGCCGAATCCTTCGCTGTCGCTCGCCGACATGTACGGGCAGGCCGACGCACGGGCGAAGGCGTGGAAGCCGGACGCGAAGCTCGCCTCGATGAGCACGACGACGCTCGGCCTGCTCAAGCCCGACGGCACCGCGGCGTCCTGGCACCTCATCTACTACTCGGAGGCGGCGAAGAGCTCGGTGTCGATCGACACGGCCAACGGCTACTTCACGTGCTCGGTGATCCCGGGCAGCGGCGGGCGGATGCCCGACCTCAAGCCCGACTGGTTCCGCGACGGCGCCGCGCTGTACGCGATCGCGAAGCAGCAGGGCGAGGCGCTGCTCGCGCAAGGCTACGGCGTGATGATCGGGACGGCGGCGGCGCCCGGCACGCGCCACGCGACGTGGAACATCAACTACCACAAGGACGGCGCGAAAGACGGCGGCCTGCTGGTCCTCGTCGACGCCAACAGCGGCAAGGTGGAGAAGGTCCTGCGGTAGCGCGCGGACTGCGGCACCGCGCGCCGGTCCGCGGACGCCGCGCTTGACGTGCCGCGCGCTGCGGGCGCTCGGGCAGCGCGTGCCCGTGCCGCCCGGGGCGCGGGCGTGCGCCCGGTGCGCAGACCTCCGACGCAAGGGACGATCCGATGAACGACGAGAAGATTCCGGTACGTGTGACGAGCAGCGGGCAGACGCTGCACGTCGTGGTCTACGCCAAGCGGCTCGACCTGATCCAGGTGGTGCTCGGCGAAGGCGTCCACAGCGTGCGCTGCGACCTCACGCCGACGCGCAACGGACAGGCCTACGCCGGCAGTGCGCTGGGGCGCGAGATCGTCTACGAGCGCAGCCGCGAGCAGGTGAAGGCGGACCTCGCGCGCGCGGCCGGGTTTCGCGAATACAGGCGATAGCCGCGGTGCGCGGCCGTTCGCCCGCGCCGAAGCAGCGCGTGCCGTCACGCTCGGTCCGGCACGCGCTCGCCGCGGTGTCGGCCGAGCCGACCCTTGCCGCGCGCGTACGGCAGCAGACGGGTGTGGCGTGGTCGCGCGCGCGCCGGCTGTGCACCGAGGGCCGCGTGACGCTGAACGGCGAGCGCTGCCTCGACCCCGCGGCGCGCGTCGCGGAAGGGGCGGTGGTCGCCGTGGACACGCAGGCGCCGCGGCAGCGGGCGGGCCCGCTGCCGGAGGGCACGATCGTCCACGCCGACCGCGAACTCGTCGTCGTGAACAAGCCGGCGGGAATCTTAAGCGTCGCCGACGAGCCCGGGAACAGGGAGACGATGGCCGACCACGTGCGAACGCAGCTGCGGCGCACGGGCGGGCACGGCACCGACGGCAAGCTCGGCGTGGTCCACCGCCTCGACCGCGACACGAGCGGGCTCATGGTGTTCGCGCGGACCGCGCGCGCGCAGCGCACGCTGGCGGCGCAGTTCCGGCAGCACACGATCGAGCGCGTCTATCTCGCGATCGCGCACGGCCGCGTCCCCGCGCAGCGGGTCGAGACGTACCTGGTGCCCGATCGCGGCGACGGCCTGCGAGGCTCGTACGGCGTCTTCCGGCGTGCGGCGGGCCCCGTTCCCGGCGACGCTAAGCGCGCGGTGACGCATCTGCGCCCCGTCGCGGCGCTCACCGGCGCGACGCTCGTGGAGTGCCGGCTCGAGACCGGACGCCAGCACCAGATCCGGATCCACCTGTCCGAGCTCGGGCACCCGCTGGTCGGCGAGCGCGTCTACATCCGCGACTTCGCGGGCCCCGCGATCGACGCGGACCGGCCGATGCTGCACGCCCGGACGCTGGGGTTCGTCCACCCGCGCACCGGTCAGTCGCAGTCGTTCGAGTGCGAGCCGCCGGACGACTTCCGGGCGATGGTGGCGGCGCTGCGACAGGCGTGACGGCCGCGGCGACGCCGGAGATAGGCCGCGCGCGGGGCGGCTGGTGAGCGCATTCGGCCGCGCGCGCAGACGCGTTGGCTTATGCTCGCGCCCGTGATCCGTCAGAGCATCGCCACCCTCGAGTTCGAGACCCGCGGCCGCGGCCTGCTCGAGATCACCGACGGCGTCACGGACCGGGTCGTCCGGTCCGGCATCCGCACCGGGCTGGCGACACTGTTCGTCCGCCACACGTCCGCGAGCCTGGTCGTGCAGGAGAACGCCGAGCCCGCGGTGCGCGGCGACCTGGAGCGCTTCTTCGCGCGCCTCGTGCCCGACGGCGACGCGCTCTTTCGCCATCGCGACGAGGGCCCGGACGACATGCCGGCGCACGTGCGCGCGGCGCTCACCGCCGTGCAGCTGTCGGTGCCCGTCGCGGAGGGACGCCTCGCGCTCGGCGCGTGGCAGGGGATCTACCTGTGGGAGCACCGGCTGCGCCCGCACCGGCGCCAGGTGGCGCTGCATCTTCTGGGCGAGTGACGCCGTCGCGTGCGTCGCTGCGGAGGATTGTGCCGCGCCGCGCGCAACGGTATCGTGGCGACGCAGACAGCCATTGTCCGCCACCGTGCGGACCGATCCGTGGTTCTGACCAAGCCGGCAGCATGAGCAGCCTGTCGTTCTTTCTCGCGTGGTTCGCGGCCCCTGCGCAGGTCGGCGCCGTGATTCCTTCGAGCACCTCGCTCGCAGATGCCATCACCGCGGAGATCTCGCCGGCGTGCGCGCCGGTCATCGAGCTGGGGCCGCGCACCGGCGTCGTGACCCACGCGCTGCTGCGCCGGGGGGTTCCGGAGGAGCGGCTGGCGCTGGTGGAGCTGACGGGGAAGTTCGCGCGGCGGCTGGAGGCGCGCTTTCCGGCGGCACGCGTGCTCAACATGGACGCGACGCGGCTGCGCGAGGTCGAGCTCTTTGCCGGCCAGCGCGCTGGCGCGGTCGTCTCCAGCCTGCCGCTGGTGCTGATGCCGCTCTGGGACGTGATGGCCGTGCTGAAGAGCGCGTTCCACCACCTGGGACCCGGCGGCTGCTTCTACCAGTTCACCTACCGGCTCGGGCCGCCGGTGCCCGCGGCGGTCCTCGCGCGCCTCGACCTGTCCGCCCAGCGGATCGGCGGCACGCTGGCGAACGTGCCGCCGGCATCGGTGTACCGCATCGCACGCCGGCGGTAGCCGAAGGCGGGCACACGGCATGGACGTTCGCGCAGCGGTGGCGCATGCGGCGGGCGCGCCGCTGGTCGTCGAGACCGTGCAGCTCGACGGGCCGAAGGCGGGCGAGGTCCTGGTCGAGCTCAAGGCCACCGGCATCTGCCACACCGACGAATTCACCCGCTCGGGCGCCGACCCCGAGGGCCTGTTCCCGGCGATCCTCGGACACGAGGGCGCGGGCGTCGTCGTCGACGTTGGCGCCGGCGTGACCGGCCTGGCGAAGGGCGACCACGTCATTCCGCTCTACACGCCGGAATGCCGGCAGTGCAAGTCGTGCCTGTCGCGCAAGACGAATCTGTGCACGGCGATCCGCGCCACGCAGGGCCGGGGCGTGATGCCGGACGGCACCAGCCGCTTCTCGCTCGGCGGCAAGCCGATCCACCACTACATGGGCTGCTCCACGTTCGCCAACTTCACCGTGCTGCCGGAGATCGCGCTCGCGAAGATCCGCGAGGACGCGCCGTTCGACAAGGTGTGCTACATCGGCTGTGGCGTGACCACCGGCATCGGCGCGGTGATCAACACGGCGAAGGTGGAGGCGGGCGCCAGCGTCGTCGTGTTCGGCTTGGGCGGCATCGGTCTCAACGTGGTCCAGGGCGCGCGCATGGTCGGCGCCGGCACGATCGTCGGCGTCGACCGCAACCCGGCACGGGAAGCGCTCGCGCGCAAGTTCGGCCTCACGCACTTCGTGAACCCCGCCGACGTGGACGGCGACCTGGTCGCCTATCTCGTGAGCCTCACCGGGGGCGGCGCCGACTACAGCTTCGAGTGCGTCGGCAACGTCGACCTGATGCGGCAGGCGCTCGAGTGCTGCCACCGCGGCTGGGGCGTGTCGGTCATCATCGGCGTGGCGGGCGCCGGGCAGGAAATCCGCACGCGGCCGTTTCAGCTCGTGACCGGGCGCGTGTGGAAAGGCACGGCGTTCGGCGGCGCGCGCGGGCGCACCGACGTGCCGAGGATCGTCGATTGGTACATGGAAGGCAGGATCAACATCGACGACCTGATCACGCACGTGCTGCCGCTCGAGCGGATCAACGACGGCTTCGACCTGATGAACGCCGGCCGCTCGATCCGCTCGGTCGTCAAGTACTGACGGGCGGCGCGGGACGCCGGCCGTCCCGCCGTGGCGCGGCCCCTGGCACGCGATATGCAGGACGTCGGTCATGTCCGACGCCAACCGCCTCCGGTACGCGGAACCCGACGAGCCGTCGCCACTGTACGCGACGGCCGCCGACATCGCGCTGGCCGACGCGTTGCGGCGGCAGCTCGAGCAGCGCTACTTCGGCGGCGGCGGAGCCGATCCGCCGGCGGCGCCGGCTGCCAATGAGGACGGCCTGGCGTAGCGACGGAGGGACCGCCGCGCGGCGATGCGACAATGCGCCGTGGCGAACCTCGGCGACGCAAACGCGTCGAATCGAGGTCAGCCCGAGCACGCCGCACGCCGCCATGCACCGCCGCCCCGCGTACCGCCGAGAGATCGAGGTCAAGCCGAGCCTGCGCAGCCAGGCGCTCAACGCGCTGCTGCGGGTCACGCTCGGCCGCCCGCTCACCGACGACGACGACGTCATCGCGCTGCGGCGACACTACGAGAAGCTGGACGCGCGCCAGTTCAGGCTCGCGCCGCCGCTCGAGCGCAGCCCGACGGCGACCGGCGGTGTGCCGGGCGAATGGGTGGTGGCGCCCGAATCGCGGCCCGAGCGGGTGATCCTCTACCTGCACGGCGGCTCCTTCGCGTACCGCTTCCCCAACGCGCATGCGTCGCTGGCGGGGCGGCTGTGCCGCCCGCTGCGCGCGCGGGCGCTGATCCCCGATTACCGGCTCACGCCGGAGCACCCGTTCCCGGCGGCCGTGGAAGATTGCCACGCCGCCTACCGCGGGCTGCTGGCGCAGGGGATCGCTCCGCGCAACATCGTGCTCGCCGGCGACTCGGCAGGCGGCAACCTCGCGCTGGTGACGCTGCTGCGCGCGCGCGCCGCGGGCGAGCCGCTGCCGGCATGCGCGGTCCTGCTGTCACCCGCCCTCGACTGCACGCTGGGCAGCCCGAGCATGGCCGCCTTCGATGGCCGCGACCCGATGATCCGGCTCGCGAGCCTGCTGGTGCTGCGCCGCCTGTACGTCCCTTCACCCCACCAGTACACGGAGCCGGAGGTGTCGCCGCTGTTCGCGGACTTCCGCGGCTTCCCGCCGCTCCTGTTCCAGGCGGGCACCACCGAGCTGCTGCGCGACGAGGCCACGCGCGCGGCGGAGAAGGCGTTCGCGGCCGGCGTGGACGTCGAGCTCGAGCTGTGGCCCGGCGTCGCGCACGTGTTCCAGCTGGCGGGCTTCCTGCCGGAATCACGGCGCGCGGTCGACCACATCGTCCGGTTCGTGCGCATGCGCACGGACTGGGGCGACGCGGGCGCCGTTCTCGCGGCGGCGGACTGAAGGCGTCGGCGGACAGGCGCCTGTCCAGCCTGGGTGGTGCGCCGGCCTCGGTAGAATCGGCGGCAGCCGCTTCCCAGCCGCGTCCGATGCCGTCCCCAGGATTCCGCCTGCCACCCCCGCCGCCGTGGGCCGTGTCCTTTCGCACCGATGCGCTCGACGAGGTGCGCGCGTTCGTCGCCCGCGCCGACGGCGAGCACTCGCGTGTGGTCCACGGCACCGGACCCCTGGCATACGAATGGCACGCGCTGTCGGGGCAGGCGGTCGCGCTGCGCTGGGGCCGCGCAGCGCTCCCCCAGACGATCCGCGGTGCCGTCGACGTCGCGGTGCTGCACCTGTCGATCGACAGCGTGAGCACGTACGCGTTCGGGCGGCGACGACTCCGGGTCGCGCCGGGGGAGGCGATTTTCATCGCGCCTGGATGGGAATTCACGCGCCACGGGGAACCGGGGGCGGTCGTCGCGGTCGGGATCGACCGCGACGCGCTCGCGGCGGAGATGGACGGGCGAATCCCGCCCGCCCGCGGCGCGCGAACGCTGCTCTCGCAGGCCATCGCATTGCGGGGCAACGCCCGCGCGCTGATTGAGAGGGCGGTTGGCGGCGTGGTCGCGACGAGCCGCTCCCGGTCGTCGCCGCGCCGGCACGACCTCGGGGAAGCGGAGGTGGTCTCGCTGACGGCCGAGCTGCTCCTGCGGAGCGCAGAAGTCCGCAATGCGACGCCGGTCGCCGCGGCGCGTATTGCGCGGGTCGAAGCGTGGATCGACGCGCACCTGCACGAGCCGATCACGATCGGCCGCCTGTGTGCGGTCGCGGGCGTGGGCGCGCGCAGCCTGCAGGCGGCGTTCGCTGCGGCGCACGGCGTGTCGCCGATGCGTTTCGTCGCCGAGCGGCGGCTCGCGGCGGCCCGCCGCTGCCTGGTCCGCACCGGCCACGCGCGCGACGTCACCGGTGTCGCGCTCGAGGTCGGCTTCTCGCATCTCGGCCGCTTCGCGACGCTGTACCGGCAGGCATTCGGCGAGTCGCCATCGCAGACATTGCGCAGCCGGCCCGCCTAGGACGTGCCGCGGCGGACGGCGCAGCCGCTTCGCTTTTCGGATAGCGCGGACGGGATGCCCCGGGCTGTAATCGCGGGCTTGGACGATCCGGCGCGCCGTGCGCGGGCGCCGGCGGCGAACCCGGACAGGAGAAGAACCTTGAGAACGAGCATCGGTATCGCCGTCACGGCAGGCATGGCCCTGCTGGCGGCGGGCGGCGCTTCAAGCGCGCAGATCGTGCTGTACGAGCACGACAACTTCAGCGGGCGCAGCGTGCAGTCGACGCACAGCGTGTCCAACCTCGCGGACAACGCCTTCAACGACCAGGCGTCGTCGGTGATCGTCCGCAACGGGCGCTGGCAGATCTGCTCCGACGCCTACTTCGGCGGGCGCTGCGAGACGCTGGGGCCCGGCGAGTATGCCTCGCTGCGGGCGCTGGGCTTCAACGACGAGGTGTCGTCGGTGCGCGCGCTCGGCTGGACGCCCGACGGCGGCGGCGGCTGGGGCAACAACCCGCCGAAGTGGGGCGGCGGCGGGCCGGGTGGAGCGAACTGGGGCTCCGGCGCGCGGGCGATCCTGTACTCGGGCTACAACCTGCAAGGCGAGGCGTACGTCGTCGCGGCGGCGGGCATCAACAACCTCGACTGGCAGGGCTTCAACGACAAGGCGCGCTCGCTGCGCGTCGAGTCGGGTTACTGGATCTTCTGCAGCGACGCGAATTTCCAGGGCAACTGCCACACCTACGGCCCGGGCGACTATCCGAACCTGCCGTCGGGGCAGAGCCACAACATCTCATCGGGGCGGCGCGTGTCGGGCAACTACCCGTACCGCGACAACCCGAACTGGGGCAACTGATCGCGCGCGGAGCGGAAAGGCAGCGATGAACATCGGCATGTGGCGAAGGCTCGCTCTGGCATGCGCGTGCGCGTTCGGCGCCGCGTCGGCGTCGGCCGCCGACGGCATCGAGACGCGGCCGCTGCGGTTCGCGAAGGGCGCCTCGGCGGCAACGGTGAAAGGCACCCTCAAGGGCAGCCAGACGATCGACTACAAGGTCGGCGCGAAGGCGGGCCAGACGATGACCGTCGGCCTGAAGACGAGCAACGGCGCGAACTACTTCAACGTGCTCCCGCCGGGCTCGAACGACGTGGCCGTGTTCGTCGGGTCCACCGACGGCAACGACTGGACGGCCAAGCCCGCGGCGGCCGGCGCGGCGACGCCCGACACGGCCATGCGGGCGGGCGAAGGCAGGTTCGACGCGACCGGCAGCGTTCCGTGCGCACAGGCGAAGGGTCAGCCGACGTCCCAGTGCGCGATGGGCGTGGCGCGGGCGGGAGGGGGGACCGCGACCGTCGCGGTCACCCGGCCGGACGGACGCAAGCGCTTCATCTTCTTCGAGAAGGGGAAGGCGACCGGCGCCGACGTGAGCCAAGCCGACGGCAACCTGCAGTTCCGCGCGAAGAAGGAGGCCGACCTCTACCTGATCCAGGTCGGCGACGAGCGTTACGAGATCGTCGAGGCCGTGGTCTTCGGCGGCTGACACCGCCAGGCGCGGCGCGTCGACAACTGAACCTCGGCTGGAGGTGCCCGTGGAAATCATCGTGACGCTCGTCGTCGGCCTGATCGTCGGCGCAATCGCGAAGTTCCTCATGCCCGGCGCGGATCCGGGCGGCTGGATCATGACGATCGTGCTCGGCATCGCCGGCTCGCTCGTCGGCAGCTTCGTCGCCGGCGCACTCGGCATGCGGGCGCCGGTGGGCTGGATCGGCTCGATCCTCGGGGCGATGCTCCTGCTGTTCGTCTACCGGCTCGTCAAGCGGTCGTGACCGGCGGTGCGGGGCGGGTCCGCCGTCGGCGGCCGCTGACGACGATCCCGCGGCCGGTCGTGGGCCCGTCGTGGCGCCGGCCATGATCGAGTCGCTGGCCCGCTGGTTCGTCGCGCAGCCGGCGCACATTCTGCTGGTCGCCGCGGCGCTAGGCGCGCTGTGGGCGCTCGGTCGCGCGACGGTCCTGCGCGGGAACCCGAGGGCCAACGTCTGGTGGGTGCCGGCCGTCCTCTGGCTTGCGTATGCCGGCTGGGAGTGGCTGGTGGTCACGCGAACGCCGGAGGCGAACATTCGCGTCGACCTGCTGCTCATCTGGCCGCTGCTCGGGCTGGCGATGATCTGGGCGGCGTGGCGCGCGGCGAGAGGCTGGCGAGCGCGGGGCCGCTGATGCCCGCAGTTCGCCACGATCGTTCGTCGGTTCGACGGCGGCGCGGCATTCGCGTTGCGCCGCGAGATGCTCTAATGCGCGTCGTCGCCGCGCGCTGCCGGCCGCGCGGCGGCCTCACCGTCGCGCCGGATCGCCAAGAGGCCCGCCCGCATGTTGCCGTTCGCGCTCGTCGCTCCCGCCCGCGGAATTGCCGCGGTCGCGCTCCTCGCCGCCTCGGCCGCGTTTGCGCAGCCGGTGGAGTTCTTCAGCCCGCAGGGCGAGGTCAAGGGCGTGCGGCAGGTCACCGCGCGCTTCGCCCAGCCGATGGTCGCGTTCGGCGATCCGCGCCAGCCCGACCCGTTCGCGATCGGCTGCGCGGAGCCGGGCACCGGTCGCTGGGCCGACACGAAGAACTGGGTGTACGACTTCGCGCGCGACCTGCCGGCCGGCGTGCGCTGCTCGTTCGCGCTGAAGTCAGGACTCACCGACGCCGCGGGCAAGGCGGTCGAAGGCGGGCAGCGCTTCGACTTCTCGACGGGCGGCCCGGCGATCCTGCGCAGCCTGCCGTGGGAAGGCAGCCGCATCGACGAGAACCAGGTGTTCGTGCTGGGGCTCGACGCGCCGGTGAAGCCCGAGACCATCGTCGCCAACGCGCGCTGTGTCGCCGCCGGCGTCAACGAGGAGATCGGCGTGCGGCTCGTCACCGGCAGCGAGCGCAAGACGATTCTCGACAATCGCAAGTCGTTCGCGGCGTCGTACCTGCGCGTGCTGCTCCTGGACGGCGACGCCGGCCGCACGCGCGGGTTCCTGTTCCGGCTGCCCGCGACCGGCTCCGACCAGGACCGGTTCCTGCGGCTGCGCGACGCGCCGGACTCGCCGCTCGTGACGATCGCCTGCGCGCGCACGCTGCCGCAGGGCGCGGAGGTCAAGCTCGTGTGGGGCAAGGGCATCGCGGCGACCACGGGGGTGGCGACGGCGACGGTGCAGGCGCTCGCGTTCAAGGTGCGGCCGGCGTTCCGCGCGTCGTTCTCGTGCGAGCGCGTGAACCGTGACGCGCAGTGCATCCCGATCCTGCCGCTCTCGCTCAACTTCACCGCGCCGATCGCCAAGGCCGACGCGCAGAAGATCCGGCTCGTCGACGCCGCGGGCAGGACGTGGCCGGCGAAAGTGCCGAAGGACACCGGCGAGGGCATCGACGTCGTGTCGTTCGGGCCGGGGCTGCCCGAGCGGACGCAGTTCCGCATCCAGCTGCCGGAAGGACTCAAGGACGACGCCGGGCGGACGCTCGCCAATGCGCGGTCGTTCCCGCTGCCGGTGCGCACCGACGAGAATCCGCCGCTCGCCAAGTTCGCCGCCGACTTCGGCATCCTCGAGCGCGTGCTGCCGGGCGGCGAGGTGCCGCTGCTGCCGGTCACCGTCCGCAACGTCGAGCCAGTGCTGCCCGGGCAGGTGGCGGCGGTGCGCGCGCCGTCGGCGGCGAAGGACGCGCCGATCCCGGGGCAGGTGGTCCAGGTGAAGCGCGGCGACGAGATGGCGGTCGTCGGCTGGCTGAAGCGGCTCGCCGTGGCCAACAAGATCGAGCGCGAGTTCGACGGCAAGACCGAGCAGTGGACGGTCAAGCGCAACGGCTTCGCGAGCTCCGTCTTCCGCGCGAGCGACGCGCGCTCGAAGATCGCGGTGCCGAAGCCGGGGGGCGCCAAGGCGTTCGAGGTGGTCGGCATCCCGTTGAAAGAGTCGGGGTTCTACGTCGTCGAGCTCGCGAGCCCGAAGCTCGGCGCGGCGCTGCTGGGCGCGCCAAAGCCGTTCTACGTGCGCGCGGCGGTGCTCGTCACCAACCTCGCCGTGCACGTCAAGCTCGGCCGCGAGAGCTCGCTCGTCTGGGCGACGCACCTCGCCGACGCCTCGCCGGCCGCCAACGCCGAGGTCGCCGTGCGCGACTGCGCAGGCAAGGTCTACTGGGAAGGACGCACGGACACCGCCGGCATCGCGCACGTGGCGAAGGCGCTGCCCGACCGCGACGCGCTGCCGTCGTGCGCGACCGAGGAAGGAATGCGCGAATTCTTCGTGACCGCGCGCGATGGCGACGACATGGCTTTCGCGTTCACGAGCTGGGGCGAGGGCATTGCGCCGTGGCGCTTCAACGTGCCGACCGGCAGCTGGAACGGGCCGTACGTCGCGCACGCGGTGCTCGACCGGTCGCTCGTGCGCGCCGGCGAGACGGTTTCGATGAAGCTCTTCGTGCGCCAGCAGACGAGCGGCGGCTTCGCGCTGCCGCCGCGCCGCGCGCTGACCGACACGCTGACGATCCGGCACCTGGGCTCCGAGAAGGAGTACGAGGTGCCGGTGCGCTGGAGCGGCAGCACCGCGACGGCGTCGGGCGAGGCCGCGTTCACCGTGCCGAAGGACGCGTACACCGGCGCGTACCAGATCGTCGTCCACGACACGCTGGCGCCGAACGCGAAGGATCCGCAGGAGCGCGTCGCCGGGTCGTTCCGCGTCGAGGCGTTCCGCGTGCCGCTGCTGCGCGCGCGCCTGCAGGCGGTGGGCACGCCGCTCGTGAATCCGGCCGACGTCACGTTCGACGCGCAGGTCAACTACCTGTCCGGCGGGGCGGCCGGCGGGCTGCCGGCCACGCTGCGCACGCAGGTCGAGCGCAAGCGCGTGGCGTTCGCCGACTACGACGACTTCACGTTCGCCGGCGGCGACGTGAAGGAAGGCCGCGAGGAGCAGGGCGACAGCGCCGCGCGCTTCGACGGCTTCGCGTTCGCCGATCCCGATACCGACGAGCCGGGCGAGGGTGGCGCCACGGCGCCGCGGCGCGGCACCGCGCTGCCGCTGACGCTCGACGCGGCGGGCGCGGCGCGCGCGACGGTCCGCGACGTCGAGAAGTCCGCCGAGCCGCAGGACATGGTGGCCGAGCTCGAGTACCGCGACCCCAACGGCGAGACGCTGACGGCCGCCACGCGCGTGCCGCTGTGGCCCGCGAAGGTCGTGCTGGGCATCAAGCCCGACAGCTGGGTCGCGACGAAGGAGCGGCTCAAGTTCACCGTCGTCGCCGTCGACCTCGCGGGCAGGCCGCTCGCGGGCGTGCGCGTGCGCACCGATGCGTTCCGCCGCGAGTACTTCTCGCACCGGCGGCGCCTCATCGGCGGCTTCTACGCGTACGAGCACGGGTACGACACGACGCGCGCCGGCGACCTGTGCGTGGGCACGACGGACCGGCTGGGGCTCCTCGTCTGCGAGATGGCGCCGCCGGCGACGGGCAACCTGATCCTGCGCGCGCGCGCGGACGACGCCGACGGCCGGGCGGCCGTCACGCGCGCCGAAACGTGGGTGACGTCCGGCGACGACGACGGGTTCGCGGCGTCCGACAACGACCGTATCGACCTGCTGCCGGAGAAGAAGCGCTACGGGCCGTCCGACGTCGCGCGCTTCCAGGTGCGCACGCCGTTCAAGGAGGCGACGGTGCTCGTCACCGTCGAGCGCGAGGGCGTGCTCGACGCGTTCGTGAAGACGATCTCGCGCGGCGACCCGGTGCTCGAGGTGCCGATGAAGGGAAGCTACGCGCCCAACGTGTTCGTGGCGGCGCTCCTGGTCCGCGGGCGCGTGGGCGACGTCGCGCCGACGGCGCTGATCGACCTCGGCAAGCCGTCGTTCCGGATGGGGCTCGCGGAGCTCAAGGTCGGCTGGCAGGCGCACGAGCTCGCGGTCAAGGTGACGCCGGCGCGCGACGTCTACAAGGTGCGCGACAAGGCGGCCGTCGCCATCGCCGTGCGCAAGCCCGACGGGGGCGCGCCGCCGGCAGGCAGCGAGGTCGCGCTCGCGGCCGTCGACGAGGGCCTGCTCGAGCTGCTGCCGAACGACTCGTGGAAGCTGCTCGACGCGATGATGGCGCGCCGCGGCGAGGAGGTGGAGACCGCGACCGCGCAGATGCAGGTGATCGGCAAGCGGCACTTCGGCCGCAAGGCGGTGCCTGCCGGAGGCGGCGGCGGCCGCGCGTCGTCGCGCGAGCTCTTCGACACGCTGCTGCTGTGGCGCGCTCGGGTGCCGCTCGACGCGGCGGGCAATGCGACGGTCGAGATCCCGCTCAACGACTCGCTCACGAGCTTCCGCATCGTCGCCGTCGCGTCGGCGGATGCGGGGCTCTTCGGCACCGGTGCCGCGTCGATCCGCAGCACGCAGGACCTGATGCTGCTGTCGGGATTGCCGCCGGTCGTCCGCGACGGCGACCGGTACCGCGCCACGTTCACCGTGCGCAACGCGTCGACGCGCGCACTCGACGTCACGGTGACTGCGAAGGCGGCCGCGGCCGGCGCGAGCCTGCCGGCAATGGACGCGCGCACGGTGTCGCTCGCGCCGGGGGCCGCGCGCGAGGTGTCGTGGGAGGCGACGGCACCCGCCGGCGCCGCTGCGCTCGACTGGCAGGTTGACGCGGCCGAGCGCGATCCACCGGCCGGAGCGCAGGCCGTGCGCGACGCGCTGCGCGTCTCGCAGCGCGTGGTGCCCACCGTCCCGGAGCGCACGTACCAGGCGACGATCTTCCAGCTGACGGAGCCGCAGGAGGTGCCGGTCGAACGGCCGGCCGGCGCGCTGCCGGGACGCGGCGGCGTCAACGTCCAGGTGCAGGCGAAGCTCGCCGGCGAGTTGCCCGGCGTGCGCGACTGGCTTGTGCGGTATCCGTACACGTGCTTCGAGCAGCGCGCGTCGATCGCGATCGGCCTGCGCGACGGCGCGCGCTGGGACGCGGCGATGGCGAGCCTGCCCGATCACCTCGATCGCGACGGCCTCGTGAAATTCTGGCCGATCATGCGCGATGGCGACGACGCGCTGACCGCCTACGTATTGTCGATCGCCGCGGAGGCGGGCTTCGCGATTCCGGAACGCGAGCGCGCGCGGATGGAGCAGGCGCTGATCGGCTTCGTCGAGGGGCGCGTGATCCGCTACGGGGCGCTGCCGACCGCCGACCTCGCGATCCGCAAGATCGCGGCGCTGGAGGCGCTGTCGCGCCGCTCCGAACCGCTGCCGGCGAAGTGGCTGGACAGCATCGCCATCGAGCCCAACCTGTGGCCGACGTCGGCGGTCATCGACTGGTACCTGGTCCTCAAGCGGCAGCCGAAGCTGCCGCGCCACGACGAGCGGATGAAGGCCGCCGAGCAGATCCTGCGGTCTCGACTGAATTTCCAGGGCACGACGATGAACTTCTCGACCGAGAAGACCGACGCGCTGTGGTGGCTGATGATCTCGGCCGACGCCAACGCCAACAAGCTCGTCGTTGCGCTCTCCGACGTCGCCGCGTGGAAGGACGACATGCCGCGCCTCGTCCGCGGCGCGCTGGGGCGCATGCAGCGCGGGCACTGGAACACGACGGTGGCCAATGCGTGGGGCGCGGTCGCGCTCGCGAAGTTCTCCGCGCGATTCGAGACCACGCCGGTGACCGGGACGACGACCGCCGCGCTCGGCGACCGCACGTTCGCGCACGCGTGGCAGCCTGCCGACGCCGCGAAGACGTTCGCGCAGCTGCTGCCGTGGCCGGACGGGCCCCGGACCGCGACCGTGCGGCAGGACGGCACGGGCGCGCCGTGGGTCACGCTGCAGAGCATCGCGGCGATTCCGCTGACGGCGCCGCTGTCCTCCGGGTATCGCGTCACGCGCACGGTCACGCCGGCCGCGCAGAAGGCGCAGGGCGAATGGCGACAGGGCGACGTCGCGCGCGTGCGTCTCGAAGTGGAGGCGAAGTCGGACATGACGTGGGTCGTCGTCGACGATCCGCTGCCCGCCGGCAGCACGGCGCTGGGCCGCGGCTTGGGCGGCGACTCGACGCTGGCCACGCAGGGCGAGCGGCGGCAGGGCACGGTGTGGCCGGCGTTCGAGGAGCGCACGTTCACTGCGTACCGCGCGTACTTCCGCTACGTGCCGAAGGGCCGCTTCGTCGTCGAGTACACAGTGCGCCTCAACAATCCCGGCGCGTTCAACCTGCCGGCCACCCGCGTCGAGGCGATGTACGCGCCCGAGATGTTCGGCGAGCTACCCAACCCGTCGTGGAGCGTGCAGCCGTGATCCGCGCCGCGCTCGTCGCGTGCGCGCTCGCGGCGAGCCTTCCGGGCGCCGCCGCGCCGCCGCCGTCGTTCGCCGCCGTGCGCGGCGGCTACGTGAGCTCGGAGGCGCTCGTCGTCGACCGGCACGGCATCGCGCTCGCCGAAGTGCGGGCGGACCCGCGGGTGCGGCGGCTCGAGTGGGTCGCGCTCGCCGACGTATCGCCGGCGCTCGTCGCGGCGCTGGTCGCCGGCGAGGACAAGCGCTTCTACGAGCACGCCGGCGTGGATTGGGCGGGGCTCGCGGTCGCCGCATGGGACAGCGCGTGGCGAGCGCTCGACGGCCGCCGCCCGCGCGGCGGCTCGACGCTGACGATGCAGCTCGCCGGCCTCGTCGATCCGGCGCTGCTGTCCGGCGGCGGCGAGCCGCGCACGCTGGCGCAGAAGTGGGACCAGGCCGAGGCGGCGCTCGCGCTCGAGCGCACGTGGAGCAAGCGCGAGATTCTGGAGGCCTACGTCAACCTCGTGTCGTACCGCGGCGAGCTCACCGGACTGCGCGCGGCGGCGCAGGGGCTCTTCGGCAAGGCGCCGAGCGGCCTCGACGCGCGCGAGGCGGCCGTGCTGGTCGCGCTGCTGCGCTCGCCGGGTGCGGCGCGGACCGTCGTCGCGCAGCGTGGGTGCGCGGTCGCGGCCGCCGTCGACGCCGGCGCCCCGTGCGAGCCGGTGCGCGCACTCGCGTCGGTCGCGCTCGCGGGCGGCTACCGCATCCCGCCCCGCGGCGGCCTCGCGCCGCACGTCGCCGCGAAGGCGGCGAAGGCGCCCGGCGCGCGCATCGCGACCACGCTCGACGCCGACGTGCAGGCGGCGGCGAGCGCCACGCTGCGCGACCATCTCGCGGGACTCGCGGACCGGGGCGTGGGCGACGGCGCGGTCGTCGTGCTGGACAACGCGAGCGGCGACGTGCTCGCGTATGTCGGCGGCAACGGCGAGCTTGCGAGCGCGCCGGAGGTCGACGGCGCGGCGGCGCCGCGGCAGGCGGGCTCGACGTTGAAGCCTTTCCTGTACGCGGCGGCGCTGGACGCTAAGCTGCTCACGGCGGCCTCGCTGGTCGACGACAGCCCGCTCGCGATCCCCACGGCGCGCGGCATCTACGTGCCGCAGAACTACGACCGCGACTTCCACGGGAGCGTCAGCGTGCGCACGGCGCTCGCGGGCTCGCTCAACGTGCCGGCGGTGCGGACGCTGGAGCTGGCGGGGCTCGAGCGCTTCCATGAAACGCTGCGCGCGCTCGGCCTGTCCACGCTGACCGAGCCGGCGGAGTACTACGGCGCGTCGCTCGCGCTGGGCGGCGCCGACGTCACGCTGCTCGCGCTGACCAACGCGTACCGTGCGCTCGCCAACGGCGGCACGTGGAGCGAGGCGCGGATGTTCCCGCGCGACGGGCAGCCCGAGTCGCGGCGCGTGTTCGGCGCGCCCGCGAGCTTCGTCGTCGCCGACATCCTCGCCGACCGCGGCGCGCGCGCCGGCACGTTCGGGCTCGAGAACCCGCTCGCCACGCGCGTGTGGAGCGCGGCGAAGACGGGCACGTCGAAGGACATGCGCGACAACTGGTGCATCGGGTTCACCGCGCGCTACACGGTGGGGGTGTGGGTCGGCAACTTCTCGGGCGCGCCGATGCACGACGTGTCCGGCGTCACCGGCGCGGCGCCGGTCTGGCGCGACGTCGTGCACTGGCTGCATCGCGCGGAAGCCTCGCCGCCGCCGCCGCCGCCGGCGGGCGTCGTGCGCGTGGACGTGTCGTTCGACCCCGCGGTCGAGCCGCCGCGCCGCGAGTGGTTCGTCGCGGGCACGGCAATGCCGACGGTGCGCGCCGCCGCGCGCGTCGACGCGGACGTCGCGCCGACGCCGCGCATCCGCTACCCGGCGCCCGACACGATCGTCGCGCTCGATCCGGACATTCCGCGGCGGAGGCAGCGCGTCGCGTTCGTCGCCGCGCCGGCCCGCCCCGGCCTGCGCTGGCGGCTCGACGGCGCCGAGCTCGCCGATCGCGGCGCGCGCGCGCTGTGGGCGCCCACCCCGGGCGCGCACGCGCTGGTGCTCGCCGACGAGGATGGCCGGGAACTCGCGCACGTCACGTTCGAGGTGCGTGGCGCGTGGACGCCGCCCGCGCGGACGGCGGACGCCGGCGGTCGCTGACCGGGTCGGGACGGCGCCCGTCCTCCGCCCGAACTTCGCCCGAAGCGGAGGGGTCTACCATGGCCGCTCCCATGTCCCGCCGCCGCCGCGCATGTTCGCCCGCCTGACCGCCGCCGTCCTCGCGATCGCCTGGCTGCCGTGCGCCTTCGCGGTCGCGCTCGACCCGCGCGACACAGGAGACGCGTTCGCACCGCGGCTCGCCGTGAAGCTGCGGCCGGCCGCCGATCCGGAGACGCGAGTCGCCGATCGGATCGCCCGTCTCGCCGCGGACACCGGCGTCGCGCTCGCGCACGTCCGGACGATGGCGGTGGGGGTGGAAGTGCTCACTTCGCCCGTGATCCGCTCCGAAGCGGATGCCGATGCCGTCGCGGCGCGGCTCGCCGCGCATCCGGACGTCGCCTACGCCGAACGCTCGCGGCGCGTGCGCGCCGAGCGGATTCCCAACGATCCGCTGTATGCGAGCCAGTTCTACCTGCTGCCGGGGGCGACGACGATCGATGCGCAGTCGGCGTGGGACATCACGACCGGCTCGCCGTCGGTGGTGGTCGCGGTGCTCGACACCGGGTCGACCGGCCATGCCGACCTCGCCGGCCGGCTGCTGCCGGGATACGACTTCGTCGCGAACTTCGCGTTCAGCAACGACGGCAACGCGATGGACGCCGCCGGCACCTACCGCGACACGGACGCCGCCGACCCCGGCGATTGGGTGAGCGCCGTCGACCTCGCCGGTCCGCTCGCCGGCGCGCCGTGCACGGCGCCGCGCGACAGCTCGTGGCACGGCACGTCGGTCATGGGCACGATCGCCGCCGGCGCCGACAACGCGATCTACGCGACGGGCGTGGACTGGCACGCGCGGATCCTGCCGGTGCGCGTGCTGGGCAAGTGCTACGGCGACGACATCGACGTGGCCGACGGCGTCGCGTGGGCCGCCGGGGTGGCGGTGCCGAACGCGCCGCCCAACGCCCATCCCGCGCACGTGATCAATCTCTCGCTCGGCGATCCCGGCGCGTGCCCGCGCTTCTTCCAGGACGCGATCGACGCCGCGCTCGCGCACGGCGTCACGCGCGCGGTCGTGGCGTCGGCCGGCAACCAGGGCAGCGGCGACAGCCACTTTCCGTCGGCGTGCGACGGCGTCATCTCCGTCGGCGCGTCGACGTTCGGCGGCAACCGCGCCGGGTATTCGAACTACGGCCCGCGGGTGGACCTGATGGCGCCGGGCGGCAACGGCACGGCCGGCAGCGCCTACAACTTCGTGGCGCTCGACAACACCGGCACGACGGTGCCGGAGGCGGACACCACGTCCGCACGCAGCGGTACGAGCTTTTCGGCGCCGCTCGTGAGCGGCGTCGTGGCGCTGATGCTGGCGGTCGCGCCCGACCTCGACGCGGGTCAGGTACGGACGCTCGTCAAGGGCAGCGCCAAGCCTTTCCCGGCCGGCTCGACCTGCAACACGTCGATCTGCGGCGCGGGGCTGCTCGACGCGCCGGGCGCGGTCCGCGCGGCGCTCGCGACGACCGGGGCGCCCGTGCCGGTGACGCTCGTCGAGTACTACCACGCGGGGCTCGACCACTACTTCGTCACGTGGGTGGCGGCGGAGATCGCGCTGCTCGACGCCGGCACGACGATCAAGGGCTGGGCGCGCACGGGCAGGAGCATTCCGGCGCTGATGAACGCGGTGGCCGGCACGTCCGCGGTGTGCCGAATCTACATTCCGCCGGGCAAGGGCGACGGGCACTTCTTCGGCCGCGACGCGGCCGAGTGCGCGGGCACGATGGCGAAGAACCCGACGTTCGTGCTGGAGTCGGCGGCGTTCTTCCACCTGTATCCGCCGAGCGCGGGGCAGTGCGCGATGGGGACGATGCCCGTGTACCGCGTGTACTCGAACCGCGCGGACGCGAACCACCGCTACACGACCGACCGCGTGGTGCGCGACGGGATGGTGGCGAAGGGGTGGCTGGTGGAAGGCGACGGCCCGGACTTCGTCGTGATGTGCGCGCCGCAGTAGCGGCGATTCCGCGCGCGCCGCCGCGTCAGTGCGCGCCCATCAGCGCCAGCAGCACGCCGCCCGCCACCACGCTCGCGATCTGCCCGGCCGCGTTGGCGCCCATCGCGTGCATCAGCAGGAAGTTCTCGAAGTCCTCCTCCTGCGCGACGCGCTGAACGACGCGCGCTGCCATCGGGAACGCGCTGATGCCGGCGGCGCCGACCAGCGGATTGACCCGCCCGCCGGACACCACGTTCAGCAGCTTGGCAAACAGGATGCCGGCCGCGGTGTCGACACCGAACGCGACGATGCCGAGCAGCAGGATCGCGAGCGTGGAGGGCTTCAGGAATTCCGTGCCCACCATCGTCGAGCCGATCGCGAGGCCGAGGAAGAGTGTGACGACGTTGGCGATCTCCTGCGACGATGCCTTGGTCAGCCGTTCGACGACGCCGGACTCCTTCATCAGGTTGCCCAGCATCAGCATGCCGATCAGCGGGGTCGCGAACGGGACCAGCGTGCCGACCAGCACCGTGACGACGATGGGGAACAGGATGCGCGTGCGCCGGCTGATCGTGCGCTGGCTGTACGGCATCCGGATCCGGCGCTCCTTCTCGGTCGTGAGCACGCGCATGATCGGCGGCATGATGATCGGCACCAGCGACATGTAGCTGTACGCCGCCACCGTGATGGGACCGAGCAGGTGCGGCGCGAGGATGCCCGACACGTAGATCGACGTCGGCCCGTCGATCGCGCCGATGATGCCGATCGACGCGGCCTCCGGACGGGAGAAGCCGAACGCGAGCGCCAGCAGCAGCGTGAGGAAGATGCCGAACTGCCCGGCGGCGCCGAGCAGCACCATCCGCGGGTTCTCCAGCAGCGGCCCGAAGTCCGTGAGCGCGCCGATGCCGATGAAGATCAGCAGCGGGAAGAGCTCGTTGCGGATGCCCATGTCGTAGAGCACCCGCAGCATGCCGTCCTCGGCGACCAGCGGCGAGAGCGGCAGGTTGGCGAGGATGCAGCCGGCGCCGATCGGCAGCAGCAGCAGCGGCTCGTAGTCCTTCGCGATGGCGAGCCAGAGCAGCACCAGCGCTACGCCGATCATGACGAGCGACTGCGGTGTGACGTGCGCCACGCCCTGCAGCAGGAGGCCGACCGTATCGCCGCTCACCGCCGTCTCACTTGCCGCCGGCGTCGTCGCGGTAGCGGACGATCGCGTCGCCGTGGCCGACCGCCTGCCCCGGCGTCACGCAGACCTCGGCGATCGTCCCGGCGCGCGCGGACTTGATGTTGTTGTGCATCTTCATCGCGTCGAGCACGGCGACGAGCTGCCCGCGCGCCACGGTGTCGCCCGCCTTGACGGCAACGTCGATGATCACACCCGGCATCGGCGCATTGAGCGTCGTGCCGCCGCCGCTCGCCGCGGCGCGCAGCAGCGGCGCGACGGCGGCCGCCGCGACCGGTGCCTTGCGCACGACCTGCGCGCCCGGCACGCCGGGCGCTGCGGTCCCCGGCCCCACCCCCGGCGCGATCGTCGCCTCGGGCAGGTCCTCCTCGCCCGCCAGCGTCACGACGTACGCCGTCCCGCCGACCGTGACCTCGAAGCTGTCGGTGGTCGTCTCCTGCACGTCGATCACGTACTCGTGGCCCCCGATCTCCAGCGTGTAGCGGCGCATCAGCGTTCCTTTCGTCGCCAGCTGCGGTTCTGCCGGCCGCGGCCGATCGCGACCCACCGCGACGCGAAGAGCTGGCTGCCCGGCCAGTAGCTGCGCGCCAGCGGCGCCGCCTCGCGCCGCAGCGCCGCGACGTGCGAGAGCGTGGCGACCGTGATCGCGACGACGAGCTCGGGCGCGATGCCGGCGGCCGGCGGCGGATGCGGGGGCGCGGCCTCGACGGCGGGCGCGGCCGCAGCGGCCGCGGGCGGCCGGTCGAAGCGCAGCACCAGCGACAGGAGCCCCCACAGCAGCGCGAGCAGCCCGAACACGAGGCCCATGCCCGCGACGGTCATCGAAAGGCCCCAGGCGAGGTCGCTCACAGCGGCACCAGTCCGTGCTTCTTCGGCGGGTTCTGCTGCACCTTCGTGCGCAGCACCTCGAGTGCGCGCACGAGGCGCGGGCGCGTCTCGCGCGGCTCGATCACCTCGTCGATCTGCCCGACGTCGGCCGCGCGGTACGGGTTGAAGAAGCGCTTGCGGTAGTACGCGATCAGCTCGCGCTCCTTCGCGGCCGGATCCGGCGCTGCCTGCACGTCGTCGCGGTAGAGCACGCGCACGGCGGGCTCGGCGCCCATCACCGCGATCTGGCCCGTCGGCCACGCGAACGCGAGGTCGGTGCGCATCTGCTTGCTGCTCATCGCGACGTACGCGCCGCCCATCGCCTTGCGCGTGACGAGCGAGATCTTGGGCACGGTCGCCTCGCAGTACGCGAAGATGATCTTGGCGCCGTGGCGGATCACACCGCCGTACTCCTGGTCGGTGCCGGGCAGGAAGCCGGGGCAGTCGATGAACGTGACGATCGGGATGTTGAACGCGTCGCAGATGCGGATGAAGCGCGCGATCTTGTCGGACGCGTCGATGTTGAGCGCGCCGGACATGTACGCGGGCTGGTTGGCGACGACACCGATCGAGTAGCCGTCGAGCCGCGCGAAGCCGACGACGGCGTTGGGGGCGAACGCCGGCTGGATCTCGAGGAAGCTGTCGGCGTCGAAGATCATCGCGATCGCGTCGCGGATGTCGTATGGCTGGTTCTCGTCCTGCGGGATCAGCGCATTGAGCGCGTCGTCCATCCGCGTGGGCGGATCGTAGGGCGTCACCTGCGGCGGGTCCTCGTTGTTGTTCTGCGGCAGGTACGACAGCAGGCGCTTGACGACGCCGATGCCGCCGGCCTCGCTGTCGGCCGCGAGGTGCGCGACGCCGCTCCTGCCCATGTGTACGTCGGCGCCGCCCAGCGCCAGCGCGGTGACCTGCTCGCCGGTCACCGCCTTGATCACGTCGGGGCCGGTGAGGAACATGAAGCTCTCGCCCGCCATGATCACGAAGTCCGTGAGTGCCGGCGAGTACACGGCGCCGCCGGCGCACGGCCCCATGATCAGCGAGATCTGCGGGATGACGCCGGACGCCATCACGTTGCGCACGAACACCTCGCCGTACGCGGCGAGGCTGCGCACGCCCTCCTGGATGCGCGCGCCGCCCGAATCGTTGAGCCCGATCAGCGGGATGCCGCTCTCGAGCGCCAGGTCCTGGATCCGGCAGATCTTCTGCGACTGCACTTCCGAGAACGAGCCGCCCAGCACCGTGAAGTCCTGCGCGAACACGGCCACGCGGCGTCCGTTGATCTTGCCGAATCCGGTGACGATGCCGTCGCCGGGAAAGCGCTGCCGGTCGAGCCCGAACTCGCTGACGTGGTGCGTGGCGAGCGTGCCGAACTCCTGGAACGAGCCCTCGTCAAGCAGCAGCGCGAGTCGCTCGCGCGCAGTCAGCTTGCCGCGCGCGTGCTGCTGCTCGATGCGCTTCTGGCCCCCGCCCAGCACGGCGCGGCTGCGCATCTCGCGCAGCGTCGCCAGCTGCCCGCCGCCCTTTTCGTCCATGCCGCCTCCCGGATCGCCTGACGCACCACTGTCGATGGTATGCCCGATCGCGGGCAATGACCTGGGTCAAACCGGCGCGGGGGTCGGGGCGCCTGGCGATGCGGCGGGCGCGCTTCCGCGGAGGTCGGGCCCTATTCGCGCCGATTCGGGACGCCCGAGGGCCGGCCCGCCGCAAAGCGGGCGAAGTACGGCCGCTCCGCGACCCACCACAGCGCGGTGCCGGCGACGGCGGACGCCGCGAAGCCGGCGACGAAGACCGCGACAATCGCCCCGAACGCGCCCAGCGCCCCGACGTGGCCGGCGACGGCGCGCGCGGCCAGCACGACGAGCATCCAGTGCACGAGATAGAACGAGTAGCTGATCCGGCCGAGCGCGCGCAGCGGGCGTCGCAGAAAGAGCCACGCGACGGCATTGCCGGGCGCGAGGCTCTTTGCCACCAGCATCACGGTCGCCGCGCCGAACGCGACGATCGCCGGCGCGGGCGGCATCGTCTCGAAGAGCGCCGCGGTCGTGACCGCGACATACACGCCCAGCACCGCGCCGGCGGGCAGCCGCGCCGCGAGCGCCCGCACCGGCGCCTCGTGCACGGCGAGCGCGACGCCGGCGAACAGCAGCGCCCAGCACAGCACCAGCCCGTCGGCGCCGCGCGCGACCGCGACGAGCGTCGCCCCGAGCGGAATCGCCCAGAGCGCGCTGCCTGCACGCGGACCCAGCGCGACCGCGGCGAGCGCGAACGCGGGGAAGGCGAGGTAGAACGTCATCTCGTAGAACAGCGACCACGTGACGATGTTGAACGGCACGACGCTGCCGCCGGGCAGGCCGTTCAGGAAGAGCGCGTTGCCGGCGACGCGGGCGAGGTCCGGCGGCGTCCACGTGCCCGACGCGTAGGCGAACGCGAGCGACGCGACGAACGCGAGCGCGAACGCCGGGTAGATTCGCAGCGTCCGCCGCCACGCGAACGTCGCGTACGGCATCGCCGGGCGCGGCCACCACATGCGGCCGATCAGGAAGCCCGACAGGACGAAGAACAGGAACACGCCGTGGTGGGACGCGTAGAGCCAGAAGAGCGCGCGCTCGCCGACCGTCGGCAGCGCCGTGAAATGTGCGCGCTCGAAGTCGACGCCGAGCGCGACGGCGGCGCCGTTGCCGGCCGCGTGCACGCAGAACACGAGCAGCACCGCGAAGCCGCGGATGCCGTCGAGTGCGTCGTAGCGGCCTCGTGCGCCCGCGGACGGGGCTGCGCCGGCGGCCGCCTCCGTCGCTGCCATCGGGCGGCGCGCTATGCGGACTTGCGCTTGCGCGGCGCGGTCTTCGCGGCGGTCTTGGCCGCCCCGGACCGGGCCGCCGGCTTGCTCGCCGCCAGCTTGCGCGCCGCCGGCTTCGCGGCGGCCGGGGCCTTCGCCGCGGTCCTGGCCGCTGTCGCCGCCGCGGCGGTCTTCGCGCCGGTCTTCGTCGCCGGCCTGGCCGCGGCCTTCGCCGCGGGCCTGGCTCCCGAATTCACGGCGGGCCTGGCGGCTGTCTTCGCGGCCCGCGCCGGCGCCGACTTGCCCGCCTTCGCGGCCAGCAGCGCGAGCGCGTCCTCGAGCGTCAGCGTGTCGACCTGGTCGCGGTCGGGCAACGTCGCGTTGACGTCGCCGTGCTTGACGTACGGCCCGTAGCGGCCGCTGTGCAGCTCGACCGGCGCACGCGTCTTCGGGTGCGTGCCGAGCACGCGCAGCGCCGTGGCCGGGCGCGCGCCGCGCCCGCGCGCCTTCGACGGGTCGCGCGGCGCGAACTCGAAGCCCACCCTGCCATCTGGCTGCACGACAAGGAACGCCGAGAACGGCCGGCGCGTGCGCGTCGACACGAACTGCAACAGGTCGGTCTTCTTCGTCGCCAGCAGTTTCTGCATCTGCGCCGGCTCGACCGGCCGCTGCAGGATCGTGCGGCCCGAGCGGAAATCGCACGTCTTCTCCGGGCCGACCGCCTTCTCGCACACGTAGGCGTTGCCGTGCTCGAAGACGCGCGCGCCGCACTTCGGGCACGCGCCGAGCGGCGTCCGGTCGGAGAAGTCCGGCGCTTCCGCGTCGTCGTCCGCGCCGGCGTTGCCGAAGTCGAACTCGACCTCGTTCGCGTCGTTCATCCGCAGCTTGGCCGTGAACGGCCGTCCCAGCTTGCTGCGGAAGCCCTCGAGCGGGCCGACCTCCCGTGTCGAGATCAGCACTTCCGCCTCGCGCGGCTCGAGCTGGCGCCCGCCCAGGATCTTCCAGAACGCGAAGTCGCACTTCGGGTTCACGCACTGGAACTTGCGGTACTTCTCGTGGACCTCACCGCCGCACTTCGGGCACGGCGTGGCCAGCGTCGCGAAGTCGCCGGGGATCGTGTCGCTCTCGTAGTTCTTCGCCTGCGCGACGATGTGCCCGGTCATGTCGACGATCTCGCGCATGAACGCGCCGCGCTTCAGCTGCCCGTGCTCCATCTGCGCGAGCTTGAACTCCCACTCGGCGGTGAGCTCCGGCGAGAAGAGCTCGGGGATGCCGAGCCCGTGCAGCAGCGTCATCAGCGAGAACGCCTTGGCGGTGGGCGTGAGCTCCTTCCCCTCGCGATAGATGTAGCGCTCGGCGATGAGGCCCTCGATGATCGCGGCGCGCGTCGCCGGCGTGCCGAGCCCCTTCTCGCGCATCGCCTCGCGCAGCTCGTCGTCCTCGATCAGCTTGCCGGCGCCCTCCATCGCGGACAGCAGCGTGGCTTCGCTGAGGCGCGGCGGCGGCCTCGTCACGAGCGGCACCACGTCCACCTTCTCGGTGGCGACCTGCTCGTCCGGCTTGACCGGCGGGAGCGTGGACTCGTCGCCCTGCGCCTCCTTGCCGTACACGGCGAGCCATCCCGGCGACACCAGCACCTTGCCCTCGGTCTTGAACGGCTCGCCCTCGACGCGGGTGATCCGCGTCGTGACGAGGTGCTCGGCCGCAGGAAAGAACACGGCCAGGAACCGGCGCACGACCATGTCGTATAGCTTCGCCTCGGCGTCGTTCAGGTGCTTCGGCCGCACGAGCGTCGGGATGATCGCGAAGTGGTCGGAGATCTTCGCGTTGTCGAAGATGCGCTTGTTCGGCCGCACCCACTTCTGCCGGATGATCTCGCGCGCGAAGCCGCCGAAGGCGTTGGTTTCCGCGAGCTCCTCCAGCGTCGACTTCACGGTGCCGAGGTAGTCCTCGGGCAGCGCGCGCGAGTCGGTGCGCGGATACGTCAGCACCTTGTGCTTCTCGTAGAGCGCCTGCGCGAGCGACAGCGTCGTGCGCGCCGAGAACCCGAAGCGGCCGTTGGCCTCCCGCTGCAGGCTCGTGAGGTCGTAGAGCAGCGGCGGGCTCTGCGTGGACGGCTTCGACTCCTCGCTGACGATGCCCGGCTTCCCTGCGCACTTGCCGGCGATCGCCTGCGCGCGCGCCGCTTCCCACACGCGCTCGGCGCGCAGGTCGGGGTCGTCCTCGTGCCGCCGGAACTTCTCGTCGAACCAGCGGCCCGTGTACTCGCCGCCCGCGGCGCGGAACGTGCCGACGATCTCCCAGTAATCGCGCGGCACGAACGCGCGGATCTTCTCCTCGCGCTCGACGAGGATCGCGAGCGTGGGCGTCTGGACGCGGCCGACGGTCGTCAGCTGGAAGCCGCCGGCGCGCGAGTTGAATGCCGTCATCGCGCGCGTGCCGTTGATGCCGACCAGCCAGTCGGCCTCCGACCGGCAGACGGCGGCGTCGGCCAGCGGCAGCATCGTCTCGTCGCTGCGCAGCGCCGAAAAGCCGTCGCGGATCGCGGCCGGCGTCATCGATTGCAGCCACAGCCGGCGGATCGGCTTGCCGGTCTTCGCGTACTGGACGATGTAACGGAAGATGAGCTCGCCCTCGCGTCCGGCGTCGCACGCGTTCACCAGCGCGGTCACGTCCTTGCGCTTGATGAGCTTCAGCAGCGTCTTCAGGCGGTTCTCGTTCTTCTCGATCGGTTTCAGCGCGAACTTGGACGGCACGGCGGGCAGGTGGGCGAACGTCCACTTGCCGCGCTTGACCTCCTCCTCCTCCGGCATGCCGATCTCGAGCAGGTGCCCGACCGCCGACGACAGCACGTAGTCCTCGCGCTCGAAGTAGTCGTCGTGGCGCGTGAACCCGCCGAGCGCGCGCGCGATGTCGGCGGCGACGGACGGTTTCTCGGCGATGATCAGGGACTTGGCCACGGGCAGGGCGCGTAAAAAGGGACGGAGATAGTACCCTAACAGGCGAGTCCACCTCGCAACGCGGCCCGCCCGCATGCGGCGACCAGGGCCGATCGAAAGATCAACTTTCCTGTCGAATCAGCAGGTTGCGCCAAGCCCTCGGCTCCGGCCGCCGGCGCTTCCGGATGCCGCGATGCCACGGGCAAGGGCACGCAGGCAAAAAGCGTCCGCCGTCGCCATTCCTATCGCCTCTGCCACCGCCCGCCCGGCAGCGGCGCGACCACGCCCGCGACTTCGAGCTCCGTCAGCTCGGACGCCAGGTCCTCGGGGGCGCGGCCGGTGCGCGCAACGAGCGTGTCGAAGGCGACCGGGTCGCCGCCGAGCGCCGCAAGCAGCGGGCTCTCGTGCGCCTGCACCGCCGCGGGCGCGGCCGGGGCCGCGATGCCCAGCTCCTCCAAGATGTCCTGTGCGGTCTCGACCAGCTTGGCACCCTCGCGAATCAGCTTGTGGCAGCCCTTCGACAGCGGCGAGTGGATCGATCCGGGGATCGCGAACACCTCGCGGCCCTGTTCGCCCGCGTGGCGCGCGGTGATCAGCGACCCCGACTGCGGTGCCGCCTCCACGACCAGCACGCCCTGCGCCAGGCCGCTGATCAGCCGGTTGCGCTGCGGAAAATTCCTCTCGCGCGGCGGCGTGCCCGGCGGGAATTCGGACACGATGCCGCCACGGTGTGCGATCGCGTGCGCGAGCTCGCGGTTGCGCGCGGGATACACGCGGTCGAGCCCGGTGCCGACGACGGCCAGCGTCGATCCCGCGCCCTGCAGCGCGCCCTCGTGCGCGGCCGCGTCGATGCCGAGCGCCAGTCCCGACACGATCGTGAGCCCCGCCTGCGACAGCGTGTGCGCGAAGTTGCGCGCGTTCGCGACACCCTGTGGCGTCGCGTTGCGGCTGCCGACGATCGCAAACGCCGGGGCGTTCAGCAACTCGCGCCGGCCGACGAAGTACAGCGCGGGCGGCGCATGCCCGAGGGCGAGCAACGCCTGCGGATAGTCGGCGTCGTCCCACGCGACCAGGTGGTGGTCCGGCGCCGCGAGCCACGCGCGCGCGCGGTCGACCGCGTCGTCGGCGACCGGCTCGCGGACGCGCGCGGCGATGGCGTCCGGCACGACCGCGGACAGTTGCGCGCGCGTCGCGGCGAGGATGGCCTCCGGGCCGCCGAAGGCGCGCAGCAGCGCGAACAGCGCCGTGTGCGGAAGCGCGCGCAGCGACAGCGCGGCCCAGGCGGCGCGGTTGGCTTCGGTGGAATCCATGACGCGACTATCGGTGGCGCGCGGTGCGCGCCGCCATCGAACCGACGACCGAGCGGAGGACGGACGGTGCTACGGCTTGCGCGCGTAGTCGCCGGGCCGGATCGGGTCGGTCGTGTTGAGCACGACGGCGTACGAGACGCGATCGAAGGTCCGGAACACGAACAGCAGGCCGGTGCGCTCGTCCGCCGGCGCCACGTAGGTGTTCGGCGTGAACACCGTGGTCGGGTCGAGGAAGCGCAGGATGACCGTCTGCTGCCGCGACGGGCGAGGATCGACGATCGGCTCGATGACGCGGTAGATCGCGAGCACGTGGCCCGGCTCCACGCCGTCGGCCGCGCCGCGGTCGAGCGTGACGATGCCGCCGCGGCCGGTCTCGAGGGAGCCGTACGGCACCCGCAGGATCCGCGCGTCGATCGGCTTGTCGGGTGCGCGCGGCACGTAGTTGACGAGCGTCTCGCGCGGCGCGGGAATCATCCGGTCGCCGACCAGGATTTCCTCGTTCGCCGACTCGATGCGCACGGTCGCGAGCTCGCCGAACTTCTCGACACGCGCGGTGCCGAGGAAGCGGCTCTCGTAGCCCAGGACCTCCGTGCCGTCGTAGCTGACGATGGCACCGGCCGGCCGGTAGATGTACCAGTAGTCGCCGGCCTTGGGATCGATGCCGAGCACGTAGACGATGTCGCCGGCGCCGCGGACCACGCGCTCGCGCTCGCGGCCGCGCAGGATCTCCGCCGACTCGTAGAGGCCGGAGGGTCCGGTGACCAGCGGCTTCGTCAGGTACGGCTCGATGTCGTTCGGCGGGATGCTCGGGATCGCGTCGGCGGCGAGCGACGTGACGCGCGTCGTCGGCGACACGACGATCGTGTCGCGCTCCAGCGTGAGCTGCGGCTGCCCGTCGACGTAGACGAGGCGGACGACGTCGCCCGGATAGATGAGGTGCGGATTGCGGATCTGCTCGCGGTTCATCCGCCAGATCTCGGGCCACTTCCAGGGTTCCTTCAGAAACTTGCCCGAAATGCCCCAGAGCGTGTCGCCCTTCTGCACGGTGTACGACGACGGCGCCGCGTCCGCGACGGCCGGCGCCTGCGCGCTCGCGACGCCGGCGAACACGGCCAGGCACGCCGCGGCGGCTGCGGCGAGGAGGCGGACGGTCGTGGTAAACTGTTGAAGCATAACGCCTCTTCCGCGTCGGACGCACCAGACGGATGAGTTGTGCGCGAAAACCCGGTGTCCTAAACCGCCGCAAAATAAGGACTTAACACGGATTCTGCATCCGCTACGTTGCATTTGGCAAGCTATGGCCCTATTGCCGATCCTCGAGTACCCCGACCCGCGTCTCAAAAAAGTCGCGGCAGCGGTCACGTCGTTCACGCCGGAGCTCGTGAAGCTCGTCCGCGACATGGCGGACACCATGTATGCGGCCCCGGGCGTCGGCCTCGCGGCGACGCAGGTCGACGTGCACAAGCGGGTCATCGTCATCGACGTCTCCGAGACCAAGGACGACCTCCTCGTCCTCGTCAATCCGGAGATCGTCGCGGCCGAGGGGGAGGCGGAGTGCGAGGAGGGCTGTCTGTCCGTCCCGGGGTACTACGACAAGGTCACCCGGGCAGCCCGGATCACGGTACGGGCCCGCAACGAGCGGGGCGAACCGATCGAGCGGACCGCGGAGGGCCTCCTCGCCGTGTGCATACAGCACGAAATGGACC
Organism: Burkholderiales bacterium; assembly: GCA_046347835.1. Lineage (GTDB taxonomy): Bacteria > Pseudomonadota > Gammaproteobacteria > Burkholderiales > Casimicrobiaceae > VBCG01. Next base: position 269,593 of record JAXMFI010000002.1, on the reverse strand, counting down.
ACTTGATCGGCAAGATGTTCGTCGACTACCTGTCGCCGCTCAAGCGCGCCCGGCTCGCGGCCAAGCAGCGCAAGAAGCAGCGCCTCGCGGGCTAGCCGCGACCCCCGGCGCCCACGGCAGGCCGGGTTGCCCGTGACCCCCCTCCGCGTCGGCTTCGCCGGGACGCCCGCGTTCGCCGCCGAGGCGCTCGCCGCCATCCTGGAGGCGGGGTATCCGGTGCCCTTGGTGCTGACCCAGCCCGACCGGCCGCAGGGCCGGGGACTGCGGCTCGCGGCGTCGCCGGTCAAGGAGCTCGCGGTCCGGCGCGCCATCCCGGTGCTGCAGCCGCCGACGCTCAAGACGCCGGAGGGCCGGGCCGCAGCGCTGGCGGTCCCCGTCGACGTCCTCGTGGTTGCCGCGTACGGACTCATCCTGCCCGCGGCGGTCCTGGCCTGGCCGCGCCACGGCGGGATCAACATCCACGCGTCGAAGCTGCCGCGCTGGCGCGGCGCCGCGCCGATCCAGCGCGCGATCCTCGCAGGCGACGCCGCGACCGGCGTCACCATCATGCGGATGGACGAGGGCCTCGATACCGGGCCGATGCTGGAGGTCGTCGACGTGCCGATCTCGCCGCGCGAGACCGCCGGAACCCTGACGACGAAGCTCGCCGCGGCCGGCGCGGACGCGATCGTCCGGGTCCTGGGCCGGCTGGCCCAGGGCGCGAAGCCGGACGCTGTGCCGCAGCCGCCCGACGGCGCGACCTACGCCGCCAAGGTCGGGCGCGACGAGGCGCGGCTCGACTGGACGCTTGCCGCAACCACGCTCGACCGGGTCGTGCGTGCGTTCGATCCGGCGCCGGGAGCGTTCACGGAGTACGACGGCGTGCCGCTCAAGGTCTGGGCCGCGGAGCCGGTCCCCGGCACGCCACCCCAGGCGCCCGGAACCGTGGTGGCGGTCGGCCCCGGCGGCGTCGACGTCCGATGCGGGGACGGCGTCCTGCGGCTGGCGACCGTCCAGCCGGCCGGCGGCAGGCGAATGGCCGCAGCGGCGTTCGCGGCCGGCCGGGCCGTGGCGCCCGGCGCCCGCTTCGGCGCCGCGGAAACGCGCCATTGACCGCGAGCCTGCGCGCACGCGGCCGGGCGCTCGTCCGGGGAGCCTGCCTTGCAGCATGAGCAGCGGCTGGCCGCGCTCGCCGTCCGCCGGGTGCTCGAAGGCGCGACGCTGCCCGCGGCGCTCGCCGCGGTGGCCGACGGCGCGCCGACGCGCGGGCACGCACTGGTGCAGGAACTGGCCTACGGCACGCTCCGGCATTGGGGCCGTGTCGACGCGCTGGTGCAGGCGCTGGCCGGCCGGCCCGTGACCCCGCCGATCCTCGCGGCGCTCGTCGCGGTCGCGCTCTACCAGCTCGATCACACGCAGGCGCCGGCGTTCGCCGTCGTCGACCGCGCGGTCGACGCCGCCGCGCTGGTCGGACGGCCGCAGGCGAAGGCGCTGGTCAACGCGCTGCTGCGGCGGTATCTGCGCGAGCGTGAGGCGATGAACGCGCAGGTCGCCGGCGCGAGTCCGGTGGCCCGCTGGTCTTATCCCCGCTGGTGGATCGGCCGTGTGGAGGCCGACCTGCCGCACCACTGGCAGGCGGTGCTCGCGGCCGGGAACGAGCGCCCGCCGCTGACGCTGCGCGTCAATCGCAGGGCGACGACCCGGGAGGCGCTCGCGGCGAAGCTCGCTGCGGCCGGGATCGACACGACGCCCGTCGGCGAGGCCGGTCTCGTGCTGTCCGCGCCGCGGCCGGTCGCCGATCTGCCGGGATTCGCGGAAGGCGAGTTCGCCGTGCAGGACGCGGGCGCGCAGCTCGCGGCGCCGCTGCTCGCCGCCGGGAACGGCATGCGCGTGCTGGACGCCTGCGCGGCTCCAGGCGGCAAGGCCACGCACGTGGCGGAGCTCGCCGACGTTGACCTCACGGCGCTCGACAGCGACGCCGGGCGGCTCGACCGGGTGCGCGAGAACTTCGCGCGGCTGCGCCTCGCGGGTCCGGCGATCCGGACCGTGGTCGGCGACGCGGGGGCCCCCGGCGCATGGTGGGACGGCCGCGCCTTCGACCGCATCCTCGCCGACGTTCCGTGCACGGCGTCCGGCGTCGTCCGGCGGCACCCGGATGCCAAGTGGCTGCGGCGTCGCGGCGACGTTGCGTCGTTCGTCGCGCAGCAGGCGCGGATCCTCGCCGGGCTCTGGCCGCTGCTCGCGTCCGGCGGGCGCCTGCTGTACACGACCTGCTCGGTCTTCGCGGCTGAAAATGACCTGCAGATCAAGGACTTCCTCGAGAAAAACCCGTCCGCGTTGCGCGAATCCATCAGCTTTCCCGCCGGCATGCTGCACACGGGCGGCCAGCTATTGCCTTCGGCGAATGGGGCGGGCCACAATCAGGACGGCTTCTTCTACGCGTTGCTTCGCAAGGCCTGAGGCCCTGCTCCCTGGCGGTGCGCGCCGCCACGCCGCCGCAACCGTCCCGTCGATTCGCGCCGGCATGCCGCACGTGTCCATCGCTACCGCCCCGTCGTCGCGGTCTGCCCTCCCGGGCGGGCGCGGCTTCGCGCGTGCCGTGGCGGCTGCGGCCCTGTTGCTGGCGCTTGCCGTGCCCGTGGCCCGCGCCGACACGATCCCGGTCCGCTCGGCCGAGCTGCGCATCGAGGAGGGCGAGGTTCTGCTCAACGCCGAGTTCGACCTCACGTTCAACACGACGCTCGAGGAGGCGTTGCAGCGCGGCATCCCGCTCTACTTCGTCATGGAGTTCGAGCTGTCGCGCGGGCGCTGGTACTGGTTCGACGAAAAGATCGGGCAGACCGCGCTGACGTGGCGCGTGTCCTATCTGGCGCTGACCCGGCAGTACCGCGTGGGCAGCGGGCTCCTGACGCAGACGCTGGGGTCGCTCGAGGAGGTCGAGCGCTACATCGGCCGCGTGACGTCGCGGCCGGTCGCGAAGGCGAGCGAGCTCGCCAAGGGCACGCGCTACGAGGCGTCGATCCGGCTGCGCCTCGACGTCAACCAGCTGCCGAAGCCGTTCCAGGTCAACGCGCTCGCGTCGCGCGAGTGGACGCTCGCGTCGGACTGGTACCGGTGGAGCTTCGTGCCGTGAGCACGGGAAGAACCCTTCGCAAAAAGGCGCAGAGGCGCAGAGGAACCCCGCTGCGGGGCTTTCTCTGGGACTCCGCGTCTCCTGTGAAATCAGCCGTGCGGAGCGCCCGATGAGCGCGCTGCCCGGCAAGCGAGGCCTGCGCTGGCTGCTGCTGGCGGCGGCGTCGCTGTCGACGATCGCGCTGTTCCTGCTCGCCACGGCTACGGCGAACACGTCGCTGTTCGCGCAGGGCTACGACCAGCTCGTGATCCTCAACGGTGTCCTGATCGCGCTGCTGATGCTCGTCGTCGGCTGGCAGCTCTGGCAGCTGCGGCGCAACCTGAAGGCGGGCGTCTTCGGCTCGCGGCTCGCGGTGCGGCTCGTGCTGCTGTTCGCGCTGGTGGCCGTCCTGCCCGGTGCGCTGGTCTACGCAGTGTCCGTGCAGTCGATCGGACGCAGCATCGAAAGCTGGTTCGACGTTCGCGTGGACCGCGCGCTCGAAGGCGGCCTCAACCTCGGACGCAACGCGCTCGACTACCTGCTGAAGGAGACGGCGAACAAGGCCTCGCAGATGGCGCTGACGCTCGCCGACAGCCCCGGCAACCTCGCCGGCGCGCTGAACCGCGCGGCCGAGCAGGCGAACGTGTACGAGGCGGCGCTCTTCTCGCCGACGGGCAGCGTGCTCGCGATCGCGGGGATCGGCGGTTCGCGCGCGACGCCCGAGCCGCCGCCCGCGGCGGCGCTGCGCGCCGCGCGGCTGCAGCAGTCCTACACGAAGATCGAGCAGACGGCCGACGGCGGGCTCGTGCTGCGCGCCGTCGTGCCCGTCAACACGCAGGACAGCTTGAACCCACTCAAGCTGCTGCAGGTGACGGAGCCGGTGCCGAAGCCGCTCGCCCAGGACGCCGAGCGCGTGCAGGCGGGCATGCGCGACTACCAGGAGCTGTCGTTCTCGCGCGCGGCCCTGAAGCGGCTCTACGCGCTGACGCTCACGCTGACGCTGCTGCTCGCGCTCACGTCCGCGCTCGGCCTCGCCGTCGTGCTGTCGGAGCGCTTCGCCGCGCCGCTCGGGCTGCTCGCCGAGGGCACGCGCGCCGTCGCGCAGGGGGATTTTACGCGGCGCCAGCCCGTCGTCTCCCGCGACGAGCTGGGCGTGCTGACCGAGTCGTTCAACACGATGACCGCGCAGCTCGCCGAGGCGCAGGGTCGCGCGGAAGAGAGCCGCCGCGCGATCGAGACGACGCGCGCCTATCTCGAGAGCATCCTCGGCAACCTGTCCGCCGGCGTGCTGGTGTTCGACGAGCGGCACCGTCTGCGCACGGTCAATCCGAGCGCCGCGGTGATCCTGCAGCAGCCGCTGGCCGAGCTCACCGGCATGGCGCTCGCCGACTGGGGCCGGCGGGTCCCGGCGCTCGCGCCGTTCGCCGAGCTCGTGTCCGAGGGGTTCCGCGGCAGCCGCGAGGGCCAGTGGCAGCGCGAAGCCGACGTGTCCGTCACGAGCCTGTCGCGCACGCTGCTGATGCGCGGGACGCGGCTGCCCGGTGCGACGACGTCCGGCTACGTCGTCGTCTTCGACGACGTGTCCGAGCTGGTGCAGGCGCAGCGCGACGCCGCGTGGGCCGAGGTCGCACGCCGCCTCGCGCACGAGATCAAGAACCCGCTCACCCCCATCCAGCTGTCGGCGGAGCGGCTCGCGATGAAGCTCGAGCCGAAGGTCGAGGGCGCCGACCGCGAGACGCTGCTGCGCGGGACCCGCACCATCGTCTCGCAGGTCGCCGCGATGAAGCACATGGTCGACGACTTCGCGATCTACGCCCGCCAGCCGCGACCCGGGCAGCTGCAGAGCGTCGACCTGCCCGCCCTCTTGCTCGACGTGCTTGCGCTGTACGACAATCTGGTCCCCCACGTTGCGCTATCCTTGCCGGACACGCCCGTCCATGTCCAGGGCGAGCCGACCCGCCTGCGCCAGGTGTTCCACAACCTCCTCTCGAACGCGGTCGACGCCCAGGCCGACGTTCCCGACCCGCGTTTCGCGATCTGCCTGACGGTGGCCGGCGGCGAGGCGACGCTGTCGGTGGCCGACCGCGGCCCGGGCTTTCCCGAGCAGGTGCTCGCGCATCCGTTCGAGCCGTACGTGACGACGAAAACGAAGGGAACCGGGTTGGGCCTCGCGATCGTGAAGAAGATCATCGAAGAGCACGGCGGCCGCGTGCTGCTCGCCAACGCGCCCGAGGGCGGCGCGTGCGTCACGGTCGTGCTGCCGTTCCAGGCGACGGCCGTGCGCCCCGCGGCGGCGGCCTAGGAAGCGCGCGACGATGGCCATCGCCCGCGAAATCCTCATCGTCGACGACGAGGTCGGCATCCGCGAGCTGCTCTCCGAGATCCTGCAGGACGAGGGCTATCGCGTCGCGCTTGCCGAGAACGCGGCCGAGGCGCGCGCGTGGCGGGCGCGCCAGCAGCCGGCGCTCGTGCTGCTCGACATCTGGATGCCGGACACCGACGGCGTGACCCTGCTGCGGGAGTGGGGCGCGAGCGGGCAGCTGACGATGCCGGTGGTCATGATGTCCGGGCACGGCACGATCGAGACCGCGGTCGACGCGACAAAGATCGGCGCGTTCGACTTCCTCGAGAAGCCGATCGGCCTGCAGAAGCTGCTGACGACGATCGCGCGCGCGCTGAAGAGCGCGGCCGCGCAGGAGCCGCGGCGGATCTCGCTCGCGGCCCTGGGCGGCGGCGCCGCGATCCGCGAGACCGAGCGCGCGCTCGAGAGCCTGCTCGCGGCGCGGCGCCCGGTGCTGATCATGGGCGAGCCGGGCACCGGCCACGAGGTCGCCGCCCGCGCGCTCCAGTCGGCGGAGGCGCCGTGGATCGCGCTGGCCAACGGCCAGCGGCTCACCGCCAATCCGCTCGCACTGATCGAGGAGGCGCGCGAGGGCGTGTTGTTCTGCCCGGAGATCGGCCAGTACTCGCGGATCGAGCAGCGCGGCCTCGCGTTCCTGCTGCCGAAGCTCGAGAAGCAGAACGTGACGCTCGTCTGCACGAGCACCGAGGCCCTGGGCAACCTCGCCGCCGAGGGCCGGTTCGATCCTGCGCTGCTCGCGCAGCTGGCGCCGGGCGCCGTCGTGCTGCCGCCGCTGCGCAAGCGCCGCGAGGACATCCCGCCGCTGATCGAGCGGTACTGGCGCGAGGCGGCGCGCGACGACGGGTCGGCGCCGCTGCTCGCCGCGCTGCCGCCCGCGGCGCTCACCGCGCTGTCGAACGCGTACTGGCCGGGCAACCTCGACCACCTGGCCGGCTTCATCCAGAACCTGGCGCTGCTGCGCGGCGAGATCACGACCGAGCACGTCAAGCGGGTGCTGGGCGAGGCGGCGTCGCCCAATCCGTCGCTCGCGCCCGAGATCACGTCGCGCTTCTTCGAGCTGCCGCTGCGCGAGGCGCGCGAGGCGTTCGAGCGCATCTACTTCGAGCAGCTGCTCGGCCGCGAGCAGAGCAACATGAGCAAGGTCGCGGAGAAGGCGGGGCTCGAGCGCACGCACCTTTACCGCAAGCTGAAGCAGCTCAACATCCGGTTCTCGCGTCGCACGGACGAGAGCGCGTAGCGCCGCCGCCGGACGCGCGCCGGACCCGCCGTGAGCATCGCCGCCACCGCCGACCCCAAGCGCACGACCGCCCTCGTGATCGGGGCCATCGGCGTCGTCTACGGCGACATCGGCACCAGCCCGCTGTACATGCTGCGCACCGCGTTCACCGGCGCGCACGCGCTCCCGCTGTCGCCGGAAAACGTCTACGGCGTGCTGTCGGTCGTGTTCTGGGCGCTGATCGTCATCGTCACGCTCAAGTACATCACGCTGATCATGCGCGCCGACAACAACGGCGAGGGCGGCATCCTGGCGCTGACCGCGCTCGTGTCGCGCGGGCTCGACCGCGGCCACAGCCGGCGCTGGTGGCTGGTCGGCTTCGGCATCTTCGGCGCCGCGATGTTCTACGGCGACGGCATGATCACGCCGGCGATCTCGGTCCTGTCCGCGGTCGAGGGCCTCGAGATCGTCACGCCGGCGCTGCACCCGTTCATCGTTCCGGTGACGCTCGCGATCATCGCCGGCCTGTTCGCGATCCAGAAGCACGGCACGGCGAGCGTCGGCATGTTCTTCGGGCCGGTGATGTGCCTGTACTTCGTCGTGCTCGCCGTGCTGGGCGTCGCCGAGATCGCGCAGGCGCCGGAGATCCTCTACGCGCTCAATCCGGCCTACGCGTTCGCGTTCTTCGCCGACGTGCCGGTGGCCGCGTTCCTCGCGCTCGGCGCCGTCGTGCTGGCGGTGACGGGAACCGAGGCACTGTACGCGGACATGGGGCACTTCGGACGGGCGCCGATCCGCCGCGCGTGGGCGCTGTTCGTGATGCCGGCGCTGGTGCTCAACTACTTCGGGCAGGGCGCGCTGATCCTGGGCGATCCCGGGGCGATCAAGAACCCGTTCTACCTGCTGGCGCCATCGTGGGCGCTGATCCCGCTCGTGGTCCTCGCCACGTGCGCGACGGTGATCGCGTCGCAGGCGGTCATCTCCGGCACGTTCTCGCTGACGCGCGCGGCGATCCAGATGGGCTACTGCCCGCGCCTGCAGATCGAGCACACGTCGGAGCGCCAGATCGGCCAGATCTACGTGCCGTTCATCAACTGGTCGCTGTTCGTCGCCGTGGTCCTGCTGGTGGCAGCGTTCCGCAAGTCGGACAACCTCGCGGCGGCCTACGGCATCGCGGTCACGCTCGCCATGCTGATCGACTCGATCCTCATCTACACGGTGATGGTGCGGCTGTGGAAGTGGCCGGCCGCGCTCGCCGTCGCCATCGCCGCGCCGCTGGCGCTGATCGACCTCGCCTTCCTCGCGTCGAATTCGCTCAAGATCCCCGAGGGCGGCTGGTTCCCGCTCGTGATCGGCGGCGTCGTGTTCACTCTGCTCACGACGTGGAAGCGCGGGCGCAACCTGCTCATGGACAAGCTCGCCGAGGACGCGCTGCCGCTCGACGTGTTCATCCAGAGCATCGAGGTGGCGCCGCCGACGCGCGTCGAGGGCACGGCCGTGTTCATGACGTCGACGCCGAACCGCGTGCCGCACGCGCTGCTGCACAACCTCAAGCACAACAAGGTGCTGCACGAGCGCGTCGTGTTCCTGACGGTCGTCATCCGCGACATCCCGTACGTGGCGAACGACCAGCGCATCGAGATCCGGACGCTGGGGTGCGACTTCTACCAGTTCCTCGCGTACTACGGGTTCAAGGAGGACCCCGACGTGCCGGCGCTGCTCGAGGCGTCCGGCCGCCGCGGCTTCGCGTTCGACATGATGGAGACGAGCTTCTTCGTCTCCCGCGAGACGCTGATCCCGACCGTGGGCCCCGGGATGGCGCTGTGGCGCGAGAAGCTGTTCGCGTCGATGTCGAAGAACGCGGTCAAGGCCTCCGAGTTCTTCCAGATCCCGACCAACCGGGTCGTGGAGCTCGGGACGCAGGTCGAGCTGTGACGCCCACGCCCGCGTCGCGCTGGCGTGTTTGCGTCGCGATCGGTCGCGCGCGCATCGGGCAGCGCCCTTCGACCGGTCACTCGATGACCAGATCGGCGCGCAGCAGCAGGTCCCTGGGAACGACGACGCCGAGCGTCCTGGCGGTTGTCATGTTGACCGCGAACTCGAACTTCGCGGCCTGCTCGACCGGAAGGTCGCCTGGCTTCGCGCCCTTGAGAATCCGGTCGACGTAGCTGGCGGCGCGCCGGAACTGGTCGGCGAGGCTCGCGCCGTACGACATGAGCCCGCCGGCCTCCACGACTTCCTTCGCGTGGTAGACGGCGGGCAGCCGGTACCGTCTCGCCAGTTCGACGATGCCGGCGCGCGCGGTGAAGAACACCGGATCGGGAAGCACCACGAGCGCTTCCACGCGCTCCCCCGCCATCTTCGCGAAGGCGGCCTCGAACTCGTCGCGGCCCCTGGCGGGCACCACCACCAATGTAATGCCGAGCTTCGACGCGGCGCTCCCGGTGGCCGCCTGGTAGGTGTCCGCGGCGGGCGCGGTCGGGTTGAGGAGAACGGCCACCCGCGACGCCCGGGGAACCGTCGCCTTGAGCAGCTCGAGTCGCTTGGCCTGGACTTCCGGGGTCGGGTCGCCCGTCAATCCGGTGACGTTTCCGCCGGGGTGCGCGAGGCTTGCCACGAAGCCGGAACCCACCGGGTCCCGCGAAGTCGCCATCACGACCGGGACCGTCGACGTCGCCTGCAGCACCGCGGCGATCACGATGTTCGCGCCCGTGACGATGACGTCGACGTCGAGGCGCACGAGTTCCGCGGCGAGTCCGGGAAGCCGGTCCTGATGGCCCCATGCGAATCGTCGCTCGATCACGAGGTTGCGCCCCTCCACGTATCCGAGGTCGCGCAGTCCGTCGTCGAACGCCTTCGTCAGCGGCGCCTGCTCGTCGGGCGTTGCCGTCTGCAGATATCCGATCCGATGGAGCCTGGCGCGCGGCTGCGCCCGGGCCGCCATCGCCGTGACGACGAGCCCACCGGAAGCGGCGAGAAAGGTGCGGCGCGGAACCAGGCTCACTCGACCCTCGTCGACCGTCGCGTCGAAATGTCAGGCCGCGGGCTGAAGGCCATCGCGGACCTGCGTTTGCCGCGGACCACTATACGCCGCAGCGCACGATCCACCGCGAGTCGGCGCCCGCGCGTGTCCCGGCGGACACGCGGGACGCAACGGAGATCCCGGTCATCTCCGGCCATCGCAATGAAAAACGCCGGCACGAGGCCGGCGTTTCCCTGTCGCGGGTTGCGCAGAACGGTCAGGCCGCCGCGGCCATCTGGCTGCGCATCGTCTTCATCGCCTTGCTCTCGATCTGGCGGATCCGCTCGGCGGACACGCCGTACTCGTCGGCCAGATCCTGCAGCGTCGCGGCGGAGTCGTCCTCGCGCAGCCAGCGCGCCTCGATGATCCGGCGGCTGCGGTCGTCGAGCTTGGCGAGGGCCGTCTGCAGGCCCTTCGCGCGGTTCGTCGCCGTTTCCTCGCGGATCAGGATCTGCGCGGGCTCGTCCTCGCTGTCCGTCAGGTAGGCGATCGGCGACACGAAGCTGTCCTCGTCGCCGGGCGTCGGGTCGAGCGCGACGTCGTGGCCGCCGAGGCGGGTTTCCATCTCGACGACTTCCTCGGGCTTCACGCCCAGGTCCCGGGCGATGGCCTTGGCTTCGGCCACCGACAGCGCCGCCGAGCTCGCCTTCAGGCTGCGCAGGTTGAAGAAGAGCTTGCGCTGCGCCTTGGTCGTGGCGACCTTTACCAGCCGCCAGTTGCGCAGGATGTACTCGTGCATCTCGGCGCGGATCCAGTGCAGCGCGAACGACACGAGCCGCACGCCGCGTTCCGGGTCGAAGCGGCGCACCGCCTTCATCAGGCCGACGTTGCCTTCCTGGATCAGGTCCGCCTGCGGCAGCCCGTAGCCCATGTAGTTGCGCGAGACGGCGACGACCAGCCGCAGGTGCGACAGCACCAGCTGGCGGGCGGCGTCCAGGTCGTCGTGCGCCTTCAGGCGACGGCCGAGCGCGGTCTCCTGTTCCGCCGTCAGCAGCGGAAACCGGTTCACCGCCTGGATGTAATGGTCGAGGCTCCCCAGCGATGCAGGGGTGGGGAACGCCAGCGTCGTACTCGTCATGCACGGTCTCCTTGTTGCGGCGTCGCGCGGGCAGGGATTCTTATCATGGCCCTGCCGGCACCCGACACCAGTTTAGCACTCGACGGATTAGAGTGCTAAGTCCGGAATAGGTTCCCGAGTGAATTGGTCAGGTTTGCCAAGCCAGCCGTTCGCAACCCGGTCTCCGGACGTCCGGGGTTCGCGCGCATTCCACGCTAGCAGCGCCCGGATGCGGGTTCACCCGGATTGCGACGAACGGTGCCTGGCGGGCCCACACCGGCGCCCAGTGGCGACGGGTGGGGCGCGGGACGGGACGCCTGCGGCGACGCGGCACCGAGGCGATCACCGACGAAGCTGCGACCTGACAGGCGGGGGCGAACTGGGTGAGCGAGCGCTCGCTGTCGGCGGCTGCCGATCAGTTGGGGGCCGGGAGCAGCGCATCGACGAACTCCCGGACCGCGAACGGTCGCAGGTCGTCGATGCCCTCCCCGACGCCGATGAACTTGATCGGCACCGGATGCTGCTTGGCGATGGCGGCGACCACGCCGCCCTTGGCGCTGCCGTCCAGCTTCGTCACGATGAGGCCGGTCAGGCCAACGGCCGCGTCGAACGCCTTGACCTGGGCGAGCCCGTTCTGCCCGGTGTTGGCGTCGAGCACCAGCAGCACCTCGTGCGGTGCGCCGTCCTGCGCCTTGCCGATGACCCGCTTGACCTTGCGCAGCTCGTCCATCAGGTGGCTCTGCGTCGCGAGCCGCCCGGCCGTGTCGGCGAGGACGACGTCGACGCCGCGCGCCTTCGCGGCGCCGATCGCGTCGAACACGACCGACGCGGCGTCGCCGCCCGCCTGCTGGATCACGGCGACGTCGTTGCGCTCCCCCCACGCCGCGAGCTGCTCGCGGGCCGCGGCGCGGAACGTGTCACCGGCGGCGAGCAGCACCGACAGCCGCTGCTGCTGCAGCCACTTGGCGAGCTTGCCGATCGACGTCGTCTTGCCGGCGCCGTTGACGCCCGTCAGCATGATCACGAACGGTCGCTCGGGGCCGATGACCAGCGGCCGCTCGAGGGGCGCCAGCAGGTCGCACAGCGCGCCGGCGAGCTCGGTGCGCGGGTCCGCGTCGTCGCCGGCCCGCTTCCAGCGGCCCCGCAAGTCGTCGAGCAGGTGCGCGGTCGCGTCGACGCCGACGTCACCGGTCAGCAGCGCCGTCTCCAGTTCCTCGAGCGCCTCGTCGTCGAGCTGCTTCCGCGCGAAGACGCCGGACAGCGCGCCCGCGAGCTTCCCGCGCGTGAGCCCCAACCCCGCCTTCAGCCGCTCGGTCCACGAGCGCTGCGGCGCGGCCGGCTCCTCGGCCGGTTTCTTCTTGAAGAGGTCGAACAAGGGGAGTCCGGAACAGGCGGGCGCGGGAAGCGCGCCGGATAGAATTCTACCGTTTCCGCCCCCGGTGCCCGCCTTGGCTCTCCCGTCCGCCCACCGCGTCAGGATCATCGGTGGCCGTTTCCGCGGCCGGGTGATCCGGCTGCCGCGCGCCGAGGCATTGCGCCCGACGCCCGACCGGGTGCGCGAGACGCTCTTCAATTGGCTGGGCCAGGACCTGGCGGAGCTTGCGACGCTCGACCTGTACGCCGGCAGCGGCGCGCTGTCGCTGGAGGCCTTGTCCCGGGGCGCGGCGCGCGCGGTGGCCGTCGAGCGCAACCCCGCGGTCGCCCGCGCGATCGCGCGCACGGCCGAGGAATTCGGCGCGACCGGCCTCGAGGTCGCGGTGGCGGACGCGCGGGCCTGGCTCGCCCGGGCCGACGGGAACTTCGACGTGATCTTCGCCGACCCGCCGTTCGCCGAGGATCCGTGGCCGTGGCTGCTGCCGGCGTGCGAGGCGCACCTCGCCCCCGGTGGCGTCGTGTACGCGGAGGCGCCGCGCGCGCTCGTGCCGCCGCCGCCGCTGGCCGTGCACCGGCACGCGAAGGCCGGGCACGTGCATTATCATCTGCTGCGCCGCGACCCCGCCGCGGTGCGCACACCGCCCGCCGATCCCGCCCGACCCCCCCGATGATCAAGGTCGTCTATCCCGGCACGTTCGACCCGTTCACGCGCGGCCACGAGGATCTCGTCCGCCGTGCCGCGCACGTGTTCGACCGCGTCGTCGTCGGCGTCGCGGACAGCGAGGCCAAGCATCCGTTCTTCACGGCCGCCGAGCGGGTCGCGATGGCGCGCGACGTCGTCGCCCCGTTCGCGAACGTCGAGGTGATCGGGTTTTCGTCGTTGCTGATGGACTTCGTCCACGCGCAGGGCGCGAAGATCATCCTGCGGGGCCTGCGCGCCGTGTCGGACTTCGAGTACGAGTTCCAGATGGCCGGCATGAACCGGCGCCTGTACCCGGACGTCGAGACGCTGTTCCTCACACCGTCCGAGCAGTACACGTTCATCTCGGCGACGATCGTCCGCGAGATCGCGAAGTTCGGCGGCGACGTCTCCCACTTCGTGCATCCGGTCGTGGCCGAGAAGATCCGCGCGCGCGTCGCCGAGCGCAAGGCGAGGCCGGAGTGACGCGATGGCGCTGATGATCACCGACGAGTGCATCAACTGCGACGTCTGCGAGCCCGAGTGCCCGAACGACGCGATCTCGCAGGGGACCGAGATCTACGTGATCGATCCGGCGAAGTGCACCGAATGCGTCGGGCACTTCGAAAAGCCGCAGTGCCGCGAAGTGTGTCCGGTCGACTGCATCCCGAACGACCCCGCGCACGTGGAGTCGCACGACGCGCTGATGCGCAAGTACGGTGCGCTGATGGCGAAGAAGGCGGCGGGCGTCGCGGGCTGACCGGCGCGGCGGGCGCCGGAACGAAGAACGGGCGCCCGCAGGCGCCCGTTCCCGTTGGTGCGGCGGCCTTCGGACCGCCTCGCTAGTGCGGCCAGATGGTGCTGATCCCCGCGTTGCAGATCGACTGGCAGTCCGACACCCCGTTGTAGTCGGTGTTGCGGGTGTTGAAGTAGTACGTCTCCCCCGGCCTCAGTGCGATCGGCTCGGCGCCGACGTTCCAGTAGATCGTCACCTGCTTGCCGTAGCTCGCGTCGAACGGCCCGGCCGCGCCGGTGGGATCGACCGGCCGGAAGTCGCAGGCGTTCTTCGACAGCGTCATGTGGCGCAGCGCAGGCGGCCCGGAGTATTCCGCGAGGCTCGTGTACCCCGGGGTCGGGTAGGTCCCGGGGGTGGCGGGCACGGTGAAGCTCATCACGAGGACGCCGTCCGACGAGAAGCCGCCGATGCCGCCCGTCGTGATGCGCGAGAAATCGCCCCAGTTGACCGACGTGCGGATCACGTTCTGGTACGAACCGCAGAAGTCCGCGCCGCCGCCGCCGCCGCCGCCGGCCGCCTGCCACGTCACCGGGACGCCCGCGGCGGTGCCGGTGCCGATGGCGTTCGTGCCCGCGACGTAGTAGGTCACCTGCCCTGCCGCCGTCGCCGCCGCGACGCAGGTTGCGGTGGTGCTCGTGCAGTTGGTCCAGACGTAGCTCGTCGGCGAGCCGTTGCAGGTCGCCGTGAGCGTCACGCTCTGGCCGACGGTCGGCGTCGCGCTGCTCGCCGCGATCGTGCACACCGGGGCGGCGGTGACGGGCCCGGTCCATTGCACGGAGATGCTTGCGGTGGTCCCGGGACCCGCGCCGTTCGACGCGACCAGCGTGTACTCCTTGGTGCCCGCGACCGTGACGTTGTCGGTGCAGTTGGGACCGTTGGAGGAACAGCCGCTCCACGCGTAGCTGGTCGGGCTGTTCGTGCAGGACGCCGAGATCGTGACGGTCGTGCCTGTCGGCGGCGTCGGGTTGCTGGCCGAGAGCGTGCAGGTGGGCACCGGGGCGCTCGACTGCCAGTTCACGGCGCCGTAGGCGATCCCGCCCGTGCCGGCGCCGTTCGACGCGGAGACCGAGTAGGTGACCGTGCCCGGCGTCGACGACGTCGCCGCGCACTGCACGCCCGAGCACGCCACGCCGGACCACAGATAGGACGTCGGGTTGCCGGTACACGCCGCCGTGAGGACGACGGTCGTGCCGACGATCGGCGTCGAATTGTTGACGAGCAATGCGCAGACCGGGATGGGGTCGTTGCCGCCCCCGCCCCCGCCCCCGCCGCTTCCCTGGCGCCATTCGACGTCCACCGCGGCCTTCGGCCCGGTGCCGGAGCCATTGCCGGCGGCGACCGCGTAGCGCGCGTAGCCCGCGATCGTCTTGTTGACCGTGCACGACGAGGCCGTCGCCGCGCACACCGGCATGATGTTGCAGATCGACTGGATCAGGTAGTCGCACTCGTACCAGTCGTAACGGTTCGGCGACTGGTTGCAGTTGGCGTTGAGCACGAGCGGCGTGCCCGTGTTCAAGGGAGAGGCGCTCGCGCTGAGCGTGCAGATGGGGACGTTGCCCGATACGCCGCCCCAGGTGACGGTCTGCGTGACCGCGGGCGCGGGCCCGGCCGCGTTGGACGCGTACAGCGTGTAGCTCTTGGCACCGGCCGCGGACTGGGTGGTCTGGCACGTCGCGGTCGTGCTCGTGCAGCCGGCCCAGACGTACTTGGTCGGCGTGTTCGTGCACTGGGCGGTGAGCGTCAGCGTGGAGCCCAGCGCCGGCACCGCGCTGCTGGCGGAAACCGTGCAGTCCGGCGCGCCGGGTGCCGGCGGCGGAACGACGGAGCCACCGGTCGGGGCGCAGAACGCGATCGGGAAATTGGGATTGCCGTCGCCCTCCGGCGTGTAGCCCTTGCCGACCATGAAGAAGAACACCGACGGCTGGTCCGTGTACCGGTGGTTGACGTCGGGCCGGTTGTTGTAGAGCCGGTTCACGCGGCCGGTGTCCGTCGGGCACGTGCCGTCGGCGCTGACGGGGAACGCGCGGAAGGCTTCGGGCGTCTCGAAGACCCACGCATCGGGAAACTTGTTCTTGACGTCCTCGCACTCGCTCGCCTTGGCGGAGTAGAAGTGCGAGTCGATGCCCTTCTCGGGCCGGCCGTAGAAGCGGCACACCGGGACCGTGCCCGCGTAGGCGCTTCCGGTCCTGACGACGAGGAACCGGTATCCGGTGCGCACCCAGCCGGGATGCACGCCGGTGTCGAGGTCCGAGATCTCCTTCGGCTCGATCGTGATGAAGTAGTGGTCGAGACTCGCGTTGTAGAACTCGACGAGCTCGGCAGTTTCGGTCGCCGGAATGGCCGCCGTTGCCGAGAGCGAGACCGCCGCGAACAGGGCCCCGAGGAAGTTGCGCAATCGCATGTTTGGTCGCCGGGTGCGATCCCGGCAGGAAGAATGGGCAAATGATCCATTATAGGACACCGCCACTTCCTCGTTGTTCCGCCGGCGGCCGAAAAATCGCCGGCGATCGGGCCGGCTCGGCGAACATGGCGACAAGTGTCGCCGTTTGGCGTCAGGCGTTCGCGGCGAGCGGCAGCGCGTCGGGCTGCTCGACGACCGCGTCGATTGCGCGGGCCTTCTGCTCGAGGCCCCGCACCTGTGCGCGGATCGCCTCTTCCTGCTGCTCCAGCTCGGCGATGCGGTCCTCGAGCTCGCCGCTCGCGTGGTGGATGCGCCTGATGCTGTCGAGCCGGCGGCGCAGCTGCAGGTGGTGCTCGCGCACCTGCGTCTCCAGCGGCGACATCACCGCCTTCAGCCACGCCTCGACGTCGCGGTTGGCGACCACGTAGACGTGCTTGACGCGCGACGCGATCGTCTCGAAGAAGCGCCGCATCAGCGCGAACTTCGCCTTGCTCACCATGTTCCACAGCGTGTTGAAGTGCGTGTTGTACGCGCGCTCCAGCCGCTCGGTCTCCTTCTGGTACTTGAGCACCGAGAACGGCGGCGGGTCGAACGGCTCGAGGCCATGCTCCTTCGCGAAGCGCAGGTACATCGCGCGCATCATGTCGTGGATCTCGGCCGACTGCTTGGCCGCCGCGCCGAAGTCGCCGTGGATCTGGCGGAAGAAGTCGTTCATCGCGCCGCGCACGCCCTTCGTGAACGGGCTGTCCTCGATCCGGCGCCGCGTCGTCGCCGCGTTGGCGCGCAGCGCCTCGAGGCCGATGTGGTCGAAGAGATCGTTGGTCTGCTGCGTGAACACGTTGCGCAGCGCCGTGTACCGCGCGAGGCCGCGCTCGAAGAGCTCCTTCTCCTCGCGCACCCGCTCCATCATGTGGCCGACGACGTCCTGGTTCTTGCCGCGCAGCGCGCGCAGCTCGGAGAGCTGCTCGGCGACGCCCGCCACGCGGGCGTCGAGGAGCGCGCGCGCGCCGGCGACGATCGACCGCACCTCGGCCTGCGACGCCGCGCCGACGATGTCGCGCTTGGCCGGGATGAGCTTCTTCGACAGCGACGCCTCGAGCTGCGGCAGCCGGCTCCGCGCGAGCAGCGCGTCGTCGCCGTTGACCTTCGCGGCGAGCGCCTTCTGCGCCGACGCCGCGAACACCTGCGTGGCCGGGATGCCGAGCAGCTGCGCGGTGTTGCGCACCTGCCGCGCGATCTCCGCGTCGACCTCCTCGGTCGACTTGAGCTCGTCCCACAGCCCGTCGATCTTGTTCAGGATCACGATGCGCCCGGCCTTGGTCGCCGGATCGTCGCCGGCGAGGTGGCCGTTCCAGACCTCGAGGTCCGTCTTCGTGACGCCGGCGTCGGCGGCGAGGATGAACAGCAGCGCGTGCGCGTTCGGCAGCAGGTTGAGCGTGAGCTCGGGCTCCGTGCCGATCGCATTCAGGCCGGGCGTGTCGAGGATCACGAGCCCCTGCTGCAGCAGCGGGTGCGGGAAGTTGATGACCGCGTGCCGCCAGCACGGGATGTCGACGGTGCCCTCGTCGCCGTTCTCGAGCGCCTGCAGGATGTCGTCCTCGCCGTCGCCGTAGAGGCCGTACTTGCGCGCGAGCTCGACCGGCACGCGCTTGACCTGCGACACGCGCGACAGCGCCTCGCCCATCTTCTCGGCCGACGCGAGGTCGAGCGGGAAGGTCACCCACTCGTCCGCGTAGTTCTTGAACTCGGCGACCGTCGCGTCCTTGAGGCGCGTCTCGATCGGCAGCAGGCGGATCGACGGCGGCCGCGACGCCTCGTACAGGAGCTCGGTCGGGCACATCGTCGTGCGCCCGGCCGACGACGGCAGCAGCCGCTGCCCGAAGTCGGCGAAGAAGATCGCGTTGATGAGCTCCGACTTGCCGCGCGAGAACTCGGCGACGAAGGCGACGATGAGCTTGTCCTGGTGCAGGCGCTCCAGCAGCTGCTGGATCTTGAGGTCCACCTGCGCGTCGGCCAGGTCCTGCTCCGCGAGCCAGTCGTGCAGCGCGGAAACCCCGGACGACAGCCGCCGGCGCCAGTCGGCGTAGGCCTCGAAACGTGCCGCCAGGTCGCGGGACGGGATCATGACGCTCCTCGTGCGGGTGGCGGCGCGGGCGCCTGCCGACAGCGGGGGCAACTGTAGCACGCAGCTGTGAAGCACAAGTCATGCCGAGGCTCGGTTGCCGGGCGTTGCACAGGAAGCCGCAGTCCCCGGCGTTCGGCCGACTGCCGGCCAGCGTCGCGCGCTGCCGGTGACGGGCAGCGAAGGGGGACCGTGCCGGGGCCGGCCTGCGGTTCCCGGACCGGGAGACGGCGCACGCCGGCGCGGCGGCGACCCGAGCGTGCCGGGTGCGGCGCTATCGCTGGCAGCGCGGGCAGTAGAACGACGCGCGCGCGCCGAGCCGCCGCATCCGGATCGGCCTGCCGCAGACGCGGCATGGTTCCCCCTCCCGGCCGTACACGAAGTAGTCGAGCTGGAAGTAGCCGGGCTCGCCGCGCGCGTCGACGTAATCGCGCAGCGTGCTGCCGCCTTTGGCGATCGCCTCGGTGAGGACGGCGCGGACGGCGTCGACGAGCGACGCGAGCCGCGCGCGCGAGACGCGGTGCGCCGGCCGCGTCGGGCGGATGCCGGCACGGAACAGCGACTCGTTCGCGTAGATGTTGCCGACACCGACGACCAGCCCGTTGTCCATCAGCGCAAGCTTGATCGCGGCGGTGCGGGTGCGGGTCCCGCGCCACAGGTGGTCGGCGTCGAACGCAGCGTCGAACGGCTCGGGGCCGAGGCTCGCCAGCAGCGGATGCGCGTCCGCCGGTGACGGCACCCACAGCATCGCGCCGAAGCGCCGCGGATCGTTGTAGCGCAGCACGGTGCCGTCGTCGAGGACGAGGTCGACGTGATCGTGCGGCCGCCGCGCGGGGGCGTCGCGGAACACGCGGAGACTGCCGGTCATGCCGAGGTGAATCAGCAGCGTATCGGTACCCAGACGAAACAGTAAGTACTTGCTCCGACGGTCGACGGCGTCCACGGTACGCCCGGTCAGCCGCCGGCCCAGGTCGGACGGAACCGGCCACCGCAGACGGGAGTCGTATACGGCAAGGCGCGCGATGCGGCGGCCGACGATGTGCGGCGCCACGCCGCGCCGCGTCGTTTCCACTTCGGGCAGTTCCGGCATGCGCGAGGGGCGGGCGGTCACGACGGCGGGCCGGTCGTCCGGAGGACGGTTTCGTCCGCCCGCAGTCTCCAGGGTTGCCGGCTATAGTATTACGGCGTCGCACGGGACCCGCTTCGGGGCCGCGTCCGCCCCACTACGAGCGAGAAGCCATGCCTTCCTTCCCCCAGTATCCGCGCAAGGCGCCGACGCGCCACCTCCGGCGGGCCACCGCCCTCGCGCTGGCGCTCGCGCTGTCCGCGACCGGCGCGGCACTGGCCCAGCCCGCCGCGCCCGGGGCCGGGGCGCATCCCGCGCCGGCCGCGCGCGACGAAGGCGCGGGCCTCACCGCCGACGTGTTCTACCGGCTGCTCCTGGGGGACGTCGCCCTCCAGCGCGGCGAGACGTCGCTCGCCGCGCGCGCGTACTTCGAGGCGGCGCGCGACACGCGCGATCCGCGGCTCGCGAAGCGCGCGGCGGAGATCGCCCTCGCCGCGCGGATGCGCGGGCTCGCGCAGGAATCGGCCAAGCTGTGGGCGGCGCTCGATCCGACGGCCGAACGGCCGAAGCAGATCCTCGCGGCGCTCGCCGCCGGGACCGCGGGCAAGTCGCCGGTCGAGGGCGGCTACGACAGCGACCTCAAGGCGCGCGTCGAGAAGCTCCTCGCCGACGCGGCCGCGAACGATCGCGGCCTCGGCGATCTCTTCCTGCAGCTCAACAACTCGTTCGGCGAACTCGACCGGCGCCAGACGTACGACCTCATTCGCGATCTCGCCAAGCCGTACCCGAAGAATCCCGAGGCGCACTTCGCCGTCGCGCTCGCCGCGTACCTGGGCGGCGTGCCGGAAAACGGCACCGACAACACGGCGCTCGAGGAGATCGACCGCGCGCTCGCGCTGAAGCCCGACTGGGAGCGCGCGGCGCTGCTGAAAGCGGAGATCCTCGGCCGGAAGAAGCCGGACGAGGCGATCGCGTACCTCGCGCTCTTCGTCGCCGCCAACCCGAACGCGCGCGCCGCCGCGGGCGCGCTCGCCCAGATGTACGTCGAGCAGAATCGCTACGCCGAGGCCCGCGCCATCTTCCAGCGCCTCTGGGATGCCGACCGCAGCGCGCGCGAGTTCGAGTTCGGCGTCGCCGTGCTGACTGTGCAGCTGAAGGAGTGGGACAGGGCCGAGGAGCTCTTCGCCGACTTGAAGCGCGCGAACTACGGCGAGAACGGCGCGGTCGAGCTCTACCTCGCGCAGATCGCCGAGGAGACCGGCCGCTACCAGGAGGCGATCGAGCGCTACAAGGCGGTGCCCGAGGGCGAGCGCGCGTGGCTCGCGAAGCTGCGCGTCGCCGCGATGATGGCGAAGCAGGGCAACATGAGCGGCGCGCGCAAGTACCTGTCCGACCTCCCGGCGGTGACGATCGACCAGCGCGTCCAGGTGCGGCAGGCCGAGGCGCAGCTGCTGCGCGACGCCAACGACAATGCCGAGGCGCTGGCCGTGCTCACGCTGGCGCTGAAGGAGCACCCGGACTCGCCCGAACTGCTGTACGACGCCGCGATGGTGGCGGAGAAGCTCGACCGCATCGACGTGGCCGAGGAGAAGCTGCGGCGCGTCGTCGAGTTGAAGCCCGACGATCCGCAGGCGCTCAACGCGCTCGGCTACACGCTGGTCGACCGTACGACGCGCTACCAGGAAGGCTACGCGCTGATCGAGAAGGCGTTAAAGCTCGCGCCGAACGACTCGTTCATTCTCGACAGCATGGGGTGGGCGCTGTTCCGGCTCGGCCGCTACGGCGAGGCCGAGACCTACCTGCGCCGCGCGTTCAAGGCGCGCCCGGACGCGGAGATCGCCGCGCACCTGGGCGAGGTGCTGTGGGCGAAGGGCGACCACGCCGGCGCGCAGGAGATCTGGCAGTCGCAGTTGAAGACGTCGCCGGACAACCCGGTGCTGCTCGAGACCGTGCGCCGCTTCGCGCGGTGATCCGCGCGCGGGCGCCGCGGCGCGGCGCGGCGGCGGCGGTGCTGTTCGCGGCGCTCGCGGGCTGCGCCACCGTCGCGCCGTCGCCGGAGCACGCCGCGCTTGCGCGTCCCGAAGCTTCGTTCGACATCGCCGGCCGGCTGTCGGCGCGCCGCGGTGCCGACGGCGTGGCCGCGCACTTCGCGTGGTCGCACGCGGAAGGCATCGATCGCATCGATTTCGCCACGCCCACCGGGCAGGTGGTCGCCCGGATGCAGCGCGACGCGGCGGGGATTCGCGTCGAGCGGCCCGACGATGCCGTCGCCACGTTCGGCGACTGGGGCGCGCTCACGCGCGACGTGCTCGGCGTCGCGATACCGGTCGACGGCCTCGCGGCCTGGATCCAGGGCGCGCCGGTGGCGGGCGTCGACTACGCCGTCGAGCGCGACGCCGCCGGGCGCCCGTTGGTGCTGCGGCAGCAGGGCTGGGAGATCGTGTACGCGTACATGGACGCGTCGCCACCCGCGCGCCCCTTCCGCCTCGTCATGCGCTACCCGGACAGCGAGCCCGTCGAGGTCCGCGTCGTCGTCGACCGCTGGTCGCTCGCCGACGCGCGGCCCTGAGGCTTCCGTCCCGCGACGATGCCGCGATCTTCGCCGCATACGCTGGTCGTCGCCGCGCCTGCGAAGGTCAACCTGTTCCTGCACGTGACCGGGCGGCGCGCCGACGGCTATCACACGCTCGAGTCGCTGTTCGCGCTCGTCGACCTCGCCGACACGATCGCGCTCGCGCGCCGTGACGACGGCGTGATCGCGCGCACGAACGACGTCGACGGCGTGCCGGCCGACGACGACCTCGCCGTGCGCGCGGCGCGTGCGCTGCAGGCGGCCGCCGGCGCGCGAGCGGGCGCGGACATCACGGTCGAAAAACGCATACCGCAGGGCGCGGGATTGGGCGGCGGCAGTTCCGACGCCGCGAGCGTGCTGCTTGCGCTCAACCGGCTCTGGGCGCTCGACTGGCCGCGTGCGCGGCTCGCGGAGCTCGCCGCGTCGCTCGGCGCCGACGTCCCCTTCTTCGTCGGCGGCGAGAACGCGGTCGCGCGCGGCGTCGGCGACGTGCTGACGCCGGTGACGCTGCCGCCGCTCTGGCTGGCGCTCGCGTTCCCGCGCGCGCACGTGCGGACCGCCGACATCTTCGCGGCGCCGGAATTGACACGCTCGGCGGCGTCGGCGAAAATAGACGTCTTTTCCGAGGGTTATGGCCGCAACGACCTTGCGGACGTCACGCTCGCGAGATTCCCGGACGTCGCGGACACGCTCGCAGCACTCGCACGCACCGCGCCGCAGGCGCGCATGACGGGCTCCGGCGCGTGCGTCTTCGCGGCGTGCGTGACGGTCGCCGACGCGTGTTCCGCGCTGGCGAACGTGCCGGCGCACGTCGGACGGCATCTCGCACGGACCCTCGCGCGGCATCCGCTCGCGGCGTTCGCGCGGTAGCCAGGGAAGGCAGGTTTCCGCTGGGGAGTCGCCAAGTGGTAAGGCACCGGATTTTGATTCCGGCATTCGTAGGTTCGATCCCTACCTCCCCAGCCATTTCCCCCCGCTTCACCGCCGTCGTGCCGCCCTCGGCCGGCGGGTTCCTCGTTTCCGATTTCGGATAGACTCGCAGTCGGAACCATTCCGGCAGCGCAATCCCAATGGCATTCGAACGGATGCGGATCTTCGCGGGCAACGCGAATCCCAAGCTCGCGGAGGCGGTCTGCCGCCACCTCAACGTCAGCCTCGGCCGCTGCGCCGTCGGCAAGTTCTCCGACGGCGAGGTGATGGTCGAGCTCATGGAGAACGTGCGCGGCCGCGACGCCTTCGTGCTGCAGTCGACGTGCGCGCCGACCAATGACAGCCTGATGGAGATCATGGTGATGGTGGACGCGCTGAAGCGCGCGTCGGCCGCGCGCATCACCGCGGCGATCCCCTATTTCGGCTACGCGCGCCAGGACCGGCGCCCGCGCTCGGCGCGCGTGGCGATCACGGCCAAGGTGGTCGCCGACATGCTGTCGACGGTGGGCGTGGACCGCGTGATGGTGATGGACCTGCACGCCGACCAGATCCAGGGCTTCTTCAACATCCCGGTCGACAACATCTACGCGACGCCGATCCTGCTGGGCGACCTGTGGAAGCGCAACTACGAGGACCTGATCGTGGTGTCGCCCGACGTTGGCGGCGTCGTGCGCGCGCGCGCGATCGCCAAGCGCCTCGACTCCGACCTCGCGATCATCGACAAGCGGCGGCCGAAGGCCAACGTCGCCGAGGTGATGAACATCATCGGCGACGTCGAGGGCCGCACGTGCGTGATCATGGACGACATCGTCGACACTGCGAACACGCTGTGCAAGGCGGCGTCCGCGCTGAAGGAGCGCGGCGCGGTGAAGGTCCTCGCGTACTGCACGCACCCGGTGCTGTCCGGCGGCGCGATCGGGCGGGTCGCGGAGTCGGATCTGGACGAGCTCGTCGTGACCGACACGATCCCGCTGTCGCCCGAGGCGCAGGCCTGCAGGCGCATCCGCCAGCTTTCCTGCGCGCAGCTCCTCGCCGAGACGATGACGCGGATCTCGAACGAGGAGTCCGTGTCCTCGCTGTTCACGGACTGACCGGCGCGACCTGTTTCCCCGCGTGCGCGCCGCTGGTGGCGGTCGGCCGGCTTTTCGGGTTATAATTCAAAGCTTTCCCGCCACGCGGCCGAAGCACGGGCCCGCCGAGGCGGTTGTCGCCCATCGAGGCAACCTTGAGGCGGACGAGCCTTGGTGCCGGTTCCCACCGGCGCCGCAGGCAAGGCCGCAGACAACCGGAGCAGCCATGAACATCGAATTCACCGCATTTGCGCGCACGTCCGAAGGCCGCGGCGCGTCCCGCCGCATGCGCCGCGCCGGCAAGGCCCCGGGCATCGTGTACGGCGGCACGGCGAAGCCCACGCCCATCGAGCTCGACCACAACGCGCTCTTCCACGCGCTGCGCAACGAGGCGTTCCACTCGTCGATCCTGACGATGAAGCTCGACGGCGCCGCGACCAGGGTGCTGCTGCGCGACGTGCAGATGCACCCGTTCCGCAACGAGATCCTGCACGTCGACTTCCAGCGCGTCGACGAGAACCGCAAGATCCACATGAAGGTGCCGCTGCACTTCATCAACGGCGAGATCTCGCCGGCCGTAAAGCTGTCCGGCGCCATCATCAGCCACGTGACGCCGGACCTCGACGTCAGCTGCCTGCCGAAGGACCTGCCCGAGTTCATCGAGGTCGACCTGTCGGCACTCGACGTCGGCCACTCGATCCACGTGTCGGCGGTCAAGCTGCCGGCGGGCGTCACCGTCGTCGCGCACGGCAAGACGGACCCGGTCGTCGCCGCGGCGATCGTGCCGCGCGCGCACACCGAGACCGAGGAAGCGGCGGCGGCGGGCGCGGAGGGCGCCGTCGCGGCGGCCGCGCCGGCGGAGGCCGAGGTCAAGGCCCCGGAGAAGAAGGAAGAGAAGAAGGACGACAAGAAGAAGTAGTCGTTCGCCGGCACCGCGTCGCGCGAGGGGCCCGCCGGTACATCGCGGGCCCCTTTCGTTTCGAGGCGCTGCCGATCCCGCCATGGCCATGCCCATTCGTCTCGTCGCGGGCCTGGGGAATCCCGGGCGCGAATACGCGCGCACGCGCCACAACGCCGGCTTCTGGTTCGCCGACGCGCTCGCCTCCGCGCTCGGCGCGTCGTTCTCCACCGAGTCGAAGTTCGCCGGCGACGTCGCGAAGGCCGGCGACGTGCGCATCGTCAAGCCGGCGACGTACATGAACCTCTCCGGCCGGTCGGTCGCGGCGCTCGCCCGCTTCTTCGCGATCGCGCCGGCCGAGATCCTCGTCGTGCACGACGAGCTCGACCTCAAGCCCGGCGACGCGAAGATGAAGTTCGGCGGCGGCCACGCCGGGCACAACGGGCTGCGCGACATCCAGGCGCAGCTCGGCTCGGCCGAGTTCTGGCGGCTGCGCATCGGCATCGGCCATCCGCGCGATTCGCAACTGTCCGAGCAGGAAGTCGTCGACTACGTGCTGAAGCCGCCGCGCGCCGAGGAGGCGGGACCGATCGACGACGCGCTCGCGCGCGCGCTCGCCGCGTGGCCGGACATCGGCGCCGGCCGGATGGAGCGCGCGATGATGGCGCTGCATGTGAAAACATCTCGTGGAAACGGGCCGGCGCAGCCGGCCCAACTATAGGTTGAAAACTGAATGAGCCTCAAATGCGGCATCGTCGGCCTGCCCAACGTCGGCAAATCGACGCTCTTCAACGCGCTGACGAAGGCCGGGATCGCCGCCGAGAACTATCCGTTCTGCACGATCGAGCCCAACGTCGGCATCGTCGAGGTCCCGGACCCGCGGCTCGCGGCGCTCGCGGCGATCGCGAAGCCGGAGAAGGTGATTCCGGCGGTCGTCGAGTTCGTCGACATCGCGGGGCTCGTCGCCGGCGCATCGAAGGGCGAAGGGCTCGGCAACCAGTTCCTCGCCAACATCCGCGAGACCGACGCGATCGCGCACGTCGTCCGCTGCTTCGAGGACGACAACGTCGTCCACGTGTCGGGCAAGGTGAACCCGGTGTCCGACATCGAGACGATCAACACCGAGCTGGCGCTCGCCGATCTCGCGACCGTCGAGAAGCAGCTCGCGAAGTACGAGAAGGCCGCGCGCGCCGGCGGCGACAAGGAGGCGCAGCGCATCGTCGCCGTCATGAAGAAGGTGGAGGCCGTGCTGAACGAGGGCCGCCCCGCGCGCACAGCCGACCTGTACGGCGAGGAGCGCGACGTGCTGCGCCCGTTCTTCCTGCTCACGATGAAGCCGACGATGTACGTGGCGAACGTCGCCGAGCACGGCTTCCGCGACAACCCGCTGCTCGCCGCCGTCGAGGCGCACGCGAAGGCGGAAGGCTCGCCGGTGGTCGCCGTGTGCGCGTCGATGGAAGCGGAGATCGCCGGCCTCGACGCCGAGGACAAGAAGGTGTTCCTCGACGACATGGGGATGGCCGAGCCGGGCCTCGACCGCGTGATCCACGCCGGCTACGCGCTGCTCGGACTGCAGACGTACTTCACCGCCGGCCCGAAGGAGGTCCGCGCGTGGACGATCCACGTCGGCGACACCGCGCCGCAGGCTGCGGGCGTCATCCACACGGACTTCGAGAAGGGCTTCATCCGCGCCGAGGTCATCGCGTACGCCGACTACATCGCCTGCAAGGGCGAGCACGGCGCGAAGGAGGCGGGCAGGATGCGCCTCGAGGGCAAGGAGTACGTCGTCCACGACGGCGACGTCATGCACTTCCGCTTCAACGTCTGACGGAGCGTCGTCAGCCGGCCTGTTCGTTCAGATGCGCGGTCAGGAGCCGGGCGCTCGCCGAGACCAGAGGCGGCGAACGGCTGGCCACGACGAATTGCCGCCGCGCCCATTCGTCGGCGAGCGGGACGAGGGCCAGGCGGCCGGCGCCGGCGTGAGGCACGGCGGCTTCGCGCGGCAATACGGCGATGCCCAACCCGGCCGCCACGATCCGGCATGCGGCGTCGAGGCTCGACACCTGGATGCGGTGTGCCAGCGTGCGCCCGACGAGCGCCGCCTGCCGCTGCAGCATGCGATCCATCAGGCCCGCGGTGGAGACGCCGACCGAGTCCTGGTCCAGCGTCTCTTCGAACCGAAGCGCGTTCCGGCGCGCGAGCGCGTGGTCCGGCGCCATGGCGACGCAGAGATGGTCGCCGCGATAGGGTGCCGTGTGCAGCCCGCGAAGGTCGGCGTGGTCCCACAGCACGCCGAGGTCGGCGGCGCCCTCCTGCAGCCCGCGCACGATGTCCGCACTCGTTCGCTCGTCGACGCTCACGCGCAAGGCGGGATGCCGCGCCAGGAAGCGCGCGATGTCGTCCGGCAGCTGCTCGGCCAGCACGGAGGGGCTGGCGAGGACGCGAACGCTTCCCTGCGCGCCCTGCCCGAACGCCCCCAGCTCGGCGCGGACCCGTTCCATCCCGGAAAGCAGCTCGCGCGCCCCGGCCAGCAACGCCTGTCCCGCCGGTGTGGGCTCGACGCCCTGGCGCCGGCGCACCAGCAGGCGCACGCCCAATTCGACTTCCAGCGCGGCGATGCGCTTGCTCAGCGCCGAGGCCACCATCGCCTCGCGCTCGGCGGCGCGGGCGATGCTGCCCTCCTCGCAGACGGCGACGAAATGCCTCAGCGAGACGGTGTCGAGAGGACGGTTCATGAGTCGATGGTCGATTGTCGTTCCGTTTTGGAATGTTAGACGCGAAAAATGAGCATATCTTGGTTCTTTCGGAACGGCTAGAGTCGCGAACATGAATCCTTCTGGATGCGTGAGCTTGCGCGAGGTTGGCCTTCGGGACGGCCTGCAGAGCATTGCGCGCACCGTGCCCACGCCCACCAAGCTCGACTGGCTGCGCGCCGCCTTCGCATGCGGCCTGCGCGAGATCGAAGTGGGCTCGTTCGTTCCGGCGCGGCTGCTGCCGCAGCTGGCCGACACCGCCGACCTGGTCGCGGCGGCGAAACAGCTCCCGGGCCTCGTGACTTCGGTCCTCGTCCCGAACCTCAAGGGCGCCGAGGCGGCGCTGGATTCGGGTGCCGACGTCATGCTGCTGCCCCTCTCCGCGAGCCGCGCCCACAGCCTCGCCAACCTCCGCAAGCCGCCGGACGACGTGGTGGCGGACATCGGACGCATCCGTGCCGCGCGCGACGCGGCCGGGTCGCGCTGCGTGCTGGAGGTGGGCTTCTCCACGGCGTTCGGCTGCACGATTCAGGGCCGCGTCGAAGAGGACGAAGTGGCGAGGCTGATGCAGGCCGTGCTGGACGCCGGCGCCGACCGCGTGGGCCTGGCCGACACCGTCGGCTACGCCGATCCGCTGCAGGTGACCCGCCTCTTCGAGCGCTGCTTCGCGATCGCCGGCGATCGCCTCGCCTGCGGCCATTTTCACGACACGCGCGGCCTCGGCCTCGCGAACGTCTACGCGGCCTGGCGGACCGGCGTGCGGCGCTTCGACGCTTGCGTGGGCGGCATCGGCGGCTGCCCGCATGCTCCCGGCGCCAGCGGCAACGTGGCCACCGAGGACGTGGCGTACCTGTTCCGCAGCATGGGCGTTCCGACGGGCCTCGACTTCGATGCGCTGCTCGCGCTGCGCGGCCGCATCGCACAGTGGCTCGACGGCGAGCCGCTGCACGGCGCGATCTGGCGCGCCGGGCTGCCCAGGACCTTGCAGGGGGCCGCATGAGTCCCGGCGGGAAGGTGCCGCAGCCGCTGGCCGGGCTGCGTGTCGTCGAGTTCACGCACATGGTCATGGGGCCGACCTGCGGCATGGTGCTCGCGGACATGGGGGCGGAGGTGATCAAGGTCGAGCCGGTCGACGGCGAGGCGACACGTCGCCTCCTGGGCGCCGGCGCGGGCTTCTTCCCGATGTTCAATCGCAACAAGAAGAGCATCGCGGTCGACCTCAAGAAGCCCGACGGCGCCGAAGTCGCGCGCCGCCTGGCGGCGAGTGCCGACGTGGTCGTCGAGAACTTCAAGCCGGGCGCGCTGAAGAAGTTCGGACTCGATTACGAGTCGCTGTCCGCAAGGAACGACCGGCTCATCTATGTCAGCCACAAGGGCTTCCTGCCCGGCCCCTACGAGCACCGGACGGCGCTCGACGAGGTGGTCCAGATGATGGGCGGGCTCGCGTACATGACGGGTCGCCCGGGGGATCCGCTGCGCGCCGGCACCAGCGTCAACGACATCATGGGCGGCCTCTTCGGCGCCATCGGCGCCCTGGGCGCGCTGATCCAGCGCGGCATTACCGGCAAGGGCATGGAGGTGCAGTCGGCGCTGTACGAGAACAACGTGTTCCTGATGGGCCAGCACATGCTGCAGTACGCGGTGACGGGCCGGCACCCGCAGCCGATGCCGGCGCGCGACAACCCGTGGGCGGTGTATGACGTGTTCACGGTCGCGGGCGGCGAGCAGATCTTCCTGGCGGCCGTCAGCGACGCGCAGTTCGCCACGTTCTGCGACGTGCTGGGGTTCGACGACCTGAAGGCGGACCCGTCGCTCGCCACGAACAACCAGCGCGTCCTGCTGCGGCCGCAGTTGCTGGCCACGCTACGCGAGCGACTGGCCCACCGCCGTGCGGCCGACCTCGTGGCCGTCATGGAGCGCGCCGGCCTTCCGTTCGCGCCGATTCGCCGACCCGAGGATCTGTTCGACGACGCGCATCTGAAGGCCACCGGCGGGCTGGCCGACGTGGTGCTGCCCGACGGACCGCGGGCCGGCCAGACGGTGAAGACCACGCTGTTCCCGATCACGATGGCCGGGCAGCGGCTCGGCGTGCGCCTGCAACCGCCGGCCTTCGCGGCGCATACTGCCGGCCTGCTCGCCGGGCTCGGTTATTCGGACGCCGAGATCGACGACATGAAGACGCGCGCGATCGTCGCCTGATCGCAGGCCGCATCGGCACGACCACGACCACGACCACGACCACCAAGGAGACGAGACCATGACGCTTGCCAACAAGCCTCGCCGCGATTGGCTGCGGGCCGCCCTCGGCGCCGCCGCGCTGTCCGGCCTGACGGCGCGTCCGGCCTGGGCGCAGTCCGACCGGACGATCCGCTTCATCCTGCCCAACGCGACGGGCTCCGGCGTGGACGCCATCACGCGTGCCGCGCAGCCCGCGCTGGGCAAGGCTCTGGGCCACGGCATCGTCGTCGACAACCAGCCCGGCGCGGGGGGCATCGTCGGCTTGCAGGCCCTGGCGCGCTCGGCGCCCGACGGCTTCACGCTCGGCGTGGTGTCGAACAACGTCGTGATCTTCCCGAGCGTGTTGAAGTCGATTCCGTTCGACATGCCGGGCGACTTCACGCCGATCGCCGTGGTGGGCTACACGCCGGTCGTGCTGGTCGTCAACGCCAAGGTGCCCGCCAGCAACAGCAAGGAACTGATCGCGCTGCTGAAGGCGAAGAACGGCGAGATGAACTACGGCTCGGGCGGCAACGGCACCATCCTGCACCTGGCCGTCGAGATGTTCCTCGACGAGGCGCAGGTCAAGGCGCGCCACATCCCCTACAAGGGCGTCGGGCCGATGGTGTCGGACCTCATCGGGGGCCAGATCGATTTCGCCACGGCGGCCCTGCCCAGCGTGCAGCAGCACGTGGCCTCGGGCGCGCTGAAGGCCATCGGCATGGCCACGGCGCAGCGCGTTGCGGCGGCCCCGAACATCCCGACCTTCGCCGAGCAGGGCCTCCCGGGCTACGTGGTCGAAGCCTGGTTCGCGGTCATCGGCCCCAAGGGATTGCCCGCGGCCGAAGTCCAGCGCATCCACGCCGCGGTCAAGGACGCGTTCAACGATCCGGCGACCAAGGACGTGATGGCGAAGCAGGGCAACGTGATCAACGTCGGGCCGGCCGACAAGGCGATGCCGTTCTTCCGCAGCGAAATGAGCAGGTACGCGCAGCTCGTGAAGAAGGCGGGCATCGAGGCGCAGTGACGGTGTCGTGAACCTCCCGCCGCAGAGCCGCCGGCTCTATCTCAGCCGCGACCCCGCGCTCGTGCGGGCGCAATTGGCCGGACGAGCGCTGACGCTGGCCGACGCCGGCGCGCTGCGCGACGACATCTCCACCGACGAGATCTCGCCGCTGGCGGCGATGGTGCACTTCGACGCCGCGCTCGGCCGCCACGTCCTCACGGGATTCACCACCGGCGGCGAGCGGCCGATCGCGCGCGACGGCGTGCGCGACGCGGGAATCGCCGTGCTCGTCGGGGGCCGGCGCTATGGCAAGGGCAGTTCGCGCGAGCACAGTCCGCTGGCCGAGCTCTCGGCGGGCGTGCGCGTGGTCTTCGCCGAGAGCTTCGAGCGCATCTACCGGCAGAACGCCGACAACCTGGGCCTGCTGACGAGCACCGACTTCGCGCTGCTGGCAAGGCTCGAGCGTGGCGAGGCGATCGCCGTCGACGAGCTGCTGGCCGAGCGCGACCCCCAGGCCGCGGCGATCGTGCGCGCCGGCGGGCTGCTGCGCCATGGCACGGGCGCCGCGCCGGCGCACGGCCCCGCGTCCGCGCGCACCGGACACGACGGCCTCAGGACGTTGTTCGAGAAGATCGTCGAGCGTCACCGCGCCGCGCCGGGCTTCGTCGCCGCCGACCTGCGCTTCGTCCACGAGTACTACACCGGCATGTGCGCCCACCTGCTCGAGAGCCGCTGCGGGCCCGGGTACCGGCTGCACGACCCGGCAAGCATCGTCTGCTTCGAGGACCACCTGAGCTACGTGCAACGCAGTCCGCTGCACGTGGGCCAGGGGCTGGTCGCGGGCGTGCGGCGACTGTCCGGGGCGCACCGTGCCTTCGTGGCCAGGCACGGCCTCGTGAATCACGGCTACCGCGCCGAAGGGGAAGGATCGGAAGGCATCTCGCACGCGATGGTGGCCGAGCGTTATGCGCGGCCGGGCATGCTGATCGTCGGCACGGATTCGCACACGCCGCACAGCGGCGCGCTGGGCTGCGTGGCCTTCGGCGTCGGCAGCACCGACATGGCCAATGCATTCGTGACCGGTGCCGTCCGCTTCGCGCTGCCGCCGGTCCTGCGCATCGAAGTCGACGCGCCGCTGCCGCCCGGCGTGAGCGCCAAGGACCTGATGCTGCACCTGCTGGCCCTGCCGGCGCTGCGCGAAGGCGCCGGCGTCGGGCACGTCTTCGAATTCGGCGGGGCGGGCGTGCGCGCGTTGTCGACCGACGAGCGTGCGACGCTGACCAACATGACGGCCGAGCTCGGCGGCTTCACCGGGCTCGTCGAGCCCGACGACGAAACGATCCGGTTCCTGCGGGAGCGCCGCGGCGAGACGGTATCGCTCGCGCCCTGGATGCGCAGCGATCCGGGGGCGACGTACGCGAACGTGATCCGCGTCGACGCCGCGGGCCTCTCGCCCTTCGTGGCACGGCCCGGCGACCCGGGCCTGGGCCTGCCGCTGGCCGCGATTCCCGACGCGAAGCGACCGCGCATCGACATCGCGTATGGCGGCTCGTGCACGGCCGGCAAGCGATCCGATTTCGAGCAGTACCACGAGGTCGTCGCGTGGGCGGCGCGGCGCGGATTGCGCGTGGCCGAGGGCGTGCAGCTATTCCTTCAGTTCGGCACGGAGGACGTCGAGGCCTGGTGCCGGGCGCAAGGCTGGCTCGATGCGTTTCGCGCGGCCGGCGCGGAGTTGCTGCAACCGGCGTGCGGTGCGTGCGCGAATTGCGGCCCCGGCGCCTCGGAGCGGGCCGGCCAGGTGACGGTCAGCGCCGTCAACCGCAACTTCCCCGGCCGATCGGGGCCGGGCGATGTCTGGCTGGCGAGCCCGGCCACCGTGGCCGCCAGCGCGATTGCCGGGCGGCTGGTATCGTTCGAGGAATTGCAGGCCTCCTGGCGAGCGAACGCGCCTCGCGTCGCGACAGTGCCGCCCGCGGCGGCCGCGTAGCGCCGACTGCCCGAACCGCGGGCCCGCAACGTCGAGATGAAGATCGCCGCACGCGACGATGTCGCTCCTTCGCTTCGCCCATCGGCGGACCTCCGGCCGGCGCGCAACCGGGGATCCCGCAAAGGGAACGGCCGCCGCGCGCTCGCGTGCGCAGTCCTGTTCGCGACGCTGCTCGCGTCATGCGCAATCGCGCCGCGGCTCGAGGCGCCGAAGGTCGCGGTCGAGCGCGTGCGCGTCGACCGCCTGACGCCCGCAGACGCGCGTTTCACCGTGTTCGTCGCCGTCGCCAACCCGAACGACCGCGAGGTCGCCGTCGACACGATCGACGCCGCCCTCGCGATCGAGGACGTGCCGGTCGGCACGGCGCGGCTGGCCGCGCCGGTGCGCCTGCCCGCGCGCGGCGCCGTGACCGCGGAGCTCGCGGCGCGCGCGACGCTGGCGTCGGCGCTGGAAGCGGCGGCCAGCCTGGCCCGCCGTGCGGAGGCGGCGGGCGGCGTGCCGCCCACCGTGCGCTATGCTGTCTCGGGCACCGCCACGATCGACGGCGGCACCACGATCCCGTTCAGGCGCACCGGCGAGGTCGCCTGGATGCGCGGCGCCCCCGGCTCGCCATGACGCTGAAGTTCACCAAGATGCAGGGCCTCGGCAACGACTTCGTCGTCCTCGACGGGGTGCGCCAGCACGTCGAGCTCGACGCTGCGCGCGTGCGCGCGCTCGCCGATCGCCACTTCGGCATCGGCTGCGACCAGGTGCTGGTCGTGGAGCCCGCGCAGGGCGATGCCGACTTCCGCTACCGGATCTTCAACGCGAGCGGCGAGGAGGTCGAGCACTGCGGCAACGGCGCGCGCTGCTTCGTCAAGTTCGTCCGCGACCAGGGGCTCACCGCGAAGCGCGAGATTCGCGTGGAGACGAAGAACGGCCTCATCGTGCCGCGGCTCGAGGCCGACGGGCAGGTGACCGTGGACATGGGCGCGCCGCGGTTTGCCCCGGCCGAAGTGCCGTTCACCGGCGGCAGCGGCGCCGTGGTCGAGCCGCTCGACGTCGACGGCGCGCGCGTGCAGGTGTCGGTGCTGTCGATGGGCAATCCGCACGCGGTGCAGGTCGTCGCCGACGTCGCGTCCGCCCCGGTGACGACGCAGGGCCCGCGCATCGAGAATCACCCCCGTTTCCCCGCGCGCGTGAACGCTGGCTACATGCAGGTCGTCGATCGCGCTACCATTCGCCTGCGCGTGTGGGAGCGCGGCGCCGGCGAGACGCTCGCGTGCGGGACCGGTGCCTGCGCCGCCGTCGTCGCGGGCATCCGGCGCGGTCTCCTCGACGACGTCGTCACGGTCCGCACGCGCGGCGGGGACCTCGTGGTCGGCTGGGACGGCGAGGGCGCTCCGGTCATGATGACGGGGCCCGCGTCGACGGTGTTCGAGGGGACGTGGCCGGGCTGAAGGGCCGGCGCGACGCAGTCACTACAACGAGACCCAACGCGGGACAACATCGCATGGACGCAGCGGCCGTCGCCGACTACCTGAAGCACAACCCGAGCTTCTTCGAGGACTACGCGGACGTCATCGCGGAGATCTTCGTCCCGCACCCGCACGGCGGGCACGCGATTCCCATCGCCGAGCGGCAGATCGTCACGCTGCGCGAGAAGATCCAGGAGCTCGAGGCGAAGTTCCGCGAGCTCGTGTCGTACGGCACCGAGAACGACCAGATCAGCGAGAAGGTCCACCGCTCCACGCTCGCGCTGTTCGCGGCGCCGGACCTCGAGACGACGCTCGCCGTGCTCTACCACAGCCTGAAGGAGGACTTCGGCGTCCCGCAGGTCTCGGCGCGGCTGTGGGGCAAGGTGCCCGAGCAGTCCTACCTGCCCGAGCTCGCGGCGACGTCGACCGAGATCCGCCACTACGCCGACCAGCTCGGCCAGCCGTACTGCGGCCCGGTTGCGCCGTTCGAATCGCGCGAGTGGTTCGAGGACGGCGACATCCTCCAGTCGTTCGCGTTCCTGCCGTTGCGCACCGCGCACACGTTCGGCCTGCTGGCGCTGGGCAGCCCCGACCCGGACCGCTTCCACCCGGGCATGGGCACGCTCTACCAGACGCGGCTCGCCGAGCTCGCGAGCGTGGCGACTGCGCGGTTCCTGCCCGCGTCCTAGGCGCGCCGGGGGCCCCGTGGGCACGCGCGCGAACGCCGCCACCGGCCTCCCGAAGATCGCAGCGGTCAACGCGCCGCTGCTCGCCGCCTTCGCCCGTCACCTCGGCGCGCAGCCGGCGCACACGCGCGACGCGTACCTGCGCGACGTGACGCAGCTCGCGGCGGCCGCGGGCGACGCCGCGCTGCCGTCGCTCAAGCGCGCGCAGCTCGCGCGCATCCTCGCGTCGTTCCACGCCAAGGGCCTATCGGGGCGCAGCCTCGCGCGCATGCTTTCGGCGTGGCGCGCGTTCTACCGCTTCCTGCTCGAGCGCGACCGCGCGCTCGGCGAGGATCCGTGCGCGGGGCTCAAGGCGCCGAGGTCCGGCAAGCGCCTGCCGTCGGCGCTCACGCCCGACGAGGCCGTGCGGCTGGTGACGATCGAAGGCGACGACGCGGCGAGCGTGCGCGACCGCGCGCTGCTCGAGCTCGCGTATTCTTCGGGACTGCGGCTCTCCGAGCTCGCCGGGCTCGACGTCGACCGCATCGACCTGGCCGGCGGCGAGGTCCGCGTCTGGGGCAAGGGCGCGAAGGAGCGCGTGGTGCCGGTCGGCGTTGCCGCGCGGGACGCCGTCGCCGCGTGGCTCGCGCGCCGCGCCGCGCTCCCCGTCGGCGACGAGCGGGCGCTGTTCGTCGGCGCCACCGGCCGCCGGCTGTCCGGCAGGACGATCGAGCGGCGGCTCGCCGCGTGGGCGGTGCGGCAGGGGCTCGACCGCCACGTCCACCCGCACATGCTGCGGCACTCGTTCGCCTCGCACGTGCTGCAGTCCTCGGGCGACCTGCGCGCCGTGCAGGAGATGCTCGGGCACGCGTCGATCGCGAGCACGCAGGTCTACACGCACCTCGACTTCCAGGCGCTCGCGAAGGTCTACGACGCCGCGCATCCGCGCGCGAAACGGAAGAAGTGAAGTCGGGGTCGGGGCCGCCCGCCGGAGCCGCAATGCGGACGCCGCGTCGGGCCGTCGCTGCGTAACGCCTTCCGGGCGCCGGTGTCGCGGCGCCGGCCCCGGCTTCAGTCGACGACGCGCACGACACCCGGCAGCCACGGCAGGTCGGTGGCCCCCATGTCCTTGCCGGCCTGTGCGAGCAGCGTCGTCACCTGTCCGCGGTGATGTACGGCGTGCTGGAAGAGGTGCGCGGCGGCGACCCACGCGGGCAGCCGACGCAACCGTCCGTCCGCGGCCGCCCGGTATTCGATCGTGGACGCGAGCCAGTCGGGCGACAGCGTTCCCGCCCAATCGAGGATCGCCGTGTCCGTCCTTTCGCGCTCCGCGAGCAACACCGCGAAGTCGGCGAACATGTCGGGGCCGTAGGCGGCGACGCCGAACGGCGCGCCGGTGAACCGGCCGAGCCACACGCGGTCGCCCCACAGGACGTGGTTGAGCGTGCGGTGGATCGAGCCGAAGAACGCGCCGCGGTCGCGCTTGCGCTCGGCGTCGTCGAGCTCGCCGGCGCACGCGTACAGCCGCTCGTTCATCCAGCGGTTGTAGCGCGCGAGGAGCTGGCAGTACTCGACGGCGATCATGGCGCGGGGATTGTAGCGGCCTCGCGACCCCTCGTCGCTGCGCTCCTCGGGATTCGCCCGAAGATGCCTTGGGCGAAAAAAACGGGGCGCTTGCGCGCCCCGAATAGCCACTGAGGAGAAGCTGCGGGGAGGAGGAGGGTCCCCGTATTACGCGCGGGCGGGAGAGAAGGGGGTCGCCCGCGCGTAACTGGTGCCGTCGCCGCGCGGTCAGCTGCGATAGGCCGACTCGCCGTGCGACGTGATGTCGAGCCCTTCGCGTTCCTGCTCTTCCGGCACGCGCAGGCCGATGGTCAGGTCGACGATCTTGTACGAGACGTAGGCGACGACCGCCGACCACACGATCGTCGTGAGCACGCCCTTCGCCTGGATCATCAGCTGCTCGCCGTAGCCGGGGAAGCCCGTCTTGCCGGTGACCCAGTCGGTCACGAGGCCGGGGCCGCCCAGGTCGGGCGAGACGAAGATGCCGGTGAGCAGCGCGCCGAGGATGCCGCCGACCGCGTGCACGCCGAACACGTCGAGCGTGTCGTCGACCTTCAGCAGGTGCTTCAGGCCGTTGACGCCCCACAGGCAGACGAGCCCGGCGGCCGTGCCGATGACGAAGGCGCCCGGGATGCCGACGTTGCCGGCGGCCGGCGTGATCGCGACCAGTCCCGCGACCGCGCCCGACGCCGCGCCGAGCATCGACGGCTTGCCCTTCACCATCCACTCGCCGAACGTCCACGAGAGCACGGCGCACGCCGTCGCGAGGAACGTGTTCATGAACGCGAGCACGGCCGAGTTGTTCGCCTCGAGTGCCGAGCCGGCATTGAACCCGAACCAGCCGAACCACAGCAGCGACGCGCCCATCATCGTCATCGGCAGGTTGGCGGGCGCCATCGACTCGCGGCCGAAGCCGATCCGCTTGCCGAGCACGTACGCACCGACCAGGCCGGCGACGCCGGCGTTGATGTGGACGACCGTGCCGCCCGCGAAGTCGAGCGCGCCCCACTGCCAGATCAGCCCCGCCTTCGCGTTGGTCGCGTCGACGACGTTCGCCGCCGTGTACGCGTCTGGGCCGGCCCAGAACCACACCATGTGCGCGATCGGCAGGTAGGAGAACGTGAACCACAGCACGGCGAACGCGAGGACCGCCGAGAACTTCACGCGCTCGGCGAACGCGCCGAGGATGAGGCACACGGTGATCGCGGCGAACGTCGCCTGGAACGCGACGAACACGAGTTCCGGGAGCGGCGTGTTCTTCGAGAACGTCGCGGCCATCGCGAATTCGCCCTTCGCCGAGTCGAACGTGCCCTTGAGGAACAGCCGGTCGAGGCCGCCGAAGTACGCGTTGCCCTCGGTGAACGCGATGCTGTAGCCGTAGACGCACCACAGCACGGTGATCAGCGAGAACACCACGAATACCTGCATCAGCACCGACAGCACGTTCTTCGAGCGCACCATCCCACCGTAGAACAGCGCCAGCGCAGGAACGCTCATCATCAGCACGAGCGCGGTGGACATGAGCATCCACGACACGTCGCCCTTGTTGGGCGTCGGGGCGGGCGCGGCCGTGGCGGCCGGGGCCTCCGCGGCGGCCGCCGCGGCGGGTGCGGCAGGCGCCGCTGCGGGTGCCGTGGCCGCCGGAGCGGCCGCTGCGGGCGCCGCCTTGTCCTGGGCCGTGACGGGTGCCGTCAGTCCCAGCGCCCCGACCATGGCGAACATTACGAGTAGCTTTTTCATCGTGCGCTCCCTCTACAGCGCGTCCGAACCGGTCTCGCCGGTGCGGATGCGCACGACCTGCAGGAGGTCGAAGACAAAGATCTTGCCGTCGCCGATCTTTCCGGTGTTCGCGGCCTTCTCGATCGCTTCGATCACGCGCTCGAGCAGGTCGTCCTTGATCGCGGCCTCGATCTTGACCTTGGGCAGGAAGTCGACGACGTACTCCGCGCCGCGGTAGAGCTCCGTGTGGCCCTTCTGGCGGCCGAAGCCCTTGACCTCGGTGACGGTGATCCCCTGCACGCCGATCGCCGACAGGGCCTCGCGGACCTCGTCGAGCTTGAACGGCTTGATGATGGCGGTAACGAGTTTCATGGTTCCCCCGCAAGTGCGCGG
The DNA here is from genome assembly GCA_046347835.1 of Burkholderiales bacterium. Taxonomy (GTDB): domain Bacteria; phylum Pseudomonadota; class Gammaproteobacteria; order Burkholderiales; family Casimicrobiaceae; genus VBCG01. The sequence continues at coordinate 231,177 of JAXMFI010000002.1, read as the reverse complement.
CGGCGGGAAGCCGCCGCGCGGTGTGTGTCGTCAGAACGTCTTCTGGACGTAGCCGACGACCTGCGTGTCGCTGATGTCCTTGCCGAAGCGGTTCGTGTACAGCGCGCTGGTGGCATCGGTCCCGGTGACGACGAGGCCGACGGTGAGGCCCAGGATGTCGGTGGCCACGCCCGCCTTCCAGTCCGTGTAGCTGTAGTCGCCCCAGTTCTTGTACGACTGGTATCCGACGTGGCCGATCAGCGTGACCTTGCCGATGACGTCGTTGACCTTGTCGACGACGTCCCAGTTGAGGTTGCCCTCGATGTAGTACGAGCCGTCGGAGTTCGGGAAGCCGAACGTGTCGCTGACCGCGTAGCTGTACTTGACCGCGAGCATCTTCCAGTTGAGCGCCGCGTACAGCTCCGTCGTGTTCGGCTTCGTGTAGCCGGACGGGTACGACCCCGGATACCAGTAGTAGAGGACCCCGAAGTCGGCGACGAAGTCCGACGGCAGCGACCACTTGTAGCCGCCGTAGAAGTCCCATTCCATGCTCGCCGACACGTCGGGGTTGCCGTCCGACAGCCAGCTGATGTTCGATGCCCACGTGCCCGCGTAGAAGCCGCTCTTGTGCGCGATGTCGAAGCCGCCCTGCACGGCCGGCTTCTCGTTCGTCTGCGAGATGCCGCGGAACACGTACTGGCTGAACAGGCCGACGTTGCCGGTGAACGTCCAGTCCGGCTCGGGAGCCGCCGCAGGCGCGGGCGCAGCTGCCGCCGGCGCCGGGGCCTGCGCGAGCGCGCCGCCGGCGAACAGAGCGGCGAGTGCCGCGGCGGCGGCAGTCTTGGAACGGCGAAGCTTCGGGTTCATGTCGGAGTCCTCGGTGGTTGGAAATGGAGCAAGCGTTTGCAGGACTCCGTCAGCATTTCGTGTGCCACTGCACAAAAATGCATTTAATCAATGCGTTACGAGCTAAACAGGGCGGGGCCGCTCAACGGCGCGAAGATGGCCGCACCGAATCGGTGCGCGTTTTCGGCGCGGCCGCACAAGGGCGGGGCGGCAGGCCCGACGGGCAGCCTGGGGCCGCGATCGTCGAAACCGGGCGGCGGGCGCGCCCGTTCCCTTTGCTAGACTGACCCCGAACAGGCGGGCCACGCCGCCAGTCCCACGTACGGAGGCACGATGCTCAACCTCAACGGCAAGACCCTCGACGATCTCGCGGCGAAGATCGGCGCGGCCGTCGCGGCGAGTCCGGCGAAGGACATCGAGAAAAACGTGAAGGCGCTGCTGCAGGGCGGGCTCGCGCGCCTCGATCTCGTGACCCGTGCGGAGTTCGAGACACAGGCCGCGGTGCTGCAGAGGACGCGCGAGAAGCTCGAGCGGCTCGAAGCCCGCGTCGCGGAGCTCGAAGCGCGCGGCTCAGCGGGCTCGGCCACGCACTAGGCGGGACCGCGCCCGGCGCGGCGTCTCGGTCGCGACGGCCGGCCGTTCGCGCACGATGGACCGCTTCGCTTGGACACGATCAGGATCCAGTTCACGCTGTTCTCCGCGTTCTACTCGCCGCTCATCGCGGCGATGTCGGGTGGGTTCCTCGCAGCCGAGGGCGTCGCGCCGGAGTGGTCGATCGCACCGCCCGGCGGCTCGGCCCTTGCCGCACTGAAGGATGGCACTGCGCACGTGGCGCAATCGGCGCTGAGCCAGGGGTTCGCCTCGCTCGACAAGGGCGAGACGCCGGCCGCGGTCCATTTCGCGCAGGTCAACGAGATGGACGGCTTCTTCCTCACCGGACGCGAAGCGGACCCGGCGTTCCGTTGGGACAAGCTGGAGGGCGCCGAAGTCGTGATGTTCAAGACGGGCCAGCCGCTCGCGATGTTCAGGTACGCGTGCCGCCGTGCGGGGATCGACTTCGACCGGATTCGTCCGATCTTCGCTGGCGGCCCCGCCGACATCGACCGGGCGTTCCGCCGCGGTGACGGCCGCTACGTCCAGCAGCAAGGACCGTATCCGCAGCAACTGCAGGCCGACGGCATCGGACACATCGTCGCCCAAGTCGGCCGGCAGATCGGGCCGTGCGGCTTTTCCAGCCTCGCGGCGACCCGCGAGTGGCTCGGAACGGACATGGCGAAGGCATTCATGCGCGCCTACCGGAAGACCCGCGTCTACATGAACGAGGCCCCGGCCACGGCGATCGCCCGGGCCCAGAAGCCCTACTTTCCCGACATCGACGAAGACGTGCTCGCCGATTGCATCGCGACATATCAGCAGCTCGGCTGCTGGACGCCGCACGTGGAGATCACGCGTGCGGCCTACGAGAGGACGCTGGACGTCTTCGAGTACGTGGGCCAGTTGAAGCAGCGCTATCGGTACGAGCAGGTCTGCACGGCACCGCCGCTGGCCGATTGAAGCGGCGGCCCCGCCGCAGCGACGATTGCCGCGGTGCGCGGTGCGAGTTGCGCCGCCGATGGTCCGTGGCGGTTCGGTGGTCGCGGCCCAGTCCGTGGGTCGACCGGCACTGCGGCCACGGGCCGCAATCGCCGCGCACGACGGAAAGCGCCGAGCGTCGGCCAAGGGGCCCGGCGCCGCGGACGCGCGCCGGTCAGCGACCTTCCGCGACCTGCTTCACGATGGCGCGCACACGATCCTCGTCGCCGGGCGCGATTCCGGCGTCGCGATTGAGCGAGACCGTGTACACGCCGTTCTTGCCGGCGGCCGTGAACGAGACCTGCGCGTTCGTCGCGAACGAAAACGCATTGGCGCCAAGCGCGGGTTCGTCCTTCACCTTCATCCCGGGATCCTTCTGGCTGGCGGCGAGCATCCTGCGCATCGCCAATCCGCTGGCGGCCTGCGGCGGCTCGACGATCAGCCCGAGTTTGGCCTTGCGGTCGACGCTCCGCATTTCGCAGATCGTGTTGCTGCCGGACTTGAGGGTCTCCGCCTTCGCGCCCGCGAAGCCGCTCAACGTGGCTCCTTGCGACGCGATGGTGGCGCATGGGTCCTGTGCCAGCGCCGGGGCGCTCATCGCCAGCAGCGCGCCCAGAGCGATCGCGGCACCGAATTCATGTTTCATGAGCCCGTCTCCGTGGTGATTTGCCTGGGACAACGCTAGCACGCCGTCGCACGCGCGGGAATCGCGACGCCACGCCATCGCATCGCCGCGAGCCACGGGACGAAGCGATCGCGGCTCGTTTGGAGGCGCGCACGGCTCGAGTCGCAAAGCGGGAGCCATGGGCAGGGACTCGACCGTCCGGCTCATCCCAACGGCCGAGTGCCTGTCGGTCAACGCTCGCTTACGCTGGGGCGGCTGTCATCGGTTCGCAACCCCTGGAGGAGCATGCGTGGCGGTCGCCGTCCTGCACAGCCGCGCGCTCGCGGGCGTACACGCGCCGCGCGTTGCCGTGGAAGTCCACATCGCCGGCGGCCTGCCGGGCATCCACCTCGTCGGCCTGCCGGACACCGAGGTCCGCGAGGCGCGCGACCGCGTGCGCGCGGCGATGCAGAACGCGCAGTTCGAGTTTCCGCAGCGCAAGATCACCGTCAATCTCGCCCCGGCCGACCTGCCGAAGGAGTCCGGCCGCTACGACCTGCCGATCGCGCTCGGCATCCTCGCGGCGACCGGGCAGATTCCCGGCCACGAGCTCGCGCGCTACGAGTTCGCGGGCGAGCTCGCGCTGACCGGCGAGCTGCGCGCCGTGCGCGGCGCGCTGGCGATGGCGCTGTCCGCGCGCCGCGACGGCCGCGCGTTCGTGCTGCCCGAGGTCTCCGCGGCGGAAGCCGCGTTGGTCAAGGGCGCGACGGTGTACGGCGCGGGCTCGCTGCTCGCCGTGTGCGCGCACCTCACGGCGCGCGCGCCGCTGGCGGCGGCGCTCCCGCGCGCGTTGCCGGTCGCTGACGTCCCGCCGGACTTGAGCGACGTGCGCGGGCAGGCGCACGCGAAGCGCGCGCTGGAGATCGCCGCGGCCGGCGGTCACTCACTGCTGCTGACCGGCCCGCCCGGCACCGGCAAGTCGATGCTCGCGCACCGCTTGCCGTCGCTGTTGCCGCCGCTCGACGACGACGAGGCGCTCGAGGTCGCGGCGGTGGCGTCGATCGCCGGCCGCTTCGCGCCGGCGCAGTGGGGGCGGCGCCCGTTCCGCGCGCCGCACCACACGGCGAGTGCCGTCGCGCTGGTGGGAGGCGGCAGCGACCCGCGTCCGGGCGAGATCTCGCTCGCGCACCACGGCGTGCTGTTCCTGGACGAGCTCCCGGAGTGGGACCGGCGCGTGCTCGAAGTCCTGCGCGAGCCGCTCGAGACCGGCGTCATCCACATCTCGCGCGCGGCGCGGCAGAGCTCGTTTCCCGCGCAGTTCCAGCTGGTCGCGGCGATGAACCCCTGCCCGTGCGGCTATCTGGGCGACGTCAGCGGACGCTGCCGCTGCACGCCCGACCGCGTGGCGCGCTACCGGACGCGCGTGTCGGGACCCCTGCTCGACCGCATCGACCTCAGGCTCGAGGTGCCGCAGCTGCCGACCGGCGAGCTCGCCGGCGGCGCGGAGGCGGCTGCGGCGATGGGCGCCGACTCGGCGGCCGTGCGCGCCCGCGTCGTGGCCGCGTGCGGACGCCAACGCGTGCGCCAGGGCACGGCCAACGCGCGGCTCGCGCCGGCGGACGTCGCGCGGCACTGCGCGCCGGATGCGCAAGGCGAGGCGCTGCTGGCGAAGGCCGCGGCGCGGCTCGCACTCTCCGCGCGGGGCTATCACCGCGTGCTGAAGGTCGCGCGCACGATTGCCGACCTCGCCGGCGCGGACGCGATCGCGCCACGGCACCTGGCCGAGGCAATCGGCTACCGGCAGGTGCCGGCGCCGTAGCCGACGCCGTCCACCCGCGCCGACGGTGACCCGTGGGGCCTTCGCAACGACCGCCTAGTAGGGCGATCGCGACTTGCGCTCCGTCGAGTTGGGCACCGCGCCCTCGTCCTCGTCTTCGACGTCGACCTTCGCCGACGGCGGCAGCTGCGCGATGATCGACTCGATCATCTGCACGTGCTCGGCCTCTTCGGCGCGCAGCTCCTCGAACAGCGTCTTGACGTCGGGCTGGGTGACGTAGCGCAGCGCCAGGTCGTAGAACGCGAACGCCTTCTTCTCGGAGGACAGCGCCACCATGTAGGCGCTGAGCGGAGACATGTTCCAGCGCGGCGCGCCGAAGTCGGGCGCCTCCACGTCGAAGATGTCGCCGAGCTTGACGTTCGGGGGCCGATCGCCGAACAGGGCGAGCCGGCGCTCGGCGATCTGCTCGCCGTGCTTGTTCTCGTTGGCCGCCATCGATGCGAACACCGACGCGGCGTCGTCACCGGACCCGCTTCCCAGGCGATCGGCGAACTGCGTGTACCGCTTGTACGCCTCGATCTCGATCAGCGTCGCGAGATCGAGGGCGTCCATCAGCGAGAGCTTGGAGTAATCGAGCTTCGTTGGCACGTGGCTTCCCCCTACGGTTGCGCGCTCGATGTCCCGAGCGCGGATCGCATCAAGGCGCCGGCGGACCGCCGGCGTGCGGTGACCCGAGGACTATGACTTCCGCCCCGCATACTTCTCCCCGGCGGCCATATCGCCCTTCAGCCAGTTCTGCGGCGGCGGCAGCGGGCACGTCGTGTACGCGGAGAACGCGCACGGCGGGTTGTACGCCTTGTTGAAGTCGACGACCCACACGCCGTCCTTCGGCTTCTCGATAAACAGGAAGCGCCCGGGCGGATAGGTCGTGGCATTGCTGGTGCCGTCGCGGAAGATGATGAAGAGGTTGCCCTCGTCGTCGAGCGCGTCGAGCGTGAGCTTCTGGCCGTTGACGGCGAACTCGAGCGTACCGGCGACCTTCTCGTAGCTGATCTCGCCGCGCACGTTCGCGATCGGGATCGTCGCGCCCTGCGTCGTCGGCACGAACTTCGCGGTCACCTTGAACTCGGCCTTGGGCTCGTACCAGACACGGCCGGCGAAGTTCCTGCGCCGCGGCGACTCGCGGTCGGCCGCGCGCACGACGATCTTGCCGTCCTCGCGCTTGACGAACTGTAGCGACAGGCGGCCCGACGTCACCCACTCGAGGCGCGAGGCGCCCGTGACGAGGTCGCGCGCGGTGAACTCCTCGCTGTCGTCGGCTTCCTTCGTCACCGTGTGCATCTTCTGGCCCTTGGCGAGCGTCAGGCGCGCCTTGTCCGCGCCGACGACGACGGTGCCGAGATGGGCGGGAGCGAGCCCCTTCGGCAGCACGATCTGGTTGTCCGGCGCCGATCCGATCCGGTAGGTGCCCGGGGCGAGTTCGTCGCGGGAGACGATCGACAGCCAGCCGCGCTCGCGCGTGAGGCTCGCGTCGGCGCGCGTGCGCCACTTGGCGAGGTCGTCGACGTAGGCGGGTTCGGGCGCGGCCGCGGCGGCGCAGAACGCGATGGCCGAGAACGCGATCGGGACGAAGCGGCGCGCGATGGCGGTAGTCGACATGGCGGGTCCTCGGGTCAGGAGGGGTAGCCGTTCATTTTACTGCAGCGCCGCCCGGCCCGGCGCCCGTCCGGGGTCGGCTTGCTGCGGTGCGGTAAAATGAAGGGCTCGCCATGGATACGGTCGCCGACGCCTTCGTCGATGCGGATGCCGGCACGGACGCCCCGCGTCTGCGCGAGATTCCGTACAACTACACGTCGTTTTCCGACCGCGAGATCGTCATCCGCCTGCTCGGGGCGGACATGTGGCAGCTGCTGCAGGACCTGCGCGGCGAGCGGCGGACCGGCCGCTCGGCGCGGATGCTGTTCGAGGTGCTGGGCGACATCTGGGTCGTCGACCGCAACCCGTACCTGCAGGACGACCTCCTCGACAACCCGAAGCGGCAGGCGCTTCTCGTCGACGCGCTGCGGCACCGGTTGCGCGAGATCGACAAGCGGCGCCGGCAGGCCGGCGGCGCCGACGCCGAGCGCGACGCGAAGGTCGCGCGGCTGATCGCGGCGGCGAACGCGGCCATCGACCGCTTCGCCGCGTCGTTCGCCGAGACGGCGGAGCTTCGCCGCCGCACGCGCCGCGTGCTCGCGCGGCACACGGACAAGGACAACGTCGCGTTCGACGGCCTCGCGCGCGTGTCGCACGTCACCGATGCCACGGACTGGCGTGTCGAGTACCCGTTCGTCGTCCTGTATCCGGACAGCGAGGACGAGGTGCGCGGCCTCGTCGAGGGCTGCATCGAGTTGGGCCTCACGATCATCCCGCGCGGCGGCGGCACCGGGTACACCGGCGGTGCGATCCCGCTCGACGCGCGCTCGGCGGTTATCAACACCGAGAAGCTGGAGCGGCTGTCGGGCGTCGAGCGCGTCGTGCTGCGCGGCCACGCCGAGGCGACGCCGACGATCGAGTGCGGCGCAGGCGTGGTCACGCGGCGCGTGATGGACGCCGCCGAGCGCGCAGGCCTCGTGTTCGCCGTCGACCCGACGTCGGCCGACGCGTCGTGCATCGGCGGCAACGTCGCGGTCAACGCTGGCGGCAAGAAGGCGGTGCTGTGGGGCACGGCGCTCGACAACCTCGTGTCGTGGCGGATGGTGACGCCGTCGGCCGAGTGGCTCGAGGTCACGCGCACCGACCACAACCTCGGCAAGATCCACGACGCCGCGCAGGCGACGTTCGAGCTCGCGTGGCTCGCCGCCGACGGGAAGACGCTGACGCGCCGCGAGACGCTGGCGATCCCCGGCGCGGCGTTCCGCAAGGCGGGGCTCGGCAAGGACGTCACCGACAAGTTCCTGGCGGGCCTGCCGGGCGTGCAGAAGGAAGGCTGCGACGGTCTCGTCACCAGCGCGCGCTTCGTGCTGCACCGGATGCCGCCCGCGATCCGCACCGTGTGCCTCGAGTTCTTCGGCCTCGCGCGCGAATCCGTGCCGGCGATCGTCGAGATCAAGGACCACCTGGACGCGCTGCCCAAGAGCGGCCCCGCGCGCGTGCTGCTCGCGGGCCTCGAGCACCTCGACGAGCGCTACGTGAAGGCGGTCGGCTACGCGACGAAGGCCAAGCGGCACGGCCGGCCGCGGATGGTGCTGCTGGGCGACATCGTCGGCGACGACGACGCGGCGGTCGCGAAGGCGGCCTCGGAGGTCGTGCGCATCGCCAACGCGCGCGGCGCCGAGGGCTTCGTCGCCGTGTCGGCGGACGCGCGCAGGAAGTTCTGGCTCGACCGCGCGCGCACCGCCGCGATCGCGCGGCACACGAATGCCTTCAAGATCAACGAGGACGTCGTGATCCCGCTGCCGCGCCTTGCCGACTACACCGACGGCATCGAGCGCATCAACATCGAATTCTCGCTCGCCAACAAGCTGCGGCTCGCCGACGAGCTCACGGCGTTCCTCGGCAGCCCCCTGCTCGCCCACGCGTGGCCACCCGACAGCGAGACGCGGCCGCCGCAGGAAATCGTCGAGGCCAAGGTGGACGAGGCGCGCGAGCTGGTGGCGGCGGTGCGCGCCCGCTGGCAGGACCTCGCCGACCGCATCGACGCGACGTTCCCGTCGCTGCAGGACCGCTCGGTCGTCGTGTCGTGGAAGCGCGAGCTGAAGGCACCGCTCGAGGAGATCTTCGCGGGCCTCGCCTTCGCGCCGGTGACGAAGCACGTGACCGACATCCACGCACGCGTGCGCAAGAGCCGCGTGTTCGTCGCGCTGCACATGCACGCCGGCGACGGCAACGTGCACACGAACATCCCGGTCAACTCCGACGACTACGCGATGCTGCAGGACGCGAACGCCGCCGTTGCGCGCATCATGGCGCTGGCGCGTTCGCTGGGCGGCGTGATCTCGGGCGAGCACGGCATCGGCATCACGAAGCTCGAATACCTGTCCGACGCCGAGCTCGCGCCGTTTGCCGGCTACAAGCGCGCGATCGATCCCGAGGGCCGCTTCAACCGCGGCAAGCTGCTGCGCGACCCGGCGCGGCCGGCGGACCTCTCCGGCGCGTACACGCCGAGCTTCGCGCTGATCGGCCACGAGAGCCTGATCCTCGAGCAGAGCGACATCGGCGGCGTCGCGGATTCGGTCAAGGACTGCCTGCGCTGCGGCAAGTGCAAGCCCGTGTGCTCGACGCACGTGCCGCGCGCGAACCTGCTGTACAGCCCGCGCAACAAGATCCTGGCGACGTCGCTGCTGATCGAGGCGTTCCTGTACGAGGAGCAGACGCGGCGCGGCGTGTCCCTCAAGCACTTCGACGAATTCGGCGACGTCGCCGACCACTGCACGGTGTGCCACCGGTGCCTCAACCCGTGCCCGGTCGACATCGACTTCGGCGACGTGTCGATCGCGATGCGCAACCTGCTGCGCAAGGGGGGCCACAAGAAGTTCAATCCGGGCACCGCCGCGTCGATGTTCTTCCTCAACGCCACCGACCCGACGACGATCAGGCTCGCGAAGAAGGTGATGATCGACTGGGGCTACCGCGCGCAGCGGCTCGCGTACCGGTTCGCGAAGACGACCGGCGTGGTCCGCGCGCAGGCGACGCGCCCGCCGCCGACCGTCGGCCGGCCGCCGCTGAAGTCGCAGGTGATCCACTTCGTCAACAAGCCGATGCCGGCGGGCGTGCCGAAGCGCACGGCGCGGGCGCTGCTCGACATCGAGGACGACACGGTCGTGCCGATCATCCGCGACCCGTCGCGGCCCGCCGACGACGGCGAGGCGGTGTTCTACTTCCCGGGCTGCGGGTCGGAGCGGCTGTTCTCGCAGGTGGGGCTCGCCACGCAGGCGATGCTGTTCCACGTCGGCGCGCAGACCGTGCTGCCGCCCGGGTATCTGTGCTGCGGCTATCCGCAGACGTCGGCCGGCAACCACGACGAGGGACAGCGGATCACGACCGCCAACCGCGTGCTGTTCCACCGCGTGGCCAACACGCTCAACTACCTCGACATCAAGACGGTGATCGTGTCGTGCGGCACGTGCATGGACCAGCTGCTGAAGTACGAGTTCGACCGGATCTTCCCGGGGTGCCGGCTGCTCGACATCCACGAGTACCTGATGGAGAAGGGCGTGCGGCTCGGCGGGATCGACGGCACGCGCTACATGTACCACGACCCCTGCCACACGCCGATGAAGACCTACGCGCCGCTCGCCGTGGTTGGCGATCTCTTGGGCGCGAAGGTCGCCCTCAACGAGCGGTGCTGCGGCGAGTCGGGGACGCTCGCGGTCTCCCGCCCGGACGTGGCGACGCAGGTGCGGTTCCGCAAGGAAGAGGAAATGCGCAACGGTGCGGCGGCGCTGCGCGCCGACGGCTTTGCCGGCGGCGTGAAGGTGCTGACGTCCTGCCCGTCGTGCCTGCAGGGCCTCTCGCGGTTCGCCGACGACGCGGGCACGCAGGCCGACTACATCGTCGTCGAGATCGCGAAGCGGGTGCTGGGCGACCGGTGGCTCGCCGACTACGTCGGCAAGGCGACGGCGGGCGGCATCGAGCGCGTGCTCGTGTAGCGCGCGGCCGGAGTTCGTCCCGGCGCCCGGCAATCAACGGCGTCCCCGGAGAACCGGGGAGCCGCCGTCGCGACGCGTCGATGGGCGCCCGCGAAAGCGGATCCCGCGTCGCCGGGCGTCCCGGGAGGGCGCCGCGAAAGCCGGGGCGGCGTTGCCGGCCGCGCCTTCAGTCGATGTCGTCGGGCGCGGGCCGTGCCATGCACTCGAGTGCCGGTGCCTGTCCCGACCCGCACGGCGCCGACGCGGCGGCGTTCGCCATGGCCGGCGCCACGACCTGGAGCGAATCGGGATCCGGCCAGTACCGGACGATCAGGGGCGCGGCCAGCACCAGCATCGCATACAGCACGACGACGATGGGCGTCGCGTCGCGGAGGCGGCGCGGCTCGCCCGGCTCGGGAAGGGATTGCAATTCGGTGTCGCGCAGGGTCATCGCATTCGTCCTGGTCGCCTCGACCGGAGCGTCGGCTCCCGAAAAAATGGCCCGCGAGGACGGCTGGGCGTTCATTGCGGACGCGCGCCCGTCAGGGGTGTTGCGCGCGCCCTCGCGGGTGGAGGGAACCTGCTGCATGGCGGGCCGGTGGATTCGGCTTCACTGGCGCCGCCGTGCTCGCACTGCGGTCTTGGCGTCACCTTACGGTCCCGTCGCGCCGGTCGCGCGGGAACATTGCGGCGCGCCGCTGTCGAATATTCGCCATCGCGCCGACCGCGCGCGTCCCGGTCGCGCTTCCTCGGGCGCGCCGGGCCGGCACGGGGCGGCGCGCGCGGCTTTGTGCTATAAGCGCCCTAGGATGAATCGCCCCCCACGCTCGCCGGTCCCTCAGGTGATGGGTCGGCCCGCCGCGGCGGCCCTTCCGGACTGACATGCAGGACACGGCTTCCGAGGCCATGCGGCCGACCAGGGTCGACCCTCCGCGGGACGAAGTTCCGTCGCTCGCGTTCGCGGACGCGGATGGCGCCAAGCGGTGGACCAAGTCGCTGCTGATCACCGCGGTGACCCCGCTGTATGAAGCGGTGCGCGGGCAGCTGCGCGCGGTCTCGGCGGCGGATTTCGCGCCGCGCGAGCGCGCGACGATCGCCGAGGTCATGCGCGAGCAGGTCGCGCACCTGCACACGGAACTCGCCCGCCGCTACGCGGGCAAGCCGCAGCCGGCCGCCGACCGCGAGCTGGACGCGATGGAACAGGCAGTGTCGCTGTGGCAGGGGCTGTGGGAGCAGTACTCGGCGTGCCTGAAGCCGCTGCTGGAAGGCGACGTCGAGCTGCAGGGCGTCAAGGCCAAGCTGCTGCAGCGCGGCCTCTACGTCGGCAAGCAGCTCGTGATCGTCAACGGGCTCGCGCGCCGCGTCACCCCGCCCGCGCTGTGGCAGGAACTGCACGCGTACTACCGGCTGGCCGAGCTGCTCGATTGCGCCGTCACGTCGGTGTCGGACGACCTGCAGCCCAATGCCGTGGGCATCTCGTGCTACTCGACCTACTGCCACGCGCTGCTGCTGGGCATGGCCGACCCGTGCGCGATGTCGGTCCGCCAGATCGAGCTTGCCGACCGCTGGCTCGGGCAGTGGGCGCGCAAGATCTTCCCCTACGCGCAGCAGCGCGAGACGGAGGGCCCGGTGCTGCTCGTCGACCTCGACTCGTCGGTCGGCGCGTGGCTCGCCGCGACCGCGCCGGCGAATCCGCCGCCGTCGATGCGGTTCGGCTATCCGGGCAAGCTCGCCACCAGCGTGCGCGGGCGGCTGAAGCGGCTTTCCGCCGGCGCGAGCCCCGCCGAGCTGCAGCTCGGGCACGACACGTCGGTCGAGGGCGCGGCGGCGCTCCTCGGGCACCTGGACCGCAAGTGGTACCAGCTGCCGGCGCGCGACACGGACGCCGTGATCGAGGCGGTGCAGCTCACCGCCGGCGGCGTGCAGGCAGCGTACTTCCGCGTGGGCGGACGCACGTTCGACCGGCAGGACCCGCTCGGGCGTCTGACGTTCCAGGGCGCGCAGCACCTGCAGACGCTGGGTGCGCTGACCGATTACGACCGCTACAAGGAAGAGGCCGAGCGCAACTGGCCGTGGGAGCGCTGGCAGGGCGACTACGCGTGGCGCGAGGCAAGCCTCATCCGCCGCGAGTCCACGCGCTACCGGTGGTTCCTCGACCAGCTGGTGGTCGTCCGGGACGAGGAGCGCACGCGGATCGCGTACGTCACCCGCGTCGCGTACAGCCCGACCGGCGAGCTCGCGATCGTGTTGTCGATGTACGCGGGCCAGCCGCGGTCGATCGCCGTGCGGCCGACGTCGATCGCGTTCGCCGAGGAGTTGCCGATGCCTGCGCTGTTGCTCGCCGAGAGCGACGGCGAGAAGGCAACGCTGATCGTCCCTCCGCGCACGTTCAACCCGGGCCGGGTGCTGCGCTCGATGGATACCGGGCCCGAGCGCAAGTTCCGGCTGACCAAGCTGCTCCACCGCGGCGGGGATTTCGAGCGGGTGGCGTTCGAGGAATCGTGACGACGACACCGCGCGCCGCGCGTTACGTATTTGCGTCCCGGTAGGGTCGGCGCGGAAGCGTCCGGGCGGCCCGCGGCCGATCGGACTCTTCCGAAAGGACGCAGCGACCGTGCGTCGCCTCGCGGCGTCGGCTCGCAATCGCCGGCGATCCCCACTGCGCGGGGTCCCGCGCCGGCTGCCCGCGCCGCCACGGCTTCCGCGTAGCATAGGCGCGAAGCGCACGGGTCGCGGGTCGCTTCGCTTTCCGTTCGGCGCCGCGCGCATGCGGATCGAATGCCTCTGCGCACGTGAACGTGTGCGCGCGGCGCGCGTCGGCGCGCCGAATGCCTTGCCGTGGGCATGCGTCTTGCGTTGCTCCTCCTGGTGACTGCCATGCCCAACCGACTCGCCGGGGCGACGAGCCCCTACCTGCTGCAGCACGCCGAAAACCCGGTCGACTGGTATCCGTGGGGCGAGGAGGCGCTCGCCAGGGCGCGCGCCGAGAACAAGCCGATCCTCCTGTCGGTCGGCTACTCGGCGTGCCACTGGTGCCACGTGATGGCGCACGAGTCGTTCGAGGATCCCGCGGTCGCGGCCGCGATGAACGAGGCGTTCGTCAACGTCAAGGTGGACCGCGAGGAGCGGCCCGATCTCGACCAGATCTACCAGACCGCGCACGCGCTGCTGACGCGCCGTTCCGGCGGCTGGCCGCTGACGATGTTCCTGACCCCCGACGGCGCGCCGTTTTTCGGCGGCACCTATTTCCCCAAGCACGGCCGCTACGGCCTGCCGGGATTCCTCGACCTGCTGCCGCAGGTCGCGGCCGCGTACCGCGAGCAGCGCGACGCGCTCGCCGAGCAGAGCGCGCGTCTCGCCGAGGCGCTCGCCACGCTGGAGCCGGAAGGCGGCGCCGCGTCGTGGCCGTACGAAGCGGCGGCGCACGCGCTCGCGGGACTCAAGCGCACCTTCGACCCGGTGCACGGTGGCTTCGGGTCGGCGCCCAAGTTCCCGCATCCCGTCGAGCTCGAGTTCTGCCTGCACGCGTTCGCGCGGCGCGGCGACGCCGAGTCGCTCGCGATCGTGCGCACGACGCTCGACCGGATGGCCGACGGCGGCATCCACGACCAGCTGGGCGGCGGCTTCTGCCGCTACTCGGTCGACGCCGAGTGGACGATTCCGCACTTCGAGAAGATGCTCTACGACAACGGGCCGCTGCTCGGGCTGTACGCGGACCTCGCGCGCGCCACCGGCGAGCGCCGGTACGCCGACGTCGCGCGCGACATCGTCGGCTGGCTGGTCCGGGAGATGCGCGCGCCGGACGGCGCCTTCTACTCGAGCCTCGACGCCGACAGCGAGGGGCACGAAGGCAAGTTCTACGTGTGGACGCGCGACGAGGCGCGGGCCGCGACGTCCGCCGACGAGTTCGCGGTCGCGGCGCCTTACTACGGCCTCGACCTGCCGCCGAACTTCGAAGGCCACGCGTGGAATCTGCGCGTGGCGGAGCCGCTCGACGCGATCGCCGCGCGGCTCGCGATCACGCTGCCGGATGCGCAGACGCGGCTCGCCGGCGCGCGGGCCGCGCTGTTCGCCGCGCGCGCCGCGCGCGTGCGGCCCGGCCGCGACGACAAGATCCTCACGTCCTGGAACGCGCTCGCGATCGCCGGCCTCGCGCGCGCGTCCCGCGCGGCCGACGAGCCGCGCTGGGCGGAGCTCGCCTTCGCCGGCGCCGACACGCTCAAGCGGACCGCGTGGCGCGACGGACGGCTGCTCGCGACGCGGCGCGGCGAGCGCGCCGACCTCAACGCCTATCTCGACGACCACGCGTTCCTGCTGGCCGCGCTCGTCGAGATGATGCAGACGCGCTTCCGGCGCGCGGACTACGACTGGGCGCGCGAGGTCGCCGACGCGCTGCTCGCGCGCTTCGAGGACCGCGAGCGCGGCGGATTTTGGTTCACGAGCCACGACCACGAGCGGCTGTTCCACCGGACGAAGCCGGGCCACGACAACGCAACGCCTTCGGGCAACGGCGTGGCGGCGCTCGCGCTGGTGGTGTTCGGGCAGCTCGCCGGCGAGCCCCGATACGTCGACGCCGCGCAGCGGACGGTGGAGCTGTTCGCGCCGATGCTCGCCGAGTCGCCGGGCGGGTATTCGAGCCTGCTCTCGGCGATGGCGGCGCTCGACACGCCGCCCGCTTCGGTGCTGCTGGCCGGCGCCGCCGACGAATGCGCGGCCTGGCAGCGCTCGCTCGAGGCCACCTGTCGCCCGGACGTGCGCGTGTTCAACCTCGCGCAGTGCCCGGACGTGCCGGCCGCCCTCGCGAAGGGTGCCGCGCCGGCCACCGGCGCGCTCGCCTGGGTCTGCCGCGGGACCACCTGCCTTCCGCCGATGGCGTCCCTGCTGGACATCGCCGACGCCCTGGCGCCGGAAGGCGCCCGACTCCGGTAAAATCCGCGGGTTTCGCCTGCCGGACGGACGCCGGCCGCACGCTGTCGCGGGATGCCGGCGCCGTCACGCCCTTCCACCCCCCGTTCCATGGAGTCGCCATGAAAGCAGTCTTGGTTTCGCTGGCCGGTGCCGCGATGCTCGCGTCCGGTGCCGCCCACGCCGCGCTCGACAATGCGAAGGCCGAAGCGATGATGAAGAAGGACGGCTGCGCCGCGTGCCACGCCGTCGACAAGAAGATCGTCGGCCCCGCGTACGTCGACGTCGCCGCCAAGTACAAGAACGACAAGAACGCCGCGGCGACGCTCGTCAAGAAGGTAAAGGCGGGCGGCTCCGGCGTCTGGGGCCAGATCCCGATGCCGCCGAATGCCGCGGTGTCCGACGCGGACATCAAGGACCTCGTCGACTGGATCCTGACGCTCAAGAAGTAGGCGCGGAGCGCCGGGGCCGCTTGGGGCCCCGGTTGCCCGGCCCGCACCCGGGCCGGTAGGGTAGAATTCGCAGGGTCCGTGCAGGAGAGCGCGGTGCAGGGGTGGATCGTCCCCGGCGCCGCCACCGAAGGCGCACTCCCGACAACCGCTCAGGTACCGAGGACTGCACGCGACGCAACCGCACTCTGGAGAGCGGTCGCGCAGGGGCCGGCGTGATGCCGGTTCCGGCGGCGATCCACCGAAGGGGCACCGGAGGCCGAGCGAGCATCGCGGCCTCCCAATCTCTCAGGTAAAAGGACAGACGGGGCGAAGCGGAGGTGACGCTTCGCCCTTTTCGTCTTGGCTCCGGGAGATCGCGCCGTGCTGAAAGAGACCCCCCTCAATGCCGTGCACCGCGCCGCCGGCGCGCGCATGGTCGACTTCGGCGGCTGGGACATGCCGGTCCACTACGGCTCCCAGATCGACGAGCACCACGCCGTCCGGCGCGACGCCGGCATGTTCGACGTGTCGCACATGCGCGCGGTCGACCTGGCGGGCGACGGCGCGCGCGACTTCCTGCGCTACGCGCTCGCCAACAACGTCGACAAACTGCAGGACCCGGGCAAGGCGCTTTACTCGTGCCTGCTGCGGCCCGACGGCGGCGTGCTCGACGACCTCATCGTCTACTTCCTCCGCGAGGACTTCTTCCGCATCGTGGTCAACGCGGGCACCACGGACAAGGACGTCGCGTGGTTCCGGCAGCTCGTCGGGCAGCGCGCGCCGCGGCTCGCGCTGACGCCGCGCGACGACCTCGCGATGATCGCCGTGCAGGGGCCGCAGGCGCGGGCGAAGGTGTGGGCCGCGCTGCCCGGCAGCGAGGCGGCGACCGCCGACATGAAGCCGTTCTTCGGGCGCGACGTGGCCGCGGATGCGGGCCCCGCATTCGTCGCGCGCACCGGCTACACCGGCGAGGACGGCTTCGAGATCATGGTGCCGGCCGCGCGCGCCGCGGCGACGTGGGCCGCGCTCGCGGCGGCCGGCGTGCGGCCGTGCGGGCTCGGCGCGCGCGACACGCTGCGGCTCGAGGCGGGCATGAACCTTTACGGGCAGGACATGGACGAGTCGGTGTCGCCGCTCGCCGCCGGCCTCGCGTGGACCGTCGATCTCGCGAGCCCGCGCGACTTCGTCGGCAAGGCGGCGCTCGTCGCGCAACCGCCGGCGCGGCAGCTGGCCGGCCTGCTGCTGCAAGGCGCCGGCGGCGTGCTGCGCGCGCACCAGCGGGTCGCCACCGCGCACGGCGACGGCGAAGTCACCAGCGGCACGTTCTCCCCGACGCTCGGCAAGTCGATCGCGCTCGCGTCGCTGCCGACGGGCGTCGCCGTCGGCGACGTCGTCCGCGTCGCGGTCCGCGACAGGGAACTCGAAGCGCGCGTCGTGAAGCCGCCGTTCGTGCGCAACGGCAAGGTGCTGGTCAGCTGAAAACGGAGCCTCGGCTCCCGCGATTCGAGACGAACCCACCGGAGATCACGCCATGAACGTACCTGCCAACCTGAGATACGCCGACAGCCACGAGTGGATGCGCGCCGAGGCCGACGGCACGGTCACCGTCGGCATCACCGACCACGCGCAGGCGGCGCTGGGCGACCTCGTGTTCATCGAGCTGCCGGAAGTCGGCCGCACGCTGAAGGCGGGCGAGGCCTGCGCGGTCGTCGAGTCGGTGAAGGCCGCGAGCGACGTCTACGCGCCGCTCGCCGGCGACGTGGTCGCCGTGAACGGCGACGTCACCGGCGCGCCGGAGACGGTGAACCAGGACGCGTATGCGGCGTGGCTGTTCCGGCTGAAGCCCGCCGACGCGGGCGCGCTCGCGTCGACGCTGGACGCGGCCGCCTACACGAAGCTGATCAGCGAGGCGTGAGCCGCCACATGCCCAACCAGAAACCGGTCGCGGGCGCGCTGCCCGCGCTCGAAGACGCCGCGGGTTTCGCGGCGCGCCACATCGGCACGTCGCCCGAGGACCAGGCGGCAATGCTCGCCGCCCTGGGCTATCCGTCGCGCGCCGCGCTGATCGACGCGATCGTCCCCGCCTCGATCCGCGCGCGGGCGCCGCTGCCGCTGGAGGGGCCGGTGACCGAGGCCGAGGCGCTCGCGCGCCTGAAGTCGATCGCGGCGCAGAACCGCGTGCGCACGTCGCACATCGGCATGGGGTACTACGGCACGCACACGCCGGGCGTCATCCTGCGCAACATCCTCGAGAATCCCGCGTGGTACACGGCGTACACGCCGTACCAGCCGGAGATCTCGCAGGGGCGCCTCGAGGCGCTCATCAACTTCCAGACGATGGTCTGCGACCTGACCGGCACGGCGATCGCCAACGCGTCGATGCTCGACGAGGCGACGGCGGCGGCGGAGGCGATGGCGCTGGCGCTGCGCGTCGGCCGCAGCGAGAGCCGCGTCTTCTACGTCGCGGACGATGTGTTCCCGCAGACGATCGACGTCGTGCGCACGCGCGCGCAGCCGCTCGGCGTCACCGTCGCCGTCGGACCGGCGCAGGACGCGCCGCGCGCCGGCGCGTTCGCCGCGCTGCTGCAGTACCCGGGCGTCGACGGCGACGTGCGCGATTACCGCGGCCTCGTGGCCGACCTGCACGCGCAGGGCGCGCTCGCGGTGGTCGCCGCAGACATCCTCGCGCTGACGCTGCTCGCGCCGCCCGGCGAGTGGGGCGCCGACGCCGTCGTCGGCTCGACGCAGCGCTTCGGCGTGCCGATGGGCTACGGCGGGCCGCACGCCGGCTACCTCGCGACACGCGACGAGTTCAAGCGCTCGCTGCCCGGCAGGCTCGTCGGCGTCACCGTCGACGCGCAGGGCAATGCCGCATACCGGCTCGCGCTGCAGACGCGCGAGCAGCACATCCGCCGCGAGAAAGCGACGTCGAACATCTGTACGGCGCAGGTGCTGCTCGCCGTCATCGCCGGCATGTACGCGGTCTACCACGGCGCCGAGGGGCTCGTGCGCATCGCGCGGCGCGCGCACCGGTTCGCGGCGATCGCGAAGGCGGGCCTCGAGCGGCTCGGCTTCGCGGTGCCGGCGCGCGCGTTCTTCGACACGATCACTGTGGCCACCGGCGCGAAGACCGCCGCCATCGTCGCGGCCGGCGACGCCGCGGGCGTCGTGTTCCGCCGCGTCGGCGACGCCACGCTCGGCCTCTCGTTCGACGAGACGACGACGCGCGACGACGTCGTCCGGGTATTCCGCGTATTCGGCGGCGGCGAGCCGCCGTTCACGGTCGAGGAACTCGACGCGGCGACGGCCGACGCGCTGCCGCCGGCGCTCGCGCGCACGTCGCCGTTCCTCACGCACCCGGTGTTCCGCCGCCACCGGTCGGAAACCGAGATGCTGCGCTACCTGCGCACGCTCGCCGACCGCGACCTGGCGCTCGACCGCGCGATGATCCCATTGGGCTCGTGCACGATGAAGCTCAACGCGACGTCCGAGATGATCCCGGTCACGTGGCCGGAGTTCGCGGCGCTGCATCCGTTCGCGCCCGCGGAGCAGGCGCACGGCTATCGCCGCCTCGTCGACGACCTCGAGCGAATGCTGTGCGCCGTCACTGGCTACGACGCGGTGTCGCTGCAGCCCAACGCGGGCTCGCAGGGCGAGTACGCGGGCCTGCTCGCGATCCGCGCATGGCACGCGAGCCGCGGCGACGGCGCGCGCAACGTCTGCCTGATCCCGGCCTCCGCGCACGGCACGAACCCGGCCTCCGCGCAGATGGCCGGCATGCAGGTCGTCGTCGTCGCCTGCGACGACGACGGCAACGTCGACCTCTCCGACCTCGAGGCGAAGGCCGCGCAGCACGCGCAGGCGCTCGCCGCGATCATGGTCACGTATCCGTCGACGCACGGCGTGTTCGAGGCGGGCATCCGCCGCGTCTGCGAGATCGTGCACGCGCACGGCGGGCAGGTGTACGTCGATGGCGCCAACCTGAACGCGCTGGTCGGCCTCGCGGCGCCTGGGCACTTCGGCGCCGACGTGTCGCACTTGAACCTGCACAAGACGTTCTGCATCCCGCACGGCGGCGGCGGGCCCGGCGTGGGCCCGGTGGCGGTGAAGGCGCACCTTGCGCCGTTCCTGCCGGGGCACTTCGCGCTGGACGGCGGTGCGCACCGCAGCGCGGCCGTTGCCGCCGCGCCCTACGGTAGCGCGTCGATCCTGCCGATCTCGTGGATGTACGTGACGATGATGGGTGGCGCCGGGCTCACCGCGGCGACCGAGAGCGCGATCCTCGCCGCCAACTACATCGCGCGTCGGCTGGCGCCGCACTATCCGGTGCTGTACACGGGGCCCGGCGGGCTCGTCGCGCACGAGTGCATCCTCGACCTGCGGCCGCTGAAGGCGACGTCGGCCGTCGAGGCCGAGGACGTGGCGAAGCGGCTGATCGACTACGGCTTCCACGCGCCGACCATGAGCTTCCCGGTGCCGGGCACGCTGATGGTCGAGCCGACCGAATCCGAGCCGAAGGCGGAGCTCGACCGGTTCATCGACGCGATGATCGCGATCCGCGGCGAGATTCGCGCGATCGAGGAAGGCCGGATGGACCGGATGGACAACCCGCTCAAGAACGCGCCGCACACGGCCGCCGCGGTGACCGCCGACGAGTGGACGCATCGCTACTCGCGGCTCCTCGCCGCGTACCCGACCGCGGCGCAGAAGGCGGTGAAGTACTGGCCGCCGGTCGCGCGCGTCGACAACGTCTACGGCGACCGACACCTCTTCTGCAGCTGCATCCCGATGTCCGACCTCGCGCCGGCGGCGGAGACGGCGGTGACGTAATGCGCGTCCTCGTGCTCGGCGCCGGCGTCGTCGGCGTCACGGCCGCGTGGTATCTCGCGCAGGACGGGCACGAAGTGACGGTCGTCGATCGCCAAGAGGGCGCGGCGCTGGAGACCTCGTTCGCCAACGGCGGCCAGATCTCCGCGTCGTACGCGGAGCCGTGGGCGAACCCGGAGGCGCCGGCGAAGATACTGAAGTGGCTGGGCCGGGAGGACGCGCCGCTGCTGTTCCGGCTGCGCCTCGACCCGCGGCAGTGGCGCTGGGGGCTGCAGTTCCTCGTCGAGTGCCTGCCGTCGCGCACGCGGCGCAACACGATCCAGTGCCTCAGCCTCGCGCTCTACTCGCGCGATTGCCTGCAGGCGCTGCGCCGCGAGACCGGCATCCGGTACGACCAGCTCGAGCGCGGCATCCTCACGTTCTACACCGACGCCGAGGAGTTCGAGCAGGGCACCGCGGCCGCGGCGCTGATGCGCGAGTTCGGCTGCGACCGCGACGTGAAGACCGTCGACGAGTGCGTCGCGATCGAGCCGGCGCTGGCCGCGTGCCGCGACTGCCTCGCCGGCGGCATCTTCACGGTCAGCGACGAGTCGGGCGACGCGCAGCGCTTCACGCAGGAGTTGGCGCGGATGGCGCAGGCGCGTGGCGTCGCCTTCCGCTGGAACACGACGGTCGAAGCGCTGCTGCGCGAAGGCGACCGCGTCGGCGGCGTCCGTTGCGCCGACGCCGACCGCCGGACGGAACTCCTGACCGCCGACGCGTACGTCGTGGCGCTGGGCAGCTACAGCCCGCTGCTGCTCGCGCCGCTTTCCGTGCCCTGCCTCGTCTATCCGGCCAAAGGTTACTCGGCCACGATCGCGATCGACGGGCATCGTGGCGCGCCGACCGTGTCGCTGACCGACCTCGCGTGGAAGATCGTCTTCACGCGGCTCGGCAACCGGTTGCGCGTCGCGGGCACCGCCGAGCTGTCGGGCTACGGGCGCGACCTCAACCTCGTGCGCTGCGAGGCGCTGGTCCGGCGCGCGTTCGACCTGTTCCCGGACGCCGGCGCCCGCGAGTCGGCGCAGTTCTGGGCCGGATTGCGGCCGGCCACGCCGTCCAATGTGCCGCTGGTGGGCCGGACCCGGTACCGGAACCTCTTCCTCGACACCGGGCACGGCACGCTGGGATGGACGATGGCGTGCGGGTCCGGGCGGGCGCTTGCCGATCTCGTCGCCGGGCGCAAGCCTGGCGTGGATTTTGCCTTTACCGGGACGGGTTGACCCCTGTCGAGCGCGGGACGCGCCTTGGGCCCGTCCCGATCCCGCTCGAGACCTCCTGGAAGAGGCATGACGCTCCAGTCCTTGAACCGCTGGAAGGCCTTCGGACTCCACCTCGCGATCAGCGCGCTGATCGCAGCGACCGTCGTCGTCCTCGTCGTGCGGCTGTGGTATCCGCAGCCGTACTTCGACGCGATGGGAGGCGAGGTGCTGCTGCGCCTGCTGATCGGCGTCGACGTCGTGCTGGGGCCGATGATCACGCTGCTGATCTTCGACCCGAAGAAGCCGCGCCTCAAGTACGACCTCGCCACGATCGCCGTCTTGCAGCTGGCCGCGCTCGCGTACGGCGGGTTCGTGATGTTCGAGGCGCGCCCGGTCTACAACGTGTTCTTCGACGACGGTTTCCACACGGTGCCCGCCTACAGCGTCGATGCCGACTCGCGTGCGCGCGCGGCGCCCGAGTTCCGGCCGCTGTCGCTGACCGGGCCGCGCGTCGTCGCCGCGATGCTGCCGGCGGATCCGCGGGAGACCGTCGGCATCACCGTCGCCGCCGCGATCGGCGGTCCCGACCTGCCCGACCTGCCGCACCTGTACGTCCCGTACGCGCAGGCCGCGGCCAAGGCCGCGAGCGTCGCGCGCCCGCTCGCCGCGCTCGCGCGGCGCGGTCGCGACGAGGCCGACGCCGTGAGCGCCTTCGTGAACGCGCACGGCGCCGGGCGCGTCATGGGCTACGTGCCCGTCCGCGCGCGCAACCGCGACTTCTCGGCCGTCGTCGACCGCAAGACCGGCGAGATCATCGGCTACCTCCCGATCGTGCCCTGAAGGTCGGGGTCCGCACCCCGGCAGGCTGTTGCCGGGCGCTCGCCGACGTCCCGAGGCGCGTGGCGACGCGGGACCCGCGGGTGCGCAACGACCTGGTTCGCGGCGGCAGCAGCGCCCTCGCTCCGCGCGCCATGCCATCGAAGTTCCGGTGCGGTCACCCGTTGCAACGGCCCGCCAAATTCGGTCCCGCCGGACATCGCGCCCTCGCTCGGCACCGCGGCGGCGCCGGGCATGGTGCGCCGACCCCGAGCGCGGGCGCTGCGCCCGCAATGCGCCGCCGACCGCGGCACCCGATCTCGCGGGACCGCAGGGCGGCCGCCGTATAATCGCGGTTTTCCGGCGGTTTCCATGTTGGATGTCCTGACTCGCGCGCGCGCCGCTGCGCTCGCGGCGGCCGTGCTGGTCGCGGCCGTCGCCGTTCACGCTGCGCCCGCGGCCGCCCCTTCGCTCCCCGCGCCGGCCGCACCCGCGCCGCCGGCCGTGGCCGCCGCGGCGTGGCTGCTCGCCGACGTCACGAGCGGGCAGACGCTCGAAGCAGGCGACGCCGACGCGCGCCGCGACCCCGCGTCGCTCACCAAGCTGATGACCGCGTACCTCGTCTTCGGCGCGCTGCGCGCGAAGACGATCGTGCCGTCGCAGATGGTCAACGTGTCCGAGCGCGCGTGGCGGGCCGAGGGCTCCCGGATGTTCATCGAGCCGCGACGCGCGGTCTCGGTCGACGAGCTGCTGCGCGGGATGATCGTGCAGTCGGGCAACGACGCGTCGATCGCCCTCGCGGAACTGGTCGGGGGAACCGAGGACGCGTTCGTCGCGCGCATGAACACGGAGGCCGCGCGCCTGGGGATGGCCAATACGCGCTTCGCGAACGTGACGGGCCTCTCGGCGCCGCAGCACTACTCGACCGCCGCCGACCTCGCGAAGCTCGCCGCGGCGATCATCCGCGACTACCCGGAGTACTACCCGCTCTACGCGCAGAAGGAATTCCGGTACAACAACATCACGCAGCCCAACCGCAACCGGCTGCTCTGGACCGATCCCACCGTCGACGGCGTCAAGACCGGCCACACCGAGGCGGCCGGCTGGTGCCTCATCGCGTCCGCGCAGCGCGGGGACCGCCGCGTCCTCGCGGTCGTGCTGGGAGCGGCGTCCGACGCGGCGCGCGCGTCGGAAGCGCAGAAGCTCATGAACTGGGGCTTCCAGGCGTTCGACACGGTCCAGCTCTACCAGTCGGGCAAGCAGGTCACGACGCTGCGCGTCTGGAAGGGCGCGGCGCCCGAGGTGCCCGCAGGCTTCCTCGCCGACCGCTACCTGACGCTGCCGAAGGGCAAGTCCGACAAGCTCGCGTTGACGATGCATGCGGACGAGCCGCTGGTCGCTCCGGTCACGCGGGCGCAGCGCGTCGGCACCGTGAAGGTCGCGCTCGAAGGCAGGCCGGTCGCCGAGTTTCCGCTGATCGCGCTGGAGGACGTTCCGCTCGCGAGCGTCTTCGGCCGGGCGTGGGACACGGTGCGCCTGTGGTTCCGGAAGGACTGACGCTCCCGCGAGGAAGGTCACGACGATGAACGACGCCGCCCCGATCGTCTATCTCAACGGCAGCTTCGTGCCGCTGCCCGAGGCCAAGGTGTCCGTGCTCGACCGCGGCTTCATCTTCGGCGACGGCGTCTACGAGCTCGTCCCCGTGTACGCGCGCGAGCCGTTCCGGCTGCCGCATCACCTCGCGCGGCTGCAGCGCAGCCTCGACGGCATCGGCCTTGCGAACCCGCACACGAACGCGCAGTGGGAGTCGATCGTCCGCGAATTGATCGCGCGGCAGCCGTTCGCCGACCAGGGCGTCTACTTCCAGGTCACGCGCGGCGCCGCGAAGCGCGACCACACGTTCCCGAAGGGCGTGCCGCCGACGGTGTTCATGATGAGCAACCCGCTCGCCACGCCGACGCGCGAGCAGGTCGAGCGCGGCGTGGCCGTGGTCACCGCGGAAGACAACCGCTGGCACCGCTGCGACCTCAAGACGATCTCGCTGCTCGGCAACGTGCTGATGCGGCAGCTCGCCGCCGAGCACGGCGCGGTGGAGACCGTGATGTTCCGCGACGGTTACCTGACCGAGGCGTCGGCGTCGAACGTGCTCGTCGTGATCGGCGGCACGATCGTCGTGCCGCCGAAGGACAACCTGATCCTGCCCGGCATCACGTACGACGCCGCGGTGGAGTTCGCGCGCGGCGCGGGCGTGCCGGTCGTCACGCGCCCGGTGTCGCGGGACGAGGCGCTCGCCGCCGACGAGATGTGGCTGACGTCGTCGACGAAGGAGGTGCTCGCCGTGACCACGGTCGACGGCGAGCCGTTCGCGGGCGGCAGGCCGGGGCCGGTGTTCCGCCGGATGTGGGACGTGTTCCAGGCGAGGAAGCCGCGCGCGGCGTGACGGCCGCGGACTCCGGGGCCGCGCTCCGATGCGGCCACGTCGCTTCGCCAAGGACGGCCTTGCGGCCGCACTACGGCGCCGACGCGGAGCCGTTTCCGGATTCCGGCAGCGGCGTCGTCGTTCCGAAGCTCCCGTGGTGGAACACGAGGCCGCGCCCGGCCGCGCGCTCGCACGTGACGACCTCGCCCACGAAGATCACGTGGTCGCCTGCCTGCTGGCGCGAGTGGTGGCGGCATTCGAACCACGCGACGCAGCCGGCGACCAGCGGCGCGTCTGCCCAGCCCAGCCGGTAGTCGACGCCCGCGAAGCGGTCGGCGTGGGGCCGGGAGAACCGCAGCGCCAGCGCGACCTGGTCGGCCGCGAGCACGTTGACCGTGTAGCGGTCGGTGGCTTCGAACGCCGCGAGGCAATCCGCGTCGCGCGCGAGGCTCCACAGGATGAGCGGCGGCACCAGCGACACCGAGTTGAACGAGTTCGCGGTGAAGCCGACGTACCGGCGGTCGCCGGCGCGCGCGCTGATGATCGTGACACCGGTGGCGAACTGCGCCAGCGCGTCGCGGAATTGACGCGAGTCGAAGGCTTGCGGCGGCGCGCTTGCGGGCCCGGCTGCATGCATGGAGGCGCAACGGCGACCGGTAGGTGCGCCGGGTGGCGGGAGTGCGCCGATGGTAGGGGTGCCACCACGGGCTGTCAAAGCGCCCGGACGACGGGTCCGGCGGGGGCGGCCCGCCGCATCTCCCCATTCACAGTGCGGCTTGCTACACTTTTCCGGTCGGGGGCGCCCGGGGACCGTCCGTACTGCGCCCGCTGGGCAATCCCGCGACAACGCCATGGCCGAAGCGCTGCAACGGATCATCACCGACCGATACGGCGGGCGCGACCTGCCGGTCACGCTCGTGCTGCCGGACGGCGCGCGTGTGCCGCTGTCGACGGCGCCGGCCGTCGACGTGATCGCGCGCTCGTGGAAGGGCATGCGCGCGCTCGCGAAGCCGGCGATGGGATCGCTCGCGCGCGCCTACGTGCACGGCGACATCGACTTCACCGGCAGCGCCCGTCGCGTGCTGGGCATCGCGGAAGGGATGGTCGGCGCCGTGAGCCACGGCCGCGACCGCGCGCACGCGAAGTGGAAGCTGTTCCTGCACCAGATGCGCAGCAACCGGCGCAACATCGCGCATCACTACGACGTCTCCGACGCGTTCTACCGGATCTGGCTGGACCAGCGGATGGTCTACTCGTGCGCGTACTTCCGCGACGATGCCGACGCGCTCGATGCCGCGCAGGTCGCGAAGCTCGACCACGTCTGCCGCAAGCTGCGGCTCGCGCCCGGCGAGCGCTTCCTCGACATCGGCTGCGGCTGGGGCGGCCTGCTGTTCCACGCGGCCGAGCGGTACGGCGTGCAGGCGCACGGCATTACGCTGTCGCAGAACCAGTTCGACCACGTGTCGCGCGAGATCGCCGCGCGCGGCCTCGCGGGCCGCGTGCGCGTCGAGTTGCGCGACTACCTCGACCTTCCGGAGGACGCGCTGTTCGACAAGGTGGCGAGCATCGGGATGTTCGAGCACGTCGGGATCGCGCGCTTTTCAAGGTACTTCGGCAAGATCTACCGGATCCTGAAGCCGGGCGGCATGGTGCTCAATCACGGCATCACGCACAACGCGCTCGATGCCGACAGCCTCGGCAGCGGCATCGGGGAGTTCGTCGACGAGTACGTGTTCCCGGGCGGCGAGCTGACGCACGTCGCGCGTGTCATCGACGGGATGGCGCGGGAGGGGCTGGAGCTCGTCGATGCCGAGGCGCTGCGCGAGCACTACGCGAAGACGCTGTGGGCGTGGACCGAGCGCCTCGAGGCGCGCGAGGAGGAGGCGCGCCACGAGGTCGGCGACGAGCGCTACCGCATCTGGCGGATCTACATGGCGGGCTCGGCGCACGCGTTCGACCGCGGGTGGCTGTCGCTGTGGCAGCTGCTGGCCGGCAAGGCGATGCCGGACGGGCGGCTGCCGCATCCTCTGACGCGCGACTACATGTACGCGGGCGGGGCACCGGCGTCGGCGCCGTAGTACGCGGACCGCGTCGCGGCGTCGCCCCGTGGGGGCCCGCAGGGGATCGCGTGTTGCTGCGCCGACCCCGCTGTGCGCTCGGGCGCGCAGCCTTGCGTGGCGGCGGCGACAGCCGCATATTGACCCGATGCGCGCCCGCCGCGCCGCGGAGATGCCGTGACCAAGCCCGACCCGAACCTCGATACCCTGCATGCCGAAGAGCGCGAGTCAGCGCTCACTTTCCCGTGCGTGTTCCCGATCAAGATCATGGGACGGACGCGGGACGGCTTCGCGCAGGCGGTTGCCGACGTCGTGCGCCGGCACGCGCCGGACTTCGACCCGGCGGCGCTCGAAATGCGCGCGTCCAAGGAGGGCAACTGGCTGTCCGTGACCGCGACCGTCAACGCGACGTCGCGCGACCAGCTCGACAACCTGTACCGGGAGCTCGTCGCGCATCCGATGGTGAAGATGGTGCTGTGAGCGACCGCGCCCGCGGCGGCTCCGGGCGGGTCGGCAGCCGCCGCACGCCTCGACGACCCGCTGTTCACGCCGTTCCCGTGTGCGCTCGACCGCGCCGCGGACGAGTTCGTCGCCGCCGCGTGGCGCGCGCATCGACGCGATGACGGCCGCGACCGCCGCGCTCGCGCCCACGGCGACGATCCGTTCGCTCGGCCGCACGGATTACGCGCGGACGTGGTGCGCGATGCAGGCGTTCACCGATGCGCGCGGCGCGGACACACCGGACGAGCTCTGGATCACCGAGCATCCGCCGATCTACACGCTCGGGCTCGCCGGGCGTAGCGAGCACCTCAAGCGCGACAACGGCATTCCGGTGCTCAAGGTCGACCGCGGCGGGCAGGTCACGTATCACGGGCCGGGCCAGCTCGTGCTCTATGCGCTGGTCGACCTGAAGCGCGCGCGCCTGTCGATCCGCGCGCTCGTCCGGTGCCTCGAGGACGCGGTGATAGAATGGCTCGCGTCCGCTGGGGTCCCTGCGCACGGCAAGCCGGCGGCGCCCGGCGTCTACGTCGACGTCCGCGGCACCGAGGCGAAGATCGCCGCACTCGGCCTCAAGGTGCGCAACGGGCGCACCTATCACGGACTGGCGGTGAACATCGCGATGGACCTCTCGCCGTTCGCGGACATCGACCCCTGCGGCTACCCGGGCCTCGCGGTCGCACAAGCCGCCGACTTCGGGATCGTGCGCACGGTGGAGACGGCGGGGCGCGAGCTCGCGCCGATCCTCGCGCGGCGGCTGGTGACGCGATGAGCGCCGACGGTCGTCCGCAAGGCGTGCAGGCCGCGGAGGACGCGGCACGTGGCGCCGCTCCCGCGGAGCGCGCCGGCAACGCCGCCGGCGTCAAGCACAAGGGCGGCGCCAAGACGGCGCGCATCCCGGTCAAGGTCGTTGCGGCGCCGGCGCTGCGCAAGCCCGAGTGGATCCGCGTGCGCGCCGCGTCGTCGCCGCGCTTCGTCGAGATCAAGAACATCCTGCGCGAGCACCGGCTGCACACGGTGTGCGAAGAGGCATCGTGCCCGAACATCGGCGAGTGCTTTTCCAAGGGCACGGCGACGTTCATGATCATGGGCGACATCTGCACGCGCCGCTGCCCGTTCTGCGACGTCGGTCACGGCCGGCCGCTGCCGCTCGACGCCGAGGAGCCGGCCAATCTCGCGCGGACGATCGCGGCGCTTGAGCTTCGGTACGTCGTGATCACGAGCGTGGACCGCGACGACCTGCGCGACGGCGGCGCGCAGCACTTCGTCGACTGCATCCGCGCGGTGCGCGAGCGCTCGCCCGGCACGCAGATCGAGGTCCTCGTGCCGGACTTCCGCGGCCGGATGGAGCGCGCGCTCGCGATCCTCGAGGCGGCGCCGCCGGACGTGATGAACCACAACCTCGAGACCGTGCCGCGCCTCTACCGGCAGGCCCGCCCCGGCTCGGACTACGCGCATTCGCTCGCGTTGCTGCGCGAATTCAAGGTGCGCGTGCCGAACGTCCCGACCAAGTCGGGCCTGATGGTCGGCCTGGGCGAGACCGACGACGAGATCCTCGCGACGATGCGCGACATGCGCGCGCACGGCATCGACATGCTCACCCTCGGGCAGTACCTGCAGCCGTCCGCCGGGCACCTGCCGGTGCTGCGCTACGTGCATCCGGACGCGTTCGCGACGTTCGAGCGCGAGGCGTACGCGATGGGCTTCCGGCACGCCGCGGTCGGCGCGCTCGTGCGCTCGTCGTATCACGCGGACCGGCAGGCGCAGGGCGTGCTGGACGGCGCATCGGCCGCGTAGCCCGGCCTGTAGCAGCGCCTAGTTCGACCCGCTCGGCGGGCGCACGGTCGCCGGGTGCGGCGCGACCGTCGTGCCCGCCTTCCACGCCTCGAAGTAGATCTCGGATGCGTGCCGCATGTGGCGGCCGATGCTGCGGTAGTCGTCGTCCTTGAGGTTCGCGAGCGAGATGCGCAGCGACCACGGCGGGCCGCCGAAGCCGCCGCCGTCGAGCAGAACGACGCCCGACTTCTCCGCGAGCCGGAACAGGAAGTCGACCGGCTCGTAGTGACGGCGCATCCACGCGCAGAACTCGGCGCCGTACTTGTCGTGCGCCCAGGCCATGAAGTCGATGTCGACGTAGTACCACGCGCGTGTCGGCACCTCGTCCGGCGGCGGCAGGCCGAAGCCCCGGTAAAGCTGATCGCGGCGGCGGCGGACGATCGCCGTGGTCAGCCGCTTGTACGCGTCGTCGGCGTCGGTGAGGTGGGACAGCGCGATCAGCGTCATCATCACCTGCTGCGGCGCCGACAGCCCCGCCGTGTGATGGAGCGCGACGCTGCGGCTGTCGGCGACGAGCCGGTCGACGAACTTCAGCCGGTCGGGGTGCAGGCATAGCCGCGCGTAGCGCCTGCGCAGCGCGCGCTTGCGAGCGAGCGGCAGCCGCGCGAGCCGGCGGTCGAACACGTTGCGCTCGTGGACGGCGATCACGCCGAGGCGCCAGCCGGTGGCGCCGAAGGCCTTCGAGAACGAGTAGATGAGCAGCGTGTTGTGCGGCAGCTCGGCGAACAGGGACCTGAAGTGCGGGACAAACGTGCCGTAGACGTCGTCGGTCACCAGCATGAGCCCCGGGTTGCGGCGGCGGACGATGGCGACGATCTGCCGCGTCTCCTCGGGACCGAGCGCGACCGACGTCGGGTTGTTCGGGTTGACGAGGAACGCGAGCTTCACACGCGGGTCGGCGAGCTTCGCGAGCGCCTCGCGCGCGTAGCGCCACGTGCCGCGCGTGCCGTTGGCGTACTGCGGCGCCGCCTCGATCCGCACGACGTTCAGCGCGTACCGGTCGAGCGCCGGGATGTCGATGTACGGCGTGAACGTCGGCACGAGGAGCGCGATGCGGTCGCCGCGCTTCAGCAGCGCGTTCGCGAACAGCGAGTCGAGCACGTAGCAGACCGCGGCCGTGCCGCCCTCGACGGCGAAGAGGTCGAGCCGTCCCGGCGGCGGTCGGCCATCGCACATTTCCTTTGCGAGGTAGGCGCGGACGACGCGCTCGGCGTGCGCGAGCATCCGGACCGGCTCGGGGTAGTGGTCGCCGAGGATGGCGTCGGCGAGCTCGTGGACCCACGCGTCGGCGTCGAAGCCGCACCGCGCGACGCCGTGGTCGACCGCGGCCTTCAGGAACGCGGCGCCGGGCGTGGCCGCGTGCGTGTCGAGGAAGGCGGACAGACGGCGCGCGATGCCGGCCATCCGCGGCTGGCCGGCGACCAGCCCCTCCTCGTCCCAGACGCGCCTCGCCTCGCCCAGCGCGAACGTGCCGAGCAGGAAGAACGCCTCGCGCGGGCGCACGGCGATCCAGTTCGGGTTGCCCCGGCCGGCGTTCAGCAGTACGGACGCCGACGCCTTCGAGTGCGCGCGGGCGAGCGCGATCAGGTTGTCCTTGAGCTCGAACGGGGAGAGCTTCTCCAGCGCCTTCTGCGCGGCGCGGGAAGTCTTGAGCTTCGGAGCGAGCGGGGGCATGTGGTCGCGGGGGTCAGGGCGGTCGTGCGGGTGCCGACGATGCCGCTCGCACCGGCATGGCGTGCCATCGCAGCAGTATTACAGCTCTGACCCCAATGTCATCCCCCCGGTGGCGGCGCGCCCTTCGGCCACAGCAGCCACATCCGGCCGTCCTGCTTCATCCGGCCGGCCTCGCGCGCGGCGTTCTCGCCGAAGCCCCAGAAGAAGTCGGCACGCACCGGGCCGCGGATGGCGCCGCCGGTGTCCTGCGCCAGCACCAGCCGCTCGAGCGGCGCGGCGGAGAGGGGCATCGTCGTCGCAAGATAGACCGGCGCGCCCAGCGGGATCGAGCGCGGATCGACGGCGATCGCGCGGCGGGCGAGCAGCGGCACGCCGAGCGCCCCCTGCGGGCCGTCGATGCGCGCGTCGAGCGACCCGGGCGCGTGCGGCGGCGCCTCGCGGAAGAACACGTAGCTCGGATTCTCGTCGAGCAGCTCGCGCGCCCTGTCCGGATGCGCGAGTGCCCACGCGCGGATCGCCTGCATCGACGCGCCCTCGCGCGTCAGCTCGCCGCGGTCGATCAGCACGCGCCCGACCGACCGGTACGGATGCCCGTTCTGGTCCGCGTAGTTGAGCCGGACGATCGTGCCGTCGGGCAGCGCGATCCGTCCGGAGCCCTGGATCTCGAGGAAGAACGCCTCGACGGGATCGTCGACGAAGACGAGCGGCTTCCCCGCGAACGTCGCGGCGTCGCGCTCGATCTCCGCGCGCGACCAGTACGGGACGACCTTGCGGCCCGACACGCGCCCGCGCACGCGCTTGCCCTTGAGCTCCGGGTACAGGTCGCCGAGCTCGACGGTCAGCAGGTCGTCGGGCGTCGCGTACAGCGGTACCGCGAATTCCGTGGTGCGTGCACGCGAGCCGCGCAGCAGCGGCTCGTAGTAGCCGGTGACGAGACCGACGGCGCTGCCGTCCGAGGAGGCGACGCGGTATGGGCTAAAATGTTCGACGAAGAATGCGCGCACCGCGGCCGGATCGGCGCCGTCGACCCGTTCGCCGGCGGCGCACGGCGCCTGCCAGAGAGGCCGCTTCCGCGTGTCGGCGACGAGCGCTCGGCAGCCAACGACGAACGCCGGCCACGCCTCCTCGACCGGGTCCGACTGCCAGCCCGGAAGCTCGGACCAGGCGACGGGCGTGAAGACGGCACGCGGCGGCGCCGGCGCGGCGGGAGCGGCGGGAGCGGCGGGAGGCGGAACCGTCTGGCAGCCGGCAAGGACGCACAGCGACGCCACCGCGGCGGCGCCCCGCAGACGGCGACGGAACGAGACGATGGCTTGGATCCTGCTCGAAGGTCTGGTGGCGCTCATCATCGGCGTGGCCATCGTTTGGTGGACGATGAGCGCGCGCCGCAAGCCGCCCGATCCCGGTCCGCGCGCCCGTCCGGACGACGAGCGTCAGTGAAGCGTGCGCGGCACCGACAGCGTGAACGACGGGATCGGCGCGTCGAACGTCTGCCCGTCCTCCGCGCGCATCTGGTAGGTGCCGCGCATCGTGCCCACCGCAGTAGGGATCGACGCGCCGCTCGTATACTCGAAGCTCTCGCCGGGCTGCAGCAGCGGCTGCTGCCCGACGACGCCCAGGCCCCGCACTTCCTGGACCTTGTGCTCGGCGTCGGTGATGATCCAGTGGCGGCTCACGAGCTTGGCCGCCACGTCGCCGGTGTTGGTGATCGTGATCGTGTAGGAGAACACGTACTCGTTCTTCGCGGGATCGGAGCGGTCCGCGAGATAGGACGCCTTCGGCACCACGGTGATCTCGTATCGCTTGCGCTCCGCCATCGCTCCGGCCCGCCTTCAACCCGACCGATTATAGTCCCATGACCCCACGCTTCCGGATCGCCCCGTCCATCCTGTCCGCCGACTGCGCGCGGCTCGGCGAGGAAGTCCGCGCCGTGATCGCCGCCGGCGCCGACCTCGTGCACTTCGACGTCATGGACAACCACTACGTTCCCAACCTGACGCTGGGCCCGCTCGTCTGCGAGGCGATCAGGCCGCACGCGAGCGTGCCCGTCGACGTGCACCTGATGGTGAAGCCGGTCGACCGGATCGTGCCCGACTTCGCCCGCGCGGGCGCCGCCAACATCACGTTCCACCCGGAGGCCTCCGAGCACGTCGACCGCACGATCGGCCTCATCCGCGAGTCGGGCTGCACGGCGGGGCTCGTGTTCAATCCGGCCACGCCGCTCGACTGGCTGATGCACGTGATCGACAAGCTCGACATGGTGCTCATCATGTCGGTCAACCCCGGCTTCGGCGGCCAGTCGTTCATCCCGCACGCGCTCGAGAAGATCAAGGCGGCGCGCAAGCTCATCGACGCCGCGGTGCAGCGGACCGGCCGCGCGATCAGCCTCGAGGTCGACGGCGGCGTGAAGATCGACAACATCCGCGCGATCGCGGAAGCCGGCGCCGACACGTTCGTCGCCGGCAGCGCGATCTTCGGCACCAGGGACTACGCGGCGACGATCGCCGCGATGCGCGCGGAGCTCGCCAAGGTTGGCTGACGCCGCGGCTCCGGTCGCGCTCGACGTCGACGCGGTCGCGTTCGACCTCGACGGCACGCTGCTCGACACGATCCACGACCTCGCGGCGGCCGTGAACCGGTTGCTGGCCGAGCGCGGGCTCGCCGCGTTGCCGAAGGCGACGATCCGCGACCTCGTCGGCAAGGGGATGGCGAACCTGCTGACGCGCGCGCTCGCGCTGGCCGGCGCGCCGGTCGAGAGCGTGGACGCGCTCGCGCCGATCCTCGCGCGCTACCAGGAGATCTACGGCGGGCTGCTGGGGAGCGGCACGCGACCGTTTCCGGACGTCGTGGAGAGCCTCGCGCGCATGCGCGACGCCGGCGTCGGCCTCGCGGTCGTGACCAACAAGGCGTCGCGCTTCGTCCGGCCCCACCTCGCCTGCGCGGGCATCGAGGCGTACTTCGACGTCGTGATCGGCGGCGAGGACGCGCCCGCGAAGAAGCCGGACCCGGCGCCGCTCCTGCTCGCTGCCGAGCGGCTCGGCGTGCAGCCAGGGCGACTGCTGATGGTCGGCGACTCCGGCAACGACGTCGACGCCGCGCGCGCCGCGGGGTGTCCGGTGCTGGTCGTGCCCTACGGCTACAGCGAAGGCGTGCCCGTGCAGGCGCTGGGCGGCGATGGTATAGTCCAAAGCCTCGCCACCGTGGCCGACCGGGTCCGGCGGACGTGAACCCACCCGCATCGTGAGCTTCGACATCCTTTCCGGCATCGGCCCCGCGCCCGCGATCGCGGCGTGGCGGCGCAAAGGCGAGTGGCGCTGGCGGCGCCACATCTAACGCCTTTGCGTCCGCGTCGCGCGCCCACCCCCTAGCGACGCCTGAAGCACCCAGCCGCCGGAAACACAAGGGTCGCAGCATGATCACCGAAGCGCAATTCCGGGCGCTCGCCGCCCAGGGCTACAACCGCATTCCGCTCGTCCTCGAGTCGTTCGCGGACCTCGACACGCCGCTGTCGCTCTACCTCAAGCTCGCCAACGCGCGCTACTCGTTTCTGCTGGAGTCGGTCGTCGGCGGCGAGCGGTTCGGCCGCTACTCGTTCATCGGATTGCCGGCGAAGGTCAGGTTGCGCGCGCGCGGCCGCCGCGTCGACGTGGAGGAGGACGGCGGCGTTCGCGAGACCTTCGACGGCGACCCGCTCGCGTTCGTCGAGGCGTTTCGCGCCCGCTACCGCGCGGCGCCGCTCCCCGGCCTGCCGCGTTTCTGCGGCGGCCTCGCCGGCATCTTCGGCTACGACGTCGTCCGCCACATCGAGACGAAGCTCGCGCACACGGGGAAGCCGCCGACGCCGGGCCTGGCCGACGTGCCGGACCTGCTGCTGCTGCTGACCGAGGAGCTCGCGGTCGTCGACAACCTGAAGGGCAGGATCTCGTTGATCGTCTACGCGGATCCAGCCGCGCCCGACGCCTACGCGAAGGCGCGCGACCGCCTGTCCGCATTGCGGCGCCGGCTGCGCGAGCCGGTCGCGATCCCGTTCGAGACCGGGACCGCGCGCACGAGCGCTCGCAGCGAGTTCGGCGAGGCGGGCTACAAGGCCGCGGTGGCGCGGGCGAAGGAGTACATCGCGGCTGGCGACATCATGCAGGTCGTGATCTCGCAGCGGATGACGATGCCGTTCGACGCGCCGCCGCTGTCGCTCTACCGCGCGCTGCGCTCGCTCAATCCGTCGCCGTACATGTTCTACTACGACTTCGGCGACTTCCACGTCGTCGGCGCCTCGCCCGAGATCCTCGTGCGCAAGGAAGGCTCGACGGTGACGCTGCGCCCGATCGCGGGCACGCGGCCGCGCGGCGCCACCCGCGAGGCCGACGAGGCGCTCGCGCAGGAGCTCGCGCAGGATCCGAAGGAGATCGCCGAGCACGTGATGTTGCTCGACCTCGGTCGCAACGACGTCGGCCGCGTCGCGCAAATCGGCTCGGTGCGCGTGGCCGACCGCATGGTGATCGAACGCTACTCGCACGTCATGCACATCGTGTCCAACGTCGAGGGCACGCTGAAGCCCGGCCTCACGAGCGTCGACGTGCTGCGTGCCGCGTTCCCAGCAGGGACGGTCAGCGGCGCGCCGAAGGTGCGCGCGATGGAGATCATCGACGAGCTGGAGCCGACCAAGCGGGGCATTTATTCCGGCGCGGCCGGCTACCTGAGCTTCCAGGACGACATGGACACGGCGATCGTGCTGCGCACCGCGGTGCTCAAGGACGGCGTGCTGTACGCGCAGGCCGGCGGCGGCATCGTCCACGACTCGTCGCCCGAGGGCGAGTGGCAGGAGACGCTGAACAAGCTGCGCGCGGTGCTGCGCGCGGCCGAGATGGTGCAGCAAGGTCTCGACGAGGAGGCCTGACCGTGCTTCTCATGATCGACAACTACGACAGCTTCACCTACAACCTCGTCCAGTACCTGGGCGAGCTCGGGGCGGACGTGCGCGTGTACCGGAACGACGCGATCACGCTCGACGAGGTCGCGGCGATGAAGCCCGCGCAGATCGTCGTGTCGCCGGGGCCGTGCACGCCGAGCGAGGCCGGCATCTCGGTGCCGCTGATCCGCCGCTTCGCCGGCGCCATCCCGATCCTGGGCGTGTGCCTCGGGCACCAGGCGATCGGGCAGGCGTTCGGCGGGCGCATCGTCCGCGCGCAGCGGGTGATGCACGGCAAGCTGTCGCCGGTGACGCACGACGGCCGCGGCGTGTTCAAGGGGCTGCCGTCGCCATTCTCCGTCACGCGGTACCATTCACTGGCGATCGAGCGGGAGCGCGTGCCGGACGAGCTCGAGGTCACCGCCACCGCCGACGACGGCGAGATCATGGGTATGCGCCACCGGCGGCTGGCCGTGGAGGGCGTGCAGTTCCATCCGGAGGCGATCCTGACCGAGCACGGCATGCGGCTGCTCGCGAACTTCCTGGAGGACCGGCGATGAGGGCGATTGCTTGGATGGTCGGCGCGTGTGCGTGCGTCGTCGCGATGACGGCCGGCGCGGGCGCGCTGGAAGAGTGCATGATCAAGGGAGATTCGAGCGCCGTCTCGAAGTGCCTGCTCGAGTCCGACCGCGAGGCGCAGGATGCGCTCATCAAGGCGGAGGGTGACGCCGGCAAGCGCGCACGCGACCTCGACCTTGCGACCGGCCGCGCCGGCGCGGCGGCGGCGCTGGCGAAGTCGATGCGGGCATTCGCCGACTACCGCAAGGCGCAGTGCGACTTCGTCCGCGCGATGTACGCGGGCGGCAGCGGCGCGGAGCAGGGAACGATGGGCTGCCGCGTCGACCTCACGCGCCGCCGCGCGCGCGACCTCGCGAACCAGGAGTCCCGGCCATGACCATCACCGTGCAGGAGGCGCTGCAGCGCACGATCGAGCACCGCGAGATCTTCCCCGACGAGATGCTGTCGCTGATGCGCCAGATCATGACCGGCGAGGTGACGCCGGTCATGATCGCGGCGCTGACCATCGGATTGCGCGTCAAGAAGGAGACGATCGGCGAGATCGCCGCCGCGGCGCAGGTGATGCGGGAGCTGTCGACGAAGGTCGACGTTGCCGATCCGGAGCACCTGCTCGACATCGTCGGCACCGGCGGCGACGCGTCGCACACGTTCAACATCTCGACGGCGTCGATGTTCGTCGCCGCCGGCGCCGGGGCGCGCGTCGCCAAGCACGGCAACCGGTCGGTGTCGTCGAAGTCGGGCAGCGCCGACGTGCTGGAGGCGCTCGGCGCCAACATCATGCTGAAGCCCGCGCAGGTCGCCGCGTGCATCGGCGAGACGGGCGTCGGCTTCATGTTCGCGCCCTCCCACCACTCGGCGATGAAGCACGCCGCGCCGGTGCGGCGCGAGCTCGGCGTGCGCACGATCTTCAACATCCTGGGTCCGCTCACCAATCCCGCCGGCGCCGCGAACCAGCTGATCGGCGTGTTCCACCCGGACCTGGTCGGCATCCACGTGCGCGTGGCCGAGCGCCTCGGCGCGTCGCACGTGCTCGTCGTCTACGGCAAGGACGGCATGGACGAGGTGTCGCTCGGCGCGGCGACGATGGTCGGCGAGCTGCGCGACGGGCAGATCCGCGAGTACGAGATCCACCCGGAGGACTTCGGCATCTCGATGAAGTCGCATCGCGGCCTCAAGGTGGCCGACGCCCTGGAGTCGAGGGAGATGGTGCTGGAGGCGCTCTCCGACACCGAAGGCACGCCGCGGGAGATCGTCGTGCTCAATGCCGGCACCGCGCTGTACGCGGCGAACCTCGCCCAGTCGATCGACGAGGGCATCGAGCGCGCGCGCGCGTCGATCGCGAGCGGCGCCGCGCTGAAGAAGCTCGAGCAGTTCGTCGCGGCGACGCAGAAGCTCGCCGCCGCGAACGCGTGAATCCCGCGCCCATGAGCAAGAGCGACATCCTCGAGAAGATCGTCACGACCAAGGCGCAGGAGGTCATCGCCGCGCAGGTCGACCGCCCGTTCGCGCTGGTCGACACGGAAGCGCGCGCGCTGCCGCCGCCGCGCGGCTTCGCCCGCGCGCTGCGCGCGCGCGTCGACGCCGGCCGGCCGGCGGTGATCGCCGAGATCAAGAAGGCGAGTCCGAGCAAGGGCGTGCTGCGTGCGGAGTTCGACCCCGCGGCGATCGCCGCGAGCTATGAGCGCGCCGGCGCCGCGTGCCTGTCGGTCCTCACCGACCGTCCGTTCTTCCAGGGTGCGCCCGAATACCTGCAGCAGGCGCGCGACGCCTGCGCGCTGCCGGCGCTGCGCAAGGAGTTCATCGTCGACGAGTACCAGGTGGCGGAGTCGCGCGCGCTCGGCGCCGACGCGATCCTGCTGATCGTCGCCGCGCTCAAGGACGCGCAGATGGCCGCGCTCGAGGCCAGCGCGCTCGCGTACGGGATGGACGTGCTGGTCGAGATCCACGACGGTGCGGAGCTCGAGCGCGCGCTCGCGCTCAAGACCCCGCTGCTCGGGATCAACAACCGCAACCTGCGCAACTTCAGCGTCACGCTGGACACGACGTTCAACCTGCTCGCCCGCGTGCCGAAGGACCGGCTGGTGGTGACGGAGAGCGGGATCGCCACCCGGCGCGACGTCGCGATGATGCGCGAGCGCGGCGTCCACGCGTTCCTCGTCGGCGAGGCGTTCATGCGCGCGCCGGACCCCGGCGCCGCCCTGACCGGGCTCTTCGGCTGACGGCACCGGCGGTTTTCGCTATGATGCGCTGCCGCGTCCGCCCGGGCGCTGCATGACCCGCGTCACGAACGTCAGGCCCTGGAGCGCACGGTGTCGGCCATCGCCGTCGAGAACGTCAGCAAGCACTGGGCGACCGAGGACGGCCAGGTGCGGGCGGTCGACGCCGTCTCGTTCGCGCTCGAGCCGGGCACGCTCAACGTGCTGCTGGGCCCGTCCGGCTGCGGCAAGTCGACGACGCTGCGCCTGATCGCCGGGCTCGAGGCCGCCGACGGCGGCCGCATCACGATCGGCGATCGCGACGTCACCGGGCTGCCGCCGTCCGCGCGCAACATCGCGATGGTGTTCCAGAGCTACGCGCTGTTTCCGCACCTGTCCGTCGCCGAGAACATCCTGTTCGGCCTGCGCGTGCGCCGCACGCCGCCCGCCGAGTGCGACGCGCGGCTCGCGAAGGTCGCCGACCTGCTCGGCCTGACGCCGCTGCTCGGGCGCAAGCCGTCGCAGCTGTCCGGCGGACAGCAGCAGCGCGTCGCGCTCGGCCGCGCGATCATCAACGAGGCGCCGGTATGCCTGATGGACGAGCCGCTGTCGAACCTCGACGCGCAGCTGCGCGCCGAGATGCGGCAGGAGATCCGTGCGCTGCAGCGCAAGCTCGGCATCACGATGGTCTACGTGACGCACGACCAGGTCGAGGCGATGTCGATGGCCGACCGCGTGATCCTGCTCAATGCCGGCCGCATCGAGCAGAACGGCACGCCGGTCGAGCTCTACGAGGCGCCGGCGAACGTGTTCGTCGCGCGCTTCATCGGCACGCCGCCGATGAACCTGCTGGCGCTGGAGGCGGGGCCCGACGGCGCGGTCGTCGCCGGCACCGAGGGGCCGGCCGTGCTCCCGGCCGAGTGCGCCGGCGGCAAGCTCGGCGTGCGGCCGGAGCACATCGGGCTGGCCGTCGACCGCGGGCACCGGGCGACGGTCGAGGGCGTGGAATACCTGGGCGGCGATTCGCTGCTCTCCTGCCGGCTCGGCAACCAGCCGCTGGCGGTGCGCGTGCAGGGCAGCGTCGGACTCGCGCGCGGCGACGCCGCATGGCTCGCGTGGTCCGCCGGCGCGCAGCACCATTTCGACGGGAGCGGCGCGCGGCAGGCGCCGCCGGCGCGTCACGTTTCCGCAACGCAGATGGCGTAACAACGCGAGCGCGATCGTTCGCACATCGAGGAGGAGGGCATCATGGGGAATCGCTTCATCCGCAGCATCGTCGCCGTGGCGGCGGCGGCCCTGGCGCTGGCCGTGCCGGTCGCGCGGGCGCAGCCGGTCGAGGTCTCGTTCTACTACCCGGTCGCGGTCGGCGGCCCGATCACGAAGATCATCGACGGCTTCGCCGCCGACTTCGAGAAGGAGAATCCCCAGATCAAGCTGAAGCCGATCTACTCGGGCAGCTACCAGGAGTCGATCACGAAGGCGCTGACCGCGGTCAAGAGCGGCGAGCCACCGGTGATGTCGATCCTGCTGTCGACCGACATGTTCACGCTGATCGACGAGGACGCGATCATCCCCTTCGACGGGCTCCTCCGGACGCCCGACGACCAGGCGTGGCTGAAGTCGTTCTATCCGGCGTTCATGGAGAACAGCCAGACCGGCGGCAAGACGTGGGGCATCCCGTTCCAGCGCTCGACGATCGTGCTGTACTACAACAAGGAGGCGTTCAAGGAGGCCGGGCTCGACCCGAACAGGCCGCCCGCGAACTGGAAGGAGCAGGTCGAGTACGCGGAAAAGCTCACGAAGCGCGACGCATCGGGCAAGGTCACGCAGTGGGGTATCCAGATCCCGTCGTCGGGCTTCCCGTACTGGCTGTTCCAGGCGCTCGCGATCCAGGCCGGCACCAACCTCATGAACCAGGCCGGCACCGAGACTTACTACGACCGGCCGGAAGTGATCGAGGGCCTGACTTACTGGGTCGACCTCGTGAAGAAGTACAAGGTGCACCCGGAGGGCATCGTCGAGTGGGGAACGACGCCGAAGGACTTCTTCGAGCGCAAGGTCGCGATGATGTGGACGACGACCGGCAACCTGACCAACGTGAAGAACAACGCCAAGTTCGACTTCGGCGTGGCGATGCTGCCGGCAGGCAAGCAGCGCGGCAGCCCGACCGGCGGCGGCAACTTCTACATCTTCGCGAAGTCGACGCCGGCGCAGCGCGACGCGGCGCTCAAGTTCATCAAGTGGGTGACCACGCCGCAGCGTGCCGCGCAGTGGGGGATCGACACCGGCTACGTCGCCGTGCGCGGCGACGCGTGGGACACGCCGGTGATGAAGCAGTACGTCGCGGGCTTCCCCGCCGCTGCCGTCGCGCGCGACCAGCTGCCGTACGCGAAGGCCGAGCTCTCCACGCACGACAACCAGCGCGTGACGAAGGCGTTGAACGACGGCCTGCAGGCGGCGCTGACCGGCACCAAGACGCCGGAGGCGGCGATGAAGGACGCGCAGCGCGAGGCCGAGCGGCTGCTGCGGCCGTTCAAGAAGTAGGCGGACGACACGTCGCGGTCGTCCGGGCGTGTTCGTGTCGGGCGGCGGTCGCTGCGGGGGCCGCCGCGCCGGCTCAATCGATCACGGCGTCGGCGCGCAGCAGCACGGCCTGTGGAATCGCGAGGCCGAGGGCCTTCGCAGCACGACGATTGATCGCGAGCTCGAACACCGTCGGCTGCTCGACCGGGAGCTCGCCCGGCCGCGCGCCCTTTGCGATGCGGTCGACGAAATACGCGGCGCGCCGCCAATTCGCCGCGACGTTCGGGCCGTAGGAGGCGAGCGAACCGGCGTCGACGTAAATGCGGAGAGTCGAAATTGCGGGCAGGCGATGATCGACCAGAAGTCGCGCGATGAGCTCGGTTTGAGCATTGAGGCTCGGTCCGTCGACCACGATGACCGCCTGACACCGCGCGGCCGTCATCGCGGCGAGGGCCGGCGCGATCTCGGCGACCGACTCGACTTCCTCGAAGCGCGCCGCGATTCCACGCGCGGCGGCCGCGGCGCGGATGGTCTCGAACGCCTGCGCGCCTTCGCCCTTGCCACGCAGAATTCCGACGCGCGCGAGGCCGGGCACGAACTCGCCGAGCAGCTCGAGCTGTTTCGCGCCAAGGTCGGGGATCAGCAGTGTCAGACCCGTCACATTGCCGCCGGGTCGCGCGAGGCTCGCGACCAGCCCGCTGCCGACCACATCGGCCGCCGAGGCGATCACGATCGGTATCGTCTTCGTCGCCGCCATGGCGGCCCGCGCCCCCGGCGTGGCGGAGGTCACGATGATGTCGACCTCCGCCTCGACGAGCTCCCGCGCCAGTGCCGGCAGCCGGTCGAGTTCGGTGCCGGCATGGCGGAACACAAGCTGGAGCGACCTTGGCTCGACGTAGCCGCGGTCGCCGAGTGCGCTGCGCAGGTTCGCGATTCCGGTTTCGTAGGTTGCGACCGGTCCGGGCACGAGTACGCCAATGCGCAGACGCCCGACGGGGACCTGCGCGCGCGCAACCGCAGCGGTCCCGAGCAGTACCGCCGCCGCGAGCAGGACGTTGCGCCGATTCATTCGACCACCCCGTCTTCGAATTCTCCGGCCATTGTAGTCTTGCGCAGCGCGACCGCGCGTCACCGCGTGCCCGTTGTACCATTCACGACCGCCGCGCTGCGGCGCGTTTGAGCACGGATGACCCGCACCACCCAATGGCTCTACGGCTGGCTGCTGCTGCTGCCGGCGATGGTGCTGCTCGCGCTGTTCACGCATTACCCGGCGGTGGCGACGCTCTGGCAGAGCTTCTTCTCGACGCCGAAGGGCAGCCGGCCATCCGTGTTCGTCGGCATCGACAACTACCGGCAGCTGGCCGACGACCCGATCTTCTGGCAG
This sequence comes from Burkholderiales bacterium, assembly GCA_046347835.1. Taxonomy (GTDB): domain Bacteria; phylum Pseudomonadota; class Gammaproteobacteria; order Burkholderiales; family Casimicrobiaceae; genus VBCG01. Next base: position 188,499 of record JAXMFI010000002.1, on the reverse strand, counting down.
GCGCTCGGCAACAACCTCTGGTACGCGGTGGGCACGATCCCCGCGTCAGTCGTCATCGCGATCCTCATGGCGGTCTGGGTGAACGAGCGCATCGCCGGGCGCGGCGTCCTGCGGCTCGCGTACTTCACGCCGACGGTGCTGCCGATGATCGCCGTGGCGAACATCTGGCTCTTCTTCTACACGCCCGAGTACGGCCTCCTCGAAAAGTTCCTGGGCGCATTCGGCGCCGGCAGCCACAACTGGCTCGGCAGCAAGAGCACGGCGCTGCCGGCGCTGATGCTGGTGACGATCTGGAAGGAGGCCGGCTTCTTCATGATCTTCTACCTGGCCGCGCTGCAGTCGATGTCGCCGCATCTGGCCGAGGCCGCCGCGATCGAGGGCGCGTCGCGCTGGTACTTCTTCCGCCGGGTCACGTTCCCGCTGCTGATGCCGACGACGCTGTTCGTGCTGGTCAATGCGGTGATCAACGCGTTCCGGCTCGTCGACCACATCTTCGTGATGACGCGCGGCGGCCCCGACAACGCGACGGCGCTGTTGTTGTACTACGTGTACGAGGTCGGCTTCCGGTTCTGGGACACCGCGTACGCGGCCGCGCTCACCGTCGTCCTGCTGGCGCTGCTGGCGCTCGTCGCGCTCGCGCAGTTCTTCTTCCTCGAGCGCAAGGTGCACTACCAATGATCCGCGCCGGCGCGAGGTCGCCGCGATGACCGCGATGGTCTACGAGCCGCGCGGCGTCGCGCGCACGCTGGAGACCGCGGCGGCGTGGCTGCTCGGCTTCCTGTGGGTGCTGCCGCTGCTGTACTCGTTCTGGACGGCGTTCCACCCGGCCGAGTTCTCGACGCGCTTCGCGCTCGCCGCGCCGCTGACGCTCGACAACTTCGCTCGCGCGTGGGCCGCGGCGCCGTTCGCCCGCTATTTCCTCAACACGGTGCTGCTGGTCACGATGGTGCTGGCCGCGCAGCTCGTGCTGGTGACGCTGGCCGCCTACGCGTTCGCGCGCTTCGAGTTCCCCGGCCGCGACGTGCTGTTCGCGCTGGTGCTCGTCCAGCTGATGATCATGCCGGACGTGCTGATCGTCGAGAACTACCGGACGATGGCGGCGCTCGGCATCAAGGACACGATCCTCGCGATCGGCCTGCCGTACATGGCGAGCGCCTTTGGCATCTTCCTGCTGCGGCAGACGTTCAAGACGGTCCCGCGCGAGCTGGACGAGGCGGCCCGCGTCGAGGGCTGCTCGCCGCTGCAGGTGCTGTGGCGGGTCTACGTTCCGCTCGCGCGGCCGACCTACCTCGCCTACGCGCTGGTCAGCGTCAGCTACCACTGGAACAATTTCCTGTGGCCGCTCATCATCACCAACTCGGTCGAGTCGCGGCCGGTCACCGTGGGGCTGCAGGTGTTCTCGGCGACCGACCAGGGGCTCGACTGGTCGATCATCACGGCGGCCACGCTGCTGACGACGGCCCCGCTGCTGATCGCGTTCCTGCTGTTCCAGCGCCAGTTCGTGCAGTCGTTCATGCGGGCGGGTATTCGGTGAAACACTTCGCACAGGGAGGCGCAGAGAAAGGCCGGATGATGGCCTCCTCTGCGTCTCTGCGCCTCTTTGTGAAAGCAACGCAACCATGAAGCTCATCACGTGGAACGTCCAGTGGTGCCGCGGCGTCGACGGCCGCGTCGACGCCGCGCGGGTCGTCGCGGAGGCGAAGCGCCTCGCCGACTTCGACGTGCTGTGTCTGCAGGAAATCGGCGACAACTTCCCCGATCCGCGGCTGCCCGGCCACTCGGGTGAGGACCAGTTCGCGCGGCTCGCCGCGCTGCTCCCCGGCTACACCGCGGTGCCCGGCGTGGCCGTCGACCATCCGGGCGACGGCGGGCGCCGCCGCCGCTTCGGCAATATGATCCTGTCGCGGCTGCCGGTGCAGCAGGTGTTCCCGCACCTGCTGCCGTTCCCGGCCGACCCCGGCGTGCCCGGCATGCCGCGCATCGCGATCGAGGCGGTCCTCACCGCGCCGTTCGGCGACGTCCGCGTGATCACCACGCATCTCGAGTTCTACGGACGTGCGCGGAGGACGGCGCAGGTCGAGGCGCTGCGCGCGATCTATGCCGAGGGCGCCGGGCACGCACGCGACCCGAGCCCGACGAAGGACGACGGCGGGCCGTTCGAGTCGCTTCCGCGGCCGGGCGCCACGATCATCACCGGCGACTTCAACCTGGAGTACGCGGATCCGCTGCACGCGCGCATGACCGCACCCTTCACCGACGGCACGGCGCCGCTCGCCGATGCGTGGGACGCCGCGCATCCGGGCGAGCCCTATCCTCCGACGTTCCGCATCTACGAGAAGGAATTTCCGGACCAGGCCGCTTACGCGTGCGACTTCGTGTTCGTCAGCGACGACCTGAAGCCGCGGCTGCGTTCCGTCGTCGTCGACACGGCCACGCAGGTGTCGGACCACCAGCCGGTGATCGTCACGCTCGCGTAGGGCTGCGCCCGGGCGCGGGCGGCTACAATAACGGGTTAGCCGCGGGCTTCCCGGACCGGGACGCCCGCGGCGCCCGCGACCTCGCCGCCTTGACCGCCGCCGCCAACACCGCCGCTACGCTCACGTTCACCGGCGAGCGCTTCCTGCCGGACGTGCGCGGGCCGATCTGGTACGAGCACTGGCACCGCTATGCCGCGGTGGCCCCGCTGGCGGCGGGGCGGCGGGTGCTCGACGCCGCATGCGGCGAAGGCTACGGCAGCCACCTGCTCGCGCAGTCCGCACGGCAGGTGACCGGCGTCGACGTCTCGGCCGAGGCCATCGCGCACGCCCGCGCCCGCTACGCGCGCGCGAACCTCGAGTTCGCCGCCGCGTCGGTGACGGCGCTGCCGCTGCCGGACGCGGCCGTGGACCTCGTCGTGTCGTTCGAGACCGTCGAGCACCTGCGCGAGCAGCAGGCGATGCTCGCGGAATTCCGCCGTGTGCTGGCGGGCGACGGCGTGCTCGTCATCTCGTCGCCCAACCGCCCGGTGTACAACGAGGGTGGTGGCGTCGAGAACCATTACCACGTGCGCGAGCTCGACCGCGACGAGCTGGCCGCGCTGCTCTCGCCGGCGTTCCCGCAGCAGGCGTGGTACGCGCAGCGCGTCGTCGCGCAGTCGGCGCTGTGGGCCGAAGGTCCGTCCGCGGGCGCGGCGTCGTGCGTCACGCTCGCCGGCGACCGGCCGGCGGCCGCGGCGGCGCCGGCGCCGCCGATGTACTTCGTCGTCGTCTGCGGCGGCGTCGGCGCGACGCTGCCCGCGCTGCCGTCGCTCTCTCTGTTCGACGACGGCGCGCTCTCGCTGTGGCGCGACTACGCCCGCGCGCTCCGGCACGAGCGCGAGCTCGAGTGGGCGGAGCGCGACGCGCGCAAGATCGCAGACGAGCGCGAGACGCGGCTGGTCGACGCGGTGAACGCGCTGGCGAGCGCGCGCGAAGTCGCCCGCGTGCAGGGCGAGCGCATCGCGTCGCTCGAGTCCGCGCTCGCGTCGACGCAGGCGGCGGCGCAGGCGGCCGTCGCGCGGCTCGAGTCGGCGCTGGCCGAGCGCGAGTCTGCGCTGGCCCGTTCGCAGGCCGCGCTGGCCGATGCCCGCGACGCGCACGCGCGCGAGGCGGCCGCGCACGCCGACACGCAGGCACGACTCGCCTACCGCGAGTCGGCGCGCGGATGGCTGCGCTACCCGCTGTTCGCGGCACGGCGGCGCTTCGCGAGGGGAGGACGATGAGCGCGGTCGACGTCGTCATACCCTTCCAAGGCAGCGTCGACCTGCTGCGGCGCTGCGTGGACAGCGTGCGTGGCGCCACGGTCCGCATGCCCTACGAGCTGATCGTCGTGAACGACGGCGCGACCGACGCGGACGCCGTGCGCTACCTCGCCGGCCTCGCGCAGTCCGGCGGCGCGACCGTCGTCGAGCAGCCGGTGCGGCAAGGCTTCGCGGCCGCCGCCAACCGCGGATTCGGGCTGCACCGCGACCGCGACGTCGTCGTGCTCCACGCGGACGCCGAGGTCGCGAACGACTGGCTCGACCGGCTCGCGAAGCACGCCGAGGCGCGCGACGTCGGCGTCGTCGGCGCGTTCACCGACAACGTCGGCATCGCCACCTACCCGTTGCCGCGCAGCGCGAACCCGTTGCCGGGCGGCCAGACCGTCGCCACGCTCGACGCGCTATTCGCCCGCGCGAATGCGGGAGCCGCGATCCCGCTCCCCTTCGTCGACGGTCCGGCGCTGTACTTCCGCCGCGAGTGCCTGCACGCGGTCGGCGCGTTCGACGCCAATCCGCTGGGCGGCGACTACGGCGTCGAGATCGACTTCTGTCTGCGCGCCGCGAGCGCCGGGTTCCGTCACGCGCTCGCCGGCGACGTCTTCGTCGGCCACGACGGGCACGCCTCGTTCGGCAAGCGCGAGGCCGAAGCGCTGTCGCATCGCGCGGAGGAGGCGCTCGCCAAGCTCTATCCGTCGTACCCGGCGCAGCGCAAGGACGTCGCCGAGCGGGAGCCGGGACGCGCGTGCGCGCGCCGCGTGGACCTCCTGCGGCTCGCCGAGTCGGGCAAGCGCCTGCTCGTGTACGTATCGCATCCGTGGGGCGGCGGCATTCGCCGCTACATGAACGACCTGGTCGCGCTCACCGACGCGCGGTGCGAGGTGCTGTTCCTCGAGCCCGCGGTGGGCGACACGGTGAAGCTGTCGTGGCCGCGTGCCGGCGAGAGCTTCGCCCTCTACTTCACGCTGCCGGGCGACCTGCCGCTGCTCGCGGAGACGCTGCGCGCGATCGGTGTCGAGCGCCTGCACTTCCACCACGTCCACCTGCAGCCGCGCGCGATCCTCGAGCTGCCGGCGGTCGTCGGCGTGCCGTACGACTACACGCTGCACGACTACCACCCGATTTGCCCGCAATACCACCTCGTGACCGAGGACGGCCGCTATTGCGGCGAGCCGGACGCGGCCGGATGCGCGGCGTGCCTCGCGCGGCGGCCGGGCCAGTGGGGGCTCGACATCGCGACGTGGCGCGGCGCGTTCGCGCGCCTGCTGCGCGGCGCCGCGCGGGTGATCGCGCCGTCGCAGGACGTCGCCACGCGCGTGCGCCGCTACGTGCCGGAGCTCGCGATCGAGGTCTGGCCGCATCCGGAAGGCCCCGCCCCCGCGATGCCGCGCGTCGCGCGGGTGGCGATCCTCGGCAACCTGTCGCCGGAGAAAGGCCTCAACGTCGTCGCCGCCTGCGCGCGCGACGCACGCGAGCGCGGGCTGCCGCTGTCGTTCCGCGTGCTGGGCTCGACCACCGAGCCCGTGCCGCAGGCGCCCGAGGCGCCGCTCACCATCTACGGCCAGTACGTCGACAGCGAGCTGCCGCAGCTCATCGCCGCGGAGAAGCCCGACGTGCTGCTGTTCGCGGCGCAGGTGCCGGAGACGTTCGCGTACACGCTGTCGGTGGCGCTGCAGTCGGGCCTGCCGATCGTCGCGTCGGCGCTGGGCGCGTTTCCCGAGCGGCTGGCCGGCGTGCCGCGCTCGACGACCGTGGCGTGGAACGCACCGCCCGCGCGGTGGAACGAGGCGCTGCTCGCGGCCGCGGGCGTGCTGCCGCGCGGCGCGTCCGGCGCCGCCGCCGCGCTGTCGAAGGTGGCCGGATGATGGACCCCGCCCGCTACCGCACGCTCTACCTGGCGCCGCTGCCCGCCGCGCCGCGCGCCCACGCGCTGCCGGATGCGCTGCCCGCGCTGGACGAGCGGCACTTCTACCTGAAGGAAGGGGAGGTGGAGGTCGTCCCGCTGTCGCTGCCGCAGCTCTACACGGCCGGCGTCGAGTGCGGCCACACGGCCGCGCGCAGCGAGCTGAAGCACCAGATCGGCACCGTGTCGGCGCAGCTCGAGCACCTGCGCGAGCACTTCCGCGCCGTGCAGGAGCGCGCGAAGGGCGACCGCGAGCAGCTCGCGGGCGAGCTGCTGGCCACCCAGCGCCGCTTCCACTCGGCGCAGCTGCAGATCTCGGAGATGCAGGCGGAGGCGGGCCAGATGCAGATGCAGGCCGACCAGATGCAGATGCACGCGGCGCACCTCGAGTCGTCGGTAACGGCGGCGCGCCACCGCATCGACGAGCTCGAGACCTCGAAGGCGTGGCGGATGACGGCGCCGATCCGCAACGCCGGCCAGCGGATGAAGGTCGCCCGCGCGCGCTTCCACGCGTGGCGCGCCGGCGTCGTGCGCCTGCCGCAGCTGTCGGCGCTCGCGTTCTCGATCCTGCGCCACGAAGGCCCGGGCGCGCTGGCGAAGCGCGTGCGCGAGAAGGTCGCGCCCGAGGAACGCTTCAAGCCGGCCGCGCCGGTCCAGTTCCACCAGGAACAGGCGATGACGCCGCTCGCGTTCGCGCCGCCGGCGGCGCCGCTGGCATCGATCGTGATCCCCGTGTACGGCAAGCCGATGCTGACGTACACGTGCCTCAAGAGCCTGCACGAGAACACGCCGCACGACATGGTCGACGTGATCGTCGTCGACGACGCGTCGCCCGAGCCGGTCGCGCAGGCGCTTGCCGGGGTGACCGGCGTCCGCTTCGAGCGCAACGCCGAGAACCTGGGCTTCATCGGCACGTGCAACCGCGGCGCCGAGTTCGCGCGCGGCGAGTACGTGGTTTTCCTGAACAACGACACGATCGTCACGCCGGGCTGGCTGGAGGCGCTGCTGCGCGTGTTCCACGACCGTCCGGACGCCGGTCTCGTCGGCGCCAAGCTCGTCTACCCGGACGGCCGGCTGCAGGAGGCGGGCGGCATCGTCTGGCGCGACGGCTCGGCGTGGAACTTCGGCCGCAACGACGACCCGGCGCGGCCCGAGTTCAACTACCTGCGCGAGGCCGACTACTGCTCGGGCGCGTGCCTCGCGATCCCGGCGGACTTCTTCCGCGAGCTCGGGGGCTTCGACGCCCGTTACGCCCCGGCCTACTACGAGGACGCCGACCTCGCGTTCGCCGTGCGCGCCGCCGGCCGCAAGGTCTACTACCAGCCGGCGGCGACCATCGTCCACTTCGAGGGACAGACATCCGGCACCGACGAGACGGCGGGTGTCAAGCGGCACCAGGTCGTCAATCTTTCGACGTTCGCGCAGAAGTGGGCGGGCGCGCTGACGACGCATCGCGCGAACGGCGTCGAGGCGGGGCTCGAGCGCGACCGCTGGGCCAAGCTGCGCGTGCTCGTCATCGACGCGTGCATGCTGACGCCGGATCACGACGCCGGGTCGATGCGGATGCTCGCCATTCTCGAGATCCTGACGTCGCTGCGCTGCAAGGTGACGTTCGTCGCCGACAATCTCGAGCACCGGCAGCCGTACGTGTCGCAGCTCCAGCAGCGCGGCGTCGAGGTCCTGTTCCACCCGTTCACGCGCTCGATCACGGACCTCCTCGACAAGCGTGGCGGCGAGTTCGACATCGTCGTCATCTCGCGCCACTACATCGCCGTCAAGCACATCGACGCCGTGCGCGCGTTCGCACCGCAGGCGCTCGTCGTGTTCGACACGGTCGACCTGCACTTCCTGCGCACCGAGCGGCAGGCCGAGCTCGAGGGCAGCGCCGTCGCCCGCGCGGCGGCCCGGGCCAAGCGCGACGAGGAGCTCGCGCTGATCCGCAAGGCCGACGTCACGCTGGTCGTGTCGACGTACGAGCAGACGCTGCTGGCCGAGATCGCGCCGGATGCGCGCGTGCTCGTGCTGTCGACGATCCACGAGCTGTTCCCGCCGGGCCAGCCGTTCGCCGAGCGCGAGGGCCTCGTGTTCATCGGCGGCTTCCAGCATCCGCCCAACACGGACGCCGTGCTCTGGTACGCCAACGAGATCCTACCGCACGTGCGCGCCGCGCTGCCGGGCGTCAAGACGTACATCGTCGGCAGCAAGGTGCCGGCGACCGTGCGCGCGCTCGCCGCCGAGGACTTCGTCGTGACGGGCTACGTGCCGGACGTGACGCCGTACTTCAACGGTTGCCGCGTGTCGATCGCGCCGCTGCGCTACGGCGCCGGCGTCAAGGGCAAGATCAACCTGGCGATGAGCTACGGCCTGCCGGTGGTCGCCACCACGCCGTCGATCGAGGGGATGTCGCTGGTGCCGGAGCGCGACGCGCTGGTCGCCGACGACGCGAAGGGGTTCGCCGACGCGATCGTCCGGCTGTACCACGACGAGGCGCTGTGGAACCGGCTCGCGGCCGCCGGCCGCGACAACATCCGCACGCACTTCTCGCGCGACGTGGCGCGCAGCGCGATTACGCGGCTCATCGCGTTCGCGCAGGCCGGCGCCGCGGCGGCCACGGGCCGGCCCTCGGCCCAGCGCGACGCCGTGCGCGGCTGACGCGCGGGCCGGCCCCGGGCGTGGCCCGGCGCCGGCGCGGTCTCAGGCGAGGGGACGCCCGCGCTAGGCGGCCGCGCCGCCGCCATCCCACCCCGCGCTGCGCAGCGCGTCCCGGATGCGGTCGCGATCGGCGGGCCGCAGCCAGTCGATCACCCACAGCCGCTCGAGGTGCGCGGCATCGATCGGCGGACCCGCGTCGAGCGCGACCTTCGCGTCCGTGGCATTGCCTGCGGTCGCGAGGCTCGCCGCCAGCAGTACGCGCGCGGCCGGATCGGCCGACTGCCGGCTGAGCGCCTCGCGCGCGTACGCGGCGGCGTCGACATAGCGGCCGGCGAGGAAGTGGCTGGCGCTCTGCAGCCCGAGGAAGATATGCGCGCGCGGATCCTTCGGGCTCAGTTGCAGCGCACGCTGCAGCTCGGCGATGCCCTCGTCTGGCGCGCCGGTTGACACCAGCAGGGCGCCGAGCGACGCATGCCCGCCCGAGTCGTTCGGATTGAGCTCGATGGCGAGCCGCGCCTCGCGCAGCGCCGCCTCGATCCGCCCCGCGAGCTGCAACCCGCGGGAGAGCACGAAGTGCGCGAGCGCGTCGCCGTCGTCGAGGGCGATCGCCTTCTGCGCCGCCTCGACGGAGGCGCTGATCGACTGCTCGCGGTCGTCGGAGAAGGCGAGGAATGCGTCCCGGTAGTGACTGTAAGCGAACCCGGTCCAGTTGCGGCTGTACCCGGGGTCGAGCTGCTGCGCGCGCTCGAACATCGCCCGCGCGCGGGCATTGCCCTCCTTCGTGAACTCGTGCAGCGCCGCCATGCCGCGCAGATAGCAGTCCCACGCTTCGAGATCTCCGGGCGGCTTGGTGGTCGAGCGTGCGCGCTCGGCGCGCTCGAGCTCCGGCGCGATCGTGCACGCGATGCGCTCGGTGATCTCGTCCTGCACCTCGAAGATGTCGTCGATGCGCCGGTCGTACCGCTCGGCCCATACGTGGTGACCGGTGTCGGCGTCGATGAGCTGCACGGCGATGCGGACCTGGTTCCCACCCTTGCGCACGGAGCCCTCGATCACGTAGCGCGCGCCGAGCTCCTTGGCGACCTGCTGCACCTTCGCCGGCTGTCCCTTGTACGTGAACGTCGAGTTGCGCGCGATGACGGGAAACGTCTTCCAGTGCGAGAGCGCGGTGATGATGTCCTCGGTGAGGCCGTCGGCGAAGTACTCCTGCTCGGGGTCGCGCGTCAAGTTGTCGAACGGGAGCACCGCGACCGCGGGACGGCGGAACACGGCCTCGCGAGCGCGCGCCGGTGCCGGCGCGCCGCCTTCGATCTCGATGCGGTAGGCGCGCACCGGCCGCACGATGTTCTTGACGGCCTGGTCGCCCATGTCCTCGAAGCCGAATGAGAGCTTGTCGCACACCTGGTCGTGCACGGTGCGCGCGACGCAGATGCCGCCCGGCTCGGCCAGAGCCTGGAGCCGCGCCGCGACGTTGACGCCGTCGCCGAAGATATCGTTATCGTCGCTGATGATGTCGCCGACGTTGATGCCGATGCGGAACTGGATGCGCTGGTCGGCCTGCATGCCGGCCGTACGCTCGGCCATGCCGCGCTGGATCTCGACCGCGCAGCGCACCGCGTCGACGGCACTTCCGAATTCCACGAGTACGCCATCGCCGGTCGTCTTCACGATGCGGCCGCGATGCTCGGTGATCTTGGGATCGACGAGTTCCTTGCGGTGCCCTTTCAGCTGGCGCAGCGTGCCTTCCTCGTCGGCGCCCATGAGCCGGCTGTAGCCCGCGATGTCACCGGCCATGATCGCGGCCAGGCGCCGGTCCACGCGGTCCTCGCCCATGAGCACCCCCTCTCGGCCCGCATTATCGGCGCGGCCCATCGGTCGGGCAAGGACGGCGCGGGCGGCGGGCGGCCGCGACTGCTCAGCGCCGCCGGAAGAGGACGTCCCACGATCCGTGCCCGAGCTTCGCGCCGCGCGCCTCGAACTTCGTCTGCGGCCGCCACGGTGGCCTCGGCGCGAAGCCGTCGGTCGTGTTCGCGAGCAGCGGCTCCGCGGCGAACGTCGCGAGGATCTCCTGCGCGTACTCGTCCCAGTCGGTCGCCGCGTGCAGGTAGCCGCCCGTCGCGAGCCGCGCCGCCAGCGCGTGCACGAACGGCGGCTGCAGCAGCCGGCGCTTGTGGTGGCGCTTCTTCGGCCACGGGTCGGGAAAGTACACGTGCACGCCGGCGAGCGAGTGCGGTGGAATCATGTGTGCGACGACGTCCACCGCGTCGTGGCGGACGACGCGGACGTTGGTCAGCGCGCGCGCCTCGACTTCCCGCAGCAGCGCACCCACGCCTGGCGCGTGCACCTCGATGCCGAGGAAGTCGTGTTCCGGATGCGCCTGTGCGATGGCGGCCGTCGTCTCGCCCATCCCGAAGCCGATCTCGAGGATCGCGGGCGCGCGCCGGCCGAACGCCGCCGCGAAGTCGAGCGCGCGCGGCGCGTAGTCGATCCCGTAGCGCGGCAGCAGCGTGTCGAGCGCGCGCGCCTGGGCGGGCGAGAGACGGCCCTGCCGGAGCACGAAGCTCCGGATCGGACGCATCGCCGGGCCGGCGGGCGGCTTCCCTTCGGCGCTCACGCGCGCGGCGTCACGGCCGTTGCCACACGCGGTCGGAGAGCTCGCGCTCCTCGGTGCGCGGCTTCGCGTCGCCCGGCGTCGTGTACTGGAGGCGCACCGCCTCGCCGTCCTTCCACGCCACGGTGACGTCCGTCCACGCGGCCGAGGGCTTCATCGCGGCCTCCTTGCGCAGGCCTTCGCGCGTGACGCGCCAGACCGTGACCTCGTTCGCGCAGCGGGCGGGGCAGAAGTCGGCGACCGCCACGCGCTGGCGGTCGGGCGAGAGCACCGGCTCGGCGGGCAGCGCCGTCAGGGCGCCCGACGCGCGCTGCAGCACCGCGTAGGAAATCTCGTCGCCGGACGTCACGAACAGCACGACCGCGTTGATCGGGCTCCAGTAGTCCCACAACGCATAGCCGCGGTCGTTGCCGGCGCTGGCGGTGTCGACGAAATCGCGTGTTCCCGACGGGAAGAGCTTCACCCGCAACGTGTCGCCGTCGCGGACGGCGAGGTCGGGCAGCGCCTTCAGCTGTTCGGCCTCGATGCGGCGGCCGCAGTGCGTGATGCCTTCCACGCCGGCGCACAGCTCGAGCACGCGCTCCTGCGCGAGCGGCGCAGCGGGCGCCGCGGCCGCGAAGGCGGCGGCAAGCGCACCCACCGCAAGCCGCGGAGCGAGTCGCATCGGCCGCGTCCCTACGCGATGAGGCCGGTCGTCGGCGAGCTCGGGCTCGCCGCGTACAGCTTGCGCGGCATGCGACCGGCGCGGAACGCCTCGCGCCCGGCCTCGACGGCGAGCTTCATCGCGCGCGCCATCCGCACCGGGTCCTGCGCGAGCGCGATCGCCGTGTTCATGAGCACGCCGGAGCAGCCCAGCTCCATCGCGATGGCCGCGTCGGACGCGGTGCCCACGCCCGCGTCGACCAGCACCGGGACCTTCGCCTGCTCGATGATGAGCTTCAGGTTCCACGGGTTGAGGATGCCCATTCCCGAGCCGATCAGCGACGCGAGCGGCATGATCGCCACGCAGCCGATCTGCTCCAGCTCGCGCGCGACGATCGGGTCGTCGGACGTGTAGACCATCACCTGGAAGCCGTCGGCGACCAGGCGCTCGGCCGCCTTCAGCGTCTCGCGCACGTTGGGGAACAGCGTGTTCGCGTCGCCCAATACCTCGAGCTTGGTCAGCGCGTGGCCGTCGAGCAGCTCGCGCGCGAGCTTCAGCGTGCGCACGGCGTCGTCGGCCGTGTAGCAGCCGGCGCTGTTGGGCAGGTACGTGAACTCCGCCGGCGGCAGCGCGTCGAGCAGCGACGGCGCGTTCGCGTCCTGGCCGAGGTTCGTGCGGCGGATCGCCACGGTGACGATCTGCGCGCCGGACGCGACCACGGCGTCGCGGGTTTGCGCGAAGTCGCGGTACTTGCCGGTGCCGACGAGCAGGCGGGACGAATACGCGCGGCCGGCGATGACCAGCGGGTCGGCGAGGGCGGCGGGCGCGGCGGGAGCGTTCATCCCGCGCATTTTACGCCCGCGGGGAGCGGGGGCCTACCCGCCGCCGACGGCCGCGACGACCTCGAGGCGGTCTCCGGCGGCCACCGCGGTCTGCCCGTAGAGGCTCTTCGGGACGATCTCGCCGTTGCGCTCGACGGCGATGCGCTTGCCGTCGAGGTTCAGCGCCCGCACGAGCTCCGCGACCGTCGCCGGCGGCGGGTCGAGGCGGCGAACCGTCCCGTTGACCGTCAGTTCCATCGGGGCCCGTCCGTCCCGCTACTGCCGGTAGCGGCGCATCGCCTCGTGCATGAAGCGGAACTGCTTCTCGACCGCCATGCAGGCCTTGCATACGGCAAGGTGCCACTCGAGCTTGATCCGCTCGAACGACGTCAGCGTGCGATCCTCCCGCTGCGAGATGAGGTGGGTCACGTCCCTGCACGAGACGAGATGGCCGAGGATGTGGGCGAGCGATTTCATGGGACCCGGGACGATTTCTCGGCGGCGTGCGGACGCGTCAGCCCCGCCGGTCGCCCGCGAACCAGTTGAGCTGCAGGCATTCGCGCAGCGACATCCGGGCGCGGTAGAGAATCACCCAGAGATTATTCGCGGTGATCGACAATTCCTTACAGATTTCGTCGGTTTCGAGCTCCATGACCTCGCGCATCAGGAACACCCGCGCCGTGTTCGGCGGCAGCTTCTCCATGCACGCTTCCATGATCTCGAAGAACTGGCGCTGCGAGAGGGCGTCGTCCGGGCTCGCCCATTCGGTCGGCTTCTCCCGCCACGAGCCGCGCTCGTTGAACATGGCGTCGAAGTCCTCGATGTCGGCCTCGTCGTCGAGCGTGCTGGCCGCCACCGGCTCGCGCTGCTTCCGGCGGATCGCGTCGACGATCTTGTGCTTCAGAATGCCGGTCAGCCACGTCTTGACGCTGGACTTGCCCGTGAAGCCTGCCTGCGCCGCCAGCGCGGCCACCAGCGTGTCCTGCACGACGTCCTCGGCCAGCGCCGTGTCGCGCAGCTGCAGCCGGGCGACCCGGAGCAGGTAGCCGCGCTGGATTTCGAGCTCTTTCAGGAAGTCGGCGGACATGGGCGGAATGCGGCGCGAGGGGGCAAGTTTAGGGCCATTCGCGCGTGCGGCCTAGCGCGAACGCCCGTCGCCCCCATCCTCTTCCCGCCGGCGGGGAGCGCGATCGCGACGGCGCGGCGAGCGAACACCGGGCCGGGCCCGGATTTCCGCAGATGCGAGCCTCGCTCGGTTTCGATCGTCGGGCGAAGGCCGGGCCGTGGGGGCGACCGCCTACCGCGTCAGCCCCTCGCAGTCGACGCCTTTCGGCCGCTGCGCCTCCGGGAGCTGGCACGCCAGCGCGCGCCGGTCGCCGTGCAGGATCAGCAGCGTGCGCTGGCGCGCGGCGAAGTCCTCCTCCATGTACCAGGCGGCGGCCGCCGCGCCGGCGGCGGCACCGACCACGAATCCGGCGATCGCGTACAGGAACTTTTCCACGGCCTGCCTCCGAACGAACGACGCATCTGCGGCCGCAGCAACTCCCGCGCCAGCTGCGGCGGCGATCCCTGCGGGTGCCGCCGCGGCAGGCCTTGAGCCGTGCTACTGCGGCGCGCACATGGTGACGGTGTCCGCCCCGTCACCCTCGGCGATCCAGCCCTTGGCGACCATCTGGTCGCGCGTCGCACGGTCCGTCGTGTAGCGGTGATTGGCGTCGGCCCGGTTCGTGAACACGCGGTACACCGGGATCGTTCCTGCGGCGCAGTTGCCGAGGTTCGGCAGGTACAGGTAGAAGAACGTCGCCGACTCGAGGACGAACGTCGGGTTCGCGTTCATCGTCCCGTCGCACTCGCCCTTGTCGCGCCCGAAGAAGTGGCCGTTGCCCTTGCCCGGCGGGATGTAGATCCGGCACACCGCGGATGTCCCGCCCTGCGCGGTCGCGTAGACCTTGAACGACTGTCCGGTGCGCGCCCAGCCGACGAACGTGCCGTTGTCGAGCTTCGCGATCTCGTCGGCGACGTACGTGACGAAGTAGTGGTCGAGCCCGGCGTGGTAGAACTCGATCGCCGACACCGGCGCTCCGGCCGGCTGCAGCGAGCGCACGGCGGCCGCCGCGTCGAGGATGCCGTAGCCCCACGCGTAGTTCGGGTTGGCCGGCATGTCCGGCGAGTTGGCGTCGAACGTCGGCAGGTTGGTCGAGAATCCGTTGGTCTGCCGCGTCGAGAACAGCGCGGCCTTCGCCTGCTCCGGCGTCAGCGCGGGGTTCACCTGCAGCATCAGCGCGACCGCGCCCGCCACGTGCGGCGTCGCCATGCTCGTGCCATTGAACGCGACGTGCACGCCGTCGGCCTCGATGTTCGTCGGCGGCTGCGGCGACGCCGTGTCGAACGACATCGCGGCCATGATCATCGCGCCGGGCGCCGTGATCTCGGGCTTCATCACCGGCGGGCACTTCGCCGGATTGCTGCAGTTGCGGCGCGGGCCGCGGCTGCTGAAGTTGGCAATGTCGGTCAGCGGTCCGAAGTCGGAGTTGCGCGTGAACGGCCCCGCCGTGCTGTTCCACGAATACCGCGTCGTGTAGGCGGCGACGGCGATCACGCGCTTCGCGGTCGACGTGCCGGTGAGGATCTCCGTGATGTTCGGCGCCGAGTTCGTCGTGAACGTCAGCTCCCCGCCGTTGTCGGCGCCGATGATCGAGAACGGCGCGCTGCCGCCTGCGACCGTGTTGCCGATCACCGTCAGCGTCCAGTCGCCCGGCTTGAACGTCGAGGTCGACGTCGAACCGATGAGGATCAGGATCTGCCGGTCGTCGTTGTTGGCCTGCGGGCCCGTCGACGTGACCTCGATGCCGCCGCACGGGGTCTGGATCGTGCCGGCGCTGTCGCCGGGATTCACGGTGATCGACGTCGCGCAACCGGGGCCGGTCAGGGCGACGCCGTACGCGTTCGTGCCCGGGTACCACATTTCGAGCCGGGCGCCGACCTGCGTGCCCGGAACGTTGAAGCCGATGTTCACGCTGCCGCCCTGCGTGATGGTGCCGGTGGCGCGGATCGGGTCCGCCGACTCGTTGCCGGCGGCGCCGACGAGGATCACGCCGGGCCCGGACAGGTTGTCGAGCCCGCGCTCGTAGTTCGACGTGCCGTCGCGCGCGCCGTAGTAGGAGCCGAGCGAAAGGTTCACGACCAGCGGCTTGCCGAGCGCCGCGGCCTTCGCCTTCATGTACGCGATGCCGTCGAGAACCGAGTCCGTGCCGCCGACGCCGCGCGCGATCGAGTTCGCGACGAGCAGGTCGGCGTCGGGCGCCATGCCGATCATCCGGTATCCGATCTGCCCGTTGCCTGTCGCCTGCCCGGTGCCCGCGGCAATGCCGCCGACGTGCGTGCCGTGCCCGCCGGTCGACGGCTGCGTGCACGCCGCCGCGTTGCCGCCGATCGCGTCGTTGATCATGGCCGTCGTGCACTCGCCGCCGTAGTTGAACCCGGCGGGCGGCGTGCCCGAGGCACCGTTCACCCGCTGGTCCCACAGGCCGAGGATGCGCGTGCTTCCGTCCGGCTTGCGGAAGTCGCGATGCCGGAAATCGAGGCCGTCGTCGACGATGCCGACGATCACCCCCTTGCCCGTGCCGCCCGTGTACGCGCCGGGCGTGCCGGTGCGCAACTGGTCGGCGCGCGTGGCCGGCACGCTGACGTCGAGCCGCGTGCGCAGCGGCCGCGCGGCCTCGATCGAGACGATGCCGGGCAGCGCCGCGACCGCGGCGAGCCTGCTCTCCGGAATGTCGACAGTCGCGATGTCGCCGATCACCGAGCGCACGATCGCGCCGTGCGCCTTGACGGCGGCGATGTCGCCGTCGAACCGGACGATGGTCTGGACGAGCGGCTCGGGCTGGCCGGCCTGGACGCGCTTCAGCAAGCCGCCTGCAGCGAGGCTGTCGCCGCCGCCCTGCACCAGCGCCGACAGCGCGGCGTCGAGGTTGAGCGGATGGGTCGCGGCGGCGGCCGCGGGCATTGCGACCGCAAGGCCGAATGCCACGCCGGCGAATAGGCGAATCGATGCACGTGCCAATGTCATTGCTGCACTCCCCTGTTATTGGTCGGACTTCGCATGCGACCCGCGGGCACGTGCGCCTGGCCCGGCGGTGCGGCAGTCTGTCGCAATGCTTCTCGTTTCGCAAGGCGCGCCGGTGGGCGGCGGTCGCCGGACGACGAAAGGCGCGTGTCGCGGCAGGCCGTTCGCGTGCGAACGCGCCGCGGGGAGCGGCCGCTCAGCAAGTCCGCGCGGCACGCCCCTTCGCGCGGCCGCGCGTCACGGCCCGTACACGTCGATCGGCTGCGTGTTGATCGCGCACGTCCAGCAGCCTCCGCTCGCGGCGAGGTTGACGCTCACCGAATACGTGTTGAGGTGCGGGATGATCGCGTCGGCGGCGAAGAAGCCGGCGCTGCCGTCGGGGTTGGCCGCGAGCGAGAACGCACGCACGTACTGCTTCGGCATCGTGCTGAAGTTCACCCAGTTGGGGTAGTTGCTGTAGAGCTGGATCAGCCCCGCCGGGCTCACGATGTCGGGCGACTCGAGGAAGATGCCCTGGAACTGCTTGCCGGTGACCGTCCAGCCCTGGTTGACGAGAACGCCGTTCATGTCGAGCGTGCCTTCCGCCTTAAGGACAATACTGTTCACTTAATGATCCTGATCGCTTTTTCGATGTCGATGCGCTTGAGGGGCTTGGCGTGACGAGGTCGCAGGTTGAAGTTACTCATCTTGCGCTTGACCCCGCGTGGATTGCGGCGACCGCGCTGGGGAACGACGCGTTCCTGCAGAATCTCCTCGAGGACGCGTTCATGAAAGCGTTTCCGCAGCTGAGGGGGGAATAGCGTGGACCGCGGCAATTTTGCGCCTGACTACGCGCACGGCGTGCAGGAACGAAAGTTGGTCGGGATCGACGTCCGCTTTGAGCGCAGCCTCGTGCATCAGGCCACGCACGGCAAAGTGCGCCATCATCAAGCCGTAGAATTCCTGGCGGACCAAGTCCGGAGTTTTGCTGCGCAGGACGAGCTTGGCGCCACGCAGGTGAGTCTTCAGTTCCGCCATAGCGGTTTCGATCTGCCAGCGCTCGTGATAGAGGGCGGCGAGTTCGGCAGCCGGTGCTCGTCCCGGGTCGAGCAGGGTGGTCACCAAGCGATAGATCGGCTCGGCATCGCTCACGCCCTGGAGGCGGTAGTCGATGACGCGCACTCGCACGCCGTTACGCTGGTGCCGGCGATCCAGGTCCGAGGCGTAGAAGCTGCTCAAATACGAACCATCGGGCAACGCCCGCTCCGCTGGCAAACGGGCCTTGGCCTTGATCCGCCACAACAGGTCGGCGCCGGTGCGGCAAGCCTGCGTCCACAGCGGGAAGCCAAAGAAATTGCGGTCGCCCAAGCACAGCATTCCCTTGCGCAGCGCGCCTACCACGGCCTTGGCCAAGGTGATTTCGCCGGTCGAATAGGGTCCCTGCTGGGTACCGAAGAGCACATGGGTGCCATTCTCGACCAGCGACACGAAGCGCAGCTGCGGAAAGGCGCTCTCGCCGCGGCTGACGCCCGGACGACCGAAAGCTTGGTCATTGGCGGCTTCATCCGCGATCTCCATCGTGCTGCCATCGATACTTACCAGGCGCAGGTCGCGGTACCACGCCCCCTTCGTCGCGGGCACCGCAATCGGCTGCACAACGGCGTCGTGCAATTGCTGCAGCGGTTCCCACCCCAGGCGTGTACGGGCCTGCGAGATCCCGGAGTTACCGGCCACCTTGAGCGGCACGGCCGGATCGAGCAACCACTGCACACCTTCCAGCAGGCAACGCAACACCTCACGGTAGGACGACTGCATGTACAGACCCAACGCAATCGTGTAGTAGACCACCACGTGCGCCGGCAAGTCCCGCTCACGCTGGCTGGCTCTGCCCGTAGCCGCCAGGACCGCGCGCACTCGTTTCAAGGGAAAGGTCTTGGTAATGACCCCGAGACTGATGTAGTCGGTGATGCGACTACCCTCGGGCAGTGCCGCAAGCG
Source organism: Burkholderiales bacterium (assembly GCA_046347835.1). Taxonomy (GTDB): domain Bacteria; phylum Pseudomonadota; class Gammaproteobacteria; order Burkholderiales; family Casimicrobiaceae; genus VBCG01. The sequence continues at coordinate 170,052 of JAXMFI010000002.1, read as the reverse complement.
TACGCGCCATCGCCTGTTCTCCCGCCATGGAAAGCAGCAGCATAGCGCAGTCAGGTACTTAAGTGAAGAGTATTGGCCTTAAGGACGATCGCGCCCGGGAACACGAAGTCGTTCGTTCCGCCGTTCACCAGCGCGAGCGATCCCGTCGCCTGCACGATCATGCTGCCGCCGCCGAAAGCGGGTTCCGGCGTCCCCGGCGGCCGGATCGCACCCGGTGCAAGCGGGTTGTTGTTCTGCGGCGCGGTGACGCCGATCGGCCACGACGAGGGCATCCACGCGGTGCCGTTGCCGTTGATCTTCACGTTCACGAACTGCGGCGCGCTTCCGTACAGGTTGAGCGTGAGGTCGACGTTGCCGCCGGTCCCCGGGTACAGCTGGAGCCCGTTCGACAGGAAGTAGTTGCCGTTGACCGGGTTGTTGGCGCTGCCGAACGTCGCGAGGCCGATGGCGTCGCCCTTGTACATGCCGCCGCCCTTGACGTTGGCGCCGCGCAGCTGGAGCTGCGGCCCGCCGGCGACCACGCCCGCGTTCACGATGCTCTGGCCGACGGTCCACGTCGCGCCGAGCGCGTCGACCGTCAGGCCCGACGGCGACTGCACGCTGCCGCTCGCCGCGATGGCGAACCCGGCCGGGTTGGCGACGTACAGATACGGCGGCGCCGCTCCGTTCCCGCCCTGCGCGAGCAGCGTGCCGGCGAGCGCGCTGGCATTGCCGCTCGTGTCCTTCATGAGGAGCGTCTGCCCGGCCGCGCCCGAGCGGATGGTGAGCGAAATTCCGGTTCCGAGGTTCAAGCCCTGCCAGTCGATCTCGGCGGCGACGCCCGGCGCGCCGGGGTTCGTGCCGAGCTGGATGACGGCGTTCGGCTGGAAATTCGAGATCGTGTTGCCGTTAAGTGTCGCGCCCTGCACGGTGATCGTGCCGTACGGGTTGGTGATGATCGTGGCGATGCCCGGGCCCGTGCCGGCGACGACCTGCGAGAGCGGCGGCGACGTCGACGGATTGTTCCCGCTGTCGCCGCCGTAGGCCGCCGTGATGCCGTGCGTGCCGACGGCGAGCGCGGACGTCGTGCACGTCGCGGTCCGGATGTTGCCCGAACCGGCGAGCGGCGCCGCCGTGCAGCCGCCGATGCTGGCTGCGCCGTCCTTGAAGCCGACCGTTCCCGTGGGCGCCACGCCGGTGACGGTCGCCGTGAACGTGACGGGCGCGCCGGACGTGGACGGATTGGCGCTGCTGGCGATCCCGGTCGTCGTGTTCGCCGGCGGCGGGCACGCGGCGGTCGTGAACGTCGCGTCGCTGCCGTTGGTCGTGCCGCCGCCGTTGGCGCCGACCGCGCGGAAGTGATAGAGCGTGTTGCACGTCAGCCCGGTGATCGCCGCGGACACGGCCGCGCCGGACGCGCCCGCCGCAAGCGGGCTCTGCGCCGCGGTCGCGGTGCTGCCGTAGCCCGTCGTCGTGCCGTACTGGAACGTGACGGTCGTGCTCTGGCCGTTGCTGCTGACGGTGCCGTTGAGCGTCGCGCCGGTCTGCGCGATCGCGCTCGCGGCGCCGGTCGTCACCGACGGGCCGGCGGCGGCCGTAATCGTGAAGTTCGCGTCCGAGACGTCGAAGAAGACGCTGCTGCTGCACGCGACCTTGATGCGCGCCGTCGTGGTCGCGACGTTGGGGAGCGTCACCGCCTGCGTGCCGTCGTTCGGCGTGGCCGCCAGCAGTACGGTCGGGAACGTCAGGCCGCCGTCGGTGGAGAGTCGGATGTCGACATTGGCGCAGCTCACCGGCGCCGCCGTGGTGTTCGCGACGTTCCAGGTGACCGTCTGCGAGCTGCCGCCCGCCCACGTCACCGCGGAATTGGGCGCGGTGACCTGGAACGGCCCGGCGGCCGTCGTGACGTTGAACGTGACGAGCCCCCAAGCCACGCCGCCGCCGCCGGCGCGGTTGTCGCGCACGGTCATCCGGAAGTTGAGCGCGCGCGTGACGTTGGGCAGCTTTTCGCCGATGATTGTCGTATTGGCGAGCAGGTCGGACAGGCGCGGGAATGTGCGCGTCGGGCTCGTCGTCGCGTTCCAGGAACGGAAGAATGGCGCGATCGTCGGGTCCGTGATCGCGTTCGCACCTGTGCCCCCGAGGTCGTACTCCTCCCAGTTGTAGGTCAGCGCGTCGCCGTCGGGATCGGTCGCGGAACCGGTCAGCGCGAATGGCGTGCGGGACGGGATCGTGAAGCCGCCGGACGGGACGGTCGGGACTGGAGGATTGTTACCAGTCGTAGTCTTGGCCGGGCAGGAGTTTCCGGAACCGTTCGTGGTATACGCAGCGATCTCCTCGAAGTTCACCGTGTGGAAATACGGATCGCTGTTCGGCTGCAGGTTTTCCGAGCCGCAGATGCCGGCGTACGCCATGATCGTCGAGCCGCTGCCGGGCTCGTACGCGGTCGCCCCGTTGCGGTTGCCGCCGCCGCAGTTGCTGACGGTGCCGTTGAACGAGTGATTGCCGCCGAACTGGTGGCCCATCTCGTGCGCGACGTAGTCCACCCAGAACGCGTCGCCTGTGGGCGCAGGGCTGCCAGTGACGCCCTGCGCCTTTACTCCAGTTCTGCACGGAACACCTAGTGCAGCAATGCCGCCACCTCCGGTACTGAAGACGTGGCCAATGTCATAGTTAGTATTGCCGATGACGTTGTCCACATTGGTCTGGTTTTCACCCAGCATCGTGCTGCCGTTGTTGTTCGTGTACGGATCGGTGGCGGCGTTCGTGTAGATGAGGTTGTCGTTGTTGGCGACGAGCTGCAGCCGCACCGCGACTTCGATCTCGTAGATGCCGGTCACGCGGTTGACGGCGGTCACGATGGCCGAGTGTGCCGCGGCCACGGTCCCGCCGAAGAACGCCGTGTACTCGCCGGTCGCGGCCAAGGCCAGCCGGTACGTGCGCAACTGCGTCCCGGTGACCAACTGCGGCGACGTGGCGATCAGGCTCTTGATGTGCGCCGTCATCTGGCCGCCCGCGTCGATCGGCGGTGACTCGAAGAAGCCGGGGCGGCCGGGCGACAGGTGGTCGCGCGTGAAGTAGCTGATGTAGAGAACCGTGTCATCGCGGCTGTAGGGGTCGATGAAGACGCGGCCGGTCGTGGGCGACAGGACCATCGCGTGGAAGCCCTGCGGCGTCCAGTCGAGCCGCACCGTCGCCGTGGGGTCGTCGATGCCCTGTCCCGCCCACGTGCGGATCTCGGGAAACTTGGCGGCCAACTCGGGCGCCATGACCTGCGTTTCCGCGATCGCGAAGCGCGCCGCGCCGCCGTCGGGCATCGGCAGCGTGATGACGACCGGGCTGGTGCGCGCGGCCTCGGTGAACTCCATCGGGGCGTTGAACGCGACGTCGCGCAGCACGTCGCGGTCGAGCGCCACCAGCCGGTAGCGCTCGGGCACGATCCACCGCGCGCCCGCGGCGGGCTGGACGTCGGGCTGCGCCACGTCGTGCCAGAGGCCGCCGCTTGCCGCCGACAGGTCGGCGACGGGCGCGGACGACGCGCCGACCGCGGCGCATGCCAGGAGCACGAACGCCGCGACCCGCACGGCAACCGCCTGGACTTTCCGGAGTGGAACCACTGCCATGACATCTCCCGTGTGCCGCGATGGGCCGACCGCCTCGGTGCGCGGATGGACCGCGTGCGCTTCCCGGCGATCGTGCGACGAACCGTTGTCGCAAGCACCGATCGTGCCGGCCGGTCCCGGATCGGCGCCCCACGGCGGCCACCTCCACGGACGACCCCGGCGCCCCGCGACTCTACGCAAGAACCTGCCCGCCGCCGCGCCGTGGACCCCCGCGTCCGGCGGCGAGCCTGCGATTCGAAGCACGGGCAGCGGACCACGAGTCCGCTGGGCCAATCGGCCGCGCCGGGTCCGTTGCGAGCCGGATCTCGAGGACGTGGAATTTTCGCAGGGGAAATGTGACGCGTTCGGGCCGCCCCACGGCATGCACCATGCGCGCGGGGAGGCCGGAAAGCACAATGCCCGGCGCGAGGGCCGGGCATTGTGCCTGACGTCATTTGGTGGCGAGCCAGGGACTCGAACCCCGGACCAAAGGATTATGATTCCTCTGCTCTAACCAGCTGAGCTAGCTCGCCTGAGCCCGCGATTATACCGTAATCGCCGGCCCCGGCGCCCACGCGGCGGCGCGCGTTGCGTGACCCGCGCGGCGCGCGCGCTGCGCACTGCGTCGGCCTCCCGCGCGACGTCCGGTTCATCCCCGCCTCATCCCCGTTTCGTCGCGCGGCGCCTCCGCAAGGGGGGCTCGTCGCGCATTCGGGCGGGTCCGTCGCTTGCCCGTTGAGGACCCGTGCGGCACGTCCCAGGATGCGACCCATGGCGACAGGCCATCGATCGAGTCCGCAGTCGCCGACACCGCCGGGGATCCGGCGTACGAACAGGAGAGGCACCATGAAGACGTATGGCGCAGCCGGTTGGAAGCACAGGGTCGTGTTCCTCGCCGCGACGATCGCGCTAGCGGTGGGCGGGCTCGAGATGGTCGCGCGCGGCATGATGCATCCGGATCCCGAGACCGTGGCGGCGCGGCGGCAGTTCATCGCCGCCGAAGCCGAACGGGCCGGACAGATCCGCGACCTCGAGAAGGGCGAGATCCGCTTCGCGACGGTCGCCGCGCCCGGCGAACCGTAGGCCCGGCGCGAACGTCCGCGCAATCCCGCCACCCACCTTCGGCGGAGCTTTCTTGGCGGCACGCGACGAACTCATCACCCCTTACCCTCTGCCGGCGCCCCTCCTGCCGGCAACCCCCAAGGCCCGCGTGAGCGGGCCTCTTTTTTTGGCGTTCGCCGCGGATTCGCGTCCGTCGCCGGCGCCCATGCGCGCCCCATGCGGGCCGCTGGGCGGGGCCGGCCCGGTCCGGCGGAGCGAAACCGGTTTCGTCGGCGCGGTCCCGGCTTTTTCCGTTTCGTCGCGCGATCGGGCGGATTCGTCGCTTCGCGCTTGAGGGGTGCGGGGCGGGTGCCTAGAGTTCGAACCAAGACGAACGGAATCCGCACCAAGACCGACGTCGACACCGACACCCGAACAGCAGCGACACCGAGGAGACCGAAATGAACGCATACCAAACGACCGGCTGGAAGCAGAAGCTCGTCTTCGCCGTTGCGACGATCGCCATCGGCGCAGGCATGCTCGAACTGGTCGCCGGCGCGATGAAGTTCCCGGACCCGGACGCGATGGCGGTGCGCGAGCAGGTGCTGGCCGCGCAAAGCGAGCGCGCGTTGCAGATCCGCACGCTGCAGCAGGGCGAGCTCAAGGTCGCGACGATCGACCGCGGCGCCGGCATCTGACCCGCGATACACATGGCATGCCGGGTCCGTGCGACCCGGTCCGACCGAAGGCCCGCCGATGCGGGCCTTCGTCGTTCGAGCGGCTGCGGCCGGCGCCCCGAGCCCGATGCCCGCAGGGTCCGCGGGCCGGCGCGGCCCGCGATCGGCGTCCGTCGCCCGGGCGCCATCTCGGTTTCGTCGGCGCTTGGGCGCGCCTGTCCGCGGAATTTCCGGTTCCGTCCGTGGCAGCGTTGCCAAGGCGACAGGCGGCGGCGCAAGATCGGCCCACCTGCGCGTACCCGGACCCGATCGTGACCGGAACCTCTACCCTGGCCCGCCGCATCGACATGCTGCCGAGGCTGCCCGGCCGGTTCCCATCGCTGCTGGAAGCGATGACCCGGTTCCGGTGGCGGCTCGCCTTCGTCGCCGTGTTCTGCCTGATCGTCGCCACCGAGGTGCTGGCGCAGCCCGACGTGTTCCAATACTGGAGCGTCGCCGCGGTCGCGCTCGGACTGGGCGACTACTACATGCAATGCCTGGGCTACGGCGTGGCGATCCTGCTCTTCGTCTCGGCCGCCGAGCGCGCGTTGCCCCGGCTGCCCGCGCTGGCCCGTCCGGTCGCCGTCGGCCTGGCGATCCTTGGCGGCGCGCTGGCGGGCGGCATTCTCGACGTCGTCGTGCACGACCTCGGCTTCGCCTATTTCGAGAACACGCGTTTCGTCGGCGACGTCCTGCGCTGGGCGGTGACCGGCGGGTTCGTCGTCGGAATCTACGCGTACCAGCTGCGCTCGGCGGCCTCGGCGGCGCGCGTGCACGACGCGGCGCTCGAGCGGGTCGCGCTCGACCGGCAGATGCTGGAAGCGCGGCTGCAGGTGATGCGCGCGCAGATCGAGCCGCACTTCCTGTTCAACACGCTCGCCAACGTGAAGCGCCTGTGCCAGAGCGACGTCGCGCAGGGGCTCACGATGCTCGACAACCTCGTCCGCTACCTGCGCGCCGCGCTGCCGCAGCTGCGCGCCGGCGCGACGACGCTCGGGCAGGAGGCCGACCTCGTGCACGCGTACCTCGACGTGCTGCAGATCCGGATGGGCGCGTACCTCGCGTACTCGCTCCACATCCCCGCCACCCTCCGCGACCACCCGTTCCCGCCGATGATGCTGCTGACGCTCGCGGAGAACGCGATCAAGCACGGGCTCGCGCCGTCGCCCGAGGCCGGCCGGATCGACATCGTCGCGCGGGACGAAGGCGGCGAATTCGTCGTCGAGGTCGCGGACACCGGCGTGGGCTTCGGTGCCGCCAAGACGGGCGGCACCGGCATCGGCCTTGCCAACACGCGCGCACGCCTCGCGGCGCTGTACGGTCCCGGATCGACGCTGGAGCTGCTCGCCAACGAGCCGCGCGGCGTCGTCGCGCGCATCCGGGTGCCGCTCGCGGAGCACGCGGGCTCCGCGGTGGCCGCCGTCGCCTGACGAGGAACCCGCCGTGCCGACCGCATTGATCGCCGAGGACGAACCGCTGCTGGCCGACGAATTGGCGGATGCGCTTGCCCGGCTGTGGCCGGAGCTCGCGATCGTGGCGCGCGCGCGCGACGGCATCGACGCGATCCGCCTGGTCGACGAGCATCGACCGGACGTCGCATTCCTCGACATCCAGATGCCCGGCATGTCGGGCCTCGAGGTCGCGAAGCAGGTCGGCGCACGTGCGCACGTGGTGTTCGTCACCGCCTACGACCAGCACGCGATCAGCGCGTTCGAGCAGGGCGCCGTCGACTACGTGCTGAAGCCGCTCGCGATTCCCCGCCTGGCGATGGCGGTGTCGCGCGTGAAGGAGCGGCTCGGGCGCACGCCGGCGGACCTGTCCGGCGTCTTGCGCGACCTGGCCGCGAGCCGGCCGGACGGGCGCAATTACCTGCGCTGGGTCAACGCGTCGGTGGGCCAGACGATCAAGCTCATCACCGTCGAGGAGATCTGTTACTTCAAGGCCGACAGCAAGTACACGCTGGTGGTGACGCCCACGGGGGAGTCGCTGATCAAGAAGCCGATCAAGGAGCTGTCCGACGAGCTCGACCCGGGCCAGTTCTGGCAGATCCACCGCTCGACGCTCGTCAACGTCCATCACGTGGCGGGCGTGACGCGCGACATCCGCGGCCACCTGCACGTCAGGCTGAAGCAGCGCAACGAATCGCTGCAGGTGTCGGAGAGCTACACGCACCTGTTCCGGCAGATGTAGGCCGCGCCGGCCGCCGGCGGCCCATGGCGGTACCACGCACCGTACGGAGGGAGAAGATGGAAGACGCTTCGCTTTCACGCCGCGAGATCCTGCGGGTCCTCGCAGGCCTGGGCGTCGCCGCCGGCGCCGCCGACGTGCTGGCGCAGGATGCGGCCAAGGTCGATCCGCGCGGGTATCGCGTGCTCGTCGAGAACGACCAGGTCCGCGTGCTCGAGTACATCGGCAGGCCGCGGCTCGGCGTCTGCGGAACCGGCATGCATTCGCATCCGGACCACGTCACCGTGGTCATGAACGACGCCCGCGTGAAGGTGACGCTGCCCGACGGCAAGTCGTTCCTCGCCGACAACAAGGCGGGCGACGTCTTCTTCGAGGCCGCGGGCACGCACTCGGTCGAGAACATCGGCGGGCGCGATGTGCGTTCGCTGCTGATCGAGCTCAAGCCCGCGCCGAAGAAGGCGTGAGCCCCGCCTGCGGAAGCATGCGCGGCGGCCTGCGCCGGTGACGGCCGGAGTGCGCGCGATGCACGAGGCCATCGGGGCGGCGGTGCCGCCCCATGCGGCCGGCCGACCGCGGGCAGCGGACGCGGACGCGCCGTACGTTGCCCGCGCGCTCGCGCTGCTGCGAAGTCGTGTGCCGCACATCCTGCTGATCGGCCTCGTCAGCGGCGCCGTCGACTTCCTGCGCGCGTTGCCGCTGCTGTCCGCTGCCAACGAGCCGGCAGTGCTGCTGCTGCTGCAGGTCGTCGTGCTGGCGGCCTGCATGTCCGCGCTGCTGGTCGCGGGGGCGACGTTTGCGCAGGCGGCGCCGCTGCGTGGATGGCGCGGAACCGCGTGCACGGTCGCGGGTGCCTGGTGCGGCGTCGCCCTCGGAGTGGCCGTCAACACGACGATCACCGTGTGGCTCGGCTGGAATACCGCGGTCGCCGAACGCCTGGTCGCGTCGCTGGCCAGCTGGCTCATGTACCTCGGCTGGGAATACGCGGCGATCGGCACGGCGGTCGCGCTGTTCTACGTGGCGCGCGAGCGCGAAGTCGCGCTCGCGCGATCGGCGCGCGACGGGGAACTCGCGCACAGCGAGCTCGCGCGCTCGGTGATGGAGTCGCGCCTGTCCGTCCTGCGGGCGCGTGTCGAGCCGGAATTCCTGTTCGGCGCCCTCGACGAGGTGCGCGCGCTCTACGCGAGCGACCGTGCCGCCGCCGATGCGATGATCGACGCGCTGATCGCCTACCTGCGCGCGGCGCTTCCGCAGATGCGGGGCGAGGGCTCGACGATCGCGAAGGAGGTCGACCTCGTCCGCGCATATGCGGCCGTGCTGCAGGCGCCGCGCGGCGACCTGCTGGCCGTCGAGGCGAATGTCGACGAGCGCCTGCGCGACGTCGCGCTGCCGCCGATGGTGCTGCTGCCGATCGCGCAGGCCGCGCTCGCGTCCGGCGACGTGGCGGCGCGCCGGCGGTTCGCGATCACGGCCACCGCGTCGGCGGCGCACGTCGTGCTCGACATCGAGGTGGACGGCGGCGTGCGGCCCGACACGTGGCGGGAAGGCGGGCCCGAGGCCGCGCGCAGGACGCTGCAGGCGTACTTCGGCGACCTGTCGCGGCTCGACTTTGCGACCGAGGGCCTGCGCCATCGCGCGACGCTGACGCTGCCGGCCGCCGCATTCGCGCTGCCGCCGCGAGGCGCAACGAACGAGCGTGCAGGCGATTCCGCGTTCCCGTGACGACTACGATCCGGTCGCCTTCCTGACCAGCGCGAAGTACCAGCGGTAAGGCAGCAACCGCAGCAGCTTCAGCTTGCGCGTGAACGCCCGCGGGAAATGGATCTCGAATGCGCCGGCCGCGAGTCCGGCGACGATCTCGTCCGCCGCCGCTTCGGCCGAGATGAGGTTCGGCATGCGGAACTCGTTGCGATCGGTCAGCGGCGTCTTCACGAAGCCCGGGTTGATCAGGTAGACCCCGATCCCCCGGGGCCGCAGGTCGAGGTAGAGCGTCTCCGTGAAGTTGATGAGCGCGGCCTTCGACGCGCCGTAGACGAGCGCCTTCGGCAGGCCGCCGTAGCCGGCGACCGACGAGACGACGCCCAGCGCGCCATGCCCCTGCGCGAGCAGCCCCGGCACGACGACGGACACCGTGTTGATCACGCCGTGCAGGTTGGTCTCGAGCAGTGCGCGCGAGTTCTCCTCGGTCACCTCCCACGCCCGGATCTCGCGGTGCGTTCCCGCGACGATCAGCACGAGGTCGATGCCCTGCCAGCGTCCCTGCAGCTCCCGCCACGCGGCCGTGACGCTGGCGGTGCTCGTGAAGTCGAGCGGCAGCACGACCGCGGCCGCGGCATGGCCCGCAACGTCCGCGAGCTTGTCCGCCGACCGGGCGGACAGCGCCACCCGCGCCCCACGCGCGAGCAGCGCACGCGCCACCGCCGCGCCGATGCCGGTCGACGCGCCGATCACCCAGACGCGTGCGCCGGGCCACGCGGGCAGCGGCGGATTGAGCGGCGCGAAGAGGCGCATGTCAGTCGCGAAGGGCCGTCCCGAGCGACTGACCCGCCCCCGCGGGGGGCAGCGAGCGCAGCGAGCGTGGGGGCCGTTCCATCCAGTCGCGAAGGGCCGTCGCGAGCGACTGACCTGCCCTAGCGGGGGGCAGCGAGCGCAGCGAGCGTGGGGGTCGTCTCATCCTAGCGCTTGCGAAACGACAGCGTCACCTCGCCGACCTTCACGCCGAACTTCGACATCGTCGTGCGGTTGAGCAGCGTCGTCTCGTCGACCAGGAACATCCAGTCGTCCATGTCGACGTGCCACGTGCGGCCGTCGACGGCGAGCGCCAGCACGTACCGCCAGTGCAGCGCGTTGCCCGCCGCCGCGCCCTCCGCGGTGCCGACGACGTCGCCGGCGGTGCCCGTGTAGCGGTCGCCGTCGCGGACGAGCTTCCACACGCGCCGCTCCGTCGTGCCGTCCGAGTACTCGAAGTGCTCGTCCAGCGTGCCGGCGTTGCCTTCCCACGTCGCGTCGATGCGGACGCGAAAGCGCTTGACGACGCGGCCCGAGCGGTCCTGGAACATGCCCCAGCCGTCGACGGTGCCGTTGAAGTAGCGCGCAAGGTCGAGCACCGGGCGCTCCGCGCGGTAGTCGGCGACGTCGACCGACGCGCACCCGGCGAGCGCAAAGGCGGCGAATGCCGCGAGCAGGCGGCGGAAGGTCATGGGGCGGATCTCCAGCGGGTGTCGAAGCGGACGAGGACGAGCGCGGCCGCGGCCTTGAGCACGCACGGGACGCCGGCGTAGACGAAGGCGAGCGCGCGGAGTTCGGACGCGTCGCGCGTGCCCGGCGCATAGCCAAGCCACGCGAGCAGCGGCAGCGCGAGGCCCGCGGCCAGCGCGAGGTTCAGCTTGGTGGCGAGCGTCCACAGCCCGAAGTACGCGCCGGTCGACTCCATGCGGCCGCGGCGGCCGATCACGTCGGCGAGCAGCGACGGCGGCAGCGCGAGGTCGGCGCCGAGTGCCAGGCCCGAGAGCGCGCAGATCAGTGCGAAGGCCGCGACGTCCCCGGCGCCGAGCAGCGCCGCCCAGACGAACGCGACGACGGCGAGCGCCATCGCGGCGAGCCACGCGCGCACCTTCCCGATGCGCGCGGACACGCGCACCCACAGCGGCATGCCGGCGGCGCCGGCGACGAAGTAGAGCGCGAGGAACAGACCCTGCTGGCGCTCGGCGTCCAGCACGTCGGCGACGAAGAACAGCACGAGCGTCGCTGGAATCGCGGATGCGCTGCCGTTGGCGACGAACACGGCGAGCAGGCGGCGGAACAACGGGTCGCGCAGCGCGCGGGCGACGCCTTCGCGCATCGGCGCGTGGGGCGCGGCCGGCATCGGCGCGGCCGGGGCGAGGACGAGCGTGGCCGCCGTGCAGGCGAGCGCGACGCCGACGAACGCGAGCGCGAACCGGCGCATCCCCGCCGCCTCGCCGTCGGCGCCGGCGAGCAGCACCGGGGCCACGCTCGCGACGACGACGCCGGCGAGCGCGAGCGCCTCGCGAACGGCGGTGATGCGCGTGCGCTCGACCGGGTCGGACGACAGTTCCGCGCCCCATGCGCCGTGGCTGATCGTCGCGAGGCTGAACGCCGCGTAGACGAGCGCCAGCGCGACGCCGAGCCACGCGAGCAGCGCCGCGCCTTCGCGCACCGGCGGCACGAACAGCGCGGCCAGGCCGATCGCCAGCACCGGCATCGCCCACGCGATCGGCTGGCGGCGCGAGCGGGCGCGGTCGCTCCACGCGCCGAGCAGGGGGTCGACGAGTGCGTCGGCGAGCCGCAGCACGAGCAGCAGCCCGCCCAGCGCCGCGAGCGGGACGCCCAGGTGGTCGCCGTAGAACTTCGGCAGGTGGACGTACAGGGGCAGCGCCGCCATCGCCAGCGGCACGGCGAGCGCGCCGTAAGCCGCCAGCGCGCGGGGCGACAGCGCTGCGTCGGGCGCGAGGGCGGTGCTTGGCGCGATGACTCCGGCGCCTTCGCGCTGCGCGCCCCGGTGTTCGCCCTCGGGGCGGCCCATCGGGCTCAAGGCCGGCCCAGCAGCTTTTCGCGGAAGTCGGCGCGCGTGGACCTGGGGTGGAGCCATATCGCGAAGAACGCGTGCGCGAACTCCGGGTCGGCGATGTCGCCGATCGGCGCGCCGTTGTGAAAGAAGCGCACGACGCCGCCGTCGAGCGACACGCCGGTCAGGCGATCGCCGCGGCGCACGTCGGGGAAGATCTTGGCCATCCGCTCGCCCCAGCGCGCGCGCTCGGCGGCGGTGCCATAGCCCAGCTTCGCGATCTCCTCGACGCTGCGCTCGGCGATCCGCGCGCCGACGAGGTCGCGGTGATAGTGGAGGTCGAGCGCGTACGGCGCGGCGTCGGGCCAGCCGCGCGCCGCGACCCAGTACCAGCCGTCGTACACGGCGAGCCCGAACCACGTGAGCTGGCCGCCGCCCAGCGGGCGCAGCCCGGGGGCGACGCGGGCGACGTCGGGCGGCAGCGGCGGCGCGCGGTCGGCCGTCGCGTGCGCGAACGGCGCCAGCACGGCGAGCGCCAGCGTCGCGAGCGCGAGGATGCCCGTGCGCGCGCCGGCCGGCCTAGGCCCGCGCCAGCGTGTATTGGGCGACATCGGTCGTCTGCGTGTCGAAGCCGGCGGCGCAGTATGCGAGGTAGAAGCGCCAGCAGCGGACGAAGCGTTCGGAGAAGCCCTGCGCGCGGACCTCCGGCAGCGCGCGGTCGAACGCCGAGAGCCAGCGCTTCAGCGTCTCCGCATAGTCGCGGCCGAACGCGTGCGCGTCGACGAGCCGCAGTCCCGCGTCCGCGGCGAGCGTGACGAAGCGCGAAGGCGAGGCGAGCATGCCGCCGGGGAAGACGTACTGCTGGATGAAGTCGGATTGCGTGCGGTAACGCTCGAAGCGCGCGTCGGCGATCGTGATCGTCTGGATGCACGCGCGCCCGCCGGGCGCGAGCGCGTCGCGCACCGCGCGGAAGTACGCGGGCCACCAGCGCTCGCCGACCGCCTCGAACATCTCGATCGACGCGACGCCGTCGAAGGACCCGCGCACGTCGCGGTAGTCCTGGAGGCGCAGGTCGGCGCGGTCCGCGAGCCCGGCGCGTGCGATCCGGTCGCGCGCCCACCCCGTCTGCGCGTCGGACAGCGAGATGCCGGTGACGTGGTGGCCGGCGCGCGCCGCGGTCTCGGCGAAGCCGCCCCAGCCGCAGCCGACCTCGAGCACCCGCGCGCCGGCGGGCAGCGCGAGCTCGCGCAGGATCCGGTCGTACTTCGCCTGCTGCGCGGCGGACAGCGGACGCGAAGGGTCGCCGTCGAACAGCGCCGCCGAGTACGTCATCGTCGGGTCGAGCCACTGCGCGTAGAAGGCGTTGCCGAGGTCGTAGTGCGCGACGATGTTGCGGCGCGCCTGCCGCCGCGTGTTGGCGTTGAGCCAGTGCCGGAACCGGAGCAGCCCGCGGGTCCACCAGTGGCCGTAGAACGCGCGCTCGAGCGCCTGCTGGTTGGCCGCGAGCACGGTGAGGAGCTGTGTCAGGTCCGGCGTGTCCCAGCGGCCGCGCATGTAGTCCTCGGCGAACGCGACGTCGCCGCCCTTCAGCGCGTTGGCGGCCACCTGCCAGTCGACGAGCACGAGCTCGGCGGGGTTCGCCTTGACGCCCGGTGCCGGCGGTCCACCGGGCCCGAACGTGCGGCGCACGCCGTCGGGGCCGGTCACGTCGACGCGTCCGGCGTCGAGGCGCTCGAGCAGTGCGAACAGGAGGCGCGCGGTGGCGGGCACCCGCACGCCGGGCGCGGCAAGCGACGAGTCGAGGGAGGTCATGAGGATCGCGTGAGGGAGTTTGCGGGCGGCGCGGGCTTGGTGAAGAAGGGAACGCGCTTGATCCACAGGCGTGCCGCCTGCCAGTGGATGCGCGCGACGACGCCCAGCGTGAACCAGCGATAGCGCCACAGCAGGGCCGTGCCGCGCTGCGGGATCGGCTCGGCGCGGCCCGAGATGTGCGTCTCGAGCAGCGGCGTCGCGCCGTCGTCGTCGAAGTAGTCGATGCGCGCGAGCCAGCGGCCGGGTCCGAAATGGAACCGGAACCGGTAGGTGCCGCGAACTTCGCAGAACGGCGACACGTGGAACACCTTGCGCGCCGCCAGCGTGTGCCCGCTGACCAGCGGAAACCCGCAGGCGTGGGCGAGCAGGTAGTGGTGCGTCTCGCCGAACGTGTTGTTGACCTCCGCCAGCACGGCGCGCACGGCGCCCGCCCGGTCGTGGCAGACCCAGAAGCTGACCGGATTGAACACGTAGCCCAGCACCCGCGGGAACGCGTAGAGAACGACCTCGCCGTCGGCCTGAATGCCTTCGCGTGCCAGCAGGCCGCGGAGCCAGGGCAGCAGCGGCGAGCCGTCGCGCGGGCCGTGGTCGCGCTCGTGGAAGCTCACGAGCCCCGGCCGATTCCAGCGGATGCCGCTCGCGGCGAGGTCCGGCAGGCGCGAAAGCGGCAGCCGCAGGCAGAACGCCGCATAGGTGAACGCATTCGCGGCGGGACGCGCGCGGCGATGCGCAACCTCGCCGGCGATCAGCGCCGGCGCGTGGTGCGCGTCCGCGGCGGGCACACCGGCAACGACGCGATCGGGCAGGCGGGCGGTCATCGCGATCCCGTCAGGCGGCGATGCGCTGTCCGTCGGCCGCGCGCGCGCGCGCCGCGGCGACGCGCGCGATGCCGTCCGCCACCGCGTGCGCCGAGGCGAGCCCGTCCTCGTGGAAGCCGTACCCCAGCCAGGCGCCGGCGAACCACGTGCGCCGCGCGCCCTGCAGCGCCGCGACCTCCTTCTGCGCGGCGACGGCGTCGGCGTCGAGCAGCGGGTGGTCGTACTGGAACTCGCGCAGCACGTGCGCCGGCGCAGGCTCGAACGGCGGATTCAGCGTGACGATGACCGGCGTGCGGCACGGCAGCGGCTGCAGCTTGTTGATGAGGTAGGACACGGCGACCGGCCGCCCGCCCGCGGGATCGTCCGCCGCGAGGTAGTTCCACGCCGCCCACGCGCGCCGGGCGCGCGGCAGCAGCGCGGGGTCGGTGTGCAGCACGACCCGATTGGGCTGGTAGCGGATGCACGCGAGCAGGCGGTCCTCCTGCGGCGACCGGTCGGCGAGCAGCGTGCGCGCCTGGTCGCTGTGGCAGGCGAGCACGACCTCGTCGAAGCGCTCGCCCGCGTGATGCGGGGTGTCGATCGCGACGTGGTCGCGGCGCCGGACGATCCGGCGGACCGGCGACGCGGTCCGCACGTCGGGCAGCTGCGCGGCGATCTTCTCGACGTACGTGCGGGCGCCGCCGGCCACCGTGCGCCACTGGGGGCGGTCGGCGATCGAGAGCAGGCCGTGGTTGTGGCAGAAGGACAGGAACGACGGCAGCGGGAAGTCGAGGATCTCGCGGCGCGGCGACGACCAGATCGCCGCGGCCATCGGCACCAGGTACCAGTCGCGGAAGGACGCGCCGTAGCCTTCCGCCGCGAGATAGCGGCCGAGCGGCACCGGCTGGACGTCGCCGCGCGCGATGGCCGCGTTGGTCTCCCGGTTGAACCGCACGATGTCGCGCAGCATCCGCCAGAACGCCGGGCGCAGCGCGTTGGCCGGCTGCGCGAACAGCGAGCGGACGTCGGTCCCGGCCCATTCGAGCCGCGCCGCGTCGACGCGGCACGAGAACGACATCTCGGACGGCACGCTCGCGACGCGGAGCTCGTCGAACAGCCGAACGAGGTGCGGATAGGTCCGGTCGTTGAATACGAGGAAGCCGGTGTCGACCGGAAACGCGGCCCCGTCGACCGTCACGTCGACGGTCGCCGTGTGGCCGCCGAGCCGGCTCGCGGCCTCGAACAGCGTGACGGCGTGGCCCTGCTTCCGCAGCAGCCAAGCCGTTCCCAGTCCGGCGATGCCGGAGCCCACGATCGCGATGCGCACCTGGTGGATCCTTTCAGCGTGTTGCCGGCGAGCGGCCGTCCGCCGCCTTGCCGCGGCGGCCGTCAGTCGGCGCGCCCGGCGCCGTAGCCCTCTATCTGCGCATACGCGGAATGGTTGTGAATGGATTCGAAATTCTCGCTGGCGACGGTGAAGCGGCCGACGCGCGGGTCGCGCTGCATGCGCAGCGCGATGTCGCGGACGAGGTCCTCGACGAACTTCGGGTTGTCGTAGGCGCGCTCGGTCACCCACTTCTCGTCCGGGCGCTTCAGCAGTCCGTACACCTCGCAGGACGCCTCGTCCTCGGCCACCCGCGCGAGTTCCTCCAGCGGCAGTTCGCCGCCGACGACCTCGGCCGCCACCGTGATGTGCGAGCGCTGGTTGTGCGCGCCGTAGTCCGAGATCTTCTTCGAGCACGGGCACAGGCTCGTCACCGGGGCGGTCAGGCTCACCGTCACGTGCGTGCGGCCGCCGGCCTCCGCCTCGACGACGAGCGCCGCCTGGTAGTCGAGCAGGCTCTCCGCGCCCGACACCGGCGCGGACTTGCGGATGAAGTAGGGGAACGCGATCTCCAGCCTCCCGGACCGCGCCGACAGCCGCGCGAGCATCGCGTGGCCGAGCCGGCGAAGCGCCGCCACGTCGAGCGGCGCGTCCCAGCCCTCGAGCGTCTCGACGAACCGCGACATGTGCGTGCCCTTGACGTCGTGCGCGAGGCCGACCGACATCGCGAACTCGGCGACCGTGTGCTGGACCGTCCCGGCCGCCGTGCGCAGCGCGATCGGATAGCGCAGGCCCTTGACGCCGACCCTCTGGATCGGCAGCTGCCGCGCGTCGGGCAGCGACTGCGTGTCGGGCAGGACGATTCGTTCGGGCGCGTTCACGAGGCGGCCTTTCCGGAGGCGGGCGCCGGGCTTTCGTCCAGCAGCTTCACGATCAGCGACGTGAGCTCGCGCGCGTCGGGGGCGACGCCGCTGCCGAAGGTCGCCACCGGCCGGCCGCTGCGGTCGATGACGTACTTGTGGAAGTTCCACTTCGGCGCCTGCCCGGTCGCCTTCGCGAGGTCGGCGTAGAACGGGCTCTGCGCGAGCTTCGCGACGGAGGTCTTCTCGAACATCGGGAACTGCACGCCGTAGGTCGTGCGGCAGAACTCGGCGATCTCCTTGTTCGTGCCGGGCTCCTGGCTGAAGTCGTTGGACGGGAAGCCGACGACGACGAGGCCGCGGTCGCGGTACTTGCGGTACAGCGCCTCCAGCCCTTCGTACTGCTTCGTGTAGCCGCAGTAGCTCGCCGTGTTCACGACCACCAGCACCTTGCCCTGGTATTGGCACAGCGACTGCGGCTCGCCCGTCTGCAGCGTCCTGAACGTGTGCTGCAGGAGCACGGGGCAGCCGTCGCCGGCGCGCGACGCCGGCGCGGCAGCTTCGGCCGCGCCGAGGGCGGTGCTCGCCGCAACCGCCGCGACCAGCGCCGCGAGTCCCATGCCCACCCTGCCGACCCACATCGGAGCCGGCGCTGCAATGCGTTGAATCGTCATCGAATTTGTCCTGGACAAACGTTGCACAGGGATGTACAATAGGGGCCAATGGCTGATTTGTCAACTATTCGTCCAAGACAAATGAATGCACTGGCTGAACCGCGCGAATTGATCCTCAACATCAGCGCCGTCGAGCGCGAGACCGGGCTGTCGAAGGACGTGCTGCGCATGTGGGAGCGCCGCTACGGATTCCCCAAGCCGGGCCGCGACGACAACGGCGAGCGCCAATACACGACGGCCGACATCGGCAAGCTGCGTGCGATCAAGCGGCTGATGGACGTCGGGATGCGCCCCGGCAAGATCATCGGGCTGCCGCTGCCCGAGCTCAACTCGATGGCCGACGCGCGGACGGCCATGCGCCCCGACCGGGTCGCCCCGGATGTCGAGCACGACGTGCTGCGGATGCTGCGCTCGCACGACGCGACCGGACTCCAGCACATGCTCGCCAACCTGATGATGCGCCAGGGACTGCAGCGGTTCGTGCTCGACACGATCGCGCCGCTCAACCGCGCGGTCGGCGACGCGTGGATGCGCGGCGACCTGCAGATCTTCGAGGAGCATCTGTACACGGAGCAGCTGCAGGTCGCGCTGCGCGCCGCCATCAACGCCTTTCCGCGCCAGCCGGGCGCGCCGCGCGTGCTGCTGACGACGTTTCCTTCCGAGCAGCACGGCATCGGCCTGCTGATGGTCGAGGCGATGATGGTGCCCGAGGGCGCCTTCTGCGTGTCGCTGGGGCCGCAGACGCCGATCGAGGACATCCGCCGCGCGACGCTCGCGCACAAGATCCACATCGTCGCGCTGTCGTTCTCGGCGGCGTTCCCGCTGCGGCAGGCGATCGACGGCCTGGCCACGCTCAGGCGGCAGCTGCCTCCGGCGGTGACGCTGTGGGCCGGCGGCGAGATGACGCGCCGCGTGCGCAAGACGATGCCCGGCGTCGTGCTGATTCCGGACCTCGCGTCGACGATCAACGCGCTGCGCAGCTGGCGCTCGCACTGGGTCCCGCCGCCGGCCTGACCCGCCGCGCGCCTGCGAAGTGGCGACCCGTACGCGTCGCGCAGGCGCGCCGGTCGGCGCGCTGGTGCCGATCCTGGGCGACCAGCTCGACCGCGCGCACCCGGCGTTCGCGCGCCTCGATCGCGCGCGCGACCGCGTGCTCTTCGTCGAAGCGCCCGGCGAGGCCGCGCACGTCTGGAGCCACAAGGCGCGCATCGCGCTGTTCTTCGCCGCGATGCGGGCGTTCGCGGCCGAGCTCGCCGGCGCGGGGTACGCGGTCGAGTACCTGCGCATCGGCACGCATCCGCACGCGACGCTCGCCGATGCGTGGCGCGCGGTCCTCGCGCGCGACGCGCCTGACCGCGTCGTCGCCTGCGAGCCGGGCGACTGGCGCGTGCTCGCCGACCTGCAGCGCGTGTGCGCCGAGCGCGCCACGCCGCTCGCGGTGCTGCCCGACCCGCACTTCCTGTGCTCGCGCGAGGAATTCGCCGGCTGGGCCGGCGACCGCGGGGCGCTGCGGATGGAGTACTTCTATCGGTGGATGCGCAGGCGGACCGGCGTGCTGATGGACGGGGACGCGCCGGCCGGCGGTCGCTGGAATTTCGACGCGGAGAACCGCGCGAGCTTCGGCCGCAGCGGACCCGGCGCGGTGCCCGCGCCGCCGCGCTTCGCGCCCGGCGCGCGGACACGCGAGGCACTCGCCGACGTCGAGCGGCACTTCCCGGCGCACCCCGGCGCGCTCGCGTCGTTCGCGTGGCCGGTCACGCCGCAAGAGGCGCGCGAAGCGCTCGCCGCGTTCGTGCGCGACCGGCTGCCACGCTTCGGCAGGCACCAGGACGCCATGTGGACGGGGACGCCGTTCGGCTGGCACTCGCTGCTGTCCGCGGCGCTCAACCTCAAGCTGCTCGCGCCGCGCGACGTGGTCGCGGCGGTCGCGCAGGCATGGCGCGACGGCGCCGTGGACCTCCCGGCAGCCGAAGGCTTCGTTCGGCAGGTGCTGGGCTGGCGGGAGTTCGTGCGCGGCGTCTATTGGCGCGACATGCCGGGTCTCGCGGCGGCCAACCATTTCGGCCACACGCTGCCGCTGCCGCGCTGGTACTGGACCGGCGACACGCGGATGAACTGCATGCGCGAGGTCGTCGGGCAGACGCTCGCGCACGGCTACGCGCACCACATCCAGCGCCTGATGGTGACCGGCAACTTCGCGCTGCTCGCGCGCGTGCGGCCGCAGCACGCGTGCGACTGGTACCTCGCGGTCTACGTCGACGCGGTCGACTGGGTCGAGCGGCCGAACACCGCCGGCATGGCGCTGTTCGCCGACGGCGGCCGCTTCACGAGCAAGCCGTACGCGGCCTCCGGCCAGTACATACGGCGGATGAGCAACTACTGCAGCGGCTGCCGGTACGACCCCGCCGCGCGCACCGGCGAGCGTGCGTGCCCCGTGACCGTGCTGTACTGGCGCTTCCTGCTCGACCACGAGCGGGCGCTTGCCCGCAATCCGCGCACGGCGCTGATGGCGCGCAGCGCGGCGCGCCTCCCGGCCGGCGAGCGGGCGGCGGTGGCGGCGGCCGCGCGGCGCGTCGACGCCGGCATCGACGCGCTGTAGGCGGGCGCGGCGACCGGGACGGGTACAATGCGCGCCGGCGAAACCACGGGATCGGTCATGCTCTATCCGGAGCTGTTCAAGGCGTTCGAGGCGGTGCGCTGGAACCTCGAGGACGACGTGCCCTGGCACGCGTTCGACCCGTCGCGCCTGACCGACGAGCAGGCGCGGACGATCAAGATGAACGCGATCACCGAGTGGGCCGCGCTGCCGGCGACCGAGATGTTCCTGCGCGACAACCGGCACGACAGCGACTTCTCGGCGTTCATGTCGATCTGGTTCTACGAGGAGCAGAAGCACGCGCTCGCGCTGATGGAGTACCTGCGTCGCTTCCGGCCCGATCTCGTGCCGACCGAGCAGGAGCTGCACGCCGTGCGCTTCGAGTTCGACCCGGCGCCGGCGTGCGAGACGCTGATGCTGCACTTCTGCGGCGAGATCCGGCTGAACCACTGGTACCGGTGCGCCGCCGAGTGGCACACCGAGCCCGTCATCCGGAAGATCTACGACCTCATCTCGCGCGACGAGGCGCGCCATGGCGGCGCGTACCTGCGCTTCATGAGGCGCGCGGTCGAGCGCGGCGGCGCCGAGGCGAAGCGCGCCATCGCGAAGATCGGCGTGCTGATGGCGAGCGCCGCGCGCACGGGCAAGCCGCTGCATCCGACGAACCTGCACGTCAACCAGGCGCTGTTCCCGCGCGACACCGTGCAGAGCCGCCTGCCCGACCCGGCGTGGCTCGCGCATTGGCTCGACGAGCAGATCCGCTTCGACGCGCGGTGGGAGCAGCGGGTCGTCGGAATGATCCTGAAGAACCTGTCGTCGCTGTTCGGGCAGACGTTCGAGTCGGTCCAGCAGCTCAATCGCTTCCGCAAGTCGCTCGCACCGGCGGAACGCCCCGCCGCGGCCTGAGCGCCGACCCCGGCCGCCGGGCGCGGCCACGCGCGGCGCCTATCATTCGGTCATGTGGACCGCGGTCGTACTGGGATCGCTGATCGTCGGCGGCTACGCCGCCTACGCGGCGTGGGCGGTCGCCGCGATCGGGGCCGGCGCCGCCGCGTGGCCGTTCGCGCTCGGCGCGCCGCTCGTCTACCTCGCGCTGCCGTTTGTGTTCACGTGCGTCTGGATGGCGCTCGGGTGGTGGTGGCGCTCGCCCGCGCCGCCCGCGGTCGCGCTGTCGCCTTGGGGGGTCCTGCGCCTGTTCGGCAACGAATTCGCGAGCCTCGCGATGTCGCCGGCGCGCATGGCGCTCTACCGCGTGCTGCTGCGCGATCCGCCGCCCGCCCCCGCCGCGCTGCCGGTGCTGCTCGTGCACGGCGTCGGCTGCAACGCCGGCGTCTGGGCCGGGCTCGCGGGCGACCTCGCCGCGCGGGGCGTCGCGCCGGTCTACACGATCTCCTACGGCCCGCCGCTCGCCTCGATCGAGCTCTTCGCCGACCAGCTGGCCGCGAAGATCGCGGCGATCCGCGCGGCCACCGGCGCCGTGCAGGTGGTCGTCGTCACGCACAGCATGGGCGGCCTCGTCGCGCGCGCGTACCTGCGCCGCTACGGCGGCGCGCACGTGCGCCGGCTGGTGACGCTGGGCGCGCCGCACTTCGGCAGCCGCCACGCGTGGCTGATGTTCGGCACGTGCCTCGCGCAGATGCGCCCGGGCAGCGCGTTCCTCGCCGGGCTCAACGCCGACGGCGAGCGCGCGGCCGGCGTGCCGGTCGTGTCGCTGTGGTCCTGGCACGACTCGATGGTGACGCCGCAGACGTCGGCGCGGCTGCCGTGGGCCGACAACATCGCGATCGCCGGCGTCGCGCACAACGCGCTGCTCAACGATCGCGGCGTGTGGGACCGCGTGGCGGAGGAGATCCGCAACGCGCAATCGCCCGGATGACGGACATGCCGGGCCCGGCTCGGTCTTCGGGGCCGGGCCCGGTTCTCGCGCCCCCTCCCCGCGTGCGGGGAGCGGGCAGGGGTGAGGGGCGGATCCCCTTACCAGTGAATCCCCTGCGTCAGCTGCGCGAACGCCATCTGCTCGGGCGTGAGCTCGGCCTTCGCCGCCGCCTCGCCCTTCTTGCCCTGCGCCGCCGCCGAGTCCGGGAACATGTTGAACGCGGTGTTGAGCAGGATCTGCGTGAGGCGCGGCGCGGCCGCGTGGCAGACCGCGCCGAAGATGCCGAGCCGCGTCGCGATGCGCACGGGCTTGTACACGATCGCCTGGACGACGAGGTCCGCCGCCTCCTCGGGCGACAGCGTGGGCACGTTCTCGTACATCTTGGTCGGGGCGATCATCGGCGTGCGCACCAGCGGCATGTTGATCGTCGTGAAGTTGATGCCCTTGTCGAGGAACTCCGACGACGCGCACGCCGCGAACGAGTCGAGCGCCGACTTCGACGCCACGTACGCCGAGAAACGCGGCGCGTTCGACAGCACGCCGATCGACGAGATGTTGATGATGTGGCCCTGCCGCTGCTCGATCATCTTCGGCAGGAAGCCCATGATGAGCCGGAGCGCGCCGAAGTAGTTGAGCTGCATCGTCCGCTCGAAGTCGTGGAAGCGGTCGAACGAGTTGATGACGCCGCGGCGGATCGAGCGACCGGCGTTGTTGACGAGATAGTGGCAGGTGCCGTGCTCCTTCAGCACGCGGGCGATCAGCGCGTCGCACGACGCCAAGTCGGAGACGTCGGCCGTGTACATCCAGCACTTGCCGCCCGCGGCCTCGATCTCGCTCTTCGTCTCGACCAGCTTCTCCTCGCCGCGCGCGACGAGGATCACCCTGGCGCCGGCGCCGGCCAGCTTGATCGCCGTAGCCTTGCCGATACCGGACGAGCCTCCGGTGACGACCACCACCTTCCCCTTGATGCGGCCCGAGAGGCTGCGGTCGATGAAGAGGTCGGGGTCGAGGTGGCGCTCCCAGTAGTCCCAGATCACGGGCGCGTAGCCCTCGAGGTCGGGCACGGCGATGCCGGAGCCCTTGAGCGCCTTCACCGTCTCGCGGTTGTCGTACCGCGTCGGCCAGTTGATGAACTGGAACACGTCCTTCGGGATGCCGAGGTCGGTCAGCACCGCGCGCACCATCCGCTTGATCGGGGCGAGCGAGCCCAGCCCGTAGAGGATCGGCGCCGGGATGAATCCGAACATCCGCGCATTCAGCCGCATCGTCATCTGCGGCGCGTGCCCGGCCTTCGCGAAGATGTTGAGGACCTCGCCGATCCGCCGCGGGTGCGAGTCGGTCAGGTGGAAGCAGCCGCCGTCCAGGCCCTTCCTGTGCGCGATGTGGTCGAGCGCGTCCGCGACGAAGTCGACCGGCACGATGTTGATGCGCCCGCCCTCGACGCCCAGCATGGGCATCCACGGCGGCAGCAGGTCGCGCATCTTCTGCAGCGCCTTGAAGAAGTAGTACGGGCCGTCGATCTTGTCGATGTAGCCGGTCTTCGAGTCGCCGACGACGAAGCCCGGGCGGTAGATGCGGTACGGCCGCTTGCACTCGCGGCGGACGATGCCTTCGGAGTCGTGCTTGGTCTTGAAGTACGGGTGGTCGAGGTCCTCCGCCTCGTCGAACATGTCCTCGCGGAACACGCCGTCGTAGAGCCCGGCGGCGGCGATCGAGCTCACGTGGTGGAAGCAGCCGGCGCCGACCGCCTGCGCGAACTGCACTGCGTGCCGCGTTCCCTCGACGTTGGCCGCCTGCTGCGCTTCGGCGCTGGCCTTGAGGTCGTAGACCGCGGCCAGGTGGAACATGTGGTCGACCTTGCCCTTGAGCTTCTTCAGGTCCGCGGCAGCGACGCCCAGGTTGCGGGCCGCGAGGTCGCCGACGACCGCGACGACCTCCTTGTCCGTGGCGCCCCACTGCTCGCGCAGCGCATCGAGCTTCTTGAGCGAGCCCTTGCGGACGAGCACGTAAACGGGCTGGCGGCGGGCCAGCAGCTTGCGCATCAGAAACTGGCCGATGAAGCCGGTCGCGCCGGTGACGAAATAGGCCATTGCATCCTCCGTGCTCGATGGTCTCGGGCGCATCCCCGTCCGCCGCGCGCACGCGCGCGGGGAAGGGTCGGCCGTCGGGGTTCTATTCTCGCGGCCGGGCGGCGCCGGTCGCGGGGCTCGCGGCGATTGTACGCCGGCGCCGCAGGGCGGCTCGCCGCTGCGCCGCCCTGCGCTCCTTTAGTATGATTGCTCTACGGTCGTTGCCTAGAATAATCGAAGGGTGGCGGGCGCTGGGCGCTCGCCGGCCCCAGCCCACCAACGGGGGAATCGCGATGTTGAAGAAGGCCAAGGCCGGCATGTCCGGCAAGCATGACGGCGACGCGAAGGACATGGCGCAGGCGGTCCTCGACTCGTCGCGGCAGATCTGGCTCGCCGGATTGGGCGCGTTCTCGCGCGCGCAGGCGGAAGGGATGAAGGTCTTCGACACGCTCGTGTCGCAAGGGCAGACCCTCGAGGCGAAGACGCGCCGTGCGGCGGTCGACACCGCGGCAGCAGCGCGCGGCGCCGCCAAGGCCAAGGTGAAGGAAGTCAAGCAGGGCGTAGGCGGGACGTGGGACAAGCTCGAGCAGGTGTTCGAGGCGCGCGTCGAGCGCGCCCTCTCGAAGCTCGGCGTCCACACGCAGAGCGACGTCGAGCGGCTGACCGAGCGCGTCGACGCGCTGTCCGAGGCCGTCAACGAGCTGATCAAGGCCTCCGGCGGGAAGCCGATCCGCCACGCCGCGCCCGCGCGTGCGCGCAAGGCGGCGAAGGCGCCCGCGAAGAAGCCGGCCGCGAAGGCGAAGAAGCGCGGCGCCCGCGCGCCGAAGCCCGCGGCGGCCTGACCGACGGCCGCGGCGCAAGAAAAAGCCCGCCTGATGGAGGCGGGCTTTTTTGTGAGCGTTCGCGCCGCGCCGGTCAGTCGCGGTTGAGCTTGTCCACCTGCTTCACGTAGCTCGTCATCGCGTCGTCGCGGCTCATGCCCTTGAGCTTGGCCCAGGCATCGTGCTTGGCGCCGCCCACGAAGTCGAAGCCGCCGGGCCGCTCGCCCTTGACGTCGCCCTCGGTCGCCTGCTTGTAGTACGAATAGAGCTTGAGCAGCGTCGCGTTGTCCGGCTTCTTCTTCGTCTTCTTCGCGGCGGCGGCCGCCGCCTCGAACTTCGCCTTGAGGTCGTCCTTCTTCGGTGCGGCGGCCATGCGGTCCTCCTCGCGGAAATCCGGCGGTTGCGTTATCGTGCTACTTTAGCGCGAACGCAAAGACGCGCGCAACGCGCCGCCCGCCTCGGATCACGCCAGCCGCACATCATGGCCGCGACCCCACGACGCGAGAAGATCTCGGCGGTCGACACCGCCTGGCTGCGGATGGACCGGCCGCACAACCTGATGATGATCTGCGGGGTGCTGCTGTTCCGCGAGCGGCTGTCGCTCCGGCGGCTGCGCCGCCTCGTCGCCGACCGGTTCCTCGTGTTCCGGCGGTTCCGGCAGCGCCCCGTCGAGTCGACCGGCGTGGCGTTCTGGCAGTCCGACACGCACTTCGACATCGAGCGGCACGTGGTGCACACGGCGCTGCCCGGCCGCGCCGGCCGCCGCGAGCTGCAGGAGCTCGTCTCCCGGCTCGCGACGACGCCCCTCGATCCCGCGCGCCCGCGCTGGCAGTTCCACCTCGTCGACAACTTCGACGGCGGCAGCGCGCTCGTCATGCGCATCCATCACTGCTACGCCGACGGGATCGCGCTGGTGCGCGTGATGCTGTCGATGACCGATGCCTCGGCGCACGGGCCGCCCGCGATGCCGTTCGCGCCGCGACCGCGCAGCAAGGCCGCGCAGGACGACGCGCTGTCCCAGCTGCTCGCCCCGTTCTCCGGCGTGATGAACACCGCGCTCAGGGTCGGCTCCACGCTGGTCGAGAAGGGCGTGGAATTGTGGACCGATCCGGAGAAGGCGGTGGCGCTGGTCGGCCAGGGCACCGCCGTCAGCGCGGAGGTCGCCAAGCTCGTGCTGATGGCGCAGGACTCGCGGACGCGCTTCAAGGGAGCGCCGGGCATCGGCAAGCGCGTCGCCTGGACGGCGCCGTTGCCGCTGCCCGAGGTCAAGACGATCGGCCGCGCGCTCGGCGCCTCGGTCAACGACGTGCTGCTGTCGTGCGCAGCCGGCGCGCTGCGCGGCTATCTCGTCGACAAGGGCGACGACGTCGCGGGCGTGATGCTGCGCGCGCTGGTGCCGGTGAACCTGCGGCCGATGGAGAAGGCGTACCGGCTCGGCAACCAGTTCGGGCTCGTGTTCCTCGACCTGCCGATCGGAATCGCGAACCCGGTGGAGCGCCTGTACGCGGTGCGCGCCAACATGGACGCGCTCAAGGGCTCGTTCCAGCCGGTGCTGACGCTCGGGCTGCTCGCCGCGGCGGGCTCCGGCCCGAAGGCGCTGCAGGAGGTGCTGCTGAACACGCTCGCCCGGAACGCGTCGGCCGTGATGACGAACGTGCCGGGGCCGCAGGAGCCGCTGTGGCTCGCCGGCGCGCGCATCGACAGCCTGATGTTCTGGGTGCCGCAGTCGGGCGACATCGGCATGGGCGTGTCGATCATCTCGTACAACGGCGCCGTGCAGTTCGGCCTCATCACCGACCGCGGGTTCTGCCCGGACCCGGAGCGCATCAGCGCGCGCTTCGCCGACGAGTTCGAGAAGCTGGTGCTGGTGACGCTGATGGCGCCGTGGCCGCGCGACGGCGACCTCGATCCGGAAGACGCGGAGGCGGCGGTCGCCTGACGAAATGAGGGTCAGACTCGCATTTCCGGTGCGGGATGTCGTCCCGCTCTGGCAAATGGGGTCGGGCGCACCAGAAATGCGAGTCTGACCCTCATTTCCTCACGGCCACGCCGGATGCGTATTCGGCGTCTGGAACGCTTCCTTGAGGTACTGGTTCAACGGGACGTTGAGGTCCTTGGTGTTGAACCACTTCGCGTAGATCCGGCGGATCTCGCCGGACTGGAAGAGGTCGATCAGCGCGCGGTTGACGATCCTCTCGAACTGCGGCTCGTCCTTGCGCAGCATGATCGCGTACGGCTCGACCGACAGGTAGCGGCCCACGACGGCGAAGTCGTCCGGCTTCTTCGCCTTCGAGATGAGGCCGTAGAGCAGCACGTCGTCCATCGGAAACGCGACGGCCTTCCCCTCGTCGACGGCCTTGAACGACTCGCCGTGGTCCGGCGACTCGATGATGGTCATCCTGAGCACGCGCTCGTCGTTCATCGTCTTGATCATCTTCTCGCTGGTCGTACCCTTGGTCACGACCACCGGCTTGCCGCGCAGGTCCTCGACCGAGTTCACGTCGGCCGACTTCTTGGCGAGCATCTTGATGCCCGCGACGAACGTCGTGTACGCGAACGCGACCTGCTTCTGCCGGTCGCGCGTGTTCGTCGTCGACCCGCACTCGAGGTCGATCTTGCCCTCGACGAGCGCCGGGATGCGGTTGGAGGACGACACGGGCACGAACCTGACCTCGAGCCGCGGCAGCTTGAGCTCGGCCTTGATCGCGTCGGCCACGCGCAGGCACAGGTCGACGGAATAGCCCTGCGGCTGCTTCTGCGCGTCGAGGAACGAGAACGGCACGCTCGTCTCGCGCACGCCCAGCAGCAGCACGCCGGTGTCGCGGATGCGGCGCAGCGTGTCGATGCGCTCGGGCGCCGCCGCGGGCGCCGCGGCCTTGGGCGCGGCGCTTCCCTTGTCCTGCGCGGCCGCCGGCAGCGCCAACCACGCGAACGCCGCGACGGCGGCGGCGACGAGCACCCTGCGCCCATGCGTCATGCTGTTCTCCGCGCGGCGACGGCGCGCCGCGTCACCGGCTATTCTAGCTCCGACTTCGCGAGCTCGACGTCGAGCCGCTCCATCGCGTCGGCCGGCGCGAGCGCCGCCGCCTGCTCGTAGAGCTTCGTCGCCTCGGCGATCCGGCCCTTGCCGAACAGCATGATGAGGCCGTTGCCGTACTCGATGCGCGTGATGGGGGACTCCGGGAAGAGCTTGATCGCCTTCTCGTAGTGCTCGATCGCCGAGTCCTTCTTCGCACCGTACGTCATGCCCCCGACGAGGCCGCCGACCTTGTCGATGACCTCGGCCTGGTACGCGCCGTACGCGGTGTGGGCCTCCGCGTGCTTCGGGTCGAGCTTCAGCGCCGTGAGCAGCGCGTCCTTGATCCGCCCGCCGAACCCCTGCGCGAGCGCCTTGGCGACCGAGATGCCCTGACTGTAGCGGCCGAGCGCGAACGCGTGCAGGTAGTGCGCGTTGGCGTCCTTGGGCGCCGCGCGCCGGCGCTCGTCGGCGAGTGCGGCCGCCTCCTCGAGGAGCGCGAGCTTCGCCTTGTCCGACTTCTCGAGGTAGATGGCGTACACGACCTGCGCCTTGACCGCGGCGTTCACGCCGGCGCCGCCCGCAGCGATCCCGGCCTCGACGGCCTGCCCGAACTCGCCGGCGTGGAAGTGCCGCCACGCGTCCACGACGGCGGCGTCCTTGGACAACGGCTCCGCGTCGCCCTTGTGCAGACGCGCCCAGCGCTTCTTGAGGCCCGCGGCGTCGTACGCGTACGCCTTGTCGGGATGCGGAAACTTCACCCACTTCCTGGCCATGGCCGTCCCCCCACGTCGTTGCTCACAGGTAGTCCTCGCCCAGGCGCTCGATCAGCGCGCGGCCCTCTTCGACGAGGAAGGGCGCGATCAGCGCGAGGACGTGGTAGGCGGCGTGCTGGAGGTTCATGCCCTCGCCTTCGCCGCCGGCGCCGCGGCCGACGCCGACGCCGATCACGCGTTGCCAGGACATCCAGTAGATGGACACGAGGGTCACATTCGCCGCGAGCGCGCCGATCTCGCGCTCGCTCGCTCGCATCTGCCCGCTCTCCACGAGGCCGCGGCACAACTCTATCACGGTGCGCTCCTCGCGCCGGATGAGCTCCGAGAAGCGCGCGGCGAGCCTGCGATTGCGCGACGTGATCTCGTCGAGGTCGCGGTACAGGAACCGGTACTCGCGCATGCGCTCGAACAGCACGTGCAGCATGAACCACAGGTCCTCGACGCCGGGCGACCGGGCGTCGGGCACCGCGAGCAGCGGCAGCACCGACGCCTCGTACGCGGCGTAGAGCTCGCCGATGATGTCGTCCTTGTTGCGGAAGTGGTAGTACAGGTTGCCCGGGCTGATGTTCATCTCGTCGGCGATGTCCGCCGTCGTGACATGCGGCTCGCCCTGCCGGTTGAAGAGCGCAAGGCTCGTCTCGAGGATGCGCTCGCGCGTCCGGCGCGGAGGCTTCTTCTGCGTCATCGCGCCGGCTCGAGGGCGGGGGGTGCGCGGCGCGGGCCGCGCGACGCGCGCGGCGGCGTCAGCGCGCCGTCGCGACCGCGCGCTCGAGCTGGTCGAGCGCGTGTTTGAGCTCGCGCGTGGTCTGGCGGACGGTCTTGCGCCCGGTGTCCGCCCGCAGCGGGCGCGCGTCGGTGAGCGCCGCGGCGACCTTGCGGCCTTCGTCCGCGAGCCGGTCGTGCCGGATCGCGATGCCGTGCCGGCGCAGCACCGGGGCGAGCGTGT
This sequence comes from Burkholderiales bacterium, assembly GCA_046347835.1. Classification (GTDB taxonomy): domain Bacteria; phylum Pseudomonadota; class Gammaproteobacteria; order Burkholderiales; family Casimicrobiaceae; genus VBCG01. The sequence goes on along the minus strand of JAXMFI010000002.1, from coordinate 140,438 downwards.
CCGCGCGTGCCGCGAGGTTCTGCCGCGTCTTCGCGAAGGCGATCGCGCAGAGGCGCTTGCGCTGCCAGTAGCTGAAGATGTTCGCGAAGAACATGTCGGCGTCCTCGCGGTCGGGCTCGAACAGCAGGACGTCGGCGTCCGGGTACTGCGTCCGGTACTTCTCCATGCCGACCTTCATCCGCGAGTGGATGATCGCGCGAAAGGTCTGGCCCAGCACCAGCGGCAGGCCGCCGCGGTTCAGCTTGTCCACGCTCGTGTGCCCGCGGCGCATCGCGAGGCTCGCGTCGAAGGGCACGAGGGGATTCACGCACAGCAGCAGCTGCACGCCCTCGTCGAGGGCGACCGACGCGTGCAGCGTCTTGTTCAGCGCGCCGTCGACGTAGAACTCGCCGTCGATGGCCACCGGCGGGAACAGGCCGGGCAGCGCGCTCGACGCCTCGATGGCCCGCGAGATGGGGACGTGCGCGTGATGGTGCGGCCCGAACGTGACGGGGGCGCCGGTGTCGAGGTTGGTCGCGACGAGGAACAGCTTGCGTCCGAGCTTGCGGAAGTCGTTGGTGCGCCCGGGCGCGGCGAACAGCCGCGCCAGGAAGTCGTCGATCGCCCGGTTGTCGAACACGCCGGTCGGGATGGCGCGCGCGAGCGTCGCGAACGACTCCAGCACGCCGCGATGGAACGGGTCCTTCAGGTACTGCAGCGTCGCGCGCGCGGCAAGCCCCGGCAGCGCCGCCGCACAGCGCGCGAACTCGCCCAGCGCAGGCCGCAGGAAGATCTCCGGCTTCAGTGCGGCGTCGATGCCGTCGTCGATGAAGAGCCGGTACATCTGCGCGGGCGAAAGTCCGTTCGCCAGCGCCGCCGCGACGAAGCCGCCCGACGACACGCCCACGTAGACGTCGAGCTCGTTGAAGTCGAGGCCCTCGAGGGTGTCGGCCAGCGCCAGCAGCGCCCCCACCTCGTAGATCCCGCCGAGCGGGCCGCCGCCGGCCAGGGCCAGACCCATGCGCCGCCTCTTCGGGGAAGCGGCGACCGCGCGCCGCGTGGCGCGCGTGCGCCTGTGCACCCGGCTGCGCGGTGCGCGCCCGGATGCCGTCGTGTCCGGCATGGCTCTCCTCTGTTGCGTTACGGGCACCTCCGGCCGCCGCACGGGCGCCCGGAGGTTCCGCGGCGATGGGGTCTTCCGCCCCGCTCGCACGCAATCTTAGCGGAGAATCACTTGCCGGTGGCGGACTTCGCGACGCGCTTGCCGCGCTTGACGGTCCGCGCAACGCGCGCCTTCGCCGCGCGCTTCGCCGGCGCGCGCTTCTTCGCGCGGGCCTTCGGCTTGGCGACCGGCGCGAGCATCGCGGGCAGCGTCACCTTCGGCAGCGACTTCGGCAGGTTGTTCTGGACGAGCGTCACGGCCGTGTCGGCCGCCTGCCGCACCGTCGACTGGACGGTGCCGCGCGCGCGACGCCACAGCGTGTTCGCCGCCGCGAACGACGTCTCGATCCGGTCCCCGACGAGCCGGATGGTCCGCGATTCGATCGCCGTGCCTTCCTTGACCAGCGTCCGGAACACGTTGCCCGCCTCGCTTTGCGCCCAGTCGCGGGTGACGACCGCGGCACCGAGGCTCGCCAGCCACACTTGCCGCGACGCGTTGAGGACGGTGTCGCCGACCGGGGTGGTGCGGCTATGGACAGTGGTACGCATCATGCATTCTCCTGTTGGCTTCGCGCGCAACGGATTTGCACGCTCGATATTCAATCTACGCAATCGGCCTAGAGCAATCACACTAAAGGGACGGCGCCCGCCGAGGCGAGTTCACCCCCGCTCGGCAATCCCCGACGCGAGCCGCGCCGCGATGCCGTAGATCGACAGCTGCGGGTTGGCGCCGACGGACGTCGGGAACAGCGAGCCGTCGAGCACGTAGAGGTTCCCGACCTGGTGGTGCCGGCCGCGGACATCGACGACCGCGCGGCGCGGATCGGGCCCGAGCGGGGCGCCGCCCATCACGTGCGCGGACACCACGCGCGTCGCCAGAGGCTTGAGGTCGAACGCCGCGATCGCCGCCCTGGCCTGCGCGAAGCGCGTGAACTCGGGGCCGTCCCCGTGGCCGGGGCTCACCCGGGTGGCGCCCGCGGCGAACTGGATTTCGGCCATCGCGACGAGCGCCCGGCGGACGCCGTCCCACACGAACCGCGTCAGCGGATAGTCGAGGACCGGCGTGCCGTCGTCGCGCAGGCGTACCGTGCCGCCCGGGCTGTCCGGGTGGAAGCCGTCGCGCAGCAGCGCGAGAACGACCTGCATGTGGCGGAATTCCCGCATCCACTGCGCGTGGCGCGCGCCGTCGCTCGGCAGCGTGATCGCCGTCAGCATCGGGTGCAGCGGCGGCGCCTCGAGCTTGAAGCCGATCGGGCCGTCGACCGGCTGCGTGTCGAGGTAGTGGTCGGTGTAGATCGACTGCGGCGCACCCGCGAAGCCGTCGACCACGTCGGGCATCACCGCCGCGGAGATCGCCACCGGGTGCAGGAACGTGCGCCTGCCGACGAGCCCGTACGGATCGGGCGCCCGGCTGCGCAGCAGCAGCGCCGGCGTGCCGATCGCGCCTGCCGCTGCGACGTACGTGCGGGCGCGCACGGTGATCCGGCGCGCCGTCGGCGCGATGCCGGCGGCGTCCATGGCGACCGCCTCCAGCGCGGTCACGCGTCCGTTCGCGATCGCGAGCCGCTGCGCGCGCGCACGGGTGACGAGCGTGGCGCCGCGCGCGAGCGCACCCGGGACCGTCGTCACCAGCATCGACTGCTTGGCGTCGAACGGGCAGCCCATGCCGCAATACCCGAGGTTCGCGCACCCCTTGACGTTGCGCCGGATCACGGCCGGGGCCAGGCCGAGCTCGCGTGCGCCGCGGGCCAGCGCTTCGTTGTTCGCGTTCGGCGCGACGTCCCAGGGGGCGATCGCGAGCCGCTGCTCGACGCGCTCGAACCACGGCGCGAGCGCATCGACCGTGAAATCGGCGAGCCCGAATTCGCGCTGCCACCACGCGAGCGTGGTGGCCGGCGTGCGGAACGAGCTCGTCCAGTTGACGGTGGTGCCGCCGCCCACGCACCGGCCCTGCAGAATCGTGATCGCGTGGTCGGCGGTCTTGCGCGCTCCGGAGTCGTGGTAGAGGTGCGGATAGGCCTCCGACTCGCGCATGTTGAACTCGCGCGACGTCGCGAGCGGACCTTCCTCGACCATCACCACCGACAGGCCGGCCTCGGCGAGGATCTCGGCGGCAATGCCGCCGCCCGCCCCCGTGCCGACGATCGCGACGTCGGCCTCGTACGTCGCATCGCGCGGCAGGCGCGACGCGTCGATCACGTTGGCGCCCGCGATCGCGGCGCTCGGGTAGGACCGCGCGTTCACGGCGGCGGCGGCCCCGGATAGCCGATCGCCGGCCACGCGCGCGGCATCGCGTACCACGCGGCGAGCACGAGCTCGTGCAGCGCGGCGTACGCGGCGCGCTGGAGCTTCCAGGGACTGTCGCGGAAGCGATCGAGGAAGCCGCGGACGTCGGCGGCCGGCGCGTCGGTCCAGGACGGCGAGACGCGCGCGAGCGCGAGCCGTACCGGCGGCAGCGCGAGGAGCGCGAACAGCTCGCCCACCTCCTTCTGCGCGGCGCGCGGCAGCCCCGCGACGGCGGTGTCGACCGCGGCGAGCGTGTCGGCGATCGCCCGTGCGCGCATGCCCGGCTCGTCCGGCAGCGCGCCGTCGAGCAGCACGGGGATGACCGCGCCCATGATGGCCTCCGCGTCCGCATCGAGCGCGCGCCGCGGTGCCGCGACCGCCGGTCCGTGCGGGCTGCGCAGCCAGGCGGCCGTGGCCAGCGCGGCGGCGCCGACCAATCCTGCGGCGATGAAGGTTCGGCGGGACGGATTCACGGACAGCCCGGGCACGGCGCCGCGCGTGCAGCGCGGCGTGGTGGCGGCTTCACGTTAGCGGCGGGCCGTAGACGAAACAATCTAAATCACCGCGCGGCGGCGCGCCCCGTCGCGCGGGCGGCGCCCTGCTAGACTGCCGCAATCCCTCGCACTCGCAACGCCGACGGGCGCATGGACGAACAGACAACGGGAGACTCCGCGCAGGCGATCCTCGTTCGCGAGCTGCAGCGCGTTGCGCGGCTGCACGACGAGCGCTCCGGCAATCCGATTCTCGCGGGCGCGCTCGACCGGCTCGCCGACTGGCAGGCGCGGCGGCTGCGCATGACGTACGCCGACCTCGCCGCGGATCCGCGCTACACGGCGGCGATCGTGTTCTTCCAGAACGACCTGTACGGGCCCGGCGACTTCAGCCGCCGCGACGCGGACCTCGCCCGGGTCGTGCCGATGCTGGTGAAGGTGCTCCCCGACGCCGTCATCCTGACCGTCGCGGCCGCGATGGAGCTGAACGGGCTGTCGCAGGAGCTCGATCGGGTGCTGCTGTCGCGCCTGTCCCGCGCCGACGGCTACTTCACGGTGGCCGAGTACAGCAAGGCGTACCGGCGCGCCGGCAACTTCCCGCTGCGGCGCCGGCAGATCAGGCTGATCGTCGACATCGGCCAGTCGCTCGACCATTACGTCGCGAAGGCCTGGATCCGCACGGCGCTCGTGATGATGCGGCAGCCGGCGCGGCTTGCCGGCATGTCCGCGCTGCAGGAGTTCCTCGAGCGCGGCTTCGGCGCCTTCCGCGGCATGGGCGGCGCGCAGACGTTCCTCGCGACCATCGAGGAGCGCGAGACCGCGATCATGGAAGCGATGATCGCCGGCACGCCCGACCCGTTCCCGGATCCGCTCGCGTTTCGCCTCTCGCGGCCGAACTGAATCCGCCTAGGCCTTGCCGACCAGCTTGTCGAGCTGCGCGACGATCTCGCGCTCGATCGCCGGCTTGAGCGGCGTCAGCAGCCAGCCCAGGCTCGCGTCGAGCGAGATCTTGTCGGCGCCGATCAGCATGCGCCCGGACACGCCGGGCCGCTCGAAGACGATGTGGTCGCCTTCCCACGCGTAGTCGAGCTCGAAGCGCTTGCGCAGGTCCTTCGCGATCTTCTCGGCGACGTCCTTCGCCTTCTTGTGCGTCAGCGTGTGCTTGCGCGCAATCGAGATCGTTGCCATTGCCGGAGGTCCTCCTGGTCGGCGGAGTATAGCCAAACGGAAGCGGCGCGAACGGCGGGCGCCGGCGTGCGTCCGCCGCGCGGCGCACGGAACCCGCGAAGGCGCCTGCGGCGGGGCCGCCCTCAGCCCCTGCGGCCGAGCGCGATCGCGGCGACGACGAGTGCCGCGGCGACGAGCGTGGCCGGGTCGACGCGCTCCGAGAGCAGCCACGCCGACCCGAAGATCGTGAAGAACGGCTGCAGCAGCTGCGTCTGGCCGACCACGGCGATGCCCCCGAGGGCCAGCCCGCGGTACCACGCGAAGAACCCGAGGAACATCGAGATCGCCGCGACGTAGGCGAAGCCCGCCCACGCCTGCCACGGTGCGTCGGGCAGGACGCCGCCGCTCGCGGCGAGCGTGGGCACGACGAGGAACGGCGCCGAGAACACGAGGACCCAGCAGATGACCTGCCAGCCGCCCATCGTCCGCGCGAGCTTGGCGCCCTCGGCGTAGCCGATGGCGGCCGCGGCGACCGCCGCGACGAGCAGGAGGTCCGCGAGCTGCGGCGCGCCGCCGCCCTCCCACAGCGCGAACGCGACGACGACCGCGCTGCCGAACCCCGCGCACGCCCAGAAGCGCCGCGTCGGCCGTTCGTGCGCGAGCCACGCGCCCGCCACCGCCGTAGCCAGCGGCAGCAGCCCCGCCACCACGGCGCCGTGAGAGGCGGGCACGTGGCGCATCGCGAACGCCGACAGCACCGGCCAGCCGACCACGACGCCGGCCGCGACCACGGCGATCGCGCGCCACGCGGCGCGCGGGGGCCGCGGTGTCCGCGTCGCCAACAGGACGGCTGCGGCGAGCGCCGCCGCGACCACGGCCCGGCCGAGGCCGACGAACACGGGGTCGAGGTGCGTGACGGCGACCCGTGTCGCGGGCAGCGTTCCGCTGAACGCCAGGACGCCGACGAGACCGAGCAGCAGGCCGCGCCGGCGATCGGCAACGGAGGGCGACCGGTACGCGTGCCGTCGTCCGGGAGACGCCGAAGCCCGGGATCCGTGCGCATCGCTCATCGGGCGCATCTTATCCGACAGGAATGGTCGGCTAAGTCCGCGGGCGTCCATGGCGCTCGGGATCGGACGGTAGCCATGGAATTCAGGGCTATTACGCGGCAGTGAGCGCCCGCTCACGACGCATGTCGGCGGCGCCGGGATTGATGCGCTGCGGCTTGACATTCCGGATTGGACAAACATACGATTCAAACAAACGTTTGAACGTTGGGTTCGAATGTGAGGGGGCGGCGTTGATTCCCGACCAAGCGCCCGAACCTGCCGATTTGTATCCGGTGCGCCGCCCGTGTGCGCGGCACCGGTCCGCGTGCGATGGAGCGAGGCCATGGGAGCGAGCGTGATCCCGTTCGGAGAGACCCGCAGCAGCGCGGCGGCGACGAAGGAGCGCATCCTCGACGCCGCCGAGGCGCTGTTCATGGAGCACGGCTTCGAAGGGACCAGCCTGCGCGTGATCACCACGGCGGCCGACGTGAACCTCGCGTCCGCGCACTACCACTTCGGCAGCAAGGAAGAGCTGTTCGAGGCCGTGCTGACCCGGCGGCTCGATCCGATGAACCAGGAGCGCGTGCGGCTCCTCGACGAACACGAGCAGGCGGCGGCGCCGGAGCCCGTGCGCTGCGAGCGCATCCTCGAGGCGTTGTTCGTGCCGGCGTTGAAGCTCGCGCGCGACCCGCAGCGCGGCGGCGCCAACTTCCTCCGGCTGCTCGGACGCGCCTACGCGGATCCGTCGCCGTTCATTCGCCGGTTCCTGTCCGACCAGTACGCGCAGATGATCGCGCGCTTCAAGGCCGCGTTCGGCCGCGCGCTGCCGCAGCTGCCGCGCCGCGAGCTGTCGTGGCGGCTGCACTTCATCATGGGCGCGCTGTCGTACACGCTGGCCGGGACCGACGCGCTCAAGATCATCGCGGAACTCACGCCGAACGAGACCGACAACGACGAGATCCTGCTGCGCCGGCTCGCGCCGTTCCTGCTGGCCGGCCTGACCGCGCCCCTCGCGGAGTTTCCCGATGCCGGCCGCGACGCCGGCGACGCGCCCGCGCGCGCCGACTGACCCGATGCCCGAACGAGGCGGCCGGACACCGCGCCGCCTCGCCATGAAAGGAGCCGTTCGATGCTGACCCTTCTCTGGATCGTCGCCGTCCTCGCCGGATTCCTGGCGCTCGCTTACGCCAACGCGCCGGGACGCGCCTGGATCGGCGCCGTGGCCGTCGCGCTCGCCGCATCGTGGGCGCTGCATGCGCTGCCGCTCGTGGCGAACCTCCTGCTGACCGTCGTGTTCATCGTGCTCGCGATCCCGCTCGCCGTGCCGACGCTGCGCCGCAGGCTCGTCAGCGACGGCGTGCTCGCCGCGTTCCGCAAGCTGATGCCGCCGATGTCGCAGACCGAGCGCGAGGCGCTCGAGGCCGGCACCGTGTGGTGGGACGGCGAGCTCTTCTCCGGCCGCCCGGACTGGAGCCGGCTGCTGACGACGCCGCCGCCGGTGCTCACGCCCGAGGAGCAGCGGTTCCTCGACGACGACACCGAAAAGCTCTGCGCGATGACCACCGACTGGGAAGCGGCCACCGTGTACCGCGACCTGCCGCCGCACGTGTGGCAATTCATCAAGGACCGCGGCTTCCTCGGCATGATCATCCCGAAGGAGTACGGCGGCCTGGGCTTCTCCGCATGGGCGCACTCGCAGGTCGTGACCAAGCTGTCGACGCGCTGCGGCACGGCGGCGGTGACCGTGATGGTGCCGAACTCGCTCGGACCCGGCGAGCTGCTGCTGCACTACGGGACCGAGGACCAGAAGCGCCACTACCTGCCGCGCCTCGCCAAGGGTCTCGAGATCCCGTGCTTCGCGCTGACCAACCCGAACGCGGGCTCGGACGCCGCCGCGATCCCCGACTACGCGTTCGTCCGCTGGGGCGAGCACGAGGGCAGGCGCGTGCTCGGCCTGTCGGTGACGTGGGACAAGCGCTACATCACGCTGGGGCCGGTGGCCACGCTGCTCGGCCTCGCGTTCCGCGTGTACGACCCGGACAGGCTCATCGGCGACAAGGAAGACCTCGGCATCACGTGCGCGCTCATCCCGACGTCGCATCCGGGGGTGGAGATCGGCCGCCGGCACATGCCGCTCAACGCGGTGTTCCAGAACGGACCGAACTCCGGCCGCGACGTGTTCATGCCGATGGACTGGGTGATCGGCGGCCAGCCGATGATCGGCAAGGGCTGGCGGATGCTGATGGAGTGCCTGGCGGCGGGACGCGGCATCTCGCTGCCTTCGTCGAACACCGGTATGTCGATGCTCGCGGTGCGCGCCGTCGGCGGGTACGCGCGCGTGCGCACGCAGTTCAAGACGGCGATCGGCAGGTTCGAAGGCGTGGAGGAGCCGTTGGCGCGGATGGGCGGCAACCTCTACATGATCGACGCGACGCGCATGCTGACCGCGTCCGCGATCGACCTCGGCGAGAAGCCGTCGGTCGTGTCGGCGATCGCCAAGTACCACATCACCGAGCGCGCGCGGCAGACGATCAACGACGGCATGGACGTCATCGGCGGCAAGGGCATCTGCATGGGGCCGTCGAACTTCCTGGGCGGCGCGTACATGCAGCATCCGGTCGCGATCACCGTGGAAGGCGCGAACATCCTGACGCGCAGCCTCATCATCTTCGGGCAGGGCGCCATTCGCTGCCATCCGTACGTGCTGAAGGAGATCGCGGCGACCCGCGAGGCCGACCGCGAGGCGGCCTCGGTGGCGTTCGACGCCGCGCTGTTCGGCCACGTCCGGTTCATGCTGGCCAACTTCGCGCGCACGTTCGTGACCGGCATCACGGGGTCGCACTTCGTTCGCGTGCCGGCCGACATCGCGCCGGCGACGCGGCGCTACTACCAGCAGCTGACGCGGTTCTCCGCGGCGCTCGCGTTCCTCGCCGACGTGTCGATGGGCACGCTGGGCGGTGCGCTGAAGCGCAAGGAGAAGCTGTCGGCGCGGCTGGGCGACATCCTGTCGCTCATGTACCTGTGCTCGGCGACGTTGAAGCGCTTCGAGGCCGAGGGCCGGCAGGCGGCCGACGCGCCGCTGATGCACTGGGCGATCTGGGACGCGATGTTCAAGGCGCAGACGGCGCTCGAGGGCGTGATCTCGAACTTCCCGAACCGGCTCATCGCCGCGCTGCTGCGCCGGATCGTGTTCCCGCTCGGGCGGCCGTACGTCGTCCCGTCGGACCGCATCGGCCGCGACGTCGCGCGCCTGCTCATCACGCCGTCCGCGGCCCGCGACCGGCTGACGGCGACGATGTTCATCGGCAAGGACGAGGACGACCCGGTCGGGCTGATCGAGCGTGCGCTGGAGGCGACGGTCCGGACCGAGCCGGTGGAGGCGAAGCTCAAGTCGGCGTTGCGCGACGGCCGGCTCGACGGGCGGCTGCCGCCCGACGCCGGCATCGAAGTGCTGGCCGAGCGCGCCGTCGCCGCGAAGGTGATCGACGCCGACGAGGCGCGCATGCTGGTCGCGCAGCGCCAGCTTGCTGCGCGCGTGATCCGCGTCGACGACTTCGATGCCGACCTGGGCGCATCGCTGATGAAGCAGGCGCCTGGATCGCGACAGCTGCCGGTGCAGCCGGCCCGGCATCGCGCGGCGGCGTGACGGGCGCCGGAGACCGACCGCGATGAGCGAGCCTGTCTACATCGTCGACGGCAGCCGCACGCCGTTCCTGAAGGCGCGCAACCGGCCGGGCCCGTTCGCCGCGTCCGACCTTGCGACCGACGCGGGTCGCGCGCTGCTCGTGCGGCAGCCCTTCGCGCCGGAGGATCTCGACGAGGTGATCCTGGGCTGCGCGGCGCCGTCGGCCGACGAGGTCAACATCGGCCGCGTGGCCGCGCTGCGGATGGGGTGCGGCCTCAAGGTCCCCGGCTGGACCGTGATGCGCAACTGCGCGTCCGGGATGCAGTCGATCGACTCCGCCGTCAACAACATCCGTGCCGGGCGCGCGGACCTGGTGCTCGCCGGTGGCGTGGACGCGCTGTCGCGCGCGCCGCTCCTGTTCTCCGACGCGATGGTGGCCTGGCTGTCGCAGTGGTACGCGGCGAAGACCGCGGGCCAGCGCGCGGCCCTCCTCGCGAAGATGCGGCCCGGCCACTTCGCGCCGGTCATCGCGCTGATGAAGGGGTTGACGGATCCGATCTGCGGCCTGCTGATGGGGCAGACGGCGGAGAACCTCGCGCACCGCTTCGGCATCACGCGGCAGGAGATGGACGCGTACGCCGCCCGCAGCCACGCGCGCGTCATCGCGGCGCAGAAGGCGGGCCACTATGCGAACGAGGTGGTGCCGATCTTCGACCGCGCCGGCAGGCTCTACGCCGCCGACGACGGCGTGCGCGAGGATTCCACCCCCGAGAACCTCGCGAAGCTCAAGCCGTTCTTCGACCGCAAGTACGGCAACGTCACGGCCGGCAACAGCTCGCAGGTCACCGACGGCGGCGCGTGGGTGGTCGTGGCCTCGCAGCGAGCGGTGGACCGGCACCGGCTCGCGCCGATCGGACGGATCCTCGACTCGCAGTGGGCGGGCCTCGATCCGGCGCAGATGGGGCTGGGCCCGGTGTACGCGGCCACGCCGATCCTCAGGCGGCACGGACTGGGCCTGAACGACCTCGACGTGTGGGAGATCAACGAGGCGTTCGCGGCGCAGGTGATTGCCTGCGAGCGCGCGTGGGCGAGCGACGAGTTCTGCCGCGGGGAGCTTGGGCTGCCGGGCGCGCTCGGCGCGATCGACGAGGGGAAGCTCAACGTCGACGGCGGCGGCATCGCGCTCGGCCATCCGGTGGGTGCGTCGGGCACGCGCATCGTGCTGCACGTGCTCAACGTGCTGCGCCGTACAGGCGGCAGGCGCGGAATGGCTGCGATCTGCATCGGTGGCGGCCTGGGCGGCGCGATGCTCGTCGAGCGCGTGTAGCGCAAACCCTGCCGCGTTCCACTTACGCAGCCTCCGGGACGACCCATGCAACACTGGACCATCACGCGCGACGCCGACGGGCTCGCCTGGCTCACGTTCGACCGGGCGGGCGCCACCACCAACACGCTGTCGGCGACCGTGCTCGCCGAACTCAGCGAGGCGCTCGACGTGCTCGACCGCGAGCCGCCGAAGGGCCTCGTCATCCGCTCCGGGAAGGCGAACGGCTTCATCGCGGGTGCGGACGTCGCCGAGTTCTCGGAAGTCCGCGACGAGGCGGGCGCGCTCGCGCTGGTGAGGCGCGGCTGGGACACGTTCGAGCGGCTCGCGCACGTCAAGTACCCGACGCTGGCGCTCGTGCAGGGCTTCTGCCTCGGTGGCGGCATGGAATTGGCGCTCGCGTGCCGCTACCGCGTCGCCGTCGACGAGCCGGGGACGCGGCTCGGCCTGCCCGAGGTGATGCTCGGCATCGTGCCGGGCTGGGGCGGCATCAAGCGGCTGCCGCGGCTCGCGGGCGCGCCGGCCGCGCTCGACCTGCTGCTGACCGGCAAGACGATCGACGCGCGCCGCGCGAAGAGGCTCGGCATCGTCGACGAGTGCGTGCCGCCGCGCATCATGGAGGCGACCGCGCGCGGCGTGCTGCGCGCGCTGCCGGCGCCGCGCGCGCTCCCGTTGGCGCTGTCGCTGACGCTCAACCCGGTTGCGCGCCGGTACATCGCCGGGCAGGCCGAGAAGCAGGTCGCGAAGCGGGCGCGCCGCGAGCACTACCCGGCGCCCTACGCGATCCTCGACCTGTGGGTCAAGCACGACGGCAACGCGCTCGCGGCACCCGCGTCGGACCCGGCGTCGATCCCCGCGCTGCTGAAGACGCCCACGGCCGCCAACCTGATCCGCGTGTTCCACCTGCAGGAGCGGCTCAAGGGACTGGGCAAGGAAGGCGAGTTCCGCGCGTCGCATGTCCACGTCGTCGGCGCGGGCACGATGGGCGGCGACATCGCCGCGTGGTGCGCGCTGCGCGGCATGCGCGTGACGCTGCAGGACCAGGACGCCGGGCGGCTCGCGCCGGCGATGCAGCGCGCGGGCAAGCTCTTCACCGACCGGCTGCGCGACCCGCGCCGCGCCCGCGACGCGTTCGACCGCCTGATACCGGACGTCGCCGGCGACGGCGTCGCCCGCGCCGACGTGATCGTCGAGGCCATTTTCGAGAACGTCGACGCCAAGCGGGCGCTGTTCGCGTCGCTGGAGAAGCGCGCGAAGCCCGCCGCGATCCTCGCGACCAACACGTCGAGCATCCCGCTCGAGGACATCGCCGGGGCGCTGGCCGATCCGACGCGGCTCGTCGGGCTCCACTTCTTCAACCCGGTCGCGCGGATGATGCTGGTCGAGATCGTCGTCGGCCGGCAGACGCGCGAGTCGCTGGTGCCGCTCGCCGCCGCCTTCGTCCGCCAGATCGACAAGTTGCCGCTGCCGGTGAAGAGCGCGCCGGGATTCCTGGTCAACCGCGTGCTCGCGCCGTACCTGATGGCCGCGATGCGCGCGGTCGACGACGGCATCGCGCCCGAGGCGGTCGACGAGGCGGCGCTGGCGTTCGGCATGCCGATGGGGCCGATCGAGCTCGCCGATACCGTCGGCCTCGACATCTGCGTGGCCGTCGGCAAGCTCCTGGGGGACACCGGCGCGCCGCCGCGGCGGCTGATGGACCTGGTCGGTGGCGGCCACCTCGGCAAGAAGGCCGGGCGCGGCTTCTACGCTTGGGTCGACGGCAAGCCGCAGAAGCAGGCGGCCGGCACGGTGCCGCCGGGGCTGGCCGACCGGCTGGTCGGGCCGCTCGTCGCGGAGGCGAAGGCCGCGCTCGCCGAGCACATCGTCGCGGACGGCGACCTCGTCGACGCCGGGGCCATCTTCGGGACGGGCTTCGCGCCGTTCCGGGGCGGGCCGCTCCACTACGCCGGCATGACCTGACGCAAGTCCGGCCGCCGCTCACTTGGTGTAGCATTTTCGCTGGATGCACCGCCCCACGCATGGGCGGTGCGCCGCCTGCCTGCAATTCCCGGTCGTAGGTCTGTCGGACGTTGGCCGGCACATCGCTGCACGCGCGCGTCGCGTGCCACGGAGGAGCGTCGTGGAAAAGATCTGGCTCAAGAGCTACCCGAAGGGAATCCCGGCGGAAATCGACGTCAACGAGTACCAGTCGGTGCGCGAGCTGTTCGAGGAGTCGGTCGCCAAGTACGCGTCGCGCCCGGCCTTCACGTGCATGGACAAGTCGATCACGTTCGCCGAGCTCGACACGCTGTCCGGCGCGTTCGGCGCGTGGCTGCAGGGCATCGGCTGCAAGAAGGGCGCGCGCGTGGCCGTGATGATGCCCAACATCCTGCAGTACCCGGTGTGCACCTTCGGCGCGCTGCGCGCCGGCTGCACGGTCGTCAACGTGAATCCGTTGTATACGGCGCGCGAGCTCGAGCACCAGCTGAAGGACTCGGGTGCCGAAGTGCTCATCTGCGTCGAGAACTTCGCGCACACGGTGGCCGAGGTCGTCGGCAAGACCAAGGTCCGGCAGACGATCGTGACGTCGATCGGCGAGCTGCTGGGCTTCAAGGGCCTCATCGTCGACTTCGTGCTGCGGCACGTGAAGAAGATGGTCCCGAAGTACTCGCTCCCGGGCGCGATCCGGCTGTCCGACGCGCTGGCGGAAGGGCGCAAGCGCACGCTCGAGCGCGTCGAGATCGGTCACGACGACATCGCGTTCCTGCAGTACACGGGCGGCACCACCGGCGTGGCCAAGGGCGCGATGCTGCTCAACCGCAACATGGTCGCCAACATGCTGCAGGCGCGCGCGTGGGTGAAGCCGTTCTTCGACGAGACCCGGCGCGAGGTGATCATCACGCCGCTGCCGCTGTACCACATCTTTTCGCTGACGGCGAACTGCCTCGTCTTCATGTCGGTCGGTGCCGAGAACATCCTGATCCCGAACCCGCGCGACATCCCCGGCTTCGTCAAGGAGATGGGCAAGTACAGGTTCACGGCGCTCACGGGCGTCAACACGCTGTTCAACGCGCTCGTGAACAACCCCGACTTCGCCAAGCTCGACTTCTCGTCGCTGCGGATCACGCTGGGCGGCGGCATGGCGGTGCAGGAGGCGGTCGCGAAGAAGTGGAAGGAGGTCACCGGCCAGCCGCTCATCGAGGCGTACGGGCTGACCGAGACGGCGCCCGCGGCGACGATCAACCCGCTCGACCTGCCGGCGTACAACGGGTCGATCGGGCTGCCGATTTCGTCGACCGAGCTCGTCCTGCGCGACGATGCGGGCAAGGAGGTCGCGCTCGGGCAGCCGGGCGAGATCTGCATCCGCGGCCCGCAGGTGATGGCCGGCTACTGGCAGCGGCCGGACGAGACCGCGAAGGTGATGGACAAGGACGGCTGGTTCGCGACCGGCGACGTCGGGGTCATGGACGAGAAGGGGTTCGTCCGGATCGTCGACCGCAAGAAGGACATGATCCTGGTGTCGGGCTTCAACGTGTACCCGAACGAAATCGAAGGCGTCGTGGCCGGCCATCCGGGCGTGCTCGAGTGCGCGGCCGTGGGCGTCGCCGACGCGAAGTCCGGCGAGGCGGTCAAGCTCTTCATCGTGAAGAAGGACCCGGCGCTGACGGCCGACGACGTGAAGAAATACTGCCGCGAGCACCTGACGAGCTACAAATGCCCGCGCGACATCGAATTCCGCACGGAGCTGCCGAAGACGAACGTCGGCAAGATCCTGCGGCGCGAGCTGCGCGACGAGGCGAAGAAGGCCGCGTGACGCTACCGGACAAGGAGCCGGTGCTGCGCGTCGTGCCGATGCCGCACGACACCAACCAGCACGGCGACATCTTCGGCGGCTGGATCATGGCGCAGGTGGACATCGCCGGCGGCGTGGTCGCGGCGCGGCACACGCGCGGTCGCGTGGCCACGGTCGCGGTCAATTCGTTCACGTTCAAGCAGCCGGTGCTGGTCGGGGACCTCGTCACGTTCTTCGCCGAGATCAAGCGCATCGGCCGGACGTCCATCACCGTCGACGTCGAGGTCTTCGCGCAGCGCAACCCGAAGGACGAGGTTACGGTGAAGGTGACCGAGGCCAGCCTGACCTACGTTGCTGTCGGCGCCGACCGCCGGCCGCGGGAGATCGCAGCCCCCTGAAAATCCTGGATTTATTGACCAAACCGGGGTGCCGGCGCGCGGGGCGCCGGTGTATAGTTCCCCGGTAAACCAGCGAAAATGGCGCCGGAAGGCCAAAAGGCGCGGAAATTCGTCGTCACGACGACGCAGCAACCAGCCCTGGAAAACGAGGAGAGATCATGCAAACGCGGTCGATCAAGAAGAATCAGGTGGCGAAGGCCATCGGCGCGCTGGTCCTGGCGCTCGGCGCGACGCAGGCGTACGGCACCGGCTTCCAGCTGAACGAGCAGAGCGCGAGCTCCCTCGGCAACGCGTTCGCGGGCGGCGCGGCGTTCACCGACGACGTCTCCGCGATGTGGTGGAACCCGGCCGCGCTGTCGCAATTCCCGACCATCCAGGCCGCAGGCGTCATCAACATCATCACGCCGTCGATCAAGTTCCGGAACAACGCGTCCCTGCCGGCGGCGAACCAGCCGCTCGGTGGCGACGGCGGCGACGCCGGCGGCTACAACTTCGTGCCGAACCTGTACGTGTCCGTGCCGATCAACAAGGACTGGACGTTCGGGCTCGGCATCAACGTGCCGTTCGGCCTCACCACCGAATACGACGACGGGTGGATCGGCCGCTTCCAGGCGCTGAAGTCGGAGATCCAGACGATCAACATCAACCCGGCGATCGCCTGGAAGGTGACGCCGCAGTTCTCGGTGGGCGTGGGCATCAACTACCAGCAGATCGACGCGACGCTGACCCAGAACGCCAACTACTCCGCGGGGCTGCTGCAGGCCGCCGCCCAGAACGGCATCGCACCGGGCTCCCCGACGTACAACGCGATCGCGCAGTCCACGCCGGGCCTCATGTCGAAGGTGACGATCGACGGCAATGACTGGGCGTGGGGCTGGAACATCGGCTTCGCCTGGGACGCCACGCAGCAGCTGCGGCTGGCGGCGGCGTACCGCTCGGAGATCAAGTACAACGTGCAGGGGAACGTCAACTACGAGAACCCGACGCTGCCGTCGACGATCCCGCCGTCGCTCGCGCCGACCGTCGGTGCGCTCGCCGCCGGCCTCAACAGCCAGGTGCTGTACGGCCGCGGCGTCAACTCGGACATCACGGTCCCGCAGATCGCCAACTTCTCGGTCCTGTTCCACGTCAACCAGCAGTGGGACGTGATGGGCGATGTGCAGTGGACCGGCTGGTCGAGCATTCCGGAGCTCCGGTTCAACACGACGTCGCCGCCGGCGCTGCCGGCCGTCCCGCTCGAGTGGGACGACACGTGGAAGATCGCCGTCGGCGCGAGCTACAAGGTGAGCGACCAGTGGAAGGCCCGCTTCGGCATCGCGTACGACCAGACGCCGGTCACCAACGACCCGACGGTGCGGCTGCCCGACTCCGATCGCTGGTGGCTGTCGGTCGGCAGCGAGTACAAGTGGACGAAGAACTGGAAGTTCGACGGCGCGTTCACGTACATCTTCGCGGACAGCCCGAGCTTCAACCAGAACCAGGGCAGCACGGCGGCCAACGGGCTCGTCAACGGCACGTACGACGCCAGTGTGTGGATCCTGTCGCTGCAGGCGACGTACATGTTCTAGCGCGGGCGGGGGGCGTCCCCGCTCCTCGACGGATGGAACGCGGCGGCCGGGAATTCCCGGCCGCCGCGCTTTGCGGCGGCGTCCCCGGCGGAGCGGGGCGTCCTGCGCTACCGCGTGTCTAGAGGTTTTGCTCCAATCGCGTTTGCTAGACTCGATTTTCCGGTGCTCGCCGCACCTTTTCTCCCGCCCGCGTCGCCGCGGGTATCGCAGGTGCCTTCCACATGTCCTCCTCCCGCTTGATCGTCCGCAAGGCCGCCGTGCTCGGCGCCGGCGTCATGGGCGCGCAGATCGCCGCGCATTTCACCAACGCGAACATCCCGGTTCTGCTGTTCGACCTTCCCGCGAAGGAGGGCGATCCGAACGGGCTCGTCACCAAGGCGATCGCCAACCTCGCACGGCAGGAGCCGGCCCCGCTCGGCACGAAGGACCGCGCCGCGGCGATCGACGCCTGCAACTACGGCACGGACCTGCCGCGC
Source organism: Burkholderiales bacterium (assembly GCA_046347835.1). GTDB lineage: Bacteria > Pseudomonadota > Gammaproteobacteria > Burkholderiales > Casimicrobiaceae > VBCG01. The sequence continues at coordinate 123,139 of JAXMFI010000002.1, read as the reverse complement.
CTCGCCGAGTGCGACCTCGTGATCGAGGCGATCGCCGAGCGGCTCGACTGGAAGCGCGACCTCTACGAGAAGATCTCGCCGCACCTCGGCCCGTCGGCGATCCTCGCGTCGAACACGTCGGGCCTGTCGCTCGCCGCACTGTCCGATGCCGTGCCCGAGGCGCTGCGTCGCCGCTTCTGCGGCGTGCACTTCTTCAACCCGCCCCGCTACATGTACCTGGTCGAGGTGATCGCCGCGCCGCAGACCGATCCCGCGCTGCTCGACGGACTCGAGACGCTGCTCACCACGACGCTCGGCAAGGGCGTGATCCGCGCGAAGGACACGCCGAACTTCATCGCCAACCGCATCGGCATCTTCTCGGTGCTCGCGACGATGCGCCACACGCAGGCTTACGGGCTGTCGTTCGACGTGGTCGACGCGCTGACCGGCCCGGCGATCGGCCGCGCGAAGAGCGCGACGTACCGGACGGCCGACGTCGTCGGCCTCGACACGATGGCGCACGTCGTGAAGACGATGCACGACACGCTGCCCGACGACCCGTGGCACGAGCTCTTCGCGACGCCGCCGGTGCTGGCCGCGCTGGTCGCGCAGGGCGCGCTCGGCGCCAAGACGAAGGCCGGGTTCTTCCGCAAGGTCGGCAAGGACATCCATGTGCTCGACCCCGCGGCGCGGGACTACAGGCCGGCGACGGGCGAAGTCGCGCCGGAAGTCGCCGAGCTGCTGAAGATCAAGTCGCCGGCCGAGAAGTTCGCGAAGCTGCGCGCGAGCGCGCACCCGCAGGCGCAGTTCCTGTGGGCGATCTTCCGCGACCTCTTCCACTACAGCGCGTACCACCTTGCCGCCGTCGCCGACAACGCGCGCGACGTCGACCTCGCGATCCGCTGGGGCTTCGGCTGGCAGATGGGTCCGTTCGAGACGTGGCAGGCGGCCGGCTGGGACGAGATCGCCCGATTCCTCGCCGAGGACATCGCGGCGGGCCGGGCGCTCGCCAGGGTGCCGCTCCCCGCGTGGGTCGGCGGCGCCAAGGTGTCCGGCGCGCGCGGCGTGCACGCGGCGGAGGGCGCCTATTCGGCCGCCCGCGACGCGTTCGTGCCGCGGTCGACGCTGCCGGTCTACCGGCGGCAACTCTTCCCCGACCCGGTGCTCGGCGAGCGTCCAGCGACGGGCACGACGATCTTCGAGACCGACGCCGTGCGCATGTGGCACCTGGGCGACGACGTCGGCATCGTGTCGTTCAGGAGCAAGGCCAACACGATCGGGGAGGACGTCCTCGACGGCGTGCTGCGGGCCGTCGACGAGGCGGAGCGCAACTGCGCCGGGCTCGTGATCTGGCAGACGAAGGAGCCGTTCTCGCTGGGTGCCAACCTCGCCGCGATCGCGCCCGCGATCGAGGCGAAGCAGTGGGACAGGATCGAGGCGGTCGTCGCCAAGTTCCAGAACACGGCGATGCGCCTGCGCCAGAGCCTGATCCCGACCGTGTGCGCCGTGCGCGGCATGGCGCTGGGCGGCTCGTGCGAGTTCATCCTGCACGCGGACCGCACGGTCGCCGCGCTGGAGTCTTACATCGGACTGGTCGAGGTCGGCGTCGGTCTGCTGCCGGCCGGCGGCGGCTGCAAGGAGCTCGCGGTGCGGGCGGCCGGCGAGGTGCGGCGTGGCGCGAACGGCAGCCAGATCGACCAGCTGCCGTTCATCCGCACGTACTTCCAGACGGTTGCGATGGCGACTGTGGCGAAGAGCGCGCTGGAGGCGAAGGAGCTCGGGTATCTGTCGCCCTCCGACGTCGTCGTGCTGAACGCCTACGAGCTGCTGCACGTCGCGAAGTCGCAGGCGCGCGCGCTGGCCGACGCCGGGTACCGGCCGCCGCTGCCGGCGCGCAACGTCCCGGTCGCCGGCAAGACCGGTATCGCGACGCTGCGGATGATGCTGGTGAACATGCGCGACGGCGGCTTCATCAGCCCGTACGACTTCGAGATCGGCCTCTCCGTTGCCCGCGTGCTGTGCGGAGGCGACGTCGAGTCCGGCAGCGTGGTCGACGAGCGCTGGCTGCTCGAGCTCGAGCGGCGCGAATTCATGGAGCTGCTGCGCAACGACCGGACGCAGGCGCGCATTGCCCACACGCTGAAGACCGGCAAGCCGCTTAGGAACTGAGCGTAAGACCTGCCCGAAGAGACACCGAGATGCGGAGAAACCGGGAAACCGGAAGTCGGGGAAGCGCAGGGGCGATGGAGCAGGGCCTCCGGTGCGCCCCTGCGTCTCCTGTGAACGAATCTGCACGGAAGACAACGCCATGACCAAGCAAATGCAGGACGCCTACATCGTCGCCGCCACGCGCACCGCGGTCGGCAAGGCGCCGCGCGGAGCGTTCCGCACGACGCGTCCGGACACGCTGCTCGCGCACGTGCTGAAGAGCGTGCTCGCGCAGGCGCCGGGGATCGATCCGAAGCGCGTGGAGGACGTGATCGTCGGCTGCGCGATGCCCGAGTACGAGCAGGGGATGAACGTCGCGCGGATCGGCCTGCTCCTCGCGGGGCTGCCGAACACGGTGGCCGGCATGACGATCAACCGTTTCTGCTCGTCGGGCCTCAACGCCGTGTCGATCGCGGCCGACCGCATCCGCACCGGCGAGGCCGACGTCATGATCGCCGCCGGCACCGAGAGCATGAGCATGATCCCGATGCTCGGACGGATCGCGATGAACGAGGCGGTGTTCGCGCGCGACGAGAACCTCGGCATCGCCTACGGCATGGGCCTCACGGCCGAGAAGGTCGCCGCCCAGTGGAAGGTGTCGCGGGAGGCGCAGGACGCGTTCGCGCTCGATTCGCACCGGAAGGCGCTGGCGGCGCAGGCGGCCGGCGAATTCGACGCCGAGGTGAGTGCGTTCACCGTGCACGAGGACGTGCCCGACCTCGCCACCGACCGGATCGTCGGCCGCGACAAGGTCGTGCGCCGCGACGAGGGCCCGCGCGCGGACACGAGCGCGGAAGGCCTGGCCAAGCTGAAGCCCGTCTTCGCGGCCAAGGGGTCGGTGACCGCCGGCAACAGCTCGCAGATGTCCGACGGGGCGGGCGCGTCGATCCTCGTGTCCGAGCGCGTGCTGCGCGAGCTGAACCTGACGCCGCTCGCGCGCTGGGTCGGCTACGCGGTCGGGGGCGTGCCGCCCGAGATCATGGGCGTGGGGCCGATCGCCGCGATCCCGAAGGTGCTGAAGACGAGCGGCCTCAAGCTCGACCAGATCGACTGGATCGAGTTGAACGAGGCGTTCGCGGCGCAGTCGCTCGCGGTGATGAACGAGCTTCAGCTCGACCCGGCGAAGGTGAACCCGCTGGGCGGTGCCATCGCGCTCGGGCACCCGCTGGGGGCGACCGGGGCGATCCGCACGGCGACGATCACGCACGGGATGAAGCGCCGCAAGCAGAAGTACGGCATGGTGTCGATGTGCATCGGCACGGGCATGGGCGCCGCCGGCATCTTCGAGGCGGTGTAGATTCTCGGAAGCGGCAACGGCAACCACAACGACGACGGAGGAAACATGCGCAAATCGGCGGCATTGCTGTCCGCTCTGCTGTTCGCAGCGGGCGTGCAGGCGGCGGAGGTCGGCGGCGTCAAGCTCGACGACAAGGTCTCGGTGGGCGGGCAGGACTTGGTCCTCAACGGGGCGGGCGTGCGCACGCGCGCGATCTTCAAGGTGTACGTGGGCAGCCTGTACGTGCCGGCCAAGGCGGGCAATCCGGCGGCCGTGTTTGCAAAGGGGCCGCGCCGCGTGCAGCTCAACATGCTGCGCGACGTCGGCGCCGACCAGATGACCGAGGCGCTGACCGACGGCATCAACCAGGCCAATCCCGCCGCCGACGTGGCCGCCGTGAAGGCCCAGTCGGCGGAGCTCGCGTCGATCCTCAAGGGGATCGGGCAGCTGAAGGAAGGCAACGTGCTGACGTTCGACTTCGTCGACGGCGCGACCCGCGTCGGCCTCAACGGCGCGGCCAAGGGCACGATCGCCGGCGAGGCGTTCAACAAGGCGCTGACCAACGCGTGGATCGGCGACAAGCCGGTGCAGGACGACCTCAAGAAGGCGATGCTCGGCGGCTGATGCCGGACTTCTGGCGCTCGTGCGGCTACCGGCTGCTCGCGGCCGGGGCCGAAGGCCGGCTCGCGGTCACCGACGATTTCCTGCGCAGCTACCTCACGCGCCCGGAGCTCGCGCCGGTCCGCGAATCGTGCGCCGCCGAGCTGGCGCTGCACGACGCGCTGCTCGCGGACCCGCGCCGGCGCGTCGGTGCGGACGAGCTCGCGGCGATCGCCGATCCGGACGCGCGCGACAACTACGCGGTCTGGCTGCGCTTCCGCGACCGCCTGGCGGCGGCGCCCTCGCTGGAGGCGGCGTACGCCGGCCTGTTCGGCGGCGAGGGCGTCGACGTGCCGCCGCTGTTCGTGCACCAGCTCACGCAGGTGCTGCTGCGCCACGTCCTGGGCGCCGACGCGGAACCGATGGCGGCGCGCGCGGCGGAGATGCTGTTCCGCCCGCAGAAGATCGCGGTCATGGAGGACGGCGCCGTGATGGCGGCCGACGAGGCCACGGTGCAGCTCTTCGCGACCACCGGCGGCTTCGGCTCGCTGGGCGAGCTGCTCGCGCAGAACCGGACGCCGACGCGGCAGATCGACCTCGACGTGCTCGACGCCGAGAATGCGCAACTTTACTGGGAGCGCGACGAGCGCCACGATTTCTCGGTGAGCCTCAATCGCGGCCGCCCGGCGCTCGATGCGCTGGCGCGCGTGCTCGAGCGCTGGGTCCGCCACTTCCTCGGCGTCGACGTGGCGATCCGGCACGAGCGGGCGATCGACGATCCGCAGTGGGTGTGGCACGTGGGCCTGGATGCCGAGGCGAGCGGGCTGCTCAACGACCTCTACAACGACGTCGACGTCGACGAGCGGCGCCTGGCGCGCCTCCTGTGCCTGTTCCGGCTCGACTTCGCCGACCCGGCCGCCATGCGCCCGGCCATCGCCGGCCGCCCGGTCTACCTCGCGATGGCGATGAACGAAGACCATGTGCTGAAGCTCAAACCGCAGAACCTGCTGCTCAACCTGCCGCTCGCGCGGCCGCAGTGACGAGGATCCGACGATGACATCGAAGCACTCGACGGGGGCCGCCCGCATGGCCACGGTGGCGGGGGCGCTGGCCGCGCTGCTCGCCTGTGCAGCGCAGGCGCAGACGGCGCCGGCATCCGATGGCGACGTCAACAGCGTCGCGTCGCTGGCGTGGCTCGACGGCTGCTGGACCGGCACCGTCAACCAGCGCGATTTTCGCGAGCAGTGGTCGCCGCTGCGCGGGGGCATTCTGCTGGGCGTCGGCTCGACGGTCTACCAGGGCAAGCCGCAGAGCTACGAGTACCTGCGCATCGAGCCGCGCGCGGACGGCGTCTACTACGTGGCGCTGCCCTCCGGGCAGAAGGAGGCGGCGTTCAAGCTCGTGTCGATCACGAAGGACGACCAGGACACGTCGTTCGCGTTCGCCAACCCCGAGCATGACTTTCCGCAGCGGATCATCTACCGTCGGGCCACCGAAGGCTGGCTGTACGCGACGATCGAGGGGAAGCTCAATGGCGAGGACCGCAAGGTGATCTATCCGATGCGGCGCGTGGGCTGCGAAACCGGCGAGTTCATCCGCAAGTAGCCGTGACGGCCCCGACCCCCGCGCTGGCCGGTTTCGAGCGGATGCTCGCCGCCGGCCGCGACGGCGCGCTGCTGCGGTTCTCGCTGGGCAACGAGTACCTCAAGGCCGGCGACGGCACCCGCGCGGCGGAACATCTCCAGCGTGCGGTCGCGCTCGACGCCGACTACACGGCCGCGTGGAAGCTGCTGGGCAAGGCACTCGCCGCGGCCGGCCGGCCGGCCGACGCGCTGGCGGCGTACCGCAGCGGGATCGTCGTCGCGCAGCGCAAGGGCGACAAGCAGGCGGGCCGCGAGATGGAGGTGTTCGCGCGGCGCATCGAGAAGACGCTGGGCGCGGGCGGCGGCTGACGCCGCTGCCGAGCTCAGGCGGCGCCGCGACCGGCCTCCGCGCGCGCGACGTCGACGCCTCGGTTGGCGAGCGCATCCGCGCGCAGGTTGCCCGGATTGTCGGCGTGCCCGCGCACCCAGTGCCAGGTGACCTCGTGCTGCGCGGCGAGCGCGGCGAGCTCGCGCCAGAGGTCGGCGTTCTTCACCGGTTTCCTGTCGGCGGTCTTCCAGCCATTGCGGCGCCAGCCGTGAATCCACGTCTCGATGCCGTTCTTCACGTACTGCGAATCGGTGTGGATCGCGACCGGGCAGGCCCGGTTGAGCGTCTGCAGCGCGCGGATGACCGCGGTGAGCTCCATGCGGTTGTTCGTCGTGTGCGCCTCGCCGCCGAAGATTTCCCTCTCGTGGCCGCCCGCCTGCAGCAGCGCGCCCCAGCCGCCAGGGCCGGGATTGCCCTTGCAGGCCCCGTCCGTGAAGATCACCACCTCGTTCAACGGGCCCCCGCGCTTGCGGCACGCGCTGCTGCGCCGCCCCCTGGGAGGGCGCCGTTCGCGGCCTCGTTGGACCCGGGCGCGGGCCGGCGCGGCATCCTGCTGGCCGCCGTCCGCGCGCGCAGCCGCGCGCTGCGCGCCGCGGCTTCGCGCTGCGCTCGCGGACGTCTTCGGGACGGCCCGGCGGCGCGAGTGACGGCCCCCACGCTTGCGGCATTCGCCGCTGCGCTGCCCCCCGCGGGGGCGCAGTTCGCGCCTTGGGACGGCCCGGCGGCGCTCACGGCCGCAGCTGATCGGAGGTCGTCAGCCCTTCGCGCGCGCGGGCCGGCGCCAGCGCCTTGTCGCGCCGCTCGCGCCGCTGCCAGGCCGGCGTGAGCACGCGCATGCCGAGGACGCGTTTGGTCGCGCGCAAGTAGTACACGCCGCCGGCGATCGGCCACCAGCGGTCGCCGATCGCCTCGAAGAATGCGCACCGCTGCAGCCACTTCTCGTTCGCGAACGGCGGCGCGTAGCCGTCGAGCCGGCCGCCGACGACGTCGAACCCGAGCAGCGTCAGCCAGTCCTTGAGCCGGTAGAGGGCGATGAAATTGCCGTTCCACGGCGGCGTCTGCGCGCGGCCGAAGTAGCGCTTCGCGCCGTACAGCGAGAACGGGTTGAAGCCGGAGATGACGATCTGGCCCTCCGGGCGGACGATCCGGTAGGCCTCGCGCAGCATCATGTGCGGGTCGTCGGTGAACTCGAGCGCGTGGGGCATCACGATGAGGTCGACCGCGTTCTCGCCGAACGGCAGCGTGTGCGGGTCGGCGATGACGTCGGCCGGCGGGTCGTAGTCGAGTGTCCACCGCGACGGGATGCGGCTCTGCGCGAGGAACGGGCATCCGGGCAGGCCGACCTGCAGCGCGTGGAACCCGAAGATGTCGGCGACGGTCTGGTCGAAGTACGCCTGCTCGCGCGCGAGCAGGTACTGTCCGAGGCGGGTCTCGAACCAGTCGGCGAGCGTCGTTGACAGCGCCGCGGCGGGTCCCGAAGATGCGTCCATGACGTCGATTATCCCCATCCCCGCATTCACGGACAACTACATCTGGCTGCTGCGCGACGGCGGCTCCGCCGCGGTCGTGGACCCGGGCGACGAGGACCCGGTGCTCGCGTACCTCGCCCTGCACGGGCTCGCGCTGACGGCGATCCTCACCACGCACCACCATCCGGACCACGTGGGCGGCGTCGCGGCGCTGCTCGAGCGGCATGCGGTGCCGGTGTTCGGTCCCGGCAGCGAGAAGATCCCGGGCCGCACGCACGTGGTCGGCGAGGGTTCGGTGGTGCAAGTGCCGGGCCTTCCGGTGACGTTCACCGGCATCGACGTGCCGGGGCACACCGCGGGGCACATCGCGTACTTCGGCGACGTCGGCGGCACGCCGTCGCTCTTCTGCGGCGACACGCTGTTCGCCGGCGGCTGCGGGCGGCTGTTCGAAGGTACGCCGGCGCAGATGTGGGCGTCGCTGTCGGCGCTGGCGCGCCTGCCGGCGTCGACGCGCGTGTACTGCGCGCACGAGTACACGCTCGCCAACCTCGAGTTCGCGCTGGCGGTCGAGCCGGGCAACGCGGAGCTGCGCGCGCGGAAGGCGGCGGAAGCCGCGAAGCGCGCGCGCGCCGAGCCCACGGTGCCGTCCACCATCGGTGTCGAGCGCGCGACCAATCCGTTCCTCCGCGCCGCGGTGCCCGCCGTCCGGGCCGCGGCAGAACGCCACGCCGGGCGCGCGCTGGCCGCCGACGTCGACGCGTTCGCGGAGCTCCGCGCGTGGAAGAATGCGTTCTAGCCCGCCGCGGGAAGACGGGGGCCGGGAAACCTCGGGTCGGCGCCGTGATACCCGTGCCGGGGCCGTTCGCGCATCAGGACATCATCCGGCGCGCCGGCATTGCGCCGCGGAGGCCGATTTCCCTCTCGGTTGACGCTGTCCCTCCCCCCGGCCTACCATCGCCGGCAATTTTGACTGGAAGTCGCCCGGTGGAGGATTCGCCGGCGGCCTTCACCGGAAACCTGAATTGCGTGCACGCACCAGCCTGACGATCGCCGCCGTTGCACTGCTCGCCGCCTGCGCGGCGCCGGCCCCCGTGCCGGTCGAAACGGCGCCGCCGGTCGTCGCCGCGGTCCCCGAGCCGCCCGCTCCGCCGGCCGCCGCGGACGCGCCCGCCAAGCCCGCGGCCCCGGAGGTCTTCACCCCCGCCGCCCGCGCGGAGCTCGAGACGCTGCCGCCCCCGGTCGGCGACCTGTGGGAACGCATCATCGCCGGTTACGGCATGCCCGATCTCGAGGGCCCGCTCGTCGAGAAGTGGGAGCAGTGGTACGCGTCGCGGCCCGACTATGTCGCGCGGATGGTCGAGCGCAGCCGGCGTTACCTGTATCACATCGTGACCGAAGTCACCGAGCGACGGATGCCGACCGAGATCGCGCTGCTGCCGATGATCGAGAGCGCGTACAACCCGGTGGCCATGTCGACTGCGCGCGCGGCCGGCATCTGGCAGTTCATCCCGTCGACGGGGAAGCACTACGGCCTGAAGCAGGACTTCTGGGTCGACTCGCGCCGCGACGTGCTCGCCGCGACGGACAAGGCGCTCGAGTACCTGACCAAGCTGCACGACGACTTCGGCGACTGGCAGTTGGCGCTGGCCGGGTACAACTGGGGCGAAGGCAATGTCGCGAAGGCCGTGGCCCGTAACAAGGCGAAGGGGCTGCCCGCCGACTACGAGAGCCTGCCGATGCCGCCGGAGACGCGCAACTACCTGCCCAAGCTGCAGGCGGTGAAGAACATCGTCCGCGACCCCGAGAAGTACGGCCTCGCGCTGGCCGACATCCCCGACGCCCCGTTCTTCGCCGTCGTGAAGACCAGCCGCAAGATGGACACCAAGCGCGCGGCCGAGTTCGCCGAGCTGTCGGTCGAGGAGTTCGTCGCCCTCAACCCGCAGCACAACCGGCCGGTGATCGCCGGCGCCGACGAGCACTCGATCCTCCTGCCCATCGACAACGCCGAAATCTTCGCGGCCAAGCTCGAGCTCACCGCGCAACCGCTGGTTTCCTGGCAGGCGTACCGGATGAAGCCGAACGAGACGCTGCCGCAGGTCGCCGCGCGGTTCGGAATGTCGGTCGAGACGCTGCGCGCCGTCAACGGCATCGGTCCCAGGTCGCGGGTGCCGGCCGGCCACGCGCTGCTCGTGCCGGCGCAGCGGCCGTCGGACGAGGCGGCGGACACGCTCGCGCGGACGGTGTTCACGTCGGTCCCGGCCGGCCGCACTTTCTACTACACGGCGAAGCGCGGCGACACGCTGCAGGGGGTGGCGGTCCGCTACGGCGTCACGGCCACCGAGCTCAAGGACTGGAACGGCCTCGCGCGCGACACGCTCGCGGCGGGCCAGAAGCTGCGCGTGACGAGCGACGTCGTGCCGGTCGCGCAGGCCGGCGGCAAGACCAAGCGCGTGGCGGCGACCCGGGGCGCGAGCAAGCAGGCCGCCGCGAAGCCCGCGTCCGCCAAGCCCGCGACGGCCGCGACCCGCAAGCCTGCCGCGAAGCCCGCCTCCACCGCGCGCGTCAACGGGCAGTTCGGCGGCTGACGGGAACGAAACGCCGCGCGGGTCGATCCCGTAGTCGGCCCCGGCGCGATCGCGCCGGGCCACCGGGCGATTGCCGGCGGGCCGCAATCCGGCCCGCCACTGCGCCCCCGCCACAATGAAAACGGGCGGCACTGAGCCGCCCGTTTTTCGTCCGTCGCAGACCTGCAACGGAACCTGTGGCCGCCTGGTTACAGCTTCTTCGCGGCCTTCTTCTTCGTCGTCTTCTTGGCTGCCTTCTTCTTCGGGGCGGCCTTCTTCTTCGTCGTCTTCTTGGCGGCCTTCTTCTTCGGGGCGGCCTTCTTCTTCTTCGTCGTCTTCTTGGCGGCCTTCTTCTTCGGGGCGGCCTTCTTCTTCGTCGTCTTCTTGGCGGCCTTCTTCTTCTTCGGGGCGGCCTTCTTCTTCGTGGTCTTCTTCGCCGCCTTCTTCTTCGGGGCGGCCTTCTTCTTCGCCGGCTTACGCTTGGCGGCCTTCTTCTTCGGCGCCGACGCGGCCGGGGCCGCGGGCGTCATCATGGACATCATGTCTGCCATCATCTTGGTTTCTCCTGTCTGAGTTACCGTAACTGTTATGTTGCTTCTCTTCGTCGCAGGTGGTGCCGGATCGCCAATTTTCTCGTGCAACCACTTGACAAATCCGATCCACCTGCTGCCTGCATTGTAGCCACGTTTGCCGGTTTTGCAAGATTTCGTCGCCGATTCCGACGCTTAGGAATGCGAGTGTTGCGCTTTGCGCACAACGAGAAACGCGGGTTCGGGGCGCGATTTTTTGCGCGTCGAGCACGCGCGTGCGACGCGTCGCGCGTCCGTCAGGGCAGGCGGTTCTCGAGCGCGAAGAGTTCTTCGGCGCGCTCGCGACGGCGCACGAGGTGCGCCTGCCTGTCGTCGACAATCACCTCGCAGGCGCGCGGCCGCGTGTTGTAGTTCGAGCTCATCGCCATCCCGTAGGCGCCGGCGGCACCCACGGCCAGCAGGTCGCCGGGCGCGAGCGAAAGCCGGCGATCGCGTGCGAGAAAATCGCCGCTCTCGCAGACCGGTCCGACGATTTCCCAGACCTGCTCGCCGCCTGCGCGCGGCCGCACCGGATCGACGGGATGCCACGCGTCGTAGAGCGCCGGGCGCATGAGATCGTTCATCGCCGCGTCGACGATCGCGAAGTTGCTGGCGGCTCCCGGCTTCAGGTACGCGACCCGCGTGAGCAGAACGCCGGCGCTGCCGACGAGGCGGCGGCCCGGCTCGAACAGCAGCCGCTCGGGCCGCCCGGCGAAGAGGTCGCGGAGCATTGCCGCATACTCGAGCAACGGCACCGGCTCCTCGTCCCGGTAGCGGATGCCGAGCCCGCCGCCCAGGTCGACGTGGGTGAGCGCGATGCCGTCGGCGCGCAGGCGGTCGACGAGATCCAGGACCTTGATCGCGGATTCGCGGTACGGGGCGAGGTCGGTGATCTGCGAGCCGATGTGGATGTCGAGCCCGTGGACGGCGACGTGCGGCGAGCGCGCCGCCTTGCGGTACAGGCGGGGCGCGTCGTCGAACGCGACGCCGAACTTGCTCTCCTTGAGGCCCGTCGCGATGTACGGGTGCGTCTTCGGGTCGACGTCCGGGTTCACGCGGAAGCTGACCGGCGCGCGCCGGTTCAGGCGCGCCGCGACATCGACGAGCCGGTCGAGTTCGGCCTCGGACTCGACGTTGAAGCAGAGGATGCCCGCCGCCAGCGCCTGCGCCATCTCCGCGTCCGACTTGCCGACGCCGGAGAACACGACCTTGGCGGGGTCACCGCCGGCCGCGATCACGCGCGCGAGCTCGCCGCCGGAGACGATGTCGAAGCCGCTTCCCAGCCGTGCGTAGAGGTCGAGGATCGCGAGGTTCGAGTTCGCCTTCATCGCGTAGCAGACGAGGTGCGGCAGCCCCGCAAACGCCCCGTCGAACGCGCGCCACGCGCCTTCGAGCGCGGCGCGCGAATAGACGTAGCACGGGGTACCGAACCGCTCGGCGATCGCCGCCAGGGCGACGCCCTCCGCGCAGAGCTCGCCGTCGCGATACGCGAACACGCTGGCGGAGTCGGCTGCCCGCTGCGCGCTCCGGTGTTCGTCCTCGGGGCGGCCCGTCGGAACACAGGAAGAACCTTCGCGCTGCGCGCTCCGGTGTTCGTCCTCGGGGCGGCCCGTCGGACTCACTGTTTGCGTTCGGCGGGCGCCGGCTCCGCCGTGCCCGGCGTTGCGGCGGGTGGTTTCGCGGGTGCGGGAGCCGTGGCGGCCGGTGGTGTCGCCGGCGGCAGCACGAGCGGCCCCTTGATGCCGCAGCCTGCGCACGCGAGCGTCGCGGCGAGCACGGCGGCGGGGCGGAATTGACGTAACATCGGCGGCCATCCTATCACGCGCACCGATGGTCTCCGACACCGCCTTCATCGCGTCCGCCGACGCCACGCTCGCCGCCGTCGGCGCCGCGCTCGACGCCGCGCTCGCCGACAGCGATGCCGACGCCGACTGGAGCCTGAACGACGGGATCCTCGAGATCGACTGCGACGAGCGGGGCAAGGTCATCGTCAACCGGCACGTCGCGAATCGCGAGATCTGGGTTGCGGCGCGCGCGGGCGGCTTCCACTTCCGCGCCGACGCCGGCGCGTGGCGCGACACGCGCTCTGGCGAGGCGCTCGCCGTGGCGCTCACCCGGCTGCTGCGCGAGCAGGCCGGCCTCGACGTCGACCTCTCCGCGCTCCCCGCGCCGGACGCCGCCTGAAGCCGGATCGCCCGGACCCCGGTTCGGCAGAACGGAACGCGCTCGCTCGCGCCATGGGAGGCGCACCCGAACCCACGGGCGGCGGCACGTGCGGCACAAGCATTCGCCGGAGGCAGTCAGCGCGCACGCGCGCGCTACTGAACGGGGCGCGCAGCGCCCTATGATCGGCGCGCTTCCAGCCCTTTCTACACGATCGGCGCCCGGCCGCCCGAAGCCGGTCGTGCTGACTGCTTTGTGACGAAAACACGGCGCGTCAGCGCCGTGTTTTCGTCACGCCGCCAATAGCGCCGTCCAGTCCTCGAGCTCCCGCCGCAGCGCTGCGTGGCCGGGGATCAGCGCCTCGACGAGCGCCCAGAACCGCGGCGAGTGGTTGAGCTCCACCAGGTGGGCGACCTCGTGCGCCACCACGTATTCGGCGAGCGCCGGCGGCAGCTGGACCAGCCGCCAGTTGAGGCGGATCTCGCCGCGGGCATTGCAGCTGCCCCATTCGCTGCGTGCATTCGACAGCCGCAGCGTCGGAGCGGCGGCCGTGATGCGGCGGGCGTAGGACTCGACCTGCGGCGCGACGAAGGTCCACGCTTCGTCGCGCAGCCACTTGCCGACGAGCTCGGCGACCAGCATCTCGTCGCGCGCATGCGGGTGCAGCACCGTGAGGTTGAAGAGATCCGGGGCGATGCGGACGCGGCGCGCCGGGAACACCTCGAGCGCCAGCTCGCGGCCTCGATAGAGGATCGGCGCGCCCGATTTCCACTCCCGCGGCATGACGTCGCGCCGGCGGCCGCGCCACTCGGACAGCGCTTTCGCGATCCAGCCCGCGCGCTCCTGCAGCGCGGCCTCGATCTCGGAGAGCGTCACCCAGCGGGGGGCGCGCACCGTCAGACCGGTCAGGTCGACTTCCATGCCGATCGTCCGCCGCCGCGCGCGGATCAGCCGGTAGTCGACACTCTCCGTCCCGAGCGTGATGCGCTTCATGTGGCCGTCGCGCCCGCGGCGCGCCGTGTCCCGCCCGCGGACCTCGTCGAGGCGCAGGTGGGCGACCGCAGGCGCCGCGCGCGTCACGCCGGCACTCCGAGCCGGGCGACCTCGCCCTCGATCCAGGACTCGACTTCCTGGGTCAGCTTCGCCGGATCCTTGCCGGCCGGAGAGATCGGCGCGCCGACCGTCATCGTCACGGTGCCCGGACGCTTGCCGAACAGTCCCTTGGGCCAGATGTAGCCGGCATTGTGCGCGACCGGAATGATCGGCACGTTCATCGCGATCGCGAGCCGCGCGCCGCCCGTCTTGTACTTGGCGCGCCGGCCGGCCCGGATGCGCGTGCCCTCGGGGTAGATGACGATCCAGAAGCCCTGCGCAAAGCGCTCCCGGCCCTGCGCGACGATCTGGTCCATCGCGTCGGTCCCGGCCTTGCGGTCGATGGTGATCGGCGAGGCGAGCTTGAAGCCCCAGCCGAAGAACGGGATCGACAGGAGCTCCTTCTTCGCGACGAAGGCGAGCGGCGGGAAGTAGAGGTTGAGCGCCAGCGTCTCCCACGTCGAGCTGTGCTTGGACATCACGATGTGCGGCGCGGCCATCGTGTCGGCGGGGATGTTCGCGAGGCCGTCCACGTGCCAGCGGATGCCGCAGAGCGCGCGCACGCCCTGCAGGTTGAGCCAGCACCAGTGGGCGGCGATCTTGTAGCGGGGGACCGGCGGCAGCCAGAACGTGGCGACCATCGCGAGCGCGTACAGCGGCGTCACGACGATCTGGAACAGCAGGAAGGCGATGGAGCGCAGGGCCGAGAACACCGGCGCGGGCTCCCCGGTCATCGGGCGTTCCCGGCGGCGGCGTGCATTCGCGTGCCCATCCGCGCGCCTGCCGCTACTCGCCGGCCAGCAGCGCCGACACGGCGAAGGCCAGGTCGGGAAAGATCACGGTGTTCTTCGGGAAGTTGCCGTCGCGCAACGTCTTCTCGCCCTTTCCGGTCAGGACCAGCATGGGCTGGGCGCCGACGGCGTCCGCCGACACGAGGTCGCGCAAAGAGTCGCCGATGCAGGGCACTCCCGTCAACTCCACGTTGAAGCGCTTGCCGATCTCGACCAGCATGCCGGGCCTGGGCTTCCGGCACTCGCACTTGGCGTCGGCGGTGTGCGGACAGAAGAAGATGGCGTCGACCCGGGCGCCGGCGTGGGCGAGCGCCCGGTGCATCTTCTCGTGGATGGCGTTCAGCATCGCCATGTCGAACAGCCCGCGGCCGATCCCCGACTGGTTGGTGGCGACGACGACGCGGTAGCCGGCGTGGTTGAGCCGGGCGATGGCCTCGAGGCTGCCGGGCACCGCGCGCCACTCGTCCGGCGACTTGATGAAGTGCTCGCTGTCGTAATTGATGACGCCGTCGCGGTCGAGGATGATGAGCCGGACCGCGCGGGTCGGCGAGACAGCCTCGGAGGCGAGCTGGACCATGGGCGCTAGGCGAGCTTCGAGATGTCGGCAACGCGGTTCATCGTCGCGGCGACGCCGCGCAGCAGCGCGAGGCGGTTGGCGCGGATGGCGGGATCGTCCGCCATCACCATGACGTCGTCGAAAAAGCGGTCGACCGCCGGCTTGGCGGTGGCGAGCGCCCGGAGCGCGCCGGTGAAGTCGCCGCTGCCGTAGTCGGCCTCGACCTGCGGCGTCAGGCGCTGGAACGCGAGGTAGAGGTCGTGCTCGGCGCCGTCGGCGAGCCGCGAGTGGTCCACGGCGGTCGCGGCCTCCGCGCCGCTCTTCTTCAGGATGTTCACGATCCGCTTGTTCGCGGCGGAGAGCGCGGCCGCCTCGGGCAGCGCCGCGAACGCCTGCACGGCGGCGAGGCGCGCCGGCAGGTCGGCGATCGCGTCCGGTCGTGCGTCGAGGACGGCGGCGACCTGGTTGGCCGTGTAGCCCTGCTCGCGCAGGTAGCCGCGCAGGCGGTCGTAGATGAAGTCAAGCAGGGCGGCCGGGTCGGACTTCACCGTCGGGACGGCGTCGAACGCGTCGAAAGCGAGATCGACCAGCGCCGCGAGCGACACGCGCTGGTCGCGCTCGACGAGGATGCGGATGACGCCGAGCGCCGCGCGGCGCAGGCCGAACGGGTCCTTGTCGCCGGTCGGCACCTGCCCGATGCCGAACATGCCCGCCAGCGACTCGAGCTTGTCGGCGAGCGCGACCGCCTGCGCGACCGGCGCGTCGGGCAGGCGGTCGCCTGCGGCCTTCGGCCAGTAGTGCTGCTCGATCGCGGCGGCCACCGCCGGCGGCTCGCCGTCGTGCTCCGCGTAATAGCGGCCCATGAGGCCCTGCAGCTCCGGGAATTCGCCGACCATGTCGGTGAGGAGATCGGCCTTGGCCAGCCGTGCCGCACGGTCGGCCAGTGCGGCGTCGGCACCGACCAGCGGCGCGATGCGCGTGGCGAGGAAGCGCAGGCGATCGACGCGCTCCGCCTGCGAGCCCAGCTTGTTGTGATGGACGACGCTGCGCAGCCGGTCGACGCGCGACTCGAGGCGTTGCCGGCGGTCCTGGTCGAAGAAGAACTTGGCGTCGGCGAGCCGCGCGCGCAGCACCCGCTCGTTGCCGGCGACGATGGCCGACGGGTCGCGCGTCTCGAGGTTGCTGACCAGCAGGAAGCGGTTGGTGAGCCTGCCCGCGTCGTCCGCCAGCGCGAAGTAGCGCTGGTTCAACTGCATCGTGAGGATCAGGCACTCCTGCGGCACCGCGAGGAACGCCGCGTCGAACGCGCCGGCGTAGACGACCGGCCACTCGACCAGCGCCGTGACCTCGTCGAGCAGCGCGTCGGGCATGATCGGCGTCGCGTTGCCGGCGGCGCCTTCGAGCTGCACGACCATCGTCGCGCGCCGGGCGGCGAACGACGGGATGACCTTGCCTTCGGCCTCCAGCGTCGGCGCGTACGCGTCGGCGCTCGCGAGCGTGAGCGGCTGGTGCGAGAGGAAGCGGTGGCCGAGCGTGGCGTTGCCGGCCGCGAGGCCGAGCGCCGCGACCGGCACGACGGACGTGCCGTGCAGCGCGACCAGACGGTGCGCGGGCCGGACGAACTTCTCGTCGTTGTAGTAGCTGCCGGGGCCCGCGTAGCTCATGACCTTCGGGATGGGCAGCCGGACGATCGTGTCGGCCAGCGCTTCCGCAAGCGCGCGCGCGAGCGGC
Source organism: Burkholderiales bacterium (assembly GCA_046347835.1). Classification (GTDB taxonomy): domain Bacteria; phylum Pseudomonadota; class Gammaproteobacteria; order Burkholderiales; family Casimicrobiaceae; genus VBCG01. The sequence continues at coordinate 106,170 of JAXMFI010000002.1, read as the reverse complement.
GCACCTTTGGCGAGGCTGCGCAGCCACACGTAGTCGGCCTTCCCGTCGGAGGCCGTGTACCGCCGGTCCGGGCCGTCGGCGGCTTCCGGCTCGCGCGTCGCGAGGTGCCCGCGGCCGAGCGCCCCGAGCTTCTTGCGCAGCGCCTCCGTGGGCTCGCCGTCGGGCCCGAACGCGACCTTCGCCGGCATCAGCTTCTCGACGACCTCGGCGTCGGGCGCGACCGGCCGCACGTCGGTGACGGCGACCGCGAGCCGGCGTGGCGTGGCGTACGGCGTCGCGACCGAACCCGACGTCAGCAGGCCGCGCGCGCGCAGTCCCTCGACCAGCGTGCCGGCGAACGCCTCGCCCAGCCCCTTCAGCGCCTTCGGCGGCAACTCCTCGGTGAACAGCTCGACCAGCAGCGTCGCGGCGCTCATGCGACGGCCTTCCGCTGCTCCGGCGGCAGCATCGGGAAGCCCAGCGCCTCGCGCGACTCGACGTACGCGGTCGCCACCGCGCGCGACAGGTGGCGGATGCGGCCGATGTACGCGGCGCGCTCGGTGACCGAGATCGCGCCGCGGGCGTCGAGCAGGTTGAACGTGTGCCCGGCCTTGAGGATCATCTCGTAGCCCGGCAGCGGCAGCTTCGCCTCCAGCAGCCGCTTCGCCTCGCCCTCGAAGTACGCGAACTGGTCGAAGAGCTTGGCGGCGTCGGACGCGTCGAACGCGTACCGGGACTGCTCGACCTCGTTCTGGAAGAACACGTCGCCGTACGACATCGTCTCGGTGTAGCGCAGGTCGAACACCGACTCGACGTTCTGCAGGTACATCGACATCCGCTCGAGGCCGTAGGTGATCTCCCCGGTCAGCGGATTGCAGTCGAGCCCGCCCACCTGCTGGAAGTACGTGAACTGCGTGATCTCCATGCCGTTCAGCCACACTTCCCAGCCCAGCCCCCACGCGCCCAGCGTCGGGTTCTCCCAGTCGTCCTCGACGAAGCGCACGTCGTTCTTCGCGAGGTCGAAGCCGAGAGCCGCCAGCGAGCCCAGGTAGAGGTCGAGGATGTCGGACGGCGAGGGCTTCAGCACGACCTGGAACTGGTGGTGCTGGTGGAGGCGATTGGGATTCTCGCCGTAGCGGCCGTCCTTCGGCCGCCGCGACGGCTGCACGTAGGCAGCGCGCCACGGCTCGGGACCGAGCGCGCGCAGGAACGTCGCCGTGTGCGACGTGCCGGCGCCGACCTCCATGTCGTACGGCTGCAGCAGCGCGCAGCCCTGGCGGCCCCAATAGTCCTGCAGGCGCAGGATGACTTGCTGGAAGGTGAGCATCGGGTCGGACCGGCGTCGGTCGCGTCGGCGATAACTTCTTGAAAGATGCGGATTTTACCGTGATCCGCCCAGGATTTCGCCACGGGCGGCGCACTTCGGCGCGGAATTCGCGCTAGCGCCGGCGCCCGAGTGCGAACGCGAGGACGAGCAGCGCGGCCGCCAACGCCGCGGCCGGCGCGTCGCCGAAGCGAAGATACGGCGTGTCGCCGGTCCTGCCCGCGATCTCGATCTCGAGGATGCCGGACGTGAACCACGGCAGTTCCGCGAGGACGCGGCCGTCGTGGCCGATGGCCGACGTGATGCCGGTGTTGGTCGCGCGCAGCATCGGCCGCCCGGTCTCGAGCGCGCGCATCGCCGCGATCTGGTTGTGCTGGCGCGCGGCGATCGAGCGGCCGTACCACGCGTCGTTGGTCACGTTGACGAGGAGCGAGGCCGCGCGCGCGCTGCCGATCAACTCGGCGCCGAACACGTCCTCGTAGCAGATGTTGATGGCGAGCCGCTCGCCGGCGATCTCGAACGGCGGCTGGTCGGAAGGACCCGCGGTCTGGTCGGCCAGCGGGATTGCGAGCACGCGGTTGATGAACCAGCCGGCGATCGGCTTGGCCGGAATCGACTCCCCGAACGGCACCAGGTGCCGCTTGCGGTAGAGCTGCGGCGGCGTCGCGCCGACGGCGACGACGCTGTTGTGGATGCGCTCGCCCTCGCCCTGCGTGCGCGGCGGGTCGGCGGTGAACAGGCCGATGAGCACGCCGCCGCCGCGCGCGCGACCGGTCTCGGCGAGCCGAGCGAACACGTCGCCCGGGATCTCGTCCGCATACTGCGGGAACGCGCTCTCCGGCAGCACGACGATGCGGCCGTGGCTCAGCGCAACCAGCCGCTCGTAGCGCTCGAAATTGCTCGGCCTGAACGCCGGGTCGAATTTCTGCGCCTGCGACACGTTGCCCTGCAGGAGCGAGATCGCGACCGGTTCGCCGGCGGGCCGCGTCCACTCGACGCGCAGCAGCGCCGCGCCCGTGGCCGCGACAACGACGACGCCCGCCAGCAGCGCCACGACGCGCCGCGGCTGTGCATTCGCAAGCGCCGACGCGACGGCGGCCAGTGCGGCCGCGCACAGCGCCACGGCGAGCGAGACCATGAACACGCCGCCGACCGGCGCGAAGCCCGCGAGCGGCAGCGCGCCGCCGGGCGCAAGCTCCGCATTGCCGACGGCGAGCCACGGAAAGCCCGACAGGACGAAGCCGCGCAGCCACTCGGCGAGCGTCCATGCGGCGGCGGCGGCGAGCAGGCGCGAGCCCGTGCCTGCGGGCGTCGACCGTGCGACCGCCCAGCCGGCGAGCGCCGGCCAGAGCGCGAGGTAGGCGACGAAGCCGGCGGTGGCGACGACCGCGACCGGCGCCGGCATGCCGCCGAAGGTCTCCAGCGCCACGTAGACCCACGACACGCCGGCGCCGAAGAGCCCGAACCCGAACGCGAAGCCCTGCCACGCGCCTTCGCGGGCGGATGGCGCCTCCTGCCACAGGAAGAACAGCGTCGCCAGCGCGGCGACCGTGACGAGCGACGCGCCGAACGGCGCGAAGGCGAACACGGCGCACGCGCCCGCGCCCAGCGCGAGCAGCCGCGCCCACGGCGAGCGCGCCCGCGTCACGCGGCGGAATCCGCCGCCGGCGCCGGCGCGATGCGCTCGACCTGCAGCGTGTGCAGGCGCCGGCTGTCGGCGCGCAGCACGCGGAAGCGCAGCCCTTCCATCGTCGTGGCCTCGCCGCGCTTCGGCAGGCGGCCGAACGCGCGCAGCACGAGGCCGCCGACCGTGTCGAGCTCGTCGTCGGCGAACGTGGTGCCGAAGTGCTCGTTGAAGTCGGCGATCTCCGTCTGCGCCTTCACGCGGAAGCGGCCGCTCGCCTCGGGGATGATGTTGTCCTCGCTCTCGTCGAAGTCGTACTCGTCCTCGATGTCGCCGACGATCTGCTCCAGCACGTCCTCGATCGTCACGAGGCCGGACACGCCGCCGTACTCGTCGACGACGATCGCGATGTGGTTGCGGTTCGCGCGGAACTCGCGCAGCAGCACGTTGAGCCGCTTCGACTCCGGAACGAAGACCGCCGGCCGCAGCGTCTCGCGCAGGTTGAACGCCTCCGGGTTCGCGTAGTAGTTGAGCAGCTCCTTCGCGAGCAGGATGCCGATGACGTCGTCCTTGCTCTCGCCGATGACCGGGAAGCGCGAGTGGCGGGTCTCGACGACGATCGGGATGAACTCGGGCACCTCGTCGTCGACCGACACGCAGTCCATCTGCGAGCGCGGGATCATGATGTCGCGCACGGTCGCCTCGGACACCGCCAGCACGCCCTCGATCATCGACAGCGCGTCCGCGTCGAGCAGGTGGCGCTCGAACGCGCCGCGCAGCACGTCGAGCAGCTCCTCGCGGTCGTCGGGCTCCCGCAGCAGCATCGCCGTCAGCCGCTCCATCAGCGTCGGCTTGTCGGGTTCCTTGTCGTCGTCAGTGGACATCGGCGTAGGGATCGGGCAGGCCGAGCCGGGCGAGGATCGCGACCTCGCGCGCCTCCATCGCAGCCGCGGCGGCGGCGCGCTCGTGGTCGAAGCCTTGCAGGTGCAGCATGCCGTGCACGACGAGGTGCGCGTAGTGGGAGGCGAGATCCTTGCGCTGCGCGCCGGCCTCCTCGCGCACGACCGGCGCGCACAGCACGATGTCGCCGGCCCGCGGGTGGTCGTCATCGTACACGAACGTGAGCACGTTCGTCGCGTAGTCCTTGCCGCGGTACTCGGCGTTGAGCGCCCGGCCCTCGATCGCGTCGACGAAGCGCACGGTCACGGTCGCGTCGCCCTCCAGCGCGGCCCGCGCCCAGCGGCGCACCTGCGACCGTGTCGGCAGGTCGGCCGCGTTGCTCGCGTACTGGACGGACAGCGACATCGCGGGCCCCGTCCGGTGGCGCGGCGGTCTGCTCATGCGCGGGCCATCGCGACGAGCTTCGCGAACCACGAGGCGACGTCGGCGTCGGCGAGCGCCAGCAGGCTGTCGCCGACGTGGATCTCCGTGTATGACCAGCCGGGCGTCGGCGCGTCCGCAAACCGGCTCGCGAGCCAAACGCCGTCCTCCGCGGCGAGGCGGTCGCGCGCGGCCGCGAGCGCCGACGCGGGTGCGTCGACGTGCACGTGGAACATGCTCACCTGCGGCGGCGACGGCCGAACGCGCAGGCCCGGAACGGCCGCGAGGCATTGCGCGAGCGCGCGCGCCCGCGCGAGGTACGCGGGCATCTTGGCGAGCTGCGCGTCGATGCGCATCGCCGCCGATGCGATGAAGGGATGGAGCTGCGACAGCGCGCCGCCGTAGCGCTGGCGCCAGACTCGCGCCTCCGCGACGAACGCGGCATCGCCGGCAAGCAGCGCACCCGACAGCGCGCCGATGCCCTTGTAGAACGACACGTAGACGGAGTCGAACGGCAAGCAGATCTCGGCAAACGTACGCGGCGCGTAGGCTTCTCGCGCCTCCCACAGTCGCGCGCCGTCCATGTGGAGTCGCACGCCGCGCGCGCGCGCGAGCGCGGCGAGCTCCGCGAGCTCGTCCCACGCCGGCAGCTGGCCGCCGATCTCTCGCGCCGGCAGCTCCAGCAGCAGCGCGGCGATGCGCTCCGGGCACGCCGCCAGCTCCGCGGCGAGCGTCGGCCGCTCGCGCGGGCCGAGCAGCAGCGCGCCGAGGCGCGACAGCCGCGCATAGGCGCGCGACTCGTGCAGCTCGAGGTGCGCGGTCGGGTGCATCGCGAAGAGCGGCAGCCCGGCCCGCTCGCACCAGATCGTCAGCGCCGCCTGCTGCGCCATCGTGCCGCTCGGCATGAAGACGCCGGCCTCCTTGCCGAGCAGCGCGGCGACCTTCGCCTCGAACGCGCCGGCGAGCGCGCCTTCGCCGTAGCGGTCGGCGTGCCAGCCGTGCGCGCGGCACCACGCGCCGACCTGCGCGAGATCCTCGCCGGGCCCGGCGTCACCGTGGCCGAACAGGGTCACGCGGCAGCTGCGGCGCAGCGCGTCGCGCTGCGCCGGCGTCGCCGGCGTCGCCGCGGTGCTCAACGCGACGCCTTGTCGCCGGAGTCGCGCGCCGCGGCGCGGTCGTACGCGTCGATGATCTTCTGCACGAGCGGGTGGCGCACGACGTCGGCGCTCGTGAAGTGGCGGAACGCGATCCCGCGTACGCCGGACAGGATGCGCGCGGCCTCGACCAGGCCGCTCTTCTGCCCGCGCGCGAGGTCGATCTGCGTGACGTCGCCGGTGACGACGGCCTTGGTGCCGAAGCCGATCCGCGTCAGGAACATCTTCATCTGCTCGGGCGTGGTGTTCTGCGCCTCGTCGAGGATGATGAACGAGTGGTTGAGCGTGCGCCCGCGCATGTACGCGAGCGGCGCCAGCTCGATCGTCGTCCGCTCGAACAGCTTCGCGGCCTTGTCGAAACCCATGAGGTCGTACAGCGCGTCGTACAGCGGGCGCAGGTAGGGGTCGACCTTCTGCGCGAGGTCGCCGGGCAGGAAGCCCAGCCGCTCGCCGGCCTCCACCGCCGGGCGCACGAGCACGATGCGCTTGACGGCGTCGCGCTCCAGCGCGTCGACCGCGCAGGCGACGGCGAGGTACGTCTTGCCGGTCCCCGCCGGGCCGATGCCGAACGTGATGTCGTGGCCGGTGATGTCCTTCAGGTACGCGACCTGGTTCGGCGTGCGGCCGTGCAGGTCGGCGCGGCGCGTGCGCAGGCGCGGCACGCCGTCGTCGTCGGCCGGCACCGGCGCGTGGACGCGCGGCTGCGACGAGATCTCGACCAGCCCGAGCTGGATGTCGTCGACCGACAGCGGCTTCTCGGCCGCCGCGTAGAAGCGCTGCAGCGCCGCCGCCGCGCGCGCGGCCTGCGCGGGCTCGCCGGCGATCGCGAACGCGCCGCCGCGGTGCGTGATCGCCACGTCGAGCGCCGCCTCGATCTGGCGCAGGTTGGCGTCGAGCGGACCCGTCAGGTTGGCGAGCGCGCGGTTGTCGAGCGGCGTGAGCGTGAGCTCGTGCCGCTCGCGGCGGGCGGTCATCGTGCGGCGGCTCCCTCGGCGGCACCGCGCACGGTCAGACGCCCTGGCGCACGAGCGGGGCGCGCAGCGCCTCGTCGAGCGTGCCGGCGGACTCGGTCAGGTGCGCACGGGTCACGTCGTCGCGCTTGCCCGACCTTGCCGCGGCCTTGATCTGCGCCGACAGCTGCTTCGCCTCCTCGCGGAACAGCGCGACCGCGTCCGCCGGCGTGGCCGGCGACGGGCGGGTCAGCACCGTCGCGATGCGGCGCAGGTGCTCGCGCTGCAGGTCGCGCCGCGGACCCGGGATCGGCTCCCCGGTCTTCAGTTCGCTCCAGATCGAGCCGCGCAGCGCGGCGAAGAGCTCGGGCAGCGTCAGCGTGTCCGTGCGCTGGCTCACCTTCGCCTCGGAGTCGATCAGTCGCGCGAGGACGGTATCGCTCATCAGCTGGGCGAGCACGGCCGTCTGCAGCGCCAGCACGCGGCTCCGCAGGCTGAAGTCCGGATTGAGGCGGGAGGCCTGCCACGGGCCGTCGATGCTGAGGTAGTTGATCCCCATGCTGCGGATGAACTCCGGCTTGAAGCGGAAGCTGTCGGCCGAGAACACCGTCGTCGCGATGAGCTCGAGCGCCGCGCGCTGCTTCGCGGGCGGCACCGGCGTCAGCGGCAGGCGGGAGGTGCCCGCGAAGTCGCGCACGTAGTAGACGCCGCCGACGTACTTGGCGGTGAGCGCGGCGGCGCGGTTGAACTGCCGGAAGCCGGAGTCGAAGTTCCGGCGCAGGACGTCGTAGGACTCGCCCGGCTTCAGCTGCTTCGCCTGCAGCCGCTGCCACAGCTCCTGCGAGATCACGATCCGCTTGGAGAGGTAGGCGAGCGGGTCGGAGCCAAGGTCGAACTGGCTGGCGTCCGGGTCGAGGCCGGCGATCGCCTCCTGGTCGGACGAGAAGGCGAGCAGCGGATCGTTCGCGCCGCGCGCGGCGATCTTCGCGAGCTCGTCGGCCTCCGTTTCCTTCGGCAGCGGCTTGTACGCGTACTCGATCGCCCAGTAGTCGTACGGACCGAGCGTGCGCTCGAAGTACGCGCCCTGCGTCTCTCCCTTCACGGCGAGGTTGATCGGGTTGTAGTCCATGACCGAGCCGGAGATGCCGTTGTCGCGGCTGAAAGCCGGGTCCGAGACCTTCGCCAGCGGATACACGGTCGACGCGCGGAAGTTGTGCGCGAGCCCCAGCGTGTGGCCCACCTCGTGCATGACGGTGGCCTTCAGCGCCGCCGCGACGAACGCGTCGGCCTCGGGGCTGCCCGGTTCGATCTCGCCGCGCTCGGTGAGGAGGTCGAGTCCGAACTGCATCTCGGCCAGCGCGTCCGTCGCGTAGGTGCACAGCTTGCCGTCGAGGCCGAGCGACGCCTTGTACGCGTCGAACGCCGGCCACGCGGTCGGCGCCTGCTCGACGATGAACGCGCGGTCGCCGCGCGCCCACGACTCCGGGATCGCCACCTGCGCGTTCAGGATCTCGCCGGTGCGCGGGTCGACGCGCGAGGGGCCGATCGCGAACCGCCCGTCGACGGCCACGTACCAGCGGACGGTCGAATGACGCGCGTCGTAGGTGTCGACCGAGCCCTCGGCGTCCTGCTGCTTCACGACGATCGCGTCCCGGAAGCCGATCTTGGCGAACGCCGCGTTCCACTCGAGGATACCTTCGCGCACCGCGGGCCGGTACTTCTCGGGCACGTTGCGGTCGATCCAGAAGACGATCGGCTCCTTGGGCTCGGACACCGCGGCCGCCGGGTCCTTCTTCTCGAGCCGCCAGCGGTTCACGTAGTGCGTCTTCGGCGTGTACTTCGTGTCGGTCGCGAAGTCCCAGATCTCGGTCTCGAAGTGGCCGACGCGCGGGTCGGCGCGGCGCGCCGGCATCGGGTCGGGCAGCTTCGCCAGGTTGTACGTGTAGCCGAGGAAGAGGCTGCGCGCGTCGGGCAGCGTCGTGAACGGCGGGAACGGGCTCGGCGTTGCGGCCGCGGACGGCAGCGGAGGCAGCGACGCCTTCGCGTTGGTGTAGTGCGCGGAGACGACGAACGTCGCCTGGTCCGGCGCGCCGCGCACCGCCTCGAAGCTCGAGTTGCGCGCGTCGAACGCGTAGTTGCGCATGTGGACGCCCACGGTGAACCGCTCGCCGACCGGGATGTCGGCGAGCAGCAGCGCGTTCGCGTCGACCAGCACGGTCTTGCGGTCGGGATGCGGCTGGCTCGCGACGGTCGTCGCGCCGAGCAGGCTGTCGGTGAAGCCTTCCCGCACGCCCTGCGCGATCGGCGCGTTGGCGCCGCCGGTGAACGTGTAGTTCTTCGCGATCAGCTGGACGACGTTGCCGATGCGCTTGAACTCGACCACGGCGTCGCCGAGCATCATGCCGCCGTATACGAGCTGCTCGCCGACGCCGCGGCTCAGGTTCGACGAGAACTGGTAGGGGACGCCGAACTGGTCGGGAGCGATCTCGATCCAGACGCGCTCGTCCTTCTGCCAGATCCGGAAGAGCCCGGGGGTCTCCTTCGCATCCTTGACCACGTCGGCGAACGGGCGAGGTTGCCCCGGCGTGGCGGCGGAAGCCGCCGGCGGCGTCGCGGCCGGTGCCGTGCTCGTCGTGGCGGTTGCCGGGCGCGTCTGCGCCGTCGGCGTCGCGGCGGCAGGCGTGGCGTTAGGTGTGGCGGCCGGGTCCGCGGGAACGCTTGCGCAGCCGGACAGCGCGAGCGCCAGCGCGACCAGCGCCGGGGCGGCACGCAGGGAGTGGGGCATGGGCGCGTGGTTCATCGGTGACCTCGTTCGTGGTGGTGCGGGCGGCGCCGCGCGGTGCCGCCGGCGCGTCAGAGTGGCGCGAGCTCGCCGCGCAGCGAGTGCGGGAACGCCGCCGTGATCGTCGCACGCGCGTACGTGCCGATCAGCGCCGCGTCCCCTTGCAGGTTCACGACGCGGTTGTTCTCCGTGCGCGCCGCGAGCTCGCGCGCGTCCCTGGCCGCGTGGCCGGTGACGAGCACGCGCTGCCGCGTGCCGACCATCGCCGCGCTGCGGTCGGCGTATTGGGCCTCGAGCCGCGCCTGCAGTTCCGCGAGCCGCCGCTGCCGGACCTCGTGCGGCACCTGGTCCGGGAGTTCGGACGCGGGCGTGCCGGGCCGCGCGCTGAAGAGAAACGAGAACGCGCCGTCGAAACCGACGTCGTCGACGAGCTTCATTGTCTGCGCGAAGTCGGCGTCGGTCTCGCCCGGGAAGCCGACGATGAAGTCGGACGACAGCGACAGCCCCGGTCGCCGCGCGCGCAGACGGCGCACGATCGACTTGTACTCGAGCGTCGTGTAGCCGCGCTTCATCGCCGCGAGCACGCGATCGGACCCCGACTGCACGGGAAGGTGCAGCTGGCCGACGAGCTTCGGCAGCGTCGCGTAGGCGTCGATGAGCCGCGGCGTCATCTCCTTCGGGTGCGACGTCGTGTAGCGGATGCGCTCGATGCCGGGCATGTCGGACACGTACTCGAGCAGCGTCGCGAAGTCGGCGACCTCGCCCGAAGAGCCCATCGCTCCGCGGTACGCGTTGACGTTCTGCCCGAGCAGCGTGATTTCCATGACGCCCTGGTCGGCGAGGTCGGCGACCTCGGTCAGCACGTCGTCGAACGGCCGCGAGACTTCCTCGCCGCGCGTGTACGGCACGACGCAGAACGAGCAGTACTTGCTGCAGCCTTCCATGATCGACACGAACGCGGCGGCGCCCTCGACGCGCGGCGGCGGCAGGTGGTCGAATTTCTCTACTTCGGGGAAGCTGATGTCGACCTGCGGCCTGCCGGTGGCGCGCCGGCGCGCGACGAGGTCGGGCAGCCGGTGCAGCGTCTGCGGACCGAACACGACGTCGACGTACGGCGCGCGCTTCACGATTGCCGCGCCCTCCTGCGACGCGACGCAGCCGCCGACACCGATGATGAGGTCCGGCCGCTGCGCCTTCAGCGCGCGCACGCGCCCCAGGTCGTGGAACACGCGCTCCTGCGCCTTCTCGCGCACCGAGCACGTGTTGAACAGGATGACGTCGGCGTCCTCGGGCCGCTGCGCGAGCGTCAGCCCTTCCGCCGCGTGCAGCACGTCCGCCATCTTGTCCGAGTCGTACTCGTTCATCTGGCAGCCGAACGTGCGGATGTAGAGCTTCTTGCCCACTGTCGGCAGGGCCCCGGGGCGGATGGTGATTCCGTGGGGGCCAAGTCGTTGAAAGGGCGGGGATTATAGCAGGCCCGCCGCGGGCGGTTCGCGCACGTGCCGACGGCTGCGCGCGGCGGTACAATCGGGGTGAGCAGGTGTCCGCCGCGGTCTCTTTCGCGGCGGGTGAAACGGGAATGCGGTGCGGCCCGCCGACGCGACTCGGCGTGCCAATGCCGCGGCTGCCCCCGCAACGGTAAGGCCCTTCGAGGACCGCCCCACGTGCCACTGCTGCCTCGCGCAGCGGGAAGGCGGGCGATCCGCAAGGCCGAGCCCGGAGACCGGCCTGCTCCCGGCCGCGCGCGCGGAGCACTGCGCACGGGACCGGCCACCGCGGCGCGGGCGGCGTTGCGCATGGTGAACGGGCGTGACGTCCCCTGCCTACGCGCACGGGGCGCCACGCGCCGCCCTCCGTGCGTCCATCGGCGCTTCGCGCAGCTTTCGCCCGTTTCACTGCCGTGCGGGGAAGCACGGCGCGCGCGGAGCCCCGCCGATGTCCACCGCTGCCGTTGCCCGCCCGCTGCCCGTCCGGCGCCTGCGCCGCGCGCTCGCGGTCGCCGCGACGGCCGTGGCGACCGCGGCCGTCGCGCAGCCCGCGCCGCGCTCCACGACGCTCGACCCGGTCGCGGTGACGGCAACGCGCACGGCGCAGCCGATCGCCGACCTGCTCGCCGACCTGACGGTGATCGGTCCCGACGAAATCCTGCGCAGCGGCGCGCAGAGCCTGCCGCAGCTGCTGCAGCGGCAACCCGGCGTCGAGGTCACGATCAACGGCGGCGCCGGCGCGACGTCGGGTGCGTTCCTGCGCGGCGCGAACCGCGGCCAGACGCTGGTGCTGATCGACGGCCTGCGTGTCGGGTCGTCGTCGGTCGGCGCGACGTCGCTCGAAGCCATCCCGCTCGACCAGATCGAACGCATCGAGATCCTGCGCGGTCCCGCGTCGAGCCTGTACGGCGCCGACGCGATCGGCGGCGTGATCCAGGTGTTCACGAAGCGGGCCGGGGGCGCGGCGTTCGTGCCGAGCGCCAGCGCCGGCTACGGCACGTGGGACACCCGGAGCGCCAGCGCGGGGCTGCGCGGCGCGCTGGGGCCGCTCGCGTTCTCGCTGCAGGCGGGCGGCACGCGCAGCGCCGGCTTCAACGCGATCGTGAATCCGGCCAACGCGAGCTACGCCGACGACCGCGACGGCTACGCGTCCGAGAACACGGGATTGAGCGCCGTGCTGCCGTGGGCCCCCGGGCAGGAGGCCGCCGTCTCGTACCTGCGCAATCGCCTGAACAATCAGTACGACGGCGGCCCGGGCTTCGACGACCGCACGGTGACGACGCTCGAGGCGTGGTCGGTGGCGAGCCGCAATCGGCTCGCCGCGTGGTGGAACTCGACGCTGACGATCGGCGAGGGCAGCGACGACTCGGTGTCGCAGACCGCGTACGGCGACTACCCGTACCGGACGACGCAGCGGCAGTACACGTGGCAGAACGATTTCGCGCTGCCGGCGGGCACGCTGTCGGTGATCGCCGAACGCCGCGAGGAGCGGCTCGCGACGACGGACGCGTTCGCAATCACCGCGCGCGACACGAATTCGGCGACGGGCGTCTGGCAGATGACGCGCGACGCGCTCGCGCTGCAGGCGAACCTGCGCTACGACCGGTCGAGCCAGTACGGCGGGCAGACGACCGGCGGCATCGCCGCCGGCTACCGGTTCTCGCCCGCGTGGCGCGTGACGGCGGGCTACAGCACGGGCTTCAAGGCGCCGTCGTTCAACGACCTCTACTATCCGGGGTTCTCCAACCCGGCGCTGCAGCCGGAGACCGCGCGCAACGCCGAGGCGGGCGTGTACTGGACGGCCGCCGCCGGCGGCGCGCGCTGGGAGGCGCGCGCGATCGGCTACTACAACCGCGTCGAGCACCTGATCGTGTTCCAGTGCGACGCCGATTACAACTGCCTGCCGCGCAACGTCGATCGCGCGACGCTGTCGGGCGTCACGCTTGGCGTCGACGCGGCGTGGGGCGACACGCGCGTGAAGGGCTCGCTCGATCTGCAGGACCCGCAGGACGACGCGACGGGCGCGCTGCTGCCCCGGCGGGCGCGCCGGCACGGCGTGCTCGGCGTGCTGCAGCAGGCGGGGCCCGTGCAGCTGGGCGTGGAGTTCGTCGCGTCGTCGCTGCGCTACGACGACGTCGCGAACACGCGCAGGATGGGCGGGTACGGCATCGTCAACCTCACCGTCGACTGGCCGTTCGCGCCCGGATGGTCGCTGTCGGTGCGCGGCAACAACGTGTTCGACAAGGACTACCAGCTCGCCGCCGACTACTCGACCGGCGGCGCGAACGTCTTTGCGGCGGTCCGATGGCAACCCTGACCGCGCGGGGGATCCTCGCCGCCGTCGCGGCGTGCGTCGCGCTGGCCTGCGCGCGGGGGGCGGCGGCGGCGGTCTTCGCCGTCGACGACGCCGGCAGCACGGTGACCTTGCCGCGACCCGCGCAGCGCATCGTGAGCCTCGCCCCGCACGCGACGGAGCTGCTGTTCGCCGCGGGTGCCGGCGGCGCGGTGGTCGGCGTCGTCGCGCACAGCGACTGGCCGCCGGCGGCGCGCGCGCTGCCGCGCGTCGGCGACGCGACGGCGCTCGACCTCGAGCGTATCGTCGCGCTCGCGCCCGACCTCATCGTCGCGTGGCCGTACACGACACCCGCGCAGCTGGCGGCGCTGCGCGCGCAGCGGATCGCGGTTTTCGTCAGCGATCCGCGGACGATCGCGGGCATCGCCGACGACGTCGAGAAGCTGGGTGCGCTGGCGGGGACGACGGCGATCGCGCAGCCGGCCGCCGCTTCGCTGCGGGCGCGCCGCGCCGCGCTCGCCGCGAAGTTCGCCGCGGCGCCGCGGATCACCGTGTTCTACGAGGTCTGGCACGAGCCGCTGTACACGGTTGGCGGCCGGCACCTCATCTCCGAGGCCATCGCGACGTGCGGCGGTGACAACGTGTTCGCGGCGCTGACGCTGCCCGCGCCGGCGGTCACCGTCGAGGCGGTCGTCGCCGCGCGGCCGGAGGCGATCGTGGGCGGCGACGACGATGGCCGCCGGCCGCCCTGGCTCGACGACTGGAAGCGCTGGCCCGCCATCCCCGCCGTGCGCGACGGCAATCTGTTCGCGGCGGACGGCAACCTGCTGCACCGGCCGGGCCCCCGTTTCCTCGACGGCGTCGCGGCGCTGTGCGCCGACCTCGAACGAGTGCGGGCGCGGCGGAAATGAGGGTCCCTGACCCTCATTTCCTAGGCGGGCAGGAAGGCCGCGCCGCGCGGATGCGCGACCGCGACGAGCGCCTGCCCGAACAGCGCCGACAGGCGCTCGGCGGTGAGGAGCTCGCGCGCGCTGCCGGTGACGGCGGCGCCGCCGCCCAGCAGGACCGCGTGCGTCGCGTGGCGAGCGGCGAGCGTGAGGTCGTGCAGCGCCATCACGACGGCGCGCCGGCCGTCGCGCGCGTGCTGCGCGACCAGTTCGAGCGTGCGCACCTCGTGCGCGACGTCGAGGTGGCTCGTCGGCTCGTCGAGCAGCATGACGTCCGGGTCCTGCGCCAGCAGCATCGCGAGCGCGACGCGGCGCCGCTCGCCGCCCGATAGCGTCTGCACGTTGCGCCCCGCCGCGCCGTCCATGCCGACGGCGGCGAGCGCCGTGCGCGCGGTCGCGATGTCGCCGGCGCCTTCCGGCCGCCAGCGCGGGACGTGCGGATGCCGGCCGGCGAGCGCGACCTCGAGCGCGGTCGCCGGAAACGCGTCGAACGTGTCCTGCGGGAGCAGGCCGAGCCGGCGTGCGCGGGCGCGCGGCGGCAACGCCGCGAGCGCGTCGCCGCCCAGCGCGATCGCGCCGGCCGCCGGCGCGCGCAGTCCCGCGAGCGTCGCGAGCAGCGTCGTCTTGCCGGCGCCGTTCGGGCCGACCAGCACCCAGCATTCGCCGGCGCGCACGTCGAAAGACAGGTCGCGGCACAGGGTGCGACCGGGCACCGCAAGCGTGACGCTCCGGCACGCGAGCAGCGGCGCACCGTCGGGCGTCATGCCGGCGACCTGCGCAGCAGCCACAGGAACATCGGCACGCCGGCGAGCGCCGTGAGCACGCCGACCGGCAGCTGCGCCGGGGCGACGATCGTGCGCGCGAGCGTGTCGGCCAGCACCAGTAGCGCGCCGCCGGCGAGTGCCGACGCGGGCAGCAGGACGCGCTGGTCGTTGCCCACGACGAGGCGCACCGCGTGCGGCACGACGAGGCCGACGAAGCCGACGCTGCCGGCCACCGTCACCGCGACCGCGGTCGCGGCCGCCGCCAGCGCGTGCAGCGCGAGCGAGACGTTGCGCACGGGCACGCCGAGGGTCGCCGCCGTGATTTCGCCGCGCGCGAGCAGCGTGGCGTCGCGCGCGAGCGGCAGCGCGGCCAGAAGCACGCCGGCGAGCGCCCACAGCGCGTGCGCGCCGTGCGTTGCGCCCGACAGGTCGCCGATCAGCCAGAACAGCATCCCGCGCACCTGCGCGTCGGGCGCGATCGCGAGCAGCAGCATGATCAGGGCGCCCCAGCCGGCGGCGACGACGACGCCGGTCAGCAGGAGTCGCGTCGACGACCACGCGCCGTCGCTGCGGGCGAGGCCGAACACGACGAGCGTCGACACGGTCGCGCCCGCGAACGCCGCCGGCATGACGAACGCCGCGGCCCCGAGCAGCAGCGCGGCCAGCGCGCCGCACGCGGCGCCGCCGGACAGGCCGAGCACGTACGGATCGGCGAGCGGATTGCGCAGCAGCACCTGCATCATGCCGCCTGCGACGGCGAGGAGGCCGCCCACCGCGAACGCCGCGAGCGCGCGCGGCAGGCGCAACTCGCGCACGACGGCCGACGCCGGGTCGGTCGCGTCGCCCGCCAGCGCACGCCACACGGCGGCGGGCCCGACTTCCACGCTGCCGACGGCGAGCGCCGCCGCGACGACGACCGCCGCGGCGCCCGCGAGCGCTGCGAGGATCGGCCAGGAAGAGGAGCGAAGCACGAGGCGGGCGCTGCGTCGGGGTTCGCCGATTATAGGCGGGGCACCGCGTCGGGGCGCGCCGTCTATAATCGCCGTTTGTTCCCTCCGCAGCGGGCGGAGCGGCGAGCGCGATGAACAAGGCCTTCACCCGCGAATCGGACGACGAGGACGACGACGCGCCGGAAGGAGCGGCGGTGCTGCCGTCCGGCACGAAGAACTACATGACGCCCGGCGGCTTCGCCGCGCTCAAGGGCGAGCTCGACCATCTGGTCGGCAAGGAGCGGCCCGAGCTGGTGGCGACGATCGCGTGGGCCGCCGGCAACGGCGACCGCTCGGAGAACGGCGATTACATCTACGGCAAGAAGCGGCTGCGCGAGGTGGACCGGCGCATCCGGTTCCTGATCCGCCGGCTCGACCGTGCCGAGGTCGTCGACCCGGCGCGGCGCGCCGGCGCCGAGGACGACGACCGCGTGTTCTTCGGCGCGACCGTCGACGTCGTCGGCGCGAACGGCGAGCCGCGCACGGTGAGCATCGTCGGCGTGGACGAGATCGACACTGCGCGCGGCTACATCAGCTGGGTGTCGCCGATGGCGCGCGCCCTCCTCAAGGCGCGCGAAGGCGACACGGTGACGCTGCAGACGCCGGCGGGCGCCGAGGAGCTCGAGGTCGCGGCCGTCCGCTACGTGCCGCTCGCGACGGGCCGATGGGCGGACGGTGGGCGCGGTTGACGCGTCGCCCGCGCGCCGCCAAACTGGACGCTCGGCTGCCGCGCAACGCGCCATGGACAACGACCTCGCCCTCCTCGAACAGAAGCTCGCGACGCTGATCGCGCACACGCGCGCGCTGCGCGCGGCGAACGAGTCGCTGCGGCGCGACCTCGCGGCCGCGGTCGAGCGCAATCGCGAAATGACGATCCGCGTCCAGCAGGCCGGCGCCCGCCTCGACGCGCTGATCGCGCGGATGCCGTCGGAGTGAAGGACGTGACGGCGAAGGGCGCGCCCGGCGAGCGCACGGTGCAGCTCGACGTGCACATCCTCGGTCGCGACTACAAGGTCGCGTGCAAGGAGCACGAGCGCGCGGAGCTCCTGGAGGCGGTCGCGTTCCTCGACGGTCGCATGCGCGAGATCCGCGAAGCCGGGAAGACCGCGGGCGTCGACCGCATCGCCGTGATGGCGGCACTCAACATCGCCAACGAGCTGCTGCGTGCGCGCAAGGCGCCGCCGCCACCGCCACCGCCCGCGGCAACGGGCGCGAGTGAAGTTGACGCTGCAGCCGCGCGGCGTAGAATCCAGACGATGCAGGCGGCGATCGATCAGGCGCTCGCCGGGCAGGAAAAGCTCTTCTGATCTCCGCCGCGCGGGCATGCGTCCCGCCGCGTCGTTCAACGTTCCCTGGGGTGTTCGAGCCGGCCTGGTACTCTTTGAACCAATGCTCTCGTAGCGAGGCTGCCTTTGCCCCATGCGAACCTGTGTGCGCCCCCATGCGGAAGCGCCTGACGGTTCCGGCAGGCGGCCATTCTTGAACCCAGGTTCAGGATGAGGGCCGGCACGGCATCACCGGGGAACACCCATTCGTCGTCGGATTGATCGGCTGCCGGCGGCACACCTTGAACGTTGTCGCCCCCCCTCCGGCATCACGGAAGGGGGCGGCCTTCGCTCAGGGCACGACCGACTCGATCGCGAAATTCTGCTGCGATTGCTGCCAGGTCAGCGTCGTCGTGCGTCCCGGCGTCGGGAAGTCCGTCGCCGTCGTAGACTTGCTCGCGCCGACGATGAACTCGCCCGCGGGCGCGGTCACGCGGAAGCTCACCGGGCCACCGAAGGCCTGGCCGTTCACATACAACTGCGCGCTGTGGGTCCCCGTACCCAGCAGGTTGAGGTTGCCGAGGAGGCCGAATCCCGTCGCCGTGTTCCACGATCCGCAAACCGGGGCGGTGTCGGCGCGCGCGGAGCCATAGGGGACGCGAACCTTGGCGGCGCCGTCGAACGATACGTCGACGAACGGCCCCACGCAGGACCACCCCGACGTGACGCCGACGCCGCTCTGGTAGCTCGCGGGCTGCGGGTTCTCCAGCGCAGGCGGCGCCATGCCCACCCAGAACGACGTCCCCGCCGCGCCGTCGGCAACGCAGTGCACCGCCGCCGTGGACACGCTTACGACCGCGCTGCCCACCGACGTGGCGATCTGGATCGTGTAGGTAAACGGATACGGCCCGAGACCTGTCGCCGCGAAGCCCGCGAATTCCTGCATGCCCGAGCCCGCGGCCGCCGCGTAGTCGGTCGGGCCGGCCACCACGACGCCGTTCACGGCGTCGACGCGCGTGCTGGTGGCGCCACCGGCGGGCGTCTTCCAGATCGCCGTGCGCAAGCCCGTGCCGATCGAGCCGCCGCTCGCGCTCGAGCACGTGGGCGCGGCGAAGGCGATGAATCCATCGTAGTAGGCCTGCGTGGGCGGGCCGCTCCCGAAATGCACGACGAGATTGTCGAAGCGCGCGTACGCCGTAGGCGAACCGCCGGCGATGCGCGCGCCACGGATGCCGAGGCCCGACGCGCAGACCTGCTGCGTGACGCCGGGCGCGGACGAGGCCGTCGCCACGAGGCTGTCGCTGGCGTCGAAGATGCGCAGCGTGCCGAAGTTCGTCGACTGGTCCGGCCGCATGTCGATGCACACCTGCGTGGCATTGCGGGCGAGCACGACACGAATCACCCCGAAATCCGCGTTGTTGATGTCGGACGCGATCGGCGGCCGGCAGGTCGTGACGACGTTGGGCGCCGATCCGAAGCCGGCCGGCTGGTCGGCGCTGGCATAGATGTCCGTTCCGGTGCCGCCGCACGCGGCGCCTTCGTGGGCGAACGTGACGCCCAGGGACGCGTAGAGCGCATTGACGACGGTGCCGCTCGCGACTGCGCCGCCATTGGCGTCGGTGTCGAAGTTGATCCGGATCGGCGCGGCCAGCGCGCCGCCGGCGATCGCTGCGAGGCCGATCGCCGAAGCACAGAACGAGATGGATTTCTTCATGGTGCTGCCTCCCGATGGACGATCGTCGGACCCGTGCAGGGCCCCAGGCAGTCACCATAAATTCTACTCTTGCGAGGAGCGCGAGTCATCCGTGCCCGCCGCAGGGCCGGTGCACCTCGGCGCGGCGAGAACGGCACCGGCGTACGCGACCGATGCCGCAGGCCGTGTCGCCGCCGCGGAACGACGGATCGAGCCCGCGATGCGATTCGATCGGCGCTCGGCGGCCACGGCCGGAACTCGCCAGGGCCACGGATTGGTAACTGTCGGAGAAGTCGGCAATAATTCGATCTTTCCGGAGACGGATCGCTGTCGGATGTCTTACTGGCTGATGAAATCCGAGCCCGACGAGTTCTCGATCGACGACCTCGTCCGTGCGAATAGGCAGACCACGCCGTGGTTCGGCGTGCGCAACTACCAGGCGCGCAACTACATGCGCGACATGAAGGTCGGCGACCGCGCGTTCTTCTACCACTCGAGCTGCCCCGAGCCCGGCATCGCCGGCATCGTCGAGGTGGCGAAGCTCGCCTACCCGGACGCGACGCAGTTCGACGCGAAGAGCCCGTACTTCGACGCCAAGGCGACGCGCGCGAACCCGCGCTGGGTCCACGTCGACGTGCGCCTCGTCGAGAAGACGCGGCTCGTGCCGCTCGCGGAGCTGCGCGCGCAGCCGGCGCTTGCCGACATGGTGATCCTGCGCCGCGGCAACCGGCTGTCGGTCACGCCGGTGACCGGCGGCGAGTGGAAGGCGATCGTGAAGCTGGCCGCGCGCAGGACGCCCGCCGAGTGACCGGCGCCGTCACGCGCGCATGAACCTCGCGCTGCTGCCGATCTTCCTCGCGGTCGGCGCGTTCGTCGGCTTCCTCGCGGGTCTGCTCGGCATCGGCGGCGGCTTCACGATGGTGCCGGTGCTGGTGGAGGTGTTCCTGCACGAGGGCTTCGCCAGCGAGCACGTCGTGCCGATGGCGATCGGCACGTCCGCGGGCACGATCGTGTTCACCGCGTTCTCGTCGGCACGCGCGCATCACGCGCGGGGCGCCGTGAGCTGGCCGATCGTGCGGGCGATGTCGCCCGGTCTCGTCGCCGGCTCGCTGCTCGGGCCCCAGATCGCGAGCGCGCTGCCGGCCCCCATCATGGCCGGGCTCTTCGGCGTCTTCATCTGGTTCGGCGCGTTCCGGATGCTGCGCCACAGCGCCCCGGTGGCGTTCCGGCAGCTTCCCGGGACGCCCGGCATGCTGGCGATGGGCGGCCTGATCGGAACGGTCTCGGGCATGGTGGGCATCGGCGGCGCCTTCATCTCGGTGCCGTTCATGACCCGGTGCAACGTCAAGCTGCACACGGCGGTCGCGACGTCGGCGGCGCTCGGCATGCCGATCGCCCTCGCGGCCACGATCGGCTTCATGCTCGCCGGCATGCGCAAGTCCGGACTGCCGCCGTACTCGATCGGCTACGTCTACGTGCCGGCGCTGTTGGCGATCGTCGTGACCAGTACGCTGCTCGCGCCGGTCGGCGCGCGGCTCGCGCACGCGTGGCCGGTTGCGCGCCTGCGCCGCGCGTTCGCGACGATGCTGGTCGTCCTGGGCGCGTACATGTGGTGGAAGGCGTTCCACCTCTGAGCCTTCCCACGTGTCATCCCGACCGCAGGGAGGGATCTGCTTTCGCGCCGAGGCACGACGCGCGGTGCGTTCCGGTGCGCCTGTCGCAACAGCGGATCCCTCCCTGCGGTCGGGATGACACAGGGATGGCGCGGCGCGCCAGCGTCCGCTTCCGCCAAGAGAGCGGGCGTCACGTTGTGGCGGTGTCGTAGCCGAAGCGCGCGGCCGGCGTGCCGCCTGCCGTCACCTTCACCGCGCAGTACTTGAACTCGGGGATCTTGCCGAATGGGTCGAGCGCGGGGTTCGTCAGCACGTTCGCGGCCGCCTCGTAGTAGCAGAACGGAATGAACAGCGCGCCACGCGGTGTGCCGGCATCTGCGCGCGCGAACAGCGTCACCGCGCCGCGACGCGACGCGACGGTCACCGCGCCTCCGGGCGCAACACTCAGCGCCGCGAGGTCGTCCGGGTGGAACGATCCCACGGGGCCGGGCTCGATCGCGTCGAGCACCTCCGTGCGCCGCGTCATGCTGCCGGTGTGCCAGTGCTCGAGCTGGCGCCCGGTGATCAGCACGTACGGATACTCGGGATCGGGCTGCTCGGCCGCCCGGATCAGCTGCGCCGGTACGAGGCGCGCGCGGCCGTCGGCGGTCGGGAAGCGCTCGGTGAATACGACGCGCTCGCCCGGATCGCCCTCGCGTTCGCACGGATAGGTGACCGCGTGCTCGCGCTCCAGCCGCTCCCACGTGATGCCGGCGATCGAAGGCATGGCCTGTCGCATCTCCGCGAACACGTCGCGCGGGTGCGCGTAGTTCCAGTCGAGTCCCATTCGCCGCGCCATGTCGACGATGATGGCGAGGTCCTGCCGCGCCTCGCCCGGCGGCTGCAGCGCCTGCCGCCCGAGCTGCACGGTGCGGTCGGTGTTGGTGAAGGTGCCGGTCTTCTCCGGGAACGCGGACGCCGGCAGCACGACGTCGGCGAGGTACGCGGTCTCGGTGAGGAAGATGTCCTGCACGACGAGCATCTCGAGCTCGGCCAGCGCGGCGCGCGCGTGGCGGACGTCCGGGTCCGACATTGCCGGGTTCTCGCCCATCACGTACATGCCGCGGATCTCGCCGGCGCGGACGGCGTTCATGATCTCGACCACGGTGAGTCCCGGCGCCGGATCGAGCGGCGCCCGCCACAGTTCGGCGAACTTCGCCTGCGCGCCCGCGTTGTCGACCCGCTGGTAGTCCGGGAACACCATCGGGATGAGCCCGGCGTCGGACGCGCCCTGCACGTTGTTCTGCCCGCGCAGCGGGTGCAGCCCGGTGCCCGGACGGCCGACCTGCCCGGTCAGCATCGTGAGCGCGATCAGGCAGCGCGCATTGTCGGTGCCGTGCACGTGCTGCGAGATGCCCATGCCCCACAGGATCATCGCCGCCCGCGCCGTCGCGAACATCCGCGCGACCGCGCGGATCGTCTCCGCGGGAATGCCGCACACCGGCGCCATCGCTTCCGGGCTGAACGCGGCGACGTTGCGCGCGAGCTCCTCGTAATGGCTGGTGCGAGCGGCGACGAATTCCCGCGCAACCAGCCCCTCCGCGACGATCGTGTGCATCATCGCGTTCAGCAGCGCGACGTCGGTGTCCGGCTTGAATTGCAGGTAGTGCGTCGCGTGGCGCGCGAGCTCGGAGCGCCGCGGATCCGCGAGGACGAGCCGCGTGCCCGCCTTCACGGCGTTCTTGATCCACGTCGCCGCCACCGGGTGGTTGACGACCGGATTGGCGCCGATCAGCAGCACCACGTCGGCCTGCGTGACGTCCATCACCGGGTTGGACACGGCCGCCGAGCCCACGCCCTCCATCAGCGCCGCGACGCTCGACGCGTGGCACAGCCGCGTGCAGTGGTCGACGTTGTTCGAGCCGAAGCCCGTGCGCACGAGCTTCTGGAAGAGGTACGCCTCCTCGTTGCTGCCCTTGGCGGAGCCGAACCCCGCAAGCGCCTTCGGCCCGCGGGTGTCGCGGATGCGCCGGAACGCCTGCGCGGCGAGCGTCATCGCCTCGTCCCACGTCGCCTCGCGGAACACCGCCAGCGGGTCGGCCGGGTTCATCGTGAAGTCGGCCGACTTCGGCGCGCCTTGGCGCCGGACCAGTGGCTTCGTCAGGCGCTGCGGGTGCGCGACGTAGTCGAAGCCGAAGCGGCCCTTCACGCACAGCCGCTCGTGGTTCGCCGGGCCGTCGCGGCCCTCGACGCGCACGATCGCGTTGCCGTGCACGTGGTACGTGAGCTGGCAGCCCACGCCGCAGTACGGGCACACCGAGGCGACCTGCCGGTCGACCGGCTTCAGATACGCGTCGTTCGCCGGCGCCAGCGCGCCGGTCGGGCACGCCTGCACGCACTCGCCGCACGCGACGCACGTCGAGTCGCCCATCGGGTCGGCGAGGTCGAACACGATCGCCGAATGCGCGCCGCGGTGCGCGTAGCCGATGACGTCGTTCACCTGCGCCTCGCGGCACGCGCGCACGCAGCGCGTGCACTGGATGCACGCGTCGAGGTTGACCGCCATCGCCGGGTGCGAAAGGTCGGGCGCCGGCTGTTCCCGCGGCGCGAACCGCGGCGCGCCGATGCGGAGCGCGCGCCGCCAGCGCTCGAGTTCCGAGTCCGGCCTGTACACGCGTTCCGGCACGTCGGCGACCAGCATTTCGACGACCGTCTTCTGCGCGTGCACGGCGCGCGGGCTGTCGGTCGCCACCTCCATGCCTGAGGTGGGCGTACGGCAGCACGACGGCGCCAGCACGCGCTCGCCCTTGATCTCGACCATGCACGACCGGCAGTTGCCGTCGGGCCGCAGGCCGGGCTTGTAGCAGAGGCGCGGAATCGGCACGCCGAGCCGATCGGCGACCTCGATCAGCGTCTCGCCCGGGCGCGCGGCGACGTCGCGGCCGTTGAGGCGGAACGCGACGGCCTCCTGCGCCACGCGCTGTTCGCGGGGTGCGTTCATCGCGGCGTCACTCGACTTCGTGCGGAAAGTACTGCATCACGCAGGCGATCGGATTGGGCGCCGCCTGCCCCAGCCCGCAGATCGACGCGTCGGCCATCGCCTGCGACAGGTCGGCGAGCAGGGGCCGGTCCCAGCGCGGCGCGCGCATCAGCGCGGCGGCCTTCTGCGTGCCCACGCGGCACGGCGTGCACTGGCCGCACGACTCGTCGGCGAAGAACTCCATCATGTTGAGCGCGGCGTCGCGCGCGCGGTCGTGCTGCGACAGCACGATGATCGCCGCCGAGCCGATGAAGCAGCCGTGCGGCTGCAGCGTGTCGAAGTCGAGCGGAACGTCGGCGAGCGATGCAGGCAGGATGCCGCCCGACGCGCCGCCCGGCAGGTACGCGTAGAGCTCGTGGCCGTCCTGCATGCCGCCGCAGTACTCCGCGACGAGCTCGCGCAGCGTGATGCCGGCCGGGGCAACGTGCACGCCCGGCTTCTGCACGCGCCCGGACACCGAGAACGAGCGCAGGCCGCGGCGGCCGTGCCGGCCCTGCTCGGCGAACCACGCGGCGCCCTTGTCCAGGATGTCGCGCACCCAGAAGAGCGTCTCCATGTTGTGCTCGAGCGTCGGGCGCCCGAACAGCCCGACCTGCGCGACGTACGGCGGGCGCAGCCGCGGCATGCCGCGCTTGCCTTCGATCGACTCGATCATCGCGGACTCTTCGCCGCAGATGTACGCGCCGGCGCCGCGGCGCAGGTGGACGCGCGGCAGCGCGCACGGCGGGTCGGCGGCGAGCGCGGCGAGCTCGCGCGCCAGCAGCGCGCGGCACGCCGCGTACTCGTCGCGCAGGTAGACGTAGACGTCGTCGGCGCCGACGGCCCACGCCGCGATCAGCATGCCTTCGAGGAAGCGGTGCGGGTCGCGCTCGAGGTAGTGGCGGTCCTTGAACGTGCCGGGCTCGCCTTCGTCGAGGTTGATCGCGACGAGGCGCGGTGCGGGCTCCGCGCGGACGATCTTCCACTTGCGGCCGGTCGGGAAGCCGGCGCCGCCCAGGCCGCGCAACGCCGAGTGCTCGAGCTCCGCGATCACCGCGTCGACAGTGCGCGTGCCGCCGACGCACTCGCGCAGCAGCCGGTAGCCGCCGCCGGCGCGGTACGCCGCGAAGTCGGTGTACGCGGGCAACGCCGGCTCGGTGCGCCTGGCCGCGATCGCATCCGCGATCGCGGTCGCGGTCGCGCGGTCGATCGGATTGCGGCCGACGACGGCCGCCGGCGCGTGCTCGCAGCGGCCGATGCACGGCGCGGGCAGCACGCGCACACCGGCGGCGCGCAGCGCCGCGACCTCCCGCAGCAGCGCGTCGCCGCCGGCGAGCTTGCACGACAGCGTGGTACACACGCGCACGGTCAATGCCGGCGGCGCCGCCTCGCCTTCCTTCACGACGTCGAAGTGGTGGTAGAACGTCGCGACCTCGTACACCTCGGTCATCGCGAGGCGCATCTCGGCCGCGAGGGCGACGAGGTGCGCGGCCGACAGGTGGCCGTGGCGGTCCTGGATCCGGTGCAGGAACTCGATCAGCAGGTCGCGCCGCCGCGGCGCGTCGCCCAGCAGCGCCGCGACGTCCGCCGCCGCCGCCGGGTCCACCGCGCGGCCCTTCGGCTGCGCGCGCGGGCCACGACGCGAGAGCGCGGATACGTCGATGGTCGCCTGAGAGGTCACGTCAGTGCCGCCCGGCCGCCCGAAGGCGCCGACGCGGCCCCTTCGGGGGCAGCGAGCGAAGCGAGCGTGGTGGTTGTTTCACTTCAGTCGAGGAAGTCGCAGTACTTGTCGACGTGCGCGGCAAGGTCGAGCGAGTGCTGGCGGACGAGTCGCTCGGCCGCCTCGGTGTCGCGCCGCTCGAGCGACTCGATGATCCGCATGTGGTCGATGATCGAGCGGGCCGCGCGGTCGCTCTGCGAGATCGTCATCTTCCGGATGGCGCGCACGTGGATGAACAGGTTGTCGATCATCCGCTCCATCAGCCCCGACCCGGCGAGCCGAATGATCGCCTGGTGGAAGGCGATGTTGGCGTCCGAGTACTCCTCGATGTGCTCGGCTGGCGTGGACGTGCGGAACTCGTCGAACATCCGGCGCAACGCGGCGATGTCCGCGTCCGACGCGTTGAGCGTGGCGAGCCGCGCGGCCATGCTCTCGAGCGCCGCCCAGATCTCGATCATCTCGATGATCTGCTTCTTCGTCTTGCGCACGATGAAGATGCCGCGGCGCGGCTCGGTGCGCAGGAAGCCCTCCTGCTCGAGCAGCGTCATCGCCTCGCGGATCGGCGTGCGCGACACGCCGAGCGCGGCGGAGAGCTGCTTCTCGTCGAGCCGGATCTCCTCCGGGTGCGCGTAGATGTCGGCCTCCGTGATCATCTGCTTCAGCGCGACGTACGCCTGGTCGCGCAGGCTGGCCGAGGCGCCGATCGGCGACAGCGGCGGCAGCAGCGAGGCTTGCTCGGTGACGTCCATGGAGGGGGCGGTCGGCGCAGGCGGGGATGGCGGCGGCGCGGTCAACCCGCGCGCCGGATCTGTGCGGTGCAGCATCGGTGGACGTGCCCGTGCCACGACGTGCGCTGCGCAGAGCAACTCATCGAATCGTCACCCGCATCGGGATGCGGCCTCCTGCGTGACGGGTACGCGAAACCCCGTTGACAACTTCTGATATACCACATACGTTACGCCGAATATCAAGAGAAGCCAACAAGGCCGGGCTGAACATTTCCGGAGGAATCGGCGGCGGTCGCAAGCACGTGGCCACCGCCACTGAAGGTTCGCGGCACGGCCGACACGCGCACGCCCACGTGCGACGAGGCGGCGCCCGCCGCTCCGGCGCCCACTCCGCCGCAGCCGCCTGATCGGAGGACTCAGATGAACGACGCCGTCCCTCATTCCACGAAGCCGGCGGCCGCCGCCGCCAGCGGCGAAGTTCCCGCTCCGGCGCAGGAAATGGACGGCTTCCAGCTCGTCATCGACGCGCTCAAGCTGAACGGCATCGACACCATCTTCGGCCTGCCCGGCATCCCGATCACCGACCTCACGCGCCGGCTGCAGGCCAACGGCCTGCGCGTGATCGCGTTCCGGCACGAGCAGAACGCCGGGTACGCCGCGTCCATCGCCGGCTTCATGACGGGCAAGCCCGGCATCTGCCTCACGGTGTCCGCGCCGGGTTTTCTCAACGGGCTCACGGCGCTCGCGCACGCGACGACCAACTGCTTCCCGATGATCCTGATCAGCGGATCGTCGGAGCGCGAGGTCGTGGACCTGCAACAGGGCGACTACGAGGAGATGGACCAGCTCGCGATCGCCAGGCCGCACGCGAAGGCGGCCTTCCGCGTGCTGCACGCCGAGGACATCGGCGTCGGCGTGGCGCGCGCGATCCGCGCCGCGGTGTCCGGCCGGCCGGGCGGCGTGTACCTCGACCTGCCCGCCAAGGTCTTCCCGCAGTCGATCGACGCCGAGGCCGGGCGCAACTCGCTCATCAAGGTCGTCGACCCGGCACCGCGGCAGATCCCGGCGGCCGACGCCGTGCAGCGCGCGCTCGACCTCATGAAGAGCGCGAAGCGCCCGCTGATCATCCTCGGCAAGGGCGCCGCCTGCGCGCGGGCCGACGCGGACATCCGCGCGCTGGTGGAGAAGACCGGCATCCCGTACCTGTCGATGGCGATGGCGAAGGGCCTGCTGCCCGACACGCACGCGCAGTCGGCCGCGGCCGCGCGCTCGTACGTGCTGCCCGAGGCGGACGTCGTGCTGCTGATCGGCGCGCGCCTCAACTGGCTGCTGTCGCACGGCAAGGGCAAGACGTGGGGCGGCGCCTCGCCGAAGGCCTGGGGCGGCCAGAAGTTCGTCCAGGTCGACATCTCGCCGCAGGAGGCGGACAGCAACGTCCGCATCGACGCGCCGGTCGTCGGCGACATCGGCTCGTGCGTGGCGGCGATGCTCGCCGCGATGGGGTCGGGCTGGCCGCAGCCCCCCGCCGAATGGCTCGCTGCCGTCGAGGAGCGCAAGACGAAGAACGTCGCCAAGATGGCCGAGTCGCTGGCGAAGGACCCGTCGCCGATGAACTACCACAGCGCGCTCAACGTCGTGCGCGACATCGTGCGCGCGAACCCGGACGCGTTCCTGGTCAACGAAGGCGCGAACGCGCTCGACTTCACGCGCAGCATCGTCGACATGTACAAGCCGCGCAAGCGGCTCGACGTCGGCACGTGGGGCGTCATGGGCATCGGCATGGGCTACGCGGTCGCGGCGGCCGTCGTCGGCGGCGGGCAGGTGATCGCGGTCGAGGGCGACAGCGCGTTCGGCTTCTCCGGCATGGAGGTCGAAACGATCTGCCGCTACAACCTGCCCGTGTGCGTCGTGATCCTCAACAACAACGGCGTCTACCGCGGCGACGAGAGGAACCCGACCGGCGGGCCGGACCCGTCGCCGCTGGTGTTCGTCAAGGGCGCGCGCTACGAGAAGCTGATGGAGGCCTTCGGCGGCGTGGGCGTGATGGCAGCGACGCCGGCCGAGCTGCGCAGCGCGATGGAGGAGGCGATCCGCACGCGGCGCCCGACGCTGATCAACGCGGTCATCGACGAGCGCGCGGGCACGGAGAGCGGCCGCATCACGAGCCTCAATCCCGCCGCGAAGAAGAAGGCCTGACGGCCGGCATACCGCATTCGCAACAACGGCACTGCAGAGGGGAACGTAATGGGCAAGGCATTGGACGGTGTGCGCATCCTGGACTTCACGCACGTGCAGTCGGGACCGACGTGCACGCAGCTCCTCGCGTGGTTCGGCGCGGACGTGATCAAGGTGGAGCGCGCCGGCGAGGGCGACATCACGCGCGGGCAGCTGCGCGACATCCCGGACGTGGACAGCCTCTACTTCACGATGCTGAACCACAACAAGCGGTCGATCACCGTCGACGCCAAGCATGCGAAGGGCAAGGCCGTGCTGGAGTCACTGGTGCGCCACTGTGACGTGCTGGTCGAGAATTTCGCGCCGGGCGCGCTCGACCGGATGGGCCTCACCTGGGAGCACATCCAGCAGCTCAACCCGCGGATGATCGTCGCGTCGGTCAAGGGCTTCGGCCCGGGGCCGTACGAGGACTGCAAGGTCTACGAGAACGTCGCGCAGTGCGCCGGCGGCGCGGCGTCGACGACCGGCTTCGACGACGGTCCGCCGCTCGTGACCGGCGCGCAGATCGGCGACTCCGGCACCGGGCTGCACCTGGCACTCGGCATCGTCTGCGCGCTCTACCAGCGCAACACGACCGGCCGCGGCCAGAAGGTGCTCGCGGCGATGCAGGACGGCGTGCTCAACCTGTGCCGCGTCAAGCTGCGCGACCAGCAGCGGCTCGCCCGCACCGGCGTCATGCACGAGTACCCGCAGTACCCGAACGGCACGTTCGGCGAGGCGGTGCCGCGCTCGGGCAACGCGTCCGGCGGCGGCCAGCCGGGCTGGATCCTGAAGTGCAAGGGCTGGGAGACCGACCCCAACGCGTACATCTACTTCATCACGCAGGCGCCGGTGTGGAAGGACATCTGCGAGGTGATCGGCCGGCCCGAGTGGCTGACCGACCCCCGCTACGCGACGCCGAAGGGCCGGCTGCCGCACCTGATGGAGATCTTCGGCGAGATCGAGAAGTGGACGATGACCAAGACCAAGTTCGAGGCGATGGACATCCTCAACAAGCACGACATCCCGTGCGGGCCGATCCTGTCGATGAAGGAGATCGCCGAGGAGCCGTCGCTGCGCAAGACCGGCACCGTCGTCGAGGTCGACCACCCGACGCGCGGCAAGTACCTGACCGTCGGCAACCCGATCAAGATGTCCGACAGCCCGACCGAGGTGAAGCGCTCGCCGCTCCTGGGCGAGCACACCGACGAGGTGATGGCGGAGCTCGGCTACACGAAGGACGACATCGCGGCGCTGCGCGCCGAAAAAGTGATCTGACCCGCACCGCACCCGACCGAACGAGGCACCCATGGCGAACGACAAGAAGGTGGTCCGCAAGATCATCGACGGCGTGAAGGCGGCGGGGCGCACGTCGCTGACGGCCCCCGAGGGCAAGGCCGTGTGCGACGCGTACGGCATCGCGGTGCCGAAGGAAGGCGTGGCAGCCTCCGCGACCGAGGCGGCCAAGCTCGCCACGAAGATCGGCTACCCGGTGGTGCTGAAGATCGTCTCGCCGCAGATCCTGCACAAGACCGAGGCGGGTGGCGTGCTGGTCGGCGTGAAGAGCGCTGCCGAAGTGAAGGCCGGCTTCGCGAAGATCATGGCGAGTGCCAAGAAATACGACCGCAAGGCGCAGCTCCTCGGCGTCCAGGTGCAGCAGATGGTGGGCGGCGGGCAGGAGGTGATCATCGGTGCCGTCACCGACCCGTCGTTCGGCAAGCTCGTCGCCTTCGGGCTGGGCGGCGTGCTGGTCGAGGTGATGAAGGACGTGACGTTCCGCCTCGCGCCGGCCACGAAGGACGACGCGCTGTCGATGCTGGACGGCATCGCCGCCGCGGAGATCCTCAAGGGCGTGCGCGGCTCCGAGCCGGTCAACCGCACGGCGCTCGCCGGCATGATCCGCGCCGTATCGCAGCTCGTGTCGGACTTTCCCGAGATCGTCGAGATGGACTTGAACCCGGTGTTCGCGTCGAAGGCCGGTGCGATCGCCGCCGACGTGCGCATCGTGCTCGACTTCGACCAGCCGCCGGCGCGATATCGGCCGAAGCACGACGACATCGTCCGCGACATGAACCGGATCATGAAGCCCGAGTCGGTCGCCGTGATCGGCGCGTCCGGCGAGACCGGCAAGATCGGCAACTCGGTGATGAAGAACCTGATCAACGGCGGCTACCAGGGGAAGATCTACCCGATCAACCCGTCGGCCGACGAGATCATGGGCCACAAGGCATACCGGAGCGTCAAGGACGTGCCGGGCCCGGTCGACGTCGCCGTGTTCGCGATCCCCGCCAAGTTCGTCGCGCAGGCGTTGGTCGAGTGCGGCGAGAAGAAGGTTCCCGGCGCCGTGCTGATCCCGTCGGGCTTCGCCGAGACCGGCAACGTCGAGGGCCAGAAGGAGATCCAGGCGATCGGCCGCAAGTACGGCGTGCGCCTGATGGGCCCGAACATCTACGGCTTCTACTACACGTGGAAGAACCTGTGCGCGACGTTCTGCACCGCGTACGACGTGAAGGGCCACGCGGCGCTGTCGTCGCAGTCGGGCGGCATCGGGATGGCGATCATCGGCTTCTCGCGCTCGGCCAAGATGGGCGTGTCGGCGATCGTGGGCCTCGGCAACAAGTCGGACATCGACGAGGACGACCTGCTGACGTTCTTCGAGCAGGACGACAACACGCAGATCATCGCGCAGCACTGCGAGGACCTGAAGGACGGCCGCGCGTTCGCCGAGGTGGCGAAGCGCGTGTCGAAGATGAAGCCGGTGGTCGTGCTCAAGGCAGGGCGCACCAGCATGGGCGCCCGCGCGGCGAGCTCGCACACCGGGGCGCTTGCCGGCAACGACCGGATCTACGACGACGTGCTGCGGCAATCGGGCGTGATCCGCGCGAAGGCGCTGCGCGAGCTGCTCGAGTACGCGCGCGCGATCCCGGTGCTCCCCACGCCGAAGGGCGAGAACGTCGTCATCATCACCGGCGCCGGCGGCTCCGGCGTGCTGCTGTCCGACGCGTGCGTCGACAACGGCTTGAGCCTCATGAAGATGCCGCCGGACCTCGACGCGGCGTTCCGCAAGTTCATCCCGCCGTTCGGCGCCGCCGGCAACCCGGTCGACATCACCGGGGGCGAGCCGCCGAAGACGTACCAGAATACAATCAGGCTGGGCCTCGAGGACCCGCGCATCCACGCGCTGATCCTGGGCTACTGGCACACGATCATCACGCCGCCGATGGTGTTCGCGAAGCTCGTCGCCGAGGTCGTCGCCGAGATGAAGGCGGAGGGCATCGAGAAGCCGATCGTCGCCTCGCTGGCCGGAGACGTCGAGGTGGAGGAGGCGGCCGAGTACCTGTTCGACCACGGCATCCCGGCGTATCCGTACTCGACCGAGATGCCGGTGATGGTGCTGGGCGCGAAGTACAAGTGGGCGAGGGGGGCGAGGCTCATCAAGTAGCGGACGATGTCCGGCGGCCGGCGATCCGCGGTGAAGAGCGGACGCCGGACCGGCGGCAGCACGTACGGGGATCGAGCGGGACGGCTGAAGCCCGCATGCGCAAACTGCAGGTCACTAGGAGGATGTCATGGGTCGTCAAGCGTTTCGCCGCGCCGTCGTCGCGGCCGGAGTAGCCGCAGGTCTTGCCGTCGTGTCGTTCCCCGCGCTCGCCGCGTGGGAGCCGACCAAGCCGGTCGAGTTCGTCGTTCCCGCGGGCACGGGCGGCGGCGCCGACCAGATGGCGCGCTTCATCCAGGGCGTGGTCGCGAAGAACAACCTGATGAAGCAGCCGCTCATCGTCGTCAACAAGTCGGGCGGCGCGGGCGCCGAGGGCTTCCTCGAGGTCAAGAACGCCAAGGGCGACCCGCACAAGATCATCATCACGCTGTCCAACCTGTTCACGACGCCGCTCGCCACCGGCGTGCCGTTCAACTGGAAGGACCTGACGCCCGTCGCCATGCTCGCGCTCGACGAGTTCGTCCTCTGGGTGAATGCCGAGACGGCGTACAAGACCGCAGGCGACTACATCAACGCGATCAAGGGCGGCGGCGCGGGCCAGTTCAAGATGGCCGGCACCGGCTCGAAGCAGGAAGACCAGATCATCACGGTCGCGCTGGAGAAGGTCGTCGGCAAGAAGATGACCTACATCCCGTTCAAGGGCGGCGGCGACGTTGCCGTGCAGCTCGTCGGCAAGCACGTGGACTCGACGGTGAACAACCCGATCGAGGCGGTCGCGCACTGGCGCGCCGGCGCGCTGCGTCCGCTCTGCGTGTTCGACAGCAAGCCGATGCCGTATCCGGCGAAGGTGACCGCGACGCAGTCGTGGCAGGACATCCCGACCTGCAAGTCCGCCGGGCTCGACGTCGAGTACCTGATGCTGCGCGGCATCTTCATGCCGCCGGGCGTCTCGCAGGAGCAGGTCGACTTCTACATCGACCTGTTCAAGAAGGTGCAGTCGATGCCCGAGTGGAAGAAGTTCTCCGAGGAGGCGGCATTCAACGCCACCACGATGACCGGCAAGGACTATGTCGACTGGCTGACCAAGGCCGAGGCGACGCACAAGGGCCTGATGCAGGAAGCCGGCTTCCTCGCCAAGTAATCCATGGCGCCGAAGAACGACCTGCCGGCGGGCGCGTACGCGACCCGCACCGTCGAGCTGATCGTTGCGCTCGCCATCGTCGCCATCGGGCTCGTCGTCGTCTGGGACAGCCACCGCGTGGGCGTCGAGTGGGCCGAGGACGGCCCGCGGGCCGGCTACTTCCCGAACATCATCGGGTGGCTGCTGACGGCCGCCGGCGCCTGGATCGCCGGCGAGACCGTCTATCGGTGGAAGAAGCTCGCCGGCAAGGTCTTCGTGCAACGGCACGAACTGAAGCCGATGCTGCTGATGCTGCTGCCCACGGTCGTCTACGTGGGGCTGGTGTGGGTGATCGGCATCTACGTCGCGTCCGCGCTCTACATCGGCGCGTTCATGCGGCTGCAGGGGAAGTACGGCTGGCTGTCGACGTGCGCCGTTGCGCTCGGCGTGCCTGCCGCGATGTTCCTACTGTTCGAGATCTGGTTCCTGGTTCCACTGCCGAAGGGCCCGGTCGAGCGCATGCTCGGCTTCTAGAGCCGCCGCGGCCGCCCGGCGCCGGGCGGCCGCATCACGCCACGATCGTTCGAACGGGGAGTTCGAGTGGAAGAGATCAGCAACCTGATGCAGGGCTTCGCCGTCGCGCTGACGTGGAAGAACCTGATCTTCATGCTCGTCGGCATCCTGCTCGGCGTGCTGATCGGCGTGCTGCCGGGCCTGGGCGGGGCGAACGGCGTCGCGATCCTGCTGCCGCTGACCTTCACGATGCCGCCGACGTCGGCGATCATCATGCTGTCGTGCATCTACTGGGGCGCGCTGTTCGGCGGCGCGATCACGTCGATCCTGTTCAACATACCGGGAGAGCCGTGGTCGGTCGCCACGACCTTCGACGGGTTTCCGATGGCGCAGAAGGGTCGTGCCGGCGAGGCGCTGACCGCGGCGTTCACGTCGTCGTTCGTCGGCGCACTGGTCGCCGTGCTGCTCATCACGTTCCTCGCGCCGCTGGTCGCCAAGTTCGCGCTCAAGTTCGGGCCGCCCGAGTACTTCGCGATCCAGCTGCTGACGTTCTGCAGCTTCATCGGCATGGGCCGCGAGCCGCCGGTGAAGACGCTCGCGTCGATGATGCTGGGCTTCGCGCTGGCGGCGGTGGGCCTCGACACGGTGACGGGCACGCTGCGCATGACGTTCGGCCGCACCGAGCTGCTGCAGGGCTTCGACTTCCTGGTGGCGGTCATCGGCCTCTTCGGGCTGGGCGAGATCCTGATCACGATGGAGGAGGGCCTGTCGTTCAAGGGCAAGAGCGCCAAGATCGACCCCGCGATCGTGCTGCGGACGTGGGCGAAGCTGCCGAAGTACTGGGTGACGTCGCTGCGCTCGTGCGCGATCGGCTGCTGGATGGGCATCACGCCCGGCGGCGCGACGCCGGCGTCGTTCATGAGCTACGGCATGGCGCGCCGCTTCTCCCGGACCGGCGAGAAATTCGGCGAGGGCGAGATCGAGGGCGTGGTCGCGCCGGAGACGGCCGCGCACGCCGCCGGCACCAGCGCCCTGCTGCCGATGCTGACGTTGGGCATTCCCGGATCGCCGACGGCCGCCGTGCTGCTGGGCGGGCTGCTGATCTGGGGCCTGCAACCGGGTCCGCTGCTCTTCGTCGAGAAGAAGGAGTTCGTCTGGGGCCTGATCGCCAGCATGTATCTCGGCAACATCGTCGGGCTGCTGATCGTGCTGACGACCGTGCCGTGGTGGGCGGCGATCCTCCGCATCCCGTTCGCGATCATCGCGCCCGTCATCGTCGTGATCTGCGCGATCGGCGCGTACACGGTCCACAACAACATGTTCGACGTGGTGATGATGCTGGTGTTCGGCGTCGTCGGCTACCTGTTCAAGAAGCTCAAGTACCCGCTGGCGCCGCTGGTGCTCGCGCTGGTTCTGGGCGACATGGCGGAGACCGCGTTCCGGCAGTCGATGCTGCTGTCGGGTGGCAGCACGGCGATCTTCTTCTCCAACTGGCTCGTGGGGTCGATCGTGTCGCTGGCGCTCGCGATCCTGTGCTGGCCGCTGGTCACGTGGGGGTTGGGCAAGCTGCGCGAGCGCGAGGCGCGGCAGATCCAGGGCTAGCTCCCGCCGCCTGGGGCGGGCCCCGCGCAGAGCCGGGACGACGCTTCCTCCCGCGCCGCGCCGTGTCTGCGGAGCCGGCGCCGCCGACCGCCGGGAATGCGCGTCGCCGACCGGCGCGCCCATCCGCCTCGATGCGCAACTTGTCGCGATCACCCCCCTGACTTGTCGTTCCCGCCGCTACGCACGTCCGTGCCTCCTCTCTAGAGTGACGACCGTGTCACGCAGATCCGGCCTTTGGCCCGAGTGCGCGGACGCGAACCCAACCATCCATAGAGAGGACGACATGAAGCGATACCTGATCGAACGTGAAATCCCGGGCGTCGGCGCCCTGAACGCATCGCAGCGCAAGGCGGCCGCCGCACAGTCGAACGCTGCGCTCGCCAAGCTCGACGGCCGCGCGAAGTGGATCGAATCGTACGTCGCCGGGGACAAGACGTTCTGCCTGTACCTGGCGGACGACGAAGGCGCGGTCCACGAGCACGCGCGGATCAGCGGATTCCCGGCGAACAGGGTGACCGAGATCGTCGGCACGCTGGATCCCGCCGCCGCCAACTGACGAAGCGACGAGGCGCGTGCCCGGCCGAGAGGCCGGGCACCGTTGCCCGGCGCCCTTGCGCGGCCGCCACCGATGGACTCGCGTACCCTCCTTTTGCGGCGCCACGTCTTCTGCTGGGCGGACCTCGCGACGATCGACGACGTACGCGCCGCCGACTTCCATCGTCGGCTGTTCAGCTGGTCGACGCGCGCGCGGCTCGCCGGGCGAGGGCACTTCACGACGCTCGAGGCCGATGACCTGCCGTTCGCCTCCATCTATCGTCTCGCGGCCCGGCAACTCGCCGCCGGCGTGCCGTCGCACTGGCTTCCCTACGTCGCTACGCCCGACCTCGGGCGTACGCTCACGCTCGCCGTGGAACTCGGCGCCGACGTCGTGGTGGCGCCGCAGGCGGTCGCGGGCTTCGCCCGCATCGCCGTGATCGTGGATCCTACCGGTGCGCCGCTGGGCCTGTGGCAGGCGGTTCGCCCGGGTGGCTGGACCGCGCCGCCGGTTTCGGGCGACGATTCGGGGCGTCATCTCGCCGGAGACGATCGATGATCGATGTCACCGTGGTCATGATGGGCTGCAACTACGCGTCGACGACGATCGGCCCGATCGAGGTCTTCGCCAGCGCCGGCGCGCTGTGGAACCAGTTCAGGGGCGAGGCCGCGGCGCCCCGGTTCCGCGTGACCACCGTGTCCACCGATGGCCGGCCCATCGTCACCGCCTACGGCGTGCGGCTCACCCCCGACGCCGCCCTCGACGCGGTCGAGCGCACGGACCTCGTCGTGGTATCGGCGATTGGCGTCGACCTCGACGACGTGCTGACCGGGCAGCGCCAACTCCTTCCCTGGCTGTGTCACCACGCCGCGCGCGGTGCCTACATCGCCGGCATGTGCACGGGCGCCGCGGGTCTGGCCGCTGCAGGATTACTGGAGGGCCACGAGGCGACGACCCACTGGGCGCTCGCCGAGACGTACCGCGTGCGCTTCCCCAATGTGCTGTGGCGGCCCGAGAAGCTCATCACCGAGGATCGGCGGATGTTCTGCAGCGGTGGCGTCTACGCCTCGCTCGACCTTTCTCTCTATCTCGTCGCCAAGCTCTGCGGCCGTGAGCTCGCGCTGCAGACCGCGCGCACGCTCGTGCTCGACATGCCGCGCTCGCTGCAGTCGCCGTACGCGGTGCTGCCGCTGTCGCGCCCGCACGACGACGCGGCGATCCGGCGCGCGGAGGCGCACCTGACCGAGCATTGCGCGCGGCCGCTGGCGATCGAGTCGCTCGCGCACCGGCACCACATGAGCGCACGCAACTTCATTCGCCGCTTCAAGGCGGCGACCGGCCGCACGCCGGGAGCGTACCTGCAGGCGGCGCGCGTCGCGGCGGCCAAGGAACTCCTCGAGCGGGGTGCGCGCTCGGTGCAGGAAGTGGGGACGACCGTCGGCTACGAGGACGCCGCGTTCTTCCGGGCGCTCTTTCGGCGGGAAACGGGGATGACGCCGACCGAGTACCGCGAACGCTTCGGCCGGGGCGGCGTGATGGCGCCGCCGAAACGGGCGACGGCGTCGCGCCGCGCCGGCGGCCCGCGCTGATGCACGTCGCAATGTCGTGACGGTGCGGTCGCCGGAATCGCCGCTTCCCGACGGTGCCGGCGGCGCCCGACGCGATGTGGACGCAGAGGTGAAGGATGAAGGGCGAGGCCGCGACGCGGGTTGTCGCATGCGTGCCCGCGCCGCGCGCGCTACGCCGCCGCGAATCGCTCGCGCAGCAGCGCCTTCTGCACCTTGCCCATCGAGTTGCGCGGCAGCTCGTCCGCGAACCACACGCGTTTCGGAACCTTGAAGCTCGCGATCTCGCCCTTCAGCGCCGCGACGACGTCCGCCTCCCCAAGCGCGCTGCCGGGGCGGCGCACGATCACGACGGCCACCGCCTCGCCGAAGTCGGCGTCGGGAATGCCGATGACCGCCGACTCCTCGACGCCCTCCATCGCGTCGATTCGCTCCTCGATTTCCTTCGGGTAAACGTTGAGTCCGCCGGTGATGATGAGGTCCTTGGCCCGGCCGACGAGGCGCAGGTAGCCGCGCGCCGGGCCTTCGGCGACCCATTCGCCCACGTCGCCGGTACGGAAGTAGCCGTCGGCGGTGAACTCCTCGCGGGTCTTCTCGGGCATGCGCCAGTACCCGGCGAACACGTTCGGCCCGCGCAGCTCGACGCCGCCGATCGTCCCCGGCGCGCACGCGCGGCCGGTGTCGTCGACGACGCGCACGTCGATGCCCGGCAGCGGGCGGCCGACGGTGCCTCCGATGCGCGCGCCGTCGAGCGGGTTCGACGTGATCATGCCGGTCTCGGTCATGCCGTAGCGCTCGAGGATCGCCTGCCCGGTGCGGGCGCGGAACGCCTCGAACGTCTCCGCGAGCAGCGGCGCCGAGCCCGACACGAAGAGCCGGATCGACCGGCAGCGCTCGCGCTCGAACGCCGGCTCGGACAGGAGCCGCGTGTAGAACGTCGGCACGCCCATCATCACCGTCGCGCGCGGCAGCAGCGACACCACCTCCTGCGCGTCGAACTTCGGCAGCCACAGCATCCGCGCGCCCGCCAGCAGCGCGCAGTGCGTCGCGACGAAGAGCCCGTGCACGTGGTAGATCGGCAGCGCGTGCAGCAGCACGTCGCCGCGCGTGAATCCCCATGCCTCGACCAGCGCGAGCCCGTTGGAGGCGAGATTGCGGTGGGTGATCATCGCGCCCTTCGAGCGACCGGTGGTGCCCGACGTGTACAGGATCGCCGCCAGGTCGTCTGGCGCGCGCGGCAGCGTGTCGAACCGCGGCGGCATCGGCGATGCGCGATCGACGAGCTCGGGGAGCGTCAGCACGGTCGCCTGGCGGTCGAGCGCCGTGACCACGCCCAGGCGGTCCGCGCCGCAGACGATCACGCGCGGCTCGGCATCGCCGAAGAAGTAGCCGAGCTCCGCCTTCTGGTAGCCGGTATTGAGCGGCAGGTACACGAGCCCGGCGCGCAGGCAGGCAAGGTAGAGCGCCAGCACGTGCCAGTGCTTGTCGGTCTGCACGGCGACGCGGTCGCCGGGCACGCAGCCGGCCGCCACGAGCGCGTGGGCGATCTGCGCCGACAGCGCGGCCAGATCGTCGTAGTGGACGACCGGCCCGTTCGGGACGACGAGGAACGGCTGCTCGGTGCCGTCGGGGAAGTGGCGCTCGAAGAGCGAGTACAGGTTGGCGTTCATCGAATGGCGCGGCGCGCGATTGCGGGTCGCACCGATTATTTCACGGCGGCCGCCGCGCGGCCCCGGCCCGCCGCGAACACGCGCGCCGCCTGCTCGGCGCGGGCCTCCAGCAGCGCGGCGGCGCCGGCGATGCAGTCGGCGAGCGTCGCGGGGCCGTTCGGCAGCGCGAAGCAGCCGGCGAAGTGCCGCGACAGCTCGGGCAGCGATGCGGCGTCGACCGCGCCGGACACGAGCGTCACGGGTACCCGCGCGGCGGCCGCCCGCTGCGCGACGACGAACGGCGCCTTTGCGAGCAGCGTCTGCCGGTCGGTGCGGCCCTCGCCGGTGATCGCCCAGTCGGCACCCGCGAGCGCCGCATCGAGTCCGATCAGGTCGGCGACGACCGCGGCGCCCGACGCGAACGTGCCGCCGACGAGTTGCAGCGCGAAGCCGAGCCCGCCGGCCGCGCCCGCGCCCGGCAGGTGCGCCGCGCGGCGGCCGACGGCCGCCTCCGCGATCTCCGCGAAGTGCGCGAGCGCGGCGTCGAACACCGGCGCCTCGGCCGGCGTCACGCCCTTCTGCGGCCCGAAGATCGCCGTCGCGCCGAGGTCGCCGCAGAGCGGGTTGTTCACGTCGGACATGATGCGGATCTCGCATTCGGCGAGCCGTGCGTCGACGCGCGCCGCGTCGACGCGCGCGAGCGCCGCCAGCGCGCGGGGCGTCGCGGCGACCGGGCGCCCGTCGCGGTCGGCGAGCGCGAGGCCGAGCGCCGCGAGCATGCCGCTGCCGCCGTCGTTGGTGCTGCTGCCGCCGAGTCCGATCATGAACCGCCGCACGCCGCGGTCCAGCAGCGCGACGATCATTTCGCCGACGCCGCGCGTCGAGCGGTCGGCGACGGGCACCGCCATCGCGCGCGCGTCGGTGATCCCCACGACCTGCGCGACCTCGATGACCGCGGTCGCGGCGGCGCCGTCGCCGATCTCCCCGTACGCCGCGTCGACCGGCGCACCCCCCGCGCCGTGCACGGCGAGGACGTGGCGCCTCCCCGCGGCGCCCACCGCCGCGAGCACCGCGTCGAGCGTGCCTTCGCCGCCGTCGGCCATCGGCCGGGCGACGATCTGCGCGCCGGGCAGCGCGCGGGCGATCCCGCGGCCGAGTGCCGCGCACACGTCCGGCGCGGACAGCGAGCCCTTGAACGAATCCGGCGCGAGCACGATACGCATGGTCCGCGGCCTT
Source organism: Burkholderiales bacterium (assembly GCA_046347835.1). GTDB lineage: Bacteria > Pseudomonadota > Gammaproteobacteria > Burkholderiales > Casimicrobiaceae > VBCG01. The sequence goes on along the minus strand of JAXMFI010000002.1, from coordinate 66,667 downwards.
CAGTCCCGGTCGTCGTCGTCGCCGCGCGTCGCGCGCTCGAGCCGGTCGCGCACGGCCTGCCACGCCGGTTCGTCCGGCACGGCCTCGACGGCGATCGCCGCCGCGCGTGTCGCGTCGAGCGCGCGCAGGTTCGCGTACAGGTCGTGCGCGTACCGCGCGGGCTCGGCCGGCCCCGCGATCCACGCGCCGGAGAACCGCGCGGGACGTGCGACGGTGCGCGCAAGCACGGCCACGGGCTCCGGCAGCGCGCGCAGCGTGGACACGAGCGCGGCGGGCGCGACGAGGCGCGCCGGCGTGCGGGGCGCGTAGTGGGACGCGAGCGTGCCCGATGCGCGCGGCGCGTCGCCGGCGGCGGCAACCAGAGGCACGCCGAGCGCGCGCTCGATGTCGGCGGCGGCGATGCCGCCCGGCCGTAGCAGCGTGGCGCGGCCGTCGACGAACGCGACGATCGTGCTCTCGATGCCGACGTCGCACGCGCCGCCGTCTACGATCAGCGCGACGCGGTCGCCCAGGTCGTCGGCAACGTGCTGCGGCGTCGTCGGCGAAATGCGCCCGAACCGGTTGGCCGACGGCGCCGCGACACCGGACCCGCCGGCGGCGACGAACGCGCGCAGCAACGCCTGCGCGACCGGATGCGACGGCACGCGCAGGCCCACGCTGTCCTGCCCCCCGGTGACGACGTCCGTCGCGCGCGGCGTGCGCGGCAGGATCAGCGTCAACGGCCCCGGCCAGAAGGCGTCGGCGAGCCGGCGTGCCCCGGCCGGGACGTCGCGCGCCCAGTGCGACAGCAGCGCCGCATCGGGCATGTGCACGATCAGCGGGTGGTCGGCGGGCCGGCCTTTTGCCGCGAAGATCGCGCGCACGGCGTCGGCGTTGCCGGCGTCGGCGCCGAGTCCGTAGACGGTTTCGGTCGGGAACGCGACCAGCGCGCCCATGCGGAGCAGCGCCGCCGCGCGCGCGATCACGGCCGGCGTCGCCGGGGCGACGAGGCCGCTCGCCGCGACGACCGGGCCGCTCACGGCGCTGCGGTCCGGATCGCGGCGGGGGGGCCGGCCGAACTGCTAGAATTCGAGTTTTTGCAGCGCGCGCCCGGACCCCCGCGAACGACGCGGCCCGGGCCTGGAACCACGCGCCCGCGGGCGCGGCAAGGAGCTGGAATGAGCGATTTCCTGTTCACGTCGGAATCGGTGTCGGAAGGTCATCCGGACAAGGTCGCGGACCAGATCTCCGACGCGGTGCTCGACGCGATTCTAGAGCAAGACCCCACGGGCCGGGTGGCGGCGGAGACGCTGGTGTCGACCGGGCTCGTCGTGATGGCGGGCGAGATCACGACCAAGGCGAAGGTCGAGTACGCGCGCGTCGCGCGCGAGACGATCCGCGCGATCGGCTACAACGATCCGGAACTGCGCTTCGACGCGGACGGCTGCGCGGTGATGGTCTGCTACGGCCACCAGTCGCCCGACATCGCGCAGGGCGTGGATCACGCGACCGACGACCACCTGAACCAGGGCGCGGGCGACCAGGGAATGATGTTCGGCTACGCGTGCGACGAGACGCCGGCGCTGATGCCGTTCCCGATCTACTACGCGCACCGGCTGGTGCAGCGGCAGAGCGAGGTTCGCCGCGACGGTCGGCTCCCCTTCCTGCGGCCCGACGCGAAGTCGCAGGTGACGGTGCGCTACGTCGACAACCTTCCGGTGGCGGTGGACACCGTCGTCCTGTCGACGCAGCACCACCCGTCGATGAACGAGCGGCAGAAGGAGCTGGCCGAGGCGGTGATCGAGGAGATCGTGAAGCCGGTGTTCCCGCCCGAGATGCTGAAGGGCACGCGCTTCCTCGTGAACCCGACCGGCCGCTTCGAGATCGGCGGCCCGCACGGCGACTCCGGCCTCACCGGACGCAAGATCATCGTCGACACGTACGGCGGCGCCGCGCCGCACGGGGGCGGCGCGTTCTCGGGCAAGGATCCGTCGAAGGTCGACCGCTCGGCCGCGTATGCCGCGCGCTACGTCGCAAAGAACGTCGTCGCCGGCGGCCTCGCGCGGCAATGCGAGGTGCAGGTCGCGTACGCGATCGGCGTCGCGAAGCCGATGAACGTGACCGTGTACACGCAGGGCACCGGCAGGATTCCCGACGAGAGGATCGCCGAGCTGGCGCGCGAGCACTTCGACCTGCGGCCGAAGGGCATCATCAAGATGCTCGACTTGCTGCGCCCGATCTACCGCAAGACCGCCGCCTACGGCCACTTCGGCCGCGACGAGCCCGAGTTCACGTGGGAGAGTACGGATCGCGCCGACGCCCTTCGCGCGGCGGCCGGGCTCTGACGCCATGCGCGGCTCGCGAAGCACGATCGCGCTGGCGCTGTTGCTCGCCGCGTGCGCCGCGCCGGCGCCGTCCACGACGCCGGCACCTGCGGCGCCCGGGGCCGCAGCGGCGCCGGCGGCCCCGGCGTCCCCCGTCGCGCCCGCCGCCCCTGCAGCGACGCAGCACGTCGACCTCGACAACGCGGCCGACGGGACGCTCGTCACGCTGGTGCGCGGTGCCGAGGTCAAGGTGATCCTCGATGCCAACGCCTCCACCGGCTTCCAGTGGCAGCTCGTCGGCGACGTGCCGTCGCAGCTGTCGCCGATCGGCACGCGCATCTACGTCGCCCGGGCGGACCCGCGCCTGACGGGCGCCGGCGGCAGCAACGTGTTCCGGTTCCGCGGCGAGCGACCCGGGCAGGCGACCCTGCAGTTCGAATATCGGCGGCCCTGGGAGACCGGGGTCCCCGCCGCGAAGACCGTCCGCTATCCGGTGACGGTCCGGTAGCTCGCTTGCGCGAACGGCCGGCCGCGAGGCAGACTGCGATCGAAGGAGAGCGCACCATGAACGTCGATATCCGTACCGCCGCCGTCGCGCTCGCCGCGTTCGCGGTCGCCGGTTGCGCGTCGCTCGAGCGCGACGAGGTCGCCGCGCCGGACGGCGGCGGAAATGTCGCGATGCGCGCTGGCGCGCCGCTGGTCGTGAGCCTGGCGCCCGATCCGGCCACCGGCTACGGCTGGGTGCTGCAATCGGGCAGTCCCAACCTCGCGCTGATCGGCGGCCCCGACTTCACGCCGGCACCGAAGGCGCCGGGCCTGGTCGGCGTCGCGGACACGACGGTCTTCCGGTTCCGGGCGCAGTCGCCCGGGGATGCGGCGCTGGTGTTCGCATGGGCGCCGCCGCCGGGGCAGGCTCCGGCGCCTTCGCCGGCGCGGACGATCCGCTACGACGTCAAGATCGACCCGCCGGCGCTCACCGTCGGCGATATCTTCGCGACGGGTGGCGGCGGCACGGCGTCCGGCAGGAGCGCTGCCGCGGCGAGCGGTGCGGCGGCAGGCGGTGCGGCGGCCGAAGGCGCCGCGGGCGCCCCGGCGGCCGGTAAAGCCGGCAGTGGCGACGAAGGCCGGGGTCCGATAAGATATTGGTCTTTCTGAACTTTTCCTCTCCCGGAGTCCTCATGGCCGAACGTTCCCGTACCCGCCGCAACACGCTCGAGCGTCGTTGCCTCCCCAAGACCTTCAAGCGCATGTTCGTCGGCGCGCCGAAGGGCATCTTCAAGATGCTGGAGAAGATCAAGAAGAACTGACGCGCCGGCCTGCCGGCGCCGCGCGAGGGCCGCCGCCGTGCGGCCCTTTGCTTTTTTCGGCGCGAGCCGGCATCGTTCGCCATCGTCCGCAAAAGCCGCATGCCCTTCGCCTACTACGACAAGCTGTCGCCGGCACGCCAGGCCGTCTACCGAAGGAGCGACGCGATCGGCGCGGTCGACCTGCCCGCGGGCGTGCCGGTGGCCGCACCCGTCGCGGCCATTGCGACACTGCTGCCGGCCGGCGACCGCGCCGGCCTGCAGAAGGCGACGCAGTCGTTGATCGACGCGCTGGTCGCCGGCTTCGACGTCCCGCCGGTCGACATGCGCGTGCTCGCCGTACGACCGTCGGACCTCGACGGCGAGCTGCACGGGCTCTACGAGCCGGACGAGGACCGCCCGGTCGCCCGGATCACCGTGTGGATGCGCACGGCGCAGAAGAAGCAGGTGGTGGCGTTCCGCTCGTACGTGCGCACCGTCGTCCACGAGTTCGTGCATCACCTCGACTATGAGCACTTCAAGCTGCCGGAGACCTTCCACACGGAAGGGTTCTACCGGCGCGAGTCGAGCCTCGCCAACGCGCTGTTCGCGGCGACCGGCGCGCCGGTCCGCGCCGCCGGCCCGCCGATCGGGTAGAATCAGCGCCCTCCCGAGGAGCGTTGCAACCCTGCGACCAGGGCCAGGCTCGGGAGGCCGCCCCATTCGCAACCGCGCTCGTTGAACCGCGATCCGCTCGCGGCGTGACGAGGCAGCGTGTCCGCACCGCCCGCACCCGCACGGCGAGTCGCTCGACAAGGAGTGACGCATGAACGCCGCAACCGACGCACAGAAACTCGCGAAGCCCTTCACCGACTGCCACGTCGCCGACCCGTCGCTCGCCGACTGGGGCCGCAAGGAGATCGCGATCGCGCAGACCGAGATGCCCGGGCTGATGGCGATCCGCGAGGAGTTCGCGCCCGAACAGCCGCTGCGCGGCGCGCGCATCGCGGGCTCGCTGCACATGACGATCCAGACCGCCGTGCTGATCGAGACGCTGCAGGCGCTGGGCGCCGAGGTGCGCTGGGCGTCGTGCAACATCTACTCGACGCAGGACCACGCGGCCGCGGCGATCGCGGCGCGCGGCACGCCGGTGTTCGCGTTCAAGGGCGAGTCGCTCGCCGAGTACTGGGACTTCACGCACCGGATCTTCGAATGGCAGGACGGGGGCACGCCGAACATGATCCTCGACGACGGCGGCGACGCGACGCTGCTCGTCCATCTCGGCACGCAGGCCGAGTCCGATCCCGCGTGCGTCTCGCATCCGACCAGCGAGGAGGAGACCGCGCTCTTCGCCGCCATCCGGGCGCGTCTCGCGAAGAACCCGAAGTTCTACTCGCGGATCAAGGCGGGCATCCGGGGCGTCACCGAGGAGACGACGACCGGCGTGAAGCGGCTGTACACGATGCACAAGGAAGGCAAGCTCGGCTTCCCGGCGATCAACGTCAACGACTCGGTGACGAAGTCGAAGTTCGACAACCTCTACGGCTGCCGCGAGTCGCTGGTCGACGGCATCAAGCGCGCGACCGACGTGATGGTCGCGGGCAAGGTGGCCGTGGTCGCCGGGTACGGCGACGTCGGCAAGGGTTCCGCCCAGGCGCTGCGCGCGCTGTCGGCGCAGGTCTGGATCACGGAGATCGACCCGATCTGCGCGCTGCAGGCGGCGATGGAGGGCTACCGCGTCGTCACGATGGACTATGCGGCGGACAAGGCCGACATCTTCGTCACGGCGACCGGCAACATCGACATCATCACGTTCGAGCACATGAAGCGGATGAAGGACCAGGCCATCGTCTGCAACATCGGCCACTTCGACAACGAGATCGAGGTCGCCGCGCTCAAGGCGTGCAGGTGGGAGAACATCAAGCCGCAGGTCGACCACGTGATCTTTCCCGACGGCAAGCGGATCATCCTGCTGGCCGAGGGGCGGCTCGTGAACCTGGGCTGCGGCACCGGCCATCCGTCGTACGTGATGAGCTCGTCGTTCACCAACCAGGTGATGGCGCAGATCGAGCTGTGGGGCGACGCGCAGGCCGGCGGCAGGCGCTATCCGGTCGGCGTCTACGTGCTGCCCAAGCACCTCGACGAGAAGGTCGCGCGGCTGCAGCTGTCCAAGCTCGGCGCGATGCTGACCGAGCTCTCGGACAAGCAGGCGCGCTACATCGGCGTCCGGCGGGAAGGCCCGTACAAGCCGGAGGCGTACCGGTACTGAGGCCGGTGACGCGGTGATTTCACAATGAGACGCCGAGACGCCGAGAAGGGCTGCGGGCCCTTCTCGGCGCCTCGGCGTCTCTTCGTGACCATCGGACGACGGATGAACCACGGACGGAGGCCAGGATGCGCATCGCGGTGATCGGCGCCGGCGGCGTCGGCGGCTACTTCGGCGGGCGGCTCGCGCAGGCGGGCCACGACGTGACGTTCGTCGCGCGCGGCGCCCATCTCGCCGCGCTGCGCGCGCACGGCCTGAAGATCGAGAGCGGCGCGGGGGACGCGACCGTCACCGCGGCGACGTTCGTCGACGACGTCGCGGCGATCGCCCCGTGCGACGTCGTGATGTTCTGCGTCAAGCTGTGGGACGTCGAGGCCGCCGCGCGGCAGGTTGCGCCGCTCGCCGCGCGGGGCGGCGTCGTCATCCCGTTCCAGAACGGCGTCGACGCGTCCGACGTCGTCGCGCGCGCCGTCGGTGCGCAGCGCGTGCTGGGCGGCATCGCGTACATCGCGGCGACGATCCGCGAGCCGGGCGTGATCGCGCACACCGGGACGATGGCGCGGCTCGTCGTCGGGGCGTTTCCGGACGGCAACGCGGCGGCGGCGGGCGCGTTCCGCGACGCGTGCGCGGCGGCGGGCATCGACTGCATGCTGTCGGCCGACATCCGGCGCGCGCTGTGGGAGAAGTTCTGCATGCTGGCCGCGATGTCGGGCTGCACGGCGCTCGCGCGAGCGCCGGTCGGCGTCGTGCGCGCGGACCCGGACCTGCGTGCGGCATTCGAGGCCGCGGTGCGCGAGGCGTGGGCGATCGGGCGCGCGCGAGGCGTCGCGCTCGCCGACGACTACGTCGCCCGCCAGCTCGCGTTCCTCGATGGCCTGCCGGAGGGCATGCGCTCGTCGATGCTGAACGACCTCGTCGCCGGCAACCGGCTCGAGGCGCAGTGGCTGTCGGGCGCCGTCGCCCGGATGGCCGCGGAGTCGGGTATCGCCGCACCGGTCAGCGCGACGCTGTACGCGGCGATGAAGCCCTACGTGCGCGGCACGCGCGGGTAGGGCGTCGTCTGCGAAGGGAGCCTGCGATGCGTCTCGTCGTCACGTGGATCATCAACGCGGTCGCGCTTCTCGCGCTGCCCTACGTGTTCTCGTCGATCACGGTCGACTCGTTCTTCACGGCGCTGCTCGTGGCCGTCGTGCTGGGGCTCGTCAACGCGCTGATCCGGCCGGTGCTGATCCTGCTGACGCTGCCGGCGACGATCCTGACGCTCGGGCTCTTCATCTTCGTGATCAACGGGCTGCTGTTCTGGGCGGTCGGCTCGTTCCTGCCCGGCTTCCACGTCGACGGCTTCTGGGCCGGCGTGTTCGGCGCCATTGTGTTCAGCCTGATCTCGTGGGCGCTGTCGTCGCTGCTGATGCCCGACCGCAGGGAACCGGGGGAACGCTGATGCGTGGCCCCGGCAATCTCTACAGCCTCGAGTTCTTCCCGCCGAAGACGCCGGAAGGCGTGGCCAAGCTGCGGGCCGCGCGCGCGCAGCTCGCGCAACTCAAACCGGCGTTCTGCTCGGTGACGTTCGGTGCCGGCGGCTCGACACGCGAGGGCACGCTCGCCACGGTGCTCGAGATCCGCGACGAGGGCCTGCCCGCCGCGCCGCACATCTCGTGCATCGGCGGCACGCGGCAGTCGCTCTCCGAGGTGCTGGCGCAGTACAGGGCCCACGGCATCCGGCACGTCGTCGCGCTGCGCGGCGACCTGCCGTCGGGCATGGCCGACTTCGGCGAGTTCCGGTACGCGAGCGACCTGGTCGCGTTCATCCGCGAGACGACCGGCGAATGGTTCCACGTCGACGTCGCCTGCTACCCGGAGTACCACCCGCAGGCGCGCACGCCGCAGGAGGACCTCGACCACTTCGAGCGCAAGGTCCGCGCCGGCGCCGATTCGGCGATCACGCAGTACTTCTTCAATCCGGACGCGTACTGGCACTTCGTCGACGCGTGCGCGGCGCGCGGCCTCACGATCCCGATCGTGCCCGGCATCATGCCGATCGCGAGCTCGAGCCGGCTCGCGCGGTTCTCCGACACGTGCGGCGCCGAGATCCCGCGCTGGATCCGCCGCAAGCTCGAGAGCTTCGGCGACGACACGGCGTCCGTGCGCGCGTTCGGCCTCGACGTGGTGACCGATCTCTGCGCGCGGCTGCTCGAAGGCGGGGCGCCGGGACTGCACTTCTATACGCTGAACGCCGCCGGCCTGACGACGACGATCTGGCAGCGGCTGGGCCTTTGATGCCGTGGCGAACTCGAAGGACTACGTCGCGTACGTGCTGGAGCTGATGCGCCCGGCGGGCGCGGTGTCGGCGCGCGCGATGTTCGGCGGGCACGGCATCTACGTGGACGCGATGATCGTAGGCCTCGTCGTCGACGACGTCCTGTACCTCAAGACCGACGACCTGACGCGCGAGGCCTACGCGGCGCGCGGCCTCCCGCCGTTCCGCTACGCGACGAGGAACGGCGACGTGCAGGTGACGTCGTACCACCGGCCGCCCGACGAGGCGCTCGAGAGCCCGGCCGAGATGCGCGAGTGGCTGCGGCTGGCCGTCGCGGCCGCGCTGCGCGGCGCGAGCCGCCGGCCGGTGCGCAGGAAGCCGGCGCGGGCGGCGGCGAAGCCGCGCCGCCGCGGATGAACCGGAGTTACGCCGGCGCGCGGGAGTACGACGCGAGCTCGATCGTCGTGTTCTGCGCGCGGATCTCGATCGCTTCCGGCCCGTCGCCGCGCTCGCGGTACGTGGCGAAGCGCGTTTCGCGCACCATCGCGCCCGCTTTCTCCGACCACCAGACGACGTAGTTGGCGTTGGTCGGGAAGCGGAACGGATTGTTGTCGTCGACGCTCATCAGGATGCGCATCGCCACGGCGTCGAACGTGCCGGCCGGGACGGTCACCTGCTGCCAGCCGCCGACGCGCACGAACCGGTTGACGGTGCTGACGAGCTGGTTGGCCGGGTCCGGGTTGCGCAGGTTCTGGTTCCACGTGGCGCCGGGCGTCAGCGGGAACTGGTAGCGGATCAGCGGCGGCTCGAAGTGCCGCGTCTCGGCCGGATCGTAGACCGACCCGACGCTGACGACGCCGGGCGAGAGCAGCCGCTCCGTCCGCGTGTAGTTCATCGTGTCGCCGCGCAGCTCGACGCGGACCTCGATGCCCTGCGCGCCCACCGCGACGACCTCGTGCGTCTCGACCCACGTGACCGGCACGCGAAAGCCGTCCGAGCAGTTGTAGACCCAGCGGTCGCCGACGCGGAACATGGGCGCCGGCGCGGGCGGTCCCGCGTCGCCCGGCACCGACACGCAGCCGCCGAGCAGCGCGGCGGGCACGGCGAACACGAAGGTGCGGCGGTCCATGGTGATCGTCCCCTCAGGGCGCGAGCGCGACGTCCGCGACGATCCCGCCCGCCACGCGGACCAGATCCGCCGGCGCGATCGGGAACATCGCGTGCGGCGTGCCCCCTGCCGCGTAAACAGTCGCGTACTGCGCAAGATTCCCGTCGATGAACGTTCGCATCGCCTGCGCATGCGCGAGCGGCGGTATGCCGCCGATCGCGTAGCCGGTCGCCGCGCGTACGAACGCGGCGTCCGCCTTGCCGATCGGCTCGCCGGCAAGGGCCGCGACCTTGCCCTCGTCCACGCGGTGCGCGCCGCTCGCGACCACCAGCACGGGCGCGCCGGACGCCGCGCGGAAGACCAGCGACTTCGCGATCTGGCCGACGGTGCAGCCGAGGACGGCCGCGGCCTCGGCCGACGTGCGCGCGGGAACGTCGTACTCGACGATGCGCGACGCGATGCCGGCGGCGGCGAGCGCGTCCTGCACGCGCTGCGCGGACCGCGAGAGGGGGCGAGCGTCGTTCATCGAGGCGCGCGCGCGCCGCGGCGACGCGACGCGACCGCGGATCGCAGGTGGCCGCGCTTCCCGGAGCGACGCCGGGCGAGGGGGACGGCGTCCGAGGGGAGCGACGCGCAGGCGCGCGACGGGATCCGGCGGAACGACGCGATCACGGTGCGACGAATTCGAGCTCGACGTCGTCGAGCCACAGCGCGCCCTTCCCGCGCATCATCGCGCCGAACTCGAGCCGGTCGGCGCCCCGGGTGACCGGGACCGTGATCGTGTAGCGCTTCCATCCGGTGGTGCCGTTGACCGGCGCATCGTATTGGAAGTTGTAGTCGAGCGTCGTGCCGCCCTGCATGACGAGCAGCGTCAGGCCCGCGCCCGCGTCGTTGGCGTCCTTCGTGCGCAGCCAGCCGGACAGCCTGGCCGTCTTGCCGACGTGCGGCTTCACGTCCAGCGCCTGGGCGACCGCGCCGTACGGCTCGGGCCCGATGTTCTCGATGCGCAGGCTGCGGGCGCCGCTGTGCGGATTGTCCGTGTCGACGACGTACCGGTACGACGGCGGGCCCGCGTGCTGGAACGTGAACCAGCCGTCGGGATCACCGCGCGGTCCGGTCTGCGTCGACTCGAAGCCGGGGTTGGCGAGCGGCACGCCCTTGGCCGCGGCGGCGGCGGCCGCCACGGCTGTGGGCGGCGTCGCGGTGTCGACCGTCGCGGCCCGAGCGTGCGGCAGCACGCAGCCGGCGAACAGCGCGAGGAGTGCGATGCGGGAAGCGGACATGGGAACGGCTCCGGTCGGAAGGAACGACGGCGAGCCGCGCGGGCGGCGCGAACGCGGCGCCCGCGCGAAGGCGAGCGCGGCGGCGGTGCTCAACCGTCGGTGACGGCGCCCTTGCTCGCCGTCGACACGAGCTTCATGTACTTGGCGAGCAGCCCGCGCGTGTAGCGCGGCGGCGGCGGCCGCCACGCGGCGCGGCGGCGCGCGAGTTCGGCGTCGTCGACATTGAGCTGGATCAGCTGCCGGTGCGCGTCGATCGTGATCGAGTCGCCCTCGTGCACCAGCGCGATCGTGCCGCCCGCGTACGCTTCGGGCGCGACGTGGCCGACGACCATCCCCCACGTGCCGCCGGAGAAGCGGCCGTCGGTGAGCAGGCCCACCGACTCGCCCAGCCCCTGCCCGATCAGCGCGGACGTGGGCGCCAGCATCTCCTGCATGCCCGGCCCGCCCTTCGGGCCCTCGTAGCGGATCACGACGACGTCGCCCGGCTTGATCTTCTTCGCCATGATCGCGTCCATCACCTGCGGCTCGGAGTCGAACACGCGCGCGGGGCCGGTGATCGACGGGTTCTTGAGGCCCGTGATCTTCGCCACACAGCCCTCCGGCGCGAGGTTGCCCTTGAGGATCGCGAGGTGCCCCTGCGCGTACATGGGCTTGTCGATCGGGCGGATCACGTCCTGGTCGGCGCGCGGCGTATCGGGCACGTCGGCAAGCTCCTCGGCCAGCGTCCGCCCGGTGATCGTCACGCAGTCGCCGTGCACGAGGCCGGCCTTGAGCAGCATCTTCAGCACCTGCGGCACGCCGCCCGCCCGGTGGAAGTCGACGGCGACGTACCTGCCCGACGGCTTCAGGTCGCACAGCACGGGCACGCGCAGGCGGATGCGCTCGAAGTCGTCGATCGTCCACGGCACCTCGGCCGCCGACGCGATGGCGAGGTAATGCAGCACCGCGTTGGTCGAGCCGCCGGTCGCCATCACCAGCGCGATCGCGTTCTCGATCGACTTCCTCGTGATGATGTCGCGGGGCTTGAGGTCGCGCTTCACGGCCTCCACGAGCACGCGCGCGGACGCCGCCGCGGAGTCGGCCTTCTCCGCGTCCGGCGAGGCCATCTGCGACGAGCCGAGGAGGCTCACGCCGAGCGCCTCGAACGACGACGACATCGTGTTGGCCGTGTACATGCCGCCGCAGGCGCCGACGGTCGGGCACGCGTTGCGCTCGATGCCGTCGTAGTCCTCCTTCGACATCGTGCCGGCGGTGAACGCGCCGACCGCCTCGAACGGCGACACGATGGTGAGCGCCTGGCCCTTCCAGTGGCCGGGCTTGATCGTGCCCGCGTAGACGAAGATGCCGGGCACGTTCATCCGCGCCATCGCCATCACCGCCGCCGGCATGTTCTTGTCGCAGCCGCCGACCACGAGCACGCCGTCCATGCACTGGCCGTTGACCGACGTCTCGATCGCGTCGGCGATCACCTCGCGCGACACCAGCGAGTACTTCATCCCTTCGGTGCCCATGCCGATGCCGTCGGTGACGGTCGGCACGCCGAACACCTGCGGCATCGCGCCTGCGGCCTTCAGCGCTTCCATCGCGCGGTCGACGAGCGGCTGGATGCCGGCGTTGCACGGGTTCATTGTGCTGTGGCCGTTGGCCACGCCGACGATCGGCTTGTCGAAGTCGCCGTCGCCGAAGCCGACCGCGCGCAGCATGGCGCGGTTGGGTGAGCGGGCGATGCCCTGCGTGATCAGGCGGGAGCGGCGATTGAGCGACATGGCGGAATCCTCGCGGACGGCACGCGCAGCGGCCGTTTGTATAATCGGCCCATTCTAGCGCACCGCACCGCCCGCGCTTCCCACCGTCCCACCGGCGCAGCATGCTCGTCCACCCGCAATTCGATCCCGTCGCGTTCGCGATCGGCCCCGTGGCCGTGCGCTGGTACGGGCTCATGTACCTGGTGGCGTTCGTGCTGTTCGTCGTGCTCGGGAAGGTCCGCGCGCGGCGCAACCTGCTGACCGGCTGGCATCCGCGCGACGTCGACGACATGCTCTTCTACGGCGTCTTCGGCGTGATCGTCGGCGGCCGCCTCGGCTACGTGCTGTTCTACAAGCCGCTCTACTACTTCGCGCACCCGCTCGAGGTCTTCCAGGTGTGGGCGGGCGGCATGAGCTTCCACGGCGGCTTCCTGGGCGTGCTGGTCGCGCTGTGGCTGTTCGCGCGGCAGCGCGGCAAGCGCTTCCTCGAGGTCACCGACTTCGTCGGCCCGCTGGTGCCGCTCGGGCTCGCCGCCGGGCGGCTCGGCAACTTCATCAACGGCGAACTGGTGGGCCGCGTCACCGACGTGCCGTGGGCGATGGTGTTCCCGCAGGTCGACAACCTGCCGCGGCACCCGTCGCAGCTCTACCAGTTCGGGCTCGAGGGCGTGCTGCTGTTCGTGCTGCTCTGGTGGTATGCGGGAAAGGCGCGGCCGCTGGGCGCCGTGTCCGCGATGTTCCTGATCGGCTACGGGCTCTTCCGCATCCTCGCGGAATTCGCGCGCGAGCCGGACAGCTTCCTGGGCTTCCTCGCGGGCGGCCTCACGATGGGACAGTGGCTGTCGCTGCCGATGATCGCGCTCGGCGCCGGCATGCTCGTGTGGTCGTACCGGCGCGCGGGCAAGGCGGAGCCGACGGTGATCGACCGCGGGAAGTAGCGGTCGGACCAGCAGAGGGAGCGAGGCTCGAATTTCCGCGCCAGGCTCGATATTCCACGGGCCGCCTGCGCAGTGCGCTGCGATCGCCCGGAAGTTCGAATCCGACCCCTGCTCTACTCGACGCGGCGATAGTCGCCGTCGATCGTTTTCGCGCCGCCACCGGGCGAGCGCCAGCGGCCGGCGGCCGCTGGCTGCGGCCCGAGGGGGCGGCCCACGTTGAGCGGCAGCGCGAGGAGCGTCAGCGCGGCCAGGTCCGACACGAGGCCGGGCAGGATCAGCAGGAAGCCGGCTAGCACCTTGCGGCCGCTGTCGAGCAGCCCGCGCAGCAGCGCCTGCTCGCCGTGCAGCGCGGCGACCGTCCGCGTGCGGAAGGCGATCCGCTCGCTGTGCAGCAGCACGAGTCCCGCGACGAACGAGCAGCCGAGCCACAGCCAGAGCGGAATGCCGCTCCAGCGCGCGATGCGGGCCGTGACGTAGAGATCGGCCACGGGGAATGCCAGTAGAATGGCGAGCACGACGAAACGCATGGACGCTCCTTGGCGGACGCCGCGATCCTGGTGCTGACGAGCCTGCCCGAGCACGCCGCAGCGCAGGCGCTGGCCCGCGCGCTGGTGGCCGGACGGCTCGCCGCGTGCGTGAGCATCGGTGCGCCCGTCGAGTCAATTTATCACTGGCAGGGCGAAATCGAAACTGCGCGCGAGGTCCCGCTCGCCATCAAGACCCGGGCGGTGTTGTATCCGCAGGTCGAGGCCGCGATCGTCGCGGCCCACCCCTACGAACTTCCGGAAGTGATCGCGGTCCCCCTCTCGCATGGCCTTCTTCGCTACCTCGACTGGATCGGCGCCGAAACCGGCGCGGCGTGACGGGTGGCCGCGCTTCGCGGCCGCGCTCGCGTGCGCGGCGGTGGCCGCCGCCGTGGCGGCCGAGCCGGAGCTGCTGCCGGCCGAGCAGGCATTCCGCCTGTCGGCGCGCGCGCTCGACGACCGGACGCTGGAGGCGCGTTTCGAGGTGGCCGACGGCTATTACCTCTACCGCGACAAGCTCAGGTTCGCCGTCGAGCCCGAGGCCGCCGGCGTCACGACGCCCGTGCTGCCGCCCGGCAAGGTCAAGGACGACCTATTCTTCGGCCAGGTGGAGACCTATCGCGGCGAGGTCGTCGCGAAGCTTCCCCTCGCCAAGGGTTCACCCGGGCAATCGCTGGTGTTGGTCGCCGACTCCCAGGGCTGCGCCGACGTCGGCGTCTGCTACCCGGTCAACCGCCAGAAGGTGACGCTGGTGCTGCCGGCCGCCGGAAAGGGGCCGGGTCCCGTCGTCGAGGCGAATCCGCGCAAGAAGGCTTGGTTCCGGTAACGGCACCGCAGCCACGCGGCCGGCTGCCGAAAGTAAGCAAACACTCCCGCCCTATGGTGCATCGATGAACACACTTCGGATCCGATGGATCCTCGTCGCCGTGGTCGCCGTTGCCGCTCTGGCCGCCGGGCTCTACATCGGGCGCCATGGCGCCACCACCGCACCCGAGCCGGCCGCTGCCTCCGCGCTGGCAGGACTCGCGCTGCCGGACCCGGACGGGAAGGAGCAGCGACTCGACCAGTGGCGCGGCAAGGTCGTTGTCGTGAATTTCTGGGCGACGTGGTGCGCGCCGTGCCGGGAGGAGATGCCGGAATTCATCCGGGCCCAGAAGGAACACGGACCCAAAGGGCTGCAATTTGTCGGCATCGCCGTCGATCAGGCCGATAAAGTCAGCCAATTCGCCACAGAGATCGGACTCAACTATCCCACGCTCGTTGGGGGATTCGGGGCGATGGAACTCTCGAAGACCCTCGGCAATACATTGATGGCGTTGCCGTTCACCGTGGTCCTGGATCGGAAGGGTGCCATTGCGCACACGCAGCTCGGCGTTCTCAAGCCCGACAAACTGGAGAACATCGTCAAGCAACTTCTCTGAAAATCGCTCATCCCCGCCGAACACCGGCCCTCGGTTCCCGTCCGGGGATCCCACCACTCCGGTGTGGCAAGGGTGGGAGGCCCACTCGGGCCCTTCGCCACCGGGTCCGCAGAGCGTGTAATTCGCCCAGCGCAAATTTTCGTCAACGCTGGACATTTCACACGATCTCGCTGCAAACTGCGGTCACGCTGAAACGAGCGATCGGGCGCAGGCCGAAGGACTCCACGGGTCCGGCCGATACAAGCCCAACTCGCCAGTGCGCGAGCGCCGCCGCACGCAACGCCGCCTCCGGGGGCTGCTGCGGCGCCGCAACCGCCCCGGCGGGCACGAACGAGGTTGATTCCGGCTGGCGTCGAGCAGGCAGGTTCGCGCAGGCGCCGCGCCGGTTGAAGGGGTGATCGTCATGGACCTGCGCAAGCTCAAGACGCTGATCGAGCTGGTCGAGTCGTCGGGCATCGCGGAGCTCGAAATCCAGGAAGGCGAAGAGCGCGTGCGGATCACGCGCACGGCGGCGACGGCCGCCGGCACTGCGCCTGTCGCCGCGGTGCCGCAAGTCGTGGCCGCCGCGGCACCGCCGGTCCCGGCGGCGGCCGCGGCGCCGGCCGCCGAGGAAGCGACGCCGGCGCCCGACGGCCACGTCGTGAAGAGCCCGATGGTGGGGACGTTCTACCGGGCGGCGACGCCGGGCGCGAAGTCGTTCGTCGAGGTCGGCGACAGCGTCGAGGAAGGCCAGACGCTGTGCATCGTCGAGGCGATGAAGCTCATGAACGAGATCGAGGCCGACAAGGCCGGCGTGGTCAAGGCGATCCTCACCGAGAACGGGCAGCCGGTGGAGTTCGGCCAGCCGCTGTTCGTGATCGGGTAAGCGCGCAACGTCCCGCCACGTGGCCCTCACCAAAGCCGCGGCCGCCAAGGCCGCCGACAAGCTGTTCGACAAGGTGCTGATCGCCAATCGCGGCGAGATCGCGCTGCGCATCCAGCGCGCGTGCCGCGAGATGGGGATCAAGACCGTCGTCGTGCACTCCGAGGCCGACCGCGACGCCAAGTACGTGCGGCTCGCCGACGAGTCCGTGTGCATCGGCCCGCCGGCATCCGCGCAGAGCTACCTGCACGTGCCGGCGATCATCGCCGCTGCCGAGGTGACGGACGCGCAGGCGATCCATCCGGGCTACGGCTTCCTCTCCGAGAATGCCGACTTCGCCGACAAGGTCGAGAAGTCCGGCTTCGTGTTCATCGGGCCCCGCCCCGAGACGATCCGGCTGATGGGCGACAAGGTCAGCGCGAAGGTCGCGATGACCAAGGCCGGCGTGCCGTGCGTGCCGGGCTCGGAGGGCGCGCTGCCCGACGACCCCAAGGAGATCGTGCGCATCGCGCGCGGCATCGGCTACCCGGTGATCATCAAGGCGGCCGGCGGCGGCGGCGGGCGCGGCATGCGCGTCGTGCACACGGAAGCCGCGCTGATGCCGGCCGTGACGCTCACGCGCTCGGAGGCGCAGGCGGCGTTCGGCAATCCGATCGTGTACATGGAGAAGTTCCTCGTCAATCCGCGGCACATCGAAATCCAGGTGCTGGCCGACGAGCACAAGAACGCCGTGTACCTGTTCGAGCGCGACTGCTCGATGCAGCGGCGCCACCAGAAGATCATCGAGGAGGCGCCGGCGCCGGACGTCAACCAGCGTGCGCTGACGCGCATCTCCGAGCGCTGTGCCGACGCGTGCCGCCGCATCGGCTACCGCGGCGCCGGCACGTTCGAGTTCCTGTACGAGAACGACGAGTTCTTCTTCATCGAAATGAACACGCGCGTGCAGGTCGAGCACCCGGTGACCGAGGCGATCACCGGCATCGACATCGTGCAGCAGCAGATCCTGGTCGCCGCCGGGCGCAAGCTGGCGTTCCGCCAGCGGGACATCGTGCGCCGCGGCCACGCGATCGAGTGCCGGATCAACGCCGAGGATCCGTACACGTTCGTGCCGTCGCCCGGCCGCATCACGTCCTGGCACCCTCCGGGCGGCCCCGGCATCCGGGTCGACTCGCACGCGTACCAGAACTACTTCGTGCCGCCCAACTACGACTCGATGATCGGCAAGGTGATCGCGTACGGCGACTCGCGCGCGCAGGCGATCGCGCGCATGCGCATCGCGCTGTCCGAGATGATCGTCGAGGGCATCAAGACCAACATCCCGCTGCACCAGGAGCTGCTGGTCGACGACAAGTTCGTGCGCGGCGGGACGTCGATCCACTACCTCGAAGAGCGGATGGCCAAGCGCAAGTAGCCCTGGCGCGCCGCCGGGCTGCGCGGATCCTTCCGCTTCCCGGCGCCGGCCGGCGCGCGGCGACGGATCCGCTTTCGCGACGAATCGATGGTGTGCGCACATGACGGCTTCCTCTCCGCGCGATGCGGGGCCGCGCCGGCGATCCGCCGGGTAGGGTGGCCCGCGTGAGCTACCTCGCGCTGCGGTTCGATGCGGCGGCAGCCGAAGCGGAAGCCTGGTCGGACGCACTCGTCGACGCCGGCGCCCTCGCGGTCGACGTGTCGGACCCGCGGGCCGGCACCGCGGCCGAGGCTCCGCTGTACGGCGAGCCGGGATTGCCGATCGCCGGCAGCTGGGCGTGGTCGCGCGTCGTCGCGCTGTTCCCGGACGGCGCGGACTGGAAGTCCATCCTGGACGGCGTCGCCGCCGGGCTCGGGCTCCCGGTCCCGCCGCACGAGACCTACCCGGTGGCCGAGCAGGACTGGGTGCGCAATACGCAGGCGCAGTTCGGTCCGATCGAAATCGCCCGCGGGTTCTGGATCGTGCCGACGTGGTCCGAGCTCCCGGAACCCGGCGCGCTCGTGCTGCGGCTCGATCCCGGGCTCGCGTTCGGTACCGGATCCCATCCGACGACGCGCCTGTGCCTCGAGTGGCTGCGCGAGACGATCGGCGGCGGCGAGCTGCTGCTCGACTACGGGTGCGGCTCGGGTATTCTGGCGATCGCCGCGGCGAAGCTCGGCGCGGGTGCCGTGGTCGGGATCGACATCGACCCGCAGGCGGTCGCGGCGAGCCGGGTCAACGCGCAGGCGAACGGCGTGTCCGCCACGTTCGGAACCCCCGATGCGCTCGCGCCGGGCGCATTCGACGTCGTGGTCGCCAACATCCTCGCCAACCCCCTCGTGCTGCTTGCGCCGGCGCTCGCCGCGCGGGTCGCGGCGCGCGGGCGCATCGCGTTGTCCGGCGTCCTCGTCGATCAGGCGGACGAGGTGATCGCCGCCTATGCGGCGTGGTTTACACTCAGCCGGTGGCGCGAGCGCGACGGCTGGGTGCTGCTCGCATCCGCCAAAGGGACCGGCGCCCGGCTGCCGCAGGACGGGCGGTGACGAGCAAGGCACGAGGGCGCGGGCCCGATTCCCGGCGCCGCGCACGCTGACGATGTCCGACGAACAATTCACCCGCTGCCCAGGCTGCAAGACGGTCTTCCGCGTCACCGCCGCCCAGCTCATGCTGCGCGAAGGCCAGGTGCGCTGCGGTCACTGCCGCACGGTGTTCAACGGCCGCGAGGAGCTGATCTCGCTGTCGCCGCCGCCGCCGGACGAGGAGCCGGAAGCCGACGAGCTCGCGCAGGGCCCGCCCACGGTCACGTTGCGCACGGCGCGGGCGCTCGAGCCGCTGCCGCCCGACGTGCCGGTTGCGCCGCCGCAGGTCGCGATCGACTACGAGAACCGGTTCTCCGGAGCGAAACGGCGACCGCACCGCCTGTGGACGGCACTGGGCTTCGTCGCCATTCCGCTGCTCACCGTCTCGTTGGTGCTGCAGGCGCTGCTGCACTTCCGCGACGGGCTCGCCGCGCACCTGCCGGCGACCAAGCCCACGCTCGAGCGCATGTGCGCGTTCGCCGGCTGCACGATCCGGCCGCTGCGCGACGTCTCGGCGCTTTCCATCGACGCGTCGGACCTGCAGGCGGATCCGGCGCACCGCGGACTGTTGATCCTGACGGCGACGCTGCGCAACCGCGCGCCCTACGCCATCGGCTACCCGCATCTCGAGCTCACGCTGACCGACGCGCAGGACCAGGTCGTCGTGCGCCGCGCGCTGAGCCCCGCCGACTACGTAAGCGGCACCGCGAACGCGGCCGCCGGCATCGCCGGCAACGCCGAGGTGCCGGTCAAGCTCTTCATCGACGCCAGCGCCACGACCCAGGCAGGGTACCGGCTCTACCTGTTCTTCCCCTGATCAGTGCAGGCAAGGCAGCGCCGGCGCAGCCGTGCACCACTCCGGCGCGCGGCGACCTCAGGGCGTGGCTTTCGCTGGCGCGCGACTTCGTGCTGAGGCAGCGCCGCGAGTCCTTTCAAAACAATCGGATGCAGTCGGGGGTTGCATTCGGCCCATCGCGGCGGCGCGTTCGTGTACCGGTGCGTTGCTGCGTTGCGGAAGCGCAGGCAGGAAAGTTTGGCGATCCTGCACGAATCCGGTGCCCCGCGCGTGGGATAATGATCCGTTGTGGTGCGTTCACCGATGGCGCCGAACCGATCGTGCCGGCGTTCTCTGCGTAAGTATATGAACAAAAACGATTTATACGATGGCATGCTTCTCGCTAAACCGGAGATGGCCCCCATTGCCAAATGATTCGACGCGCGCGCAGCTCGTGCGGCCGCCCGCCTGTCGTGCAGTCCCTTTTTCAATCGCTTCATCAGGAGATCTGGATGGCATCACCCGCTGACGTGCTGAAGATGATCAAAGAGAAGGAAGTCAAGTTCGTCGACCTCCGCTTCACCGACACGCGCGGCAAGGAGCAGCACGTCTCCGTGCCCGCGAAGCAGTTCACGGCCGACAAGTTCGAATCGGGCCACGCGTTCGACGGCTCGTCGATTGCCGGGTGGAAGGGCATCCAGGCCTCCGACATGCTGCTGATGCCGGACCCGGCCACCGCGAACATCGACCCGTTCATGGACGAGACGACGCTGCTCATCACGTGCGACGTGATCGAGCCGTCGGACGGCAAGGGCTACGAGCGCGATCCGCGGTCGCTCGCGAAGCGCGCCGAGGCCTACCTCAAGTCCTCGGGCATGGGCGACACCGCGTACTTCGGGCCCGAGCCCGAGTTCTTCATCTTCGACGCGGTCGAGTGGTCGGTCGACATGTCGGGCAGCTACAGCAAGGTGTTCTCGAGCGAGGCCGCGTGGTCGACCGCCGAGAAGTTCGAAGGCGGCAACATGGGCCACCGACCCTCGGTGAAGGGCGGCTACTTCCCGGTCCCGCCGGTGGACTCGCTGCAGGACATCCGCTCGGCCATGTGCCTCGCGATGGAGCAGATGGGCGTCGAGGTCGAGGTGCACCACCACGAGGTCGCAAACGCCGGCCAGTGCGAGATCGGGACCAAGTTCGAGACGCTGGTGAAGCGCGCCGACTGGCTGCAGATCCTCAAGTACTGCGTCCACAACACCGCGCACGCGTACGGCAAGACCGCGACGTTCATGCCGAAGCCGATCGTCGGCGACAACGGCTCCGGCATGCACTGCCACCAGTCGGTGTGGAAGGACGGCAAGAACCTGTTCGCCGGCGACGGCTACGCGGGACTGTCCGAGTTCGCGCTGTACTACATCGGCGGCGTGATCAAGCACGCGAAGGCGCTGAACGCGATCACGAATCCGGGCACCAACTCGTACAAGCGGCTGGTTCCCGGCTTCGAGGCGCCGATCAACCTCGCCTACTCGGCGCGCAACCGCTCGGCGGCGATCCGCATTCCGTACGTGTCGAACCCGAAGGGGCGCCGGATCGAAGTGCGCTTCCCCGATCCGACGGCGAACCCGTACCTCGCGTTCGCGGCGATGCTGATGGCGGGCCTCGACGGCGTGCAGAACAAGATCCATCCCGGCGACCCGATGGACAAGAACCTGTACGACCTCGAGCCCGAGGAGGCCGCCAAGGTGCCGCACCCGTGCGCATCGCTCGACGAGGCGCTGTCCCACCTCGACCGCGACCGTGACTTCCTCACGCGCGGCGGCGTGTTCACCAACGACATGATCGACGCGTACATCGCCCTCAAGATGGAGGAGGTGACGCGCTTCCGGATGACGACGCATCCGGTCGAGTTCGACATGTACTACAGCCTGTAGATCGACGCGGCGATGTCGGCGCCGACGACGGCGCGCGCGTTGTACCGACGACAGGGGCAGGCCGCGCGCCTGCCCCTGTCGCTTCGGGTGCGCTACACTTCGCCGCCATGCGCAATCATGTCCCCGCTGCCGGAAAACGGTGCATCCGCGCCCTCTCGTGGTGCCTCGCGGCCGCCTGCGCGGCAGGCGCGTGGGCGCAGGGACCGGTGTGCAAGTATGTCGACGCGGCCGGCAACATCGTGTTCTCCAACCTGCCGCCGGAGAAGGGCTACCGCCGGATCTCGTGCATGGGCGCCGAGGAGCCGCGGCGTTCGAACGGCGGTACGAGCAGGAGCACCCCGACGCCCGCGGGCTTCCCCAAGGTCGATGCCGAGACGCAGAAGGGCCGCGACGACATGCGCCGGAAGGTGCTGGCGGACGAGCTCGCCACCGAGGAGAAGCTGCTCGCGGAAGCGCGCGTGCTCTACGCGAACGGCGCGCCGGTGCCGCTGCCCGAGGAGCAGTCGAACGCCGCCAGGTACCAGGAGCGCATCGCGCGGCTGCGCCAGGCGGTGCAGCTGCACGAGCGCAACATCGAGGCGCTTAGAAAAGAGCTCGGCGTGGCGCGCTGATCCGCGCGACGTGCGCGTTCGCGCGCCGCGCGTTCGCCTTGCCCCAACGTCGTCCGCGCACGCGCCGGCGCGGATATTGCTAACCGCTTCCCCGGATGCTGCCGCTGCGGCCTGCATCGGCACGGGGCGAGCGTGAAGCTGCGGTTCTTTCCGTCGTCGGCGCCGGCCGGCGCGGCCGCGAACGCGGGACTGGAGCTGCTCGCGGCTGCCGTCCTGATGCTGCGCGCCGATGGACGAGTCACGTACGTGAATCCCGCCGCCGAGAACCTGTTCGAGCTGTCGCGACCGAAGTTCCTCGGCCACACGCCGCGCGAACTCTTCGGCGAGTGCGCGGCACTCGAGGCGGCCGTCGCGAGGGCGGTCATGAGCGGCGCGTCGTACACCGAGCAGGAAATCGAGCTCGGCGTGGCCGGCCGGAGCAGGCTGCACCTCACGTGCACGGTGTCGCCGATCGACACGCCGGACGCCGCGCTGCTGGTCGAGTTCCGGCACATCGACCAGCAGCTGAAGGTCGCGCGCGAGGAGCGGCTGCTCGAGCAGCAGCAGGCGAACCGCGACCTGATACGGAGCCTCGCGCATGAGATCAAGAACCCGCTCGGCGGCATCCGCGGCGCCGCGCAGCTGCTCGAAGGCGAGCTCGACCGCCCTCAGCTCGCCGAGTACACGCAGGTGATCATCGGCGAGGCCGATCGACTGCAGAACCTGGTGAACCGGCTGCTGACGCCGCACCGGCTGCCGTCGTACCGGCGCACGAACATCCACGAGATCCTCGTGCGCGTGCGCGGCGTCGTCCAGGCGGAGTTCCCGGCGATCCGGATCGTATCCGACTTCGACATCAGCATTCCCGAGTTCGAGGCCGATCCCGAGCAGCTGACGCAGGTCGTGCTCAACGTCGTGCGCAACGCCGCGCAGGCGCTGTCCGCCGGCACGCCGGACCCGCAGATCCGGCTGGAGACGCGCATCGCGCGCGGCGTCACGGTCGCGAAGAAGCGCCACCGGCTCGCGCTCGCGCTGTCGGTGACCGACAACGGACCCGGCGTGCCCGAGGCGATCCGCGAAAAGATCTTCTATCCGCTCGTCTCCGGCCGCGACGGCGGCAGCGGACTCGGCCTGACGATCGCGCAGACGTTCGTCGCGCAGCACAACGGCACCATCGAATGGGAAAGCGCGCCCGGCCGGACCGTGTTCACGATCCTGCTGCCGCTCGAGATGACGCGCACAGGAAGGGAATGACCGACACCATGTACGCCTACGACTACGAACCGCCGCGCTCCGACGCCGCGAAGGCCGTGTGGATCGTCGACGACGACCGCTCGATCCGCTGGGTGCTGGAGAAGGCGCTCGCGCGCGAGGGCATCCCGTACAAGTCGTTCTCGACGGCCTACGAAGTGCTGCAGGCGCTCGCCGTCGCCGAGCCGCAGGTGCTGGTGTCCGACATCAGGATGCCCGGCGAGTCGGGTCTCGCGCTCCTCAACAAGGTCAAGGAGCGCTTCCCGCAGCTGCCGGTCATCATCATGACCGCGTACTCGGACCTCGACAGCGCCGTCGCCGCGTTCCAGGGGGGCGCGTTCGAGTATCTGCCGAAACCGTTCGACGTCGACCACGCGATCGCGCTGATCCGCCGCGCGACCGCGCAGACGCCGGCGGCAGCGCCCGTTGCCGCGTCCGCCGCCGAGGCGCCCGAGATCCTCGGGCAGGCGCCGGCGATGCAGGAGGTGTTCCGCGCGATCGGCCGCCTGTCGCAGTCGAACACGACGGTGATGATCACCGGCGAGTCCGGGACCGGCAAGGAGCTGGTCGCGCGCGCGCTGCACCGGCACAGCCCGCGCGCGGCGATGCCGTTCGTCGCGATCAACACGGCGGCGATCCCGAAGGACCTGCTGGAGTCCGAGCTCTTCGGCCACGAGCGCGGGTCGTTCACCGGCGCGCAGGCGCTGCGCCGCGGGCGCTTCGAGCAGGCGGAGGGCGGCACGCTGTTCCTGGACGAAATCGGCGACATGCCCGCCGACCTGCAGGTGCGCCTGCTGCGCGTGCTCGCCGACGGCGAGTACTACCGTGTCGGCGGCCACGCGCCATTGCGCGCCAACGTGCGGATCATCGCAGCCACGCACCAGAACCTCGAGGAGCGCGTGCGGCAGGGCCTGTTCCGCGAGGACCTGATGCACCGGTTGAACGTCGTGCGGCTGCGGCTGCCGCCGCTGCGCGAGCGCCCCGAGGACATCGGCCCGCTGGCGCGCCACTTCCTGCAGAAGAGCGGGCGCGACCTCGCGGTCGAGCCGAAGGCCCTCTCGGACGACGGGCTCGCGGCGCTGACGAAATTCGCGTTCCCGGGGAACGTGCGCCAGCTGGAGAACATCTGCCACTGGCTCACCGTGATGGCGCCGGGGCAGCGGATCGAGGTCGCCGACCTGCCGCCCGAGGTGCGCGAGGCGCCGGCGGCCGCCGCGCCCGGCGAGGCCGGCGCGTACGACTGGCAGCACGCGCTCGACCGCGAGCTGTCGCAGGCGCTGGCGCGCGGCGAGCGCAACGTCGGCGACCGGCTCGAGCAGGAGTTCGAGAGGACGCTGATTCGCCGGGCGCTCGCACACACCGGCGGTCACCGGATGGAAGCGGCGGCGTGGCTGGGCTGGGGGCGCAACACGCTCACGCGCAAGATCCAGGAGCTCGGCCTCGACGCCGAGTTGCGCAAGGGTGCGCGCGGGTAGCCGCTACTTCATCGGGAACGCGCCGGGCGCATGCAGCGAGCGCTCGACCAGCTCCTCGATCACGACGTCGGGCTTCTCGCGCTCGATCAGCGCCTGGTCGAACGCGCGGCTGCTGACGTAGACGGCGCGGCTGAAGTTCTCGGACAAGAGCGGGATCAGCGGGATCGCCATCGAGTCGCGCAGCACGACGGCACGCGGCAGGCCGGGGCGGTCGCACACGTAGTACTCGAAGCCCGGGTACTCGTCCTTGTCGACGCGGCGCGCGCAGCGCTCGGACGCCATCGCAAGCACCTTGCCGAGCGGCGCGACGTCGTCCTCGCGGATGCGCGACGGCATGCCGAGCATCATGATCAGGTCGCCGCTGTAGTAGTCGACGCCCGGCACGTACGCGGGGCGCGGCGCCGGCGCGATTGCCGGCAGCGCACCGGCGGGCAGTGCGGCGCGCACCGCGCGCATGATCGCGTCGTAGCCGATCACCGCGCCGTTGTAGTTCCAGTGCGAGTCGGTCTGGTAGTAGACGCGCTCGCGCGCCTTCGCTTCGCGCAGCGCCGGCCGGAGGTCGACCAGCGTCACCCGGCCGTCCTTCTCGATCGCCGCGCGCACGCGGTCATAGGGCGTGGGGCCCTGCATGCGCGCGACCCACGGCGGCAGGTGCTCCGGATAGATCGTGAACTTCTCCGGCACGACGACGACGACGTAGCCGATCCCGCGCGCCGCGAGCCAGTCGCGGCGGCGCGCGAGCTCGGCCACCGTGTTGTCGACGTCGGCCTGCGCGAACTCCATCGTGCCGCGGTAGTGGCGGTCGAGCGAGTGGCCGTCCTCGCCCAGCCAGTAGAACCAGCCGTCGTCGCCGCGCATCACCGTGCCGAGGCTCGAGACGCCGAACACGCGCAGCAGCGCGCCGTGGTGGAAGCGCACCATGAAGTCGCGGGCGCCGAAGCGGTCGGAGAACGCGCGGTCGAACGCGGGCGCGAACTCGCGCGACAGCGCGGGCGCCGGCCACGGTGCCATCGGCCGGTTCTCGAAGCGCGTCGTCGTGTGCGACCACGTGAAGACGAGCGCCAGCCCCGGCAACGCGATCGCCAGCGCGAATAGCGCGGCGACCGCACGGTCGCGCAGCGGGTGGCCGGCCGGCGCCGGCGGCGGCACGGGTGGAAGCGCGAGTCCGTCCGCGGTCATGTCGGTCCCGCCGGGCCGTCCCAAGGGACCGAGCTTCCCCCTCCGGGGGCAGCGAGCGAAGCGAGCGTGGGGGTCGTCATCTAGAAGCGGAAGTAGATGAACGGATTGTAGGTGCCCGCCGCCAGGAACGCGGCGGACACCACGAACACGGCGCCGGTCCACGCGACGTCGGCGGACAGCGCGAACCTTGCGGCGAGCCCCGGCGCGGTGGCGGTCCGGTCGCGCCACGCGCCCATGCGTTTCGCGAGCGGCGTGGCGAACACGACGGCGACCGCCATCGTCGCCAGCACGTGCGCGTTCAGGAATTCCTCGACGGGGTGGCGGGCGGCGTCGCCGGCGGCGAAGCCCGCGAGCGCCGCGTAGTAGCGCACCGCCTGCGCGAGCGTCTCGCAGCGGAACAGCACCCAGCCGCCCATCGCGGCCGCCAGCGCGTACACGTGCGCCAGCGGCCCGACCCTGCGCAACGCGCGGTCCAGGCCCGCGCGCTCGGCGACGAGAAATGCACCGTGCCACGCGCCCCACAGCACGAACGGCCAGCTCGCGCCATGCCAGAGGCCGCACAGCAGGAACACGATCACGAGATTCGCGTACGCGCGGCGCTCGCCGCGCTGGTTGCCGCCCAGCGGGATGTACAGGTAGTCGCGGAACCAGTTCGACAGCGAGATGTGCCAGCGCCGCCAGAACTCGCGGACGCTGCGGGCGATGTACGGGTAGTTGAAGTTCTCGAGGATCCGGAAGCCGAACATGCGCATGAGGCCGATCGCCATGTCGGAGTAGCCGGAGAAGTCGAAGTAGATCTGCAGCGTGTAGCAGGCGAGCCCCAGCCACGCGAGCGGCGTCGTGAGCTCGGCGGCCGGCAGCGCGAAGATCTGGTCGGCGGTGCGGCCCAGCGTATTGGCGATCAGGACCTTCTTGCCGAGGCCCAGCACGAACCGGCGCACGCCGTAGGCGAAGTCGGCGATCGGCTGCTCGCGCGCCGGGAGCTGCGCGGCGATGTCGCGCCAGCGGATGATCGGCCCGGCGATGAGCTGCGGGAACAGGAGGATGTACAGCGCGAAGCGCGGCAGGTTGCGCTCGGCGTCCGCGTTGCGCTTGTAGACGTCGACGACGTAGGAGATCGCGTGGAACGTGAAGAACGAGATGCCGAGCGGCAGCGGGATCGTCGCGACGGCGAGCGGCGTGATCGCCAGCACGGGGGCGAGCGCGTTGACGTTGGCGACGGTGAAGTTCGCGTACTTGAAGATCGCGAGGGCGCCGAGGTTGCCCGCCACGCCCGTGGCGAGCCAGCGCTTGCGCACGGCAGGATCGCCGGCGCGATCGATCGCGCCGCCGATCGCGTAGTTGAACAGCACGGATCCGATCACCAGCGCGAGGTACGGCGCCTCGCCCCACGCGTAGAACACGAGGCTCGCTACCAGCAGCACGCCGTTGCGCCAGGCCCGCGGCACGGCGAAATACGCGCCGAGCGTCAGCGGGAGGAACAGGAACAGGAAGATCGGCGACGCGAAGACCATGGCGCGCGAGTCTAGCAAACGGCCGCGAAGCGGCCGTTTGCCAGAGTGGAAGTGGACAAGTCAGAAGGGGGTCGAACGGCTGCCGCCGCGACCCCCTTGGAAGAATCTTGGACGCCGACAGCCTGACGAGAAGCTGGTCAGGGGCAAATCGCCGGCGGAGCCGGACGATTTGCGGGGGCCCAATTCGGGTCAGAAGGGGTCGCAGGGCTACCGCCGCGACCCCTTGTAAAAATCGACGACGCCGATAGCCTGACGAGAAGCTGATCAGGGGCAAATCGCCGGCGGAGCCGGACGATTTGCTGCTGGATTGAAAAGAACGGGCGTCGTGCCGCTGTGTTGCCCTTGGCGCGCACCGCGCCGACGCGCTCCCTCTCCCGCTTGCGGGAGAGGGCTGGGGTGAGGGTGGGAGAGGGCTGGGTTAGGGCGGGGCCGCGTCAGGCGTCGCGCAGCTCGACCAGCACCGGCGCGTGGTCGGAGGGCTTCTCGCCCTTGCGCGCGTTGCGGTCGATGCGGCTGCCCGCGCAGCGCGCGGCGAGCGGGGCGGACAGCAGCACGTGGTCGATGCGCAACCCGTGGTTCTTCGGGAACGCGAGCTGACGGTAGTCCCACCACGAGAACGTCTTCTCGGGCTGGTCGAACAGCCGGAAGCTGTCGACCAGTCCGACGGCAAGCAAATCGCGGAATGCGGCGCGCTCGGGCTCCGAGCACAGCACCTGCCCGGCCCACAGCGCGGGATCGTGGACGTCGCGGTCCTCCGGGGCCACGTTGAAGTCGCCCATGACGGCGAGCGACGGGTTGCGCGCGAGCTCCGCGTGCAGCATGCGGGCCAGCGCCGCGAGCCACGCGAGCTTGTACGTGTACTTGTCGGAGGCGACAGCCTGTCCGTTGGGAACATAGACGCCGACCACGCGGATGCCCGCGACGGTGGCCGCGATCACGCGCTTCTGCTCGTCCGCGTAGCCGTCGATACCGACACGCACGTCCGTCGCCGACAGTCCCTCGCGCACGAGCATCGCCACGCCGTTGTACGTCTTCTGCCCGGAAAAGTGCGACGCGTAGCCGGCCGCCGCGATCTCCATCGCCGGGAACTTCGCGTCCTCGAGCTTCGTCTCCTGCAGGCACAGCACGTCCGGCTTCTGCGCGGCGAGCCAGTCGAGCAGCCGCGGCAGCCGCACGTTCAGCGAGTTGACGTTCCAGGCCGCGAGGATCACGCGCGGGCGCCCGTTGCGCGGCGGTGGCGCCCGGGGAGGGCGCCGCGCGCGACGCTACTGCTTCGGATAGTCGCCGCCCTTCGGCGGCGGTGCGAGTGAACGCATGCCTTCCGGCAGCGGGGGCGGCGGCGGCGCGGCTTCCGCCGTGCGGGCCGCCGGCGCGTTGCGCCGCGGTGCCTGCGTCTTCGGGTACCCGGCCTCGTCGAGCAGCGACTGCCAGCGCGTCTCGTTGTAGCCCTTCCCGATCAGCTTGTCGCCCACCGCGAGCACGGGCGCCTTGTCGTCGCCGGTCAGCTCCTTCATGCGCGCGCGCCCCTGCTCGTCGGTCTGGACGTCGACCCGCGTGAACGGAACGCCGCGCCGGTTGAGGACGGCCTCGGCGCTCGCGCAGACCTCGCCGCAGTCGAACGTGAACAGCGTCACCGGGTAGCGCTCGGCCGCCTGCTGCGCCGCGAGGCTGGGCTCGCTCGTCTCGACGAAGTTGCCGCCTACCGCGCGCATCTGCACGCCGGACGCGGTCGGCGGCGGCGGCCGATCGGAGTAGACGATGCGGCCGTCGGCGTCCTTGTAGCGGTAGACCTGCGGCGCCTGCGCGAGGGCCGTCGCCGCGAGAGCGAGCGCGGCCAGGCCGAGGACGGTGCGATACGCGACGGTGCTCATGGAATCACCTTCAGGGGGTGACGACCATTCCATTATGCCGCAGCAGCGCGTCCAGTTGGGGCGGGCGCCCCCGGAAGGCAACGAACGACTCGAGCGCGGGCCGGCTGCCTCCGCGCGCGAGCACCTCGTCCCGGAAGCGGGCGCCGGCGGCGGGCGACAGCACGCCCTCCTCCTCGAACAGGCTGAACGCGTCGGCCGACAGCACCTCCGCCCATTGGTAGCTGTAATAGCCGGCGGCGTAGCCTCCGGCGAACACGTGCGCGAACGACTGCACGAAGCGGTCGTACGGCGCGCGCGGCACGACGGCCACTTCGCTGCGCACCGCGTCGAGCAGCGCCTCGGGAGACGTCCACGGTGCCGAACTGCCGCCGTCGAACTGGTCGTGGAGCAGCATGTCGAACAGGCCCATCTCGATCTGCCGGACCGTCGCCATTCCGCTGAGGAAGTTCCGGGCGGACAGCATCCGGTCGAACAGCGCCCGCGGCAGCGGCTCGCCGGTGTCGACGTGCCGCGTCATGTGGCGCAGGACGTCCCACTCCCAGCAGAAATTCTCCATGAACTGGGACGGCAGCTCGACCGCGTCCCATTCGACGCCCTGGATGCCGGAGACGCCCGGCACGTCGATGCACGTCAGCAGCTGGTGCAGGCCGTGGCCGAACTCGTGGAAGATCGTGATCACCTCGTCGTGCGTGAACGTCGCCGGCTTCCCGGCGACCGGCGCCGACAGGTTGCACGTCAGGTATGCGACCGGATGCTGGATGCCGCCGCGAACGCGCCGGCGGTTGATCGCGTCGTCCATCCACGCGCCGCCCTGCTTGCCCTCGCGCGCGTAGAGGTCGAAGTAGAACTCGCCGACCAGCGTCCCGTTGCGGTCGCGGATGTGGAAGAACCGGACCGACGGATGCCATGTGGCGGCGCGCCCTTCCTCGATGCGGATGCCGTAGATCGTCTCGACCACGCGGAACAGCCCGGCGAGGACGCTGTCCTCCGGCAGGTACTGGCGCACCTCCTGCTCGCTGTACGCGTAGCGCGCCGCCTTGAGCCGCTCGGCGGCGAACGCAATGTCCCACGGCGCGAGCTCGGGCAGTCCGAGCTCCTCGCGCGCGAACGCGGACAGGTCGGCGACGTCGCGCTCGGCGAATGGCCTCGCGCGGCGCGCGAGGTCGCGCAGGAACGCGACGACCTCGTCGGGATCGCGCGCCATCTTCGGCACCAGGGACACGTGCGCGTAGTTGCGGTACCCGAGCAGCCGCGCGGCCTCGCGGCGGAGCTCCAGGATGCGCGCGATGATCGGCGCGTTGTCGCGCTCCGGGTGCGGCGAAAGGTCGGACGCGCGCGTCGAGTAGGCCTCGTGCATCCGCCGGCGCAGGTCGCGGGACTCCGCGTACTGCATGACCGGCAGGTAGCAGGGCATCTGCAGCGTGAGCTTCCAGCCTTCGCGCCCGTCGGCCCGCGCCGCGGCCCGGGCCGCCTCGCGCACGTCCGCCGGGACGCCCGCCAGCAGCGCCTCGTCGTCGACGCAGTACGCCCATTCGTTGGTCTCGTCGAGCAGGTGCTCCTCGAACTGCGTCGAGAGGTCCGCGAGCGCTTCCTGCACTTCGCGGAAGCGGACCTTGTCCGCGTCGGGCAGCTCGGCGCCGCCCAGGCGGAAGTCGCGCAACTCGTTGTCGATCAGTCGCTGCCGCGCCGTGTCGAGGCGCGCGAACTCCGGCTGCGCGCGCAGCGCGCGATACTTCCCGTACAGCCGCAGGTCCTGCGCGAGCTCGGTGAAGAACGCGACGACCCTGGGCTGGTTCGCGTTGTACGCGTCGCGCAGCGCCGGAGTGTCCACGACGGAGTGGAGGTGCCGGACCGCGCTCCACGCGCGGTCGAAGCGGTCGAGCGACTCCGCGAGCGGCTCGACGACGTCGTCCCACGTCGGGGCCGCGCCGGCGGCCGCGACGCGCTCGATCGCGGCGCGCCCGTCGGCCAGCAGCGCGTCGACGGCGGGCGTCACGTGCTCCGGGCGGATCGCGTCGAAGCGCGGCAGGCCGGAGAAGTCGAGCAGCGGGTTGTCGGTTTCGTTCATCGTTGGCGTCCTCGTGGGGCGGTCGGTCAAGGTCAGGCCTCGTGGGCCGTCAGCAGCGCGTCCAGCGCGGCCAGCTCGGCCGGCGTGCCCACGTTGGCCCAGGGGCCGTCGTAGAGCTCGCCGGAGACCAGCCCGCGGGCGATCCATTCGTGATACAGCGGAAGCAGTTTGAGCCTGACGCCGCGCGGAAGTTCGCGCAGCAGCGCGGTGTCGTAGACGCCGATGTTGCCGAACGTGAGCCGCGGCGTCCCGTCGCGCGCGATACGCCCTCCCGCGAGCGCGAAGTCGCCGTCCGGATGGAACGGCGGATTCGGCACCATGACGAGGTGCGCGCGCGGCGGCGCGTCGCCGCGCGCCATCGCCTGCACGCGCGGGTGCAGGGTCCCGTAGTCGAACCGCGTCCAGATGTCGCCGGAGACGACCAGCAGCGGCCCCTCCGCGAGGAGCGGCATCGCGGTGGCGATGCCGCCGGCCGTCTCCAGCGGCTCGGGCTCGAGCGACCACGCGATGCGCACGCCGTGTGCGGTGCCGTCGCCGAGCGCCGCCGTCAGCTGCGCGGCGAGGTGCGACGCGTTGATCACGAGGTCGCGGAAGCCGGCGCGCGCGAGCGCCTCGACCTGGCGGACGATCAGCGGCTTGCCACCGACGACGAGCAGCGGCTTGGGCGTCGCGTCGGACAGCGGACGCATCCGCTCGCCGCGGCCCGCGGCCAGGATCATCGCCTGCAGTGGTCGCAGGGGCCGTCCCATCAGAACGTGTAGCCGACCACGGGCGCGCGGTCCTCGAGCGCGTCGAGCAGCACGAGCAGCGGCGCGAGCTCGCGGTAGCGCCCGCACGCCGCGCGCAGGTAGCGCATGACGAGCGGCATGTCCTGCACGTACGCCACCTTGCCGTCGCGGTGGGCGAGCCGCGCGAAGATGCCGAGCACCTTCAGCTGTCGCTGCACGCCCATCCACTCGAAGTCACGCCAGAAGACGCCGAAGTCGGCGTCGACCGGGATGCCCGCGGCCCGCGCGCGCTCCCAGTAGCGGACCGCCCAGTCGAGCTGGCGCTCCTCCTCCCACTCGACGTACGCGTCGCGCAGCAGCGAGACGAGGTCGTACGTGACCGGGCCGTGGACGGCATCCTGGAAGTCGAGGACGCCGGGGTTGGGCGCGCTCACCATCAGGTTGCGCGAATGGTAGTCGCGGTGCACGAACACGCGCGGCTGCGCGAGGTTGTTCGCGAGGACGAGCGCGAACACGCGCTCGAGCGTCTCGCGCTGCGCCGGGGCGAGTGCGCGGGCGAGGTGTCGCGCGACGTACCAGTCGGGGAAGAGGTCGAGCTCGCGGCGCAGCAGCGCCTCGTCGTACGGCGGCAGCTCGCCTTCGCGCGACGTGCGCTGGAAGCGCACCAGTGCGTCGAGCGCGTCCAGGTACAGCGCGTGCGCGGTCGCGGCGTCGAGCGCGGCGAGGTAGGTCGTCGTGCCGAGGTCGGTCAGCAGCAGGAAGCCACGCTCGAGATCCTGCGCGAGCACGCGCGGCGCGTGCACGCCGGCCGCGTGCAGCAGCGCGGCGACGTGCACGAATGGCCGGCAATTCTCCATCGGCGGCGGCGCATCCATCGCGATGAGCGTCGTGGCGTCCGGCGCGATCGCGTGCGGCGTGGCGAGCGTGGCGCGGAAGTAGCGGCGGAAGCTCGCGTCGGCCGACGCCGGCGCGAGGTCGAACTCGGCGCCCGGCAGCGCGTGCGCGAGCCACGCGCGGAGCGCGGACAGGCGTGCGTCGTCGGTGGGCGGCTTCATCGGGGCAGTGCGATGCGCGCCGCAGGACAGCCCGCGCGCCCGGCGACGCACGCGGGCGGGGACGCGCAGTGCCGCGGCGGTCGGCAAGCTAGAATGCACCATTTTAGCAAACCCCCGCAGCGCACCCCCATGCCGTTCCGTCGCTCCCGCTGGCCTTCGCTGGTCGCGCCGCTCGCCGCGACGGCGCTCGCGGCCGCGGCGCCGGCGGGCATCGCCGCGCAGGAGCTCACGCTCAAGTTCGCGCGCGAAATCCAGCCGATCGTTCCGCGCGGCGTGGCGCTGCCTTCCGTGGCCGACGGCGGTACCGCGCTGCGCGCCGGCGACCTCGTGGACACGCCGCCGCCACCGCTGCCGGCGGCGGCGCGGCCCTCGGGCGGCGCTGGCGCGGACGAGGAGCGCGGCGCGGTGTTCCTGCGCGCGGACCGGCTCGAAGGCAGCGGCGAGAAGCGCATCGAGGCCGCCGGCAACGTCGAGCTGCGCACGCGGCGCGAGACGGTGCTCGCGGACTGGCTGCAGTACGACATCGGCAACGACGAGATCTGGGGCAAGGGCAACGTCACGCTGCGCAAGGGGCTCGACTGGATCAGCGGGCCCGAGGTCAAGTTCCAGCGCGGCCGCGAGATCGGCTACTTCGACGAGCCGCGCTTCCACATCGCCGACAACGCGTCGCACGGGTCGGCGAAGGAGATCCGCTTCGCCGGTCCCGACCTGTACGAGGCGACCGCCGCGCAGTACACGAGCTGCGTGGCGCCCAACAACGACTGGTTCCTGCGCGCGGACGAGATCGAGGTCGACCGGCAGCGCCGCGTCGGCACCGCGCGCAGCGCGATGGTCTACTTCCTCGACGTGCCGGTCATGTACACGCCGTGGCTCGAGTTCCCGCTGTCCAACGAGCGCAAGTCCGGGTTCCTCACGCCGACGATCGGCTCGACGCAGATCCGCGGCTTCGAGTTCGCCGCACCGTACTACTTCAACCTCGCGCCCAACTACGATGCGACCGTCACGCCGCGGATCATGACGCGGCGCGGGTTGCAGGTCGCGGCGCAGGGCCGCTACCTGTTCGAGCCGGCGGCGGGCGAGGCGATCGGCGAGGTCGTTCCCGACGACCGCGTCACCGGCGAGACCCGCTGGGCGTTCTCGTGGAAGCACAACCAGCGGCTCGCCCCGTGGCTTTCCGGCTATTTCAACTACAACCGGGTGTCGGACTCGACGTACCTCGCCGATTTCGCGGATCGCGTATCGGTCACGTCGCAGAAGACGCTGCCGCAGGAGTTCGGCCTCGTCGCCACGTACGGCCCGCTGGCGGTGATCGCGCGCACGCAGACTTTCCAGACGCTGCAGGACCCGAATCCCGAAGCGGCGGTCGTGCCGCCGTACAACATGCTGCCGCAGGTGAAGGCCGGGCTGGCCGAGACCGACTGGCTCGGGCTCGTGTGGAGCGGCACCGCCGAGTACACGCGCTTCTCGCAAGCCGCGCTCAGCCCCACCGGCGATCGCGGAACGTTCTTCCCGTCGGCGAGCTGGCGGCGCCAGGGCAGCGCGTGGTTCTTCAACGCGCGCGCCGCCGTCGCCGCGTGGGGCTACGATCTCAACCAGCCGACCGCGGGGATCCCGAGTGGCCGCGAGGGCCTGGCGGTGCCGATCGGCAGCGTCGACGCGGGCCTCGTCTTCGAGCGCAACTGGGACCTGTTCGGCGCGAGCTTCGTGCAGACGCTCGAGCCGCGCGCGATGTACACGTACATCCCCTTCCGCAACCAGAACCAGCTGCCGATCTTCGACACGGTGCAGGACGACTTCAACTTCACGCAGCTCTTCAGCGAGAACCGGTTCGTCGGCGGCGACCGCGTCGGCGACACGAATCAGCTGGCGGTCGCGGTGACGTCGCGGCTGCTCGACCCCGCGACCGGCGCCGAGCGCTTCCGCCTCGCCGTCGGCCAGCGGTTCTACTTCGAGAACCAGCAGGTCTATCTGCCCGGTACCGCGCCGCAGGAATCGGGCTCGTCCGACTTCCTGGTCGGCGCGGAAGGCCGCCTCGCCGACGCGTGGTCGATGATCGGCCTGCTGCAGTACGACTTCGGCACGTCGCAGGTCGACCGCTTCAACGTGGGCGCCCGCTACCAGCCGGGCGCGGGACGCGTGGTGAGCCTGCTCTACCGCTACTCGCGGGAACTCGTCGACCAGGTCGGCGGTCAATCGCAGCTGAAGCAGACGTACCTGTCCGCGCAATGGCCGCTGTCGGCGAACTGGACGTTCCTGGGCGCGTGGAACTACTCGATCCCGGACCGCAAGACGCTGGAGGGGGTGGTCGGCCTGGAGTACAATGGCGGGTGCTGGGTGCTGCGCGTGGTCGGCCAGCAGCTCACCACGACGACCGAAACCACGACGCGATCGCTGTTCGTGCAGCTCGAGCTGAACGGCTTGGCGCGCGTGGGCACGAGTCCCCTCGATCTCCTGCGGCGCACGGTTCCCGGCTACCTGCGCACGAACGACCCCGCGATCCAGCAGCGCGATCGCAGCTTCGATCCGCTGCCCGAATTCTAGAAGGAGCCGACACGATGGCACCCCGTCGTCCCGCCCTGTCGCTGCTGGCCGCGGTCGCCGCGGCGGGCTTCGCCGCGCTCGCCGTGGCGCAGCCGACGTCGTCCGGCGGCAGCATCCAGGTGCCCGGCAGCGGGCCGCGCACCGGCACGCCGCCGGCCGCGCGCCCGGCCGCGCCGCCGCCGCGCTCGGCCACCTCGACGGTCCCGCTCGACCGCGTGATCGCCGTCGTCAACGACGAGGCGCTCACGCAGTTCGAGCTCGACGAGCAGAAGCGGATCGTCCTCGCGCAGATGAAGACGTCGAACGTGCGTCCGCCCGCGCCGGACGTGCTCGAGGCACAGGTGCTCGAGCGGCTGATCGTCGAGCGCGCGCTGCTGCAGTTCGCGAAGGACAACGGCGTCCGCGTCGACGACCAGACCGTCGAGCGCACGATCCTGCGCATCGCGCAGGAGAACAAGGTGACGCCCGAGGAGCTGCGGCGCGTGCTCGACCGCGAGAAGATCTCGTATGCGAAGTACCGCGAGGACATCCGCCGCGAGGTGACGGTCCAGCGGCTGCGCGAGCGCGAGGTCGACAGCCGCGTGCAGGTCTCCGAGGCCGAGGTCGACAACTACCTCGCGACGGTCGCCGCGCAGGCGGGCGGCGAGACCGAGTACCAGCTGTCGCACATCATGGTCGGCGTGCCCGACCAGGCCACGCCCGACCAGATCGACGCGCGCCGCCGCCGCGCCGAGGAGGCGCTGGCGCAGATCAAGAGCGGCAAGGAGTTCAGCCAGGTGGCCGCCGCGTATTCGGACGCGCAGGACGCGATCCAGGGCGGCGACCTCGGCTGGCGGACGCCGGCGCGGCTGCCGACGGTCTTCCAGACCGCCGTGCGCACGATGAACAAGGGCGACGTGTCGCCGGTGCTGCGCAGCGCGGGCGGCTTCCACATCGTCAAGGTCAACGACTCGCGCAGCCGCAACGCGCCGACGATCGTCGAGCAGACGCACGCGCGCCACATCCTCGTGCGCGTCAACGAGGTGACGTCCGAGTCCGAGGCGAAGGCCAAGATCGACCGCGTGAGGGACCGCATCGAGCAGGGCGCCAAGTTCGCGGACCAGGCGCGCGTCAATTCCGAGGACGCGTCGGCGAGCAAGGGCGGCGACTTGGGCTGGGTCAGCCCGGGCGACACGGTGCCCGAGTTCGAGCAGGCGATGACGAAGCTCAAGATCGGCGAGATGTCGCTCCCGGTGCGCTCGCCGTTCGGCTGGCACCTGATCCTCGTCGAGGAGCGGCGTACGCAGGACGTGACGCAGGAGCGCAAGCGCGACCAGGCGCGGCAGTCGATCCGTGCGCGCAAGTCGGACGAGCAGTTCGGCGAGTTCATGCGCCAGGTCCGCGACAAGGCCTACGTCGAGTACAAGATCGACGACAAGTGACCCGCTGCGTCCGCAAATCGCTGGCACGGGCGCTTCGCGCCCCGTGGCGCGATTCGCGGCCGACGAAGTCAGCACGGAAAGCTTCGGGCCTCGGCTCCTCTTGAGGGTTCCGAAATGCGCGGCGCATCCGCGTCGCCTCGCGGCACCGACTCGCACTCGCCGTCGATCCCCACTGCGTGGGGCCCCTCGCCGGCTGCTCGCGTTGCCGCCGGGCGCTTTCCGTGTAGTAACCACCACGAAGCGCGCGGTTCACAGGTCGCTGCGCTCCCCGTTCGGTAGCGCGCGCATGCGCGCCGACAACCTGCCCGGCGCGGTTCCGTTGCGCAGAGCGACGGTCCCCTCACCCCGACCCTCTCCGCGTTCCGGAGAGAGGGCGTGACCTGTCCTGCCGGTTGTGCATGACGCTGACGCTCGCTTGCCCCTGCTTCTCCCCGCTTGCGGGGATTGGGTCGGGGTGAGGGGCGCCGCCCGCGAAAGCCGTCACGCGCGCAAGCGCAGCTGGAGCGCGGCAGCGCGTCGCGCTCTCGTCAGATCACCGCAATCCGGGTCAGCACGCGGACGGAGGTCGACGGAAACGACAGTTCGATGCGAATCTGGTCGAACGCGACATTGCGCGCCCCCGTGGTGCGCGCGACGGCGACACCCGCCGCGGTCGTGCGCAGCGCGCTGCCGGACGCGTCGGCCAGCGTCTCCCAGCCGCTGTCGGGGCCGCGCCGGCCCTGCACGCGCACGCGCAGCACGCCGCTGTCCGCGGGCAGGCCCAGCACGAACTCCCTGGCGTCGCGCACGGACGCCGGCAGTCCGCGCGGCGAGGTCAGCGTGACGCGCCGGTTGGCGTCGGGCTGCAGCCGGACGTGGCCGGGGCCGAGCGCGAGCGAGCCCGGCTCCGCCGTCCAGCCGTCGCCGTCGGCGTGGACCGGCGTGCCGAACGTGTAGAGCACCGCGCCGAGCGGCAGGCCCGCGCGCGCGAGCATGAAGTCGCGCGCGGCGCTCTCGAGCGGCGTGTTGCGCCACGCGGTGAAGGTCGTGTAGCCGGGCCGGCCCGCGAGTGCGCCGTTGCTGCCGTTCCACGCCATCGGCGACACGTAGCGCGCGCCGAAATTCCACGTGTCGCGCAGGCCGCGGTACGCGGCGGCGTACGTCGGCGGCGCCTGCGGATTGCGCAGGTCCGCCGTGTTGTACTCGACGATCGCCCAGCGGGGATCGATCTGCGCCAGCGTCGCGAACAGCGACTTGCCGTTGTCCATCGGCACGTCGTTGACCGCCGCCTCCCCGTACAGGATGACGCCGAGGTGTCCGAGCGCGGGCTTGGCACCCGCGAGCGACATTCCGCCGGAATCGTAGTTGCGCGGCGGACTCGCGAGGCCGATCGCGAACGGCATCGCGTCGCCGCGCGGCGCCATCAGCCCCTGCGACGACCAGATCCGCCCGGGCGGGATGCCCACGTCGTTCAACCAGCGCGCGAGCTCGTCGTAGTGCAGGTGGACGAGATGGCGGCGAAACAGCTCCCACTCGCCCACCCAGGGATCGTTCCAGAACGGCGTGGCGCCGCCGGCCGTGTCGCGCGGGAACGCGCGCGGCGGATCGACGTCGCTCCACCGCTTCCAGTCGCGGCGGGCGAGCCGGTTCACGTCGGCGAGCGTCAGCGGCTGTGCGCGCCGGTACGCGGACAGGTCGGGCACGCCTTTCGGCGGCCGGCCCGCATACGGTCCCGTTCCGGCGAGCCACTCGCGGAACTGGCGCAGCGTGCCGGGGTTGTAGTCGTACCACTGTCGCTCGGCGAAGAACGGATTGAGGTACGTGTCGGGGTCGAGGTTGACGCCGACGAAGAGGTCGGGGTGCGCGCGCGCGAACGCCGCGAGGATCGTGCCCGCCTGCTGCAGGTTGCGCTTCTTGTAGTGGCGCACGTCCGCGGCGTGGACGTTGAACGTGAGCGAGCGCGCGAGCTCGGGCGCCTCCTGCGACCCCGGCAGGTCCTTGAGGAAGTTGTCGGGCATCACCTCGTTCTTCTCGTTCCACTGGCAGTTCGCCGGGTCCTGCTCGAGCCGGTCGTTGACGTCCCACTGCGGCACGTCGCAGTACGCGTCGGCCCAGATGCCGCCGTTCAGCGTCACGAGCACCGGCAGGCGCCTCGCGATCGAGTGCGCGAGCACCGCGTTGAGCGAGTCGTCGCCGATCCTGCGCTCGCCGCACTTGCGCTTCGGGTCCCAGTCCGGGTCGAACGCGTAATCGCCGGCGGCGCCCCGGGTCATGCGCAGGTACAGGATCGGCACGCGAAAGCCGCCGCGCACGGTCGCCGAGAAGTACGGCGCGTAGATCGTGTCGAGTTCGTTCGCGCCGCCGAGGTCGAGGCCCGAGAGCGCCGGCAGCAGGTGGAAGGGCTCCGGCCGCGCCGGCGTGAAGCCGACCCAGCGCGCGAGCGCCGCGGGATCGATCAGGCTGCGCGTGCCGAGCACCGTCTCCCGTCCGTCCGCGGCGATCGCGACGATCGCGAGCGCGCGCCGATCGGCGCCCGGCGCCGTCGGGTAGGCGGAGAAGTCGCCGGTGAACTCGAAGCCCGCGTTCGCGTTGTCCGGAATTTCCGGACGGGCCGCGGCGACGTCGGGCCGCGCGATGCCTGTCCTGGCGGGAAACGCGCGACCGTCGACGCGGATCTCGACCGCGCGCACGCCGGCCGGATCGAGCGCCCACCCCGAGACGACGACGCGCGGACCGATCACCGCCTCGCCGGCCGGCGCATCGACGTCGCCGACCGGGCCGCCCTGCCGCGGCGCGACGGTCGCCGGCGGCGGCGCGACCGGCGTCGCGCGCTCGCGATTGTGCGCGACGAGCGACCAGATCTCCACGCCCGCCACGCCGGCGACGATGGCGAGGATGACGGCGAACGTCCGCAGCGCGCTGCCGCCTGCGCGTCGCCGGGGTCCGCGCGCATCGCTGGACGGAGGGGCGGGCGTGTCCGGCATGGCGCGCATTGTAGCGCCGGCGATTCCCGCCGCGCGGCGTGCGCTAGGATTCGGCATGGACGCGAAGCGCGCGCAGCCGACGGACCCGGCGATCCTCGCCGAGCAGGTCGCCTACTATCGCGCGCGTTCCAGCGAGTACGACGAGTGGTGGTTCCGCACGGGCCGTTACGACCACGGGCCGCAGCACAACGCCGCGTGGCACGCCGATGCGCAGGAGGTCGAGGGTGCGCTCAAGCGCTGGCTCGCGGCGGCGCGTCCGCAGCGCGCGCTCGAGCTCGCATGCGGCACCGGGCTCTTCACCCGGATCGTCGCGCCGCGCGTCGGGCACCTGCTGGCGCTCGACGCATCGCCGGAAGTGCAGGCGATCAACCGCGCGCGCGTTGCCGCCGGCAACGTCGACTACGCGCTGGCCGACCTGTTCGCGTGGGAGCCCGCCGAGCGCTACGACCTCGTGTTCATGAGCTTCTGGCTGTCGCACGTCCCGGACGACCGCTTCGACGGCTTCTGGACGAAGGTGCGCGATGCGCTGGCGGACGGCGGCAGCGCCTACGTGATCGACTCCGGGTGGGACCTCACGTCGTCGGCGACGAACCACGTGCGGCCGGACCGCGAAGGCGGCGTGGCGGCGCGCAAGCTGAACGACGGGCGGGAGTTCCGGGTCGTGAAGATCTTCCACGAGCCCGCCGCGCTGGCGTCGCGGCTCGCCGCGCTCGGGCTCGCGTCGCACGTCGTGCACACGCCGCGCTATTTCATCCATGGCGCGGTGACGCGCTGACCGTCCGCCCGGGGAGCCGA
Organism: Burkholderiales bacterium; assembly: GCA_046347835.1. Classification (GTDB taxonomy): domain Bacteria; phylum Pseudomonadota; class Gammaproteobacteria; order Burkholderiales; family Casimicrobiaceae; genus VBCG01. The sequence goes on along the minus strand of JAXMFI010000002.1, from coordinate 25,997 downwards.
TCCGATGGAACCCGCAGTCTCGTCCGACGTGCTGGCGGCGCTGGCGCCGACCGGCCGCGTGCGCGCCGCGATCAATTTCGGCAATCCCGTGCTGGCGCAGCAGGATCCGGCGACGGGCGAGGCGCGCGGCGTGTCGGTCGACATCGCCCGCGAGCTGGGGCGCAGGCTCGGCGTCGGCGTGGAACTCGTCACGTTCGACGCTGCCGGCAAGGTGTTCGCGGCGCTCGCACAGGGCGCGTGGGACGTCGCGTTCCTCGCGATCGACCCGAAGCGGGCGGCCGAGATCGACTTCACGGCGCCGTACGTGATCATCGAGGGCACGTACATGGTGCCCGCCGGCTCGCCGCTGTGCACGGTCGACGACGTCGACCGCCCCGGCGTGCGGATCGCCGTGGGCAACGGCAGCGCCTACGAGCTCTACCTGGCGCGCACGATCCGCCACGCGCAGCTCGTGCGCGCGCCGACCGGTCCCGAGGCGATCGAGATGTTCCTGCGCGACGGCCTGGAGGCGGCCGCCGGCGTGAAGTCACCGCTTGTGGCGTTCGCGCGCGGCCGCACCGACGTGCGCGTGATGGACGGGCGCTTCATGGCCATCGAGCAGGCGATGGGGACGCCGAAGGGACGCGTCGCGGGCTCCCGGTACCTGCGCGGCCTGATCGAGGCGCTGAAGGCGTCGGGCTTCGTCGCCGAGGGCCTCGCCCGCAGCGGGCAGCGCGACGCGATCGTCGCGCCGGCCGCGGCCTGAGGCCGCTACTCCGTCTGGTAGACGTACGGCTGCTGCGGGACGCGCCCCTCGTCCATCCGCCGACGCTCGCTCACGGCGTCGGGCGTCTTGTCCCACCAGATCTTGCGCCCCTCCTGCTGCTGCTTCGGCAGGTCGGGCTTCGTCTCGATCAGTTCGCGGATGAACTTCGTGTGGTCCGACACGTAGTGCCGGGACGGGAGCATGGGCATGGCGGTGCGAAGCGAGGTGCGGGCCGAGGCGTCATCTTACCATCGTGACCGTCACGCGTCGCGCGCGTGGCGGCCGGCGACGATCGGAAACTCGAAGAGCCGGCACTCGAGCGCGCCGTTGAAGAGCGGCGTCTTGCGCGCGACCTTGAGGTGGATGAGCTTCGGCAGGCGCAGGTCGCCGGTGAAGAAGTACGCGGTCCAGCCGGCGAAGCGCTGCTTCAGCGCATCGCCGATCAGCGGGTAGAGGCGCGCGAGCTCGCCCGAGTCGGCGAGCCGCACGCCGTACGGCGGGTTGGCAAGCAGCACGCCGTGCGCGGCCGGCGCGGCGCGCGCGAGGAAGTCCGCTTGCTCGACGGCGACGAAGCCGTCCAGCCATGCCGCCCGCAGGTTGGAGAGCGCCTTGCCGACGGCGCCGGCGGCGACGTCGCTCGCGAAGATCGCGGGCGTCGCCGGCGCCGCGCGCACGCGGTCGCGCGCGGCCTGTTTCATCCGCTGCCACGCCGGTCCGTCGAACCACGCGAGCTTCTGGAAACCGAACGCCCGCGCGAGCCCCGGCGCCCGGTCGGCGGCGATCATCGCGGCCTCGACGGCGATCGTGCCGCTGCCGCACATCGGGTCGAGGAACGGCGTGCCGGGCGCCCAGCCGGTGAGCGCGATCAGGCCGGCGGCGAGGTTCTCGCGCAGCGGCGCCTCCTCGGCGTCGCGCCGCCAGCCGCGCTTGAAGAGCGGCTCGCCGGACGTGTCGACGTAGATCGTCGCGTCGCGCTCGGTCAGGTAGGCCGCCACCCGGACGTCGGGCGCGCGTTTGTCGACCGACGGGCGCGTGCCCGTGTCGGCGCGCAGCCGGTCGCAGACGGCGTCCTTGACGCGCAGCGTCGCGAATTCGAGGCTCGTGAGCGGCGAGCGCGTCGCCGCGACGTCGACGCGCAGCGTCCGCGACGGCAGGAAGTGGCGCTTCCAGTCGACGGCACGGACGATCTCGTAGAGCGCGCCCTCGTCGCGGCACGCGCCGCCGCCGACGCGCCAGAGGACGCGGCTCGCGATCCGCGATTCGAGGTTGGCGCGCCAGGCGAGCTCGAGGTTTCCCGCGAAGCCCGCGCCGCCGTCGGCCGCCGTCACGTCGGCCGCGCCGATGCGCGCGAGCTCCGCCGCGAGCGCGGGCTCGAGTCCGCGCGGGCACGGGGCGAAGTAGCGCTCGGTCACGGCCGCATTTCCACAAAGAGGCGCCGAGGCGCCGAGAATGTCGCATTCCCGGCGCCTCGGCGTCTCGTTGCGAGAGGCCGCAGTTTCACTTGAGCAGCCGTCGCCGCGTCAGCACGAGCGCGACGTAGTACGCGAGCGCCGCGTAGAACAGCAGCACGCCGACGTGCAGCGCGATGGCGTCCGGCACGCGGCCCAGCATCAGCGGGCGCGCGAGGTCGATCGCGTGCTTGAGCGGCAGGAACCCGGCGACCGCGGCGAGCCACGCCGGCATCTGGTCGACCGGGAAGTACACGCCGGAGAACAGCAGCATCGGCGTCAGCACCAGCGTGAAGAAGTACGTGAAGAAGTCGTAGTTCGGCGCCAGCGCGTTCATCACGAGGCCGGCGGCGCCGAAGGTGAGGCCGACGAGCAGCCCAACCGGCAGCACCCACAGCGCGAGCCACGTGTGGCCGTAGCCGAGCGCGACGATGACGGCGAGGATCGCCGTCGTCGAGATCACCGCCTTCGACCCGCACCACAGCCACTCGGCCAGCACGACGTCGTCGAGCGCGATCGGCGCGTTGATGATGCCCTCCCACGTCCGCTGCACGTGCATGCGCGAGAACGCCGAGTACATCGCCTCGAAGCTCGCCGTGAACATCGCGCTCTGGCACACCATGCCGGTCCCGATGAACGCGATGTAGCTCATGCCGCCGACCTCGCCGATCAGCGAGCCGATGCCGAAGCCGAGCGCCAGCATGTAGAGCAGCGGGTCGGCGATGTTGCCGAGCACGCTGGCGACCGCGAGCTTGCGCCACACGAGCAGGTTGCGCCGCCACACGGGCACGAAGCGCGCGGAGAGGATCGGCGGGGCGAGCAGCCTGGCGGTCGTGCTCATCGGGTCGGTTCGGCGTCATCGCGTGGAAATGCGGATCCCTCGCTGCGCTCGGGATGACGCCGTGCGAAAAAATTTCGCACGGCGTCAGTCCCGCAGCTCGCGGCCGGTGAGCTTGATGAACAGGTCCTCGAGGTTCGCGGGGCGGTGCAGGTAGCGCACGCCCGCGCGCGTCGCGAGGTCGGTCAGCATCGGCTGCGCGTCGAGCGCGTAGCAGAACGCGGTCTCGCCGGCGAGCTCGAGCCGCTTCGCGAGCCGCCGCCCGTGGATGTCCGCCCACGCCTTCGCCTCGTCGCCGTACACCTCGATCACCTCGGGCTCGACGTGCTGCGCGAGCAGCGCGCGCGGCGTGTCGCTCGCGATCAGCACGCCGTGGTCGATGACGGCGAGGCGCGTGGCGAGCCGCTCGGCCTCGTCCATGAAGTGCGTCGTGAGCAGGATGGTCTTGCCGAGCGACATGAGGTGCCGCAGCCCGTCCCAGATCAGGTGGCGCGCCTGCGGGTCGAGTCCGGTCGTCGGCTCGTCGAGGATCAGGAGCTCGGGATCGTTGACGAGCGCGCGCGCGAGCGTGAGCCGGCGCTTCATGCCGCCCGACAGCGTGCGGATGCCCACGTCGCGCTTCGACCCGAGGCCGGCGAAGTCGAGCAGCTGCGGGATGCGCTGCTCGAGCACGGGCCGCGCGATGCCGAAGTACCCGCCGTAGATCAGCAGGTTCTCGCGCACGGTGAAATCGGGGTCGAGGTTGTCCATCTGCGGCACGACGCCGACGCGGACGCGCGCCTCGCGGGCGGCCTGCGGCACCGGCTCGCCGACCATCTCGATCTGCCCGCCGTCCGGGTCGATGAGTCCGAGGCAGCAACGCAGCGTCGTGGTCTTGCCGGCGCCGTTCGGGCCGAGGAGTCCGAAGCAGTCGCCCCGGCGGATCTCGAACGACAGTCCGCGCACGACGTCGAGGTCGCCATAGCGCTTGCGCAGTCCGGTGACGCGCAACACGACGTCGCGGGCGTCGGCGGCAGGGTTCGCGGCCTCCCGCGTCGGTGCCGGCGCCGCGTCCGGGGCCCCCTCTCTCCGCGCGCGGGGAGAGGGTTGGGGCGACGGGTACGCGCGGTCGTTCACGGCGCCCTCACACGAGCCCTCTCCCGCACGCGGGAGAGGGAGCCGATGGCCACCGCCTGCGATACGCCCGCAACGTCGTCACGCCGCCTTCCACATCCCCGCGATCACGCGCGAAAGCTGCGGCAGGCGACCGTGGAAGAAGTGCCCGCAGCCGGGGAACACGACGATCGGCAGGTGCTGCGGGCGCGCCCACGCGAGCACGTCGGCGAGCGGCACGACGTCGTCCTCCTCGCCGTGGATCACGATGGTGTCGGCCGGGACGTGCTCGACGGGGAACCGGCGCACCGCGGGCCCGACCAGCACCATGCGCTGCGGCGTCACGCGCTGCGCGACGCGCGACTGCACGAACGACCCGAACGAGAACCCGGCGAGCACGACCGGCAGCGCGTCGCCCAGCGCGCCGCGCGCGTAGGCGAGCACCGTCAGCGCGTCGTCGGTCTCGCCGACGCCGTCGTCGAACGAGCCGCCCGACGCGCCGACGCCGCGGAAGTTGAACCGGACGACCGCGTACCCCAGCGCGTAGAACGTCTTCGCGATCGTCTGCACGACCTTGTTGTCGAGCGTGCCGCCCTGCAGCGAATGCGGGTGCGCGACCAGCGCGATGCCGGCCGGCGTCGCCTCCGGCACGTTGAGCACGACCTCGAGCGGGCCCGTGGGCCCGTCGATGCCGACCCGCCGCGTGGTCCTCGGCGTCAAATCCGCAGCCGCTCGACGACCTCGCCCTTCACGACGTGACGGTCGATGATCTCGTCGATGTCTTCGCGGTCGACGTACGTGTACCAGACCGCATCGGGGTACACGACGAGCACCGGCCCTTCCTCGCAGCGGTCGAGGCAGCCGGCCTTGTTGATGCGCACGCTGCCCTTGCCGTTGATGCCGAGCGCCTTGATGCGCGACTTCGCGTAGGCCTGGAGGTCGGCCGCGCCCGCGTCGGCGCAGCACTTCTCGGGCGCGTCGCGCTTGTTGCAGCAGAAGAACACGTGGCAGCGGTAGTAGCTCATGGCACGGGATTTCCGCGCGGCGACGGCATGCGCGGCGCGCGACGCAGGCCGGCGATTATAGCGGACGGCCCCGGCCGGTCATTCGGGCGCGCCCCACGCGGGGCGGCCGGCCAGCGCGAACAGCCACGCGGCGGCGAGAATCGGCCACACGAGCAATACGGTCTGCGTCAGCCCGTTGAAGTTGAGCAGGTGCCCGTAGCGCCAGTTGAACAGCGTGACCGGCGCGCGTGCGGACGGCACGTCGCCGGCGACGAGCGGCAGCAGCAGCGAGGCGAGCAGCGCCGTCGCACAGGTCGCGATCTGGGCCGGCCGCGGCAGGAACACCGCGACCAGCAGCACCAGCAGGCCCCCGGCCATGCCGACCGACACGCCGGGCTTCAGCCACGTCTCCCACGCCGCGGGCTTCAGCAGCAGCACCGCCGCGCCTCCCTTGGCGAGCAGCGCGGCGCCGACCAGGACCAGGACCGCGCCGCCGACGAAGCGGCCCTCGCGCAGCAGCAGCGCGAGGAAGAGCCCGATGCCGACGAGCTGGAATGCCGTTCCCGCCGCCTCGATCAGCGTCGCCGCGGTGTCGGGTGCCGGCGGCGACGCGATCGCGGCGCGCAGCGCCTGGTCGGGATCGAACGTGACCGCGAACAGCGGAATGCCGGGGTTGATCTGCGCGACGATCCACAGCACGAGCAGCGCCAGCCCGACGTCGCCGAGGCGGCCGCCGAGGAACACGCGATGCCGGATTGCCGAGAGCTTCTGCCGGACGCGGTACGAGCGCGCCAGCGCGGCGCCGGCGATCCCGCCCGCCAGCGCGCCGACGGCGTTCGCGGCGAGGTCGATCGCGCTCGCGTCGCGCGGCGGCAGGTACGCCTGCAGCGTCTCCATGGCGAACGACAGCGCGAAGCCGGCGGCCAGCGCCAGCGCCGTGCGCTCGCGCGGCGTCGCTCGCCGCGGCGCGAGCGATGCGAAGAGTCCGAACGGCATGTACGCGACGACATTGGCGGCGATGTCGAAGCGCGTGAAGCGCGGCGGCCACGGCGCGAACAGCCAGAACGGCGTGTGCGCGTCCGGCGGAATCCACGGCGAGAACGGCTGCAGGCTCGCGAACGCGATCGCGAGCCCGTACAGCAGCGCGAGCACGTGCGGCAGCAGCGTCCGGTGGCGGCGTGCGGCGGCCGCGGTCATCGCAGCGTCTTGCGCACCACGGTCACGTCCTCGTGCGCGGCGACCGGCACGAATCCGGCCTGCGAGAACATGGCGAGCGACCCGTGATAGTGGGCGGTCGCCTTCGTGTTGCCGGGCTCGGTGTTCCACGGGAACGCGTCGACGAGGGCGAGCCCGCGCTCGGCGAGGTTCGCCACGCCCGCGGCGAGCAGCGCGCGTGCGATGCCCTGCCGCCGGCGCGGCGGCGGGACCACGAAGCAGACGATCGCGGCGGCCTCGTGCGGCGCCACGGGCAGCGGTGGCGGCGCGATCCGCAGGCGGGCGCACGCGTGGCGCAGCTTTGTGTACGGCTGCGCGTTCATCCAGCCGACGACCTCGCCGCCGTCGTACGCGAGGTATCCCTCCATCTCGCCGGTCGCGATCCGCGCGGACATCGCGGCGCGGTTCGCCGGCCCGCCAAAGCTCTTCCAGTCGAGCGCGGGCGGCACCTCGTAGTAGTGGCAGTAGCACGTCGCCCACTCGGGATTGTCGGCGAAGGCGGGGCCGCGCTCGTGGTCGAAGAAGCGCAGGTAGTCGTCCTGCCGCTCGGGCGTCAGGCGCTCGATGCGCACGGTTGCCGTATCGGCCATGGCGCGATGATGGCACGCGGCACCGCCGGCGGCCAATCGCCGGGTCGAAGCGTGGCTTTGCGCCGGCTGCCTAGCCCCGTCTCACGTGATTCGCCGCGCGCTGCAGGTGCGCGAGGAAGTGCCGCGCCGCGGGCTTCAGCATCGTCCCGGGCTTCGTGATCGCGCCCACCGTCAGCCGCAGGTGCCCTTCCCGGATCGGCACCACGCTCAGGAACGGCGCCGCCGCCGGATGCGTCGCGATCGGCATCGGCATCAGCCCGACGTAATCGCCGCTGCCGATCACCGACATCAGCGCGAGCGTGGAGTTGACCACGGCCGCGGCCGGCGGCGGCGGGATCTTGTGGTGCTCGAACAGCATGCGCCCGTAGCCGGTCGTGCCCGTCGCGCTCGTGTACACCCAGCGCGCGTCGGCGAGCTGCCGCAGCGAACTCGCCTTCGCCAGCGGACTGCCCCTGCGCACGACGACCGCCATCTGGATCGGCATCAACGCGCTGGTCGCGAACTCGCCGATGGGCAGGCTTTCCGGGATGGGTCCGACCGCGACGTCGACCTCGCCGGCCCGCAGTCGCGAGAGCTGCGCGATGTACAGCTCCTCGGTGATGCGCAGGCGGATGTCGGGGAACTCCCGGGTAAACGTGCGCAGCGTCTCGGGAATCAGCAGCAGCACCGCCAGCGGGACGGCGGCGACCGTCAGCTCGCCCGCCATGTCGCCGCCAAGCTGGCGCACCTCCTCGACGGCCGCGTCGAGCTCGCGCGCGACCGTGCGTGCGTGGTCGACGATCACCTTGCCCTGCGCGGTGGGCGCCACGCCGGTCGTCGAGCGCACGACCAGCGGCGCGTTCAGCTCCCGCTCGAGCTCGCGGACCAGCTTGGTCAGCGCCGGCTGCGACACGCCCAGCCTGCGCGCGGCCGCGCGCAGGCTGCCGTCCTCGACGGCGGCGACGAGTGCCTGGAGCGCGGCGAGCTTCACGGCGGTGGACCCGGGGGCGGAGCGGTGATAACCGAATGTTATCGCGTCCGTGGATCCGGCATCTTCTCGGCGGCAAACCGCGCCCATAGACTGCGCGCCGCTGCATTGCTGCCCATCAAGAATCTCGAAATCGCTGCTCGAATCCCGAGGAGGAAATGCTCGTGAAGATGCCCCTGCACCTGCTGTCCGCGGCCATCGCCGTGGCGACGCTGGCGGGAACCGCCGCCGCCCAGGAAGTGATCCTCAAGGTCCACCACTTCCTGCCGGCCGGTTCCGCCGCCAACACGATGTTCATCATGCCCTGGTGCGACCGCATCGCGAAGGAATCGAACAACCGGATGAAGTGCCAGATCTATCCGTCGATGCAGCTGGGCGGCACGCCGCCGCAACTCGTCGACCAGGTGAAGGACGGCGTCGTCGACGTCATCTGGACGCTGCCCGGGTACACGGCGGGCCGCTTCCCGCTCTCCGAGGTGTTCGAGCTCCCGTTCATGATGCAGAGCGCCGAGGCGACCAGCAAGGCGCTGTGGGACTACAACACGCAGTACGCGGCCGCCGAGTTCAAGGACGTGCACCCGATCGCGTTCCACGTGCACGGCCCCGGCGTGTTCCACATGCGCGACAAGCCCATCAAGACCATGGCGGACCTGAAGGGTACGAAAGTGCGCGCGCCGACGCGGCAGACCAACCGGTTCCTCGCGGCGCTCGGCGCCACGCCGGTCGCCATGCCGGTGCCGCAGGTCAGCGAGTCCGTCGCGAAGGGCGTGATCGATGGCGCCGTCGTACCCTACGAGGTGGTGCCGTCCGTCAAGCTGCAGGAGATCACCAGGTTCCATTCGGAGACCGACCCGACCGAGCCGGCGTTCTACACGTCGACGTTCATGTTCGTGATGAACAAGGACAAGTACGCGAGCCTGCCGCCCGATCTCAAGAAGGTCATCGACGCGAACAGCGGCCAGAAGTTCTCCGGCGAGATCGGTAAGGTGTTCATCGCCGCCGACGCCGAAGGCAAGAAGCTGATCGCGAAGGACACGATCAATGTCATTCCGAAGACCGAGCTCGAGGGTTGGAAGAAGGTCGGACAGTCGGTGACGGACCAGTGGGTCGCGGACGTCAACGCCAAGGGCGCCAACGGGAAGCAGCTGCTGGATGCCGCGAAGGCGCTGATCGCCAAGCACGCGTCGGGACAGTGATCACGCGCGGGAGCGCAGGACTCCCGCGCACGACATGCCGCGGCCGCGCGTGATGCGCGGCCGCGCGTAGCTTCACGGCGTCGCGCACACCGGCCGGCGGAACCAAGGCGGCGCGATGCGCGCCCGGGGCCGCCGCCGGCGGCGCGTCGCCCGCCCTCGCCGCGCATCCGCCGGTCCTTGCGTCCGTTCGGCACCTTCGCCTTTCACAGGAGCGATCATGGCCCGCATCATCGGCGGCATCGCCGCATCCCACACGCCGACCATCGGCTTCGCATTCGACCGCGACAAGCGGGGCGACCCCGCGTGGGCGCCGGTCTTCGAGGCGTTCGATCCGGTGCGTGCGTGGCTCCAGGCGGCGCGCCCGGATCTGCTGCTGTTCGTCTACAACGACCACGTGACGTCGTTCTTCTTCGACCACTACTCGGCGTTCGCGCTGGGCATCGGCGAATCGTGGGAAGTCGCCGACGAGGGCGGCGGCCGGCGCGACCTGCCGCCGATCGCAGGCCACCCCGAGTTCGCGAGCCACGTTGGCCACTCGCTGATGGCCGACGAGTTCGACATGTCGTTTTTCCAGGGCAGGCCGCTCGACCACGGCTGCTTCTCGCCGCTATCGATGCTGTGCGACCACCGCGACGGCTGGCCCCTGCGGATCGTGCCGCTGCAGATGGGCGTGCTGCAGTTCCCGATTCCCACGGCCCGCCGCTGCTGGAAGCTGGGGCAGGCGCTGCGGCGCGCGATCGAGAGCTACCCGGAAGACCTGCGCGTGGTCGTGGTCGCCACCGGCGGGCTCTCGCACCAGGTGCACGGCGAGCGGGCCGGGTTCAACAACACGCTGTGGGACCTGCGCTTTCTGGACCTCATCGAGACCGATCCCGAGCGCCTCGCCGGCCTCACGCACGCCGAGTACGCGGAGCTTGGGGGCATGGAGGGCGCCGAAGTGATCATGTGGCTCGCGATGCGCGGCGCGCTGTCCGCGCAGGTACGCAAGGTCCACCAGGCGTACACGCTGCCGTCGATGACCGGCATCGCCACGGCCGTCTACGAGAACCTGGCGGCGCCGCCGGTCGCCGCCGAGGTCGGGCGTCATCGGTCGCGCGTGGCCGCGCAGCTCGCCGGAGCCGAGCGGCTGCAGGGTACCTATCCGTTCGACTTCGCGCGCAGCGTGAAGGCGTTCCGGCTGAACCGCTTCCTGCACGACCTGATCGAGCCCGCGAAGCGCGCGGCCTTCCTCGCCGACGCGAACGCCGCGTGCCGCGACGCCGGGCTCTCCGACGAGGAGCGCGATCTCGTGCTGCGGCGCGACTGGCGCGGGCTCATCCACTACGGCGTCATCTTCTTCATGCTCGAGAAGCTCGGCGCCGTCGTCGGCGTGTCCAACCTGCACATCTACGCCGCGATGCGCGGCGAGTCGATCGAGGCGTTCCAGGCGACGCGCAACGCGCCGGGGGCCCTGTATTCGGTATCGGCCGAGGCGGTCGCCTGGGATCGCGGGACGACCACCCCGCCGGCCGGGAGCGCCGTTCCGAGTTGAGCCCGCCGCAGTACACTTGGCGCACGACCGCCGCGCGCGTCCGCGGCGGCGATGCCGCGACCTCACCCTCACACCGATCCGCGTGAACCGGCCCTGCGCCCCTGCAGCGATCGTCCGATGACGCTCACCGGCATTTCCTCGATGGCCACGCGCGGGATCCTCGCGGAGCTCGCGGCCGCGTTCGGGCAGCGCACCGGATGCCGCGCGACGTTCGAGTCGGTCGGCGGCGTCGACGCCGCGAAGCGCGTGGAGGCCGGCGAGCCGTTCGACGTGGTCGTGCTCGCCGGCGACGCGATCGACCGGCTGCTCGCGGCCGGCCGGATCGTCGCGGGCACGCGGGTGGACGTCACGACGTCCGGCGTCGCGGTGGCGGTGCGCGCCGGTGCACCGCGGCCGGACATCGCGACGGAGGACGCCGTGCGCCGCGCCGTGGTCGCGGCGCGGCGGATCGGCTACTCGACGGGGCCCTCCGGCACGGAGCTCGTGAAGCTCTTCGCGCGCTGGGGCATGGCCGACGCGGTCGCCCCGCGCCTGGTGCAGGCGCGCGCCGGCGTGCCGGTCGCCGCGCTGGTCGCCTCCGGCGAAGCCGACGTCGGGTTCCAACAGTACTCCGAGATGATGAACGCGCCGGGCATCGCCGTGGTCGGCATGCTGCCGCCCGCGATCGCGATCGTCACGACGTTCTCGGCAGGCGTCTGTACGGCGTCGCGGGAGCCCGAGCGCGCGCGCGAACTGCTCGCGTTCCTCGCGTCGCCGGAGACCGCCGAGGCCAAGCGCCGGCACGGGATGCAGCCGGCCTGAACCGGCGCTGCCGCGCGCGTCCCGTGCCGCGGACGACGCGCGCGTCGCGCGGCGTTCAAGGGCCGGCGACGGCCTACCTGGCCTTGATCTCCGTCCACATCCGGTTGCGCAGCCGGCGTTCCGCCGGCGTCAGGTCCTGCAGCTGGACGAGCTTCGCCTGCACGTCCTTCGGCGGGAACACCGCGGGCAGCGCCTTCAGCTCCGGCTTGATGTAGCGGGCGGCATCCATGTTCGGATTGCCGGAGCCGATGAGGTTGGTGAGCTCGGCGGAGTTCCTGCCGTCGAGCATGAAATTGATGAACTTGTGGGCGAGGTCCGCGCGCGGAGCGTCCTTGGGGATGACCATGCTGTCGACGGCGAGCACGGCACCTTCCCTGGGCATCCCCTGCACGATGCGGAACTTGCGCCCGGCCGCCTGCGCGTCGAGGTTGGCCTGGAAGATGTCGTTCGAGTAGCCGTGGACGAGCCAGATGTTGCCGACCGTCAGCTCCTTGATGTACGACGATGCGTTGAACGCCGCCCAGTACGGCTTGGCCTTGCGGATGAGGTCGGCCGCTTCCTTCCAGTGCTTCTCGTCGGTGTCGTTGGCGGAGTAGCCGAGGTAGATCAGCGCCGCGGCGAACAGCTCGTTCGGGCTGTCGAGCACGGTCACCCGCCGCTTCACCTTTTCCAGGTGCTTCGGATCGAAGATCACCGCCCACGTGTCGGTCGGCAGCCCGAGCTCCTTCATCTTCTCGTCGTTGTAGCCGATGATCGTCGTCGACATCGCGTACGGGACCGAGAACCTGTTGCCGGGGTCGAACTTGGTGTCGAGGAACGCCGGGTCGACGTTCTTCATGTTCGGCAGCTGCGCCTTGTCGAGCGGCTGCAGCCGGTTGCCGCGGATCAGCGCCTGCACGGCGTTGCCGGTCGGGACGATGACGTCGTAGCCCTTCGCGCCGGCGGCGAGCTTGGCGAGCATCTCCTCGTTGTCCGAGTAGTAGGTCTGAACGACCTCGCACTTGCAGAACTCCTCGAACCGCTTGACCGTCTCCGGGGCGATGTAGTTGTTCCAGTTGTACAGGTGCAGCTGGTCCTTGGCGAGCGCGGGCAGCGCGACCAGCGCGAGCAGCAGCACGGCGAGTCTCTTCACGGCGGGATTCCTCCTAGTCGGAACGCAGAAGGCTGGGCGACAGCTTCGACGCGATGACGATCAGCATCAACGTCAGCAGCATCAGCAGCGTTGACACGGCGTTGACCTCCGGGGTCACCGCGATCTTGATCATCGAGTATATCTGCAGCGGCAGGGTGACCGTGCCCGCGCCGGCCGTGAAGAACGTGATCACGAAGTCGTCGATGGATAGCGTGAACGCCATCAGGGCCCCCGCGATCACGCCGGGCATGATCAGCGGGAGCGTGACGTGGAAGAAGGCCCGCATCGGCGTCGCGCCGCAGTCGCGCGCAGCCTCGACCAGGCTCTCGTCCATGCCGGCCATGCGGGCGCGCACGACGATGGCGACGAAGCCGATGCAGAACGCGATGTGCGCGAGCGCAACCGACACGAGTCCGAGCGTGAAGTTGAGCATGACGAAGAAGATCAGCAGCGCCACGCCCATCAGGATCTCGGGAATGGCGATCGGCGTGAGCACGAGGATCGGCAGCGCGCGCAGCCGGTACCGGTACATCGCGATCCCCGCCATCGTGCCGAGCACGGTGGAGACCGCGCTCGCCACCAGCCCGATGAGCAGCGAGTTGCCCGCCGCGAGCAGCATTTCCTCGTTGGCGAAGAGCTTGCGGTACCAGTCCAGCGTGAACCCGACCCACTCGGCGTTGAGCCGGGAGTCGTTGAACGAGTAGACGACGACGATCACCAGCGGCAGGTACAGGAATCCGTAGGCCAGCAACGCGGCCGCCCACAGCCAGGCGGAGCGCCTACGCATCGCCGGTCGCCAGGCGGCCCACGCCACGCCGGCCGATCCACGCGGCGAGTCCTGCGAGCGCGAGCGCCAGCACCGTGAGCACGATCGACAGCACCGAGCCGAACGGCCAATCGCGCGTCTCGAGGAACTGCTGCTTGATCACGTTGCCGATCAGGCTGTCGTCGGGGCCGCCGAGGATGTCCGGAATCGCGAAGATGCCGAAGGCGGGGATGAACACCAGCGCCGAGCCGGCATAGACGCCCGGCAGCGACAGCGGGAACGTGATCCGCCAGAAGCTCTGCCACGTGCTGGCGCCGAGATCCTGCGCGGCGTCCAGCAGTGCCTGGTCGTGCTTCTCGAGATTGGCGTACAGCGGCAGCACCATGAACGGCAGGTGTACGTAGACGAGGCACACGAGCACGGCGAACGCGCTGAACAGCAGCGGTACCGGCTCGTGCCCGAACAGGGCGAGCACGCCGTTCACGGAACGGGCGAGCGCGGCGTTCGGTCCGAGGACGATCATCCACGCGTACACGCGGATCAGGAAGTTGCTCCAGAACGGCAGGATGACGAGCAGCAGCAGCAGGTCGCGGTGCCTGCGCTCGCTCTTCGCGATCAGCGTGGCCAGCGGATAGGCGAGCACGAGGCACAGGATCGTGGTGACGAGCGCGTACCAGAACGACTTGACGAAGATCTCGGCGTAGAGCGGCTCGGCGAAGAACCGCGCGAAGTTCTCGAGCGTCAGGTCGATGCGGCCGCCCTCGTCGACGAGCGGCGCAAGCCCCCCGAACTCTCCGGGCGTGCGGAAAGAGGCCAGCACCATGATGAGCGATGGCACCGCGAAGAACACGACGAGGTACAGGAGCGGCGGTCCGCTGACCAGCCACTTGCCGAGCCACGCCGGCGCGCGCTTGTGCACCGGGCTAACCGTCGATGAAGTGGCCGGCGTCCGCGGGCCACGAGAGCTCGACCGCGTCGCCGACCTCGAAGAACTTGGCGAGACCGGAGCCGGAGTTCGCGAGCAGCGCCTCCAGCGTGTGCCCCATCGTCGAGCGGACCATGTAGACGGTGACGTCGCCCTGGTACAGGAAGCCGGTCACGGTGCCGGAGAAGTGGTTGTCGCGGGCCGGCGCGCTGCCTGGCGGATGCAGGCGGACCTTCTCCGGCCGTACGGCGATGGCGCCGTCGCGCTGCCCCGCCGACGCGCCCGCGGCCGCGACCCTGACCGGTCCCAGGTCCGGTACGCCCAGCGTGACGATGCCGTCCGCCGATCCGGTGACCGGGCCGGTCAGAAGGTTGCACGTGCCGATGAACTCCGCGACGAACCGTGTCTTCGGCAGCCCATAGAGGCGATCCGGCTCGTCGATCTGCTCGACGCGGCCCTTGTTCATCACGGCAATCCGGTGCGACAGCGCCAGCGCTTCGGTCTGGTCGTGCGTGACGTAGACGAACGTGATCCCGACCTCCTTCTGGAGGTTGATCAGCTCGATCTGCATTTCCTCGCGCAGCTTGGCGTCGAGCGCCGCCAGCGGTTCGTCGAGCAGCAGCACGGTGGGGTGGGTGACGAGCGCGCGCGCGATCGCGACGCGCTGGCGCTGCCCGCCCGATAGCTCGTGCGGGAAGCGCTTTCCGAACCCCATGAGGCGGACGTCGGCGAGCGCTTCCTCGACCTTCGCCGGGATCTCGGCGGCGGGCGTGCGCGCCATCTTGAGGGGAAACGCGATGTTGCCCTGCACCGTCATGTGCGGGAACAGCGCGTAGCTCTGGAAGACCGTGCGCACGGGGCGCCCTTCGGGCGGGCGGAGCGCGAGGTCCTCGCCGTTGAGCAGGATCCGGCCGCCGTCGGGCATGTCGAAACCCGCGATCATGCGCAGCAGCGTCGTCTTGCCGCAGCCCGACGGGCCGAGCAGCGTAAAGAACTCGCCGGCCCGGATGGACAGGCTGACCTGGTCGACGGCTACGAAGTCGCCGAATCGGCGCGTGACGTCCTGAATCTCGAGTAGCGCCATCGGCCGGGAAATGTTGCGGAACGGAACTGCAAGCGCCTTCGGATTGTATCGGCAAATGACGCGGCGCAGAACGAAGGGCTTGACCGCGCGGGCCGGCCGCGATCGGGCACCGGGGTGACGCGCCGCGTCGCCCGGCCGGCGTCGCGCGGGGCACTTTCCCTCCTGCGCAAACCCGCGGCCGCCGCGAGGGCACGACCTTTGCATATGGTGGCTGCGACGGCCCTCGCGAACCGGCCGAGGGTCATGCCATTGTCATGAAATCTCGAAGGGCGGCGCGGGAGCGGGACATGCAACTCCAGACGAACATGGCCGAAGCACACGATCCGGCAGGCAGGTCCGATCCCCTGAGGCGGTCGCTGCTCGACAAGCTGCGCGAGAAGTCCGAAGCGCTGCGTGCGCAAGGCGAGGCCGCGCGCAAGCCGATGGAGGAGGCGCTCAAGGACATCGACCGCACCCTCTGGCGGGCCTTCCGCTGGCTGGACGAGGCGATCGGGCACCTCGAGGTGATTCGCCCGAAGGTCGGTCACAGCTTCCGCCTGCACAACGTCCTCACGATCGAGCGCCCGCGGTTCGACCGCGGGTTCGTCTCGTTCCGGCGGCGGGCGCTGGCCGGCATGGAGGTGCTCGAGCACGTCGAGATGTTCTACCGGCTGGAAGGCGGGGGCCCGGTGTCGCTGCGCGTGAGCCCGGCGTCGGCGGCCGGCATCGAGGAGAAGCTGCGCGGCTCCACGCTGACCTACCAGTACCAGACCGAGCAGGACGAGAAGCGGATCGTCCGGTACGGGCTCTTCACCGTGCAGACGGGAATCTCCGCGTCCGTGCGCTTCCAGCCCGACTATCACCACCAGGTCATCGAGGTCACGCTGCGCAACGTCGACCGGTTCGAGTCGGTGTCGCTCGAGTTCCCGCCCGACAAGATGAACGAGGCCGCACTCGAGGACATGGTGAAGTTCATGCTGGGCGAGCCCAACGGCTTCCTGCGCCGCGCGCCGCTCGCGCTGATCCGCGGCCGCCGCGACGACGCGCAACCGGCGCCCGTGCCGCGCGCGTAGCGCGGGGCTGCCACGATCGCCGATAATGGCGGTCGTGGCATGCGACCGGCCGGCCGCGGCCGCTCCCCGACGGGCCGCGGCAAGTCTCGCGGTGTCATCCCGAAGAGCGTAGCGACGAGGGTTCGGCCGGTGCGCGACGCCTGGAATCGCGGCGGCCGCGGTTCCCTCGCCCCGCTCGGCACGACGCCGAACGACGGACGTGGTCGCCAATTCGACAACCCGCCAACGGCTCCGGACCCGCCCACCATGACCCGACTGCTGTTCGCCGGCGCTTTCGCGCTCGCCCTCGCCGGACCCGCCTGGTCCGCCTCCGACGACCTGAAGGCATTCCCCGCCGCGGAACCCGGCAGCACGCGCTTCGTGATCCGGCTGCCGAAGGGGAAGGACGAGGCGGCGCTGAAGGTGGAACTGCGGGTCGGCAAGACCGTGCGCACCGACGCGGCGAACCGCTACTTCTTCGGCGGCACGCTGGAAGCCGTCACCATCGAGGGCTGGGGTTTCACCCGCTACGTGCTGCGCGAGCTGGGACCGATGGCCGGTACGCTGATGGCCGTCGAGCCGAACGCGCCGCAGGTCGACCGTTTCGTGGCGCTGGGCGGCGAGCCGAAGCTCGTCCGCTACAACAGCCGACTGCCGCTCGTCGTCTACGTCCCCGACGGCGTGGAAGTCCGCTACCGCGTATGGCGCGCCGCGCCGGCGTTCTCGTCGGCGGGGCGCGGCTGAACCGGCCGATCCCCTTGCGCTTCGCGCCGTGAACTAGCCCCGCTGCAGCAGCAGCACGACGATCACCGCCAGCAGCACCGCGACGACTCCGAGCCAGCGGCTGCGCGTGCGCTGCGCGGCGGCCAGTGCGAGCAGCGCGGTGTCCGACGCCGCCGGCGGCGCGAGCAGCCGCTGGTGCAGCAGCCGCGGGAGCTCCGGCAGCGCCGAGACGAGATAGGGCGCCTCGGCAAGCAGGCGCCGCTGCAGAGCGCGCGGACCGATCTGCTCGTCCATCCAGCGCTCGAGGTACGGCTTCGCGGTCGTCCACAGGTCGAGCTCGGGGTCGAGCTCGCGGCCCAGCCCCTCGACGTTGAGCAGCGTCTTCTGCAGCAGCACGAGCTGCGGCTGGATCTCGACGTTGAATCGGCGCGACGCGCGGAACAGCTGCATCAGCACGCGACCGAGCGAGATCTGCGACAGCGGACGGTCGAAGATCGGCTCCAGCACGACGCGCACCTCTTTCTCCAGCTCGTCGACGCGCGTGTCGGGCGGCACCCAGCCGGACTCCACGTGCGCGGTGGCGACGCGGTGGTAGTCGCGGCGGAAGAACGCGATGAAGTTCTGCGCGAGGTAGCTCTTGTCGCGGTCGGACAGCGTGCCGACGATCCCGTAGTCGAGCCCGATGTACTTGCCGTGGTTCGGCGGGTCCACGGCGACGAAGATGTTGCCCGGGTGCATGTCGGCGTGGAAGAACCCGTCGCGGAACACCTGCGTGAAGAAGAGCTCCACGCCCGCGCGCGCGAGTCGCTTGCGGTCGATGCCGGCGGCGACGAGGCGGTCGATGTGCGAGATCGGGATCCCGCTCATCCGCTCCATGACCATCACCTGCTCGTTGCACCAGTCCCAATAGACGGCGGGGACGAGCAGCAGCCGCGAGTTGCGGAAATTGCGGCGCAGCTGCGAGCAGTTGGCCGCCTCGCGGGTCAGGTCGAGCTCGTCGACGAGCGACTTCTCGAACTCGGCCACGACTTCGCGGGGCCGCAGCCGACGGCCGTCGGCCGAGACCCGCTCGAGCAGGCTCGCCGCCGTCTGCATCAGCGCGACGTCGTGCTCGATGACGTCCTCGATGCCCGGCCGCAGGACCTTCACGGCGACGGGCGTCCCGTCCGGCAGGTCGGCGAAGTGCACCTGCGCGACCGAAGCGCTGGCGATCGGCACGCGGTCGAACGCGGCGAACACCTGGTCGACCGGTTTCCTGTACGCGCGCTCGAGCGTGGCGATCACCTGCTCGGCGGGGAACGGCGGCACGCGGTCCTGCAGTTTGGCGAGCTCGTCGGCGACGTCGGGCGGCAGGATGTCGCGCCGCGTGGACAGCACCTGTCCGAACTTCACGAAGATCGGCCCGAGCGCCTCCAGCGCGAGTCGCAACCGTACCGCGCGCGGCTGCGACAGGTCGCGCCAGAACAGGACGCCGTTGACCCAAGGCCGCAGGCCGCGCAGCCGCTCGTGCGACAGCAGGATGTCGTCCAGTCCGAAGCGCAGCGCGACGGTCGTGATGCGGATCAGGCGGAAGACACGCATCACCGTATGATACGGGGCCGTCCTCCCGCGCGGTTTCCCGTCGCTAAAGGCTCGGGTCCGCGCGCGCCGGCCCGACGGGGCGCCGCCGCGGAGTCCGTGCTAGAACACGAACTTCGGCCGGCGCTTGCGCGCGCGCGGCGGCTTCCTCGCAACCGGCGGCGGCGAGGCGCTCGCGTGATCGCGATCGTCGTCGCCTACCGCCAGGCGCAGGGCCGGCACCGTGTGCGCTGGGACGGGCGGCGCGTCCTTGCGCTGCCGGCGCGTCATGCCGTCACCGGGGGTCGGCGCGGCCGGGCCCCGGCCGTCGGCGCGCGCGTCATTTCGGCGCCGCCGGGAACTGGATGAACGGGCCCTGCGGCACCTGTCCGGCCGCGACGTACGCGGGCGCCGGTTCGCCGGCGGGGCCCAGGTGGCGCACGAAGCGGTAGAACGCGCGCAGGTCCTGCTCCGACATGTCGTGCAGGCTGAACCACGGCATCGGCGGGCGGGTCTTGAGCGTCCTGGCCGTCCTGACCCACTGGGCCTCGGTAAGCCCCTGCATGTAAAGGCGCAAGTTCGCCGGGTAGGTGGTGCCCCAGTCGCCGCGCCAACCCAGCGCGTCGCCGGTCAGCCAATCTTTCTCGGCGACCTTGCCGCCGCTGACGGCGTAGCCGGCGGTATGGCAGTCGTTGCAGCCGCCGATCTTCGCGATGTAGCGGCCGCGGGCGATCGCCTGCGCGTCGGTCGTGCCGGCCGGGTCCGCGGCGGCGGGGAACGCCGCCAGCGCGGCCACGGCGACCGTGGTGCTCAGCAACAGCTTGCGAATGCGGGTCATGGTCTCTCCTCGGTGTGAACGGCAAAAAGGGTCGAAGGTCGTCGGGGCGCGCGGCCGCCGCCCGTCAGGCGGCGCGCGCGATGCATACCCGGCCGGCGCCGAAGCGCGCGGCGAGCCGCCCGACGGCGGCGTGGACGTCGCGCGCGAGCATGCGGCCGAGCTCGCGATCGGCATCGGGTGCGGGTCTGTCCTCGCGTGCCGCGTCGAACCAGCGGACGAGCGGGCGCGTGTGCGCGTCGGCGTAGGCTTCGTACACGCCGCGCGTGAGGGTCAGTTGCGCCACCACCGACGCCACGGGGTCCGCCGCGCCGGCGACGTCGAGCGCGTCCTCGCCGATCGCGGCCGGCGCAAGCGCCCGCGCGGCCTCGGCGAGCGTGCCGAGGCGGTGCAGGCCGGCGGGGTCGGTTTCGGCGAGGACCGCGACCAGCGCATAGTTGGCAAAGGCTTCGGCGAGCCAGCGACGCGGGAACGTCGCGCCTGCCTGCTCGGCGATCACGTGCGCGACCTCGTGCGCGATCAGCGTGTCGGCGACGGCGGTGAGGTCCGGGCCCGGCGGGTGCGCGTGGTCGCGGCCGTGCACCCGCACGAGTTCGCGCAGGGCGCGGGGGGGCAGGTGCGCGGCCAGGTGCGCGGCGACGTCGTGCCACGCTTCGGCCGGCGTGGCGCCGACGATCAGGTGGCCGCCCGCGGTGAAGTGCGCGACGCCGAACGGAGGCGGCGCGCTCGAAGGCGCGGCGAACCGCGGCCAGTCGGCCGCGTCGAGCACCAGCAGGCGAAAGCGCGGCGTGAAGCCGAGCAGCCGGCGCAGGTACCAGTACGCGCGCTCGGCGCGCTGCGCCACGAGCGCGGCCGCCGCGGCGTGGCTGCGGCTCGCCGCGACCGTGAACGGAAACCACGGCAGCGGCGTGAGGCCGCTTTCGCGCCACGCGAACGGCGTCGCGGTCGGCGCGGCGGCGATCGCGGTCATCGCAGGCGCGGTCACTTGGTGCGGGGCGCGGTCATCGCCGCGGCAGCCGGCGAGTACGTACCGGCGTGCTGGGCGGCGTGGCTCGCGATCGTCGGCGCGATCTTCAGCATCGCCACGATGATGGCGACGCCGACGACGACACGCAGGGCGGCGAACAGATAACGAAGCGGTTGCATGACGTCTCTCCTGAAGGCGTGGTGTCACGACCACGGAGCGCATCGTGCGCGCCGGGCGCTGGCGGATCGCTGACGGATCCGGCAACGCGCCGACGGGCATTCGTTATCGGCCGCGGCGCTGCGGGAGCGGCACGTAACCGGATGATTTACAACAATTAAACGTTGCGGCCGCCCACCCCCGCGGCCCGCGGCGCCTCGCTCGCGACGCCGCGGCGTCCGGGCTGACCGGGGGACTTACGGATCGCTGACGCCCGGCCTACAGCGTCTGCCGGATCGCCTCGGTCTCGGTGGCGGGCGCGCGGGCCAGGACGATCGACAGGAGTTCGCGGCAGCGGCGGTACGTCGTCAGCGCGCCGGCCGGGTCGCCCAGCTCGCGCTGGCAGACCATCAGGCGCCGGTACACCGCCTCGGCGAGGTTGTCGACCTCGAGCGTGCGCTCGTACAGCGCGCGTGCGCGCGTCCAGTCGCGCGCGCGCTCGAGCGCCTCGCCGGCGGCGAGCACCGCGCGCACGAGCTTCGCCTGCAGCCGGTCGCGCGCGGGCAGCGCCCACGCCATCGGCGCGTCGAGGCCGAGGAAGTGCCCGCGGTAGAGTGCGAGCGCCGCCTCCACGTCGCCGGCGTCGAGCGCGGCATCCAGCGCCCACGTGTCGACCCACACGAGCGCGGGGTTGAGCGACAGCTTCCCGTCGGCGAGCTGGATCGCGCCGTCGAGGTCGACGAGCTTGCGCAGCCGGTACAGGTTGCTGTCGAACGACGTCTTCGCGTCGTCGCCTTCCGCGTCCGGCCACAGCAGCGTGGTCAGCATCGCGGCGTCCACGCCGCGCCCGCCGTTGGCGACGAGCGCCTTCATGAGCTCGAGCGGCTTCTTCTGCGCCTTCCCCTTCGAGACCAGCGGCACGCCGTCGCGCGCGATCGTGAAGTCGCCGAGCGTGCGCACGGCGAGCGGCCACGGCCAGCCGGGCACGTCGGGTCCGGGCGGCGGCAGCCGCCGCCGCAGGATCAGCTTGCGCACGTAGTCGGGCTCGATGTCGTGCGCGAGCGCCAGCGCGAGCACCGGCGCGAGCACCTCGTTGGGCAGGCGCAGGAAGCCGTAGTAGCCGGAGTCGCGACATGCGATGAGCAGCGCGGCGAGCGTGGCGCGCGCGCCGTCGGCGTCGCCGTCCTTCAGCGCGAGGTACGCGCGCAGCAGCTGCTCGTGGAACTCGAAGTTGCGGCGGTCCGAGCCGGTCGCGAGGTCGATGGCTTCGCGGTAGAGCGCGAGCGCATGACCGATGTCGCCCACGCGCACGACGCACAGCGCGTGCCGGACGAGGAAGTGCGGGATCTGCATCGCGGGCAGTCCGCTGGCGCGCCCGGTCTCCACGGCCTGCGCCGCCGCGTCGGCCGCCGCGCGCGCGCGGTCCTGCAGCAGCAGCACGCCCGCTTCCTGGTAGTGGAAGTACGCGAGGTCCATCCGCCGCGACGGATTGAGCACGGACCGGAGCTTCGCGAGCGCGGCGGCGGCGCCATCGACGTCCTCGCTCGACACCAGCGCGGTGACCTCGGCGTGGTAGATCTCGACCTGCACCCACTTGAGGCCGTGGGCGGCCGCGAACGCCTCGGTGTCCTTCATGATCCGCTGCGAGCGCGCATAGTGCCCGCGGATCTGCTCGTTGAAGGCCCGGTGCACGTGCCACCACACGCGGTGGACCGCCGAGACCTCGGGCTCCGCGAGCCACGGCTCGACGCGCGCGATCAGCGCGTCGGCGCTGGTGCCCTTCGTCTTCCAGTTGTAGTAGTTGAAGAGGATCGACGCGGCGTTGACGCGGTCGTTCACCGGCACCGCCTCGATGTCGGGCGCGGCGAGCAGCGCCTCGACCTGCCGCGCCGCCTCGCCGATGCGCGGATTGTCCGGCTGGCGGAACAGCAGCGCGATCAGCAGCGCCCCGTGGATGCGCAGGCCGTCGGCCGTCTCCATCCGCGCGGGCTCGGGATCGAGCAGGCGTCCGAGCACGGCGATCCAGTGGTCGAGCGGCGCGAAGTCCGCCCACTCGAAATAGTGGCAGTCGACCGCGGCGGCGGCCGTCAGCAGTTGCCGACGCAGGTCGCCGCGGGCGGTGAAGCCCTCGAACGCGCGCGCGAGCAGCGCCTTCGCGCGCGCGGGCTCCTCGTGCATGACCGCGTACGCCTCGCCGAGCGCCAGCCGCGGCTCGGCCTCGCGCACGTCGGCGGGCATCGCGGCGAGCCACTTGACGAGCGCGCGCCGGCGCCCTTCGGCGAGCAGCGAGCGCCCGGCGTGCAGCGTGAGCCCCACGAGCGCCGGCCATGCCTTCGCCTCGATGTACAGCGCGGCGGCCGCGTCGAAGTCGCCGCGCGCGACGAGCTGACCTGCCGCGCGGTCGAGCGCCGCCTGCCGCTCCTCGGGGGAAAGCCGGCGGCGCCCCTCGGCCAGCAGGAACTCGCGGAACAGCGCGTGGAACTGGTAGACGGGCTCGTCGCCGATGCGGCGGCGGTCGGTGAACAGGTGCCGCCGGTACACGTAGTCGAGCACGAGCGGCGCTTCGGGGTTGCCGGACAGCGCCTCGGCGTCCGCCGCCGACACCGACGGCAGCAGCGCCGCCAGCATCAGCACGCGCTGGTTGTCCGGGCGCGCGCGGCCGAAGATCTCGCCGGTGAAGTACTGGAACACCGCCTCCTTGCCCTCCGGCAGCATCGCCTCCGGCGCGTCGGCCCCGGCGCGCTCCATGTGCTCGCGCATCAGCACGATGCCCGCGGCCCAGCCGTCGCTGGCCTTGTGGATCGCACGCGCGAGCGCGGGGTCGACCTTCGCGCCGGCCGTCATCGCCGCGGCTTCGTCGACGGTGAAGCGCAGGGCCTCCCACTCGACGCGCGTGATCCGCTGCTCGCCGACGAGACGCGCCATTTCGGGCGGCGGAGGCTCGCGCGACAGGAACACGATGTTCATGCCTTCGGGGATCTCGCGCAGTCCCTCCGCGAACGCGAAGCGCCACGCGGCATCCGCCTTGGGCTCGTGGAAGTTGTCGACGACGAGCAGCGCGCCGGCGGGGAACAGCGCGAAGAATTCGCGCAGGAAGCGCCGCGTGAAGGCGGGCAGGTCGCCCGCGTATTCCGCCGTGAACACCGGGAGCGCCGCGGCCTGCCGCGCCATGCGCGGCGAGAGCTCGGTCGCCGCCGTGCGCAGGTAGTGGAAGAACGTCGCCGGGTCCGCGTCACCCGGGTCGGCCTGGAACCAGATGCCCGGCAGCTTGCGTGCCTCGACGTAGCTCGCCACCAGCGTCGACTTGCCGGCGCCGGGCGGGCCCGCGATCCAGATGATCGGGTGGTTGCGGTGCGCGTCGAGCAGCTCGAACAGCCGCTCGCGCTTCTGGACGTTGTAGAGCCGCGGCCGGCTGAACTTGGCGAGCGTGGGCGCCGTCTGCGGGCGGCGGACGGGCCGGCCCATCGGGCGCGGTCAGCGGATCGGAGTGACGCGCGGGGCGAGCGCCTCGACGCGCGCCGCGAGCGCGTCGACGCGTGCCTCGAGGTCCGCCACCTGCTCGCCGAAGCGGCGCACGTCGGCGCTGCGCGCGAGCACACCGGCCTCATCGCGCGCATAGCTCGCCACGCTGTCGGCGATCCGCTGCGCCGCGTACTCGGGCAGCGCGAGCAGGCCACGGCCGGCGTCGGCGACGCGCTGTCCGGCGACCGGGCCCAGCGCCTTCGCGAAGGCTTCCTCGACGAACCACGGCAGCGTGGCGGCGAGCGCCTTCAGCGCGCCGCCCAGCTCGGCGTCGCCGTCCTCGCCGACGAATTCGTTCCAGCGCGTCGGGTCGGCGAGGAACGCGGGAATCGACAGCGGCGACAGCACGAGCCTGAGGTCCGCCGCCGCGGCCGCGGGCACGGCTTCGAGCGTGCCGTCGCCGCGGATCGACCATGCCGCGACGACGGGGCCGACGGCGAGCGAGAACGCGCGGCCGGCGAACGGCGCGAGCTTCTCCCGCGCCCACGCCTGCTCGCCCAGCATGCGGTTGGCGAGGCGCGCGGGCGCCTCGCCGGCTTCAGGCCACTTCATCGACCTGCTGGATGCCCGCCAGCAGCCAGCCGCTCTTGCCGTCGACCGGCTTCGTCAGGTTCCAGATCTCGTCGAATTCCTTCGGCAGCACGGTCCCGTCCTCGCGCAGCAGGCCGGTGAAGTGCACGCTCATCCAGTGGCGGTCGCCCTCGGTGGCCGCCTCGAGGATCGTCGCGTCGAGCCGCATGATCTCCGTGGGCAGGTGGCTGCCGCGGTCGGCGATCTCGCGCGCGACCTCCGCGAACATCTCCGGCGTCATCACGTCGGCGAGCGCGGCGCGGTCGCCGCTGTCGAACGCGGACTGCAGCTTGCGGAACTGCAGCTTCGCCTGCTCGACGAACGGTGCCGGGTCGAAGCCCGGCGGGTAGTTCCCGGCGGGGGCCTTCGCCGCGGGCGCTGCGGCGGCGACGGGTTCGAAGCGTGCGGGCGGCGACGGCTCGAGCCGCGGCTCGACGCGCGGCGCGGCGGCGCCGGCGCCGGCGAACTGCATGGGCCGCGCGGCCGGCACGCGGCGCGCGAACAGCATGCGCACGAGGAGGAACCCGCCGCCGACGAGCAGCGCGAGCAGCAGGAAGCTCGCGAACGTCTCCGACAGGCCGAAATGCGACAGCAGCGCGGCGAGGCCGAGCCCCGCGGCCAGCCCCGCGATGGGGCCCAGCCAGCGCGACGCGCCCGCGGCTGCGGGCGTGGGCGCCGCCTTGGCGGGCGCCGCCTGCATCGGCGCCGACGGCGCCGGTGCGACGTTGGGCGATGCGGGCGGCGCGGGCGTTGGGGTCACCTGCCGCTGCGCGCCCAGGCTGCGGCCGCCGCCCAGACGCTTCGCGTCCGCGTGGTCGGCGGCGACGAGCGCGGCCAATGCGAACAGCGCGACCGCGAATGCCATCAGCTTGTTCATCAACGAGCCTCCTTGCCTCAGATGCCGGACGATCGGCCCGGCGGGAGCGCGCGCCGCAAGGCGCCTGCGCACTGCCGCCGTGCCGCGGGTACCGCCAATATTGCGGCTAACGCCGCCGCGGTCAATACACGCGTCCCACGTGCACGGCGACCACGCCGGCCGTGAGGTTGTGGTATTCGACCTTGTCGAAGCCCGCCTGTTCCATCATTCGCTTCAGCGCTTCCTGGTCGGGATGCACGCGGATCGACTCGGCGAGGTAGCGGTAGCTCGCGTCGTCGTTGGCGATGAGGCGGCCGAGGCGCGGCAGCACGTTGAAGCTGTACCAGTCGTACGCGGGCGCGAGCGGCGCCGCGACCCGCGAGAACTCGAGGACGATGGCCGCGCCGCCGGGCCGCAGCACGCGCCGCATCTCGGCGAGCGCCGCG
>JAXMFI010000015.1:0-1555 GCA_046347835.1 Burkholderiales bacterium | reverse complement strand
AAAGCTCTATCCGCGTTACTTCCGGGCAATGGGTCGTACGCCGTACGGCAACGAGACGGTCGATCAGTCGGTGAAGGTTCGCTTCGCTGGCATGAGCGGCTACCGACCCGCGAACGAAGGATTCGCACGCTTCCTCGTGTGACGTCGATCGTGCCCAGCGGCGACGTACGCGCGAGCAAGACGCCGCCGGGCTGCGCCCCGGCGGTCTTTCGCGAGGCCGCCGGCTTCAGCTAGCTTGCCGCGGATGGAGAACGTCCGACGCGAGATCCCCAACGGCATCATCGAAGGCACCTGCGACCCGAAGTTCGTGGCCGTCGCCGACGAGTTCGAGCGCAACTTCCGTGACCGCGCCGAGGTCGGCGCGTCGGTGTGCGTGCGGCACGAAGGTCGCACCGTGGTCGACCTCTGGGGCGGGCTCGCGCGCCCCGAGGAGCGCGTGCCGTGGACGCGCGACACGGTGTCGATCGTGTTCTCGTGCACCAAGGGCGCGGTCGCGATCTGCGCCCACGTGCTCGCGTCGCGCGGTCTGCTCGACATCGACGCGCCGGTCGCCGAGTACTGGCCGGAGTTCGCGGCGCACGGCAAGGAGAACGCGACCGTCCGCATGATGCTCGATCACTCGGTCGGCGTCCCGGTGTGCCGCGAGCCCGTCAAGCCGGGCGGCTGCTACGAGTTCGACTACATGACGGGGCTGCTCGCGGCGCAGCAGCCGTACTGGAAGCCGGGCACGCGCAACGGCTACCACATGGTCAACTTCGGCTGGACGGTCGGCGAGATCGTGCGCCGCGTGTCGGGCCGCTCGCTCGGCACGTTCTTCCGCGAGGAGATCGCGCGTCCGCTCGGCATCGACTTCTGGATCGGCCTGCCCGAGGAGCACGAGACGCGCGTCGCGCCGATGATGCCGTTCGTGCCGTCGCCGACCGACGGGCTGAGCGACTTCGTGATGGCGCTGCTGTCCGACCCGCAGTCCATTCAGGCGCTGTCGCTGCTCAACGTCGGCGGCTTCGATCCGAACGCGCGTGCGGCGCACGCGGCCGAGATCGGCGGCGGCGGCGGCATCTCGAACGCGCGCGGCCTCGCGGGCCTCTACGCGCCGCTCGCGAACGGCGGCACGCTCGGCGAGGTCAAGCTGGTCGACGAGAAGCAGCTCGCGCAGATGGGCGAGGTGTCGATGGCGACGCACGAGGACGCGACCCTTCTGCTGCCGACGCGCTTCGCGCTCGGCTTCATGAAGTCGATGGACAACCGCCGCCGCCCGAAGGGCGACAAGGACAGCGTGCTGCTGTCGTCGGCCGCGTTCGGACACGTCGGCGCGGGCGGCAGCATCGGCTTCGCCGATCCGAAGGAAGCGCTGTCGTTCGGCTACTCGATGAACCGCATGGGCAACGGCCTCATGCTGAACGAGCGCGGGCAGTCGCTGGTCGACGCCGCGTATCGCGCGATCGGCTACGCCTCGAACGAGTCGGGGGTGTGGGCGCGGTGAGGGCGGCGCTCACCGGCGCGTCGGGGCTCGTCGGCGGCAACCTCGCCCGCGAGCTGCTGCGGCAGGGCTATG
>JAXMFI010000014.1:0-4378 GCA_046347835.1 Burkholderiales bacterium | reverse complement strand
CACGTCGATCACCGTCATCTTGAGGTTGTTCATCCTCGGGATCAGCAGCCCGGACAGGTACGTCGCGTACGCGAAGAACGCCACGCGCAGGATGTCGACGAACGTCGACAGCGCGCGCCCGATGCCCGCCGGCAGGTAACGGTAGAGGAACTCGACGTGGATGTGGGTGTTGCGACGCACGCCCATCGCCGACCCGACGAACACGACGACGATCAGCAGGTACCGCGCGATCTCCTCGGTCCAGGCGGCCGAATCCTGCAGCACGTAGCGCGTGAAGAACTGGTAGAAGACGTCGAGCGCCAGCAGCCAGAACACGCCGAACGTGAACCAGTCCTCCCAAGCGTAGTGGGAGATGTCGATCGGCGCGTCGACCGCGTGGAAGTGGCCTTCCGCGTCGAGGACCGGCCCCTCGGCGGGGGCGGCTTCGTTCGGCTCTGTCGTGTTCTGCATGGTGGCCGCTCGCGGGCCCGACCGGGCCCAGGCTGGTTGCAATCCCGAGCGAGGCGAGGGACCGGCCGTTCGTGGCGGACGAAAAGCAGATCCTTCCTCGCTGCGCTCGTCGGGATGACTTCGCGCGCTCGCGCGCGCGAAGTCACTTGATCGCGACGATCCGGTCGTAGTCCGCCTTCGTGAAGCCCATCGATTCCAGCGGCGCGTTCTTGAGCACGGCGTCGACGAAGCTCTGCCGGTTGACCTGGACGATCTGCAGCCCCTTCTTCTTGAACTCGTCGGTGAGCTCGGCCTCGCGCTTCTTGATCTTGTCGGTCGCGCGCGCCGCGGCCTCGCGGGTGACCTCGACGAAGATCTTCTGCTCGTCGGGCGTCAGCTTGTTCCAGACGTGGGGGGCGATCTGCGTCGTCAGGCCGTCGACGATGTGCGACGTCATCATGATCGCCTTCTGGACCTCGTAGAACTTCTTCGCCTCGATCGTCGTCAGCGGGTTCTCCTGCGCCTCGACCGTGCCGTTCTGCAGCGCGAGGTAGACCTCGGCGAAGGCGATCGGCGTCGGGTTCGCGCCGCAGGACTTGGGCGTCGCCATGTACGCCGGCACGTCGGGCACCCGGATCTTCAGGCCCTTCATCCCGGCGCAGTCCGTGAACGGCCGGTTCGACGTCGTCTGCCGCGCGCCGTAGTACGTGTACGCGGTGATCTGGATGCCGGTCTTCTTGCGGAACTCCTCGACCATCTCGGCGAAGATCGGGCTCTTCGAGTAGGCGATCAGGTGGTCGGCATCGCGGAAGATGAACGGGTAGTACGCGATCCCGATCCGCGGGTACGAGCGGGCCGCGAACGACGGCCCGCTGATGATCATGTCGACGGTGCCGAGCGCCATGCCCTGGTTGATGTCCGTTTCCTTGCCGAGCGACGACGCCGGGAACACCTCGATGTCGAACTTGCCGTTGGTCCGCTTCTTGATCTCCTGCGCGGCCCAGACGGACTCGGTGTGGTACGGCTCGCTCGTCTCGTACACGTGCGCCCACTTCAGCTTCTGCTGCGCGAGCGCGGGACCGCCGGCGACGATGGCGGCGGCGGCGACCGCCGCCATTGCGAACTTCGAGATCAGACGCATGGTTTCCTCCTTGCGACGCATGGGACGGCGGCGGAACCTGGCGGTTTCGCTGCCGCGTGAACGGATGCGGCTAGGCCGCCACGACCTGGACCTTGGTGCTCCTGTTCTTGTCCGCCGCGGCGGCAAACGCGGCGACGGCGTCCTGCAACGGGTACTGGCCGGACAGCAGCGGCCGCACGTCGACGCGGCGCGTGGACAGGTAGTCGACCGCCCAGTCGAACTCGATGCCCCAGCGGAACGCGCCGCGCAGGTCGAGCTCCTTCGCCATCAGCTCGTTGACGACGAACGGCAGCGGCTCGTGCGGCAGCGTGCCCACCTGCACGATGACGCCGCCGCGCCTGGTCGCCGCCACGCAGCTCTTGAGCGCGTTGAAGTTGCCGGAGACCTCGTACGACACGTCGAACTGCGGCTCGGCGAGCGCGGCCGCCTCGCGGTCGGCGCGCAGCGTCACGTCGGCGCCCACGCGCTTCGCCTGCGCGAGCGGCCGGTCGAGCACGTCGGTGACGGTGACCTTGCGCGCGCCGGCGAGCCGCGCCGCCATCACGGTGACGCAGCCGATGGTGCCGGCGCCGGTGATCAGCACCGACTTGCCGAGCAGGTCGCCGCCGCGGTTGACGCCGTGCAGGCCGACGGCCAGCGGCTCGGCGAACGCGAGCTCGCCCAGCGAGATGTCGCCTTCCACCGGGTAGCACTGGCGCTCGCCCATCACGAAGTATTCCTGGAACATGCCCTGCACGTGCGGGTAGCGGCTGGCGCTGCCCAGGAAGCGCATCTCGCGGCACAGGTGCTCGCGTCCTTCGCGGCAGTAATCGCACCGCCCGCACGCGTGCGACGGGGACACGGCGACCTTGTCGCCGACCTTCACGCGCGTGACGCCCGGGCCGACGGCGGCGACGACGGCGGACGCCTCGTGTCCCGGGATCAGCGGCTCG
Source organism: Burkholderiales bacterium (assembly GCA_046347835.1). Classification (GTDB taxonomy): domain Bacteria; phylum Pseudomonadota; class Gammaproteobacteria; order Burkholderiales; family Casimicrobiaceae; genus VBCG01. The sequence continues at coordinate 1,876 of JAXMFI010000014.1, read as the reverse complement.
CGCACGATGAAGTTGCCGTTGCGTCCCTCGAAGTAGTAATGGAGGTCCGAGCCGCAGATGCCGCCGGCGCCGAGGCGCAGCAGCACGTCGCCGGGACCGGCTTCGGGGATGTCGACCGGCTCGATGCGCAGGTCTTCCTTCGCGTGGATGCGGCAGGCAAGCATGGCGCCTCCTCCTTCGAACATCTTTCTACAGCGAATCGTCCGGCTCTGCCGGCGATTCGCCCCTGATCAGCTTCTCGTGCTGCACCGTCGCGTTCAGATTCTTCCAAGGGGTCGCGGCGGTAGCCTTGCGACCCCTTCTGACTCATCTACATACCGCTACTGCAGCGTGTCCCAGCCCGTCGAGAATCGCTTGTACGCCTGGTTGAGGTGCCGCTGCATCGCGGTGCGCGCGCCTTTCGCGTCCCGCGCCGCGATCGCCTTCAGCACCGTCCGGTGCTCCTCGATCGCGCTCACCCACAGCGCCGGCGAGTCGTAGTGGTCCTCGAGCTGCTTGTACAGCGGTCCCGTGCGCTCGTCCCACAGCATCTTGACGACCGCGACCAGCGCGCCGTTGCCGGTCGCCTCCGCGATGCGCAGGTGGAAGAGCCGGTCGCCGTTCAGCGGCTGGTGCTCGCTCTCCTGCATCTCGTGCTGCATCTCGTCGAGCGCCTCGGCGATCGCGTCGACCTGCGCCTTCTTCGCCGACTTCGCCGCGAGCGCCGCGCATTCCGACTCGATGATGTAGCGGGCGCGCAGCAGCTCGAACGGCCCGGCCTCCGCCTCGTGCGACGCCGGCGCGGACTTGTCGTCGCCGACCGGCCGCACGTAGATGCCGGAGCCGATCCGCACCTCGACCAGTCCCTCGACCTCCAGCGCGATCAGCGCCTCGCGCACCGACGGCCGCGACACGCCGAGCTGCTTCGCGAGGTCGCGCTCGGGCGGCAGGCGCGCGCCGGCCGAGAATTCGCCGCTCTTGATCAGCGTGCGGATCTGGTCCGCGATCTGACGGTACAGCCGGCGGGGTTCGATGCTCTGGAACGGCATGGGAAGGCGAACGGGAGCGCCACGGCACGCCCCGTGACGTGGCTCGGGCGCAAAGGCTAACGCCCGCCTCGGGACTGGTCAAGTGGCATGACCAATTGACAACCCGTCCCATGCTTGTATGCTAGCATACAAGTTCCCGAGCCGCAGATCCGACCCGTCGACCCCCTCTCCATGGCCGCCGCCCTCGCCCTGCCCGAACGCCGCCGCGGCTCCGCGGGCATGGTGTACGCGTGGCTGCGCGACGAGATCCTCGCCGGCCGCCTGCGGCCCGGGCAGGCGCTGTCGGAGAACGAGGTCGCACAGCGGCTCTCCGTCAGCCGCACGCCCGTGCGCGAGGCGATCATCCGGCTCGAGGGCGAGGGCCTGCTGTCGGTGCGGCCGCAGGTCGGCACCACCGTGGCGCCGATCGACGTCGAAGCCGTCGCCGACGTGCAGTTCCTGCGCGAGGCGATCGAGTGCCGGACCGTCGCCCTTGCCGCGCAGCACGTCACGCCGGCCGACGCGAAGGACCTGCGCGCGCAGCTCAAGGAGCAGGCGCGCGTCGCCGCTCGCGGCGACCACGCGGCCTTCGTCCCCCTCGACGACCGGATGCACCAGAAGCTGGTCGCGATCGCGGGCCGCCCGCACGTCTGGCACGCGATCGAGGACGCGAAGGCGCAGCTGGACCGCGTGCGCTTCCTCTCGCTCGAGGACCCCGCGTGGCTCGCGACGATCCACCGCCAGCACGAGGACATCGTCGAGCACGTGATCGCCGGCGACGCCGACGGCGCCGTCGCCGCGATGTCGCAGCACCTGCGCGCCGTGTTCGCGTCGATCGCGACGATCGCGCAGACGAGCCCCGAATACTT
>JAXMFI010000013.1:0-21638 GCA_046347835.1 Burkholderiales bacterium | reverse complement strand
TGTTGTCGTACAAGATGACGAGCCAGTGCGCGTCCGGTTCCGGCCAGTTCCTCGAGAACATCGCGCGCTACCTCGGCGTGGCGGTCGAGGAGATCGGCCCGCTGTCGCAGACGTCGCAGAACCCGGAGAAGGTCAGCTCGATCTGCGCGGTGCTCGCCGAGACCGACGTCATCAACATGGTGTCGCGCGGCATCGCGACCCCTGATATCCTCAAGGGCATCCACCTGTCGATGGCCTCGCGCATCGTCAAGCTGCTGAAGGTCACCGGCATCAAGGAAGGGACGGCGCTGCTGACGGGCGGGCTGGCGCTCGACACCGGGCTGCTGGCGGCGATCGGCGAGGAGATGGTCAACGAGAAGGTCAACGTGACTGCCGTCAACCATCCCGACTCGATCTACGCCGGCGCGATCGGCGCGGCGCTGTGGGGCGCGTTCCGCCACGCCCGCCTGCGCGAGCTCACCGCGCGCGCGGCCGCCTGAACACGAAAGAGGAGACCATGGCACTGCTCATCAACGACAACTGCACGGCCTGCGACGCGTGCAAGCCGGTGTGCCCGAACGAGGCGATCAGCGCCGGCGACACGATCTACGTCATCGACCCCGCGCGCTGCACCGAGTGCGTCGGCGCCGAGGACGAGCCGCAGTGCAAGCTCGTGTGCCCGGCCGACTGCATCGTGGTCAACCCGGACTTCCAGGAAAGCCCGGACGAGCTGATGGCGAAGTACGAGTCGCTCCACGGCTGACCGGCGTCCGGTCAGCCGGGCGTGCGCCCCGCACGGCGTCCCCGCCACACCGCGGCCAGCGCGGTCGCGATGAACAGCGCGATCGCCGCCGCGTTGCCGAGCGCACCGGCGCGCGCCCAGTCGGGCCGCGCGGCGAAGTCGCCGGCGATCCGCACGACGAGCGACCCGTGCAGCAGCGCGAGCGGCGCGTAGAAGGCCGGCGAATACCGCATCGTCACGCGCAGCACCGCCGGGAAGATCACCGGCGCATGCCCGAAGATCATCGAGAAAACGAAGCCCAGCGCCAGCGCGTGCACGGCGGCGTCGTACGCGCGCGTTCCGGGCGCGAGCGTTCCCGTCGCGACGACGACGGCGCCGCCGACGGCGAGCCACGCGTAGCCGGCGAGCAGGCACACGGCGATGTAGCGCGTGAGTCCGGCGCCGCGGACGGTGCGGCGCGCGATGTCCTGCCGGCCGAGCCACAGCGCGAGCGCCACGAGCGCCGCGCCGAACGTCGGCGCGCTCCACGCCGCTCCGCCGCCGGCCAGCGCGCCCGCGAGCGCGAGCAGGATCGCGACGAACACGCGCTTCGCGGCCGGTGAAGGCGGCAGGAAGCGCGACAATTCGAGCCGCTCGCCGGCGATGGTCAGGACCGGGAACGCGAGCCACCACCCGACGACCGCATAGGGCGCCGCACCCTGCGCCCACGCCAGGTTGCCGGCGCACCAGCACGCGGCCCCCGCGGCCAGCGTCGCCGTGAAGAGCGCCCGCTGGCGCGCGAAGATCGCGACCGACGCGGCGACGAGCACCGCGCTGCCCGCGACGAGCGCCCACGCGCCGGCCGCGGGCGACCCGACAATTGCGGCGGTCCCGCCGATCCCGGCGAGCAGCGGCGCCGCGTACGCCCACGCGCGGCCGAGCGCAACGGCGCGCTCGAGCGCGATCACGGTGCCGAGGAATGCGCCGATCATCAGCGGGCCGTGCAGCGCCGCCGCGGAGGCCATCGCCACCGGCACGGTCGCGCCGAAGCGGGCGAGTCCCGCGCCGACGCCGACGACGAGCCCGGCGAAGCCCAGGACCAGCAGCGGCAGCCGGTACAGCGCCCGGCCCGGGTTCGCGGCGTCGCTCACCGGCCGGTGCGCGCGGACGTCAGGAGGTCCAGCCGAAGTGCTCGCGGGCGATGCCGGACATCCGGTCGGGTGTCCACGGCGGATCCCAGACGAGCTGAACCGCCACCGCAGTCCCGGCCGGCGCGATCGCCACGACGGCGTCGTGGACCTGCCCGGCGATCATGTCGGTCATCGGGCACGCGGCCGTGGTCATCGTGAGATCGATGGCGATCGTGCCGGCGTCGACCCGTACGCCGTAGACGAGCCCGAGGTCGACGATGTTCATCCCGGCCTCGGGGTCCTCGACCTGCCGCAGCGCGTCGAGAACGGCGGCGTCGTCCGGCAGCGCGGTCATCGTCGCGGTCGCCGTCGCACGGGCGCGGCGTCAGTCGAAGCGGCGGACGAACGGCAGGCGCGGCGACGGCACGAAGCCGACGTCGTACAGGAAGCCCATGAGCCCGAAGTCGCGCGGCGCGACGACGGTCTCGACGCGCTCGATGCGCAGCGCGCCCAGGTTGGCGAAGAGCTGCGACAGCAGCGCGTGGCCGACGCCGCGGTGCGCATAGCCGGGGTCGACGCCGATCGTGTCGACGATCGCGACCGGCTCGGTGCGGCCGAAGTCGCCCAGGTCGGCGCGCGCCATCACGAACCCGACGATCGCGCCGTCGAGCCGCGCGGTCAGCGAGACGCGGATCGCCGAGCCGTGCATCGCCTCGGCGAGCTTGTGCCGCATGTAGTCGCCGCGGTCGCGCCCCGTCAGCCGCCGGTCGATGCGGACGATCTCGGCGAGGTCGTGGTCCTCCATCGCCCGCACGTCCGCCATGTCGCGCGCAAGGTGCTCGAAGTCGTTGGGCTGCGGCGCGCCGTAGTCGATCTCGTGCGGCGCGTCCGGCACCGCGGCCTTCGGGTCGTCGCGGGCCGGACGGTACTCGCCGCCCGCCACCGCGCAGTCGAGCACGTGGTTCGGCGCGAGCGTGAAGCCCATCTCGTCGATCCAGCGCACCATCCGGTGGTCGTTCCAGCGGGCCTGCGTGCGGACGTCGGCGAGCCCGTGCCGGCGGCCGTAGTCGCACAGCGCGTCGAACAGCGACGCGCCGATCCCCTTGCCCTTCGCATCGGCACGCACGCCGACGACCTCGAGCCGCAGGCCCGGCGCCGTGCGTCCGAACTCCCCTTCGAGCACGCGTGCGAGGATGTAACCGACGAGCCCCTGGTCGTCGACGGCCGCGAACTGCGCGTGCAGCTTCGGCTCGCGCAGCGCCGCGTCCAGCCGGCGCTCGAAGTACGCGCGGCGCGTGTGCCCCTCGCTCGCGGCGTCGATCGCCACGACGGCGTCGAGATCGTCGCCGCGCAGCGGCCGGACCGCTGTCTGGCGCAGTGCGACTGCTTCCATGGTCATGTTCCCGTTCGCGTTGAAGTCCGGCCGGAGCGACGGCGCCACGTTACCAAACGTGCGCCCAATCGCACTTGATTCGCATCAAGCAGCGTGCGTGCGCGGCGCCGCCGCTCACGGCGCGCCCGCCTTCAGCGTGTCGGCGCCGACGACGAGCTGCAGCACCTCGGTCGTGCCCTCGTAGATGCGCAGCGCGCGGATCTCGCGGTACAGCCGCTCCACGGTCACGCCGCGGACGACGCCCAGCCCGCCGAACATCTGCACGGCGGCGTCGACGACGCGCTGCGCGGACTCGGTGGCGAAGAGCTTCGCCATCGAGGACTCGCGCGTGACGCGGGTGCCGAGGACGTCCTTCGTCCACGCCGCGCGGTAGACGAGCAGCGCGCTGGCGTCCACCGCCACCGCCATGTCCGCGAGCTTCGCCTGCGTCAGCTGATAGTCGGCCAGCGCGCGGCCGAACACGCGCCGCTTGTGCGCGCGCGCCGTCGCCTCGTCCAGCGCGCGCCGCGCGAAGCCCAGCGCCGCCGCGCCGACGGTCGAGCGGAAGATGTCGAGCGTGGCCATCGCGATCCTGAATCCATCGCCCGGGAGGCCGACGAGCGCGTCGCCCGGAACGCGGCAGTCGGCCAGCCGCACCGTGCCGAGCGGGTGCGGCGCGCTCACGTCGATGCGCTCGGACGCGTCGAGGCCGTTCGCATGCGCGTCGACGACGAACGCCGACAGCCCGCGGCTGCCCGGCGCCTCGCCGGTGCGCGCGAACACGACGTAGAAGTCGGCGAGCCCCGCGTTGGAGATCCACGTCTTGACGCCGTCCAGCCGCCAGCCGTCGCCGTCGCGCGTCGCCGTGGCCGCGATCGCGCCGACGTCCGAGCCGGCGTCCGGCTCCGACAGCGCGAACGCCGCGATGCGCGTGCCCGCCGCCACGCCGGGCAGCAGCGCGCGCTTCTGCGCCTCGGTCCCGTACAGCGTGACCGGCGCGCTGCCGAGCCCCTGCATCGCGAACGCGAAATCGGCGAGCCCCGATGCGCGCGCCAGCGTCTCGCGCGCGACGCACAGGCTCCGTGCGTCGAGGCTCTCGTGCGCGCCGCCGTACGCCGCCGGCACCGTGAGCCGCAGCAGGCCGGCCGCACCCAGCGCGCGCACGATGCGGCCGACGCACGCGTAGACGGCGTCGAGGTCGCCCTCGCCGCCGGCGAGCAGGCCCGGCAGCGCCGCTGCCGCGAACGCCTCGACGTCGCGGGCGTGCGCGCGGTGGCGCTCGTCGAAGAACGGCCACGCGAGGAAGCTCGCGTCCGCCATCAGTTGCCTTCGAACACCGGCTTCTGCTTGGCGACGAATGCGTGGTAGGCGCGCTCGAAGTCGTTGGTCTGCATGCAGATCGCCTGCGCCTGCGCCTCGGCCTCGATGCACTCGCCCAGTCCCGAGTTCCACTCCTGCCAGAGCATCGTCTTGGTCATCATGTGGCCGAACGTCGGCCCGTCGGCCAGGCTCTGCGCCATCGCCGTCGCTTCCGCCAGCAGCTTTTCCGGTTCCACCAGCCGGTTGTGGAAGCCGATGCGCTCGCCCTCCTCGCCCCCGACGACGCGGCCCGTGTACAGCAGGTCCGCCGCGCGCGACAGGCCGATGAGGCGCGGCAGCAGCGTGCACGCACCCATGTCGGCGGCGGCGAGGCCCACGCGCACGAACAGGAACGCGAGCTTGCTGCGCGCCGTCGCGTAGCGCATGTCCGACGCGCAGGCGATCAGTGCGCCGGCGCCCGTGCAGACGCCGTCGATGGCGGCGATGATCGGCTGCGGGCACGCACGCATCGCCTTGACGAGGTCGCCGGTCATCCGCGTGAACTCGAGCAGGCCGGTCATGTCCATCTTGACCAGCGGCCCGATGATCTCGTGCACGTCGCCGCCCGAGCAGAAGTTCCCGCCCTCGCCGGTGAACACCACCGCCTTCACGTCCGTCGCGTACACCATCTCGCGGAACAGGTCGCGCAGCTCGCCGTACGAGTCGAACGTCAGGGGATTCTTGCGGTCGGGCCGGTTCAGCGTGATCGTGGCGACCTTGCCGGCGACGGCGTAGTGGAAATGGGAGGCCTTGTAGCCGGCCAGGGCGACGCGCTTCATGGTGGTTTCACTCCTGAACGTTGCGGATCATCCGACCATCGTGAGGCCGCCGCTCACCGAGAGCACCTGCCCCGTGATGTAGCTCGACTGGTCGCTCGCGAAGAATACGACAGCGTCGGCCACTTCGGACGGCTTGCCGAAGCGGCGGAACGGGATCGCCTTCTTGAACGCCTCCAGGTGGCCTTCCGGCACCGCGAACAGCAGCGGCGTCTCGGTGGGCCCCGGGCACACGCAGTTGACGTTGATGTTGTAGCGTGCCGTCTCGCGCGCGAGCGACTTGGTGAACGCGATGAGGCCGCCCTTGGCGCCCGAGTAGACGGTCTCGCCCAGGCTGCCGACGCGGCCGGCGTCGCTCGCGATGTTGACGATCTTGCCGCTGCCGCGCTCGATCATCGCCGGCAGCAGCGCCTTGGTCAGTCGCATCGGTCCGACGAAGTTGAGCTCGATCACGCGCTCCCACATCTCGGGCGTGCCCTCCCAGAACTTGTGCGTCTTGCCCCAGCCCGCGCCGTTGACCAGCACGTCGACGGCGCCGTACTTCGCCGCCACGCCCTGCGCGAACGCCTCGACCGACGCGGCGTCGGTCAGGTCGACCGGCAGGAACTGCGCCTTGCCGCTCGCCGCGCGCAGCGCCGCGGCCGTCGCCTCGCCGGTCTCGGGGTTGATGTCCGCGCACACGACGGTCGCGCCCAACGCGCCCAGCGCCTCGGCGGTCGCGCGCCCGATGCCGGAGCCGGCGCCGGTCACGACCGCAATCTTGCCTTCCAGGGTCATCGCTCCTCCTTCGTATGCTCCGCGCGTGCCGCCAGGAACCGCGCGACCCGCTCCCGTGTCTCCGCGCTCTCGTACAGCGCGCGCGTCGCCGCGATCTCGTCGGCGTAGCCGTCGCGCGCCGGCGAGCCCGCGGCCGCGATGCACGCCTTGTTCGCGGCCAGCGCCGCGCGCGGCATCGCCGCGATCCGCTGCGCGAGCGCGCGCGCCCGTTCCGCCAGTTCCGCGCGCGGGTAGGCCCACTGCACGAGCCCGAGTCGCTGCGCCTCCGCGCCGGCGAGGACTTCGGCGCCGAGGATCAGCCGCTTCGCCACGCCCTCGCCGGCGAGCCGCGTCAGCCGCTGCGTGCCGCCGGCCGCCGGCACGAGCCCGAGGTCGGCCTCGGGCAGGCCGAGCTTCGCCTCGGAGGCGGCCACGCGAAGGTCGCACGCGAGAGCCAGCTCGAAGCCGCCGCCCAGCGCGGCGCCGCCGATTTCCGCGATCGTCACGACCGGCGCCGCCGCGATGGACGCGAACAGCCGCTGCATCCGGCGGACCAGGTCGACCATCGTCGTCACGCCGGCGGGCGTGGCGAAGCACGCCTGCATCAGCGCGAGGTCGGCGCCGGCGCAGAACGCGCGCTGCCCGCTGCGGATGTGCAGGACGGCGGTCCCGGCCGTGGCACTCACGCCGTCGACGAGATCCGCAAGCCGTGCGACCAGGTCCGCGTCGAGCGCGTTGACCGGCGGCCGCGCCAGCGTGGCGACGACGACGCTGCCCGCGCGCTCGACCACGAGCGGCGCGGACGCCGGCGCGTCGCGCGGGGAGGACGGCACGCGCGCGGAGAGGATCGCCGGCAGCGTCATGTCAGTGCCGCCGGGCCGGCGCCGGGTGCGAAGGGTTGCGCTCGCCGGGAACCGCGCGTGGGCGCCGCTTCATGCCAGCGTCCGGTGCAATTCGACGAGCTGGCGGCGGATCAGCTTGCCGGTCGGGGTGCGCGGCAGCGCGGTCACCGCGTGCATCCAGCGCGGCCGCTGGTACGGCGGCAGCGTCTGCGCGAAGGCCGCGAGGCGCTGCGCGACGTCGAGCGGTGCCGCCGCCGCCGGCACGTAGAAGAACGCGACAGCGTCGACACCGTCGGCGTCCTGCACCGACACGGCCGCCGCTTCCGCGATGCCTGCCGCCGCGAAGGCGAACCGCTCCTCGAGATCGGCCAGGTCGACCCAGCGGCCGTGGATCTTCACCAGCGAGTCCTCGCGGCCGGCAAAGCGCCAGCGGCCGTCGCCGCTGCGCTCGAACAGGTCGGCCGGGCAGAACGCACCGTCGACGAAGCTCGCCGCCTGCGCATCGGGCCGCTGCCAGTAGCCAATCGAGAGGACGGAGGTCCGGATCCGGATGCGCGTCGGCATCGGGTCGTCGGGCGCGCGCACCGCCTCGATGGTCACGCCCGGCGACGGCGACGACCACGCGTCGTCGCCGCGATTGACGAGCACGAGGATCTGCGTCTCGGACGCGCCGTAGCCGTCGGCGAGCGGAAGGCCGGTCTGCCGGCGCCACTCGTCGCGCAGGCCGGCGGCAAGCGCCTCGCCCGCCGACACGGCGAGCCGCAATCCGCTCTTCGCGAGCGCGGGGCCGCAGCCTTCCTTCAGCAGGTTCCGGTACAGCGAGGGCACCGAGAACAGCACGGTCGGCCGCTGCGCGGCGATCGTCGCCGCGACGCCGGCGGCCGTCGGCCACTGCGGGTCGATGATCACGGTGGCGCCGACCTTGAGCCCGGTGAACAGGCAGTTCGCCTGCGGGTAGGCGAAGAACAGCCGCGAGCTCGCGAACAGCCGGTCGGACGCCGTGATGCCGAAGAGCTCGGTGCCGACGCGCTCGATCTCGTTGACGAACCGGTGCACGTGCACGACGGCCTTCGGGCGCCCGCTGGTCCCCGACGAATGCGCCCACATGACGGGGGCCTCGGCGTCCATCGGTTCCGGCGGCATCGGCGGCGCCATCGCGGCGTCGGCCTGCCAGTCGTCGAGCAGCACGACGCGGTCGCGGTACGGCGGCGGCGTGTCGTCGCGCGTCTCGGCCACGATGAAGCGGAAGTCGGCGGCGCCGAGGATCGCGCGCCACTCCTCGTCGGGCACGCGCGGGTTGACGCCGACGGCGACGCCCCCGGCCCACATCGCACCGAGGAACGCGGTCACCCACGGCACGCCGTCCTGCAGCTTCACCGCCACCCGGTCGCCGCGCGCGAGCCCGCGCCGGCGCCACGCGGACGCCGCGCGCGCCACGCGGTCGCGCAGGTCGCCGTAGCTGACGCGCTGCGTTCCGCAGACCAGCGCCGGGTGCCGCGCGTCGCCGCGGGCGAGCAGCACGGCGGCGGCGTTCATCGGCGTTCCCGACGATGCGATCGCCGCGGCGGCCGGCGCCGAGCGCGTCGGCGCAGGCGTGCCGGCGCCATCCCGGGCGAGGTCGCGCAGCAGGCGCTGCGCAAGTGCCGCGGCGACCTGCCGGCGATAGTTGGCCTGCGTGACCGTCGTGCGCATCGGGCTCACCTGCTTCTGCACCAGCTTGCCGACGCGCGCGAGCGTGTCGGCGTCGACCGGAAGGCCGATCAGCGCGTCGGTGTCCGCGAGAACGAGCGGCCGCGAGTTCGTACCCGTCAGCGCGACGCACAGGTGGCGCAGCACGCCGCCCTCCAGCGCCATCGTGCACGCGACGCCGGCCAGCGGAAAATCGACCGCGCCACGCGCGCGCGCCTTGCGGTAGCCGGATGCGAGCCGCGCCGATGCGGCCGGGATGCGCACCCGCGAAACGATCTCGCCATGCGCGAGCGCGAGGTGCGCCGCGCCGTCGTCGCGATAGAGCTCCGCGAGCGCGACGAGGCGCGCGCCGCGGCTCGCGAACACCTCCGCCGCCGCGCCGAGCGCCAGCAGCGCGGGCGCGACGTCGCCGCAGAAGGCCGCGTGGCAGCGCTGTCCCTGCGGCGCGACGTGGCAGGTGTCGCCGTCGCGCTTGAGGCAATGGCGGTTCGCCGCCCGCCACCACGCGCTCTGGTTGTAGAACACGCAGCGGGTGTCGACGCACAGGTTGCCGCCCAGCGTGGCCACGCTCCGGTGCGCGGGACCCGCCACGCTGCGCGCGGCTTCGGCCAGCACCGGGTAGTCGGCGGCGACCCGCGGATCGCGCGCGATGCGCGAGAGCGTCACGCCGGCGCCCAGCCACAGCCCGTCGTCGTCGGCGACGATCGCGTCGAAGTCCTGCACGGACGACATGTCCACGAGCACCGGCGGGCACTCGATCCCGCGGCGCAGGTTCGGCACGAGGTCCGTGCCGCCGGCGACGATGCGCGCGTCCGGCAGCGAGGCCAGCATCGTCGCGGCCTCGGCGAGGCTGCGCGGCCGCTTCACCGCGAACGCGAGCGTGCGCTCCATGTCAGTGCCGCCCGGCCGCCCGAAGGCACTGACACGCGGCGGCCTCATTGGACTTGCGCGGCATGTGGACACCGGCGCGTCGGCCGCCGCTCTCGCGCGCGGACGCGCTCTTCGAGCCTTGGCTCCGCCCCGCGCGCGAGAACGGCTCAGGGGGCAGCGAGCAAAGCGAGCGTGGGGGTCGTTTCATTTCAAGTCCCCCTTGGCCGGCGCCTTGCCGGCGCGCGCGCGCAGGCGCTCGTCGCGTGCCTTCGCGTGCAGCGCCTCGAGCACGCGGTCCGGCGAGGCCGGCAGCCCGGCGAGCCGCAGGCCGATCGCGTCGGCGATCGCGTTGGTCAATGCCGGCGGGAAGCCGTGCAGCGCGCCCTCGCTCGCCTCCTTGGCGCCGAAGGGTCCCAGCGGATCGAGGCTCTCGACCAGCTTCACGTCGATCGGCGGCGACTCGACGATCGTCGGGATCCGGTAATCGAGCATGTTCGGCCGCAGCGGCAGCCCCTCGTGGTACGACGTTTCCTCGGACAGCGCCTGCCCCATGCCCATCCACACGCCGCCCTGCACCTGGCCCTCGACCGCGAGCGGGTTGATCGCGAACCCGCAGTCGTGGGCGACCCAGACGCGCTCGACCGTCACCTGCCCCGTGTCCTCGTCGACGGCGACCTCGACGACCTGCGCCGCGTACGAGAAGCCGGCGGTCGAGCCGACCGCGGCGCCGCGGAACTTCCCGCCCTGCGTCTCCGGCGGCGTCGACCACGTGCCCTTCACCGACAGCGTGCCCGTGTCGACGAGCGCGGCCTCCACGGTCTCGCTGAACGACAGCGTGCGGTCGGTGCCGGCCACGCCGCACTGCTCGCCGTTCCACTCGATGTCGTCCGCGCTGACCTCGAGCTTCCTCGCCGCGGCGTCGACGAGGATCTTCTTCAGCGCCTCCGCCGCGCGCAGCGCCGCGTTGCCGACCATGAACGACACGCGCGACGAGTACGACCCGTTGTCCTTCGGCGTCAGCGCGCTGTCGGTGGCGATGACGCGGATGCGCGCGAGCGACAGCGACAGCACCTCGGCGACCACCTGCGCCAGCAGCGTCGAGCTGCCCTGCCCGATGTCCGACGCGCCGGTCAGCACCGTGATGCCGCCGTCGTAGTCGAGCTTGAGATTGATCACCGCATGCGGCTCGCCGCTCCAGTGGACGGGCTTGGCGGACCCCGAGACGTAGTGCGAGCACGCGAGGCCGAGGCCGCGGCCGCGCGGCAGCCTGCCGTGGCGCTCGCGCCAGCCCGACGCCCGCTCGACCCAGTCGAGGCACGCCGGCAGGCCGTACGAGTTCACCTGCAGGTCGTTGATCGTCCGGAACGGCGGCGCGATCAGGTTCGCGCGGCGCACGGCGAACGGGTCGAGGCCGAGTTCCCCGGCCATCCGGTCGAGCAGCGACTCGAACGCGTGGCGCGCGTCGACGGCGCCGTGGCCGCGCATCGCGCCGCACGGCGGCGTGTTCGTGTAGACCCGATACCCGCGGTACCTGACCGCCGGGATCGTGTACAGCGCATGCAGCAGCGCACCCGCGTACAGGATCGTCACGAGGCCGTAGCCGCCGTAGGCGCCGCCGCGCTGGACGATCTCGCAGTCCACGGCGGTGATCGCGCCGGCCTTCGTCATGCCGAGCTTCAGCCGGATGTCGGTTTCCGGCCGGCCGCGATGCGTGAGGAAGCTGTCCTCCCGCGAGCACTCCACCTTCACGGTGCCGCCCGCCGCGCGCGCGAGCGCGGCCGTCACCATCTCGAAGTTGAGCGGCTCGACGCGATGGCCGAAGCCGCCGCCGACGAACGGCTTGATCACGCGGATCCGCGACGCGTCCATGCCGAGCGTCTGCGCGAGCGTCAGGTGCAGGTAGTACGGCACCTGCGTGACCGAGTGCGTGGTCAGCCGGTCGCGCTCCGGCTCGTACGCGGCGACGGCGGCGTTGAGCTCGATCTGCCCGTGCGCGACCTCCGCGTAGTGGAACGTCTGCTCGCACACGAGGTCGGCGGCCGCGAAGCCCCCATCGACGTCGCCGAAGTTCTGGTCGACCTCGCGCTCGATGTTGCCGGCCTTCCGGTCGTGCAGCAGCACGGCGTCGGCCGCGCGGGCGTCGGCGGCGCTGAAGTACGCGGGCAGCGGCTCGATGTCCAGCGCAATTGCCGCGAGCGCCGCGTCGGCGGTCTCCGCGTCGAGGGCGGCGACCGCCGCCAGCGGTTCGCCGCGGTAGCGGACCTTGCCGCGCGCGAGCGGCCACTCGTTCTGCGCGATCGGGATGACGCCGTACGGCGCCGCGAAGTCCTCGCCGGTGACGACGGCCCGCACGCCGGGCATCGCGCGCGCCGCGCGCGTGTCGATGCCGCGGATGATCCCGTGCGCGACCGGGCTGCGCAGGATGCGCCCGACGAGCGCGTCGGGGAACGGCAGGTCCGCCGTGTACCGCGCGCGGCCGGTGACCTTCTCGATCCCGTCGATCAGCGGCGTGCGCTGCCCGGCCGCGTGGCCGCGGGGCGCGCCGCGCGCGGTGCCGGCGTCGCCGTCCGTGCCGGCCAGCGTGTCCATCACGCGTCCTCCGCCGCGGCCTGCACCGACTCGACGATCTTCACGTAGCCGGTGCAGCGGCACAGGTTCCCGGCCAGCGCGTCGCGGATCTCCTGCTCGGACGGCTTGCCCGTCCGGCGCAGCAGCGCCTCGGCCGCCATGATCATTCCGGGCGTGCAGAAGCCGCACTGCGTGCCGAGCTTCTCGTGGAACGCCTGCTGCAGCCGGCCCATCCGGCCGTCGACGGCCAGGCTCTCGATCGTCTCGACGCGGCGGCCTTCGCAGCTGACGGCCAGCGTGATGCAGGACAGGCGCGGCTCGCCGTCGACCAGCACGGTGCACGCGCCGCACTCGCCCCCGTCGCAGCCCTGCTTGGTGCCGGTGAGGCCGGCCGTCTCGCGCAGGTAGTCGACGAGCAGCGCGTGCTCGGCGACCGCGTCCTCGCGCACGCGGCCGTTGACCGTGATCGACAGCAGGCGCTTGGTCATCGCAGCAGTGTCCGTCCGGTCATCGCCGCGCGCCGCGCGTGGGCCACTGCGGCAGCGCGAAGCCCTGGTTGAAGCCGGCGCGCGTGACCAGCACGAGCTTCGCGTAGACGCCCGCCGCCGTCATGCCCAGTCCGGCGAGCGCCGCGACCGGCGCGGCCGCACCGCCGGCCACACCTGCCGCGCCGATCAATGCGAGCGGCACGATCGTCCCCGCGACCAGCAGCGCCTTGCCCGCGACGTCGAGCGCCGCGAGCGCCTGCGGCGCCGCGCTGCCGGCGAGCCGGAGCCGGTACGCGCGCCACAGCCACCACCGCACGACGACGAGCGCGCCGGCGAACACGACCAGCGGCGTCCCGACGCGCACGGGCCCCATCGTCGCCACCAGCAGGAGCCCCGCGCCTTCGACGAGCCCGGTGGTCAGCAGCAGCGGCCGCAGCAGCGGCTCGCGCCACGCGGGGATGCCCTTCGCCGCCTGCAGCAGGCTCGCCTGGCACCACACGAATGCGAGGGCCAGCAGCGCCGCGAGCCAGCCTGCGCCCGGAACTCCCGCGGCCGCGGCGAGCGCCGCCGGCACCAGCAGCACCGACGTCCACGCCTCGCGCGCCATCCACGACGTGCGCGGGTTGCGGAACACGTTGAGCGCGCGCAGCGGCCGGCCGAGTTCCAGCGACACGCAGAAGAGGCCGAGTCCGACGAGCGCGAGCCCGGCGACGAACAGCGCCGCGCGCACGGCGTCCATCGCCCCGGACAGCGCGGCGAACAGCACGAGGCCGCCGCCCATGCCGCCGCCGATGAAGTTGCCGGCCGCGCGGATGTCCCAGCTGCCCTGGTGCCAGGGCACCGGGCCGTACGTTCCGTAGCCTTTCGCCGGATAGCCCATTGCGTCGTCAGGTGGCGGGGCCGGCCGCGTCGGCCGCGTCCCAGAGGTAGTAGAAGCCGGGGCCGGTGCCCAGGTCCTCGTGCATGCGGAAGTGCCGGTTCTCGCGCAGCAGTTGCGAGACGTTGCTGTCCGGATCGTCGAGGTCGCCGAACTGCAGCGTCTGCGTGATGCACGCGTTGACGCACGCCGGCGTCGCCTCGGGGTCCACGCCCGGCCGCTTGCCCGCCGCGAGGCCCTCGTCGATGCGATCGACGCAGAACGTGCACTTGGTCGCGACGGCGAGCCGGCGGTCGTCGCGGCGCTTCGTCTCGTTCGCCATCGCGCGGTCGTACGCGAACGCCGGCCGCGTCGTCTTGTAGCGCGCCTGGTACGGGCACGCGACCGCGCAGTAGGCGCAGCCGATGCAGAGGTCGTAGTCGATCGTGACGATGCCGTCGGCGCGCTTGCGCGTCGCGGTCGTCGGGCACACGTCGCGGCACGGCGGCTCGTCGCAGTGCTGGCACCCGACCGGCACGAACGCGCGCCGGACGTCCGGGTACTCGCCCAGCTCGACGTCGAGCACGCGCCGCCACTGCACGCCGGGCGGCGTGGCGTTCGCGTGCCGGCACGCGGCCGTGCACGTCTGGCAGCCGACGCAGCGCCGCAGGTCGGCGACCATCGCCCAGCGCGTCATCGCCTGGCTCCATTCGCGGGCGCAAGGCTGACGCGCACGATGTCGGCGCCCGATCCGGTCGCGTCGGTCAGGTCGAGCGACATCGGCGTCAGCGCGTTCATGCTGGGCACGCCGAAGTCCTTCGCATACGGCATGGCCCAGTGGTCGAACTGGCTGACGAGAAGCAGCGTGTCGGGCCGGATGCCGTGGCGCAGCACGGCACGCCCGCGCACGCGGTGCTGCGGCGTCGCGATCTCGATCGGGTCGCCGTCGGCGATGCCGAGCCGCCCGGCGGTCCGCGTGTTGACGATCACGCCACGGTGTCCCGCCACGTTGTCGGCGACCTCCTTGACGATCTGGATGCCCATGTTGGCGCCCCACGCGTATTGCATGCTGCGCGCCGTGAGCATCCAGAACGGATAGGCGTCGGCTTCGCCGCCCGCCTTCGCCAGCGCCGCCGTCCACAGCGTGCTGAAGTCCTTGCACTTCGGCAGCGCCTGGTACTCGGGCAGCTGGCCGTCCCACCAGTGCATGTCGTGCTCGTGCAGCCGCCGCCCGAGCTCGGTGCCCACGCGCAGCAGCCGCTCCTGGTAGGGCAGCTCGAAGCGCAGGCCCTTCCCGACGAGCGTCGGGTACAGGTACCACTTCGTCTGCGGGAACGGCTTGGTGGCGAGGCCCTGCTCGCGCCACCAGTCGAGGCCGTGCTGCTCGCGCCCGTCGGTGAGCTCGGCCGAAGCGGCGCGGCACACGGCGTCCCAGATCGCCTCCGGCGGGTACGCGACGTCCGGCGCGAGCGAGACGTCCCAGTGCGGCCCCTTGAGCGGCACGCACGCGGCGCCGCGGTTGATCGCGGCGTTGTACTTGTCGAGCAGACCCGTGCGCCGCGCGAGCTCCGTCGCGATGGCCGTGAAGTCGCGCGCGTCGCCCTGCGTCGCGACCGCCGGCTGCCGCAGCGCGAATCCCTGGTGGTGCCAGAACTGCTCGACGAACTTCGAGCCGCCGATGCGGATCAGCTGCAGGCTCTCGAGGTCGGTCGCCTCCGGCAGCAGCAGGTCCGCGTGGTGATTGGTCTCGTCGTGCGTGTACGCGAACGCGACCATGAACGGGAAGCGCGCCATCTTGTCGGCGACCGCCGCCGTGTCCCAGAACGAGATCGCCGGGTTCGTCCGGTAGACGAACCACACGTCCGGCCACGTCACGCGCGGCAGGCCCTTCGGCGTCTCGTCGAGGAACATCCACGAGAAGTGCGTCGGCCCGAGCGCCTGGCTCCACGGGCCGTTGCCGGCGAGCGGCACCATCGTCCGGTACGCGTTGCGGATGTTCGGATTGGGCGACCAGCGCGCCTTGTCGGTCGGGTTGAGCGGGTACTCCATGAACCCGTCCGGGCCCGCGAGCACGCTGTCGACGCGCGCCGGCACCTGGCGGTTCAGGCGCACGGTCGTGCCGAGCGTGCCGCCCGGCACCTCGAGCCCGCCGACGAGCGCCGCCAGCATCGTGCGCGCCCACACGCACTCGTAGCCGCCCCACCCGTTGTTCACCGTCTTGCCGAGGCTCACGGCGACCGGCCGGAACGGCAGTCGCTCGCCCTCGATCTCGATCGTCTCGCCGACGCGCGCGTGGTCGAGGAACTCGCCGGCGATCCGGCGCATCGTCGCCGCCGGCACGTCGCAGATCGCCTGCGCCCAGTCGGCCGTGTACGCGGCCATGTGGTCGACGAGCATCGTGAACGCGGTCGCGCCGGCGAGCCGCCCGTCGGCCAGGACCTCGTCGTCGGCGCCGATCTCGATCGCGTCGGCCTCGTACCGGCCTTCCAGCGCCTCGGCGATGCCGGGCGCGTCGAACGCCACCGCGCCGCTGCGCGCCGTGTCCCAGACGAGCGGCTTGCGCGACGCGCGGTCGCGCAGGTAGTAGCCGTGCGGTCCCACCAGGTACGGCGACGACGTGTGCTTCGTCAGGAACGGCACGTCGAGCCGCGCGCGCGGGTGCTCGTGCAGCAGCGCGTGCACGAGCGCGAACAGGAACGCCGCGTCCGTCTTCGGCTTGATCGGCACCCATTCGGCCGAGCACGCGCCGGTGACCGACAGGTGCGGCTCGACCTGCACGCGCTTCATGCCGCGGACGCGCGCGTTCGCGTGCCGCCAGACGCCGACCACACCGCCGGACGCCTCGACGTTGGCGCCGCACGAGATCAGGTACTCGGTGTGCGGCGTATCGGGCGACACGGTGAACGCGCGGTGCCAGAACTCGCCGTACAGGTGCTCGGAGTGGTAGCACTTGACGCCCTGCCCCGAGCCGAAGCCCATGTCGACCGGGCCCCACGCGGCGAGGAACGCCGGGAACGTGCCCATGTACGACTGCGGCGTCCCCGCGCCGCCCAAGCTCACCGCGAGCCGCGGATAGCCGGAGGCGTCGTTCAGGCCGTCCGCGCGCACGCGGTTCAGCCGCTCGGCGATGAGGTCGAACGCCTCGTCCCACGTGATCGGCACGAAGCCGGGATCCTCGTCGCGGCCCTTCTTCGGGTTCGTGCGCTTCATCGGCGTGCGCACGCGGTTCGGGTTGTACGTCTTCTGGACGAGGCCGTACGCCTTCACGCAGACCTTGCCGCCGCCCGGATGGACCGCGGACGCGCAGAAGTTGGGCTCGACCTCGGTCGCCACGCCGTCGACGACCTTGACGGTCAGCAGGTCGGGGCCGGCGACGCACTGGTAGCAGTACGTCGGCACGTGCCGCGTGCCGTCGGGCGGCGCCATGCGGCTCACGTCTCCGCGCCGGCGATCCGGGGATCGCGGGCGGGCATCGGCGTCGGCTTCACGGCAGGCTCCTCCTTGTCGCGTGCCAGCAGCCGGTTCCGTCCTCCCGGAGGCGTCGCCGCCGCCGCCGGAACCGGCTAGAATGCAAAGTGACGGTCATTCTGGTACCGGAATGCGCCTTTCGAATTGATCTTTGTCATCCTTTGCCGACGACGCCCGTGACGACCACCGTCCCCCCGGCCAGGCGCGTCCGCGCACCGGCGCGCCGCGCCCGTGCGCCGCGCGCCGACGCCGACGCGGTGACGACGCGACCCGCGCGCCGCGCGGACCTGCCGCACGTGATCGCGATCGACGCCGCGGTGACCGGCATCGCCAAGCCGGGCTATTGGCAGTCGGTGTTCCGGCGCTACGGGAACGGCGGCCAGGCCGGGCGCCAGTTCCTCGTCGCCGACGCCGGCGGGCGCGTGCGCGGGTTCATCATCGGCGAAGTCCGCGACTGGGAATTCGGCTCGCCGCCGTGCGGCTGGGTCTTCGCCGTCGACGTCGAGCCGGACTACCGGCTGGCCGGCATCGGCGCGCGGCTGCTCGCCGCGATCTGCGCCGGCTTCCGCCGCGCCGGCGTCACCAAGGTCCGGACGCTGCTCGCCCGCGAGAACACGCTGATCCTGTCGTTCTTCCGCAGCCAGGGCATGATGGCCGGGCCGTTCATCCCGCTCGAAATGGACCTCGAGGCCTGACGGCCGCGCGATGAAGCTGCAGAAGAACACGTCGCTCGCGCTCTACAGCGTGCTCGAGTTCGCCGCGGACCCGACGCGCCACGTGTCGGCGGCCGAGATCGCCACGAAGTACGGCGTGTCCGCGCACCACCTCGCCAAGGTGCTGGCGGGCCTCGCGCGCGCCGGCATCGTCGAGTCCGTGCGCGGCGTGGGCGGCGGCTACCGTTTCGTCGGCAACGCCCGGCGGCTGACGCTGCTCGACGTGATCCAGACGTTCGAGGACCCGGGGCTCCCCGACGCCGGGCGCCGGGAGCCGTCCGACCTTACGCCGGTCGGGCAGGCGCTCTCCGCCGTGCTGTCGGAAATCGACCAGACGGCGCGGGCGACGTTCGCGTCGATCACGCTGGCGACGATGCTGGCGCTGATCGAGCGCCAGCAGCGGGCGGCCGCCGACGCGCGGCCGCGCGCGCGCGAGTGAAATCCGGGCCTGGCCCGGATCGTTGCGCGCGCGCCTCGCCGGGCGTTCCTTGCGCGAAATCAACGGCGCGCCAGTGCCGCGGGGCTAGAGTGCGCCAATTCCGGTATCGGCGTGCGCATTTTGCGCCGCGGCCCGGCACGGGAGGGACCATGCAGCTCGCCGACAAAGTCGCGATCGTCACCGGCGCCGCCCAGGGAATCGGCGCCGCCGTCGCACGCGCGTACGCCGCCGCAGGCGCGCGCGTCGCGATCGTGGACCTCGCGGGGGACCGCGCCGAGGCGGTGGCCGCCGACCTGCGCGCCGGCGGCGCCGACGCGCTCGGCATCGGCTGCGACGTCGCGCGCCGCGACGACGTCGACGCGATGGTGGCGGCCGCCGTGCAGCGGTTCGGGCAGGTCGACATCCTGGTCAACAACGCCGGGATCACGCGGCCGGCGATGCTCCACCGGATGACGGAGGCGCAGTGGGACGCCGTGCTCGCCGTGCACGTCACCGGCAGCTTCCACTGCCTGCAGGCGGTCGCGCCGGGCATGATGGAGCGCCGCTACGGGCGCGTGATCAACGTGACGTCGGCGGCCGGGCTGGTCGGCACGATCGGCCAGATCAACTACAGCACCGCCAAGGCCGCGGTCGTCGGCATGACGATGTCCGCGGCGCGCGAGCTCGCGAAGTTCGGCATCGTCGTCAACGCGGTCGCGCCGGGCGCGGCCACGCCGATGACCGACACGATCCGCACCGACCCGCGCTTCCGCGACAAGTACCTCGAGCGCATCCCGGTCGGCCGCTGGGCGGAGCCCGACGAGATCGCGCCGCTGTTCGTGTTCCTGGCGTCGGCGGGCGCCGCGTTCGTCACCGGGCAGGTCATCGCCGCCGACGGCGGCATGACGATCCGCTGACGGTCGCGCCCGGCCCGCACCGGCCGCCGCCCGCACGCCGACGTTGACGCGCGGCGGACGGGCACGCCACACTTCGGGCTCGAGGGGCCGCAGCCGGCACCCACCCGGGCCGCGATCCGCGCGGCACCGGCAAGCCGGGCGGCACTCCCTACCGGAGGATTCCATGGGCAGATTCACCATGCTGCGCGGCGCCGTCGTCGCGCTCGCCGTCGCGGTTGCGTGCGGCACCGCGGCCGCGCAGGAGACGCTGAAGGTCGCGGCCGGACAGCGCGGCAACTGGGACACGACGATCTCGGAGGTCGGGCAGCGCGCCGGCATCTTCAAGAAGCATGGCCTCAACCTCGAGATCCTGTGGACGCAGGGCGGCGGCGAGACGCAGCAGGCGGTGATCTCCGGCAGCGTGGACATCGGCGTCGCGCCCGGCATCATGGGCGTGCTGTCGGCGTTCTCGAAGGGCGCGCCCGTGCGCATCATCGGCGCCCAGACCACCGGCGCGGCCGACCTCTTCTGGTACGTGCCGGCCAACTCGCCGATCCGGTCGCTGAAGGACACGGAGGGCAAGACAATTGCGTACTCGACCAACGGGTCGTCGACGCACGGCATCGTCACCGCGTTCATGAAGCAGTACGACCTCAAGGCCAAGCCGACGGCCACCGGCGGCCCGGCGCCGACGCTCACGCAGGTGATGTCCGGCCAGATCGACGTCGGCTGGTCGGCGCCGCCGTTCGGCATGCAGCAGCTCGACGAGGGCAAGATCCGCATCGTCGCGAGCGGCAACGACGCGACCGTGTTCAAGGGCCAGACGGTCCGCCTGCTGATCACCAACGTCGCGACGCTGACCGGACGCAAGGCCGCGATCGAGCGCTACATGAAGGCGTACCGCGAGACGATCGACTGGCTGTACTCGAGCGACCCGGCCGCGCTCAAGACGTACGCGGACTTCGTCGGGATTCCCGTCGCGATGGCCAAGCGCACGCGCGACGACTTCTTCCCGAAGGCGGCCGTGGACCCGGACCGCATCGTCGGCCTCGACACGATCGTGCAGGACGCGGTCGCGCTCAAGTTCACGGCGGCCCCGCTGACGAAGGAGCAGCTGGCCGAGCTGATCCAGATCCCGCCGCGTTGATGGCGGCGCCTGCGGCCGGCGACGTTCGGGCGAGCCCCGACCCGCTGCTCGTCGTCGACCGCATCACCAAGCGCTTCGCCACCGCCGACGGCGAGCTCCTCGCCGTCGACGACGTCTCGTTCGCCGTGCGTCCCGGCGAATTCGTGTCGATCATCGGCCCATCGGGCTGCGGCAAGTCGACGCTGTTCAACGTCATCGGCGGCCTCGTCGGCGACTACCAGGGGCGGGTCACCGTCGGTGGCGCGACGATCTCCGGCACCCACCCGGCGATCGGCATGGTGTTCCAGGAAGAGTCGACGTTTCCCTGGCGCACCGTGCTCGACAACGTCGCGTTCCCGCTGGAGATCGCCGGCATGCCGCGGGGCGAGCGGCAGGCGCAGGCCGCGCACTTCGTCGCGCTGGTCGGCCTGCGCGGCTTCGAGCGCCGCTACCCGGCCGAGCTGTCGGGCGGCATGCGCCAGCGCGTCGCGATCGCCCGCACGCTGGCGTCGCGGCCGCAGATCCTGCTGATGGACGAGCCGTTCGCGGCGCTCGACGAGCAGACGCGCGTGCTGCTCGGCGACAAGGTGCTCGCGATCCAGCAGGAGCTCAAGCAGACCACGCTGCTCATCACGCACAACCTGACCGAGGCGGTGCAACTGTCGGACCGCGTGCTGGTGATGACGTACCGGCCCGGGCGCGTGAAGCGGATCGTCGACGTCGACCTCGAGCACCCGCGCGACGCCGACGTCGTCGAGAGCGACCGCTTCGGCCACCTGGTCGCGCAGATCTGGCACGACCTGCGCGAAGAAGCCACGCGCGGCATCGCCGAGGACGAGTCGCGCGTGCTCCAGCAGGGCGCGCGGCGGTGAGCTGGCGCGCGCGCCTCGCGTCGCGCGCGGGCGCCCGCGTGTTCGGCGTCGTCACCGTGGTCGCCGCGCTCGCCGTGGTCGAGGCGCTGCTGCGTGCCGGCGTGATCAACCGCTTCATCGTGCCGCTGCCGACGCAGGTCCTCGCGGCGATTCCGCGCATCGTCGCCGAAGAGCACGTGCTGCAGCGCTTCTGGCAGACGACGCTCGAGGTGCTCTGGGCGAGCCTGCTGCTGGTCGCCACCGGCATCCCGCTGGGCGTGCTGCTCTACCGCTACCGCGTCGCCCGCCTCGCCTGCGAGGGCTGGGTCGGCGCGCTGGCGGCGGCCCCGATCGTCCTCATGTACCCGCTGTTCCTCGTGATCTTCGGCCGCAGCACGACGACGATCGTGATGATCGGCTTCGCCGCGGGCCTGGCACCGGTGATCCTGAAGACGCTCGAGGGCCTGGCCGGCACGCGCCGTGTACTGATCGACGTCGGGGCGAGCTTCCGTCTCACCGGTTCGCAGCAGTTCTGGAAGATCCTGCTGCCGGCCGCGACGCCGACCGTGTTCGTCGGCCTGCGGCTCGGCCTCATCTTCGCGATGATCAACATCGTCGGCGTCGAGTTCCTGATCAACTTCGGCGGCCTGGGCCAGCTGATCAACGAGCTGGCCGAGCGCTACGACCTCCCCGGCACCTACGGCGCGATCGGCTTCGTCGTCGCCGCCAGCATCGTGTTCTTCGACGTCAGCGAGCGGGT
>JAXMFI010000012.1:0-50598 GCA_046347835.1 Burkholderiales bacterium | reverse complement strand
GACGAAGTAGCTCCGGCGCCCATCACCCCTTCGAGCCCCGCCTTGCGCGGGGCTTTTCTTTGCCCGTGTTCGACCCGCACCCCGACGCTCCCACGCAAGCGGGAGCGCAAGGGTCGCGCTTTCGGGTTCGTGGGCGGACGGGCGTGTGGCGGCCCGCGTCCGATCAGGCGGGCGGCTGCTTGGCGCGCGGGAGCGCCGGCGCGGGCCGGCGTCCGTCGACGACGTGGCGCAGCGCGAGGATCGGGTGCCGGCGCAGCATCCGCGGGCCCGCGTAGCGCATGACCGCGCGCATCTGGTCGCGCATCGCGGCGCTGTAGCAGTGCACGGTGCAGTTGGCGCACGTCGGCTTGTCGTCGCCGAACACGCAGCGGTCGAGGCGGCGCGTCGCATAGGCCATCAGCGCCTCGCAGCCGGCGCACAGGCCGTGGTCCTCGGCGTGGAGGTCGTGGCAATAGATCCACATCATCGCGCGGACCGTGCGCAGCTCGCGCGCGAGGCGCGGATGGCGCCCGGCGTCGTGCACCTTGCGTGTCGGCGGCGCGACCGTCGTGGCCGGTGTATCTCCCATGGCGGCAGCATCGCGCTTGCGCCGCGCGGGCGCCATGACCTGCATCAAGCGCGTCCGGACGGGGGCGCGCGGTAGAATCGATCCGTTGCCAGCAGCCACCGCATCCGGCGCCCGCCGCGCCTCCCGGAGCCCCCGATGAACGACTCGATCAAGTATGTCCTCGACGAGACGCGCCTGCCGCGCGCCTGGTACAACCTGCAGGCCGACCTGCCGAAGCCGCTGCCGCCGGTGCTGCACCCGGGCACGAAGAAGCCCGTCGGGCCCGACGACCTGGCACCGCTGTTCCCGCTGGAGCTGATCCTGCAGGAAGTGTCGACCGAGCGGGAGATCCCGATTCCGGAGCCGGTGCGCGACGTCTATCGGCAGTGGCGGCCGACGCCGCTCTACCGTGCGCGCCGGCTCGAGCGCGCGCTGCAGACGCCCGCCCGCATCTACTACAAGTACGAAGGCGTGTCGCCGGCGGGCAGCCACAAGCCGAATACGGCCGTTCCGCAG
This sequence comes from Burkholderiales bacterium, assembly GCA_046347835.1. Lineage (GTDB taxonomy): Bacteria > Pseudomonadota > Gammaproteobacteria > Burkholderiales > Casimicrobiaceae > VBCG01. Next base: position 49,535 of record JAXMFI010000012.1, on the reverse strand, counting down.
GCGTTCTACAACAAGCAGGCGGGCGTTGCACGTTTGGTCACCGAGACCGGCGCCGGGCAGTGGGGCAGCTCGCTCGCGTTCGCCGGCGCGCTGTTCGGCCTCGACGTGCAGGTGTTCATGGTGCGCGTCTCGTATGACCAGAAGCCCTACCGGCGGGCACTGATGGAGACGTACGGCGCGCGCTGCACGCCCTCGCCGTCGCGCGAGACGAACGCCGGCCGCGCGATTCTCGCGCAGCGCGCGGACCACCCGGGCAGCCTTGGCATCGCGATCTCCGAGGCGGTCGAGGTCGCGGCGCAGCGCGACGATACCAAGTACGCGCTCGGCAGCGTGCTGAACCACGTGCTGCTGCACCAGACGGTCATCGGGCAGGAGGCGATGGCGCAGATGGAGATGGCCGACGACTATCCCGACGTGATCGTCGGCTGCACCGGCGGCGGCTCCAACTTCGCGGGCATCGTGTTCCCGTTCCTCGGCGCGCAACTGCGCGGCGGGCGCAAGGTCGCGGTCGTCGCGATCGAGCCGGCCGCGTGCCCGAGCCTCACGCGCGGCCGCTACGCGTACGACTTCGGCGACACCGGGCACCTGACGCCGCTGACGAAGATGCACACGCTGGGCTCGACGTTCACGCCGCCGGGGTTCCACGCCGGCGGCCTGCGCTACCACGGCATGGCGCCGCTCGTTTCGCACCTGAAGGAGCTTGGCCTCATCGACGCCCGCGCGTACCACCAGTCGAAGGTGTTCGAGGCCGGCGTCGCGTTCGCGCGCGCCGAGGGCATCGTGCCGGCGCCCGAGGCGAACCACGCGGTCAAGGGCGCGATCGACGAGGCGCTGCGTTGCAAGGAGGAGGGCACCGCGCGCGCGATTCTGTTCAACCTGTGCGGGCACGGCCACTTCGACATGCAGGCGTACATCGACTACTTCGCCGGCAAGCTGGCCGACCTCGACTACGACGAGGCCGAGCTCGCGATGGCGCTGGCGGGATTGCCGTCGGTGCCGGAGCCGGCGTAGCGCGCGACGGTTGGTTCACGGGAGGCGCCGAGGCGCAGAGGAAAACCGAGCCAGGCTCGATTTCCCGCGATTTCCCGACGTCCCGACAGGTCTTCTCTGCGCCTCCTGCGCGATCCGCCGTTCGGCGGGCGCCGACGCCCCGCCGGCGGCTCAGTACCGCCCGTGCTGCTTGTAGATGTAGTTGGTCAGCTCGACCTGCTGCATCGACAGCCGCCGCTGGATCTGGTGGACGGTGCGGATGATCCCGCGCATCACGCGGTAGACGGCGTCGGCGTCGGTCTTCAGCATCGCCTCGAGCTGCTCGCGCTCGAGGCCGAACGCGTGCGTGTCGCCGCGCGAGACGAGCGACGCGTAGTGCTCGGTGCCGTCGATGAACGACAGCTCGCCGACGAGGTCGCCCGCGGTCAGCACGAACAGCGTCACCTCGTCGGCGCTGCCGGCGCCGCGGACCACGCGCAGGTTGCCGTGGACGATCACGTACAGGTGGTTGTCGCGCGTGCCTTCGCGCACCAGCACCTCGCCGTCCTTGAGGTCGCGGTAGCGGATCGCTTCGGCGAGCCGCCGGCACTGGTCGGGCGTCAGCTCGACGCCGATCTTCGAGGCGCGCAACGCGTCGATCTTGTCGATATCGGTCATGGGCAGGCGATGGCCTTTCGGTGGTTGCCCGGTCGTCATCCGGTCGTTCCCGAGAACGTCCCGGGCCCGTAGACGTTCGCGGCCCGCACGACGAACGCGTCGACGAGCGTGTTGGCGATCCGGTCGAACACCGGGCCGGCCACGCGGGCCATCACGGCGTTCGAGAACTCGTAGCGGAGATTGAACTCCACCTTGCATCCGGCGTCCAGCAGCGGCCGCAGGTGCCAGTCTCCGGCGAAGCGGCGGAACGGGCCTTGCTCGAGATCAATCGCCATCCACTCCGGGCGGCGCTTCGGGTTGCGGGTCACGAAGTCGATCTTCACGCCGTGCCAATTGATCGCGATGCGCGCGGCGACGACCTCGTCGGTGCGCTCGAGGATCGTGGCGCCGCTGCACCACGGCAGGAAGTCCGGATAGTGCTCGGCGGCCTCGATCAGGTCGAACATGTGCTCGGCCGAGTGGCCGACGAGCGCGGTCTTGTGGACTTCCATCGGGCGGTCTCTTCGCGAGACCGCCATTCAACCACGACGGCGCATCGAAATGGCGTCTTCCTGCTCCAGTTCCTCCAGCCGGGTCTCGATCCCGGCCAGCGTGCGGTCGAGCTCCGGCAGCAGCACGTCCTGCAGCGCCCGCGCCCGGCGCACCGAGCGCCGGTACTCGAGCGACAGGCGCTCGAGGTTGCCGGCGACGGCCCCCACGGCCGCGGCGGCGGAGATCGCGGCCGCGTACGCGCGCCGGCACGCCTCGGCCTCCGGCGACGGGTGCGTCGCCGCCGGCGCGGGCGCGTCGGCCGGCCGCCACGCGGCATCCTGCAGCGGAACGCCCATCACCGACCGGCGCTCGACCGCGAGCCGCGCGTCGCCCTGCGACGCGGCCGGGTAGACGGCGAGGCCCTCGAGCCCATGCCGGGCGACGGCCGCGCGCAGCGCGTCGGTCGCGGCGTCGTGCGCGGACGCGAGCACGCGCGCGAGCTCCGCGTAGCGCGCGAGCTCGGCCATGATCGCACCGGCGAGCAGCAGGCACTTCTCGTCGAGGAACACGTAGCCCTCGCGCATCGCGCGACGCTCGTCCATGAGCTCCAGCGCGACGGCGCGGGTGGGGGTGGCTTCGGTCATGGCGGCGGCCGGGATTTCGCGGGAGACGCACGGACGCGGGGGAACGCCGGTGGTCGGCGCCTGTCCGCGGAACGCGCGTGGTCTTCTCTGCGCCTCTGCGTCCCTTTGGGCAAAGACCGCATCACGCGGTCCGCAGATGCGCGGCGATCTGCGCGTCGGACAGCCGCGTCAGCTCGGTCACCGGCAGGCCGGCGAGCAACCGCCACCCCTCGTCCATGCTCTGCTCGAGCGAGCGCGCGCCGGACTGGCTCACGAGCCGGTCCTCGAACGCCGCGCCGAACGCGAGGTACTGCCGGTCGGTCGGGGCCAGCCCTTCCTCGCCGACGACGCTCGCGAGCACGCGCGCCTGCACGGCGCGCGCGTAGGCGGCATAGAGCTGCGACGAGAGCGCCGGGTGGTCCGGGTGCGTGTAGTGGCCGCCGGTGCCGTCCTTCATCAGCCGCGACAGCGACGGCAGCACGTCGATCGGCGGGTAGACGGCGCGGCGGTCGAGGTCGCGCGACAGCACGATCTGCCCTTCGGTGATGTAGCCGGTGAGGTCGGGGATCGGGTGCCCGATGTCGTCGGCAGGCATCGTGAGGATGGAGAGCTGCGTCAGCGTGCCGGGCTTGCCGCGGATGCAGCCGGCGCGCTCGAACAGGCTCGCGAGGTCCGAGTACAGGTAGCCGGGGAACCCCTTGCGGCTCGGGATCTCGCCTTTGGACGAGCTCACCTCGCGCAGCGCCTCGGCGTAGTTCGTCATGTCGGTGAGGATGGCGAGCACGTGCTTGCCCTCGACGAACGCGAGGTACTCCGCCGCCGTGAGCGCGAACCGCGGCGTCAGCAGCCGCTGCGTCGACGAGTCCGACGCGAGGTTGAGGAAGAGCGCCGTGCGCTCGAGCGCACCGCTGCCCTCGAGGCTCTTGCGGAAGTACTCGGCGCTGTCGTACGGGACGCCGATGCCGGCGAAGACGATTGCGAAGTCGCCGCCGTCGCCGCCGCCGCCGTGGCGCAGCCGCGCGTGGCGCGCGATCTCCATCGCGAGCCGGTCATGCGGCAGGCCGCCGCCGGAGAAGATCGGCAGCTTCTGCCCGCGCACGAGGCTGTTCATGAGGTCGAGCGCCGTGACGCCGGTCTCGATGAAGTCGCGCGGGCCCGCGCGCGCGTGCGGGTTGATCGGCAGGCCCTCGATCCGGTGCGTCTGCCGCACCGCGATCGGCGGGCCGCCGTCGATCACCTGGCCCACGCCGTTGAACACGCGCCCGAGGATGCCCGGCGACAGGCCGAACGTCATCGGCTCGCCGCGGAAGCGCACGACCGTTCCCGCGAGCGACAGCCCCGACGTCGACTCCAGCACCTCGATCGTCATGAACGCGTCGTCGAGCGCGGCGACGCGGCCGAGGCGCGGGTGGCCGTCGGTGCCGATCACCTCGACGGCGTCGTGCAGGCCGACCGCGAGCGTGCGCCGCAGGAACAGCATCGGCCCTTCGAGCCTGACCGCCGCGCCTTCAACCGTCAGCCGCATGCGCGCTTTCCGCCGCGTGGAGGAGGTCCGCGAACTCGCGGTCGAGCGCGGCCTCGAGGTCGTGGAGGCGTGCGACCTCGGCGTCGCCGATGTCCTCGGCCATCCGCTGCAGGGGCCGCAGCGACGGCAGCTCGCGCAGGCGGTCGGGGTGGATGCCGGCCGCCACCGCGGCGTCCGCGTGGTCGATGAACTTGTCGAGCAGCCGCATCATCGCCGCCTGCCGCGCCGGCGTGCAGACCCGGTCGACGTCCGAGAACGCGGACTGCCGCAGGAACGCATCGTTGACGAGCTCGGCGCAGAACAGCGTCATCTGCTGGCGGACCGGCAGCGCGTCCTTGCCGATGATGCGCGCCATCCGCTCGAGTCGGGCCTCGTCGTCGAGCAGCGTCAGGAAGCGGCGCCGCAGCTTCCACCACGCGACATTGCCGTGCGCCGCCCACCACGGCGCGAACTCGAGGGCGTCCTCGGCGTACGATTGCAGCGGGTGCACGGCCGGGTAGAAGCGCGCCTGCGCCCGCTTGACGTCGAGCGTCCAGAACGCCCGCACGTAGCGCTTGGTGTGGCTCGTCACCGGCTCCGAGAAGTCGCCGGACGGCGGGCTGATGGCGCCGATCACCGTCACCGAGCCCTCGCCCGCGCCGAGCGTCTCCACGCGCGCTGCGCGCTCGTAGAAGTCGGCGAGTCGCGACGACAGGTACGCCGGGTATCCGCCCTCGCCGGGCAGCTCGCCGAAGCGCCCCGAGACCTCGCGCAGCGCCTCCGCCCAGCGGCTCGTCGAGTCGGCCATCAGCGCGACGGCGAGCCCCTGGTCGCGGAAGTACTCGGCGACGGTCACGGCGCTGTAGATCGACGCCTCGCGCGCCGCCACCGGCATGTTCGACGTGTTCGCGATGATGACGGTGCGTTCCATCAGCGGCCGGCCGTTGGTCGGGTCGGTCAGCTCCGGGAATTCCTCGAGCACGCCCGCGAGCTCGTTGCCGCGCTCGCCGCAGCCCAGGTAGACGATCACGTCGGCGTCGCATCCCTTCGCGAGCGCTTCGAGAAGCACGGTCTTGCCGGTCCCGAAGCCGCCGGGGATCGCGGCCCGGCCGCCCTTGGCGACCGGGAACAGGCTGTCGAGGATGCGCTGCCCGGTGACGAGCGGCGTGGTCGTCGGCAGCCGGGCACGCACCGGCCGCGGCGTGCGCACGGGCCACGCGTGGCTCATCGCGAGCTCGCGCGTCGCGCCGTCGCCGGCGTCCAGTACGCACACGGGGTCGGTGTCGAGGCAGGTGCCGGCGCCCGCGATGCGCACGACCGCGCCGGTCGCATCCGGCGGCGCGAGGCAGCGCTGGACGCGGCCGGAAGCGCCGGTCGCCTCGCCGATCACGGTGCCGCCCGTGACGAGGTCGCCGACGCGCACGCGCGGCGTGAAGGCGAGCGCCGCCGGCGCCGCGGCGCGCATGCCCGGCGCCACGTGGGCGGAGTCCGTGCCCGACAGCGGCCGGAGGAGGCCGTCGTAGATGTTGCCGAGCAGTGCGGGGGAGAGCCGGATCGCGAGCGGCAGCCCGTCGCCGACGACCTCGGTGCCCGCGCGCAGGCCGGTCGTGTCCTCGTAGACCTGCACGACGATCTCGTCGTCGACGAGCCGGACGACCTCGCCCAGCAGCGCCTGCGGCCCGACGCGCACCGCCTCGCGCAGCGCGAACGGGCCGGCCGCCTTCGCGCGCAGCACCGGGCCGCTGATCCAGCGGATCGACGCGACGCTCATGGTCCCCCCACGCTTGCGGCATTCGCCGCTGCGCTGTCCCCGGAGCCGGTCACGCGCGCGGGGCGAAGCCGAGGCTCGCAGAGCGCGTCCGCGCGCGGGGACGGCGGCCGATGCACCGACGTCGAATTCGGCATCGCGCAACGCGAGGCCGCGGTGCCATTCGCGCCTTGGGGCGGCCCGGCGGCGCTCATGTGGACCCCCACGCTTGCGGCATGCGCCGCTGCGCTGCCCCCGGAGGGGGAACTATTCGCGCCTTGGGGCGGCCCGGCGGCGCTCATCGCAGATCCTCGATCAGGCCCAGCAGCCGCGCGCCGATGGTGGCGCGGTCGGCCAGCAGGCCGGCGAGCGTGCCGTCGATCACGTTTCCGCCGGCCGCGATGCGCATGCCGGCGGCGATCGCACGCTCGGCGGCGAACGCGGGCGCGGTCGCGAGTTCGGCCGCGAGGCGCGCGCCGAGCGCGGCCCGCTCGGCCTCCGCCCAATCGACCGGATGCGCGATGCGCCACGCGTCGCGGGGGAGCGCGGTTGCCGCCACGGCGACGACGGCGTCGACCCACGCGGTGCGTGCGGCGTCGTCGCGCCAGCGCGCGCGCAGCGCGGCCGGCAGGCGCTCCATGCCCACGGCGAGCAGCGCGGCGGCGCGCTGCTGCTCGTAGAGGCGGCGCCGCGTGGCGAGTCCGGCACGGGCGGCGGCGATGCGTTCCGCGGCGCGCTTGCGCTCGACGGCGAACGCCTCGCGCATCTGCGCGCGTGCGGCCGCGTGCGCTTCGCCGAGCAGCGCGTCGATGCGCTGGCGCGTCGCTTCGACGATCGCGTCGCAACGCCCGCACCGGTCCGCCTCGACCAGCTCGAGCAGCGCGGCGACGCGGGCCTCGAGCGTCATGCCTCGAGCCCCAGTTGCCCGCGCAGGCGCGCGGCCAAGTCAGGCGGCGCGGCGCCGCGCTGCGCGTCGGCGACGACGACCACGAGCGGCGCGAGCGCCGCGAGCGCCGCGCGCATTGCCGCCGGATCGACGCGCGCCGCGCACGCGGCGCTGATCAGCACCAGCGGCGACTCCGCGCGCGCGGCCGCGAGCGCAGCGCCCTCGTCGCCGGGCGCGGGCACGCGCACGCGCGCGCCGGCAAGCCGGTAGCCGGCTGCCGTCACTTCGTCGCCGACGAAGGCGGGGATCGCCATCACGCGAGCCGGTTGAGGATCAGGATCGAGACGATGAGCCCGTAGATCGCGATGCCCTCCGCCAGGCCGACGAAGATCAGCAGCCGGCCGAAGAGCTCCGGCTTCTCGGCCAGCGCGCCGATTGCGGCGGTGCCGACCTTGGCGACCGCGAAGCCGGCGCCGAGCGCCGCGAGCGCGGTGGAGATGGCCGCCGCCAGCAGGCCGTAGCTCCACGCCTCCGCGCCCAGGCCGGCCAGCGCGGGCGGCGCGGCCTGCGCCGGCGGGGCGGCGACCAGCAGCGCCGTCGCGACGGCTGCGAGCGCCAGCGCGACCGCGACCAGCGCCGCCATGAATCGGAACGTGGGCTTCATCGTGAAGTCTCCTGCGAGAGGGAAGGCGGAAGAGGCAGCGGGCGGAACACCCGGCCCTCGGCGACGAGGAAGCGGGTGAAGAACTCGAACAGCACGAGGCGCGTGGTCTGGATCGACACGACGAGGCCCTCGAGCACGATGACGACGACGTTGCCGGCGACGAGGATCACCGCCGCCGCGATCGCGCTGTCGGTCGCGGTCATCAGCGCGACGATCGCCGACGACAGGCCCGCGTGCGCGAGCGCGAACGCGCCGACGCGCGCGAACGACAGCGTGTTGATGAGGATCTGCAGCGTGCGCTCGGCGAGCTCGCCCAGCGCCGGCAGCGCGGCCAGCGCTCGGCGCGCGTGCCACGCGTGGCCGCCGCAATAGACGAGCGCGCCGGCGGCCGCGACGACGAAGCCGACCGGCCGCAGCGTGGCGACGAGCAGGCCGATGTACACGGCGATCAGCCCCGCGTCGGTGGCGAGCCACACGGCGAAGTCGCCGCGCCAGTGCGCCTCGACCGCGCGCAATGCGAGGCCGATCGTCATCAGCACGCCGCCGCCGGCGAGCGGCACCAGCAGGACCGTCAGCGGGTCGGCGAGCGGCGTGAGCCACAGCGGGTGCAGCAGGTGCAGGCTGAACACGCTGCCGAACAGCAGCCCGAAGACGACGGCGGCGATGCCGCCGGCGACGAACAGGCGCGCGAGCGGGAAGCGCCGCTGCAGCACCAGGCCGGCCACCGCGATGACCGCGCCCTGCCCGACGTCGCCGAACATGTAGCCGAACATCAGCGGGACCGCGATCGCGAGCAGCACCGAGGGGTCGGCCTCGTTGCGCGACGGCATGCCGAGCGCGCGGCTGAAGACCTCGAATGGCCGCGCCCAGCCGGGGTTGGCGAGCAGCAGCGGCGGCGTGGCGCCGGCCGGCGGCGGCGGGAAGTGGACGAGGGCGCGCGCCTTCGCCGTGTCGATCGCATGCGCGAGCCCGCGGCCGGCGAGGTCGCTGGTCCAGCCGGTGATCCGGCAGAAGAGGTCGCCGGCTTCCAGCGCGCGTACGTTCGCCGCCAGCCACTGCATCCGCCACGCGTTGCCCAGCGCCTCGCGCAATCCGTGCCGCTCGTGCAGGGCCGCGAGGTCGCGCCGCAGCACGCCGTCGTCGGCGCCGAGCGCCTTCGTGCGGGCGTCGATGTATGCCTCGTTGCGCGCCATGTCGGTGACGAGCCACGTCGGCATGTCGTGGACGTGGCCCTTGAGCGAGGCCGCCTGCTGCGCCAGCTCGGACAGCTCCTCGGCGGTGCCGACGGCGAGCGCATGCAGCTCGCCGTCCTCGACGAACTGCCGCAGCAGCAGCCGCGGCGGAATGGCGGGGTCGGTGTCGGGCGGGAACACGAAGAGCCGCACGCGCACGAGCGGGCCGGCGGCCGCCGTGCGCGCGAGGTCGATCGCGCTGCCGGCGAGCGCGCGGAACACGCGCCGCCAGCGCTCCAGCATCACGTGCTCGGCGGTGCCGGCCTGCAGCTGCTGGATCAGCGGCTCGGCGTCCTGCGCCCACGCCCGCACCTGCGTCAGGCAGCGGTCGAGCGTGCGCGCCGGCGGCTCCGGGAACGGCGACGGCGCCAGCCCCTCCGTCGGCCAGTACGCGCGGTACCGCAGCGCGAGCTCGGCGAACTCCGACAGGCGGGGCTTCAGGTCGGCGAGGTTCTCGGGCAGGCCGCTCGCCGGCGCAGCCTCGAGCTCGACGGCGCCCGTCGCGGCCAGCGCCTCGATCGCGAGCGCCGCGTCGTCTCTTGCGGCGAGGACCTCGAACCAGCGCGCGGGGCGGGGGCGGATCACGTCGCGAGCGGCTGCGCGGGGAACACGCAGCGGCGCAGCAGTTCGCCGCGCACGCGCTCGTACTCGAGCGCGGCCAGCGCAAGGTAGACGAACGCCGCCGCGGGCTCGAGCGCGGCGCGGCGGAACAGCAGCGCGACGCGCGCGTGCAGCGTGCGGCGCAGCGGCCAGCCGTCGGCCGGATGCGCGGCGGCGAAGGCCCGCGCGTGCGCGTCGAGTACCGCGACCAGCTCGGCGAGCGTGCCGGTCTGCGCGAGCGGGCAGGGCAGGCGCCGCTGCCACTCGGCGCGCCACGTGTCCGTGACCCGACGCGCGCCGTGCGACGCCGCGGCGAGCAGGCGCGACCGGTCGGCGTCCACGTCCTTGAGCGCGCGCCGGGAAACTTCGCCGTACACGGGATCGGCGGCGAGCCACGGTGCGCGGTCGCCGCCGTGCGCGACGTGCAGCAGAACCGGCAGGTCCGCGAGCAACGCGCACCAGAGGACCGCCGGGCGCCACGCGGCGGGCATCCAGCCGGCGACCTCGGCGACCAGCTGCCGCCAGCGCCGGCGCGCCGCCGCCTCGACCGCGTGCGCTTCGGCGTCGGCGCCCACGCCGACGACCCAGCCGGCGAGCGGCGACGCGCGCACGGCGACGAGCACCCCGGCGAAGTCGCGCAGCAACTCGATGCGCCGCCACAGCGCCTCGTCCGGGCGGGCGCCGTAGCGCGCCGACACGCGGGCGTACGCGAACTCGACGCTGCCGGCCTCGATCATCACGTCCGGCCCTGCGCGAGTTCCGCGGCCAGCCTCTGCAGCGCGCGCTCGAGCGCGGCGACCTCCGCGTCGGTGAGCGCGTGCGCGCCGCGCAGCGCCTCGGCTTCGGCCTCCAGCGCGGCCACCTGCGCCGCGACGCTGCGCTCGAACGCCGCGCGGACCGCGGCGATGCGCGTGGCGGTGCGCTGCGCGAGCGCCCGGGTGGCGGCGCGCGCGGCCTCGGCCTGGGCGGCTGCCTCCTCCTGCGCACGGACGAGGGCTTCGCGCGCGGCGTCCTCGGCGGCCAGCACGCGCGCGATCGCGGCCTCTACCGCCTGCTCCGGTGTCGCATCCCTGGAACGTGGCACGTCGGATTCCCGCATCGGCTGGCGACGCCCGCCGGCATGACGCGCGGGGCGACGCCATCAGCGCGATCGTGCGCCGTGGGCGTTCTGCGCTCGTTGACTTAAGTCAGCGCCGCGCGCGTTAGCGGCGCCCCGGCCCGCGCACCGGCTTCCCGCACGGGGCGGCGGCGGCCGCGACGCTGGCACGGCCCCCGTTACAGGGCGCCGCCGTTTCTTGCACGCGGTCAGAGCGCACGCGCAGGGGCCGCGCGGGACCGGCGATCCTTTGACCTTCGTCAATCGGCGTGTGCGCGATTGCGCGCTGAATGGGACCGTTGCGCCGTGCGCGCGATCACACGCAGTGCCCGCCGTGCCGCCTGCACGCGGGATCGCCGGAGGATGCGATGAGCGAGACCTATTACGACCTGATGCGCCGGCAGGGCATTTCGCGGCGGAGTTTTCTCAAATTCTGCAGCCTGACCGCAGCGTCGCTGGGACTCGGCGACGCCGGCGCGCAGCAGATCGCGCAGGCGATGCAGACGAAGCCGCGCACGCCGGTCGTGTGGCTGCACGGCCTCGAATGCACGTGCTGCACCGAGTCGTTCATCCGCTCGGCGCACCCGCTCGCCAAGGACGTGATCCTGTCGATGCTCTCGCTCGACTACGACGACACGATCATGGCGGCCGCGGGCCACCAGGCGGAAGAGGCGCTCGAGCAGACGATCGCGAAGTACAAGGGCAACTACATCCTCGCCGTCGAGGGCAACCCGCCGCTCGCCGACGACGGCATCTACTGCATCCCGGGCGGCCGCCCGTTCGTCGAGAAGCTGCGCCACGTCGCGAAGGACGCGAAGGCGATCGTCTCGTGGGGCAGCTGCGCGTCGTGGGGCTGCGTGCAGGCGGCGAAGCCGAATCCGACGCGCGCCACCCCCGTGCACAAGGTGATCACCGACAAGCCGATCATCAAGGTGCCGGGATGTCCGCCGATCGCCGAGGTGATGACCGGCGTCGTCACGTACATCCTGACCTTCGACCGGCTGCCCGACCTCGACGCGCAGGGACGTCCGAAGATGTTCTACAGCCAGCGCATCCACGACAAGTGCTACCGGCGGCCGCACTTCGACGCCGGCCAGTTCGTCGAGCACTTCGACGACGCCGGTGCGCGGATGGGCTACTGCCTGTACAAGGTCGGCTGCAAGGGGCCGGTCACGTACAACGCGTGCTCGGCGCTGCGCTGGAACGACGGCCTGTCGTTCCCGATCCAATCCGGCCACGGCTGCATCGGCTGCTCGGAGGACGCGTTCTGGGACAAGGGCTCGTTCTACGACCACCTGACGACGATCCGGCCGCCGGGCGGGCTCGGCATCGAGGGCACCGCGGACCGCATCGGCCTCGGCGCCGTCGCGGTGGCGGGCGCGGCGATCGCAGCGCACGCGGCGGTCAGCGCGATCAAGCAGGCGCGCAGCAAGTCGCGCAACGACAAGGTGAGCGAGGCGGAGAAGTAACATGGCGACCATCCAGACCCAGGGCTTCACGCTCGACAACTCGGGCAAGCGCATCGTCGTCGACCCGATCACGCGGATCGAGGGCCACCTCCGCATCGAGGTCAACGTCGACAAGGACAACGTGATCCGCAACGCCGTGTCCACGGGCACGATGTGGCGCGGGCTCGAAGTCATCCTCAAGGGGCGCGACCCGCGCGACGCGTGGGCGTTCGTCGAGCGCATCTGCGGCGTGTGCACCGGCGTGCACGCGCTCGCCTCCGTGCGCTCGGTCGAGGACGCGCTCGCGATCAAGATCCCGAAGAACGCGAACATCATCCGCAACCTGATGCACGCGACGCTGTACGCGCAGGACCACCTCGTGCACTTCTACCACCTGCACGCGCTCGACTGGGTCGACGTGGTGTCTGCGCTGAAGGCGGACCCGAAGAAGACCTCCGAGCTCGCGCAGAGCATCTCGCCGTGGCCGAACTCGTCGCCCGGCTACTTCCGCGAGGTCCAGAGCCGCCTGAAGAAGTTCGTCGAGAGCGGCCAGCTCGGCATCTTCGCCAACGGCTACTGGGGCAGTCCCGCGTACAAGCTGCCGCCGGAAGCGAACCTGATGGCGACCACGCACTACCTCGAGGCGCTCGACTTCCAGAAGGAGATCGTCAGGATTCAGACGATCTTCGGCGGCAAGAACCCGCACCCGAACTGGCTGGTCGGCGGGGTGCCGAGCCCGATCAACGTCGACGGCACGGGCGCGGTCGGTGCGGTGAACATGGCCAATCTCAACATGGTCAAGGACATCTGCGACCGGACGATCGAGTTCGTCGACCAGGTGTACCTCCCGGACCTGCTGGCGGTGGCGTCGTTCTACAAGGACTGGGCGAAGATCGGCGGCGGGCTGTCCGGCCAGAACGTGATGTCGTACGGCGAGTTCCCCGACATCCCGAACGACTACTCGAACAACAGCATGCTGCTGCCGGCGGGCGTCATCCTGGGCGGCGACCTCAAGAAGGTGCTCGACGTCGACCTCAAGGCGCCCGACCAGGTGCAGGAGTGGGTGACGCACAGCTGGTACAAGCAGGCGCAGGAGCAGAACGGTCTGCACCCGTTCGACGGCGTCACCGAGCCCAACTTCGTGCTGGGGCCGGCGACCAAGGGCACGCGCACGAACATCGAGAACGTCGACGAGAACGCCAAGTACTCGTGGGTGAAGTCGCCGCGCTGGAAGGGCAACGCGGTCGAGGTCGGGCCGCTGGCGCGCTATCTGGTCGCGTACGCCCGCGGCAACAAGGAGATCGTCGAGCAGGTCAACGGCGCGCTGAAGGCGCTCGACGTGCCGGTCACCGCGCTCTTCTCCACGCTCGGCCGCACGGCGGCGCGCGGGCTCGAGTGCCAGTGGGCCGCGCACAAGATGCGCTATTTCTACGACCAGCTGGTCGCCAACATCAAGGCCGGCGACCTCGCCACGGCCAACGTCGAGAAGTGGGAGCCGTCGTCGTGGCCGAAGGAGGCCAAGGGCGTGGCGCCGGTCGAGGCGCCGCGCGGCGCGCTCGCGCACTGGGTGAAGATCAAGGACACGAAGATCGACAGCTACCAGTGCGTCGTGCCGACGACGTGGAACGCGGGGCCGCGCGACGCGAAGGGGCAGATCGGCGCGTACGAGGCGGCGCTGCTCAACACGCCGATGGTCAATCCGGCGCAGCCGCTCGAGATCCTGCGCACGATCCACAGCTTCGACCCGTGCCTCGCGTGCGCGACGCACGTGATGTCGCCGGAAGGCGAGGAGCTGGTCGCGGTGAAGGTGCGCTGACAACCGGACGGGAGCACTCGATGAACATCGACCGCGTGTCGGGCCAGGTCCTGAGCGGCCCGCTCGAGCCCATCTACGTGTACGAGGCGCCGGTGCGCCTCTGGCACTGGGTGATGATGGTCGCCATGCTGTTCCTGGCCGCGACGGGCTATCTGATCGGCAGCCCGCCGCCGGCGATCGGCGGCGAGGCGACGTTCAGCTACTTCTTCGCCTGGATCCGGATGATCCACTTCATCGCCGGGATGATCTTCGCGGTGGCGTTCGCCGTGCGCATCTACTGGGCGTTCGTCGGCAACCACAGCTCGCGCGCGATCTTCCTGCCGCCGGTGTGGAGCGGCCGCTGGTGGAAGGGCCTGTTCAGCCAGATGGCGTACTACCTGTTCCTGAAGAAGGAGTCCGACCTCTGGGTCGGCCACAACCCGCTCGCGCAGCTCGCGATGTTCGCGATGTACACGCTGGGCACGCTGTTCATCATCGTCACCGGCTTCGCGCTGTACGCCGAGCAGTGGGGCTGGGGCACGACGCCGATGAACCTGATGGGCTGGGTATTCGTGCTCTTCGGGGATCCGCAGGAAGTGCGCACGTGGCATCACCTCGCGATGTGGTACCTGCTGCTGTTCGCGGTCATCCACGTGTACATGGTGTTCCGCGAGGACATCATGAGCGGCGAGTCAGTGATCGGCACGATGATCAACGGGATCCGGATGTGGAAGCGGGCACCGAAGCCCTGATCCCGGCCATGCCGGCCGCGCCGCTCCGGGGCGCGCCGGGGGGCCGGCGGACGGCAGCGCTCGCGCTGCCGTCGCGCAAGCCGCCGCGCCCGGGCGAGTTCCTCGAGAGCCGGTACCTGAAGCCGCTCGCGATCAGCCAGACCGAGCTCGCGCGCGCGCTCGGGATCTCGCGCCGCCGCGTCAACGAGCTCGTCAACGGCCGCCGCGCGATCACGCCGGACACCGCCGTGCGGCTCGCGATGTACTTCGGCAACGACGCGATGTTCTGGATGCACCTGCAGGTCGCATGGGACATGCACGAGGCCGTGCGCGCGATGCGCGCCGCCCAGCGCAAGTGACGCCGGCGCCGCGGCCTGCGGCGCCATTGACCTAGCACAATACGCGGCCGCCACGGGACGCTAGTCTTGCTCCTGTAACCCAACCGGTAACAGGAGGAGATCGTGGCGGGGCAGTGCGAAGCCCTCGTGCTGGGCATCGGCAACCTGCTGTGGGCGGACGAGGGATTCGGCGTGCGGGCGGTCGAGGCGCTGCACGCGGCGTTCGTGTTCCCCGAGCCCGTCACGCTGAAGGACGGCGGCACGCTGGGCCTGTCGCTCTACGAGGACGTCGCGTCGGCGCGCCGCGTGCTGGTGTTCGACGCCGTCGACTTCGGCCTGGCGCCCGGCACGCTCGTCGTGCTCCGCGGCGACGACGTTCCCGCGTGGGGACGCACGAAGCTCTCGCCACACCAGCTCGGCTTCAACGACGTGCTGGCGCTCGCGCAGCTCAATGGCCGCGCGCCGGAGACGGTCGTCGCCATCGGTGTGCAGCCGGTCGAGCTCGCCGACTTCGGCGGCAGCCTGCGGCAGGCGGTCCGCGACCGCATTCCCGAGGCCGTGGCACTCGCGGCGGCCGAGCTGGCCCTCTGGGGCTTCCCCGGCGTCCCGCGCGCGCCTGGGGCCGTTTACGAGCCGCTGAACGACACCGCGCTTGCGCTGCCGCGCTACGAATCCGAGCGCCCGGACGCGCAGGCGGCCTGCCGCGACGGCGACCCGCGCGTGCTGGCGCGGGCGGCGCGGGGGAGCGCCTGACGTGTGCATCGGCATCCCCATGCGCGTCGTGGCCGTGGATGGCCCGCGCGCGCGCTGCGAAGGCCGCGGCGAGACGCTCGACCTCGATTGCCTGCTGGTCGAGGCGCTGGCGCCCGGCGCGTGGGTGCTGGCGTTCCGCGGCGCGGCGGTGCGCGTGCTGTCGGCGGACGAGGCCGCCGCGACCAACGACGCCCTCGACGCGCTCGCGGCCGTGCTCGCCGGCGATGCCGTTGGCGGCTTTGCCGACCTGATCGACCGCGAGCCGGTCCTGCCACCCCACCTGCGAGGAGACGCTGCGTGACCATCCCGATGCCCATCGCCGCCGACGCGGATCCGCTGCACTACCCGCTGATCGCGCGGCTCTTCGACAAGCACGGCTTCGCCGCGGTGACGGCGGACGATCCCGACGGCTGGCTCGCGCGCCCGGGCCGCACGCTCGTCGTGTTCCTCGAGGATCCGGTGCGCTATCGCGAGACGCTCGACGTCGCCGTGGTCGTCCCCGAACTCGTGCGCGCGTTCGCCGGACGCTTCGCCGTCGGCGTGGCGCTGCCGGCCGAGGCGCGGCGGCTCGCGGTCAACTACGGTTTTCGCCGCTGGCCCGCGCTGGTGATGCTGGCCGACGGGCAGTACGTCGGCGCCGTCGACGGATTGCGCAACTGGGACGCGTATCTCGACGAGATCGCAGCCCTGCTCGACGCGGCGCCGTCCCGGCCGCCGTCCATCGGCGTGTCCGTGGCCGGCGAGGGTGCCGGCAGCGACGCCTGCGCCGGATGACCACGATCGCGGAGTGACGCCATGAAGGATTTCCCGCTGCCCGTCCGTGCGCTCGGCCCCGCGTCGCAGCCGCCGGAGGACGTCCCGCTCGAGTTCCTCGCGATGCCGCGCGAGATGCACACGTTCGCGATGCCGCGCGTGCCCGAGCGCGTGGATCCCGCCGCTCTACGGGCCGCGCGCGACGTGCTCGCCGCGTTCGCCGCGGCGCTGGCCGCATGGGACCCGGGCGCGCGTGCCGACGCCCCGGTGCTCGACCTGGCCGGCGTGCCGGCGCCGGCGCTCGCGATCGTCGACCAGGTGCTGGGCGAGGGCGAAGTGTCGGTCCGCATCGACGGCGAGTCCCGCTGCCGGATCCAGGAGAGCGTGTTCACCGGGCTCTGGCGCGTGTGCACGCTCGACGACGCGGGCCTGCTGGTCGGCGACCGGCTGGAGGCCGGCGCGCTGCCGCGGATCGTGGTCGATGCGGCGCGCGCGGGCACGGCCGCGGCGCCGCCGCTCGTCAACGTGCTGCCGGGCGCGATGAACTCGCCGGCGCTGCTGGCGGAGATCGGGAGCCAGCTCGCGGCGCGCGCGCCCGGCATGCCGGCGCACGTGATCAACCTGACGCTGTTTCCGCTGACGCCCGACGATCACGCAATGCTCGCGCAGGCGCTGCCGGTCGGCCCGGTCGCGATGATCTCGCGCGGGTTCGGCAACTGCCACGTGAGCTCGACGGCGCTGGCCGACGTCTGGCGCGTCCAGTACTTCAACAGCATGCAGACGCTGATCCTCAACACGATCGAGATCGTCGACGTGCCGGCGGCCGCGCTGGCCGCGCCGGAGGACCTCGCGGACAGCCGCGAGCGGCTCGCCGAGCTCGTCGACTGGATGAGCGCCGACCTCGCGGACGCGTCGTGATGGCAGTGCCGGGGCAAGCGTTGCGCGGACGCCGCGAGTGCCGGATCTGCTGGCACGTGTACGACCCTGCGCAAGGCGATCCGGTCTGGCAGATCCCGCCCGGCACGCCGTTCGCCGACCTGCCCGCGCACTGGACGTGTCCGGAATGCGCGGCGGCGCGCGACGAGTTCCTGGTGCTCGCCGATGACGACTGAGCTGCCCGTGTCCGTGCCCGCGCCGCGACCCGATCCGTCGGCGGCGCTCGTCGCGTCGTTCCGCGCCGCGGCGGTGCGCATGGCGGGTTTGGGATTCGTCAATCCCGCGCTCGCGGTCGAGGCGATCGGCTTCGCGTGCCGCGACGGCCGCTGGCTCGGCGTGGTGCTGACCCCGTGGTGCATGAACCTCGTGGTGGCGCCGTGCGACCCGCGCGCGTGGCCACCGGTCGCGCCGGGCGCGAAGGTGCGGTTGTCGTTCCCGGCCGGCGACTTCGACTTCGTCGGCGCACACGACGCCGCCGTCGGCGAGTACCTCGCGTGCTCGCTGTTCTCGCCGGTGCAGGAATTCGCCGACCAGGCGACGGCGCGCCTCGTGGCCCGGCTGGCGCTCGCCGCGCTGCTCGACGCGCGCACGGCGGACGCGCCGGAACCGCGGGAGCGCGGCATGGCGGCGCCACTGTCGCGGCGCGACCTGCTGCGCGGGAACCTCGGGAGAGGCGCCGGTGACGCTCGAGGGTGAACTCGTCGTCACGCTCCGGTGCGACGGGCAGCGCGTGCGCGGCGTCGACGTGCGGTCGACGCGGCCGCTCCTGGCCTCGCGCGTGCTGGCCGGGAAGACGGCGGTGGCGGCGGCCGCGACGATTCCGCTGCTCTACAGCATCTGCGGCGGTGCGCAGGGCGCGGCCGCCGCGTGCGCGCTGGCGGCTGCCGGCGCCACCGGGTTCGAGCGCGAGAGCGCGAGCCGCGACGCCGGCATCGTCGTCGAGGCGCTGCAGGAGGGCTTCTGGCACCTGCTGATCGGATGGCCGAACGCCATGGGCAGCGAGCCGCAGGTCACGCCGGTCACCGCGGCCCGCTACCAGATCGCGACGGCGGCGCGCGCCTCCGACGGGACGGACCTGCTGGGCGACGCGGCCGCGATGCGGGGCCTCGGCGCGAGCCTCGCGAAGTTGGCCGAACGCGCGGTCTTCGGCATGCCCCACGACCAATGGCTGGCGCTGCGCGACGTCGGCGCGCTCGCCGCGTGGGCCGACGCCGGCGCGACGCTGCCCGCGCGGCTCCTCGCGCACGTGCTGGCCGGCGCGACGCCGCGCCATCACGCGGCGGCGAAGCTCATGCCGGCGCCGCGGCGCGATCTGCTGCTGCACGTGATCGCCCCGGCGATGCGCGACGACCCCGGGTTCGCGCGCGCGCCGCTGTGGGCGGGCGAGCCGGTGGAGACGAGCGCACTCGCGCGGATGCGCGAGCAGCCGCTGGTCGCCGCGGTCGACCGCAAGTACGGGCACGCGCCGGTGACGCGTATCGTCGCGCGCATCGCCGAGCTGGGACAGATGCTCGACGCGCTCGCCGGCGCGCAGCTCGCGGCACCGCGCGCGCAGAGCGTGGCGCTCGGCGAGGGCGACGGGTTGGGCGCCGTCGAGACCGCGCGCGGGCTGCTGCTGCACCGCGTCCGTCTGCGCGACGAGTGCGTCGCCGACTATCAGATCGTGGCCCCGACCGAGTGGAACTTCCACCCGCAGGGGCCGCTCGTCCGCGGCCTCGCCGACGCCGCGGCGGACGACCGCGCGGCGCTGCTGCGCGCGGCGCGGCTCGACGTGCACTCGCTCGATCCCTGCGTCGCGTGCCGGGTCGAGGTGGGCCATGCATGAAGTGGCGCTCGCCGAAGGCGTGCTGCGCATCGTCGCCGACGCGGCGGCCAAGCACGCGGCCGTGCGCGTGCACACGGTGTGGGTCGAACTGGGCGCGCTCGCGCACGTCGAGCCGGACGCGCTGCGCTTCTGCTTCGACGCGGTCACGCGCGGCAGCGTGGCCGAGGGCGCGACGCTCGAGATCGCGACCACGCCGGGGCAGGCATGGTGCCTGCCGTGTGGCGGCCAGGTCCCGCTCGCGCGGCTGGGCGACGCCTGCCCGCGCTGCGGCAGCTACCAGCTGTCCGTCGTCGCGGGCGAGGAGATGCGGGTGAAGGAGATCGGGATCGCCTGATGGTGGGCCCGGCACAGCGAGGAGACGACGACATGTGCACGACCTGCGGTTGCGGCCACGGCGAGACGCGCATCGAGGGCGTCGCGGCGCCGGCACCCGGCGTCACGGCGTTCCGCCATGCGAACGCGGACGCGCTGCCCCTGCACCGCCACGCCGACGGCACGTGGCACGGCGGCCTCCATCGCCCGGCCGCCGCCGGCGCGGGGCCGCTGTCTGCCGTGCACGACGACGCGCTCCCGGCCGCGCGGGTCGTCGCGGTCGAGCAGGACATCCTCGCGCGCAACGACGCGATCGCCGCGCGCAACCGCGGATTCTTCGCCGAGCGCGCGATCTTCGCGGCGAACCTCGTGTCGAGCCCGGGCTCGGGCAAGACGACGCTGCTCGTGCGCACGATCGAGGCGCTTGCGGGACGGGTGGGCGTCGCCGTGATCGAGGGCGACCAGCAGACGTCGCTCGACGCCGACCGCATCCGCGCAACCGGGGCGACCGCCGTGCAGGTCAACACCGGCAAGGGCTGCCACCTCGATGCGTCGATGGTCGAGCGCGCGCTCGCCACGCTGTCGCCGGAGGACGGCAGCGTCGTGCTGATCGAGAACGTCGGCAACCTGGTCTGCCCGGCGGCATTCGACCTGGGCGAGGCGCACAAGGTCGTGATCCTGTCGGTGACCGAGGGCGACGACAAGCCGCTCAAGTACCCGGACATGTTCCACGCGGCCGACCTCATGGTGATCAACAAGGTCGACCTGCTGCCGTACGTGACGTTCGACGTCGCCGCGGCGATCGCCAACGCGCGCCGGATCCGGCCGGGGCTGCCCGCACTCGCCGTGTCTGCGACGACCGGCGAGGGCTTCGCCGCGTGGGTCGCCTGGATCGCTGACGGCAGCGCCCGTGCGCGCGCCGCGCGCGACGCCAGCGTGGCGGCGCTGCGCCGCCGCGTTGCCGAGCTGGAGGCGAAGCTCGCGGCCGCGGGCCGGGCTTCCTGACCGCCGTGTCCCTGCGCGTGCCTACGTGAACCAGGCCGTCACCGCCGACATCGTCCGCCGCCGCCTCGAGGTGCACGGTGTCGTGCAGGGCGTGGGCTTCCGGCCGTTCGTCTACCGGCTCGCGCACGACCTCAAGCTCGCAGGGTGGGTGCGCAACGACGCGGCCGGCGTGACGATCGAGGTGCAGGGCGACCCGGCGCGCATCGACCGGCTCGCGCGCCGCGTGCGCGAGGAGGCGCCGCCGCTCGCGCGCGTCGACCGCGTCACCGAGCACGAGTGCCTGCCGGTCGACGACGGCGCGGGGTTCGCGATCCTCGATTCGGCCGGCGGCCGCGCGGCGACGGCGATCGGCCCGGACAGCGCGATCTGCGCCGACTGTCTCGCCGAGCTGCTCGACCCGAACGACCGGCGCTATCGCTACGCGTTCATCAACTGCACGCACTGCGGCCCGCGCTACACGATCACGCGCCGGCTCCCGTACGACCGCGCGACGACCGCGATGGCGGCCTTCGTCCAGTGCCCGGCGTGCCTCGCCGAGTACCGGTCGCCGCTCGACCGCCGCTTCCACGCCGAGCCGAACGCGTGCCCGGCCTGCGGGCCGCAGCTCGCCTTCGCGGACGCGCGCGGGCGCGCCGTGCCGGGCATCGACCCGGTGGCGGAGGCGATCGCGCGCATTGCGCGCGGGGACATCGTCGCCATCAAGGGCCTCGGCGGCTTCCACCTCGCGTGCGACGCGCGCAACGCGCAGGCGGTCGCGCGGCTGCGCGAGCGCAAGGCGCGCGAGGAGAAGCCGCTCGCCGTGATGGTCGCCAACGTCGCCTCGGTGCAGCCGCTGGCGCTCGTGAGCGACGCCGAGCACGCGATGCTCGCGTCGGCCGAGCGCCCGATCGTACTGCTGCGCAAGCGCGCGGGCGCCGATGCCGCGCTGCCGGGCGTGGCGCCGGACCTCGCGTGGCTGGGCGTGATGCTGCCCTACACGCCGCTGCACGCGCTCCTCTTCCACGAGGCCGCGGGCCGGCCAACCGATGCGGCGCAGCGCGCGGCGTCACAGCCGCTGGTGCTGGTGATGACGAGCGCGAACCCGGGAGGCGAGCCGCTGGTGACCGCCAATGACGAGGCGTTCGCGCGGCTGGCGGGCATCGCCGACGCCTACGTGCTCCACGACCGCGACATCGTCGTCGGTTGCGACGACAGCGTGATCCGCGCGCTGCCCGGCGAGACCGGCCGCGGCTTCCAGTTCGTCCGCCGTGCCCGTGGCTACACGCCCCGCGCGATCCGGCTCGCGGCCGGAGGACCGCCGGTGGTCGCGGTCGGCGGCTACTTCAAGAACACCGTGTGCGTGACGCGCGGCGACGAGGCGTTCCTGTCGCAGCACGTCGGCGAGCTCGACAACGCGCCGACGTGCCGCGCGTTCGAGCGCGCGATCGCGCACCTGACCGGCATCCTCGACGTCGTGCCGGCGCTGGTCGCGCACGACCTGCACCCGGACTTCCACAGCACGCGCCACGCGGCGGCGCTCGCGGCGCGCTGGCAGGTGCCGCTGTTCGCCGTGCAGCATCACCATGCGCACGTCGCTGCCGTGCTCGCCGAGCACCGTATTGCGGCGCCGGTGATCGGCGTCGCGCTCGACGGCGTGGGGCTCGGCGCCGATGGCGCCGCCTGGGGCGGCGAACTGCTGTACGCCGACGGAATCGCGTGGTCGCGGATCGGCCGCCTGCGCGCGCTGGCGCTGCCCGGCGGCGACCGCGCCGCGCGCGAGCCGTGGCGGATGGCCGCGGCGGCGCTGGCCGCGGCGGGCCGCGGCGACGAGATCGAGCGCCGGTTCGCGCACGAGCCGGCGGCGCGCACGGTGGCGACGATGCTCGCGCGCGACGTGCGCGCGCCGCGGACGACCAGCATGGGGCGGTGGTTCGACGCGGCAGCGGGCCTGCTGGGCGTGGCCGACCGGATGTCGTTCGAAGGGCAGGCCGCGATGCGCCTGGAAGGCGTCGCGCAGCGCCACGGCAGCATCGACGCGGACGACACGCTGTTCGCGATCGCCGCCGACGGCGAGCTCGACCTGACGCCGCTCGCGGCGCGGCTCGCCGACGAGCGCGACGTCGGGTACGGCGCCGCGCTGTTCCACGCCACGCTCGTGGCCGCGCTCGCCGAATGGATCGCGGCTGCGGCTGCCAGGCACGGCATCTCGACGGTGGCCGCCGGCGGCGGCTGCTTCCTCAATGCGATCGTCGCCGGCGGCCTGCGTGCGGCGCTGGCGTGCCGCGGCCTCGTGCTGCTCGAGGCGCAGGCGGCACCGCCCAACGACGGCGGTCTCGCGCTCGGGCAGGCGTGGCTCGCGCTGCAGTCGCTGCAAGGACGAGGGAGTTGACCATGTGCCTCGCGATCCCCGCGCGCGTCGTCGCGCTCCCGGAAGCCGAGACGGCGCTGATCGACGTCGCCGGCGTGCGCAAGCGCATCTCGCTCGCGCTGGTCGAGGGCGTGGCGGTCGGCGACTACGTGATCGTCCACGTCGGCTACGCGCTGACGAAGCTCGACCCGGACGAGGCGCAGCGGACCCTCGAGGCGTTCGCGCAGGCCGGGCTCGCGCCGCAGGACGCCGGATGAAGTACATCGACGAGTTCCGCGACGGCGAGCGCGCCCGCGCGATCGCGGCCGCCATTGCGCGCGAGGCCCGGCCGGACCGCCGCTACAACCTGATGGAGTTCTGCGGCGGCCACACGCACGCGATCTCGCGCTACGGCCTGGCCGACCTGCTGCCGCCGGCGATCCGGATGATCCACGGGCCGGGCTGCCCCGTGTGCGTGCTGCCGATCGGCCGCATCGACAGCGCGATCGAGCTGGCGCAGCGGCCGGGGCTCGTCCTGTGCACGTACGCCGACACGATGCGCGTGCCCGCGAGCGGCGGCGTGTCGCTGCTGCAGGCGAAGGCCCGCGGCGGCGACATCCGGATGGTGTACTCGAGTGCCGACGCGCTGCGCATCGCCCGGGAGAATCCGGACCGCGACGTCGTGTTCTTCGCGATCGGCTTCGAGACGACGACGCCGCCGACCGCCGTCGTCGTCAGGCAGGCGGAGGCGCTGGCGCTGCGCAACTTCAGCGTGTTCTGCAACCACGTGCTGACGCCGGCCGCGATCACGGCGATCCTGGAGTCGCCCGAAGTGCGCGAGTTCGGAACGGTGCCGCTCGACGGCTTCATCGGCCCCGCGCACGTGTCGACGGTGATCGGCAGCCGGCCGTACGAATACTTCGCCGAGGAGTACCGGCGGCCGGTGGTGATCGCCGGCTTCGAGCCGCTCGACGTGATGCAGGCGATCCTCATGCTGGTCCGCCAGCTGAACGAAGGCCGTGCCGAAGTCGAGAACGAGTTCACGCGTGCGGTCACGCGCGACGGCAACGTGAAGGCGCAGGCGCTGGTCGCCGACGTGTTCGAGCTGCGGCGCTCGTTCGAGTGGCGCGGGTTGGGCGAGGTCGCCTACAGCGCGCTGCGCATCCGCGAGCGGTACGCCACGTTCGACGCCGAGGCGCGCTACGGCATCGTCTACCGGCCGGTGCCCGACCACAAGGCGTGCGAGTGCGGCGCGATCCTGCGCGGCGTGAAGACGCCGGCGCAGTGCCGCGTGTTCGGCACCGCGTGCACGCCCGACCACCCGCTGGGGTCGTGCATGGTGTCGGCCGAGGGCGCGTGCGCCGCCCACTACACGTACGGGCGGTTCCGGGACGCGGCGATCGTCGCCGCGGCGGCCGCGGAATGAACGTCGCGATGCGCGCCGACTACGTCCGCCCGATCGACTTCCGCCACGGCCGCGTCGACATGACGCACGGCGGCGGCGGCCGCGCGATGGCGCAGCTGATCGACGAGCTCTTCGTTCGCGCGTTCGACAACGAATGGCTGCGGCAGGCCAACGACCAGGCGGCGTTCGCCGCGCCGGGCGGCCGCATGGTGATGGCGACCGACAGCCACGTCGTGTCGCCGCTGTTCTTCCCGGGCGGCGACATCGGCTGCCTGTCCGTCCACGGGACGATCAACGACGTCGCGATGGCGGGCGCGGTGCCGCTCCACCTCGCGGCGGGCTTCATCCTCGAGGAGGGCTTCCCGCTCGCGGACCTGAAGCGGATCGTCGAGTCGATGGCGGCGGCGGCGAAGGAGGCCGGCGTGCCGGTGGTCACCGGCGACACGAAGGTCGTCGAGCAGGGCAAGGGCGACGGCGTGTTCATCACGACCACCGGCGTGGGCATCGTGCCCGCCGGCGTCGAGATCAGCGGCGACCGCGCACGGCCGGGCGACCGCATCCTCGTCAGCGGCACGCTGGGCGACCACGGCGTGGCGATCATGTCGCTGCGCGAGAACCTCGAGTTCGAGACGACGATCCGGTCGGACACGGCGGCGCTGCACGGGCTCGTCGCGGCAATGGTCGCCGCCGTGCCGGGGATACGCTGCCTGCGCGACCCGACGCGCGGCGGGCTCGCGACGACGCTGAACGAGCTCGCGCGGCAGTCGCGCTGCGGCATGGTGATCGCCGAGGAGCGCATCCCGGTGGCGGCCGGCGTGCGCGCCGCGTGCGAGTTCCTGGGCCTCGACCCGCTGTACGTCGCCAACGAGGGCAAGCTCGTCGCGATCTGCGCCCCCGAGGATGCGGACGCGCTGCTCGCGGCGATGCGCGCGCACCCGCTCGGGCGCGACGCGGCGGTCGTCGGCGAGGCGATCGCCGATCCGCACCACTTCGTGCAGATGGACACGAGCTTCGGCGGCCGCCGCGTCGTCGACTGGCTGACCGGCGAGCAGCTGCCGCGGATCTGCTGATGCGCATCCTGCTGCTCGCGCACGCGTTCAACAGCCTGACGCAGCGGGTGTTCGTCGAGCTGCGCGCCGCCGGCCACGACGTCGCCGTCGAGTTCGACATCAACGACGCCGTCACGCAGGAGGCGGTGGCGCTGTGGCGGCCGGACGTCGTCGTCGCGCCGTTCCTCAAGCGGCGCATCCCCGACCCCGTGTGGCGGAGCGTGCGCTGCCTCGTCGTGCATCCGGGCGTCGTCGGCGATCGCGGACCCTCGGCGCTCGACTGGGCGATCGCCAACGGCGAGACGACCTGGGGCGTCACCGTGCTCGAGGCCAACGGCGAGATGGACGCCGGCGACGTCTGGGCGAGCGCGGAATTCCCGATGCGCGACGCGACCAAGGGCAGCCTGTACCGCCACGAGGTCACCGAGGCGGCGGTGACCGCGCTCGGCGAGGCGCTCGCGCGCATCGCGGACGGCGGGCGGCCGGAGCCGCTCGCGGCATTCGGCGCGCGCGCACGCGGGGAGGCGCGGCCGGCGATGCGGCAGGCCGACCGCGCGATCGACTGGGGTGCCGACGACACGGCCGCCGTGCTGCGCAAGGTGCGCGCTGCCGACGGTGCGCCCGGCGTGCCGGACACCGTGCTCGGCCAGGCGGTCCGCCTGTTCGACGCGCATGCGGAGGGCGGACTCGCGGCGCTGCGGGCCGGCGCCGCGCCGGGCGACGTCGTCGCACGGCGCGACGGCGCGATTCTGCGCGCCACCGTCGACGGCGCCGTGTGGGTCACGCACCTGGCGAGAGCCGTGGGTCCCGAGCCGCGGCTCAAGCTGCCGGCGCAGGCCGTGCTGGGCAGCCTGCTGGCGAACGTGCCCGAGGTGCCGCTTGCGCCCGACGCCGCCGTCGCGTTCCCGACCTGGCGTCCGATCGAGTACGTCGAGGCCGACGCGGTCGGCTTCCTGCGTTTCCCGTTCCACAACGGCGCGATGGGCACCGCGCAGTGCGAGGCCTTGCGTGCCGCCTACGCGGCGGCGAAGTCGCGGCCGACGCGCGTGATCGTGCTGGAGGGCGGCCCGGACTTCTGGTCGAACGGCATCCACCTCAACCTGGTCGAAGCCGCCGACCACCCGGCCGAGGAGTCCTGGCGCAACATCCATGCGATGGACGACCTCGTGCGCGAGATCGTCGAGACCGGGTCGCAGCTGACGATCGCGGCGATGCAGGGCAACGCCGGGGCGGGCGGCGTGTTCCTGGCGCTCGCCGCCGACCGCGTGTACGCGCGCGACGGCGTGATCCTGAACCCGCACTACAAGGGCATGGGCAACCTCTACGGGTCGGAGTACTGGACCTACCTGCTGCCGCGCCGCGTCGGCGCCGAAGCGGCGACCGCGCTGACGCAGGGGCGCCTGCCGCTGTCCGCCCGCCAGGCGGCCGCGACCGGGCTCGTCGACGAATGCTTCGGTGCCGCGCCCGCGACGTTTCGCGCGGAAGTCGCCCGGCGCGCGCACGCGTGGGCGGGCGCCGCCGACTACGCGGCGCAGCTCGCCGCGAAGGCCGCGCGCCGCGCGGCCGACGAGGCGGCGCGGCCGCTGGCCGCGTATCGCGCCGACGAGCTCGAGCGCATGCACCGGAACTTCTTCGGATTCGACCCCAGCTACCACATCGCGCGCGACCACTTCGTGCGCAAGGTGCCGCGCTCGCGCACGCCCCTCCACCTCGCGGTGCACCGGGTGCGGCCGGCCTCCGCGCTGCCGCAGGCGGCCGACTGAACGGGGTGCGGCAAGTTGTCGCAGGCAGCACCCGGCCTTGCGCGCGGTCAACGCCGGCGCCCGCCGCTGCGTTAGACTCCCCGGCGAGCCCGGGCGGCCGGGCGTCAATGACGACAAGGAGCGTAGCAATGAAGGCAATCGTGATGGTGGCGGCGGTGGCGGTGGGTTTCGGCGCGGCGGGTGTCGCGAGCGCGTCGGACGACCTCGCGCAGAAGAGCGGCTGCATGACGTGCCATGCCAAGGACACGAAGAAGATGGGTCCGTCGTTCAAGGACATCGCGGCCAAGTACAAGGGCAAGGCCGACGCCGAGAAGACGCTGGTCGGCAACCTGATGTCCGGCAAGGGCCACCCGCAGGTCAAGTCGTCCGAGGCGGACACCGTGACGCTCGTGAAATGGATCCTCGCGATGTGACGGCGGACCCCGAGTGGCGGGCGCCGCGGACGTCGACGTACGGGCCTGCCGTAGGTTAGGATTGCGACCAGAGTGCCGGGGCGGCGGCTCGGGGCGAGCCGCCGCGGCCCGGCACCCGTCCATCGAGGAGAGTGAATGATGAAGTCGATCGTGATCGCGGCCATCGCGGCCGTGGCCATCGGCGCTGCCGGCTCGGCGAGCGCGCAGGAAGCGCTGGCGAAGAGCAGCGGCTGCATGAACTGCCACGACATCTCGGCGAAGAAGATGGGACCGTCGTTCAAGGACGTCGCCGCCAAGTACAAGGGCAAGGCGGACGCGCCGGCCATGCTCGAGGCGAAGCTCGCGGGCGCCAAGGGCCACCCGGAAGTGAAGGCCAAGGGCGACGACCTCAAGTCGCTGATCAAGTGGGTGCTGTCGCAGTAGCGCGAGCGCACGTCCACGGGGAGAAAGCCGGCGCGTGCCGGCTTTTTTCTTGACTGCGCGGCGCCGCCGCTCAGCCCGGCGTGGCGAGCCGCAGGCCGACGATCCCCGCGACGATGAGCGCGAGGCTCGCGAGCCGCCCGGCGCTCGCCGCTTCGCCGAACAGCACGATGCCCAGCGCCGCCGTGCCGACGGCGCCCACGCCGACCCAGACCGCGTAGGCGGTGCCGACCGGCAGCGACTTCATCGCGATGCCGAGCAGCACGACGCTCGCGACCATCGCGACGACGGTGCCGGCGGTCGGCCACGGCCGCGTGAACCCGTCGGTGTACTTGAGCCCGATGGCCCAGCCGACCTCGAACAGGCCGGCCAGGAACAGCAGCAGCCACGGCATCGCGCCTCCCGTCGTCGGTGCCGGCCGCGCGGCCGGCGGCGGCCCAAGGTCGTCCCCTGCGCCGGCGATCCTCCGCGCGCGGCCCGCGTCAGATCGGCGCGCACATGATGACGCCCAGCGGTCCGTAGCCTTCCGGAATCCAGCCGTGCGCGATCATCTGTGCGCGAACGTTGAGCTCGGTCGTATAGCGGTGATTCGGCGCGTTGCCCTGGCCGTTGTTGTAGAGCCGGTAGACGGGTACCGTCCCGGCGGGGCATGCGCCGCTCGTGTCGGGAATCGGGATGCCGAAGACCTCGCCCTCGAACTGCCAGTCGGGGTTGCCCTTGACGATCGCGCACTCGCTCGCGAACGGCGTGTAGAAGTGCGAGCTACGCAGCCCGAACGACGTGCTGAAGAAGCGGCAGACGTTGACGTCGCCGGCGGTGTTGAGCGCGTGCGACTTGAACTTGTAGCCGGTGCGCGCCCAGCCCGCGAAGACGCCGGCGTCCAGCTTGGCGATTTCGTCGGCGATGCTGGTCATGAAGTAGTGGTCCCACTCGGCGTGGTAGTACTCGATCACGTCGGCGGTCGGCGGCGGCGGCGGCGGCCCCGTCACGCCCGTGCCCCGGGCCACCATCGATTGCGGGCTGCCCGCGCCGTTGCTGACGACCGTGATCGTCGCGGAGCGCGCGCCCTGCGCGCCCGGGGTGAACGCGAGCTCGAACGCGCAGCTCGCGTCGGTCGCGATGCTGCCGCACGTCGACGACGTGACGGCGAACTCGGACGGGTTGCTGCTTCCGACGCTCGCGACCGCGACCGGCGTGCCGCCGACGTTGGTGACGGCGACGCGGGCGGGCGCGGTGGTCTTGCCGATCTCGGCGCTGCCGAAGTTCACTTCGCTTGCGAACACGAGCTGGCCGGGCGTGGGCGCGGCGGTGCCGGTGCCGGACACCGCGAGCGTCTGCGGGCTGCCCGTGCCGTTACTGGTCACCGTGACCGTTGCGCTGCGCGCGCCGACCGCCGTCGGGGCGAACGTCAGCGAGAGCGCGCACGTCGCGCCCGCCGCCACCGTCGTGCACGTCGACGTGACCGGGAATTCGGGATTGCTGCTGGTGACGCTCGTCACGGTCACCGGCGCGGTGCCGACATTGGTGATCGTCGCGCCTTGCGGTGCGCTGGTCGTGCCGACGACCTGCGCGGCGAACGTCACCGGTCCCGGCAGCGACAGCTGCCCGGTGCCGCCGCCCGCCGTCCCGGTGCCCGTGACGCTGATCGTCTGCGGGCTGCCGGCCCCGTCGCTCGCCACGGTCACCGTGGCGCTGCGCGCCCCGGCTACCGCGGGCTTGAACGAGATCGCGATCGTGCACGTGGCCGCGGCCGGCACCGACGCGCACGTCGTCGTGACGGGAAATTCCGCCGCATTGCTGCTGGTCACGCTGGCGACGGTGGCCGTCGTCGAGCCGATGTTGGTCACCGTGACGTTGTTCGGCGCGCTGGTCGAGCCCACCGCCTGGCTGCCGAACGCCAGGCTCGACGCCAGCGAGAGCTGGGGACCGCCGGTGCCGGTGCCACGCAGGAACGCCGCTCCGGCCGCACCGCCTTCATCGGCGATCTGCACGGTCGCCGTGCGCGATCCTCCCGTCGACGGCCGGAACGTGGCCGAGTATGTGCACGTGGCCCCCATGGCGAGCGCCCCGCTGCACGTGTTCGTCGTGACCGGGAATTCGGTCGGATTGCTGTTGTTGAGCACGATGCTGGTGGCGTCCGCCGTGCCGCCGTTGGTGACGGTGACGACCTGCGCCGCCGCCGTATCGCCGACGGCCGTCGCCGGGAAGTTGACCGGCTGCGGCGACGCCAGGAACTTGGGCACCTTCGGCGGCAACGTCACGTGGTTCCAGTTCGTGCCGACGGCCGACGGGCAGTCGAACGACGCCTGCACGCCGTCCGTGTAGGAGTCCTGCGGCTGGGCCTCGATCCGCAGCGTGTACGGGAACGGCGTCGACGGGTACTGGTCGCTCGGATTCGCGCCGATCGGGGCCGAGCCCGACGTGCTGCCGGGGGTGACGGTCGTCGTGCCCACGAGCCCGCCGTTGATGAAGACATTGATGTCGATCGCGGACGTCGTGGACTTGAGCTGCCACTGCAGCGTCACCGTGGACCCGAACGTGAACCCGGTGTTCGTGCACGCGATCGACGCCGGCGTGCCCGCCACCGTGACGAAATACGTGGAGGCCGCCGTCGCCCCGGCGCTGGCGCATGCGAGCGCCGCGGCCAGCAACCACGCCCCGATCCTTGCCCATCTGCCACCCACCATCGTGTCCTTCCGTCGTCGAGTCCCTGGCGCCCGGGCGGGATGTGATGCCGCCCACAGGCAATCCGCGATTGTACCTCGGCCGCCGCGGGCGCCGACCGCGGCCGCGCGAACGGCGCGAAACCGCCGACGGCCGTGGACGCCGTTGACGTGAATCAACGCGCACGTGCGGCCGGCACACCGGGCCGCGGCACGATGGTCTAATGGCGGCGCTTCAATCCGGCGTGCACGGGACGCGTGCACGCGGCCAGACGAACGATGGATACCCCAGCCACCGAACACGCCGCAGACCACGGGCCCGCCGGCGCCGGCGACCCCGCGTCGGCCGCGCCCCGCGTCCCGGAGCCGGCGCGCGACGCGCGGCCGGCGGTCGTCGACAGCCTGCGGCTGCTCGTGCAGCTGCGCTGGCTCGCCATTGCCGGGCAGTCGGCAGCGCTTGCGTTGGCCGCGTACGCCGGCGCCGCGCTGCCGTGGCGGCCGCTGGTCGTCGTCGTGGCCGTGCTGCTCGGCTTCAACGTGGCGGCGGCGGTGCGCGTGCGGCGCGCGCGCCCGACGTCGCACGCGGAGGTGGCGGCGCACCTCGCCGCGGACCTGGTCGCGTTCACGCTGCTGATCGCGCTGTCAGGGGGGCCGCCAACCCGTTCGTCTGGCTCTACGTGCTGCACGGCGTGCTGGTTGCGCTGCTGCTGCCGTGGCCGCTTGCCGCCGCGGGCGTCTGCGCGGTGCTCGCCTGCTACGCGGCCGCCGCCGCGTCGCCGTGGCCGCTCGTGCTCGCCGGCGGCGCGCCGCTGCCCGCGGCGCTCGCGGCCGCCGGCCGCCACGTGAGCTTCGTGCTCACGGCCACGCTGTCCGCGTGGTTCGTCGCGCGCATCGCGGCGATGCTGCGCCAGCACGAGCGGCTGCTGCGCGAGGCGGCGGCCGCCGCGAGCCGCGACGAGTGCGTGCTGCGCGTCGGCGCGCTCGCGGCAGGCGCCGCCCACGAGCTCGCGTCGCCGCTGACCACGATGGCGGCCATCGCGGGCGAGATGGCGCACGAGGCCGATCCGGCGGTCCTGCGGCGCGATGCTGCGACG
This sequence comes from Burkholderiales bacterium, assembly GCA_046347835.1. Lineage (GTDB taxonomy): Bacteria > Pseudomonadota > Gammaproteobacteria > Burkholderiales > Casimicrobiaceae > VBCG01. The sequence continues at coordinate 18,036 of JAXMFI010000012.1, read as the reverse complement.
ATCGCGACGCAGGTCGAAGCGTGCCGCCGCACCGTGCTGAACCTGACGGCCGCGGCGGCGCACGCGGCGGCGGCGCCCGGCGCGCGCGTGCCGCTCGATCGGTTCCTCGAGGCCGCCGTCCAGCGCTGCCAGGCGCTGCGTCCGGACGCGACGCTCGCGTGCCAGTGGGAGGGCGCGCTGCCGGTTCCGGCCATCGCCGTCGACGCGCCGCTCGAGCAGGCGATCCTGATCCTGCTCAACAATGCCGCGGACGCTTCGGCGGAAGATGTCGGCATGCTCGCGCGCTGGGATGCCGGTTGGCTCGAAGTGTCGGTCACCGACCGGGGGCCCGGCATGCCGGAAGGTGCGCGCGAGAAGCTGGGCCGCGTGTTCTTCTCGACCAAGCCGCGCGGCAAGGGCACCGGGCTCGGCCTCGTGCTCGCCGCCGACGCCGTGCGGCGGCTGGGCGGCACGCTGCAGTTCGCCAATCGCGCGGACGGCGGGATGCGCGCCGACGTGCGAATTCCACTTTCGGCGCTCGGCGCGTGAACGCGACCGCCGCCGGCGCCCCGAACGGCGCGCCCTCGCTGCTGCTGGTCGACGACGACGACGTGCTGTGCGCCGCGCTCGCTCGCGCGCTCGCGCGGCGCGGCTACCGCGTGCTGGTCGCGCACGACGGCGCGGCGGCCCTGGCGTCCGTGCGGGCGCATCGACCCGCATACGCGGTCGTCGACCTCAAGCTGCCCGACCGGTCCGGACTGCAGGTCCTGGCGCAGGCGCGCGCGGTCCAGCCGGAGATCCGGGTCGTGATGCTGACCGGACACGGCAGCATCTCCACGGCGGTCGAGGCGATGAAGCTCGGCGCCGTCCACTACCTGACGAAGCCGGCGGACCCCGACGAAATCGTGGCGGCGTTCCATTGCGATCGCGCCGACCCGGCGATCCCGGTGGCGGTGAAGCCGATGTCGCCGGGGCGCGTCGAGTGGGAGCACATCAACCGGGTGCTGCTGCAGTGCCGGGGCAACATCTCGGCGACCGCCCGCGCGCTGTCGCTGCACCGGCGCACGCTGCAGCGCAAGCTCGCCAAGCACGCGTCGCGCGACTGACCGGCACTTCGGCGTCTCGCTCCGGCGCGGCGGCCGGTCGCGGCAGATTCAGCCCTCGCGCACGACGAGAGCGGCCGGCAGGCCATACGGCCCGCATCCGCGCGCTACCGAACGGGGAGCGAAGCGACCTGTGAACCGCGCGCTTCGTTAGCCGTTACTACGGGAAAAGCGCCCGGCCGCCCGAAGCTTTTCCCGCTGACTTGATTCGGGACGAAAACGCGCGCGTTTCTTGCGCGCGTTTTTGTCACGACCGCTTTGCGTCGAGCGACATCTCCGGCCACTTGCGGCCGTGGCACGCCGGGTTCGCGCAGAAGTTGCCGCCGTCCTTGCCCCACTTGAGCGGCCCGTGGCACATCTGGCACGTGTCGTCGATCTTCGTCCGGTGGTCGTGCATCCAGTTGGGCGCGTTGTGCGAGTCGGGCGGCGTGAGGCCCGGCGTCTTCGTCGACGCGACGGTCTTGAGCGACCCGTCGATCGAAACCTGCGGAATGTCGTGGCACAGCGTGCACTGGAGGCGGATCGCCTCGCCCTTCGCATTCACGTGCTTGCCGTCGTGGCAGCGGAAGCATCCGGGGAAGTCCTTGTGCCCGACGTGGTTCGGGAACGACTTCCACGTGAGGTCCTTCGCCTCGAACTCGGACAGCTGCAGGATTCCGAGCATCGCCTTCGCGAACTGCTCCTCGGCCGCCTTCTGCTCCGGCTTCAGCGTGCCCTTGGGCGCCGCGTCGGCGATGATCTGCTTGAACGCATTCACCTGATCTTCCATCGGGCCGTGCAGCGTGGACGCCTTGTCGATGATCGCGAGCGCACGCGCCTTGATCGACGGGATCGAGCGGTCGATGCGGCCCTCGGCCAGCGCCTCGTCGACACGGTCGGCCGGGTTCTTGAACGGGTGGCCGGCGGCGTTATGGCAGTCGGCGCACTCCATCTTGCGCTTCACCTTCTGGTCGATCTCGGCCTTGCCGAGCTTGCTCGTCGTGTCGAGATACTCGGTCACCTTGCCGTCCTTGTCGGTGATCCGGACCCACGGGATCGTGCGCTTCTGCACGTCGTCGCTCACGTACTCGACGTTCTGGTCGATGTGCCAGTGGATGCCGCGCGTCGCCTTCTCGCGTCCGACACCGCTGCCGGTGTGGACGACGAGCTTCGTGCGGACCTCGGTGTTCTTCTCGTCGGGCTCGAAGTGGATCTTCGTGCGGATCGTGTCGTCGTGGTTGACCGACGGCCAGTGGCAGCCCTCGCAGGAGTCGCGTGCCGGGCGCAGCGTGGTGCCCGCGAGCGGCCGCTTGTAGCCGGTGACCATGCCGAGGAGCTCGTGGTAGTGCGCCATCTTGAGCGTCATCAGCTGCAGCGTCGGCAGGCGGCCCATGTGGCATTCGACGCACTGGACGCGCGCGTGCGAGTACGCGGCATAGGCACGCGGCTCCTCCGGGTGGACCGCGTGGCAGTTGTTCGTGCAGAAGGCGTTGCTGTTGCTGTACTCCCACGCGACGATGCCGCCGGCGGCGAGGATCGCGACGGCGATGCCGATCAGGACGATCGTCATCGCGCCGCCCAGCACGAGTGTCTTCTTGCCCACGGTGATCCGCATCGCCATCCCCCCAGTTCCTGCCCCTGTCCCGCGGCGGCCGCCGGTGCAGCCGTCACGTTGCACGACGGGCCCGCACGGGGCCCGTCCCTGCCTTCCGCGGCGCCGGCCCGCGGGCCGGCACGGCGAAGATTACGTGAATACGCTGTAGACGATCAACACGATCGCGACGATGCCGAGCAGCAGCGCGGCGCCGCCGACCACCCAGCCGAACCACTGCGACTCCGCGGTCGGCGGCGGCGCCTCTTTGGCCGCCAGCCGGCCTTCGCGCGCCAGCCGCTCGTACTCGACCAGCCGCTCCTCCTTCATCTCGTGCTCGGAGATGCGCCCGGTGAAGATCACCGTGTCCATCGGGAACTTCGCCGGCCGCACGTGGCCGTTGAAGAAGTGGAACGTGAAGATGAAGCCGACGGCGAGCAGCGCCTCCTCGCCGTGGACGAGCGCCGCGATGTTGAACATCCAGCCGGGCAGGACCCTGGCGAAGAAGACCGGGAACCAGAGCAGCAGGCCCGACCCGCCGATGATGAACATCCCCCAGAAGACCGCCCAGTAGTCGAACTTCTCCCAGTACGTCCAGCGGTCGAACTTGGGCTGCGGGCCGCGGCCGACGAACCACTTGAAGTTGCGCCAGATGTCGATGATGTCCTGCGGCTGCGGCACCATCGAGTCCGGGCCCCAGAAGATCGACATCAGGCGGCCGCCCGCGATCGCCCGCCAGAAAACCAGCACGACGTGACTGACGAAGACGACGATCATCACGAACGCGCAGATGCGGTGGATGAGGCCGGCGCCCTCGAAGCCGCCCAGGATCCGCGCGAGCGTCTTCGCCCACGCCTCCTCGGAGTAGAGCAGCGGCAATCCCGACAGCGCGCAGCCGACGAACGTCAGCATCAGCGCCGCGTGCATGACCCGCTCGATCGGCGTGAAGCGCCGGTAGTAGCGCTGCGCCATCCCGGCGCCGGCGGCGGCCGGTCCGCCGGCCGTCGTGGTCGTCGCGGTGCTCATCGTGATCCCTCGTCGCGGTTGCCGCCGCCGCCGAACTTCACGCGCAGCTCGCGGTAGAGCCAGAACACGGTGTGCACGCCGAAGAACGCGAACACGCCGAACAGCAGCAGCTCCATGAACAGCGCGGCGTAGTAGTAGATCGGGTCGCGCGCCTTGTCGTGCCGGCTCGCGTGGGGGTCGAAGCTCGCGAAGTTGGCCGAGGCGCCCGCGTGGCACGTCTGGCAGGTCTTCAGCCGGTTCTCCTTCGAGACCTTCGACGCCGGGTTCGACGCGGGCAGCACGTCGTGCGCGCCGTGGCAGGACGCGCAGGTCGCCATCCGCGCGTACCCGAGCTTCGTGACCTGCCCGTGGAACGTGTCGCGGTACGTCTTCAGGTAATCGGTGTGGCAGGTGCCGCATTCCTCGATCACCTGCGTCTGGAACGTCGCGACCTCGTGCTGCTGGATCGCGTGCGCGCTGTGGCAGTCGGTGCACCCGGGGGCCGCGAGCACGCCGTCCTGGCGCAGCTTGCCGTGCATCCCCTGCATGTACGCCGCGCGTTCCGGCTTGTGGCAGCTGCCGCAGGTGTCGGGAATCTTCGCCCGCGAAACGCTGCTCTTCTCGTCGGACTTCGGGCGGATGCTGTGCGCGCCGTGGCAGTTGGAGCACGTCGGCGCCGAGCCCTGCGCCGCGCCCTTCAGCGCCTTGCCGTGGATGCTGTCGTGGAACTTCGACGCGACGTTGCCGCCCGGGAGCTTCGCCTGCGCGACGATGGCGTCGCTGCCGTGGCACTTCGCGCACGTCGCCTCGACGTTCGCGTGGTTCGTCCGCGCCTGCGGATCCTTGGGCCGGCGGATGTCGTGCGTGCCGTGGCAGTCCGTGCAGGCGGCCGCGACGGTATTGCCGCCCTTGCGCGCGACGCCGTGCACGGTGCCCGCGTACTCGGCCGCGGCCTTGTCGTGGCAGGTCGCGCAGTTCACCGGCTTGACCTTGTCGGCGTGCGGCAGCTTCTGCGCCGACACGTCGGCGTGGCAGTCGGTGCACTTGAGCTGCAGTTCGCCGTGCACCGAGGCCTTGAAGCCGGCGGCGTCGACGCCGATCGGCTTGCCGGCGGACGACTTGGCGTCCTTGTCCGCGTGGCACATCAGGCACGCGTCGTTCGGCGCGGGGGCGGCGGCGGGCGGGCTGGCGGCGCGCGTCGCCGGGGAGGCGGCGCAAAGCAGCAGGAAGCACGCAAACGCCGCAAGGAGCGATCGGGAGGGGATCATCGGACGTCCATGCGGTGCGTGGAGGCGGACGGCTGCCGGGCGGCGCCGTGCCGGGTGTGGCGGCGCGGCCGGGAGTCGCGGGAATGCTGACATGCACCTCGTCGGGGGGTGTTGACGTGGATCAACGGGTTCCCGGACACCCGGCGCCCGAGGGACGCGGCCCTGCGCCGGATCAATGGCGGCGCCGTCGGCGTGTCATTCCTCCGGCAGCGGGGCCACCGCCTCCCAGCGGCCGCTGCGCTGCGAAGCGAGGCACGCCTCGATGAACGCCATCGTGTGCGCGCCGTCCGCGATCCGCGGATACGGGAACGCGGGCGCCGCGTCGCCCAGCGCGCGCGCCATCCGTTCCTGCGCGACTTCGGCATAGATGTTGGCGAACGCCTCGCGCAGGCCTTCCGGGTGACCGCGCGGCGTGCGGCCGGCCGCGACGATCGCCGGCGGCAGGAACGGATCGCCGCGCCCGTACCGGCGCGCCGGCTCGCCCTGGATCGCGACGTCGAGGTACGAGCAGTCGCGGTGCGACCACGCGAGGTTGCCGCGCTCGCCGAACACGCGCAGCCGGATGTCGTTCTCGCCGCCGGCGGCGGCCTGCGTCACGGTGAACGTGCCGCGTGCGCCGCCCGCGAACTCGAGCAGCGCCGACACGTGGTCGATCACGCGGCGTCCGGGCATCAGCGTGCCGACGTCGGCGACGACGCGCGCGACGTTCGCGCCCGCCACGAACGACGCGAGGTGCTGCGCGTGGCAGCCGATCGCGCTCATCACCAGCGCCTGCCCGCTGCGCTGCGGGTCGAGGATCCAGCGCAGCCGGTTGTTCTGCGGCCCCTCCTCGAGGCGCGTGGCGAGGCCGCTCTGGAGGTACTCGACCTGCACGAGGCGCACCGGCCCCAGCATTCCGTCCGCCACCAGGTGGCGCGCCCAGCGCGTCATCGCGTAAGCGCTGTACGCGTGCGCGACCGCGAACAGCCGCCCGCCGGCGCGCGTGCGGGCCACGAGGTCGCACGCCTGCGCGAAGTCGTCGGTGACCGGCTTGTCGCAGACCACGTCGAGCCCGGACGCGAGGGCCGCGGCCGCGAACGGATAGTGGGTGTCGTTCGGCGTCATGATGGCGACCGCGTCGATGCCGTCGGGGCGGGCCCGCTCGCGCCCGAGCATTTCCTCGACGGAGCCGTAGCTGCGATCGGCGGCGAATCCCATCGCCGTGCCGGCGGCGCGCGAGCGCACCTCGTCGCTCGAGAAGACGCCGGCCGTGCAGCGCCACCATCCGTCGTACTCGGCCGCGCCGCGGTGCATGCGGCCGATCCACGACTCCGGTCCGCCGCCGACCACGCCGAGCCGCAGCGGCCGGCCGAACCGCGCCTTCAGATCCGTCATCGTCGTCCCCCGGGAAAGCGCGCGGCCGCCATCGGTACGGGCGCCGCGATGCGCGCTCGATCGTAGCACGCGACTTGCGCATTCCTTGCGCGCGCGCCCTTGACGCCGGGCCGCGAATGGGAGTCTGATCGACTTTCGCGCAATCCGTACACCGAGGAGCCCATCATGGCGAAGAAAGCACCCGCGGCGCCCGCCAAGCCCGCCCCGCAACCGGCCGCGAAGCCCGCCCGCAGGAAGCCCGCGAAGAAGCGCGCCGCGAAGCGCGCGGCCCCGAAGGCCGCCGCCAGGCCGGCCGCCGCGTTCCCGGCGTTCGACGCCGAGGCGATGGCGGGCATGCGCGACTTCTCGAAGATGGCGAAGCTGATGACGCCCGAGCAGGCGATCGACCTCTACAAGACCAACGCGAAGATGGCGCTCGACATCATCAACGCCGCGATGGAGAACACCGCGAAGCTGCGGCGCCTGCAGTTCGAGGGCGAGGAGCAGGCGCGCGCCGTGGGCCGCAAGGCCGCGCGCCGCGCCGCCGAGGCCGGCACGCCCGACGAGATGATGGCCGCCGGCCAGACGTCGTCGCAGGAGGCGATGGAGCACGCGATGCGGTACTGGGGCCAGATGTTCGACATGATCGTCGAGATGCAGAAGCGCCTGTTCGCGATGATGGAGGAGCAGATGGCCGGCGTGCCCGGCGTCCGGGAGGCGAAGTCGGCGATGTCGATGATGCCCGACCTGCGCCCGATGCAGAACGTGATCCAGGCGATGCAGGGCGTGGTCTCGTCGGGTGGCAACGCGTTCGAGTCGATGCAGCGCGTGATGGGCGACTTCGCCCGGCTCGTGCCCGGAATGAAGCGGTAGGATCGCGGCACCGGCGCCGCTTCGCCACCGCCCGCGGTGTTCTGCGGCGACGTCCTCGGGGCCGGAACACGCGGCGCGGCGCGCGGCGTGTTCCGGTTACGCCAGCAGGTGTGACAGCGCCGCGCGGAGCCTGGCCGGCGCGACGGGCTTGTGCAGCAGCGTGAAGCCGGCGTCGCGGATGCGTCCGATCTGGTCGGACGTGCTTTCGCCGGAGACGATGATCGCGGGCACGCCGCGGCCGACCGCCGCGCGCACGGTGTCGATCGCGTCGATGCCGCTGCGCCCCTCCGGCAGGCGGAAGTCCACGACCATCGCGTCGGGCGGGTTGCCGGCGCAGGCGGCGACGGCGGCGTCGGCGTCGGCGGCGATCATCGGCGTGCACCGCCACGCGACCAGCGTCTGCCGCATGCCCTCGCGCACGGCCTCCTCGTCGTCGATCACGAGGACGCGCTTGCCGGCGAGCGGGTCCGCCAGCGGCATCGGCGCCGGCGCCGGCGGCGCGATGGCCGTGGCGCGGGCGGCCGGCACCCGGAGGCGGAACACGGAGCCGCGGCCGGGCTGCGACGCGACGTCGACGTCGTGGCCGAGCAGCCGCGCGAGCCGCCGCACGATCGCGAGCCCGAGTCCCAGCCCGCGCGAACGGTCGCGCTCGGGATTGCCGACCTGGTAGAACTCCTCGAACACGCGGTCGAGGTGCTCCGGCGCGATCCCCGGCCCGCTGTCCCAGACCTCGATCGACACGTGACCGCCGCGACGGCGCGCGCCCACGACGACGCCGCCTTCGCTCGTGTACCGCAGCGCGTTGGCGACGAGGTTGCGCAGGATGCGCTCGAGCAGCACCGGGTCGGAGTGCACGGCACACGTCGTCGGAACGACCGCGAGGCGCAGGCCCTTCTCGATCGCCTCCGGCGCGAAGTCGTTGGCGAGACGCTCGAACAGCGGGTCGAGCGCGAGCGCGCGCGCGTCCGCCGCGACGACGCCGGCCTCGAGCCGCGAGATGTCGAGCAGCGCCGAGAACAGCGACTCCAGCGAAGCCACCGACGTCGTGATCCGCTGGACCAGCGCCGCGTCCTCGGGGTCGCGCGTGCGGTCCGACAACCGGGCGGCGAAGAGGCCGAGCGCGTGCAGTGGCTGGCGCAGGTCGTGGCTCGCGGCGGCGAGGAAGCGCGTCTTCGCGCGGTTCGCCGTCTCGGCCGCGTCGCGCGCGGCGCGCGTGGCCGCAAGCTGCGCGTTCAGGGCCTCGCTCTTCTCCGCCACCCGGCGCTCGAGGCCCGCGTTGAGCGCCTCGTATTCGTTGAGCGCGCGGACGAAGCGGTCGGTCAGGATCCAGCCGACCAGCAGCAGGAATGCGAGCCCGGTGTAGGGAACGAGCATGACCGGCCGGAGTTCGGTCGTGCTCTGCGCGGCGAGCCAGTCGTGGACGCCGAACACGATGGAGACCCCGCCGGCGATGAGCAGCAGCGTGCTCTCGGTGTCGCGCTTCGCCAGCGCGTAGCGTGCCACCGCGGTGAACGCGAACAGCACCATCACGATGCCGCCCAGGCGAACGGCGACGGAGGCGATGCCGAGCATGCCGAACGCCCACGCGGCGTAGAGGATCGGCGGCACCGCGAGCGTGTACGCGACGACGGCGCGCCGGTAGGACGGCCAGTCGCGCTCGGCGAAGCGCAGGCAGAAGAGGCACAGCAGCGCGACGAACAGGATGTAGAGCGACGTCCAGGCGATGCCCCAGTGCGGTGGCGGCAGCAGCGGCTCGGACACCAGCGACATGGCCGTGTGCAGCCCCCAGAGCAGCGCCGCCATGCCGAAGAGCCCGTACGTCGGATTGCGCCGGCGCAGCCACAGCACCAGGATGAAGACGCCGAGCACGACGATCGTCGCGCTGACGACGGCCGGCCCCAGCGTGTGCAGGAAGAGGTCGCGCAGCGCCCGCTCGCGCAGCGCCGGCTCCGGCCCGACCAGCACCGGGCCCATGGCGCCGCCGTCGCGCGTCGCCTCGTAGACGTGCAGGGCGACCTCGTTGCGGCCGGGCCGGATGGTCTCGACCGGAATCACGAAGAGCCGCGACACCTGCCAGCTGCGGGGGCGCGGACCCGTGAACGCGCCGGTGGCGCCGATCAGCCGGCCGTTGACGAAGACCTCGGTCGGCATCGTCGTCACCGTCAGGTAGACGGCGGCGACGGGACGCGGCGTGTCCGCGACCTCCCAGTCGAGCACGTACCACGCCGAGCCGATCGTGCCCGGATGCCTGTCCTGCCAGAGGTCCGGCAGGGTGATCGGCGCGCCGTTCGCCGTGCCGGGCGGCGTGGCGGCGTCGGTGCGGACGTAGACGCCGCTGGCCAGCGACTTCACGCCGTCGGATACCGCTGCGCCCGCGGCCGCCGCGAGCAGCGCCAGCAACGCGACGGCCGCGCGGCAGGCAAGCGCGCGGAGGCGGGGGAGGGGGGACGCGCGAATCATCGTGACGGCGGACGTGCGGCGGCGCGGGATCCTCCCGGGGTGCCACGCGAACATTCGCGTCGACGCGGCGCGGGCCATTCTGCCTATAATCGCCGCGCGTCTCAACGACGCGACCCCGCCTTGCCATGGTCGACGAACCCGCCCTCGACCCGGTGATCGCGCTTGCCGACGATCACCCGATCGTCCGCGCCGCGCTCAAGGCGGCGCTGGCGTCGCTCGGCCCGGACGTCCGCTTCGTCGAGGCGGCCGACGCGGCGTCGGCACTGGAACTGGTGGCGAGCGAGCCGGCGATCGACCTCCTGCTGATGGACCTGCACATGCCGGGGGCCGAGGGCACCGCGACGGTCCGCGCGATCCGCGAGCGCGTGCCGCAGCTGCCGGTCGCCGTCGTGTCCGCGGACGAGGACCCGGCGGCGGTCGCCGAGCTGCTGCACATGGGCGTGTGCGGCTTCATCCCGAAGTCCGACTCGGCCAGCGTGATCGTCAGCGCCGTCCGGCTGATCCTCGCGGGCGGCACCTACGTTCCGCCGCGCCTCGTTCACGGCGAGGCGCGCGACGCGGGCGACGGCGGCAACGGCAACGGCACGCCGGCAGGCGAGCGCCTCGCGCTGACCGCGCGCCAGCGCGACGTGCTGCGCCTGCTGGGCGAAGGCAAGTCCAACAAGGTCATCGCGCGCGAGCTGGGGATCACCGAGGGCACGGTCAAGGTGCACCTGCTGGCGGTCTTTCGCGCACTCAACGTGCGCAACCGGACCGCGGCGGTCGTCGCGGCGCAGCGCTACCGGCGCTGAGCGATCGTCACCGGAGCGACGGGGACGCCGTCGTCGCAACCGCGCGTGCCGCCGGCCGGGGCTGCGGCCACCAGCAGCCACGCCTCGCGGTGGCGCGCGTCCGGCGCGAACGGGTTCGCGGGAATGCCTTTCGCCAGCGCCGGCAGGATCGGGATGTCGGTCATGCCGTCTGCCGCGGGACGCACGACCCGGCCGCCCTCGCAGGTCGCGAACGACGCGATGTCGACGGCGAAGCGCGCGCAGGCCTCGTCGGCGACGACCTGCAGCGCGTTGCCTTCGCCGCGCGCGACCGGTGCGGCGCCGCCGTCCGCTGCCGCATCGGGTCGCACGACCTTTCCGTCCTCGCACGTCGCGAACGACGCGATGTCGACGGCGTAGCGCGTGCAGGCCTCGTCGGCGACGACCAGCGGTCCCGCCGTCGCCACTGCCACGGCGAACGAGAAAGACGCGCCGGCAAGCGCCGCGTGCAGCCAGCGTCTGGAAGTCATCGCGTCGTCGCTCAGAACGTCGGCGCCGCCGGCGTTTCGGCGGGCTCCAGGTCCGTGCGGGACAGCGTGGCTTCCAGGCTCGGCAGCGACGGGTCGCTTGTCGGCGCGTGGAGGAAACCGGTGGCGCCGCCCTGGGCCGGCGCGGATTCGGCGATGGCGTCGGCGACGCCGCCGGGCGCGTTGCTGTGCAGCCACATGAGGCTCGCGAGACCGAGCACGCACAGCGTGGCGAGGACGGCGCGGGCGGAACGGGTGGCGGACGGGCTTTCGTCGTTCGGGTCGAGATGGTTGCGCATGATGTCCTCCTGCGAGAGGTGCAGCCGCTGCTGCACGTGGAGGCCATTGTCCGCAGCGCGCGGACGCGCACCATTCATCGGACGCGGTAGGCGGCGGCCGGTTGCGCGCGCAAAGGGGTATGGCGAAAGTGGTACCACGGCGGGAACGCAAAGGTGGCGACTGCGCGAGGCACTGGGCACCGGGCGGGAAGGCGCGTGGCCGGGCACGTGGAGGCGCGCGCGGGGGGAAGGCCCCGAGCGCGGGCCGCGACGGCCCCCGGCACGCGGCGGAGTTGCCGGTGCGCGACGTCGCGCTGCGCCGAACCGCGATCCGGGCCCGGACTGCGACGACGCGGGGCGCCGCCGATCGTGCCGCAGACGACCCCGTGCCCGTGCGCCATTGGCAACGGGCCGGGGTTGACGCATCATGCTTCGTCAGCCGTGTCCCGCATGGCACGTTGGTCGCATTGTGCTTGGCGGCCTGGTTCGTCCCTGCAACCCTGGTGGTTCTCGTTCGTTCGATCCGAAACCACGAGTGAAACGGGACGACCCCTCGATTCACCCGCGGCAGCACGGGCGCGCGTGGCTGACGGCGCCCGGCAACGGGAGACACCCCAGGCGCGGCCCGGCCGCGCGCGCCCGCAGTAGGCGAACCGCGCGGCCCGTCGGCGGGGCCGCCGCGTCGACCCACATGAACATCATCGGACCCCACCTTCGGCGCCGCGCCGACTGCGAAGCGGTGCTGCGCTCGCTGCCCATGTGGTTCGGCATCGAGCGGGCGCTGCTGCAGTACGCGCAGGACTCGGCCACGCTGCCGACGTTCGGGCTGGCGGACGACGATCGTCTGGCCGGATTCCTGACCCTGCGCGAGCACTTCCCCGCCGCCTGGGAAGTCCATTGCATCGCGATCGCGGCCGACTTCCGCGGTCGCGGACACGGCTCCCGCCTGCTTGCCCACGCGGAGGCCTGGCTGACGCGCCGCGGGGTCGCGTTCCTGCAGGTCAAGACGGTGGCCGCGACGAGCCCCAGCGCGGAATACGCGCAAACGCGGAAGTTCTACGAGCGCCGCGGTTTCGCCCCGATCGAGATCTTTCCCGAGCTCTGGGATCCGTGGAACCCGGCCCTGCAGTGCATCAAGGTGCTGCAGGCGGGTTGACGCGTCGCGCAACCCGAGGGACCGCCGGCTCGCTCGGCCGCGGGCGTACGCCGGGCCTAGCTGCCGGCCGCGGCGCGCGGCTTGCGCGCCCAGAACAGCTCGATCCCCCGCCACTCGAGGTTCCCGGCGTCGTCGACCAGGCTCGCGAATGCGCGGTGCAACTCTTCGGGGCTGTAGTACGACGTCTCGCGCGGATCGAGCGCGCGGTGCCAAGTCAGCTTGTCGACCCAGTACTGCAGGTGGACGTCCGCTTCGAGCCGCTGCCAGAACGGTCCGCCGAACAGGGCCGCTTCGGCCAGCACGATGCGCCGCCCCGGCTTCATCACGCGCAGCAGCTCGGCCCCGGCTTCGCGCCAGTCGTCGGCGTGCTGGACCGCCTGCAGGACCGCCACGCAGTCGAAATGCGCGTCCGCCACGTCGCGCGTGTAGTCCCACTGCCACGTGCCGACGCGGCCGTTGCGCCCGCGTGCGAGCTCGGCGGTCGACTTGCGCGCGCGCTCGAGGATCTCGATCGTCCGCACCTCGCCGCCGTCGCCGACGCGCGCGCGGAGGTCCTCGGCGAAGCCGCACGGCCCGATCGATTCGCCGATGACCAGCACGCGATCGCCGGGCCGCAGCTCGAGCAGGCTGTACGCGATTGTCAGCAGCGGCGCCGCGAGCTCGCGCCAGATGTACGGCAGCCCGCCCAGCAGGATGTGCCGCGCCCAGCGCGCCTGCTCGTTCTCGTCGAGGATCGTCGGGCCGAGCGCCGCGACGTCCCAGGGCTGTACGTAGCCCCACGGCCCGCGATTCCACGGTGCCTTGCCGCGCGGCGGTCGCGCCATGGATCGCTCCCGCGGCCTACTGCGGTATCTCGAGGCCGATGCCGGTCGCCTTGGCCACGCTCGCGGCCCGGGCGGACTCGGCCCTCACGAACGCCGCGAACTGGTCCTGCGACATCGTCGGCAGGTCGGCGCCGATCTGGCTCATCTTGTCGCGGATCTCCGGCTCGTTCATCGCCTGCGCGATCTCGGCCGCGAGCAGCTTCACGATGTCCGGCGGCGTCTTCGCCGGCGCGAACACGCCGAACCACCCGGCGATGTAGTATCCGGCGAGCCCGGCCTCGGCAAGCGTCGGTACGTCGGGCAGCGCGGGCAGCCTTGCCGAGCCGGTCTGCGCGATCGGCTTCAGCTTGCCCGACTTGATGTGCGGCATCACGAGGCCCGGCGCCTGAAACGTGATCATCACCTGGCCGGAGATCACGTCGTTCAGCGCGGGCGCCATTCCCTTGTACGGGACGTGCAGCAGCTTCACGCCCGCGATCGAGTTGAACATCTCGCCGGCCACGTGCATCGCGCTGCCCACGCCGGGCGTCGCGTAGCTGATCTCGCCGGGCTTCTGCTTCGCGAGCGCGACGAGCTCCTGCGCGCTGTTTGCCGGCACCGCGGCGTTGGCCACGACGACGAGGCCCGTCGGGTCCGACACGATGGCCACCGGCGCGAAGTCGCGCTCGGCGTCGTACGGCAGGTTCCGGTAGATCGCCGGATTCGTCGTCTGGATCGAGTTCGTGAACAGCAGCGTGTAGCCGTCGCCGGCGGCCTTGGCCACCGCCTCGGTGCCGATGATTCCCGCGCCGCCGGCCTTGTTCTCGACGACGAACGGCTGCTTCAACCGCGCCGCGAGGCGATTGGCGAGCAGTCGGGCGATCACGTCGGTGGCCCCGCCCGGCGCGAACGGAACGATGACGCGCACCGGCCTGTCCGGATACGCGGCGACCGCGGGCGGGGCCGCGAGCGCCAACGCCATCAGGGACGCCGCGAGAAGCGCTGCTCGGGTCATGGCATTCCTCCTTGCTCCCGGGTCGTTCGGCGGGCGCGGCGACGCCTACTTGCCGCCGAGGTAGGTCTTCTTCCAGTACTGCGCGAGCTCGATGTACGTCGGGAACCAGACGTCGGGGCAGCCCTTCATGTACGCGATGATCCGGTCGAGCGCGTGTATCCGGTCGGGGATGCACGACGTGTACGGGTGGATGACGACCGTGATGAGCTGCGGCCACTCGCGCCGCGCGGTCTCGTAGTAGCCGTCGAACGCCTCGCAGAAGAAGTCCGCCGCCTCGCGCGCGCCGCGCTGCGAGCGCATCTCGCCCATCAGGCCGTGGTTGAACCAGCTGTAGTCGCCGGTCGTCCGGCTGCGGTGCGGGATCTCGACCAGCACGTCGTCGCCGACGACGATGCCGTACGGCAGGTCGTCGTCGCGCAGGTCGCCGTTCCAGACGTATCCGTGCTCGGCGAGCATGCGGAAGCTGCGCTCGTGGGCGCCGATGCCCGTGCAGTCCCAGCCGAGCGGGCGCACGCCGGTGACGTGCTGCAGCGCCTCGGTGGTCCGAACGATGTCCTCGCGCTCCTCCTCCTCGGTCATCCGCGACGCGCCGCGGCTCTGGTAGAAGCTGTGGCCGGCGACCTCGTGGCCCTTGGCGTGGATCTCGCGGATCACGTCCGGCCGGTGCCGCGCCGTCCCGCCGCTGCACATGAACGTCACCTTGACGTCGTGCCGGTCGAAGAGGTCGAGCGCCCGCCAGACTGCGATGTCGAGGCCGTAGTCCTGGCCTTCCGACAGGTAGGAAACGTCCATGATATGCTCGCCCTCCTTCCCGCCCGACGCGTGGTAGACCTTGGGCTGGTAGATCCGCCCCCACCACTCGGCCGGGACGCAGAACTTCACGGCGACGAGCTTGTTCCCGGGCCAGCGCACCTTCTCGCGGCGCTCGCGGAAGGGAATCTTGATCTTCTTGTACGGAAAGACGTAGTCGTAGGCTTCGATGGCGTTCGCCATGGGCTTCGTGGTCACGTGCGTTCTCCGGAGGGGCGGTCGCGAGGGGCGCGCTGCCAGGCCCGCGCCGATCGCGAAAGCCTAGGGAAGGTCGCCGTCGCGGGCAAGCGAGGTTTGCTCATCACGTCATGACCAACGCGCATACGTCGTCGTACTCGCGCCGGCTGCTGCCGCCGATCTCGGCGCTGATGGCGTTCGACGCCGCAGCGCGGACCGGCAGCTTCACGCTCGCTGCCAACGAGTTGTCGCTGTCGCAGGGCGCGGTGAGCCGGCAGATCCTGGCCCTCGAGGATTCGCTGGGGCTGCGCCTGTTCGAGCGCGTGCGGGGGCGTGTCGTGCTGACGCCCGCCGGCGCGTTCTACGCCGAGCGCGTGCGCGAGGCGCTGGCCGGCCTCGCCGCGGCCACCGCGCAGACGATGGCGTCGCGCGGCAAGGGCGGCATCCTGCGCCTCGGCATCCTGCCGTCGTTCGGCACCCGCTGGCTGATCCCGCAGATGCCGGAGTTCTTTGCGCGCCACCACGACATCAACGTCAACTTCATCAGCCAGCTGCCGGGGTCGATTGATTTCGCGCTGCACAACCTGGACGCCGCCATCACGTTCGGCGCCTCGGCGTGGCCGGGCGCGCGGCGCCACAAGTTGATGGGCGAGCAGCTGATACCGGTGGCCGCGCCAGGTCTCGTTCGTGATCTCGCCATCCGCGCGCCGCGCGACCTCGCGCGCGCGACGCTGCTCGTCCACGCGTCGCAGGTCGACGCGTGGCCCGAGTGGTTCGCCGTCCACAGTCTCGACTACCCGAAGGGCGCGCCGACGCTGTCGTTCGAGCAGTTCACGATGATCGTTCCCGCTGCCGCCGCGGGCCTGGGCGTCGCGCTGGTGCCGGCGATCTTCGTCGAGGCCGAGTTGTGCGCGGATGCGCTCGTCCACCTGTTCGACGGATCGGTGCTCACACGCCCGGGGCACGACCACTACCTCGTCTACCCGGCGGAGAAGCAGGATTACCCGCCGCTCGTCGCGTTCCGCGAGTGGCTGCTGGCGAAGGTTCACGCGGGGGCGTGACGGGCGCCGCCTGCTGCCTGTACGCTGCACGCCCGATGAGCCGACCGATGGAATGCCGTCTATCGTCGCGTGCCGCGGCCGTGCCCGGCGGTGCCGGCGCGGTGATCGCCGCGCCGACGCGAACGCGGACCGCCGGTGCGCGCCGTTCTCCGTCCCCCTGCCGCACCGCATCGCGGCGACCGCGCATTGCCGCCTGAATAGCCGCATGGCGAACCCTGCACCTCCTGCGGCCGACTCCGACTCGCGAGTCGTCGCGCTCGCCAACGGCGTGCGCATCGTCGTCGTTCGCCTGCCGTACCTCGCGACGGCCGCGGCCAGCGTCTTCGTCCGCAGCGGCAGCCAGCACGAAAGCGCGGGCCAGAACGGGATCGGTCACCTGATCGAGCACATGGCGTTCAAGGGCACGCGGTCGCGCGACTGCCAGCAGATCAACCTCGACGCCGAGCGCCTCGGCGCCGAGGTCAACGCGCACACCGACAAGGACCACACGGCGTTCCACATGCGCGGCCGCGCACGCGACGCCGAGGCCTTCGTCGCGATGCTCGGCGACATCGTGCGTGCGAGCACGTTTCCCGACGACGAGCTCGAGCGCGAGCGCGACGTCATCCTGCACGAGCTCGCCGAGGACCACGACGATCCGGCGGCGACGGCGTTCGAGCTGTTCGACCGCGCGTGCTACGACGCGCATCCGGCCGCGAACCCCGTGATCGGCGCCCGCACGAACATCCGGCGGATCACGCGCGGCGAGCTCGCTGCCTGGGTCGAGCGGCAGTACACGGGCGCCAACACCGTCGTCGGCGTCGCCGGCGACGTCGATGCGGACCGGATCGTCGCCGCGGTGCGGGCGGCGTTCGGGGACATGCCGCGCGGCCACGACAATGCCATCGCGCCACCCGCCTGGGTCGGGGGTATCCGCGCGCGGCGCCTGCCCGGCGCGCACCAGGCGGATTTCGTCGTCGGCTTTCCGGTGCCGCCGCTGGCCCACGCGTCGCCGGCCTTCGTCGTCGCGGCGGCGCTGCTGGGAGAGGGCATGAGTTCGCCGTTGCTCGACCGGTTGCGCGAGCGGCGCGGCCTCGTCTACCACGCCGACTGCTGGGCCGACGTCCGCGACGCCTACGGCCAGTTCGTGATCGAGGCCACGACCGCGCCCGAGCACCTGCGCGAAACCGTCGCCGAAATCGCCGGGCTGCTGCGCGAGCACGCGGCGACCACCGACCCGGTCGCCCTCGAGCGCGCGCGCAACCAGGTCGAGGTGCGCATGCTGCTCGACCGGGAGACGCCGGACAAGCGGCTGGAAGCGGCGGCGCTGGACCTGTTCGCGCTCGGACGCGTGCGCGCGCGCGACGAGCTCGTGGCCGGCATCGGCGCGGTCGATCCTGCCGACGTGCGCCACGCCTTCGCGCAGATGCTCGCGGCCGGCGCCGCCGTGGGCATCGCAGGCAGCATGGGTCGGAGCGCGATCGCGCAGGTCACGCGGATCATGAAGCTGTCCGGGGGATAGCGCGTCGGGATGGGCGGGCCCGCGCCGAAGGCGATGGCCGGGGCCGCGGGCGCGGGCGCGAAGGACAGGGCCCGCGCGCTGGTGCCCGGGGCCGGGATCGAACCGGCATGCCGGACTTCTCCGGCGAGGGATTTTAAGTCCCTTGTGTCTACCAGTTTCACCACCCGGGCAGGTGGGCGCATGTTACGCGAACGCGGCCCGTCAGGCCCGCCCGCGCGTGCCTGCGTCGGCCAGCCGCCCGATGACCGCGTTGGCGCCGATCGCCAGCACGAACAGCACGATCAGCAGCGCGTACATCCGCGGCATGTCGAACGTCGCGTACGACTGGATGATGAGGTAGCCGATGCC
>JAXMFI010000011.1:0-80895 GCA_046347835.1 Burkholderiales bacterium | reverse complement strand
TGCCTTGTCGAAGTCGAACAGCACCTTCGAGTCCAGCGTGATCTTCTGCACCTGTGGCGCAGGCGCGGGCTTCGGCGCGGGGGCCGGAGCGGGTGCCGGTGCCGGCGGCGGCGCCTGCGCGACGACCGGTGCGGGCGCCACGGCCATAGCCGGGATCGGCTGCGGCGGCGAGCCGAACTTGTACGTCACCGTCAGGTAGAAGATGTTCTGCGTGTAGCTCGGATTCGCGAACGCGCCCGTGTTCCAGCTGTTGTTGGTGCCGAAGCTGGTGGTGCTGGTGCCGAGGCTCTGGAAGTACGGGTAGTAGCTCGCGTAGCCCGCCATCTGGCCGTCGCTGTACTCGTACTTGTTCCACCAGTAGCCCGCCGTCAGGCTCCACTGCTTGTTGATCGTGTAGTCGGCCTTGAGCTGGAAGCGCTGCGTCGTCGTGTTGTCGGTCCAGTAGTTGACGAGCGGTCCGAGGTTGTAGCCGCCCGCGGCCTGCTGGTTGTCCGACCAGAAGTCCACGCCGCCGTCCGTCTTGGCGTAGCTGTACGAGGTCGTCACCCGGAGGTTGTCCATCGGGACCCAGTCGGCGAGCACCGCGATCAGCCAGTTCTCCTGCGTGTTCCCCGTGCCCCAGTTGAAGTTGAGGCTGTTGGAGCCGCCGTCCGGCAGCGGGCCCAGGTTCGGGATGGGCGGAGTGGACGTGGTATTGGAGCCCGTGTTCCGGTACATCTGGTCGAACTTCACCTCGCCGTAGTTGCCGATCAGCGAGACGCGGAACTTGTCCGGGTCGCCGTAGTTGAGCGAGACGTCGTACAGCTGGGTCCGGTCGTCGGTGCGGCCGTAGTAGTTGTCCTTGAAGTCGGTCTTGCGCCACGTGGCGCCGAACCCGACGGACATGAGCGGCATCGGCGTCCAGTCGACGTTCAGCCGCAGCATGTTCTGGTCGTAGTTGTTGACGTCGTACGCCGAGAAGTAGTACGGAACCTGCGTCGAGTTGGCGGTGCCGTTGTTGTTCACCGCGGGGTTGAGGTCCGAGCGCTGCTGCAGGTACTGGTAGCGCAGGCGCCCGCTCCAGTTCGCCCACTTGGTGTTGCGATACTCGATCCAGGCGCGGTTGATCGTCGACTTGTCCGCCGGCTCGAGCTCGCGGTCGATCGTCACGTAGTTGTACTGGAACAGGAGCTTCTGCCGCGCGTCGATCCGGTAGTTGAGGTCGATGCCGTACGTGTTCCTCGTGTACTCGAAGTTGTCCGGCGCGTCGAGCGGTGAGATGCAGAAGCGCGTGGCCGAATTCGAGAAGCTGTTCGTGGTGCTGGGCGGGATCGGATCGGGACACGTGCTCGCCGCGCTGCCGAGTCCGCCCCAGTTGTACGCGATCGACGTCGAGCTGTTCGACTTGTCGTAGTAGTCGTAGTACAGCCGCGTATCCAATCCCTTGTACGGGTTGGCCGCCCACGACACGCTGGCCGTCGTCGTCTTGATGTCGCCGTCGAACGTCGACGCGCTCGGCGAAGTGTTCAGATACCCGACACCGGTGGGCGGCGACTGGTTGCCGGTCGGCTTCAGGCTGGTGCCCGTGACGCCGATGCTGTTGGTGAGCTTGCTCTGGGTCACGCGGAAGTTGATGTGCGAGTCCCAGGGGAGGTCCTTCCACGCGCCGGTCAGAGACCACTTCTGCAGGTCGTTGTCCGGTGCGAGCAGCGACGTGTCGAGCCCGTTCAGCATGTAGAAATTGGTCCACTGCGTCGATTCGACGCCGTTGCTGAACTTGCTGTCGAGGTACTGCAGCTTGACGTTCCACGCCTTCGCGGCGTAGCCCGCCTCGATCGTCGTGTTCTGCGTCTTGAAGTCGGTCGGGATGCCGAACTCGATCAGGCCGTTGCTCGACCCCGTGCCGAGCTGCCCGCTCCCGGGCCGCGTGCCGGTCATCGTGACTTCGTTGTAGTCGGCGCGGACGAAGAACGGCGTGCCCGCCGACACCTCGATGTTGCCGCCGATCGTGTCGCGCTGGACGCTGTAGTTGAACGTGTTCCAGCCGCCCGGGAACCGGGCCGGCGGATACGGCGGCGTCCCCGGATTCGTCATGAGCGCCGTGCCGGAGCTCTGCAGCGGCGTGAGCGCGTTGAACGACAGGTTGTGCGGGATGTTGTCCGAGTAGATCTGCGCCTTGAACGAGTTGTACCCGCCGCCGACGATGTTGATGTACTGGTCGTCCCGGCCGAAGTTCTCGCCGAAGCCGCGCAGGTAGTAGCCGCGGTTGGCGCCGATCAGGTCGATGATCCCGATCACGCCGCTTTGCGTGTCCTGGTACTCCTGGGCCTTCGCGACGTCCTCGGGGCCCGTCCACGGCGTCAGCGTGGCGGACGAGGTCGCGTACGCGCCGTTGCGCGTGCCGCCGTCGGTGCTGGTGCCGCGGCCGCCGAGCGTGGCCGAGCCCTGCCAGAAGAAACCGCCGAAATAGTCGTCTGCGGCCAGAGCGCTTCCACTCGCGAACAGGCTCGCGACGACCGCCGCAATGAGCTTCATTCTCATGACTTTCCCCTATCCCGATTCGCTAGCGGAGGAAGAACTGGCCGTAGGCGGAGGCCGGCGCGTTGCTGCCGTGGATCTGGCGATGGCAACCGACGCAGCCACTTCCTTCGAACCGGATGTTCGACGGCTGGACACCGGGAAGCGTCCCGCGCCCGTCGTAGATCCCGTGCGTGTGGCCGCCCGGGTGGCAGTCGGCGCACAGCGCTGGCGGCTTCTGCGCGAGCAGCCGGTTGTGCGCGGAACCGTGCGGCGTGTGGCAGGTCGCGCAGTTCTCCATCACCGGCGGGTGCTCGTGGATCCACGGGCCGCGCTTGTCGGCGTGGCAGGTGAGGCACAGGTCGACGTTGGACTCGGCGCGCAGGCTGGCGGCCGTCAGCGAGCCGTGCGGGTCGTGGCAGTCGCTGCAGCCGACCTTGCCTTCGATGATCGGATGGTGCGACGGCTTCATGATCTCGGCGCGGATGTCGGTGTGGCATTCGATGCACGCCTTGTAGGCGAGCTGCCGGGCCGTCGTCGTGTACGGCGCGGCGGCGAACGCCGCGTTCTTGATGTTCTTGTTGTTCGAGGCCGTCTGCGCGCCGTGGATGTTGTGGCAGTTGACGCAGGTCACCTCGACCTTGCGGTGCGTGGAGACGCGCCAGCGGTCGAGATGGCGGCTGCCCGAGTGGCAGGTCAGGCAGATCGCCGACTTCTCGTCGGCCGTCGCGTTGGGGTTGTTGAGCGCGTTGCCCGGCTTCGCCTTGGTCGGGTCCTTCAGGTGCTCCGTCGCATCGCCGTGGCAGGTCTGGCACGCGGCGCCCGCGGCGTCGTTGGACGCGCCGTGCGCCGTGAGCATGATGGTGTCGGACGACTTGGCGTGGCAGTTCGCGCAGACGGGAACGCCCGGGAGGCCCGTCTTGGCCTGCGCGAAGGCGGGCGACGCCATGAACGCCGCCAAGGCCGCCAGCACGCCGGCGGCCGCGAGGATGGACTTGAATCGCATTGTGGAGCTCCCTGGTTTAGCCCTGTTGTAACGGCCTGCGTTACGGCCGCGACGCCCGGTGCAACGGCGGATGCGTGTAGCAATTCGTTGCAATGTCCGCGATGCTGCGCCGACGCGTGATCGGGCTTCTTGACGTTCATCAATGCATCGTGGCGGCGCGCGAACGTTGTTGCGCCGACGACACCGAAGGCCACCGCGCGCCGTCGGGCCGATCCGGCGGCGATCGGACGCGCGGCGAGCGCGCGCGCCGCTGCGCGCCGGCAGAGCGACGGGGACTCGTGGAAAGGAGGTTGCGCACGCCCGTGCGCGCTGCGCCGGGGCGCGCGCCGCACGCCCGGGCGATCACATACAGACGTGCATGTATGAGCGCCGGTCAGGCGCGGTCAGGCGAACACGGCGATCGACTCGACGTGCGCGGTGTGCGGAAACATGTTGACCACGCCCGCGGCCACGAGCCGGTAACCGCGATCGTGCACGAGCACCGCGGCGTCGCGGGCCAGCGTGCCCGGCGCGCACGAGACGTACACGATCCGGCGCAGCGCGCCGTCCTGGTCGCGGTGCGGCAGCGCCTTGACGAGCTCGACCGCGCCTTCGCGTGGCGGGTCGATCAGCGCGCGGTCGAGCCGGCCGAGCGCCGCGACGCTCGCCGGCGTGGCGGCGAACAGGTTCGCGACCGCGAAGTGAGTGCGTTCGGCGAGGCCGTTGCGGGCCGCATTCTCCCGCGCGCGCGTGACGAGCGCCGCGCTGCCCTCGACGCCGATGGCCAGGGCGCCTCGACGCGCGATCGGCAGCGTGAAGTTGCCGAGGCCGCAAAAGAAGTCCGCCACGCGCTCGCCCGGCTGCAGCCCGAGCAGCGCGAGCGCGCGGCGCACGAGCACGCGGTTGATCGCGCCGTTCACCTGCGTGAACTCGGTCGGGCCGAACGGCATCGTGACGCCGAACTCGGGCAGGCCGTAGGCAAGCGACGCGTGCGGCGGATGCAGCGGCGCCACGCTGGCGGGCCCGCCGGTCTGCACCCAGAACTCGACGCCGTGCGCAGCGGCGAATCCGGCGAGCAGCGACGCGTCCGCCTCCGACAGCGGCGCCAGGATCCGCAGCACCAGCGCGTACGTGCAGCCCGCCTCCCGCTCGCCGACGGCGACCTCGATCTGCGGCAGCCGGTCGCGCACCGACAGCGCGCCGACCAGCGCGCGCAGCGCCGGCAGCAGCGCCGAGAGCTTCGCCGGCAGCACGTGGCACTCGGTCATGTCGGCGACGAAGCTCGACTTGCGCTCGTGGAAGCCGATCAGCACGCCGCCTTTCTTCGCGACGTGGCGCACCGACAGCCGGGCGCGCAGCCGATATTCCCACGCCGGGCCTTCGATCGGCGGCAGCATCGTCTCGGCGCGCACGCGCCCGATGCGCGCCAGGGCGTCCTCGAGCGCCCGTTGCTTCGCGGCGACCTGGAGCGCCGGGTGCGCGTGCTGCAGCGTGCAGCCGCCGCACACGCCGAAATGGGGGCAGCGCGGCGCGACGCGCGACGCGCTCGCCCGCGCAATGGACGCGACGCGGGCAACGGTGAAGGACGGCTTGTCCCGCACGATCTCCACCGTCACGCGCTCGCCCGGGAGCGCGCCCTCGACGAACATCGCCTTGCCGGCGACGTGCGCGACGCCGCGGCCTTCCTGGTCGAGCGACTCGATGACGACGGAGGCAGCGGGCGTGGTAGGCGGCACGGGGGAACGACCGCGCGCGCCGAGCGCGCCGCCGCGCGCGCATTGTACCGGCGCGCCGAGAGCGGGCGCCGCTCCGGTAAACTGCGCGCGATGAGGCTGCTCGCGTTCGACACGTCGACCCACTGGCTGTCCGTCGCCTGCGGCGACGGGCACGCGTGGCACGTGCGCGGCGAGCCCGCCGGGCAAGGGCACTCCGAGCGGCTGCTGCCGCTGGTCGACGACGTGCTCGCGGCGTGCGGCTGGGTGCTCGCCGACCTCGACGGCATCGCGTTCGGCGCCGGCCCCGGCTCGTTCACCGGCGTGCGGATCGCCTGCGCGGTCGCCCAGGGGCTCTCCTTCGGTTCCGGCCGGCCGTTGGTGCCCGTGCCCACGCTCGAGGCCGTCGCGCAGCACGCGTGGCGCCTGCACGCCGCCACGCACGTCGTCGCCTGCCTCGACGCGCGGATGCGCGAGGTCTACGTCGCCGCCTACGAGCGCGTCGGCGAGGCATGGCAGGTGCGCGTGCCCGCTGCAGTGCTGGCGCCGGGCCGCGTGACGCCGCCCGCCGGCGACGCGCGCTGGTTCGGTGCGGGCGACGGTTTCGCTGCGTATCCCGAGCTGGCACCCGCGCTCGAGCTGTCGCGCCACGACGCGACGGTGACGCCGGACGCACGCGCGATCGCCGAGCTCGCGCTGCCGCGCCTTGCCGCCGGCGACGCCGTGGACGCGGCCCGCGCGCTGCCGCTGTACGTCCGCCACCGCGTGGCGCTGACGACGGCCGAGCGCGACGCCGGCGTCCGCCTCTGACCGCACGATGGCCGCGCTGCCCAAGCCGTTGCTCCGCGCGCCGGTCACTTGGCGGCCGATGCGCGACGCCGACGTCGGCTACGTCGCCGCGCTGGAGGCGCAGATCCACGCGGCGCCGTGGACTGCCGGCAACTTCCGCGATGCGCTCGCGGCCGGCTACGGCGCGCAGGTCGGCGAGCGCGAGGGCCGGATCGTCGCCTACGGCGTGCTGATGCTGGGGCCGGGAGAGGCGCAGCTGCTCAACCTGTCGGTCGTGCCGGACACGCGCCGCCAGGGACTCGGCAGCGAGCTCCTGACGCGCTTCCTGCGCGAGGCGGTGCGGCTGCACGCCGAGCTCGTCTTTCTCGAGGTCCGCGTGTCCAACGCGGCCGCGATCGCGCTCTACGAACGTGCCGGATTCCAGCGCATCGCCCGCCGCGACGCCTACTATCCGCCCGGACCCGACGGCACGCGCGAGGACGCGCTGGTGATGCGGCGGATCGTCGGGGCGCCGGGTGCGAGCGACGCCTGATGGCCACGCGCGACGACGTGCTGCGCGAGCTCGGCCTGGCGCCGCTCTGGCGGTTGCGGGCGCCGGTGCCTGCGCGCGCCGGTGCGACGGTGGCCGCACGCGGGAATGCCGTTGCGACGGCGCCCCCCGCGCCTGCCGCGGGTTCCGGCGGCGCGCGCGAGGTCCGCATCGCGCAGCTCGGATGGGACGCGTTCGCCGCCGACGTCGACGCCTGCACGGCGTGCGGGCTGCACCGGACGCGCCATCGGTCCGTGCCCGGCGTCGGCGATCGCGAAGCGGAGTGGCTGTTCGTCGGCGAGGCGCCGGGCGCGGAGGAGGACGCGCGCGGCGAGCCGTTCGTCGGGCTGGCCGGCCGCCTGCTCGACAACATGCTCGCGGCGCTGGGCATCGCGCGCGGGCGCAACGTCTACATCGCGAACGTGCTGAAGTGCCGTCCGCCGAACAACCGCACGCCGGAGCCGGCCGAGGCCGACGCGTGCCGGCCGTACCTCGAGCGGCAGATCGCGCTGCTGCGGCCGAAGCTCATCGTCGCGCTGGGCAAGAGCGCCGCGTCGCTGCTGCTGTCCACGGACGCGACGATCGCGAGCCTGCGCGGCCGCGTGCACCGCTACCGCGGCGTGCCGCTGGTCGTCACCTATCACCCGGCGTACCTGCTGCGCAACCTGCCCGACAAGGCGAAGGCGTGGGAAGACCTGCTGCTCGCGCGGCGGACCGTCGCGCAAGCGGCGCGTCCCGACCCCGCGGAACCGCCGCCCGTGCCCTGAGGCTTGCGCGGGGCCGCGCCGCGCCCCATATTCCGTGCTGCGGACCGGGGGGCCCGGTCGCATCGAGTCCGGAGGAACCATGCTGAGGAAAACCGCCGCCCTGGTCGCCGCCGTCGCCGTGATGTCGCTGTCCGGCTGCGGCTACAACCAGCTGCAAACGCAGGACGAGGGCATCAAGGCCGCGTGGTCCGAGGTCGTCAACCAGTACCAGCGGCGCGCCGACCTCGTGCCGAACCTCGTCAACACGGTCAAGGGCTACGCGGCGCAGGAGGCCGACGTGCTGACCGCCGTGACCAACGCGCGCGCGAACGTCGGCGCGATCAAGGCCACGCCGGAGCTCGTCAACGACCCGGCCGCGTTCCAGAAATTCCAGCAGGCGCAGGGCCAGCTCACGAGTGCGCTGTCGCGGCTGCTGGTCGTCGCCGAGAACTACCCGAACCTCAAGTCCGACGCGCTGTTCCGCGACCTGCAGTCGCAGCTCGAGGGCACCGAGAACCGGATCACCGTCGCGCGCAAGCGCTACATCGACTCGGTGCAGGCGTACAACTCGACGGTTCGCCAGTTCCCGACCAACCTGACGGCGATGCTGTTCAAGATGGACGTGAAGCCGAACTTCACCGTCGAGAACGAGGCGGCGATCAGCGCCCCGCCGAAGGTCGACTTCGGCAAGACGCCGGCGGCCCCCGCCGCGCCGGCGACGCCGCCGGCCGCGCCGAAGACGTCCGCCGCGCCGGGAACGAAGACCGCGGAGGCGCCCGCCGCGGATCCGGCGCAGGAGCTCATGAAGAAGGGGTACTAGGCGCGGGGCTCTGCGCACGAGGCGTTGCCGGGCCGCGGAGGAAGTCGGAAGCCGGGTTTCCTCCGCGTCTGCGCGTGTCCTGGTGAATCCGATGCTCACGATGCGCAGCGCGTTCGCGGCGCTGGCGCTGGCGCTTCTGGCCGGCGCGGCCCACGCGTGGGAGGCCGGCACCGACGGCCTCGCGCCGATCCCGCCGCTCGCGGCGCGCGTCACCGACGTCACCGGCACGCTGCCGGCGGGCGACGTGCAGTCGCTGTCGGCCAAGCTCGCGGCGTGGGAGCAGGCGACCGGCAACCAGCTCGCCGTGCTGGTCGTGCCGTCGACGCAGCCGGAGCCCATCGAGGCCTACGGCATCCGCGTGGCCGACGCGTGGAAGATCGGCCGCAAGGGGCACGACAACGGCGCGATCCTCGTGGTGGCGAAGGACGACCGGAAGCTGCGCATCGAAGTCGGCTACGGCCTCGAAGGCGTGCTGACCGACGTCACCGCCAAGCGGATCATCGCCGACACGATCGCACCGCTGTTCCGCCAGGGCCGCTTCGCGCAGGGAATCGACGCCGGCGTCGACCAGATCATCGCCGTCGTGGACAAGGGCGAGCCGCTCGCCGCGCGCCCGGCGGCGAAGCCCGCGCCAGCCGGCCGCGGCTTCCCGCTCGAGATGATGCTGATCATCGTGTTCGTCATCGTCCCGGTGCTGGGCGCCATCCTGCGCCGGATCTTCGGCCGCGCGCTCGGATCGACGGTCGGCGCGGGCATCGTGGGCGCCGGCGCCTGGGTCGTGGCCGGCTCGCTCGTCATCGCGATCGTCGCAGCGATCGTCGCGCTGCTCGTGATGCTGTTCGCGGGCGCCGGCTCGGGACTGTCCCGGCGCGGCGGCGGCGTCTGGGTGCCGACGGGCGGCGGCTGGGGCGGGGGTGGCGGCGGCTGGGGCGGCGGTGGCGGCGGCGGGTTTTCCGGCGGCGGCGGCGGCTTCGGCGGCGGTGGCGCGTCGGGCGGCTGGGACTGAAAGACGATGAAGAGGGCGCCGATCTCGCGCATGTGGCGGCACGTCGTGACCGACCGCGGCCACGTCCACCGCGCGTTTCCGCCCGAGGAACTCGTCCGCGTCGAGAACGCGATCGCCGAGGGCGAACTGCGCCACTCGGGCCAGGTGTGCTTCGCGATCGAGGCGGCGCTGCCGGTCGCGCGGGTCTGGCACGGGGTCTCGCCCCGGGAGCGCGCGCTGGAGGTGTTCGGGCTGCTGCGCGTCTGGGACACCGAGCGCAACGACGGCGTGCTCGTCTACGTGCTGCTGGCCGATCGCGACGTCGAGATCGTCGCCGACCGCGGCATCCACGCATGCGTCGGCCGGGAGGCGTGGCAGGCGATCTGCGCGCGCATGGAGACGCTGCTGCGCGCCGGGCGCTACGCCGAAGGCATCGCGCTCGGCGTGGCGGAGATCTCGGACCTCCTCGCCACGCATTCCCCGCGTGGCGCCGGCGACCGCAACGAGCTGCCCGATCGCCCGGTCATCCTGTGACGGAACCGGGACGCCGCGCGTCCTGATTCCGGCGCGGGTCGGCACGGAAGGCCGGAACGGCGGATCCCGTCCGCGCGCCCCCTTCAGTGGCGCCCGTCGCCCTCTTCCGGAATGAGGCGCAGCGAGTCGCCCTTCGACTGGTTGTGCAGGTGCCGCCACAGCACCAGCAGCATCGACGCGGCGACGAACAGTCCGAACATCACGATCGCGCGATTGACGCTCATGCCGCCGCGGACCATGAACAGGTACATGCCGACCATGATGAGAATGCCGATGTTCTCGTTGAAGTTCTGGACGGCGATCGAGTGGCCGGCGCCCATCAGCACGTGGCCGCGATGCTGCAGCAGCGCGTTCATCGGCACGACGAAGAAGCCGGCGCAGGCGCCGATGGCGATCATCAGGACGATCGCGAACGGCACTTTGGTCACGAAGATCATCGCGATCACGATCAGGCCCATCGCGACGCCGATCGGCAGGACGGTGACCGACTTGCGCAATGCGACGAAGCGCGCCGCGAGCACGGCGCCGACCGCGATGCCGGCGGCGACCACGCCCTGCAGCGACGTGGCCTGCGACAGGTTGTAGCCCAGCGCCTTCGACGCCCAGTCGATGACGATGAACTGCAGCGTGGCGCCGGCGCCCCAGAACAGCGTCGTGGTGGCGAGCGAGATCTGGCCGAGCTTGTCGCGCCACAGCAGCACGACGCAGTGGGCGAATTCGCGGATCAGGTAGAACGGGTTCTTGCTCGGCACGCGGTGGTCGACGCCGGTGTCCGGGATGTACCAGTTGAACGCGGCGGCGATCACGTAGAACACCGCGATCACCACGATCGCGGCCTCCGGCGGCGTGTTGATCCCGGTGTCGATGACCGGAACGTCGAAGCCGAGCAGGAACGCCGAGGCGCGTTCGCTGATCAGCAGGCCGCCGGTCAGCACGCCGAGGATGATCGACGCGACCGTGGTGCCCTCGATCCACCCGTTCGCGACGACGAGCTGCCTGGCCGGCAGGAGCTCGGTCAGGATGCCGTACTTGGCCGGCGAGTAGGCGGCGGCGCCGAAGCCCACCACCGCATACGAGAGCAGCGGGTGGACGCTGAACAGCATCAGCATGCAGCCGACCACCTTGATCGCGTTGGTGACCAGCATCACGCGGCCCTTCGGCATCGAGTCCGCGAAGGCGCCGACCAGTGGCGCCAGCACGACGTACGACACGACGAAGCACTGCTTCAACGCCGGCGTCATCCAGGCCGGCTCCTCCAGTTGCCGGAGCAGCGCGATCGCGGCGATCAGCAGCGCATTGTCGGCGAGCGACGAGAAGAACTGCGCCGCCATGATCGTGTAGAAACCGGCCTTCATTTCCTCGAGTGGTCGCAAGCGCCGTGCGCGGCGGGGTCAACCCCGCGTCCGACGGGGGCCGGAAGGGACCGCGCCGATCGGATGGTTATAATGGCTGTCGTCGCGCGGCCCGCGCTTTATACCATGTTTGCGCACGGGTCCCGTCGCCGCGGCGCAGCATTCCGACGAGGGGCGCCGCCGATGCGAACCGCGAACCCGGACGAACCGTCGCACCCCGACCCGCTACGCATGGCGCGCCCGCTGTACGCCCAGGTCAACCTCGCCGCGCTGCGTGCCAACCTCGCGCGCGTGCGCGCGCGTGCGCCGGGCGCGCAGGTCCTCGCGGTCGTGAAGGCCAATGCCTACGGGCACGGCCTCGCGCGCGTGCTGCCGGCGCTCGAGGATGCGGACGGCCTCGCGCTGATCGAGCCCGAAGTGGCATACGAGCTGCGCGAACGGCGCTACACGCGCCGGATCCTCATGCTGGAGGGCTTCTTCTCGGACAGCGAGCTGCCCGAGTTCGCGCAGCGCCGGCTCGCGACGGTCGTGCACGACATGGAGCAGGTGCGGATGCTCGAGTCCGCGGTGCTGCCGCGACCGCTCGAGGTGTTCGTCAAGGTCAACACCGGCATGAACCGGCTGGGGTTCCGTCCGTCGGACGTCGCGGCGGCGTGCCTGCGGCTGTCGTCGTCGCCGTCGGTGGCCGCGCTGCGGCTGATGATGCACTTCGCGCGCGCCGACGAGGACGACGGCATTGCGGAGCCGCTGAAGATCTTCGACAACGCGTGCCGCGGCCTGCCGTACCCGCGGTCGCTCGCGAACTCGGCCGGCGTCGTCCGCTTTCCGGAGGTGGGAGGCGACATCGTGCGGCCCGGCATCATGCTCTACGGCGCGTCGCCGCTGCCCTACGACACCGCCGACATGCTCGGCCTGCGCCCCGTCATGACGCTGCGCTCGGCGGTGGTCGGCGTGCAGGAGCTGAAGGCCAACGAGAGCGTCGGGTACGGCGCGTCCTACACGGCGTCGCGCCCGCACCGCGTCGGCGTCATCGCGTGCGGCTACGCCGACGGCTATCCGCGCCACGCGCCGAACGGCACGCCGGTGCTCGTCTGCGGCAGGAAGGTGCGCATGGCAGGGCGCCCTTCGATGGACATGATCACCGTCGACCTGACCGAGGTGCCCGAGGCGCGCGTCGGCAGTCCCGTCGTGCTGTGGGGCGAGGGCCTGCCGGTCGACGACGTCGCGAGCGCCGCGGCGACCGTCGGCTACGAGCTCCTCTGCGCGGTCGCGCCGCGCGTTCCGTTCGTGACGAGCGAGGTCGGCAGCGTCGACCTCGAGCTCTAGAGACGCAGGAGGCCGCATCGTGTACACGGTCGTCACCGGCGCCGCCGGATTCGTGGGGTCGAACCTGGTCCGCGGGCTCAACGACCGCGGCGAGACCGACATCATCGCCGTCGACAACCTGACGAAGGCCGACAAGTTCCGCAATCTCGCCGACTGCACGATCGCCGACTACATCGACAAGGAGGAGTTCCTCGCGCGGCTCGCCGCCGGCGACTTCGACGACGACGTGGCGGCGATCCTGCATCAGGGCGCGTGCTCGGACACGATGGAGACCGACGGCCGGTACATGATGCGCAACAACTACCGGTACTCGGTGACGCTGCTCGACCACTGCCAGAACAACGACATTCCGCTGCTGTACGCGTCGAGCGCGTCGGTCTACGGGGCGGGAGCGACGTTTGCCGAGCGCCGCGAGCACGAGGCGCCGCTCAACGTCTACGGCTACTCGAAGTTCCTGTTCGACGAGTACGTGCGGCGGGTGCTGCCCGAGCGGACGGCGCAGATCGTCGGCTTCCGCTACTTCAACGTGTACGGGCCGCGCGAGCAGCACAAGGGCCGCATGGCCTCCGTCGCGTTCCACTTCTTCCACCAGTACATGGCGGACGGCCGCGTGCGGCTGTTCGAAGGCTCCGGCGGCTACGCGGCCGGCGAGCAGCAGCGCGACTTCGTCTCGGTGGCCGACGTCGTGGCCGTCAACCTCGACTTTCTCGCGCACCCGGAGCGCTCGGGCATCTTCAATCTCGGCACGGGGCGCGCGCAGTCGTTCAACGACGTGGCGGTCGCGACGGTGAACGCGTGCCGCAGGGCCGAGGGCAAGCCGCCGGCGACGCTCGCGGAGCTCGTGGGCGCGGGCGTGATCGAATACGTCGCGTTCCCGTCCCAGCTCGTCGGCAAGTACCAGAGCTACACGCAGGCGGACCTGACGCTGCTGCGCGCCGCCGGCTGCCGGCTGCCGATGGCGCCGGTGGAGGCGGGCGTTGCCGCCTACGTCGAACGGCTGATGGCGGACCGCGGCGCACCCCCCGTAACGTGATCGAGCGCTGACCGCCGCGCCGCCACTCCGGCACGCGGCGCGCGCAGCGATCTCGCCAATCACGTACGGAGGATCCCCATGACGAAGCTTCTGTGGGCGCTCGCGCTGGCGCTCGTCGCGCAATTCGGCATCGCGCTCGTCGCGACCGCCGCCGTCAACATCAACACCGCGACCAAGGACGAGCTGGTCGCCCTGCCGGGCATCGGACCGGCCAAGGCGCAGGCGATCGTCGACTACCGCAAGGCCAACGGCCCGTTCAAGTCCGTCGACGACCTCCGGAACGTCAAGGGCATCGGCGCCAAGCGCATGGAAAAACTGCGCAACGACGTCACCGTCGGCGGGCCCCAGGCGAAGGTCGCCGCGGCGGGTACCAAGGCCGACGGCAGGGTGCCGGGGCCGACCGCGAAGGGCGACGTGCGCACGGGCGCCGATGGGCATCCCGTGAAGTGACCCCTCCGCGCGCGTCCGGCGCGCGGGCGGCACGCGCCGGCACATTGAGAATTGTCATGGCCGGCGCTCGGATCAACCCGTAGGATGCGTGGCGCGTTATTGGCACGCCGCGTGGCTAACGCGGCGGCGCCGCGCGCCTTCGCATCCTCGGGGAGACCTCTTCATGAAACATTTCCTGATCGCCATCCTGATGCTCGTGCTGTCGAGCTTCGCGCTGGCGGCCGTCAACATCAATACCGCCACGAAGGAGGAACTCGACGCGCTGCCGGGGATCGGCCCGGTCAAGGCCCAGGCGATCGTCGACTACCGCAAGGCCAATGGACCGTTCAAGTCGCTCGAGGACATCAAGAAGGTGAAGGGCATCGGCGATGCGACGTTCGACAAGCTGAAGGGCGATATCACGCTCACCGGCGCAACGACGCCGGCCGCTGCGCCCGCGAAGGCCGCGGCAACCGCGCCGGCACCGGCGCCGGCACCCGCACCTGCACCGGCGAAGGCGGCCGCACCCGCGCCGGCCCCAGCGCCCGCACCGGCGCCCACGACCAAGGCCGAGCCCGCGAAGGCCGCGGCGCCGGCGCCCGCTCCGGCCCCTGCGGCGGCGTCGGCCCCGGCCAAGGCCGAGTCCGCGAAGGCCGCAGCGCCCGCGGCGGCCCCGACCCCCGCGGCGGCGGCACCGGCCAAGTCCGAGCCGGCGAAGGCGGCGACGCCTGCGAAGGAAGACAAGGCGGCGAAGGAGAAGGCCGACAGGGAGGCCAAGGCCAAGGAGAAGGCGGACAAGGCAGCCAAGGAGAAGGCCGACAAGGAGGCCAAGGCCAAGGAGAAGGCGGACAAGGCGGCCAAGGAGAAGGCCGACAAGGACGCCAAGGCCAAGGAGAAGGCGGACAAGGGGGCGAAGGACAAGGCTGCCAAGGACGCCAAGGCCAAGGCAGAGGCGCCAAAGAAGTAGCGGCATCGCCGATCGCGCAGTCGCCACCGCCCGGCCGCGGAATGCGCCGGGCGGCGACGTCGTGGACCCGCCGTTGCGGCAACGCGCAAGGCGGCGCGGTGGGATCGCGGCGGGGGGCGCGGGCCTGACGCGCGCGATCCGCCGCTGCGGGTTGCTGCCTACGCCGGCAGGCCGGCGCCGTCGAAGAGTCCCTCGAACAGCACGGTGCTGAGATACCGCTCGCCCGAATCCGGCAGGATGACGACGATCGTCTTGCCGGCGTTCTCCGCTCGCCGCGCGAGCCGCGCGGCGACGGCCGTCGCGGCACCGCACGAGATGCCCGACAGCAGGCCCTCTTCGCGCGCCAGGCGGCGGGCGTAGAGGATCGCCTCGTCGTTCGATACGGTCTCGACCGCGTCGACCAGCGAGAGATCGAGCACCTGCGGCACGAAGTTGGCGCCGATGCCCTGGATCTTGTGCGGCGCCGGTTGCAGGGGCAGGCCCGCGCGCGTCTGCGTGAGCAGCGGGCTCGCCTCCGGCTCGACCGCCACCGACGTGATGGCCTTGCGGCGCGTGACCTTGAAATAGCGCGACACGCCGGTGATCGTGCCGCCCGTGCCCACGCCGGCGACGAAGATGTCGACGTTGCCGTCGGTGTCGTCCCAGATCTCCGGGCCCGTTGTCGCCTCGTGGATCGCCGGGTTCGCCGGGTTCTTGAACTGCTGCAGCAGCACGTAGCGGCCGGGGTCGGACGCCACGATCTCCTCGGCCTTCGCGATGGCGCCGTTCATGCCCTTCGCACCTTCCGTGAGGACGAGCTTCGCGCCGTACGCGACGAGGAGCTTCCGGCGCTCGACGCTCATCGAGTCCGGCATCGTCAGCGTGATCGGAATGCCGCGCGCCGCGGCGACGAACGCGAGCGCGATGCCGGTGTTGCCGCTCGTCGGCTCGACGATCTCCTTGCCGGGTCCGAGCAGCCCGCGCTGCTCGGCGTCCCAGATCATCGCGGCGCCGATCCGGCACTTCACCGAATACGCGGGATTGCGCCCCTCGACCTTCGCGAGCACCGTCGCCGGTACACCGTCGACGACGCGGTTGAGCCGCACGAGCGGCGTGCGGCCGATCGAGCGGGAATTGTCGGGGTACCAGTGGGTCATCGGGGATTCTCCTGTCGAAGGGTCGTTCGCCTCGCCGGCCGGCGCACGTGGTGGATCGGGTCGCGTGCGTCGAAACCCGGCGTCACGCCCGCGCGCGCAGCTTCGCGAGCCGCGCCGCCGCCTGCAGCAGCGTCTCGTCGCGCTTGGCGAAGCAGAAGCGGATCACGCGGTGATCGGTGCCGTCGCGGTAGAACGCCGACAGCGGAATGGCGGCCACGCCGATGTCGCGGATGAGGCGCTGCGCGAATGCTGCCGCGGGCTCGTCGCTCACGCGGCCGTAACGGGCGAGCTGGAAGTAGCTGCCGGCGCAGGGAAGGAGCTCGAGCGGCGTGCTTGCGAGCGCGTCGCGCAGCAGGTCGCGCTTGCCGGCGAAGAACGCCGGCAGGTCTTCGTATCGCCGCGGGTCGTCGAGGAAGCGCGCGAGCGCGTGCTGCATCGGGCTGCTCACGGTGAACACCGTGAACTGGTGGATGCGCCGGATCTCGGCGCTGATGGCGGCCGGTGCCAGCGCGTAGCCGACCTTCCAGCCCGTCGCGTGGAAGGTCTTACCGAACGAGCCGATCACGACGCTGCGGGCGGCGAGCTCCGCGTGGCGCGCGAGGCTCTCGTGGCGGGCGCCGTCGTACACCATGTGCTCGTACACCTCGTCGCCGACGACGACGATCGGCGTGTCGCGCGTGAGTTCCGCGAGCGCGTCGAGATCGGCGGCGGAGAGCACGCTGGTGCCGGGGTTGTTCGGCGTGTTGACGAGGATGAGGCGCGTGGACGGCGTCAGCGCGTCCCGCACGCGGTCCCAGTCGATCCGGTAGCCGGGAACCGTCAGCGGCAGCGGCACCGGCGTGGCGCCGGCCACCAGCACCGACGGAATGTAGCTGTCGTACGCAGGCTCGAACACGATCACTTCGTCGCCCGGATGGGCGAGCGCCTGGATCGACGTGAAGATCGCCTGGGTCGCGCCGGACGTCACCGTCACCTCGGTCTCGGGGTCGTACGCGCGGCCGTAGAGGCGCGCCGCCTTCGCGGCGATCGCCTCGCGCAGCGCGAGCACGCCGGGCATCGGCGGGTACTGGTTGTGACCGGCGCGCATCGCCTCGGTGACGAGGTCGATCAGCGCGGCATCGATCGGGTAATCGGGGAAGCCCTGGCCGAGGTTGATCGCACCGTGCTTCTGCGCGAGCGCCGACATGACGCTGAAGATCGTCGTGCCGGCGGCGGGCAGCTTGGAGCGGAGCGCGACGTGCGCGGGGAGGTCCATCGTCGTGGGCGGGTTCGGCGGTCCGATGGCCGCATTATGCCGTGCCCGCCGCGCGGGCAATTCGCGCGCGGCGCCGCGCGTGCGTGCCGAGGTTACAATGCGCGCTCGCAGTCACCGCGAACGACGATGGTTCCGACGCTCGAATCCACGATCGGCAACACACCGCTGGTACGCCTGCAGCGGATGCCGGGAGCCGTGTCCGGTGTCGTGCTCGGCAAGCTCGAGGGCAACAACCCCGCCGGCTCGGTGAAGGACCGCCCGGCGCTGTCGATGATCGTCGAGGCCGAGCGGCGCGGCGAGATCCGGCCCGGCGACACGCTGATCGAGGCCACGTCCGGCAACACCGGCATCGCGCTCGCGATGGTGGCCGCGATGAAGGGCTACCGGATGGTCCTGATCATGCCGGACAACCTCTCGCTCGAGCGCCGGCAGTCGATGACGGCGTTCGGCGCCGAGCTGATCCTCGTGACCAAGGCGCAGGGCATGGAGGGCGCGCGCGACCTCGCCGAGCGGATGCGCGCCGAGGGCCGCGGCGTCATCCTCGACCAGTTCGCCAACCCGGACAATCCGCTCGCGCACTACCGCACGACCGGGCCGGAGATCTGGCGGGACACGCAGGGGCGCATCACGCACTTCGTGTCGGCGATGGGCACGACCGGGACGATCATGGGCGTGTCGAAGTACCTGAAGGAGATGAATCCCGCGGTCACGGTGGTCGGCGCGCAGCCGGCCGAAGGCGCGTCGATTCCCGGCATCCGCAAGTGGCCGGAGGCCTATCTGCCGAAGATCTACGACGCGCGCCGCGTCGACCGG
The DNA here is from genome assembly GCA_046347835.1 of Burkholderiales bacterium. Classification (GTDB taxonomy): domain Bacteria; phylum Pseudomonadota; class Gammaproteobacteria; order Burkholderiales; family Casimicrobiaceae; genus VBCG01. The sequence continues at coordinate 62,988 of JAXMFI010000011.1, read as the reverse complement.
ATCGAGTCCGTGAGCCAGCAGGAGGCGGAAGACACGATGCGGCGGCTCGCGCGCGAGGAGGGCATCTTCTGCGGCGTGTCGGCCGGCGGCGCGTGCGCGGTCGCGTTGCGCGTCGCGCGCGAGGTTCGCGACGCGACGATCGTGTTCGTTGTCTGCGACCGCGGCGACCGCTACCTGTCGACCGGCGTGTTCGCGACGTGACGCCGATCCTCGTCTTCGACATCGAAACCGTGCCCGACGTCGCGGGCATCCGGCGCGTCTCGGGCCTGCCCGCCGAGCTCGACGACGCGGCGGTGCGCGACTGGTTCGCGCAGCAGCGGCGCGCGGCGAACGGCGGCGACTTCCCGCCGCACTACCTGCACCAGGTGGTCGCGATCGCGTGCGCGCTGCGCACCGCCGGCGACCTCAAGGTGTGGTCGATCGGCGAGATCGACGACCCCGAGCCCGAGCTCATCCGGCGCTTCTTCGACGGCATCGAGCGCTTCACGCCGCAGCTCGTGTCGTGGAACGGCGGCGGCTTCGACCTGCCGGTGCTGAACCACCGCGCGCTGATCCACGGCGTGGTTGCGCAGAAGTACTGGGACTGGGGCGACGACGACCGCGACTTCAAGTGGAACAGCTACCTCGGTCGCTACCACACGCGCCACCTCGACCTGATGGACGTGCTCGCGATGTACCAGCCGCGGGCGAATGCACCGCTCGACGCGATGGCGCAGCTCGCCGGCTTCCCCGGCAAGCTCGGGATGGACGGCAGCGAGGTCGCGGCCGCCGTCGCGCGCGGCGAGCTCGCGCGGGTGCGCGACTACTGCGAGACCGACGTCCTCAACACGTACCTCGTCTACCAGCGGTTCCGGCTGATGCGCGGCGAGATCGCCGCCGGGGAGTACGCGAAGGAGATCGCGTTCGTGCGCGAGAAGATCGGCGCGCTGGGCGCGCCGCACTGGAAGGCGTTTCTCGCCGCGTGGCAGGCGGCTTAAGGCCGCCGCCACTCACGCCGCGGCGACGTAGGGCACCGGCACGAACCGCCCGCCCAGCGCGTCGCGGGAATCCGTGCCCCACCAGCGCTCGAGCACGGTCGCGTACACGGCGCGGAAGTCGAGCGCGTGCGCCGGATTCCCGTCGGCGGACAGCCGCGCGAGTTCGGGCGGGGCCCCGTAGAAGCCGCCCGTCACGCGGCCGCCGAGCGCGAAGTGGACGTTCGCGGTGCCATGGTCGGTGCCGCTGTTGTGGTTCTCCTTCGGGCGCCGGCCGAACTCGGCGTACGTCAGCACCAGCGTGTCGTCCCACTTGCCGAGCTCGACCAGCGCGGCGCGCAGCGCAACGAGTCCGTCGGACAGCTCGGCCAGCAGCCGCGCCTGCGTCGCGGGCTGGTTCGCGTGCGTGTCGAACCCGGACAGCGTGACGCGCACGACGGCGACGCCCGACGGGTTGGCGACGATTCGCGCGGCGGTCTTCACGGCGTTGCCGAAGGCGTTGCGCGGGAACTCGGTGGCCAGCGCGACCTTCGCGTCCAGATGCCCGGCGGCCTGCACGATGTCCGACTCCACCTTGAGGATGTGCGCGAGCGCGCGATTTCGTGTCGCGGCCGCCGACTGCGCGAGACGCGCCCGGCGCAGGAACTGCTCGGTGTCGGCAATGGCGAGCGCGCGCGTGCCGCCGCCGGCGAGCGGGCCCAGGTCGTTCGTGCCGACGACGACGCCGTCGGCGGCGAACGCGCGCGGCACCGGGGCCGCGGCGAACGCGCGCGTGAGCCAGCCGTCCTGCAGGTACTCCTCGCTTGGGCTCGCGGTGTCCCAGATCTCGATCGAGCGGAAGTGCGACAGGTTGGGCTCCGGGTAGCCGACGCCCTGCAGCACCGCGAGCCGGCCCTCGTTCCACAGCGGCACCAGCGGCGCGAGCGCCGCGTGCAGCCCCGCGTGGTCCGAGAGCTGGACGACCTGGTCGCGGGCGATCGCGATCTTCGGCCGCAGCGCGTAGTACGCGGGATCCGTGTACGGCACGACCGTGTTGAGGCCGTCGTTGCCACCCTTCAGTTCGACGAGCACCAGCAGCCGGCGGTAGCGGCCGTCGGCAGGCGCCGCGGCGACGGCGACCTCGGCCGCGCCAGCACCGGCCAGCGGTCCGGCCGCGACACGCAGCCACGGCAGGGCGGCGACGGAGTGCAGGAACGCGCGGCGATCCATGGCGGTTCTCCTCGTGAGCGGGCGCTACTTGAGCTGATACGCCGGGTCCAGCAGCGCGGCGCGCACGAACGCGCCCGCGTCGGCGTCGGCCGTCGGCGGCACGGGGGTGACCGGCGGCAGCGGCAGCAGCAGCGCAAGTGCGGACTGCATCTTCGCCGACGGCGTGGCGCCGGGCTGGCGCGCGACCCACCGGCCCGCGTCGAGGCGGAGGTCCCGCAAGCCCGCGTCGACGCGCCGCGCGAGGCGTTGGGCCGCGGCCTTGTCGTCGTCGGGCGCGCCGGCCGGCACGGCTGATTCTGCCGGTGCACGCATCGCGGTCATTGCCGCCGCGGGTGCGTCGTCGAGGCGCGCGACGCGATCGAGGAACTGCTTGCGCGCGAGCAGCGTGCTGCTGTTGATCCACGCGTCGCCGCCGGGCCAGCCCTTGACGTTCGGCGGCGAGAACAGGTTCTGCCCCATGCCGGCGCTCGCCACGGCGAACGCGACGGACTGCGGCGGCGCGAGCTCGAGCTGGCGCAGCGTGCCGACGACGAGCTCGGCCGGACTCTTCACCAGCGTGCCCCGGTGGTCGGCGGCCCAGAAGGCGTCGCACAGCAGCAGCTCGCGCAGCGCCGTCCGGATGTCGTAGCCGCGGCTGCGGAACGCCTGCGCGATCCGCTCCACCTCGGCCGGGTCCGGGTCCGCGCTCACGAACTCGCGCCACAGCTTGGCGGTGACGAACGATGCGACCTGCGGGCGCGCGAGGATCGCGTCGAGCACGGCGTCGCCGTCGAGCTGCCCGGTGCGGCCGAGCACGGTCTTCGTCCCGTAGTCGTGGAGGCCAGGCCGGAACAGGTAGCGGCCGGTGTCGCGGTCGACGCTCCACCCGGTGAACGCACGCGCGGCCTCCTTGATGTCCTGCTCCGTGTACTGTCCCTCGCCGAGCGTGAAGAGCTCCATCACCTCGCGCGCGAAGTTCTCGTTCGGCTGGCCCCGCCGGCTCTGCGCGACGTCGAGGTAGACGAGCATCGCCGGCTCCTTCGACGCTGCGTGGAGCAGCGTCGCGAAGCTGCCGAGCGCGTGCGCGCGCAGCGTCGCGTTCTGCGCGTACATGAGCCGCGCGAAGCGCACCTTCTGCTGGCTCGACACGAAGTGGTTGTGCCAGAACAGCGTCATCCGCTCGGTGAGCGGCGAGGGCGCGGCGAGCATCTCCTGCACCCACCACGCGCGGAGCTCCAACCCTTGGCGGACGTTCTGCTGCTGGAACGCGCGGCGTTCCTCGGCGGTCGCGGATTCGCCGCGCGGTGCGCGCAACGGGCCGTCGTCGAACGCCCAGGCCGGCGGCGGCGTGGCGGCCGCGGTGCGGACGTCGCGCAGGAGCTCCGTCACCGCCTGCTCGCGGGTCATCGTGGCATACCGGCGCACTTCGGCGTCGGTCGGGCCGAATCCCGTGCGCGCAAGCAGGTGACGCGCGTCGTCGTAGCCCATCGGCGCCGGGGCGGCGTGGGCGCAGGCGGCCGCGATCAGCCAGGCGCACGCGGCGAGCAATCGTGTCGGCATGGCGGTTCCCCCTTTTGGCAAGCAGTGCCGCCCTCAACGCGCAATTCTGGACGCGTGTTGACGCCGCTGCCGGTGCAAACTGTAACGGCCTGTTACGGTCCGCGGCCGTGGGTGCCGGCTACAGCCGCACTGCGCCTCGCCCGATCTCGACGACGCGCCCGGATACCCGGATGCGGCGATCCGCGGTGACTTCGAGTCCGAGCCGGCAGGGGCGACCGACGGCCTCGCCCTGGTCGATCGCCAGTCGCTGGGGCAGCGCGGCCCCGGTGGCGAGCAACCATCCGCCCAGGTTCGCGCAGGCCGAACCGGTGCCAGGGTCCTCGACGACCGAACCGTGCTTCGGGAAGAAGAAACGGGCGAGCACGCGGTCGCCTTCGCGCGCGAAGACATACGCCATGGCGCGCTGGCCGTTGCTGCCGTGCCGCTGCAATGCCTCCGCCGCGGGTGCGGCGCGGCGCACGGCGTCGAACGTCGCCAGCGGAACCACCAGCTGCTCGGATCCGGTGTCGACCCACAGCGGCGCTGCACCGACGTCCGCGGGGCGCAGGCCGAGCATCGCGGCCAGGTCCGCCTGCGAGGCGGCGGGTGGGCGGTGCCGCGGCGCGTTGGCCGACAGCGTCCACACGTCGCCGTCGGCCTCGACGGGGATGACGCCGACCTGCATCTCCAGCGTCACCGCGTCGCCGGCCCCCGCGAGGTCGCGCACGACGTGCGCGGTGCCGAGCGTCGGGTGGCCGGCGAACGGCATCTCGAAGGTCGGCGTGAAGATGCGCACGTGCGCGGTCGCGCGCCGCGACGGCAGCACGAACGTCGTCTCCGACAGGTTGAACTGGAGCGCCAGCGCCTGCATCGTCGCGCCGTCGAGCGCGCGGGCGTCCTCGAACACGCACAGCGGATTGCCGGCGAGCGAGCTCTCGGCGAACACGTTGACGATCCTGAACGCGAAAGCGGTCATGCGCAGGCCTCCGGAACGGCGGCGGCGGTGGCGCGCACGACGTCCTGCGCGAGCGTCCGGAAGGCCTCGGCCGACAGGCCGCCGGGCACGGCGACGTGCGCCTGCGCGATGCGCGGGAAATTGCGCTCGATCGAGCGCGTGTACATCGGATCGTAGTGGCGGACGAGCAGCTCGCCCACCAGCGCGTCGAAGTCGCCGGCACGCGCCAGCGCGTTCCAGCGCTCGACGGTCGCGCGGCCGTGCAGCGGGACGAGGAGCTCGAGCTTAGCGGCGAGCGCGTCCGGATCGGCGAGGAAATGCGCGTACTCGGACTCGAGCAGCGCGACGCGCAGCGGCTGCGGCGTGGCCACGCGCACGCATGCGGCCGCGCGCATCGCGGCGAGCAGAGCGTCGGGTACCTGCACGGTCCCGATCTTACGGCTCTCCGATTCGACGAACACCGGCCGCGCCGGGTCGAGTTCCTCGAGCGCGGCCAGCAGCTGGCTCTCGAACCACTTCTGGCCGGGTTGCGGGTCACCCGGCAGATCGCCCAGCAGCGAGCCGCGGTGGCGCGCGAGGCCTTCGAGGTCGAGCACCTGCGCGCCGGCGTCGGCCAGCGCCGCCAGCAGCCGGCTCTTGCCGGAGCCCGTCAGGCCGCAGACGACGATGTAGCGGAACCGTGCCGGCAATGTCTGCAGCGCCGCCACGACGTGCCGCCGGTACGCGCGATAGCCGCCGTCGAGCTGCACTGCGCGCCAGCCGATCTCGCGCAGCACGTGCGCGAGCGCGCCGCTGCGCTTGCCGCCGCGCCAGCAGTAGACGAGCGGCGCCCAGTCGCGCGGCTTGCCCTGGCAGTGGCGCTCGATGATGTGCGCGATGCTGCGCGCGACGATCGCGGCGCCGCGCTGCTTGGCGGCGAACTCGGATTCGCGCGCGTGCAGCGTGCCGACCTCGGCGCGCTCGCTGTCGTCGAGCACGGGCAGGCTCACGGCGCCCGGGATGTGGTCGTCCGCGAATTCGGACGGGCTGCGCACGTCGATGCGATCCGGATGCGCGGCCAGCGCGTCGATCCCGACCTTGTTGCCCTGCGGCGCGCGCGCGGTGGCGCTCATCGGGCGAGCAGCGGCCGCAGCGCCGGCCAGACGTTGTCGAGCAGGCGCGGCTGGGCCTCGGCGGTCGGGTGGATGCGGTCCGGCTGGAAGTACGCCATGTCCTCGCCGAATCCGGCGAAGAAGAACGGCACCAGCGGGACCTTGTGCTCCTTCGCGACGGTGGCGAAGACATCGTTGAACTCGCGCACGTACGCAGGGCCGTAGTTGGAAGGCATCTGCATGCCGACCAGCAACACCTTCGCCTTCGCGCGCTGCGCGAGCGTCACCATCGCGTCGAGGTTGTCGCGCGTGGCCGCCAGCTTGCCGCCGCGCAGCGCGTCGTTGCCGCCCAGCTCGATGATCACGATCGCCGGTTGATGCTGGACGAGGAGCGCGGTCAGCCGGGCGCGGCCGCCGGCGGTCGTGTCGCCGGAGATCGACGCGTTGACGACCCGGTACCGGTAGCCTTCGCTCTTGAGCCGCGCGGCGAGGAGGTCGACCCACACCTTGCCCGCGGGCAGGCCGTAGCCGGCGGAGATCGAGTCGCCGACGACGAGGAGAACCGGCTCGCGCGGCTGCGCGAATGCCGGCAGCGCGACGACCAGCGCAGCGAGCCAGGCGCATGCGAGGGAACGAAGCCGCAGGCGCGGCGTCGAAAGCGGGGCGGCCATGGCGACGGATTGTAGCGTGCGCGTACAGCGGCTCCGCGAGGACGGGCGGCGGCCGCACGCTACAATCGCCGGCGAGGGACGCCGCGGGCGGCGTGGGGCCTTGCAAAAGCCTGCCGCGGCCGCACGTACGAACGAGCGCCCTCCCAAGCACGCCACGCCATGAGCGAAACCATCATCCGCGCCGAGGCGCTGACCAAGGTCGTCACCAGCGGCGACGCGCCGCTGACCATTTTGGACGGCGTGTCGTTCGCGGTCGAGCCTGGCGCATCCATCGCGATCGTCGGCGCGTCGGGATCCGGCAAGACGACGCTGCTCGGCCTGCTCGCCGGGCTCGACCGGCCGACCTCCGGCGAAGTGCACGTCGACGGCCAGGCGCTGTCGGCGCTCGACGAGGACGCCCGCGCCGCCTTGCGCCAGCGGTTGCTGGGCTTCGTGTTCCAGTCGTTCCAGCTGCTGCCGGCGCTGACGGCGCTGGAGAACGTGATGCTGCCGCTCGAGCTCGCGGGCGCCGACGACGCCGAGGGGCGCGCGCGGCTGTGGCTCGACCGCGTGGGCCTCGCGCAGCGCGTCACCCATTATCCGCGGCAGCTCTCGGGTGGCGAGCAGCAGCGCGTCGCGATCGCGCGCGCGTTCGCTGGCGAGCCCAAGCTGCTCATGGCCGACGAGCCGACCGGCAATCTCGACGGCGCAACGGGCGTCGAGGTCGCCGACCTCATGTTCCGCCTCAATCGCGAGCACGGCACGACGCTCGTGCTCGTGACGCACGATGCCGGCCTCGCCGGGCGTTGCGGGCGGCGCCTGTCGCTGTCGGGCGGGCGCCTCGTCGGCGACGAGCGGGCGGCGGCCTGACGGCGACGACGGTGCGCACGATCAGGCTCGCACTGCGCCTGCTGCGCCGCGACTGGCGCGCCGGCGAGTTGCGCGTCCTGGTGGCCGCGCTCGTGCTCGCCGTCGGCAGCGTCGGCACGGTCGGTTTCTTCGCCGACCGCGTGAAGAGCGCGCTGACCACGCAGGCCAACCTGCTGCTCGGTGCCGACGTCATGATCTCGGGGGACCGCCCGCTGCCGCCCGTGCTCGACGCGGCGGCGCGCACGCGCGGACTGGCGACGACGCCGGTCATCCGTTTCAACAGCATGGTGCCGCCGCCGGCCTCCGCACCGGCCGACGCCACGGCGATCCTCACCGACGTGAAGGCGGTCGGCGCGGGCTACCCGCTGCGTGGCACGGTCGTGCTCGCCGACCCGGCGCGGCCGGAAGGCACAGTCGCCACGGGCATCCCCGGACGCGGCGAAGCGTGGCCCGACCAGCGGTTGGCCGATCGCCTCGGCGTGAAGGTCGGCGACCGCATCTCGGTCGGCGAGTCGACGCTGACGGTGGCGGCGATCGTGCAGCAGGAGCCCGAAGTCGCCGGCGTCGTGTTCGCGCTCGGGCCCAAGCTGCTGCTCAACGTCGACGACGTTCCCGCGACGAACCTGCTGCAGCCGGGCAACCGCGCGACGTGGCGCCTGCTCGTCGCCGACCGCGCGGGCACGGGCGCGCTCGACGAATACCGGACGTGGCTCGGCCGCGAGCTCAGGCCGGGCCAGCGGATGGAGACCGTGCGCGACCTGCGGCCGGAGGTGCGGCAGACGCTCGAGCGCGCCGAGAAGTTCCTGGGCCTGGCCGCGCTCGTCGCCGTGCTGCTCGCCGCCGTCGCTGTCGCGCTCGCGGCGTCGCGGTACTTGCGCCGCCACCTCGACGCGGCCGCGATGTTCCGCTGCTTCGGCGCGCGCGTCGGCCAGACGCTCGCGCTCTTCTTCGCGCAGTTCCTCGTGCTCGGCGTGCTGGCGTGCGCGCTCGGCGTGATCGTCGCGCTGGCGGGGCAGCAGTTGCTGGTGTCGCTGATGGCGTCGGTGGTCGCGAACGAATTGCCACCGCCGGACTGGGTCCCCGGCGCGACGTCGTTCGCGACCGGCGTGCTGCTGCTGTTCGGCTTCGCGTTGCCGCCGCTGGTGGCGCTCGCCAACGTGCCGCCGCTGCGCGTACTGCGGCGGGACCTGCCGCGCCCGCGCGCGGGCGGCGTGCTCGCGTACGCGCTGGGTGCCGTGACCATCGCGCTGCTGATCGGATTCCAGGCGCGCGAGGCGCAAGCGGGCCTCGTCATGGTCGGCGGCGTGGCCGGGCTGCTGCTCGCCGCCGCGCTGGTCGCGTGGGTGCTGCTGGCGCTGCTGAAGCGGCTGCCGCAGCGCGGCGTCACGTGGCGGTTCGGGCTCGCCAACCTGCGCCGGCGCGCGTTCGCGTCGAGCCTGCAGATCGGCGCGCTGGCGCTGGGGCTCATGGCGTTGCTGCTGCTGACGGTCGTCCGCGGCGACCTCATGCGCAACTGGCGGGCGAGCCTGCCGCCCGACGCCCCGAACCAGTTCCTCATCAACGTGCTGCCCGACCAGGTCGCCGACGCGCGCGCGCAGCTGGCCGCCAACGTCGGCGCCGACGTCGCGTTCCGGCCGATGGTCCGCGGCCGGCTCGTCGCGGTGAACGGCGCCGAGGTCGACACGACCAGGTACACGGACACGCGCGCGCGGCGGCTCGCCGAGCGCGAGTTCAACCTGTCGTGGGCGGACGCGCTGCCGAAAGGCAACAAGATCGCGGGCGGGGCGTTCTGGACGGCGGGGATGCGGGCCGAGGACGCCGGAATGTCGCTGGAGGAAGGCATCGCCGACACGCTCGGGGTCCGGCTGGGCGACGCGCTGACGTTCGACGTCGCCGGCAGCAGGGTCACGGCGAAGGTCACGAGCCTGCGCAAGGTGGACTGGGACAGCTTCCGCGTGAACTTCTTCGCGCTGTTCCCGCCGGGTCCGCTCGACGACATGCCGGCGACGTACATCGCGGCGTTTCGCGCGCCGGAGGGCAATGGCGCGTGGCTGCCCGCGCTCGTGCAGAAGCACCCGAACATCCTCGCGATCGACATCGGCGAGATCGTGCGCCAGGTGCAAGGGATCATGGACCAGGTGTCGCGGGCCGTCGAATTCGTGTTCCTGTTCACGCTGGCGGGCGGCCTGCTCGTGCTGCAAGCGGCGATCGCCGCCACCCAGGACGAGCGCAGGTTCGACGCCGCGATCCTGCGCACGCTGGGGGCGTCGCAACGGCAGCTGCGATCCGCGCAGATCGCCGAGTTCCTGCTGCTGGGTTCGCTGGCGGGCGTCGTCGCGGCCGCCGGCGCGATCGCGACCGGATGGGCGCTCGCCGATCGCGTGTTCAAGATCCCGTTCGAGGCGAATCCGCTGGTCGCCGTCTACGGTGTCCTGGGCGGCGCGGTCGCCGTGACCCTCGCAGGATGGCTCGGCACGCGCGCAACGACCCGCCAGCCGCCGCTCGCCGTGATCCGGCAGCTGTCGTGATCGAGCGAATTCCGGCAAAGGCCGTCGTGGCGATCGCCCTCGCGGCGTGCGTGCTCGTCGCAGACGCCCAGTCGCCGGCGACGCCCCGCCGGATCGGCATTCTCACCGTGGGCCCTCCGACACGGCTGCTCGATGGCATGCGCGAGCTCGGCTACGTCGAAGGCCGCGACGTCGTCTACGACGTGATGGAGACCCGCGGCGACCGGGAGCAGGTCGAGAGGCAGGCGTCGGAATTCGCCCGCCAGAAGGTCGACGTCATCGTCGCGATGTATCCCGGGGCGGCCCTCGCGGCCAGGCGCGCGACCGCTTCGATTCCCATCGTGATGGTCAACACGCCCGACCCGGTGCAACTCGGCATCGTCGCCAGCCTCGCGCACCCGAGCGGCAACGTCACGGGCACGACCTCGCTCAGCGTGGACGTAAGCGTCAAGCAGCTGCAGATCCTGAAGGAAGCGGTGCCGCGCGCCACGCGCATCGCGCTGCTGTGGAATCCGGACAGCCCGTGGCATCCGCTGGTCGTCGACGCGCTTCGCAAGGGCGTAGAGGTGCCGGGCGTGCAGGTGCAGATGCTGGCGATCCGCGAGCCCGCAGGGATCGACGTCGCGTTCCGGTCGATGATCGCCGAACGCGCGGACGCGTTTCTGGTGCTCGCCGATCCGATGCTGCATGCTCCGACAAACCGGGCCCGCATCGCCGAGTTGGCGCTCCGGCATCGCCTTCCGTCGATGGGTGGCCTGCGCGGCTACGCCGAGGCCGGCGGCCTTATGTCCTACTGGGCCGACGAGAACGAGCTGTTCCGCCGCGCCGCGAGCTACATCGACAGGATACTGAGGGGCACCTCCATCGACCGGTTGCCCATCGAGCAGCCGACGAAATACGAGCTCGTCGTCAACCGGACGACCGCGAAGGCGCTCGGGCGCACGATGCCGCAGCCGCTCCTGCTGCGCGCGACACTGATCGATTGACCGCGCAACGTGGACGAGAACCGCGCGGGGCAGCCCACGCCGTACGAAATCCTCGGCGGCGATGCCGGCGTGCGCGCGCTCGTCGACGCGTTCTACGACCGGATGGACCTCGAGGAGGCGTTCGCCGGCATTCGCCGGCTGCACCCGCCGAGCCTCGACGGCTCGCGCGACAAGCTCTACTGGTTCCTGTCCGGGTGGACGGGCGGTCCGGCGCTCTACGTCGAGCGCTTCGGCCGCCCGCGGCTGCGCGCGCGGCACCTGCCGTTCCCGATCGCATCCGCCGAACGCGACGCGTGGATCGCGTGCATGAGGATGGCGCTCGACGACGTCCGCGCGCCCGCGCCGCTCGCGCAGGCGCTGCTCGACGCGTTCTTCGGCACCGCCGACTGGATGCGCAACCGCGACGGTTAGCGCAGCTACTTCGCGCGGCGGACCATCTCGCCGACGATCGCGGTGAACTGCTCGGTCAGCTCGTGCTTGAGGAAGTCCGCCGACAGCGCGGCCGCCGCCAGTCCCGAGGGCACGAGCTCGAGCCGGTACTTGAGCTGCGTGCCGTTGCCGTCGGCCGCCACCGTCATCAGTGATTGCAGCCGCTTCATGTTGCCCTTGATCTGCGTGGCCTGCACCGTTCGCGGCGGGTCGAGCACCATCTTGCGCGTGCTGACGTATGGGAAGCTCGCGATGCCGAACTTCGCGACGCCGCGCTGCTCGATCTCCAGCACGTTGCCGTCGCGCGCGAGGACCTTGCTCTCGCGCACGTTGGGCACCCAGCCCGCCATCTTGTCGAAATCGGTGAGAACGTCCCACGCCACGGTCGTCGGAACGGGCGCGAACATCACGAGGTTCGCGACGTAGCCGTCGTCCTTCTCGACGACGTCGATCGAGCGGATCGGCGACTGCGCGCTCGCCGCGGCGCTGGCCGCGAGCAGCAGCGACAGGGCGAGCGTCGTCCACGCGGCTCGGGCCGGCGGATCGCGGCGTGCGAAGGTGACGAACATGGGGGCTCCCTTTGCGTGCGCTCAGTCGGGCTTGAAACCGGAGGCCTTCACGATCGGCCCCCACTTCGCGTAGTCGTCGGCGACGACCTTCGCGAAGAACTCGGGCGAGCCGGTCGCGGGATCCATGCCGAGCTTCGACAGCTTGTCCGCGACGTCCGGCGACGTCAGCGCCTTGTTGATCGCGGCATTGAGCGCGTCGACGATCGGCTTCGGCGTCTTCGCCGGCGCGAAGAACCCGAACCAGCCCATCGCCTCCACGCCGGTCACGCCCAGCTCGTTGAACGTGGGCACGTCCGGCAGCGCGGTCGAGCGCGTGGCCCCCGAGCTCGCGAGCACCCTGACCTTGCCGGCGCGGTGCAGCTCCGTCAGGTCGGCGATCGCGTCGATCGCGGCGGGCACCTGCCCGCCGATGAGGTCGTTCATGTACGCGGCGGAGCCCTTGTACGGGACGTGCACCATCTCCACGCCGATGCCGCGGCCCAGCAGCACGCCGAAGAAGTGCGGCAGGCTGCCGGCGCCGGACGTGGCGTAGCCGGCCTTCGTGGGATTCGCCTTCGCCCACGCGGCGAACTCGTTCCACGTCTTCGCGCCGCTGGCGGGGCCTGCGGCGATCGCGAACTGGAACGTGGCGCCCAGCGCAATGGGTGTGAAGTCCTTGATCGGGTCGTACGTGATGTCCTTGTACACGTGCGGCACGACCGCCATCGGGCCGATCGGCATCACCATGATCGTCGTGCCGTCGGGCGCCGCTGCCTTGACGGCGTCGGCGGCGATCCGCCCGATGGCGCCCGGCCGGTTCTCGACGACGACCGGCTGGCCGATCGCGGGCGCCATCTTCTCGGCGACGACGCGGGCGATGATGTCGGCGGTGCCGCCCGCCGCGAAGCCCACGAGAATCTTGACGGGCTTGTCGATCCTGTCCTGTGCATGCGCGGTTTCGGTTCCGGTCGCCGCGACGGCGGCAAACAGGACGACGCCGACGGCGGCCGCCGCCAATGGACGCTTCATGGCATTTCTCCTCGCTGCGGATGCGGCCGCTCGATCGGCGGCTTCGCCCGGCAGTGAGTATACGGCGCCCCGTCGGCGATCGCGAGACTCTTTCGCGGTCGCCGTGCGCGCCGGTGGCCCGGTCGCGCGCGCTTGACACATCCGGCGCGGGTCCCGTACCGTGCGACGCACTTTTCCGGGAAATTGCGATGCCAAGGATCCACCTCGCCCTGCGCGCGATCGCGCTGGCGTGCGTTGCCGCGCTCGGCGCCCCGGCGGCATCGGCGCAGTCGGCGTACCCGGTGCGCCCGATCAAACTGGTCGTGCCCTATCCACCGGGCGCGCTGACCGATCTCCTCGCGCGCGCGATCGGCGAACGCCTGGCGGCGTCGCTCAGGCAGCCCGTCGTGATCGACAACAAGCCGGGGGCGGGAACGCTCGTGGGCGCCGAGCTGGTGGCCAAAGCGCCGCCGGACGGCTACACGCTGCTGATGGCGACGAGCACGACGCTCGGCATCAGCCCGGCGCTCTACCCGCAGTCGCCGGTGAACCCGGTGAAGGACTTCGCGCCGGTGTCCCCGGTGGGCACCGTCAACTTCTTCCTGATCGCCAATCCGTCGTTCCCTGCGAAGAACGTCGCCGAGATGATCGACGCCGTCAAGCGCAATCCGGGCCGGTACAACTACGCGTCGGTGGGCAGCGGCAGTCCGCACCACCTCTTCATGGAGACGCTGAAGACGCAGTACGGCCTCGCGATCCAGCACGTGCCGTACAAGGGAACGCCGGCGGCGCTGACCGACCTGCTGGCCGGCAACGTGCAGGTCATGTTCTCCGACGCGACGGTGGCCGTCCCCAACATCCAGGCCGGCAAGGTCGTCGCGCTCGGCACGTCCGCCGCGAAGCCGACCACGCTCGTGCAGGGCGTGCCGCCGATCGCCGCGACCGTGGCGGGCTTCGACTGGCAGGCCTGGCAGGGCATCGTCGCGCCCGCCGGCACGCCGAAGGAGATCGTCGGCAGGCTGTCCGACGAGCTGCAGCGGATCCAGGCCACGCCCGAGTTCCGCGAGCAGCTCGTCAAGTTCGGCATGGAGCCGTTCGCGCCGCAGACACCGGGAGAGTTCGCCGCGATGATCGCCGCCGAGCAGCCGCTGTGGGCGAAGGCGATCAAGGACTCGGGCGCCAGGGTCGACTGACGACCCGTCTCTCGCAGGATTCGCAGGAGGAGCACCCGTGGCAAGTCCGGTCGTCGACGTACATACGCACTGTCTCACGGAGGCGTGGTTCGACCTGCTCAAGCGGCACGGCGGTCCGCGCTATACGGTGAAGGAGGTCGTCGGGGGGCTGCGCGCGATCCACCTCGACGGCGCGCCGTTCATGACGCCGGTGCCCGCGATGTTCGACTACGACCTGCGATTGAAGACGATGGACGCTTGCGGCGTCGACGTCTGCGTGGTGTCGCTGACGTGCCCGAACTGCTACTGGGGCAGCCCGGCGGTCAGCCTGGAGGCCGCGCGGATCATGAACGACGACATGGCCGCGGCGCGCACGGCGCACCCGGACCGCCTGCGCTGGCTCGCGTCGCTGCCGTGGCAGCACGCGGACCTCGCGCTGGCGGAACTCGACCGCGCGGTCGCGGCCGGCGCGTCGGGCGTGATGGTGCTCGCCAACATCGGCGGCGTCCCGCTCACCGACCCTGCGTTCGCGGCGATCTGGGACGCGATCGACGCGAGGGTACTGCCGGTGCTCGTGCACCCGACCGCGCCGCCCGGGGTCGCGGAGATGGACATGTCGCGTTTCCAGCTCACCGCGTCGATCGGCTTCACGTTCGATACGTCGCTCGCGACGGCACGGATGATCTACGACGGCTTCTTCGAGCGGTACCGGCGGCTGAAGATCATTGCCGCGCACGGCGGCGGCGCGCTGCCTTATCTGGTCTCGCGGATGGACCAGTGCTTCGACAACATTCCCGCGTGCCGCGAGAAGATCGCGCGCCGGCCCAGCGAATACCTGCCACAGATCCTCGCGGATGCCGTCGTGTTCGCGCCCGAGGTCCTCGAGCTCTGCCTCAAGGTGTTCGGCGCGGACAACGTGATGTACGGCTCCGACTATCCGCACACGATCGGGGACATGCCCGGGTGCCTGAAGCGTGTCGACGGGCTGCCGCATCCGATGCGCGACAAGGTCCGCGGCCGCAACGCGCAGCGGGTATTCGGGCTCTGACGCGGGTCGCGCGGCGCGCTATTGCCGCAGCGGCCGGTCGTCGTTGCGCTGCCCGGCTCGCTCCATCTGCTCGAGCGCCTTCTGCCGCTCCTGGTTCGCCTCCGCGCGGTCCGGATTGCCGGAAGGCGTCGCGCAGGCCGCGACGGCGAGCGCAACGGCCACGCCCAACGACGCGATCACGCGCCGGCGTGCGGCCATCCGGCGCGGGCACTGCGGCGAACGATGTGTCATTCCGGAATCGACCCCATGATGTAGACGGCCTCGGTCAGCGCCGTGGGCTTGCCGAACGCGCCGAACCACCGGTTGAAGATTTCGTCGATGTCGTCGCCGCTGAAGATCTGCGACAGCGCGGTGTTGACGGCCAGGCGCAGCGACGCGTCGCCGCGCGGCAGCGCGATGCCGTAGGGCTCGTAGGAAAGCCGCTCGCCGAGGAGCGAGAGCGCCTTCGGATCCTTCGACTTCGGCGTGGCGCCGACGAGCAGCAGCACGTCGCTCGCGAACGCATCGACGCTGCCCGCATCCAGCGCCGCGATGGCCTCGTCGCTGCTGCCCACCGGCACGACCGTCGCCTTGATCTGCCGGCGCGCGAGCTGGGCGTTGAGCGCGCGCTCGTTGGACGTGCCGCGGATGGCGGCGATGCGCTTGCCCGCGAGGTCGGACAGCGACTGGGCGCCGGACCCCGTCCGCGCGAGCAGCCCGGTGGTGTCCATGAAGATGAAGCTGGAGAAGTCGACGGTCTTCATGCGGGAGAGCGTCACCGTGCTGGCACCGCACTCGAGATCCGCCTGGCCCTTGGCGATCACGTCGAACCGCGTCTGCGTCGTGACCGGAACGTACTTGACCTTGAGGCCCGTAATGCCGAGCTGCCGCTCGATCGACGCGACGACGCGCCGGCAAAGGTCGATCGAGAAGCCGGCGACCTCCTTGTTCGCGTCGACGAAGCTGAACGGCGCGGCGTCGGTCCGGTGGGCGATCGCGATCGTCCTGGTGGCGGCGATCGACTTCAGGCGCCCGTCGAGCGGTTGCGCGACAACGACGGGCGCGGCGGCGATCAGCGAGGCGAGCAGCAGCGTGCGGTAGCGCGACATGACGACGTCCTTGGGGGGGGGCGGAGCGGAGCGACCGAACCATACCGGCTTTCGCCCGGACCGGCAATCCGCGACGGACGTGCGAGGTAGAATGCGCAACTGTTTCAATCCGGGGGAGCGATGGTTCAAACCACGAGTTCACGCGCGCCGCACCGCCGGCCCGCCGGCGGACGAAGCGTACTGCACCGCGTCGTCGCGCTGGCGGCCGCGACCGCGAGCGCCGCCGCGCTCGCGTGGCCGGACCAGCCGATCACGCTGCTCGTCCCCTACACGCCCGGTACCGGTGTCGACGCCGTTGCCCGGCAGCTCGCCGCACGGCTCCCGTCTGCGCTCGGCCAGCCGGTGGTCGTCGAGAACGTCGTCGGCGCCAGCGGAACGATCGGCACCGAAAGGGTCGCGCGCGCGAAGCCGGACGGGCATACGTTGCTGGTCCAGTCGCAGGCGTTCGTGATGAGCCGCAGCCTTTACCGCGGCCTCGCCTTCGATCCGATGACCGACTTCGCGCCCGTCTCGCTGGCCGGTTGGGGATCGCTGGTGCTGCTCGTCCCGGCCACGCCGGGCGCGCCACGGACGCTCGCGGAGTTCATCGCGGCCGCGACCGCGTCGCCGGGGAAGCTGACCTACGCGACCCCCGGTGTCGGCACCCCGCATCACCTCGCGTCGACGGTGTTCCTGCAGAAGACGGGACTGAACCTGCTGCACGTCCCCTACAAGGGGACGACCGGCGCCGTCGCGGACCTGCTGGGCGGGCGCGTCGACTGCATGTTCCTGCCGATCAACGTCGCGCTTCCCCACATACAGTCCGGCAAGGTTGTCGCGCTCGCGACGGGCAGCCTGCGGCGACTGCCGCAGCTGCCGCAGGTGCCGACCCTCGCCGAGCTCAAGGTCGACGTCGGCAGTCTCGACGTGTGGTACGGCGTTCTCGCGCCGAAGGGCACGCCGGCGGCGACAATCGATCGGCTCAACCACGAGATCGCCGCCGCGCTGGCCACACCCGCGCTCGCCGCCGCCTTCGAGGCGCAGGGCATCGTGCCGATGGCGTCCACACCGGCCGAGTTCGGCCGGTTGCTGGCCGACGAGAACGTGCGCTGGACGGCGGTCGTCGAGCGCGCGGGAATCAGGGGCGAGTAGCGCGCACTGCCGCGGCCGGTGCAGTTGCGCCGGCACCATCGTCGGCCGCGGCGACCAGCTGCGGCAGCTCGTTGCGTGCGAGCTTGCCGAATTCGTTGCGCGGCAGCGCAGGGACGGCGAGAAAGCGCGTCCGCGCGGGCACCACGCGGGCCTCGACGCAGCGGTCCACGAGCGCCCGCAGGTCGAGGGCGGGGCCGCCGACCACGGCCACGTGCAGCTGCGAGACACCCAGCGCATCCGGGGCGGTGAAGACCGCGACGTCGGCGACGTCGCCGAGCCCGCGCACGCGGTCCTCGATCACGCGCGGCGAGCGCTTTTCGCCGCCGACGTTGACGGCCTCGCTGACGCGGCCGGTAATCACGAGCATGCCGTCCGCCGACAGCGATCCCGTGTCGCCGGGATAGAACCAGTCGCCCCGGAAGGCGTCCTGCGAGGCCTCGGGTGCGTCGAGATAGACGCCGGAGCCGGGATTGCGGCGAATCCGGACGACGCCTTCGGTATCCCGCGGGCACTCGCGGTCCGCGGCATCGACGCACTGCACCTCGGCGCCGGGGGCGACGATGCCGACGGCGTTCGGCGTATCGGCCAGCGCATCCAGCGCGGCGCCGGCGATCGATCCGACCTCGGTGGCGCCGTACGAAACGCGAACGTCCCGGCACAGACGCTCGCGCGCTTCCGCGAGAAGCCGGCGCGGGACGGTGCCGCCGGAGAGGTAGACGCGCTCCAGCGACGGAAAGAGGTCCGGGTCCGCAGGGAGCGTCTGCAGGAATGTCGAGGCGGTCGCCGGCGCCATGAACAGCACGTTGATCCGGCGCGCGCGAATCGCGGGCGTCACTTCGTCGTAGCGCGGAAAGGCGGCGAGGCCGCCGGCGTAGAGAGTCTGCAGCGTCATCAGGAACGCGAAGCTCGTGCGCAGCCCGATCTTGATCATCACGCGCGGCGCCGGCGGCAGCGGCATCGTGTGCTCGGCAACGGCGAGGCGGCGCGCCAGCATGTCGTGCGTGACCGCGAAGTGACGGGCCACGCCGGTCGTGCCCGACGTCCCGAAGATCGCGCACGTGGCCGCACCGCCGGGCGCCGACGGCGGCGCCTCGCGCGCGGTGCCGGGCAGGAACCAGGTCCGGTCGACGTGGACCTCGCGCAGTGTCGCGGCAGTCGTCGCGGCGGCGCACAGGCGCGCGGCGGCGAAGCGCTCCGGAAGCGTCGGCGCCGCGGCGGCCACGCCGATGCGGATGAGCGCCAGCGTCGCGACGAGGTGCGCGTGCTCCTCGGCCAGCTCGACGATCGCCGTCTGGCCCTCGCGCAGCCCGGCGTCCAGCGCGCGCGCGGCGAACGCGTCGATGGCGCGGTCGAGCTGCGCGAACGTGACCTCCATCCGGTTGGGAACACCGGTGTAGGCGAGTGCGCCCGGCTGGCGCCGGGCCGCTGCGCGGATCGGGTCGGTGACGTTCACGTGGGGGGCCTGATCGGCTTGGTGTCCCGGCCGCGCCGGATTCTAGCCCGCGGCGACGGCTGGCAGGTGACGGTGGGCGTGCAAGGGGTTTTCGACGCGCCTGCCTTGGCCGTGCATTGTATAAAATGCATAATATTGCAGTGAAAAGACATCGATTGCACTCACGCTTGCCGGGATGAGTCCATTCTCGGACAGCCTCGCGCTCGCGGCGAGCCTGATGGCGCACCTCGACTCCAAACTGGTCGAGATCGTGCTGCTGTCGCTGCGCGTCAGCCTGACCGCCACCGTGCTCGCCGCGTGCATCGGGCTGCCGGCCGGGGCCGCGATCGCCGTCGGCCGGTTTCCGGGCCGGCAGACGCTGACCGTCCTGCTCAACGCGATGATGGGACTGCCGCCCGTGGTCGTCGGCCTCGTCGTCTATCTGCTGCTTTCGCGTGCCGGCCCGTTCGGAACGTTCGGAATCCTGTTCACGCCGGCCGCGATGGTCGTCGCGCAAACGATCCTGATCGCGCCGATCATCGCGGCGCTCTCGCGGCAGGTCGTCGCGGATGCCTGGGGCGAGTACCGCGAGCAGCTGACGTCGCTCGGCGCCGGCACCGGGTCGGCCGCGCTGACGCTGATCTGGGACACGCGTTTCTCGCTCGCGACCGTGCTGCTGGCCGGCTTCGGCCGCGCGATCGCGGAAGTGGGCGCCGTGATGATCGTCGGCGGCAACATCGACGGCGTCACGCGCGTGATGACGACGACGATCGCGCTCGAGACCAGCAAGGGCGACCTGCCGCTCGCGCTCGCGCTCGGCATCGTGCTGATCGCGATCGTTCTGGTCGTCAATGCGGCGACGCAACTGGTCCGCGAGTGGGCGCGCGTGCGCTATGGCTGACGCGCGTGCACCGTCCGGGCTGCCGATCGTGTGCGCCGGCGTGGCCGTCGGGCGCAACGGTACGCGCCTGCTGCGCGACGTCGACGTGGCGATCGGGCGCGGCGCGTGCACGCTGATCCTCGGACCGAACGGGGCCGGCAAGAGCACGCTGCTGCGCGTGCTGCACGGGCTGCTCCGGCCCTCCGAAGGTGCGGTCACGTGGGGAGGCGCGGCCACGCGGCCCGCGGGGCACGCGATGGTGTTCCAGCGCGCAGTGCTGCTGCGGCGCTCGGCCGCCGCCAACATCCGCTACGCGCTCGCGCTCGCCGGCGTGCGCGGCGCCGAGGCGGACGCGCGTATCGCCGACGCGCTCGCCGAGGTCGGGCTCACGGCGCTCGCGGCGCGGTCGGCGCGCGTGCTCTCCGGCGGCGAGCAGCAGCGTCTGGCGCTCGCCCGCGCGTGGGCGCTGCGGCCCGAGGTGCTGTTCCTCGACGAGCCGACCGCGAGCCTCGACCCCAAGGCGAGCCGCGCGGTCGAGGACATCGTCCGCGGCATCCGCGCCCGCGGCACGACGATCGTGATGACGTCGCACAACCTCGCGCAGGCGAAGCGCCTCGCCGCCGACGTCGTGTTCCTGTACGAAGGGCGGCCCGTCGAGCAATCGCCGGCCGCCGCGTTTTTCGACTCGCCGCGCTCCGCCGAGGCCGCGGATTTCCTGAAAGGAGAACGACTGTGACCCGACGTCCGTTTCTGTCCGCCCTGCTGGGGCTGCTTGGCGTGCTGTCCTGCTTCGCTGCCGCCGCGCAGGAGAAGTTCATCGTGGTCTCGTCGACGACGTCGACCGAGCAGTCGGGCCTCTTCGGCCACATCCTGCCGCTGTTCGAGAAGGACACCGGCATCAAGGTGCGCGTGGTGGCGCTCGGCACCGGGCAGGCGCTCGACATGGCGCGCCGCGGCGACGCCGACGTCGTGTTCGTCCACGACCAGGCAGCCGAGGAGAAGTTCGTCGCCGAAGGGTTCGGGGTCAAGCGGCTCCCCGTCATGTACAACGACTTCGTGCTGATCGGGCCGAAGAACGATCCGGCGAAGATCGCCGGCGGCCGCGACATCCTCGTCGCGCTGCAGAAGATCGCGGCGGCGCAGGCGCCGTTCGTGTCGCGCGGCGACAAGAGCGGCACG
Source organism: Burkholderiales bacterium (assembly GCA_046347835.1). GTDB lineage: Bacteria > Pseudomonadota > Gammaproteobacteria > Burkholderiales > Casimicrobiaceae > VBCG01. The sequence continues at coordinate 42,313 of JAXMFI010000011.1, read as the reverse complement.
CACGCGGCGGAGCTGCGCTACTGGAAGGCCGCCGGCGTGGACCTCGACGCGAAAAAGGGTGCCTGGTACAAGGACACGGGGTCCGGCATGGGGCCGACGCTCAACACGGCCGCGGCGATGAACGGCTACGTGCTCGCCGACCGCGGCACGTGGCTGTCGTTCAAGAACCGCGGCGACCTCGCGATCCTGGTGGAGGGCGACTCCCGCCTCTTCAACCAGTACGGCGTGATGCTGGTGAATCCGGCGAAGCACCCGCACGTGAAGAAGGACCTGGGCCAGCAGTTCGTCGACTGGGTGGTTTCGCCGCAGGGACAGGCGGCGATCGCCGGCTACAAGATCGGCGGCGAGCAGCTGTTCTTCCCCAACGCGCGTTAGCAGGCTGATGAAGATCTTTCGGTGTCGTCAAAGGGAGCGTACCGACGAGGCATCCGCTGGCGCGCAACGCCTTGATTCGTGACAACGGCAGTTGCCTCGCTCTCGACCAAGTCCATTGAATCCCGGGACGACCCCGAATTTCGGATGTGGCCACCAGATTCGACGGCCCGTCAGGCGTTGAACACGACGCGCCCGGTCGCGCGCGCGTCGTAGCCACCCATTGCCGCCGCGTGCGCGGCGAACTCCGCCGTGCGCGCGAACCCGAGCAGCGACTGCACGGGCGGCTCGAAATAGGCGCGCCGGGGCACGACTAGGTCGAGGCGCTCCTCGGTCAGCGCGATGAAGGAAAGGCCGTGCTCGCGCGCCGCCGCCTCGATCGCGACGCCCGCGTCGGCCCTGCCTTCGCGAATCGCGGCGGCAAGGTCGGTCTCGGCGAGCGCGGGCCGCGCGGTCCACGCGAGGTCGGCGGGCGCGATCCCCGCCTGTGCGAGCAAGTGAAGCAGCAGGTGCTGGCTGCCCGCATCGGCCTGCCTGCCGACGACGCGCGCCCGCTTGCGCGCGAGGTCGGGCAGGGCCCGCACACGCAACGGATTGCCCGCGGCCAGCAGGAGCCCTTGCGTGCGGCGTGCCCACTCGATGACCACGACGTCGGCATGCGGCAGGCGTGCGCGGACCAGCGGCACGTTGTACTCGCCGGTGTCGCCGTCGAGCCAGTGCGTCGCCGCGAGCACCGCCTCGCCGCTCGCCAACCTGTCGAGCCCGGCGCGACTGCCGCACGCGAGCACGGCGAGTCCGCAGCCCGACTCGCGCGCCGCCCACTCGAGCAGCGGGTCGTGGCTGCCGGCGACGATCGGCGGCGGCGCGGATTCCGGCCGCGCCACGGGCGCACCGGCCTTGGCGGCGAGCCACGCGTCGATCTGTGCGCGCGGGAACAGCAGCTTGCCCGTGGCGCGGATGTGCGGCAGCGCATTGGCCTTCACGAGGTCGTAGACGCGGCGCTCCTTGAGGCGCAGGTACGCGGCGACCTCGCGCGTGTCCATCATCGCGGACGCGACGGGGGGCTCGGCAGCGGCGGGCTTGCGGGGGCGCGGCACGCGGCGATTCTCGCACGCGACGGCGCGCCGCGTCAGCGCGAGGCGAACGTCGCTTCGCGACCGATGAGCCGCGCGACCGCGGCCAGCGCAACGGCCACCAGCAGCGCCGGCACGGCGAACGACAGCGCGAGTTGCAGCGACGGAATCGCCTCGCCGCGCAGCGCGAGCTTGAGCAGCATGTACTGGCCCGACACCGGGACCAGCACCAGCCAGTCCGGCTCCCGCTGCTGCAGGAACAGCTGGATCGCCGGAACCATCGACACGACGAACATCAGCACCGAAACGTTCGCCTGCGCTTCCTTGAACGTGCGCCCGCGGCTGCCGACGTACAGCAGGATCGCCGGCATCAGCAGGATCATCGGCGCGAGCACGGCAAGGAAGCGGCCGAACTCGCGCGCGCCGAACAGGAACGGCGCGCCGACGGCGGGCAGCGGCGCGAACGCCAGCGTCAGGTAGAAGCCGGCCAGCGTGACGACCACGACCAGTGCGTCGAACAGCACGACGGCGAGCCACTTGCCGACGACGAGCTCGGCCGGGCGGGCCGGCGTCGTCAGCAGCGGCTCGAGCGACTGCCGCTCGCGCTCGCCCGCGGTCGTGTCGAGCGCCGCCGCCATCCCGCCCATCACCGACGCGAGCAGCCCGTAGAACGCGACCAGGAACAGAATGAGCGCACCCGACTGCTGCGGCGTCGCGAGGTCGACGTCCTCGACCTCGAGCGGGTTGGCGACGGTCGGCGCGACGCCGCGCAACAGCAGCCGCTGCGCGCCCCATTGCCGGTTGTACGCGCGCAGCAGGCTCTCCGCCTGGCGGATCGACGCCTGCGCCCGGTCGCGCGAGCGGTCGGAGACGAGACGGACGGTTCCCTGCCTGCCCGCGGCCACGTCGGCCTCGAACTTCTCGTCGACGACCAGCACGACGTCGATGTCGCCGGCGCGCACCCTCGCCTCGTAATCGGCCGGCGCCGGCAGCAGCGTGACCTGGTTGCGGGTAAGAAATACCGCCAGCGCCGGCGCGTGCTGGACGCCGACCGCCGGCAGGTGGAGCTCGCGCGCGCGGTCGGCCTGCCGCGCGATCAGGTTGAAGATGAGGACGAGGAAGATCGGCCCGGCGGCCGCCGCGGTCAGCAGCGACACGAGCAGCGTCCGACGGTCGCGCAGCGCGTCGCGGACCTCCTTGCGGAGGACCGTGGCGACGCGCAGCCACGCACTTGCGCTCATCGCCGCGCCGATGTCGCCGTAGCGCGCCCGCGCTGCACGGCCCCGCTCATGCCGCCAGCCCTTCACCGCTGCCCAGCAGCGTGACGAACGCGTCCTCGAGCGTCGCCGCGCCGCTCTGCGCGATCAGCGCCTGCGCCGTTCCGTCGGCGACGGCGCGCCCCGCGCCGAGGATCACGATGCGGTCGCACAGCGCGGCGACCTCCTGCATCACGTGCGACGAGAAGAGCAGGCACTTGCCGGCGCCGCGCAGGCCGCGGAGCTGCTCGCGCAGCGCGCGCACGCTCATGATGTCGAGGCCGTTCGTGGGCTCGTCCAGCAGGATGGTCGCCGGGTCGTGCACCAGCGCGCGCGCGATCGCGACCTTCATCCGCTCGCCCTGCGAGAACCCCTGCGCGCGGCGGTCCGCGAGCGGCGCGAGCCCCAGCGTGTCGATCAGCGCGTCCACCCGGCCGGACAGCACCGGGCCGGACAGCCCGTGCAGCTCGCCGAAGTAGCGGATGTTCTCGCGCGCGGTGAGCCGGGGATACAGGCCGCGTGCGTCGGACAGGACGCCGATGCGCTCGCGGACCGCATAGCGGTCGCGCACGACGTCGAGGTCGCCGATGCGCGCGCGGCCGGCGTCCGGCACGATCAGCGTCGCGAGCATCCGCAGCAGCGTGGTCTTGCCGGCGCCGTTCGGGCCGAGCAGCCCGGTGATCTCGCCGTCGCGCGCGACGAACGAAACGTCGCGCACCGCGTGCACGTCGCGCTTGCGGCCGAACGACTTGACGAGGCCTTCGATCGCGATCACGGCTGCGGGCCCAGGCGGTCGGGCCAGAGCGGCGGACGCACGCTGCGCTCGAGCCGGGCGATGCAGGCCTCGGGCAGCGCCGCCACGCTGCCCGCGTCGACGAACGCGCCGAGGAGCCGGGGCGCGCACGCGTGCGGCGACACGATGTGGCCGTAGCCGGGCGCGATCACGTGCCGGCCGTTCGGGAAGCCCTTGGCCACGGCGGTGCCGTACGCGGGGGGTGTCACCGGGTCCATGCCCCCGGACAGCAGAAGCACCGGCTTGTCGCTGCGCACGGGGTCCGCGAAGTCGGCGGGCATCCGCCCGCGTGGCCAGACGTCGCACACGGCGATCGTCTGCTCGGCGAGGCGCCGCGACGGCAATCCGGCCAGCACGTCGCGTTCGCTGCCCGGGCGTATGCGCGGCACGTCCTCGGCGCACGTCACGGAGAAATGGAGCGCCGCGTTCATCTGCTCGGCGAGGTTGCCGGACAGGGCCGGATTGGCGGCGAAGAGCGGCGCAAGTTCGCCACCGGCGGCGAGCGACAGCATTTCCGGAAGGAGGCTGACGGTCTCCGGCGTGTAGGTCAGCGGCTGCAGCGCCGCGAGCACGACGTCGAACGTGACGCGATGGCGTTCGACGGCACCGGTGCGCGGGTCGACGATGGCGAGGTCGCGCCCGGTGGTCCCCAGTGCGTGCTCGACGCGGGCGAGGGTCCCCGCCACGTCGGGGTGCGCGCGACGGCACGACGGCGATGCCGCGCACGCGTCGAACACGGCCTCGAGCGCTGCCTCGCGCGTGCGCCAGACGTCGAGCGTGATTACCATGGCAGGCGGCGCGACGCCGTCGAGCGTGACCGTGCGGATGGCGTCCGGATGGCGGCGCAGGTATTCCTGGGCGACGCGCGTCCCGTAGCTGCCGCCCCAGACGTTCCAGCGCGGGTAGCCCAGCGCCTTGCGCACCGCCTCGAGGTCGGCGATCCACGCCGTCGTCGTGTACTGCGCGGCGTCGATGCCCTGCGCGGCGAGCTCCTGCGCGCACTGGCGCGCGCGCGGGACCGGGTCGGTCTCGAACACGTCGTCGTCGCGCGGCTTGAACGCCTGGCACGCCAGCGGCGACGAGCGCCCGGTGCCGCGCTGGTCCACCAGCACGATGTCGCGCGTGCGGCGCAGCTCGGCGAGTCGCGTCGCGAACGGCGCGAGGAAGGACGCCGCCTGGCCGGGTCCGCCCGCGAGGACGAGCAGCGGGTCGTCGCGGGGCGTCAGCGTGTTGGCCGGCAGCACCGCGGCGAAGATGCGAAGCTTGCGTCCGTCCGGCCGGTCGCGGTCCTCGGGAACCTCGAGCTCGCCGCACTGTGCGGCGGTCGCGAGATTCGGCAGCCGGCAGTCCGTCAGCGCCAGGCTGCGGCGCTGCGCGTTGTCGCTGCCGCACCCGGCAGCGAACACCGCGGCGGCCGCCACGAGGGCGGCGAGGCTCGAGCGAAGCGGCGACATGGGCGCCGATGGTAGCAAACCCGGCGCGTATACTCGGCGCGCCGAACCACTTCGCCGACCGTCAATGAGCGCGCACGATCTCGAACCGGGCATCGTCACTGACCTCACCGACCGCCTGAGCTACGGCGGCTACCTGCGGCTCGACCGGCTGCTCGCTGCCCAGCAGCCGCTTTCGCGCGGGGCCGACGGCGCGCCGCGCCACGACGAGATGCTGTTCGTCATCCAGCACCAGGTCGCGGAGCTCTGGATGAAGCTCATGGTGCACGAACTCACCGCGGCGATCCGGTTCGTGCGGTCGGACGCGCTGGAGCCGTGCTTCAAGATCCTGGCGCGCGTCAAGCTGATCCAGAAGCAGCTGTTCGAGCAGTGGGCGGTGCTGGAGACGCTGACCCCCTCCGAGTACGACGCGTTTCGCCCGGCGCTCGGCACGGCGTCGGGATTCCAGTCGGCGCAGTACCGGGCGCTCGAGTTCCTGCTCGGCGGCAAGAACCCCGCGATGCTCGACGTGTTCCGGCACGACGCCGCGACGTTCGCGGAGCTCGACGCGCTGCTCCGCGCGCCGTCGCTCTACGACGAGTTCCTGCGCCACCTCGCGCGCCGCGGCCTGCCGGTCCCGGCCGCGTGCCTCGAGCGCGACTTCACGCAGCCGTACCGCCGGGAGCCGGGCCTCGTGCCGGTCCTGCGGGCGATCTACGAGTCGCCGCGGCAGTGGTGGGACGCCTACGACATGTGCGAGAAGCTGGTCGACGTGGAGGAGGGCTTCCAGCTCTGGCGGTTCCGGCACATGAAGACGGTCGAGCGCATCATCGGCCACAAAGCGGGCACCGGCGGCTCGTCGGGCGTCGCGTACCTGAAGCGCGCGCTCGACGTCCCGTTCTTCCCGGAGCTGATCGACGTGCGCACGGTCATCGGCGCCAGGTAGCGCGGCGCGGCCGGACCGATGGACGCGCGCGCCGCCACCGTCGACCGGATCGAGGCCGCCGTCGCGGCGCTCGGGCCCGGCCCGCTGACGGAGGCCGGGCTGCAGCGGCACGTCGCGCCGCTGTTCGCGCGCGTGCGCGCCGCGTGGCACGGCCGCATCTACCTCGCCAACCACTCGCTCGGGCGCCCGCTCGACGCCACCGACGACGACGTGCGCGAGGCGCTGGACGCGTGGTACGCGCACCTCGGCGGCGCGTGGGACGCGTGGGGCGCCGAGATGCGCGCCTATCGCGCGCGGCTCGCGCGGCTCCTCGGTGCGCCGCGCGTCGACTGCGTCGTGCCGAAGACCAGCGCCGGTCAGGGCCTGCGCACGATCCTCAATACGTACGACACGGTGCCGCGCGTGGTCGCCACGCGCGGCGAGTTCGACTCGCTCGACGTGATCCTGCGCGAGTACGCGCGGCGCGGCCGCATCGCGCTGACGCTGGTCGAGGCGGGCGGCGACGGGCGGTTCGCGACGGAGGACATCGTCGCGGCGATCGGCGCGCGCGCCGACCTCGTCGTCGTATCCCCGGTGATCTTCAACACCGGGCAGCGGATCGCGGAGCTGCCGGCAGTCGTCGCCGCCGCGCATGCGGCGGGCGGCTGCATCCTGCTCGACGTCTACCACGCGCTCGGCGTCTGCCCGATCGACGTCGCGGCGCTGGACGCCGACTTCGCGGTCGGCGGCTCGTACAAGTACCTGCGCGGCGGACCCGGCGCCTGCTTCCTGTACCTGCACCCGCGCCACCTCGACGGCACGCTGCGCACGCTCGACACCGGCTGGTTCGCCAAGCGCGATCCGTTCACGTACGCACGGCCGGATCCGCCGGAGTACGGCGCCGGCGGCGACGCGTTCCTCGAGTCGACGCCGCCCGTGGTGCCGCTCTACCAGGCGCGCGCCGGCCAGTTGCTGGCGCTGGCGCTGGGCGTTGCCCGCATCCGCGAGCATTCGCTCGCCTTGCAGCGACGGCTGGTCGGGCTGCTGGACGAGCAGCGCGTGACCGCGGTCGGCGGCACCGCGGACCGTGGCGCGTTCGTCGTGATCGAGGACGCCGCGGCGGTCGCCTGGGCGGACGCGCTGCGGACCCGAGGCGTCGTCACCGATGCGCGTGGACGCCATCTGCGGTTGTGCCCGGATTACCTGACGACCGATGCGGAGCTGGTGGCGGCCACCCGGGCCGTCGTCGCGGCGCGGTCCGGACCGGCCTGACGGGCCCCCGGACCGCTCGTCGCGGCCGCGCGCCGGTGCGGCCCCCGGTCCATCGCATGCGAAGCGGAGGGTCCGGCGCGAATATTCCGCGGGGCCTATCCGAAACGGCGCGCGCGTGCTTGAATCCACGTCGGGAGCCGTGCGTCGGAGACCGCATGCCGAACTGTCTCGTCGTCGTGCCGATGCGCCCGCATCGCGGTCGGGTGGAACCGCGCATGCGCGGCGGCCTCGCCTGCGTCGCGTCGGCATTCGCCTTCGTCGCGATCGCCAGTACGGCCGCTCCGCAATGGACGCCGGTCGACGCCGTCGGCACGACGATGGACCTCCGCGCCCCGATCGCGAGCGTGGCCGTCGATCCGGGCGACACGAGCCGTGTCTACGCGACCACCGGCAATCGCCTGCTCCTGAGCCTCGACGGCGGCATGACGTTCGCGACGCTGCCATCCACGGCAAGCTGGGAGCCGATCGCCGCGCTCGCGGTCGTGCGCCCGCCGGATGCGGCGCGCCATCCGGCACTACCGCGCCTGCTCGTCGGCGTCGGCAATCATTTCGGTGGCCTCTACGTGAGCGACGATGGCGGCCGCAGCTTCGCGCCGGCGCACTTCGACGCGTATGGCGGTCCGCTGCCGCTGCCCGTCAAGCGCATCGAGGTTGCCGAAGCCGACCCGCTCGTCGCGTACGTCATCGCGTTCGACGGCCTGCATCGCACGCGCGACGGCGGCCGGACGTGGCAGCGCGTCGCGATGCCCACCAACAGCGTGGCCGCGCTTGCGATCGCGCTGAGCGCCGATGGCGGCACGGTGCTCCTCGGCACGTCGAACGGCCTGTATCGGTCCACGAGCGGCGGCGACGCGTGGACGCTCGTGGTGGTCGATGCCGCCAGTGCGTCGTCGGCGTCGCCGGTGGTCGCGGCATTCGACTCCGCGATGCCCGGCACGGCCTACGCGACCGTCGGCGAGCCAGCCGACCGCAGCCTCTTCCGCTCGCTGGACAGTGGTGCCACGTGGACCCGCGCGGGGCCGTTGCCGGTGAACTGCTGTGGGGAGTTCATCGTCCGCGGCGGCATGATGCTTGCGATCTTCGGGGGAACCGTGTTCCGCAGCACCGACGGCGGCGCCCAGTGGGCCATGGCATTCCCCGACTACGGCGCGCCGAACGCACTGGCCCGCGACGCGCACTCGGGTCGTGTCTATTTCGGTGGGGGTGGTGACGCCGCGAACGGCGGCGTGCCGTTCAGGTTCAGCGACGACTTCGGCGCGTCGTGGCACCCCGCCGTGGCGGGACTCGCCGCCGCCACGGTGACCGACGCCATCGCGGAAGGCAGTGGGGGCGCGCTGTTCGCCATCGCGAGCGGCCGCCTGCACCGCAAGCGGGACGCCGACGACGGCTGGCGCGACGTGACGCCGGCCGGTACGAGCCTCCTGCCCTCGTTCCTGGGACGACCGTCGTTCCTCGCGCCTGGCGGTCGGTTGCTCATGGTGACCGGCGACAGGTTCCTGCGCAGCAGCGACGACGGCGACACGTGGTTCGAGGATGGCGCGAGTGCCACGAGCCGCGGCGTACGGGTGGTCGCGCTCGAACCCGGTGCGCCGAACACGCTTTACGCCAACACCCCGATCTACAGCCTGCCCCCGGGCGGCGGCATCACGCCTTACCTCGCCGAGTCGCGCGTGCAGCGCAGCACCGACGGCGGCCTGACGTGGGTGCGCATCGACGCGTCGCTGCCGATCGTGACCTACGACCTGCGCGCCGGCGGCGGCGGCCGTCTCTTCGCGTACACGAAGGACGGGTTCTGGTTCAGCGCCGACGCGGGCGGCACGTGGCGGCGGACCGGTTCGCTGCCTGACGGCACGTCGAGCGTCTGGTCGCGCGCCGACCGGCCGTCGACGCTCATCGTGCTGAACGACGCCGGCCTGTACCGCAGCGACGACGCCGGTGCGGGCTTCGTTCGCATCGCGGACAAGTTCGATCGCGACCTGTCGTTCATCCTGTTCGACACGCGCACGGTGGACGACGTCTACGCGGTCGGCCGGCTGGGGCAGGTGTACGCAAGCACGGACGGCGGACGCAACTGGTCGCAGGTGGCCGCTGCGATGGCGAATTCGACGACGTTCAACGGCGCCACGATGTCGCCGTGGTCTGCCGGAACGCTCTACGCGGGCACCGGGTACGGCGTGCTGAAGATGGTGACGCGTCCCGATGTCGCCGAGGCACTGGAGTTCTTCCATCCGGACTTCCGGCACTACTTCGTGACGGCCGATCCCGCCGAGGCCGCGAAGCTTCTGGTGGGCGAGCTGCCGCCGTGGCAGCCCACCGGCCGCGCGTTCAGCGTGTGGAATTCCGCGTCGGCCGAGCGCAGCGCGACCTGCCGCTTCTTCAGCGTATCGTTTGCGCCGCGCAGCTCGCATTTCTACACGCCCTACCCGGCGGAGTGCGCGCAGCTGACGGCGGGCTCGACGTGGGCGTACGAGGGAATCGCCTTCCACCTGCTGATGCCGCAGGGGCCGGCCGATGCCCGGACCTGCCCGCCGGGCGGACAGCCGCTGTACCGCGCGTTCAACGCGATGCGCGACGGCGCGCCCAACCATCGCTACACGACGTCGGCGCCCGTGCTCGACGCCATGGTCGGCGCCGGATGGGTGATGGAGGGCGAAGCCGTCACGCGCGTATTCGCATGCGTGCCCGAACAACGCTGACCGGAGGCCGCGGCAGCGCGATCGCGGGCGGGCTCGCGGACCGCCGGAACAGGTCCGCCTCCGGCGCCTAGGCCCCCGCGGCGCGGATGATCAGGCGGACGGCGAAGAGCAGCGTCAGCACGAAGCCCAGTCCCATCGCGATGCCGACCAGCACGACCTGGTGCGGGCGCACGGTCACGGCGTCCTTGCGCATCGCGCGGCCCTTGCGGACGCCGAAGAAGCTCCAGAACACCGCGCCCACGACCTCGGTCAATTTCGCCGGCCGCGGCGGCACCGGGGGCTCGCCCTGCGTGGCGGGCGGGAATTGGGGCTCAGGCGCGGATTGCGGTTCGGGTGCGGACATGGCGGTGTTCCAGGGCGCTCGTCGGTAATCGTAGCATCGCGGGCGGGCCGCGCCGGCGGCGGCGCGATCGTCGCCGGCGCCGGTTCTCCCTGTTGAAATTGCAGGCTTTTTCCCCATATTCCAAGGAAATCCGACCAATCAAGGACTTCCGATGCGTTTCGACAAGCTCACGACCAAGTTCCAGCAGGCGTTCGCCGACGCCCAGAGCCTCGCGCTGGGCAACGACAACGGATTCATCGAGCCGCAGCATCTGCTCGCCGCCCTGCTCGCGCAGGAGGACGGCGGCACGACGTCGCTGCTCGCGCGCGCCGGCGTGGCGCTGCCCAGGCTGCAGGCGGCGCTGAAAGAGTCGATCGAGCGGTTGCCCAAGGTCGAGGGGCAGGGCGGCGAGATCACGGTCTCGCGCGACCTCAACAACCTCCTCAACCTGACCGACAAGGAAGCCGTCAAGCGCGGCGACCAGTTCATCGCCAGCGAGCTCTTCCTGCTGGCGCTCGCCGGCGACAAGGGCGACACCGGCCGGATCCTGAAGGAAGCCGGCCTCGCGCGGAAGGCGCTCGAGGACGCAATCGCGGCGGTGCGCGGCGGCGCCGGCGTCGACTCGCAGGAAGCCGAAGGCCAGCGGCAGGCGCTCGACAAGTACACGATCGACCTCACGGCGCGCGCCCGCGAGGGCAAGCTCGACCCGGTGATCGGCCGGGACGACGAGATCCGCCGCACGATCCAGATCCTGCAGCGGCGCAGCAAGAACAATCCGGTGCTGATCGGCGAGCCGGGCGTGGGCAAGACCGCGATCGTCGAAGGCCTCGCGCAGCGCATCGTCAACGGCGAGGTGCCGGAGACGCTCAAGGACAAGCGCGTGCTTTCGCTCGACATGGCGGCGCTGCTGGCCGGCGCCAAGTACCGCGGCGAGTTCGAGGAGCGCCTGAAGGCCGTGCTCAAGGACATCGCCGCCGACGAGGGCAAGACGATCGTCTTCATCGACGAGCTGCACACGATGGTCGGCGCCGGCAAGGCCGAGGGCGCGATCGACGCCGGCAACATGCTGAAGCCCGCGCTCGCGCGCGGCGAGCTGCACTGCGTGGGCGCCACCACGCTCGACGAATACCGCAAGTACGTCGAGAAGGACGCGGCGCTGGAGCGCCGGTTCCAGAAGGTGCTGGTCGACGAGCCTTCGGTGGAATCGACGATCGCGATCCTGCGCGGCCTGCAGGAGCGCTACGAGATCCACCACGGCGTGGACATCACCGACCCGGCGATCGTTGCGGCCGCCGAGCTGTCGGCGCGCTACATCACCGACCGCTTCCTCCCCGACAAGGCGATCGACCTGATCGACGAGGCGGCGGCGCGCGTGAAGATGGAGATCGACTCGAAACCCGAGGCGATGGACAAGCTCGAGCGCCGGCTGATCCAGTTGAAGATCGAGCGCGAGGCCGTGCGCAAGGAAAAGGACGAGGCGTCGAAGAAGCGCTTCGACCACATCGAGGACGAGATCAAGCGACTCGAGCGCGAGTACGCCGACCTCGAGGAGGTGTGGAAGGCCGAGAAGGCCGACGTCGTCGGCACGCAGCACATCAAGGAGGAGATCGACAAGGTCCGCCTCCAGATGGACGAGGCCAAGCGCCGTGGCGACTGGCAGAAGATGTCGGAGCTGCAGTACGGCAAGCTGCCGCAGCTCGAGGCGCAGCTGAAGAAGGCCGATTCCGCGCTCGCGAAGGAGCAGGCGAAGAAGCCGCGCCTGCTGCGCACGCAGGTTGGCGCCGAGGAGATCGCGGAAGTCGTGTCGCGCGCCACCGGCATCCCGGTGTCGAAGATGATGCAGGGCGAGCGCGAGAAGCTCCTCCACATGGAGGAGAAGATCCACACGCGCGTCGTCGGCCAGGACGAGGCGGTGCGGCTCGTGTCCGACGCGATCCGGCGCTCGCGCTCGGGCCTGTCCGACCCGAATCGCCCGTACGGATCGTTCCTGTTCCTCGGCCCCACCGGTGTCGGCAAGACCGAGCTCACGAAGGCGCTGGCGGAGTTCCTGTTCGACTCCGACCACATGATGATCCGCATCGACATGTCGGAGTTCATGGAGAAGCACTCGGTCGCGCGGCTGATCGGCGCGCCGCCGGGCTACGTCGGCTACGAGGAGGGCGGCTTCCTGACCGAGGCCGTGCGCCGCAAGCCGTACTCGGTGATCCTGCTGGACGAGATCGAGAAGGCGCACCCGGACGTGTTCAACGTGCTGCTGCAGGTGCTGGACGACGGCCGGATGACCGACGGGCAGGGCCGCACGGTCGACTTCAAGAACACGGTCATCGTCATGACGTCGAACCTGGGGTCGCACCGGATCCAGCAGATGGCCGACGAAGGCACCGAGCAGGCGCTGATCAAGATCGCGGTGATGGCCGAGGTCAAGCAGCACTTCCGGCCGGAGTTCGTCAACCGGATCGACGAGATCGTCGTGTTCCACCCGCTCGACGAGAAGAACATCGCGAGCATCGCGCGCATCCAGCTGAAGGCGCTGGAGGAGCGACTGAAGAAGCTCGACATCCGAACGAACGTGACCGACGCCGCGCTGGCGGCGGTGGCCAAGGCGGGCTTCGATCCGGTCTACGGCGCGCGGCCGCTGAAGCGGGCGATCCAGCAGCAGATCGAGAATCCGCTGGCGAAGGAGATCCTGTCGGGGAACTTCGGCCCCGGCGACACGGTCCACGTCCGCGAGAAGGGCGGCGGAATCGTGTTCGCGAAAGCGTAACGAAGCGTTGCTACGGTGCGGTTTGCCGGTGCGCTCGTGAGCGCACTGCCGCGCGGCGCGACATGCCGGATGGGCATGCGCGCCGCGCGGCCGCGAGGGCGTGGCCGCGCGCGCAAATCTTGATTTCGCCCAAGGCGGTCGCGACCGCGCATCGGCAACATGCGGACGTTCGCCTGTATACGGAGCGTCCCGATGGCCTTGCGCAGCACCCCGACGTCGTTCGGCACCGTCGCCCGCACGTTCCACTGGGGCATGGCGTTCCTCATCATCGCCGCGCTCGCGCTGATCGAACTGGCCGACCTCGCGCCCAGGGGCAGCGCGTTGCGCCGCGGCATGCGCGACTGGCACGCGCAGGCCGGGCTCCTCGTGCTGGCGCTCGTCTGGTTCCGGCTCGCGTGGAAGCTCCTCAATCCGGAGCCGGCGATCGTCCCGCCTCCGGCCGCGTGGCAGCGGTCCGCCGCGCACGCCGTCGAGTGGACGTTCTACGCGCTGATGATCGTGCTGCCCGTGCTCGGCGTGGCGATGATGCAGGCGGATGGCAAGGCCGTCGCGCTCCTCGGACTGCAGGTCCCGGTCCTCGTCGGCGTCGACAAGGGGTGGGCCCACCGTCTCGAGGATGTGCACGAGTGGCTCGGCAACGCGATGATGGCCCTGATCGCCCTGCACGTCGCTGCGACCGCCTGGCACGGCATCGTTCTGCGCGACAACACGCTGGCGCGGATGCGCTGACGCCGGCGGCGCCGGCACCCGGTGGCACGCGACGAAGCCGGCGCTTCGCTCGCTGCGCCGCCGGTCCGGAATCCCGCCGTCGGGGCGACCGATCGTGCTTCCGATTGCGCGGCCGCGATCCGCGGCCCCGCAGCGGCGTAAGATGCCATCGTTGTCGCCTCCCGAGGAAATCCATGAACGCCCAGGTCAACGTTCGCTTCGGCCCTGATCTGACATTCGAATACAGCGTTCCCTTCGCCTCCGACGCGACCGCTCGGGAACGGGCGCGCGAATGGCTGGACCGCGCCTACGACGAGTTTGGCTGCGTGCCGATTCGACCGACCGGCAAGGTGCTCCTGCTGGACAAGATCCTCGGCATCGCGGACGCCGCCGGGGCGAGGCACTTCGAACGCGATTCGGAGTGGGCTAAGTCGTACGCGCAGGCCGTGAGCAGCGCGCTCGACCGAACCGGTGTGGAGGTCGATGTGGAAGGGCGCACGGTAAGCAGTTGACCGGGCGAGAACCCCCGCATCGGGCGGGCGGTGACCGGCCGCCGCCGAACGCCCGGTCGATGCCGTCGAGCGCGGCGCGCCCGACGGCCGCGGGCCCGCCGGCAAGCGGCGTCACGGCGGCGAGTGCCATGGGACGCTCCAACGGTCAGTAGTACGGCGCCGCGTTGCGCGACGGCGTGGCGAAGAACCTCGCTGCCGCGGCGGCCGCGCGCTTCCACCACAGCGGCGCTGCCGCGGCCGGGGCCCGCCGCACCGGCACCCGCGACGCGAGGTCGCCTCCGATGGCGCAGAACGTCGCGTCGTTCTGCGCCTCGACGAGGGTGAGCCCGTTGCGTTCGACCACCCAGTTGTCGCCGGCGCGCAGCACGATGTCCTGCGTGTCGTTCTCCTGCGTGATCCACACGGTACCGCGCGTCACGCGCAGCGTCGTGCCGCGGACGTCGGGCAGCCGCACGGTTTCGCGCGCGGCGAGGTCGATGATCGTTGCGTGATTGAAGCAGGCCATGGCGATTCTCCGTTGACATGCGTAGAATGCATTCGGTTCCTGGCGAGCCCCGCTTCGGGCTCCGGTCCTGCCGGCCGCTAATCCGCTACCGGGTGAGGCGAATTGTCGGCGCCGTCCCGCCGGCCCTCAAACGCTGAATGCGCATGTTTTGCATGCGCTGCAGGAATGCATAAGACGCTGCGCCGCCTGCCGTCGCTCGACTTCCTCCGCGGCTTCGAGGCCGCCGGGCGAAGGCTGTCGTTCACGCTCGCCGCCGAGGAGCTCTTCGTCACGCAGTCGGCGCTGTCGCGGCAGGTGAAGGCGCTGGAGGACGCGCTGGGCGTGGCGCTGTTCGAGCGCCGGCACCGCGCGCTCGCGCTCACGCCGGCCGGCGCCGCGTTCCACCGCGCGGTGACCGAGAAGCTGCGCGACCTGGCCGCGGCGGCCGACGCCGTGCGGGCCGTCGAGCGCGAGCCCGGGCTCACGGTGTCGACGACGGTGTCGTTCGCCGCGCTCTGGCTGATCCCGCGGTTGCCGTCGTTTCGCGCCGCGCACCCGGCGATCGACGTCTACGTCTCCGCCGACGACCGCGTCGCCGACCTCGCACGCGGCGACGTCGACGTCGCCGTGCGCTACCTGACGGACGCGGGCGCGCCGCGCGGCGCCGTGCGCCTGTTCGGCGAGCGCCTGCTGCCGGTCGCGAGTCCCGGGCTGGTCCGGCGCGGCCCGCCGCTCCGGGCGCCGGCGGACCTCGCGCGCCACGTGCTGATCCACCTCGACGATCCGGGCGGCACGATGCCGTGGCTCAACTGGCCCGCATGGCTCAACTCGAACGGTCAGCCGGACCTGAAGCCCGTCGGCTCCGTCAAGTTCTCGCTGTACGACCAGGTGATCCAGGCGACGGTCGCGGGGCAGGGCGTCGCACTGGGCCGGATTCCGCTGATCGCCGAGTACATCGCCGACGGCCGGCTCGTCGCGCCGTTCGCCAAGCGCTACGACTCGCCGCGGGGCTACTTCGCGATCGTCGCACCGCACGCCGCGGCGCGGCCGGAGGTCACGGCGTTCGTCGCGTGGCTGCGCGGCGAGGCCGGGCGTCGCGCGGACACCGCGGCGAAGCGCACGGCGCGCGCGACGAAGGCGCAATGACCGCGACCGTGCGCGATCGGCATGCTGCGCCCGCGCCTTCGCCGTGGGTCGCGCGGTTCGCGCACCTGATTCCGCCCGGTGCGCGCGTCCTCGACCTCGCCGCCGGGTCCGGGCGCCATGCCCGCTTCCTCGCCGCGCGCGGCGCGCGCGTGCTCGCCGTCGATCGCGACGCGGATGCGCTCGCCTCGATTGCCGGCACCCCTGACATCGAGACGCGCTGCTGCGACCTGGAGGCCGGCGCGTGGCCGCTGACGGGAGAGACGTTCGACGCGATCGTCGTCGTCAACTACCTGCACCGTCCGCAGTTCCCGCACCTGCGCGCGATGCTCGCCGCCACCGGCGTTCTGCTGTACGAGACGTTCGCGCTCGGCAACGAGGCCTATGGCCGGCCCGCCAATCCCGAGTTCCTGCTGTGTCCGGACGAATTGCTGACGCTCGCCCGGCTGCCACCGGCGCCGCTGCAGGTCGTCGCGTTCGAGCAAGGGCTCGTCGCCGACGGCGCACGGTCCGCCGTCGTCCAGCGGATCGCCGCGGTCGGCGCGCGGCGGGCCTGGCCGCCGGCACTGCGCAATGCCGCGGACACATCAGGTTGACGATCGCGAAGGCGCGGCGAGCGCGAGCAGCCACGCCGGACAGCGGCCGCGCAGCGCCGCGAGCACGCCGCGAAGCGCGCTGCGCCGACGACGGCGGTGTGCCGGATGCGGCGGACGCGCGGCAGTCGCGACGGCGCGCGCGAATCCGCGCTCCCGCGGCGACGTCAGCAGCAGGACCGTCGGCGCCAGCGCCTCGACGACCGCCGCGCCGCGCCGCGCGAGGCGGAACCCTTCGCTCTCGGCGAGCACGACGTCGGCGGACGCGCGCTCCTCGGTGATCCAGGCGCGGCCCTGCGCGACGTGCACGTACACGGCGCACGGATCGACGATCCGCAGCGTGTCCCCGACGGCTAGCGGGACGCAGCCGACCAGGTGCTCGCTCGTCGGTCGTTGGCGGGTGGCACTCATGGGGGTCTCCCGATCGCGCGCGGGAAGCGGTCGTCCCGCCTCCCGCGCGGGCTTCGTCAATGGGCGTTCACATGCTGCAGGATCGGGGCCAGTGCGGCGCCGATGCGCGCGCCCTGCGCCTCGGTGATCATCCTGCCCAACACCTCCGCGAAGCGCGGGTTCTGCACGCCGGACACGATGTATTGGAAGCGATAGGCACGCAGCACGCCGTCGCGGACCTGCTGCTGCTCCGTCGCGTCGAGCGGCCGCGACATCGTCGCGAAGAAATACGCGGCGTCGGCCCCCGATTGCGCCTGCAGGATGCCGTCGACCGCGCCGACCAGCGCGATGAGGTCGTCCACCGCGGCGTCCCGCTGGTCCGGGTCGAGCTTCGCGTCCTCCCGCGTCCACTCGAGCTCGTCGAGGATCGCGTGCTGCGACTCTTCCTTCCAGTGGAACAGGAACACGTCCTTCCACAGCGGGCAGATGTCCGACGCGCTCTCGATGCTCTGCCGGTAGTGCGCCTGCGTGAAGAGCTCGATGTCCAGCGTCAGGGCGAGCACCGCCCACGTCGACTTCGACAGCACCGCCTCCGCGACCCCGTTGGGCGTCGGGACGAACGTGTACCCGGCCGGCATCGCCTCGCCCATCATCCGGTCGATGCGGCGGAAGAGCTCCTGGTGCTTGAGTTCCTCGTCGGTCAGCCGGACCAGCGCCTCCAGCGCGACCTGGTCGCCGAGCCAGTGGTCGTGGCTCACCTCCAGCACCTTCGCCGCGATGAAGCGCTCGACGAGGCCGAAGATGTTCGCGTACGAGCGGCCCTGGACCTGCGAGAGCATCCGGCGCTCGTCGGCGGACAGGAAGGCGAGCTCGTCGACGCGCGACAGCCCGTCGGGAAGAAAGCGCTTGCCGAAGTCGAAGCGGCGGCCGCGCACGACGTCGCGCTCGATCTCCCAGCGGATCCGCTTCGACGCGTCGATCGCCCTGGCGTAGCGGGTGGTGGTTGCGGCCGCGGTGGCCGTGGTGACTTGCATCATGATTGCAGCTCCTCTCGCAATGGGTGTGGGAAGGAGGCGCCAGTGCGCCCCGCGGGTCGCCGCGCCGCCCGTCGCCGTGCGTGCTGCAACTCCGGGCCCATTGTGGAAGGCGTGCGTAGCGGGCCGATGTCGGCCGGCGCACCGTTTGTAGTGCGATTGTTGCCACCGCGCGGCGGCGCGGCGTCAGTCCGCGCGATGCAGGTGTCGCGCGAGCGCGGCGCGGAACTCGGCCGGCTCGATCGGCTTGCACAACACGTCGACCACGCCGCAGCGCGCGAGGTCGTCCGCCTTCAGGTCCTCGGCAAAGCCGGTGTGCAGCAGCACCGGCAGCTCCGGCCTCTGCATCGTCAGCGCGCGCGCGAGCTCGAGCCCCGATTGCCGGGGCATCGCCTGGTCGGTGATCACGGCGTCGACGCGCTGCGGGTCCTCCATGAACCACGCGACCGCGTCGTGCGGATGCAACTTCACGGTGACGTCGAGGCCCCACGTCGTCAGGAGCTCGCGCAGGTAGTCGGCGATCATCGGCTCGTCGTCGACGACGAGGACCCGGCCGGCGAGCCGGCGCGGACTTGCGTTGGCCGCTGCCGCGTCGCCGTCGGGCCCGGCGACCGCCTCGCCGGCGTCGAGCACCGGCAGCAGTACGCGGAAGCACGACCCCTGGCCGGGCGTGGATTCGACGACGACGTGTCCGTGGTGGTCGTGGACGATGCCGTGCACGGTGGCGAGGCCCATGCCGCTGCCCTTGCCGACCTCCTTGGTCGTGAAGAACGGCTCGAACATCCGATCGGCGACCGCGGGCGGGATGCCGGCGCCCGAGTCGCCGACGGCGAGCTCCGCGTACGCACCTTCCACGGCGTGCCGGCACGACGCGCACTGCGCGCCGCGCTCGCGGACGTGCCGGAGCGTGACGCGGATCGCGCCCGTGCCCGCGATCGCGTCGCGTGCGTTGATGCACAGGTTGAGCAGCACCTGCTCGAGCTGGACCGGGTCCGCCAGCACCGGCGGCACGTCGTCGCGCAGATCGCGCTCGACGTCGATCGTGGCCGGCAGCGTCGAGCGCAGCAGCGTCAGCGACTCGCGGACGATCGGGGCCAGCGCGAGCGGGCGCGGCTCGCCGCGCTGCCCGCGGCTGAACGTCAGCATCTGCTGGATCAGGTAGCGCGCGCGCTTCGACGCCCGCTGCGTCTGCTGCAGCCAGCGCACCTGCGCGTCGTCGCCCTGCGCCTGCGCGCGCTCGAGCGCCAGCACGGTGTAGCCCATCACGCTCGTCAGGATGTTGTTGAAGTCGTGCGCGATGCCGCCGGTCAGCTGGCCGATCGCCTCCATCTTCTGCGCCTGCCGCAGCTGCCCCTCGAGGCGCGCGCGCTGCGCCTCGGCCTCGCGGCGCTCGGTGATGTCGCGGCCGATCGCGAGCACGTGCGGCTCGCCGCGGTACGTGATCGGCAGGTAGCGCAGCTCCGCCGCGAACGTGCTGCCGTCCTTGCGCACGGCGACGTCCTCGAGCACGCCCTCCTCGCCGGCAAGTGCCCGCCGGATCAGCGCGACGCGCCGCTCGACCCCGTCGCGCTGGATGCGCTCGCCGAACGTGCAGCCCCGCACCTCGTCGCGCGCGTAGCCGTACATCCGCGTGAACGCCGCGTTGACGTCGACGATCCGGATGTCGCGGTTCCACAGCACGAAGGCGTCCGCCGAGCCGTCGAAGATCGCCCGGTACTGCTCCTCGCGCGAGCGCAGCGCCTCCTCGGCGAGCTTGCGCTGCGTGATCTCGCGGGTGAACGCCAGCACGCGCCGCTGCCCGCCGATGACCGCGCACTTCAGGCGTACCTCGTCCCAGTGGAGCGACCCGTCCCGGCGGCGGCGGTGCCACTCGAACTGCGCCGTGCCGTCGCGCTTGGCGGTCTCGATCCGGCGCAGCGCGTCGGCGGACGTGTACGGCGAGACGCCCGAGCTCACGGCGTCGATCCCGATTTCGCGGAACTCCTCCCGTGCGAAGCCGTAGACCTCGCACGCGCGTGCATTGACGTCCAGGATCCTGCCGGTATCCCAGTCGTGCACGAAGATCGGGTCCTCGGCGGCTTCGAAGATCGCGCGATAGCTCTCCTCGGCCGTGCGCAGCGCGGCGTCCGAGCGCAGGCGCTCGATCTCGGTGACGGCCCGTGCCGCGAAGATCTTGAGCATCGACTCGACCAGCTCGCCGGACGGCAGCGGCCGTCGCGACACCACGGAGATGACGCCGAGCGGCGCGCCGTGCGCGTCGCGGAGCGGGTAGCCGGCGTACGCGTCGAGGCCCAGCCTGCCGAAATCCGAGTCCTGCGGGAACAACGCGCACAGCCGCTCCGGATAGACGCGGTAGCCGTGCCCCAGGACGGTCTCGCACGGCGTGCCGGCGAGCGGATATGCGAAGTCCTCGATCGTCTCGCCGTCGAGGTGGAAGGCGAGCATGCGCATCCGGTCCGGCGCCTCGGGCTCCGGCAACGCAATGAACGCGAGGTCGGTGCCGAGGATGCGGGCGAGCGCGTCGACGAGCAGGCGGAACACCGCCTTGCCTTCGGACGAGGACACGGCGAATGCGGCACGCCGCATCGCGTCGTCGGCCGCGAGATGGGCAGGCGGGGCATGCGCGGACCCGGAAGCGGCGGGCGAGGCGTCCATGGCCACGAGTCTACGGCGGGCGCAGGCGCGCCGGCGACACGGTTACACGCCGGCAACAAACGAAACGCGCCGGCAACACCGGACCGTCAGTTTCCGCCCGGGACGTACATGTAGCCGGCATTGCGTACCGTCCGCAGGTAACGGGGGCGCTCGGGGTCGGGCTCGATCTTGCGGCGCAGCTTGGCGATCCGGATGTCGATGCTCCGGTCGAACGGCTCCCACTCGCGATGCCGCGTCAGCGTCAGCAGCGTGTCGCGCGACAGCACCTTGTTGGGGTGCTCGGCAAACGCCCGCAGCAGGTCGAACTCCATGCTGGTGAGCGTCACCTCGGCACCGTCGGTGCCGAACATGCGGCGGCCGTCGAGGTCGAGCGCGCCGCCCGCGAAAGGTATGCGCGCCCCGGGCGCCGGGGCGGCATCGGCCGCGCCCGCGCTCCGCACGCGCCGGATGACGCTGCGCACGCGCGCCATCAGCTCGCGCGGATCGAAGGGCTTCGCGACGTAGTCGTCGGCGCCCACCTCGAGCCCGACGATCCGGTCGACGACGTCCCCGGCGGCCGTGACCATGATGATGCCCACGCGGTGCCGTTCGCGCAGCCAGCGCGCGAGCGCGAGGCCGTTCTCGCCGCGCAGGTTGAGGTCGAGCAGCACCACGTCGGGAACCGCGCGCGCGAGCTCGGCGCGCATCGCGTCGCCGTCGGCGGCCTCGGCAACCGTGCAGCCGTGGCCGCGCAGGTACTCGGCGATCATCGCGCGCACGTCGGGATCGTCGTCGACGACCAGCACATGCCCTTCGGTGGCCACCGGCACTCCTCGCGTAGGGAAACCGGCGGCCATTCTATAGCGGCGCGGCACGCCGTCGCCATGGCGGGCCGGCGGCGGGCGCCGCCGCAGGTTACATGCCGGTAACACTCGCGGCGCGTGCGGACATCGGTACGCAACGTGGCCCGGCGATCATGGCGGCACGCGACGCGCATGCTGCGCCGCGCTGCGCCGGCCTCCGCGGGCGCCGACACGCGGACTTCATGGAGATTGACGATGTACACGAGTTCCGAAGGCGAGGTCTTCCTGGGTGGCGAGGGCTTCGTCGTGCATGCGCTCGGCAGCCCCGTCCGGGAGCCCCGAACGCAGCCCGGCGCGGCGGCGTACCGGTCGCGCGAGATCGGCCGCCGCGTGCGCGCACAGGAGGACGCGTGGGCGATGCACGCGAACGCGGCCAACGGCTTCGGCGCCGGCGAGACGGCGGCGTGGCGCTAGCCGCCGTCGTCGCGCCACCGGTCCGCCGCGCCGCCGCCTGGTGGCTCGCCATCGGCGTCGCGCTCGTCGCCGGCGTGCTCGGCGTGCCGGGCGCGCTCGTCGCCGCGATCGGCGTGACGGCCGTCCACTGTGCGCACCTGCGCGCGCAGGGGCACACGCTGCGCGGGCTGCCGCTGCAGGTGCGCGCCGTCTTCCTGGCGCTCCTGGTCGCGGGGACGTGGCCGGCGCTCGCATTCGTCCACGTGCTCCAGTGCGGCGGCATCCTCGGCAGCGTCGTGTTCGACTATTGCGTGCTCGCGCGGCTGCTCGCGCTCGCGCCGTGGAACCGGCGGGAGCCCCTGTCGTGGCCGCTCGTGCGGTGGACGCTCCTCGCCCCGCCGGGCCCCGGCTCCATCCTCGCGCGCCGCCTCCCTGCGCCGGACCGCTGAAGCGGCGGGAACGCCGGGCACGCCGCGCGGTCGAACCCCGCAGCGGCAGCCGACTGCCGAATACGGTAAAATGCGCCATTTGGCTCAAGCCTTTACATGCTGACAGGTAGCCTGGTTGCCATCGTGACGCCGATGCAGGAGGGGGGAGCCCTCGACCTGCCGGCGCTGCGCCGCCTGATCGACTTCCACGTCGCCCACGGCACCGCGGCGATCGTGATCGTCGGGACGACCGGCGAGTCCCCGACGGTCGACTTCGACGAGCACTGCCTCCTCATCAAGACCGCCGTCGACCACGCGGCGGGCCGCATCCCCGTCATGGCCGGCACCGGCGCCAATTCGACGGCCGAGGCGATCGAACTCGCCGCGTACGCGGCGAAGGTCGGCGCGAATGCGCACCTGTCGGTCGTGCCGTACTACAACAAGCCCACGCAGGAAGGGCTGTACCGCCATTTCCGCGCGATCGCGGAAAGGGTCGCGCTGCCGATGGTCCTGTACAACGTCCCGGGCCGCACGGTCGCGGACCTCGCCAACGAGACGACGCTGCGGCTGGCGCAGGTCCCCGGCATCGTCGGCATCAAGGACGCGACGGCGGACGTCGGGCGCGGCAGCGAGCTCATGAAGGCGCTCGCGCACGCGGGCCACCGCGACTTCGCCGTCTACAGCGGCGAGGACATCACCGGGCTGCCGCTGATGCTGATGGGCGGCAACGGCGTCATCTCGGTGACGGCCAACGTCGCGCCGAAGCTCATGAGCGAGATGTGCGCGGCGGCGCTCGCCGGCGACGTTGCCGCGGCGCGCGCGCGCAACGACCGGCTGCTCGCGCTGCACCGCCGGCTGTTCGTCGAGGCGAACCCGATTCCCACCAAGTGGGCGCTCGCCGAGATGGGCATGATCCACAACGAGTTGCGGCTGCCGCTGGTCAGGCTGTCGCCGCAGTTCCACGACACGGTCCGCGCAGCGCTGCGCGAAGCCGGCTGTCTCGCACAGGGTTGACCACGGGCTCGACGACCATGAACACGATCCTTCGCTCCAACGTCCGCGGCGCGGTCGCCGTCGCACTGCTCGCGGTGACGCTCGCCGGCTGCGAGACGCTTTCCAGCATGTCGCCGACCAAGCGGATCGACTACAAGTCGGTGTCGTCGACGCCGTCGCTCGAGCTCCCGCCCGACCTGACGACGCCGAAGTACGACGACCGGTACAAGGTCGCGACCGCCACCGGGCTCGCGCAGGCCGGCGCCAACAAGGGCACGCGCTCGGAGTTCCTGCCGACTTCGCCCGACGCCCGGATCGTGCGCGCCGGCAACGAGCGGTGGCTGGTCGTCAAGGCCACGCCCGAGCAGGCGTGGAACACGACGCGCGAGTTCTGGCAGGAATCGGGATTCGTGCTGGCGGTCGAGCAGCCGCAGATCGGCGTGATGGAGACGGACTTCGCCGAGAACCGCGCCGACGTCCCGGCCGACTTCCTGCGTCGCACCGTCGGCAAGTACATCGACGCGTTCTACTCGACGTACAAGCAGGACAAGTTCCGCACGCGCATCGAGCGCGGCGCCGAGCAGGGCACCGTCGAGATCTACATCTCGCACCGCGGGATGGAGCAGGTGCCGACCGGCAAGATCGACAACTCGTCGCCTGCCGCGTTCGCGTGGGCGGTGATGCCCCCCAACCCCGGTCTTGAGGCGGAGATGCTGACGCGTCTCATGACCAAGTTCGGCGCGCCGGAGTCGGAGGCGCGCACGGCGGTCGTGCAGGCGGCGATCGCCCCCGAGCGCGCGCGCATCGAGCGCGGGCAGGACGGCATCTACAAGCTGACGGTCGACGACCAGTTCGACCGGACGTGGCGCCGCGTGGGACTCGCGCTCGACCGCGCGGGTTTCACCGTCGTCGATCGCGACCGTTCGAAGGGCGTCTACTTCGTGCGCTTCGGCGACCCGGACGACATTGCCGCCAAGAAGAACAACGAAGGCTGGCTCACGAAGCTGCAGTTCTGGAAGGCCGACGAGAAGGACAAGCCCGACCAGTACCAGATCGTGGTCGCGGAGGCGGCGCCGAACAGCGTGGTGAGCGTGCAGGACCCGGGCGGCGCGCCCGACAAATCCGGCGCGAGCGAGAAGATCCTCGCGCTGCTCAAGGACCAGTTGAAGTAGCGGCCGGCCGGGCGCCTCGACGGTGCGGTTCGCCTCGATCGGCAGCGGCAGCGAGGGCAACGGCCTCGTCGTCGAGGCGGGCACCACCCGCATCCTGATCGACTGCGGCTTCGGCGTGCGCGACACGGCGACGCGGCTCGCGCGCATCGGCGTCGCGCCGGACTCGCTGTCCGCGATCCTCGTCACGCACGAGCACTCCGATCACGTCGGCGGCGTGCCGGCGTTCGCCGCGCGCCACCGGATTCCCGTGTGGCTGACGTTCGGCACGCTCTCGGTGGTCGGCGAGCGCTTCGCCGGCATGGAGCGCGTGTACGGCTTCGACAGTCACGACGACTTCGTGATCGGCGACCTCGAGGTCCGGCCGTTCCCGGTGCCGCACGACGCGCGCGAGCCCGTGCAGTTCGTCGTCACCGACGGCGCGTTCCGCCTGGGCGTGCTGACCGACCTCGGCGTGTCCACGCCGTGCGTCGAGCAGAGCCTCACCGGCTGCGACGCGCTGGTGCTCGAGTGCAACCACGACCTCGACCTGCTCGCGCAGAGCGACTATCCGGCGTCGCTGAAGGCCAGGATCGCCGGCCGCTTCGGCCACCTGCACAACGAAGGCGCGGCGGCGCTGCTCGCCGCGATCGACACGAGCCGGCTGCAGCACGTCGTCGCCGCGCACCTTTCGCAGCAGAACAACACGCCGGCGAAGGCGCGCGGCGCGCTCGCCCGGGCGCTCGCCTGCGCCGAGGACTGGATCGGGATCGCCGACCAGTCCGAGGGCTTCGCGTGGCGCGCGCTCGCCTGACCACCGCACGGGAACCCCGATGGAAAAGAGAAACGAGCTGTACCGAGGCAAGGCCAAGACCGTCTACGCGACCGACGATCCGCACCGGCTCGTCATGCACTATCGAGACGACGTGTCGGCGTTCGACGGCGTCAAGCTGGCGAAGCTCGACCTGAAGGGCGAGACCAACAACAGGATCAACGCATTCGTGATGGGCAAGCTCGCCGCGGCGGGCGTGGCCACGCACTTCGTCCGGATGCTCAGCGAGCGCGAGTCCCTGGTGAAGGCGATGAAGATGGTGCCGGTCGAGTGCGTCGTGCGCAACGTGTGCGCCGGCTCGATGGCCAAGCGCTTCGGCATCGAGGAGGGCCGGCGCCTGCCCGAGCCGATCTTCGAGTTCTTCCTGAAGAGCGACGCGCTGCACGACCCGCTGTGCAACGACGACCACATCCGCGTCCTCGGCTGGGCGAGCGCCGACGAGATCGGGCAGATGCGCGCGCTGACGCACAAGGTGAACGCGGTGCTGAAGCCGCTGTTCGCGGAGGCCGGCATCGACCTCGTCGACTACAAGCTCGAGTTCGGCCACCCGACGGACGACCCGAAGGGACCGCTGGTGCTCGGCGACGAGTTCACGCCGGACGGCTGCCGGCTGTGGGACGCGAAGACCGGCGAGAAGCTCGACAAGGATCGTTTCCGCCGGGATCTGGGCGAAGTCATCGAGCACTACCGCGAAGTGGCGCGGCGGATCGGCGCGCCCCTGTAGCACGGCCGCCGCGCGCGGCGGCGGCCGGTCCGTCGTTCTAGCGGCTCACTTCGCCGCGAAGCAGTAGAACAGCCCGTCGCCGCCGGTGCTCTTGAGGCCGGCGGGATCGCAGCCGCGCGACGGGTGCGACGAATTCCAGGAGATCGCCCACGACGACTCGATCGGGCCGACCCGGTCGTGATGGCCGAGCATCGCCGAGCCGTCGGTCCCGCTCTTCGTCCAGTTGCCGCAGGTCATGTCCGGGAACGGCGGCCCGGGGAACGCCGTGCCGTCGGGCCGCGAGCCCGTCAGCATGTCGTGCTTGTTGGGCGTCTCGGTGCGCCCGTTCACGAGCTTGCCGTACTCGTCGAGCGTCGTCGGCTTGGCGAGGTTGTTGCCGGACGAGTGCAGGTCGTCGACGCTGCGCGCGACGACGACGCCGTTGTAGTTCTGCCACGGGCCGGGACCGATGCGGTCGCGTGCATTGACGAACTTCGGGTCGTTGAGCGCCGCCGCCTGCGTGCTGAGGTAGGCACGCCACTCGCGGTCCGGCGCGCCCGCGGCCTTGGCGAGCTTCGCGCAGTGCGCGTCGGCGCCGGCGAGCCCGCCCAGGTCGGCTCCCTTGCCCGGCCCGGTGCTGGTCACGAAGAACGTCATGTCCTTCGCGCCCGGCGCGGCCGGGGTGCCCGCACAGCCTGCCAGCATCGTCACGCCGGCCAGCGCCAGCCATGTTGCCCGCATCGTGTTGCGCATTGCGATCTCCTGTCCCATTGTGCGTACGCATCGTTGCCGCCTCGCGGCGGACCTCCACCGGACGCCATCCGCAGCGCCGCGGCCCGGTGGATTCTTGCCGCATCGCTGCGTGCCGTCAACGATGGCGCCGCGGCTTCACGTGCGAGACGACCGGTCGTGCGCAAGAGCGAAGGCGCAGCGGAATAGTGCGGCGTCCTCTCGTGTTCTCATGGCCCCGCCGGGCCGCGTGGGCGAGCGGATCGCGCGTCGGCATCGGCGTTCTGGACGCACCGAAAGAAAAGGCCGGCATGCGCCGGCCTTTGTTCACGCATGAATGCTCGCGCGATTACTTCTTCGGCGCTTCCTTCGCGGCGTCCTTCGGCGGTTCCGCGGCCGGGGCGGCCGGCGTCGCGGGGGCGGCGGCAGGCGCCGCGGCCGGGGCAGCGGCGGTCGCGGGCGCGGCATCGGCCGGCTTCGCGTCGGTGGCCGGGGCCGGCGCCGGGGCGGGCGCGGGCGCCGGTGCGGCGGCCGGTGCCGGCGCGGGCGCCGGGGCCGGCTTCTTGTCCTGGCCACAGGCGGTGAGTGCGAGCGCGGCGACGGCCGCGACGAGGAGCGACTTGTTCATATTCATTCCTTGAAGTGGTAGGGGGCGAAATGCGTCCATGTGATGGCGCGTGCACGACGCGACGGCGCAAGTGCCATGCGTCACGCAGCGCAGCAACCGCGTCGGCAATGATAACACGAAAGTCTTAGAAATCATAGCAGTGGGGGCGCTTTCACCGTCTTCGCGCTGCAGCATTCACAGCCCGAGCACCGAAGCGCTCAGGCCGGGTTGCCCGGTGGCCCAGATCTGCTCGAAGCGCGTCACCAGCGGACGGGCGAGATGCGGCTGCTCGATTGCAAACGACGCGCGCGGCTGGTCGATGTGAAAACGGTGAAGAAAGTGCCGCTCGTCCGCGATCAGCAGCGGGTCCATGGCGGCGCGCGCCTCGACGCCGGTCCGGTACACGGTAATCGCCCCCGAGTGCAGCCGTTGCAACGCGAGCAGCCGCGGGCACGACACCTCGAGCCAGCGCGTGTCGTGCACGATGATCTCGATGCGCGGGCGCGCGGCGCGGCGGAGGAATGCGGCGATCCTCTCCGCGCGCGACGGCGTGTGCCAGCCGCCCTGCGCGAGGTCGACGTCGAAGACCTGCAGGCGATGCCGGGCGAGTTCGATGAGCTCGTCGATCGCCGCGACCTGCGCGGCGACGGTGTCGAGCACCGACTCGCGCGGCTCCGGCGGCGGCGCGGCGTCAGGCGAGGTGGGCGTAGCCATGGCGATAGCCCTCATGCACGAACGCGACTTCCGCGGCCGACAGCGAAGCGGCCTGCCGCGGCGACAGCGCACGCGCGTTGGCGAGCGCCGCGAGCGCCGTGCGCTCGCCGGCCGGCCACGCGTGCGCTTCGCCGTTGACGTAGACGGCGGCGTCATCGTAGAGCCACTGCGTGCGCCGGTCGAGCACGAGCCCGCGCCGGCGCAGCGCGGCCGCGAACGCGGCGCGCGCGAGTGCCCGCTCCGGCGGCGCGAAGAAGATCGACGGCTTCGGCTCCGACAGCATCGTGCCCAGGAAGCGCTCGACCGTCGCGCGGTCCCAGCGGACCGCGGCGAGCGCCCGCGCGACCTGTCGCTGCATCGCGGCCCCGATGCGCGCGGGCTCGCGCGTCGGCTTCAACTGCGGGTCGGCGTAGCGGCCGGGCAGTTCGATCCGGTCGCGCAGGAAGTCGAGGAACCCCTGCGCGAGCTCGGTGTGCGACGCGGCGCGGAAGCCGATCGAATACGTCGTGCACGCGTCGAGCGCCACGCCGTCGTGGGCGTAGGCGGGCGGCAGGTACAGCATGTCGCCGGGACCGAGCACGTCGTCGTGCCGGGGCGTGAACCGGCGCAGGATCTTCACCGGCAGCCCGGGACGCAGCGCGAGGTCGTCCTGCCGTCCGTAGCGCCACCGGCGCCGGCCGCCGCCCTGCAGCAGGAACACGTCGTAGGAGTCGAAGTGGGGACCCACGCCGCCGCCCGGCGCCGCATAGCTCACCATGAGGTCGTCCAGCCGCGCGTACGGCAGGAACGCGAAGCGGCGCAGCAGCGCGTCGGCGGCGTCGACGTGCAGGTTCGCGCCCTGGACGAGGAGCGTCCAGCCGCGCGCCGGCAGGCTTCGGAACTCGGCCTTGCGGAACGGGCCGTGCGCGAGCGAATACCGGCCGCCTTCGCGCACGACGAGGCGCGACTCGACGTCGTCACGGCCGGCGAGCGCCACGAGGTCCTCGCGGGTGAAGATCCCGGCGAATCGCGGCAGCGCGCCGCGCACGAGCAGCGCCTGCCGGTGCCAGTACGACGCGAGGAATGCGCGCGGCGTACGCTGGCCGAGCAGTGCCAGGCGGGCGGAGTGGCGGACGGGCATCGGCGCTAGCGTATCACCGGCCTCCGGCCCGGAAAGCCCGCGGGTACAATGCGCGGGCCGCCGTCATGCGCGACGCGCCGTCGCTCCCGCGCGACCGGGCTGCGGCCTCACTGTCCACCCCGCCGCGAGTCCTTCGATGAACATCTTCGCCAACACGGTCGTCACCATCTCGTTCAAGCTCTTCGACGCGTCCAACAAGCTGCTGGAGGAGTCGCCCGAGCCCCTCACCTACCTGCACGGCGGGCATTCGGGAATCTTCCCGAAGATCGAGGAAGCGCTCAACCACAAGACGGTCGGCGAGTCGATTTCCGTGACGCTCGAGCCCGATGACGCGTTCGGCGAATACGACGCCAAGATGATCCGGATGGAGCCGCTGTCGGACCTGCCGCCGGACGTGACCGTGGGCGGCTACCTCGTCGCGGAGCAGGACGGGCGCGAGGTGATCTGGCGCGTCACCAACATCGCCGAGGGCAAGGCGGTGCTCGACGGCAACCACGAGCTTGCCGGACAGCGCCTGCGCTTCGACTGCACGGTCATGGACGTGCGGCCGGCCACGGCCGAGGAAATCTCGCACGGGCACGTGCACGGGCCTCATGGGCATCACCACTAGGTGGTGATGCCCATGAGTGGAGTGTAGATAGGTCACTTGGGGCCGCGAGGCTCCGCCCGCGACCCCAACGGAAAAATCGACGACGCGGCGGTGGCGTCCGACAAGCTGAAGTGTCAGGAATCGCGGGCAATGCCCGACGATTCCTGCGGAAACGTCGGATTGGGCCGGTGGCGCGTCGAGCAGGTGGAGCGGTGCGCCGCTAGAGCAGCTTCCTGAGCGCGTAGAGCGCGTCGAGCGCTTCGCGCGGGGAGAGCGCATCGGGGTCGAGTGCGTCGAGCCGCTCCACGATCTGCGCGGCGCGCGGATCGGCGGCGGTCGGTGCGATCGGCGTCGCTGCGGAGAAGAGGTCCGCCTGGTGCTCGCTGCGCGCGGAAAACTGGTCGAGGCGCGCGAGGTAGGCCTTCGCCTGCCGGATCGTCTCCGCCGGCACGCCCGCGAGCTTCGCGACCGACAGCCCGTAACTGCGGTTGGCGGGCCCGTTCTCCACGGCGTGCAGGAAGACGATGCCGTCCCGGTGCTCGGCAGCGTCGAAGTGCACGTTCGCGCAGCCGCGCATCTCGGCGGCCAGCGCCGTGAGCTCGAAGTAGTGCGTCGCGAAGAGCGTCAGGCAGCGGTTGCCTTCGCCCAGCCGGTGCGCAATTGCCCACGCCAGCGCCAGCCCGTCGAACGTCGACGTTCCGCGGCCGATCTCGTCGATCAGCACCAGCGACTCGGGGGTCGCGCGGTTCAGGATGTACGCGGCCTCCGTCATCTCGACCATGAACGTCGAGCGCCCGCCGGCCAAGTCGTCGGCGGCGCCGATCCGCGTGAAGATCGCATCGAGCGGCCCCAGCGTCGCCTCGGCGGCCGGCACGAACATTCCGCAGTACGCGAGCAGCGCGACGATCGCGGTCTGCCGCATGTACGTCGACTTGCCCCCCATGTTCGGGCCGGTCACGATCAGCAGGCGGCGGTCGCCGCCGAGCTCGACGTCGTTGGGCACGAAGTGCTCGACCTGCCGCTCGACGACCAGGTGCCGGCCGCCGCGGACCGCGATGCCCGGCTCGGCGACGAACCGCGGGCGCACGAGCGCGAGCGCATCGGCGCGCTCGGCGAGGTTGGCGACGAGGTCGACCAGCGCCAGTGCCGCGGCCATCGCCTGCAGCGACGGAATCGCGGGCGCGAGTTCGCGCAGGAGTTCCTCGTACAGAAACTTCTCGCGCGCGAGCGCGCGCTCCTGCGCGGACAGCGCCCGGTCCTCGAACGACTTCAGTTCCGGCGTGATGTAGCGCTCGGCGTTCTTGAGCGTCTGCCGGCGCCGGTAGTCGCCGGGGATCTTCTCGACGTGGGCGTTGGTGACCTCGATGTAGAAGCCGTGGACGCGGTTGTACTCGACCTTGAGGCTCGGGATGCCCGTGCGCTCGCGCTCGCGCGCTTCCAGTGCGACGAGGAAGTCGCCGCAGTTCGCGTCGATCGCGCGCAGCTCGTCGAGCTCGGCGTCGTAGCCGGCGGCGATCACGCCGCCGTCGCGCACCATGGCCGCCGGCTCGGTCGCGATGGCGCGCGTCAGCATCGCGGTCCACCCGGGGTCGACGGCGAGCGCCGTGCGCGCGGCGTCGACGAGCGGCGCGGCGAACGCGGCGAGATCGGCGCCGAGCGCCGGCAGCTTCGCGAGGGTGTCGCGCAGGCCGGCGAGATCGCGCGGCCGCGCGTTGGCGAGCGCGATGCGCCCGACCACCCGCTCGACGTCGACGGTGCGCCTCAGCGTGTCGGCGAGCGATCGCGCGGCGCGCGGATTGCCGCGCAGCGCGTCGATCGCGTCGAGTCGTTCGACCAGCCGCGCCTGCGCGCGCAGCGGCTGCGTCAGCCATTGCCGCAGCACGCGGCTGCCCGCGGCGGTCGCGCAGCCGTCCAGCAGCGAGTGCAGCGTCGGGGCGTCGTCGCCGGCGAGCGTGGCGGTGATCTCGAGGTTGCCGCGCGTGGCCGGGTCCAGCGCGACGAACGCGCTCGCCACCTCGACGGCAAGCGCCCGGACGTGCGCGAGGGCCGCCTGCTGCGTCGCGCTGGCGTAGTGAAGCAGTGCACCGGCGGCGCCGATCGCGAGCGGCGCGTCGTCGGCACCGAAGCCCGCGAGGTCCATCGTGCCCAGCTGCCTGGCGAGCGCGCGCCGCGCGGCCGCGCCGTCGAACTGCCAGCCCGGGAGCGACCGCATCGGCGGCATGCGCCCGCGCACCGCCGGCGGCGGCGTGTCTTCGGGGATCAGCAGCTCCGCCGGCGCGATGCGCTCGAGGACCGCCGCCGCCTCGTGCTGCGGCACCTCGGTCAGGGTGAATGCGCCCGAAGCGAGATTGAGCCACGCGATGCCGGCGCGCTTTCCGGCGGACACCAGCGCGGCGAGCAGGCAGTCGCGCTTCGCGTCCAGCAGGTTGGCGTCGGTCAACGTGCCCGGCGTCACGATCCGCGCGACTCTGCGCTCGACCGGGCCCTTGCTCGTCGCCGGGTCGCCGAACTGCTCGACGATCACGACGGACTCGCCCGCCTTCATGAGCTTGGCGAGGTAGGGTTCCAGCGCGTGGTGCGGCACGCCCGCCATCGGGATCGACGCCCCGGCCGATTGCCCGCGCGCCGTCAGCGTGATGTCGAGGAGGCGCGCCGCGCGCTCCGCATCGTCGTAGAAGAGCTCGTAGAAGTCGCCCATCCGGTAGAACACGAGCTTGTCCGGATGCTCGCCCTTGACGCGCAGGTACTGCTGCATCATCGGCGTGTGGGCGGCGAGCGGTGCGTTCACCGGCCCATTTTACGGGACGGCCGCGCGGCCGGCCGCGGCGGCGCTACGGCGCGAGCGGGATGCGGCCCGCGACTCGAAAGTCGCCGCCGCCGGTCGGCGTGACGATCACCATTTCCGCGGTCGCCGGGCTGACGCCGGTGAAGGCGAGCGTCGTCGCGCCGTGCGTGACCATGACGAGGTTGCCCTGCCTCGGCGCGTTGGCGACCAGCGCCTGAAACGCAGCGAATTGGCGCTCGCGATTGCCGCCGTATTCGAACAGGTTCGCGAGCGCGTCTGCGACCTGCGGCTCGGTCCCGAAGGCGATGCGCGCGGTCTCGAGCGCGCGGCACCACGGGCTCGCGAGCACGCGCGCGACCGGCACGCCGTGGTCGCGCAGGCTGGCGCCCAGCCTGCGCGCTTCGGCGCGGCCCGCGTCCGACAGGTTGCGCTGCGTGCGGCAGTCGTCGAGCCGAAACCCCGGCGGATCGCCGACGCCGGGATCGGTGACCGCGTGGCGAATCAGCACGACCTGACCCCCTTGCCTCAGCAATGCCCAGAGCGCGTCGTCCGCCGCGGCCGGCGCGGCACCGAGCGCAAGGGCGACGGCGAGGATGAACGCGCGCATGCGCGAGACTCTACCGCGGCAAGGCCGCCGCGCAACTCGACAGGTGCGGCACGTCAGCCGGCGAACGGCGTCTCGGGCAGTCCGGCCACGCCCGGCGTGCATGCGAAGAGCGCACCGGAGAGCGGGGCGTCGGCGAGCGCCTGCTCCGGCAGGCGCACGGAGGCCGACGTGATGTAGAGCGTCCGGAGGTCGGCGCCGCCGAAGCAGCAGCTCGTCGGCCGCGGCACCGGCAGCGGCACGCGCAGCGCGACGCGGCCCTCCGGGTCGTAGCGCAGGAGCGTCCAGCCGTCCCACACCGCGACCCAGACGAAGCCCTCGGCGTCGACGGCGAGGCCGTCGGGGCGGCCCTGCGCCTCGGCGAGTTCCACGAACGGCCGACGATGCGCGACCTCGCCGCGCGCGAGATCGAAGTCGTACACGTAGATCGTGCGCCGCGCGGTGTCGGTGAAGTACAGGCGGGCGTCGTCCGGGCTGAACCCCAGTCCGTTCGCGACGGTGAAGCCGCTGTCCATGCGCGTCGCCGTGCCGTCGGCATCGACGCGGAACAGGCTGCCGCGATTGGGCGCGGCGCCCATGTCGAGGCTGCCGATCCACAGCCTTCCGCGCCGGTCGCACCGGCCGTCGTTGTAGCGGTTGGACGGGCGCGCCGCTTCCGGATGCGCGAACGGCAGCCGACGTCCGGTGTCCGGATCGAACTGCACGATGCCGTCGTGGCGCGCGACGAGCAGGCCGCCGCGCGCGCGCGGCCACGCGCCGCTGATCATCGCGTCCATCGGCTGCGCGGTGTCGCGGCCGGTTGCCGGATCGAACCGGTGCAGCGCCGGCTTCAGGATGTCGACCCAGTGCAGCACGCGCGCGTTCGCGTCCCAGCACGGGCCCTCGCCCAGCAGCGAGCGGACGTCCGCGACGCACGCGACGTCGACGGACGGCGCGGCCGCGGGCCGCGGCGCCGGCGTCAGCGACATCGAGCTGCCGCCGGCATCGTGCGAGATGCGGCGCGCGGCGCCGATCAGCCGCGACGCGAACCCGTGCACGCGCAGCGGCGGCAGCCGCGATGCCGGCCCGGTGAGGCCGAGCGCGCCGATCGGCTGTCCCGCGTGGTCGAGGATCGGCACGGCGATGCCGCGCACGCCCGGCGCGAGCTCCTCGTCCTCGATCGCGTAGCCGCGGGCGTGCGCGAGGTCGAGGTCGGCACGAAGCGCGGCGACCGACGTCAGCGTGGCCGGCGCGTGCTCGCGCAGCGTGAGGCCGTCGAGCAGCCGCCGCTGCGCCGACGATTCCATGTACGCGACGATGCATTTGCCGAGCGCGCTCGCGTGGAGCGGGCGCCGCCCGCCCACGGCGGACGCCGCGGCTGGCGCGGCGCCGGGCGCGGCGCTGCCGGCCACGACGACGTGGTCGTCCGCGAGGATGCCGAGCTCGATCGTTTCGCCGGTGGCCTCCGCCTGCGCCGCGAGTTCGTCCGCGGCCGCGACCCGGAGGTCGAAGTCGGCCCACACGCGGTGCGCGAGCTCGAGCAGGCGCAGGCCCAGCCGATAGCTGCGGTCTTTCGGCTCGAAGCGCACTAGGCCCTCGCGCATCAGCGTTGCGAGGATTCGGTGGAGCGTGGCCTTGGGGAGGCCGCTCGCATGGAGGAGGTCCGTGAACGTGGGCGGATGCGCCGCGCGGGCGACGAGATTCACCGTCGCCATTGCCTTTTCGACGGCCGCAATGCCGGTTCGCGGGCCCGACACCGGTGCGGCGGGTGCGCTTTGGGACTCGGACGTGAGCATCTACTCACCTCATGGGTTCCGTATAATGGAACTACTTTCTGGCCGTCGTCAAGGGTGTAGGGGCCTCGCAGCGCTCGGCTGTCTTCACTGCGACCGATGCGGGCTTGACCTGGCGTCCGGCTGGCCGTACGCTGCGGAGCGACGCATTCAAAGAGTTCCGGGATGCAGAACAATTTGCCCACCGCGTTGACGCGCGTGGGTGCAGGCGGAGGATCGAACTTGGTGCGAAGGACCGCCACCCCCGACGGGTCGCCCTCCCGCGTGCGCGGCGCGGCCTGCGCCTGCGCATTGCCGCGGAACCGCACGTGATCGCGACGACGCCACGCCTCGAGGGCGTTTACCCGGTGCTCGCGACCCCGTTCCACCCGGACGGCTCGCCGGACGAAGCGGGCCTGCGCGCGATCGCACGGTATGCGATCGGCGCCGGCGCCGACGGCGTCGTGTATCCCGGCGTGGCAAGCGAATACGACACGCTGTCCGCGGACGAGCGCACGCGCCTGTCCGACGTCGTGGCCGGCGAGGCCCGGGGTCGCGTCGCCTTCGTCGTTGGCGGCACCGCGGCCGATCCCGCAACGACGGAGGCGGTTGCGCGCCACGCGCGCGACCAGCACGCGGCGGCGATCATGGTGATGGCGGCGAAGGCGATCACCGATCCGGGTGGGGCGACGACGTACTTCCGGCGCGTGGCGGCCGCCGCCGGCGGCGTGCCGGTCATGCTGCAGAACGCGCCGCCGCCCGCCGGCAGCGGGCTGCCGGTCGACGTGGTCCTCGCCGTCGCGCGCGCGGTCCCGGAGATCGCGTACGTCAAGGAGGAGGCGATGCCGTCGGGCGCGCGGATCACGCAGACGCTTGCCGGCGCGCCGCCGACGCTGCGCGGCGTGTTCGGCGGCGCGGGCGGCCGTTACCTCACGGACGAGCTCGCACGCGGCGCCGTCGGCACGATGCCGGCCTGCGAGCTCGCCGAGCTGCACGTCGCGATGTTCGCCGCCCATCGCGCGGGCGACCGTGCGCGCGTGCGGCACTGGTTCAACCGGATGCTCCCGCTCCTCAACTTCCAGGCGGTGTTCCGGATGGCGATGACCAAGGAAACGCTGCGGC
The DNA here is from genome assembly GCA_046347835.1 of Burkholderiales bacterium. Classification (GTDB taxonomy): domain Bacteria; phylum Pseudomonadota; class Gammaproteobacteria; order Burkholderiales; family Casimicrobiaceae; genus VBCG01. The sequence goes on along the minus strand of JAXMFI010000011.1, from coordinate 6,531 downwards.
GCCGTGGCATCATCGCGCACGCGGGCAAGCGCGCCGCCGGGCCCGAGCTCGACGCGGGCGACCACCGCGAACTCACGGAGCTCCTGGCCGAAGTGTCCGATGTCCTGCAACCGCCCGTGCGCGCCGACCATGCGTGAGCGCGCGACGATCCGCGCGATCGAGACGTTCGTCGTCTCGTTGCCGCGCGACGTCCCCTATCTCGGTCCGCTGGGCCCGGGCGAGGAGGTGAACGCGAAGGGTTACTTCGTTCGCCGCGGCAACAGGACCCTCTATCCGGCCACCGACATGTCGGTGATCGTGAAGGTCACCGCGGAGGACGGCACCGTCGGCTGGGGCGAGACGTACGGCATCGTCGCGCCGCAGGCGGTCACGACGATCGTCGACGACGTGCTCGGTCCCATGGTCGCCGGGCGCGACGCACGCGACGTCGCCGTCATCCAGGAGGATCTCTACGCGCTCATGCGCGTACGCGGCTTCCACGGCGGCTACTACGTCGACGCGATCGCCGGCGTGGACATCGCGCTCTGGGACCTCTGCGCGAAGCTCGCCGGCCTGCCGCTCGTCAAGCTGCTGGGCGGGCAGCGGACCGACCGGATCCCCGCGTACGTGTCGGGCCTGCCGCGCGCCACGCTCGCCGAGCGCGTGGCCCTCGCACGCGAGTGGGTCGCGAAGGGCTTCGACGCCGTGAAGTACGCCGCCGCGGTGTCCCACGAGGGCATCGTCGCCGAGATGCGCGCGCTGCGCGAGGCGCTCGGGCCCGACGTCCGGCTGATGGTCGACCTGCACTGGAAGTTCACCGCGGCCGAGGCGATCGCGCTCATCGACGAACTCGCGCCGCACCGGCCGTACTTCGTCGAGGCCCCGTGTGCGCCCGAGGACGTCGCCGGGCTCGCGCGCGTGGCGAAGCGTTCCCGGGTGCCGATCGCCGCCGGCGAGGAATGGCGCACGGTCTACGAAGCATTGCCGCGCCTCAAGGCCGGCGCCGTCGACGTGCTGCAGCCGGAGATGGGCCACACCGGCGTCACGCAGTTCGTCGCGATCGGCCGGCTGGCCGCGGCGTTCGAGGCGCGCGTGATCCCGCACGCGAGCATCGGCGTCGGCATCTTCCAGGCGGCGAGCCTGCACGCGGCCGCGACGCTGCCGAACGTGCCGTATCACGAGTACCAGCACTCGATCTTCGACCAGAACCTGCGGTACGTGACGACGACGATGCGCTGCGAGGCCGGCGGCTACCGCCTGCCCGACGGGCCGGGCATCGGCGTCGAGCCCGCGCCGGACCTGTGGAAGCACGTCGTGCGGCGCTGACGGCGCCGCGCCCTGCAACGGAACACGGCGCCGACCGGGGCGCCCGCGAAGGAGGAGCCATGATGACGAAGAGGATCGCCGCGTGGATCGCGGCCGCGTGCTGTGCGCTGGCGCCGCTGGCCGCCCAGGGGCAGGCGAAGCCCATCGAGCTCGAGTTCCCGTCGTGGCAGATCGAGGAGCCGGGCATCGCCGACTACTGGACCGAGCTCATCAAGGCGTACGAGGCGAAGTTCCCGAACGTGAAGATCCGGAAGCAGCAGGTGCCGTTCCGCGAGTACGTCGACAAGCTGACCGTGCGCTTCGCCGGCAACAATCCGCCGGACATCGTGCACCTGCCGACGCGCAACTACCTCGCGTTCGCGAGCCAGGGGTGGCTCGCGCCGCTCGACGCGGACCTGGCGCAGACCGACGTCAAGGCGACGTTCACGAGGCTCGCCGACGAGATGGCCTACAACGGCAAGGTCTACGGCGTGCTGATGATGGGCTACGGCATGATGTTCTACTACAACGAGAAGATGCTCGCGGACGCCAGGGTCCCGGTGCCGAAGACGAGCGACGAGCTGCTGAAGGCGATCGCCGCCACGACCGACGCCAGTGCGGGCCGCTTCGGCTACGGTGCGCCGACGAACGAGCATCCGAACGTGTTCGTCGAGATCGGGACGTGGGTCACAGGGGAGGGCGCCAGCCTCTTCAAGAACGGCCAGTACAACTTCACCGACCCGGCGGTGATCCGCGCGATCGACCGGTTCCGGATCGCGGTGAAGAGCGCGCCGAAGGGCACGTCGAGCGAGCAGGCGCGGCAGCTCTTCATCGACGGCAAGATCGCGATGATCCGTGACGGTCCGTGGGTCGCCGCGGCGGTGAAGAAGGCACCCGAAGCGACGCGCGCGAACCTCAAGGTGGGGATGATGCCGTTCGCGACGATCCCCGGCGGGACGAGCAACTCGCTCCACATCCCGGCGAAGATCGATCCGGAGAAGCGCAAGGCGGTCTGGGAGTTCATCCGGATGACGACCACGCCGGAGTGGCAGGCGAAGTTCACGCTGCTGACGTCGTCGCCGGCGCCACGCCGCGATGCGCTGCCCGCGGCCGACGTCGCCGCGCGGCCCGATCTCGTGCTGATCAACAAGGCCGCGGCCGAGGCGGTCAACCTGTTCCCGGAATCGGTTGCGGTGCGCGAGAACTACAACGAGTTCGCGAAGGTATTCGTCGAGTCGGGCATGAAGCTGATGACCACGGACCGCCCGACTGCGGACATCATGAGGGACCTGCAGGCGGACCTGTCGAAGCGGATTCCGCTGAAGTGACGCGGTCGCCGGCGGCCGGGAGCCGTCGGGATCGGCGATTCACGATGGGACGCGGGGACGCCATGAGTACGCGGACCGGTGCGGGCCGTTCCCGGCGACGCGCCGTGCGATGAACGCCGGCCCCGGCTCCCTCGCGCGCCGGCAGCGGCTGTTCGCGTACGCGCTGCTGGCGCCGGCCGTCGTGGCCGTGTTCGCGCTGATCGCGTACCCGATGTACCTGATCGTCGCGATGAGCTTCCGCGAAGGCAAGAGCCTCAACTTCCTCGCGCTGTCCTCGCGCCCGTTCGGCCTCGCGAACTACCGGACCGTGCTCGCCGATCCCGCGACGTGGCACAGCGTCTGGGTATCGTTCGCGTACACGTTCGGCACGATCGTCCCGGCGTTCCTGATCGGCCTCGGCTCCGCCGTGCTGCTCAACCGCGTGTTCCCGCTGCGGCGCTGGCTGCGCAGCCTGATGCTGCTGCCGTGGGCCGTGCCGGGCGTCATGGTGAGCATCGTGTTCCTCTGGCTGTTCGACGCGTCGTTCGGCGTCGTCAACTACGTGCTGCGCACGCTGGGCCTCGTCACGACCGACGTGGCGTGGTACACGACCGAGTCGACGGCGCTCGCCGCCGTGATCGTCCCGACGATCTGGAAGAGCTACCCGTTCTTCACGCTGACGCTGCTCGCGGCGATGCAGTCGATTCCGGGCAACCTGTACGAGGCGGCGGAGGTCGACGGCGCGTCGGCGTGGCAGCGCTTCACGAGCGTCACGTGGCCGGGCATCCGCGGCCAGGCGACGCTGGCGCTGGTGCTGAACGGCCTGTGGGCGTTCCGCGAGTTCGACATCATCTACGCGGCGACCGGCGGCGGGCCCGCGAAGGCGACGGAGACGCTCGGCATCCGCGCATACAACGAGGCATTCGGCTACTTCTACATGGGCCGCGCTGCCGTGATCGGCGTGCTGATGCTCGCGATCGCGCTGGTCGTCGTGCTGCTGGCGCGCCGGCAGCTGCGCAAGGAATTCTTCTGATGAGCAGGAAGGGCCATCCGCTGGCGTGGACGGTGGGCGTGGCGCTGCTGTGCCTCGCGCTGCTGTTCCCGTTCTACTGGATGGTCGTGACCGCGGTGCTGCCGACCTCGCAGGTGCTGGCGCGCGAGCCCACGCTGGTGCCGGCGCTCGCCGACGTCAGCCTGCGCGCGTTCGCTGCGGCGTTCGAGCGCAAGCCGCTCGCCACGTGGCTCGCCAACAGCCTGCTGGTCACCCTCGGCGCGACGGCGTTGAGCCTCGTCATCGCGGCGCTCGCCGGCTACAGCCTGTCGCGCTTCCGGACCCGCGCGCAGGAGCTGACGGGCCTGACGCTGCTGCTGACCAAGATGCTGCCCGGCAGCCTGATCGTGATCCCGTTCTTCATCATGGCGACGACGTTCCACCTGGTCGACAGCCTGTGGGCGCTGATGCTCGCCAACGCCGCCGTCGGCGTGCCGTTCGCGACTTGGCTGCTCAAGGGCTTCTTCGACGGGATTCCGCGCGACCTCGAGCATGCGGCCATGATCGACGGCTGCGGCCACCTGACGGCCTTTCTCTACGTCATCGTGCCGCTCGCGCGACCCGGCCTCGCCGCGTGCGCGATCTACCTCGCGATCCTCACGTGGTCGGACTTCGTGTTCGCGAAGACGCTGATCAACGACCAGGCGCACTGGACGATCACGACGGGCATGGTGTCGTTCATCGGCGAGCACGGCATCGACTGGTCGGCGCTGATGGCGGCCGGCGTCATCTCGATGGTGCCGATGGTCGTCCTGTTCCTGCTGCTCGAGCCGTTCCTCGTCTCCGGCATGACGTCCGGCTCGCAGCGCTGACGAAAGGCCTGCCATGCACGTCCTCGTCACCGGTTCCGCCGGCCGCGTCGGCCGGCGCGTCGTCGACCTGCTGCGCGCGCGCGGCGATACCGTCACCGGCTTCGACCTCAAGCCGCTCGGTCGCGACGACGCGGGCTACCGTGAAGTCCTGGGTGCATTCGACGACGCCGCGGCGGTCGCGCGCGCCATCGCCGGTGCCGAGGCGGTCCTCCATCTGGGCGCCTTCATGTCGTGGCTACCCGCCGACGCGGCGAGAGTGTATGCCGCCAACGCGACCGGATCGTTCCACCTGCTGGCCGCGGCCGCCGTCGCGAAGGCGCAGCGGTTCGTGCTCGCGAGCACCGGCGAGGTCTATCCCGAAGTGCGGCCGCGCTATCGGCCGATCGACGAGGACCATCCGCGCGAGCCGCTGTCGGTCTACGGCCTCACGAAGCTGCTCGCCGAGGACATGACCGCGTTCTACCAGCGCACGCAGGGCCTGCCGTACACGATCCTGCGTTTCGCGCACACGCAGGACGCACGCGAGTTCCTCGATCCGGACAGTTTCTTTTCCGGTCCGCGCTTCTACCTCAGGAGCAAGATCCGGCAGCAGCGGCAGTTCGGCAATGCCCGCGCGCTCGCGGTGCTGGAGCCGCTGGACGACGGAACGGACAAGCTTCTCGTCCAGTGCGGCGAGGATGGCACGCCGTACCGGATGGCGATCGCCGATGCGCGCGACATCGCCGACGGCGTGGTCCTCGCGCTCGACGCGCCGCGTGCCGCCAACGCGACGGTATACGTCGGCCCCGACGACTCGACGCCGCTCGACGAGGCCGTCGCGCTGCTGCACGCGAAGACCGGCCTGCCCGTGGTGCGTGCGCGTCTGCCCGGCCCGGCGGTCGACTACGCGACGTCGAATGCGCGCGCCCGCGAGTTGCTCGGCTTTCGGCCCCGCTGGACGTTCGCGGCAATGGTCGAGGACGCGACGCGCGAACGCTGACCGGCGGCGCGCGGGTTGTCGTCGCCCGCACGGCATGGCACGCTCCGGGCTTTTCCAGCCATTGCGCCGACCGATCATGAACGAACCGACACGACCCGGGGCCCCGATTCCGCCAGCGGAAGCCGCGCCCGGCGGCACCCCGCGCCGCAGGTTCCTGCAGATCTCGGCGGCCGCCGCCGGTGCCACGCTGCTGTCGTCGTGCTTCGGCGGCGGCGGCGAGGACGCGCCGCCGCTGCTCGGGGGCGTCGAAGTCGACCCGATGACGCGCTTCGACCACCTCGTGGTCGTGATGTTCGAGAACCGATCCTTCGATAACCTGCTGGGCTACCTGTACGCGCAGGGGACCGCGCCGGCTGGTTGGCCGCAGGCGGTGCCGCTGCCGCCGCCCCTGCCCGCCGGGCAGTCGTTCGACGGACTGTTCGACAAGGTGTTCCACAACGGCGACGGCTCCGGAAAGGTCTACGCGCACCCGCACGGTTTCGCGCCCGCGGACGCGACGATGTCCAATTGGACGCATCCGGATCCCGATCCGGGCGAGGGCCTCGCGCACACGGCCACCCAGCTGGCGGGCGGCAAGATGACGGGGTTCGTCGCCGACTACCGCGCGACGAACGCCGAGCTCTCCGCGGCGCAGGTCGACGCGATCATGGGCTCGTACGCGCCGGCGCACCTGCCGGTGCTTGCCGGTCTCGCGCAGCAGTTCGCCGTGTTCGACCACTGGTACTGCGCCGTGCCGTCGGAGACCTACTGCAACCGCTCGTTCTTCCACGCGTCGACGTCGTCGGGCTTCGTCGAGAACGCGCCCAAGGACAAGTGGAAGCAGAACACGGCGCCGACGATCTTCGATCGGCTGGAGGCGGCGAGCCCCGATCCCGGCTGGAAGGTGTATTTCGAGAAGGCCGCGACGGCGCCGGAGCAGGCGGAGTTTCCGCACGGGCTCACCGGCTTCGTCCATCCGGAAGTCAGCCGCAAGCACCCGGAGCGGTTCGTCGACTACGCGCACTTCTTCACCGACGTCGCGAAGGGAACGCTCCCCGCGTACGCGTTCTTCGAGCGCGTGTACGGCGGGCACGACGACTTCCACCCGCCCGGCGACGT
>JAXMFI010000010.1:0-95812 GCA_046347835.1 Burkholderiales bacterium | reverse complement strand
CCGGGCGCGGCGGCGGGCGCCTCCGCGTCCGGCGCGCCGCCACGGACGACGCGCAGCGTCATGCGGCCGACCCGCCGGTCACTGCGGGACGAACTCGTTCGTGTGGAACGCGGTCCACGGCTTGTCGGTCTGGAGCTCGCGGTAGTTGCGCAGGATCGCGAGCGTCTGGTCCCAGTCCGCCTGCGCACCCCAGCCGATGCGCCCCTTCGAGTTCTTCGAGTCGAGGAGGTCGATGTCGACCATCAGCTGGTCGAGCGTCGACTGGCGATTGAGGTCGGGCTTGGCCTTCATCGCGGCGTCGACGGCGGCCCCCGGGTTCTTCTTCGCCTCCTCCCACGACTTCGCGGTCGCGCGCACGAAGCGCTTCACGAGGTCGGGGTTCTTCTTCAGCGTGTCGCCGGACGTCATGATCGTCATGCCGACGATGTTGGCGCCGAAGTCGGCGTACCGCATCGCCACCGGGTTGCCGCCCTTGTACTTGATGAGGAAGTACTGGTCGTCGGCGCCGCCCAGCAGCGCGTCGGTCTTCTTCTCGAGGACGGTGACGACCTTGGCGGCGGGGTCGACCTGCACCATGCCGATCTTGCCGCAGTCGACGCCGTTGGCCTTGCATACCGCCTGCAGCAGCTGGCCGAGCGGATCGCCCGGCGACACGGCGACCTTCCTGCCCTCGAGGTCCTTCGGCGTGCGGATCGGCGCCTCGGCGAGCGACACCACGGAGAAGCCCGTCGTGTTGAGCAGCGACATCACGCTCTTCACGTCGGCGCCCTTCGCGGCGGTCAGGATGACGGACGACGAATCCGCGAGCCCGAACGTGTCGGAGCCCGCGGCGACGACCTGCACGGTGTTGGCCGAGCCGCGGCCCTCGTTGATCGTGAGGTCGATGCCCTCGGCCGCGTAGAACCCGCGGTCCTTGCCGTAGTAGAACGGGACGTGCAGCCCGCCCAGGTACCAGTTGAGGCGCAGCGACACCTTGTCCTGCGCGTGGGCGGCCGTGCCGAGCAGCAGGGCGGTCAGCGCGAGCGTGGCCAGACGTGCGAGTTTCATGGGCTCCTCCTCGTAGGTGCGCGCCCGGCGGGCAGGGCGCTGCGAATTCTCGTCACAGCGTTGCGTCCTTCGCGGTCGCCTGCTGCGACACGTGCCAGGGAATCGCGATGCGCTCGACGACCTCGACCGCGTAGTAGACGACGAGGCCGATCAGCGACAGGACGACGATCGTCGCGAACACCATCGGCGTGTCGAGCTGGCCGTTGTACTGCAGCAGCAGGTAACCCAACCCGCGGTCGGACGCGACGAACTCGGCGACCACCGCCGCCGTCGCCGCGAGGGCGGCGCCGACCTTGAGGCCGGTGAAGATGTGCGGGAGCGCCTGCGGCAGCCGGATCTTGAAGAACATGCGCAGGCTGCCGGCCCCCGTCGTGCGGGCGAAGTCCATCACGTCGCGGTCGGCGCTCTTGAAGCCGGCGATGCTCGACACGACGATCGGGAAGAACGACAGCAGGAACACGAGCAGCAGCTTGGGCGTGAAGCCGAAGCCGAACCAGATGATGAACAGCGGCGCGATCGCGATCTTCGGGACGATCTGCAGGAACACGATGACCGGGTAGACGGCGTGCTCCATGAACCGCGAGTAGGCGACGGCGAGCGCCAGCGGGATGCTGACGACGACGGCGAGCGCGTAGCCGGCGAGGATCTCCTTCGTCGTCACCCACGCGCCGCCCAGCACCACGTCGTGCCGCCGCCAGAACTCGGTCCAGACCTTCGACGGCGGCGGCAGCAGGTACTCCTTGACGCCGGTCAGGTGGACGGCGACCTCCCACGCGACGAACAGCAGCACGAAGATCGTCAGCGCGCCGCCGCGGTGGGACAGCCACGCGACGAGCGCGCGCCCGGGGCGTTGCGCTACCGCCACGGCGCGGGCGGCTCCGGGAGGTCCCAGGTGCCGTAGACGGCGGGCTCGTTGATCTCGAGCACCTCGAGGTCGTCGGAGCGCGCGATCACGTTGTGCGGGACGCCGGCCGGCTGCGACAGGCCGTCGCCGGCATTGAGCGTGACGTCGCCGGCGATGCCGGCGAAGCGGAACGTGAGGCGGCCGCGCAGCACGAACACGTAGTGCGCGGTCATGTCGTGCCAGTGCCAGCCGGTCGGCGCGGGAAGCGGCTTCAGCGCGCGGATGTGCTTGGCGCCGATGCGGCCGCCGGTCGCGGCCGCGAGGCCGAGGTCGCGGTACTCGACGTCGTCGCGCAGGCCCTCGCGGTCCCACGGCGCGTCCGCGGCGCCCGACCGCGCGAACGCGGAGAGCGCTTCGGCAAGCGCGCGCGGGCCGGCGTACCGCGGCGGCGCGTCACTCGACATCGGCGGTCTCCGTGGCGGATGCGGCGCCGATGGCGGTCGCGCGCACCCGGCGCGCGCGGACCGGCCACAGCGAGGTCAGCTCGGCCGCGGCCGCGAGCAGCGGCGGGCGCAGCGCCGCCCGGCGCGCGGCGTTCATGCGGGCGAGCGGACCGGCGATGCTGACCGTCGCGACGACGGGCGCGTCCGGCGCCGCCGACGCGCGAATGGCGGCCGCGACGGCGGCGACGCCGGGCTCGCCTTCCTCGATCGCCTCGCCGTAGCCGCGCCGGCGCGTCTCGCGCAGCTGCTGGCGGACCGCGCCGAGCGTGCGCGCCGCGCGCGGGCCCAGTCCGGCCATCGCGGCGAATCCGCTGCGCGCGACGAGCCGGAGTGCGGCTTCCTCCGGCAGCGACGCGAGCCACGTCTTGCCGACGGCCGTCGCGTGCAGGATGACGTCGCGGCCGGTGTCCGCGTCGTAGCGCAGGCCGGCCAGCGCGCCCTGCGCCTTCGCGACCCACGTCATGCGCGGGCCGTCGACGACGGCCAGCCGCGCGAGCTCGCCGCTGTCGGCCGCGAGGCGGTCGAGCACCGGCTGGCACACGTCCTCGATCCGCGTGGCGGAGAGGTGGCGGAAGCCGAGCGCGGCGAGCTTCAGCGTCAGCGCGTAGTGCTGCGTGGCCGGATCCTGCCGCACGAACCCGCGCTCCGCGAGCCCCGCCAGCAGCCGGTGGACGACGCTCTTCGCCAGCGCGAGGTGCGCCGCGATCGCCGACAGCGCGAGCCCGTCGGGCGCGTCGGCCAGGAGCTCCAGCAGGTCGAGCGTGCGGCGGGCGGGCGGATACACGGGGCGCGGGCGAGCAACATGGAACGATGTTCCGGAATTACGCGCGCGGTGGCCCGGCGCGTCAATGCGCGCTGCACAAACGGCGGCGGGAAATGAGGGTCCGACTCGAATTTCCGGACACGACTTCCCCGCACTCGCACCCGCGCGTGCGGAAATTCGAGTCGGACCCTCATTTCAGTACTCGACGGGAATCGGGTCGAGCGAGCGCCACAGGTACCACGTCGCCACGCTGCGGTAGGGCGACCAGCGGGCGCCGAAGGCGCGCAGGTCCGCCGGCGGCATCCGGTCGCCGTCGTGGTAATGCAGCGCCACCGCCTTCTGCAGGCCGATGTCGTCGACGGGAAGGACGTCCGGCCGCAGCTCGTGGAAGATCAGGAACATCTCGGCGGTCCAGCGGCCGATGCCCTTGACGTCGGTGAGCCGCGCGATCAGCGCCTCGTCGTCGAGCGAAGGCCACTCCCGCGGGTTGAGCGCGCCGGAGGCGAAGTGCCGCGCGAGATCGCGCAGGTACAGCGCCTTGCGCTCGGACAGCCCGGCCCGGCGCAGCGCGGGCATGCGCGCGCGACCGACGCGCGCCGCGTCGAGCGCGACCGGCTCGCCGCCGCCGCCGGTGGCCGCGACGAAGCGGTCCCAGATCGACTGCGCCGCCTTCACCGAGATCTGCTGGCCGACGATCGCGCGCGCGAGGGTCGTGAACGGATCGCCGCGCCGCGCGAGGTGCACGCCGGGCGTTGCCGCCACCAGGCGCCGGAGGACCGGGTCTCCGCGGGCGAGTGCGGCGGTCGCCGCGTCCCAGTATGCGGGCTTCATGCGCGCGCCGCGAGGACGCGCGCGGTCGCGCGCCGGCGCAAGTGCCGCAGGGCCGGGTCGGCCAGCGCGGGAACGCGCCGGCGCGCGAGCGGACATGCGGCGATCGCGGCGATCGCAGAACGCCGTCGGGCGATCGGGCGCGAGAGCGGGCGGCGCGGCATCGGACGGACCGAAAATGGTACATTAGCAGGATTTGGTTTTTGGGCGGGCAGATGGCCAAGGCAACGGTCGGGGCAAGGCGGGAACGGGCAAGGCGCGGCCGCGCAAAGGGGGCAGCGCAGCAAGGGGGAAACGTGGCGTGAACGCCCGGCATCCGGGGGCCGGCAGCGCCCTCGTCCGGGTCGCATTCCGCCTCGCGCTCGCTTTCGCGTTCGCCGCGCTCGCGGTCCCGCCGGCGTGGCCGGCGGCCGACCCGGCCAAGGTCCTGCGCATCGCCTTCGACACCGCGGAGTCCGGGTTCGATCCGGTCCGCGTGCAGGACAACAACTCCGCGTCCGTCAACGAGGCGATCTTCGAGCGCCTGCTGACGTACGACTACCTCGCGCGTCCCGCGCGGCTCGCGCCGATGGCGGCCCTGTCCCTGCCGGACGTCGCCGACGGCGGCCGCACCTACACGTTCCGGCTGCGCCGCGGCGTCCACTTCACGCCGGACCCCGCGTTCCGCGGCGCGCCGCGCGAGCTCACCGCGCAGGACTTCGTCTACACGTTCATGCGCTTCTTCGATCCGGCGAACCGCGCGCCGTACGCGTTCCTGCTCGAAGGGAAGATCCGCGGCCTCGACGCGCTGGCCGCCGCCGCGAAGAAGTCGGGCCGCTTCGACTACGACGCGAAGCTGCCCGACCTCGAGGCCGTCGACCGCTACACGCTGCGCGTGCGCCTCGTGCGCCCCGACTACAACTTCCCGTACATCGTCGCGCACACGTCGTTCGGCGCCGTCGCGCGCGAGGTCGTCGACGCGTACGGCGCGGACATCGCGGCGCATCCGGTGGGCACGGGTCCCTACATGCTCGCCGAATGGGCGCGCGCGGCGAAGATCGTGCTCGTCGCCAATCCGGGCTACCGCGGCTTCGCGTGGGACTTCAAGCCCGATCCGGCCGACGCGTGGGACCGCGGGATCGCGACGGCGATGGCCGGCAAGACGATGCCGCGGATCGGTCGCGTCGAGATCTACCCGCTGGAGGAGCCGCAGACGCGCTGGCTCGCGTTCAACCAGAAGCAGCTCGACGTCCTCAACCTGCCGTCGACGTTCCGGACGCAGGTGTTCGAGGCGGACGGTACGCTGAAGCGCGCGTGGGCCGACGAGCGCGTGTCCGTCTACAGGGCCGTCGACCCCGAGGTCATCTACGCGTACTTCAACTTCCGCGACCCGCTCGTCGGCGGTGCCGCGCCCGAGAAGGTCGCGCTGCGGCGCGCGATGATCCTGGGCTACCGCGTCGACGACGACATCGACGTCATCCGCCGCGGCATGGCCGTGCGCGCGCAGATGCCGGTGCCGCCGGGCGTGGTCGGCCACGACCCGTCGTACCGCACGCTGAACCAGCACGACCCCGACCTCGCCAACCGGCTGCTCGACCGCTTCGGCTACCGGAAGGGTCCGGACGGATACCGCCGCCTCCCCGACGGGAAGCCGCTCGTCGTGCGCTTCGCGTCGTCCGGCAGCGTCGTCGACCGCGAGCACAACGAACTGTGGAAAAAGTCGATGGACGCGATCGGCATCCATGTGGAGTTCGACACGGCGCCGTTCGTCGAGAACCTCAAGGCGGCGAAGGCCTGCAAGCTCATGATGTGGGAATCGTCGTGGAGCGCCGACTACCCGGACGGCGACAACTTCATGCAGCTCCTCTACGGGCCGAACAGCGGGCAGAGCAACAACGGCTGCTACCAGTCGCAGGCGTTCGACGCGTTCTACGAAAGGGCGCGCGGGCTGCCCGACTCGCCCGAGCGCAACCGCCTTTTCCTCGAGATGTCGCGGCAGATGGAGGTCGACGGCGCGTGGAGCCTCCACCTGTCGCGCGAGCGGCGCCAGTTGCTGCGGCCGTGGGTGCAGGGCTACAAGAAGCACCCGATCCTGTCGGCCGAGTGGATCTACCTGGACCTCGACCCGGGAGCGCGGTCGTGACGCGCGTGCTTGCGCGGACGCTGCGCGCGGCCGCCGCGGTCGCGCTCGCCGCGGCGCTCGGCAGCGGCGCGGCGCACGGCGCCGCCGACCCGCGCAAGGTCGTGCGCGACGTGTTCCCGGTCGCGGAGACCGGCTTCGACCCCGCGGCCATGCACGACCTCTATTCCGCGGGCATCGTCCGCGCGATCTTCGAGACGCTGCTCACGTACGACTACCTCGCGCGGCCGGCGAAGCTCGTGCCGCAGGCGGCCGAGGCGATGCCGCAGGTCGCCGACGACGGCCGCACGTGGACGGTGAAGGTCAGGCGCGGCATCTACTTCGCGGCCGACCCCGCGTTCGGCGGCAGGAAGCGCGAGCTCACCGCAGCCGACGTCGTCTATTCGTACAAGCGGCTCGCCGACCCGAAGCTGCGCTCGCCGTGGTCGTTCCTCGTCGAAGGCAAGTTCGTCGGGCTGGACGAGGAGGCCGCGGCGGCGAAGAAGTCGGGCAGGTTCGACTACGACCGGAAGGTCGCCGGACTCGAGGCGGTCGACCGCTACACGGTGCGCGTCCGGATGAAGGACACCGACTACAACCTGCCGTACCTGATGGCGCACGAGGCGGGCGCGCTGGTCGCGCGCGAGGTCGTCGAGAAGTACGGCGAGACCGACGGCCGGGCGATGAGCAACCCGGTCGGCACCGGCCCCTACCGCCTCGCGGAGTGGGTGCGCAGTTCGAAGATCGTGCTCGAGGCCAACCCCGACTATCGCGGCTTCACGTGGGACTTCGCGCCGCAGCAGCAGGGCGACGACAAGCTCGTCGCGCGGATGAAGGGCAAGCGGATGCCGCAGGTCGGCCGCGTCGAGATCAGCATCATGGAGGAGGACCAGGCGCGCTGGCTCGCGTTCCAGGGGGGCGAGCTCGACCTCGTGAACATGGAAGGGCCGCTCGCGCCGAACGCCATCGGCGCCGACGGCAGGCTCGCCCCCGCGCTCGCCGCGAAGGGCGTGCGGCTCGACCGCTTCGTCGAGCCCGAGATCCGCTACGTGTACTGGAACATGCTCGACCCGGACGTGGGGGGCCTCGCGAAGGAAAAGGTCGCGCTGCGCCGCGCGCTCGCGATGTCGTACGACGCCGGCGAGGAGGTGCGCGTCGTGCTCAACGGGCAGGCGGTCGAGGCCGCCTATCCGATTCCGCCGGGCGTGGTCGGCCACGACCCGGCGTGGAAGAGCGCGATCCGGTACGATCCGGCTGGTGCCAACGCGCTGCTCGACCGCTTCGGCTACTGGCGGGGGCCCGACGGCTGGCGGACGTGGCCGGACGGCAGGCCGCTCGCGATCACGTACGCGTCGCGGCCCGACACGCAGAACCGGCAGCTCGAGGAGCTGGTCAAGAAGGGCTACGACGCGATCGGCGTGCGCATGAACCCGCAGAAGGACAAGTTCCCGGAGCTGCTCAAGCTCGAGAAGCAGTGCCGGTTGAAGAGCCGCGAGGCGGCGTGGGTCGCCGACTATCCGGACGGCGACAATTTCATGCAGCTGTTCTACGGGCCGAACGCCTACCAGAGCAACAATGCATGCGTTTCGATTCCCGAGTACGACGCACTGTACCGGCGGACCGTGCGGATGCCGCCGGGGCCCGCGCGCGACGCGCTGTACCGCGAGATGGCGCGCATCCTGGAGGCGTACGCGCCGCACCGGATGACGGTGTCGCGGTATCGCAACCAGCTGATCCAGCCGCGGATCGACGGGTACCGGAAGCACCCGATCCTGCCGTCGCAGTGGGAATATCTCGACGTGGGCGCGAACCCGAACTGACGGCGCCGGCCGAACACAGGAATTCAGGAGGAGAAGCGGCGGCACCCGGCGATCCCGGGACGACCGGCGCCATTGAGGAGTGGCAGCAAACCGCACCGCGGCCGGTCGCCATCGCGACCGGCCGCGGGCCCTGCGGCAGGCTGCGGGGAGCGCGCCCGCCGGGCGCGAGAGGGCAAATGCGTTCCGCGGGCGATCCCGCGCGGCGACGCGAAGGAAGAAGGCGATGTGGGCTTACGTGATCCGCAGGCTCTGGCAGATGATCCCGACGATCGTCGGCGTCGTGCTGCTGGTGTTCATCCTGTTCAACCTGTTCGGCGGCGACCCGGCGTACGTGCTCGCCGGCAAGATCTCGAACCCGGAGCAGATCGACAACATCCGGCGGCAGCTGGGCGTCGACCAGCCGTACCACGTGCAGCTCGGGATCTTCTTCCGGCAGATCCTGACCGCCGACTTCGGCGCGTCGTGGAGCACCAACGAGCCGGTGTCGCACATCCTCGCCACGCGCCTCGGGCCGTCGCTGACCGTGCTGGTGCCGCTGCTGGTGCTGGAGACGCTGATCGCGATCGGCCTCGCGCTCGCCGTCGCCTACGTCCGCGGCTCGCTGACCGACCGCATGGTGATGATCACCTGCACGGTCGGCCTGTCGATCTCGATCCTCGTCTACATCATCGTGTTCCAGTACGTGTTCGCGTACCAGCTCGGCTGGTTCCCGGTGCAGGGCTGGGGCAACGACTTCTGGGAGAACCTCGTCCGCTACGCGTCGCTGCCGATCCTGATCCTGCTCGTCGTCAGCATCGCGCCCAACCTGCGGCTCTACCGGACGTTCGTGCTCGACGAGATCAACCAGGACTACGTGCGCACGGCGCGTGCGAAGGGCCTGTCCGAGAACCGGATCATGTGGGTGCACGTGCTGCGCAACGCGTCGATCCCGATGATCACCCACGTGATGGCCGCGCTGCCCGGCCTGCTGATCGGCGCCTTCCTCGTCGAGCGCTTCTTCTCGATTCCGGGCATCGGGCGCGAGGTCATCCTCGCCGTCGAGCGCTCCGACTTCCCGGTGATCAAGGCGCTCACCGTCTACGTCGCGATCGCCACGATGGTCGCCAACCTCGCGGCCGACCTGATGTACAAGGCCGTCGACCCGCGGGTGCAGCTCAGATGAATGCGGCCGCCATGCGCCACGCGCGCGCCGCGCCGCCGGCCCCGCGAGGCCGCCGATGAACGACGCGACGATGAAGCCCGTGCTCGGCGCGCGCCGCGAGATCCCGCACGTGGTCTCGCCCGGCCTGTGGACGCTGGCGTGGCGGCGCCTCGTGTCCGACCGCGTCGCGATGGTGTCGCTCGCGATCGTCGCCGCGTTCGTGCTGCTGATGGCGCTGTCCGGCGCCGGCCTGATCGCCGCCGATTGGGCGAAGGAGGTCGGCGTCAACTACGCGCCGCCGACGTTCGTGGGCCCGGACGCGGCGTTGCCGGCGCCGGCCGCGCCCGAGGCGCCGGGCAAGGCGAATGGACCGGCGCCGGCGGCCGGTCCGACCCCCGGCAGCGCGTTCGACTCGACCGTCGTCGACCCGATCGGCGACGTGCTGGCCGAACTGAAGGGCGAGGCGAAGGCGAAAGCGGAGGCGGGCCCGGGCGCGGCACCGGTGCCGGGCGGCTTCGTCGATCCGCTGGCCGACGTCATGAAGGAGATCGAGGCGCAGAAGTCGGCGCCCGCCGAAGGCAAGTCGGTCGACCCGCTCGCCGACGTGATGAAGGACATCCAGGCCGGCAAGGGTGCCAGTGCGGCGGCGGCGCCGGGGGTGGCCGAGCGGCGGGCGACGCTGCCGTTCGGCGCCGACAAGTGGGGCCGCGACGTGATCGCCAAGACGATCAAGGGCTCGGAGACCTCCATCTTCGTCGGGCTCGCCGCGGCGCTCGTCGCGACGTTCATCGGCACCGTGCTGGGCGCGGTCGCCGGCTACTACGGGCGCTGGGTCGACGACGCGCTCAACTGGTTCTACAGCGTATTCAGCTCGATCCCGTACCTGCTGCTGATCCTCGCGGTCGCCGCCGTGCTGCAGCACAAGGGGACGATGACGATCGTGCTGATCCTGGGCCTCACCGGCTGGACCGGCGTGTTCCGGCTGATCCGTGCCGAGTACCTGAAGCACAAGGGCCGCGAGTACGTGCAGGCGGCCGACGCCATCGGGGCGTCGAACGCGCGCCGGATGTTCCGCCACATCTTCCCCAACGTCTCGCACGTCGTGCTCGTGCAGATGTCGATCCTCGTCGTCGCCTTCATCAAGTCCGAGGTGATCCTGTCGTTCCTGGGCTTCGGCGTGCCGGTCGACGTCGTGTCCTGGGGCTCGATGCTGAACGAGGCGCAGAACGAGCTGCTGCTCGGCAAGTGGTGGCAGCTCGCCGCGGCCGGCGGGACGATGGCGGTGCTGGTCACGGCGTTCTCGCTCTTCACCGACGCGCTGCGCGACGCGCTCGACCCGAAGCTCAAAGGCACGGCGGGGCAATGACGAAGCCGACGAACCTGCTGACGGACCCCCTCGTCCGCGTCCGCGACCTGACGGTCGCGTTCCGCCTCGACCGGAAGACCACGTTCGAGGCCGTGCGCGGCATCTCCTTCGACATCCCGCACGACGCGACGGTCGCGCTGGTCGGCGAGTCCGGCTCCGGCAAGTCCGTGACGTCGCTCGCGATCCTCGGCCTGCTGCCGCCCGAGAACTCGATCGTCGACGCGAAGAGCCAGATCCTCTACGGCGGGCGCAACCTCGCGCGGCTGTCGCCCCCGGAGCTGCGCGGCATGCGCGGCGCCGACATCTCGATGATCTTCCAGGAGCCGATGACGTCGCTGAACCCGGTGTTCACCGTCGGCTTCCAGATCGAGGAGGTGCTGCGGCTCCACATGGGCCTCGCCGGCACGGCGGCGCGCAAGCGGGCCGTCGACCTGCTCGCGGAGGTCGGCATTCCCGAGCCGGCCCGGCGGATCGACATGTTCCCGTCGCAGATGTCGGGCGGCCAGCAGCAGCGCGTGATGATCGCGATGGCGATCGCCTGCGAGCCCAAGCTGCTGATCGCCGACGAGCCGACGACCGCGCTCGACGTCACGATCCAGAAGCAGATCCTCGAGCTGATCCGGGAGCTGCAGAAGCGGCGGCAGATGTCGGTGCTGTTCATCACGCACGACCTCGCGGTCGTCGGCGAGATCGCCGACCACGTGATCGTGATGCGCGACGGCGAGATCCGCGAGCAGGGCCCGGCCCGGGACGTGTTCGAGCGTCCGCACGACACGTACACGAAGGCGCTGCTCAAGTGCCGGCCGCAGATCGACCGGCGGCCGGCGCGGCTGCCGGTGATCGACGACTTCATGAGCGGCGCGGGCATCGACCCCGGCACCGTGCTCGAGCGGCCGCGGGGTGTCGCGCCCGACGATCCGGTCGTGCTGCGCGTGCGCAACCTGTCGAAGAGCTTCTGGTCGCGCGAGGGCCTCTTCGGTCGCCGCGAGTTCCGTGCGGTGAAGGACGTGTCGTTCGACCTGCCGAAGGGCAAGACGCTCGGGCTCGTCGGCGAGTCGGGCTCGGGCAAGACGACGGTCGGCCTCACGCTGATGCGGCTGCACGAGGCGACGGGCGGGCAGGCGCACTTCGACGGCCGCGACATCCTCGCGATGTCCGCGCGCGAGTTCATGCCGTACAAGCGGCGCATCCAGATCATCTTCCAGAACCCGTACGCGTCGCTCAACCCGCGCTTCATCGTCGGCCAGATCCTGACCGAGCCGATGGAGATCCACGGGATCGGAAGCTCGGCGCAGGAGCGCACCGAGCTCGCGTTCGAGCTGCTGCACAAGGTCGGCCTGCCCGAGGTGTCGTTCTACAAGTACCCGCACGAATTCTCGGGCGGCCAGCGCCAGCGCATCGCCATTGCGCGCTGCCTGACGCTCAAGCCCGACATCCTGATCTGCGACGAGTCGGTGTCGGCGCTCGATGTATCGGTGCAGGCGCAGGTGCTGAATCTGCTGCAGGACCTGCAGGCCGAGTACGGCCTCTCGTACATCTTCATCTCGCACGACCTCGCCGTGGTCAAGTACATTTCGGACCAGGTGATGGTGATGAACGAGGGCGAGGTCGTCGAGATCGCGAACTCCGACGAGATCTACCGCAACCCGCGCGAGCCGTACACGCAGCGGCTGCTGGCGTCGATCCCGAAGGGCTGGCACGGCCAGCACGCGCGGGCGGTGGGGTAGGGCGGGCGCCGCGCCTACAGCGTGAACGCGATCTCCGACACCAGCGCGCCCGGCAGGCGCACGCTCGCGAGCTGACGCGACCGGTAGGTACCGGCGTCGAGGATGAAGTCGGTCTCGGCGGTCAGCGCCTCGAGGTTCGTGCCCAGCAGGCGGTAGAGCGTGTCGTCGAAGCGCAGCACGTCGACCGGCGCGACGACCGTGCCGCCCTCGACCCAGAACGTCGCGAAGCGCGTCATGCCGGTGATCCGCGCCGCCGGCCGGTCCGAATAGTTGAGGTAGTGCAGGTTGCCGATGGCGAGGCCCGTGTCGAGCGCCGCCAGCGCGTCGGCCGCCGGCAGGTCGCCGCCGGCCATCGCGAGCGACTCCGGCATCTCGGCGGCGTTGGCGCCGTTCTCCGCCAGCGCGAACTCGCGCGCGGTGCGCGGGCTCACCAGCGAGCCGACCAGCGCGCCGCGCTCGATGAGCGGCACGCGCGGCGGGCGCGCGAAGCCCTCCGCCTGGAACGCGGGCGCCACGCCTTCGGCCGTGTCCTCGGCGAGCGTCACGCGCGGGTCGAGCGCCTGCCCGTCCTGCATCTTCATGAGCGGCGATTGCCGCGTGGCGAGCGCGCGGCCCGAGAAGCCGCCCCAGCAGAGCAGCGCGGCGATCTCCTCCATCGCGGACGGCGCCAGGTACGCGCGATACCGTCCCGGCGCGAGCGTGCGCGACGGCCGCCCGATCAGGGCCAGGCGCTCGCGCGCGTCGGCCATCTTCCGCTCGAACGCCACGGAATCCCACGCGAATCCGGCGCACCCGGTCTTCACCGCCTTGTCGGCGCGGTGGTAGAGGCTCCACTGCAGGTTGAACGCCGTCGTCGCGTGCCAGTTGCGCTGGCCGTCCGAGTCGGCGAAGCCGCGCCACACCGGTCCGGCCGCATAGATGCCGACGAGGTCGTGGCCGGCCGCCGCCGCGAGGATCTCGTCGACCACTGCGTCCGACGGCGGCAGCGGCGTGTCGCGCACGGACCGGCTCGACCGGACGGCGGACGGCAGCAGCAGCAGCGGATCGTCGGCGAGGTCCGGCAACGCGGCGCGCAGGCCGGCGAGCGCGTCGCGCACCGCCTGGCCGTCGGCCGCGAGGTCCCCGGACAGCGACAGCGTGTGTTCGCCGTGGCGCGCGCCGGCGACGAGGCGCACCGACAGGTAGCGCTGCGTGACGCTGCCCGGCTGGCGGACCTTGCCGCGGTTGAAGCGGACGAAGTCGGTCTCCTCGGCGTCGAGCGTCGCGGTAAAGCGCTCGCCCGGTCGCAGCGCCTCGTGCGCGATGGCCGCCAGGCGCTCGAAGTACGACTCCATGCCGCCGGTCCCGCCGCCGCTCATTCCTCGCCTCCGCTTCCGCTTCGCCTGTTTGGAATCATTCGTCGTCGGCTCGCGGAAGCGTTCGCCTTGCCGTCGATCCCCATGCTGCGCATGGGGCCCCTCGCCGGGTGGGTCATTGGAGTGCCTTCGCGCTGCGCGCTCCGGTGTTCGCCCTCGGGGCGGCCCATCGGGCTCACGCCTCGCCTCCGCTCCTGCTTCGCCTGCCCCGGGGCGTTGCGCCGTCGGCTCGCGGAAGCGTTCGCCTTGCCGTCGATCCCCATGCTGCGCATGGGGCCCCTCGCCGGGTAGCTCACGCTTCCCCGCCGAAGACATCGACGCCGGTGAACACGCACGCCGGCGACGCGTGGCCGACGCGGATCACCTGCGACGGCTCGCCCTTGCCGCAGTACGGCGTGCCCAGCACCTGCACGGTGTCGGCGTTGCCGACGCGCGCGAGGCTGCGCCAGAAGCTCGCGGAGATGCCGCGGTAGTTCGGGTTCTTGACGACGTGCTTCACCACGCCGTGCTCGATCACGCGGCCGCGCTCGCAGCCGAACTGGAACTTGTTGCGCGAGTCGTCGATCGACCACGAGCAGTTCGTCTCCATCAGCACGCCGCGCTCGACGGAGGCGACCAGGTCCGCGAACGACGCGTCGCCGGGCTCGAGGTTCAGGTTCGCCATCCGGTCGATCGGCGGGCGGTTCCAGTTGTCGGCGCGCGCGTTGGCGACGCCGGGCAGGCCGGCACGCGCCTGCGAGATCGCGCCGCCCAGCGGCCGCTCGAGGATGCCGGCACGGATCAGGTGGACCTTCTCCGCGCGCGTGCCGTCGTCGTCGAACGCGTAGCTCGCGAGTTCCTCCGGCCGCGTCGGGTCGAACGTGACGTTCAGCAGGTCCGAGCCGTAGCGGTACGTCCCGAACATGTCGGGCGTGACGAAGCTCGTGCCGGCGAAGTTGCGCTCGTCGCCCAGGATGCGGTCGAGCTCGAGCGGGTGGCCGATCGACTCGTGGATCTGCAGGATCATCTGGTCGGGCGCGAGCAGCACGTCCATCGTGCCGGTCGGGCAGTTCGGCGCGGCGACGAGTTCCAGCGCTTCCTCGGCGATGCGGCGGCCGGCGTCGGCGAACCCGAAGCGCGCGAGCACCTCGACGCCGCCCTGCTGGCAGATGCCGCGGTAGCCGTTGAGCGACCGCGTCTGCGTGACGCCGCGGTCGTGCGCGGTGACCGAGATGCCGGGCAACAGGAACCGGTACCGCTGGACGACGTCGCCGCCTTCGCTGGTGACGAGCCGATGGGTGGCCGTGCGGACCTCCACCCCCGCCTCCCAGTCGACGATCCGGGGGTCGCAGCCCGCCGCGCGCGACTCCGCGTGCAGAAGGTCGTACCACTCGCGGCGCGACGGACCGGCGGCGGCGAACGACGGCGACGCGTACTCGCCGCGGGGCGCGGGCCGCGGCAGCGTGCGGGCGTCGACGAGTGCCAGCCGCGCCGTGGCGCGCGCCCAGAACGCCGCGCGGTCGAGCGCCGCGGCGAGCCCGGCCGCCGACAGGTCGCCGGTCGCGGCGTAGCCGTACCCGCCGTCCGCATAGACGGTCGCCATCGCGCCGCGGTCGGTCGCCGCCGCGTACGGCATCGCGACGTTCTTGCGCACGGCGAAGCTCTCGCTCGTCTCCTCGACGAAGCGCAGCGACCAGAAGTCGGCGCGGACGTCGAACGGGGGCAGTCGGTCGTCGGGCATCGGGGCTCCGGCAGGTGGGTCAGGCGGGCAGGTCGAGTCCGAAGCGGGCCAGCGCGTCGCCCGTCACCCGGGCGATCCGCCAGTCGGGGAGGACGGTGGCGCCCATCCGCTCGTAGAAGCCGATCGCCGGGGCGTTCCAGTCGAGGACCGCCCACTCGAACCGGCCGCAGTGGCGGTCGCGGGCGACCGCGGCGAGTTCGCCGAGCAGGCGCCGGCCGAGCCCGCGGCCGCGGTGCTCCGGGAACACGAAAAGGTCTTCCAGCCACAGGCCGCGGCGACCGAGGAACGTCGAGAAAGTATGAAAAAACAGTGCAAAACCGGCCGGTTCCGGCGATTCCCCGCCTTTGCGCGCAATCAGCGCCTCGGGTCCGGCGTGGCCGCCGAACAGGGCCTCGGCGAGTCGCTCGTCGTCGGCGACGACGAGGTGCGACAGGCGCTCGTAATCGGCGAGCGCGCGGATCATCCGCATCAGGTCCGGCACGTCGGACCGGGTCGCGAAGCCGATCGTGTACGCGTCGCCGCTCACCCGATGCGCCTCCCGAGGATCACGAGGTCGCGCTCGACGCCGTCCAGTTCCGCCACGCGCGGCAGCCGTCCCCACGTGCCGAAGCCGGCGGCCTCGAACAGCGCGATCGACGGCGCGTTGTGCCCGAACACGAACGCAAGGCACGTGCGGATGCCCATGCCGGGCGCATGGGCGAGCGCGTGCGCGAGGAGCGCGCGCGCGATGCCCCGGCGCTGCGCAGCTGGCGCGACGTACACGCCGACCTCGACCGTGGCGTGGTACGCCGGGCGTCCGTAGAACGAGCGCAACGATAGCCAGGCGCACAAACGATCGTTTTCTGCGGCGCACCAAACCCATAACGGGCGCGTGGCCGGGTCGAACTCCGCGAACCATTGCTGCCGGTCGGCGATGGTCACCGGCGCCGTGTCCGCCGTCGCCATGCGGCCGGGGATCGAGGCGTTGTAGACGCCAACGATCTCCGGCAAATCAGCGGGTTGTGCGGTGCGGATCGGCAACGTTGGCGAAATTGCAACAAATGCGCGACGGCCATTGTAACAATCGCGTCCATTCGTTGCTGGCCAATTCCCCGCTGGGGTAACGTTTCGCCTGTGTGCCGGAGGGCGGACGCATGTCCGTTCGGGGGGGCATCCATCATTTCTGGGGGTTTTCACATGAATTTTCAGCGGAAGAAGGTCGCGATCGCGCTGGGCGTCGGCGGAGTCGCACTGGTCGCTGGGGGACAGGTCGCGGCGCAGGACATCCGGGTCAACGTCACGGGCACCAACATCAAGCGGGTCGACAGTGAAACCGCGGCCCCGATCCAGACGATCACCCGCGAGGACATCCAGCAGTCGGGCCTGCAGACGATCCAGGAAGTCGTCCGCAACATCACGGCGAGCAACCAGGGCGGGATCTCGCCGTCGTTCACCAACGGGTTCTCGGCGTCGGGCGCCGGCGTTTCGCTGCGCGGCCTCGGCACCAACAACACGCTCGTGCTTCTCAACGGCCGCCGCATCGCCAACTTCGGCCTCGCCGACGACGGCCACATCTCGTATCCCGACCTGTCGCAGATTCCGTTCGACGCGGTGGAGCGCATCGAGGTGCTGAAGGACGGCGCTTCCGCGATCTACGGTGCCGACGCGGTCGCCGGCGTGGTCAACGTGATCCTGCGCCAGCAATACACGGGCTTTTCCGCCACCGGCACCTACGGCACGACCTACAACGGCCAGGGCGACCAGTGGAAGGTCGCCCTCACCGGCGGCATCGGCGACCTCACCAAGGACAAGTACAACGCGTTCATCACGCTCGATTACCAGAAGATGGACGCGTATCCGGCCAACCAGATGCGCGACTACGCGGGCACGAACGACCTGCGGTTCATGGGCTACCAAGACCAGCGCGGCGGCAGCCCGGTGAGCGGCTTCACGAGCACCAACCTCTGGGGCGTCGTGCGCCCGGTGAATCCCGCGACGGGCGGCTCGCCCGGCGCCTTCAAGCAGCTGCCCGGCTGCCCGGCCTCGAGCCTCGACGACAACGGCTACTGCCGGTGGGAGCAGAAGGATTACGTCGACGTCAATCCGGAGACCGAGCGCTTCAACGTCTACGCGCGCGGCGCGTACAACTTCACGCCCGACATGCAGGGCTACGCCGAGCTGTCGTACTTCCAGGTCAAGACGGACACGCGCAACTCCCCGCAGGCGTCGCGGACCCAGTGGTACAACCCCGCGAACCCGACGAACCCCGTCATCTTCTCGACCAACGTCTTCATGCCGGTCGGCCACCCGGACAATCCGTTCAACGCCACCAACCAGGGCGCGCGCCTGTACTACGCCGACCCCAACATCGGCGGCCGCAACACCCACTACGAGACCGACACCCAGCGGTACCTGCTCGGCCTGAAAGGCACGAACTGGGGGTGGGACTGGGACATGGCGGGCCTGTACATCCGCACGGACACCGACGTGACCCGCACGGGCTTCCTGCAATGGGATCGGTACCAGCAGGGCCTGGCGGGCACGGGTCCGTACGGCTACTACCGGATCGGCGCCAACGCCAACCTGAACAACCCGGCGATCTACGGCTGGCTGTCGCCTGCCCTGTCGTATAGCGCGATCTCCGAGAACACGTCGTTCGACATCAAGGGCTCGCGCGACCTCATGAAGCTCGACGGCGGCCAGCTGGCGCTGGCCGTGGGCTACGAGTATCGCCGGGAGGAAATCGACAACCCCGGTGCGCCCGGAACCACCACCGGCAACATCATGGGGCTGGGCTTTTCCAAGGCCATCGGCTCGCGCAACATCAACGCGCTGTACGCCGAGCTCTACGCGCCGGTGCTCAAGAACCTGGAGCTGACCGCGGCCGTTCGCTTCGACGACTACTCCGACTTCGGCAGCACGTGGAACCCGAAGATCGGGGCCAAATGGACGGTGATCCCGTCGCTGGTGATGCGCGGCACCTTCGCCACGGCGTTCCGCGCGCCCGGCCTGTACGAGTCGGGACAGCTGGGCGGCACGGCGGGCTTCGTCACCGCGCTCGACCCGGTTCGTGGCAATGCCGCCGGCACCGTGCTCGGCATCTCGGCGGGTAATCCCAACCTGAAGCCCGAGACGTCGGACACGTGGACCGTCGGCGTGATCTGGGAGCCGGTCCCGGGCCTGTCCGGCACGCTCGACTACTGGAACATCACGACCAACGACGCGATCTCGATCGTCGACGTGCAGGCGACGGTCGACAATCCGGCCAACTTCCCGAACGCGATCATCTACCGCGACACCAACAACCTGCCGGGCGTGCCGAACTCGGGCACGCTGCTCGCGGTGTCGAATCCGTTCTTCAACGCCGCCAAGGTCAAGACGGACGGCATCGACCTCGACGTCGTGTGGAAGTGGAACGGCAAGGAGTGGGGCAACTTCACCACCGAATTCCAGTGGACGCACATCTTCAACTTCGAGAAGACGGTGGGGGGCGTCACCTACAAATACGTGGGCACGCTCGGCGACTACAACCTGTCGTCGGGCTCGGCGACACCCGAGGACCGCTGGAACCTCATCCTCGGCTGGCAGTACGGTCCGTGGAACGTGACGGGCACGGTCCGCTACGTGAGCGGCTGGGACGAGATCACCGACCAGAGCCAGTCGATGCCCGACGGGTGCCAGTGGCCGCTGACGAACACGGACGGGTCGACCGTGCAGACGTGCTCGGTGGACTCGTTCACGACGTTCGACCTCGCGGCCTCGTACAAGGGGTTCAAGAACTGGGAGATCTTCGGGTCGGTCATCAACGTCTTCAACGAAAAGGCGCCGTTCGCCCCGGCCGCCCACTACGGCTACAACAACGTCAACTACAACTACGCATTTTCCGGCGCGACCGGAACGCAGTTCAACCTGGGCGTGCGGTACACGTTCAAGTAACGCAGGAGAACCGGCGCCGGCGTCATCGACCGGTGGCTGATCATGGACCCTCGGCGCGCCCCAAAAGAGCGCGTCGAGGTTTTCTACATCGTGGGGGATAGCAAATGAGATTCCAGCGCAGGCAAGTGGCCGCGGCGCTCGGCGTCGGCGGCCTTGCAATGGTCGTCGCCGCGCCGTCCGTGGCACAGGACATCCGGGTCAACGTCACCGGTACCAACATCAAGCGGGTCGACACGGAGACGGCTGCGCCGATCGAAACGATCACCCGCGAGGACATCCAGCGGACGGGCTTCCAGACGATTTCGGAAGTCGTGCGGTCGATCACCGCCAACAACAACGGCACGATCGCCAACGAGTGGAGCTTCGGCTTCCCGTCGGGCGGCGCCGGCGTGTCGCTGCGCGGCCTGGGCTCGAACAACACCCTGGTGCTGCTCAATGGCCGGCGGCTCGCCAACTACGGCCTCGCCGACGACGGCCACTACTCGTTCGTCGACCTGAACCAGATCCCGTTCGACGCCGTCGAGCGCATCGAGATCCTGAAGGACGGCGCGTCCGCCATCTACGGTTCCGACGCCGTGGCCGGTGTCGTGAACGTCATCCTGCGGCAGCAGTACACCGGGTTCACCGCGAACGCGAGCGCCGGCACCTCGTACAAGGGCGACGGCAACCAATACCGGGGCGCGGTCACCTGGGGCATGGGCGACCTCACCAAGGATCGCTACAACTTCTTCATCACCGTCGACGCGCAGAAGCAGCAGGAGATGCCGTCGACCAACCGGCCGCAGTACATCGGCACCACGAACCTCGAGTTCATGGGGCTGCCGGACACGCGCCCCGGCAATCCGCCGCTCGGCTGGGGCACGACGAGCCCGCTCGGCAACGTGCGCCCGGTCGCCGGCAACAACCTGACCGGCCCGACGCAGGGCCCGTACCAGTCGCTGCCGGGCTACTGCCCGCCGGGAAGCCAGAGCGATGGCTTCTGCAAGTGGGACACGAAGCAGTTCCTCGCGATCCAGCCCGAAGTGCAGAAGATCAACGTGTTCGGCCGCGGCACCTACAATTTCACGCCGGAAATCCAGGGCTACGCCGAGCTGTCGTGGTTCCAGTCGAAGGTCGACTCGACGATCTCGCCCAATCCGCTGCGCGTCACGGCGTGGCCGGACGTGGCGCACCTGTCGGTGCTGAGCTCGCTGACCACGATCAACCTGCCGGTCGGCCACCCCGACAATCCGTTCTCGGCCAACGGCCAGGGCGCGCGGCTCTACTACGTTCCGTTCGACGTCGGCGGACGCGGCACGGACACGACGGCCGAGACGCAGCGCTACCTCGCGGGCGTCAAGGGGACGAACTGGGGCTGGGACTGGGACGTCGCCGGCCTCTACATCCGGTCGAACCTCGAGTACGGCCTCAACAACTACCTCAACTATCCGCACCTGCTGGAGGCACTGGCCGGCAAGGGCGGGTTCGGGTATTACCGCGTCGGCGCCAGCGCCCCGCTCAACAATCCCGGCATCTACAGCTTCATCGCGCCGCGCCTGCAATACGACATCCTCAGCGAGAACACGCAGTTCGACGCCAAGGCCTCGCGCGACATCTACAAGCTCGACGGCGGCCAGATGGCGCTGGCCGTCGGCTACGAGTTCCGCCGCGAGGAGATCAACAATCCGGGCGTGCCCGGGACCTACAGCGGCGAGGTGCTCGGCCTCGGCTACTCGGCGGGCGTCGGCTCGCGCAACGTCAACGCGCTGTACGCCGAGCTGTACGCCCCCGTCCTCAAGAACCTCGAGGTCACGGCGGCGGTGCGCTACGACGACTATTCGGACTTCGGCGGCACGTGGAATCCGAAGGTCGGCGTGAAGTGGACGGCGCTGCCGTCGCTGGTGCTCCGGGGCACGTACGCGACCGGCTTCCGCGCGCCGGGCCTGTACGAGAACGGCAACAGCGCGAGCGCCGGCTACACGTCCTACATCGACCCGGTGCGCTGCCCGGTCACCGACCTGCCGGTCGACTGCGGCGCGGGCCAGGTCGTGTCGATCACCGGCGGCAATCCGGAAATCAAGCCGGAGACGTCCACCAACTGGACGGTCGGCCTCGTGTGGGCGCCGTTCCCCGGCTTGGACTTCACGCTCGACTACTGGAACGTCGAGACGAAGAACCAGATCACCGGCGGCGACCCGCAGTCGGTCATCAACAATCCGGCGGCGTTCCCGGCGTCCGTGGTCCTGCGCGATCCCAACGACGCGCTTCCCGGCATCCCGAACTCCGGCACCGTGCTGTCGGTGACCGCGCCCTACCAGAACCTCGACCGGACCCAGACGGACGGCATCGACCTGACGGCGCAGTACCGGTGGAACCTGGCGGAGTACGGCACGTTCACCGCCGCGCTCGACTGGACGCACGTCTTCAGCTTCAAGCGCACGTTCAGCAACGGCATCACGAACCAGTACGCCGGCAACATGGGCCCGACGTTCCTGTCGAGCTCGGCGGGCACGCCCCAGGACCGCGCGAACCTCGCGCTCACGTGGGAGCGCGGCCCGTTCAGCGTGACGGGCACCGTGCGCTACATCGGCCCGATCGACGACATCGAGTCCGACGAGCAGCCCGACTGCCTGACGAATTCGGCGCTGGGCGTGGAAGGCTGGTGCACGGTGGCATCGTTCACGACGCTCGACCTGGCGGCCTCGTACAAGGGGTTCAAGAACTGGGAGATCTACGGCTCGATCATCAACGTGTTCAACCGGATCGCGCCGTTCAACTACACGGCGGGCTACGGGATCTACAACTACAACTTCAACTACGCGCTGTCCGGTGCCACGGGCACGATGTTCAACATCGGGGCCAAGTACACGTTCCAGTAAGGGCCGCGCGCATCGTCGTTGACGCGTAGTCCGAAGGCTCTGCGCCGGCGCGACGCCGGCGCACGACCGTGCAAGCGACGGACGCAACCTCGATCCTGCGGGGCAACCCGCAGGATCGATTGTTTTTGGGATAGGCGAATGAATCGATTCCAACGTACCAGACTGGCGGCGGCACTCGGCATCGGCGGCGTGGCCCTGGTGGCGGTGTCGCACGTCGCGGCGCAGGACATCCGCGTCAACGTGACCGGCACCAACATCAAGCGCGTCGAGACCGAAACGGCCGCGCCGATCGAGACGATCACGCGCGAGGACATCCAGGCGTCGGGCCTGCAGACCATCGCCGCGGTGGTCCAGTCGATCACCGCGAACAACAACGGCACGATCTCCAACGCCTTCGTCAACGGCTTCGCCGCCGGCGCCTCGGGCGTGTCGCTGCGGGGGCTCGGCGCCAACAACACGCTGGTGCTGCTGAACGGCCGCCGGCTCGCCGTGTACGGCCTGGCCGACGACGGCCAGCGCTCGTTCGTCAACCTCAATCAGGTGCCCTTCGACGCGGTCGAGCGCATCGAGGTGCTGAAGGACGGCGCCTCGGCGATCTACGGGTCGGATGCCGTCGCGGGCGTCGTCAACATCATCCTGCGCGACCAGTACACGGGCTTCACGGGCACCGCCACCGGCGGCATGACGTACAAGGGCGACGGCGAGCAGGTCCGCGCGGCCTTCACGGCGGGCGTGGGCGACCTCACCAAGGATCGCTACAACGCGTTCATCACGGTCGACGGGCAATCGCAGCGCGCGATCCCCACCAGCAACCGCCGCCAGTACGTCGGGACCAACAACCTCGAGTTCATGGGCCTGCCCGACGCGCGTCCGGGCAATCCGTTCTCCGGCTACGGCTCGTCCTCGCTGGTCGGCAACGTGCGCCCCGTGGCGTCGTCGAACCCGAACGGGACGCCCGGAACGTTCCAGGTGCTGCCGGGCTGCGCCGCGGGCAACGTCGATGCCGACGGCTTCTGCCGATGGGACGTCAAGGACTACCTGCAGATCCAGCCGAAGACCGAGAACATCAACGTGCTGGCGAAGGGCGCGTACCAGATCGACGCGACGACGCAGGCCTACGCCGAGTTCTCGTACTTCCAGTCGAAGGTCTCCACGCAGTTCACGCCGCAGGGGCTCCGCTCCACGTGGTACAGCACCGCGGGCAAGACCGTCATCAGCTCCGCGAACATCTACCTGCCGGTCGGCCACCCCGACAACCCGTTCTCGGCGAACAACGACGTCGCGCGCCTCTACTACACGGCGGCCGACGTCGGCCCCCGCGACAGCGACTACCAGGACGACACGCAGCGCTACCTGCTCGGGATCAAGGGCACCAACTGGGGGTGGGACTGGGACGCCGGCGTGATGTACATCCGCAACGACGGCTCGGTCAGGCAAACCGGCTACCTCAACTACCAGAACCTGCTGCAGGCGCTGAACGGCCGCGGCGGCTTCGGCTACTACCGCGTCGGCGCCAACGCCGGCCTCAACGACCCGGGGATCTACGGGTACATCGCGCCCGAGCTCAACTTCGACACGCGCAGCGAGAACACGCAGGTCGACGTGAAGGCGTCGCGCGACCTCATGCCGCTCGCGGGCGGGCAGCTCGCGCTGGCGCTCGGCGCCGAGTTCCGCCGCGAGGAGCTCAACAATCCCGGCGAGAACGAGGTGTACCTGGGCAACGTGATCGGCGTGGGCTATTCGTCGGGCGTCGCGTCCCGCAACGTGACGGCGCTGTACGGCGAGCTCTTCGCGCCGGTGCTCAAGAACCTCGAGTTGACGGCCGCGCTGCGGTACGACCACTACTCGGACTACGGCTCCAACTGGGCGCCGAAGGTCGGCGTCAAGTTCACGCCGGTCCCGCAGCTCGTGCTGCGCGGCACCTACAGCGAAGGCTTCCGCGCGCCGGGGCCGTACGAGTCGGGCAACAGCGCGACCAACGGCTTCACGTCGATCGTCGACCCGGTCCGCTGCCCGGTGACCGGGTCGCCCGCGGACTGCGGGTCGGGCAACGTCGGCGTCATCGCGATCGGCAACCCGAAGCTCGAGCCGGAGACGTCGCAGAGCTGGACGGTCGGCCTCGTGTGGGAGCCCACACCCGGGCTGTCGGGCACGATCGACTACTGGAACATCGAAACGAAGCAGGTGATCAACGGCTCCGATCCGCAGCTCGTCGTGAACAACCCCTCGGCGTTCCCGAGCGCACTGGTCCTGCGCGACCCCACGAACAGCCTGCCCGGGATCCCGAATTCCGGCACGCTGCTCGCCGTCGCCACGCCGTTCCTCAACGACTTCAAGCAGAGCACCGACGGCATCGACGTCTCGGCGCGCTGGCGCGCGGCCATCAAGGACTACGGCACGCTGACGACGTCGCTCGAGTGGACGCACATCCTGCACTTCACGCGCACGTTCAACGACGGCTCGAGCTACGAGTACGCGGGCACGCACGGGCCGACCGTGCTGTCGAGCTCGGCCGGCATCCCGCAGGACCGCGTGAACCTGTCGCTGGCGTGGGAGAAGGGGCCGTGGAACGTCACGGGCATCGTCCGCTACATCGGCCCGATGGACACGATCGAGGCGAAGGAGCTGCCCGACTGCCTGCAGCCGGACTTCAACAACTGCACGGTCGCGTCGTTCACGACGCTCGACCTGTCGGCGCAGTATTCCGGCTTCAAGAACTGGCAGATCTTCGGCTCCGTCATCAACGTCTTCAACCGGATCGCGCCGCTCGACGTGCAGGCCGTGGGCGGTGGGTACAATTACAGCTACAACTACGCGAACACCGGCGCCACGGGGACGCAGTTCAACCTCGGCGTCCGGTACACGTTCAAGTAGCCGCGCCCGGCACCTCCATCCGTTCCAGGGAACCCGCCATGAACCGACTCCTCATCGCGACGGCGCTTGCCGTCGCCGCCATCACGGCGCCGTTGGCCTCGGCGCAGCCCGTCTCCAATCCCGAGGCCGTCGCCGAGCTGCAGGCGTTGCGCACGGCCGCGCAGAAAGACAAGCGGGGGCTGGTCGCGTCGACGCTCCAGTTGACGGACGCCGAGGCGAAGAAGTTCTGGCCGGTCTACGACGCGTACCAGCGCGACCTCGACAACTTCCGCCGCGAGCGCAACGTCGCGCTGGAGGAGTACGTGATGCGCGACAAGCCGATGACCAACCGCTACGCGAAGGACTTCACGAACGAGCTGCTGAAGCTGGAGGAGCAGGAGATCAAGGCGCGGCGGAAGATGCACAACGGCGTGATGCGCGCGCTGCCGCCGAAGAAGGCCGCGCAATACCTGCAGATCGAGCAGAAGCTCCGCGCGGCGCAAGCCTACGACATCGCCGTCGCGTTCCCGCTCGAGAAGTAGCGCGCGAGGGCGCCGCCCGTCGCGTCGCGGGCGTGGCGAGACTGCGCGGGGTCACCGGGCGCCCGGGCCACGTCGGGCTCGCGCACGCCGGGCAACGTCGACGCGTGCCGGCACGATCGAGACCCCGGTGGGCGTCCGCGGTGCCGCCGCCGGCGGAACGGACGGCCGGCGGGGCGGCGGGCCGCCGTGCCGGCACTGCCCGGCGCCAGGACACCGGGCGCCGGACTAGAGCCTTTCGCCTAATCCCGCCGGCGTCCGCGGGTGGACTTTTCGGCCGGTTTGTGTAGAATTCTGCGGCTTTCGACGGAAAGCTTGGCCCTGCCCATGGCGGGGCCAATGCGTTTTGGCGCATGTGCGCCCGGCCTCGCGGCAGAGCCGCGCGGTGGTTGCGGCCTCCATCCGGCCGCCCCTCCCGCGCCCCTCCGCGACCGGGGCCCCACCTTACGCAACCAGTAACCTGTCTGATTGCCGATGGGGATTCCCGGCGCGCCGTTGGCAGCGTCCGAACAACCAGGACACTCCGCCAATTTTCTGACAAACAACCATCTGTCTGGAGACCACATGTTGAAGAAGATCCGTCTGGCCGCGTTGGGCGTGGCCACGCTGATTGCGTTCGCCGCCGCGGCCGTGCCGCAGCCGGCGCAGGCGCAAGCACAGCCCGCGGCCCCGGCCGCCCCCGCCGCCCCCGCGCCCGCCGACGCGACGCCGCCGGTGCCCGCGGCGCCCGCTCCCGTCGCGAAGGCGCCGGCCAAGGCCGCCGACGTCATCGAGAATCCGTACGGTCTCGAGGCGCTCTGGAAGGGCGGCGACCTGGTCGCCCGGATCACGCTGGCCATCCTCGTCATCATGTCGATGGGCAGCTGGTACATCATCATCACGAAGGTCTACGAGCAGCACAAGATGGGCGTGCAGGCGAAGGACGCCAGCAAGAAGTTCTGGAAGGCGCCGTCGATCACGCAGGGCGCCGAAGGGCTCAAGAAGTCGAGCCCGTATCGCTTCATCGCGGAGTCCGCGCTGGAAGCCAACACCAAGCACGACGGGATGCTGGCGAGCGTCGACCTCAACGACTGGATCGCGATGTCGATCCAGCGCGCGATCGACAACGTGCAGAGCCGCACGCAGGACGGCCTCGCGTTCCTCGCCACCGTCGGCTCGACGGCACCGTTCGTCGGCCTGTTCGGCACGGTCTGGGGCATCTACCACGCGCTGACCGCGATCGGCATCGCCGGCCAGGCGTCGATCGACAAGGTCGCGGGTCCGGTCGGCGAGGCGCTGATCATGACCGCCATCGGCCTCGCGGTCGCGGTGCCGGCGGTGCTCGGCTACAACTGGCTCATCCGCCGCAACAAGGCCGCGATGGACCAGGTGCGCAGCTTCGGTGCCGACCTGCACGCCGTGCTGCTGTCCACGTCGAAGTCGCCTGCCAAGGCCTGACGCCATGGCGATGAACGTCGGCTCCCCCGGCGGCGAGGAAGACGAGGTCGTCTCGGCGATCAACACGACGCCGCTCGTCGACATCATGCTGGTGCTGCTGATCATCTTCCTGATCACGGTCCCGGTCGTGACGACGTCGATTCCCGTCGAGCTGCCCAAGGAGCGCAACGAGATCCGCGAGACCAAGCCCGAGAACATCGTGCTGTCGGTCGACCAGCAGGGAGGCATCTACTGGAACGACCTGCGGATCGCGTCGACCGCGGCGCTGATCGACCGACTGAAGAAGATCGCGGTGCTCGACCCGCAGCCCGAGGTGCAGATCCGCGGCGACGGCCGCGCGAACTACGATTCGGTGGGCCGGATCATCTACGCGTGCCAGCGCGCCGGCATCGCGAAGGTCGGCTTCATCACGGAACCGCCGGTGCGTGGCGGCTGACGCCGCGCCCCGGCACGAAGGACCAGGACCATGGGCATGAACGTCGGCTCGGGCGGCAGCTCGGGCAACCAGGACGTGATCCTCGACATCAACACCACGCCGCTCATCGACGTGATGCTGGTGCTGCTGGTGATGCTGATCATCACGATCCCGATCCAGCTCCACTCGGTGAACCTCAACATGCCGACCGGCAATCCGCCGCCACCGCTCGTCAAGCCGGAGGTCGTGAAGATCGACATCGACCCGTCGAGCGTGGTGTACTGGAACGGCGAGGCCCTGGCCGACCGCGCGGCGCTCGAGGAGCGGCTGGCGGGCGCCGCGGCGCAGGCGGTGCAGCCGGAGCTCCACCTGCGCCCGGACAAGCGCGCCCAGTACGCGATCGTCGCCGGCGTCATGGTGTCGGCGCAGCGTCTCGGCCTGACCAAGATCGGGATCGTCGGCAGCGAGCAGTTCATCAACGAATAGTCGGCGGCGGGCGCCACGAGCGCCCGCCGGCGTCCGGAGTCGACACGACATGGATTACGCACGACAGCAGAGGGACCCGGCCCGGCACGTGATCGGGATCTCGTTCGTCGTCCTGGTGC
The DNA here is from genome assembly GCA_046347835.1 of Burkholderiales bacterium. Classification (GTDB taxonomy): domain Bacteria; phylum Pseudomonadota; class Gammaproteobacteria; order Burkholderiales; family Casimicrobiaceae; genus VBCG01. Next base: position 67,978 of record JAXMFI010000010.1, on the reverse strand, counting down.
ACGCGCTCGTGATCTGGGCGCTCTTGTCCGGGCTCGGCAAGAACGTCATCCAGATCATCAAGAAGCCGCTGAACGCGACGATCATCGAGGAGGTGAAGCTGCCGCCGCCGCCGCCGCCGCCGCCGCCGCCGAAGAAGATCGTCGAGCAGCCCAAGGTGCAGCAGCCGCTCGACACCTACGTGCCGCCGCCGGACGTGCCGGTCGCGGCGCCGAGCGCGCCGGTGATCTCGGCGGTGACGGCCGAGCCGCCGAAGGAGCCGCACGTGATCGCGCCGCCGCCGCCCACGGTCACGGCGCCGGCGCCCGCGAAGCCCGCGATCCGCCGTGGCATCGTGCGCCTGTCCGGCGAAGACCCGTCGTATCCGCGGGAGGCGATCCGCGCCGGCGTCGCCAAGGGCCGCGTCGTCGCGCGGCTGCAGATCGACGAGAAGGGCAACGTGACGGAAGTCAACATCACGGTATCCGACCCGCCGCGCGTGTTCGACAAGGTGGTCCGCGCTGCGCTCGAGGGCTGGAAGTTCAAGGCCGAAGGCGAGAAGTACGTCGGCGAGGTCGAGATCAACTTCACGCTCAAGGATGAGTGACGCAGGCACGATGCGCCGCGCGCATCCTGTTGGCGTCCCCGAAGGCCCTCGCATCGTCGTTCTGCGGACCCGGATCACGCAGCGCGAAGCGCTGCCGGTTCCGGTCGTGGGCGAACTCCCGTGAGCGAAGCGGACGCGATCTGGGCCCGTGCCAGCGCCCTGCACCGCGAGGGCAGGCTGGCCGAGGCGATCGCCGGCTACGACGAGATCCTGCGGGCGAATCCCAAGCACGCGGCGGCGCTCCACTACGCCGGCGTCGCGCACTACCAGAAGGGCGAGCTCGTTCCCGCGCTCGACCTGCTGCGTGCGGCGGTGGCGATCGATGCCGGCAATGCGGACGCATGGTCCAACTTCGGCCTCGTGCTGCAGGCGGCCGGCCACCCGCGCACGGCGGTCGAGGTGTTCGAGAAGGCGGCCACGCTGGCCCCCGACTCGCCGGAGATCGTCGCCAACCTGGCGTGCGGGCAGTCCGCGTGGGGCCGGCACGCGGAGGCCGAGGCCTCCGCCCGGCGGGTGCTCGCGCGCGACCCGACGTACGCGAAAGCGTGGCTGATCCTGGCCCTCGCGCTGCAGCCGCAGGGGCGGATGCTCGAGGCCCTCGATGCGGCGACGCGCGCGGCGGGCCTCGCGCCCGAGCAGGAAGGAAACGCGGGCGTGAAGGCGCAGATCGAGCTCGGCATCGGCGCGGTCGACAAGGCGCGCCAGACGCTCGAGACGGCGCTCGCGCGGCATCCGATGTCGGCGGCGCTGCGCTTCGAGCTCGCGTCGCTGCTCGAGTTTCGCGTCGGCGACCTTGCCGCGGCGGCCACCGCGTACGAGCACGTGCTGCGCGTCGATCCCGCGCATGGCCCGGCGCTGTCGCAGCTCACGTTCCTGCGCGGCCGGATGGCCGACTGGCACGACCGCGACGCGCTGGTGCAGCGGTACCGCGCGGCGGTCGCGGCCGACGTGGCGACGCTGTCGCCGTTCGCGTTCCTGTCGCTGCCGTCCACGCGCGGCGAGCAGCGCCGGTGCGCGCGGACGTGGACGGCGCCGCTCGCCGGAGTCGAGCGCCTGCCGCAACGGCCGCTGTCGTCGGGGCGCCTGCGCATCGGCTACCTGTCGGCCGATTTCCACACGCACGCCACCGCGTTTCTCGCGGCCGGCCTCTTCGAGCAGCACGACCGCAGCCGGTTCGAGGTGTTCGGGTATTCGACCGGGCCGCACGACCGCTCTCCGTTGCGCGCGCGGATCGAGCGCGCGTTCGACCGGTTCGCCGACGTGCGCGACCGGCATCCGTTCGCGGTGGCGGACGCCATCCGCGCCGACGGCGTCGACATCCTGGTCGACCTCAAGGGCCACACGCTCAACGCGACGCCGATCGTGCTCGCGCGGCGACCGGCGCCGATCCAGGTCCACTACCTCGGGTATCCCGGGACGATCGAGGGCGGACTCGTCGACTGGCTGATCGGGGATCCGGTCGTCACGCCGGACGCGCACCTCGCCGACTACGGCGAGGCGGTCGCCGTGCTGCCGGACAGCTACCAGGTCAACGACCGCGCGCGGCCGATCGCCGCGACGCCGCCGCGCGCGGAGCTCGGACTGCCGGAGACGGGGACGGTGTTCGCGAGCTTCAACCAGACGTACAAGTTGAATCCCGACGTGTTCGACGCGTGGATGGCGATCCTCGCGCATGTGCCGGGGTCCGTGCTGTGGCTGCTCGCCAGGTCCGACGGCGAGCCGGCGACCGCGAACCTGCGGCGCGAGGCCGCGGCGCGCGGGGTGGACGACGCGCGCATCGTGTTCGCGCAGCACCGGCCGAACCCCGAGTACCTCGCGCTGTACGGGCACGCCGACCTCTTCCTCGACACGTGGCCGTACAACGCGCACACGACGGCGAGCGACGCGCTGTGGGCCGGCTGCCCGGTGCTGACGAAGGACGGCGACACGTTCGCCGGCCGCGTCGGCGCGAGCCTGCTCGCGGCGGTCGGCCTGCCGGAACTCGTCGCGCCGTCACGCGATGCCTACGTCGAGAGGGCCGTCGCACTCGCGAACGATCCTGCGACGCGTGCCCGGCTGCGCGCCCACCTCGCCGGCGCGGGCCGCGCGAGCGCGCTGTTCGACACGGCACGGACGACGCGGGCGCTCGAGGCTGCGTATGCGGCGATGGCGGAGCAGCACCGCAACGGCGTGCGGCGGACGTTTCGCGTGCAGCCGTGAGCGTGCGGTGCTGCATGCGCGTCCGCGGGTCGCCGTCCTGACGGCCGCGGCCGCCCCGGGATGCGTCCCGCGGCGCCTGCCGCGCGACCGGCCCTCAAGCGAACGACGGGGATCCGACCGGATTCAGTCGGACTCGCGCAACGTCCACGCGGCGGCGGCCGCCGTGAGGCCGAGCATCGCCGCCGCGGCGCCGGCCATGCCGGACAGCGAAACTGGATACGCGGCCAGCAGCCGATACGCTTCCCGCGCGACCTCGATCACCGCGCCGGGCATCGCCACCGCGATGCCGGTCGCGGCGACGCTCCACAGCGCGACGACGACCGGACGGCGCCACGCCGGCAGCGTCGCGGGCGCCGGCAGCCCGGCCATCACGCGCGCGGTGAACCCGTCGTCGGCGACGTAGGCGTCGCGGTGCGCGGCGCCGTCGGCCGCGAGCATTCGCTCGAGCCAGTCGTCGCCGGGGGTGCCGCTGCTTACGATCGGGCGTTCGTCGCTCATCGGTCGCCGCTAGTTTCCGTAGGCGGCCAGCGCCGCCTTCAGCTTCTGCTTGCCGCGCAGCACGTGCGTCTTGACCGTGCCCACCGGGCACCCGAGCACGTACGCGGCTTCCTCGTGCGTGAGGTCGTTATGGTAGCACTGGACGATCGCCGCCCGCTCCGCGTCGGACAGCACGGCCATCGCCCGCTCGAGGTCGAGCTTGAGCGCGGCGCCGCGTGCGTGGTCGGCGTGCATCCCGTCGTCGTGGGGCATCGCGTCCTCGTCCTCGTCAGGCAGCGCGTCGGCCCGGTCGCCCAGCAGCTCCTCCTTGCGCTTCCGCGCGTCGGCGAGCCAGCAATTGGTGGCGATCCGGTAGAGCCACGTCGAAAATCGTGCCTCCTGCCGGAACGACTTGAGGTTCCGCCACGCGAGCACGAAGGTCTCCTGCGCGAGGTCGTCCGCCAGCGCGTGGTTGCCCGCAGTCAGCTTGCGCAGGCACGCGCGCACGGTCGACTGGTGCCGGCGGACGAGCTCGGCGAACGCGTGGCGGTCGTCCGTGACGAGCGCGCGCGCGATCAGCTGCGCGTCCGATACGGGCGACCCGGCCATCGGCGGCGCTCAAGCCGTCGGGGTTGCGCAGGCTCCGCGCGCGGCGGCCCGCGGTCGTGCGCATGTCGAGGTCTCCGGGCATCGCGCGATCAATTGCCGGCGTCTCCCGGACCCGGCGCGGGCGCCCGGGCCGCGGCGGGCACCGCCGTCGCCTGCCGGTCCTCGAAATACCAGAGCGCGCAGTAGCCGATGCCGACGAACAGCAGCGCGAGGCCGAACCAGTTCGCCGTGCCGTCGTCGAGCAGCGAGTAGAGCGTGGTCGCGAGCCCGATGGCACCCATGAGCACGCCCTTGCGCAGGTCGGACCACGCGGCCGCGCGGCGCAGCGCGCGCGCCTGCTCGGCCAGCGGCGTCGCGGCGGCGACGACCGCGGCGTCGGCGCGCCCGGTGCCGACCATCTGCATCGCCTCGGCCGGCGGCAGCACGCCCTTTTCGGCGAGCCTCACCATCGTCTCGTTCTGCAGCCGCGTCTTGCGCATCTTGTACCAGACGACCAGCGCGACGATCAGGATGGGCGTCAGGAACACGATGAACACGATCCCCAGCACCATCCCCGCGAGCGCCGGATCGCGTTCGAGGAACTGGTCGAACGAATCGTAATGGCGGTCGGTCCCCGAGATGCCGATCGTGATGCCCTTGTGGGGGCCGTCCGTCCCGGCGTCGCCGCCGGTGTCGACGATGACTTCGGCCTCCGCAGCCTTGCGGCGCGCGTCGCGGGCCGCGGCCTTCGCGGCAGCGGCGGCCTCGCGGGCGGCGTCGCTCGCTTCGCGCGCAGCGTCCCGTGCGGCTTCGGCGGCGGCCTTGCCGTCGGCCTTCGCGTCGGCCTGGGCCAGGACGAGAGGGCGCGCGGCCGGGGGCTCGGCGGCGCGTACCGACGGCGGCTGGGGCAGCAGCGCGACCAGCGTTGCGGCCAGCAGGGCGCCCCCAAGCACGAGGCGGCGGACGTAAGGCGGCAGGCGGCGGTTCATGAACACTCCCGAAACGGCGGCAATCGTCGATTGGATGCGGCGACGGCCGTTTCCGGATTCATTCGACCGGAAAACGCAGGCGGCGGCGGGCCTTTTCGGAGGCGGGCGCTACAGGGCCCCATGCTATCATCGGCGCCGCGAAATCATCGGGACGCCGGGGCGAATCGCACGAATGTTGCCTGAACTCGCAGCGAATCGGCAGGCGACGCCTGCCGCCACCGCTTTGGCGCCGCCGCCGGCCGCCCCCGTGCGCGACGACGGCCGACCCCGGATCGCCGGCATGTTGCAACGCAATGTCCGTCGTGCCCTGCGCCGGGTGGCCGGCCTGCTGGCCGCGCTCGCGCTGCTCCTGTCGGCGGCGGCGGCGGCCGACGACACCGTCACGCTCAACTTCGTCAACGCCGACATCGACGCCGTCGTGAAGGCGGTGAGCGAGATCACCGGCCGCAATTTCGTCGTCGACCCCAAGATCAAGGGCACGGTGAACATCATCTCGGCGCGGCCGGTGCCGAAGAGCCTCGTCTACCCGACGCTGCTGTCGGCGCTGCGGCTGCAGGGGGTAGTCGCCGTCGAAGGCAACGGCGTCACCAAGCTCGTGCTGGAGACCGACGCCAAGATGCACGGGTCGGCGGTCGGCGAGGGCACCGTGGGCGCCGGCGGCGACCGGCTGCAGACGCAGGTGATCCCGCTGCGCTACGAGTCCGCGCAGCAGCTCGTCAACGTGCTGCGCCCGCTGATCACGCCGAACAACACGATCGCCGCGTTCCCGGCGACCAACGCGCTCATCATCACCGACTACGCGGAGAACCTGCGGCGCATCGAGAAGATCATCGCGTCGCTCGACCAGGCGCCCGCCGGCGAGCCGATGATCGTGACGCTGAAGCACGCGTCGGCGCTCGACCTCGTGCCGCTCGTCAACCGCCTGCTCGGGGCCGAGACGGCCACCCAGGGCGCGCCGGCGGGCGACGCGCAGCAGCGCGTCACGCTGGTCGCCGACCCGCGTTCGAACAGCGTGATGCTGCGCTCGGACAACGCGTCGCGCGCCGCGCGCGTCAAGGCGCTGATCGAGCAGCTCGACACGCCCGGCCGCCCGGGCGGCAACATGTTCATCGTCTACCTCCGGAACGCCGAGGCCGCGCGCGTCGCGCAGACGCTGCGCGCGCTGCTGTCCGGCGGCAGCGACGTGATGCCAGCCGCGGCCGCGCCGTCGATGATCGGCAATCAGCTCGGCACGACGGCCCCGGCTGGGGCGGCGGCGGCGACGGCGACGCCCACCGCGGCGACGGCCAACCCGTTCGCCAACGCCAACGTCGGCGGCGGCGGAGGAGGGGGCCTTCCCGGCGGCCTGACGATCCAGGCCGACACCGCGAACAACGCGCTGATCATCATGGGTCCCGAGCCCCTGTACAACAACCTGCGCGCGATCATCGACCGGCTCGACGTGCGGCGCGCGCAGGTGTTCGTGGAGGCGCTGATCGTCGAGGTCGCGGCCGACCGCATGGCCGAGTTCGGCATCCAGTGGCAGATCCTGCAGGGAATCAACAAGAACAACGTCCAGGGCTTCGGCGGCACCAACTTCGGCGCGCGGGATTCCGGCAACAACATCATCTCCGGCTCGCTCAACCTGGGCGCGCTCGGGCAGGGCCTCAACGCCGGCATCCTCAACGGCACCGTCACGATCCCGGGCCTCGGCACGATCACGAACCTCGCGTTCCTCGCGCGCGCGCTCGAGCAGGAGGCCGGCGCCAACATCCTGTCGACGCCGACGCTGCTGACGCTCGACAACGAGGAGGCGCGCATCATCGTCGGCCAGAACGTGCCGTTCGTGACCGGGCAGTACGCGACGACCGGCTCGTCGTCGACCGTGCAGCCGTTCCAGACGATCGAGCGCAAGGACATCGGCGTGATGCTGCGCGTCAAGCCGCAGATCACCGAAGGCGGCACCGTGCGGCTGCTGGTCTACCAGGAGGTCTCGCGGATCGAGTCGTTCTCGACGACGACCGGGCTCGTGCTGTCGAAGCGGGCGCTGGAGTCGTCGGTGATCGTCGACGACCAGAGCGTCGCCGTGCTGGGCGGTCTCATCCAGGACAGCTTCACCGACGGATCGGACCGCGTGCCGCTCGTCGGCGACCTGCCGCTCATCGGCGCGTTCTTCCGCTACGACGCGCGCAAGCGGCAGAAGGTGAACCTGCTCGTCTTCCTCAAGCCCACGGTCGTCCGCTCCGATGCGCAGGGCAAGGCGCTGACGTCCGAGCGCTACGACTACATCATGGGCGAGCAACTCAAGAACCGGCCCGAGTACCGCTACTTCTGGAACGACCAAACGGCGCCGGTGTTGCCGCCGCCCGGCGTAAGCCCGGGGACGGCCGCCGGCGAGGCGCAGAGCAACACGACGCAGCCCGGCGCGCCGCCGCCGATCATCCCGCCGATCGTGCCGCCGATCGGCACGCCGGCGCCGCCGCCCGCCGCGCCGCCGCCGAAGTAGGCGACGCCGCCGGCGCGAACATGACCGCCCGCCCCAATCTCGCGCCGTCGGCCGCCGCGTTCGCCGCGCAGATCCCCTACGCGTTCGCCAAGGCGCACGGCGTCCTGGTCGCGGGTGCCGAGGGCGCCGCGCTCGTCGTGCTGCTGCGGCCCGACGCCACGCCGGAGGGCATCGCCGAGCTGAAGCGCGTGCTGCAGCGGCCGCTCGTGACGCGCGCCGTCGAAGCCGAGGAATTCGCGCGCGAGCTCGGCCGCGCGTACAACCAGGCGGCGCCCGAGGCGGCGTCGCTTGCCGTCGACCTCGCGCGCGAGACCGACCTCGCGCGGCTGATGCAGGACATGCCGGCCACCGAGGACCTGCTCGACAGCACGACGCAGGCGCCGGTGATCCGGATGATCAACGCGCTCCTGCTGCAGGCGCTGCGCGAGCGCGCGTCCGACCTGCACTTCGAGCCGTACGAGGCGCGCTCCGTCGTGCGCTTCCGCATCGACGGCGTGCTGCGCGACGTGATCGAGCCGCCGCGCGCGCTGCACGCGGCGCTGGTGTCGCGCCTGAAGATCATGGCGAGCCTCGACATCGCGGAAAAGCGGCTGCCGCAGGACGGGCGGATCGCGCTCAAGCTGGGCGACCGGCAGGTCGACGTGCGCGTGTCGACGCTGCCGACCGGGCCGGGCGAGCGCGTCGTGCTGCGGCTGCTCGACAAGGAGTCGGCGCGGCTCGACCTGACCGCGCTCGGCATGAGCGAGGACACGCGCGAGGCGATCGACCGGCTGATCCGCGAGCCGCACGGCATCGTGCTGGTGACCGGGCCGACGGGCTCGGGCAAGACGACCACGCTGTACGCCGCGCTGTCGCGGCTGCCGCGCGGCAGCGTCAACATGATGACGGTCGAGGACCCGATCGAGTACGCGCTCGACGGCGTCGCGCAGACGCAGGTGAACCCGCGGATCGAGCTCGACTTCGCGCGCACGCTGCGCGCGATCCTGCGGCAGGACCCGGACGTCATCATGATCGGCGAGATCCGCGACCTCGAAACCGCGCAGATCGCCGTGCAGGCGTCGCTGACCGGGCACCTCGTGCTCGCGACGCTGCACACGAACGACGCGGCCAGCGCCGTGACGCGGCTCGCCGACATGGGGGTCGAGACGTACCTGCTCGCGTCGAGCCTGCTCGGCGTGCTCGCGCAGCGGCTGGTGCGCACGCTGTGCCCGGCGTGCCGGACCGCGCAGCCGCCGTCGGCGGGCGAGCGCAAGCTGCTCGCCGACCTCGGGCTGCCGCCGACGCAGCCGGTGTGGACGGCGCCCGGATGCCCCGAGTGCAACCGCAGCGGCTTCCGCGGCCGCACCGGCGTGTACGAGCTCATCGTCGTCGACGACGCGATCCGGCGCCACATCCACGACGGCGCCGACGAGCTCGCGCTCCGCGCGACCGCTGTGCGCGCCGGCATGCGCAGCCTGCGCGTCGACGGCGCGCGCTGGATCGCCGACGGCACGACGTCGCTCGCCGAACTGGTGCGGGTCACCCGCGACGCGTGAGCGCGAAGCGCGACGGCGGCGGTTTCCGCGTGACGCGCGGCCCCCGGTGCCGAGCCGTCCGATGGGCGTGAGCGCGCGGCGCGAAGAGCGTCCGGCCGGAGGCGCGGCGCCGGCCTTCCGCTGGGAGGCGGTCGACGGCCAGGGCCGCCTGAAGCAGGGCGTGGCCGAGGCCGACACCGCGCGCGCCGTGCGCGACCAGCTGCGCGCGCAGGGCCTGACGCCGACGGCGATCGCGGCGGCCGGCGCGCGCGCGGATGCGTTCGCGAGCGTGCGCCTGCCGCCGGCGCTGCTGGCGTTGACGACGCGCCAGCTCGCGACACTCGCGTTGTCCGGCATGCCGCTCGACCAGGCGCTGGGCGCGGTCGCCGAGCAGGCGGACGACGCGCGCGCCGCTAGGCTCGCGGCGAGCCTCAAATCGCACGTGACCGCCGGCGAGTCGCTGCAGGCGGCGCTGTCGCGTTATCCGCGCGCGTTCTCGCCGCTGTACCGCGGACTGGTCGCGGCGGGCGCCGAGACGGGCCGGCTGGCCGAGGTGCTCGCGCGGCTGGCGGACTACCTCGAGGCGCGCGAGGCGCTGCGGCAGAAGGTCGTCCTCGCGCTCATCTATCCGGCGATCGTCACGGTGATCGCGTTCGCGGTGATCGCCGTGCTGCTGGCCTACGTGGTCCCGCAGGTCGTGTCCGTGTACCAGCAGAGCCGGCAGGCGCTGCCCTGGCTCACGCAGGCGCTGATCGCCGCCAGCGCGTTCTTCCGCGCGACCGGGTGGCTGTGGCTCGCGGCGCTCGCGCTCGGCGCCGTCGCGTTCACGCTCGCGCTGCGGCGTCCGGCATTCCGCGCGCGCTGGCACGCGCTCGTGCTGCGGCTGCCGGTGGCCGGGCGGCTGGCGCGCAGCCTCGACACCGCGCGATTCGCGAGCACGCTCGCGATCCTCGTCGGCAGCGGCGCGCCGCTGCTGCGCTCGCTCGACGCCGCCGCCGACGTCGTGCGCATGCTGCCGCTGCGCGCGGCGGCCGGCGCCGCGTCCGCGCTGGTGCGCGAGGGCGTCGCGCTCGCGCGTGCGTTGCGCGAGCAGCGCGTGTTCCCGCCGGTGCTGGTCCACCTCGTCGCGAGCGGCGAGCAGAGCGGGCGCTTGGCGCCGATGCTCGAGCGCGCCGCCGAGGAGCTCGAGCGCGACGCCGAGCGCCGCCTCGCATGGCTCGCGGCGCTGCTGCAGCCGGCGCTGATCGTCGTGATGGGCGCGATCGTCCTGGTGCTCGTGCTGGCCGTGATGCTGCCCATCGTGTCCATGAACCAGCTGATCCGGTGACGCCATGAGGACGACGCGTGTGCTGATGATGGCCGCCTGCCTGTGCGGCTTCCTGTCGCTGGTGGCGCAGGGGCAGGGACTGCCGGAGCGGTTCGATCCTGCCCGCGACGCGGCGGCCGACGTCGCGGCGGCCGTCGCGCAGGCGAAGGCACAAGGCAAGCGCGTGCTGGTCGACGTCGGCGGCGAGTGGTGCGCGTGGTGCCACATCCTCGACCGCTTCGTCGCGGGCAACGCGGACGTGCGCGCGCTCGTCGACGCCAACTTCGTGTGGCTCAAGGTCAACTGGTCGAAGGAGAACAGGAACGAGGCGCTGCTGTCGCGCTGGCCGAAGATCCGCGGCTATCCGCACCTCTTCGTCCTCGACACGGACGGCCGGCTCCTCCACTCGCAGGAGACGGACCTGTTGGAGTCGGGCAGGGACTACGATCGCGCGAAGTTCGTCGCCTTCCTGCGCGCATGGGCGCCCCCGCGCGGCGCCTGACCGCCGGCGCACTGCGCATCGCCGCCGCGCTCGCGCTCGGCGCGCTCGCCGGCTGCGCGACCGGGCCGGCCGTGCAGCCGGCGGCGCCGCACGCCGCGCCGTTTCCGTTCGTCGATGCCCACGTCCACCTGAACGACGTCGCGCTGCAGCTCGACCTGATGGCGGCCAACGGCATTCCGCGGGCGGTCGTGTTCTGGGGACGCAGCGGCGACAACGCGACGGTGCTCGCGGCCGCGCGCGCGCATCCGGACCGGTTCGTCCCGTTCGCGTCGGTCTCTCCCGAGCGACGCGAGTATCGCGATCTCTGGGCGCGCGAGGATCCGCGGGTCGTCGCGCGGCTCGACGAGATGCTGCGCGGCGGCGGCTTCCGCGGCATCGGCGAGATCTCGGTCGTGCACTTTCCGTCGCCGGGGTTTCCCGAGGCGGACTTCCGGCTCGACGGGCCGGTGATGGCCGGGATCATGGCGCTGGCGCGGCGCGATCGCCTGCCGGTGCTCATTCACTGCGAGATCACGCGCATCCGTGAAATGGAGGCACTGCTGGCGGCGAACGAGGACGTGGCTGTCATCTGGGCGCACGGAGGGTACACGCCGTACTTCCTCGCGCGCCGCCTGATCGAGCGCCACCCGAACCTCACCTACGAGCTGTCCGCCCGCACGTGGCGGCGCCACCCGCGCTCGCCCGACTACACGATCTTCATGACCGACGACGCGCTATGGCCGGAGTGGCGGCAGCTGATCGAGGACCATGCGACGCGGTTCGTCGTCGGCACCGATGCCGCCAATCGCTCGCGTGCGTCGGACCAGGCGCGCATCGACAGCGTGCACGCGCTGCTCGCGCAGCTGTCCGAGCCGACGCGGCGCGCGGTCGCGTCGGACAACCTGATGCGGCTCCTAGGCCTTCGGTAGTCATCCGACGCCCGAATCCTGGCGCCGGAGCGCCCACGCGACGTGCTCGCGCACCAGCGGCGACGGGTCGTCGGCGCGCCGGGCGAGCGCCGCGCGCGCGGCCGCACCTGGCGGCGCATTGCCGAGCGCGACCGCGAGATTGCGCGACCAGCGCTCGAAGCCGATGCGCCGGATCGCGCTGCCGGCCATGCGCGCGTCGAATTCCTGCGCGGTCCAGCCGAAGAGGTCGACCAGCGCGGCATCGTCCAGCCCATGGCGCACGGCCGCGAAGTCGGACTCGCCCGCCGCCTGCGCGAACCGGTTCCACGGGCACGCGATCTGGCAGTCGTCGCAGCCGTACACGCGGTTGCCGACGAGCGGCCGCAGCGGCTCTGGGATCGGGCCTGCGAGCTCGATCGTCAGGTACGAGATGCAGCGCCGGGCGTCGAGCTCGTGCGGCGCGACGATCGCGCCCGTCGGGCAGGCGGCGATGCACGCCGTGCACGTGCCACAGTGGTCGGCGACGGACGGCGTGACCGGCAGCGGGAGGTCCGTGTAGATCTCGCCCAGGAAGAAGTACGAGCCGACGTCGCGCGTGAGCAGCAGCGTGTGCTTGCCACGCCAGCCGAGGCCCGCCTTCGCCGCGAGCGCGACCTCCAGCACGGGACCGCTGTCGGTGAAGACGCGGTGCCCGAAGTCGCCGATCTGCGCGCCGATGCGCTCGACGAGCTGCTGCAGGCGTGCGCGCACCACCTTGTGGTAGTCGCGGCCGAGCGCGTAGCGCGCCACGTACGCGCGCGTCGGATCGGCGAGGACGCCGTCGGGCGCAGCGGCAGCGCCGGGCCAGTAATTCATGCGCGCGCTGATCACCCGGACCGTGCCCGGGACGAGCTCGGCCGGCCGCGAGCGCGCGGTGCCGTGGCGCGCCATGTAGCGCATGTCGCCGTGGCGTCCTGCGTCCAGCCATCGCTGCAGGTGCTCCTCGGCCGCCGACAGCTCCGTGTCGGCGATGCCGATCTCCTGGAAGCCGAGCGCGCGGCCCCAGTGCGCGATCGCGGTGGCGAGCGCCTGCCAGTCGCGGCCGGACGCGGGTGGGGTTGGTGCCGGGTCGAAGGACATGGGCGGCGCCGCAGGGGCGTCCATTATCGTGCCGATCCGCGCCCGCCGAGGAGCGGACGCCGGCGGCCGTGGCGCCACGTCCACACGGCCGGTGCCGGTACGCGGGTATGCTCTGCGCGATCCTCCGCAGCCCACGCCGCATGACCGACCGCATCCACTTAGCCGACGCCGACGCCACGGAGCGCGCCGGCGCCGCCCTGGCGCGGACGCTCGCCGGCGGCATGGTCGTCGCGCTGCACGGCGACCTCGGCACCGGCAAGACGACGCTCGTGCGCGGGGCGTTGCGCGCGCTCGGGTGGACCGGTGCGGTGAAGAGCCCCACCTACACGCTGGTTGAATATTATCCATTTTCGAGTTTATACTTCTATCACTTTGATTTTTATCGGTTCGCCGATCCAAGCGAATGGGAAACGGCGGGACTCGCGGATTGCTTCCGCAGCGACAGCGTCTGCCTGGTCGAATGGCCGGAGCGGGTCGCCGGGCTGCTGCCGCCGGCGGACCTCGACGTCGTGCTCACGCATGCGCCGGTGAGCACCGGCGGCCGCGACATCACGCTCGCGGCTTCGACGCCGGCAGGTGACCGATGCCGCGCCGCGATCGTCGCCACGTTCGGACCGGCACGGCGCTGACCGGCATCAGCTGGCAGCGCCGCCGGCTTTGCCAGTGGATGGTGCTGCCGGCCTCGCACCTGCTGGTGCCGGCCGCGTGGGCGCAGCCGGCGCGCATCGCGTCGGCGCGCGTCTGGCCGGCGCAGGAGTACACGCGCATGATCGTCGAGTCGGACGCGCCGCTCGCGCACCAGCTCGTCACGCTGAAGAACCCGGATCGCCTCGCGCTCGACATCGAGGGGCTCGACGCCGCCACCGAGCTCGCGCAGCTGCCGGCGCGCGTGCACCCGGCCGACCCGTACATCGCCGCGATCCGCCTCGGGCGCAAGTCACCGGGCGTGCTGCGGATCGTGCTCGACCTCAAGTCCGAGGTGAAGCCGGATGTCTTCGCGCTGAAGCCGGTCGCCGAATACGGGCACCGGCTCGTGCTCGACCTCTATCCGCCGGTACCGCTCGACCCGCTGATGGCGCTGCTCGAGAGCGAGCGCGCCAAGGCCGCCGTGGCGCCGCCGGCAGAGCCGCAGGCGATCGCGCCGCGCGACAGCGCGCCGCCGGCGAAGGCGGACGGGGCCCCGCGCCGGATCACCGTCGCCATCGACCCGGGACACGGTGGCGAGGACCCGGGTGCAATCGGCCGCCGCGGGACGTACGAGAAGAACGTCGCGCTGGCGATCGCGCGCAGGCTCAAGTCGCGCGTTGACGCCGAGCCCGGCATGCGGGCGATGCTGACCCGCGACGATGATTACTACGTCGCGCTCAACCAGCGCGTGCAGAAGGCGCGGCGCGTGCAGGCGGACCTCTTCGTGTCGATCCACGCCGACGCGTTCCGCGAGCCGGCGGCGCGCGGCTCGTCGGTGTTCGCGCTGTCGGAGAGCGGGGCGACGAGCGCGGCCGCGCGGTGGCTCGCCCAGAAGGAGAACGACGCGGACCTGATCGGCGGGGTCGACCTCGACCGGCGCGATCCGGTGCTCGCGCGCACGCTGCTCGACCTCTCGCAGACCGCGCAGATCAGCGACAGCCTCAAGGTCGGCCGCCACGTGCTGGACGGCATCGGCACGCACAATCCGCTGCACAAGAGCAGCGTCGAGCAGGCCGGGTTCGCCGTGCTGAAGGCGCCCGACATCCCGTCGATCCTCGTCGAGACGGCGTTCATCTCCAATCCGGACGAGGAGCTCAAGCTGCGCAGCGAGCGCCACCAGCAGAAGTTCGCCGACTCGATCCACGCGGGCATCGCCCTGTACTTCGCGAACAATCCGCGACTCGCGCGCGCATGAGCGCGCGTCTCGCGCTCCCCGCCTGCGGGGGGAGCCGCCCCCGGCGAAGCCGCTAGAATCCCGGCATGGCCCGCTTCTTCGTCGTGTTCCTGCTGCTGCTGGCCGTCCTGTTCGGGCTCGAGCTGACGCCGTGGGCGCAGGCGTGGGTGGTCGTCCCCTGGACGAACGCGCTCGCTTCGATCTCGACCGCGATCGTCACGATGTTCGACGCCAACGTCGTGGCGTCGGGCAAGGTGATCCGCAGCGTCGACAGCGGATTCGCAGTGTCGATCGAGGCCGGCTGCAACGGCGTGGAGGCCACGCTCGTGCTGCTCGCGGCCATCCTCGCGTTTCCGGCGCCCTGGCGCCACAAGGCGATCGGCCTGGTGCTGGGCGTGGTCGCCGTGCAGCTGCTCAACATCGTCCGCGTGATCAGCCTCTTCTACATCGGGCAGTGGAACCGGGACGTGTTCGAGTGGGCGCACCTGTACGTCTGGCAGGCGCTCATCATGCTGGACGTGCTGATCGTCTGGCTGATCTGGGTCCGGCGGGTCCCGCGCGACGCCGGCGACGGCCTGCCGCCGCCGGCGCTCGCCGCGGGCTAGCGTCCGCGACCGTGGCGGGCACGCTGCCGCGGTTCGTGCTGCGCGCGCTGGCGTGGCTGCCCGTGGCGTTCGCCGGCTGGTACGTGCTCGCGCCCGTGGTCCTCTGGCCGGCGCAGCTCCTCGCGGCGGTCGTTGCGCGGCGCGGGTTCCCGGACCTCGTGCGCACGGTGGAGGTCCAGGGCGCGATGCTGTCGTTCGTCACGACGCTGCGGCCCGGGAGCGCGGTCGCGGGCGGCGTGCTGACCGTCGACGTGAACGTCCTGCTCTACGCGTTCGGGTTGCCGCTGTTCGTCGCGCTGACCCTGGCGGCCCGCGAGCCGCGGTGGTGGCGTGCGCTCGCCGTCGGCTACGCGGCGCAGGTCCCGTTCATCGCGTGGGGCGCGCTCGCCGACTTCCTCAAGAACGTCGCGATCACCGCGCCTGCGCTCGTGACCTCGCAGGCCGGGTTTTCCGCGTTCGGCCGCGATATCATCGCGTTCGCCTATCAGTTCGGGTCGCTGATCCTGCCTGCGGTCGTGCCCGCGGTCGCGTGGGTGCTCACGCACCGCGCGTTCCTCGAGCGGATGCGCGCGGCGCGCGGGTCCGCGTGAACCCGCGGGGCCGCCCGCGCGGCGGGTGAGTATCGCGAGGCGCGCAACTCAACGAGGGAGCATCGCCGGTGCAACACGTGGTCCTCGCCGTTCTCGTCGCCGTCGCGTACTACGCGCTCGGCACGGTGTCGTACGCGGTCGCCTACGCGCCCGGCGACGCCTGGACCGTCTGGCTCGCGAGCGGTGTCGTCGTCGGACCGCTGCTCGCGGCGGCGCGCGCGCGCTGGCCGGGCGTGCTCGCCGGCGGCTTCGCCGGCGCCGCGGCGTTCGCGCTGTTCCTCGGCAGCCCGCCGCTCGACGCGGCCGGCTACGGCGCCATCGAGGTCGCGGCCTCCGGTGCCGCGGCGCTCGCCGTCGCGCGGCTGGTGCCGCTCCCGCTCGCGCTCGACCGGCCGCGCGACCTGGTGGCGCTCGTTCTGGGTGGGGCCGCGGGCTTCGCGCTCACCGGCGGCGCGCTGGCGGCCGCGTGGCACTTCGCGAGCGGCGGCACGCAGACGGCCGTGACGTTCCGCGTCTGGGTGCTGTCCAATTTCCTCGGGATGCTGCTGGTCGCGCCGGTGGTGGTCGCGTGGGCCGGCTTCCGCGTCCGCCGCTCCGGCGGCATGACGATGCCGGCGTTTGCCGCCGGCGCCGTCGCCTGCGCGCTCTTCCTCGGCACGCTGTGGCTGCTGTTCGACGCGAAGCCAGGGACGCGCTTCGGCGACGCGTCCGGCCAGACGCTGACGTACGTGCCGATCCTGTTCATGGCGCTCGTCGCGCTGCTGTGGGGGACGCGCGGCGCGACGCTGGCCGCGTTCGCCGGCGCGCTGATCGCGATCGTCAACACGGCGCAGCGGGAAGGTCCGTTCGTCAACGCCGCCGGGTTCCTGGGCGACGACGAGTTCGAGGTGCAGGCGTACGCGCTGGCGATCGCGCTCGCCGGCCTGCTGATCGCCGTGCTCGCCGCCGGGCAGCGCAACGCGATGCGCGCGGCGCGCGACTGGCAGACGCGCTTCGAGGCGGCGATCGCCGCGCACCGGCTGCTCGCCTACGAGTGGGATCCCGCGAGCGGGCGCATGGTGGTCACCGGCGACGCGGCGGCGCTGGTGGGCGTGCCCGCCGCGGCGATCGGCAGCCTCGCGGACTGGCTCGCCGTCGTCGCCGCCGACGACCGCGAGCGCGTGTCGGCGCGCTTCGACGAGCGCGTGCGCGGGCGCGGCGACGCCGACGTGCTGACCTACCTGGTCGGCGGCGCGGGCGCTCCGCCGGTCGCCGCGACCGACGAGGCGCGCGCGATCCGCGACCACGACGGCGAGCTGCATCGTGTGGTCGGCATCGTGCGCGTCGCGCCCGCGCTGGCCACCGGGGACGCCGCTTGACGGAGGCAGTCGCGCCGGAGCGCGCCGCGCCGCCGGTGCCTTCCGTGCCGCCGCCGGAGGACGCGCCGGACGGCGTGTTCCTGATCCACGGGCTCGGCGGCACGCAGTACGACCTCGGGTCGATGCACAAGCGGCTCAAGAATGCGGGGTTCGTCACGCATTCGCTGACGCTGCCGGGCCACGGCACGCAGCCCGCGGACCTCGCGGGCGTGACCGCCGAGGACTGGATCGCGGCGGTCGTGGCAACGTATCGCGAAGTGCGCGACCGGCACCCGCGACTGCACGTGATGGGCATGTGCATGGGCGCGCTGCTCGCCGCCGTGCTCGCCGAGCGAGAACGCCACGCGAAGGGCCACCTCGTGCTGCTGGCGCCGCCTGTCTACATCGACGGCTGGGCCACGCCGTGGTACCGCGGACTGCGGCCGCTGCTGTATGCGATCCCCGGCGTCGGCCGGACGATGAAGATCGAGGAGGAGGATCCGTACGGCATCAAGAACGAACAGCTGCGCGCGATCGTCAAGGCCAAGTTCGAGCGCGGCGAGAACTTCCACTACCGGTGGGTGCCGCTCGAGTGCATCCGGCAGGTGGACCGGCTGCGCGCGATCCTGATGAAGTCCGCGCGGCGCATCCCGTGCCCGACGCTCGTCGTGCACGCGCGCGAGGACGAACTCACGAGCCTGCGCTCGGCCAACTTCCTCGTCGAGGCGATCGGCGGCGGCCGCGCGCGGATGGTCGTGCTCGAGGACAGCTACCACATGGTCTGCGTCGACAACGACCGCGAGATCGTCGCGAAGAACGTGCTCGAGTTCTTCGGCGCGGCGCTGCCGGGCGCGACGAGCGCGCTCGCCAACGAGCCGCGGATGTCGCGCGAGGCGCTCGCGGCGGCGGTGGCCGCGATCCTCGGGAGGCTCGAAGCCGGGGACTTCTCGGGCCTGCGCGATCTCGCGATCCCCGACGTCGCGTGGGTGCAGCCCGGCGCCAACCGCATGTCGGGCGCGCACGCCGGCAAGACGTTCGCGGCGTTCGCGATCCGCATCACGCAGGGGCACCGGCCGCGGTTCACGGCGTTCGGGACGCCGGCGTTCAACCGCGGCATCGCGCTCGTACCGGCCACGTTCGTCGCCGAGCGCGCCGACGCGAGGCTCGAATCGCAGGGCGCGCTGCTGCTTGCGTTCCACGGCGGCCGTTTGCTGGAGGCGCGCTGGTTCGCGGACGAGGTCGAGCGCGAGGACGCGTTCTTCGGGGCGCCCGAGCCGGAAGCGCCCGGCGCGGCGTCGCTCGAAGCGCGGTTCGACGCGGCCGCCGCGGCGTCGAAGACGCTGTCCCGCGCGCCCGACAACGATACGCTGCTCGCGCTCTACGCGCTGTACAAGCAGGCGAGCGTCGGCGACGTCGCCGGCGAGCGGCCCGGCGCCCTCGACATGGTCAACCGGGCGAAGTTCGACGCGTGGTCGCAGCGCAAAGGCATGGCGCGCGACGACGCGATGACGGCCTACGTCGCGCTCGTCGACAAGCTCAAGTCGGCCGACGGGCCGTGACGACGCGCCCGGCGCACGAGGTACGAAGCTTGCTTTCCGCATCCCCGCTGTCCCACGCCACCACGAGGAACGCATCGACAATGGCCACTCCCGTACCTGACCAATTCGACGTCCGTGCCGTCAGCTGTGGCCGCGACCACACGTTGGCGCTGCTCGCCTCCGGCGGCGTGATCGGCTGGGGGGGCGACGGCAGCGGCCGGGTTCCCTCGGCCAGTCCCGAGTACTGCACGACGCCGGCGCCCACGCGCGCCGTCGAGGTGTTGCTGCGCGAGCCGCTCGCGGCGATCGACGCCGGCCACGGACTGAGCCTTGGCGTCACGGCAAGCCACGAAGTGACGGCCTGGGGCGCACACGGTGCGGGCATCGACGGCCGCGCGGGCGTCATCGCGCCGGCCACGCCCCTCAAGGTGCCGACGCTGTCCGGCATTCGCGCGGTCGCGGCCGGCGAGTTCCAGTGCGCCGCCGTCGATGCCGCCGGCGCGCTCTTCACCTGGGGCCTCGACCTCGACGGTGCACTCGGCCGCGGCGGTGCGGCGTTCGAGGCGCCTCCCGGGCGCGTCGACGCGGTCCCGGCGCTGCGCACGGTCGTGGTCGGCAATGGCTTCATGCTCGCGCTCACGCGCGACCGGACCATCTACGCGTGGGGCGCCAACGCCGCGGGCCAGCTCGGCCTCGGGCACCTGCAGTCCGTTGGAGCGCCGGCGCCGCTGCGCATGTCGCAGCGCGTGCAGGCGCTCGCCGCCGGCGCGAGCCACGCGCTCGCGGTCACGACGACCGGCGACGTGCTTGCATGGGGCAGCAACAATCACGGCCAGCTCGGCGCGCCGGCGCCCGCGTACGCGGCGACGCCGCTGCGCGTCGCGCTGCCCGAGCGCGCGCAGGCCGTCGCGGCCGGCACCTATTTCTCACTCGCGCTCGGCAACAGCGGGCGGATCTACGCGTGGGGCTGGAACCGGCACGGCCAGCTGGGGCAGGGCGATCGCGACGATCGCCGGACGCCGACGCCGATTGCCGGACTCGAGTGCGTGCGCGCGATCGCCGCCGGGCAGGCCCACGCGGCGGCGCTCTCCGATGCCGGCCTCTACGGATGGGGCAGCAACGTCGCCGGCCAGCTGGGCCCGGCGGCCGCCGAGCAGGCACATCCGCTGCGACTCCTCGCCATCAGCCAACCGGAGCAACGTCGCGATGTCTGAGACCCTGCACGAAGAAGTGAGCCGCCGCGACTTCCTGAAGCTCGGCGTGTCCATCACCGCTGGCGCGATCGTGCCGCCGGTCCTGTCCGCGTGCGGCGGCGGCGGCGACGGATCGCCCGCGCAGGCGGAGACGTTCGTCGAGCCGGTGAACATCCAGTCGGTCAACGGCGTGCTCGACGTCACGCTCGTGCTGTCGTACCTGACGACGATGCTTCCCAATCCGACGACGAACACGATGCAGCAGGTGACGCTGCGGAACATGTTCGGCTCGATCCCGGCGCCGACGCTGCGCCTGCGGGTCGGCGACGTGCTGCGCATCAAGGTCTTCAACAACCTGCCACCCAATCCGCCCGACCCGAACCCGACCACGCACCTGCGCTACCACAACAGCACGAACCTGCACACGCACGGCCTGCACGTCTACCCGGACATCTACCCGCAGCCGTTCGTGCCGCCCGGCCAGAATCCCGACACGTCCACCCCGCCGAAGCTGTACGGCGACTTCGTCGTCGACGACCCCGAGCAGGGAATCAAGCCGGGCGAGACGCGGCAGTACGAGTACCGGATCCGCGACGACCACCCGGCGGGCACCTACTGGTATCACCCGCACCTGCACGGCTCGTCCGCGATGCAGGTGGGCAGCGGCATGGCCGGCGCGCTGATCATCGAGGGGCCGATCGACGACGTTCCCGAGATCGCCGCGGCGCAGGAGCGCGTGTTCGTGTTCCAGTCGCCGCTGTACGACGCCAACGGCCGGCTCGAGAGCTTCGCGCAGGTCGCGAGCTTCACCAGCAACGAGCCCCCGTTCCTGATCAACGGCGTGCGCCAGCCGGTGATCCTGATGAAGAGCGGCGAGGTGCAGAACTGGCGGTTCCTCAACGCCGGCACGTTCAACATGCTGAACCTGAGCCTGCAGCGGCACACGCTCTACCAGTACAGCCACGACGGCAATCCGCGCCGCACGATCAGGCCGGTGGCACCGCTGGCCGATTCCGCCTACGTGCCGCCGACGCCGCCGCCGGCCACGTACCCCGAAGGCGTCGTGCTGGCCGTGGGCGGGCGCACCAACGTGCTGGTCAAGGCCGGCGCGCCCGGCACGTACCTGCTGCGGACGTTTCCGATCGAGGTCGGCCGCAATCCCGCGGGCGTGCTCCCCGGCGACGTCGTCGCCACGGTCATCGTTCGCGACGACCCGTATCCGATGAACCTGCCGCCGGAGCCGCTGCCGGTGACGGCGTTCCTGGCGCCGATCACCGACGAGGAACTCGCGGCGAACGGCGGCCTGAAGCGCACGATCGTGATGCGCGTCATCCCGTCGAAGGACCCGAATCCGCCGCTGATCGACCCGCCGCCGGGAGAATGGCCCGACTGGATCTTCCACGAGAACTATCCGCCGAACGCGAACCCGCCGACGCCCTCGCAGATCAACGACAAGGTGTACGCGCTCGGCTCGGCCGGCAACACGTCGTCGCAGCACCCCGGCATGCCGACGACCTACATTCCGTTCCAGTCGTCGAAGGCGATCACCCAGATGGTCGCGCTCAACGCCGTGGAGGAATGGACGATCGTCAACATGAACAACATCCGCCACCCGTTCCACATCCACGTGAATCCGATGTACATCGTGGCGGTGAACGGCGTGCGGCTGGCCGAGCCGTACTGGGCGGACACGGTGCCGCTGCCCTACAACGACAACGCGCCGCCGCCCGGCACCAACACGCCCGCGACCGTGACGTCGGTCACGTTCCGCATGCGGTTCCTGCACTACACGGGGCGGTACGTCATGCACTGCCACATGCTCGTCCACGAGGACATGGGGATGATGCAGGGCGTGACCGTCGTCTGACGGCCCGGGACCGCGCCGCGCGGGGAAGGGCGGGCCACGC
This sequence comes from Burkholderiales bacterium, assembly GCA_046347835.1. GTDB lineage: Bacteria > Pseudomonadota > Gammaproteobacteria > Burkholderiales > Casimicrobiaceae > VBCG01. Next base: position 46,297 of record JAXMFI010000010.1, on the reverse strand, counting down.
GCCCGCCCGTTTCAGGGAGGTCCGCCCGCGGGCCGCGCCTTGCGCGCGGCCTCGCGCTCGCGCAGCACCTTGCGCTGGACCTTGCCGGTCGTCGTCATCGGCAGCGCGTCGATGAACTCGATCTCCTTCGGATACTCGTACGGCGCGAGGAACTTCCGCACGTGCTGCTGGATGTCGTCCTCGAGGCCCTTCGAAGGGACGTGGCCGGGCGCCAGCACGATGAACGCCTTGACGACGTTGCCGCGCGTCTCGTCCGGCGACGGCACGACCGCGGCGTTGGCCACCGCCGGATGCTTGACGAGGCAATTCTCGATCTCCGACGGGCCGATCCGGTAGCTCGCGACCTTGAAGACGTCGTCGGCGCGGCCCTGGTACCACAGGTAGCCGTCGGCGTCCTGCGTGGCGACGTCGCCGGTGCGGCACCAGTCGCCGGTGTACTTCTTCCGCGTGCCCTCCGCGTTGCCGAAGTACTCGAGGAAGAACACCGGGTCGGGCGTGCCGTCGGGCGCCACGCGGTGCACGGCGACCTCGCCCGGCTCGCCGGTCGGCACCTCGTTGCCGGCATCGTCGATCACGGCGACGCGATGGCCGGGATAGGGCCGGCCCATCGAGCCCGGCTTCGCCGGCCACTGCGTGTGCGAGTTGCCGACGATGTAGTTCATCTCCGTCTGCCCGAACATCTCGTTGACCGTCGCGCCGAGCGCCTCCTGCGTCCACGCGAACACCGTGGTGCCGACGGCTTCGCCGGCGCTCATGATGCTCCGCACGTTGACGTCGAACCGCTCGCGCGGCCGCGGGAACGCCTTCATCATCAGCTTGAGCGCGGTCGGGAACAGGAACGTGTTGCGCACCTGGTACTTCTCGAGCAGGCGGAACGCGCGCTCGGGTTCGAAGCGGCCGCGGTAGCCGACGATCGGCTGGCCGAAGTAGAGCGTGGGCAGCAGCGCGTCCATGAGGCCGCCGGTCCACGCCCAGTCGGCTGGCGACCAGAAGAGGTCGCCCTCCTGCGGATAGCCGTCGTGCGAGTGGACGAAGCCGGACAGGTTGCCGATGAGGCACCGATGCGGCATCAGCGCGCCCTTCGGCGGCCCGGTCGTGCCGCTCGTGTAGATGACGAGCGCCGGGTCGTCCGCGCGGGTGGCGACCGGCGCGAAGTGCGGCGACGCCGCGCCGACGACCGCGTCGTAGTCGAGGAGATCGTCGCCGCGCGCGCCGGCGGCGCCGATCGCGTGCGCGAGCCGCGGCAGCCGGCTGCGGATCGGCGCGAGGTTGCCGGCCGACTGCGGGTCGACCAGCGCGACGCGCGCCGCGGAGTCCGCGAGCCGGTATTCGAGGGCGTCGGGGCCGAACAGGAACGACAGCGGCACCGTCACGGCACCCATCTGGTAGACGGCGACGTGGGCGACGACCGTTTCGCGACGCTGGGGCAGGATCAGCGCCACCTTGTCGCCGCGGCGCACGCCGAGGCCGGCGAGGACGTTGGACAGCCGGTTGGCCTCGCGCTGCAGGTCCCAGAACGTGTGCGCGGACGCGGCCCCCGACTCGTCTTCCCAGTACAGCGCGAACCGCGACCGGTCGGTGGCCCAGCGGCCGCAGCACGCGTGCGCGATGTTGAAGTCGGGCGGCACCTCCCAGCGCCAGCCGGCGTGGATTTCCGCGTAACGGTCTGCCGCCATGTCCTCGCCAATCAAGCGCCGCCGGGCCGCCCCAAGGCGCGTGCCCCCTGGGGGGAGCGGCGCGCAGCGCCGTTCGGGGGGAACCATGCTACTCGTTTGCGGCGGCGGGCGGAACCTCCTCCGGGACGATGGTGGGCACCGGCGCGCCGATGTCGAGCGGCTCGACGGTCGCCCACACCCAATCCGGCTGCTGCTCGAGCAGGCGCCCGAAGCGGATGGGGTTGACCGACTTCGACGTCATGAGCTTCAGCCGCTTCGCCGGCTGGTACTCGGCGGCCGGCACGACCAGCGACTGCACGGCGGGCTCGCTGTCGCGCTTCTTCAGCGACAGGAAGAGGCCGTGGAACATGCGGCCGTTGATCGTGGTCGCCTCGCCGTCGACCGAATAGTCGGAATCCTGACTCTTGCGCTGCTCGACCAGGTCGACGCCGATCAGCGTGTTCGCGATCACCTGCAACCCGATCTCGGCGCGGTCCGCCGTCATCCGCTTCATCCGGCGCACGATGCCGAGCGCCCACGGCGTCTGGCCGTGCGGGCGGATCGCCGCCAGCGTGCCCAGCGTCACCATGTTGGCCACGCTCATCGGCGCCAGCAGGCGGAAGCCGGTCTGGCTCATGTCCTTCACCTCCCACGGCCCGCCGGGCGCCGCGAACGCCGCGAACCGGCGGCGGGTGAGCTCGACCCGGCGATCGGTCTCGTTGCGCATCCGGCCGAACACCGCGAGTTCCATCGTGCCGCCGAAGCTCTTGCCGGTCTCCACGGCGGCCTCCGGCGCCAGGTCCTCCTCGCGCAGGTAGCCCGAGATCTTCGCGAATCCGACGATCGCGTCGACCGTGCCGGCGGCGGCCATCCGCTCGCCGCGGCGCGCGAACGGCTTGAACTCGGGGTCCGCCTGCGACGCGAGCTTGGTGAGGAGCGTGAGCTGCTCGGTGCGCTTCGGCGTGCGCTCCGACAGCGGCTGCGCGCGGATCTTCTGCTCGATCATCACGACGTTCTGCATCAGCACCGAGTGCAGCGGCCGCGTGTCGAGGAACAGCACGCGCCCCTCGAGCGGCGCGGGCGTGCGGCGCCGCAGTCCTTCGCGCGCACCGAGGTCGACGTAGAACGACGTGACCGACGAGGGCTCGAGCGACAGGCGCAGCGGCGCGCACCACTCGTCGAGCTCGCCGGCGACCCATTCGAGGTGGCGCGCGGTCATGTTGCCGGCGTTCATGAGCTGCAGCAGCAGCGCGAACAGGTACTCGTGCTCGATCGTCGTCGCGCCGCTGCCGGTGACGCGCATCACCGGCTGGCGCTCCATCTGCCGCGAGAGCGCGAGCGAGAAGAGACCGTGCAGCTCCGCCCACTTCGCGGGGATCCACTGCTCGTACCGGTAGAGCCGGATCTTGGAGTCGAGCCCCATGTGCACGATCTGGCGGCACAGGAGCTCGGGCAGCAGCAGCTGCCACTTGGCGCTCTGGGCGTGGTGCGAGACCTCGCGCGCGAACGCGTAGTAGCAGACGAGGAAGGCCTGCGTGAGGTCGAACAGCGCCGACCACAGCTGGTGCTCGATCTTCGAGCTGCGCGCGGCGTGCTCGATGTATTGCGCGGTCAGCGCCTTGCGCAGGCCGTTGCACTGCGCGTCGACGTGGAAGACGGCCTCGAGCCGCTGGGGAGACCGGCGCGCCTGCGGCTCGGCGGCACGGCCCAGCTCGGTCAGCACGTCGCCGTGGATCGCGAGGGGATCGGACAGCGGAAACGTCGCGAGCCAGCGCTCGGCCGAGCGCACGTCGGCCAGCGGGTCGCGGATCGTCTTGCCGAAGCCGAACATCAGCTGCTGTGACCGACAGTCGTCATGGCGTTCGCCGTTGCAAGATCCAGACCCGTGACGGCCGCCCGGCCGCGGCGCGCGCGGTGCGCGCAGGCGTGGGCGGCGCGCACAGGGGCGGCCATGATCCCGCAAAGCGCATGCGGCGGCAAGCGCCGGGGAGGCCGTCTGGCACACATCGTGCATATACGTTTCGTGCAGCACAGCCTATGTCTGCCCGCGGGGTGGCCGGAGCTCCCGGCCGGCCGGCATCCGCGGATATACTTGTGGGTTACAGCCTGCCAGACACGAACCGACCAAATACGCACAGGAACGACGACGATGGGCATCCTCATCAAGGCACCGACACGGCGCCGCGAACCGGCGCTCGCGGAAGCCGAGGCGCAAGGAAACGGCGGCGACACCCGCGGAGCGCTGCACATCCGCGAGGTCGTGCGCATCACCGGACTGCGCCGCGAGCAGCTCTACATGTGGCAGCGCCGGTACGGCTTTCCGTCGCCGCTGCGCGACGCGTTCGGCGACCGCGTCTACCCGCCCGACCAGGTCGCCCGCCTGAAGCTCATCAAGCAGCTGCTGTCGGAAGGCTGGCGTGCCGGCGCGGTGGTGCCGCTCGCCGATTCCGCGCTGCAGTCGATGCTCGGGCTCGCCGTGGACGAGCCGACGCCGCTGCCGGCGGAGATCGAGACGGCGGTGCGGCTCCTGTCGCAGCATCGGATCGGCGAGATGCAGAACCACCTGTCCAAGCTGCTGGTCGGGCAGGGGCTGCGCAAGTTCCTCGAGCAGACGCTGATCCCGCTGAACGAGGCCGTGCACGAGCGCGTCGTGCGCGGCGACATGCAGAACTTCCAGGAACTGCGCTTCGCGGACCTGGCGCAGCGCCTGCTGCGCGACGTCACCCGGCTCGTGCGCCCGACGCGCGACGCGCGGCACATCCTGCTCGCAACGCCGCCGAACGACCCGAACCAGCTGGGGCTCGCGATCCTCGAGCTCCTGCTGTTCACCGAGGGCGTCAACTGCCTGACGCTGGGCGCCGGCGTGCCCGCGCAGGAGATCGCCGGCGCGGCCGCCGCGTACAAGGCCGCACTCGTCGTGCTGCTGTTCGACCGCGGCATCTCGGGCAAGATCGCGGGACAGGAAATCCGCGGCCTGCGCGCCGCGCTGCCGCCCGAACTGCCGCTGGTGGTCAGCGGGCGCGCGGTCAACCTGCTGGCCAAGCCGATCCCGGACGCGCACACGGCCGCCGACTTCAGCTCGGTGATGGCGAAGATGCGCTCGCTGGGCGTGCTGCCGGCGAGCCCGGTGTCTCTGGTGGGCGTGTTGCCGGACCTGCCGCAGCGGGCGTAGGATCGCTCGGGTGGGCGCACTCGACGACCCGATGCCGGACCCGGCCCGCGGCGCCGCCGCCGCGGGTCGTGCCCACTCCTTCACGCGCAGGCGGCTGTGGCACGTCGTCGCGCTCGTCCTCGCGCTGGCCGTCGCGTGGCTGGTGATCCGCGCCTACCGGCAGCCCGACTTCATCATCGATCTTGCCAACCTGCTGCTCTGCTGACGCGGCGCGCCCGCGTCACGGCTCGTTGAGGAAATCCTCGAGCTTGCGGCGCTGGCGCTTGGTCGGACGGCCGGGAAACTGCGGCGAGGCCGCCTGCGCGGCACGCTTCTGCGCGACGAGCGCTTCACGCGCCTCCCGGCTCGCGTCGGTCTCGCGGTAGAGAAGCGCCGCGTCGGCGGCGCCGCCCCGCCGGTCCGACAGCGCGAGCACCTCGACGGTCCACACGAGTCCGGCCTTGCGGACCGCGACGATCTCCCCCGCGCGCAGCGGGCGCGCGGGCTTCACGCGCTCGTCCGCCACGCGCACCTGCCCCGCGTCGACCGCCTGCGCGGCGAGGCTGCGCGTCTTGTAGAAGCGCGCGGCCCACAGCCACTTGTCGATGCGCACGCGCTCCTCGTGCGCGTCGTCGCGCGCGGCGCCGCGGGTCACGGCGGCGGCGCCTTCACGTCGGCGTGCCGCGCCATCCACTCCGCGGTGGCGGTCGCCTCGGCATATCCTTCGGCGCGCAGGGCCTGCGCGACGCGCGCGCGGTCCTCCGCGCTGCGGTTCTGCGACAGCTTGAACTTCCCCTCGAGCCGGTCGATCGGGATGCGGAACGCGACGATCGCACCCACCATCGCGTCGCGTTGCGGCGCCGGCATCGTCAGCCGCCACGGCACGGCACGGCCGCCTTCGAAGCGCTCGACCAGCGCGTCGAGCACGCCACGCGCCTCGATCGCATCGGCGATCGGCGCGAGCGCCCCGTGCGCGTGGACGGCCACGTAGTTCCAGGTCGGCACCATGCGCTCGGGCGCCGTGTACCACGACGGCGACACATACGCGTGCGGGCCCTGGAACACGACGAGCGACGCGACGCCTTCCGCGTGCCGCCAGTGCGGGTTCGCGCGCGCGAAGTGGCCGATCAGAGTCCCGTGCGGCCCGCCTTCCGCCACGTGCAGCAGCGGCACGTGCGAGACGTGCAACTCGCCGCCCGCAAACGTGATCACCGTCGCGAACGGATGGTCGTGCATGAGGCGCGCCATCGCGTCCCGGTCGTCCGTGGCGAAGTGCGCCGGAACGTAGAGCGACATGGCCACGGCGGCCCCGTCAGTGGCGGGTGGCGCCAGGGGCCGCGGCGAACAGCGCGCGCGCCTCGGCCGGCGCGAACGTGTAGCGCCGGTTGCAGAACTCGCACGTGACCTCGACGTCGGATCGCTCGGCGAGGATCGACTCGATCTCCGCCGCGCCGGCGATGCGCAGCGCGTTCTCGACGCGCTGCCGCGAGCACGAGCAGCCGAAGGCGACCGGCTTCGCGCCGAACACGCGAACGTCGTCCTCCGGGAACGCGGCCGCGAGCTGCGCGGCCGCCGCGGCCGGCGCGAGCAGCGACGCGGGGGCGACGGCGTCGAGCGCGGCGCGTGCGCGCTGCCACGTCGCGTCGTCGTCGTCGCCGGAACCGGGCAACCGCTGCAGGAGGAGCCCCGCCGCGCCATGGCCCGTCGCGGTCAGCAGCAGCCGGCTCGCAAGCTGCTCGGACGTCGCGAGATAGTGCTCGATCAGCGCGGCGACCGAGCCCGCTTCCAGCGCGACGATGCCCTGGTAGATCGTCCCGGCGCCCTTCGGATCGAGGGTCAGCACGAGGCGCCCGTGGTGCGGGCCGCCGGCCAGGTCGGCGAGCGTCGCGTAGGGCCCCAGCGCGCCCGTGCGCTCCGCGTCCCACTGCGCCATCGCGCGCAGCGCGAGCGCGTCCGTGCACTCGACGACGAGCAGCCGGACCGGCCCGTCGCCCGACAGCTGGACGATCAGGCTGCCGGTGAACTTGAGCGTGGACGCGAGCAGCGCGCTCGCGGCGAGCAGCTCGCCCAGCACGCGCGCGAGCGCGGGCGGATACGGATGGCAGGCGAGCACCGAGCGCACGGTGTCGGCCAGCGCGACGTGCGCGCCGCGCACGGCCGCGTGCTCGAACACGAACCGGGTCAGCGCATCGGCAGGCGGCGGCGCGCTCGACGTCACGCGGCCTTGACCCGGAGCGTGTACAGCGTCAGCGGCATCGCGGAGTTCTTGTCGAACTCCGTGCCGGCCGCCATCCCGGCGCGCGCGACGGCCTCGGCGGTCTTCAGGCGCGGGTACAGCGCGTGCATCGCGCCCAGCGCGAACTCGCGACCCGACCCGGCCGCCCAGAACTGCGTGTACTCGAACACCTCCCGCATCGAGTAGACGCCGAAGATGCCGCGCTCGTTCGCGATCAGCGCCGTCACCTGCGTCGACTCGTAGGGATCGTCCTCCTCCTCCTTCGGATTGAGGTAGTGCTGCTCCTTGAGGATCGGGTGCAGCTTGCGGAACGTCTCGAAGATCGCGAGGCGGTCGGAGAAGTCGAGATCGTCGTGGCGCTTCAGCAGGCTCTCGAACACGAGCTGATGCGCGGCCGATCCGCACAACCCGAGGTACGTGCCCTCCCGGTAGCGGACGATCTTGTCGTACGTGCGGTCGTGGTGCGCGGCCAGGCGCGTGTCGCCGAACGTCGTCAGCGAGTCGGCGGCGATGGCGATTTCGTCGCCCTTGCGGACGACAACGAGTGTGGTCATGGAGCGGGCTCGAGACGCCTTGCGGAAACGGCGCGGGACGTACCGGTGCGGGCCGCCGATTATACGCGCCGTCGCGGTCTGCCCCGCGGCGACACGCGCGCCGTTACGCGCCGCGCGGCGCCGGCAGCATCGCGACGGGCGGCAGCCGGGCCCGCGACCACGCGCGTGCGGCGTGCGCCCAGAATTCGGCGGGCGTGCGTGGCGCAGCCGCCGGCGGCGGCTGCTCGAGGAAGCGCCACGCGGCGAGCAGCGACGGTACCGGATCGTCCGGCAGCGCGGCCGCGCGCGTCTGCTTCGACAGCTTCTCGCCGGCGGCGTTGATCGCGACCGGCACGTGGAGGTAGGCCGGCGTGGGCAGGCCGAGCAGCCGCTGCAGGAAGATCTGGCGCGGCGTCGACGACAGGAGGTCCGCGCCGCGCACGACCGTCGTCACGTCCTGCGCCGCATCGTCGACGACCACCGCGAGCTGGTAGGCGAACAGGCCATCGGCGCGCCGGACGACGAAGTCGCCGACGTCCCGCGCAAGCACCTGCCGCTGCGGCCCCTGCAGAAGGTCGGCGAACTCGACGACGGCGTCGCCGACCCGTACGCGCTGCGCCGCGTGCGCCGCGACGCCGCCGCCCGCCGCGGGATTGCCGCGGCACGTGCCGGGATAGATCCGCTCGCCGGAGGCGGCGAGCGGCGCCTCTTCGAGCGCGCGCCGCGAGCACGTGCACGCGTAGACGACGTCCTGCGCGCGCAGGCGCGCGAGCGCCTGCGCATACGCGGCCGTGCGCTCGGACTGCCGCACGAGCGGCCCGTCCCAGCGAAAGCCGTGCCGCGCGAGCGCCTGCACGATGGCGTCCTCCGCACCCGCGCGCGTGCGTGGTGTGTCGACGTCCTCGATCCGCAGCAGCCAGCGGCCGCCGGCGGCGAGCGCGTCGGCGCAGCTCGCGACGGCGGCGACCAGCGATCCGAAGTGAAGCGGTCCGGTCGGCGACGGGGCGAAGCGCCCGCAATAGCGGGGCGCGCGCGCGGGCGCGGCCCCGGTTGCTTCGCTCACCGCGGCGCGGGAATGCCGATCGCCGCCGTGGCCGACGGCGTGCCGGCGCCGCCGCCGTATCCGAAGTGGCGGTTCATCGCGGCGAGCACCGCGGTGGGATACTCGGGCCGGCCGAGGCTGCCGTTGTAGCGGCCGAGCGCCCGGTACAGGTCGCCGCTCTCGACGGTCAGGTAGTACCGGAGGATCACGGCCCCGTAGCGCAGGTTGGTCCGCAGGTTGAAGAGATTCTGGTCCGGCGCGCCGAGCAGAGGGGGCCAGAACGGCATCACCTGCATGTAGCCGCGCGCCCCGGCCGTGGACACCGCGTATTTCTTGAAGCCGCTCTCGTGGTAGATGACGCCGAGCACGAGCTGCGGATCGAGGCCCGCGCGGGTTGCCTCGTAGTGGACCGTCGCGAGCACGTCGCGCCGCTCGCGCTCGTCCGCGACCTTGTGTGCGATCCGCCGCGACATCTCGGCGAGCCACGGCTGCAGCTCGGCGCGGCCCGCGTAGTCGGCCGGCACCGGCGCGTCGGCGATCGCCTTCGTCAGGCCCACGACGACCGACGGCGCGAGCTGCTCCTCCTGCTGCGCCCCCGCGTACGCGGCCACGGGTGCGAGCAGCACCAGCGCCGCGAGGGCGGCCGGAGGGAGCAGGGGCCGTCGGTACCGGGTCATGCGTTCACGTTCGTGCCGTTGCCGGCAAGGCGTCCTTTCACGAAGGCGGCGATCTCGGCGACCGGCACCGCGGTGGCCGCGGCGTCCCGGCGGCCCTGGTACTCGACCCGGCCTTCCTTGAGGCCGCGGTCGCCGATCGTGATGCGGTGCGGAATCCCGATCAGCTCGAGATCAGCAAACATCACGCCAGGGCGCTCGCCACGGTCGTCCAGCAGCACGTCGACCCCGGCCGCCTCGAGCTCGTCGTGCAGGCGGTCGGCCAGCGTGCGCACGGCCTCGTTGCGGTCGTAGCCGACGGGGGCGATCGCCACGGCGAACGGGGCGAGCGGCTCCGGCCAGACGATGCCGCGGTCGTCGTGATTCTGCTCGATCGCGGCCGCCACCACCCGGGTCACCCCGATGCCGTAGCAGCCCATCTCCAGCACCTTCGACTGACCGTCGGCGGCGAGATAAGTTGCGCCCAGCGCCTTCGAGTAGAGCGTGCCCAGCGCGAACACGTGGCCGACCTCGATGCCGCGGACGATGTCGAGCGTGCCGCAGCCGTCGGGCGACGGGTCGCCGACGACGACGTTGCGGATGTCGGCGACGACGTCGGGCTCCCGGCAGTCGCGGCCGAAGTTGACGCCGCGCAGGTGGAAGCCGGGCTCGTTCGCGCCGCAGACGAAGTCGCCCATCACCGCGACCGACCGGTCGACGACGAGCGGCATCTCGCGCGGGATGCCGACCGGGCCGAGATAGCCCGGCTTGCAGCCGGTCGCCGCGACGATCTCGCCGTCGGTCGCCCACCGCCACCCCTCCATGCCGGCCAGCTTGCCGATCTTCACCTCGTTGCCCATGTGGTCGCCGCGCACGAGCAGCATGTGCACGCGCCCGTCCGCCCACGCCATCAGGCACTTCACTGTGCGCGCGAGCGGCAGGCCGAGGAGCCGCGCCACTTCCTCGCACGTCGACTGGCCCGGCGTGGCGACCTTCGCCATCGCCTCCGTCGCCGGCGCACGCGACTCGTCGGGCGCGAGCGCCTCCGCCTTCTCGACGTTCGCCGCGTAGTCGGAGCCGTTGCTGTACGCGATCGCATCCTCGCCGGATTCCGCGAGCACCTGGAACTCGTGCGACTTGTTGCCGCCGATCGCGCCGGTGTCCGCCTCGACTGCGCGGAACGTGAGCCCCATCCGCGTGAAGATGCGCACGTACGCGTCGTACATCGCCTGGTACGAGCGCAACATGCCGGCCTCGTCGGCGTCGAACGAGTACGCGTCCTTCATAATGAACTCGCGCGCGCGCATCACGCCGAAACGCGGCCGGATCTCGTCGCGGAACTTGGTCTGGATCTGGTAGAAGTTGACCGGCAGCTGGCGGTAGCTGCGGATCTCGCGGCGCACGACGTCGGTGATCACCTCCTCGTGCGTGGGGCCGACGACGAAGTCGCGCTCGTGGCGGTCCTTCAGCCGCAGCATGTTGGGTCCCATCTTCTCCCAGCGCCCGGTCTCCTGCCACAGCTCGGCCGGCTGCACGACCGGCATCAGCACCTCGAGCGCGCCCGCGCGGTCCATCTCCTCGCGCACGATCTGCTCCGCGCGGCGCAGCGTGAGGAGGCCGAGCGGCATCCACGTGTAGAGGCCGGTGCCGAGCTTCCTGATCATGCCGGCGCGCAGCATCAGCCGGATGCTGGCGATGTCGGCTTCCGCCGGGGCTTCCTTCAGGGTGGCGACGTAGAACTTCGATGCGCGCATCGTGCTGTTTTTGCTCGGGAAAACGGCATTGTACCCGACCGGTTGCCCGCGCGGCGAGAACGCGCCTGAGAGGCTCTTGAAATTCGGCCTGCCCGACCTTGTCCGGTGTCATTCCGAGCGGAGCGAGGAACCTGCTGTTGCGACGAATCGATGGTTTCCATACATCGGATCCCTCGTCGCATGCGCTCCTCGGGATGACACCGGAGGAAATTCATCAGCCTGTCAACGCTTGCGCGCGATGTCGATGTCGAGATACTGGAAATAGGCGGCGAACGGCGACGGGTAGAACCCCTGCAGCCACGGCTGCGTGAACGCGTTCTGCACGTCGACCAGCAACGGGATCACCGGCACGTACACGCGGACCACGTCGATCATCGTGCGCGCGGCGCGCGCCCGCGCGGCGTCGTCGCGCGCGCGGAGGAACGCCTCGAGCGCGCGGTCGTACTCGGCCGAGCGGAAGCGCGACTCGTTGGCTTCCGGCGGTGACGGACCGTAAAACGTCTGGAAGATGAGGCCGTCCGGCGAGGCGCTGCGGCCGTGGATGTTGAGCATGAACCTGCCTTGCGCCGCTTCCTTGAAGAGGTCCTGCACTGGTGTGGGCCGGAACTCGATGCGCAAGCCGATCGCTTCCAGGTTCTTGTGCAGCAGCGTCTGGATCTCGCGCCACACGGCGGCCGTGAAGATGGTCATCGTCAGCGTGAGGGGCTTGCCGTCCGGCGCGAGCCGGTAGCCGCGCGCGTCGCGCTTGCCGTAGCCCATCCGGTCGAGCAGCGCCGAGGCGAGCTGCGGGTCGTACGCGCGCGGCGGCACCGTCGGGTCGAAGCCGGAGATCCCCGGCGGCACCAGCTGGTTCGCGGCCAGCCCCTGCCCCGCGTAGACGACGCGGATCAGCGACTCGACGTCGATGGCGAGCGCGATCGCGCGGCGCAGCGCGATCCGCTCGCGGGACATGCCGCCGACGACGGGATCGTCCATGTTGACGTAGATCGAGCGCACGGAATTGGTGGCGTAGGCGATGCGGCCGATGCCGCGCGCCGCCAGCGCGGGCGCGAGCTCGCCGTCGGGCAGCAGCGGCGCGACGGCCTCGCCGCGCAGCGCGACGACGTCGAGCGTGCCGCGGTCGAACTCGAGGACGCGCACCGGCTGCTCGTCGATGACGGCGAGCTCGATGCGCCCAATCGCCGGCAGCTTGCGGCCCCGCATCGCCGCGACGAGCGCGGCGTGGGCGGGGTCGCGGCTGTCCGGGAACGCGAGCGGCCGGTAGTCGGGGTTGGCCACCAGCACGACGCGCGAGCCGCGCTGCCACTCGGCGAGTCGGTACGGCCCCGTCCCGACGGCGCGTGCCTGGATGTCGCCGCGCGCGGCCTCGACGACCTCGCGCGCGACCGCGGGCGTCTGCAGCACGCTGGTGGCGACCGGGAAGTTCGCCTCGCGCAGCGTCAGCTGCAGCGTGTAGCGGTCGATGGCGAGCAGTCCTGCCACCGGCGCGTCGTAGTCGAGGCGCGCGCCGGGCTTGCGCGCGGCGTCGACGACGGCGCGCATGCCGACGATGAGATCGGAGGTGAGCGGCTCGCCGCCGCCGCGCAGGTTGGGATCCAGGTAACGCTTGATCGAGTAGACGTAGTCCTCCGCCGTCAGCTCGCGCGGCTTGCCGCCGAAGGCCGGGTCGGCGGTGAACCGGATGCCGGGCTTCAGCCGGATCGTCCAGGTCCGGCCGTCTGCGGAGATCTCCGGGAGCGCCGCCGCGGTCCGCGGCGCGGGCACCGCCGGCCGCTCGAGGTACGACCACTCGTAGAGCCCCTCGAAGATCACCGACGCGACGTCGCGCGAGTAGACGTCCTGCAGCTGGTGCGGGTCGAGCGTGTCGATGTCGCTGCCGGCCACGCGCAGCACCTTCGCCGGGTCGGCGGCCGCGGCGGCGCCGCACGCGGCGAGCACGCACGCGATGAGCGCCGCGCGCAGGAGTATGATCGCGTCGCGCGGCGAGCGTGGCCCCGGCGCGCAGCCCCCGGCGCGCGGGCCGGTCCCTGCGGAGGCGGACAGGATGGTCATGGCATTGCCGTTCGTGATGGCGCTGGCGGCAGCGCTGCTCGCGTACTACGGGCGCCGCCGCCCTGCGCTGGCGCTCGCAGTGCTCACCGTGGTCGTGCAGGTGTGGTGGCTCGTGTATCACGCCACCAGCGACCTGTCCATCGCCCTCTAGGGCGGCCGACCGGGCCATGCAACGGGTACTCGACACGCTCGCGCTGCTCGGCCTGTCCGCCGTGCTGCTCGTCGCGTTCTGGTACCAGATCGTGCTGCGCGAGCTGCCGTGCCCGCTGTGCGCGCTGCAGCGCGTCGGCTTCATCGTCGCCGGGGTCGGCCTGATGCTGAACCTGCGCGCCGGGTACGCGCCGTCGCACTACGGCATCGTGCTGCTGACGTCGGTGGCGGCCGGCAGCGCGTCGCTGCGCCAGATCGCGCTGCACGTGGTCCCGGACACCGGTGCCTACGGCTCGGCGCTGCTGGGGTTCCACTTCTACACGTGGGCGTTCGTCGGGTTCGGCGCGCTGGCCGCGTACGTCGGCGCGATGCTGCTCGTCGCGCCGTCGGCGCCGCAGGAGCGCGCGCCGCCCGCGGGCGCGATCACGAGCTTCGCCTGCGCGCTGTTCCTGATGCTGGCCGCGGCGAACGCCGTGTCCTTCCTGCTCGAATGCGGACTCGGCCCCTGTCCGGACAACCCGGTCGACTACCTGTGGCTCAAGTAGGTGTCGGGGAACCGCGGGCGCGGTCGTGTCGCGACCCGCGGCGCGATCTCCGCCCGGCCGCACGAAGCCTTGCGTGCGTACTGCTCCGGCCGTGAAACGCGCGAGGCGCGCGTAGCGCCTGCCGCGCGATTCTCGTGCGGTTATCGGACGACGAGGACCGGCAGCTTGCTGTGCGTGAGGACCTTCGTGGTCTCGCTGCCGAGCAGCAGGCCCGTGAGGCCGCGCCGCCCGTGGGACGCCATGACGATCGCGTCGCACTTGCCCTTCTTGGCCGCGGCGAGGATCGCCTCCCACGGCGCCGACGCGATCGCGTGCACGGTCGCGCACTCGACGCCCGCCGCCTTCGCCTTCGCCAGCACGCGGTCGAGCACCTTGGTCGCTTCCTCCTTCGCGCGCTTCGTGTACTCGCGGCGCGAGATCATCTCGACGGCGACGCCTTCGGCGTACACGGGCATCGGGTAATCGGGCGACGCGTGGAAGACCGTGATCTTCGCCTTCAGCGCCTGCGCGAGATCGAGCGCCTGTGAAACCGCCTTGTCGGAGAGCTTCGAGCCGTCGGTCGGAACCAGCAGGTTGGTGTACATTGGATTCTCCGTTCGCGTTGGCACGATTTCATCATACGCACCCGGTGCTGCGGGTGCTTGACACACGTCAACGCGGTAATCCCCCTTGCGCGACGTCAACCTCTGCGCCGCCGTCGGCTTGACCCCCGCGCGCGCATCGCCTTAGAGTCTAAGCCATGTCGGGGCTCACCGCCTTTGCCGTCGACGCGCCCGCGGCCTCGCCCGGAACCGACATCGGCGCCGCCGCGAACTGCTACCACTGCGGCGCGCCGAACCCGCGGCCCGCGCGCTGGACCGCGGTCGTGGCCGGCACCGAGCGGGCGTTCTGCTGCGCGGGGTGCCAGGCCGTCGCCGAGACGCTGCACGCCGCGGGGCTCGACAGCCTGTACGCGGGCCGGACGAGCGTCGCCGCGCGGCCCGAATCCGACGTCGACGACGACTGGGTCCGCTGGGGCGCCGCCGCGGAGTCGGGCGGCCTCGTGCGCGCGCTGCCCGACGGCCGCCGCGAGGCGTCGCTGCTGCTCGAAGGCATGACCTGCGGCGCGTGCGTGCCGCTGGTCGAGTCGTGGGTCGGCCGCCAGCCCGGCGTTGCCGCGGCGTGCGTCAACTACGCGACACGCCGCGCGCTGGTCGCGTGGGATCCGCACGCCACGGATCTCGCCGCGGTGCTGCGCGCGATCGCCGCGGTCGGCTATCGCGCGTTTCCGTACGACCCCGCGCGCCGCGAGGCGCTGGCGCGGGCCGAGCGCCGCACGCTGCTCACGCGGATGGCGGTCGCGCTGCTCGCGATGATGCAGGTGATGATGTTCGCCGTGCCCGTCTACCTTTCGGACGACGGCGTTGCCCCCGAGCACCGCCGGCTGCTCGAGTGGGGCAGCTTCGTGCTGACGCTGCCGGCGCTCTTCTACTCGGCGGCGCCGTTCTTCGCCGGCGCGTGGCGCGACCTCGCGCATCGCCGGCTCGGCATGGACGTGCCGGTCGTGCTGGGCCTCGTCGCCGCGTTCGTCGCGAGCGCGTGGTCGACGTTCGGCGGCGCGGGCCCGGTCTACTACGACTCGGTGACGATGTTCATCGCGCTGCTGCTGGTCGCGCGCTACGTCGAACTGATGGCGCGGCAGAAGGCCGGCGACGCGATCGAGTCGATCGCCCGCCAGCGCCCCGACACTGCCGAGCGCCTCGCGGGCTGGCCGGCCGGCGGCGAAGCGGCGACCGTGGCGGCAGCCGCGCTCGTGCCGGGCGACGTCGTGCTGGTGCGTCCGGGCGCGCTCGTGCCCGCCGACGGCGAAGTGCTCGACGGCCGCTCGCACGTCGAGGAAGCGATGCTGACCGGCGAGAGCACGCCGCGGCCGCGCGCGCCCGGCGACCTGCTGTGGGCAGGCGCGGTCAACCGGGACAACGCGCTGGTCATGCGCGTCGCGGCCGCGGGCGAGGACACGCGGCTCGCCGCGATCCTGCGCCTCGCCGAGCGCGCGGCGGCGACACGACCCGCGATCGTGAAGAGCGCCGACCGCATCGCCGCGGTGTTCGTCGCGGTGCTGCTGGCGCTGGCCGCCGCCACGGCCGCGTTCTGGTGGCTGCACGATCCGCCGCGCGCGTTCGCGGTCACGTTCGCGGTGCTCGCGGTGTCGTGCCCGTGCGCGCTCGCGCTGGCCACGCCGGCGGCGCTCGCCGCAGCCGCGGGCGCGCTCGCGCGGCGCGGCGTCGTGCTGGCGCGCAGCGACGCGCTGGAGGCGCTCGCCGGCGTCACGCACGTCGTGCTCGACAAGACCGGCACGCTGACCGAGGGCCGCATTCGCCTGACCGGCTGCGCGACCGCCGGCGACCGGCCCTGCGCGGACGCGATCGCGCTCGCCGCCGCCGTCGAGGCGCGCTCCGAGCACCCGCTCGCGCGCGCGCTCGTCGCCGCCGCGGGCGGCTCGGCCCGCATCCCGGTCGAGCATGTCCGGCAGGCGAGCGGCAAGGGCGTGTCGGCGCGCGTGGCCGGGGTCGAGGTCCGCGTCGGCAGTCCCGCATTCGTCGCGGCACTCGCCGGGCCGATGCCGCCGGCGCTGGCCGAATTCGCGGGCCGCCGCGCCGACACGCTGGTCGGCATGGGCGACGCGCGCGGGTGGCACGCGCTGTTCGCGTTCGCCGACACGCTGCGTCCGGGCGCACGCGGGCTGGTCGCGCAACTCGCCGCACTCCGCGTGAGGCCGCTGCTGCTTTCCGGGGACCGCGCGGAGAGCGTCGCGGCCGTCGCGCAGGCGCTCGGCATCGCCGACGCGCGCGGCGCGCTGAACCCGGAGGACAAGCGCGACGCGATCGCCGCGTTGCAGGCACGCGGCGCGCGCGTCGCGATGGCGGGCGACGGCATCAACGACGCGCCGGCGCTCGCGCAGGCGCAGGTCTCGATCGCGCTCGGCAGCGGGGCGCCGCTCGCCCAGTGGACGGCCGACCTCGTGATCCTGTCCGACCGCATCGAACTGGTCGCCGAGGCGCTGCGCACGGCGCGGCGCACGTTCGCCGTCGTGCGCGAGAACCTCGCGTGGGCGATCGTCTACAACGTCGTGGCCATTCCCGCGGCCGCGTTCGGGTTCGTCACCCCGCTGCTGGCCGCCGCGGGGATGTCGGCGTCTTCGCTCGCGGTGGTGGGCAACGCGCTGCGGCTGACGCGCGTACCGGCCGTCGCCGCGGCCGGGGCCGCACCGGCGGACGGCGCCCCGGGTACGCCGGAGTCCGCGTGGAAGTCCTGATGCTCCTCATCCCGCTGTCCGTCGTGCTGGTCTTCGCGATCGGCGCGGTGTTCCTGTGGAGCGTCCGGAGCGGGCAGTTCGACGACCTCGAAGGCCCCGCCCACCGCGTGGTCGCCGACGACGACCGGCCGGGCGGGGAGGGCGGCGACCGCCCGCCGGATTTGACAAATATCAAGCCTGCGGACGGTCGGCAAAGGTAGGATTGCCGCGGTGCAGCATCCGGGCACAGGGGATTGTACGTACCCAAGGGAGCGAGAAACACATGGCAAATCCGACAGTTAGCGCCGCGACGGCGACGTTCAACTACAAGGTAGTCCGATGGTTCGCCATCATGACCGTCGTCTGGGGCATCGTGGGCATGCTGGTCGGCGTCATCATCGCCGCGCAGCTGCTGTGGCCGGCGCTCAACTTCGACATCCCCTGGCTCACCTACGGCCGGCTGCGGCCGCTGCACACCAACGCGGTCATCTTCGCGTTCGGCGGCTGCGCGCTGTTCGCGACGTCCTATTACTGCGTCCAGCGCACGTGCCAGGCTCGCCTGTTCTCCGACGGGCTCGCCGCGTTCACGTTCTGGGGCTGGAACGCGGTGATCGTGCTCGCGGCGATCACGCTGCCGCTCGGCATCACGACCAGCAAGGAATACGCCGAGCTCGAGTGGCCGATCGACATCCTGATCACGCTGGTGTGGGTCGCGTACGCCGTCGTCTTCTTCGGCACGATCGCCAAGCGAACGACGCCGCACATCTACGTCGCCAACTGGTTCTTCGGCGCGTTCATCCTGACGATCGCGCTGCTGCACGTCGTCAACAGCGCCGAGCTGCCGGTCTCGCTCACATCGTGGAAGTCGTACTCGGCGTATGCGGGCGTGCAAGACGCGATGGTGCAGTGGTGGTACGGCCACAATGCGGTCGGCTTCTTCCTGACCGCGGGCTTCCTCGGGATGATGTACTACTTCGTGCCCAAGCAGGCGGGCCGGCCGATCTACTCGTACCGGCTGTCCGTCGTGCACTTCTGGGCGCTGATTTTCACGTACATGTGGGCGGGCCCGCACCACCTGCACTACACGGCGCTGCCCGACTGGACGCAGTCGCTCGGCATGATCTTCTCGCTGATCCTGCTGGCGCCGTCGTGGGGCGGCATGATCAACGGCATCATGACGCTGTCGGGCGCGTGGCACAAGCTGCGCGAGGACCCGATCCTCAAGTTCCTGATCGTGTCGCTGTCGTTCTACGGCATGAGCACGTTCGAGGGGCCGATGATGTCGATCAAGACCGTGAACGCGCTGTCGCACTACACGGACTGGACGATCGGCCACGTGCACTCCGGCGCGCTCGGCTGGGTCGCGTTCATCTCGATCGGCAGCATCTACTACCTGTTGCCGCGGATGTTCGGCAAGACCGAGATGTGGTCGACGCGCCTCATCACTGCGCACTTCTGGATCGCGACGATCGGCGTCGTGCTCTATATCGCCGCGATGTGGATCGCCGGCGTCATGCAGGGCCTGATGTGGCGCGCGACCAACGCCGACGGCACGCTGACGTACGCGTTCGTCGAGAGCGTCAAGGCCACGTACCCGTTCTACGCGATCCGGCTGCTCGGGGGCACGCTGTTCCTCACGGGCATGCTGATCATGGCGTTCAACATGGTGCGCACGATCGCCGGCAGCAAGGCGTACGAGGCGCCGATTCCCGCCGTTCCGGCGCACGCGTAAGACGAGGGGACGAGCGATGAAACTTTCGCAGGAACACGTCGAGAGCAACCTGCCGTGGCTGATCGTCCTCGTGCTGCTCGTGGTGAGCGTCGGGGGCTTGGTCGAGATCGTGCCGTTGTTCTTCCAGAAGTCGACCACGCAGCCGGTGGCCGGCCTGAAGCCCTACACGGCGCTGCAGGTCGTGGGCCGGGACGTCTACGTCCGCGAGGGCTGCTACAACTGCCACTCGCAGATGATCCGGCCGTTCCGGGCCGAGACCGAGCGCTATGGCCCGTATTCGGTGGCCGGTGAATTCGTCTACGACCACCCGTTCCAGTGGGGCAGCAAGCGTACCGGACCCGACCTGGCCCGTGTCGGCGGCCGCTACTCGGACGACTGGCACCGCGTGCACCTCAACAACCCGCGCGACGTCGTGCCGGAGTCGAACATGCCCGGCTACCCGTGGCTCGCGAAGACGCCGGCCGACGCCGCGACGATTTCCGCGCGCATGCGGACGCTGCGCACGCTGGGCTTGCCGTACACGGACGACGAGATCGCCAAGGCGCCGGCCGAGCTCAAGGACAGGACGGAGCAGGACGCGCTGATCGCGTACCTGCAGGGCATGGGGACGGCCATGAAGAACGCGAGGTAGCCATGACCGCGTCGACCTTCCTGTCCAGCCTGATGACCGTGGTCTCGTTCGTCACGTTCATCGGCATCGTCGTGTGGGCGTACAGCAAGAAGCGCAAGCGGGCGTTCGACGAGGCGGCCAACGCGCCGTTCGCGCTCCCCGACGACGTCCACAACGTGCAACCGAACGTGCAGCGCGGGGGGCGCGCATCATGAGTGACTTCACGTCAGGATTCTGGAACCTCTACGTCATCGTCCTCACGGTGGTGTCGATCGCCGGGTGCGCGTGGCTGCTCGTCAGCACCGGCCGCATCAAGGTCGCGCCGAAGACCGGCGCCGAAAAGGGGCCCGTCGACAAGACGACCGGAATGGGCGTCACCGGGCACGTGTGGGACGGCGACCTGCAGGAGTACAACAACCCGCTGCCCAAGTGGTGGTCGAACCTGTTCTGGATCACGATCTTCTTCGCCGTCGTCTACCTGATCCTGTATCCGGGCCTCGGCAACATCCCGGGCGTGCTCGGCTGGACGTCGAGCGGCGCGTATGCGAAGGAGCGCGCCGACTTCGACGACCGGCTGAAGCCGCTGTACGAGAAGTACGCGAAGATGGACGTCGAGCAGATCGCCGCCGACCCGGCCGCGAGGCAGACCGGCGAGCGCATGTTCCTCACGTACTGCTCGCCGTGCCACGGGTCGGACGCGGGCGGCGGCAAGGGCTTCCCGAACCTGCGCGACAACGACTGGCTCTACGGCGGCGCGCCGGCGACCATCATCGAGACGATCACCGGTGGGCGGATGGGCGTCATGCCGGCGTTCGGCCCGGTCCTCGGCGAGGACGGCCTGCGCAACGTGACCGCGTACGTGCGATCGCTGTCGGGCCTGCCGCACGACAGCCTGCGCGCGCAGCTCGGCAAGACGGTGTTCACGGCGAACTGCGCCGCGTGCCACCAGCCCGACGGCAAGGGCAACCAGGCGCTGGGCGCGCCCAACCTCACCGACAACATCTGGCTGTTCGGCAGCTCGGAGAAGGCGATCTCCGAAGGGATCGCCGCGGGGCACAACGTCGCTTACGCGGGCGGGACGACGCCGATGCCGTCGTTCAAGGACGCGCTGTCGGCCACGCAGATCCGCGTGCTCGCCGCGTACGTGTGGGGGCTGTCGAACAATCCGCCGGCGGCAAAATGAGCAGGAGCGCCGGAGCGCGCGGTGACGGCACCGCGTGTCCGGCGCCGACCCCGTGACCGAAGTGGACACGCGCGCGAAGCCGGCGGCAGCGCCGGGACCGCCGGACGACGACGGCGCCGAAGTCGCGCTGTACGAGATCCGGCGCAAGATCTACCCGCGCGCGGTCACGGGGCGGTTCCGCAGCTGGCGCGTCGCGCTGGTGATCGCCACCCAGGTCGTCTACTACGGCCTGCCGTGGCTGTCGTGGAACGACCGCCAGGCGGTGCTGTTCGACCTCGCCGCGCGCAAGTTCTACATCTTCGGGATCGTGTTCTGGCCGCAGGACGTCATCTACCTGTCGGTCCTGCTGATCCTGTCCGCGTTCTCGCTGTTCCTGTTCACGGCGGTCGCCGGTCGGCTGTGGTGCGGCTTCGCGTGCCCGCAGACCGTCTACACGGAAATCTTCCTGTGGATCGAGCGCAAGATCGAGGGCGACCGCGTCGCGCGCATGCGCCTCGACGCCGAGCCCCCGTCGCTGCGCAAGTACGTCACCAAGGCGCTCAAGCACACGGCGTGGATCACGCTGGCGCTGTGGACGGGCTATACGTTCGTCGGCTACTTCACGCCGATCCGCGACCTCGGCATCCGCGCGATCACGTGGAACCTGGGCGGCTGGGAGACGTTCTGGATCTTCTTCTACGGCTTCGCGACCTATGGCAACGCGGGCTGGATGCGCGAGCAGGTGTGCAAGTACATGTGCCCGTACGCGCGCTTCCAGTCGGTGATGTTCGACCGCGACACGCTGATCATCGCGTACGACGCGAAGCGCGGCGAGCCGCGCGGCCCGCGCAGCCGCAAGGCCGACCCGAAGGCGGCGGGGCTGGGCGCGTGCGTCGACTGCAACATCTGCGTCCAGGTCTGCCCGACCGGGATCGACATCCGCAAGGGACTGCAGTACGAGTGCATCGGCTGCACCGCGTGCATCGACGGCTGCGACCAGGTGATGGACAAGATGGGCTATCCGCGCGGCCTCATCCGCTACGCGTCGTCGAACGCACTGGCGCAGGGCCTTTCGTCGGCGCAGATCCGGCGCCGCGTGTTCCGGCCGCGCACGCTCGTCTACGGGTCGATCCTGCTGGCGGTGGCCATCGCGGCCGGCGTTTCGCTGGCGCTCAAGAACCCGCTCAAGGTCGACGTCGCGCGCGACCGCGGCGCGCTCGCGCGCGAGGCGCGCCCGGGCGTGGTCGAGAACGTGTACCGCGTGCAGATCATGAACACGGCGGAGGCGCCGCGCGAGTTCCGGCTGACGCCGGAGGGTCTGCCCGGGCTCGCGATCGCCGGGCTGCCGCAGCCGGTCAAGGTCGACGCGGCGTCGGCGAAGCTCTTCGCGCTGCGCCTGGAGGCGCCCGCCGAGGCGGCCCCGCCCGGCACGCACAAGGTCGAGATCGTGATCGAGGACACGCGCGACCCGAACGTCCGCCGGCGCGAGAACACGACGTTCATCCTGCCGTCGCCGTGATACCGTGAGGTCCGCCCCGATGCTCGCCAGCCTGCCCGCCGCCGTGTCAGTCCCCCAGTCCGGACCGCGTCCCTGGTACCGCCACCGGTGGCCGTGGCTGCTGATGGCCGGTCCGGGCATCGTGGTGGTCGCGGGCTTCGCGACGCTGTGGCTCGCGATCGCGAGCGACGACGGCCTCGTCGCCGACGACTACTACAAGCGCGGGCTCGCGATCAACCGCACGCTCGAGCGGACGCAGCGTGCGGCGGCGCTGGGGCTGGAGGCGGTCGTCGACGTCGACGCCGCCGGCGCCGCGCGCGTCACGCTCGTGTCGTCGGCCGAGCGCGCGGCGATGCCCACGGCGGTGCGCCTGACCGTCGTGCATCCCACGCGGGCCGGACAAGACCGCCGCGCGGACCTCGTCGTCGGGCCGGATCGCGCGTACGTCGGCCGCATCGAGCCGTTGCCGGCAGGCCGCTGGCTCGTGAGCGTGGAGACCGACGACTGGCGGCTGCCGCCGGTCGAGACGGCGGGCGGCGTGCGCGGCGTGCGCGTGCCCGCGCGCAGCGGTCCGTGAGCCGGAAGGGCGGGCGACAATGGCGACCCGGTGGCTGACCGCGCAGCGCGTGATGTGGATCGTCTGGCCCGCGTTCCTGATGGCGGGCGTGGCGGAGCTCGTGTTCTTCTCGATCTTCGACCCGTTCGACCTGCACCTCTTCGGGTCTCCGCTCGGGATGTCGCGCGAGTCGGTCTACGCGATGGGGTTCTTCGGGTTCTGGGCGCTCGGCATCGCGTCGTCGGCGCTGTCGCTGTTCCTCGAGAGCCCGCCGTCGCGCGAGCAGCCGGACGGCGAGCGGTCCGGCGCGAACGACGCGGCGCGCTAGCGGACGCTGGCGAGCTGCTTCAGCGTCGGCAGGTCGACGATCTTCACGGCGCGGCCCTGGACCTGCACGAGGCCCTCCTCCTGGAACCGCGAGAACAGCCGGCTCACCGTCTCGAGCTTGAGCCCGAGGAAGCTGCCGATCTCCTCGCGCGTCATGCGCAGCACGAACTCGGTCGACGAGTAGCCGCGGCACTTGTAGCGCTCGGACAGGTTGAGCAGGAACGCGGCCAGCCGCTCCTCGGCGCGCATGCTGCCGAGCAGCAGCAGCTGGCGGTGGTCGTGCCCGATCTCGCGGCCGAGCACCCGGTGCAGGCTGTGCTGCAACGCCGGGACCTTCCGCGAAATCTCCTCCAGCCGCTCGAACGGGATCACGCAGGCCTCGGTGTCCTCGAGCGCGATCGCCTCGCACTCGTGGCGGCTGGTGCTCATGCCGTCGAGCCCGAGGATGTCGCCGGGCATGTGGTAGCCGGCGATCTGCTCGCGCCCGTCGTCGGACAGCATCGTCGTCTTCACGGAGCCCAGCCGGATCGCGTAGAGGGCCGCGAACGGCGCGCCGTTGCGGAACAGCGGCTCGCCCTTCTTGAGCTTGACCCGGCTGCCGATGATCGAATACAGCTGGTCGACCTCGGACGACGCGAGCCCGAACGGCAGGCACAGCTCGCGCATGCTGCACGTGCTGCAGTGGGCGCGCAGGTCGCCGATCGAGATCACCTTCGACGTCGACTGCGGAATCGTGCGCGGCTCGAGCGTGGACATGGGAAGCGCGGGTTGCAGGCGGGGGCCGCCACGAGGGTGGCCGCTTTGCCCGGCAAGTCTGGCCGGATGGCTGCCACTTTACACCAAGACACGCCGGCGCCGCCCGACGCCTGCGCGGCGGGGGAGGCCCGTTGCCTCAATCCGCGCTGATCGGCGCCCTGCTGGCGGGGCTCCTCGGCGGCGCGCACTGCGTGGCGATGTGCGGCGGCTGGATCGCGCTGGCGGCGCGCCCCGCCGACATCGCGCCGCTGGTGCCGGCGCGGTCGCTGCGGACGGGCCTCGCCGCCAGCCACGCGGGCCGGCTGACCACGTACGTGCTGCTGGGCGCGCTGTTCGGCGCCGCCGGCGGCGCCGCGTTCGCCGTGGCGCTGGCCCCGGTGCAGCGTGGACTCTACGTCGCCGCGAACGTGCTCCTGCTGGTGCTGGCCGCGTCGATCGCCGCGCGCGGCCTCGCGTTCGCACCGCTCGAGCGTGCCGGGCTCGCGGCGTTCCGGCGCCTTGTGCCGGCGGTCGCCCGGCTGGGGCCCGGCGCCGGCATGCCCGGCCGGTACGCGCTCGGCGTCGTCTGGGGCTTCACCCCCTGTGCGCTCGTCTACGGCGTGCTGCCTGTCGCGCTGATGGCCGGCAGTGCGGGCGACGGCGCGCTCGTGATGCTGGCCTTCGGGCTGGGCACGCTGCCCAACCTGCTGCTGGCGGGCTTCGCGTTCACGCACGCACGGCGGTGGTTCAGCCACGCGGCCTGGCGCTACGGCGCTGCGGCCGTCGTCGCGGCGTTCGCGCTGGCGGGCCTGTACCGCGCGTGGTTCGTGCCGTCGGCGCTGGGGCAGGGGCCGTTCTGCCTCTTCGGTTGACAGGGTGCGGGCGCCGGGGGACAGTCGCGCCGCCAGTTGCTCTCCGACGCACGCTGATAGCTGATACCTGATACCTGACCCCGATCCCCGAATGGACGATCCCCGTACCTGGCACCCGGCGGCGGCACCGCGCGCCGCGGCCGCGCTGCATCGGGCCGCGGAGGCAAGCCTCGGCGCCGATACGGGCAGGGTCGCGGCGGTCCGCGACGGCGAGATCGGGGCGGCGCTTGACGCGCTGCTCGCGCCCGGTCGCGGCGGCGAGCTCGCGGCGCTGTTCGCGACGGCGCCGTCGGCGGCCGTCCATCGCCACCTCTGGCGGCTGCTCGCCGAGCGCGAGCGGGCGGGCGCGCCGGACCCGACGCAGCTCGTGCGGGTGTTCGCGATCCCGGTGGTCGTCGTCGCGGGCCGCGAGGGTGCCGCGAGCGATCCGGTCGAGCTGCCGGGCGTCGTCGACGACGCAGGTGCGCTCGCCGGCCTGCTGCGCGAGCACGGCGCGCTGGCCGGGCACGGAGCGGTCGCGCTCGGCAACGCGCTGGCGGGGGCCGACGCGCTCGAGTTCGATCGCCTGGGGGCGTTGCTCGCGTGGCGCACCCTCGACGACGTGCCGGCGTCGGACCGCGCGTTGACTCCCGCGCCGATCCGGGTGGGCGCGGGCGCCGAAGGGGTGCACCTGCGGTTTCTCGCGGGCACTGTGCTGGCGGCGCAGGGCGTGGACCCGTTTCGCGACGCGCAGGTCGGCGCGTGGGGCCTTCCGTTCGCGCGCGCGCTCGCGGCGTCGCTGCGGATCCCCGGCGTCTCGGTCCTCGCGCTGCCGCGCGCGCCGCAGCCGCTGGTGACGGCGCTGTGGCACGGACGGGTCGCGCAGCGCGAGGTCGGCGCGCAGGTCTTCGCGAGCAATGCGATTCGCAAGCTGCGCGCGGCGACCGGCGAGCCGGCGGCCGTGATCAGCGTGCATCGCGTGGCGGCGGCGCCGGGCGGCGCGGAGGTGCGGCTGTCGCTGTCGTCGCCGCTCGACACCCGCGAAGCCGAAGGCTTCCGCTGTCCGCTCTACCCGCTCGACCGCGTCGACGACGTCGTGCAGATGCTGGCCACGCTGCTCGCCGACTGCCGGGTCGCCGACGTGCGCGTGCAGCCCGGCGTCCACGCCGACCGCGATCCCGCGACCGGACTCACGCTGCTGTTCAAGGCCGGAGAAGCACCGCCCGCGGCCGCGATGCACTGATCGCGCAGCGCGCCGTGATCACGCGTCGCGCCGGCGCACGCGGCCGATGCCACTGATGTGCTCGGTGACGGTGGGGTCGCCCAGGTACTCGACGCTGCCGGCACCCGAGATGGCGGCGTCGAGCGACTTCCGCGCGTGGACGACGACCTTGCCTGCGCCGGCCACGGTCACCGACGCGATGTCGCTCGCCAGCCGGGCGCCGCGGTACTCGCCCGCACCCGAGATCGCGATGGTCTGCTCGGCGACGCTGCCCGCGAGTTCCGCCTTGAGCGCGCCCGCGCCGGCCAGCTCGAGTTTCCCTGCCTGCAGGTCGTCGATTCGGATTTCCGTGCCGCCGGCGCCGGTGACCCGGAGGCTCGGTGCGCGCAACGACGCGGCGGAGAGCTTGACCGTGCCGGCGGCGTCGATCTGCGAGAGTTCCCGGAACGTGACGACCACGTGCGTCGGACGCCCGCCGCCGCCGAACAGGCGGTCCCACCAGCGGGTGCGGTCGACCGCTTCGATGTAGAGGGTGCCATTGCGCACCTGCGCATCGACCTGTCCCGCCCTGCGCCCGCCTGCCGCGACGGCCACGCTCTCGGCGGCGCCCTGCACCAGCACGACGTCGGCCGTCCCGGACACGTCGAGCCGCGTGAACGGCGGGAGCGCGCGGACCGCGGCCTCGCTGCGGGCGGGGCCGGCCTCGGGACGCGGGCCACGGCCGCCGAAGTTGGCCGACGACACGACGAGCCACGTGAGCAGGGCGGCGAGCACGATGCTCGCGACAACGACGAGCGGGAGCGAGTAGCGGCGCATGGCAGGCCCGGATTGGCGGGGAACGATCCCGTGGGTTGGATGCGGCGTACGGCGTCGGCGGATTCGGCCCGGTGCCCGCAGCGGCGGCGGACGGGCCTAGGGCTTCGCCGCCACGAAGCGGATGTCGCCGTACCAGGCGTCCACGTTCGCGCCCGTGTTGTCGGTGTCGGTCATGATGCCGACGTCGGTCATCGTGCCCGGCTCCTCGCCGAAGGCCCGCCGGAAGTCTTCCTGCACGTTGCGGCTGATCGTCACCCACTTGCCGGCGTTGGCCGCACCGGCCGCCGCGACGACCATCCGCACGCGGCGCGTGTGCGTGTTCTCGATCACCGTGCCCACCGGCTCGCCATTCGACCAGATGTAGATCAGCTGCGCGTACGGGAGATCCTTGCCCGTCGCGCTCCTGGCGAGCATCGACGCGGTCTTCTCCTTGAACGTCAGCTTCGACTTGTCGCCGTCGAAGCCGAGCACCACGCGGACCGGCGAGTCCTCCCGGGCCGCCACGCGATTGTCGGCGCCGTCGATCAGCTTCGCGATCTTCCAGCGGAACTCGACGAACGGCGCGCTCCGGATGTCGAACTTCACCGGGAAGTTGAGTCCGCCCGCGGCGCCTTCGGCGCGTGCGTGCACGACGACGGACCCGTCGGCGTCGACGAAATCGTACTTCGTGGGCGTCTTCATCGAGCCGAACGTCAGCGGCTCCCAGCCCGGCGGCGGCGTCGCACCCGGTCTGGCGACGGAGAACGGCGTGACGAGCGGCCCCGCTTCCATGCGCTGCGCGGTCGCGGGAAGCACCGCCGCGAGGGCCACGCCGGCGATGAGGGCGGTCACGGTGCGCATCGGATTCGCAGTCGTGGACGGTCGTGGCCGCGGGAAGCGCCGCGCCGTGCCACTATAATAGGCCATCGCCGCCTCCGTTCAACGCTCCCGAAAGCCCGCTCCGATGAGCCTCGATCGCGTCCCCGCCGGCCGTGACCTCCCCAACGACTGCAACGTCGTCATCGAGATCCCGATGCGCGCGGATCCGATCAAGTACGAGGTCGACAAGGACACCGGCGCCGTCTTCGTCGACCGCTTCATGTCGACGGCGATGCACTACCCGTGCAACTACGGCTACATCCCGAAGACGCTGTCCGACGATGGCGATCCGTGCGACGTGCTCGTGCTGTCGCCGGTCCCGCTCATCACCGGCGTCGTCGTGCGCTGCCGGCCCATCGGCATGCTGAAGATGGACGACGAGGCCGGCGGCGACCACAAGATCCTCGCCGTGCCGATCGACAAGCTGTCGTCGCTGTACCGCGACGTCAAGTCGCCGCGCGACCTGCCGCAGATCACGACGCAGCAGATCGCGCACTTCTTCGAGCACTACAAGGACCTCGAGCCCGGCAAGTGGGTGCGGGTGGCGAGCTGGGTCGAGGCCGAGGACGCCAAGCGCGAGATCGTCGAGAGCGCCGCGCGGTTCCGCAAGGCGGCGCGCCGCGCGGCGACCAAGCCCTGACGCCGGTGGCCGCGATAGCCGCGACCGGCGCCCGCGGCGCGGCGCTGTTCCCGGCCCTGTTCGTGCTGCTGTGGAGCACCGGGTTCATCGCGGCGAAGTACGGGCTGCCGTATGCGCCGCCGTTCTCGTTCCTCTTCTTCCGCTTCGCGCTCGTCGCCACGCTGATGGCGGCGCTGGCGCTCGCCACCGGCGCGCGCCGCCCGCGGTCGCTGCGCGAGTGGCGCGACCTCGCACTGGTCGCGCTGGGCGTGCACGCGCTGTACCTGGGCGGGGTGTTCGTCGCGCTCGACGGCGGGATGGCGGCAGGCACGAGCGCGATGCTCGTCGGCATGCAGCCGATCCTCACCGTGGTCCTCGCCCACTTCTGGCTGGACGAGCCGGTGCGCGCGCGGCAGTGGGCGGGCCTGTTCCTGGGCCTCGCCGGCGTCTGGTGCGTGGTCCGGCTGAAGGTCGACTTCGGCGGCGCGCTGTCCGGCCTGGCGGCGTCGGCGATCGCGCTGGTCGGCATTTCGATGGGAACCCTCTACCAGAAGCGGCACTGCGCCCACGTCGACCTCATCAGCGGCGCCGCCATCCAGTACGCGGTGTGCGCGGCGGTATTCGCCCCGCTCGCGTGGCTGGCGGACGCGCGGGCCGTGCAGTGGGTGCCGTCGTTCGTGTTCGCGTTGTCGTGGTCGGTGGTCGTGTTGTCGGTCGGGGCGATCACGCTCCTGTACTGGCTGCTGCGGCACGGCGCGGCCGCCAACGTCGCGCGCCTCTTCTACCTCGTCCCGCCGGTCACCGCCGTCATGGCGTGGCTGCTGTTCGGGGAGACGCTCGACCCGCTGGCGATCGCCGGCATGGCGCTGATCTGCGTCGGCGTCGCGCTGGCGCGCCGGCCGGCGTAGCGCCGCGCAGCGCCCCGCGTGCCCGCGCGTCGCCGCAGCCCGCACGCGGGTCCGACGCTCAGCGTGCAGCGGATTGCGGGTCGGAGCCCGGGCGCCGGTCGACGAGCCGCGTACCGGCGATCCGGTCGTGCAGGAACTGTCGCCCGGGATCGACGAAGGCCCAGAGAAAGTTGAACGCGACGAGCCACGCGGCGTGCGCGCCCAGGCCCGTCGGGCGCAGCGCGGCGTAGGCGCCGAGCGCCAGCGCCGGGCCGATCCAGGTCGCGAGGTAGCGGGCGAGGGCGGTGCGCACGGGGACCCGTCCCCCATCGGCGCGCACGAGTGCCAGCCGCCATGTCTTCATCGGCAGCGTCCGCCGTCCGGCCGACCAGCTCCACGTGAAGTACCACGCGAGCACGGCGAACAGCACGCAGAACAGGATCACGCGCTGCGGCAGGCCCGGCACGGCCAGCGTCCCGGCGCCGACCCGGGACACCAGCGGCAGCGTGGCGAAACCGGTGACGAGCACGACGGCCGCCAGCAGCAGGAGTTCGTAGACGAGCGCGGCGAAGCGCCGGGCGAGGCCGGCCGGAGGCGGCATCGACGCGGTCACGCGGTCGGGAACGCGACGGCGGGCCGGCTCAGCGCGTCCGCGCGCCTTCGGCCGACGATGCCGGTCCCTGGGGCGGCGTCATCGGGGGAGCGGGCGTACGCGCCGCGCCGGGCGCGCCGCCGGGCGGTGCAGAGCGCGTGGCGAGTTCCCGCTTCTGCTCGGGCGGCAGGCTCTGGTACTCCTGCCAGCGCTGGCGCACCTCGTCCTTCTTCTCCGGCGGCAGCTGGCGCAGCGACTTGTACTGCTCGCGCGCGGCGGCCCGCTGCTGCGGCGTGAGTTCCGCCCACGATTTCATCTGCTGCTGGACGCGCTGCTGCTCCTCGCCGCCCATCTTCGGATAGCGCTGCGCGATCCCGCGCCACTTCTGCTTGCGCTGCGCGTCGAGGTTGTTCCAGTCCGGCGCGAGCGGCGCCAGGATCTGCCTCTCCCGCGGGGTCAGCTGCGACCACGACGGGGAGCCCATCGTGATCTGCGCGTGGGCGACGGATGGACCGAGGGCCGGAAGAATTGCCAGGACGATGACCGCGATCGCCGCCCGGATCACGGCTGGTAGCGCGTGAGCCAAGTCTGGAAGCCCCGGTCGAGGTACGCGTCGATGGGCAGGTCCGACGACAGGATCTGCGCGTCCAGCTCCTCGAGCTCGCGCGTCTGCTGGTACGCCTGCCACTGCTGCCAGCCGAACGCGCCGGCGACGATCAGCAGGATGCCGACGCCGAGCCAGAGGGTCCGGCGGTTGCCGCCGCCTCCGGTGCTGCCGCCCCCGGCCAGCGCGTGGGCGAGTCGCGGCGCCTCGGCGCGCGCCGGCTCGGCCATCCGGGCAAGCGCCTGGGCGCGCGCCTGTTGCAGCCGGTAAACCGTTCCCGCCCGCAGGTCGGCCGCCCCGGCATCCAGGTAACCCTTTATTTTCTTGGCGAATTCGTCTTGGTCGCGGTTCATGGCTTCAGCCCCTTGGCTTCGAGCATGGCGGCCAGGGCATGGACGGCACGGGAGCAATGGGTCTTGACGCTGCCTTCGGAACACCCCATCGCGGCAGCGGCTTCCGCCACGTCCAACTCTTCCCAGTAACGCAGCAGAAACGCTTCGCGTTGACGCGCCGGAAGGCGTGCGAGCGCCTGCTCCACCATCTTCACAATTTGCGCTTGCTCGAACTGCCGCGCGGGATCTTCCGCGGCGTTCGAGTCCGATTTCGCCGGCAAAGTTTCCAGCGGGTCGAAATCCTCGTCTTTCTCATCGCCTTTACCGAACGCCGAGAGCAGCGTCGTCCACGTGTTTCGCACCTTCTGCCGGCGGAAATGGTCGTGGATGGCATTCTGCAGGATACGGGCAAACAGCATCGGCAGTTCCGCGGCGGGCTTGCCGGCGTAGTTTTCCGCCAGTTTCAGCATGGCGTCCTGCACGATGTCGAGCGCCGAATCCTCGTCCCGCGTCGCGAACAGCGCCTGCTTGAAGGCGCGCCGCTCGACTTCCGCGAGAAATGCCGACATTTCCTGTGGCGAGGCCAGTTTGAGGGCGTCCGGGCGCGCAAAGGGGCGATAAACGGGCCGATTATAGGTGCGAACGCCGGTCGCTCCCGCCACGGAGGCCAACGCGCCGATGCTGCACGACAGCAAGCACCGTGGCCGGCCGCACCCGCGGCGCCGGGGCAGCACGGCGCTAAGCCTTGACCAACATGGGGATTTGCCGCTAACCTTAACGTTCGCGGCTCGCAGGCGCCGCGATGCTGTGCTGCAAAAACGGCCGTTCGCGATCCCTTCGGCGACGCCACAAGCGTCGCGAAGACTCCCTCGGAATGCGGGCGGTGTTTTCCCGGAACCGGCTTTCTACCCGATCAAGCCTTCGATGGTCGTGCGCCCCCACCTCGACGGCGCGCCTCGCCAGTTTTGCAGTGCCCGGACGGCGCTCGCGCGCACGCCGGGCCGGACCTCATCAACCTAGGGCGAAACCATGCAACTCACGGGTGCCGAAATCACCATCCGCTGCCTCCAGGAAGAGGGCGTCGAGTACGTCTTCGGGTATCCGGGCGGCGCCGTCCTCAACATCTACGACGAGCTCTTCAAGCAGGACAAGGTCAAGCACGTGCTCGTCCGCCACGAGCAGGGCGCCGTGCACGCCGCCGACGGCTACTCGCGGTCGTCGACCAAGACCGGCGTGGCGCTCGTCACCTCGGGCCCGGGCGTGACCAACGCCGTGACCGGCATCGCGACCGCCTACATGGACTCGATCCCGATGGTCGTGATCACCGGGCAGGTGCCGACGCACGCCATCGGCCAGGACGCCTTCCAGGAGTGCGACACCGTCGGCATCACGCGCCCGTGCGTCAAGCACAACTTCCTCGTCAAGGACGTGCGCGACCTCGCCCTGACGATCAAGAAGGCCTTCTACCTCGCGGCGACGGGGCGCCCCGGCCCGGTGCTCGTCGACATCCCCAAGGACGTCACGCAGGCATCGACCGAGTTCGCGTACCCGAAGACCGTGTCGCTGCGCTCGTACAACCCGGTCACCAAGGGCCACGCCGGCCAGATCAAGAAGGCCGTGCAGCTTCTGCTCGACGCGAAGCGGCCGATGGTGTACGCGGGCGGCGGCGTCGTGCTCAACAACGCGGCGCCGCAGCTGACCCGCCTCGTGCGGCTGCTGGGCTTCCCGTGCACGAACACGCTGATGGGGCTGGGCGCGTTCCCGGGCACCGACCCGCAGTTCACCGGCATGCTCGGCATGCACGGCACCTACGAGTCGAACATGGCGATGCAGCACTGCGACGTGCTGATCGCCATCGGCGCGCGCTTCGACGACCGCGTGATCGGCAACCCGTCGCACTTCTACCGCAGCGACCGCAAGATCATCCACATCGACATCGACCCGTCGTCGATCTCCAAGCGCGTCAAGGTCGACGTGCCGATCGTCGGCTACGTCGGCGACGTGCTCGACGAGATGGTCAAGATCATCGAGTCGTCGCCGCAGCGCCCGGACCCGGCCGCGCTGAAGGCGTGGTGGGCCGACATCAAGGAGTGGCAGCGCAAGGACTGCCTCAGGTACGACGTGAAGTCGAGCCTGATCAAGCCGCAGTTCGTCATCCAGAAGCTCTACGAGATCACCAAGGGCGACGCGTTCATCACGTCCGACGTCGGCCAGCACCAGATGTGGGCCGCGCAGTACTACAAGTTCGACAAGCCGCGCCGCTGGATCAACTCGGGCGGCCTGGGCACGATGGGCTTCGGCCTGCCGGCCGCGATGGGCGTGCAGCTCGTCAACCCCGGCGCGACCGTCGCCTGCGTCACCGGCGAAGCGTCGATCCAGATGTGCATCCAGGAACTCTCCACCTGCAAGCAGTACCACCTGCCGATCAAGCTCGTGAACCTCAACAACCGGTACATGGGCATGGTGCGGCAGTGGCAGGAGTTCTTCTACGGCAACCGGTACGCGGAGTCGTACATGGACGCGCTGCCGGACTTCGTGAAGCTCGCGGAGGCGTACGGCCACGTCGGCATCAAGGTGGAGAAGCCGGCCGACGTCGAGGGCGCGCTCAAGGAAGCGTTCAGGCAGAAGGAGCGCCTCGTGTTCCTCGACTTCATCACCGACCAGACCGAGAACGTGTTCCCGATGGTGCCGGGCGGCAAGGGGCTGACCGAGATGATCTTGGCCGAGGAACTGTGATGCGACACATTCTTTCGATTCTCGTCGAGAACGAGGCGGGCGCGCTGTCGCGGGTGTCGGGACTCTTCTCCGCGCGGGGCTACAACATCGAGTCGCTGACGGTGGCGCCGACCGAGGACCCGACGATGTCGCGGATGACGATCGTCACCACCGGGTCCGACGACATCGTCGAGCAGATCACCAAGCAGCTGAACAAGCTCGTCGAGGTCGTGAAGGTCGTCGACCTGACCGAGGGCAACCACATCGAGCGGGAGCTGATGCTCGTCAAGGTGAGGGCGTCGGGCAAGGACCGCGAGGAGATGAAGCGGCTCGCCGACATCTTCCGCGGCCGCATCCTCGACGTCACCGACAAGAGCTACACGATCGAGCTGACCGGCACCGGGCACAAGCTCGACGCGTTCCTGCAGTCGATCGAGCCGGGCGTGATCCTCGAGACCGTCCGCACCGGCGCGTCCGGCATCGGCCGCGGCGAGCGGGTGCTGCGGGTCTGACGCACGGGACGCAACGAACGGCAGTCGAAGAACCACCATCGTCGTCCCCGCGAAGGCGGGAACCCGGTGGCGTCGGGGCACGACGCCGGGTTCCCGCCTTCGCGGGAACGACTTCGCCAATGGAAAGAGGGAACGGAACATGATGAAGGTCTACTACGAAAAGGACGCCGACCTGTCGCTGATCAAGGGCCGCAAGGTGACGATCGTCGGCTACGGCTCGCAGGGCCACGCCCACGCGCAGAACCTCAACGACTCGGGCGTCAAGGTGACGGTCGGCCTGCGCAAGGGCGGCGCGTCGTGGGACAAGGCGAAGAAGGCGGGGCTCAAGGTCGCGGAGGTCGGCGCCGCCGTCGCCGGCGCCGACGTCGTGATGATGCTGATGCCGGACGAGCACATCGCCGCCGTCTACCGGGACGAGGTGGAGCCCAACATCAAGAAGGGCGCCACGCTGGCCTTCGCCCACGGCTTCAACATCCACTACGGGCAGGTGCAGCCGCGCGCCGATCTCGACGTCGTGATGATCGCGCCGAAGGCGCCCGGGCACACGGTGCGGTCGACGTACGCGGCCGGCGGCGGCGTGCCGATGCTGATCGCCGTCCACCAGGACGCGTCGAAGAAGGCGCGCGACGTCGCGCTCTCGTACGCGGCGGCGATCGGCGGCACGCGCGCCGGCGTCATCGAGACCAACTTCCGCGAGGAGACCGAGACCGACCTCTTCGGCGAGCAGGCGGTGCTGTGCGGCGGCACCGTCGAGCTCATCAAGGCGGGCTACGAGACGCTCGTCGAGGCGGGCTACGCGCCGGAGATGGCGTACTTCGAGTGCCTGCACGAGCTCAAGCTGATCGTCGACCTGATCTACGAGGGCGGCATCGCGAACATGAACTACTCGATCTCGAACAACGCCGAGTACGGCGAGTACGTGAGCGGGCCGAAGATCATCACGGCGGACACGAAGCAGGCGATGCGCGAGATGCTGACGCGCATCCAGACCGGCGAGTACGCGAAGGACTTCATCCTCGAGAACCGCGCCGGCGCGCCGACGCTGCTGTCGCGCCGGAGGCTGATGGCCGCGCACTCGATCGAGGTCGTCGGCGAGAAGTTGCGCTCGATGATGCCGTGGATCCGGAAGAACAAGCTGGTCGACCAGTCGCGGAACTGACGCGGCGGCGGTCGGCGCGCGACGCGGGCCGGAAACGGCGGGAGGTGGGGATGCGCGGACGACGAAGCAGGGAAGGGGGCTGGGTCGGCATGATCGTCCTGCTGCTGGCGATCCTCGTCGTCGCGTGGCTCGCGAAGGACGCGCTGAAGTCGTACGGTCTCATGGCGCCCGCGACGACGACGGTTACGACGAAGGCGGGCACGCCCGGCGAGCGGGCGCGCGCGCCCGCCGCGGTCGACGCGTCGGGCGCGACCGTCGAATCGGCGGCGCCGGTGCCGACGGCGCCGATGGACCGCGCGCGCGGGGTCGGCGACATGCTGAAGCAGCAGGAAGGGCAGCGCGGCGGCGGCAACTGATGCCGGCGCGACGTTCGCGCCGCACGGCGCCGCTGCCGGCGCCTAGGGCATAATCCACGGGTACGCCACGCCGCCCGCGCGCCGCATGAACGACGACTACCCGCACCCGATCATCGCCCGCGAAGGCTGGACGTTCCTCGCGATCGCGATCGTCGTCGCGTCGCTGCTGACGGGGTGGGGCTTCGGCCTGCTCGCGTTGCTCGCGTGGCTCGCCGTGGCGTTCATCCTGCAGTTCTTCCGCGATCCGGCGCGCCGGGTGCCGCAGCTGGCCAAAGCCATCCTCGCCCCGGCCGACGGGCGCGTCGTCAAGGTGGAGAAGGCACGCGACCCGTACCTCGACCGCGACGCGCTGAAGATCAGCGTGTTCATGAACGTGTTCAACGTCCACTCGAACCGCAGCCCGGTCGACGGCACCGTCGTCGACCGCTGGTACCACGCGGGCAGCTTCCTCAACGCCGCGCTGGACAAGGCGTCGCTCGAGAACGAGCGCAACGCGCTGCACCTGCGCACCGCGGCCGGTCAGGACGTCACGTGCGTGCAGATCGCCGGGCTGATCGCCCGCCGGATCCTGTGCTACGTCGAGCCGGGCGCGAAGCTTTCGCGCGGGCAGCGCTACGGCTTCATCCGGTTCGGCTCGCGCGTCGACGTCTACGTCGACCCGGCGTGCCGGCCGCGCGTCGCGGTCGGCGACGTCGTCGCGGCGACCGAGACGATCATCGCCGAGTTCGCCTGACCGCGCGCGGACCGACCATGCTCGACTACGACCAGGAGCGTGCGGCGCTCAAGAACCGCATCCGGCGGCGCGGCATCTACATCCTGCCCAACCTGTTCACGCTGGCGGCGCTGTTCGCGGGGTTCTACGCGATCGTGCAGGCGATGAACCTCAATTTCGACCAGGCGGCGATCGCGATCTTCGTCGCCGCGGTCCTCGACAGCCTCGACGGCCGCGTCGCGCGGCTCACCAAGACGCAGAGCGCGTTCGGCGCCGAGTTCGACAGTCTCGCCGACATGGTGTCGTTCGGCGCCGCGCCGGCGCTCGTCATGTACGAGTGGGTGCTGCGCGACCTGGGCAAGCTGGGGTGGATCGCCGCGTTCGTCTATTGCGCCGGCGCCGCGCTGCGGCTCGCGCGGTTCAACACGATGCTCGACGTCGCCGACAAGCGCTGGTTCACCGGCATCCCGAGCCCCGCGGCGGCCGCGCTGGTGGCCGGCCTCATCTGGATCGTCGACGATTACAACGTCGAGCCGGAATCGGTGCGCTGGTGGGCGTGGTTCGTCACGGTGTTCGCCGGCCTCACGATGGTGAGCAACCTCAAGTACTACAGCTTCAAGTCGATCAACCTGCGGAAGAGCGTCCCGTTCGTCGCGGTGACGGCCTTCGTCGTGGTCCTCGCGCTGCTCGCGTACCAGCCGCCCCTCGTGCTGTTCGGGGGGTTCGTCGCCTACGCGATCTCCGGCTATGTGGTCTCGGCGTGGCGTCTCGCGCGCCGCGGGCGCACCGGGGGCGCGAATTGAGCGCGGCGTCCGCGGCCCCCCGCATCGCGGTGCTGGTGCCCTGCTACAACGAGGCGCTGACCGTGGCCCGGGTCGTCGCGGACTTTTCCGCGGCGCTTCCCGGCTGCGTCGTCTACGTCTACGACAACCGCTCGAGCGACGGCACCGGCGACATCGCGCGCAGGGCGGGCGCCGTCGTGCGCCGCGAGGAGCGGCCGGGCAAGGGCGGCGTGATGCGCCGGATGTTCGCCGAGATCGACGCCGACATCTACGTCGTCACCGACGGCGATGCGACGTACGACGCGACGCGCGCGCCCGAGATGGTCGAGCGGCTGACCCGCGACGACCTCGACGTCGTGACGGGCGTGCGGGACCACGGCGAGCGCGACGCCGCGTACCGGCGCGGCCACCAGTGGGGCAACCGGATGTTCAACCGGCTGCTCGGCGCGCTCTTCGGCGAGCGCCCGACCGACATGTTCTCCGGCTACCGCGTCATGTCGCGGCGGTTCGTGAAGTCGTTCCCCGCGGAGGCGCGCGGGTTCGAGATCGAGACCGAGCTCACTGTGCACGCGCTCGACCTGCGCGTGCCGACGGCGGAGATCGTGACCAGCTACTTCGAGCGGCCCGAAGGCTCGACGAGCAAGCTGTCGACGTATCGCGACGGCCTGCGGATCCTCGCGGCGATGGCGCGGATGTTCCGCGACGTGCGGCCACTGCCGTTCTTCTCGGTCTGCGCGCTGCTGTTCGCGGTCGCGGGCCTGGCGCTAGGCGCTGAGGTCGTCGCGGAGTTCGTCGCGACGGGCCTCGTGCCGCGGCTGCCGAGTGCCGTCCTCGCGACCGGCCTCATGCTGCTCGCCTCGCTGTCGCTCGCCTGCGGCATCATCCTCGAGAGCGTCGCGCGCGGTCGGCGCGAGGCGAAGCGGCTCGCCTATCTCGCCGCAGGCGCCGCCCGCCGCTAGCCGCCGCGCAGTCCGCCGCGCCGCCCGCCGCTGTCCGCCGCCGCGCGCCGCCGCCCGCCGCCGCGCGCCACTGTCCGCCGCGCCGCCCGCCGCGAATCGCCGCAGCGGACACCTTCAGGCTGTGTCATCCCGAGCGCCAGCGAGGGATCTGCCGTGGCCACGCTCCGGCGCGCGTCGTGTCGCCGCGGCGTTGTCGCTTCGCACCTCGGGACGACACCGGGACGATGCGATGGAACGCTCGCTCGCTAGCCGCACCCCGGCCCGTCGCGGCGACCGGTGAACGTCGCCAGCGCGAACAGTTCCTTGCCGTCGCGCTGCGCGTACGGCACGACGGTTGCCGGCGCGTCCCAGCCGAAGCCACGCTGCCACGCGGCGATGCGCTCGCCGCGGTCGCCGGTGACGATCGCCACCGCGACGTCGCGGCCCTCGCAGAGCATCTTGCGTCCGGCCGCGAAGTTCTCGAGCGAGTCCATGCCGACGCGCCCGCCGGTGAGGAACGCGACCGGCATCGACAGGCCCCAGTCGGGGAAGTACACGAACGGGTGCCGCGGCGCCGCGTCCAGGTCCGCGGCCAGCCGGTTGATCGCGTCCGAGTAGAACCCGGTGCCGCCGGTTTCCGCGAGCCGCGCCGCCTCCTTGGCCTGGCCGCCCGCGTTGAGCGCGACGAGCGCGGCGAGCGGCAGCGCGAACGTCGCCGTCGCGCCCTGCCACGCGCGCGGCGCCGTCGCCAGCGACGCGAGGCCGAGCGCCAGCGCGCCGTAGGCGACCGGCACCAGCACCATGTAGTGGTGGCCGGAAAGCCGCGTGCCGAACAGCATCGCGACCGCGACGAACGACACGGCCAGCGCGACGAACGTGCGCAGCGCCGGCGTGGCGGCGCGCCGCCATTCGGCGCGCACCCATGCGAGCCCCGGCACCGCCAGCAGCAGCGCCATCTTGAACGACGCGCCGGGCACCGCGCCGTACTCGCCGAAGATCAGCGTGTGGTGGAACGAATTCTGGAACGCCGACGCGATCGTCGCGGCGACGTGCGCGAGGCGATCGGCGAGCGCCGGCTGCTCGGAGAACGCATTCAGCGCGCGCTGCGTCTGCTGGAAGTACGACCACGCGCCGCCGAGCCCGCCCATCTGCTGCACGACGAGCGCGTAGCCGACCGGATAGAACGCGCCGCCGAGCGCCGCGCCGGCACCCCACGCGACCCATCCGCGGCCTCCGCGCGCGGGCGGCGGCGTCCACCACCGCAGCGCGAGCAGGATCGCCGGCAGAAAGAACGCGTAGATGAAGTAGCCGACGACCGCGAGCCCGTACAGCACGCCGCTGCCGGCC
Organism: Burkholderiales bacterium; assembly: GCA_046347835.1. Taxonomy (GTDB): domain Bacteria; phylum Pseudomonadota; class Gammaproteobacteria; order Burkholderiales; family Casimicrobiaceae; genus VBCG01. The sequence goes on along the minus strand of JAXMFI010000010.1, from coordinate 7,330 downwards.
AGCCAGCGCACGCGGTGCGTGCCGGCATCCGCCGCGCGCTGGACGCAGTAGAGCGACAGCAGCAGCCACGCCATCGGCGCGACCGTGATGTAGCTCTGCGTGCGGAACGCGTACGTGAAGGACGGGTCGAGCGCGAGCGCGGCGCAGGCGAGCCCCGCCTGCCAGGGCTTCAACCCCGCGCGGCCGAGCACCGCGTAGAGCGCGGCGAGCACACCGAGGCCGAAGAGCGCGTGCGTGATGCGCAGGCCGGCGACCGTCGTGCCGAACAGGAAGAAGCCCGGCAGCCCCAGCCACGCCTGCTGCGAGCCGTGATAGAACGAGATCAGCACCGGCGCACGGCCGAACAGATAGTTGCCGGGCAGCAGCCACGCGGCGATGGGCTCGGTGTGCCGGTGCAGCAGGCGCACCGCCAGGTAGTCGGGATTGACGGCGTCCATGTAGACGCCGGGCAGCGTGATGTTCTGGGCGACGACGAGCGCCCAGACGGCGATGACGAGCAGGAACGGCAGCCAGGTGCGCGTCCCGGCGCCTCGCGCCGACGCGGTCGCGCTCATCGCCGGTCCCCCCAGTTGGGCGGGATGCGGAACAGCCGGCAGAGCTGGATCGGGCTCGTCCGCATGTTGGTCACGACGTCGCGGCACGTCTCGGTCAGTCGCAGCAGGTCGTGCGCGAGCAGCGTGTCGACGCCGGTGTTCGCGGGGTACGTGAGCGAGTAGAGCGGCCCCTTGTGCTCCTTGATCACCCGCGAGATCGTGGCCGCCATCAGCGTCTCGCGCTTGGGGTCGTTGATGCTGTTCTGCAGGCCGAAGAAGCGCGCGTCGGGGGGGAAGTACGGCAGCACGTACGACATCGGGCCGTCCGAGGTGAGCAGCACGAGCGCATCGGGCTCCACCGGGGGCACCTGCACGTCGAACCACCGGTCCTTGAACTCGAGGTGCCACCAATCGGGCACGCGAGTCGACCCCACGAGGACCGCCGCCAGCACGAGCGCCGCGGGCAGCGCGTAGCCCGGGCGCAGCAGGTACATGAGCAGCGCGATGATCGCCGCGCCCGTCAGGGCCTCGAGCGGCACGAGGTAGCGGTAGATCGAGAACTGCTGCGTCCACAGGAGGAACGCGACCACGAAGAACAGCGCGACCACGCGCCACGCCTCGGCGGTGCGCGGGCCGGCGACCGCGGGCGCAGGCGCGCTTCCCGCATAGCCAGCGTGCCGCCCGCGCACGAGCCACGCGGCGGCCGCCGCCAGCGCGAGGCCGTAGAGCACGGGCATGCGCGCATCGACGTACTCGGTTTCCGTGACGTAGAACGCCTTGGGCGCGAGCAGCGTGAACGGAAACACCAGCCATTCGCCGAGCGTGTGCGGTCCGTACGGACGGCCCATGACCTCGTACTGGCCCCACCACGGCGACTTGATCCAGACGTTGCCGTAGGGAAAGACCGGGTTGTCGAGCTGTGTCCACAGCTCCCACATCCACGCGCCGCCCGAGATGGCCGTCCCCAGCAGCACGGCGAGCCCGAACAGGAATGCCTCGCGGAAGCCCCGCGCGAACGCCGGCCACGGTCGCGGGCGGCGCAGCCACAGCGCCACGCACAGCGCGAATGCGAAGAGGCCGAACGTGAGCTTCAAGCCGGCGGCGAGGCCGCAGAGCACGCCGGCGGCGATCAGCGACGCGCGGGTCGGCGGCAGGCCGGGACGCGTCACCATGTCGCGGACGACGACCCAGACGCCGGCGAGCGTCAGCAGCGCGCCCGGCCACTCGTTCATCGTGGTGCCGAGCACGCCGATGCTCATCGCCGACGTGATGCCGACGAAGAATGCGATCGTCACCGCGGCGACGCGCTCGCGCGTCGGCAGGTCGCAGAACAGCAGGTTGAGAATCTTCAGCAGCACGAATGCGGCGACGCCGGCCGGAATCGCGAGCGCGAACGCGATCAGGCGCGGGTCCCAGCCCGCCTCGACCATCCAGTAGAACGGCAGGTCCGGAATCGGGCTGTGGTACGTCTGCAGCTGCGCGGCGACGATGTCGTAGGTGTAGCCGCGGCGGCCGTTCACCCACGCCCACGGGTTGTAGAAGTGGTAGTTCTGCAGGTCCCAGTTCGCGTCCTGGCCCCGGCGGACCGCGAGCGCGCCGGCCCCGCCGATCAGCAGGACGAAGAGGACGAAGTCGGCGAGGCGCCTGCCCGGCGTGCGATTGGGGGGCGGCGCGAAGGCGGAGGCGGGGATCAACGCTGAACCGGGGGGGCGTACGGCAGGACGGGCCGCGCGATTATGCCATTGCCGGGGCGCCGCCGGCCGGCCTCTTGCGGCGGCGCCGCATATCGGTTATCTTTGCCCGATGAGCAGCGTTCCCATCGCCGCCGGCAGCGCCCCGACGCCCCTCGCGTCGCCGCGCGCGCTCGCCCTGTCCGGCCTGCTGCTGCTGCGCCTCGCGCGCACATAATCCCACCCCCTCCAATTCGAGCAGTGCCCGTGCCATCCAGCAGGACCGGATGGCGAAGTCCCATGTCGCGCGGTCCGGCCCCGCCGCCCGCCAACAGGAACCGACGATGAACATCGACCCGTCCGCGAAGTACCGACCGTTCCCCCCGATCGCATTGCCCGATCGCACGTGGCCGTCGCGCGCGATCACGCGCCCGCCCGTGTGGTGCAGCGTCGACCTGCGCGACGGCAACCAGGCGCTGATCGAGCCCATGGACGCCGAGCGCAAGATGCGGATGTTCCGCCTGCTGGTGAAGATGGGCTACAAGGAGATCGAGATCGGCTTTCCGGCGGCGTCGCAGACCGACTACGACTTCGTGCGCCAGCTGATCGACGACCGCCTCATCCCCGACGACGTCAACGTGCAGGTGCTGACGCAGGCGCGCGCGCCGCTGATCGAGCGGACGTTCGAGGCGCTGAAGGGGGCGAAGCGCGCGATCGTGCACCTGTACAACTCGACGTCGACCACGCAGCGGCGCGTCGTGTTCGGCATGGACCGCGCCGGCATCCGCAAGATCGCGGTCGACGGCGCCCGGTTCATGCAGGAATGCGCGGCGAAGTGGCCGGACACCGAGTGGACGTTCCAGTACTCGCCCGAGAGCTTCACCGGCACCGAGCTCGACTTCGCGAAGGAGATGTGCGACGCGGTGCTCGACGTCTGGCAGCCCACGCCGGCGCGCAAGGTCATCGTCAACCTGCCGTCGACGGTGGAGATGACCACGCCGAACGTCTACGCCGACCAGATCGAGTGGATGAGCCGGCACCTGAAGCACCGCGACAGCCTCGTGCTGTCGGTGCATCCGCACAACGACCGCGGCTGCGGCGTCGCCGCGGCCGAACTCGCGCTGATGGCCGGCGCCGAGCGCGTCGAGGGGTGCCTGTTCGGCAACGGCGAGCGGACGGGCAACGTGTGCCTCGTGACGCTCGGGCTCAACCTGCTGACGCAGGGTGTGGATCCCGGCATCGACTTCTCCGACATCGGCGAGGTGATCCGCACGGTCGAGCACTGCAACCAGATCCCGGTCCACCCGCGGCACCCGTACGGCGGCGAGCTCGTGTTCACGGCGTTCTCGGGCTCGCACCAGGACGCGATCAGGAAGGGGCTCGCCGCACGCGCGACGGAGCTCGAGCGCGGCAACGCCGTGTGGGACGTGCCGTACCTGCCGGTCGACCCGGCCGACCTCGGCCGCACGTACGAAGCGGTGATCCGCGTGAACAGCCAGTCGGGCAAGGGCGGCATCGCCTACCTGCTCGAGCGCGACTATGGCCTCGCACTGCCGCGCCTGCTGCAGATCGAGTTCTCGCAGGTGATCCAGGCGATCACCGACGCCACCGGCAAGGAGCTCTCGTCCGCCGAGATCCACGCGGCGTTCGAGCGCGAGTACCTCGAGGCGACCGCGCCGGTCGCCTACTCCGGGCACCGCGCGCAGCACAGCGCCGACGGCACCGTCGAGCACCTGGCGGCGCACCTCACCGTCAACGGCGTCGAAACCGTGCTGCACGGCGCCGGCAACGGCCCGGTCGACGCGTTCGTCGCGGCAATCCGCACGGGCCTCGGGCTGCCGATCCACGTCGCGACGTACCACGAGCACGCGATCGGGGCCGGCGAGGACGCGACCGCGGTCGCCTACGTGCAGCTGCGCATCGGCACCGACCGCACCGTCTACGGCGTCGGCCGCGACGCCAACATCGTCACCGCGGCGCTGCGCGCGCTGACCTCGGCGATCAACCGCGGCGTGCGCTCGGGCGCGCTCGTGCTGGCGCCGGCGAAGGAAGCGGCGACGGCCTGAACCCCCGGGCGCCCCGCGCCCGGGCGCTGCGCCCGCACGCGACGAGCGTGCCGGCGAGGGGCGCCGATCCCCGCGCGACCGTCACTTGCGGCCGCCCGCTGCCTCGCACTCGTACATGATGCAGCCGGTGTCGCCAAGCCAGGCCATGTCGGCCTCGGGCGCATCTGCGCGCGGGCGCACGAAGCCGGCCCGCTCGAGCTCGCGCAGGAAGTCCGCCGGTTCGTAGCGCGCAACGAGGATCGCCTCCGACTCTTCGGCCAGCACGCGGTCTCCGGCGAGAAGCGTGTAGTGCCCGTGGAAGCTCACGCCCGCGTCGGCCGCGACGGCGCGCCACGCGTAGCGGATCACGCAGCCGTCGGCGCGACGGACTTCGCGCGCGTCCGCGCGGCCGGCCACGGAAGCGAGGCCGGCCGGCTCCGGGAGCTCGACGACCAGCGGCGCGCCCGGTACGAGGTGCCGGTTGAGCGCGCGCAGCGCCGCGCGCAGCGCCTTCCGGGGATGGACGAGGCCCAGCGATCCGGCAGGAATGAAGGCGAATCGGTAGCGCGCCGGAAGGGCCAGCCGCTCGAGCGGCTGCCGGTGCAGCGTCGCCGTCAGCCCGCGCCGTGCCGCGCTGCTCCGGCACGCGGCGAGCATCTCCGACGACGCGTCGACGCCGTCGATCGCGATGCCGGACGCGAGCAGCGGCAGCAGGAACCGGCCCGATCCGCACATCGGCTCCAGCACCCGGCCGCCCGAACGCGCGGCGCGGTCGTGGTAGTACGCGGCCGCGTCCGGCGGAGCCTCGGGCTTGTCGAGGTCGTAGAACTCGGTGCTCAGTCTTCCATACGAAGCCATCGACGCCGGTCCGTTGCGCGATCCGCCCGACAACTTACGCAGCGCCGGGCCGCCGGTCAAACCCGTTGCGCGCGCACGGTCCCCTGCCGGGGGCGCGGTGCGGTACAATCTCGTTTCTGAAAGTCGTTTTCACATCCGCCGCGCCCCCGGCGCGACCACCCTTTCGTTCCGCGAGGCCCCGATGAGCACGTCCCCCTACGGCGCCGGTGTCGAGATCACCGGCCGCATCACGCCCGAATACCGCGAGATCCTGACGCCCGAGGCCGTCGCGTTCGCCGTCAAGCTGCAGCGCGCGTTCGGCGGCCGCCGCGGCGAGCTGCTCGCCAGGCGCGCCACGCGCCAGGCCGACTTCGACGCGGGCAAGCTGCCCGACTTCCTGCCCGAGACGCGTGCCGTCCGCGACGGCGACTGGACCTGCGCGCCGGTGCCCGCCGACATCCAGGACCGCCGCGTCGAGATCACCGGCCCGGTCGACCGCAAGATGATCGTCAACGCTCTCAACTCGGGCGCTTCCGTGTTCATGGCGGACTTCGAGGACGCCAACACGCCGAAGTGGGACAACAACATCCAGGGCCACCTCAACCTGCGCGACGCGATCCGCCGCCGGATCGAATTCACGTCGCCGGAAGGCAAGTCGTACAAGCTGAACGAGAAGACCGCCGTGCTGTTCGTGCGCCCGCGCGGCTGGCACCTGCCGGAGAAGCACGTCACTGTCGACGGCCAGCCGATCTCCGGCGGCATCTTCGACTTCGCGCTGTACGTGTTCCACAACGCGAAGGAGCTGGTCGCGCGCGGCAGCGGCCCGTATTTCTACCTGCCGAAGCTCGAGAGCCACCTCGAGGCGCGGCTGTGGAACGACATCTTCGTGATGGCGCAGGACGACTTGAAGCTCCCGCGCGGCACGATCAAGGCGACGGTGCTGATCGAGACGATCCTCGCCGCGTTCGAGATGGACGAGATCCTGCACGAGCTGCGCGAGCACTCGGCCGGCCTCAACGCCGGGCGCTGGGACTACATCTTCAGCTGCATCAAGAAGCTGCGCAGCAACCGCGACTTCTGCCTCGCCGACCGGGCGCTGGTCACGATGACGACGCACTTCCTGAAGAGCTACGCCGAGCTCCTCATCAAGACCTGCCACCGCCGCAACATCCACGCGATGGGCGGCATGGCGGCGCAGATCCCGGTGAAGAACGACGAGAAGGCGAACGCCGAGGCGTTCGCGAAGGTCAAGGCCGACAAGGAGCGCGAGGCCACGTACGGCCACGACGGCACGTGGGTCGCGCACCCGGGCCTCGTGCCGGTCGCCAAGGAGGCGTTCGACCGCCTGATGCCCGCGCCGAACCAGATCGCCACGAAGAAGCGCGACGACGTCAAGGTGACGGCCGCCGATCTGCTCAAGTTCGAGCCGGAGCAGCCGATCACGGAGAAGGGATTGCGCCTCAACATCAACGTCGCGATCCAGTACATCGGCGCGTGGCTCGCCGGGCAGGGCGCCGTGCCGATCTTCAACCTGATGGAGGACGCGGCCACCGCCGAGATCTCGCGCTCGCAGGTCTGGCAGTGGATGCGCTCGCCCAAGGGGAAGCTCGACGACGGCCGCAAGGTGACGAAGGAGATGGTCGCGGCGATGATCCCCGAGGAGCTGCAGAAGATCCGCGACCTCCTCGGCGCGGCGTTCGCGCAGGGCAAGTACGACGACGCGGCGAAGATCTTCGCCGACCTCGTCGACAACGACACCTTCGTCGAATTCCTGACGCTGCCGGCGTACGAGCGGATCGACTGACGCGGGGCGCCCCGCCCGTCGCCTTCGCCGCCCTGGCCCTCGCGGCAGTCCGGTCGCGCGCGCCGTGTCGACCGGGTGGCGGTGCTTCCCGTCGGCCCGGGCGGGCAGAGCCTGCCGCGATGGTGCATGATTCGGGCAGGAGAACGCCACCGATGCAAATCGTCCAAGTCCTCGGCTGCACGCTCGCGCTCGTGCTGCTGACGTCGTGCGCAAGCATGCAGGGCACCGTCGTGACGCGGACGCGGCTCGACAAGGAAGTCGCGGGAAGGCTCGCCTACACCGCAATCGACGCGCAGTCGTCGGTCGGGCGCTTTTCGCAGGCCGATCTCGACCAGTTGAAGGAGGCCGTGCGCGTGCGCGTGCCGCAGCCCGCAGGCGGGGCCGTGCCGGTGACGATCCGCCTCACCGTGACCGACTATGGCCCCGGCGCCAGCAACATGA
>JAXMFI010000001.1:0-1309101 GCA_046347835.1 Burkholderiales bacterium | reverse complement strand
GTCCCGCGTCCCGGCGTCCCGGAACGCCTTGAACAGGGCGACGGCGTCTTCCATCGCGAGGCGCGTGCCCGAGCCGATCGAGAAGTGCGCCGTCCGCAGCGCGTCGCCCAGCAGCACCACGTTGCCGAAGCTCCAGCGCGCGTTCCAGATCGCCGGAAAATTCCGCCACTGCGAGTTGTTGGAGATGATCCGGTGCCCCGCGAGGTCGGGCGCGAAGACGCGCTCGCAGTAGCGAATCGTGTCCTCGGCGTCCATCGTGGCGAAGCCCGCACGCTGCCACGTCCCGTCCTCGACCTCCACGAGGAACGTGCTGCGGTCGGGTCGGTATCGGTAATGGTGGGCGCAGAACACGCCCGCGTCGGTCGCGCGGAACGTCAGCGTCAGGCTGTCGAAGGCCCGGGTGCTGCCGTACCAGATGAACCGGTTGCGCCGCCAGTCGGTCGTGGTGCCGAAGCGGGCCTCGTTCTCGCTGCGGATCCACGAAAACGCGCCGTTTGCCCCGACGACGAGGTCCGCCTCGCCCAGCTCGCCGAGCGCCGTGACCTCGGTGTCGAAGGCAATCCGCACGCCGAGCTGCTCGACGTAGCGGTACAGCAGCGTCAGGAGCTCGAGGCGGCCGATCGAGGCGAAGCCGTTGCCCGCGATCGGGATCGCCGTGTCGTTGTGCGCGATCGTGATGTCGGGCCACGTCTCGAGGTGCGGCGTCAGGTACGCGTACAGCGCCTCGTCGTCGGCCCGCAGGAACTCGAGCGCGCGGTCGGAGAACACGACGCCGAAGCCCCATGTCGCGTCGCGCGGGTTCCTCTCGCAGATCGCGATGTCGTGGGCCGGGTCGAGGCGCTTCATCAGCGCCGCGAAGTAGAGGCCCGCCGGGCCTGCGCCGAGGATCCGGATCTTCATCGTGGGGTCAGCCCGAACCGCGAAGGAGGCGATCATGGCGCACGGGCGTCGATACGTCGATAGAATGTCACGTATATTTCATATCACGATTGTGAATGTGATTCCGTGGACCTGCGCGACCTCGACTTGAACCTCCTGCTCGTCTTCAACGAGCTCGCGGCGAAGCGCCGCGTGAACGCCGTCGCGCATGCGCTCGGCATCACGCAGCCGGCCGTCAGCAACGCGCTGCGGCGCCTGCGCAGGCGCTTGGGCGACGAGCTCTTCCTGCGCACGCCACAGGGGATGGCGCCGACGCCGTTCGCCGAGCGGCTGGTCGGGCCGGTGGCGGACGCGCTCCGCACGCTGCAGGGCGCGCTCGACCAGCGCACGGCGTTCGACCCGGCCACCAGCACGCGCACGTTCGTGCTCGCGATGACCGACATCGGGGAGATCTACTTCCTGCCGCCGCTGATGGAGCGCCTCGCGCGCGTCGCGCCCGGGTTGTGCGTGAGCACGGTGCGCAATGCGGCCCGCAGCCTCCAGGAGGACATGGAGGCGGGCCGCGTCGACCTGGCGCTGGGACTCCTGCCCGACCTCAAGAACGGCTTCTTCCAGCGCCGGCTGTTCCGCCACCGGTACGTCTGCATGTTCCGCAAGGGTCACGCGCTCGACAAGCGTGAGATCACGCTGGCGGAATTCTCGCGGGCGGATCACGTCGTCGTCGTCGCCGCCGGGACCGGACACAGCCGGGTGGACGCGCTGCTCGACGATGCCGGCATTCGCCGGCGCATCCGGCTGCGCGTGCCGCACTTCGTCGCCATCGGCCACATCCTGCGCGAGACCGACATGATCGCCACGGTGCCGGAGCGCTTCGCGTCCCGCTGCGCGGAGCCGTTCGGCCTCGCGTACGTCGCGCATCCGGCCAAGCTGCCGGAGATCGCCATCAACCAGTTCTGGCACGCCCGCTGCCATCGCGAGCCGGGCAATCAGTGGCTGCGCGGGGTCGTCGCCGAGCAGTTCGCGGACGGGCGCCCGGCGCCGGCCGAGCGGGTCCCGGGGGTCAGCGCGGCATGACGAGCCGAAGCCGGTTGCGCCCGTCCTCGCGGGTGTAATCGGCGCCGTACGCGGACTTGCCGACGAGGTAGATGCCGAGTCCCCCGGCCGTCGCCGCATCGAGCGACGTGGCGGCCGGCGCGGACAGCGTGGACAGCTGCGCCAGCGGATCGTACTGCGGGGCGGAATCCTCGTACTGCACCGTCACGTGACCCTCGATCATCGCGAGCTCGATGCGGATCGGCGTATCGCACTCGCCGCGATATCCGTGCTGGATCGAGTTGGTGAAGAGCTCCTCGATGACCAGGCGCAGGCGCTGCGCGGCCGGGCGTTCGATGCCGTGGCGACCGCAGAAGTCCAGCGCGAAGGCGGCCGTGTCGGCCACGGCGGCGAACCGCGCCGGGAATTCCCGCGCTTCGGCGGAAGGAAAGGACTGCGACAAGGAGGCTCGTCCGGATTAGACTTCCACGGCGGCCGGGGCGGGGCCGCCCATGCGCCCGCAATGCTCGCACAATCGGTGCGTCGTGGACAGATGGCCCGGTGGCCGGGGAGGACGACGATGGCGAATCGATTGCTCTGGTGGGGACGCGCGGCGCTGGCGCTGGCGTCGCTGGCAATGGCCGCGCAGGCCGCGGCGCAGGACATCGGCCGGATCAAGGTCGCGCGCGGGCAGGTCGCCGTCGAGCGCGCGGGCGCCACGCTGGCGGGGTCCGTCGGCATGCGCGTCCAGGCATCGGACACCGTCAGGACGGGGGACGACGGGTCCGTCGGCATCACGATGGACGACGACTCGCTGCTGTCGGCCGGGCCCAACACGGTGCTGGTGCTCGAGCGCTACGCGTTCGACACGACCACCAATCAAGGGCGCCTCGACACCGCGCTCAACAAGGGCACGCTGGCGGTCGTCTCGGGACGCATCGCCAAGCAGTCGCCGGGCGCCATGACCGTGCGCACGCCGGCGGTGATCCTGGGCGTTCGCGGCACGTCGTTCGTGGTGGGCGCCGATGAGTGAACGGCGGGGTCCGCTCGCGCGCGCGCTCGCCGTCGCGCTGACGGTCGCGCTGGTCGGCGCCTGCGCGAGCAAGGGCACGGTCGTCCTGCTGCCGGAAGCCGACGGCAAGCCGACGGCCGTCACGGTCCGCCAGGCGGACACCGAGATCGTGCTCGATCGGCCGTACGCGGCAGCCAAGGTGGCACCGCGCGGCCTGGACGCGTACCAGTCGAGCCCGCAGGAGGTGGAGGCCCAGTTCCGGCAGGCGCTCGCCGCGCAGCCGATCCGGGCGCAGACCTTCGTCCTCTTCTTCGTGGAAGGCAAGGACGAATTCACCGAGGAGTCGAAGCGGCTCGTCGACAAGGTCCTGGCCGAGGTGGCGCGCCGCCCGGTGCCCGACGTGCTGGTGGTGGGCCATACGGACAGCGTGGGCACCGACCAGCTCAACGACGCGCTGGGACTGCGCCGCGCCGAAACGGTTCGCGCGGCGCTGATCGCCCTCGGCGTGCCCGCGAGCGACGTGCAGGCGATCTCGCGCGGGAAGCGCGCGCCGGCCGTGCCGACCGCCGACGGTGTCGCCGAGCCGCGCAACCGCCGGGTCGAGATCATCGTCCGCTGACGAATGCGGCCGGCCGGGGCGCCGGCCGCGAACCTCACCGTGCGGTGGCGCGCGGCCCGATCCAGCGCACGGCCAGGACCGTGAGGTCGTCGGCAGGTTCGGCGCCAGCGCTGAACGATCGGACGTCGCCGCACACGGCGTCGACCACGCCGCGCGCCGTGACGCCGGGACGCGCGAGGCGCGCGAGCAGCGCGAGCAGGCGCGGCGTGCCGTAGCGTGCGTGGCCGGGATCCTGCGCGTCCGCGATGCCGTCGGTGACGACGCAGATCACTTCGCCCGGCCGCAGGCGCCGCTGGCCGACGCGATACGCGAAGTGCTCGACCGTGCAAAGGGGCGGCCCGGCGGCGTCGGCGAGCCTCGCGCATTCGCCTGCTTCCGGACTCAGCACGACCGGATCGTCGTGTCCCGCGTTGCAGTAGTCGAGAACGCCGGAATCGAGGCGCAGGATGCCGGCAAACGCGGTGATGAAGAACATCTCGGCGTTGTCGCGCGACACCTCGTCGTTGGCGGACTGCATCAGCTCGCCGATCGTCGCCTGCGGGCTGCGCATCGTGACGCTCTTGTAGAGCGCCTTGCCCACCGCCATGAACAGGCTGGCGGACAGCCCCTTGCCGGCCACGTCGCCCACGAGAAAGAACAGGCGGTCGCCGTCGAGCCGAAAGTAGTCGTAGAGGTCGCCGCCGACCTCGCGTGCCGGGGTCATCGACGCCGCGACCTCGACGCGCGACTCGTCCGCCAGCGCGTCCGGGCGCGGCAGGAATCCGACCTGGATCCGTTTGGCCGCCTCGAGCTCGCCCGCGACGTAGGCTTCGCGCTCCCGCTGCTCGCGGATCGCGCGCTCGAGCGCCTTGCGCTGCCGCGAAGCCTCGGCCAGCGTGAGCACGAGCAGGACGCCGAACAGCACGGACAGGCCGGCCGCCGGCAGTGCCGCGTCGAACACGAGGCCGCGCCACGCGAACGCCGCGAGCCCGGCGGCCATCGGCGCGGCGACGCAGCCGGCCGCCAGCAACGCCGCATGGACCGGCTTCCAGCGCGGGGTGGCGTGGATCAGGACGAGCCCCAGCAGGACGAACACCGCGACCTCCAGCCACGGCGCCCAGCGCGGCCGGGTCAGCCACGCCTGGTCGTACAGGTTCTCGAGCAACTGCGCATGGACCTCGCTGCCGGGCATGCGCGCGCCGAGCGGCGTCTGCACGTAGTCCACCAGCGCGAGCCCGGTCACGCTGACCAGGACCAGCCGACGCTGCAGGCGCGAGGCGTCGACGTTGCCGTCGAGCACGTCGACGGCGGACACGAAGCGATTCGGATCGGGTGGTGAGTAGTGGACGCGAACCTGCCCGTCGGCCTCGGTCGGCAGCGTGAGCGCGCCGACCGTGACGGCGTCGACGTCCGGCCCGCGCGCACGCAGGCGAATGTCCGGCGCACCCAGCGCAACGCGGAGCATTTCCAGCGCGAACGATGGCGCAAGGCGATCGGCGATGCGGACGACGAGCGGCGGCCGCCGGATGACGTCCTCCGAAGGTGCCGCCGAAATGACGCCGTGCCCCGCGGCGACGCGGTCGAGGTCGGGAACGTTCGTGAGCGCGCCGGCGAACCACGGCACGTTCGCCGCGGCACGCGACGGCGTCGCCTTGTCCCTGGCCCGATCGACGACGATGAACGGCGGCGCCGGCGGCTCGACTTTCGCGGGCTCGATCGTGCCCGCGATCGCGAGCACCACGGGGCCGGCGGCAATGGCACGCGCGAGCACCTCGTCGTTCGACGGAAGCACATCGAGGCGGCTCGCCAGGACGGGGTCCGACTGGCGTGCCGAACGCAGCAGGTGCTCCGGCGACTGCCGGTCCGGTTCCGGCATCAGGATGTCGATGCCGATCGCCGCCGGCCCGTGCCGCCCGATCGCAGAGATGAGGTCGGCCAGTCGCGTCCTCGGCCACGGCCACTGGCCCTCGCGCGCGAGGCTTCGCTCGTCGATCTCGACGACGGTGACCGGCGTCGACGCGACGTTGCGCGGCTGCACGACCTGGTACGCATCGAACCACGCCGTCTGGAGCCGGGCAGCCCACGGCGGTGCCCAGACGATCAGCGCGGCCCACCCGGCGAGCAGCGCGAGACCGACGGGCGCGATCCGGACCTGCGCCGGCGCTCCCGGCGGCGGCGCCGTCGGCGATGTCACAGCACGATTTCCATCCCGTCGTAGGCCGCGGAGACGCGGAGCGCGAGGGCCCGGTCGCGACGCGCGAGCTCTTCGTAGCGCTGCGTCTCCGCCAGCACGCGGGCGATCGCCTCGTCGCTGTGCACGGGCTCGTGGTGGAACAGGCACAGGTGCCGGGCGCCGGCCATGTGGCAGAGTTCCACGCCGACGATGTTGCTCGAGTGCCCCCAGTCCGCCTTGACGGAAATCGCGTCGGCCAGCGAGTACATCGCGTCGAAGACGATGAGGTCGGCGCCGCGGAAGAACTCGACGAAGCGCTGCGTTTCGGCGAGGTCCGCCAGCGTGTGCTCCGAGTCGGTCGAATAGACGACGGTCTTCTGCGCCGACGTGAAGCGATAGCCGTACGAGTCGCCCGCGTGACGCTGCAGCATGAGCCGTACGTTCAGGCCGGCGATCTCGTAGTCGCGGTCGGGCTCCAGGCGAATGAATTCGATGCGCGCACCCAGTGCCGCGAAGCCGACGGGGAACGACGGCACGTCCTGCTGCCGGCGCAGCGCCGTCTCGAGCTCGGCGTGTGCGCCGTAGATGCAGATGCGATTGCCCGGCCGATACGCGGGCGCGAAGAACGGGAACCCCATGATGTGGTCCCAGTGCACGTGGGACATGAAGACATGGAACGTGTGCGGCGCGGCGGCACCATGATGGGCGAATACGCTCTGGCCAAACGGGCGCACACCGCTTCCCAGGTCGCAGAGGACGAACTCCGGGCCGCCGGTGAGGATCTCGACGCAGGGGCTGTGGCCGCCGAAGGTGCCGGCTACCACCATGCCTAGGCTGTCGACGTAGGCCTCGAGGTCGGCGTCCGTCGCGAACGCGCGCCCGCTCGCGCCGCGCAGCGCGGCGATCACCTTCGCCCGAACGCCGTTGGCGGTGAGGGCTACCGGCAGCGATCCACGGGTTCCCCAGAACCGGACGCCGTTCACGTCGGCGGGGCGTCGTAGGCCGCGGCCGCGGCGGCCGACAGCGCCGCAAGCGCCTCACGCACGGACGGGAATACATCGACGACGAACCTGAACCGCGCGATTTCGAAGATCTCGTCGACGACCGGCTGCAGCCCGGCAACGGCCATCGGCGCGTTGCGGGCGCGCATCTGCTTCGCGGCCACCATCAGGACGCGCAGGCCCATGCTGCTGATGTACTCGACCCCCGAGAAATCCAGCACGAGCGGCTTCTGCGCCGCGGCGGCCTCGTCGACGAAGGGCGTCAGCGCCTGCTGGAGCTTCACCGCATTGGGGTGGTCGATCTGGCCGGTGGGGGCGACCAGGGCGACGTCGGCAAGCTTGCGACTCGTGAACTCCACGGCTTCCTCCCGACGGTGTCACGACGGCTCGTGCGCTCTTCCGCCGCGATTATAGTGCGTCCCGGGCAACGTGTCGGCCCGATCGCCCGCGGGCGTTTGCGATCGCGCGGATGCAGCGGCGCGATCGCGCGTTCCGCGCGGGGTATCCGGCGCGCTGCGCGGCCTAGGGACGGCTGCAGCGCGTGGCGTCGCCGCTCGCGTCGAAGTAATCGAGCTGCGTGAGCGTGAGCCGATCGAGCGTGAACTGGCGGGAGGCGCCGCTGCCGGCCTCGAGGCGCAGCCGGATGCCGTCGAGCGTCCAATGCCCGGGGATGTCGGGCCCGAGGATCGGCACGTCGCCGTGCATGAGGTCGTCGCCGAGGTAGGCGAGCGTGCCGTCCGCGCGGAAGTGCCAGTACGTCGAGCTGCCGTTGCGCTGATTCGTGCAGCGCCAGGGACCGTGCACGTGGCTCGCGCTCGGCGCCGGTGCTTCGGACGCCGCGATGGCATCGGCCGGCGCCTTCCGCGCAGGCGCAACGTTCGGGGTGGGGGACGGCTTGCGCAGGTCGCGCACGAACGCCTCGAACTCCGGCGCGAAATAGAGCGCGGCCGCGACGAGCAGCACGATGCTGCCGACGGGCAACGCCCATCGCGTCAGCTTGCGGGCGTGGCGCCGCCACGATGGCGGTGCGGGCGCGGTCGCGGACGGATCGGGCCGCAGGTCGATTTGCCGGTACGACGGAATGGCGGGAACCGTGACGGGATCGAGGCCTCCGGCAGAGGGGCCCTGGAAGTCGGGCTCCAGCGTGACCGACGCGCCGATTGCGCGCAGTGTGGTCACGATGCGCTCCGCGTCGGCCTGCGGAACCTGCCGCTTGATGACGTTCGGCGTGCTGCCGAACAGGCGCTCGGTGACGCTCGGCGGCAGTCCGGTGACGCGCGTGAACTGATGCTTGACGTCGGCGACGTTGGCGCCCTGCGCGACGTGTCCTTGCAGAACAATGCGGTAGAACATCTGCTTCCCCGTGGCGGCCGGACTTCCCGCGGCCGCTGGCCGCTCCGTTGCACGGCCGATATCGATCGGAGCAAGGGCCGTGCCCAGCGCGGTCGATACGGCGCCGCCGGGCCGCCGTGGCGCCGATCCGGTGAGCCTTGCCGTTGCGTGCGCGAGCGTTGCACACTCGCGCCCGTGAACGCTCCCGCATCCGCGTCCGCGAACGGCGCCGCCTTCTACACGGCGCTGCCGCCGTTCGCGAGCTTCGGCGAGGTCGTCCGCGATGCGCACTATCGCGCGCTGCCGGACGATTGGTGGATCGGCGTGACCGACGTCGTGGGCTCGACGGCCGCGATCGGCGCGGGCCGTTACAAGGCGGTCAACATGGCCGGTGCGTCCGCGGTCAGTGCGGTGATGAACGCGCTCGACGGCGCGGCGTTTCCGTTCGTGTTCGGCGGCGACGGCGCGACGTTCGCGGTCTGGCCCGACGCCAACGCCGCGGTCGCGGCCGCACTCGCGCGCACGGCGCGCTGGGTGGCCGACGACCTCGGACTCGAACTGCGCGCGGCGCTCGCGCCGCTGCGGGCGATTCGTGACGCGGGGCACGAAGTGAGCGTGGCGCGTTTCCAGGCGTCGCCGGACGCGTGCTACGCGATGTTCGCCGGCGGCGGCGTCGCGTGGGCCACGGCCGAGATGAAGGCGGGGCGCTTCGCGGTTCCGGCCGCGGCCCCCGGCGCGCGCCCGGACCTGTCCGGCCTCTCGTGCCGCTGGTCTCCGATGCACGCCGCCAACGGGGCCATCGTCTCGCTGCTCGTGCAGCCGCGTGCGGGCGTGGCGCTGACGGCGGTCGAGCCCGTCATCTCACGGGTGCTGCAACGGGTCGCCGCGCTGGCGCGCGAAGGCGACCCCGTGCCCGGAGAAGGTCCCGGATTCGAGTGGCCGCCCGCAGGCCTGGACCTCGAGGCGCGCGCCAGCCGGCGTGCCGGCGCGCCGCTGTGGCGCGAGCGCGCGAAACTGTGGATCGCGACGCTGATCGCGTGGACGCTCGACCGCACGCGCTGGAAGCTGGGCAGCTTCGACCCGACCGTGTATCGGCACGCCACCGCGCGCAACGCGGACTGGCGCAAGTTCGACGACGGGCTGCGGCTGACCATCGACTGCGACCCGGCCACGCTCGCGGCCATCGAGGGCGACCTGCGGGCCGGCGCCGACGCGGGCCTCATCGACTACGGGCTGCACGCGCAGGCGAGCGCCCTCATGACCTGCATCGTCCCGTCGGTCGTGCGCAACGATCACATCCACTTCGTCGACGGCGCCGACGGCGGATATGCTCGCGCGGCCGAGAGCCTGAAGGCGCGGATCGCCGGGCAGGCGACAAAGCATCCCGGGTGACGCGTGCGGACGATGGCGACGGCGGTCACCTGCATCCGCGCGATCCACGCGTCGTGCGTGCACGGCTGATCGCGGCGGGGACGACCGGTGTCGCCCCCGACGCGCTCGGCGCCTTCCTGCCGGTACTGCCCACGACACCATTCCAGCTGGGTGGGCGCCATCCCGTCGTGCGGGGCGCGCGCCCGGTGATCGCCGTGGCGGTGGCGGCCTGGTGGTACCGGATGCCCTCGCGCGATCAGCGATAGTTCTGCGTCACGGACGCGGCAGCCCGGCGTCTCGTATCATGCCGCCGATGGACGCATGGATCGCGCCCTTGCTGGCTGCGCTCGCCTTGCCCAAGTACGGGCTCTCCACGGTGTTCGTCGTCGCGCTGGTGTCCGCGACGCTGCTGCCGATGGGCTCGGAGCCGGCGGTCTTCGGGCTCGTCAAGCTCAATCCGGACCTGTTCTGGGCCGCAATCGTGGTGGCGACCGCGGGCAACACGGCCGGCGGTGCCATCACGTGGTGGATGGGCTACGGCGCCGAGCGCGTCTACGAGAAGGTGTCGAAGAATCCGGGCGCGGCGCATCCGCGCGCGCTCGCATGGCTCGAGCGGTTCGGGCCGCCGGCGTGCCTGCTGTCGTGGCTGCCCGTCGTAGGCGACCCGCTGTGCGCGGTCGCGGGCTGGCTGCGGCTGCCGTTCTGGCCGTGCGTCACCTACATGGCGATCGGCAAGTTCCTGCGCTACGTGACGATGACGGCGCTGCTGCTCTGGGTGTTTCCTGGAACGTTCACGTTCTGAGCGCCGTTCAGTCGCGGTCCGCGAGGGCGAGGGCGAACGCCTGGTCCTCCGTGAGCGCCGCGCCCTCGGCGCGCAACCGTGCCCGTGTGTCCTCGGCAAGCGAGGAGGGAACCCCTTCCTCGGCCCACGCGGTCCATCCGGCGTCGGCGATGCCCATCCGCGCCCGCGCGCCCAACGCGTAGCCGACGAAGCGGACCGCTGCCTCGTGCCGCCCGCGTGCCGCCGCGAGCCGCGGCAGCACGTCGAACATGATGTTCTGGTCGCCCTCGCGGCGCAGGAGTGCGTAAGCGCGTCGCGCCTGCACCAGCGCCTCGTCGAGCGCGCCCGTCTGGCGCAGCGCTTCCGCGAGGTTGTAGACCATGTGCCCCGCCGACCAGCCGGAGCCCAGTCGTTCGAGTTCGGCGATCACCGCGCGCAGAGCGGGGATCGCCCGCGCGGGTGCACCGCCCCAGACGTCGCAGGTGGCCACATTGCCGAGCGCCAGCTGCTCGCCCATCGCCGTTCCCGCCTCGCGGTTGAGCTCCGCCTGCCGCTGCGCGTGCGGCCGGGCCTCGGCGTGGCGGCCGGCAGTGAGCGCGGCGATCCATTGGGCGAAGGCGAGCCGCGCGCGCCACTGCGGCGGCCACTGCGGATTCTCGCAGTCCCTCGCCTCGGCCAGCGCC
This sequence comes from Burkholderiales bacterium, assembly GCA_046347835.1. Classification (GTDB taxonomy): domain Bacteria; phylum Pseudomonadota; class Gammaproteobacteria; order Burkholderiales; family Casimicrobiaceae; genus VBCG01. Next base: position 1,298,239 of record JAXMFI010000001.1, on the reverse strand, counting down.
GGCTCCACGGCGGCGAATTCGCGCCGCCGCGCGCCGATCGCCGCGCGGACGATGGACGCCTCGAAGAGCCGCTCGCGGTTTCCCTGCGCGCGATAGAAGTCAGCCGCGCGCGTGGCGGCGGCGAAGCAGTCGGCATCCGCCGAGAACACGCCCAACGTGGCCACGGTGAGCCAGAAGCGCGCGGCCAGCTCCGGCGGAGCCGCGGCGATCGCATCCGGCTCGAAGGCGCGCACGCGCCGCAGCCCCTCGGCCTGCCCGGCAATGGCGAGCCACACCGCGTTCGAGTGGGCGGCGAGCGACAGACCGAGCGCACGATCGCCGTCCGGCCCCGTCGCCCACGCGAGCGCCGCGCGCACGTTGTCGATCTCGACGGCGAACGCGGCGTCGCGCGTGCGGTCGAACGACAGGCGACCCTCGGAGAGTCGCGTCAGCAGCGCCGCGACCGCCTGCGCGTGCCGGCGCAGGACCGCGGGCGTCTCGCCAGCGGCCGCGAGGCATTCGACGGCGAAAGCGCGCGTCGTCTCGAGCAGCCGGTAGCGCGGCTCGCCGGCGCCCTCGGCGATGACCAGCGACTTGTCGACCAGATGCCCGAGCGCGTCGAGCACCGCCCATTCGTCGATCATGCCGTCGGCGGCCACGCGCTGCGCGAGCTCGAGCGTGAAGCCGCCGGCGAAGGCGCCCACGCGGCGGAAGACCACCTGCTCCTGCGGGCCGAGCAGGCCATGGCTCCATTCCAGCGCCGCGCGCAGCGTCTGGTGCCGGCGCAGCACCGTGCGCGCGCCGGCCGTGAGCAGGCGGAAGCGCTCGTCGAGCCGCGCGCGCAACCCGTCGACACCAAGCAGCGGCACGCGCGCCGCCGCGAGCTCGATCGCAAGCGGAATGCCGTCGAGCCGCCCGCAGACGTCGACAATGGCGGGCAGCGATTCGGCGTTCAGGCGAAAGCGGGGGTCCGCCGCGGCCGCGCGTTCGACGAACAGCGCGACGGCGCCGCACTTGGCCGCGTCCGCGAGCGCGACGTCGGCGGCGGGCACGGCGAGCGTGGGGAGCCGGTAGCTGTGCTCGGCGGGAACCTTCAGTGTCTCCTGCGAAGTGACGAGCACCCGCACGCCCGGTGCGCGCGCGACGAGCGCCTCGACGACCCGCGCGACGGCGTCGAGCAGATGCTCGCAGTTGTCGAGGGCGAGCAGCAGTTTCGCGTCGGCGAGCGCCGCGGCCAGCGCGTCGGGTGGCGCGCGGTCCGGCGCGAGGCCGACGCCGGCCACGCGCGCGATCGTGGCCGCCACGAGGCCGGCATCCGTCAGCGCCGCCAGCTCGACCCACCACGCGCCGTCGGCAAACCGCTCGCGCAGCGTCGCGGCGACCGCGAGTCCGAGGCACGTCTTGCCGATGCCGCCGGCCCCGACGATCGACACGACGCGGTGGGCGCCGACGAGCGCCGCCACCTCGCCCAGCTCGGCGTCGCGACCGAACAGCGGCGGAAGCGCTGCCGGCAGGTTGCCGCGCGGCACTGCGGTGGCGACGGGCGGTGCGGAAGGTTCCACCGGACGCGGCGGCCCGCGCGCAGGCGCGTCCTCGTCGAGCGGCTGCGTGAACCGGTAGCCGCGCCCCGGGATCGTCGCAATCGCTTGCGGACCCAGCAACTTGCGCAGTGCGGCCACCTGCACCTGAAGGTTGTTCTCCTCGACGACGAGGCTCGGCCAGACGAGCTCCAGCAGTTCGTTCTTGGGCACGACGCGGTCGCGCCGCTCCACCAGGGCGAGCAGCACGTCGAACGCGCGGGCGCCGAGCTTCGCCGGATGGCCGCCGATTTCGACGCGCCGCGCCGCGGTGTCGATCACCGTGGTGCCGAACCTGTACTGCGCGACCGCCTGCATCGCGGCGACATTACTGCAGACCGCGTTCGCGCGCCACAACAGGTTATACTGCGCTCGCTTCGCAGGCACGCCCGCTCGGGATCGCCCGAAGCGACGGCTCGAACCCCATGCCCCGCACCGCCTTTCGCCCGCGCCCGCCCGCCGGGACGCTCAACCGCGCCGCGCGTGCCGCCGTGCGCGCGCTGCGGGCGATGCTCGTCGTGGGAGCGGCGCTGCTGACGCTGGCGCACCCCGCGCGCGCGGCCGATCCCGCGCCATTCACCGCTGCCCAGCTCGACCAGATGCTCGCGTCGATCGCGCTGTTCCCGGACCCGCTGCTGGCGCAGGTGCTGATGGCGGCAACGTACCCGTCCGACGTCGCGCTGGCCGTCGAGTGGGCGTACGCGAATCGGCAGTTGAAGGGCGACGACGCGGTCAAGGCGGTGCAGGACAAGCCGTGGGACCCGAGCGTGCAGTCGCTCGTGGCGTTTCCGCAGGTGCTGGCGATGCTGGGCGAGAAGCCGGCGTGGGTGCAGGACCTGGGCGACGCCTTCCTCGCGCAGCCCGGCGACGTGATGGACTCGGTCCAGTACCTGCGCGCTCGGGCGAAGGAGGCGGGCAACCTCGCGACGAACGAGCATCAGGTTATCGCCGTCGAACCCGCTCCGCCGCCGCCGCAGGTGATCGTCGTGAACGCGCCGCCGCCGCCGACGCAGATCATCACGATCGCGCCGGCGAACCCGCAGGTGATCTTCGTGCCGATCTACAACCCGGTCTGGGCGTTCGGGCCGTGGTGGCACCCGGGATTTCCACCGTGGTTCTTTCCGCCGCCGCCGCGCTGGGGGTGGAGTGCGGGGTGGAACGCCGGATTCTGGTGGGGCTTCGGCATCGGCGCGTCGAACGCGCTGTGGGGCGGCGTCAACTGGCGCACGCGCGACGTCAACATCAACGTCAACCGCTGGAACAACATCAACGTCAACCGCCGGATCGACTCGCGCGACCGCGACGTCAACTGGCGGCACGACGCGCGCAATCGGCACGGCGTCCCCTATCGTGACGCGGCGAGCCGCGAGCGATTCCAGAATGCGGTGGGCGACCGCGCGGCGCGGCAGGACTATCGCGGCCGCGACGACCAGCGCGCCCGGGCGCAGCAGGCGATGGCCGACCGCGTCGGGGCCGACAACGTGAGCCGCGACGCGCTGCGCAACGTCGATCGCAGTCAGTTGCCGCAGCGGCCGGGTGGTGCCGACCGCCCCGGCGTGACCGCGCCCGTCAGGCCCGACCTCGGCCGACCGCAGGATCGCGCAGCCGGCGTCGACCGTTCGCAATTGCAGGATCGCGCAGCCGGCGTCGACCGTTCGCAACTGCAGGATCGCGCGGCAAGCGTGGATCGCGCGCGGGCACAGGAACGCGCGACGGCGATCGACCGGTCGCAGGTGCAGGATCGCGCCGGCGGCATCGACCGCTCGCAGCTCCAGAATCGCACCGCGAGCGTCGATCGCTCGCAGGTGCAGAGCAGCGCTGCGAGCGTGAACCGCGACAACGCGTTGCGCGGCGCCGGCAACGCGCAGCAGGTCCGGCAGCAGGTCGACCGCGGCAACGCGAGCCGACAGGCGATGCAGCAGCGCGCACCTTCGGGCGGCACTGTTCAGCGACCGAGCGGCAACGTGCAGCGGCCCTCCGGCAACGTGCAGCGGCCGAGCGGCGGGCGGCGATGACGATGGCGCGCGTGAAGCAGCGCACGGCGATGCGCAATGCGGTCGTCGCGGCAGCGACGGCAGCGCTGCTGGCGGTCGCGATGGCGCTGCCGGGCGTCGCCTCCGCGCAGAAGGCCTTCGCCACGCCGGAGGCGGCGACGGAAGCGCTGGTCGACAGCCTCGCGCGCCACGACGACGCGGAACTCGCCGTCGTGCTGGGTCGCGAATGGCGCCGCGTGATGCCGGTCGGCGACGTCTCCGAGAACGACCGCACCGACTTCCTCGCCGCGTGGGCGAAGGGACACCGGATCGTGCGCACCGGCGACGGCCAGGCGAAGCTCGAGCTCGCCGACGGGTGGACGCTTCCCATCCCGCTCGCGCACGGTAGCGCGGGCTGGGCGTTCGACACGGCCGCCGGCGCCGACGAGATGCGGACGCGACGGATCGGCCGCAACGAGCTCGCGGCGATCCAGTCGCTGTACGCGTATGTCGACGCGCAGCGCGAGTACGCGACCCAGGACCGCAACGGCGACGGCGTGCTCGAGTACGCGCAGCGTATCCTGAGCACGCCGGGCCGGCGCGACGGCCTGTATTGGTCGGCGGCCGCCGGCGAGCCGGAGAGCCCCGCGGGTCCGCTCCTCGCCACCGAGGACCTGAAGGATGGCTACCACGGGTACAAGTTCCGGATCCTCAAGGGGCAGGGCCCTGCGGCGCACGGCGGCGCCCGCGGCTACGTCGATCGCGCCGGGCGGATGACCAACGGCTTCGCGCTCGTGGCGTGGCCGGCGCGGTACGGCGAGACCGGCGTGATGACCTTCATCGTCAATCACGACGGTGTGGCATACCAGAAGAACCTCGGCCCGGCGACGGCGGCCATCGCCGGCGCGATGGCGCGGTTCGACCCGGATCCGACCTGGCAGGCGCTGCCCGCCCCCTGAAATCAACCGGCGCGGGTCGCGCGCAGGTCCGCGGCGGCCACCAGAAACGCCCCGACAGGCAGCCACGACGACGCGCGCTCCGTGGCGCGCGCCGCGCGTCCGCCGCCGGGCAGCAGCACCGCGGTGGCGAACGTCAGTCCGGCCACCGGCATGCCGGCGAACAGCTCCCGGACTTCGCGCTGCGTGTGCCAATGCGCGCCGCGGTACGCGCCCGTGCCGCCCCCGCGGCACTTCTGCAGGAAGAGCAGGCTGTGCCGATGCAGCAGGCCCAGCACGACGCGCGTCCGCGTCACGCGCACCATCTCCGCGACGGCGCGGCGCGGGTCGGCGACGAAGCAGAGGGCGGTCACGCTGACCGTTCGATCGAACGTGGCGTCGGCAAAGGGCAGGGCCTCCGCGCGGCCGGCACAGTAGTGCTCGTGGCCTCCGGCATGCCCGCGCGCAAAATCGAGGCAGGCTCGGTCTGGATCGATGCCCACGACGTCGAGCGCGCGCTCGGCGGCGATGCGCCGGGTGAAGTAGCCGGTCCCGCAGCCGACGTCGAGCAGGCGGTCGCCCGGACGGGGCGCGAGTGCGCGGTGCAGCAGTCCGAATTCGACGTCGCCGATCCACGCGCCGCGCGGCGTGCGGTACCACGCGTCGTACGCCTCCGCCGTGGTCATCCGGGCGCCGAGCGAAGGCGCATGGCCAGGCCGACCGGCGTCAGGACCGCGCCAGCGGCTTGCGGAACGTCACGACCGCCGATCCGGGCGGGTGCTTGGTAGCGCAGGCGCCCTCGCCGGCGCCCGCGTCGCGCTCGGCCTCCGTCAGCAGGTTGATGACGTCGACGTAGAACTTCTCCTTCACCATCATCAGTGCGGTGAGCCCGCCGTCGTTGCGCGCGAGCACGTCCGCGCCGGCGTGCAGCAGCGTCTCCACCACGGCCGTCTCGCCATAGCCCGCGGCGAGCATCAGCGGCCGGATGCCGTAGCCGATCCGCGCCTCGACGTCGGCGCCGGCGTCGAGGAGCGCCTGCACGACGTCGGGGAAGCCCCGGTCCTCGTCGGCGTTGTGGACCGCCTTGTGTAGCGCAGTCCAGCCGCCGGCAGCGACGGCGTTGACGTTCGCCCCCGCCGCGAGCAGCAGCCGCACGAGGGCGAGGTCGCCGCCGTGCGCGGCGCGCATCAGCGCGGTGGCGCCGGCGTCGTCGCGGACGTCGGGATCGGCGCCGGCGGTGAGCGCCGCCTGCGCGGCGGCAGCATCGCGGGCGGCCACGGCGGCCAGCAGGGGATCGGGCACGAGGAACTCCGGGCAGCGCGGACAATCTCCTATCGTACCGGTCGCGACCGCCCGGTCAAGCCGAGCTTGCAACGGGAGCCTCCCCCATTACAATCGGACGCCACGCGCGCCATCCGGAGCGCGGCACCGCAACACGACACCAGGAGGAGACCCCGTGCGCACCTTCAGCAAGCTGCTCGTCGCCGTGGCCGCGTTCGCCGCAGCGTCGCTCGCCGTGGCGCAGGACAAGGTCGTCTATCACTTCGACAGCGGCATTGCGCAGGCGACCAAGGGCCTGCGCAACATCCGCAACCACCTCGACACCGACCCGAAGGCGAAGATCGTGGCGGTCGCGCACGCCGAAGGCGTCGATTTCCTGATGGAAGGCGCGAAGACGACCAACAACCAGGAGTTCGCGGCGCTGGTCGGTGACCTCATGAGCCGCGGCGTCACGTTCGAGATCTGCGAGATCACGCTCAAGAATCGCAATCTCAAGAAGGACCAGTTCATCCTCGGGCCGTCGTTCACGCCGTCGGGGGTCGTGCGCATCGCCAACCTGCAGGCACGGGAGCAGTACGCCTACATCAAGCCCTGACGCGCGCCGGGTTGCCGGTTCCGCAGTGCGCAGCGGCGCGTGCCCGCGTCCGGCGAAGCACTCCCGCTGGTCGGCCTCGGCAGCTGGATCACGTTCAACGTCGGCAACGACCGGCTGGCGCGCAAAGAATGCGCCGACGTGATCGCCGCGTTCTTCGCCGCGGGTGGCCGGCTCATCGACTCGTCGCCGATGTACGGCTCGTCGCAGGACGTGATCGGCAGCGCGCTGGTCACCCTGGGCATGCCGTCGGTGCTGTTCTCGGCGGACAAGGTGTGGATCGCGCCGGGCGCGCGCGGCCCGGCGCAGATCGCGCAGTCGCTGGCGGCGTGGCGGGTCCCGCGCTTCGATCTCCTGCAGGTGCACAACCTGCTCGCGTGGCAGGAGCACCTGCCCGCGCTCCACGCGATGAAGGCGGCCGGGCGCATCCGGTACGTCGGGATCACCACGTCGGAAGGCCGCCGCCACGCCGAGATCGAGGCGATCATGGGGCGCGAGCCGATCGACTTCGTGCAGGTCACGTACAACGTGCTCGACCGCGAAGTCGAGCAGCGCATCCTGCCGCTCGCGCGCGAGCGCCGGATCGGCGTCATCGTCAATCGCCCGTTCCGCGAGGGCGCACTGCTCCGGCAGCTCGCGCGGTATCCGCTGCCGGCGTGGGCGGGCGAGATCGGCTGCACGACGTGGGCGCAGGCGGTCCTCAAGTTCATCGTGTCGCACCCGGACGTGACCTGCGCGATACCGGCGACCACCAGCGTCGCGCACGTCCGCGAGAACCTCGCGGCGGCGTCCCTGCCGCTGCCGGACGCCGCGCTGCGGCGGCGCATCGCCGACGACGTCGGAAGGCTCTGATGCCCGAGTGGTGGACGTACACGCCCGGCGACTTCCTGATGTACTCGCCGCGTGTCCACGGCCGGTTGCTCGCCGCGTACCAGCGCGACCTCTGGCCGGCGCAGGTCGTCGCGCTGGCGCTGGCCGTTGCGCTCGCGTTATCGGTCCGGTCACGCGTCGCGTGGCGGGGGCGCGCCGCGTCCGCGGTGCTGGCGGCCGGCTGGGCGTGGGTGGCGTGGGGGTTCTTCGCGCAGCGGTACGCGACGATCGACTGGGCGGGGACGTACTTCGCGTGGGCGTTCGCGGCGCAGGCGCTGCTGCTGGCGGTGCTCGGCGCCGGACGCGACCGGCTGTTGCCGGACGTCGGCGGCAGCGGCGTGGCGCGCGGCGCGTACGCGCTCCTGCTGTTCGCATTGTTCGTGCAGCCGGCGCTGGGCGTTGCGTTCGCCGGCAGTTGGCAATCGACGCCGCTGGCCGGCGTGCTGCCCGATCCGACCGCCGTGGCGACGCTGGGCTTCGTGCTGATGGCGCAAGGGCGTGTGCGCTGGACGTTGCTGGTGATTCCGCTGCTGTGGTGCGCCGCCAGCGGCACGCTCGCGTGGGCCATGGAGTCCGCGGAAGCGTTCGTGATGTTCGGCGCGGCGGCGCTGGCCCTCGTGCTGGCGGTCGTGCAGCGGCGCGACCGGGGATTGCCCTAGGCTAGAATGGCGCGGCCCTCGCGGGCGGGAGAGCGCGTGCCACGACGACCGGATCCACGATGGAAGCGCACGACGAGGGCGTGACCTAGTGTCGCGTCCGGACCGGCTCGCCCGTTTCGCGCCCGGCTGGCCGGCGCTCGCCGGTTACCGTCGCGACGACTTCCCGCACGATCTCGCGGCCGGCCTGGCCGTGGCCGCGGTGGCGATTCCGGGCAGCGTGGCCAACGCGCAGCTCGCGGGTTTCTCGCCGGTGGTCGGGCTCTACGCGAGCACGCTGCCGATGATCGCGTATGCGCTGTTCGGGACGTCGCGCCAGCTGATGGTCGGCCCGAGTGCCGCGAGCGGCGCGATCGTGGCCGCCGCGGTCGCGCCGCTGGCCGGCGGCGACGACGTCCTGTACCTCGCGCTGGCGACCGCGCTGACGGCGATCGCCGGCCTGCTGTGCATCGGCGCCTCCTTCCTGCGGTTGGGCGCGGTGGCCGACTTTCTGTCCAAGCCCATCCTCATCGGGTTCATGAACGGCGTCGCGATCAACGTCGTGCTGAGCCAGATCGGCGTGCTGTTCGGCGTGCGCATCGAGGCGGCCGGCATCCTGCCGCGCTTCTGGGAATTCCTCGGCAGCCTGCCGGCGACGCACGTGCCCACGCTGCTCGTGGGCGCGACGACGATCGCAGTGCTCGTCGTCTCGCCGCGCCTCATCAGCCGGCTGCCCGCCGCGCTGATCGCGATGGTCGTCACCGGCGCCGGCGTGCAGGCGCTGGGCCTCGAGGCGCACGGCGTGCGCACGATCGGGCCGGTGCCGGGCGGCTTCCCCATGCCGGGCATTCCGGCGTTTTCGCTCGACCTGCTGCCGACACTGATCGCGGAGGCGGCGGGGCTCGCGCTCGTGCTGTTCTCGTCGTCGATGCTGGCCGCGCGCAGCTTCGCCGACCGCAACCGCTACGACATCGACGCCGATCGCGAGATCGCGGCACTCGGCGTCGCCAACCTCGCGGCCGCGTTCGTGCAGAGCTTCGCCGTGCAGGGAACGAACTCGCGGACCGCGGTCGGCGAGGTGGCCGGCGGCCGCACGCAGGTGACCGGCATCGTCGCGGCGATCGTGATCGCCGTCGTGGTCGCGCTTTTGACGTGGCCGCTGCAGTTCATCCCGCGCGTGGCGCTGGCGGCCGTGCTGGTGGTCGCCGGCGGCTCGCTGTTCGACTGGCGCGCAGTGCAGATGATCCGGCGCATCGATCGCCGCGAGTTCTGGATCGCGATGGCGGCGACCGTCGGGGTGATCCTGGTCGGGGTCATGAACGCGATCCTCGTCGCCGTCGTGCTGGCGCTCGTGAACTTCGTGCAGCTCTCCGCGCGGCCGCGGGTCGAGCGGCTGGGCGAGATCGGCGGCGAGCCCGGCCTGCATTCGCTCGAGCGGCATCCGGAAGCGGCGGCGCCGGACGGCCTCGTGCTGTTCCGCTTCAACGGCGCGCTCATTTTCTTCGGCGCCGCATACTTCAAGCGCGAGGTCGGCAAGGCCGTCGCCGCGGCGGGGCCCGGCGTCCGGTGGTTCGTGCTCGACCTCGTGCCGGTCACGATGATCGACGCCACCGGCGTCTACGCGTTGCGTGAAGTGTTCGACGAGCTGCGCGCGCGCGGCATCGAGCCGTGCCTCGCGGGCCGGGCGGAGGAGTGGGCGGAGTGGGCAGCGCGGCGCGGGTTCGAGCGGGAGATGGGCGAGTTGCGCTTCTTCGCGTCGATGGGGCAGGCGGTCGCCGCGTACCGCGACGAGGTGCTGGCCGGCGGGGGCGCGCGGCCGTCGTAGCGCTCAGCCCGGCTTCGAACCGCGCAGCAGCCAGTTCGGCGTCGGCTCGGCGACCTTGGAGAGCCGGTTGCGATCGGTGTGGTGGAAGAGCTCGTCGCGGCCGAGGATCTTCAGCACCGTGTCCTGCTCGTACGACCACGTTCCGTCGTCGTGGAAGTCGACCTTGATCCTGAACTCGAGCGTCTTCTTCGCGTGGTCCAGGAACGGATTCGAGCACGTGCCGTTGATGGGCGACCCGAACGTGCAGAGGAGCTCGAACGACGTCGCGTCGGCCGCGGCGTAGCCGATCGCCATGGCGATCTGCCCGCGCGGAATCGCGTGCGAGTGCAGGATCATGCCGGTGGCGGGCTCCCACAGCCAGTAGCCGACCTGGTCGTGGAACGTCGCCGGCCGGTTGGGCCGCAGCACGTGCGTGTGGTAGCGCAGCCCGTAGAGCAGCTGCGGGCCGTTCAGCTGCGGGTCGGTCGGCTGCAGCTCGTAGCGCTCCAGGTACGCATCCTTCTTCGCGCCTTCCTCGCCCAGGTGCACGTCGAGCCCGCGCGTGCCCTCCCAGATGCCCGCCATGCGCGCGAGCGGCCCCAGGTTCTTCAGCGTATCGACGTCGAGCTCGTCCGGCTCCTTGAAGATGTCGGTGGGAAACGCGTGCTGCACGGTGACCTCCGTAACGGGCGCGTGAACCCCGGCGGTGCCGTCACCGCCGGTTGGCGCGGCGGACATACGATCCGACGCGGCCGATCTGCAGGCGCCACCAGCCGAAGTGCTCGGTGACGGCCTTGTACAGCGACGCGCCGACCAGCGTGCCGAGCGCGATCGACGTGATGGCGAAGACCACGGTGATCATGCCGTCGACGCCGGCCGAGCGGTCGGAGAGCATCTGCGTGACGCTGGTGAGGCCGAGCGTGCCCGGCACCACCAGCCAGAACGCCGGGAGGAACGTCACCATCGCCGGCGGGCCGCGGAAGCGCGTCTGGATCAGGTAGCCCAGCGGGGTCGCGACCAGCATGCCGAAGAAGCCGGACAGTTCGCTGTTCAGCAGCACGGCGGACAGCCGCTGCGCCGCGAACGCCGCGAGCAGTACCAGCAGCACCCACAGGAACGAGTTCCGCGGTGCGGAGAAGTGCAGGTAGACGCCGATGCCGAACACGAACACCGCCACCCACGGCCCCCACGCGCCCCACGCGAGTGCCTCGGTCTTGCCGGCGGCGTCGACCAGGCTCTCCGGCGTGTAGCCGATGAGCAGCGCGCCTGCCGCGAGGCCGAACGCCAGCAGCACCAGCTGCACGAAGCCGGTGATGAGCCGCGAGGATCCGCTGACCATGTCGCCGTACGCGAGCTCGACCATCCCCATCGACAGCATCGCGCCCGGCAGGAACGTCACCAGCGGCGGCACGAGGACGTACATCGGGTCGACCGGCAGGCCGTGCTGCAACGCGAGGAACGCCAGTGCCGACACCAGCGCCGCCGCGACGACGGGGGCGGGCACCGCGAGCACCGGCCGGTTCTGGTTGACGAGCTTGAGAAGGCCGACGATGGCGCCCAGGACCACCGCGGCGAGCAGGTTGAAGAGCGACGGCTTCAGGATCATCGCGAGGCCGAGCGTCAGGACGGCGTGGCCCACGAAGGTTCCGGCGGATCCGAAGCGCGCGCGTGTGCGCAGGATCTCGGACAACCGCTCGATGCCCTGGCGGGCCGGAATCTCGGCGCGCTCGGCTGCCTCCGTCAGCGCGAAGACGTCGGCGATCTGGTCGAGGCGCAGCCGGTGCGTCGGGCCCTCGGCCAACGTCACGCGCTCCTGCACGCCGTCGTGCAGGCTCACGAACACGGCGGTCGGGAACACGACGACGCGCGAGCGGCGCATCCCGTACGCCGACGCGATCCGCCGCAGCAGCAGCTCGACCTGCGCCGTCTGCTCGCCGCAGGCGAGCTGCGCCTGGCCGAGCCGGAACAGGAATTCGAGGACGGCGTCGGCGTCCGGCGCGGGATTCGTCATCGGGCGTTCGTGGCCGGGCGCCGGCGCCGCCGCGGGCATTGCGGCGGCGCGCCGGCTGGCGTCAGGCCGCGCGCACGCCCGCCCGTCCGAACAGGAACGACGAGACCAGCGGCACCGGCCGGCCGGTCGCGCCCTTGTCGGCGCCGGACACCGAGGCGGTGCCCGCGATGTCGAGGTGCGCCCACTTGTAGGCCTTCGCGTACTTGGACAGGAACAGCGCCGCCGTGATCGAGCCGGCGGCCGGCCCGCCCAGGTTGCTCATGTCGGCAAAGTTGGACTTGAGCTGCGGCCAGTAGTCGTCCCACAGCGGCATCTGCCACGCACGGTCGCCGGTCTCGGTGCCGGCCTTGAGCAACTCGGCCGCGAGCGCGTCGTCGTTGGCCATGAGGCCCGACGCATGCGCGCCGAGCGCCACCACGCACGCGCCGGTCAGCGTCGCGAGGTCGATCACGCAGTCCGGCGAGAAGCGCTCGGCGTACGTGAGCGCGTCGCACAGCACGAGGCGCCCTTCGGCGTCGGTGTTGAGGATCTCGATCGTCTGCCCGGACATCGAACGGACCACGTCGCCCGGGCGGCTGGCGTTGCCCCCGGGCATGTTCTCGACCGCCATGACGAGGCCGACCAGGTTGATCGGCAGCGCGAGGCGCGCCACCGTCTTGAACGCACCGATGACGGCGCCGGCGCCGCTCATGTCGTACTTCATCTCGTCGAGGTTGGCCGACGGCTTGAGCGATACGCCGCCGGTGTCGAACGTCATCCCCTTGCCGACGAGCACGACCGGCTTGGCGGAGCCGCCCTTGCTGTACTTCATCACGATGAACTTGCACGGCGAGTACGACGCGCGGCCGACGGACAGCGCCGAGCCCATGCCGAGCTTCTCCATGTCGGCGCGCTCCAGCACCTCGACGTCGAAGCCGAACTCCTTGCCCAATGCGCGCGCGGTCTCGGCCATGTAGGCGGGATTGCAGACGTTGCCGCCGTGGTTGCCCAGGTCCTTGGTGAGCGCCATGCCCTCGGCCACCGCGAGCCCGCGCTTGATGCCTGCCGCGACCTCCGCGTCGGCGGTCCCGGACGTGATCACGACGATCTTCTTCACGCCCTTCCGCGCCTCGTCCTTCTTCTGCCGCGGGTAGTCGAAGCGATAGGCGCCGTCCGCGAGGATCCGGGCGGCAGTCTCGGCGCACCAGCCGAGCGAGCGGCCGGGCACCGCCACCGTCATCGGCAGCGCGGCGTCGGTGGCCTTGCCGCCGGCGAACGCCTTGGCCATGCCGGCGAGTGCGTCGCGGAACTGCCGGTCGCCGAAGGACTCGCGCTTGCCGAGGCTCACGACCAGTACGCGCTCGGCCGCCACGCCGCCGGGCTCGTGCAGCATCAGCGTCGAGCCCGCGGCCTCGTCGAGGTCGCCGCGCTTCAATGCCGCCGAGACCTTGCCCTGCGTCGCCGCGTCGACGGCCTGTCCGGCGGGCGTCAGGGTGCCGTCGGCGAACGCGCCGATGGCGAGTACGCCGGCCTTCTGCTTCTCGGGGGCGCCGGTGACGATGCTGATTTCCATGTGCAAGCTCCGTTGACGGGGTGTGGGGGCGGCCGCGGCGCGCGCCGGGCCGGACGTAATCGGGGGTGCCGGACCTAGAACCGCCAGATCAGCGGAATGTAGAAGACCGCGATGACGAAGAACCACGCCATGCAGACGATACCGAGCTTCCAGTAGTCGCCGAACCGGTAGCCGCCGGGGCCCATGATCATCAGGTTCACCGGCGTGGCGACCGGCGTCAGGAACGACGCGGCCGCCGCGACGCACACGCTCATCAGCACCGGCTGCGGCGAGATGCCGAGGTCGAGCGCCGCGGCGACGGCGATCGGGATGATGATCAGCGCGGTGGCGGTGTTGCTGATGAGCTGGCCGAGGACTGCGGTGAGCACGAACAAACCCGCCAGCAGCGCGTAGGGGCTCAAGTGACCCACGAGGGCGACGAGCTTGTCGGCCATCAGCTGCGCAGCGCCGGTCTCGGCCATTGCCGCGGACAGCGGCGTCATGGCGCCGACCAGGATCACGGTGGTCCAGTTGACCGACTTGTACGCCTGGTCGACGGTGAGCACGCCGAACAGCACCATCGCGCACGCGGCGCAGAGGCCGGCGATCGCGGACGGCACGACGCCGGTGGCGAGCGCCGCCACCATGAGCACGAGGATCGCGATGGCGGCCTTGGCGCCTACGCCCATCGGCACCGCCTGCCGGCGTACGACGTCCGGCGAATCGACGACGAGCACCTCAGGGTCGGCGAGCCGCTTGTCGAGCGCCGACCACGTGCCCTGCAGCAGCATCGTGTCGCCGACGCGCAGTTCGGCCTTGCCGGGCGGCAGCTCCTCGCCGTTGCGCTGGACCGCGAGGATCACGAGGTCGCCGCTCTCGGTGACCATGCCGGGAAACACGGTCGTGCCAATCAGCGCGGAGCGCGGCGGGATCACCACCTCTGCGAGCCCGGACGTGCGGTTGAACAGGACGTCGGCCGCGTTGCCCTGTTCGTTGTCGGGGCCGAAGCCCAGGTGCAGGTCGGTGGCGAACCGTGCCGCGGCGTCGGCGTCGCCGCGCACGACGATGTAGTCGCCCGCTTCGAGCGCCGGCCGGGTCAGCGGCCGGCCAGTGGAGCCGGCCTGCAGGCCGATGAGGGTCAGCCCCGGGTAGGCGTCCAGCCCGCTCAGGTCGCTGCGCGCCTTGCCGACGGCCGGCGAGCCCTCGCGCACGAGCAGCTGGAACACGCCGCTGTCGAGCCGGTACTGCTCGACCAGCGTGCGCGCGTGCTTGGACAGGTCGGTGGGCATCGCCGCGCCACTACGGTTGGGCAGCAGCTTCGGACCAAGCAGCACGAGGATGAACATCGTGCCCGCGAGCAGCGGCACGCCGGCGATCGCGAACTCGAAGAAGCCGAAGCCGCTGCCGCTCGCCGCGAGCGCGTTCTCGGACACCAGCACGTTCACCGGCGAGCCGGTCAGCGCGAGGATCGAGCCCGCGTGCGACGCGAACACCATCGGCATCAGCAGCTGCGACGGCGAGCGGTTGAGCTGGACCGCCATCACGACGACCACCGGCAGCAGCGCCGCCACCGAGCCGTTGAGGCTGATGAGCGCGGTGAGCGTCGAGCAGAGCAGCATGACCAGCACGATCTGCCGCACGCGGCTCTCGCCGGCCTTGGCGATCAGCAGCTGCCCGGCCCACGCGGTGACGCCGGTGACCTCCAGTCCGGCGCTGACGACGAACAGCGACGCGATGAAGATCGTCGTCGCGTCGCCCAGGCCCCCCAGCGCCTGCGGCAGCGTCAGGATGCCGGAAAAGTAGAGCGCCAGCGCCGTGCCGAGCGCGACCAGCACGACCGGCACCTTCTCCGTGATGAAGAGGACGATGACGACGGCGATGATCAGGAACAGGAGGGTGATGTCGCTCACGGCATCGTCCGGTAACGGGGGGAGGGTGCGTGCGGGCCGGCGTCAGCGCCTGGGCGGCGTGAAACCGGCGGCGAGCTCGGCCAGCAGGCGGGCGCCGAATCCCGTGGCCCCCCGCGAGCGCCACGACTCGTCGGCCGTGACCTGCATGGGTCCGCAGATGTCGAGGTGCGCCCACGGCGTGTCGCCGACGAATTCCGCCAGGTACAGCGCGGCGGTGATCGCGCCGGGTGCGGCGTCGCCCATGTTCTCCATGTCGGCGACGTTGGACTCGAGCTGCTTGCGGTAGCGCTTGTCGAGCGGCAGCTGCCACACCGACTCGTCGGTGCTCGCGGCAGCGGCCTTGACCTGCTCGGCCAGCCTCTGGTTGTTGGCGAACACGCCGGCGATCTGGTCGCCCAGCGCCAGCATGCACGCGCCGGTCAGCGTGCCGATGTTGACGATGGCGTCGGGCTTCTGCTCGGTCGCCAGCACGAGGCCGTCGGCGAGCGCGAGCCGCCCTTCGGCGTCGGTATTGTTGATCTCGATCGTGCGCCCGCCGCGCTGCGTCAGCACGTCGCCCATCTTCATCGCGGATCCCGACGGCATGTTGTCGGTGCACATCAGGTAGCCGGTGACGGTCGCCTTGACGCCGAGCGCCGGCAGCGCGGACATCGCGGCCAGCACCGCGCCCGCGCCCGACATGTCCATCTTCATGACGCCGTGCATCGGGTCGCGCGGCTTCACGTTGATGCCGCCCGAGTCGTACGTGAGTCCCTTGCCGACGAGGATCAGGTGGCCGCCGCTCTTGCCCTTGGGGCGATAGGTCATGCGGACCATCCGCGGCGGCTCGACGCTGCCGGCGTTCACCCCGAGCAGGCCGCCCAGTTCCAGTTTCGCGATGCCGTCGCGGTCGAAGACCTCGATGGCGAGGCCTTCCTTCTTCGCGATGCGCCGGGCGACGTCGGCCAGCCGCTCGGCCGTCAGGTGCTTGGGCGGCGCATTGGCGAGATCGCGCGCCAGCGCGCCCGCGGCCGCCAGGATCCGGCCGCGCTCCGCGCCCGCGGTTGTGGCGCGGCTGCGCTCCGTCGTCGTGATCAGGGAGACCTGCTGCACCGGATGGCCGGTCGGCTCGCTCTTCAGTGCGTCGTACCGATACCGCGCGAGCAGGAGTCCTTCGACGACCGCCTGCGCCGCGACGTCGGGCTTCGCGCGGCCGGCATCGGCCAGCGACGTCGCGAGGTGCGCGCCCTTGGCGGCCACGCGCGCGAACGCCGCCGCAGCGTCGCGCAGCGCCGAGGCGTCCGCCTTGCCCGCGCGACCGACGCCGACGGCCACCAGCAACGGCCCCTCCGCCTTCGGAACGAGCAGCGCCTGCCCGACCTTGCCGTCGAAGCCCGCCGCGGCGAGCGTCGCGCGGTCGAGGCCGAGATCCTTCGGCACGGCGCCGTCCTCGGCGACCGGAATCCCGACCGCATCGGCGCCGGGCGGGGCCGAACGCACCACGCGGACCGCCACCTGCGCGGACTGGGACAGCGACGGGACCGGGTCGAAGCCGGCGACGGGCAGCGTGATCTTCTTCTTCATCGGGGCCGGACCTTTCGGATTATTCGTCTCTGGGTGCATCGGACAGCGCGGCCCCGATGCGTTTGACAGGAAGGTGACGCCAGCGCCGAAAGTGAATATTTCAGTTTGCAAACATCCGGCCGAGCGCGTGCGCAGCAACCGGGAATTATGCTGCCGCCGCGCCGCGAACGCAATGCGACAGGAGCCGCCGCATCGTGCACTTGGCAAAGGCGCGGCAGGTATCGCACACTAGCGGCCTTCCCGAACGAGTCGACGCGCGCGCCGTCCCGACGCGCCGTTCAAACCCGCCGGTGCACGGCGCGCGAAAGGATCCACCATGGCAATGGAACATCACTCCGTCAGGGCGACCAAGACGGGGATGGACAAGGTCCTCGACATCGTCGAGCGCGTCGGCAACAAGGTGCCGCACCCGGCGGTGATCTTCGTCATCCTGATCGGCATCGTCATCGTCCTGTCGCACATCCTCTATCTCGCGGGCGCGAAGGTGACGTATCAGGTCGTCAACCCCGACACGCACAAGATCGAGACCGCGACGACGGTCGCGCGCAGCCTGCTGACGGTCGAGGGCATCCGCTTCATGTTCGTCGGCGTCGTGCAGAACTTCATGAACTTCCAGGCGGTGGGCGTCATCATCGTCGCGATGGTCGGCGTCGGCGTGGCGGAAGCGTCGGGCCTCGTCAACGCGCTGATCCGCAAGCTGGTCGTCGTGTCGCCGCCGTGGGCGCTGACGTACATCCTCGTCTGCGTCGGCATCGTGTCGAGCCTCGCCGCGGACGCCGGCTACCTCGTGCTCATCCCGCTCGCCGGCGCGGCGTTCATCAGCGTCGGCCGCCACCCGCTCGCGGGCCTCGCCGCCGCGTTCGCGGCGGTTGCCGGCGTGTTCCTCGTCAACGTGTTCATCGTGCCGATCGACGGCATCCTGGTCGGCATCACCAACGACGCGATCCACATCGTCGACGCCAACAAGAACATCTCGCTCACGTCGAATTTCTGGTTCTCGGCCGCGTCGGTCGTGATCATGACGGTCGTCGTCGCGCTCATCACCGACAAGATCGTCGAGCCGCACCTCGGCAAGTACACCGGAGACGAGGTGGCGGAGAGCGCCGAGATGACGGCGGAAGAGACGCGCGGCCTGCGCTTCGCGTTCTGGGGCCTGATCGGCGTCGTCGCGTTCCTCGCGCTGCTGACGGCGCCCGAGGGGGCGCCGCTGCGCGATCCGCAGACCGGCTCGATCATCGGCAACTCGCCGTTCATGAACAGCCTGATCGTATCGATCGCGCTCCTGTTCTTCGCGACCGGCACCGCCTACGGCATCGGCGCGGGGTCGATCAAGAACACCAACGACGTCGTCAACGCGATGATCAAGGCGATCCAGAGCCTGGGCGGCCTCATCTTCCTGCTGCTGATCATTTCGCAGTTCCTCGCGTACTTCAACTACACGAACATGACGACGCTGGCGGCGCTCTCGCTGGCCGACGTCCTGCAGCGGATGAACCTCGACGCGCTGTGGCTGCTGCTGGGCTTCGTCGTCGTGGTCATGCTGCTCGACCTCATCATCACCGGCGCCGTGCCGAAGTGGGCGCTGTTCGCGCCGGTGTTCGTGCCGCTGCTGATGCGGCTCAACGTGCCGCCGGACGCCGTGCTCGCCGCGTACCGCGTCGGCGACTCGCCGATGAACGCGATCACGCCGCTCAACGCGTACTTCGCGATGATCGTCGTGTTCTGCCAGAAGTACGAGAAGGACGCCGGCGTGGGGACGGTGGTCGCGCTGATGCTCCCCTATGTCGGCATCATCGCCGGCGTGTGGCTGGTGCTGCTGGCGATCTGGCAGATCCTCGGACTGCCCTGGGGCGTGTAGCCCGCGGCGCGGCGCGCCTCACCCCAACCCTCCATTGCAGGGTGCGCCATCGCCTGCTGGCGATGGCCGCCCGCGCGGCGCCGAGCGTGCTCGGTGAAACCCCGCGCTCACCCCCCCGTTACCCAGGGAAGAGGGAGCGGTCATCCCGGCGTTCGCGCCGAAGGCCACCGTGCGTATGCGACGAAGGCTGCCCCCTCTCACGCGCGCAACGAGAAGGGGCCGGGGAGCGGGCCGAACGCGCGAAAGCGTCAGAAGATCGGCGTTCGCGCGTCGGCGGAGCCCAGCGGCTTCGGCGCGATGGCCGCCGCCGCGTCGACCCACCCGCCGCCCATCGCCGCGTACACGTTGACGACCTGCGTGGAGCGGTCGGCCTGCACGCGGACCAGCGCGAGCTCGGCGGCGAAGAGCTCGTTCTCGGCGACCAGCACGTCGAGGTAGCTCGCGATGCCCTTGTCGAAGCGCAGCCGCGACAGGCGCGCGAACTCGCGCAGCGCCTTCACGCGCAGCGCCTGCATCGCGGCCTCCTCGACCTTCTCCTGCGAACCGGTCAGCGCGTCGTTGGTCTCGCGGAATGCATTGAGGATCGTCTGCTGGTAGAACGCGACGGCGGCGCGCTCGCCGGCCTCGGCCCCGCGGACCTGGCCCTCGATGGCGCCGAACGTGAAGATCGGGCCCGTCAGGCCGCCGACCAGCGCCCACGTGCTCGCCGGGCCGGACAGGAAGTCGCCGAACGCCGTGCTGACCGAACCCAGAAGGCCGGTGATGGAGATGGTCGGATAGTAGAGGGCGCGCGCCGCGCCGATGCTCGCGTTCGCGGCGACGAGATTCTGCTCGGCCTGCAGGATGTCGGGCCGGCGCTGCAGCAGCGTCGACGGGAGGTCCGCCGGGATCGTCGGCGGGATCAGCTGGTCGATCGTCTTGCCGCGCGCGACGGGGCCGGGGTTCTTCCCGAGCAGGATCGAGATCAGGTTCTCCTGCGCGGCGACCTGCTGGCGAATCGCCGGGATCGCCGTCAGCGCCTGCTGGTACTGCGACTGTATCTGGGAGACCTCGGTCTGCGATACGAGCCCCGCCTTGAACCGCAACTCGAAGATCCGCGCGGTTTCGCCGAAGTTCTTCGCGGTCGCCTGCGCGATCTCGAGCTGGCGGTCGAACATGCGCAGGAAGACGTAGCTGGTGGCGACGCCGCTCACCACCGACAGCACGACGCCGCGCTGCGCCTGCTCGCTCGCGTACACCTGCGCCTGCGCGGCCTCGGTCTGCCGGCGGACGCGCCCGAAGAGGTCGAGCTGCCACGACGCCCCGAGCGACGCGTTGTATAGCGTGAAGTAGGGGTCGGCGGGCTCGGGAATGGCGGGCCGGCCGAGGCGGCTCGCGCGCGCCCGCGTGGCGTCCGCGCCGTAGCCGACCTGCGGATAGAGCTGCGAGCGCGTCGACGTCAGCGCGCCGATGAACTGGTCGACCCGTGCGGCGGCGATGCGCACGTCGCGGTTCTCGCGCAGCGCGGTGTCGATGAGCTCGTTCAGCACCGGGTCGCCGAACTGCTCCCACCACTTGGTGTTGGCGACGTCCGCGGCCTTCGGGTAGTCGATCCTCCACGCGGATGGCGTATCGACCGCCGGGCGCGTGTAGTCGGGGCCGACCGTGCAACCGGCGACGGCCAGCGCGAGCGCGGCCACGAGCAGCGTTGTCCTCATCGTTGCGTCTCCTTGCGGCAGCGGGCGATCACGCTTCGACGGCACGCCGCGCGCCCGTATTTTCGCATGCGGGACCCCCGGCATTCAAAGTAAAATGGCGGGCTATCGCCGCACGCGCGGGCCGCACGTGTGGACGTGCGTCGCAGCGCGGCGGCCGCCGGAGCACCGGCAACGCGCGGGCGCGCACATCGACGGTTCGGGAGATTCGACAATGACCTTGGGCAACACGTGGATCGGACTGGCCGCCGCCGCGACGTTCGCCGGCGCCGCGGGCACGGCGCTGGCGCAGTCGAGCGTCTCATACGGGCGCATCACCGCCGTGCAGATGATCACGGAGTCGGACGCGCGTGCGCGCACCGGCGGCGCGATCATCGGCGGCACGCTGGGCGCCGCCGTGGGGTCGGGGCGCTCGGGGAGCAACCGCGCGCTGGGCGGCGTCGGCGGCGCGTTCGCCGGGTCGCAGATCGGCCGGCTCGCGAGCCAGCGGCAGGCGTTCGAGTACACGGTGCTGCTCGGCGGCACGCAGACGATCACGATGATCACGGACCAGGCAGGCAAGCGCGTCGGCGACTGCGTCGCGGTCGAGCGCGGCGCCTTCAACAACCTGCGCCTCGTCCCCGAGGCGAAGTGCGCGCCGCCGGCGCGGCAGGCCGCCGCCCCCGCCGCGCCGCCGCCGGCCGCCCGGCCCACGCCGGCCGAGCAGCGGCAATCCGACGCCTGTGTGCAGGCGAAGGAACAATTGCTGGCGGCCGAGACCGACGACGCGTTCGACCGCGCGGAGCGCCGGGTCCGCCTGCTCTGTGGTGAGTAGCGGGGCGGCGCGCCTCGGCGCGCGGCGCGCGCGTTCGCGGTGGTTCTTCATCGCGCTCGCGGCGCTTTCACTCGCCGGCTGCGGCATCCTGCCGCGCAACGCGGTGCCCATCGAGAAAATGGGCGCGGCCGTCATCCCCGGCATGCCGGACGTCCGCGCGACGGCGGGCCGGCTCGATCCGGCGATGGTCGACGACCTCGCGCGCTCGTTCGCGCAGGAGTCGCGCGAGGACTTCCCGGCCGGGCCCGACGGCCGCGTCCGCTATTCGCAGCTCGCGCTATCCGGCGGCGGGCCCAACGGCGCGTACGGCGCCGGCTTCGTCAACGGGTGGACCCGCACGGGCAAGCGGCCGAAGTTCAAGATCGTCACCGGCGTGTCGACCGGCGCGCTGATGGCGCCGTTCGCGCTGCTCGGGCCGAAGTACGACGACGCGCTGCGCGAGTTCTACACGACGACGGCGTCGCGCAACATCTTCCGCATGCTGTCGATCCTGCCGCAGCTGCTGGGCGGCGAGTCGCTGGCCGAGACCGGGCCGCTGCAGGCGATGATCGCGCAATACGTGGATGCCGCCTTCCTGCGCGAGATCGCGCAGGCGCACGCGCGCGGGCAGCGGTTGTACGTCGGCACCGTCGACCTCGACGCGCAGAACTTCGTCGTGTGGAACATGGGGCTGATCGCGACGCACGGCAACGACCAGGCGCTCGAGCTCTTCCGCAGCGTGATGCTCGCGTCGGCGTCGATCCCGGTCGCGTTCCCGCCGGTGTTCTTCGAGGTCGAGGCGGAAGGCCGCCGCTACGACGAGATGCACGTCGACGGCAGCGTCGTCACCCGCGTGTTCTACACGGGCGGCGTGTTCAGCTTCGCGTCCGCGCGGGACCGCGCAGGCGGCGATCCGTGGGTCGCCGACGTCTACGTCATCCACAACGGCCAGCTGCTGCCGGTCGCCGAGACCACGCAGCGGACGCTGCGCGGGATCGCCGCGCGCGTGTTCGACACGACGGGCAAAGCGGCGGTGATCGGCGACCTGTTCCGCATCAACGCCGTGGTCACCCGCGAGCAGTCCCGCTTCCACTGGGTCACCATTCCCGAGGACTTTCCGCTGGGCGGCAACGAGGTGTTCGACCCGGTGGCGATGGGCAACCTGTACGACCTCGGGTACCGCAATGCGCTGGCCGGGCCGGACTGGCGCACGGCGCCGCCGGGGATGAGCGCGCTCTATCCGCCGCCGTGACGCGCGCCGGTGGTGCCGTCAGTTGCGCGACAGCCGGCGGTACGCGCCCAACGCGACGATGACCGCGGCCAGCGCGGCGCCGAACGCCAGGATGTCCGCGCCGTCGTAGTTGGCGGCGATCGCGAGGAAGGTGACCGAGAGCACGGTGACCGCGACGCCGATCAGCCGGTCCTTGAGCGCGTCGATGTCGGAGACCTTGAGCCACGCGAGCCGCGGCGGCAGCGCGAGCTCTCCGACGAAGAGGTCGTAGAGCCCGACGGCGACGATGTACAGCGCCGTGGCGATCAGGAAGTAGTCGGCGAGCTGGATCGCCTCGATCGACAGCGCCTTGAGCCCCTTCGTGTCGGCCGCGTAGGTCGGGAAGCGCACGGCAATGCGGACGACCTGCACGACGCCGCTGAAGAACAGCACGGCAGCAGCGAGCAGGTTACCCGCCACGCCCATCAGGATCAGGTAGCGCGTCGTGCCCACCAGTCGGCCCATCGGATTCTCCATCAGCGAGCGCCGGCCATCGCCGCCGCCATGAGCAGCGTCAGCGCCAGCAGGCTGACGCCGGCGACCGTCCACTGCCGAAGCGCGAAGTCGACGCGCGCCAGTGTCGCGCCGAAGAAGGTAAGCCCGCCGCGCAGCGGGCGCGCGAGCGCGGCGAACGTGCCGCCGGGTACGGCGCGGCCGATGCCGAACGCCGCCAGTGCACCGACCGCCAGCGTCAGCACGATCGACAGCAGTTCCTTGGGCGCCAGCGGGCTCGTCAGCAACTCGGCGGGCAGCGGTCCCGCCACCGCCGCCAGCGCGAGGAGGTGCGACGCGACGGCCAGGGCGAGCGCCGCCCACTGCGGCAGCCGCGCGACCGGTGACGGCGTCTCGCGGGGCGCCGGATCGCGGCGCAGAGCCTGCGCGAGGACCAGCACCACGTACCCGGTGGTCAGCATGCCGCCCACGGTGAGCACGACGTCCCACCACCACTGGCCGCCGGCGTCCGCCGCCGACAGCAGCAGCTTCTTCGCCACGTACGCACCGCCCGGCACGACGCCCATCAGCGCCAGGCCGCCGGCGGCGAAGGCAAGCACGGCGACCGGCACGGCGCGCGCGGCGCCCGCGAGCTCGCCGATGCGGTCGTGGCCCAGCGCGGCGTAGATCGTCCCGGCGGCCATGAACATCGCGGCCTTGGCCGTGGCGTGGGACATCGCCTGCATCATGCCGCCGGCCAGCGCGTCGACACGCGCGATGGCGCCGGACGCCGCGTCGTATGCGAGCGGAAACATCAGGAAGAGGTAGCCGATCTGCGCGAGCGTCGAGTACGCGATCAGGAGTTTGAGCCGCTCCTGGCGCAGAGCGATCACGTTGCCGAACAGGATGGCCGCGGCGGCGAGCCCCCCGACGACCTGCGGGGCGACCGGTCCCGGCAGCGCCGGCATCGCGTCGAACCACAGCCGCACGACGATGAAGAACGAGCCCTTGACGACCAGCGCCGACAGCGTGGCGCTCGCCGCCGGCGGCGCGCCGGCGTGCGCCGGGGGCAGCCACAGGTGCAGCGGGAACAGCGCGGTCTTGGCGAACAGCCCGACGGTCATCAGCGTAAGCGCCGTCCACGTGACCGGCCCCGGCTGCACGCGCTGCGCGACCAGCGCGATGTCCAGCGTGCCGCAGGCGCCGAACGTCAGCACGGCGCCCAGCAGGTAGAGCACCGACCCGGCGAGCGCGTAGAGCATGTAGCGCAGCGCCGCGCGCAGCGTCTCGGCCCGGCCGTCGAGGCACACGAGCGGCACGCCGGCGAACGTCAGCAGCTCGAGCGCCACGTACAGCGTGAAGAGGTCGCCGCTGACGAATACGAGGTTGAGCGAGCCCCAAACCGCGAGCAGCAGCAGCCAGAACGCGAACGGTGCGCGCGCTTCGGCCGAGCCCTCCGGCGTGGCGAAGTCGCCCCACGCGTAGACGCCGATCCCGGTGACCACCACCGCCACCAGCGCGAGCATCGCCACCGCCAGCGCGTCGGCGCGCAGCGCAACCCCCAGCGGCGGTACCCAGCCGCCCAGCAGGTAGACGACGGGTCCGCCCGAGGTCAGGTAGGCCCGCGCGATGGCGAGCGCGATGACGGTGCCCGCGGCCATGACGACGAGCGCGATGCGCCGCGTCCAGCGGCCGCCGAGCACGAAGCCGGCCATCACGCCGGCGAAGGGCACGAGGATCGACAGGACGAGCAGCAGGCCGCCGGGCGTGGTGGTCATCGCGCGCGCGTTGGAAAGCGGGACTCAGGCCGCCGGCGCATCGTCGGGCTCGGCGGGCAGCGGATCGGAGGCCAGCGTGGCGGCGCCGGTGGACTCGAACAGGCGCAGCAGGATGGCGATCGCCATCGCCGATGCGGCGAACGCGACGACGAGGCCGGTGATGAGCAGCGCCTGCGGGACCGGGTCCCCCCCCAACCCGAGCGCGGCGCCGCGGCGCGCGATGGCGCCGAACAGCAGGAACACGCCGTTGCCCACGACGTTGAACGCGAGGATCTTCCGCAGCGGCTGCGGGTTGGTGAGGAGTCCGTACAGGCCGGCGCCGATCAGCACGGCGGCGACGAGTCCGAAGAGCGTGGCGCTCATGGTTCCCCCCAAAGGGGGCGAGCGCCTTGGGACGGCCCGGCGGCGCTCGTTTGGCCCCCCCGAGCAGCGCTGCGCGCCGCTCCCCCCAAGGGGGGGCGAGCGCCTTGGGACGGCCCGGCGGCGCTCATCGCGGCTCCGGCCGGTGCGGCGCACCGGCCACCAGCAGGCCGAGCGTCAGTGCGAGCGACGGCATCAGCGCGAATTCGACGACGAGGATCAGCGGCTTCGCGAGCGCGTCCGGGTAGGCCAGGAACGCGCCGGCCGCGGCGGTGCCGACGAACCCGACCGCGACGAAGGCGAGCGGACCCGCGACCAGCAGCATGCGCAGCAGGCGCCGGCTCACCGGCGGCACATCCGCGAGGCCGGCCATGATCACCAGCAGCCACATCGCGGTCCAGATCGTCGCGCCCTGGAACTTGCCGCCGGGATGATCGGCACCGACCCACAGGATGTAGACGCCGACGATGATGCCGATCGGCGGCAGCACGCGCGCCACGTACGCGAGGATGCCGTCGGGATCGGCCGCCACGCGCGCGCCGGCGCGGCCGCCCCACGCGCCGTCGGGGGCGAGCGACCACACGCCGATCAGCGCGAACAGCAGCACGGTGGCCTCGAGCAGCGTGTCCATCGCGCGGTACGCCATCAGCACCGCGGTGATCGGGTTGCCCACCCCCGTGGCGCCGATGTTCGCCATCGCCTCGGCGGCCAGCGTCGGCGCCGGATCGGGCAGGGCGAGCACGACGATTCCCAGCATGCCCGTGACGGCGGTGCAGGCGATCGCCGCGACCGTGCGCTGTGCCGCCGACGGCGTCCCGGTCGCCGCCGCGGCCTCGGTTCGGCGCAGCCGCGCGGCAGCCGTGATGAGCAGCGCGCCGGTGAGGCCGCCGCCGATCGCGCCCTCGGTCAGCGCGACGTCGATGCCGTGCACCTGCACCCACGCGAGCGTCAGCAGGAGGCCGTACGCGACGAACCCGATCACCGCGGCGAACGTGTCGCGCACGAGGACGCTCCACAGGGCGAGCCCCACCAGCAGCAGCGCGAGGCCGGCGTTGAGCAGCTCGTTCATCGCGCGTGGTCGCGGCGCAGCGCTGCGCGCGCGTTCAGCTGCGAGGTGATCGCGCCGGCGAGCAGCACGAGGAACCAGATGGCGACGAGCTTGGCGCCTGCGAGCACGCTGTCGACCTGCGGCAGCAGGCCGAGCACGATGAGCCCGGTGCCGAGGTTGTCGGCCTTGGTCAGCGCGTGGAGCCGGGTGAGGGTGTCGGGAAAGCGCAGCAGGCCGACGGTGCCGGCGAGGAAGAAAAACGCGCCGGCGGCCACGAGGACCACGGTCAGGAGGTCAGGGAGGGCGATCACGGAGCGTCGTCCCCGTGCGCGCTCGCGTCGGACCCCGGCGAAACGGCGCGCACGAACGCAATGGCCGCGAACGCGGCCAGCAGCGCGAGGGTCAGCGCGAGGTCGACGATCGCGGCGGTGCCGGAGGCCGCGGACAGCAGCAGCAGCGTCGCGATGCCGCCGGTGCCGATCAGCTGCGCCGCCATCATGCGGTCGCCGTCGCCGGGGCCGCGCAGGATGCGCACGAGGCCCAGCAGGACCGTCGCCAGCACGAACACCGCGGCCGCAAGGAAGAACTCAGCCATCGCGGGGACCGGGCCGAAGCGCGCCGGCGAGCACGCGCTCCTCGACCGCCAGCTGCTCGGCGACCGGCTGCGCGACGTCGAGGCAATGAAAGTCGACGTCGTCGCCGGCGTCGCCGCACGGTAGCGAGCCGGGCAGCAGCGACGCGATCGTCGTGAACCCGTTGCGCGCGGTCCCCGGCGGAAAGCTCGTCCGATAGCGGACGAAGCCCGTCGCCAGCGGCATCCGCGGCGAGAACGCCCGCCACGCGACGTCGGCCGCCGCACGCACCGATTGCCAGAGGAAGCGCGGCGTGCGCGCGAGTAGGGCGAGGACGCTCGCGCGCCCGAGCTGCGGCGGCATCAGGCGCAGGCTCACCCAGGTCGCGCCGAGTGCCGTGAGGGCGCCGAGCACGAGGTCGGCGGGCGCCACGCTCATGTCGAGCAGCACCCACAGGCCGAACAGCAGCGCGAAGCGGGACGCGGCGGCGCGCATCACACGGGCGCCCCGCCGGCCAGCGCGACCGGCATGTCGCCGAGGCGGTCGTACATCCGGGCCTCGGCGCGAATCGGCCACCAGTCGTACAGGAAGATCTCGAGCGGGCGCCACAACGCCACCCAGGCGCCGATCACGAGGCTCTCGCGCACGACGGTGCCGTAGCCCGCGTGGCTCAGCACGCCGGCGAGCGCCTCGCCGACGGCGAAGGCCGCGGCGAGGAAGCCGAGTCCGATGACGAGGCTCACGCGGCCGGTCCGGAACAGCCGCGCGAGCTGCCGGCGCGTGACCCGCGCGCGATTGCGGAAGTACTCGTGGACCGCGTCGCGCAGCATCGCCGCATCGGCCTCGCCGGGCGCGGATGCCGTGAGCCGCACCTCGAGCACGAG
The DNA here is from genome assembly GCA_046347835.1 of Burkholderiales bacterium. GTDB lineage: Bacteria > Pseudomonadota > Gammaproteobacteria > Burkholderiales > Casimicrobiaceae > VBCG01. The sequence goes on along the minus strand of JAXMFI010000001.1, from coordinate 1,270,889 downwards.
CGGCGCATCGGGCTGCGCCTCGCGGCACCAGTCGACGATGTAGGCCTCAGCCGCCGGATCGAGGTCACGTTCGCGGAACGGCGCGGGGTCGATGCCGTTGAACATCTGCCCGAGCTCGCGCAACTGCAGCTTCAATACCTGTCGCGCGGGCGTCGCCATCGGCGCGTCCCCCGTCAGGTCGCGGCGGCTTCCGCCCGGGCCGCCGGCTTGCGGTCGAACACCGCGACATAGAGCACGGGCAGCAGGACCAGCGTCAGCAGCGTCGCGACGAGGAGGCCGCCCATGATCGCGAACGCCATCGGCCCCCAGAATACCGTGGGCGCGATGGGGATGAGCCCGAGCACGGTCGAGATCGCCGCCAGCATCATCGGACGAAAACGTCCGGTCGCCGACGCCATGACCGCGTCGAGGACGCCGCGCCCTTCCGCACGATCGGTTTCGATCTGCACGACCAGGATCACCGCGTTCTTCGCGATCATCCCGATCAGCGCCAGGATGCCGAGGATCGCGACGAAGCCCAGCGGACGGCCGGAGATCAGCAGCGCCAGCACGACGCCGATCAGCCCGAGCGGCAGCAGCGCCACCACCATCGCGAGACGACGGAAGCTCACGAGCATCACCATCATCGTGGCGAGCATCAGCACGATCATGAGCGGGATGACGGCGAACACGGAGGCGCTCGACAGTTGGCTCTCCTCGTACATGCCGCCGGTTTCCACCTGGTAGTGCTGCGGCAGCTTCGCGGCGAACTCCGCGACCTTCGGCGCCAGCGCGCCGACGACTTCGTCGGGCAGCACGCCGGCGAACACGTCCGCGCGCACCGTCAGCGCCGGTACGCGGTCGCGCCGCCAGACCAGCGGGAACTCCTGCTCCTCGACGAACGTCGCGAACTGCCGCAGCGGCACCATGCGCCCGGACGGCGTGGGCACCTGGATCGCGGAGAGCGCCTCGAACGACGCGCGCTCGCCTTCGGCCGCCCGGGCCACGACATTGACGAGGTAGATGTCGTCGCGCAGCTGCGTGACGGGACTGCCGGTGACCGACGCGTTGAGCACCGCAGCGAGCGAGCGGGAGCTCACGCCGAGCCGGCGCGCCTCGTCCTGGTCGACCTTCACGCGTACCTGCCGCGCCGGCTCCATCCAGTCGTAGTGGACGTGCCGCGTACGCGTGTCGGAGGCGACGATCTGCGCGAACTCGAGCGCGAGCCGGCGGACCTCGTCCTTGTCGGGCCCGAGGATCCGGTATTGCAGCGGCCACCCCACCGGCGGCCCCAGTTCGAGTGGCGACACGCGTGCCACCACGTCCGGAAACTGCTCGGCCAGCACCTTCTCCAGCTTCGGCTGCAGGCGCTCGCGCGCGGCGAAATCCTTGGCGACGATCACGAATTGCGCGAAGAACGGATTCGCGAGCTGGACGTCGAAGGTCAGGATGAAGCGGATCGCCCCGCGTCCGACGTAGGTGCTGTAGTGGTCGACGTCCGGATCGGCGCTGAGGATCGCCTCCAGCCGCTTCGCCTCGGCCTCGGTCGCATGGATCGACGCATTCTGGCGCAGCGTCATGCTGACCGTGAGTTCGGACCGGTCGGACGCCGGGAAGAACTGCCGCGGTACGTGCTGCGACAGGACGATGGCCGCGGCGAACGCCGCGACGGTCAGGCCGATCGTGATCCAGCGGGCACGGATCGCCGCGGAGAGGAACGCCGCGAACGCGGCGGTGATCCGACTCGGCTTCTCCTCGCTGCCGGCTTTCGGCGGCCGCAGGATCGCCTTTCCGACCAGCGGCGCGAACAGCACGGCGACCAGCCACGACGCGAGGAGGGCGATGGCGACCACGGAGAAGATCGCGAACGTGTACTCGCCCGCGGAGCTCTGCGCGAAGCCGATGGGGACGAAGCTCGAGATCGTCACCAGCGTGCCGATCAGCATCGGGGCGGCCAGCGTCCGGTAGGCGAACGTGGCGGCCTCGTCCTTGGAGTCGCCGGCGCCGAGGCGGCGGATCATCGCGTCGACGGTCGTCATCGCGTCGTCGACGAGCAGCGCCAGCGCGATGATCAGCGCGCCGAGCGAAATGCGGTGCAGCCCGGTGTGCGTGACGTCCATCACCGCGAAGACGATCGCGAGCGTCAGCGGGATGGCCAGCGCCACCACCGCGCCGGGGCGCACGCCGAGGCTTACGAAGCTGCAGACGAGGATGATCACGATCGCCTGCCACAGCGACGTCATGAAGTCCCCGATCGCGACGTCGACCGAGACCGCCTGGTCGGCAACCAGCACGGGCTCGATCCCGATCGGCAGGCCGCTGCGAACCTCGTCCATCGCATGGCGCACGTTCTTCCCGAGCGCCAGGATGTCGCCGGAGTCGCGCATCGAGATCGCGAGACCGATCGCCGGCTTGCCGTTGACGCGGAACATCGGCTGCGGGGGGTCGACGAAGCCGCGCCGCACGGTGGCGATGTCGCCTAAGCGGACGATGCGGTCGCCGGCGACGAAGTTGACGTTTTCGATGTCGCGCTCGGTCTCGAACGCGCCGGTAACGCGGAGGAACACGCGCTCCCGGTCGGTCTGGATGACCCCGGCCGGCCGCACCAGGTTCTGCGCCTGCAGCGTCGCGACGATCGTCGGGTAGTCGAGCCGCAGGCCGGCGAGCTTCTCGGTCGAGAACTCGATGAACACCTGCTCGTCCTGCGCGCCCAGCACCTCGATCTTGGAGACGTCCTTCACTTGCAGCAGGCGCGAGCGCGCCGACTCGACGTAGTCGCGCAGCTCGCGGAACGTGAACCCGTCGGCGGTGAACGCGTAGATGATGCCGAACGTGTCGCCGAAGTCGTCGTTCATGAACGGGCCGACCACGCCCTGCGGCAGCGTGCCGCGCATGTCGCCGATGTTCTTGCGGACCTGGTACCAGACGTCCGGGATGTTCGCCGGCGGCGCCGACTGCTCCAGGTCGACGAAGATCGTCGTCTGGCCGGCGGTCGTGTAGCTGCGGACCGTGCGCAGGTACCGTGTCTCCTGCAGCGTGCGCTCGAGCCGCTCGGTCACCTGCTTCAGCGTTTCCTCGACCGTCGCACCGGGCCACGCCGCCGCCACGACCATCGTGCGGATCGTGATGGCGGGGTCTTCGCTGCGCCCCAGGCGCAGGAACGACAGCGTGCCCGCGACCACCGCGACGATCATCAGGAAGATCACGAGCGAGGGTCGCTTCAACCCCCACTCGGACAGGTTGGGGCCGATCACTTGCCGGTCTCGAGCAGGCGGACCTTCTGGCCGGGGCGCAGTGCCTGGATGCCCGCCGTGACGACGACGTCACCCGGATTGAGGCCCGAGGCGACCTCGACCCGCATCGGATCCGACGAGCGGATCTCGATGGCGCGCGGCGACACGGTGCCCGTCTTGCGGTCGACCACCCACACCGAGGCCTGCCGGTCCGAGCGGGTGACGGCCGACGGCGGGATCTCGATGCCCGGCGCGGCGGCGAGCGTAATGCGTCCGGTCACGGTTGTGCCGAGTCGCATCGCCGGCGGCGGGTTGTCGAGCCGCACGCGCACCCGGAACGTGCCGGTCACCGGATCGGCGCGGGGCGCGACTTCGCGCACCGTCCCGGTTGCCGTCACCTTGGGGTCGGAAACGAGCGTGACGACGATCGCAGGGCGCGCGGGCGCGGCGTCCTTCACGCGCGCGGGCACGTCGAACACGGCCTCGCGCGCGCCGTCCTTCGCGACCTGCACGATCATCCGGCCGGCGCCGACGACCTCACCGGGCTCCGCGCCCTGCGCGGTCACGACGCCGGCGACGTCGGACACGAGGCGCGTGTACGACAGCCGGTTCTCGGCGAGGGCGACCTGCGACTGCGCCGCCTCGACCGCGGAGTCCGCGGTCTTCATCACGGCTTCCGCCTGCTCGAACGTCGCGCGGGCGACGGCGTTCTCGGCGACCAGGTCGCGCATGCGGGCGAAGTTGTTGCGCGCCTCGGCCTGCTGCGCGCGGGCCGCGGCGAGCTGCGCGCGCGCCGCCTGCAGCGCGGACTCCTCGTTCTGCGGATCGAGCCGGGCGATCAGCTGCCCCGGCCGCACGCTGTCGCCCACGCCCACCGCACGCTCGACCAGCCGCCCGTCGATGCGGAACGACTGGTTCACGTCGGTTTGCGCCTGCACGGTGCCGGTCATCGCCACCGTGTCGGCCGCGGCGCGCTTGTCGATCGACACGACGCGCACCGGCCGCACTTCGGCGGCCTGCGGCGCCTCGGCCGGCTTGCACGCCGCCAGCAACACGGTCGCGGCGCAGGCGGCCAGGAACGGCACCGGCAACCATTTGACATCCGAAATTTCCGCGGGGCGCGCAGTCAAGAATTGCTCCCGGTGACATTCGTTCGTGAACCGGAGATTCTACATGAGGTGCAGGTTGGACAAACGCGACGCAAGCCGGCGGTGGCAGAATGCGCGAGTACGGTGCCGCGCAGTCCGCACCGGAACGCGCTCCGGGAGTCCTCGCGATGACGCACGTCTTCCACCGCCACCTGCACCAGACGCCGCCGGTCGCCGTGGCCGGCCGCGGCGTGCACCTGATCGACGCCGCCGGCAACGAGTACCTCGACGCGTGCGGCGGCGCCGCCGTGTCGTGTCTCGGCCACGGGCACCCGGACGTGCTCGCCGCGATGCACGCGCAGATCGACCGGCTCGCGTACGCGCACACGAGCTTCTTCACGACCGAGGTCGCCGAGGCGCTCGCCGACCAGCTGGTGCGCACCGGGCCGGCCGGCACCAGCCACGCCTATTTCGTGAGCGGCGGCTCCGAGGCCGTCGAGGCGGCGCTCAAGATGGCGCGCCAATACTTCGTCGAGATCGGGCAGCCGCAGCGCGCGCGCTTCGTCGCGCGCCGCCAGAGCTACCACGGCAACACGCTGGGCGCGCTCGCGGTCGGCGGCAACGAGTGGCGCCGCCGGCAGTTCGGGCCGCTGCTGGTCGACGTCGAGCACGTCGCGCCGTGCTATCCGTACCGCGACCGACAGGCCGGCGAGAGCGAGCAGGCGTACGGTGAGCGGCTGGCGGACGAACTCGACGCGACGTTTCGGGCGATCGGCCCGGAGCGGGTGATCGCGTTCGTCGCGGAGACGGTCGGCGGCGCGACCGCGGGCGTGCTCGTCCCGGTGCCGGGCTACTTCAAGGCCGTGCGCGAGGTCTGCGACCGGTACGGCGTCCTGCTGATCCTCGACGAGGTGATGTGCGGGATGGGCCGTACGGGAACCCTGCACGCGTGCGAGCAGGACGGCGTCGTGCCGGACCTCATGACGATCGCCAAGGGCCTGGGCGGCGGCTATCAGCCGATCGGCGCCGTGCTGGCACAACGGCGCATCGTCGACGCGATGTCGCAGGGCAGCGGGTTCTTCCAGCACGGCCACACGTACCTCGGCCATCCGGTCGCCTGCGCGGCGGCGCTCGCGGTGCAGCGAGTGATCGAGCGCGACGGACTGCTCGCCCGCGTTCGCGAGCGCGGTGCCGCGTTCGAGCAAAGGCTGCGCGAGCGTTTCGCCGACCACCCGCACGTCGGCGACATCCGCGGGCGCGGCCTGTTCTGGGGCGTCGAGCTGGTCCGCGACCGCGCGACCAAGGCGCCGTTCGACCCTGCACACAAGGTCCACGCGCGCGTCAAGGCCGCGGGGATGGCGCGCGGCCTCATGACCTATCCGATGGGGGGCACGCTCGACGGCCGCCGTGGCGACCACGTCGTGCTCGCGCCGCCGTTCATCGTCGAGGACGCGCACCTCGACGCGATCGTGGAGCGGCTCGGCGCCGCCATCGACGCCGCAGTCGACGCGGCCGTCGCAACGGTTTAACGTTACGGTTTCGTCGTTTCCGGCTCCCGCCGCTCCGGCGGGCCGCCGGCCTTCGTCCAAGGAGACTCGCGTGAAGATGCTTCGGATTTCCGGCGTCACCGCCGCCCTCGTCGCCGCCGCGCTGGTCGGCGCCACCGCCAGCCTGCCCGCGGCCGCGCAGCAGAAGTTCGTCACGATCGGCACCGGCGGCGTCACCGGCGTCTACTACGCCGCGGGCGGCGCCATCTGCCGGCTCGTCAACAAGGACCGCTCGAAGCACGGCATCCGCTGCTCGGTGGAGTCGACCGGCGGCTCCGTGTTCAACGTGAACACGATCAAGGCCGGCGAGCTCGACTTCGGCTTCGCCCAGTCCGACGTCCAGTACAACGCGATCAAGGGCCAGGGCCAGTACAAGGACGGCGCCTACACCGACCTGCGCGCGGTGTTCTCCGTGCATCCGGAGCCGTTCACCGTGGTCGCGCGCAAGGAGGCGAACGTGAAGTCGTTCACCGACTTCAAGGGCAAGCGCTTCAACGTCGGCAATCCCGGATCGGGCACGCGCGCCTCGATGGAGGAGCTGCTCGCCGCGATGGGCTGGAAGCTCTCCGACTTCTCGCTCGCGTCCGAGCTGAAGGCCGACGAGCACGGCCCGGCGCTCTGCGACGGCAAGATCGACGGTTTCTTCTACGGCGTCGGCCATCCGTCGGCCAACATCCAGGACCCGACCACGACGTGCGGCGCGAAGCTGGTCTCGCTGACCGGCCCGGCCGTCGACAAGCTGATCGCCGAGAAGCCGTACTACGCCAAGGCGGCGATCCCCGGCGGCATGTATCCGAACAACCCGGACACGACGAACACGTACGGCGTGCTGGCGACGGTGGTCGCGTCGTCGAAGACCTCGCCGGAAACGGTGTACCAGATCGTGAAGGCGGTGTTCGACAACTTCGAGGAATTCAAGAAGCTGCATCCGGCACTGGCCAACCTGAAGCCCGAGAACATGGTGCACGACGGCAATTCCGCGCCGCTGCACGAGGGCGCGCTGCGCTATTACAAGGAAAAGGGCTGGGTCAAGTAACGGTCGATCCGGGTCCGCCGCGACCGACCGGGGAACCCGCAGAAGGGGGCGAAGGCGACTTCGCCCCTTTTTTGCGGTTGGTGCAAGGTACTCGCTCGCTTCGACGTCCCCCCTGTTGCGCGGGAGGCGGACGCGTGTGGCGGCCGGCAGCGCCGGCGCGTGGCGACGAAGGCCTGCCCCCATGCGCGCAACCGGGCGAGGGGCGGCGCGCGGGACGGCGCAACCGCGGTGACAGCAGGGCAAGGGGAACGCGATGGCCACCGAGATCGAAAAGGCATCCGCCGAGCTGCAGGAGATCGTCGCCAAGGCGGACACCGGGGCGCGCAAGCCCGCCGGAGCGACGGGGAAGCTCATCTTCGCGGTCGCGCTCGCGTGGGCGCTGTTCCAGTTCTGGTACGCGTCGCCGCTGCCGTTCATGCTCCGCTTTGCCGTCCTCAACGACACCGAGGCGCGGTCGCTGCACCTGGCCTTTTCGCTGTTCCTCGCCTTTACCGCGTGGCCCGCGTTTGCGGGTTCGCCGCGCGACCGGGTGCCGCTCTACGACTGGATCTGCGCGCTCGCCGGCGCGTTCGCGGCCGGCTACCTGATCCTGTTCTACGCCGAGCTGGCCCAACGGCCGGGCCAGCCGACGCCGACGGACATCGTCGTGGCCACGACGGGCATCGTGCTGCTGATCGAGGCGACGCGCCGCGCCGTCGGTTGGCCGATGGCGGTGCTGGCCGTGATGTTCATCGCGTACGCGATGGGCGGCCCCTACCTGCCGGAGGTGCTCCAGCACAAGGGCGCGTCGCTCAACCGGCTGCTGTCGCACATGTGGCTGACGTCCGAGGGCGTGTTCGGCATCGCGCTCGGCGTGTCGACCGGCACGATCTTCGTCTACGTGCTGTTCGGCACGCTGCTCGACCGCGCGGGCGGCGGCAACTACATGATGCAGGTGAGCTTCGCCGCGCTCGGCCACCTGCGGGGCGGGCCGGCGAAGGTCGCGGTCGTGTCGTCCGCACTCAACGGCCTCATCTCCGGCTCGTCGGTGTCGAACGTGGTGTCGGGCGGCATCTTCACGATCCCGCTGATGAAGAAGTCGGGCTACGGCGGGGTCAAGGCCGGCGCGATCGAGACGATGTCGTCGGTCAATGGCCAGATCATGCCGCCGGTCATGGGGGCCGCGGCGTTCCTGATGGTCGAGTACGTCGGCATCCCGTACTCGGAGATCGTGCGCAACGCGATCCTGCCGGCATCGCTGTCCTACATCGGGCTCTTCTACATCGTGCACCTCGAGGCGCTCAAGCTCGGCATGCAGCCGATCCTGCGGCGCACGCCGCGCCCCTGGCACGCCCGGATGCTGCGCACGCTGCTCGGCGTCTCCGGCACGATCGCCACCGTCTGCATCCTCTACTACCTGCTGGCCGGCATCGACAGCGCCTTCGGGGCGGCTGCGCCGTGGGTGACCGGCACGTTCGTCGTCGCGCTCTACGTCTTCTCGGTCTACATGGCGGCGAAGAGCCCGGACCTGCCGGACGACATCGACGTCGACAACCCGAAGCCGCTCGACACCTGGCCGGCCGTCAAGGCCGGCCTGCACTTCATGCTGCCGATCGGCATGCTGATCTGGTGCCTGATGGTCGAGGAGATGTCGCCGTCGTTGTCGGCGTTCTGGGCGATCGTGATGCTGATCGGCCTCATGGTGACGCAGCGGCCGCTGATCGACCTCTTCCGCAGGCGGAAGACGCAAGGCGCGTGGCGGCAGGGATTCGTCGACGTGGTCGACGGCTTCAACGACGGCTCGCGCAACATGATCGGGATCGGCATCGCGACGGCCACCGCCGGGATCGTCGTCGGCGCGATCACGCTGACCGGGCTCGGCCTGCGGATGACCGAGTTCGTCGAGTTCGTGTCGCAGGGCAACGTCATCGTGATGCTGCTCTTCATCGCCTTCGTCTGCCTCGTGCTGGGCCTGGGCGTGCCGACGACGGCCAACTACGTGCTGGTGGCCACGCTCATGGCGCCGGTCGTGGTCGAGCTGGGCGCGCAGGCCGGCCTCGTGATTCCGCTGATCGCCGTGCACCTCTTCGTCTTCTACTACGGGATCATGGGCGACATCACGCCTCCCGTGGGCCTCGCGACGTTCGCGGCGGCCGCCATCTCGGGCGAGGATGCGATCGCGACGGGCATTCAGGGCGCCGTCTACGCGCTGCGCACGGTGATCCTGCCGTTCATCTGGGTGTTCAATCCGACGCTGCTGCTGATCGACGTCGACAGCGCGCTCGACGTCGTCGTCGTCGTCGTGGCGTCGACGCTGGCGATGCTGATCTTCGCCGCCGTCACGATGAACTGGTTCCGCGTGAAGACGCGGCTGTGGGAGAACGCGCTGCTGATCATCGCGGTGGCGCTGCTGTTCCGCCCGGACTTCTTCATGGACTACGTCGCGCCGGAGTACGTGCACCTGCCGGCGGCGAAGGTCTACGACGCCGCGCGCGAGACGCCCGACGCGGGGCGGCTCGTGATGGTGATCAAGGGCACGTCGGTCGAGGGCGACGACGTGCGCAAGACCGTCGCGGTCCGCCTGGGGCCGAAGGGCGAGGACGGCCGCAAGCGCCTGGCCGAGGCGGGACTCACGCTGTCGCAGCAGGGCGATGCCGTCCAGATCTCCGGCGTGAAGTTCGGCTCGCGTGCGCGGAAATCCGGTTTCGAGCAGGGCTTCGACGTCGACCGGATCGAGGTGCCGTCGGAACGACCGACGGCACACTGGTTCTACCTGCCCGCGGTGCTGCTGATCGGGATCGCGTGGTGGTCGCAGGGGCGACGCATGAAGCACGGCGCCGGCGTGGCCGCCGCCTGAGGGATGGGTGCGGCGCGCGCGGGCGTCTACCGGTCCGGGTCAGCCCGAGCGGAGCGTGGGATCGTCTGTCGTCGCGAACGGGCAGCGGGCAAGCGGATCCCTCGCTGCGCTCGGGATGACACTTTGGAACTTTCCGGGGTTTCGGGACGACGCCACGAATTGGCCGGAGATCTCGAGACATCGCCCGGGACTGCGCAGAGGCCGCGGGGCGACACCTTGCATCACTCGAGGCGGCGGCCGCCGATGAGGCCGCGCGTGCGGCAGCGGTCCGCGGACGCCGGCCGATGACGCGCGTCGCCCTCGTCCACGCGCTCGCGCACTCGGTCGCGCCGGTCAACGCGGCGTTCGAGCGCGATTGGCCGCAGTGCGTGCGCATGAACCTGCTGGACGACAGCCTGTCGGCCGACCTCGCGCGCGGCGGGCGCGGCCTCGACGACGGGATGACGGCGCGCTTCCTGGCGCTCGCCGCGTACGCGGTCGGCACCGGCGCGCAGGGCATCCTGTTCACGTGCTCGGCGTTCGGGCCGTGCATCGACGCGGTCGCGCGCGCGCATCCGGGCCTGCCGGTGCTGAAGCCGAACGAGGCGATGATTGCGGAAGCCGTCGCCCGTGGCCGGCGGATCGGGCTGGTGGCGACGTTCGCGCCGACACTGGCGTCGATGCCCGCGGAATTTCCGGCCGGGGTCGACGTCGTGCCCGTGCTGGCCGAAGGCGCGCTCGACGCGCTGAACCGCGGCGACGTCGCCAGGCACGACGGACTCGTTGCCGAAGCGGCGCGTCGGGCCGCGCAGGCGGGCTGCGACGTCGTCGCGCTGGCGCAGTTCAGCATGGCGCGCGCGGCGGCGGCCGCGGCCACGGCCGCGGGCATGCCCGTCCTCACGACGCCGGACAGCGCCGTGCGCGCGCTCGCGGCGCGGCTCGGCGTGCGCATTGCGGGATAATGCGCCGCCCGGCGGCAGGGCCGTCGCGGCATGCCGGGCCGTTGTCTACCGGAGGAGCACCAGGATGGAACCCCGCTTCAGCAGATGCGCGCGGCGCATCGTCGCGTGCGCCGCGGCGGTCGCCGCCGGCAGTGCGCTCGCACAAGCGGCGTCGGCGTCGCTCGCCGACTGCCACGGCATCGCGTCGGACGCCGACCGGCTCGCGTGCTACGACAAGGCGACGGGCCGCGCGGCGCCTGCACGCACCGAGGCGGCGCCCGCGGTCGTCGCGCCGAAGGACACCGCGACGCCGATCGTCAATGCGGAGGCAGAGCGGGCGTCGACATCGTCGATGATCGACACGGCGTGGGACTTCGACCCGACTTCGCCGCGCTACGACATCCGCTTCTACAAGGAGAACTACTTCCTCGTCGGCCGCTACACCAGCGACGTGAACTCGGCGCCGTACGCGCCGCTCTACGACGTGACCGGCGTGCCGCCGGAGAACATCAACAACGCCGAGGCGAAGTTCCAGCTCTCGTTCAAGGGCCGGCTCTGGACGACCGACGATCGGCGCTGGGGCCTGTGGGCCGCCTACACGCAGCAGAACCAGTGGCAGATCTACAACGGCGACGCCTCGCGGCCGTTCCGCGAGACCAACTACATGCCGGAGATCTTCGTGAGCTACCGGCCGGACATCGAGCTTCCCGGCGGCTTCCGGTGGAAGCTCGTCAACTTCGGCTACAACCACCAGTCGAACGGCCGCACGGAGGTCGTGTCCCGCAGCTGGGACCGCGTCCTCGCGACGTTCGGCGCGGAGAACGGCAACCTCGCGCTCTTCGCGGACGTCTGGTACCGGATTCCCGAGAAGGCCGAAGAGGACGACAACCCCGACATCACCGACTACTACGGCTACGGGATGCTGTCGGCGCTGTACCGCTGGCGCGGCCACAGCTTCGCCGGTTGGGTGCGCGGCAACGTCGGCACGGGCAAAGGTGCCGCGCAGCTTGCGTGGACGTCGCCGCCGTTCTTCGGCCCGCTGCGCGCGTACGTTCAGTTCTTCTCCGGGTACGGCGAGAGTCTCATCGACTACAACTGGCGGCAGACGACGATCGGCGCGGGCATCGCGCTGTCCGACGGCCTCTGACCGCGGTTGCGGCGGTCCAGCGGCAGCGTGCTATAGTCGTCGAACGTTCGTTCGACGCCGGGCACGCCACTTGGGATCCGCCGCATTCGACACGCTCAACGAGGCCCAGCGCCGCGCCGTACTGCACGGATCCGGCGACCCCGCGCCCGCGCCGCTGCTCGTCGTCGCCGGTGCCGGCACCGGCAAGACGAGCACGCTCGCGCACCGGGTCGCCCGCCTGTTCCGCGAGGGCGCGGACCCGCAGCGGCTGCTGCTGCTGACGTTCAGCCGCCGTGCCGCGGCCACGCTCGAGCGACGTGCCGGCCAGGCGCTGCGCGCCTTGGGCGGCGCGGGGCGCGGCGAACCGCCGGCGTTGCCCTGGGCCGGCACGTTCCACAGCGTCGGCGCGCGCATCCTGCGCGAGTACGCGCCGCGCGTCGGGCTGCCCCCCAACTTCACGATCCACGATCGCGGCGACGCCGAGGACCTGATGGCGATCGCGCGCAACGCGCTGCCGATCGATCCATCGGCGCGCCGCTTCCCGAGCGCCGCGGCGTGCGTCGCCATCTACTCGCGCGCGGTCAACGCGCAGGCGCCGCTCCCCGACGTGCTGCGCGACGCGTTTCCGTGGTGCGCGCACTGGGAAGGGACGCTGCAGCGGCTGTTCGCGGCGTACGTCGAAGCCAAACAGGCGCAGCACGCGCTCGACTTCGACGACCTGCTGCTCGCATGGGCGGCGATGATGGAGGAGCCCGCGCTGGCGGCGGAGGTGGGCGCGCGCTTCGACCACGTGCTGGTCGACGAATACCAGGACACCAACCGCCTGCAGGCGTCGATCCTGCTCGCGCTGAAGCCCGACGGCCACGGGGTGACGGTCGTCGGCGACGACGCGCAGGCGATCTACGGATTTCGCGCCGCGACCGTGCGCAACATCCTCGATTTTCCCGGGCAGTACGCGCGCCCCGCGACCGTCGTGACGCTCGAGCGCAACTACCGGTCGACCGGGCCGATCCTCGCGGCGTCGAACGCGGTGATCGCGCTCGCCGCCGAGCGTCACGCCAAGTCGCTGTACACGGAACGCGAGGGCGGCCGGCGGCCGCGCCTCGTGACGGTCCGCGACGAGGTCGGGCAGGCCCAGTGCGCCGCGGCGCAGGTGCTCGCGTGGCGCGAGGAGGGGATCGCGCTCAAGCGGCAGGCGGTGCTGTTCCGCACGTCGAGCCACAGTGCGCTGCTGGAGCTCGAGCTCGCGCGGCGCGACATCCCGTTCGTGAAGTTCGGCGGGTTGCGCTTCCTCGACGCCGCGCACGTGCGCGACGTCCTCGCGCTGCTGCGCTGGATCGAAAACCCGCGGGCGCGACTCGCGGGGTTTCGCGCGCTGCGTCTGCTGCCCGGCGTGGGGCCGGCCACCGCGACCCGCTGGCTCGACGCGCTCGACGCCGCGCCGCAGACCGCGGAGGCGCTGCGGGCGCTGCGCGTCCCTCCGGCGGCGGCCGCGGACTGGTCGGGCCTGCTCGCCGCGTGCGCGGCGCTGCGCGATTCGCGGGCCGGCTGGCCGGCCGAGCTCGACCCGCTGCTCGCGTGGTACACGCCGCAGCTCGAGCGCCTGTACGACGATCCCGGTAGCCGCGCGCAGGATCTGGAGGCGCTGCGCCGCATCGCCGACACCTACGCGTCGCGCGAGCGCTTCCTCACGGAGCTCACGCTCGACCCGCCCGCCGCCACCAGCGCGGAAGCGGGTGCCCCGCACCGCGACGACGACTGGCTGACGCTGTCGACGATCCACTCGGCGAAGGGGCAGGAGTGGACGGCGGTGCAGGTGCTGAGCTGCGTGGACGGGTGCATTCCGTCCGACCTCGCCACCGGCCGCGCGGAGGAGATCGAGGAGGAGCGCAGGCTGCTGTACGTGGCGATGACCCGCGCGAAGGACCATCTCGCGCTGCTGCTGCCGCAACGATTCCACGTCCAGCGGCAGGCGGCGACCGGCGACCGCCACGTCCACGCGTCGCGCAGCCGCTTCCTCACCCGCGCCGTATGCGCGCAGTTCGACGAGGAGGCATGGCCGCCGCCGCCGGAGCCGGTGCCGGCGGCGGCGACGGTTCCGCGCGCGGACGGCCCGCGCATCGACATCGCGGCACGGCTTCGCGCCGCGTGGACACAGGCCGCGGCGCCCCGGATCCGGGAGCCGGAATGACGGCGGGCGCAGTGCCGGCGGCGCGGCGGCGTCCGCCCGGATCGCCTACACTCACGGCATGCGCGCGGGGCGCGCACGCAGCGAGGAGGATCCGATGACGAACCTGCGCCCGCTGGGCCGCACGGGGTTTGCGGTCGCGCCGCTGGCACTAGGCGGCAACGTGTTCGGCTGGACCGCCGACGAGCCGACGTCGTTCGCCGTGCTCGACGCGTTCGTCGCCGGCGGCGGCAACCTGATCGACACCGCGGACTCGTACTCGCGCTGGGCGCCGGGCCACGCGGGCGGCGAGTCCGAGACCGTCATCGGGCGCTGGATCGCCCGACGCCGCCGGCACGACGACGTCGTGATCGCGACGAAGGTCGGCTCCGACATGGGCCTGGGCCGCAAGTGCCTGCGCGCCGACTACATCGTGCGCGCGGCCGAGGATTCGCTGCGACGTCTCGGCGTCGACGCGATCGATCTCTACCAGTCGCACTGGGACGACGAGACCACGCCCTTCGAGGAGACGCTCGGCGCGTACGACCGGCTGCTGCGCCAGGGCAAGGTGAAGGCGATCGGGGCGTCGAACCTCACGGCGCCGCGGCTCGCCGAGGCGCTCGCCGCGAGCGATCGCGCGCGCCTGCCACGCTACGCGACGCTGCAGCCGCACTACAACCTGTACGAGCGCGGGCTGTTCGAGGGTCCGCTGCAGGACCTCTGCGTGCGCGAGGGCATCGGCGCGATCCCGTACTATGCGCTCGCCTCGGGCTTCCTGACCGGCAAGTACCGGTCCGAGGCGGACTTCGGCAAGAGCGTGCGCGGCGGCAGCATGGACAAGTTCCTGAATCCGCGCGGACGACGGATCCTGGACGCGCTGCACGAAGCCGCGCAGCGCCTGCATGCGACACCGGCGCAGGTCGCGCTCGCGTGGCTGATGGCGCGGCCCGGCGTGACGGCCCCGATCGCCAGCGCGACGTCCGTCGCGCAGCTCGAGGAGCTGCTCCCCGCCATGCGGCTGCAGGTGGACGCGGAGGCGATGCGCGCACTCGACGCCGCGAGCGCCTGAACCGCCATCCGCGGGCCGGGCGGCCGGCGCTGTCATAATTGCACCGGTTTCGCACGGCGCGCGGCAGCGTCCGCGCCCGCATCCCGGAGATTGCGCATGGCCCGCTATCGCTTCCGCGGCAACGCGCCGCAAGTCCACGAGTCCGCCTACGTCGCCGACAGCGCGACGCTGATCGGCCGCGTCGTCCTGGGCGAGATGACCAGCGTGTGGCCGGGCGCCGTGATCCGCGCGGACTCCGAGCCGATCGTGGTGGGCAAGGGCAGCAACGTGCAGGACTGCGCGGTGCTGCACGTCGACCCCGGCGTGCCGCTGACGATCGGCGAGAACGTGACCGTCGCGCACCAGGTGATGCTGCACGGGTGCACGATCGGCGACGGGTCGCTCATCGGCATCCAGGCCGTCGTGCTCAACCACGTGGTCATCGGCCGCGATTGCCTGGTCGGCGCCGGCGCGATCGTGACCGAGGGCAAGACGTTTCCCGAACGGTCCCTGATCCTCGGCGCGCCGGCGAAGGTCGTGCGGACGCTGACCGACGCGGACGTCGCGATGCTGCGCAACGCCGCCGACGCGTACGTGAAGCGGCGCGGGTTCTACAAGACCGAGCTCGAGCGGCTCGACTGAACCTGCCGTCCCGGCGCTTCCTCGCGCGCACGTTCGGGGCTATAGTCTTCGTCCCGCGCCGTGCGCGGGAGTCGGGAGCGCCGTCATGGCCCGCAGGCAGCCCCGGGACGACGCAACGCGGTCGGCGCGGACGGACCTCGTCCGCGCCGGACTCGACACGCTCGACTTCGGGTTCGCGATCTTCGACGCGGACCTCGCGCTCGTCGCGTGCAACGCCGCCTTCCGCACGCTGCGCGGCTACCCGGCCGCACTGTGCGCGCCCGGCACGCCGCTGGTCGAGTTCTACCGCTACAACGCGGCACGCGGCGACTACGGCGCCGGCGACGTCGACGTGCACGCGCAGACCCGGCTGGAGCGGGTGCGCGCCCGGCAGCCGCACGCGCTCGAATACACGGCGGCGTCGGGGCAGGTCCTCGCGGTCCGGTACGCGCCGGTTGCCGGGGGCCTCGTGCTGACCTATGCGGACATCACCGCGCGCAAGGCGGTCGAGGCGCTGGCGGCGCAGCGGGACGCGGAGCTCACGATCGCGCTCGCGAACATGCCCGGCGCGCTCGCCTACACCGATGCGAGCCTCGACATCGTCCTGTGCAACGACCGCTTCGCCGACATGTACGCAGCGCCACGCTCGCTGCTCGAGCGCGGCCGCCCGTATCCGGAGTTCCTCCGCTACCTGGCCGAGCACGGGTATTACGGCGAAGGCGACGTCGATGCGCTCGTCGCCCGCCGCGTGGAAAGCCTGCGGAATCCGAGCGGCGTCACGTTCGAGGATCGCACGCCCGACGGCCGCACGTACGAGGTCTATCGCCGCCGCGCCGGTGCGGGCGGCACCGTGACGGTGATCACCGACGTCAGCCCGCTGAAGGCGGCGCAGGAGCAGTTCGCGCGCAAGGAGGCCGAGCTCGGCGTGGCGCTCGACAACATGCCGGGGGCGCTCGCCTACACGAACGCGGCGCTCGACATCGTCCTCTGCAATCACCGGTTCGCCGACATGTATCCGGTGCCCGAGTCGCTGCTGCAGCCGGGCCAGCCGTACCCCGCGTTCCTGCGGTACCTCGCGGAGCACGGGTACTACGGCGACGGCGACGTCGAGGCGCTGGTGGCGGCGCGCGTGGCGAGCCTGCGCCACCCGTCCGGCGTCGCGTTCGAGGACCGCGCGCCGGACGGCCGCGTGTACCGGGTCGCCCGGCGCGAGGTCGAGTCCGGCGGGACGGTGACCGTCATCACGGACATCAGCGAGCTCAAGCGCGCCGAGGCGAAGCTGGTCGACGCGATTCGCGCCGCCGAGGAGGCGAATCGTCGCGTCTCCGAGCAGAACGCGGCGCTGGAGACGCTGTCGGCGAAGCTGTCGCGGTACCTGTCGCCGCAGCTCTACCGGTCGCTGTTCAAAGGCGAGAAAGGCGCCGAGGTGGCGTCGCAGCGCAAGAAGCTGACGATCTTCTTCTCAGACATCGCGGGCTTCACGGAGACGACCGACCTGCTGGAGTCCGAGGAGCTGACGGCGCTGCTCAACCAGTACCTGCGCGAGATGTCGTCGATCGCGCTCGAGTACGGCGCGACGATCGACAAGTTCATCGGCGACGCGATCATGCTGTTCTTCGGCGACCCGGAGACGCGCGGGCCGCGCGAGGACGCGATCGCGTGCGTGAAGATGGCGGTGGCGATGCAGCAGCGGATGCGCGACCTGCAGGCCGAGTGGCGCGAGCGGGGGCAGGAGCACGTGTTCCAGCTGCGGATCGGCATCAACACCGGCTACTGCACGGTCGGCAACTTCGGCAGCGCCGAGCGCGTCGACTACACGATCATCGGCAACGAGGTGAACCTCGCGTCCCGGCTGCAGACGCACGCCGACCTGGGCGGCATCCTGCTCGCGCACGAGACGTACGCGCTGGTGAAGGACGTCGTGGTCGCCGAGGAGACCGGGACGATCACCGTGAAGGGCTTTTCCGAGCCCGTGCGCACGCACCGCGTCGTCGGGCTGTACGACGAGACGGCCGGCACGGGGCGGATCGTGCGCAAGGAGCAGGACGGACTGCTCCTGATCGTCGACCGGAAGAAGCTCACCGGCGAGGCCCGCGACGAGGCCGTGCGCGCGCTGCAGGACGCCGTGCGGCGGCTGCAGGAGCCGTGACGGGCGAATGCGCTACATCGTGTAGTTGAGCGACAGCCGCCCGCCGTCCGGGTAGAGGGTGGTCCCGGTGAGGTAGGACGCGTCGTCGCTCGCGAGGAAGACGGCCACGCTCGCGATCTCCTCGGGCTCGCCCAAGCGCCCGAGCGGCGTGCGCGACAGGATGCGCGTCTTCGCGGACTCGTTGGTCAGCACGGCGGTCCTGAGCATCTCGGTCGCGATCGAGCCCGGGCCGATGCCGACGACCCGGATGCCGTGCGGTGCCAGTCCCATCGCCATCACCTTGGTGAGCTGGTTGACGCCGCCCTTGCTCACCGTATACGGCACCTGGTTCGCGATCGCCAGCACGGCGTTGACGCTCGACATGTTGACGATGACGCCGCGCTGGCCGTGCGCGCGCGGCGGCTGTGTGGCCATCTGCCGCGCCGCCGCCTGGCCGCACAGGAACGGGCCCTTGAGGTTCACGCGCAGCACGCGGTCGAAGTCGGCCTCGGCAAGGTCGAGGAAGTCGGCGGCGTGGACGATGCCGGCGTTGTTGACGAGAACGTCGAGCGCGCCGAAGGATTCAACCGCGAACCGGACGAGCCGATCGGCGTCGGCGCGCTCGCCGACGTCGGCGCGACAGAAGCGTGCCTGGCCACCCGCGTCGTCGATCGACCGGGCGAGCGCCGTGCCGGTGTCCTCGCTGACGTCGGAGACCACGACGCGCGCGCCTGCGGCCGCCAGCGCGCGGGCGCAGGCGGCGCCGATGCCTTGCGCGGCGCCGGTGACGACGGCGACACGGCCCGAGAGTTTCATCGTGCGGTTCCTTTATTGGCAGATGAGGGGTTGCCGGCCGGTGCCGCGGCGACTGCCCCGGAATCGCCGATTGTGGCATTGTGACATCGGCGCGCGCCCCCGCGTGCCGACCGCGATACGGAGCGGAGAGTCCTGCATGAACCCAGCGCTGCCCCTGTCCGGCATCCGCGTCGTCGAATTCGTCCACATGGTGATGGGGCCGACCTGCGGCCTGCTGCTGGCCGACCTCGGCGCCGACGTGGTCAAGGTCGAGCCCGTGCCGGACGGCGACAACACGCGCCGGCTCACCGGTTCGGGCGCGGGCTTCTGGCCGACGTACAACCGCAACAAGAGGAGCCTCGCGGTGGACCTCAAGTCGCCGGAGGGCATGGCGATCGTGCGCAGGCTGCTCGCCACCGCCGACGTCATGACCGAGAACTTCCGCCCCGGCGCGATGGACAGTCTGGGCCTGGGCTACGAGGACCTGAAGGCGCTCAATCCGCGGATCGTCTACGCGTCGATGAAGGGCTTCCTGCCCGGGCCATACGACCACCGCACCGCGCTCGACGAGGTCGTGCAGATGATGGGCGGCCTCGCGTACATGACCGGGCCCGAGGGACGTCCGCTGCGTGCCGGTGCCTCGGTCAACGACGTGATGGGCGGGATGTTCGCCGCGTACGGCATCCTGGCCGCGCTCATCGAGCGCCAGCGCACGGGGCGCGGTCAGTACCTGCAAAGCTCGCTGTTCGAGAACACGGTGTTCCTGGTCGCCCAGCACATGCTGCAGTATGCGGCGACCGGCAAGCCCGCCGCGCCGATGCCGAGCCGGCTGTCCGCGTGGGCGATCTACGACGTGTTCGCGACCGCCGACGGCGAGCAGGTCTTCGTGGGCTGCGTCAGCGATTCGCAGTGGCCGGCGTTCTGCGACGCGTTCGGCTTCGCCGACCTCCTTGCCGACCCGGCGCTCGCGCGAAACAATCTGCGCGTGCATGCGCGCGAGCGGCTGCTGCCGATCGTGCGCAACCGGCTGGCGCAGTGGACCAAGCAGCAGATCATGGACAAGTGCGAGGCCGCGGGGCTGCCGTTCGCGCCGATCCGCAAGCCGGAAGAGCTGTTCGACGACCCGCACCTCGCGGCCTCGGGCGGGCTCGCGGACATCACGCTCGGCGACGGTCGCGCCGCGCGGGTCCCCAAGCTGCCGCTCGAGATGGATGGCCGGCGCTTCGACGCGCGGCTCGACGTGCCCAGGGTCGGCAGCCACACGGCGGCGCTTCTGGGCGAGCTCGGCTATTCCAGCGAGGCCGTGCGGGCGCTGGTCGAATCCGGCGTTGTCGGGACCTGACGCGCGGGCACTGCGCGGGTGCCGTTGGTACACTAGGCGGGAACCGCCGGACGCGGCGGCGCTACCGGGAGATCGAGATGGCCGCAACGCGCGCGCGGACCAAGGTGGTCCGCCCGACCGAACAGGAAGCCGCCGAGGCGGTGCGCACGCTGATCCGCTGGGCCGGTGACGACCCCGCCCGCGAGGGCCTGCACGACACGCCGATGCGCGTGGTGCGTTCGTACCGCGAGTTCTTCGCCGGCTACGGCCAGGACCCCAACGCGGTCCTCGCGCGCACGTTCTCCGAAGTCGAGGGCTACGACGAGATGATCGTGATGAACGACATCCGGTTCGAGAGCCACTGCGAGCACCACATGGTGCCCATCATCGGCAAGGCGCACATCGGCTACCTGCCGGACCGGCGCGTCGTCGGCATCTCCAAGCTCGCGCGGCTCGTGGACATCTACGCGAGGCGCCTGCAGATCCAGGAGAAGATGACCGTGCAGATCGCGGATTCGCTGCAGAAGGTCCTGCAGCCGAAGGGCGTGGCCGTCGTCATCGAGGCGTCGCACCAGTGCATGACGACACGCGGCGTCCACAAGCCGGGAGTCGGACTGGTGACGAGCCGGATGCTGGGCGCGTTTCGCACGAACGCCGCGACGCGGCGCGAATTCTTCGCCACGATCGGCCTGACGGCGAGGGGCGGGTTGCCGAACACGTGATCGCGATGCGTCGCGCGGATCGATCCGGTCGTGAACCGAGGCCTGGCGCGGGCGCGGGGACCCGCGCGGACGCGGTGCCGGTTCGAAGGCGTACTCGACGGATTGGGCATCCCATGACGATCGCGATTCCCCGGCTGAGTCGGCGGCTGGCCGTCCTGTCGCTCGTGCCCATGGCCGCGCTCGGCGCGGAACCGGCGCCGGAGGACTGTGTATCCGGTTTCCGGCAAATGCCCGGAGCGTGTGCGATCCGGGCGTGCACGCGCGTGGTGAAGGGCGGGGTTCCCCTGCCCACGACCGCCCAGGTCCGGTCCGCGACCGCCACGTTCAACAATACCGGTGAAGCGCCGCTTTCGGTCCAGGTGACGGGCCGCGTCTACTTCCAGATGGAGGCGGGGCCGTTCTACGAAACCGGGTTCTCGTGCATCGTGGAAGACAACATGGTCGTCGGACTCACGATGGCGAGACCGAGCCGACCGGCCGGCAACGACGCACGGGGACCGGGCCGTGCGCCCTAGCCGAATCCAATGAGGCGCACGAGCGCAGCGTGCGATCCGCAAGCCGGGCGACTTGACATGCGCGCGCGCTCGCGGCGGATCGCAGCGCCGGACCTCCCGCGAAAGGAATGCGATGAAGCGCAGCACTGACCGGTTCCTCACGACGCACACGGGCAGCCTGCCGCGGCCGGAGGACCTGATCCGCGTGATGTACGCGAAGGAGGAGGGCGTGCCGGTCGACGCGGCGGCGCTGGCGCGGCGCGTCGGGTCCGCCGTCGCGGAGGTCGTCCGCAAGCAGGCCGACGCGGGCGTGGACATCGTCAACGACGGCGAGATGAGCAAGCCGAGCTACGCGACCTACATCAAGGATCGCCTCGACGGGTTCGGCGGCAGCGGCAACACGTTCGTCTACCAGGACCTCGTCGGGTTCCCCAACCTCGCGAAGCGCGTGTTCGGCGACCCGGGGCGCTCGCGGCGGAAGACGCCGGCGTGCAACGCGCCGATCGGCGTGCGCGACCCGCAGGCGGCACAGGCCGACGTCGACCACCTGAAGGCGGCGCTCGCGGGCGTCGCGGTCGAAGACGCGTTCCTCACGGCCGCCTCGCCCGGCGTGGTGTCGCTCTTCTTCCGCAACGAGCACTACCCCACCGAAGAGGCCTACCTGTTCGCGATCGCCGACGCGATGCGGCAGGAGTACGAGACGATCGCGAAGGCCGGCCTCGTCCTCCAGATCGACTGCCCGGACCTCGGCATGGGCCGGCACATCCAGCACGCCGACCTCTCGCTGCCCGAGTGGCGCAAGAAGGCGCAGATGCACGTCGAGGCGCTCGACCACGCCACCGCGAACATTCCGCCGGGGCAGCTGCGGATGCACCTCTGCTGGGGCAATTACGAAGGGCCGCACCACTGCGACGTCGCGCTGTCGGATGTCATCGACATCGTGCTGCGCGCGCGCCCTTCGGCGATCGCGCTCGAAGCGGCGAACCCGCGGCACGCGCACGAGTGGAAGGTCTTCGAGACGGTGAAGCTGCCCGACGGCAAGGTCCTGATTCCCGGCGTCATCGAGTCGAAGTCGAACTTCATCGAGCACCCGGAGCTCGTCGCGCAGCGGATCGGGCGCTACGCGAGCCTCGTCGGCCGCGAGAACGTGATCGCGGGCAGCGACTGCGGCTTCGGGACGTGGGTCGGGCAGGCCGCGGTCGACCCGGACGTCGTCTGGGCGAAGTTCGCCGCGATGGCGGAGGGGGCCCGGATCGCGTCGCGCGAGTTCTGGAAGCGTTGAAGGTTGCAGGGCGCGGCGCGATCGCGCAGCCGTGCCGCCCGCGCCGCGGTGCGCGCGCCATCACGGGAAGGGGTTGCGGATGACCGGCCTGGAGGCGCACTACGCGGCAACGGACATCGAGGCGCGAATCCTCGCGGCGATCCGCGCGGCCGGGTTGAACCCCGACCAGCGACTGTCGCCCGAGCAGCTGGCGCCGCTCGACCACTTCCACACGGGCGGGCTCCGCGCTTCGCGCGAGTTGCTGGAGCTTGCGCAAATCGGGGCCGATGATCGCGTCCTCGACATCGGCGCGGGGCTGGCCGGTCCCGCCCGGATGCTCGCATCCACGATCGGCTGCCGTGTCGACTGCCTCGAGCTCTCGCCCGACTACTGTGCCGGCGCCATCCTGCTCAATCGGCTGACGGGCCTCGACGACCGGATCGGCGTGCACCAAGGCAGCGCGCTCGCCATGCCGTTTCCGGACGGCACGTTCGACGTCGCCTGGATGCAGAACGTCGGCATGAACATCGCCGACAAGCGGGCGCTCTACGCGGAGATCCGCCGGGTCCTCAAGCCGGGCGGCCGCTACGCATTCCAGGAGATGGCCGCGGGCGCCGGGACCACCACCTACTTTCCGCTGCCCTGGGCGACCGACCCTGCCGACAGCTTTCTCGTTGCCGTCGACGAGACGGGCGCGCTGCTCGCCGAGATCGGGTTTGCCGCCGAACTCTTCGAGGATGCCAGCGACGCGCACCTGGGCACGACGACCGCGGACGCGGCGCCCTCCACGCTCTCGCTTGGCGTGTACGTCGAGAACCTCGCGCAGAAGGCCCGCAACGCGCGGCGCAGCCTGCAGGAGGGGCAGATCCGGCTGGTCCGCGGCGTCTTCCTGGTGCGATGAGGAAGGCCGGGTGCGTTCCGTCTAGGCGAACACGCGGGGCGTTGCACCGCTGCCGAGCCCGACGCGTCGAGGCTCGCCGGTGAGCGGCCGGTCCGTGACGGGATTGGCGCTGGCCGCCCTTTCGGCAATCGCTGCCGCCCAGTCGCGTGAAGAACCGAGGAACTGGTTCGGCGACCCATTCGTCCAGCTTTCCGCCGCGATCGCGAATTGTCCCGAGCCGCTCGGGCCTCGCGCGACCGAGGACGAGATGCTGCGCCAGACGCACCACCGGCTGGAGCGAGGCACCCGCTGCTGGCTGGAGGGGCGATGCGAGCGGCAGAGCGCCTACGACTACGACCGTGACATCGCGACGCGCATCGTGCACGCGTGGGCGGCGCACCCGGAGTTCGCGCGCAGCACTGTCTGGGCGACCGTGCAGGGGCGCATCGTGTACCTCGAAGGCTGCGTCCGGGCGCCTTCCCTCGGCGCGAAGCTGGAGGCGTTCGCGCGCGGCATCGCCGACGTGGACCTGGCCGTGGCCTTCGTATTCCGTCCGGGCACGGAGCGACTGCCTTACCGCACGCTCGCGGCCGCGGGATCCGCACCGCGCTGAGCGCGGTAGTGGCCTGCGAGCGCGCGAGTGCGAGCGGCTCCGGCGCCTGCAACCGCGCCGGCCGCGCGCGCGGTCCACGGCGTGGGGCTCCCGGCCGGCGGCCGCGACCGAAGGCGCGCCGGACGAGCGCGACGACCGTCCGCAGAGCCGTGTGGCGTTCCTGCCCGCCCTGGAGGGCCACGAGATCGAGGCGGCGCACCACGGCGGCGATTGAGGTACGCCACCCGCGCGCTGCATAATGCCGTTCCACGGACGGCGCAGGCGACGATGCACGTGACCTCGACTCGCGGGACGAACCCGGCCGCACGCATGGGCCAAGGCGTTTGCGTGCGGCTGCGGCAGGCGAGTCACGTCGCGGAATGAGCGATCCTCCCGCGCGGCCGCCGCCCGCCGTGACGTCGATCCGCGAGGTCGCGTCGTCGGATCGCGATGCGATCTGGGCGATCTTCCACGCGGTGGTAGCGACCGGCGACACCTACGTGTTCGACCCGGGCATCGCGCGCGACGACGCGCTTGCGTACTGGCTCGACCCGGCGGCGCGCTGCTACGTGGCCGAGTACGACGGCACCGTCGTCGGCACGTACATCGTGAAGGCGAACCAGCCCGGCCTGGGCGCGCACGTCGCCAACGCCGCGTTCATGGTGGCGCCGTCCGCGCGCGGCTTCCACGTCGGCCGCGCGATGGGCGAGCACTGCCTGCGCGAGGCGCGCCGGCTCGGGTTCCGCGCGATGCAGTTCAACTTCGTCGTGTCGACCAACGTGCCGGCGCTCCGTCTGTGGCGGCAGCTGGGGTTCGCGATCGTCGGCACGCTCCCCGGGGCGTTTCGTCACCCGCAGAAGGGCTTCGTCGACGCGTACGTGATGTTCCGGTCGCTCGTGGATGCGTGATCGGATCTGAAAGGAGGACGCCATGCCCGGACTTGCTGCCGTCGATCGCGTCGAGATCCTGGTCCTGGTCGACAACGCGACCGACAACCTGTCGTCGGTGCCGGCCTACGTCGAGAACGAGCTGCCGCGGCTCGTGCGGCGGGGCATGCGGCGCCTCTCGGGGCGCTGCCTGTGCTGCGCGGCGCACGGGCTGTCGCTCGCGATCACCGCGCGGCGCGGCGACGTCGAGCGTACGCTGCTGTTCGACACCGGGCCCGACGTGGCGGTGTTCGAGCGCAACGTCGACCGCCTCGCCTTCGACATGGGACGCGTCGACGGCATCGCGCTGTCGCACGGGCACTGGGACCACTGCGGTGCGATGCTGCGCGCGCTGGAGATGATCGGGCTGCGCAACGGGGGCCGCACGGTTCCGACCTACATGCACCCCGGCATGTACCGGACCCGCGCCATGCGGATGGCCGACGGCAACATGCGGCTGTTCGAGGACGTGCCCACGGCCGCCATGCTCGAGCAGCAGGGCGCGCAGGTCGTCCACGCGACGACGCCGCAGGTCGTTCTCGACGACCTCTTCTACGTGAGCGGCGAGATTCCGCGGGTGACGTCGTTCGAGCCGGGCATGCCGGGGCAGTTCCGCCGCGCCGACGACGGCGAGGGCTGGGAGCCCGACACGCTGCTGCTGGACGAGCGGTTCGTCGCCGTCCGGGTGAAGGACAAGGGACTCGTCGTGTTCACCGCGTGCTCGCACGCGGGTGTCGTCAACGTGCTGCTGCACGCGCGCGAGTGCTTTGCCGACGTGCCGCTCCACGCGGTGATGGGCGGCTTCCACCTCGCCGGTCCCAACGAGCGGATCATTCCGGACACCGTGGAAGCGATGCGCGCGTTTCGGCTCACGACCGTTGCGCCGGGTCACTGCACGGGCTGGCGCGCGACCGGCGCGCTGGCGGCCGCCTTCGGCGAGGCGGTCGTGCCGTCGTCGGTCGGGAAGATCTACCGGTTCTGACGCGGCGGCGGCGGGCGTCGGGTACCATCGCGTCCGCTGGCCGCGCAGCCACGAACTGCGCTGGGCCGACGCGACCCTGGTCCCTGCCTTCCCCGCCCTCCGGAGGTGCGAATGAAGCGAGTCACGGGCATCGGCGGCATCTTCTTCAAGGCGAAGGATCCGGTCGCGCTGCGCGCCTGGTATCGGCGGTACCTCGGCATCGACGTGCTGGAGTGGGGCGGGGCTGCCTTTTCGTGGGCCGACGAGGCCGGCAAGCCCGTCGGCGGCACGACGATCTGGTCGGTGAGCGGTGCCGACGGCGACGACTTCGCGCCGAGCACCGCGCCCTTCATGATCAACTATCGTGTCGCCGACCTGGCCGCGCTGCTGGACGCGCTGCGGCGCGAAGGCTGCCGCGTGCTCGACCGGACCGACGACTCCGAGTTCGGCAAATTCGGCTGGGTCGTCGACCCGGAGGGCAACAAGGTCGAGCTCTGGCAGCCGCCCGAAGGGCATTGAGCGGGCGCCCCGGTCGTGGCGATTTCCGAGTGGTCGCTGCTGGCGCTGGGATTCGCGTTGACGGTCGCCGGCTGCTTCGCGGCGGGCGCGCTGCGCGGCTGGGGGCGCTGGCCGGCGATCGTCGTCTGCCTCGTCTCCGGAATCGGCGTGACGCCGGCCGTCGTGTTCGGCGGCTTCCGCCTGGCCGGCAGCTCCGTGGGCAGCCAGCACACGCGAGTGGCGTTCTTCGTGAGCTGGCTCGCCGGCCTCGCGCTGTCGGTGTGGCTGGCGCGCCTCTACGCGCGCCCCGAACCGGCCGAGTGAGCGTCGCCGCGTTGCGCGCCGCGCGCCGATAGCGCACCATTCGCAGCGGCATCGCCGCGCATCGGCAGTGCCCGCGGCCGGCCCCGACGCGGCCGTCCGCGCGACGACCGAACCTCTGGGAGTGCATCGATGGGCAATCGCGACCGCCAGCGCAAGGAACCGAAGAAGCCCAAGCAGAAGAAGCCGCCCAAGTAGGCGGCGCCCGCGGCGGCTGCGGGCCGCCGCGCAGCGCAACACCGGCGGCGGCGCCTGCCGCCGGGTCGGTCTTCCATTCCCGGACGCGCGGGAGGAAGGAGACGGAATGCGGGCGTTCGGAGTGCGCCTCGCGCATCGGCAGCGCCTGTCCGCGACGGCGTTGGCGGCGGCGCTGCTCGCGCTCGGGTCTGCGCATGCCGCGCCGGACGAGGACCTGCTCGGCAAGGCGGAGGGCTACCCGCTCTGCCCGAAGTCGCTGCGGCCCGAGCCGCGCTGCCTCGTCGGACTCGTCAGCCGCTTGGACGAGATCTACCCGGCGCGCGTGGTCAAGCGCGGCGAGTGGGTGCGCCCGCTCGCGCGCGCGCCGTCCGAGCCCGCGATCCGGTACCGGCACGGCAACGAGACCGGCGGCGTCGACGACTACCTCGCGCACAACCGCGCGACCGGGCTGCTGGTCGCCGCCGGCGACACGATCCTCGTCGAGCGCTACCAGTACGACCGCACCGCGGCGCACCGGATGCATTCGTTCTCGATGGCGAAGACGGTCGTCGCGATGCTCGTCGGCATCGCGCTCGCCGAGGGGAAGATCCGCTCGCTCGACGACCGGGCCGAGGCGTACGTGCCGGCGCTGCTCGGAACGCCGTATGGCCAGACGCGCCTCTCCCACCTGCTGACGATGTCGTCGGGCGTGCGCTTCGTCGA
This sequence comes from Burkholderiales bacterium, assembly GCA_046347835.1. Lineage (GTDB taxonomy): Bacteria > Pseudomonadota > Gammaproteobacteria > Burkholderiales > Casimicrobiaceae > VBCG01. The sequence continues at coordinate 1,243,489 of JAXMFI010000001.1, read as the reverse complement.
GAACTACAGCGGCGTCGACGACGTCGCGGAACTGGCCCGGCTGTCGCTGGGAGGCGAGAGCGCGGGCGGGCCGGCGACGGTGCTGCCGTTCCGGACGCGCGAGCGTGCGGCGGGCGAGCGGTTCAGCTACTCGTCGGCGGAGACGCAGGTGCTGGGGCTGGTGCTGCGCGGCGCGACCGGCCGGCTGCCGGCGGACTACCTTTCGGAGAAGATCTGGCAGCCGATGGGGGCGGAGGCCGACGCGTCGTGGCTCGTCGACGCCGGCGGGTACGAGGCGGCCTACAGCGGCATCAATGCGACGCTGCGCGACTGGGCGCGGCTCGGCCTCCTGCTCGCGAACGACGGCGCAGTCGCAGGGCGGCAGGTGATTCCGGCCGCGTGGGTGCGCGCGGCCACGACGCCGGCGGCGAAGCAGTTCGAGCCCGGCATGACCGGCCAGATGCTGGGCTATGGCTACCAGGTGTGGCTGCTCGGCGGCCCCGACCGCGAGTTCGTGCTGCGCGGCCTGCGCGGGCAGGCGGTCTACGTCGCGCCGAAGGCGAAGCTCGTCATGGTGCAGACGGCGGCAGGCAACGTCGCGACGCCGAGCACCGGCGAACTGCTGTCGCTGTGGACGGGCGTGCAGCGCAGCCTCGCCGGCGCGCCGCCGCAATGACCGCGCGAAGCGGGGCCTAGCTCAAGCCCGTGACGGGGATCGCCGCGCCGTGCACGGCGCGCGCCGCGTCCGATGCGAGGAACAGGATCACGCTGGCGAGGTCGGCGGGCGCGACCCAGCGCGCCGGATCGGCGTCGGGCATCGCCGCCCGGTTCTCCGGGGTGTCGATGATCGTCGGCAGCACGCAGTTGACGTTGATGTTCTTCTCGCGCAGCTCGGCCGCCATCGACTCGGTGAGGCGGATCACCGCGCTCTTGGACGCGACGTAGGCCCCCATGGCGGCGGCGCCCCTCTGCGCGGCGAACGCGCCGACGTTGACGATCCTGCCACGGCCCGCCGCGAGCATCCGCGGCACGACCGCGCGCGCGGCGTGCAGCACGGTGCGCGCGTTGAGGTCGAACAGGAAGTTCCAGTCGGCGTCGGACGTCGCGTGCACCGGCGTGCCCATGCGGAAGCCGCCGGCGATGTTGGCGAGCGCGTCGATGCGCCCGAACCGCGCGGCCACGGCCGCGACCGCCGCCTCGACCTCCGCGGCGTCGACGAGATCGGCGGTGACGAGCATGCGGCGCTCGCTCTCGCCGCCGAATGCCGCTTCGAGGTGCCCGCGATTGCGGTCGAGCAGCGCGACGTTCGCGCCGCGCGCGGCGAACGCGGCGGCCACGGCGCGTCCGAGGTTGCCGCTGGCGCCGGTGACGAGGACGGTTTCCGCGGGCATCGCACGGATCCTTTCTACAGGGCGCGGGCCGGCACGATCGTGCCCGCGCATTCGCCGAAGCCGATGCGGCGAAAGCCCGGGCGCTCGCAGTGGCCGCGCAGGATCACCGTGTCGCCGTCCTCGAGGAAGCTGCGCTGCTCGCCGTCGGCGAGCTGCAGCGGCTGCCGCCCGCCGACGGACAGTTCGAGCAGCGAGCCGCCCTGGCCCGGCGCAGGCCCCGACTGCGTTCCGGAGCCCAGGAGGTCGCCCGGCTGCAGGTTGCAGCCGTTGACCGTGTGGTGCGTGACCAGCTGCGCCAGCGTCCAGTAGCTGTCGCGGAAGTTCGACTGCATCAGGCGCTGCGGCGGCCGCCCGGCCGCGCGCATCGCCGCCGTCTGCAGCCAGACCTCGAGCGCGATGTCGACGGCGCCGGAGGCGCGGTTCTCCGGCGAATCGAGGTAGGGGAGGGGCGCGGGGTCGCCGGCCGGGTGCGCGAACGGTCCCCGGAACGGCGCCAGCGCCTCCATGGTCACGATCCACGGCGACACCGTCGACGCGAAGTTTTTCGAGAGGAAGGGCCCCAGCGGCTGGTACTCCCACGCCTGGATGTCCCGCGCCGTCCAGTCGTTGAAGAGCGTCAGTCCGAACAGGTGCTCCTCCGCGCGCGCGATCGGCACCGGCTCGCCCTGCGCGTTCGGCAGCGCGACGAAGATCCCGAGCTCCAGTTCGTAGTCGAGCCGGCGCGACGCGCCGAACGTCGGCACGTCGGCGTCGGGTGGCTTCGCCTGGCCCACGGGCCGGCGGATCGCCTCGGGGGAGACGCCGATCGACGACGCGCGGCCGTGGTAGCCGATCGGCACCCACTTGTAGTTGGGCAGCAGCGGGTTGTCGGGGCGGAACTGCTTCCCGACGTTGGTCGCGTGATGGATGCCGGTGTAGAAGTCCGTGTAGTCGCCGATCCGGCACGGCAGGCCCATCTCGGCGGCGGCCATCGGCACGAGGCTCGCGTGCAGCCGGCTGCGCTCGGCGCTGCCCGCGCGCAGGTGGCGCGACAGCGTCTGCCGCAGCGCCCGTCGCGGGCCTGCGCCAGCGCGCATGAACGCGTTCATGTCGTCGGTGGCCACGAGCTGCGCGTGCTCGAGGTCGACGATCTGGTCGCCGATCGCGACACCGATGCGGAAGCGCGCCTCGCCCGCGCGGCGGAAGCGTCCGAACGGCAGATTCTGGACCGGAAAGTCGGTGGCCGGGTCGTTGGCCGCGTCGACCCAGCTGGTCAGCGCCGGATCGTGGGTGTCGTCGATGGGAAAGGCCATGGCGGGAGTCTACCGAAAACCCCGAAAACCGAGCCGGGCTCGATTATCGAGGTGGTGCTACGCCGCCGCGATGACCCCGCGCCGCAGCTGGTCGCGCTCCATCGACTCGAACAGCGCCTTGAAGTTGCCTTCGCCGAAGCCGTCGTCGCCCTTGCGCTGGATGAACTCGAAGAACACGGGCCCCAGCAGCGTCTGCGAGAAGATCTGCAGCAGCAGCCGCTGCCGGCCGCCGTCGGTGCTGCCGTCGAGCAGGATGCCGCGCGCCTGCAGGTCCTCGACCTTTTCGCCGTGGCCGGGCAGGCGCTCGGCGAGCATCTCGTAGTACGTCGCCGGCGGCGCGGTCATCAGGGGCACGCCGGCGGATTTGAGGCTGTCGATCGACGCGAGCAGGTCGTCCGTGAGCAGCGCGATGTGCTGGATGCCCTCGCCGTTGTATTGCATCAGGAACTCCTCGATCTGGCCGGTCGACTTCGACGCTTCCTCGTTCAGGGGTATGCGGATCTTTCCGTCGGGCGCGGTCATCGCCTTCGACGTCAGGCCCGTGTACTCGCCCTTGATGTCGAAGTAGCGGATCTCGCGGAAGTTGAAGATCCGCTCGTAGAACTGCGCCCAGTAGCCCATGCGGCCGCGGTAGACGTTATGCGTCAGGTGGTCGATCAGCCTGAAGCCGTGGCCTTTCGGATGCCGGTCGACGCCTGCGACGAAGCGGAAGTCGATGTCGTAGATCGACGCGCCGTCGCCGAAGCGGTCGATCAGGTACAGCGGCGCGCCGCCGATGCCCTTGATCGCGGGCAGCCGCAGCTCCATCGGCCCAGGCTGCGTGTCCATCGGCTGCGCGCCGAGCGCGAGCGCGCGCGTGTACGCCTTGTGCGAGTCGGCGACGCGGAACGCCATCCCGCACGCTGACACGCCGTGCTCCGCGGCGAAGTAGGCGGCGAGGCTGCCCGGCTCGCGATTCACGATGAAGTTGATGTCGCCCTGGCGGTACAGCGCGACGTCCTTCGACCGGTGCCACGCGACCTGCGTGAAGCCCAGCATCTCGAACACCGGCTCGAGCACGCCCGGCGTGGGCGAGGCGAACTCGACGAACTCGAAGCCCATGAGCCCCATCGGGTTGTCGAAGAGGTCGGCCATCGGACGTGCTCCCTGCGCCAGTGAACGCGCGATTGTAGCGAACGTTCGTCGCCCTAGCGCGGCGCGATCGCCTGGCTGTGCCACCAGATCCGGAACTCGCGGGCGAGGCCGTCCGGATCGAAGCGCACGACCGCAATCCCGTCGAGCACCAGCCGCGGCAGCGGGTCGCCTTCCTTGCGCGCCAGCACGTTGGTGCCGGTCGACGCCGCCCAGATCCGGAACAGCTCCTCGCTCGTCACCTGGTACGTCGTGCGCCAGTGCGCGATCCCGCCGCGCTCGTCGCGGTGCAGGACGTCGTAGTCGAGGTGGATGTCGCTCTGCAGCTTCGTGCGTTGCCAGTACGCCTTGATCGCGTCGTGGCCGCGCTGCTCGGCGAACGGCGTGTTGCGGTACACGCCGTCGGGGGCGAACAGCGATGCCAGCAGGTGCTCGTCGCTGGTCTCCCACGCGCGCTTGTATCCGGCCATGAACGCGTCGATCGGCATCGTCATGCGTGTGCGTCCGCTAGAGTGTGAGGATCACCGACTGCCCGACGCTGTCGAAGAGCTTCTGCGGGGTGTTCGGCGGGACGGCGGCCGTGGCGGCCATGCTGGCCGCCGCCGGCGCCGTCGGCTGCGGCGGTCCGATGGCGACGGTGCCCGTGTACGTGACGGCGAGCCCGTCGAGCGTCTGCGCCTGGAACGTGAGCTGATAGCTGCCGGCGAGGAATGCCTTGCCGTCGGTGCGGCGCAGGTACGTGTAGCCCTTGGACAGGAACTGACCGTACTTGCCCACCGCCTGCGCCGTGCCGGGCGAGGGTTCCTTGAGCGCGACCGCCGTGATGCGCACCGGCTCCGCCATGTGGTGGATCAGGATCAGGTACACGGGCCCGTCGGCTTCGGGCGACCACTGGTAGGCGCGGGCGATCGATCCCACGGGCGCGCGGTTGTCGCTGCGCACGAGCATCGTTCCCGCCGGCGGCGACGGGTCGTACGGATACGCGACGGCGGCGAGTTGCTGCGTCTTCAGGAACGTCTCGTACGACCAGTACAGCATCCCGCGCGGCGCCTTCGACTCGGACGACGGCCACTGCTTGCCGAAGCTGTTCTGCACGAGCAGCATGCCTTTCGGCAGGTTCCCCGCGCCGAGATTGTTGTCGTAGCCGACGAGAAGCTGGCCGTGCCCGCCCTTGTACGGCGTGTTGCCGGCATAGAAGTAGCCGTCGGTCAGCGTCGGCCCGGACAGATTGCCATAGCCCTGGTAGACGGGACCGGAGAACGCGACCGCCTGCTGGTTGGCGAGATACTCCTGGATGCGGTTGAGCGCGCCCGGGGCGTCGATGCGGAACGTCGCGAAGCTGCCGATGCGCAGCCGGGTCGCGTTCGGGTACGCCTTGTTGAGGTCGACCTGGCTGAAGTAGGCGCAGCTCGGCTGGTACGGGACGTCGGCGGCGCTCGGGCTGCCGAAGCTCGCGAGGCGGCCCAGGTATTGCGTCGCCGTGCCGCCTTTCGGGCACGTCGCGAAGCCGTTGTTCACCGCGAGCGCGAACTGGAACGCGGCGCTGACCTCGTTCGCCGGGTCGGACGCGGCCCACTTCTGCGCACCGTCCGGGGCCCGCGCCGCCGTGTACGAGCCGAGCCCGTAGCCGAAGGACTGCGCCTCGCAGGTCCCGGGCGAGCCGTTCGAGTTGGGCGGCGTGCCCTGCTGCGCAATCTCCGGGAGGTTCTGCAGCGTCACGCTCGCGGGCAGCACCAGCGGCTGCGGCGGCTCGCGCAGCGCCGCGACCGGCAGCGCCTGCGGCGCATTGGCGAATTCCTCGTCGTTGCCGACCGAACCGTACTCGCCGGTGTCTTCCGGCCCCGGCGTGACGTCGTCGCCGCAGCCGCCCAGCCCCGCGACCAGCAGGCCCAAGCCCGCCAGCGCCGCCATCATCGCCATGCTCCGCCACAAGCTCGACATCGCGTCTCCCCGGCCGCCAGGCCCGTTCGGATCATTTATCATCGCCGCTTCGTGCGCCGCGGCGCGCGCCGTGGACACCCCGGCGCGCCGTCGATTCTAATCGGCGCCGGACCCGGAGCAAACGACTTTTCGCGCGCACGCGGCACCGCGCGCCATCCGACGAGGCATTGCCATGACCAACGAGACGCAAGAGCGGCCGGCCGGCACGACACCGGAGACGCGAGGCTTTGAGGCCGAGGTGAAGCAGCTGCTGCACCTCATGATCCACTCGCTGTACAGCCATCCCGAGATTTTCCTGCGCGAGCTCATATCCAACGCGTCGGACGCGTGCGACAAGCTGCGCTTCGAGGCGCTCGCGCACCCGGACTACCTCGAGAGCAACCCGGACCTCCGGATCGTCGTCGGCTTCGACAAGGAAGCGCGCACCATCACCGTCCGCGACAACGGCATCGGCATGTCGCGCGACGAGGTCATCGCGCACATTGGCACGATCGCGAAGTCCGGCACGCGCGAGTTCTTCGCGTCGCTGTCGGGCGACCAGGCGAAGGACGCGCGGCTGATCGGCCAGTTCGGCGTCGGCTTCTACTCGTCGTTCATCGTGGCCGACCGCGTGACGCTGGTCACCCGGCGCGCCGGGCTGCCGGCCGAGGACGGCGTGCGCTGGGAGTCGGCCGGCGAGGGCGACTACACGCTCGAGCGTGTCGACCGGCCCCAGCGCGGCACCGAGGTGACGCTGCACCTGCGCGAGGGGCAGGACGAGCTGCTGTCGCACTGGCGGCTCGCCTCCATCGTCCGTAAGTACTCCGACCACATCGCGCTGCCGATCGTCATGCGCAAGGAAGTCTGGGACGGCGACAAGCAGGCGTTCCGTCCGACGGAGGAGGAGGAGACCGTCAACCAGGCCTCCGCGCTCTGGGCACGGCCGAAGCAGGACATCACGGCGGAGCAGTACGACGAGTTCTACAAGCACGTCGCGCACGACGGGCAGCCGCCGCTCGCGCACGTCCACGCACGTATCGAGGGCCGCACCGAGTACACGCTGTTGCTGTACGTGCCGGCGGCCGCGCCGTTCGACCTGTGGGACCGCGAGCACCGGCACGGCGTCAAGCTCTACGTGCGGCGCGTGTTCATCATGGACGACGCCGAGCAGCTGGTGCCGCCGTACCTGCGCTTCGTGCGCGGCGTCGTCGACTCCAACGACCTGCCGCTCAACGTCTCCCGGGAGATCCTGCAGGAATCGCGCGACGTGGAGGCGATCCGCGGCGGCTGCGTGCGGCGGGTGCTCGACCTCCTGGAGGAGCTCGCGGAGAAGGAGCCGGACAAGTACGCGACCTTCTGGAAGACGTTCGGGACGGTCCTGAAGGAAGGCTTCATCGACGACCACGGCAGCCGCGACAAGCTCGCGAAGCTCGTCCGCTTCGCGTCGACCGCGGGCGGGACCGACGCGCAGGACGTGTCGCTTGCCGCGTACGTGGCACGGATGAAGGAGGGACAGAAGGCCATCTATTACGTCACCGGCGACACGTACGCCGCCGCCGCCGGCAGTCCGCACCTCGAGATCTTCCGCACGAAGGGGATCGAGGTACTGGTGCTGTCGGACCGCATCGACGAATGGGTCGTGTCGGCGCTCACCGAGTTCGACGGCAAGCCGCTCCACTCGGTCGCGAAGGGCGCGCTCGACCTGGGCGAGCTCGCCGACGCGGAGGAGAAGGCGGAGGCCGAGCGCGAGACCGAGGCTTTCAAGCCGCTCGCCGAGCGGATCGCGAAGGCGCTGGGCGAGCGCGTGAAGGAGGTCCGCGTCACGCACCGGCTGACCGACTCGCCCGCGTGCCTCGTCGTGGGCGAGGACGAGGTGTCGGGCAATCTCGAGCGGCTGCTGAAGGCGGCCGGGCAGAAGGCGCCGAGCGTGGTTCCCGTGCTGGAGATCAATCCCCGGCACGCGCTGATCAGGCGCATCGAAGAGGAGCCGGACGAGCGGATCGGCGACTGGGCGCAGCTCGTCCTCGAGGAGGCGCTGCTCGCCGAAGGCGCGCAGCTGCCCGATCCGGCCGGGTTCGTGCGGCGGCTGAACGCGCTGATGTTCGCGCCGGCGTCCGCGGCCGGCGACGGCACGGCCGCATGAACTTCGACGCGATCACGCCGGACCGGCTGCCCGCGCTGCTGCGTGCGATGCCGAAGGCCGAGCTGCACCTGCACATCGAGGGCTCGCTCGAGCCGGAGCTCATCTTTCGGCTCGCGCAGCGCAACGGCGTCGCCCTGCCATTTGCGAGCGTGGACGCCCTGTGCGCCGCGTACGCGTTCACGGACCTGCAGAGCTTCCTCGACCTCTACTACGCGGGCGCCAGCGTGCTGATCCGCGAGGACGACTTCTTCGAGATGGGGATGGCGTACTTCGCGCGGGCGGCGGCCGACGGCGTCGTGCACGCGGAGCTCTTCTTCGACCCGCAGACGCACACCGAACGCGGGATTGCGTTCGCGACGGTGATCGAGGGCTTGTCGCGGGCGTGCACGCAGGCGAAGGCCGTTTATGGCATCGACGCGTCGCTGATCATGTGCTTCCTGCGCCACCTCACGGAGGAGGCGGCGTTCGCCACGTTGGAGGAGGCGCTGCCCTTTCGCGACCGCTTCATCGGCGTCGGGCTCGACAGTGGCGAGCGCGGCAACCCGCCGGAGAAGTTCGGGCGCGTGTTCGCCCGCTGTGGCGAGCTCGGCCTCCACCGGGTGGCACACGCGGGCGAGGAGGGGCCCCCGGCGTACATCGCCGCGGCGCTCGACGTGCTGCACGTCGAGCGCATCGACCACGGCGTGCGCTGCACGGAAGACCCGGCGCTGGTGGCGCGCCTCGCCCGCGACCGCGTGCCGCTGACCGTGTGCCCGCTGTCGAACGTCAAGCTGTGCGTGTACGCGGACCTCGCGCAGCACCCGCTCAAGCGACTGCTGGACGCCGGCATCTGCGCGACCGTGAACTCCGACGACCCGGCCTATTTCGGCGGCTACGTCCACCGGAACTTCGCGGAGTCGTTCGCCGCGCTGCCGCTGACGGTCCGCGACGCCTACACGCTGGCGCGCAACGGCTTCGAGGCGAGCTTCGCCACCGAGGCCCGGAAGCGGGACTGGATCGGGCAGCTCGACGCGGCGTTCAGGTAATTGGGGTCAGACTCGAATTTCCGCGTAGCAGCGTCTCGATCCTACGCTTCGGGTGCGGAAATTCGAGTCTGACCCCAATTACCTGTGGCGAGCGGTGCTATCCTGTCCGGCCAGTCTCGGCCAGAGGAGGCGGCTTGGAACGGGGCAATGCCCTCCTGAGGCTCTGCCGTACGGTCGCATCTACCACGCGGCGAGGTGTGCAGGCGGCGCTGCGGGCGCGACCGGACCGGCATGACGCGCGACGGCCGTGGGTCGCCGCCGTTCTCCTGTTCGCGGCCGGCTTGTGGACGGCGAGCGTGTTCGCCGACTCGCGGACCTATCGTGTCGCCGTGCTCTTTCCCGTCAGCGAAGGCCCGAGTTTCGGCAGACTCGTCGAGGCATTGGCGCAGCGGGGCTTTGTCGAGGGACGCAACGTCACCTACGACGTTCGCGCCGCCGGCGGCAAGCCGGAGCTTCTGGCGGTGTTCGCGCGCGAGCTCGTTGCGCGGCGGCCGGACGTGATCGTGACCGCGACCGAACCGGCGGCGCGCGCCGTGGCCGATGCGACGGGCGAAGTGCCGATAGTCCTCGCTCTGATCGCCGACCCCATCGCGCTCGGCTTGACCCGGAGTCTCGCGCGTCCGACCCGCAACCTCACCGGCTTCTCGATCGGCCACGACACCCTCACGTTGAAGCGCCTGGAGCTGATGCGCGAACTGGCACCGTCGGCCGCGAAGGCCCTGTTTCTGTGGGTGCCGGAGAACAACACGCACCGCATCGTGTTCGAACGGATCCGGCAGGCGTCGACGAGCCTCGGGTTCGAGATGGTCTCGCTTCCGGTGACCAGAGCCGAGGAGATCGCGCCCGCCATGGCGAGAGCGGCCAAGGAGCGCTCCGCCGTGCTGATGGTGGCCCCGGATCCGATCACGATCCGCAACCGGCAATCCATCATCGACGAGTGCCTGGTGCAGAACCTTCCCGCGATGCACACGTTCGCTTTCGAAGTGAAGGACGGTGCGCTGATCTCCTATGGCGGCGACGTGGCGGAGGACTACGGCCGCACCGCCGACTATGTGGCGCGCATTCTGCGGGGGGGCAGGGTCAGCGAACTTCCCTTTCAGGAGCCTTCGCTCATCCGCCTCGCCATCAACCTGCGTACCGCGCATTCGATCGGCGTGACGATTCCGAAGTCGATTCTGGCCCGCGCCGACGAGGTCATCGAGTAGTGGGTGGCGCGCGTCCGCCGGTCCGCGGCGCCGCGGCCGGATTACGCGCCCGACCCGCGGCGGCCCGTTGCCGCCGTTCGCCGCCGGTCAGAGCTGCTGCTCCGGCACGAACGGCGCGAGGAGCAGGTTCTGCACGCGCAGGAACAGCGTGGTGTCCGGCTCGGCATCCAGCAGGACCTCGCCGTCGTCGTCCATGGTCGCCCACATCAGCGACCGGCCGTCGGGGCCGAACTGCAGCCGGTACGCGCTCTGCAGCTTGCTGATGTGGATGACGCGAAGCACCTCCTTCGCGAGCTCGGGGCTCTCGACGACGATGCCGAGCTCCGTGTTCTTGCTGGCCGAGCGCGGGTCGAGGTTCATGGAGCCGATGAAGACGAGTTCCCGGTCGACGACGGCGAGCTTCGCGTGCAGCCGCCCGAGCGACGCGCCGGGCCAGTGGAGGCGCTCGTTGCGCCGGATGCGCGTCGGCGACAGCTCGTAGAGGTCGACGCCGGCGCGCAGCAGCGCCTCGCGGTAGCGTGCGTAGCCGGTGTGGACGAGCGGCTCGTCGTTGGCGGCGAGCGAGTTGGTGAGGACCGTCACCTTGACGCCGCGCTCCCGCAGGCCGCCGAACGCGCGCACGCCCGTCGTCCCGGGCACGAAGTACGGCGACGACAGCACGACCTCGCGCCTGGCCGCCAGCACGAGGTCCATCACGCTCATCGAGACGCTCATGCTGCGCGCCATCTCGTCGCTGGTGGCGGTCACCTTGTCCGGCGAGTCGGCGAACGCCGACGCGCGGCCCCAGTGGAGCCCGAGCCGGCCGCCGTCGAAGTCCTCGCTGACCGGCCCGTAGCCCAGGATGTCGACGGGAGGCAGCGCGAGCGCCATCATCTGGTCGCCCTCGTCGACCAGCCGGTCGAACTGCCGGCGCAGCTGCTCGGCGTCGAGTCCGGTGGCGACGATCGCCTGCACCGGGTACACGTGCGGGCTGTTCCAGTACGTGTCGAAGATGCCGACCAGCTGCGGCACGACGGCGCCGACGACGAGCGCGTCGAGGTCGACGAAGTTGTCGGTCATGCTGCGCATGAAGTATTCGTCGGCGATGTTGCGGCCGCCGGCGACGACGATGGCGCTGTCGGCGATGAAGAGCTTGTTGTGCATCCGGTGGTTGAGCCGCCGGATGTCGAGCAGCGACGCCGCGTACTTCGCGCCGATGCTGTCGCGGGCGCAGCAGAACGGGTTGAACAACCGCACCTCGACGTTGGGGAACGCGGCGAGGCCGACGAAGAGCGCGTCGCCGCCGGCGGTATAGAGGTCGTCCACCAGCAGGCGGACTTGCACGCCGCGCAGCGCCGCGTCGCGCACGTTGCGCAGCAGCAGGTGGCCGGTCCGGTCGTGCTGGATGTGGTAGTACTGCAGGTCGAGCGAGCGCGTCGCGCGGCGGGCGAGCTCGATGCGCGCGTCGAGAGAGTAGAAACCCAGCGGCATCAGCCGGAATCCCGAAACGTCCGGTCCGGGGAGCGACGCCTGGGCGAGCCGCACGAGCGGGCTTTCCGGCGCGGGGGGGCGCGCAGTCGCCTGCGGGGGATCGCCGCGCGGGGGCAGCGCGCCGCAGGCGGCGAGCGCCGCGACCGCGATGACGGCAACCGCGCGTAAGGCGGCGCCACCGGCGCCGACCAAGGCCTTCGAGCGCCCGGCTCCGCGGGCGTCGCGAGGCGCGGCGGCGGGGACGGGGATGGCGGCGAGGTGCAGGAGGGAGGTCTTCATGGAACGCTTGGTCGTCGTGGCTTTCGCTGCCCTTACGATGGCGCTGCCTGCCCGGGCGGCGCTCGACGTCGGGGACCGTGCGCCCGACTTCACCACGTCCGCGGCCCAAGCGGGCTCCGTGTTTCAGTACTCGCTCGGCGACGCGCTGAAGAAAGGGCCGGTCGTCCTCTATTTCTTCCCGGCCGCCTATTCGGAAGGGTGTTCGCTGGAAGCGCACGAGTTCGCGGAGGCGATCCCGCAATTCGAGGCACTCGGGGCCACGGTCGTCGGCGTGTCCGCCGACGACATCGACACGCTGACCAAATTCTCGGTGCAGGCCTGCCAGAGCCGCTTTCCCGTGGCCTCCGACGCGTCGCAGGCGGTCATGAAGTCCTTCGATGCCGTCATGCGCACGCGGCCGGAGTACGCGAACCGCATCTCGTACGTAATTGCGCCGGACGGCAGGATCGTCTTTCACTACATGAGCCTCAACCCGACCCGGCACGTCGACCGGATGCTGGGCGCGCTGCGCGGCTGGTCTGCCGCACGCAAGTGACGACGCGGCGAACCGACTTCGACACTCGCCCCGCGGCTATAATCGTCTCCGGCAACGAGAGCGCGCCGGCGCCCGAGCGCGCCGCCACCACGTTAACCGGGGATGTTCGATGTCTGTGCCGCGATGCCCGCGCTGACGGCGGGCGGCCTCACGACGGTCTTTGCGCCCATTGTCGTTCTGCTCGCGGTAACAGCCATGTTTCTAGTAGTGGCATTGCTCGTGCCGTCGGCCGCCGGCGAGCTGATGCTGGCCGCGGGCGGGGCGGCGATCGCGGCCGGTGTTACCGCGATGGTGCTGCTGTACCGGCAGACCCGCCGATGGCAGCGGGCCGACCTCGGCATGCGCGACGCCGAGTCGCACGCGAGCGAGCTCCTCGAGTCGGCGATGGACCCGATCGTCACCGTGGACGCCGCGCAGCGCATCGTCGCGTTCAACAGCGCGGCGGAGGCGGTGTTCCGCTGGCCGCGCGAGGCGGCCGTCGGGCAGCCGCTCGACATGCTGATCCCGTCCCGCTTCCACGACGCCCACCGGGACCACATCGACCGCTTCGCCGCCACCGGCGTGACCTCCCGCCGCATGGGCGCCCAGGCGGTGCTGACGGCACGCCGCGCCGACGGCGCCGAATTCCCGATCGAGGCGTCGATCTCGCAGCACGCCCAGGGCGACCGCAAGCTCTTCACGGTAATCCTGCGCGACGTCAGCGAGCGCGTCCGGGCCGAGGCGCTGCTCGCGCGCAGCGAGGCGCGGCTGCGGGGCATCCTCGACTCGGCGATGGACGCGATCATCACGATCGACGAGTCGCAGCACATCGTGCTGTTCAACGCCGCGGCCGAGGCGATGTTCGCCTGCCCGCAGTCGGAGGCGATCGGCGCCCCGATCGCCGGGTTCATTCCGGAGCGGTTCCGCGGGGCGCACGGCGAGCGCGTGCGCGCGTACGGCGACGGCGCGTCCGGCGCGCGGCGAATGGGCGGGTCGCGGATCGTCAGCGGACTGCGCCGCACCGGCGAGGAGTTCCCGATCGACGCGTCGATCTCGCAGGTCGCCGACGGCGGCCACCGCTTCTACACGGTGATCCTGCGCGACATCTCCGAGCGCGTGAAGGCGCACGAGGCGCTGCGCCGGTCGAAGGAGGAGCTGCAGGAACTGTCGTCGACTGCGCACATCGCGCGCGAGCAGGAGAAGGCGAGGATCGCCCGGGAGCTCCACGACGAGCTCGGGCAGGCGCTGACGATGCTGCAGATGGACGTCGCGTGGTGCAAGGCGCGGACGCCGGCGGAGTCCGCGGACTTCGCCGCGCGCCTCGAGCGGATGGAGCGGCTGCTGAAGTCGACGGTCGCGGCCACGCGGCGCATCGCCGCCGACCTGCGGCCGCTGATGCTCGACGACCTGGGCCTCGCGCCGGCGGTCGAGTGGCTGGTGGAGAACTTCACGCAGCGCACGGGCGTGCCGTGCGCGCTCGCCATCGCGGACGCCGACCTCGAGCTTCCGAGCCTGCAGTCGAACGCGGTCTTCCGCATCGTGCAGGAGGCGCTGACCAACGTCGCCAAGCACGCGAGCGCGACCCGCGCGGAAGTGTCGATCGGCCGCGACGGCGACCGGCTCGTCGTGCGCGTGCGCGACGACGGCGTCGGCTTCGCCGCGCAGGGTCCGCGCAAGCCCAATTCGTTCGGCCTCGTCGGCCTGCGCGAGCGCGCGGCGCTGCTGCGCGGCGAGGCGGCGATCACCACCGGCCACGGCGCCGGCACGACGATCGAGGTGCGGCTTCCGGTCGTGCCGGCGGAGGTCGCGCCGTGATCCGCGTCGTGATCGCCGACGACCACACGATCCTGCGCGAGGGCCTGAAGCAGCTGCTGCAGTCGGCCGCCGACCTCGCCGTCGTCGGCGAGGCCGGCGACGGCCACGAGGTGCTGGAGCGCGTGCGCGGCGCCGACTTCGACGTGCTGCTGCTCGACATGTCGATGCCGGGCAAGAGCGGCATGGAGCTCATCCGCCAGGTCAAGGCCGAGCGGCCGAGGCTGCGCGTGCTCGTGCTGTCGATGCACGAGGAGCACCAGTACGCGGTGCGGGCGATCCGCGCGGGTGCGTCGGGCTACCTGACGAAGGAGAGCGCCGCCACCCAGCTCGTCGCGGCGATCCGCAAGGTGGCCGGCGGCGGCGCGTTCATCAGCGCCGAGGTGGCCGAGCAGCTCGCGCTCGCGTCGATGCCGCACGCGGAAGGCCCGCGGCACGCGTTGCTGTCGGACCGGGAGTACCAGGTATTCCGGCGCCTGGTCGAGGGGGCGGCGGTCACGCAGATCGCGGGCGACCTCAACCTGTCGGTCAAGACCGTGAGCACGCACAAGGCGCGGCTGATGGAGAAGCTCGGCGTGGCGAATCAGGCCGAGCTCATCCACTACGCGCTCAAGCACCGGCTCTCGGACGACCCCAACGCGCCGGCCTGACGGCGACCGGGGTAGGCGGATTCCTACCCTGCCCCCGGCGTGCACCGACCCCGCGAATCAGCGGGCCCCGATCCGCACGATCAGCGATCGCCGATAGGCGACGGGGCCGGCGCCGCCGATACTGGCGCCATGGCATCCCTCCATCCCAAGGTGTTCATCGTCGACGACTCGCCGTCGATGCGCGTGCGCCTGTCCGAACTGCTCGACGAGATCGACGGCGTGGCCGTCGTCGGCGAGGCCGGTACCCCGGCCGACGCGATCGCGGGCATTCTCGGCGCCCGCCCCGAGTACGTACTGCTCGACTACCAGCTCGAAGGCGGCACGGGTCTCGACGTGCTGCGTGCCGTGCACCCGCAGGCGCCGAGCGTGGTGTTCATCGTGCTCACCAACCACGCCACGCGGCCGTATCGCCACGCCTGCATCGAGGCGGGCGCGCGGTATTTCTTCGACAAGTCGTCCGAGTTCGGCCGCATCAAGGAAGTCATCGCCGGGCTCGAGGCCGCACCGCACTGACGCCGCGCCATGCCGCGCAAGGAGACGCCGATGGAAGCCCTCGCCACTTTTGGCAACACCCTCCCGAAGACCCGGTACGCCGGCGTGCCGGCACGACCGGTGCTGCGCGACGTCAACGCGGGCAAGGGTGCATGCGCGAGCTGCAACCTGCTGCGCCTGTGCGTGCCGGTCGGGTTCGAGCCCGAGGTGCGGACGCTGGTCGACCAGCTGGTCGCCAAGCGGGTCCGCCTGCGCAAGGGCGACACGCTGTTCCGCCCGGGAGAGCGCTTCACGACGCTCTACGCGATCCGGCTGGGATCCTGCAAGACGGTGCTGCTCGCCGAGGACGGGCGCGACCAGGTCGCGGGCTACCACATGGCGGGCGACATCATCGGCACCGACGGCATCGCGAGCGAGTCGCACGAGTGCCAGGCGATCGCGCTCGAGGACACCGAGGTCTGCGCCATTCCGTTCGCGCGCGTCGAGGAGCTGTCGCGGGCGAGCCCGCAGGTGCTGCGCAACCTGCACCGGATGCTCGCCACCGAGATCACGCGCGACCGGCACGTGATGCTGATGCTGGGGACGATGCGCGCCGACCAGCGGCTCGCCGCGTTCCTGCTCGACCTCGCGCAACGCTATCACGCGCGCGGTTACTCGTCGTCCGAGTACGTGCTGCGGATGACGCGCGACGAGATCGGCAGCTACCTGGGCTTGAAGCTCGAGACGGTGAGCCGGCTGCTGTCGCGGATGCACCGCGACGGGCTGATCCAGGTGCAGGGCCGCACGATCAAGCTGCTCGACCCCGTCGGCCTCAAGACGCTCGTCGAAACCAGCCAATAGCGCACCCGCCGTGCGCGCGATGGTGCTGCCGGCGCCTGGGGTGGCGCTCGTGCTCGCGGAGCTTCCCGATCCGCGCGCCGGCCCCGGCGAGGTGCTGGTGCGCGTTCGCGCTTGCGGCGTGTGCAGGACGGACCTGCACGTCGTCGACGGCGAGCTCGCGGACGCGACGTACCCGATCGTCCCGGGCCACGAGATCGTCGGCACCGTCGCCGCGACCGGCGCCGGCGTCGCCGGGTTCGCCGTCGGCGACCGGGTCGGCGTGCCGTGGCTCGCGCGCAC
Organism: Burkholderiales bacterium; assembly: GCA_046347835.1. GTDB lineage: Bacteria > Pseudomonadota > Gammaproteobacteria > Burkholderiales > Casimicrobiaceae > VBCG01. Next base: position 1,227,067 of record JAXMFI010000001.1, on the reverse strand, counting down.
GTGCGGCGCATGCCCGTACTGCCTGAGCGGGCGGGAGAACCTGTGCGAGACCGCCGCGTTCACCGGCTGCACGGTGAACGGCGGCTACGCCGAGTACGCGGTCGCCGACGCGCGCTACTGCTTCCATCTGCCGGCGGGTTTCTCCGACGTCGAGCTCGCGCCGTGGCTGTGCGCCGGGCTCATCGGCCACCGCGCGCTGCGGATGGCCGGCGATGCCCGGCGGATCGGCCTCTACGGCTTCGGCGCGGCCGCGCACATCGTCGCGCAGGTCGCGCGCCACGAAGGGCGCGAAATCCATGCGTTCACGCGCCCTGGCGACGAGGCCGCGCAGGCGTTCGCACGCACGCTCGGCGCGGCGTGGGCGGGCGGCAGCGACGAGCCCGCGAAGGCTCCGCTGGACGCCGCGCTGTTGTTCGCGCCGGTCGGCGCGCTCGTGCCCAAGGCGCTCGCCGACCTCGCGCGCGGCGGAACGGTCGTATGCGCCGGCATCCACATGAGCGACGTACCCTCGTTCCCGTACGCGATCCTGTGGCACGAGCGACGCATCGTGTCGGTGGCGAACCTGACACGCGCCGACGGCGAGGCGTTCATCGACCTGGCGGCGCGCATCCCGATCCGGACAGAAACGACGCCTTATCCGCTCGCGCGTGCGAACGACGCGCTCGCCGCGCTCCGGAACGGCACGCTGACGGGCGCTGCCGTCCTGACGCTCGGCTGAGCCCGGGGCCGGCGCGCTACTTGCGGACCTGCACCTCGACGTGGCGCTCGCGCCGCGGCAGCTCGGACAACGCGGCGAGCGGCACGGCGAGCTGGCGCAGCATGTCGTCGGCCGCCACGATCCCGACCAGCGTCCCCTGCGCGTCGACGACGGGCACGCGCCGGATGCCGTGCTGCGTCATCAGGCGGACCGTATCCGTGTAGCTGCGGTCCTCGCGGACGGTCACGACGGCGCGCTGCAGCAGGTCGCCGACCTTGAGCGAACGCGGATCGACGCCGGCGGCGATCACCTCGACCACGATGTCGCGGTCGGTCACGATGCCCACCGGGACCCGGCGGCCGCCGGTGTCGTCGACCACGACCACGTCGCCGACGTGGTGCTCGCGCATCAGTGCCGCCGCGGTGGTGATCGTGTCGGTGCGCGCGACGCTGACGACGTCGCGAACGCAGAATTCCTTGATGGTCATGGCATGTCCTCGCATGGCGGGCTTGCCTGCCGCCGCCCGGTCTCGGGCGCTCGCCGCGCCCGCGCCTTCACCTTAGCCGATGCGTGCCGGTCGACGTTGACCTCGGTCAACACCGCGCCCGCAGCCACGGACTAGATTGAATCCAGGCGCGGGCACGGCCTGCGCAGGCACGCGCGCCGCGGATGGGGTGCTCGGCACGTGATCTATCGCGACCGCATCGAAGCTGCCGAACGGCTGGCGCGGGACTTGGCCGCGTGGCGCGGGAAGCGGCCGCTCGTCATGGCGATCCCGCGCGGCGCCGTCCCGATGGGCCGGGTGATCGCGCAACGGCTCGACGGCGATCTCGACGTCGTGTTGACGCGCAAGCTGCACGCACCCGGGAATCCGGAGTACGCGATCGGCGCCGTCGACGAATCCGGCTGGACCTACGTGACCGAGTACGCGGAGGCCGCGGGCGCGACGCCCGACTACCTGCGCGCGCAGGTTGCCGCCGAGCTGGCGACGATGCGCCGCCGGCGCGCCGAATACACGCCCGCGCGTGCGCCGGTCGACCCCGCCGGGCGCGTCGTCATCGTCGTCGACGACGGCCTCGCGACCGGCGCGACGATGGTGGCCGCGCTGCACGCGCTGCGCGCGCGGCATCCGCAACGGCTCATCTGCGCGGTGCCCGTGGCGTCGCCGCAGGCGGTCGACAAGGTAAGCGCATACGCGGACGAGGTCGTGTGCCCGCTGGTGACTGCGGACTTCTACGCGGTCGGCCAGTTCTACCGGCGTTTCGACCAGGTCGACGACGCCGAGGTCGTCGGCGTGCTGCGGGGCGAAGGCGCGGCCGCGGCGCGCGGCGCGCAGCGATGACGTCCGCGCCACCGGCCGACCTGGCGCTTCACCTGTGGGAGACGCGCTATCGGGCGGCCGGGCCCGGGGGCGCGCCCGAGGCCGACCTCGACGCGACGTGGCGGCGGGTCGCCCGCGCGCTCGCGGCCGCCGAGCCGCGCCGGCGCGAGCACTGGGAGCGCGCGTTCCACGCCGCGCTCGCCGACTTCCGCTTCCTGCCCGGCGGCCGCATTCTCGCGGGCGCGGGTACGCGGCGGCGCGTGACGCTGTTCAACTGCTTCGTGATGGGCACGCTCGGCGATTCGCTGCGCGGGATCTTCCGCGGACTCGAGGAGGGCGCGCTGACGATGCAGCAGGGCGGCGGCGTGGGCTACGACTTCTCGCCGCTACGGCCGCGCGGGGCGCGCGCCCGCGCCTCCGGCGCGATCGCTTCGGGCCCGGTGTCGTTCATGCACATCTGGGACAGCATGTGCGCGACGCTGCTGTCGACCGGCGCGCGCCGGGGTGCGATGATGGGCACGCTGCGCTGCGACCATCCCGACATCGAGGAATTCGTCGACGCGAAGCGCGACGGGCGCACGCTGCGGCGGTTCAATCTGTCAGTGCTCGTCACCGACGCGTTCATGGACGCCGTCGCCCGCGACGTCGAATGGCCGCTCGTGCATCCGGCGTCGGCCGTGGACGGACCGGGCGAGGTCGTCGAGCGCGCGTGGCCAGGCGGCGCCGGACCCGTGCGCTGCCAGGTCCACCGGCGGGTGCCGGCACGCGCACTGTGGGAGCGGATCGTGCGCGCCGCCTACGACTGTGCGGAACCGGGCGTCCTGTTCATCGACCGGATTCAGCGGGCCAACCCGCTCGCGTACGCGGAGACGATCGCCGCCACCAACCCGTGCGGCGAGATTCCGTTGCCGCCGTACGGCGCGTGCGACCTCGGGTCGATCAACCTCACGCGCTTCGTGCGCGGGCCGTTCACGGCCGGGGCCGCGCTCGACCTCGACGGCATCGCCGAACTCGCCGGGTTGGCGGTCCGCATGCTCGACGACGTCTACGACGTGTCGCGCTTTCCGCTGCGCCGCCAGGCGGAGGTCGCGCTGCGCTCGCGCCGGCTGGGACTCGGGATCACCGGACTCGCCGACGCGTTCATCATGCTCGGCATCACGTACGGCTCGGCCGCTTCCGTCGCGCTCGCGGGCGACGTCATGCGCACGATCCGCGACGCCGCCTACGCCGCGTCGGTCGCGCTCGCGCGGGAGAAGGGGTCGTTTCCGTGCTTCGACGCCGCGGCGCACGTGCGCGGCGAATTCGTGCGCGCGCTGCCTCCCGCGATCGTTCGGGGCATCCGCCGGCACGGCCTGCGCAACAGCCACCTGACGGCGATCGCGCCGACCGGCACGATCAGCCTGCTCGCCGGCAACGTGTCGAGCGGCCTCGAGCCGGCGTACGCCTTCACGCTGCACCGGACCGTCGAGACGAGCGCCGGCGCGCCGGCGCGGTTCGCCGTCGAGGACTACGCGTATCGCCGGTATCGCGACACGTTCGGCGCGGACGCGCCGCTCGGGCCTGCGTTCGTGGCGGCCGCTGCGGTCGCGCCGCGCGACCAGCTCGCGGTCCAGGCGGCGCTGCAACCGTTCGTCGACAACGCGATCGCGAAGACGGTGAACGTGCCGGCCGATTGCGGCTTCGCCGCGTTTCGCGGTGTCTACGACGACGCGTATCGGCTCGGCCTCAAGGGGTGCGCGGCGTTCCGGCCGAATCCGGTCACCGGCGCCATCCTGGTGCCGCGCGAGCCCGGCGCGGTGCCGGCTTGAGCCCGCGCGGCGCGCACCGCGGCCCGGTTCCTTCGCCGCGAGCGGCGGGGGCCGGGACGCCGTGTGTCGGCGATTACCTGACGGCGAGGATCGCGCGCGCCATCGCTTCGGCGTCGACGCGCGACACTTCCGGATGCGGCGGCATGTTCCAGAGGCCGCCGCCGTGCGCGCCGGTGCGGATCTTAGCGGCGACGACCGCGTACGCCTGCTTTTGGTGACGATAGTGGTCGGCGATGGCGGCGTACGACGGCCCGGCGAGCGGCTCGCGCTCGGCGTGGCAGACGTTGCAGCGGTATTTGTCGAGCAGCGCGTTCGGATCGGCTGCCCAGGCAACGCCGGGAACCGCGAACGTGGCGGCGACGGCGAGCAGGAGGGCTTTCACGTGATGTCTCCGGAGCGCACGCGCGCAGGTTCGCGGCCTCAGCCGCGGCGGCGCACGCACTTGTCGTAGAGATCGCCGAGCACGCCGGCCGGGTCGTAGCGACGCTTCAGCTCGGCGTACGCAGCACGATTGTAGATCGCCCAGAACTCGTCCTCCGCGTAGAACGAGTCGGAGTACAGCGACTTGAGGCCGCCCAGCGCACGGGCAGTGCGCTCGATGCGGCGGACGCGGTCGCCCGGCGGCCGCGATTCGCGCGAGCGGACCGTGTCCCAGAAGCCGAAGTTGACGTGCGGGACGCCGGGAGCCAGCGGGTAGAGCGGATAGGCGACCGTCGTGGCGGCGCGGATCGGACACAGCCAGATCGGCAGGATGCCGATCTCGTCGTGCAGGAACGCGAGGAACTCGGCCGCGCGCGGCAGCGGAATGTCGACGTCCTGGATCACCGCCTCGGCGTGCACGCCCCGGAGGCGGTCGAAGGCCGTGGAGGCCTTCCAGCGCGCGTTCCAGCGCATGATCTTCTGGTAGGTGACGGAGTTGAGTCGCTCGCGGCCCAGGAGTCGCCGCAGCCACGGGTGCTGCGCGCCGACGTTCTTCGAGCACCAGAACCAGTCGGTGTCCCAGCGCCACAGGTAGTCGCGGGCCGTCAGGACGTCGCTGTCGCGCTCGAGCAGCGAGCGGTAGTAGATCCGCTCGAACGTGTAGTCGCTGGCGGCGGGGGCCTCGTCGACGAACCGGCCGAGCGTCAGCACGTGCAGGTCGCGGGCGAAGACGACACCGTCGAGATAGTCGAGCGTCGGGTCGGCCAGCGCGGCTTCGAGGGCGGCGAAGCACGCGCTCGCATCGCCGTAGCGCCGGTGCTCCAGCCGGACGAACCGCCGCGCGGGCGCCGTGCGCGCGGTGACGCGCAGCGCGTAGCCCAGCGTGCCATAGGAGTTGGGCAGGCCGTGGAAGAGATCGCGATGCGCGTTGTCCGGCGTGCACGTCAGGACGCGGCCGTCGCCGGTCAGCACGTCGACCGACGTTACCGTCTCGTGGACGAGTCCGTACCGGAATGACGACGCCTCGATGCCCACGCCGGCGAGGGCGCCGCCCAGCGTGATGGACTTCAACTGCGGCACGACCTGCGGCACGGTGCCGCATGCCAGCGTGGCATCCGCGAGCGCGGCGAACGTCGTCATGCCTTCCGCGTCGACCGTTCCCGCCGCGGGGTCGACCGCGACGACGCCGGCGAAGCCCGAGAGGTCGATGCGCGGCCGCGGCCGTTCCGCGCGGTCGCGGAACAGGTTCGACGTCGCCTTCGCGAGGCCGGGACGCGCAGCGCCGCCGGCGGCCGCGAGTTGCGCGACCACCTGCGCCTTCCTGGTCGCGTACCCGGTCACGCCGGCTCGCCGTAGAGGAACGCCCGGCTCATCGGATAGGCGCTGCCGACGTTGCCCTTGCTCACGGTGACCTGGAACAGGTGCGTTCGCGAGTTGGGCGAGCGGAACATCTCGGCGCACGACCACAGGTAGGTGCGCCACGTGCGCCGGAACCGCTCGTCGAAGCGCGCGGGATCGAGCGCCCGGATCGCGTCCCAGTTCGCGTCGAAGCGCTGCGCCCACGCGTCGAGCGTGAGCGCGTAGTGGCGGCGCAGGTTCTCGACGTCGAGGATCTCGAGGCCGTTGCGCTCCATGTGGTCGAGCGCCTCGGCGAGGCTCGGGATCCAACCTCCGGGAAAGATGTGCTTGCGGATGTAGAACTCGGTCTCGAAGCGCCCGACGTGGCCGATGAAGTGGATGACGCCGATGCCGCCCGGCTTCAGCGCATTCGCGTGCGCGCGCACGACGTCCGGCAGCTGGTCGCGGCCGGCGTGCTCGAGCGTGCCGATCGACAGCAGCTTGTCATACTGGCCCGGTATCTCGCGGAAGTCGCATTCGACCACGCGCAGCCGGTCGGCAAGGCCGCGGCGCGCGAGGTCCTCGCGCAGCTCGGCCACCTGCCGCGGCGCGGTGTTGATGCCCGTGCCAGCCGCGCCGAAGCGGTCGAGCGCGTGGACGAGGAGGCCGCCGAACCCGCAGCCCACGTCGATGAACGTGTCGCCCGCGGCGAGCCTGACCTTGCGGCACACGTAGTCCATCTTGTTCGCCTGCGCTTCCTCGAGCGTCCGCGTGCCGGGGGCCCAGTACGCGCAGGTGTAGAGCATGGAGGGACGGTCGAGCCAGAGCGCGTAGAACGCGCGACCGAGGTCGTAGTGGAAGCTCGCGTTGGCCTTCGCCTGCGGTAACCGGCGGTTGGAGAACCGGAGCTCGTGCCAGCGGTTGCGCAGCGCGACCAGCGGGTTCTTCTCGACGTCGACGCCGGCCGCGAGCGCCGCGCGGAAGGCGAGCGCGAGGTCGCCTTCGACGTCGAGGGCGCTGGAGAAGTAGGACTCCAGCAGCCCGACGTGGCCGAACGTGGCGATCGCCCGCTCGACGCGCGGGTCGCGCACGCGCAGCGTGAACGCCGGCGGCCCGGCGCCCGCGTCGTATGCCGAACCGTCGGCGAACTCGACGCGAAAGCTCGTCTGCGCGTGCTGTCCGAGCACACCCAGCAGTCGCCGGAGCGGGCGCGCGGTGGCGGCGGGGACGTTCACGCGATTTTCCGTTGGATGGCCATGGATTTATCGCCAATCGCGTGCGTCCCGCGACCTTCGCGCGCGGTCGGCCCTACGCCGTCATGGTCGCGCGCTCGGCCCCGTGGCGGCTTGACGTGGCGCAAACGCCGCGGCGGCACGTACCATAGCATCCCGGGCGCCTCATCCGACGCGGACGTGCCCACGAGCCGAGCACGCACGCGATGCAAATCACCTTCCTGGGCGCGACGCGCACCGTCACCGGCGCCAAGTACCTCGTCGAGGACGGCGCCACGCGGATCCTGGTCGACTGCGGTCTGTTCCAGGGCGAGAAGGCGCTGCGGCTGCGCAACTGGGCGCCGTTGCCGGTGGCGCCGTCGTCGCTTTCGGCGGTGGTGCTGACGCACGCGCATCTCGACCATTCGGGCTACCTGCCGCTGCTGGTCGCGCGCGGGTATGCGGGGCGCGTGCACTGCAGCGAGGGGACGCAGGCGCTCTGCCGGATCCTGCTGCCCGACAGCGGCCGGCTGCAGGAGGAAGAGGCCGCGTTCGCGAACCGGCACGGGTACTCGAAGCACGCGCCGGCGCTGCCGCTCTACACGGAAGCGCAGGCCGAGCGCAGCCTCGCGCAGCTCGCGCCGGCGGCGTTCGACACGGACGTAACCGTGGCGCCGGGCGTGCGCGTGCGCTTCCGTCCGGCCGGGCACATCCTCGGCGCGTCGCTCGTCACGCTTTCGGTGCGCGGCACGACGATCGTGTTCTCGGGAGACCTCGGCCGCCCGCACGATCCGATCATGCGCGCGCCGGCGACGATCGCGGCCGCCGATTATCTCGTCGTCGAGTCGACGTACGGCAACCGCCTGCACGATCCGGGCGACGCCGCGCAGGCGCTCGCCGACGTCGTCAACCGGACGGCGGCGCGCGGCGGCAAGGTGGTGATCCCGTCGTTCGCGGTCGGGCGCGCGCAGGCGCTGCTGCATGCGCTGGCGCGGCTCAAGGGGAAGGGCGCCATTCCGCCGAAGGTTCCCGTGTACCTCGACAGCCCGATGGCGACCGACGTGACGGCGCTGTACCTGCGTTTTCGCGCGCAGCACCGGCTGTCCGCCGACGACTGCGCGGCGATCGGCCGGTCCGCGCACCTCGTGACCACGCCCGAGCAGTCGCGCGCGCTCGACCTGCAGCCGATGCCGATGGTCATCATCGCCGCCAGCGGGATGGCCACCGGCGGCCGCGTGCTGCACCACCTGCGCGCGCTCGCCGGCGATCCGCGCAACACGATCCTGTTCTCGGGCTACCAGGCCTCCGGCACGCGGGGCGCCGCGATCGCGAGCGGCGCATCCGAGGTCAAGATGCTCGGGCAATGGGTGCCGATCCGCGCGGAGGTCGCCACGCTTGCGGGGCTGTCGGCGCACGCCGACTACGCGGAGATCCTGCAGTGGCTGCACGGTTTCGAAGCCGCGCCGAAGGCCACCTTCGTCACGCACGGCGAGCCGGCCGCGGCCGAGGCGCTGCGGCAGCGGATCGCCGACACGCTCGGCTGGAAGGCCGAAGTCCCCGAATACCTGCAGGCGGTGACGCTCGACTCACCGTCCGCGGCCGCGCCCGGTTGACGTCCGGGGCCGCTGCCACCATCATCCGCGCCGACCATGCCAGACAATGCGTTCCTGCCGCTGTCGCGCCGCGACCTGCTGCGCACCGCCCTGCCGTTCGCCGTCGCGATCGCCGCCGCGCTGTGGGTGTCGTTCCACTTCCTGCAGCCGGTCCCGCCACGGCGGATCGTGCTTGCCGCCGGGCCGCCGGGCGGGCTCTATCACCTGCACGCGCTGCGCTACCGCGAGCTGCTCGCGCGCGAGGGCGTCACGGTGGAGGTCCGCGAGACGCAGGGGGCGGGGCAGAACTATGCGCTGCTGCTCGACCGCAAGTCCGGCGTGGACATCGCGTTCCTTCAGGGCGGGATCGCCCAATTTCCCGAGGCCGATCGCCTCGTCATGCTGGCGAGCCTCTACTTCGAGCCGTTGTGGATCTTCTACCGCGGGGATGCCGAGCTCACGAGGCTCAACCAGCTGCGCGGCAAGCGGATCACCGTGGGGATGCAAGGCAGTGGCACGCGGGCGCTCGTGGTCCCGCTGCTGGCGGCCAACGGCGTCGGTGCCGACGACGCGACGTTGATCGAGGCCAACGGCGAGGCGGCGCTCGACCTCGTCGCCGCCGGCCGCGCCGACGCCGCGCTGCTGGTCGGCGGCACGTCGATGCCGCTGATCCAGCGCGGGCTGCGCAATCCCGCCTTCCGGCTGATGAGCTTCGCGCGCGCCGAGGCGTACGAGCGCCGGTTCCCATATCTGTCGCGGCTGACGCTTCCGGGTGGCGCGGTCGATCTCGTGCGCGACATCCCAGAGCAGAACGTGAGCCTGGTCGCGACCAAGGCGATGCTGGCCGCGCACGACGATTTCCATCCGGCGCTCGTCAACCTGCTGCTGGAGGTCGTCCGCGACGTGCACGACGACCAGGGCTACTTCGAGAAGGCCGGCGAGTTCCCGGGCACGCGCCAGGTCGACCTTCCCGTGTCGCCGGACGCCGTGCGCCACGACCGCTTCGGTCGCAGCTTCCTCTACCGCGAGCTGCCATTCTGGGTGGCGGCGTTCGTCGAGCGCACGATCATCCTGGTCGTGCCGCTGCTCGTCGTGCTGGTGCCGCTCATGAACCTGCTGCCGCAGTTCGTCCGCTGGCGCAACCGGTCGCGCGTCTACCGCTGGTACGGCGAGCTCGCATTGCTCGAGCGCGAGGTCGCATCGCAGAACGGTCCGCTGCCGGTCGCGCGCTGGCTCGCGCAACTCGACCGAATCGAGCGCGCCGTGGCCGACGTGAAGACGCCGCCGAGCTTCGCGAGCGAGGCTTACACGCTGCGCGAGCACGTCGCGATGGTCCGCCGGTCCGTGCTGGCCAAGGCGAGCGGCGCGGACGGCGCGCCGCTGCCGGGCTGACGCGTGCGTCAGCCCGCGGTCGCGACGACGCCGGAGGCGACGAACGCGTCGATCTCGGCGTCCGTGTAGCCGGTCTCGCGCAGCACGTCGCGGCTATGCTCGCCCAGGCGCGGCGCGGGCCGTGACACCGCGGCCGGCGTGCGCGAGAAGTGCACCGGGCAGCCGATCGCCCTGGTCGGCCCGGCGTCCGGATGGACCAGGTCGACGACCATGCCGCGGGCGAGCGTCTGCGGGTGCGACAGCGCCTCGCCGAGCGAGTGGACGGGGCCTGCCGGCACCCCGGCCGCGTCGAGCGCGGCGATCCATTCCGCCCGGGTCCGGCGGCCGAGCACGTCGTTCATCAGCGCGGCCAGCTCGGCGCGGTGCGCCATGCGTGCCGTGTTCGTCGCGAAGCGCGGATCGTCGCGCCACTCGGGGTGCCCGAGCACGTCGGCGATGCGCTCCCAGTTCGCCTGGTTCGCGCCGCCGATGTTGACGTAGCCGTCGCTCGCGTGGAACGCCTGGTAGGGCGCGGTCAGGATGTGCGCGGAGCCCGTCGGCGCCGGCGACCGCCCGGTCGCGAAGTAGCTGGCGGCGTGCCAGTACGTCTGCTGCAGCGCGGCCTCGAACAGCGACGTGTCGACCAGCTGCCCGCGCCCGGTCTTGAGGCGATGCGCGTACGCGGCGACCACACCCAGCGCGGCCAGGATGCCGGCGTTGATGTCGGACACCGGGTTGCCGGTCTTCACCGGCGGCCGGTCGGGCTCGCCGGTGATCGCCATCAGGCCTGCGAACCCCTGTGCGACGAGGTCGAAGCCGCCCTTGTCGGCCTCCGGGCCGTCGCGGCCGAAGCCGGTCAACGCGCAGTAGATCAGCCCGTCGTTCTCGGCCGCGAGCACGTCGTACGACAGCCCCAGCTTCGCCATCGTGTCGCGCCGGAAGTTCTCGACCAGCACGTCGGCGGTGCGGACCATCCGCAGCAGGATCGCGCGGCCTTCCGGCCGCTTGAGGTCGAGCGCGATGCCCCGCTTGTTGCGGTTCATCATCAGGAACGGCGCGGAGACGCCGTTGACGCGCGGCTCGCGGTAGCCGCGCGCGTCGTCGCCGCCGGGCAGCTTCTCCACCTTGATCACGTCGGCGCCCAGGTCGGCGAGCATGACGCCGCACGTCGGGCCGGCCATGATCTGCGCCAGTTCCAGCACGCGCACGCCGGCGAGCGGACCGGATGGGCGGGGTGCCGTCATCGGCCCCTGAACGCCGGCTTGCGCTTGGCGAGGAACGCCGCGTAGCCCTCGCGGAAGTCCTCGGTGTCGAAGCAGGCGAAGCACTCGTCGTGCTCGGCCGCGGTCAGCGGCCGCGGATCGCCGAGGCGGCGCGCGAACCGCTTGTGCCAGCGCGCGGCGAGCGGCGCCCCCTCGGCGATCCGCTGCGCGGTCGCGCGCGCCTCGGCCGCGACGTCGGCATCCGGCACCACGCGCGTGACGAGGCCCTTGGCCTGCGCCTCGGCCGCGTCGAACACCCGGCCTTCGAGCAGGATCTCGAGCGCGACGCTCGGCCCGACCAGCCGGACGAGCGGCGCCATTTCCGCGTAGGCCATCACCAGCCCGAGGTTCTTGATCGGCGCGCCGAAGCGGCTGCCGGTCCCGCAAATGCGCAGGTCGCACAGCGCGGCCAGCTCCATGCCGCCGCCCACGCAGACCCCGTGGATCTGCGCGACCAGCGGGTGCCGGCATGACGCAAGGGCCTCGGCCGTCGCGCGCATCACGGTGCCGTAGGCGACCGCCTGCGCCTTGTTCGCGCGCTCGGTGGCGAACTCGGCGATGTCGTTCCCCGGCGAGAACGCCTTCTCCCCGGCGCCGCGAAGCACGATGCAGCGCAGGGAATCGTCGGCCGACAGCGCATCGATCGCATCGCCAAGAGCCGCCCACATTGCCTTGGTCAGCGCGTTGAGCTTCTCGGGGCGGTTGAGGACGACGGTCGCGATGGCGCCGTCGCGGGTGACGACGATGGTATCGGTCATGGGCAGCGCGCTAGCGATAGAAGAGGTCGACGAGCCCGAGCCCGGTGGCCGGCACGTAGGTGACGAGCAGCAGCACCGCGAGCAGCACGGCGATGAACCAGACGTTGACGCGCGTGACCGCCCAGATCGACTCCTTCGCGATCGAGCTCGCGACCATCAGCACGGAGGCCACCGGCGGCGTCTGCTGGCCGATGCCGAGGTTGATCGTGACGATGAGCCCGAAGTGCACCGGGTCGATGCCGACCGCCTTCACGAGGGGCATCACGACCGGCACGACGAGGATGATCGCCGCGGCCGAGTGCAGGAACATGCCGAGCAGCAGGAACAGCACGTTGAGCAGCGCCAGCACGACCCACTTGTTGCCGGTCATCGCGGACGCCGCCTTCGCGAGCGCCTGCGGCGCCTGCACCTCGGTGAGGTACGTCCCGAGCAGCGCGCTGGTCGCCACCAGCAGCATCACCACCGCGGTCTGGATGGCGCCTTCGATGATCGCCTGCCGCAGGTGGCCGACGTCGAGCTCGCGGTAGATCAGGAGCCCGACGAGCAGGGCGGCGACCACCGCCAGCGCCGCCCCTTCGGTCGCGGTCACGACGCCACCGAAGATGCCGCCCAGGATGATGATCGGCAGCAGGAACGCCCACAGTGCCTCGCGCGCGGTCGTCGCCACGCGCTGCCACGAGAACGCGGCCTCGTGCGGCAGGTCGTACCGGCGCGCGAACACGTACGCCATCCCCATGAGGCCGAACCCGCCGATGACGCCCGGCACGATGCCCGCGACGAACAGCTGGACCACCGACGTCTCCGCCATCACCGCGTACAGGATCATCGGGATCGACGGCGGGATGATCACGGCGAGCGTCGCGGCCGACGACATCACGGCGGCGGCGAACGGCGCCGGATAGCCCTTGTTCTTCATGCCGGGAATGAGGATCGAGCCCAGCGCCGCGACGTCGGCCACCGCGGAACCCGAAATCTCGGCGAAGAACAGCGACGCGCCGATCGAGACGTGCGCGAGGCCGCCGCGGATCCACCCGAACACCGCCGATGCGAACGCGATCAGGCGGCGCGAGATGCCCGACGCGTTCATGATCGCGCCGGCGAGGATGAAGAGCGGGATCGCGAGCAGCGGGAAGCTGGTCGCGCCGTTGTAGGCGACGACGGCGAGGTTGGGCAGGATCGCGGTGCCGTGGGTCGCGACCATCGCGATCAGCGCGACGACGCCCAGCGCGACGGCGATCGGCACGTTGAACAGCACGAGCGCGAGCACCGCCGCGAACAGCCCGAGCATGATGCCCATCGGCCGCCGCCCTTCCTCAGTGCAGCCCGTCGGCCAGCGCGACGCCGCTGGGCGTGCCGGTCGGCGCCGACGCGACGACGAGGTCGACGAGGTGCGTGACCTCGGCGATCACGATGAGCGCCGCGGACACCGGAATCACCGACTGCACGAAATTCTGCGGGACCCACGGCAGGCTCACCAGGGTGTCGCCGGCGAGCACCGGCATGATCGTCGCGCCCACGGTGCCCAGCACGACGAAGAAACCGATGACGACCACCTGCGCGGCGATGTTGACCCGCCGGCGCGCCCGCCACGGCAGCGCGTCGACGAGCTCGGGGCAGCCGATGTGCGCGCGCCTGACCGAGGCGAGCGCCGATCCGTAGTAGGTGAGCCAGGCGAGCAGGATCGACGCGACCTCGTCGTACCAGATGAGCGAGTGCCCGGCGGCGCGGAAGATCACGCCGGCCGTCACTTCGACGAACAGCACGACCATCAGCGCGCCGACCACCCACTCGAGCAGCCGCCCATAGCGGCCACGGAAGCGCGCGAGCGCAGCCGCGATCCCGGCGCGCGGTGCCGGCGGCCCCGCCTGCGTCGTCACCCCGCTACTTCCCGAGCGCGACCGCGCGGTCGATCACGTCCTTGGCGCCGGGGACTTCCTTCCCGAATTCCTCGTAGATCGGCTTGCTGGCGGCGATGAAGGCGTCCTTGTCGACGTCGTTCACCTGCACGCCGGCCGCCTTGATCTTGCCGAGCAGCTCGGCGTCGTCCTTCGCGGCGGTCTCGTAGACGAACGCCTGCGTCTCCTTCGCCGTGTCCTCGAGGATCTTGCGTACGTCGGGCGGCAGCGACTCCCACTTCGTCTTGCCCACGGTGAGATAGGCGGGCGTGTAGACGTGGCCCGACAGCGACAGGTACTTCTGCACTTCCTGCAGCTTGGCCGAGTAGATCTGCGTGAACGGATTCTCCTGCCCGTCCATCACGCCGGTCTGCAGCGCGGTGAAGAGCTCCGAGAACTTCATCGGGCTCGGGTTGGCGCCGTACGCCTGGAACATCTTCACGCGCCACTTGCCCTCGGGCACGCGCAGCTTGATGCCGGCGAGGTCCGCGGGCACCTTGATCGGCCGCTTGCTGTTGGTGATGTGCCGCTCGCCGTTCTCCCACACGGCGAGGACCTTGAGGCCCTTCTTCTCCGCTTCCGGCGCGAGCTTCGCCCAGAAGATCTCCTTCTCGATGCGCGCCATGTGCTGGCGGTTCTTGACGATGTACGGCATCTCGAACACGCCGAAAAGGTCGACCTGCGAGCTCATCACCGTCGACGGCAGCGCCATGTCCAGCGTGCCGAGCTTCAGCTTCTGGATCATCTCGGAGTCGCCACCCAGCTGGCTCGATCCGTACGTGACGACCTTCGCCTTGCCGGCGAGCTTCGCGTTGGCGCGCGCCGCGAACTCGTCGGCGCTCTTCTGGAACAGCGAGCCGGGCTCGCCGACGTGGCCGAGCTTGATCTCGACCTGCGCGAGCGCGGGCGTCGCGAGGCCCAGTGCGGCTGCCGCGCACGACGCGGCGGCCAGGCGGGCGAGCACGGTGCGGCGGGTAGCGGGATGGCTGCAATCGTTCACGAGTTACCTCCTCCAAGGGTGTCGTCCGCGCCGCCGTGGCGGCGCGTTCGCGGGCATGGCCGCCCGCTCATGCGGCGCGTCGCTGCGCCGTCGTTGTCGTGTCAGCCGCGGTGGTCCGCAGCCACTCCAGCGCCTCCCCGACGCCGTGCTTCCGGTGAGGCACGTCCGCAAGCGCCAGTCCCATCTCGACGCCGCACAGCGTTCCGCACAGCATCAGGTCGTTGAAGAACCCGAGGTGGCCGATGCGGAACACCCGGCCGGCGAGCGTGCCCAGCCCCGTGCCGAGCGACATGTCGAACCGCGCGAGCACCGCGCGGCGGAACGCGTCGGCGTCGTGGCCTTCGGGCATCAGCACGGCCGTCAGCGAACCGCTGTACTCGGCCGGGTTGCGGCACAGGACCTCGAGCCCCCACGCGCGCACCGCGCGTCGCGTGGCCTCCGCGTGCCGCGCGTGCCGCGCGAAGACGTTCGGGAGGCCTTCCTCGCGCAGCATCGCGAGCGCCTCGTGCAGGCCGTAGAGCAGGTTCGTCGCCGGCGTCGACGGAAAGTAGCCCTGCCGGTTGAGCGCGATCGCCTCGTCCCACCGCCAGTAGGCGCGGGGCAGCTTCGCCGTCCTCGCCGCGGCGAGCGCCTTGTCGCTGACCGCGTTGAACGACAGCCCCGGCGGCAGCATCAGGCCTTTCTGCGAGCCCGCGACGGTGACGTCGACACCCCATTCGCCATGCCGGTAGTCGATCGACGCGAGCGACGAGATCGTGTCGACCATGAAGAGCGCCGGATGCGACGCGCGGTCGATCGCCTCGCGGATCGCCGGGATGCGCGTCGTGACGCCGGTCGACGTCTCGTTGTGGACGACGAGGACCGCCTTGATCGCGTGCGCGCGGTCCTCGGCCAAACGCGACTCCACGGCCGCCGGGTCGACGCCGCTGCGCCAGTCGCCGGGCACGAATTCGACGACGAGGCCGAGCTTCTCGGCCAGCGCGCGCCACAGCGTGGCGAAGTGCCCGGTCTCGAACATCAGCACGCGGTCGCCGGGCGACAGCGTGTTGACGAGCGCCGCCTCCCACGCGCCGGTGCCGGACGCCGGATAGACAACGACCGGGTCCGTCGTGCGGAACACGTCCTTCAGGCCTTCCATGATCTCGAGCGTCAGCCGCGCGAACTCGGGCCCGCGGTGGTCGATCGTCGGCCGGTCGATGGCGCGCAGGACCCGGTCGGGGACGTTGGTCGGCCCGGGAATCTGCAGGAAGTGGCGCCCGGACGGATGCGAATCGAGCTGGAACACGGGGCGGGCCTCCGGCGGGACGCGAAGCCCGGCAGCGGGCTGCCGGAATTGGTATACAAACGGTATCATAGCGGCAATCGATTGCGCGCACCAGATGGCGTTCGCCGCCGCCTGGCGGCGCGATCGGTATACCAGGACATGTCCACGAACTCCGAATCGCCGCGTGCCGACGACGGGCTCAACGCGGGCCCCGAGGCCGCGCGCGCGCCGTCACTGACGCTGCCGGCGACGGTCGCCGAGCGGCTGCGCGAGCTCATCACCGAAGGCGCGCTGGCACCGGGCGCGCGGCTCAACGAGCGCGCGCTCGGGGTCTCGCTCGGCGTGTCGCGCACGCCGCTGCGCGAGGCGTTCCGCCTGCTGGCCGCCGACGGCCTCGTCGTGCTTTCGCCCAACCGCGGCGCGCAGGTCGTCGCGCTGTCCGAGGCCGACATCCGGGAGAGCTTCGAGCTGATGGCTGCGCTCGAGGCGCTCTCCGGGGAGCTCGCGTGCAGGCGGATCGCCGACGCCGAGGTGATGGAAATCCGCGCACTGACGTTCGAGATGCTGGCGTGCCACGCGCGCCGCGACCTGCCCGCGTACTACCAGCGCAACCGCGAGATCCACGACCGCATCAACCGCGCCGCCGGCAACGCGCTGCTGCGGCAGACGTATGCGTCGCACAACCGGCGCATCCAGAGCCTGCGCTTTCGCTCGAATTTCGACGACGGCAAGTGGAATCGCGCGGCCGCCGAGCACGCGCAGATGGTCGCGCTCCTCGAGGCCCGCGACGCGGCCGGGCTGGGCGATCTCATGCGCCGGCACCTGTGGCAGAAAGGCGAGGCCGTGCTGGAAGCGCTGCGCGCCCGCGACGGGGCGGCGCCGCGATGAACGCGCCCGAAGGCAAGCCGCTCGTGTTCGCGCCACGACGCGGCGATGGCGACCTCGCCCACCGGCTGCGCGCCGCGGTCGGCGGCGATGTGTTGTTCGACGCGGCGTCGCGCGGCCGCTACGCGACCGACGCGTCGATCTACCAGGTGGAGCCGCTCGGCGTGCTGGTGCCGAAGTCCGACGCCGACGTGCGCGCGGCGTTCCACGTCTGCCGCGAGCTCGGCGTCCCGCTGCTGCCGCGCGGTGCCGGCAGCTCGCAGTGCGGTCAGACGGTCGGCGCGGCGCTGGTCGTCGACCACAGCAAGCACCTGAACCGCGTGACGGCGTTCGACGCCGACGCGCGCACGGTCACGGTGGAGCCCGGCATCGTGCTCGACGCGCTGAACGCGTGGCTCAAGCCGCACGGGCTGTGGTTTCCCGTCGACGTCAGCACGTCGGCGCAGTGCACGCTGGGCGGCATGGCCGGCAACAATTCCTGCGGCTCGCGCTCGATCGCCTACGGCAACATGGTGCACAACGTCGTCGCGATCGACGCGCTGCTGGCCGACGGTACGGCGGCGCGATTCGGGCCGGAGGCTGCGATGGACGGCGAGTCCGCGCGCGTGCGGACGCTGTGCGAGTCGCTGCGCGCGATCGGCGCGCGCGAGCGCGACGAGATCGCGGCGAAGGTGCCCGCGGTGCTGCGCCGCGTGGGCGGCTACAACCTCGACGTCTTCCATCCCATGAGCGAGCGGCCGTACACGGCGGACGGGAGCGTGAACTACGCGCACCTGCTGGTCGGCAGCGAGGGCACGCTCGCGTGGACGCGGCAGATCACGCTGGCGCTGGCGCCGATCCCGCGGCACCGGTCGCTCGGCGTCGTCAATTTTCCGTCGCTCTACCGCGCGATGGAGTGTGCGCGCCACATCGTCGGCCTCGCCCCGTCGGCGGTCGAGCTCGTCGACCGCACGATGATCGACCTCGCGCGCGGCAACCCGGCCTTCCGGCCCGTGATCGAGACCGCGCTGATCGGTCAGCCCGACGCGATCCTGCTGACGGAGTTCACCGGCGACGACGCGGAGACGCCGCGCCGGCGCTTGGGCGACCTCGTCGCGCTGATGGGCGACCTGGGGCACGCCGGCAGCGTCGTGCCGCTGACCGACGCGGGCGCGCAGAAGGCGCTGTGGGAAGTGCGCAAGGCCGGCCTCAACATCATGATGAGCATGCGCGGGGACGGCAAGCCGGTGTCGTTCATCGAGGACTGCGCGGTGCCGCTCGAGCACCTCGCCGAGTACGTCGACCGGCTGACCGCGGTGTTCGCGAAGCACGGCACGCGCGGCACCTGGTACGCGCACGCCTCGGTCGGGACGTTGCACGTGCGGCCGATCCTCGACATGCGGCGCGACGGCGCCGCCAAGATGCGCGCGATCGCCGAGGAGGCGAGCGCGATGGTGCGCGAGTACAAGGGCGCGTTCTCCGGCGAGCACGGCGACGGCCTCGTCCGCAGCGAATGGGTCGGCTGGCAGTTCGGCCCGCGGCTCACCCGTGCCTTCGAGGAGGTGAAGGCGCTGTTCGACCCGGACGGCCGCATGAACCCGGGCAAGATCGTGCGCGCGACGCGGATGGATGACGCGACGCTCTTCCGCTATCCGCCCGGCCACCGGACCCTGCCCGTGGCGACGGCGCTCGACTGGTCGGCGTGGAACGTGCACGCCGATCCGGTCACGGAGACGCTGACCGCGCCCGGCACCGGAGGCGACCCGGCCAGCGGCTTCGCGAAGGCCGTCGAGATGTGCAACAACAACGGCCACTGCCGCAAGTTCGACGCGGGCACGATGTGCCCGAGCTACCGGGTCACGCGCGACGAGGTGCACTCGACGCGCGGCCGCGCCAACACGCTGCGGCTCGCGCTGTCCGGTCGCCTCGGACCGGACTTCGCCGCGCCGGACGTGCGCGACGCGCTCGATCTGTGCGTCTCGTGCAAGGGCTGCCGCCGCGAATGCCCGACCGGCATCGACATGGCGAAGATGAAGATCGAATTTCGGCACCAGTGGCAAAAGACCCACGGGCTCGCGTTCGCCGAGCGCGCGATCGCGTACCTGCCGCGCTGGGCACCGTGGGCTGCGCGCCTGCCGTGGCTCGCCAACCTGCGCGACACGGTGCCCGGGCTGGCGCGGCTGGCCGAGCGCTGGTCGGGGCTGTCGGCGCGGCGCACGCTGCCGCGCTGGCGGCGCGACACGTTCGAGCGCGCGCGGCCGCTCACGGCCGCCGAGGGCGATGCCGCCGACGTCGTGCTGTTCGTCGACACGTTCACGCACTACTTCGAGCCCGAGAATGCGCACGCGGCGCTGGCCGTGCTGCGTGCGGCCGGCTACCGGGTCGCGATCGCGCGCGCCGTTGCCGGCCACGGCGACTCCGCACGCCCGCTGTGCTGCGGGCGGACGTTCCTCGCCGCGGGGCTGGTGGACGAGGCGCGGCACGAGGCGCGCCGCGTCGTGGCGGCGCTCGCACCGCACGTCGCGCGCGGGGCCGTGGTCGTCGGCCTCGAGCCGTCCTGCCTCCTCTCGTTGCGCGACGAGTTCCTGACGATGGGCCTCGCCGACGACGCGCGCCGGCTCGCCGAGCGCGCGTTCCTGCTCGAGGAGTTCCTGGCGCGCGAGCATCGCGCCGGCCGCCTCCGGCTGCCGCTGGCGCCTCTGCCCGAGAGGCGCGCGCTGCTGCACGGCCACTGCCACCAGAAGGCGTTCGACGCGCTGACGCCGGTGGTGACGGTGCTGCGGCTCGTCCCCGGTCTCGCCGTCGAGGTCGTCGAGTCGAGCTGCTGCGGCATGGCGGGAAGCTTCGGCTACGAGGCGGCGCACCACGACGTGTCGCTGCGGATGGCGGAGCTGTCGCTGCTGCCCGCGGTCCGCCGGGCCGACGCCGACACGCTGATCGTCGCCGACGGCACGAGCTGCCGGCACCAGATCGCCGACGGCACGCGCGCGACGGGCGCGCGCGAGGCCGTCCACGTGGTCCGCGTGCTGGAGCGGGCGCTGCGTCGCACCGGGTAAGATGACGGCGTGCGCGGCGGGCCGGTGGCGCGCGTGCGCGCTGGAGAATCCATGTTCAGGAACATCCTGGTCCCGGTCGACGGGTCGAAGCTGTCGGAGCGGGCGATCGCCGCGGCGATCGCCCTGGCTGCGGTGAGCGGCGGCAGCGTCGTCGCATTGCACGTGTACGCCAAGTCGTGGGACGGGCCCTACGGCACGTTCGAGATGTCGCGCGAGGTGCTGGCGGCGACCTTCGAACAGCAGGCACGGGCGCACGCGGACGAGCTGTTCGCGGCCGTGCGGCGCAAGGCGGATGCCGCGGGCGTGGGGTTCTCCGCGGCGACGGTCGAGAGCGACGACGTCTGGCGGGCCGTGATCGGGACCGCGAAGCGCCGCAAGTGCGACCTGGTCTGCATGGCCTCTCACGGCAGGCGCGGGGTGTCCGCGGTCCTGCTCGGCAGCGAGACGCAGAAGGTGCTGACCCACTCGCACGTGCCGGTGCTCGTGATCCGCTGATCGGCGAGGGGAGGGCCGGTTGCGTCCGCACACGCCGACGAAGCGCATCGCGCTCTCGGTCCTCGACCAGTCGACGGCGGCGCAGGGCCGCGGCCAGGACGAGGCGGTCCGCGAGACGCTGGCGCTCGCCCGGCACTGCGATGCGCTCGGCTATCGCCGCTACTGGGTCTCCGAGCACCACAACAGCGACAGCATCGTCGGGACGGCGCCGGAAGTGCTGCTGGCGGCGCTCGCGGCGACGACGTCGCGCATCCGCGTGGGCAGCGCCGGCGTCATGCTTCCGCACTATTCGGCGCTCAAGGTCGCCGAGCAGTTTCGCGTGCTCGAGGCCATTGCGCCGGGGCGGATCGACCTCGGCGTCGGACGCGCGCCCGGCACCGACCGGCTCACCGCATTCGCGCTCAATCCGCACGCCAACGCCGCCGACGAATTTCCGCAGCAGGTGCTCGACCTGCAGGCCTGGGTCTCGGGCACACCACTGCCGGACGACCATCCGTTCCGCGCGATCCGGGCGCATCCGACGGGACCGACCCATCCGGAACTCTGGATCCTCGGCAGCTCGGACTACGGCGCGCAACTCGCCGCGCACTTCGGGTTGCCGTACGCATTCGCCTATTTCTTCAGCGACGGGCGCGGCGTCGAGCAGGCGCTGTCGCTGTACCGCACGCGCTACCGGCCGAGCGTTGCGCATCCGGCGCCGCAGGCAACCATCTGCGTGTGGGCGCTGGCCGCCGACACGGAGGCGGAGGCACGCCGGCTCCTGCACACGCGCGAACACTGGCGCGTCGGCTTCGAGCAGGGAATTCGCAGCGCGCTGGTGCCGCCCGAGGTCGCCGGCGCACGCGCGTACACCGAGGCGGAGCAGCGCATCGTCGAGGCGCTGCGCCGCAAGGCCTTCGTCGGCACGGGCGAGCAGGTGGCCGCACGGCTCGCCGAGCTTGCCGAGCGGCTCGAGCTCGACGAGCTGGTCGTCGTCACGTGGACGTACGACCCGGCGCCGCGCCATCGTTCCTACGAACTGCTGGCCGAGGCGTTCGGCCTCGACCGCGGTGGCGTTGCGCCGGCTATCGGGGCCTGAACCGACCCCGTGAGACCGCGCGGCCCGTTCCGCGCGGCCCCGTGCTCAGCGAAGGCACGCGCGGGGACGATGCGCACTCGCGGATGCGGCGCGCACCGTCGCGGCGCACAGGTGGATTTTTCGCGGCCCTTGGCATAATCTTTGCAGCTTGCGGCGAGCCGTCGACTCGCCACGCTGCCTCCGGAAACCTCATGCCCACGTCGCGTCTGTGCGCGCTCCTCCTGCTGGCGATGCCGTTCGCCGCCGGCTTCGTCCACGCCCAGGGCTTCAAGTTCTCGCAGCCGGACGATTCGCAGCAGGCCGAGCAGGCGGCGCGCGAGGACCGGATCGCCTACGAGCTGTCGACGCCCTGCCGGGCCGACCTCAAGGGCAAGAAGATCATGGTGGTCATCGGCGAGCAGCAGAGCAACGGATTCGTCAACGCGAACCAGCAGAACTACGGCCCCCACTTCCAGGCGATCAACGGGCGCCTGCGCGCGCTCGGCCTGCGGACGTTCACACCCGAGGAGATCCGCGCGCAGATCAAGCAGGCCGAGATCGACGCCTACTTCAAGAACAATCCGGACCTCGCGCTGTCCGCGGCCAAGCGACTGGGCGCGAGCTTCGTCCTGCGCGGGCTCATCACGTCCGAGGCGACGATGAACCCGATCATCGCCGTGAACCAGGTCACCGTCGGCATGGGGTTCACGCTGGCGGCGAGCGACGGCCGGATCGTCTCGGACGTCGGCGCGAGCGCCGGGTCGTACGCCGGCGCCAATGTCGGGCAGATGGCGCTGACGCTCGTCAACGAGCAGGCCGACGAGGTCGTCGCGCGCCTCTACGGCGACTACTGCCGCAACGCGGGACTCGGCACGCCGACCCGGAAGAAGGCAAAATAGCGGCACGCGCGCCGCGCACGCTTCATCATCGATCGCAGGAGAACGCCATGTCCGTCGCCACCATCCCCGGGACCCCGAGGCTCGTCGTCGCCGCGATGCTCGCCGCGTGCGCGTCGCTCGCCGTGGCCCAGCCCAAGTTCGAGAGCGCGTCGCCGACCGCCGGCGGCAAGACGTCGCAACAGGCGAACCAGACCGCCGACAAGACGGTCTATCAGGCTGTCGACTACACGAACAAGAACAAGAAAGGCCCGATGCTCGTCGTCATCCCCGGCGAGATCAAAAGCAGCAACGCGACGTTCCTGCAGAAGTTCACGGCGAACAACATCGCCGATTACGGCGAGCTCGAGCTCTCCAACGCGAACTTCCAGGTGCTCGAGCGCACGAACCTGGGCCCGCTGCTGCGCGAGTTCGAGCTCGCGTACAACCTGGGCGACCCGCAGGCCGCGCGCAAGTACCTCGGCATGGGCAAGCTCAAGACGACGAAGTACGTCGTCAAGTTCGACATCCTGAAGACCGAGCAGGTGGCGGCCGCCCAGCAGAACTTCGACGGCCGGACGCTGGGCGCGATGGCGGCGCTGGCGGGCGCGTTCAGCGGCTCGCGCGGCGGCGCGCAGGCGGGCGCGGTCGGCGGCACGGCGCTCGGTTCCGTGCACAGCGGCGAGGCCACCAGCGTCTGGGTGATCGGCATGCGCTACAAGATCATCAACGCCGAGACGACCGAGCAGCTGGCGCAGGGCTACACCGAGGAGAAGATGGAGGTGGGCGCGACGTCGGGCGGCGCGCTGGGCATCAACAACTCGCAGCAGGGTGGCGCCGGGCTCGACACGATGGTGCAGCGCCTCGTCCAGAAGTCGGTCTGGGAGATCGACGCCAAGTACAAGTGACGCCCGCAAATCGCTTCGCGATTTGCGGCCGAAGCAGATCAGCGCGAAAAGCTTCGGGCGGCCGGGCGCTTTCCGCGTAGCAAGTTCAACGAAGCGCGCCGATCACGCGCGCTGCGCGCGCGGTTCGGTGGCGCGCGTGTGCGCGCTGAAAGCCTGCGATGCACCTCGTGCGCGGCCGAGCACTCCGACGCCTGACGACACACTCCTGACGGCGGGACCCGATGGCGGAATTCACGAAACTCGGCAAGTACGAGATCCGCGGGGAGCTGGGGCACGGCGCCATGGGCGTCGTGTACACGGCATTCGATCCGCTGATCGGGCGCGTGGTCGCGCTCAAGACGATCCGTCCGGACCAGCTCGCGGGGGCGCAGGCGAAGGAGATCCTCGCGCGCTTCCACCGCGAGGCGCAGGCGGCGGGGCGCCTCACCCACCCCAACATCGTCGCGATCTACGACTTCGGCGACGACGCCGGCGTCTGGTATATCGCGATGGAGGCCGTCGACGGCCGCGAGCTCAAGGACTACTTCGAGAAGAACCAGCGCTTCGCGACCGCGGACATCGTGCGCATCCTGTCGCAGATCCTCGCCGCGCTCGGCTATTCGCACAAGCAGGGCGTCGTCCACCGCGACATCAAGCCGTCCAACGTGTTCATCCTTCCCGACGGCACGGCCAAGGTCGCGGACTTCGGGATCGCGCACGTCGAGTCGTCGGAGCTGACGCAGGTCGGCACGGTGCTCGGGACGCCGGCCTACATGTCGCCCGAGCAGATCCTGGGACTGCCGGTCGACGGCCGCTCCGATCTCTTCTCGGTCGGCGTCATCCTCTACCAGTTCCTGACCGGCGAGCGGCCGTTCACCGGGAACGCGACGATCACGATGCGCAAGGTGCTGGAGGAGGACCCGCTGCCGCCGTCGCGCTTCAACGTGCAAATTCCGGGCGCGATGGACGCCGTCGTCCGCCGCGCGCTCGCGAAGAAGCCCGACGAGCGGTTCCAGACGGCGGAGGAGTTCGCCGCGGCGCTCGCCGCGGCCGCGAGCGCTGAGCCGCAGCGCTCGGGCGAAACGACGCTAGTGCCGCCGCCGCCCAGGGCGGCCGCGGTCGCGGCCGCCGGTTCCGGTGGCGGCGGCCCCGCGGCGGGTGCACCGCGCGCCCAAGGCCCGGTTGGCGACGGCGGCGCGCCGCGCAAGCCGCAGCGCGCTGCAGTCGCGGTCGTGGCGGTCGGCGTCGTCGTCGCGATCGGCGCCGCGGTCTGGCTGACCTTCATGCGCGGCGGCGGTGACCGCGACCGGCCCGCGGCGGCGGCCGCCGCGCCGACACCGCCGGCGGCGGGTGCGGCCGCGCCGGCAGCGACGCCTGCGCCTGCCCCGGCCGCCGCACCCGCGGCGACCGCGGCGACCGCGGCGACCGGTGCGCCCGCGACACCTGCCAAGGCCGATCCCGGCACGCTCGTCATCACCGCGGTCGGGCTGGTCGACCCGAGCGAGGCCCGCTACCAGGCCGACCGTGCGCTGCTGCAGAGCGACCTGCGCGCGGACTCGCGCAGCCAGCTCGTCGCGAAGGCCGTGGGGCTGCTCGTCGATCCCGCGTCGGTCGCGAAGAACTACGACGTGCTGCGCGACCGGCTGCTGACCCGGAGCGGCGACTTCGTGACGACCGTCGTGCGCGAGAGCGCGCCCGAGACCGGCAAGGACGGCCTCGTTTCGCTGACCACCGAGGCGGTCGTAAACCTCAAGGCCGTGCAGAAGTCGCTGAACGAGATGTCGCGCGACGAGCGGATCGAGTTCATCCGCGCGAGCGGCGACCCGCGCGTGGCGGTGCGCATCACGACCCGCGACGCCGATGCGCCGAATGCGCAGGCGCAGCCGTCGCCGATCGCCGAGAACATCCTGAAGGAGCGCATCAAGTCGTTCGGCTTCCGCACCTGGTCGGAAAGCGACCCGCGCAAGGACGGGGGCGCCGGGCCGGATTTCGTCGTGGAGGGCGAGGCGAAGATCAAGCGGCTGTCGATGAAGCTCGAAGCGTCGGGTCTCGTCGTCACCAAGTACGCGCTCAACTCGTGGACGATCAAGTGCATCGACCGCGCGACGGGCGAGGAGATCTACTACAACACGAAGCTGCCGGCGGGCGAGGGCAGCTGGCCCACCGAGGAGGAGGCGCTGAAGGCCATCGGTGCGAAGATCGCCGCCGAGTTCTCGCGCGACTTCTTCCTGCAGCACGTCTACGTGACCGGCCGCCGGACGACGATCCGGGTCGATGGCGTCCCGTCGACGGTCGGCGACGACGTGCTGCGGCGCGAGCTCACCGGACTGCCGACGGTGATCTCGGTGGCGGCGGGTGCCGGGCGGCCGCGCACGTTCGTGCTGGAGCTCTCCGGTACCGGCCCGGCGGCGGACCTCGTGGCGACGGGGATCCTGAAGCCGCTCAACGCGAAGCTCGGGCAGGCGTGCTTCACCGTGGGCGCGGTGGCCGGCGACGAGGTCGGCGTCGCGTTCGACGCGCGCTGCGGCGACGCCGCGGTGCTCGCGCGCCTCGAGACGAATCCGCCGGCCGCGCTCTACGGCGCGCCGCCCGGTCGCCAGAAGTCCGTGGTCAAGAACCCGGAGATGCTGAAGAAGCTGATGGTCTAGCGGGATCGGCCGGCGCGAGCACGGCGCGCAGCGCGTGCGCCGCGTCGGTTACCGCGGCGCGGGCGGCGTCCACCACGCCGCCCAGCGAGAAATACCCGTGGACCATGCCCGGGCCGTCGAGCAGCCGCACGGCGCCGCCTGCGTCGGCGAGCCGCCTCGCGTACGCGAGGCCTTCGTCGCGCAGCGGATCGAATTCCCCGACGACCACGAGCGCGGGCGGCAGCCGCGCGAGGTCGGGGCAGAGCAGCGGCGCGTAGCGGAAGTCGTGCCGATCGTCGTCGCGCGCCCGATAGTGCGCGTGGAACCACAGGATCGACCGGCGCGTCAGCAGGTAGCCGTCCGCGAACGCGTGGTGCGACGGCGCATCCTCCCCGGGGGCCGTGCGCGGGTACACCAGCAGCTGGAAGCGAAGGGCCGGCGCGCTGGCGTCGCGCGCGAGGATCGCGCAGACGGCCGCAAGATTGCCGCCGGCGCTGTCGCCGCCGATCGCGATGCGCGACGGATCGCCGCCAAACGACGCCGCGTTGCGCGCCGCCCATTGCAGCGCCGCGAAGCAGTCGGCGACACCCGCCGGGAACCTGTGCTCGGGTGCGAGCCGATACCCCACGGCGACCACGATGCAGTCGGCCTGCAGCGCGAACTGCCGGCACAGCGCGTCGTAGCTGTCGAGGCTCCCCACGACGTGGCCGCCGCCGTGCAGCCACACGAGCACCGGCAGCGGATCGGCGCAGGGGCGCGGCGTGTAGATGCGCACCGGGACGTCGACGCCTGACCCCGGGACGACGCGCGCGGCGACGCGGTGGACGGATGCCGGCGCGACGTCGAGCGTCCGTGCCGCCCGCTCGTGCGCGGCGCGCGCCCCTTCCGGCGTCAGCTGCCAGTAGTCGGGATAGCCCGCCTGCCGGACGCGCTCGAGCAGCGCGGCGACCTGCGGATCGAGCGGCATCGGGTGTCGCCGCGCCGGACCGCCGCTCAGCGCACGATGTTGACCGGGACGCCGACGTGCGGGACGAGCGCGGTGACCACCTCGCCCAGCGCCTCGCCCTCGCTGCGCTCCGTTTCGGTCAGGAACACCTGCGCGGCGCCGAGCTCGCGTGCGTAGTGCGCGACGACGTGCGCGAAGTCGCCGACGCCGATGTGCACGGTGCACGGCACCGCGGCGCGCTCGAGAAGCGCGCGCGCCGGCTGTAGCGCCTTCATGCCTTCCTCGTGGTGCAGGTCCTTCAGCGCGTCCTCGTCGACAAAGTTGCTGACGTCGCGCGAGACGGGCGCCTGTACGTTGAGCAGGTCGACCGCCACCGGCCCCTTGAGCATCGGCAGCTCGTCGATGAAGCGGCCGACCGCACGCAGCGAGCCGTCGCTGCCGTCGGCCGCGAGCAGAACGCGCAACGCGGGCGCCGCCGCGGGCGCGGCGGCGTGCTGGTCCGACGCCGCCGCGAGGTCGACCACCGGATGCGTGATCTCTTCCTCGACCGCGCGCGAGGCGAGCCACTTGCCGATCGCCACCACGATCGCGGCGCCGGCCGCGGGCGCCGCGTAGTGCAGCCATCCCGCGTTGGCGTCGACCCAATCCTTGATCGCGGGATCGCTGACGGCCATGTCGCCGGCGACCCAGCCCAGCAATCCGCCGCCGATCGTGATGATCACCGGCCAGCGCTCCATGAACTTCATCAGCAGCGTGCTGCCGAAGACCACGAGCGGGATGCTGATCAGCAGGCCCAGCGTCAGCAGCACGATGCTGTCCTTGGCGGCGGCCGCGACGGCGATCACGTTGTCGAGGCTCATCACGAGGTCGGCGATCAGGATCGTGCGGATCGCCGCCAGCATGCCCGCCGACGCCGACGCGTGGCCGCCGCCGGCCTCCTCCTCTTCGGGCAGCAGCAGCTGGACGCCGATCCATACCAGCAGCGCCGCGCCGGTCAGCTTGAGGTAGGGCAGGCGCAGCAGCTCGACCGCGACGATGGTGAGCACGATCCGCATGACCACGGCGGCGCCGCTGCCCCACAGCACCGCCTGCTTCTGCTGCTTCGCGGGCAGCGAGCGCGCGGCCAGCGCGATCACCACCGCGTTGTCGCCGGACAGCACGATGTTGACGCCGATGATCTGGAGCAGCGCAATCCAGAACTGCGCGTCGTCGATGCTCATCCGAGGTTCGCTCCCGATTCGGGCCGGCCGGTGCCGGCGTGGCCCGCATTATCTGGACGCGCCGCGGATTTGTCCAACCCGGGCCTGCCGCGTCGCGGTCAGCGCAAGCGGCGCACGAGCGCGGCCGCGACGTCGCGCGTGGTGGCGTGCCCGCCCAGGTCGCCGGTGCGCACGCCGTCCTCGCGCAGCACGCCGTCGATCGCGCCGCGAATGCGGCCGGCCGTCGCCCCGTGCCCCACGTGGTCCAGCATCATCGCGGCGGCCAGCAGCAGCGCCAGCGGATTGGCGACGCCCTTGCCCGCGATGTCCGGCGCCGAGCCGTGCACGGCCTCAAAGATCGCCGCGTCCTCGCCGATGTTCGCGCCGGGCGCCATGCCGAGCCCGCCGACCAGCCCGGCGATCTCGTCGGACAGGATGTCGCCGAACAGGTTGGTCGTCACGATCACGTCGAACTGCCACGGGTCGAGGACCAGCTGCATCGCGCAGGCGTCGACGATCCGGTCGTCGGCGGCGATGCGGCCCTCGTGGCGGCGGGCGACGTCCTGCGCGGTCTCGAGAAAGATGCCGGTCAGCGCCTTCAGCACGTTCGCCTTGTGCACGATCGTCACCTTCTTCCGGCCGTTGCGCACCGCGTAGTCGAACGCGAACTCGGCGATCCGCCGCGATCCGGCGCGCGTGTTCACGCCCGACGAGATCGCCGCCGCGCGCGGGTCGCCGTCGATCGGGATATAGTGCTCGAAGCCGACGTAGAGCCCCTCGAGGTTCTCGCGCACCAGCACGACGTCGATGTTCTCGTAGCGGCCGCCGGGGATCAGCGTGCGCGCGGGCCGGACGTTGGCGTAGAGCTTGAACTCCTCGCGCAGGCGGACGTTGACCGAGCGATAGCCGCCGCCGACGGGCGTGGTCAGCGGGCCCTTCAGCGCGAGCCGGGTGCGTCGGATGCTGTCGAGCAGCGCCGGCGGCAGCGGGTCGCCGCACGCGGCGATCGCCGCCATGCCGCCCTGCTGCACGTCCCACGCGAACGGCGCGCCCGCGGCTTCGAGGATCTCGACGACCGCGTCGGTGATCTCCGGCCCGATGCCGTCGCCGGGCACGAGGGTGGCGGGAATGGCTTGCGACGGGTGGATTGCGCTCATGGGACGTTCCGGCCACACGCCGCGCATCGGCGATGCGCGCGCGGCTGCTAGTGTGCCATTGCGCCCGTGCGCGCCCTGCGCGTGCGCTAACCTCCGCCCGCGCGAACGCGGTTCCGCGCCGCGGTGAGTTCGCGTAGACTCGACGCCGGAGATTATGCCGCCACGCGGGACGCCATGCCTTCCGAGTCGAAACCCACGCCCGCCGCCCCGGTGCCGACCGAGGCGGCCGAAGCGCGTGCGCAGGCGCTGCAGCATGCGCTGCTCAAGGGGCTGGGGATGCCGAACCTGCAGCTGCCGCGCGGCCTCGACGCGCCGCTGATGGAGGACCTCGGGCGCCTGCTGCGGGAGATGACCGCGTGCACGGTCGAGATGCTGCGGCTGCGCGCGCAGGCGAAGAGCAGCATCCATGCGGAGATGACGATCATCGGCCCGCGCGCCGTGAACCCGCTGAAGGCGGCCTGGGACGTGGACGTCGCGCTGCGGCACCTGCTCGCGCCCGACCGCGCCGACCTCATGAGCCCGGTGCGCGCCGTCACCGACGCCTACGACGACCTGCGCGCCCACGACCGCGGGCTCGCCGCCGGCATCGAGGCCGCGCTCGCAAGCCTGCTCGAGCGCTTCCGCCCCGAGTCGTTCGACCAGCGCCTCGAAGGCGGAGCGCTCGACCGCTTCCTGCCGGCGAACCGCAAGGCGCGCCAGTGGGAGCTGCTCCTCGATACCTTCGAGGACACCGCGAGGGAAGCGCAGGAGGACTTCTGGTCGGTGTTCGAGCGGGAATTCCGCCGCGCGTACTCGACGGGGCAGGGGACGCCGGCCGGCAAGGCCTAGCACGCTGCCGAAATCGCTAGCCACATCCGCCGTTGCGTGCCACCCCGCGCGCAGCGAGGGAACTGCCGTTGTCGCGAAGCGAGGGGTTGCGCACGCGCCGATCCCCCGCCGCTGCGCTCCCCGGGATGACACCGGGAGACCTGCGACAGCCGGCCCGCCAATCGCGCGCGGAGGCGCCACCCCGGCGACGCGCACGTCGTCCGCCGCGGCGGCCGCGGATCCGGGCCGGTGCCCCGCAGGGCGTCACTCCACCGATTCGCTGGTGTCGCGCAGGATGCCCGTCGTCATCCGCAGCAGCCCCGACATGTGATTCACCATGTTGAGGACGATGCGCCGGTACAGGTCGGGCGCGCGGGCGCGGATGACGTCGAGGTTCGCACGCGACAGGCTGTACGTGACGACCTCGCCTTCGGCGATCGCGGTGACGGAGCGCACACCGCCCTCGATCATCGCCGACTCGCCGAAGATGACGCCCGGCGCGAGCGTCACGACGCGCCGGTGCCGCCCGCGCGCCTCGGGATCCTCGGCGACGATGCTGACCGCGCCTCGCGCGAGCAGGTAGAGGCGGTCGCCCTGCTGGCCTTCGTGGTACAGCGCGGCGTGCGCGGGAAACAGCTGCCGGTCGAGGTAGGGCTTCATGAACTGCAGCTCGTCCGGCGACAGGCCCTCGAGCAGCGCGAACTCGCCGATGGCGAGCTCGTGCTCGGTCGCCGCGACGCGAGCCTCGTCGAGCAGCTTCTGCTCCGCCCACTCGAGCGCGCGGTCGGCGTCGTCGAACCAGTCGGCGTGGTAGCGCTGCGTGAATACGCCGGCGCCCTGGATCGCGCGGCCGAGGCGGCTGGTGGCGCTGATGTGCGCGAGCAGCAGCGTGACCTCCTGCTCCTGCAGCAGGCGCTTCAGCTTCGCAAGCATCAGCGCGCCCGAGGCGTCGATCATCGTGACCCGGCGCAGGTCGAGGATCAGGTACTGCGCGCCCTCGGCGGCGCGCATCGCCTCGAATGCCAGTCGGTCCGCCGTGCCGAAGAAGATCGCGCCGTCCAGCTCGATCAGCTTGATCCGGTGGCCTTCGACGCGCAGCAGGCTTGCCTGCTCGGGCGGGTACACGCGGCGCGACCCGCGCGTCGCGCCGGTGCGCACCGAGCGGATCAGCGAACGGTTCATGACCGCGAGGAACAGGCCCATCGACAGGATGAGGCCGGTGAGGACCGCGGCGACGAGGCCGAACACGATGGTGACGCCGGCGACGAGAACGACGAGCGCGATGTTCACGATGAGCTCGCTGTCGTACTGCCCGCGCCGCACGCGGTCGATCGTCGCGCCGGCCCAGCGGTCGATCAGGCCGACGGCGATCACGAGCATCATCGCCGACAGCGCCGCCACCGGGATGAGGTGCAGCAGCGGCGCGCCGTAGAGCAGCAGCAGGACCAGCGTGGCGGTCGTGGCCACGCTCGACACGAGCTTGCGCCCGCCGCCGTGGTGAACCTGCAGCGCGTGGTGCGACGAATACGCGACGGGCACGCCGCCGAACAGCGACGACACGAGGTTGCCGCAGCCGAGCGCCACGAGCAGCCGGTTCGGGTGGTGCGCGGTGTCGAGCGGCCCGTCCGCCTCGCCGACCGCGGCGAGCAGGCTGTCGAGCGAGCCGACCACGGCGATCGCGAGCGCGGTGACGAGGAGGTCGTAGCCGAACCGCAGCGCCAGCGTGATCCCCTCGCCCGACAGGACCGGCAGCAGCGCGTCCGGTGCCGGAATCCTGCCGAGGAACGGCACCCGCGGGCCGACGTCGCCGTGGGCGGCGTAGGTGACGATCGCGGCGACCGCGGTGCCCGCGGCGAGGCCGATCAGCTTCGAGGGCAGCGCCGGCCAGCGCCTGCGCACGAAGACGAAGCCGACGATCGTGACGAAGCCGACAAGCAGCGTCCAGCCGTTGATGCCGTGATGGGCGTCGCCGGCTTCGCCTTCGGGGCCGCCGCCGTGGGTGCCGAGCACTTCGGGCAGCTCGTAGATCACGAGCGAGATCGCGAGCCCGGTCATCAGGCCCGCGACGACCGGGTAGGGAACGAAGCGCGCGATGTTGCCGAGGCGCAGGAACCCGAACGTCACCTGGATGACGCCGGTCAGCGCGAGGCACAGCGCCGCGAGGAACAGGATCTCGACGACGCCGTGCGACGGCGACGCCCGCAACTGGGCGTCGCCTGCGATGCGCAGGATGAACGCCGCGAACAGGAACACCGACGACGCGCGCGGAACCTCGTTGGGCAGCAGCGCGCCGGACAGCACGACCGCCGTGAGGTTGCCGAAGATCGCGCAGGCCAGCGCGGCGCGCAGGCCGGCCTCCACCGCGTACTCGCCCAGCGGGGCGAACGCGATGAGGCCGAGCGGCAGCATCATCGCGACGAGAACGAAGGCGGCCGAGACGCCGGCGGCGGCTTCGCGCGCAAGCTCGGCCAACCCGCCGTTTTCCGCGGCGGCGGGCGCGCCATGGTCCGTCATGTGGGGTTCCTGGCTTCCGGATGCGGTGGCAGTGCGCATTCTGCCAGCATCGCTCGTGCCGCGGGCCCTTGACGGGCGTGCGCGGCGCACGCATCCTCTGCCCGCCGGCGGCGGCGCTGCGCGCGCCGCGCCGGCGGGCGTCGCGGCCGCGCGCCGCTCATGCTTCCCCGTCACGCCCGCCGTCGATGCTCACCATCACCGTCGTCAGCTACAAGGACCTCCCGGTCGACCAACCGATCAGCGCCGAATTCGGCGAAGCCGGCGGCACGATCGGCCGCTCGCCCGACAGCACGCTGCTGCTGCCGGACCCGGAACGCATCATTTCGCGCACGCACGCCGTCGTCGAGTGCAGGGGCGGCCGCTTCTTCGTACGCGACCAGGGATCGACGGTCGCCGTCGTCGTCAACGGCCGACCCGTCGGCCGCGGCCACGAGCAGGCGCTGGTGGCCGGCGACGAAGTCCGCATCGCGGGCTACGCGCTGCGGGTCGAGGGCACCGCCCCGCCGGCGCACGACGTCTCCGGCGACGACACGACGACGATCCTGCGCGAAGGCACGTTCCTGTCGTGGTCCGAGGACGGCAAGGCCGTTCCGCAGGACCGCATCGCCACGGTGATCGTGCCGTCGCCGGAGCCCGGCCCGGGAACGGCACCGCCGGCGCCGGTGACCGGCGCCGGTGCCGCGCCGGCGGCGGCGCCCGCGCCGGACGCCGCGCGCGCACAGGCGCCCGCGGCGCCCGTCGCGGTCGACGGCGACGACGATCTGCTCGCCGCGTTGCTGCGCGGCGCGGGCGTGCGGGAACTCGCGGTCCCGGGCGGCCTCACGCCCGAGCTGATGGAGGAGGTCGGGGCGGTCATGCGCGAGACCATGCGCGGGCTGCTCGACCTGCTGGCGGCGCGCGCGCACGCCAAGCAGGAGGTGCGCGCCGACGCGACGATCGTCATGTCGCACGACAACAATCCGCTCAAGTTCGCCCCCGGGCTCGACGCCGCGATCACGCACCTGCTGGTGCCGCGCGGCGAGGGCTTCATGCCACCGCTGCGCAGCCTCGCCGATGCCCGCGAGAGCCTGCGCACGCACCAGGAGGGCTTCGTCGCCGGCATGCGCGCCGCGCTCGCCGCCGTGCTCGCGCGCTTCGATCCGGCCAAGCTCGAGCAGCGACTGAGCGAGAGCGAGGGCAGCGGCTCGCTGCTGCCGATGACGCACAAGGCGAAGCTGTGGAGCCACTACGAGGCGCTCTACGGCGAGATCTCGCGCGAAGCGGAGACGGACTTCCACTTCCTGTTCGGCGAGGAGTTCCTGCGCGCGTACCACGCGAAGACGCGACCGCAGGGGTCACGCGGCGAGACGCCGGACCCCGCCTAGCGGCGCGAGCGAGCCCATGCAGATCGAGGTTTCCGTGTTGTCCAATCCCGGCGGGCGCGAGCGCAACGAGGACGCGTGCGGGTTCTGGACCGGTGGCGGCGGCTCGTTTTGCGTGGTCAGCGACGGCGCCGGCGGCCACGGCGGCGGCGACGTGGCGTCGAAACTCGCCGTGCGGATGATCCTCGGCGCGTTCCAGGACGCGCCGGCGTGCACCGGCGCCGCCATCGACGCCGCGCTGCGCGCCGCGCACGAGGCGATCGTCGCGCAGCAGCGCGCCGACGACCGCACCGCCGCGATGCGCGCGACCGCGACGGTCCTCGCGATCGACACCATGCGCCGCACCGCGGCCTGGGGCCACGTCGGCGACACCCGGCTGTACTGCTTTCGCGGGGGCCGGGTCGTCGCCCAGACCAAGGACCACAGCGTCGTGCAGAAGATGGTCGACGCCGGATATCTCGGCCAGAGTGCGCTGCGGGAGTCGGAGCAGCGCAGCCGCCTCTTCGCCGCGCTCGGGCACGACGAGGACTTCGTCGCGACGGTGGCCGACGCGCCGTTCCCCCTGCAGGACGGCGACGTCTTCCTGCTGTGCACGGACGGCTTCTGGGAATACATCGACGAGGCGGCCATGGTCGCGGCGCTTGCGAGTGCGGCGTCCCCGGCGGATTGGCTGCGCGCGATGGAGCGGCAGGTGGTCGAGCGCGGACGGGAGGGGCAGGACAATTTCTCCGCGGTCGCCGTGTGGTGCCGCGACGCGGCCGGTTCGGCCTGACGCGCCTGCGGGCGGCAGCGGCGAGCGGCCGGGGCCGGTACCAATGCGGTGCGCGGGAGAAGCGGCCGGCGTGGCCGGCGGCCGGGCCCCCAATCCGCGGCGGTTGATATTCCACGCGATTGCGGTGCAATATTCTTCTTCCGCATCCTGTTCCCTTCGGGCAGGATCGAGCTTCGGGATTCCGAGATGGACAACATGAAGGCAAACGATGCGCGCCGTGGCCGGCATTGCGCGGCCTGCTGGATCGCCGTCGCGGTGATGGCGGCCGGGTGCGCCACGCCCGAGCCCGCTCCGGCACCCGCACCGGCGCCAACGCCGGCGCCGGTGGCGGCGGAGCCCCAGAAGCCGGCACCGCCGCCGGAGCCCCAGCTGTCGCCGGCCGAGAAGCGCGCTCAGGCGCAGAAGCTCACCATCGACGCGATCACGCAGCTGCAGAACGGCGAGGAGGCGGCCGCGCAGCGGATGCTCGAGCAGGCGCTGGCGCTCGATCCGGCGAGCGAGCTCGCGAAGAAGATGATGGACCAGATCAAGGCGGACCCGCAGAAGGAGCTGGGGACGGTCTTCTTCCGGTACACCGTGCAGCGCGACGACTCGCTGTCGAAGATCGCGCAGCAGTACCTCGGGGACCGCTTCAAGTTCCACATCCTCGCCCGGTACAACGACATCACCAATCCCAGCCGCCTGGCCGCCGGGCAGGTGATCAAGGTGCCGGGGCGCGGTGCGGCCGCGGCGCCGCCGAAGCCGGCTGCGCCGGCCGCCGACGTGCCCGAGGACGCCGCGAAGGCCGCGGCGCCGGAGGTGGCGACGCCGCGCAACGCGTCGATGGCGCTCATGCAGCAGGGGACCGACCTGCAGAAGGCGGGCAACCTCGAAGGCGCGTACGAGGCGTTCCGCGAGGCCGCGCTGCGCGACCCCGGCAACCGCGACGCCGCGCTGCAGCGCGACGCGACGCGGCAGGCGCTCGCGCGCCGCTACGAGCGCGAGGCGACGCAGGCATTCCAGCGCCAGAACCTCGACGAGTCGATCGCCAAGTGGGACCGCGTGCTCGCGCTGGAGCCCGGCAACCAGAAGGCGAAGCTCGAGCGCGAGCGCGCCATCGACCTGAAGAAGAAGCTCAACGAGAAATTCGGCGCGAAGTGACGGACGGCGCCCGAACGCTCCGCGCGCGGACGCCGGCGCGAGGTGGTCGGAGGCCCATCCTGTCGACCTGACCCGGCGCACGGCAGGCCGCGCGCGCCGCCGAGCGCACGCTACTTGATCTTCTCGAGCTTCTCCCGCGCAGCCTTCGCCTCGCGGAGCTTCGCCGCGGACTGCGCGTTCGCCGGATCGTAGCGCAGGCTGGTCTCGAAGAAGCCGATCGCCTGCACCAGGTCCGAGCGGAAGGCGCGCGATCCCTTCTCGAAGTACTCCTGCGACAGCGACTTCCTGAGCGGAGGCACCCGCGCCGCCCACGGGCCGCCGGCGTCGCCGCGCAAGGCCGTCGCCTGCTCGTAGAGGCTCACCGCCTGCTCGCGCTGGCCCTGGTTCTCGAGGTCGCGCGCCCGGTCGGCCACCACGCCGGCGATGCGCTGGCGCACCGCGCGGTTGCCGGGGTTGGCGTCGACGTAGGCCTTGAAGTCGCGCAGCCCGCCCACGGTGTCGCCGGCCCGGAACATCTCGATCGCCTGCTCGACGTCGTAGCCGTCGCCCGCGTCGTTCCGGCTCGCCTGCGCGCGCTGCGCGGCGGTTGTCGCGACCTGGTCCTGCAGGCTCATCGCGCGCGCCGAGCGGTCCGCCTGGATGCGCGTGAAGCGTCGCCGGTCGATCTCACGCAGCACTTTCTGCGCGTCGGGCTGCGCCGGGTCGAGCGCCAGCGCGCGCAGCATCGCCTGGTTCGCGCGATCGACGTCGCCCGCCGCGAGCGCGGCGTTGCCCGCCTGGACTTCGGCCCGCGCATCGCGCGCGATGGTCGCGCGTACGGTCGCGAGGTCGCGCCGCCACGCGTCGTTGGCAGGCTCGAGCAGCGCCAGGATCTGCAGTTGCGTGGCGGCCGTCGCGAGGTCGCCGGACTGCCGCGCGGTTTCGGCGAGCTTGCGGTGCTTCGCGATGGCGTCGGCGATCGGGCCCTCGGGTGTCGCCGGACGCGGGGGCGCGGTCGACGCGAGGGGCGGCGGCGCCGGCGGCACCTGCGCGCAGCCGGCGAGGACCGCGAGCAGCAGGGGGAGCGGGCGGGCGAACCGTTCCAGCATCGTGTGGCTAGCGGGACGCCGTGCGGACGAACGTCACGAGCTTCGCGCGGAACGCGTCCATGTCCTCGTTGCCGAACACCATGCTGCGCCGGAGCATGAACGGATACGCGTAGAACGCGTTGCCGCCCGGCGTCACCGTCACGCCCAGCGCGACGCGCTGGCTCGCCAGCAGCTCGGCCACCCACTCGTTGACGTCGCCGTACGGATACGCGAACGTGGCGGTGGGCTCGCCCAGGCGGTCCTTGATCGTCGCAACCGGAGCCTCGACCTCTCGCCGGATCCGCTCGCGGTAGCGCGCGTCGTTCTCGCCCGGCACGCGCAACGTGAGATTGGCGTGCGACTTCGAGTGCGGCTGGATCTCGACGAGCCCGGTGCCGATCATCTCCTTCATCTGCGCCCACGTCATGGCGTCGGACGCGCCGACGAAGTCCGTGTAGAGGAACACCGTCGCGGGGAAGCCGTACTTGCGCAGGACCGGGAACGCGATCTCGTACGTCGACCGGTAGCCGTCGTCGATCGTGATGACCACCGACTTGGCCGGCAGCCCTTCCTTGCCCTCGAGGAAGCGCGCGAGGCGCTTCAGCGTGATCACCGTGTAGCCGTTGCGGGCGAGATAGTCCATCTGCGCATCGAACGCGGCCGGCGTCACGTTGAGCTTGGACGGGCGCGCCCCGAACCGGTGGTAGCAGAGGATGGGCACCGTCTGGACGCCGGCGGCGTAGACGCCGATCGGGTTGCGGTTGGTGAGCGGGACGACGACCGCCTGCCCGGGCCGCAGCGGCTGCGCGTCGTTGAACTGGGACACGCGCCACGCCTGCGCCGGGTCGCCCAGGTACCGCTCGGCCAGCGTGGCGTACGTGTCGCCTGCGCGTACGGCGACCACCGCGAAGTCATCGTCGCGATTGATCACCGGGCCCGCGATCGCCGGGGGCGCGGCGGCCGGTGCCTCGGGCTCCGGCGCCGGCGGCGGCGTCGCGCAGCCGGCCAGCGCCAGCGCCAGCGCGAGCGCCGCCAGCGCGGACGGCAGGCGCGGCGGGCTACGGCGCGGCGGGTGGCGCATGGGTTCCGGGGGCGGCGGGACGGGCCGCACCCTCGTGCCGCTTGTCGAGCGCGGCGGCCGTCCTGTCGAACTCGGCGTAGAGCTCGCCGAATTCGTCGCTGCGCGTCTCGGAGATCCGATAGTCGTAGCGGCCATTGGCGAGTTCCTGCAGCGAGTTCCTGAGCACGCGGATCGGCGCGGCGAGCCGCTGGGCGAGCAGGTAGGTGCCGCCCGCCACGGCCGCGACGGTGACGACGGTGAGGATCGCGAGCAGCACGAGGACGAGATTGGCGACCGCGGTCAGCGGCGCCTCGTAGATGCCGAGGTGCACGGTGCCGATCGTCTTGCCCTGGAACAGGACGGGAGCGGAGAAGTCGAGCACCTGCCGCCCGTCGGCGATCCGGTGGCTCTGCACGGTCACGCCCGGGTCCTTCGAGGACACGGCCGTCGCCGCCTCGGGCGCCGCATACTTCTGGTTGACCTGCGCGGCGACGTTGCTCGCGCGCACGGTGCCCTGGTGGTCGACCACCGTCATGTAGCTGAAGTTCTCCTGCCGCCCGAGCGCCTCCTGCACGAACACGTCCATCGCCGCCCAGTCCTCGGACAGCAGCGGCACGGCGTTCTGGGTCGCGGTGAACTTGGCGAGCGAGCCGCCGTAGTCCTTCACCTGGTCCATCATCGCCGCGTACTGCTGCTTGTACAGAACCGTCGCCGTCAGCGTCATCGTGATCGCGACGACCGCGGCCATCGTCGCCGCCCAGCGCACGGCCAGCGGGATGCCGCGGCGACCCTGCTTCTGGCCTTCCTCCGCAAGTTCCCGCGCGACGCCAACCAGCGCCTGCGCGAACTCCTCGCCGCTCTGGAAACGCTTGTCCGGCTGCTTCTTCAGCGCGCGCTCGATGATCCGCCGCAGCGACAGCGGCAGGTCGCCGCGCACCTTGTCGAGCGACGGCGGGTCGGTCTTCGTGATCTTGTAGGCGACGCTGATCAGCGTGTCGCCCTCGAACGGCAGGTGCCCGGTGAGGAGCTGGTAGAGCACGACGCCGGCCGAGAACAGGTCCGAGCGCGAGTCGACCTTCTCGCCGACGACCTGCTCCGGCGACATGTAGTGCGGCGTGCCGAGCACGTTGCCGACCTGCGTCTGCTGCGTGGCATCCGCGGAATCGCTGCCGTCGATCCGGCAGATGCCGAAGTCGGCGACCTTGATCGTGTTGGTGTCCGTGAGGCGCATGATGTTGCCGGGCTTCACGTCGCGGTGCACGATCCCCTTCTTGTGCGCGTAGTCGAGCGCGCGGGTCAGCTGGATGCCGATCTCGACGATGTCCTTGGTCGTGAGCGGCTTCCGCGCCTTCAGCTCCTCGGCGAGCGTCTGGCCCTCGACCAGCTCCATCGCGATGTACGGGTGGCCCTGGTCCTCGCCGACGTCGAACACCGTGACGATATTCGGGTGCGACAGCACGCCGGCGCCCTTGGCCTCGCGCAGGAAGCGGTTGCGGTATTCGCCGTCGAGCCGCAGCTGGGCCTTCAGCAGCTTGATCGCCAGCGGCCGGTTGATCTCCGGGTCGTACGCCTTGTAGACGCAGGCCATCGCCCCTTCGCCGATGATCTCGCGAATCTGGTAGCGGCCCAACCGGTCCATCGGTGCGGGTTCGTTCATGGCGGGTCGAGGGTCCGGCAGGCAGGCGGCCGGTGGCAGCGGGAGTATGCCAGATCGCGCCGCAACCGGTCCGCCGGCCGGAGGCCGCGGGCGGCGGACCCCGGCCACCGGCGATACGGCTTGCAACGGCATCCCGGCGGAATTGCCTGGCGGCGGGGAGCCGCGTACATTGGTTCGCGCCGCGCTCGCGCGGCGGTCGCGTCCGGCGCGCGGCGCGTGCGGATGCCGGCACGGGGAGACCGACACGGGAGGCACCGATGTACAAGCGCATCGTGCTGGCGTACGACGGTTCGGAGTCGGGACAGCGGGCGCTCCTCGACTGCCGCGACATCGCGCAGTGGGGGCAGTCGGAGCTCTTCCTTGTCGCGGTCATGCCGTCGGCCACGACGCCGCTCGCGCTCGAGGGCGGCATGTACGACAGCGTGGCGGACGACGCGATGCAGGCAAGCTACCGGAAGATCCTCGACGACGGGCTGCGCCGGCTCGCGGACGCCGGCCACCGCGTGACCGGCGAGCTGCTGGTCGGCGACTCGGTCCGCGAGATCACGGAATTCGCGCGGAAGGTCGCCGCCGACCTCATCATCGTCGGCCACAAGCACCTCGAGGGGTGGGCGGCGCGGTGGTGGCGCGGCGCGACGTCGCCGGCGCTGATCGAGCACGCGCACTGCAGCGTGCTCGTCGTGATCACGCACTGACGTGCCGCCACGGCGGCGACCGGCTCGTTCGGACGCGGCCGCTACAGCGACCGCGCGATCAGCTCCTTCATGATCTCGTTGGCGCCGCCGTAGATCTTCTGCACGCGGGCGTCCGCGTAGAGCTTGGCGATCGGGTATTCGCGCATGTAGCCGTAGCCGCCGAAGAGCTGCAGGCAGCGGTCGACGACCTCGCACTGCTGCTCGGTGGTCCACCACTTGGCCATCGACGCGGTCGCCGCGTCGAGGGTGCCGGCCTGCACGCGGGCGATGCAGTCGTCGATGAACACGCGCGCCACGTGCGCGGCCGTCCGGCACTCCGCCAGCGTGAAGCGCGTGTGCTGCAGGTCGAAGAGCTTCTGGCCGAAGGCCTCGCGCTCCTTCACGTACGCGACCGTCAGTTCGACGGCGAGCTCGATGGCCGCGACGGCGGCGACCGCGACGATCGTGCGTTCCCACGGCAGCTGCGCCATCAGCTGGTGCAGGCCGCGGCCTTCCTCCTCGCCCAGCAGGTGCGCCGCGGGCACCCGCGCGTCGTCGAAGAAGAGCTCGGCCGTGTCCTGCCCCTTCTGGCCGATCTTGTCGAGGATGCGCCCGCGGCGGAAGCCCGGCAGGTCGCGCGCCTCGACCATCACCAACGAGATCCCGCGCGAGCCCGCGGCCGGGTCGGTCTTCGCGACGACACAGACCAGGTCCGCGAGGTAGCCGTTGGAGATGAACGTCTTGGCGCCGTTGAGCACGTAGTCGCCGCCGTCGCGCACGGCGCGCGTGCGGATGCCCTTGAGGTCGGACCCCGCGCCGGGCTCGGTCATCGCGATGGCGGCGATCAGCTCGCCGGTGGCCATGGCCGGCAGCCAGCGAGCCTTCTGCGCCTCGGTGCCGTATGCGAGGACGTAGTGCGCGACGATGCTGTGCACATGCTTGCCGAAGCTCGACACGTTCGCGCGCGCCAGCTCCTCGAACACGACGCACTCGTGCGCGAAGTCGCCGCCGGCACCGCCGTACGCCTCCGGAATGTCCGTCAGCAGGAGTCCCATCGCGCCGGCGCGGCGCCACGCGTCGCGGTCGACGTGCTGCTGCACGGACCAGCGCTCCTCGTGCGGCGCCAGTTCGGCGGCGACGAAGCGGCGCACGGCGTCGCGGAAGATCGCGAGCTCGTCGTTCATCCACGGCGACACGTACGGGCCCGCCGGCGCGGGAACGGCCGTCACGGCGTCACGCGGCGCGATACAGCGTCGTCACGCAGGCGCCGCCGAGCCCGAGGTTGTGCTGCAGCGCGATCCGCGCCCCCGCGACCTGGCGCGCCTCCGCGGTGCCGCGCAGCTGGTGCGTGAGCTCGTAGCACTGGGCGAGGCCGGTGGCGCCGAGCGGGTGGCCCTTGGATAGCAGGCCGCCCGACGGGTTGGTGACGACGCGGCCGCCGTACGTGTTGTCGCCGGCGTCGACGAACCGCTCGGCGTCGCCTTCCGCGCAGAGGCCGAGCGCCTCGTACGTGATGAGCTCGTTCTGCGCGAAGCAGTCGTGCAGCTCGACCACGTCGACATCGGCGGGGCCGATCCCCGCGGCCTCGTAGACCTGGCGCGCGGCGGCGCGCGCCATGTCGTAG
This sequence comes from Burkholderiales bacterium, assembly GCA_046347835.1. Taxonomy (GTDB): domain Bacteria; phylum Pseudomonadota; class Gammaproteobacteria; order Burkholderiales; family Casimicrobiaceae; genus VBCG01. The sequence continues at coordinate 1,185,291 of JAXMFI010000001.1, read as the reverse complement.
CCGACGACGCGCATCATGTCGTGCGTCTCGAACGTCGACGGCGTGTCGGTGGTCATCGCCTGCGCGGCGATCCGCACGGCCTTCGCGAGCCCGTGCCGGTCGGCGAACGCCTCGGACACGAGGATCGCCGCGGCCGCGCCGCAGGTGGGCGGGCAGGCCATCAGCCGCGTCATGACGCCCGGGATCATCACCGGCGACGCCATCACGTCGTCGACGGTGACTTCCTTGCGGAAGAGCGCCAGCGGGTTGCGGGCCGCGTGGCGGCTCGCCTTCGCGCGGATCTTCGCGAACGTCTCCATTTTCGTGCCGTACTTCTTCATATGCGCGGTGCCGGCCCCGCCGAAGTAGCGCAGCGCCAGCGGCACGTCGGGCATGCCCACCAGCGTCGCCGTCGCCTCGTCGAAGCGCTCGAACGGCGTCGGCCGGTCGGGGAACTTCGCACCGAGCGCGCCGGGCTCCATCTGCTCGAAGCCCAGCGCCAGCACGCATTCGACGGCGCCGGACGCGACCGCCTGCCGCGCCAGGAAGAGCGCCGTCGAGCCGGTCGAGCAGTTGTTGTTGACGTTGACGATCGGGATTCCGGTCATCCCGACGTCGTAGAGCGCGCGCTGGCCGGACGTCGAGTCGCCGTACACGTAGCCGGCATAGGCCTGCTCGACGGCCGCGTAGGGCACGCGCGCGTCCTCGAGTGCGGCGCGCGTCGCGGCGGCCGCCATGGCGGGGTAGGGGGCGGATGCGCCCGGCTTGGCGAACGGAATCATTCCGACGCCGGCGACGAACACGTTGCGAGACATCGTTCTCTCCAGTGGCAACGTTCGAGTTTACCCTAGGCTAGACTGGCGTCTTCCGCCATTGCCGCGCGCAGGAGCTGCCCGATCGTGAACGCGTCGCATCCGCTTCTTGCCGCGACGCACGACGTCGCGAACCAGGTCCCGGCGCTCGTCGGCCACAACCTCTACGCGTCCGACGCCGCGCTGCGCGCGGCCGTCGCGCGCGAGGGCGCCGAGGATTCCTCCGGCTGGCTGGCCGAGCGCGGCGCGGAGCTCGCGAGCGCCCAGATGCAGCAGTGGGCCGAGGAGGCCAACCGCGTCCCGCCGGAACTCAAGCTCTTCGACGCCGCCGGCCGGCGCCTCGACACCGTCGAGTTCCACCCGGCCTACCACGCGCTGATGGCGTATCTCAAGCGCCACGGCGCGGCGGCGGGTCCGTGGGCGGATCCGGCGCCGGGCGCCCACGTCCGCCGGGCCGCGCTCTACGTAATGTACGCGCAGGTCGAGGCCGGCACGCTATGCCCGACGACGATGACCTACGCGTCCGTGCCGCCGCTCGCGCGCGACGCCGCGCTGGTGCCTCGGTGGCTGCCGCGCGTCTGCTCGCCAGAGTACGACCCGCGCTTCCTGCCTGCGGCGCAGAAGCGCGGCGTCACGCTGGGCATGGGCATGACGGAGAAGCAGGGCGGCTCGGACGTGCGCACCAACACGACCCGGGCGGAGCCGCAAGGGGGCCGCGACTACCGGATCGTCGGCCACAAGTGGTTCCTGTCGGCGCCGATGTGCGACGCCTTTCTCGTCCTCGCGCAGTCGCCTGGCGGGCTGTCGTGCTTCCTGCTGCCGCGCTTCCGGCCAGACGGCACCGTGAACGACATCCGCATCCAGCGGCTGAAGGACAAGCTCGGCGATCGCGCGAACGCGAGCTCCGAGGTCGAGTTCTGGGGTGCGCACGCGGAGCTCGTCGGTGACGAAGGGCGCGGCATCCCGACGATCCTCGAGATGGGCACGTACTGCCGGCTCGACTGCGCGCTCGGCACGGCCGGGCTCATCCGCGGCGCGGTCGCGCAGGCGCTGCACCACGCGCGTCACCGGGAGGCGTTCGGACGCCGGCTCGCCGACCAGCCGCTGATGCGCAACGTGCTCGCGGACCTCGCGCTCGAATCGGAGGCGGCCACGGCGCTGGCGCTGCGGCTCGCGCGCGCGTTCGACCGCCAGCACGACGAGGCGGAGACGCTGCTGCGGCGCGTGCTCACGCCGGCCTCGAAGTACTGGATCTGCAAGCGCGGTCCGGTCGTCGGCGCCGAGGCGATGGAAGTGCTCGGCGGCAATGGCTACGTCGAGGAGGGCCCGCTCGCCAGGACGTATCGGCAGATGCCGCTCAACTCGATCTGGGAAGGCGCCGGCAACGTCATGTGCCTCGACGTGCTCCGCGCATTGGGCCGCGACGACCGCAGCGCCGACGCGCTCGTCGCCGAATGGGCGCCTGCCCGCGGGGCCAACCCTCACCTCGACGCCCATCTCGACCGCGTGGAGCGCGACCTCGCGGACGCGGCGACCGACGAAGCCGGCGCGCGTGGGCTGACGCAGCGGATCGCGCTCGCCGTGCAGGGTGCGTTGCTCGTGCGCTATGCACCGGACTTCGTCGCCGACGCCTTCTGCGCGTCGCGCTGCGGTGACGAAGGCTACGCGGGCGGCGCGTTCGGCGCGCTTGCTGGGCATGCCGACACCGCGGCCATCGTCGCGCGCGCCTGGCCGGCCTAGCGCGACGATTGCGGCGCGGCGGCGCCGCGGGCGATGATGCGGCCTTCGCCGCACACCGCAAGGATGCCCGCCATGCCCGATCCGCTCATCGTCGCCCAGGCCGCCGCCACGAGCCCGTCGGCGCCCGCTACGCTCGGCACGACGCTTTCGCAGGACGCCGCCGGCATCGCCCGCGTGCCATCCGACCTCGTGCAACTGCCGTTCCTGCAGCACCTTGCGCAGGCGATCCCCGCCGCCGACGTCGCGTTCGGCGGGACGGTGCTGCTGCTCATCGTCCTGATCCACGCTGCGGGAGTCCGCACCGTCACCAACCACGTCGCGCGGCGGGCGCGGCTCATCATGCAGCGGCCGCGCATCTGGCGCGTCGACGTGCTGATGGCCACGTCCGTGCTGAGCCTGCTGCTGCTCCATCTGACCGAGACCGTCGTGTGGGCGGCGGCCCTGGTCTACGGCGGCCTCGTGCCGAGCTGGCGCGCGGCCGGCTTCTTCGCCGGCAACACGTACACGACCGTCGGCTACGGCAACTTCGTCCTGCCCGCCGGCTGGGAGATGGTGGCGCCGATCATCGCGATCTCGGGCCTCTTCACGTTCGGCTGGTCGGGCAGCGTGCTGGTCGACATCGTCGCGCGCTGCCAGCGGATCAAGGACACCGTGGTCGACCGCGCCGTCGGCAACGCCGGCGCGGGCGGGGCGCTGCCGTCGCGCTGATCGGCGCAACGCAGCGCGGATCAGCCCTTCGGCGGCCGGTACGCGGCGAGCTCCAGCCGCGCGATCTGGTTGCGGTGCACTTCGTCGGGGCCGTCCGCGAAGCGCAGCGTGCGCGCCTGAGCGTAGAAGAACGCGAGCTGGAAGTCGTCGCACACGCCGGCGCCGCCGTGCGCCTGCATCGCCCAGTCGATGACCTGGCACGCCATCAGCGGCGCCGCGACCTTGATCATCGCGATCTCCTTCTTCGCCGCCTTGTTGCCGGCGACGTCCATCTTCCACGCCGTGTGCAGCACGAGCAGCCGCGCCTGGTCCATCAGGATCCGCGCGTTGGCGATGCGTTCCTGCGTGACGGTCTGGTCCGCGATGGGGCGGCCGAACGCGACGCGGGTCGCCGCGCGCCGGCACATCATCTCGAGCGAACGCTCGGCCTGCCCGATGAGCCGCATGCAGTGATGGATGCGCCCCGGTCCCAGGCGGCCCTGCGCGATCTCGAACCCGCGGCCCTCGCCGAGGAGGATGTTCGACACCGGAACGCGGACGTTATCGAAGTCGAACTCGCCGTGGCCGTGCGGCGCATCGTCGTAGCCGAACACCGGCAGCGCGCGCACGAGGCGCACGCCCGGCGTGTCGATCGGCACGAGGACCATCGACTGCTGCTTGTGGCGGTCGGGGTTGGCGGGATCCGTCTTGCCCATGAAGATGAGGATCCGGCAACGCGGGTCGGTGCCGCCCGTGGTCCACCACTTGCGGCCGTTGATCACGTAGTGGTCGCCGTCGCGGACGATCGACGCCTCGATGTTGGTGGCGTCGGAGGACGCGACACCGGGCTCGGTCATCGCGAACGCCGACCGGATCTCGCCGGCGAGCAGCGGCTTCAGCCAGCGTTCCTTCTGCTCGGGCGTGCCGTAGCGGACCAGCACCTCCATGTTGCCGGTGTCCGGCGCGTTGCAGTTGAACGTCTCGGGCGCGATCCACGACCGGCCCATGATCTCGGCGAGCGGCGCGTACTCGAGATTGGTGAGCCCCGCGCCCAGGTCGGATTCGGGCAGGAACAGGTTCCACAAGCCTTCCGCCCGCGCCTTCGCCTTCAGCGACTCCATCACCTTCGTCGCGACCCACGGATTGCCGTTCGCGCGGTTGGCGGCGACCTCGGCCGCGTAGACCGGCTCGGCGGGATAGACGTGCGCGTCCATGAAACGGACGAGCCGCGCCTGCAGGTCGCGCGTGCGCGGCGAATATGCGAAGTCCATGGGGAGTCCTATCGGTCGAGTTGCTGCGCCATGCCCCACGCGACGTCGGCGACGACGCGCGCGCGGCTGCCCGTGTCCACCGCGTCCTGGCTCGCGGCGTTGCCGTGGACCGCGCGCGCGAGCACGCCGTGCAGGATCGCGGCGATCCGGAACATGTTGAAGATCAGGTAATACTCGAAGTGCTCGATGCCGGCGCGGCCGGTGCGCCGGCAGTAGGCGGCGACGTACGCGGACTCGGACGGAATGCCGAGCGCGGCGAGGTCGCAGCCACCGATGCCGCGAAACTGCGCGGGCGTCAGCCGCCACGCCATCACCTGGTACGCGAAGTCGGACAGCGGGTGCCCGAGCGTCGACAGTTCCCAGTCGAGCACGGCCAGCACGCGCGGCTCGGTCGGATGGAAGATCACGTTGTCGAGCCGGTAGTCGCCGTGGACGATCGTCGTCTCGTCGTCGCCTGGCAGGTGGCGCGGCAGCCAGTCGATCAGCCGGTCCATCGACGGGATCGGATCGATCCCCGCGGCCGCGTACTGCTTCGACCAGCGCGCGACCTGACGCTCGACGTACTGGCCGTGGCGGCCGAAGTCCGACAACCCGACCGCCGCGAAGTCGACGCTGTGCAGCGCGGCGATCACGCGGTTGAGCTCGTCGTAGTGCGCGGCGCGCGCGGCCGGCGTCATCCCGGGCAGCGTCGGGTCCCACAGCACGCGGCCGCGCACGTAGTCCATCAGGTAGAACGCGGTGCCGACCACCGACTCGTCCTCGCACAGCGCGACCATCCGCGGCACCGGCACGTCGGTGTCGGCGAGCGCCTTCATCACGCGGTACTCGCGGTCGACCGCGTGGGCGGAAGGCAGCAGCTTCCCCGGCGGCTTGCGCCGCAGGATGTACTGCCGGGGGCCGGCGGTGATCCGGTACGTCGGGTTCGACTGCCCGCCCTGGTACTGCAGGATTTCGATCGGGCCGGCGAACGGCGCCACGTTCATGGCGAGCCACGCGGCGAGCCGGTCGCCGTCGATTCCGTGCACGGGCGCGACGAGCTTCGCGCCCGGGTTGGCGGCTTCGGTCACGTCGCCCCGGTCCCGAAGGGCCGGCGCGAAGGGGCGCCCCAAGGGGCCTTCCCGAGTGACCGACTCGCCCCCTCGGGGTGCAGCGAGCGCGGCGAGCGTGGGAGGCTTTGCATCAGACGACGCTGCAGCCGCCGTCGACGACGAGCGCCTGCCCGGTGACGTGCCGCGACGCCTCGGACGCGAGGAACACGACGGCGCCCTTGAGATCCTCGGGCCCGCCCAGCCGCCCGAGCGGCGTCATCGCGAGGACGTCGCGTTCGATCCGGTCGAGCGCGGCGCGCGACATCTTCGACGGGAAGAAGCCCGGGCAGATCGCGTTGACGTTGATGCCGTGACGGCCCCACTCGGCGGCGAGCCCGCGCGTCATGCTGATGAGCGCGCCCTTGCTCGCGTTGTAGGCGACCATTCCCATCTGCCAGCTCGGCGGGTTGCCGTACATGCCGGAGATCGACGAGATGTTGACCACCTTGCCGGCGCGGCGCGGAATCATCGAGCGCCGCGCGACCTCGCGCGTCAGCCGGAACGCGGCGTCGAGGTTGAGCGTCATCACCTTGCGCCACGCGTCGTCCGGATAGTCCTCGGCGGGCGCGCCCCAGTTGGTGCCGGCGTTATTGACGAGAATGGCGACCGGGCCCCAGTGCGCGTCGATGGCGTCGACGATCCGCGCCGGCGCATCGGGCTGCGTCACGTCGGCGGCGATCGTGTGGCACGCGATTGCCTGCCCCTGCAGATGCGCGCGCGCCGCGTCGAGCTCGTCGTGCTTGCGCGCGACAAGCGCGATCCGCGCGCCCATCTCGCCCAGGGCCTCGGCCATCTGGAGCCCGATGCCCCGGGAGCCGCCCGTCACCAGCGCGACCTTGCCCGAGAGATCGAGGAGTTGCCTCACGCCCATCGCCGTCCCCGCTGCGGCCGCGACGCACGGCCATTTCGTGATGATAGGACATTGCCACGCCGGTGGTGGTCGACTAGCATACGGTCACGATCATTCGGGGAGCGCGAGATGGCAGAGGCAACGGCACCGGAAGCACGCAAGGCGGGAATCTGGGTTACCGTATGGGGCGTGCTGCTGATCGTGGCGGGCGCGGTCGCGATCCTCGTGCCGGCGCCGGCCGCGCTGGCGTTCGTGCTGCTGCTCGCGTGGCTGCTGGTGTTCGCGGGCGTGGTCGAGGTCGTCTACGCGTTCCATCAGCGCAGCGAGGACGGCTTCGGCTGGAAGATCGTCTCGGCGCTCGCCACGCTCGTGCTCGGCATTCTCATGCTGATGTTCCCCGGCGCCGGGATCGCGACGCTCGCGCTGATGATCGGCGGCTTCCTCCTGGCGACCGGCGCGTCCAACGTCATGCTCGCGTTCCGGTTGAAGCCGAAGCCGGGCTGGGGGTGGGTGCTGCTCGACGGCGCGCTCGCGATCATCGTGGCGATCATGATCGCTTCGCGGTGGCCGCAGGACTCGATCGGCTTCGTCGGCATCCTCGTGGGGATCAGCCTCATCTCGGGCGGCATGTGGCGGATCGTTCTCGGCCGCGCGTTGCGGTCGGGCACGGTCGAGCTGCCGGCGCGGCAAGGCCAGTAATCGCCGCCCCCGAGGGCGCGAGCGCCTTGGGGCGGCCCTGCGGTGCTCAGCGCCGGCCGCGCGCCGCCTCGCCCTGCGCGCGCAGCGCGTCGAGCGACGCGCCCATCGTCAGCGCCTGCGGGTCGACCTTGACGTGCACGAGCGCCGGGCGGCCGGCCGCCAGCGCACGCTCGAACGCCGGGGCGAACTCGTCGGTGCGCAGCACCGTTTCGCCGTGCGCGCCGTACGCGCGCGCCAGCGCCGCGAAGTCCGGGTTCACGAGGTCGGTGCCCGACACGCGCGCCGGATACGTGCGCTCCTGGTGCATGCGGATCGTCCCGTACATGCCGTTGTCGACCACGACGAAGACGACGGCGAGGCCGTACTGGACCGCCGTCGCGAGCTCCTGCCCGTTCATCAGGAAGCAACCGTCGCCGTTCCACGAGACGACGGTGCGCGCCGGGTGCACGGCCTTCGCCGCGACGGCCGCCGGCACGGCGTAGCCCATGGCGCCCGAATAAGGCGCCAGTTGCGTGTGCAGCTTGCGGTAGCGGTAGAGCCGGTGCAGCCACGTCGTGTAGTTGCCGGCGCCGTTGGTGACGATCGCGTCGTCGGGCAGCCGCTCGTCCAGCCAGTGCACGATCCGCCACAGGTCGACGGCGCCGGGCACCGGTCGCGGGGCGCGCCACGCCGCGAAATCGGCCGCTACCGCGCGCGCGTGCTCGCGCCAGCGGGCCGGGGCGACCGGCGGCAGCGCGTTCATGGCCGCGAGGAAGGCGCCGGGCGTCGCGCAGATCGCCAGCGCAGGCTGGTAGACGCGGCCCAGTTCGTCCGGCGACGGGTGGACGTGGACGAGCCGCTGGCGCGGAACCGGCGCGGTGACCAGCGCGTAGCCGCCGGTCGTCATCTCGCCCAGGCGCTCGCCGATCACCACCAGCACGTCGGCGTCGCGCACGCGCGCGGCGAGCTTCGGATTGACGGCGATGCCGACGTCGCCCGCATAAAGCGGGTGCCGGTTGTCGAAGAGGTCCTGCCGGCGAAACGCGGCCGCGACCGGCAGCTCCTGCCCTTCGGCAAACGCGCGCAGCGCCGCATACGCATCGGCGTCCCAGCGGCTACCGCCGACGAGCACCAGCGGCGCCCGCGCTTCCGCCAGCAGCGCGCGGGCGGCTGCCACCTGCGCCGGGGCCGGTGCCGCGGGCACCGCATCGACGCGCGGCGGATCGGCGCACGCGGCGCGGGCCGACAGCATGTCCTCGGGCAGCGCGAGCACGACCGGTCCGGGACGGCCGGACATCGCGAGCCGATAGGCGTGCGCGACGTACTCGGGAATGCGCTCGGCGCGGTCGATCTGCGCCGCCCACTTGGCAACCGAGCCGAACATCCGCCGGTAGTCGATCTCCTGGAACGCCTCGCGGTCGACCATGTCGGAGCCGACCTGGCCGACGAACACGATCATCGGCGTGGAGTCCTGCGCCGCCGTGTGGATGCCGATCGCGGCGTTCGAGGCGCCCGGGCCGCGCGTGACGAACGCGAGTCCCGGCGTTCCCGTGAGCTTGCCGAAGGCCTCGGCCATGCAGGCAGCGCCGCCTTCCTGCCGGCAGACGACGAAGCGCAGCCGGTCGCGCGCGCCGTGCAGGGCATCGAGCACCGCGAGGTAGGATTCGCCGGGGACGCCGAACGCGACCGTCGCGCCCTGCGCGAGCAGGCTCGCGACCAGGATCTCGCCGCCCGAGCGTTCGACCATCGCGTGCGGGCGTCCGCGGTCAGCGGCCGGCCACGAGGTCCTCGCGCTTCACGAGGAACACGGCGTCGTCGGCACCGGCGACGGACAGCCAGACCATCGGCAGGCGGGGAAAGGCGGTCTCGGCCGCGGCGCGGTTGTGGCCGATCTCGACGACCAGCGTGCCGCCGTGGTTCATGTAGCGCGGCGCCTCCTTGATCAGCACGCGCACCGCATCGAGGCCGTCGTCGCCGCCGGCGAGCGCCTGCCGCGGCTCGTGCCGGTACTCGGCCGGCAGCGTCTCCATCGCGGTCGCCGTCACGTACGGCGGATTGCTGATGATGAGGTCGTAGTTCTTCTCGGGCAGGTTGGCGAAGAGGTCGGAGCGGATCAGGTTGACGCGGTCGGCGAGGCCGTAGTCGCTGACGTTGCGCTGCGCGACCGTCAGCGCCTCGGTCGAGATGTCGACGGCGTCCACGTCCGCCTCGGGGTACGCGTGCGCGAGCAGGATCGCGAGGCAGCCCGAGCCCGTGCACATGTCGAGCGCCGAGCGCACGTGGTCCGCGGGACCGACCCACGGCTCGAGCCCCGCGGGCAGCAGCTCCGCGATGAACGAGCGCGGGATGATCACGCGCTCGTCGACGAAGAAGCGGAAATCGCCGAGCCACGCCTCGTGCGTCAGATAGGCGGCCGGGACGCGGTCGTCGATGCGCCGCGCGAGCAGGTGCGCGAGCGCCTGCCGCTCGTGCTGCGCGAGCCGCGCATCGAGGAACGGCTCCAGCCGGTCGAGCGGCAGGTGCAGCCCGTGCAGCAGCAGGTAGGCGGCCTCGTCGTACGCGTCGGCGCTGCCGTGCCCGAACGCGAGCTTCGCCTCGTTGAAGCGCGACACCGCGTAGCGCAGCCAGTCGCGCAGCGTCTCGAGCTCCGAGGTCGGCAGCGCGCTCATCGTGCGGGCGCGGCGAGCAGCCGCTCGAGGATGCCGCGGTAGATCGCCGACAGCGGCTCGAGGTCGGCGATGCACACGTGCTCGTCGACCTTGTGGATCGTCGCGTTGACCGGTCCCAGCTCGACCAGCTCGTCGCAGATGTCGGCGATGAACCGCCCGTCGGACGTGCCGCCGGTGCACGAGAGCTGCGTCGTCGTGCCGGTAACCGCGCGGATCGCGTCCGTCGCGACGTCCACCAGCCGACCGCGCGGCGTCAGGAACGGCTTGCCCCACCCGGTCCACGCGAGGTCGTACTCGAGTCCATGCCTCCGGACGATCGCCTCGAACCGCTGCTGCAGCGACTCGCGCGGACTCTCCGGCGAGTGGCGGAAGTTGAACATCACCTCGAGCGCGCCGGGGATCACGTTGGTCGCGCCGGTGCCCGCATGGATGTTCGAGCACTGCCACGTCGTCGGCGGGAAATACGCGTTGCCGTGGTCCCAAAGGGTGGCGGCCAGCTCGGCCAGCAGGGGGGCTGCCAGGTGGATCGGGTTGCGCGCGCGGTCCGGATACGCGACGTGGCCCTGCACGCCTTTGACGGTCAGCGTGCCCGACAGCGATCCGCGGCGGCCGTTCTTGATCGTGTCGCCGAGGGACGCCACCGACGACGGCTCGCCCACGACGCAGTAGTCGAGGCGCTCGCCGCGCGCCGCGAGCCGCTCGACGACCTTGACGGTGCCGTCGGTCGACGGGCCTTCCTCGTCGGAGGTGACGAGGAGCGCGATGGATCCGTCGGCACCCGGATGGTCGGCGAGGAAATGCTCGATCGCCGTGACGAAGGCCGCCAGCGACGACTTCATGTCCGCGCTGCCGCGCCCGTAGAGGTGGCCGTCGCGCTCGACGGGCACGAACGGGTCGGACCGCCAGTCGGCGAGCGGTCCCGGTGGGACTACGTCGGTGTGCCCGGCGAAGCACACGACCGGCCGCGCGGTGCCGCGCCGCGCCCACAGGTTGGTGACGCCGGCGGACTGAATCGTCTCGCACGCGAAGCCGAGCGGGGCGAGCCTCCGCTGCAGCAGCGCCTGGCAGCCTGCGTCGTCGGGCGTCAGCGAGCGCAGCGCGATCAGCTCGCGCGTGAGGGCCAGCGTCGGCCGGGCGGCGGTGTCCATCGGGCAGGGGTTTGAGACGGAATTCGGGGCGGGCCTACATTATCCGCCAGCGCCGCGCGCAAATCGCCGGGAATCGCGAACCGGCGCCGCCGCGGGGTCAATGCGCCCGGTCGAGCAACTCCGTGTTGATGGTCATCGACGTGAAATCCGCGGCCGGCTTGCGTTCGCCCGCGTCCTCGCTCGATTCCATCGACGCGATGCGGGACGTCGGGCTGCTCTGGTTGATCTGCCACGCGAGGTTCGTCGGCGAATCGGACCCGGTCATCGCCTCGTCGTACGTGATGACGCCGTCGAGGTAGAGCCGGCACAGCGCCTGCTCGAACGTCTGCGAGCCCGGATACAGCGACTGCTCCATCGCCTCCTTGATCTGGGCGAACTCACCGCTCTTGATGAGCTCGGCGATCAGCGACGTATTGAGCAGGATCTCGACCGCCGGCTGCTGCTCGCCGTTCACGTTGCGCACGAGGCGCTGGCAGATGATCGCGCGCAACCCGATCGACAGGTCGGAAAGCACGGCCGAGCGCGCGTCGTAGGGGAAGAGGTTGATGATCCGCGACAGCGCGTGGTAGCTGTTGTTCGCGTGGATCGTCGTCAGGCACAGGTGGCCGGTGAGCGTGTGCAGCAGCGCCGACTGCATCGTCTCCTTGTCGCGGACCTCGCCGATCATGATGAGGTCGGGCGCCTCGCGCAGGGCGTTCTGCAGCGCGGCGTTGTAGCTGCCGGTGTCGACGCCGATCTCGCGCTGGTTGACGAGGCTCTGCTTGTGCTCGAACAGGTACTCGATCGGGTCCTCGATCGTCAGGATGTGGCCCGGCTTGTTCATGTTGCGGTGGTCGATCATCGCCGCGAGCGTGGTCGACTTGCCGGAGCCGGTGGCACCGGCGACCAGCACCAGCCCGCGCTTCTCGACGACGAGGTCGAGCAGCACCGACGGCAGCTTCAGCTGCTCGAACGGCGGCACGTTGCTGCGCACGTAGCGGATCACCAGCGAGATCGTCCCGCGCTGGCGGAACACGTTGACGCGGAAGTTGCCGACGCTGCGATCGAGATGCGAGAGGTTCATCTCCATCGTGTTCTCGAACTCGCGCGCCTGCTCCTTGTTCATGAGCTCGTAGGCGATGCGGCGTACGGTGTCGACGTCCATCGGCTGCGTGGACACCGGTTGCACGACGCCGTTGACCTTGATGTTGATCGGCGCCCCGCACGAGATGAAGAGGTCGGAGGCCTGCTTCTCGGCCATCAGCTTGAACAAGCGATCGAGGTACATCGAGCCCCCTTCGTCGTGGCCGCCCGGCGGTGCGGCCGGCCTGACCCGGTAGAATGGAATCCGGGCCCGTCATTCACGGAACATCGCCGGATTCCATGATAATGTCATGAATTCTCGGCGCTTTCCACTCGGGTGATCGCGCGGGACCGGTGGCCTGACCGACGGCGGGCAGCGAGCCGCCACGGCCGCAGCGGCTGTCCGGCGGCAGGTCCGCACGAATAACCAAGGCAAATCAAGCAAGTTCCATGCTCGCGATCATCGGAGGAAGCGGCCTGACCCGGCTGTCGACGCTCGCGGTCGCGCACCGCGAGGTTGTGCGCACGCCCTACGGCGACCCGTCGTCGACGCTGCTGTTCGGCCAGATCGCCGGCCGCGATTGCGTGTTCCTCGCGCGGCACGGCCACGGCCACACGATTCCGCCGCACCGGGTGAACTACCGCGCGAACCTGTGGGCACTGAAGGAGAAGGGCGCGACGACGGTGATCGCCGTCGCCTCCGTCGGCGGCATCCGCGGGTGCCTGCCCGGCGATCTCGTGCTGCCGCACCAGCTCATCGACTACACGTCGGGGCGCGAGGCGACGTTCTTCGACGGCGGCGACCGCAACGTCGTGCACGTCGACTTCACGCATCCCTATTCGCCCGACCTGCGCGCCCGCTGCCTCGCGGCGGCCGCCGGCGCCGGCATCGCGCTCCACGACGGCGGTGTGTACGGCGCCGTCAACGGGCCGCGCCTGGAGAGCGCGGCGGAGATCGACCGGATGGACCACGACGGCGCGACGCTGGTCGGCATGACCGGGATGCCCGAGGCCTCGCTCGCGCGCGAGGCCGGCCTGCCGTACTGCGCGATCTGCGTCGTCGTCAACCACGCGGCGGGGCGCGGCGACAGCGCTGCGCAGGTTTCGATGGAAGGCATCGCGCGCGTGCTGGAGTCGGGGATGGACCGCGTGCGCGTGCTGCTCGACCACATCGCGCCGCGGCTCTGAGCGCCGGCGCCCCGACGATGGTCCGCGACATCCTGCGCATGGGCGATCCGCGGCTGCTCGAGCCGTCGCGCGAGGTCGGGCGCTTCGGCACGCCGGAGCTCGCCGCACTGCTCGCCGACATGCGCGACACGATGCACGCGCACGACGGCGCGGGCCTCGCCGCACCGCAGATCGGCGTGCCGCTGCGCGTCGTGATCTTCGGGTTCGAGCGCAATCCCCGCTATCCCGAGGCGGCGCCGGTGCCCTACACGGAGCTCGTCAATCCGGTGCTGACGCCGCTGACCGACGACGAGGAGGAGGGCTGGGAGGGCTGCTTGTCCGTGCCCGGCTTGCGCGGGGCCGTGCCGCGCTTCACGCGCCTGCGCTACGAAGGCTTCGACCCGGCGGGCGGGCTCATCGTGCGCGACGTCGACGGCTTCCACGCGCGGGTCGTCCAGCACGAATGCGACCACCTCGACGGCATCCTGTACCCGATGCGCATCCGCGACATGCGCAAGTTCGGCTTCACCGACGTGCTGGAAAACCTCTGATGGAGACGGGCCGGCGCGGCCGGCCCGCCGCTAGGTCTTCAGCTGCTCGTACAGCGCGGTCTCGAGCCGCAGCAGCGCCTGCTCGTCGTGCAGCCGCGCGCCGTCGATCAGGAACACGTCCTCGGCCCGCTCGCCCAGCGTGTTGATCTTCGCGCTGACGACGTTGACGTTCGCCGTCGCCAGCGTGTAGGCGATCCGCGCGAGCAGCCCCGGCCGGTCCCCGGCGACGATCTCGAGGATGTAGTGCGTGCCCTTGTCGTCGGGGAAGATCTGCACGTCGGGGGTGAGCGGGAAGTGCTTGAGCTGCCGCGGCAGACGGCCCTCGCCGGGCGGCCCGAGCGGCGGCTGCTCGGTCAACAGGCGCGTGAGCTCGAACTCGACCAGTTGCAGCGTGTCGCGGTACGACGAACCCGGCTGCGCCGGGTCGTTGAGCGCAAACGTGTCGAGCGCCCAGCCGGCGCGTGTCGTGTGGATCTTCGCCTCGAGAATGGAGAGGCCCGCCCGCCCGAAGAAACCGCAGATCCGCGCGAAGAGCTCCTTCTGGTCGGGCAGGTACACGAGCACCTGCATGCCGGCGCCGTCGCGCGCGAGGCGCGCCTTGACCACCGGCTCGCGGCGGTCGACGCGCCAGTACAGGTGGCGCGCGTGCCACGCGATCTCCTCGGCGGAGTGGCGCTGGAAGTACGGCGTATCGAGGTGCCGCCACAGCTTCGCTTCCGCCCCGTCCGGCACCGCGTACAGGCGCAGCAGCCGGTGCGCCTCCGCCCGCCGCGCGTCGATGCTGTCGGTGACCGTCGCGGACGCCGCGGTGCCGGCCAGCACGGCGCGGGTCGCGTGGCAGAGGTCCTCCAGCAGCTTGCCCTTCCAGTTGTTCCACACCTTGGGACTGGTGCCGCGAATGTCGGCGACGGTGAGCAGGTAGAGCGCGGTGAGGCGCCGCTCGCTGCCCACGCGCGCCGCGAACGCGGCGATCACCTCGGGATTCGAGAGGTCCTGCTTCTGCGCGGTCGACGACATCACGAGGTGGTCGGCGACCAGCCACGCGACGAGCTCGGTGTCCTCGGCGGACATCCCGTGCTCGCGGCAGAACCGCCGGGCGTCGCGCGCGCCGAGCGCCGAGTGGTCGCCGCCGCGGCCCTTCGCGATGTCGTGGAAGAGGCCCGCCACGTACAGCACCTCGCGCCGCTCGAAGTCGGCGATGAGCCGCGAGCACAGCGGGTATTCGTGCGCGTGCTGCGCCTCCGTGAAGCGGCGCAGGTTGCGGATCACCATCAGGATGTGCTCGTCCACCGTATACACGTGGAAGAGGTCGTGCTGCATCTGGCCGACGATGCGCCCGAACACCGGCAGGTACTGGCCGAGGATGCCGTACAGGTTCATCCGCCGCAGCTCGTGCAGCAGGCCGCGCTCGGCGCGGAACATCGCGATGAAGCGTGCGCGGTTCGCCGGGTCGCGCCGGAACGGGCCGTCGATCCGGTGCCGTTCCTGCCACAGCGCGCGCAGCGTGCGCGCGGTCATGCCCTTGAGCTCGCGGTGGCGCTGCAGCGCGAGGAACGCGTCGAGCATCGCCGACGGCCGGCGCGCGAAGAGGTCGGGCGCGCGCATGTCGAGCAGCTCGTCCACCTGCTGGAAGTCGTCGTCGATCGGGACCGGCGCTGTGGCGGCAGGGTGCAGCCGCGCGTGCAGGTTGTGCAGCAGCACCGCGTTGACCTGGCTCACGAGCTTGGCCGCGCGGTAGTAGCGCTGCATCAGCTGCTCGCTCGCGCGCTTCGCGCGCGTATCGGCGAGGCCGAGTTGCGCGGCGAGCGCCCCCTGCACATCGAACACCAGCCGGTCCTCGCGCCGGCCGAGCAGGTAGTGCAGGCGCACGCGCAGGCCGCCGATCAGGCGCTCCTGCCGCGACACGGCGCGCGCCTCGCCGGCGGTCATGAGGCCGTTGCGCGCGAGCTCCCGCCACGTGCGGCCGAGGCCGGCGGCGCGCGCGATCCACAGCACCGACGAGAGGTCGCGCAGGCCGCCGGGGCTCTCCTTCACGTTCGGCTCGAGGTTGTAGATCGCGTCCTGGTACTTCAAGTGCCGCTGCTGCTGCTCGAGCGCCTTCGCCGCGTAGAACGCGCGGACGTCCATCGCGTCGTCGAAGCGCCGGCGGAACTGCGCGAACAGCGGGCGCGACCCGCACAGGAACCGGTTCTCGAGCAGGCTCGTGCGCACGGTGACGTCGGCCGCCATCTCGGCGTCGCACTCGGCGACGGTGCGCACGGCGTGCGAGAGCTCGATGCCGATGTCCCACAGTGCGGCGAAGAACCGCTCGATGGCCGCCGCCGGGGCGTCGCCCTCCGGCAGCAGCACGAGCACGTCGACGTCCGAGTGCGGAAAGAGCTGCCCGCGACCGTAGCCGCCGACGGCGATCACCGCGATGTCGGCGGGCATCCGGCACTCGGCGAAGGCCCCGCGGATCACCGTGTCGACGAGGCGCGCGTGGCCGCGCAGCAGCGCCGGCGTGTCGGGCGACGCGAAGAAGGCCTCGCGCAACGCCGCGCGGCCGGCGCGCAGGCGCTCGCGCCAGTGCGCGAGGCGAGGTTCGGCCGTCGCGGTCTCCGTGCCGGGGGCGAGCGCGGCAGGGGGCGGCGCTGCGGCCATTGCCGGCCGCCCTCGCTACGCCGCGACCGCCGGCGACGGCGGCGGCGGCGCGCCGGCCGAGACCGTCAGCACCTCGAAGCCCTCGTCGGTGACGAGCACCGTGTGCTCCCACTGCGCGGACAGCGAGTGGTCGGCGGTGACGATCGTCCAGCCGTCGGCGAGGCAACGGATGCCCGGCCGGCCCGCGTTGACCATCGGCTCGACGGTGAAGATCATTCCCGGTTGCAGCTTGAGGCCCGTGCCGGGCCGGCCGTAGTGCAGCACCTGCGGCTCCTCGTGGAACTGGCGGCCGATGCCGTGCCCGCAGAACTCGCGCACGATCGAGTAGCCGTGCGACTCCGCGAAGCGCTGGATGGTCGCGCCGATGTCGCCCAGGTGCGCGCCGGGGCGCACGGCCATAATGCCGCGCCACATCGCCTCATACGTGATCTCCGACAGGCGCTTCGCCTGGATCGACGCCTTGCCGACGAGGAACATCCGGCTGGTGTCCCCGTGGTAGCCGTTCTTGATCACCGTGACGTCGATGTTGACGATGTCGCCTTCCTTCAGTTTCTTGTCGCCGGGAATACCGTGGCACACGACGTGGTTGACCGACGTGCACAGCGACGCCGGGTACGGCGAGTGCCCCGGTGGCGCGTAATGGAGCGTCGCCGGAACCGTGTCCTGCACGTCGAGCATGTACGCGTGCGCGAGATCGTTGATCTCGCCGGTCGTGACGCCGACCTTGACGAACGGCGTCAGGTAGTCGAGGAGCTCCGAGGCGAGCCGCCCGGCCACGCGCATGCCCTCGATGTCCTCGGGGGACTTCAGGTTCACCGACACCGGCATCGTCCTCTAGGCGCGCAGCAGCTCGTTGATGCTCGTCTTCGAGCGGGTCTTCGCGTCCACCTGCTTGACGATGACGGCGCAGTAGAGGTGGCAGCCCTGGTCGCCCGACGGGAGGCTGCCGGCGACGACGACCGAGCCGGCCGGCACCCGGCCGTAGCCGATCTCGCCGGTCGCGCGGTCGTAGATCTTCGTGCTCTGGCCGATGAACACGCCCATGCCGAGCACCGAGTTCTCCTCGACGATCACGCCCTCGACCACCTCGGAGCGCGCGCCGATGAAGCAGTTGTCCTCGATGATGGTCGGATTCGCCTGCAGCGGCTCCAGCACGCCGCCGATGCCCACGCCGCCCGACAGGTGCACGTTCCTGCCGATCTGCGCGCACGAGCCGACCGTCGCCCAGGTGTCGACCATCGTGCCTTCGTCGACGTAGGCGCCGATGTTGACGTACGAGGGCATCAGCACGACGTTGCGCGCGATGAAGGCGCCGCGCCGCGCGACCGCCGGCGGCACCACGCGCGCGCCGCAGGCCGCGAAGTCGGCGTCGGTGTACCGCGCGAACTTGGTCGGCACCTTGTCGTAGAAGCGGAACGGCGCGCGCTCGGGCGGCGGGCCCATCGCGACGTTGTCGGCCAGCCGGAACGACAGCAGCACCGCCTTCTTGATCCACTGGTGCGTCACCCACGCGCCGTGCTGCTTCTCGGCCACGCGCAGGCGCCCGGCGTCGAGCTCGGCGATCACGTGCGCGACGGCGTCGCGGACCTCGGCGGGCGCGGACGCGGGCGAAAGCTCGGCGCGGCGTTCCCACGCGACGTCGATGACGGTGGCGAGTTGGGTCATGGCGGCTCGCGAAAAAACGCGGATTATAGCGCGGGCACGCGGCGCCCCCTTCACGCCTGCCGGGATCGGGGCGGCGGTCACATCGCCTTGAAGCGCGAAGCGAACGTGCGCGAAACCGTGAGCTTCTCGGGGCGCTGCCTGAGCAGGATCACCGGCTGGTCCCGCCAGTCGCGCTCGACCCGCGCGATCGCACGGAGGTTGACGATCGTGCCGCGGTGGATCTGCCAGAACGACTCGGGGTCGAGCTCGTCGTAGAGCTCCTTGATCGGCTTGCGGATCAGCGCCTCCGCGTCGGCCGTGACGACCTTCGTGTACTTGTCCTCGGCCTGGAAGTAGAGCACGTCCTCGGTCGCGATCAGCTGCATGGCCGCGCCGAGCGACGCGCGGATCCAGCGCAGCGCGCCGCCCTCGCGCGCGGCGAGCCGCGCGAGGAGCTCGGCGATCGGCAGCGGCGCCGAGGCGAGGCGCGGCTTGAGCCGCGCGACCACCTTGGCGAGCCGCTCGGCGGTAACCGGCTTCAGCACGTAGTCGGCGGCGCCTTCCTCGAAGGCCGCGACGGCGTACTCGTCGTAGGCGGTCACGAACACGACGTGGCAGGTACCGGACAGCGCGCGCGCGACGTCGATGCCGGACCGGACCGGCATCCGGATGTCGAGGAACACGACGTCGGGATGGTGGGCGTCGATCTGCTGCTGCGCTTCCTCGCCGTTGGCGGCCTCGGCGACGATCGCGAGCTCCGGCCAGGCCTCCGCGAGCCGCGCCTTCAACTGCGCCCGCAGCAGCGGCTCGTCCTCGGCGATGACGGCGGTCGGCACGCGCATCCCCGCGGCTAATGCGGCAACGCCCGCACCGGTGTGGCGGACGGCGCGGCCGGTGCCGGCGCGATGCCTTCGGCGAAGTCCGCGTCGAGCGGAACTGCCAGCGTCGCGCAGGTGCCCGACGGCGTGGCCGCGGCAAGCCGGAACTGTGCCCGCGGGCCGTACAGCGCCGCCAGTCGCTCGCGGACGTTGGCCAGGCCGACGCCCAGGCCGCCGCGCGCGGCGCCGGCCGCGCCGCTGCCGGTGTCCTGCACGTCGAGCACCAGCATCTCGCCGTCGCGCCGCGCGCGCACCGACACGGTCCCGCCCACGGCCGCCGGCTCGATGCCGTGCTTGATCGCGTTCTCGACCAACGAGATGAGCAGGTTCGGCGGGAACGGATGCGCCGCGAGGCCGGCCGGCAGGTCGATCGCGAAGGCGAGGCGCGGCCCCATCCGCATGCGCAGGATGTTGAGGTACGCCTCGGCGAGGCCGATCTCCTTGCCCAGCGTCGTCGAGCTCGCGCGAAGCTGGGGCAGCGCGGCGCGCAGATAGTCGACGAGGTGGCCGAGCAGGCGGCTCGCCGCGGGCGGGTCGGTCTCCGTGAGGTACTGCACCGAGGCCAGCGTGTTGAACAGGAAGTGCGGCTCGACCTGCGCCTGCATCAGCTTCAGCTGCGCCTCGACCGCCTGCTTCGACAGCAGGTGGTGCTCCGCGGCGGCACGGTGGAGCGCGGAGGCGGCCTGCGTCTCGCGGTACTTGAGGTAGAAGAACAGGCTGACGAACAAGCCGTTGGCGAAGCCCGCGAACACGTTCCAGCCGAACACGTTGGCGCGCTCCACGACGTGCTCCCACGCGTAGCCCTTGACCAGGATGGTCAGCGTCACGCCGATCAGCGTTCCCACGGCCACCGCCGCGATCAGCCGCAGGATCGGCCGCGGCCGCTCCCACGGCGACGCGGCGTTGACGCAGTAGGCGATCGAGAACCCGTACAGCTGTGTGGTCACCAGCGGCTGCCAGAACGGCCGCGTGTCCCCGATCCACAGCACCGCCGCGATGCCCGTGTTGATCGCCGCCAGCAGGAGCAGCGTCGGCCAGGAGAAGCAGAAGCCGCGCGCCAGCAGCGCGAGCAGCGGACGACCGGAAACCGGAGCGGCAGGCGGGCCCATGTCAGCCCATTCTAGAATGGGGCGGCCGCGGGCGGCGGACGCGCGATCAGGCGCCGCCGGCGGCGACGGAATGCGGCCCCGCGGCGCCGGCCGCCGCCGGGCCGATGCGGCGGGCGAACGCGACCACGCGGTCGACCGCCTCCGTGCATTCGTCCTGGCTCGCGACCAGCGCGAGCCGGACCCGCCGCCGCCCCGGATTGAACCCGTGGGCGTCGCGCGCGACGTAGCTGCCGGGCAGCACGGCGACGTTCTCCTCGGCGTACAGCCGCTGCGCGAACAGCGCATCGTCGATCGGCGTCTGCGCCCACAGGTAGAACGACGCCTCGGGCATTGCGCACGGCAGCACGGCGGCGACCCGCGGCTGCAGCCGCGCGAACTTCGCCGCGTATTCGGCGCGGTTCGCGCGCACGTGCGCCTCGTCGTTCCATGCGGCGATGCTCGCGGCGGCGACGGTGCCCGACATCGCGCTGCCGTGGTACGTGCGATAGAGCAGGAATGCCTTGATCAGCGCGGCATCGCCCGCGACGTAGCCGGAGCGCAGCCCCGGGGCGTTCGATCGCTTGGACAGGCTGCCGAACACGACCAGGCGCGGGAAGCCGTCGCGGCCGAGCGCGTGCGCGGCGCCGAGTCCCCCGAGCGGCGGCCGCGCCTCGTCGAAGTAGATTTCCGAATAGCACTCGTCGGACGCGATCGCGAAGCCGTAGCGGTCGGACAGCGCGAACAGCGCGCGCCACCCGTCGAGGTCGAGCACGCGGCCGGTCGGATTGTCCGGCGAGCACAGGTACAGCAACTGCGTGCACGACCACACGCCGGCAGGCACGGCACCCCAGTCGTGCGCGAACCCGGCGGCCGGATCGGCGTTCACGCAGTGAACCTGCGCGCCGGCCAGCAGCGCGGCGCCCTCGTAGATCTGGTAGAACGGATTCGGCACGACGACGGTCGCGCCCGGGCGGCTGCCGTCGATCACGGTCTGGCCGAACGCGAACAGCGCCTCGCGACTGCCGAGGACCGGCAGCACCTGCGTCGCCGGATCGAGCGCCGGCAGGCCGTGCCGACGCGCGAGCCAGCCGGCGATCGCCTCGCGCAGCGCGGGCGCGCCGATCGTCGTGGGATAATTCGCGAGCGATCCTTCGGCCGCGCGCAGCGCATCGACGATGAGCCGCGGCGTCGGATGCCGCGGCTCGCCGATCGACAGGCTGATCGCGCGCCGCGTCGGGTCCGGTGTCACCTGCGCGAACAGCGCGCGCAGCTTCTCGAACGGATACGGTTGCAGCAGGGCGAGCCGGGGATTCACGCGAAGGGATCCATGCGCAAGACGAGCGATTATAGCGGTGCGCCGACGGCACGATCGTCGCGGCCGGCCGCGCGCGTTGCGCTCGCTGCGATCGCGTTGCGGAAGCCGCAATGAACGGATGGCCGCTGCGCGCGCTCGCGGCGTTCACCACCGTGGCCGCAATGGCGCTGCTGGCCGCCGTCGTCGCGTGGTGGGCATGGCGGGCGTTCGGACCTGCGCCGGCGCACGTCGTCGCCACGACGCCGGCCGATCCCGCGGCCACGATCCTCGCGTCGGGCCTGCTGGCCGGGCCGGGCCCCGCGGCGCCGCCGCCACCCGCGCCGGCGAAGGACGAGGGCGCGCTCGCCACCGGCGACACACGGCTGCTCGGCGTGTTCGCCGAGCGCGACGGCCGCGGCTACGCGCTGTTCCGGTTGCCGTCGGGCCCGCGGCTCGTGGCCGCGGGCGGCGACATCGCGCAAGGCGCGACACTGGTCGAGGTGCGGCCCGACGGCATCACCGTGCGCGACGCCGGCGGCGAGCGCCGGATCGCCCTGCGCGTGCCGCCGCCGGCGAAGCCGGCCGCGCCGCCGGTGGCCCGGGTGGCGCGCTCGTCCGTGTGCGCGATTCCCGCCGGCTTCACCGGCACCGTGCTGCGGCTCAATGCGGAGCTGTTCCAGGGCATCATCGCCAAGCCGGAAGGCTGGACCGCGCTCGTGGCGCCGGAGCGCGGTGGTCTCGCCGTGCGCGACGAGACCGGCTTCGTCGCGATGCTGGCGATGAAGAAGGGCGATCGCCTCGAGCAGGCCAACGGCGTCGCGCTCGGCGCGCCGGAAGACGTCATCGGCGCGGTGCTGCGCCCGCTCGCCGCCGAGCAGTCGGTGCGCATCCGCGGCAGCCGCAACGGCGTGCCGCGGGAGTGGCTTCTCCTCAACGCCGGGACTTGCCCGGGATAGCAAGCGGCGGCACGTCATCCGGCGTGCGGCCGTACCTGCGCGCACCGATGTGCCGCCGTCACCCGGGCAGCCAGTCGAGCAGCTCGAGCGGGTGGCGGATCCAGCCGGTCGCCGGCCACTGCGCCGGGTCGCCTGCAGTGCCCAGGTAGCCGTAGCCTGCGACGATCGTCGCCATGGCGGCGGCGCGGCCGGCCTCGACGTCGCGCAGGTCGTCGCCGACGTACACGCAACTTGCGGGCGCGACGGCGAGCGCCTGGGCGGCGTGCAGCAGCGGCGCCGGGTGCGGCTTCGGATTCGGCGTGGTGTCGCCCGACACGACGACGCGCGCGCGCGGCGCCAGCGCGAGCGCCGCGACGACCGGACCGGTGAAGCGCGCGTGCTTGTTGGTGACGATGCCCCACGCGAGGCCGCGCGCGTCGATCGCGTCGAGCAGTTCCGCGACGCCGTCGTAGAGCCGCGTCGACTCGGCGAGGCACCGCGCGTAGTGCGCGAGGAACGCGCGGCGCAGCGAATCGTATTCCGCGTGCGCGGGCGTGACGCCCATGCCCGCTTCGAGCAGCCCGCGCGCGCCCGACGACGCGTACGCGCGCAGTGGCGCGGCCGGCACCGGCGGCATGCCGACGTCGGCGCGGACCCGGTTGAGCGCGAGCGCCAGGTCGCCGGCGGAATCGGCGAGCGTCCCGTCGAGGTCGAACAGGACCGCGGCGACCGGCAGCGGCCGACGCGCCGGCTCAGCCGCCATGCACGGGCTTGCGGAATGCCGCGATGTAATTGACGGGGGTCCCGGCCTCGAGCCCGAATGCACGCGTGAGCGGGTTGTAGCTGACGCCCGTCATCGCCGCGAGGTCGAGGCCCGCGCGCCGCGCGTGCGCGGCCAGCTCCGCGGGCCGGACGAAGCGCGCCCAGTCGTGCGTGCCGCGCGGCAGCAGCTGCAGCACGTACTCGGCACCGAGCACCGCGTTCAGGTACGCCCTCGGCGTCCGGTTGATGGTGGCGAACACGACGCTGCCGCCCGGCTTCGCGAGCGCCGCGCACGCCGCCACCAGCGAGGCCGGATCCGGCACGTGCTCGAGCAGCTCCATGCACGTGACGACCTCGAACGGCGGCGGCCCTTCCGCGGCGAACGCTTCGGCGGCGACGGCCCGGTAGTCGACCTTGATCCCGGATTCGAGACCGTGCAGGCGCGCGACGCCGAGCGCTTTCTCGGACAGGTCGATCCCGGTGACGCTCGCGCCGAGCGCCGCCATCGACTCGGCCAGGATGCCGCCGCCGCAACCCACGTCGAGGACCCGCTTGCCCGCCAGGCCCCCGACCGCCTGCTCGAGCCAGGCGACGCGCACCGGATTCATCTCGTGCAGCGGCCGGAACTCGCTCGTCGGGTCCCACCAGCGGTGGGCGACCTCCGAGAACTTGGCGAGCTCGGCCGGGTCGACGTTGGCGTCGGGAGGCGCGGTGGCGGTCATTTTATCGGCTTCGAAGGACCGTCCCGAAGGACGAGCCGGTGCGTTGGGGGCAGCGAGCGGAGCAAGCGTCGGGAGCCTTTCATCCTAGTGCGGAAATGCGGCCAGCTTGTGCTGCCACGTGCGCGTGCGCGCGAGCAGCGCGGCCTCGTCGACCGACGCGAGCCGCCGGCGCTCAACCATTCTAACGCCGCCTACCCAGACGTCGGTGACGCAGTCGCGCCCGGCCGCGAACACGAGGTGCGACACGGGGTCAAACACCGGCTGCGTGGCGACGCCGGAGAAGTCGACGGCGACCAGGTCCGCCGCCTTGCCCGGCACGAGGGACCCGCAGATGCCGTCGAGCCCCAGCGCGCGCGCGCCGTTGATCGTCGCCATCGCCAGCGCCGTCGCGGCGGGCACCGCCGCCGCGTCGCCGCTGCCGACCTTGGCGACGAGGCTCGCGAGGCGCATCTCCTCGAAGAGGTCGAGCCGGTTGTTCGACGCGGCGCCGTCGGTGCCGAGCGCGACGTTGACCCCGGCGGCGAGCAGCGCCGGCACCGGCGCGATGCCGCTCGCAAGCTTCAGGTTGGACGCCGGGCAGTGGACGGCGTGGCAGCCCTGCGCCGCGAGGGTCGCGATGTCGGCGGCGTCGACGTGCACGGCGTGGATCGCGACGAAGCCGGGGCCGGTCGCGCCCAACCGGTCGAGCCTCCCGAGCGGCGTCTCGCCGGTCGCCGCGCGCTGCGACGCGACCTCGTCGGCCGTCTCCGCGACGTGCGTCTCGATCGGCAGGTCGAGCTGGCGCGCGTACATGACGATCTTCGCCCACGTCGCGTCGCTGACGGTGTAGGGCGCGTGCGGCGCAAGCGCGAAGGCGAGCCGCGGCGCGTGCTTGTACGCGTCGCGCGCCGCGAGTCCCAGCGCGAGGTACGCGTCGGCGTCCGCGGCGTAGGGCGTCGGGAAGTCGAGCACCGGCATCCCGACGAGCGCGCGGATGCCGGCGTCGTCGTAGGCGCGCGCCGCCGCGTCCGGGTAGAAGTACATGTCGTTGCAGCAGGTGATCCCGCCGCGCAGCATCTCGGCGCTGGCGAGCAGCGTGCCGTCGTAGACGAATTCCGGCGACACGAACCGGCCTTCGCGCGGCCAGATGTGCTGCTCGAGCCACGGCTTCAACGGCACGTCGTCGGCGATGCCCCGCATCAGCGTCATCGCCGAGTGCGTGTGCGCGTTGACGAGGCCCGGAATCAGCGCGTGCGCCGGCAGTGCGACCGTCGTGCGCGGCGCGTACGCGGCGTCGGCCTCGGCGGCCGGCACAATCGCGAGGATGCGGCCGTCGTCGACGATGACGGCGTGGCCGGCGAGCACACCGGCCGGCTCGACCGGCACGATCCACGGGGCGTCGATGCGCAGGTCGACGGAGCGGGGGGAAACGTTCATTTCACAACGCGACGCCGAGGCGCCGTGGACGTCGGTTCAAGCGGGATCTCTGCGCCACTGCGTCTCATTGTGAAAGATTTTCGGCGGGCGCACAAAAACAAAGCCCCGCGCGAGGCGGGGCTTTGTCGAGGCGGCTGACGATCAGCGGCGGACCGTCGCTTCGCCCTTGACTTCGACTTCGACGCGGCGGTTCGGCGCGAGGCAGGCGATCAGTTCCTTGAAGTTCTTCTGATCGCACTTCACGTTCGGGAGCGGCTGCGTCTTGCCCATGCCGAGGGTCTCGATCTTGTCCTTCGGCACGCCCTTGCTGACCAGGTAGTCGCGCACGGCATCGGCGCGGCGCTCGGACAGCTTCTGGTTGTACTGCTGCGTGCCGATCCGGTCGGTGTGGCCCGTCACCAGCACCAGCTCGAGCTTCTGCACCTGGTTGAGCTTGGCGATGATCTCGGTGTCGATCGCGGCCTTGCCTTCCGGCTTGAGCGCGTACTTGTCGAAGTCGAACAGCGCCTTCGAGGCCAGCGTGATCTTCTGCACCTGCGGGGCCGGGGCGGGCGCCGGGGCCGGCTTCGGCGGGGTCGGTGCGGGCTTCGGCGGCGTCACGGCCGGCGCCGGCGCGGGCGGCTTCGGCACGAGGTCCGGATCGCATTCGATGGTGGCCATCGCCGGCGTCCAGTAACCGGTGCGGTAACACAAGTTGCCAGACAGTCCCGCCGTGCTGTTGTAAACGCCGCTCTTCACGACGCCGTCGGTGGGCGTCGGATAGGCGTTCAGTACGTACCCGCTGTTCGCGCCGGGCGACGGCGCCGTACCGGGAACGTAGCCTTTTGTCTGCGCGAGCGCACCGCCGGCGACGGCCGCGGCGAACAGACCGGCAACTGCACCGGAGACGAGACGTCGAGTCATTGTTTCACCCCTTTGGCTTTGGTTTTGAACAAATTCTTAAGAACTTGCGGTTTTGGGCGCCAAGCCGCGAGCGTCTGGCGTCAAATGCGATATCTCCCCGACGAATATAGCACACGGGTTTTCGCACCGCAAAGAAAAGTCCGGCCGCCCGCCGGGCCGCCGGGCGACTGTCGCGGCAATACAACGCCGTGATAAAATTACGTGATTTCAAGGGCCTCCGGGCTGTCGGCCATCGCCTCCGGCGGCGGTCGACCGGCCGGTGGACGCCCCGGCCGACCGGATTTGCGGGCTCGCGCGCGCTTTTCCGGCCCAACGGCGTCCGGACCCCCCTTTCGCCCAATACTTCCGGACAAAAAGCCCCCGATGGAGCAGTTCGCCAAAGAAACCCTGCCGGTCAGCCTCGAAGCCGAAATGCGGCACTCGTACCTCGACTACGCGATGAGCGTGATCGTGGGGCGGGCCCTCCCCGACGTCCGCGACGGCCTGAAGCCGGTGCACCGGCGCGTGCTCTACG
Source organism: Burkholderiales bacterium (assembly GCA_046347835.1). GTDB lineage: Bacteria > Pseudomonadota > Gammaproteobacteria > Burkholderiales > Casimicrobiaceae > VBCG01. The sequence goes on along the minus strand of JAXMFI010000001.1, from coordinate 1,158,793 downwards.
CGATGCACGAGGCGAACATCGCCTGGAACCGCCCGTATGTGAAGTGCGCGCGCGTGGTCGGCGAGGTGATGGGCAAGTACCACCCGCACGGCGACCTCGCCATCTACGACACGCTGGTGCGGATGGCGCAGGACTTCTCGCTGCGCTACCCGCTCGTCGACGGGCAGGGCAACTTCGGCTCGGTCGACGGGGACAACCCGGCGGCGATGCGGTACACCGAGTGCCGGCTGCAGAAGATCACGGCCGAGATGCTCGCCGACATCGACCGCGAGACGGTCGACTTCGCGCCGAACTACGACGGCAAGGAGCAGGAGCCGACGGTGCTGCCGTCGCGGCTGCCCAACCTGCTCGTCAACGGGTCGTCCGGCATCGCCGTCGGCATGGCGACCAACATCCCGCCGCACAACCTCGCCGAGACGATCGCCGGCTGCCTCGCGGTCCTCGCGAACCCCGAGGTCACCGTCGACGAACTCATGGAGCTGATCCCGGCGCCCGATTTCCCGACCGCGGGGATCATCTACGGCCTGGAGGGCGTCCGGGAGGGCTACCGCACGGGCCGCGGCCGCGTGGTCATGCGCGCCCGCACGCACGTCGAGGACCTGGAGAAGGGGAGCCGGCAGGCGATCGTCGTCGACGAGATCCCGTACCAGGTCAACAAGGCGAACCTGCTGTCCCGCATCGGCGAGCTGGTGCGCGAGAAGAAGCTCGAGGGCATCTCGGACCTGCGCGACGAGTCCGACCGGGCCGGCATGCGCGTCGTCATCGAATTGAAGCGCGGCGAAGTCCCCGAGATCGTCCTCAACAACCTCTACAAGCTGACGCAGCTGCAGGACAGCTTCGGCATGAACATGGTCGCGCTGGTCGACGGCCAGCCGCGGCTGCTCAACCTCAAGCAGTTCCTCGAGCACTTCCTGACCCACCGCCGCGAGGTCGTCACGCGGCGCACGGTTTTCGAGCTGCGCAAGGCGCGCGAGCGGGGACACATCCTCGAAGGCCTCGCCGTGGCGCTGTCGAACGTCGACGAGATCATCGCGCTGATCAAGGCGTCGCCCACGCCGGCCGAGGCCAAGGCGGGGCTGATGGGGCGCCTGTGGCGCTCGCCGGTGGTCGAGGAGATGCTGCGGCGCGCCGCGGCCGAGGCGGCGCGGCCGGAGGGCCTGCCGCCGGAATTCGGGTGGCGCGTGGAAGGGGAGATGCGGGGCTACCGCCTGTCCGACGCGCAGGCGCAGGCGATCCTCGAGCTGCGGCTGCAGCGGCTGACCGGCCTCGAGCAGGACAAGATCACCGGCGAGTACCGGGACGTGATGAGCGAGATCGTCGACCTGCTCGACATCCTTGCCAACCCCGCCCGCGTCACGACGATCATCGGCGACGAGCTCGCGGCGATCCGCGACCAGTTCGGCGACGCCCGGCGCTCGGAGATCGTCGCCAACGGCGTCGACCTGTCGATGGAGGACCTGATCGCGCCGCAGGACATGGTGGTCACGCTGTCGCACGGCGGCTACATGAAGGCGCAGCCGGTCGACGAGTACCGCGCGCAGAAGCGCGGCGGGCGCGGCAAGCAGGCGACGGCGACGAAGGAGGACGACTTCGTCGACCGGATGTTCATCGCCAACACGCACGACTTCATCCTGTGCTTCTCCAACCGCGGCCGCGTCTACTGGCTCAAGGTCTACAACGTGCCGCAGGGGTCGCGCAGCTCGCGCGGCAAGCCGATCGTGAACCTGGTGCCGCTCGTCGACAGCGAGAAGATCACCGCGGTGCTGCCGGTCAAGGAGTTCACCGACAACCAGTTCGTGTTCATGACCACCGCGATGGGCACGGTCAAGAAGACGCCGCTGTCCGAATTCTCGCGGCCGCGGCCGTCGGGGATCATCGCGGTCGACCTCGCCGAGGGCGACGCGCTGATCGGCGTCGCGCTGACCGACGGCGCGCACGACGTGATGCTGTTCAGCTCGGGCGGGAAGGCCGTCCGCTTCGACGAGAACGACGTGCGGCCGATGGGCCGCAACGCCCACGGCGTGCGCGGCATGATGCTCGACGCAGGGCAGAGCGTGATCTCGATGCTGGTGGCCGAGGACGAGGCGCAGTCGGTGCTGACGGCGACCGAGAACGGGTTCGGCAAGCGCACGCCGATCGTCGAGTACACGCGGCACGGCCGCGGCACCAAGGGCATGATCGCGATCCTGCAGTCGGAGCGCAACGGGCAGGTGGTCGCCGCGGCGCTGGTGCGGCCCGAGGACGAGGTGATGCTGATCTCGACCGGCGGCGTGCTGATCCGCACGCCGGTGGCGGCGATCCGCGAGATGGGCCGCTCGACGCAGGGCGTGACGCTGATCAACCTGTCCGAGGGCGAGAAGCTCGCCGGGCTCGAGCGCGTCGTCGAGACCGACGACGAGGCCGGCGATGCCTGACCGCGCGCGCACCGCGGGCGCCCTGCGATGACGAGCGACGACGCGCCGCGCGCCGACGGCGACCTGGCCGCGCACCGCGCGGCGATCGATGCGCTCGACCGCGAGATCCTGGCGCGGCTGTCCGAGCGGGCGCGGCACGCGCAGGCGATCGGCGCGCTCAAGGGTCGCGCCGGCGCGTACCGGCCCGAGCGCGAGGCGCAGGTGCTGGCGCGGCTGCACGCGCAGAACGCGGGGCCACTGCCGAACGATGCGGTGACCGGCGTGTTCCGCGAGATCATGTCGGCGTGCCGCGCGCTCGAGGAGACGCTGCGCGTCGGCTACCTCGGCCCGCCCGGCACGTTCAGCCATGCGGCGGTCGGCAAGCAGTTCGGCTCGTTCGTCGACGCGGTGCCGTTCCCGACGATCGACGAGATCTTCCGCGCCGTCGACAGCGGCCGTACCGACTTCGCGGTGGTGCCGGTCGAGAACTCGACCGAGGGCGCGGTCGGTCGCACGCTCGACCTCATGTGCACGACGGACCTCGCCGTCTGCGGCGAGATCAAGCTGCGCGTCGCCCAGAACCTGCTGTCGAACGCGGCGGGCCTCGCAGCGGTGACGAAGGTCTACTCGCACGGGCAGTCGCTCGCCCAGTGCGTGCAGTGGCTGGCGCAGCACCTGCCCGGCGTGCCGCGCATCGCGGTCGCGAGCAACGCGGAGGCCGCGCGGCTCGCCGCGGCGGAAGCGGGCGCCGCCGCGATCGCCGGCGAGAACGCCGGCGCGATCTACGGCCTCGCGACGCTCGCGCCGCACATCGAGGACGAGCCCAACAACACGACGCGGTTCTGGGTGCTGGGCCGGCAGCAGCCGGCCCCGTCGGGGCGCGACGAGACGTCGCTCGTCATGTCGTGCCCGAACCGTCCCGGCGCCGTGTACGAGCTGCTCGAGCCGATCGCGCGGCACGGCGTGTCGATGTCGCGGATCGAATCGCGGCCGGCGCGCACCGGGCTGTGGGAGTACCTGTTCTTCGTCGACCTCGTCGGCCACCGCAGCGACGCGCCGGTCGCCGCCGCCCTCGCGGAACTCGCCGGCAAGGCGCCATTCCTCAAGCTGCTGGGCTCGTATCCGGCGGCGACCGATTAGGATGACGGCCCCCACGCTCGCTGACCCCCGAGCCGTCCTCGCGCGCGGGGCGACGCCCAGGCTCGAAGAGCGCGTCCGCGCGCGAGGGCGACGGCCGACACGTAGACTTTCGCACATCCTGCGAGTCCGAGGAGGCCGTGGAAGGTCAGTCCCTCGGGACGGCCCTTCGGGACTGACTTGCCGGTGCCCACGCCAATGACACACGCAACCCCCGTCGCCCCCGAATACGTCCGCAGCATCGCGCCGTACGTCCCGGGCAAGCCGATCGACGACGTCGCGCGCGAACTGCACCTCGACCCCGCGTCGATCGTCAAGCTCGCGTCGAACGAGAATCCGCGGGGCCCGAGCCCGGCGGTGCTGGCGGCGATCGCGGCGGCCGCGCTCGACGTCACGCGCTACCCGGACGGCTTCGGCTACCACCTGAAGGACGCGCTGGCGAAGCGCCTGGCGGTGACGCCGGCGCAGCTCGTGCTCGGCAACGGCAGCAACGACATCCTCGAGCTCGCGACGATGGGCTATCTGCGGCCCGGAGAGGCGGCCGTCTACGCGCAGCACGCGTTCGCCGTGTACCCGCTCGCCACGCACGCGCGCGGCGCGCGCGGCATCGAGGTTCCGGCGCGCGACCTCGGCCACGACCTGCCGGCGATGCGCGCGGCGATCACCCCCGACACGCGCATCGTGTTCGTCGCCAACCCGAACAACCCGACCGGGACGTGGCTCGCACCGGCGGCGCTGGAGGCGTTCGTCGACGCCGTGCCGCGCGACGTGCTGGTCGTGCTCGACGAGGCCTACAACGAGTACCTCGACCCCGCCGACCGCGCCGACAGCATCGGCTGGCTCGCGAAGTATCCGCACCTGCTCGTGTCGCGCACGTTCTCGAAGGCCTACGGCCTCGCCGCGCTGCGGATCGGCTACGCGGTGGCGAGCGTCGAGGTCGCCGACACGCTGAACCGCGTCCGGCAGCCGTTCAACGTCAACGCGCTCGCGCAGGCGGCGGCCATCGCGGCGCTCGCCGACGACGCCTACGTCGAGGAGAGCCGGGCGCTCAACCGGCAGGGGCTCGCTCAGCTGTACGACGGGCTCGCGGCGCTCGGGGTCCCGTACGTGCGCTCGCACGGCAACTTCCTGCTGGTGAAGGTCGGCGACGCCGCGCGCGTGAACCAGGCGCTGCTGCACCTCGGCGTCATCGTGCGCCCGGTCGCGAGCTACGGATTGCCCGAGTACCTGCGCGTGTCGGTCGGGCTGCCGGCGGAAAACGCGCGCTTCCTCTCCGCGCTGCGGACGGTGCTCGGCGGCTGACGCCGGCCGCTCCCGCGCTCGTGTGCCACCCCAAGTGAAGCTGGGCAAACTCGTCGTCGTCGGCGTCGGCCTCATCGGCGGCTCGTGCGCGCTTGCGCTCAAGCGTGCCGGGTGCGTCGGCGAGGTCGTCGGCGTCGGCCGCACGCAGGCGAACCTCGACGTCGCGCTCGCGCGCTCGGTGATCGACCGCGCGTGCACGCTCGGCGCCGACTGGGCGCGCGAGCTCGCCGACGCGGACATCGTGCTGGTCGCGGCGCCGGTCGCGCAGATCCCCGCGCTGTTCGTCGCGATGGCCGGCGCGCTCGGCCCGCGCACGATCGTCACCGACGCCGGCAGCACCAAGCAGGACGTGATCGACGCCGCGCATGGTGCGTTCGGGCCGGCGTTGCCGCGGTTCGTGCCGGGCCACCCGATCGCCGGGACCGAGCACACGGGCGCCGCGGCGGCGTTTCCTTCGCTGTTCGAAGGGCGCAACGTGATCCTGACGCCGCTGCCCGAGACCGCGCCGGACGCCACCGACCGCGTGGCCGCGCTGTGGCAGGCGTGCGGCGCGCGCGTGACCACGCTCGGCGCCGCGCGCCACGACGCGATCTTCGCGGCGGTGTCGCACCTTCCGCACGTGCTCGCGTTCACGCTGGTGGCCGAGCTCGCGGCGCGGCCGGACGCCGCCGCGTACTTCGACCACGCGGCCTCCGGATTCCGCGACTTCACGCGCATCGCGGCGGGATCGCCGGAAATGTGGCGCGACATCGCGCTCGCGAACCGCGACGCGCTGCTGGCCGAGATCGACGGCTACGCGGAGGCGCTGGCCGCGGCGCGGGCGCTGATCGCCGAAGGCGACGGCGAGGCGCTGGCCGCGCTCTTCGCCGAGGCGTCCCGCGCGCGGCGCGCGTGGGAGGCGGCGCGCCGGCAGCCGGTGGTCGAGGACAAGGGTTGAGCGGTGCACGGCGTCGCCGGCCCGCCACGCTCCGCCTCCGCGCATGACGCCCGCTGACGCGTTTCCGCCGCAACTCACGCTCGCGCCCGCCACGCACGCCGAAGGGGTCGTTGCGCTGCCGGGCTCGAAGAGCATCAGCAACCGCACGCTGCTGCTCGCGGCGCTCGCGCGCGGCACGACCACGCTGACGGGGCTGCTCGAGTCCGACGACACCCGCGTGATGCTCGACGCGTTGCGCGCGCTCGGCATCGCGTGGCGCGACCTGGGCCGCAGCGCCTACGAGGTGCCGGGGGCCGGCGGCCCGTTTCCCGCCAAGCACGCCGACCTGCACCTCGGCCTTTCGGGCCTGTCGATGCGCACGCTGGTCGCCGCGCTCGCGTTCTCCGGCGGCCACTATCGCGCCGACGGCGTGCCGCGGATGCGCGAGCGGCCGCTCGCGGACCTGGTGGACGCGCTGCGACCGCTGGGCGCGGACATCCGGTACGAACTGGCCGAGGGCTATCCGCCCGTGGCGATCGGGCCCGGGCACCCGGCGCCGGCCCCCGTGCGCATCCGCGGCGACGTGTCGAGCCAGTTCCTCACGGGGCTGCTGCAGGCGCTGCCGCTGCTGCGCGCCGACGTCACCGTAGACATCGAGGGCGAGCTGATCTCGCGGCCGTACGTCGAGATCACGCGCAATCTGATGCGGCGCTTCGGCGTCGACGTCGTCGGCGACGGCCCCGACCGCTTCCGCGTGCCGGCCGGGCCGGGCTACGCGAGTCCCGGAACGCTCGCCGTCGAGGGCGACGCATCGGGCGCGTCGTACTTTCTGGCCGCCGGCGCGCTCGGCGGCGGGCCGGTGCGGGTCACCGGCGTGGGCCGGGACTCGATCCAGGGCGACGTCGCCTTCGCCGACGAACTCGCGCGGCGCGGGGCCGACGTCCGTTTCGGGCCGGACTGGATCGAGGCGCGCGCGGGGTCTGCGCTGCGCGGCGGCACGGTCGACTGCGTCGCGATTCCCGACGCGGCGATGACGCTCGCGGTGGTCGCGCTCTTCGCCGACGCGCCGACGACGCTGACCGGCATCGGCAGCTGGCGGGTCAAGGAGACCGACCGCATCGCGGCGATGGCGGCGGAGTTGCGCAAGGTCGGCGCGACGGTCGCCGAGGGCCCCGACTGGCTGCGCGTGACGCCGCCCCGGCGCCTCGTCCCGGCGACGATCGCCACCTACGACGACCACCGGATGGCGATGTGCTTCGCGCTGGTCGCGCTCGCCGGCGTGCCGGTGACCATCGACGACCCGGGCTGCGTGCGCAAGACGTTCCCTGGGTATTTCGGCGCGCTGCGGAGCGTGACGGCGTGACCGCGGACCCGCCGGTCGTCATCGCCGTGGACGGCCCCGCGGCCTCCGGGAAGGGGACGATCGCCGCGGCGGTCGCGCAGGCGCTCGCGTTCCACTACCTCGACAGCGGCGCGCTGTACCGGCTGGTCGCCTTGAAGGCGCTGCGGACCGGCACCGCCTTCGACGACGGGCCGCGGCTCGCCGCGCTCGCCCGGGCGCTCGACGTCCGGTTCGACGACGGCCGGATCGCGCTCGACGGCGCCGACGCCACGGCGGCCATCCGCGAGGAGGCCGTGTCGGCCGGCGCGTCGCAGGTGGCCGTCCACGCGGCCGTCCGGCAGGCGCTGATCGAGCGCCAGCGGGCCTTCCGGCGCGCGCCCGGGCTGGTCGCGGACGGCCGCGACATGGGGACCGTCGTGTTCCCGGACGCCCGGGTCAAGGCCTTCGTGACCGCCAGCGCGGAGGAGCGGGCCCGGCGTCGGCATAAGCAGTTGATCGCAAAAGGAATCTCCATTACAATGGACAGTCTTTTGCGCGATATCCGCGAGCGCGACGCGCGCGACGCCGGCCGGGCGGCTGCACCGCTGCGGCCGGCCGACGACGCCGTGCTCCTCGATACGACCAACCTCACGATCGACGAGGCCGTCGCCCGCGTGCTCGCGCTGTACCGGGCCGCGGCAGCGTAGGCTCCGCCGGGTTTCACGGCCGGAGGCGGCGATGTGCGGAGTTGCTGTGCAAGAGGGCTGCGCGAGCGCGCTTTAAGCCGGCGCCGTTCGCCGCGGGATCACCAACCAGCCCGCCGCCACGAGAAAAAGGGTTCTCGCGGCCGGCGGCATCAACGAACGAAGGAACCAACCCCGATGGCTACTGCCACCCCGATGTCCGCCACTCCCGCCGCCGTCACGCCCCCGATGGAAGATTTCGCGAAGCTGTTCGAGGAATCGCTGTCCCGTCAGGAGATGCGCCAAGGCGAGCTCATCACCGCCGAAGTGGTGCGCGTCGACTTCAACGTCGTCGTCGTGAACGCCGGCCTCAAGTCCGAGTCGTTCATCAACATCGACGAATTCAAGAACGACAAGGGCGAGATCGAAGTCAAGCCCGGCGACTTCGTCACGGTCGCGATCGAGTCGCTGGAAGACGGCTACGGCGAGACGAAGCTCTCGCGCGACAAGGCCAAGCGCCTGAAGGCGTGGCACGACCTCGAGGCCGCGATGGAAGGCGGCTCGGTGGTGCAGGGCCTCGTCACCAGCAAGGTGAAGGGCGGCCTCACCGTCATGATCAACGGCATCCGCGCGTTCCTGCCCGGCTCGCTCGTCGACATCCGGCCGGTCAAGGACACGTCGCCGTTCGAGAACAAGATCCTCGACTTCAAGGTCATCAAGCTCGACCGCAAGCGCAACAACGTGGTCGTGTCGCGCCGCGCCGTGCTGGAGGAAAGCCAGGGCGAGGTGCGCGAGAAGCTGCTCGCCACGCTGACCGAGGGCGCGATCGTCAAGGGCATCGTCAAGAACATCACCGACTACGGCGCGTTCGTCGACCTGGGCGGCATCGACGGCCTGCTGCACATCACCGACCTCGCGTGGCGCCGCGTCAAGCACCCGTCCGAGGTCCTGGCCGTGGGCGACGAGGTGACGGCGAAGGTGCTGAAGTTCGACCAGGAGAAGAACCGCGTGTCGCTCGGCATGAAGCAGCTGGGCGAGGACCCGTGGGTCGGCCTCGGCCGCCGCTATCCGCAGAGCACGCGCCTGTTCGGCAAGGTCACCAACATCACCGACTACGGCGCGTTCGTCGAGATCGAGTCGGGCATCGAGGGCCTCGTCCACGTGTCCGAGATGGACTGGACCAACAAGAACATCCACCCGACCAAGGTCGTGCAGCTGGGCGACGAGGTCGAGGTGATGATCCTCGAGATCGACGAGGAGCGCCGCCGCATCTCGCTCGGCATGAAGCAGTGCATGCCGAACCCGTGGGACGAGTTCTCGATGAACCACAAGAAGGGCGACCGCGTCCACGGCACGATCAAGTCGATCACCGACTTCGGCGTGTTCGTCGGCCTGCCGGGCGGCATCGATGGCCTCGTGCACCTGTCCGACCTGTCGTGGTCGGCCGCCGGCGAGTCCGCCGTGCGCGACTACAAGAAGGGCCAGGAAGTCGAGGCGGTCGTGCTCGCGATCGACGTCGAGCGCGAGCGCATCTCCCTCGGCATCAAGCAGCTCGAGGGCGACCCGTTCACCAATTTCGTCGCGATGCACGACAAGGGCAGCATCGTGTCCGGCACCGTCAAGTCGCTCGACGGCAAGGGCGCGGTGATCAATCTGTCCGGCGACGTCGAGGGCTACCTGCGCGCGTCCGAGCTGTCGCGCGATCGCGTCGAGGACATGCGGCAGCACCTGAAGGAAGGCGACTCCGTCAACGCGATGATCATCAACATCGACCGCAAGAACCGCAGCATCAACCTGTCGATCAAGGCGAAGGACAACGCCGAGGAAGGCGAGGCGATGCAGCGGATGAGCGCGGACAGCCAGGGCGCCAACACGGGCACGACCAACCTCGGCGCGCTGCTGAAGGCGAAGCTTTCCGACAGCAAGTCCAACGGCTGACACCGGGGCAGAAGGCGATGACCAAATCGGAGCTGATCGACCGCCTCGCGGCGCAGTTTCCGCAACTGGTCGCCAAGGACGCCGAGCTCGCGGTCAAGATGATCCTCGACGCGATGGGCGAGAGCCTCGCGAAGGGCGAGCGCATCGAGATCCGCGGGTTCGGCAGCTTTGGCCTCAACTACCGGCCGCCGCGCACCGGCCGCAATCCGAAGTCCGGCGAGAAGGTGCAGGTGCCGCAGAAGTTCGTGCCGCACTTCAAGGCGGGCAAGGAACTGCGCGAGCGCGTCGACTTCCGCGAAGAGGCGGCGGAGTAACGGCATTCACGGGGACGCGGAGACGCCGAGGAACCCCGCTTCTCCGCGTCTCTGCGCCTCTTCGTGAGCCGTTGCCTTACCCCGTCGGTGGCATAATCGGCCGATGCAGATCGTCCGCTGGATCGTGGGTTCGGCCGTCTTCCTCGCGCTGCTGTTCCTGTCGCTGCAGAACGCCGATCCGGTGACGCTCCGGTTCTTCCAGCTCGCGAGCTGGCAGGCGCCGCTGGTGTTCGTGGTGTTCGTCGCGTTCGTGTCCGGCGTCGCCGCCGGACTGCTCGCCGGCGCGCTGCGCGCGTCCCGGCTGAAGCGGCAGCTGAACCGGCTGCGGCGCGAGCAGCGGTCGGCCGCACCGCGCGATGGGTCGCTCGCGGCCGGCGCGGCGCCTGGAACCGCGCCCGCATCGGGTCCCGGCTTCACGCGCGTCGACCGGATGCCCGACGGTCTCTGACGGCCGGCCGGACGCGCCATGGACTTCGAGCTGTGGTGGCTGCTGCCGATCCCGGCGGTGTTCTTCGCGCTGGGCTGGATCGCCGCGCGCATCGACATCAAGCACCTGCTGCGCGAGTCGCGCGCGCTCCCGCTGTCGTACTTCCGCGGCCTCAACTTCCTGCTGAACGAGCAGCCCGACAAGGCGATCGAGTCGTTCATCGAGGTCGTGAAGGTCGACCCGCAGACGATCGACCTGCACTTCGCGCTGGGCTCGCTGTTCCGCCGGCAGGGCGAGATCGACCGGGCGATCCGCATGCACCAGAACCTGCTCGACCGGCCGGACCTGCCGGCCGACAAGCGCACGATGGCCACGTACGAGCTCGCGCAGGACTTCCACCGCGCGGGGCTGCTCGACCGTGCCGAGGAACTCTTCACGCGCCTCGACGGCACGCCGTTCGAGCACCCGGCGCTGTCGCACCTCATCTCGATCTACGAGACCGAGAAGGACTGGGCCAAGGCGATCGCGGCCACCCGGCGGATGGAAGAGCTCGCGAAGCAGCCGTACTTCAAGGAGATCGCGCAGTACCACTGCGAGCTCGCGCAGGCCGCGCTCGTGCAGGCCGACTACGCGAGGGCGGCCGACGAGCTCGAGGCCGCGTACGCGGCGTACCGCGGCTGCGCGCGCGCGACGCTGCTCGCCGGCGACGCCGACGCGCAGCAGGGCCGCTACGCCGAGGCGATCGCGACGTGGCAGAAGATCGAGTCGCAGAACCCGGCGTTCCTGGCGCTCGCCGCCGACCGCTTCGCCGACGCCTACCGCCGACTCCCGGACGCCGCGCTCGGCATCCGCATGCTGAAGAGCTACCAGGCGCAGTACCCGTCGCTCGATCTCCTGAACGCGCTGTTCACGCTGGTGCTGGAGCACGAGGGGCCGGATGCGGCGGTGACGCTCATCAAGGACGAGCTCGCGCGCAATCCGACGCTGCTGGGCCTCGACCGGCTGCTGGAAGCGCAGCTCGCGGCCGCGCCCGCCGACCGTCGGCACGACCTCGCGCTGGTGAAGGGTCTCGTCGCGCAGCACATCAAGCGCCTCGGGATGTACAAGTGCGATCACTGCGGCTTCCGGGCGAAGCAGTACTACTGGCGCTGCCCCGGCTGTCTCAAGTGGGAGACCTACTCGCCGAAGCGCACCGAGATGCCCGATGGCTATGCGTAATCAGGAACCAGAGATCAGCAATCAGGGATCAGAAAGGCACGGAAATCCGATGCTTCCGAGAGTCTTCGTGGCGCTGGACTTCGCCGACCCACTGCGGGCGCTCTCGCTCGCCGACCGCCTCGACCCGCAAGCGTGCGGCGTCAAGGTCGGCAAGGAACTCTACGTCGCGGCGGGGCCGGAGCCGGTGCGCTGGCTGGTCGCGCGCGGGTTCCGTGTCTTCCTCGACCTCAAGTTCCACGACATCCCGAACACCGCGGCGGCGGCGTGTGCGGCGGCGACGCGGCTCGGCGTCGCGATGCTGAACGTGCACGCGGGCGGCGGCCGCGCGATGCTGCGCGCCGCGCGGGAGGCGGTCGACCGCGCGGCGGGCGAGTCGGGCCGCGCGCCGCCGCTGCTGATCGCGGTCACCGTGCTGACGAGCCTCCACGACGCCGACCTGCACGAGATGGGAACCCCCGGCACCGCCGCGCAGCAGGTCGTGCGCCTCGCGCAGCTCGCGAAGGCGTGCGCGCTCGACGGCGTGGTCTGCTCGGCGCACGAGGCCTCCACGCTGCGCGCCGCCTGTGGCGCGCGCTTCCGGCTGGTGACGCCGGGCATCCGTCCGGTCGATGCCGCGCAGGACGACCAGGCGCGTATCGTGACGCCCGACGCCGCGATCCGGCTGGGCGCCGACTACCTCGTGATCGGGCGCCCGATCACCCGGGCGCCGGACCCGCCCGCCGCGCTCGCGGCGATCAACGCGTCGATCGCGGGCGTCACGGGGGCCGCGGCATGAAGATCACGATGATCGGCACCGGCTACGTCGGGCTCGTCACGGGCACGTGCTTCGCCGAAGTCGGCAACGACGTGCTGTGCGTGGACGTCGACGCGCGCAAGATCGCGATCCTCAACGAAGGCGGCGTGCCGATCCACGAGCCCGGCCTCGAGGCCATGGTCCGCCGCAACGCGGCGGCCGGGCGCCTGCGCTTCACCACCGACGTCGACGCGTCGGTCGCGCACGGCACGCTGCAGTTCATCGCGGTCGGCACGCCGCCGGACGAAGACGGCAGCGCGGACATGCAGTACGTGATCGCCGCCGCGCGCAACATCGGCCGCCGAATGCAGGGACCGAAGATCGTCGTCGACAAGTCGACGGTGCCGGTCGGCACCGCCGACCGCGTGCACGCGGCGATCGCCGAGGAGCTCGCTGCGCGCGGCGTCGAGTTCCCGTTCGCCGTCGCCTCGAATCCCGAGTTCCTGAAAGAGGGAGCGGCCGTCGACGACTTCATGAAGCCCGACCGCGTGGTCGTCGGCGCGGACGACGAGCGGGCGATCGCGGCGCTGCGCGCCGTGTATGCGCCGTTCATGCGCAACCACGAGCGTTTCCTGGTGATGGACGTGCGCTCGGCCGAGCTCACCAAGTACGCGGCCAACGCGATGCTCGCCACGCGCATCTCGTTCATGAACGAGCTCGCCAACCTCGCGGACCGGCTCGGCGCAGACGTCGAGATGGTCCGGCAGGGCATCGGCTCCGACCCGCGCATCGGTTATCGCTTCCTGTACCCAGGCGTCGGCTACGGCGGCAGCTGCTTCCCGAAGGACGTCAAGGCGCTGCAGCACACGGCGACGGAACTCGGCCACCCGCTGCGGCTGCTCGCGGCGGTGGAGGCGGTCAACGACGCGCAGAAGCACGTGCTCGTCGACAAGATCGTCGCGCGCCTGGGCGCCGACCTCGCCGGGCGGCGGGTCGCGCTCTGGGGGCTCGCGTTCAAGCCCAACACCGACGACATGCGCGAGGCGCCCGCGCGGGTGATCGTCGACGCGCTCGCGGCGCACGGCGCCACGGTCGTCGCGTACGACCCGATCGCCATGGACGAGGCGAGGCGCGTGTTCGGCGCGGCCCCGCACCTCGCCTACGCGGCGTCGCCGCTGGCGGCGTGCGACGGTGCCGATGCGCTCGTCGTCGTCACCGAGTGGCAGGAGTTCCGCAGCCCCGACTTCGACGAGGTGAAGCGGCGCCTGCGCACACCGCTCGTGTTCGACGGACGCAACGTGTTCGCGCCGGCCGACGTGCGCGCGGCGGGCCTCGAGTACTTCGGCATCGGCCGGGGCCGGCCGTGACGGACGCCGCGCGCTTCTCCGCGCACCGCGCCGCGGTGGCGCGCGCGCGCGTGCTGGTCGTCGGCGACGTGATGCTCGACCGCTACTGGTTCGGCGACGTCGAGCGCATCTCGCCGGAGGCGCCGGTGCCGGTCGTGAAGGTCGCGCGCAGCGAGGAGCGGCCGGGCGGCGCCGCCAACGTCGCACGCAACGCCGCCGCGCTGGGCGCGCAGGCGACGCTGCTGTCGGTCGTCGGCGACGACGAGCCCGGGCAGGCGCTCGCGCGGCTGCTCGAGGCCGAGCGCGTCCAGGCGTCGTTCCTGCGCGACCCCGCCGTGCCGACGACCGTCAAGCTGCGCGTCATCGGGCGCCAGCAGCAGCTGCTGCGCATCGACTTCGAGACGGCGCCGTCGCACGAGGTGCTCGCGGCCAAGCTCGCCGACTACGAGCGGCTGGTGGCCGCCACCGACCTCGTGATCCTGTCCGACTACGGCAAGGGCGGGCTCGCGCACATCGCGACGATGATCGAGCGCGCACGCGCCGCGGGCAAGCCGGTCCTGGTCGACCCCAAGGGGGACGACTACACGCGCTATCGGGGCGCGACGCTGCTCACGCCCAATCGCAACGAGTTCCGGCAGGTCGCCGGCCGCTGGCGCGACGAGGCCGAGTTCACCGCGAAGGCGCAGGCGCTGCGGCGCGACCTCGCCATCGGCGCGCTGCTCGTCACGCGGTCGGAGGAGGGCATGAGCCTCTACACGGCCGACGGCGCGCTCACGATCCCCGCGCAGGCGCGCGAGGTGTACGACGTTTCCGGTGCCGGCGACACGGTGATCGCGACGATCGGCGTGCTGCTCGCGGCGGGTGCATCGCTGCCGGACGCCGTGCGTATCGCCAACGAGGCCGCCGGTGTCGTCGTCGGCAAGCTGGGAACGGCGGTCGTGCATCCGCACGAGCTCGCCTAGAATGAGCCGGCCCCCACGCCCGCGTCGCTCGCTGCCCTCCAAGGGGGCCGGTCGGTCCCTTGGGACGGCCCGGCGGGACGGAGGACGACCCCCACGCTCGCTTCGCTCGCTGCCCCCCAAGGGGGCTGGTCGGTCCCTTGGGACGGCCCGGCGGGACGGAGGACGACCCCCGCGCTCGCTTCGCTCGCTGCCCCCCAAGGGGGCTGGTCGGTCCCTTGGGACGGCCCGGCGGGACCGACCGCGATGACGGCGCCCACGCCCGCGCCGGAACCGACCGCGACGTCGGCCGATACGCTGCGCAAGTCCATCGTCGCGCGGCACGCGGTGCGCCTGCACGTTGCGCTGATCCTCGCCGCGTGCTTCGCCGTCGGGCTCGCGGTGACCAAGCTGCTGCTCGAAGCCGGCGTGCACGCGATGTGGCTGCGCTACGCGGTCGCGCTCGTCGCCGGCTACGGTGCGTTCCTGCTCGGCGTGCGGATCTGGCTCAAGTATGCGGGCTACGACCATCCGATGCTTCCGGGCTCGCGGCGCAGCCTCGCGCGCGACGCCGCCGACGCGCTCGACGGCGGCTGGTCCGGAGGCAGCGGCGGGGGCGGAGGCTCGGGCAGCGGCGGCGATCTGCCGGTGTTCCGCGGCGGCGGCGGGGGCTCCGGCGGGGGCGGGGCGTCCGCGCGCTTCGGCGGCTTGGGCTTCGCCTCCGGCGACGCCACCTCGCCGTCGACGCCGGGAGTTTCGCTGAAAGGCGGCGGCGGTGGTTTCGATCTCGGGGACGACGGCTGGGTGCTGGTGCTGCTGGTTGCCTTAGCGGCTGCCGCGTTCGGCGCCGTGGCCTGGATCCTCTACGCGGCACCGACGATCCTCGCCGACGCCGCGTTCGCGGGCATGCTGTCGGCGGGACTCGTGCGCCCGACGCGGCACATCGCGACTGGTGGCTGGATCGCGAGCGTGGTCGGGCACACGTGGCTCGCGTTCGCGGTCGTGCTCGTGCTGGCGATCGCATTCGCGATCGTCGCGCAGCGCCACTATCCGGACGCGCACACGCTGGTCGACGTGATCCGCCGCCTCTGACCGCCGATGGCGAAGCCGAAGACCGTCTACACGTGCACGGAGTGCGGGGCGTCCGCGCCGAAGTGGCAGGGGCAATGCCCGGGCTGCGGCGCCTGGAACACGCTGGTCGAGACCGTCGCCGCCGCCGCCCCGGCACGTTTCGAGAGCGTCGCGGGCGCGCGCTCCACGGTCGTGCCGCTGGCCGCCGTCGAGGCGCAGGAGAACGCACGGATCGCGACCGGCCTCGAGGAATTCGATCGGGTTCTCGGCGGCGGCCTCGTCGCCGGCGGCGTGGTGCTGTTGGGCGGCGACCCGGGTATCGGCAAGTCGACGCTGCTGCTGCAGGCGTCGGCCGCGCTCGGCGCCGGCCGCCGCACGCTGTACGTGACCGGCGAGGAGTCGGTCGAGCAGGTCGCGCTGCGCGCGCAGCGGCTGGGACTCGTCAACGCAGCGGTCGAGCTGCTCGCCGAAGTCGAGCTCGAGGCGATCGTCGCCGCGATCAACGCGACGCGCCCCGAGGTGATCGTCGTCGACTCGATCCAGACCGTGTTTACCGGGACGCTCACCTCGGCGCCCGGCAGCGTCGCGCAGGTGCGCGAGTGCGCGGCGCAGCTGACGCGGCTCGCCAAGCAGCGCGGCGTGGTCGTCGTCTTCGTCGGCCACGTGACGAAGGAGGGCGCGATCGCCGGTCCGCGGGTGCTCGAGCACATCGTCGACACCGTCCTGTACTTCGAGGGCGACCCGCACTCGAGTTTCCGGCTGGTGCGGGCGATCAAGAACCGCTTCGGCGCCGCCAACGAGCTCGGCGTGTTCGGGATGACCGAGCGGGGACTGAAGGGTGTGGGCAATCCGTCGGCGCTCTTCCTGTCGCACCACGACGCCCCGGTGCCGGGGTCGGCGATCGTGGCCACGCTGGAGGGCTCGCGGCCGCTGCTGGTCGAGATCCAGGCGCTGGTCGACCCGGTGCAGGGTGGCATGCCCCGGCGGCTGGCGGTCGGCCTCGACGCGCAGCGCCTCGCCCTCCTGCTCGCGGTGCTCCACCGCCACGGCGGCGTGGAGACGGGCGGCTACGACGTCTTCGTCAACGCGGTCGGGGGGGTGCGCATCCAGGAGCCCGCCGCCGACTTGGCCGTGCTGCTTGCAATCGAATCATCCATTAAAAACAGACCGTTGCCAGCGAAATCTCTTGTGTTTGGCGAAGTCGGATTGGCGGGGGAAATCCGGCCGGTCCAGCGCGGGCAGGAGCGCATCCGCGAGGCCGCCAAGCTGGGCTTCCGCACCGTGGTGATCCCGTCGGCCAACCGGCCGAAGCACGGCGTCGACGGCGTGACGGTCGTGGCGGTCGACCGGGTCGACCAGGCGCTCGCGGCACTGCGCGACGCTTGAACCCGCGCCGGCGCACACGCCGGCGCGAGTACGGAACGCCGCGCCGGCCCCCGGCCCTCGTTCGTCAGTTGGCCGGGCAGAGGTTGTTGACCGGGTTGTTGACGCAGGCGCCGACGAGCGCCGGGTTCGCCGGGGGCGTCAACTCCACGTTCCATCCGGCGCCCTTCGCGGGCGGGAAGCACGCCGGCGGCTTCGGCCGCGGGTTCTCCGCCGGCGGCGGATCGTACTTGAACTCGCTGCCCATCTTCACGCCGAACGCGTAGCAGCCGCCGTCCGGGCAGTCGACGTCGTTGATCGCCGCGTTGCACACGGCGTCCTTCCCCTGCGCGTTCTTCTGCGTGCAGGCCCCGAAAAGGTACCCGTAGATCGGATCCGACGCCGACGAGATCGCGCAGCCGCAGGACCCGGTGTCCGCCTCGCCCGTCCACTGGCAGAAGCCCTGCGGCTTGCACTTGTCCTTGCGCGCGGCGAAGTACTTGGTCTTGAAATCGGCGAACGACATGTCCATCGTCACCGTCAGCAGGCCGGTCTTCGGGTCGTAGAGGTCCTTCTTCACGCCCCACGTCGACGGCCAGCCGACGGCCTTGTACTCGATGTTGATGCCGGAAAGCACGGCCTGCGTGGCCACGAGATCGGTCTCGGGATCGAATCCCTTGCCCACGTACATCTGGTAGGTCTGCCGGGTCGCCTTGTTCGTTCCGATCGCGGGCTTCGCGAACAGCATGAACGTGTAGTAGATCTTGCCGGGCTCGAACACGTTGTACAGCGCCGTGCCCGGGTTCTTCGAAAACTGCTTCTGGTGGTCGAGGCTTACCGTCGTGTCGATGTAGTAGACGCCGTTGACCGCGTTCAGCGTGCTGCGCTGCCATGCGCTCTGGCCGGCCATCCGGATGAACGGCGCTTCGTCGGTCGGCTTCTCGGCGCTGGTGCGCAGCTGCCGGTACATCGGCACCCCGTAGCAGCGGTCGTTCGTGCAGTCCTGCGTCCACTGCCACTCCTTGCCCTTTTCGTCGCAGCCGCCGACATAGTCCTTGGCCGCGCACTGCGGGTAGACGACCGACGTCACGTAGTCGTAGGGGCTCGTCTTGACCGTCTCCTCGGACGCGCACTCGAGCGTCTCGATCGGTGCAGTGAAGAACGGGTCCTTGTTGACCGAGATGGTGTTCACGTAGCCGGTGAGCGAGCCGTCGTCGTCGGTGAGCTCGGTCTGGCGATCGACGTCCGTCCAGTTGTTGAACATGTCGAAACGGTACGTGCAGTACGCGGACTGCACGGCGGCCAGGTCCGTCAGGTACGGCCCCCCCGGCTGCCCGGGCGCGAACTTCTGCTCGACGGCCTGGAACAGCGGCTGCAGAACGTAGTGACGGATGTCGACAGCGTCGAAGAAGAGGTTGTTCGAGCGGAACGCCGGCGGGTAGTAGAACCCGTTCGGTTGCTTCCAGCCGATGGCCGCGTTCGGCAGGTAGCAGGTCTTGTCCTTCGCCTTCGGCATGCCGAGCGCGCGCGCCCCGAGGTAGGCGCTGTTGCGGCAGTTGCGCTCGATGGGATCGCCGTCCGCGCCGCAACCGGTCGTCGGGACCGGCACCTTCGTGATGTCGAGGTACGCGTTGTACTCCTGGTACGACGGCCCGTCGTAGATGTTGAACAGCCGCTGGTTCATCGCGAAATTGGTCGTCGGGAAGCTGACGCCGTTCTTGCGCGACAGGCAGTAGAGGATGTCCGGCGCGCCGTCGCACTTCTCGCCGTCCGGGTTGAACGGGCCGGCGTTCGACGCGAAGGGGTTGCCGGTCTGCGTGTTGCCCACGAAGACGTTCCTGCGGGCGAGCGCCCAGTGGCCGGTGATCGTGTCCGACTTCGTGTAGCCGCCGCCAGTGACGAACGTGATGCCGCCGTTCTGCACGTCGGTGAGGGAGCTGTCGACCATCAGGTACCACTGCGGCCGCAGCCAGATCGCCGCGAAGTTGAAGTCGGACCAGTGGTACGACGACGTGTATTTGACGAGCGCGGTGATCATGCAGGCGCCGATGTTGCCTTCGCTGCAGCGCTCGACGTTGCTGCAGTCGGTGCCCTCGACGCAGCGTGTGGCGAACCGGCCGCCCCCCTGGTCCACCTTCGGGTAGTAGCTGTCCGAGTCCTTGTACGCGTCCAGCATGCACGCGTCCGACAACGGCTGGCCCTTGTCGCCGTAGTTGGCCTGCGAGCACGCGGGCGGGGCCAGCTTGTTGGCGACGGCCGCGACCTTCTCCTGCGACCCCACCTGGATGCCCCAGCAGGTCGCCATGTTGCCGACCGTGTTGAAGGAGTTCTGGGCGGTCGTGCAGTAGTTGCCGACGAACTTCTTCAACGGCGTGATACCGGCGCGGTCGAGCGGGTGGTCGCCCTTCGCGCTGTTGTCCGCCTGCAGCGACGCGTAGCCGGTCCAGTCCATGTGCCGCGAGTGCCCGCTGTTGGCGCCGGGGACGAGCCAGTAGCAGATGCCGCAGGCGCCGGCGCCGGCGGCCATGTTGTACTCGAAGTCGTTCCAGCCGTTCATGATCCAGAACACCGCCGGGTGGTCGACGTCGGAATAGAACGGGACGTTCTCCGTCTTGGCGGGGTTCATCGGCGCCGCGAGGATTCCCGGCACCTTGCGCGTGTTCTGCTCGTTGTCGATCGCCGAGCGCGCGAAGATGCCGATGTTCGACAGGTACCGGTTGTTGGTCTCGGTGCCTTCCTCGATGTAGAAGCCGTGGCCGATCGACAGGTAGCCGACGTTGCGCGCGAACTCGACGCCCTCGGTGGCGTGGACGACGTACCAGCGCGTCATCGAGTCGTGGACCGAGTTGTCGCGGATCCACGTCTTGCCCGGGACCTTGCGCGCCATGTGGAAGTGGACCGGATAGTGGCCGATGCGGCCGCCCTGGCCCAGCTGGAAGAACTCGACGCCCTGCACCTGCACCCTCTTCGCGCCCTGGCGCACCACGGTATGGCCGCCGAAGTAACGCGCTTCGTCGGCGGATGTTTCGGGCGGCAGCGGCGCGCCGAGCGTGGCGCCGTCCGAGACGATCTTGATGCTGCGGGTCAGCAGCGCCACCGCGGCGCGTGTCTCGACGTCGTCGCGCCCGAGGTTGAGGCGACCGATGCCGGCGTGCTTCGAGAGGCTGTACTTCGTGCCGAAGTGCGCGTGCTGCGTGCCGTTGTAGACGGTGAGCTCGGTGTTGCCGTTGAGCGCGCCGACGCTCTTGATCTTGAGCTTCTCCGAGTGGCCGGGCAGGTAGTCGGTGGTCGTCACGACGATCTCGTCGTCGACGGCCCAGTCGACCTTGCGGTCGAGCAGCACCTTCTGCTCGCCGGCGCTGGAATTCGCGGCGAGCGACCGGTCGAGGCGCGCCCAGCTCGTGCCCGACTTCGAGCTGTCGTTGTTGGTGGCGTCGTCGTAGCTCGCCCCCTTCTTGCCGTACAGCATCAGCTGCCCGCCGTACGACACCGCAAGCACCTTGCTCCCGAAATAGCCCGGCTGCTCGTTCGGCAGCGCGCCGTCGTCGTACGGCAGCGGCATGTACGCGTAGAACCGGTCGGTGACGCCGCCGGGGAGCGTCGGGAACGCGGGTACCGCATTGGCAACGCCGGGTTCCACGACTTTCTCGCCGTCGGAATTCCAGATATGGGGCGGGACGCCGCAGGTGCTCACCGAGCCCGCCGGCTCGCCGGGCGAGGCGCACGGGATGCCGATCCCGCCGTGCCACTTGTTCGTCTTGGTGTCGAACGTGACCTCGTCCTTGCCGTACAGGCGAATCGTCAGCGCGCCGCCGCTGGTGCCGATGGGCCGGATCGTCGGATCCGCCGGGAGGCTCCGGCTATTCCGGTCAATCTTGGACAGATCGATACCGGCGATCAGCGACCCTTCGTTTTCGATCAGGATGGACTTCGCGTTGAAGGTGATCTCGACGTCGTCGAACAGCAGCGCGCCGCCCCTGATGATGTTGACGTTGCCGTAGTTGTAGGTGCCCTTCTTGCTGACGAAGCAGATCCTCTTGACCACGATGTCCTCGCCCTTGCCGCCCAGGTCGAGCGCGCCGTCCTTGCATCCGCCGTCCGGCGCGTCACGGGCTTCGCCGGCACCGGCGATCGCGAGCAGGGCAAGGGCGGCGATGGCCGCGGAGGCGAAACGAGCGAACGTGACGGGCATGGCGCGCACCTCTTCAGAAGCGGACGGACAGGCCGAGCGCGAGACTCTGCGCCCAGAAGTCGGTGGTGTTGAACCCGAACGACGGCTGCGCCGCGCCCACCGGCTTGACCGGAGTGTCGCCGCCGTAGGCGAGGCTGTACGTGGGGTTCACGCTGCGGTTGATCTGCTCGCCGGGGCGGACGACGTTGCTCGCGTACAGGAACGAATAGCCGACGTAGATCGTGGCGGCCGGCGTCAGCCGATAGCCGACGGACAGGCCGAGTTCGGGAACCACGGCGAACTGGTTGCGCGAGTGGTCGCCGCTGTTGGTCGTCAGCGCGAAATACCCGCCGGAGAACGTCTGCGTCGCGCCGTAGTCGTTGAAGTCGTTGGTCTCGAGAGAGCCGTTGATCGAGACCCGCTGCTGCATGCTGCCGAGCGCGACCTTGGCGAAGCCGGCGCCGACCCACGGACCCTGGTCGTAGGTCGCGCGTACGCCGACCTGCGCGCCCCAGAACCGGTTGCGCGTATTGAACTGGTCGGTGGTGTTCCAGATATCCACGGGATTGGGCGGCAGGTACGGACTCTGGGTCGTCAGCGTGTAGTCCTCGCGCAGCTGGAGGAAGCGCAGTCCGGCCAGCGCATCGACGCGCCAGCCTCCCTGCGGTGGCAGCGCCCACGTGTAGTTGAGCTCGCCGCCGCCCAGGTTGCTCGACAGCGTTTCGGTCGCGTTGCCCGCCCATAGCGGCGAGAACGAGATCTCGGTGACGTTCTCGGCGCTGGTCGTCGTGTCGAAGAACGACAGCAGCAGGTCGGTCGAGTCGAGTGTGCCGCTCGAGCTCACGCTGCGGCGGGCACTGCGCGTGGGGATGTAGAACCCGACGACCTCGAGGCCGCGGCCGGCGTCGAACGCCCAGGTGCCGGTGACGCGGAAGCCCGCGCTCGGCGAGGGATCGAGCGATCCGCCGCCGAGCAGCACCGTCGTCGCCGGGTCGTCGGCGTAGCCGTCGGTGATGACGGGCACGGGCGTCGGGCTCGACTTGAACCACGTGTACAGCGCCTCCACCGAGACGGAGCCGCGCCCGCCGGCGAACGTCGTCGTCGCGCCCGGCACCTGCGCGGCAGCGGTACCGGCCAGCAGGCTCGCGACACACAGGGAAGGGAATGTTCGGCGCATCGGCGGGCTCCAGACGGGCGTGCGAAATTCGGACAGCGAGACGACGTCGGTGCCGATCGTTTGTCGCCGGTCGATGCCTCTCGACCGCGAATGCCGAATCGCACGACGAAGCGCGAATGTAGCAAGAACTGCGCCGTCGCGTGCGTTTCGTAGCCGACAAGCCGGCGCGCATCGGCCACGACGACCGCAAGATGTGGCGCAGCGATGGGATTGTCGGCTGCCCGGAGGGCGCCACACGTGCCCGCGCGATAATGGCGGCATGAACCGACTTCGATACCGGTGTGCCCGTGCCCTGCGGGTTGGCGCGCTCTCCGCGACGTTCGTTGCGCTGACGGGGGCCGCGTACGCGGACGTCGATGCGCCGCGGGCCGTGCGTCCGACCGGCCTCGCGTTTCCCTTCGTTGCCGCGTCCGCACTCGACGACCCGCGCGTCGCGTTCGTCGCGCGCGTGCCGGCCGGCGCGCTCTTCGTGACGCGGGACGGCACCCTGGTCTGGCGGTTGCGCGCGGACCCAGCGACGGGCCGCGCCGTCGTGCTGGCGGAGGTGCCGGTCGGCGCGCATGCGGCGCCGCGCGGCGCCGACGCGAGCGCCACGCGCGTCTCGCGTTTCGCCGGCGCCGATCCGCGCCGCTGGCAGCGGGACGCGCCCGCGTACGACCGCGTGGCGCTCGGCGAGGCGTGGCCGGGCATCGACGTCGCGCTGGTCGCGCGCGCCGGCGGCGTCGAGAAGCTCGTCACCGTCGCGCCGGGCGCCGACGTGCGCCGCGCGACGTTCCGCGTCCGCGGCGCAAGGACGCTGGAGCGCACGGCCGACGGCGCGCTCGTCGCGCGTACGGCGCTCGGCCCGGTCACGTTCACCGCGCCTGTGGCGTGGCAGGAGATCGCCGGCGAGCGCCGTCCCGTGCGCGTGGGCTACACGGTGTCAAGGGATCGTTACGGTTTCGCGCTGGGCCCGCACGACCGCAGGCACGCCGTCGTCGTCGATCCCTTGCTGCAGGCCACGTTCGCGGGTGGCAGCGGCGGCGACATCGCCAACGCGATCGCCACGGACGATGCGGGCACCGTGTACGTGGCCGGCAGCACGGCGTCGTTCAACTTTCCGGGCACCGCTGGCGGCGCCCAATCCAGCGCCGCCGGCGGTGGCGACGCGTTCGTCGCCAGGCTCGACCGCGACCTCACGTCCTTCGCGCGCGTGACCTATCTCGGCGGCACCGGTTCCGACGTCGCGCAGGCACTCGTTCTCGACGGTAACGGCAGCGTCTACGTGGCCGGCAGCACCAATTCGCTCGACTTCCCGGGCACCGCGGGGGGCGCGCAGCCCGGCGCCGGCGGCGGCGGCGACGCCTTCGTCGCGCGGCTCGCTCCCGACCTCGCCAGTCTGACGCAAGCGACGTACGTCGGCGGCAGCGCGTTCGACCAGGCGTTCGCGCTCGCGGTCGGCACCGGCGGTGTCTACGTCGCCGGCGGCACGTCGTCGGTCAACTTCCCGGCCACGGCCGGCGGCGCGCAGGCGAGCCGCGCCGGCAACACCGACGCGTTCGTCGTGCGCCTGTCGTACGACCTCCGCGCGTTCACGCAGGGTACGTATCTCGGCGGCAGCAACAACGACATCGCCTACGCGCTTGCGCTCGACCGCTCGGGCCGCGTGTTCGTGGCCGGCAGCACGGGTTCCGCGAGCTTCCCCGCGACCGCCGGCGGCGCGCAGCCTGTGCCGGGCGGTGGCGGCGACGCCTTCGTCGCGAAACTCGACGCCGAACTCACGACGCTCGTCCAGGCGACGTACGTCGGCGGCGTCGCCGCCGATGCCGCGTATGCGCTGGCGCTCGACGCGGACGGTGCGGTGTACGTCGCCGGCGAAACGGCGTCGGCGAATTTCCCGGCGACGGCCGGCGGCGCGCAGCCGGTGCGCGGCGGCGGCAGCGACGCGTTCGTCGCCACGCTCGACGGCGCGCTCGC
Source organism: Burkholderiales bacterium (assembly GCA_046347835.1). Classification (GTDB taxonomy): domain Bacteria; phylum Pseudomonadota; class Gammaproteobacteria; order Burkholderiales; family Casimicrobiaceae; genus VBCG01. The sequence goes on along the minus strand of JAXMFI010000001.1, from coordinate 1,134,390 downwards.
GACGCTGCGGCAGGCGACGCTCGTCGGCGGCCTCTCCGACGACGTCGCGAACGCGCTGGCGATCGACGCGTCGGGCGCGGTCTACGTCGCCGGCAACACGGCGTCCACCAGTTTTCCGGCAACCGCCGGTGGCGCGCAGGCCGCAGCCGGCGGCGGCGGGGACGGGTTCGTCGCGCGCCTCGACCACGCGCTCGCGACGCTACCGCAGGCGACGTATCTCGGCGGCAGCGGACTCGATCAGGTGTTCGCGCTGGCGGTCACCGCGCGCGGTCGCGTGTACGCGGCCGGGGGCACCGCGTCGCTCAACCTGCCGGGCGTGGCCGGCGGCGCGCAGCCGGTGGCCGGCGGCGGCGGCGATGCGTTCGTCGCGGCGATGACCGCGAGCCTCGCGCTCGTCGATCCGCCCGCGATCGAGTTCCGGCACGCCGAGTGGGACCACTATTTCGTGACCGCGAATCCCGACGAGGTCGCGAAGCTCGACGCGGGCGTATTCACCGGCTGGTCGCGCACCGGCGAGTCGTTCAACGTGCGTCCGCTCGACACGCCCGGCGCCGCCAACGTGTGCCGCTTCTTCAGCGTGAGCTTCGCGCCGAAGAGCTCGCACTTCTACACGCCCGACGCCGCCGAATGCGCGAAGGTGAAGCAGAATCCGGACTGGCAGTTCGAGGCCGAGGTGTTCGCGTTCGCACGGCCCGACGCCGCCGGCGCCTGCGGGGCGGGCACGCTGCCGCTCTACCGGCTCTACAACGACGGGCAGGGCGGCGCGCCGAATCACCGCTACACGACGAGCCTCGCGACGCGCGCCGGGATGGTCGGGCGCGGTTGGATTCCCGAAGGCACCGGCGACCTCGGTGTCATCGGCTGCGTGCCGCCGTAGGCTACTTTCCCTTCGCCTTCGGCGCCGTCTCCGCCTTCACGGCGCGAAACACCGGGCCCCAGATCGGGTGCCCGGCTTCCGCCGGCGTGAGGTCGAACGACGGATCGGCGGCGAACGCCCTGCGGAATTCGTCGCGGCACACGCGCGGCTGGCCGGACGTGCAGTTCACGAACGCGAGATACTTGTGCGCGGTCGCGCGCTCCGTCCCTGCCGGCAGGCCGAAGTTGACCGCCGCCTGCAGATGCCGCGCAGCCGACTTGTAGTCGCCATCCTCGTAGCTCTTCACACCCAGTTCGAATTCCTGCTCGGCGAGCCCCTTGGCCGGAGGCGCCGGCGGCGGCGCGACCGCGTCGGACGCGGCCGGCCCCGGCGCCGCGGCGGCCGCCGGGGCGGGCGACGCGCCGGGGCCGCCTTCGGAAGCCTTGTCCCCCGGCGCGGCGCACCCCGCGGCGAGCAGCGCCACCGCGAGCACCCGCGGCCAAAGGCCGGCGCAATCGGACGTGCAGACCGTCGTCACTGGAACTTGTGCCTCAACTTGATGCTCTCCTGCGCGCGCAATTCGACGGTGGTGCGAAACGGCGGAAAGGTCGCGTTGCGAATCTCGACCGCGTACTTGCCGGGCGGAAGCCGCAACTCGACGAGCGGGGGCGAGATGCCCGCCTTCCGGCCGTTGACGTACACCTCGCCCCACGGCGAGATCGCAAACCCCAATTGTGCCGAAGCCTGCGCCAGCGCGGGAGGCGGCGGTGCGCTCGTTGCCGCGGGTGCCGCGGGTCGCGCGGGTGCCGCCGCGCCGGTCGCCGGGGCCGGCTGCGCGGGCTCGCTCGCGGCGATCGGTGCCGGTGCGGGCAGGGGGGTGGGCGCCGCGATCGGCGTGGCCGGCGGCGGCTTCGGCGGACGCGAGGGGGCCGCCAGCCACAGCGCCAGCGCCGCGATGCCGATGAGCGGCACGCCGATCAGCGCCATCGTGCGCCAACGCGGCGCGGGCGCCTTCGCGGCGCGATCCGCGCTCGGCAGGGGCTCCGGCCGCGGCGCGATGAACATGGGCGACGCCGCCTCCTGGGCGGTCGTGGCGCGCGGCTGCGGTTCGCCGGCGGGGCGGACGAGCAGGGCAGGGCGCTCGCCGGCCGGCGCGGCTGGCGCGGCCGCCGGGACCGGATCCGCGAAGTGGCGCAGCGCGTCGGCCATCTGCTGCGCGTCGGCATACCGGTCCGCGCGGTCCTTCGCCAGCGCGCGCGCGACGATGACGTCGAACGCCGGCGGGATGTCGCGGTTGCGTTGCGACGGCGGCTCCGGCATCACGTGCAGGATCTGGTCGAGGATCGTCGGCAGGTCGGTCGCCGTGAACGGCGCCACGCCCGTCAGCATCTCGTAGAGCATCGCGCCCAGCGAGAAGATGTCCGTGCGGCCGTCGACCTCCTCGCCGCGCACACGCTCCGGCGACATGTACTTGGGCGACCCGTAGACCGTGCCCGCGATCGTGCGCGTGCCCGACGGCAGCCGCGCGATGCCGAAGTCGGTGATCTTGACGAGGCCGCTGTCGAGCACCATCACGTTCGCCGGCTTGACGTCGCGATGGACCACACCCTTCGCGTGCGCGAACGCGAGCCCGTCGGCGACCTGCGCAGCGATGTCGGCGATCCGCGCGAACGGAAGCACCGCGCCCGAATCGAGGATCTGGCGCAGCGACTGGCCCGGGAGGAACTCCATCGCGATGTAGGCGACGCCGTCGCCTTCGCCGACGTCGTGGACCGTCACGATGTTCGGGTGCGAGAGGCCGCCCGCCGACCGCGCCTCGCGAAAGAAGCGCTGGCGGTACGCGTCGGCCTCGGCGCTGTGCGCCTCGACGCCGACGGTCTTCAGCGCGACCAGCCGGTCGATCAGCGGATCGCGTGCCTTGTAGACGATTCCCATCGCGCCGCGACCCAGTTCGTCGAGGATCACGTAGCGGCCGATGCGGGCGGGTTTCATGGCGGAGGGCGGACGAACGGGCGCGGGGCCGCTGGCCCATTGTCGCATCCGGCGGCGGCAGCGACCGTATGGTAACTTCGGGCGGCCGGACGCGCCGCGGGGGCCGCGATGGCCGCTGCGCGGAAACGCTCCGGCGAATAGCGCTCGCCCATGCCGCCTCCACTCCTCGACGTCGCCGGCGTCACCGACGCCGGCAGCGTCCGCCAGTACAACGAGGACACGATCGCGTACGACGCCGTCACCGGCGTGATGGCGCTCGCCGACGGCATGGGGGGCCACCGCGCGGGCGAGGTGGCGAGCCGGATGACCATCGACGTCGTCGTCGGCGACCTCGTGGCCGCGCTCTCGACGCTGGCGCCGGACGCGGACCCGGACGCGCTGGCGGACGCCGTGAGCGGATGCATGATTCGCGCCAACGCCGCCGTCTACGCCGCGGCGCAGGCGAGCCCGGTGCATTACGGGATGGGCACGACGCTGGCGCTGGCGGTGTTCCGCGGCGACCGGGTCGTCCTGGCCCACGTCGGCGATTCGCGGATCTACCGGCTGCGCTTCAACCGGCTGCAGCTGCTGACGCGCGACGACTCGCTGCTGCGCGACCAGATCGACCTCGGGTACATCGCGGCGGCCGAGGCCGTCGGCACGCACAATCGCAACCTCGTCACCCGCGCCGTCGGCATCGCCACGGACATCGCGCCCCACGTGCGCGACGAGGCGGCGCTGCCCGGCGACGTGTTCCTGCTGTGCTCGGACGGTCTCAACGACCTCGTCGACGACGCCGACATCGAGCTCGTCCTGCAGTCGGTGCGCGCCAACGTTCCGCTCGCGGCGCAGCTGCTCGTGCAGGCCGCCAAGGACAACGGCGGCCTCGACAACGTGTCGGTGATCGTCGTGCGCGTCGACGACCCCGTGGTGAATCCGGTGCGGCTGCCGTGGTGGCGGCGCGCGCTGGCGTGGCTGCGCTGAGCCGGGCCCGGAGGCGCCACCATGGCCAAGCTGGTGCTGAGCGCGGACGGCACGATCGTGTTCCAGTGCTTCGTCGACGACGCGCGGCTGACGATCGGCCGCGATCCGGGCAGCGACGTCGTCGTCGACGATCCGGCGGCAAGCCCGGCGCACGCCGTCGTGGTCGCGGTCGGCAAGGACCACATCCTCGAGGACCTGGGCACCGCCGGCGGCACGTTCGTCAACGGCGCGCGGGTCGACCGGCACATCCTGCAGCACGGCGACGTGATCGGTTTCGGGGCGCTCAGCCTGCGCTACCTCAATCCGCGTGCGTCCGCGGAGGTCGACCTCGACCGGACGATGCTGATCACGGGACTGAAGCCTGTCGCCGAGGTGGCCGAGGAGGCGCAGCGACGCTCGGCCGAGAGCCTGCGCGTGCCCTCGGCACCTGCGACGCGCGTGCGCTTCCCGGACGCGACGATCCGGTTCCTGCGCGGACCGCGCGCGCCGGGCCGGCTGCCGCTCGACCGCGTCGTGGCGGGCGTCGGACGTCCCGGCGAGTTGCTCGCCGTGGTCGTCCGGCGGCCGCACGGCTTCTTCCTGTGCCGCGTCGAGGGACGCGGGCGGGTGCGGGTCAACGGCCGGGCCATCGACGACGCGCCGTGGCAGCTGCGCGACGGCGACGTGATCGACGTGGCCGACGAGCGCGTGGAGTTCATCGCGGACTGAGGGGTTCTGCCGACCGTCACTGCGGCCCTTTCGCGGAAGGAACCTGCGCCGCAGCGCGCCGCCAAGCGGCCGGGGGCACGCCCGTCGTGCGCTTGAACGCGCGCGCGAACGCCGCCTCGGAGTCGTAGCCGACCTCGAGCGCGATCGCGGCCACCGTCGCGTTCGAGTTGCGTAGCAGCCCGGATGCGACCTGCATGCGCCAGCGGGCCAGGTACTGGATCGGCGGAGTCCCGACGAACTGCACGAAGCGCTCGTGCAGTGCCGAGCGCGACAGTCCGACCTGCCGGCCCAGCTCGTCGAGCGTCCAGGCGTCGGCCGGCCGCTCGTGCAGCAGCGTCAGTGCGCGGCCGACGAACCGGTCGCGCAGGCCCGCGAGCCAGCCCGTGCTCCCGGCGGGCAATGCGTCCACGTGCCGGCGCACGGCGTCCACGAACAGCATCTCGCTCATCCGCGCGAGCATCGCTTCGCTGCCGGGCCGGCTTGCGTGCGACTCGGCCACCGCCTGCTGCAGGAACTGCACGACCCAGTTGCTGCGGTCGGCGACGCGCAGGTGAAGCATGCGGGGGAGGGTGGCGATCAGCGGATTGAACGGCGTGACGTCGCAGCTCAGGAAGCCGCAAACGATGCTGGTGAGGCCGCTCTGGCCGGGTGGCGACGCCTGCGGTCCGCTGGTGCCCTCGTAGGCAATTCGGATCGGCAGCTCGTCGATCCTCGCGCCGTGGTACCACGCGACGTTCGGGTCGGCGCGCATCCCTGGCGCACTCGACATGACGTGGGCGTCGCCGTGCGCAAAGAGCACGATGTCGCCTGCGCCCATCCGAACGGGCGACTGACCGACGATGCCGGCCCAGCAATCTCCGCTGGTGACGACGTGGTACTGCATCATGTGCTCGGCGCCCGGCATCACCGCCGGCGCGATCTCTCTGGCCGCCGGCGCCTCGGCGGCCCATTCCCGGCCGGCGCTGACGTAGAAGAAGACGGCGCCGCGCAAACGCACCGTCCGCAGCACGTCGGACAGCGTGTCGTGGCTCATTTCGGCCTCCCTTGCCGGATTCCCGATCAGGATCCGCGGACGCGCGAGCAAGCGCGCGCGTGACACCGCCGCGGATCAGGACGCGCGGGCAAATGTGAACGATGCACGGTGAAGCGTCAAGGCGCGCAGCCGGGAAGAATCCGCTTCAGCTTCACCCCGGAAACCCGGCTGCACCTTCGCTTCGACCCGGAAGGAATGAGCACGATGAACCGCCCGACCACACGAACCGCAAGCGCACTCGCGGACCCGAGCGCCGGCGCGCTATTTCGCGTGTCGCCCCGATGCGATGGTGTGCACCGGGGCGTGCTGCAACTGGTACGCCGCTTCGTCGACGCGCTCGCGTCGCGGCGGCGGCGTTCACGCGACCTCGAGGCGCTGCGGACGCTCGGGGCACGCGAGTTGCGCGACATCGTACTCGCGCGCCGCGACGAAGCGACGCTGGGCGAACGGGCGCTCGGGCGACTCTGAACGGCTTTCGTTGCGCGCCGACCGTCCGTTGCGCGGGCTGCCGGACGGCGTGATCCCCCTGCCGCATCCCGCGCATGTTTCGGTCACATTTCCTGAAGGAGCCAGCCATGTCATTCGCACAATCGCAGGTCGCAGCAACCGCCGGAACGCCGCCGCCACCGGACTTCGCCGGCATCAAGCAGAAACAGCAGGCCACGTGGGCGAGCGGCGACTTCGCCGTCATCGGCACCACGCTGCAGATCGTCGGCGAGACGCTCGCCGAGGCCGCCGACATCCGCGCCGGCGAGCGCGTGCTCGACGTCGCCGCCGGCAACGGCAACGCCACGCTCGCCGCGGCGCGCCGCTTCGCGCAGGTGACGTCGACCGACTACGTCCCCGCGCTGCTCGACAGGGGCGCCCAGCGCGCGGCCGCCGAGCACCTGCCGGTCGCCTTCGAGGTCGCGGACGCGGAGGCACTGCCGTACGCCGACGCGAGCTTCGACGTCGTCCTCTCGACGTTCGGCGCGATGTTCACGCCCGACCACGCGCGCCCGGCGAGCGAGATGCTGCGCGTCGTCCGGCCGGGCGGACGCATCGGGCTCGCGAACTGGACGCCCGGCGGCTTCATCGGGCAGCTGTTCGGGATCGTCGGCCGCTACCTGCCGCCGCCGGCGGGGTTGAGGTCGCCCGCGCTGTGGGGCACCGAGCCGCACGTCGTCGAGCTCTTCGGCGCGCAGGCGGCCGCGATCCGGACCGAGCGCAGGGTCTTCAACTTCCGCTACCGGTCTCCGGCGCACTGGATCCAGATGTTCCGCGACTACTACGGGCCGATCCACAAGGCGTTCGCCGCACTGGAGGCTACCGGCCGGAAGGCGCTGGAGGCCGACATCGTCGCGCTGCTCGAGCGCCTGAACGTCGGCGGTCGGGGTTCGCTGGTGGTGCCGGGGGAGTACCTCGAAGTCGTCGTCACGCGAGCGTGAGCGCGGAGGCCATCCGATGACCACGACCAGCGATGTCCTCGACCACCACCTGAAGTCCTTCGGCGCGCGGGACCTCGACGGGATCATGGCCGACTTCGCGCCCGGGGCGGTCCTGTTCACGCCGGACGGGCCGTTGCGCGGGACGGCCGCGATCCGGACGCTGTTCGTCGCGCTGCTCGCGGAGTTCAGCAAGCCCGGCGCGACGTTCCGGCTCCGGCACCGGACCGTCGACGGCGACTACGCGTACATCGTGTGGTCGGCGGAGACGGCGGACAACGTCTACGAACTCGTGACCGATACGTTCGTCGTCCGCGACGGCCGGATCGCCGTGCAGTCGTTTGCGGCGAAGCTCGTGCCGAAGCTGCCGGGCAGCAGATAGCACGCCCGCGACCGGCGCGGGTGGATGCCCCGGGGCTGCGGTGGACGTGGCCCCGGGGTGTCCATTTGTCGCATAATTTGTATTATGTCCAATTTAGGAAAGACCAGTTGTGTGGCAGCAACTCCCGTCTGTGCTTCCCGACAATCGGGTGGGAATCCGGCAACCTGCTGGAAAAACCGACCCCCCGCCTCTCGGAGTCAGGCTATTCGGATGTGATGGTCCGGACCAATGGTGACCCGCCGAAAAGTGGCAGGCGGCCGACTGGTGCAATCGAACCCACCGCAGACATGACGGGCTGCCCGTAACGGACATTGGGATCGTGCACAAACAGACGCCAAGCGGCCGGCGCAACCGGTTCGCGGCCGCGGGGTGAAGTGCGCGAGAACCACGGACCGCGAACGTCGCGGTCCCGTTCTGCCCGCCATCCATCGTCAATACGGCGGATTGATCACGACGTACTGGCCAGCCTGGGGCTGGTACCAGACGCCACCGCATTGCTGGTAGATCAGTCCGCCGTAGTTCACCGGGACGCATCCTGCCGGCACGCTGCGCACCATCGACCCCACGACCGCAGAGGTCACGGCAACCGTCGCGGTCACTGCCGCCGCCGTCGCCACCGGATGATAGTTGTTGTCCCATCCGTTGTTGCAGCAACCGCCGCGATCGACGTCCACGTTGACGTTGGTATTGCGGTTGACGTTGACGTTGGTATTGCGGTTGACGTTGTTGACGTTGTTCACACTGGTGCTGCGGACATTGTTGGTGCGCGCATCGGCGCGGTTGTTGTTGGCCTGGACGTTTTGCCTGCCGCCCCCGCCCCCGCCCCCACCGCCAGCGTGCGCACCACCACCGCCGCCTCCGCGAGCGCCGCCTCCGCCACCGCCGCCGCCACCACCGCGCGCATCAGCCAGCGGCACGACCGCAACGCCCGTCAGAACCAGAGCGGCCACAAGAGTCAGAAACAATCTACCGAATGATTTGGCCATGGTGGCGCTCCCTTATTTGGTCTTGACCGGAACGATCTCGATTTTGGTCGCCCCCTTGGGCGGCACGAACTTGAACACCGCGGTCGTGAAGGCCGGCTTCAGGTTCCAGTCGAGCAGCGAGACGGATTGCGGACGCGCGTCGTCGGCGCGGTTGGTAATCACGATCTTGCGCGGCAGGGGCTTGTCCCCGGTCGTGATCCAGATCTGAAAGTCGATCATGCCCTGGCGAAAGGCGTAGTGATCGCAAAGGTCCTTGCCGATGAAATCCTGGCCTGCATTCATCGCCGATTCCAGTTTGTCGAGCGGCGCGGCCGGCGTGCCCCAGGTGAAGAGGTCGGACATCGGGACTTCCACGTTGTATCGTTCTTCCAGCTTCTTGACGAGTTCGCCAACCGTGCCGGCAAATTCAACCTGGGAGTAATACTTCTGCGCGGGCGTGAAGAGCGTGACCACCTTGCCGTCCCAGAAGAGCTCGCGTTCATTGCGCGCACTCGACATCACGATGCGCAGCCGGTTCGGCGTGTCGACATCCATGTCCGCCGTCGCCGTGTGCTGCAGCTTCTGGCCATCTTCCAGCACCCGCTCGCCGGTCAATTCGGTCGACACCCCGAAGCGCTTCAGCGTCCGCAGGTGGGCGCCCATGTCCTTCAGCGCCTGGACCGATGCCGGATCGACCGCGTTCGCCGCCGGCGCGGCCACAGCGGCTGCGGGCCGACTCGCGGTCGCCGGTGCGGTCTGCGCATGGGCGCTGGCCGCCGCAAGCGACGTGGCCAGCAGGCCGTACATCAAGTATTTTCCTGTCATCGTCTTCTCCGTGAACATTGAGTAATTTCGGCGCACTGCAACCGCCGGATCCTGGCGTTCATGCCAGCGTCTTGAGGACCTTGAAAAGCATTGTCTTGAGCGGAATCTGGATCGCAAACACGGCAAGCATCGGCAATACGATCGGAATCAGCACCGCAAACAACGCCGACTTGCCAATGGGCGCCATTCGAGTGCGCATCACCGCGTCATGGAGTGTCTGCGCATCGGCCACCGGACCGACTCCTTCCGGCTCGAGCATCTCGCCCTGTGCGGCGGATTCGCCGAGAACCCAGCGCCGCCGCACGAGTCGACCCTGTTCCGCCACCAAGCGCCCGTAGTCGAGCCGGGCCTGGCGCCTGGTCGCCATGAGCTTCGGGGTGAACGCGAGCAGCGGCGACAGCAGGAGCAACGTCCATACGACCGTGAAGACGGCGAGCGGCCGGATCATCGATTCGACGCTCTCGCCATGGTAGACGACGTCGTGCGCCCAACCCGACCCGACCACCGCCGCCACCGCAAAGGTCACGAGCGCGAATGCGCCGGGATAGCGCTCGAGGAATCCCAGTCCGGCGGCGCGATCCGGATGTGTGGGCACCAGGTCGAGGTCGAGCTTGGAGATGCCGCGAAACAGGATGAAGACGACGACGATTCGCCACAGCCAGCCCAGCACCAGCACCGAGAACATCGGGCGCGAAACATACGCGAACCACCACGCGCCGAAACCCAGCTTGCCGGTGCCGTCCACCGCCCACGAAAGTGCATCGTTGTGCGGGTCCGCCGGATCGGCGATCACCCACGCCAGCGTCAATCCCAGCACGACGACCCACGGCAGCGACGAGTCGCGCAGGCGCGCCACATCGCGCAAGTGCGCGGTAAACGCGCCCCGCTGCGCTTCGGTGACGAGCCCGTTGCGTACGAACTGCCCGGCCGTCGCGACCGTCGTGCGCAGCGCCGCGCCTTCGGCCAGGATCAGCAGCGGAATGGCGACGAGGCACCGGACGTTGATGCCGAAATGGGTCAACAGCGGTTCGGCGATGCCGCCCGGGAGTGCGCGACCTTGCAGAAAGGCCCAGACGGCAAGCGGCAGCCACGCCACCATCGCGAAGAAGGCCGCCCGGCGAACGAGCCCCATGCCGTCCTCGGGGGCCAAGCCCAGCTTGCGCTGCCAACGCAGCGGCCACTCGTCGTGGTCCAGCTGCGCCGCGTCGTCGCGCGCGTCCGAAGGCATGACCGGGAAGCCCCGGCTCACCGCGCCACTGGCGTCGGGTAGATCGACTTCCAGTCGTTCTTCATGTCCACCACCGTCCAGCCTTGCGGGCCCGCCACGTCGAGCGCCTTGTCGAGGCGTCCGATCGACGAGTTGCGGTCGTAGGCGTACTCGCGTTCGGCGTCGGTGTGGTGAACGAGCACGCCCAGCCGGGCGCCCTTGCCCGCCGTGGTCCACTGCAGCATCTGCAAATCACCGTCGGAATTGCCGAACGCGGCGATCGGCCGGCGGCCGATATGGGTGTTGATGCCCACCGGCTTGCCTGCCTTGTCGTCGACGAAGTCCATCTGCGGCAGGCGCACCAGCACTGGTTGGCCGTCGCGCAGTTCGAACCTGGTCTTGATGCTGCTGCCGATGACCTGCTCCGGCGGAACGCCATAGACGCGTTCGGTCCATGGCCGCATGAACTCGATGCCGCCGCCCGAAACGATGAAGGTCTTGAACCCGTTCGCGCGCAGGTATGCAAGCACTTCGAGCATCGGCTGATAGACCATTTCGGTGAAGAGCCTGCCGGTCTCGGGATGCCGCGCCGTCGCGATCCAATCGGAGACGATCTGCTCGAATTCCGCCGTGGTCATACCCGCATGCGTGGCCATCGCCATCTCGATCAACGCATGTTCGCCGCCCTTCAGCGCACCCTTCGCGTCGCCCCGAAGCACCGACGCGAACGGCTCCTTGGACTTCCACTCCGGATGCTTCGGCGCAAGTGCCTTGACGCGGTCGAAGATGAAGAACGCCTGGAAATACATCGGCTGCTCGGCCCACAGCGTGCCGTCGTTGTCGAAGACGGCGATGCGCTCGGCGGGGGATACAAAGTCGGCCGAGCCTCGCCGGGTCACCTTGTCGACGAATGCCGCGATGTTCGCCTTGCTGGCCGAGTCGCTCCATGAAGGCAGCGGGTCGATCGCCTGGGCACCGACGGCGCCGGCGGCGACCAGCAGCAGTAGCGCCAGCAGGCGGTGGGACGCAACGCGCCACCAAAGTCGGTGAATGTTCGCTGGGTTCATCGAGGCACTTGTGCGAAGCGGGGGCAATCGAAAGCGGGCCATCATCCAAAGAGGTCGATGGCCCGCAAAAGGCAGCAATCTGGACGATGCCGGACCGCCAGGGCTAGTTGCTGGATCCGCCCGGTGTGTCCAGCTTCTTCATCGCTTCTTCGATCGCCTTCTTCATGCTGAGCGTGTCCGCAGCCTGGCGCGGCGGATATTCACCCAAACTCTTTAGGTGCGCCTGCAGGAAGCGGCCGGCGGCCGTAGGCGCCCACAACTTCTCGGCGACGAACTTGCGTCCGATATAGCCCCATTCGTGCGATTGCGGATCCATCTTTTCCATCGGATCCATCAAGAGATTGAAGATGTACGGGACGCTGGGGTAGGTCTTCGGATCCCACCAGATGCCGTTGGGCTTGACGCCGATGTGCATTTTCCAAGCGTCGACCCGCATCGCCATCAGGTCCGTTTCGTCGTAGTAGTAGATCTCGCGGCGCGCCGACTTCTCGGTCTTGCCGGTCCAGTAGTCGAGGTTGTTGTAGCCGTCCAGATGAACCTTGTAGTTGATGGGGCCCATCTGCACGCCGGTCAGAAGCTTCTCCTTGATGTTGGGCATGCCGGCTGCAGCGGCCAGGGTCACGAACAGATCTTCGTGCGACTGGATGCCATTGGCTTCCCGACCCGCGGGAATCTTGCCGGGCCAACGCGCGAGCATCGGCACTCGCACACCGCCTTCCCAGGTCGTGCCTTTCTCGCCACGGAACGGGGCGTAGCCGCCATCCGGCCACAACATCAGTTCGTTGCCGTTGTCGGTGGTGTAAATGACGATGGTGTTGTCCGCCACGCCGAGATCTTCGAGCTTCTTCAGCAGCGCGCCAATCTGCTCGTCGTGCTCGATCATCTTGGCCCGGATCACGTCCGACTCGGAGCGCCCTTCGTCGACGGCCTTCTGGATGTACTTCTGCGGCGAATGCGAGAAAATGTGGACGGCTGTCGTGTTGAACCAGACAAAGAACGGCTTGTCGCTCTTGCCGTTGCGGTCCAGGTAGTTGAGCGTCGCGTCCAGGACCTCGCCGTCGAACGTCTCCATGCGCTTGCGGGTCAGCATGCCGGTGTTTTCGATTCTCTGCTTGCCGACGCGCCCGAATTTCGGATCTACCGTGGGGTCGTCCACCGAGGTTGCCCATGCATGCAGCACGCCGCGCGGGCCGACGTCCTTGGTGTATTGCGGATTCTTCTGTCCTGGATAATCGAGCTGTTCGGGCTCTTCTTCGGCATTCAGGTGATACAGGTTGCCGAACCATTCGTCAAAACCGTGGTTCGTCGGCAGGAACTCGTTGCGGTCGCCCAGGTGGTTCTTGCCGAACTGGGCGGTGTTGTACCCCGCCGACTTGAGGACCTCGGCCAACGTCGGGTCCTCCTTCTGAATGCCGCGCGCGGAGCCCGGAATCCCGATTGTCGTCATGCCGGTGCGCACCGGCATCTGGCCGGTGATGAACGCTGCGCGTCCTGCGGTGCAGCTTGGCTGCGCATAGTGGTCCGTGAACAGGATCCCTTCCTTCGCCAGCCGATCGATGTTTGGTGTCTTGCCCATCATGCCGTGCGTATAGGCGCCGACATTCCACATGCCGATGTCATCACCCATGATGACCAGAATGTTGGGCTGTTTCTGCGCAACGGCTGGCGCCGCGGCAATGATTGCCATTGCCGCCGCCCCGAGCCATGTGGCTATTCGATTGAAGCCGGTCATGCGTTTCTCCCTGACGACGAAGTTGACCCGAAGGACGGACTGCGCTGCGACAGAAGAATCCGTGGTGGTTCGAGCGCGGTCGCGAAGTTGACCACGTAGCCGACAACCTGTCGATGCTCCGCGGCGCATGGTCTGATACCATTTCTGCATCGTGCTCGACCTGAAGCACCTGCTCTATGCGACCACGCTCGCCCGGCACCGCAATTACGCCCGGGCGGCCGAAGCGCTGGACATGAGCCAGCCGGCGTTGTCGCGCAGCATTTCCGGCCTCGAAGCGGCATTGGGCGTCCAATTGTTCAACCGGACCCGCCACGGGGTCGAGCCGACCGCGTTCGGTGCGCGACTGCTCGCGCGCGGCGAGGTGCTGCTGACCAATGCCGCCGAACTCGAACGCGAGCTGAAGCTGTTGCAGGGGCTCGAGATCGGCGTGCTGCGCGTCGGCGCGGGCACCTATCCCGCCGACATGTGCGTCGGGCCGGCGATCGGCCGGCTGGCGGAAAAGCATCCGCGGCTGCGCATCGAACTCGATACCGGCGATTGGCGTGTGATGCTGCAAAGAGTGCTGGCGGCGAAAGTCGATCTCGCGGTGGTCGAACTCAGCGTTGCCGAGCAGGATCCGCGACTGGTCACCGAGCCACTGCCCAGGCACGCCGCCACGTTCTTCTGCCGGATGGGCCATCCGCTGCTCGCCGAAAAGGCACCGACGCTGGAGCGCGTGTTCGAATTTCCGTTCGCATGCACCAAGCTTCCTGCGCGCGCGGCTGAGATGTTCTATCGCCTCGCTCCCGCGGGCTCGATCGACCCGGATACCGGGGACTACCTGCCGCCGATCAAGGTCGACTCCATCGCGCTTGCCAAAGCCGTTGTGCTCTCCAGCGACGCGGTCGCACTGTCGCCGCTCGGTCTCATCGCGGCAGAGGTCCGATCCGGGCATCTGGTCACGCTGCCGTTCCGCCAACCCTGGCTGCATACCGGTTACGGATTCGTGTACCTCAGGGATCGCGCACTGTCTCCGGCGACCCAGGCCTTCATGGCCGAAATCAAGGCCGTCGAGCTCGAACTGGTCGAAACGGAGCGGCGCCTCCATGCCCGCGCTGCGGCGTACACGCGGAAATCGCGCGCAGACGTCGACCGCAACACCGTTGCATGACGCCCCTGCTCGACGTCGTTCTGCCGGTCCTGGTCGTTTTCATCATGGCGATCGTCGGCATGGACTTGCGCTTCGCGGATTTCCTTCGCGTGCGGCGCTATCCATTGCTGGTGCCGGCGATCATCCTGGGCCAATGGGTCGCGGCGATTCTCGTGGCCGGGCTGGTCGGCAAGCTGCTGGACCTTTCCTACAGCCTTGCGGGAGGCGCCCTGCTGATCGCGGCAGCTCCGGTTGCGGCGTTGTCCAACTATTACGCCCAGTTGGCGAACGGCCATCTGGCGCTCGCGGTGACCGTGACCGCGATTTCGACGGTGCTCGCCATCGCGTTGACGCCGCTCGCCGTAGCGTCAGGCTTTGCACTCTTCCTGGACAGCGCGGCGACCGTTGATCTGCCGCTGCTGAAGATGGCGCAACAAACGGTCGTGGGGCTGGTGCTGCCCCTGCTTGCCGGCATGGTGATCAGGCTGCGCGCCCCGGCATGGTCGCTGCGCTGGCGGCGTCGCCTGCAAATGCTCGGATTTGCCGCGTCGGTAGCGATCTTCGTGTTCGTCGTCGTCGCGCAGTACGTCACCATCCGCGAGCAATGGGCGCTGCTTGTCGAGGCGTCGTTGCTGTACACGTTCGCGCTGCTCGTCGTCGCCGTAGCCGCGACGCGTCTCGCCCGGCTCGACCACGCGGACGGCTGGGCGCTCGTCTGGGGCTTTCCGGCGCGCAGCCTGGCGGTCGCCGCGCTGATCGCGACGACGGTGGTCGGACAGCTGGCCATGGCCACGTTCGGCGCCGTGCTGTTTGCCGTCCACCTGGCCACGATGATTCCGCTCGCGCTGTGGATCGGCCGGATCAGCGGCAGGCGCAAGGCTGCCTGACGCCGCGTGGGAAGCGGAAGCGCATTCGAGAAGCGGCGACGCCAGGTCGTGCGCCTGGGCATGGTGATCGCGGCGCAGGTCGCGATCGCCGGGCTCGACGCGTGATTTCTTCAAAAGATGAATTCATGTCACGTCAGACGATCCACGGCAGGAAGCGCTTCGTCCGCGCCCGGTAGTCACCGTAGTCCCGATGCACGCCGAGCAGCGCGCGCTCCTCGAGCGTCGCCTTGACGACGAGGACGGCGATCAGCGCCGCGACGCACAGCCATGCCCACCCGGCGCCGACGAGCGTGGCGCACGCCGCCGCGATCGCAATGACCGCCGTATACATCGGGTGGCGGATCCACCGATACGGGCCGTGGACCACGAGCTGCCCGCGGGCGCGCGGCTCGGGATGGATGTTGAAGTTGCCAGGGCGGTTGCAGGTCACTGCCCACAGACCCAGCGCAATGCCACCGAGGCCCAGCGCCCACACGACTGCCGGAATCGGCCCGTAGTCGACGGCATAAGCGGCCGCAAGTGCCAATGCGGCAAGGAGCAGGAACTGCAGCGCGACAAGCAGGTTGCCGAGCGCGCGCGAAGTCGGATTCCGTGCAGCCATCGTCGGTCAGGGGCGCCGCCCTGGCGGCACGGCCGACGTCCAACCGCACGTCGACCACGCGCGCAGTGTACGCCGGTCCGCGTGGAAGGTCGCCTACGGCGCTACCGCGCACATGATCGTGGCGTTTGGCCCGTAGCCCTCGCGGATCCACCCGGCGGCTTCCATCTGCGCGCGCACGACGAGGCTCGTGGCGTAGCGGTGGTTGACGTCGGCCTTGTTGTTGTAGACGCGGTAGATCGCGATCGTGCCGACCGGGCACAGGCCGGTGAGCGTATCCGGCAGGTCGATCTGGAACACGTTGTCGCTCTCGTGCTGCCACGCGTGGCCGAAGAGCTTGTACACCTGGTAGCACTCGACGGCGCTGGCCGAGTAGAAGTGCGAGTCCAGTCCCGCCGAAGGCAGTCCGTAGTAGCGGCAGACCGGGTTGGTCGCGGGGCCCGGACTGCTGCCGATCGCGTAGGCCTTGAACCCGTAGCCGGTGCGGAGCCAGCCCTTGAACGTGCCGTCGTCGAGCTTGGCGATCTCGGTCGGGTTGGCGGTCATGAAGTAGTGGTCGAAGCCCGCGTGGTGGAACTCGACGACGTCGACCAGACCGACCGCCGGCGGGAACGGCGCGAGCGCCACCGCCCCGCTCGCGATGCCGCGGCAGCCGAATTCGCCGCCGCACTCGGCCGAGTAGTAACCCTTGCTGACCGGATCGAACGTGAGCAGCGCGACTGACGCCGACGTGCCGTCGAGCGGGCCGACGAACGACAGATGCAGGAAGTGCTCGCCGAACGCGCTTCCCGGCGCCGCATAGATGTACATGGAGAGGAACTGCGGGACGCCGTCGATGCCGATCCAGTGCGTCGAGTTGCCCGGTACGAACGTGAACGGCAGGAAGCCGTTGCCGCTCTCGATCTGCAGGATCCACGACGTGACCTTGTTGGCCACGTCGTCGTATCCAAACGTGCCGGTGACGTTGGCGCCGGCCTGCGTCTTCACGCCCTGCAGCGCCCAGTAGCGGACGGCGGCCTCGGCGGTCGTGGCGACCACGAGTGCGAATACGGCGACGACGCAGCGCCCGAAGATGTGGGTCAGCGCCGCGCGACGACCCATGGGACAGCCCACGCGAAGCTTCGCCATGTCGAGCCTCCCCGTGCAGTGGCGGCCGCGGCCGCGGAGCGGGTGACGACCGCCCGCGACCGGACGGCTGCGAACGTGTCAGTGGGATCGCTTCGCGCGCATTCCTCCTTGACTCGCATCAAGGAATCGCCAACCCGCCGGACGCCGAGCCGCCCCCTACGCCGCCGGCCCGCCCGCCACCACCGCCGGCCGGCGGTGGCGCGCCCTGCCCGGCCGCGTTCGCAACCACTGGACGACCCGGCCCAGCGTCAGCGCCTGTACGAGGATGCTGAAGATGACGATCGCGTACGTCGCGCCCAGCACGATCTCGCGGCCCGGGAACTGCGGCAGCGACAGCGCGAGCGCGACGGAGAGGCCGCCGCGCAGGCCGCCCCACGTGAGGATCGTCACGGTCCAGTCGTCGTACGCGCGAAACCGGCGCATCGCGGCGATCGGCGCCCACACGGACACCCAGCGCGCGGCGAGCGCGATGGGCACCGTCGCCGCGCAGAGAAGGAACTGCGACCACGACGGCTGCATCGCGATGACCTGGATGCCGAGCAGCCCGAACAGGATCAGGTTGAGCAGCTGGTCGGCCAGCTCCCAGAACTCGAACACGTGCGACTGCGTATCCTTGTTCATCGCCCACCGGCGGCCGAAGTTGCCGACGATGAGGCCGGTGACGATCACGGTGATGAGCGCGGACACCTTGAGGTGCTCGCCCAGCGCATAGCCGGCCGTCGCGAGCGCCAGCGTGATGAAGATGCAGATCGAGTGGCTGCGCTTCACGCCGCGCAGCATGACGAGGCCGGCGCCGCCGAGCAGCAGCCCGAGCAGGATGCCGCCGCCCGCCTGCCGCAGCAGCAGCAGCGCGACGCCGTCGGCCGTGGCGCCCTGCTGCCCCGCCATCAGCGCAAGCACGGTGATCACGGCGACCACACCCGTGCCGTCGTTGAACAGACTCTCGCCGGCGATCTGCATTTCCATGCTCGGCGTCATGCCGACGCGGCGCAGGATGCCGATCACCGCCACCGGATCGGTCGGCGACACGACGGCGCCGAGCAGCATGCAGTGCACGAGCTGCAGCGGATAGCCGACGAGCCGAGTGAGCCAGTACACGCCGTAGCCGACGACGACCGTGGAGATCACGACCCCAAGCGTGGCCAGCACGAGGATCGTGCCCTTCTCCTTCGCCATCGTCCGCAGTTCGAGAGTCAGGCTGCCGGCGAAGAGCAGCAGGCCGAGGATCCCGTGGAACACCACTTCCGAGAAGTTGATGCTGGCGAGCGCCTGCCGTGCCCACGTCGCACCGTCCGGATTGACGAGGCCGTAGCCGGTGATCCCCATCGAGAGGACGAGCGCCAACGCGGTGATCCCGATGGTCTCGGGCCACCTGAGGAAGCGGTGATTGAGGTACCCCAGCACTGCGATCAGCGTGATCACGAGGCCGAAGAGTTCGAACAGGGTCATGGGGGCGGCTTGCGCGGCCGGTTCCACCGGCGCTCGCGATCGATTCTAGCGGACACCCGTGTATGTAAATTGCGCCGCAACAAGAATCGCGGGCACGGTGTGCGCCAGTCGACCAACTCGCGCAATTTCGCACCAAATCGGACCAATTGCACGCGGCGAGCGAATCGGGCACGCTGCGGCACCTTCTCTCCACCGGCCCTCCGTGGCGACTCCGTACCCGCCCTCGCCTGCCGCGCCGAACCCCGGCCCCTCGCCGGACGCCGATACGTCGCGCACCAAGCGCATCGCGCGCGTTTCGCTCGCTGTCTGGGCCGTCGTCGTGCTCCTGCTGATTTTCGCCGTTCCGCGGTCGGCCCCGCCGCCCGCGTCGCTCGCCAACCCGAACGAGGCGTTCGTGGACCGGGCTGGCATCGTCTCGCCCGCCTTCGCCCGCAGTTGGGCAGGCGCGCTCCTCAACGACGATCGCGCCGAGATCGCGATCTACGTCGACCGCAAGCCGCCCGAGGGCGACGTCGGCGCGTGGGCGATCCAGACGGCCAGCGACTGGAAGATCGGGGCGTCGAGGAACGACACCGGCCTCGTCCTGTTCGTCTTCACCGAGCCGCGCATCGCGCGGATCGACGTGGGCTACGGCCTCGAGGATCGGCTGACCGACGCGCGCATCCGGCAGCTCCTCGAGACGCACCTCGCGCCCGCCTTCGCCGCCGGCCGGTACGAGCAGGGATTCGACGCGCTGATCTTCGCCATCCGCAAGGAGCTGGGCGGCGACGACGCCGCGTCGATCCACGCGCGCGCCGCCGAGGCGCGCCGGCGCGCGGACGTGCCGTGGATCACGCAGATGGCGACGGCGCTCGCGCGAGTGCCGCGGGTCTCGATGGCCGTCGGTCGGGCCTTCCTCGAGGGTCACGCGGTCGAGCGGCTCACCATCGTCGTCGCGGGCTCCGTGGCGCTGGGCGTGGCCGCCGTCGGCCTCGTGATGGCGGTGGCCACGGTGTGGAGCCTGGTGACGATTCCGGCACGCGTGCGGGCGCGCGGAGGCGGCGGCGTCGCGATCGCCGCCGCCGCGTTCCAGATCGCGATGGGTGCCGTCGTCGTCTTCCTCTGCCTGTCGCTGGTCGCGCTCGTCATGCTGGCGGCCGAAAGCTACTTCACCCGCGAAGGGCGCTTCAGCGGCGCGGGCGCGATGATCGTGTGGCCCGAGGCGCCGCGGTGACCCCGGCTTCCGCCGAGACGCGCCGCCGCCTCCCCCGCCCGCCGCGTCGTCCGGTCACGTAGCCTCGGCGGGTGCCTACGCGGACCGCGCCGCGGCGGACTCAATACGACCGCGGCAGGTCGAGGCAGTGCTCGGCGAAGTACGCGAGCACGAGGTTGGTCGAGACCGGCGCCACGCGGTAGAGCCGCGTCTCGCGGAACTTGCGCTCGACGACGTATTCCTCGGCGAAGCCGAACCCGCCGTGCGTCTGCACGCACGTGTCGGCGGCGTTCCACGCGGCCTCCGACGCCGCGAGCTTCGCGAGGTTCGCCTCGGGCCCGCACGGCGCCCCGGTGTCGTACACCTCGGCCGCGCGGTACACGACGACGCGCGCCGCCTCGGTCTCGGCGAAGCAGCGCGCCAGCGGAAACGCGACGCCCTGGTTCTGCCCGATCGGCCGGCCGAACACCGCGCGCTCGCGCGCGTACGCGGCGGCCCTGGCGATGAACCAGCGCGCATCGCCGATGCACTCGGCGCCGATCAGGATGCGCTCGGCGTTCATGCCGGTGAGGATGCAGCGGAAGCCCTCCCCTTCCCGCCCGAGCAACGCGTCGTCGGGCACCTCGACGTCGTCGAGGAACACCTCGGTCGTCGCGTGGTTCATCATCGTGCGGATCGGGCGGATCGTGAGCCCGTGGCCCAGCGCTTCGCGCATGTCGACGAGGAACACCGACAGGCCGTCGTGGCGCTTGCCGCCGGGCCCCGGTTCCGCCGTGCGCGCGAGCAGCAGCATGAGGTCCGAGTGCTCGGCGCGCGAGGTCCAGATCTTCTGCCCGCGGATCCGCCAGCGGCCTCCGGCGCGCACGGCGCGCGTGCGGATTGCCGCCGTGTCGGTGCCGCTGCCCGGCTCGGTCACGCCAAAGGCCTGGAAGCGCAGCGCGCCGCTGGCGATCGCCGGCAGGTACCGTTGCTTCTGCGCGTCCGAGCCGTGGCGCAGGATCGCGCCCATCATGTACATCTGCGCGTGGCACGCGGCGCCGTTGCACCCGGACTCCTGGACCTGCTGCAGGATCGCCGCCGCCGCGACCAGCGAAAGGCCCGAGCCGCCGTACTCCGCCGGGATCAGCGCGGCGAGGTAGCCGCTGCGCGTCAGCGCGTCGACGAACGCGGTCGGATACGCGCGTGCCGCGTCCGCTTCCCGCCAGTACGCCGAGGGAAAGTCCGCGCACAGTCGTGCGACCGCACGCCGGATCTCCTCGACGCCGGGCGGCAGCGCGTATAGCGCGGTCTCGATCCGGGACACGCCGCCACGGTACCACCGTCACCGCAGCGCGTCAGCCGGCGACGTCCGCCTCCGGCGCCGCAGTTCAGTCGATGGCGAGGAACGCGAGCGCGGAGAGACCCGCGCCGATCCCGACCGGGATACCGTAGCGCTCGAGC
Source organism: Burkholderiales bacterium (assembly GCA_046347835.1). Taxonomy (GTDB): domain Bacteria; phylum Pseudomonadota; class Gammaproteobacteria; order Burkholderiales; family Casimicrobiaceae; genus VBCG01. The sequence goes on along the minus strand of JAXMFI010000001.1, from coordinate 1,113,413 downwards.
TTCGACACCGAGTCGCCGACCACGACCTCGACCGGCACCGACGTCAGGTCGAGCACCTTGTTGGTGACCGAGGCCTCGATCATCCGCGTCAGCGAGTTCTTGCGCGCCGTCGCGAGCACGATGTGGTCGCACTTGAGGCGCCGCGCCTCGTCGGCGATCGTCTCCGCCTTGCGGCCGACCTTCACGTGCACGGCGTGCGGCACGCGGTGCTGGTCGAGCATGCGCGTCAGCGGGGCCAGCGCCTCGGCCGACCGCTCGCGGTGGTACCGGTCGCGCTCCGCCTTCGCGACGAACTGCGCGACGTGCCGCGAGAACGGCGGCTGCACGTTGAGCAGGTGCACCTCGAACGCGGGACCGCGGCGGAACTCGTCGATCACGTGGCGCACCGCGTGCAGCGCGTTGCGCGAGCCGTCGACGGGAACGAGGACCTTGAGCATCGGAGCTTCTCCTTGGAGGACGACAGATGCGGAATGCGCGGACGGCCGCGGAAAGCGCGCGATGCGCGCGGAGATCCGCGATTCGAGCTTGCGGTGGTTGTGCACGAAGCCCGCCCACAGCACGCCGGGCACGACGACGGCGAACATCAGCGGCGCCGCGAGCGGGTGGTCGGCGAAGAACGGCGCGAGCCACGGCTCGGCCGACATCATCTTGACGGCGGTCCACGCGAGGACGCCGGCCCCCAGGTAGACGAATGCCGGGTAGCGCTCGACGAAGCGGAGGATCAGCGTGCTGCCCCAGATCACGATGGGGATGCTGACGATGAGGCCCAGCACGACGAGCAGGAAGCTTCCGTGCGCCGCGCCCGCGACGGCGAGCACGTTGTCGAGGCCCATCACCGTGTCGGCGACGACGACGGTGCGCAGCGCGCCCCAGAAGCTCGCCGCCCCGGTCACCTTGCCGTTCTCGTCGGCGGCCTCCTCGGGCAGCAGCAGCTTCCACGCGATCCAGACCAGCAGCGCACCGCCGGCGAACATCAGGCCGGGAACCTTGAGCAGCGCCACGACGACCAGCGTCAGCGACGTGCGCACGACGATCGCGCCGACCGTGCCCCAGACGATTGCGCGCTTCTGCAGGTCCTTCGGCAGGTTGCGTGCCGCCAGGGCGATGACGATGGCGTTGTCGCCGGCGAGCACGAGGTCGATGACGATGATCGCCAGCAGCGCCGACGCGAACTGCATCGAGAAGATGTCCATGAGGCGCGTCCCGTTCTCCGATCCGTGCGGCGATTCTGGCGCGGGCGGCGCCGCTTGAACATTCGAAGTTCGCAATGGAACGCATCGGCGACGATGCAGCGGCTGTCGGTAAATTGCCGTAGGGGATGCCCTCATTGAGTGCGCGCCGCCCGGCGTGCTACAAATCCGCCGTGCCCGGGACGTCGACGGGTACGTTATCGAAGGGGAGTAGCTTGCGCGGCCCGCAGCGGGCCGCGATGGCGCGGTCGTCAATACGGGCATGCGTCCCGGCCGCGCCGGCACCTTCCACGAAGCGTGCGAGCGAGACCTTCGCCGTCCGGCGAGGGTCCGCATTCGATTGCGCATCCCCGCCGGCCGCACGAACGATCGCCGCCGGGGTTCGCATGCCGCATCCACGCATCCGCCGCTACCTTCGCCACGGAACGCTGCCGCAACTCGCCGTGTTCGACGCCAGCGCACGCCTCGGCAGCTTCTCGCGGGCGGCCGAGGCGCTGCACATGGCGCAGCCGACCGTCTCCGCGCAGATCCGCAAGCTCACGGACACCGTCGGCCTGCCGCTGTTCGAGCAGATCGGCCGCCGGATCTACCTGACGGAGGCCGGCCGTCGCGTGCACGAGCACTGCCGGCAGGTGCTGGGCGCGCTCGCCGATCTCGATCACGCCCTGGCGGCGCTGCGCGACCTCGATCGCGGCACTGTGCGCATCGCGGCGGGCCGCACGTGCGGTCCACCGATGCTGCGCGCCGTGGCCGGATTCGCGGCGCGGTATCCGGGCCTCGACGTGATCCTCGCCCTGCACAACCGCGCCGAGCTCGGCGCGCGCCTGGATGCGAACGCCGACGACCTCTACGTGTTTGGTACGCCGCCGCACGACCGCGACGTCGTGCGCCAGGCCATCGCGCCCGACCCGCTGGTCGTCGTCGCGCGCGCCGGCCACGCGTTGGCAGCGTCGCGGGCCATTCCGCTCGCGCGCCTCGCCGCGGAGCCGTTCGTGTTGCGCGAGGCGGGATCGGGCACGCGACGGGCGGTCGAGGACGCGTTGGCGAGCCTCGGCGTGGCGCCACGCGTTCGGCTCGAAGCGAACGACGACGACGCGGTCGCGCGCGCCACCGCGGCCGGGATCGGCGTCGCGGTCCTCCCGCGGCGCGTGCTCGCCGGTCCGGACGGCGCGTCGCTGATCGAGCTCGACGTCGCGGGCTTCCCGCGCGAGCGCACGCTGTGCTTCGTGTATCCGGTCGGCCGCGAGCTCTCGCCGCCGGCCCAGGCGTTCATGGACTTCGTGCGTTCCGAGGCGCAGGCGCTCGCGTTCGCATCGTCACCGAATAACGCAGTGCTGACGGCGGCCGCCGGGGGCCGCGCGTAGCGATCAGGCCGGCAGCGCGTCGACCGCGACGAGCGCGATCTGCGCCAGCACCGCGTCGTTCTCGCCGATCGCTTCCAGCACCTCCACCGCGACGCCCGGATGGCGGGCACGAACCGCGGCGACGACCCGCGGCACGTCCTCGCGCAGGTGGCCGCCCTGCCCGAAGAACACCGGCACGATGCGCAGCGCAGCGCAACCGTCGGCGACCAGCGCCTCCGCGGCGGCCTCGAGACCGGGCTGCATGAAATCGAGGAAGGCGAGCCGCACGGGCACGTCGGGCCGGGCCCGCGCGACCTTCTCGGCGAGGCGGTGGAACGGCTCGGCCCAGCGCGCGTCGCGCGCCCCGTGCGCGAAGAGGATGAGGCCGGTCGTCGTCATCGCCGGATTATACGAACGGGCCGCTCGCGCTTCCTTCGACAGTCCGCTTATGCCCACGAGTAATAACTGAATAGCAATCGATTCCTTCTGTTTATTTGGAGCCGCCCGTAGAGTGCGTGACCGATCCGGGAAGCCGTCATGTACCGCTACGACACCTTCGACCAGCGCCTCGTCGACGAGCGCGTCGCCCAGTTCCGCGACCAGACGCGGCGCTACCTCGCCGGCGAGCTGTCCGAGGACGACTTCCGGCCGCTGCGGCTGCAGAACGGCCTCTACATCCAAAAGCACGCGCCGATGCTGCGCATCGCGATTCCGTACGGGCAGCTTTCGTCGCGGCAGCTGCGCACGCTCGCGCGGATCGGCCGCACGTACGACCGCGGCTACGGCCACTTCACGACGCGCCAGAATCTCCAGTTCAACTGGCCGCGCTTAGCCGACGTCCCGGAGATCCTCGCGGAACTCGCGCGCGTTGAGATGCACGCGATCCAGACGTCGGGGAACTGCATCCGCAACGTGACCACCGACCACTACGCCGGCGTCGCGGCCGACGAGACGGTCGACCCGCGCCCGTACGCCGAGCTCGTCCGCCAGTGGTCGACGCTGCACCCGGAATTCGCGTTCCTGCCGCGCAAGTTCAAGATCGCGGTGACCGGCGCGACGCGCGACCGTGCCGCGATTCTCGTGCACGACATCGGGCTGCAGCTCGTCCGCGATGCCGCGGGCGACGTCGGCGTCCGCGTCGCCGTCGGCGGCGGCCTCGGCCGCACGCCGATCGTCGGTCACGTGATCCGCGAGTTCGTGCCGCGCGCCGAGATCCTCAACTTCCTCGACGCGATCCTGCGCGTGTACAACCGGTTCGGCCGCCGCGACAACAAGTACAAGGCGCGCATCAAGATCCTGGTGAAGGAGCGCACGCCCGCGGTCTTTGCGCGCGACGTCGAGGCCGAGTGGGCGCACCTGCGCGGCGGGCCCGCGACGGTACCGGATGCCGAATTCGAGCGGATCGCGGCGCACTTCGACCCGCCGCCCTACGCGCGGCCGCCGGACGACGAGGCGACGCTGCGCGCGGCCGTGGCCGACAGCCGCCCGTTCGAGATCTGGGTCGGCCGCAACGTGCACCCGCACAAGGTGCCGGGCTACGCCATCGTCACGCTGTCGCTCAAGAAGACCGGCATCCCGCCGGGCGACGTCACCTGCGACCAGATGGACGCCGTCGCGAACCTCGCCGACCGCTACAGCTTCGGCGAGCTCCGCGTCTCGCACGAGCAGAACGTCATCTTCGCCGACGTGCGCCAGCGCGACCTCCCGGCGCTGTGGCGCGAGTTGCAGGCGCTGGGATTGGCGACGCCGAACCTCGGCCTGCTGACGAACATCGTCTGCTGCCCGGGCGGCGACTTCTGCGCGCTGGCCAACGCGAAATCGATCCCGATTGCCGAGGCGATCCAGCGCCGGTTCGACGACCTCGACTATCTGCACGACATCGGCGAGATCGACGTCAACATCTCCGGCTGCATGAACGCGTGCGGCCACCACCACGTCGGCCACATCGGCATCCTCGGCGTCGACAAGAACGGGACCGAGTGGTACCAGGTGACGATCGGCGGCACGCAGGGCGAGCACGCGGCGATCGGGCGGGTGATCGGGCCGTCGTTCGCCGCCCACGAGATGCCCGGCGTCGTCGCGCGGCTGCTCGAGACCTACGTCGACCTCCGGCACGCCGACGAGCGGTTCGTCGACACGGTGCGCCGGGTCGGCATCGAGCCCTTCAAGGAGCGCGTCTATGCGACGGTTGATTAGGCACGGCGCGGTCCGCGCCGACCCTTACACGCTGGTGCGGGAGGCGGATTCGCTGGCCGATCTGCCGGAGGCGACGCCGGTGATCGTGCCGTTGCGACTGTGGCTCGCCACGCGCGCCGCGCTGATTGCGCGCGGCGACGCCGGCGTGTGGCTCGCGCCGGAGGCAGACCCGGCGGCGCTGACGTCCGACATCGCGCGCGTGCCGGTGATCGCCGTCGACTTCCCGTCGTTCACCGACGGCCGCGGATACTCGACCGCGCGGCTGCTGCGCGAGCGTCACGGCTTCCGGGGCGAGCTCCGCGCCATCGGCGACGTCCAGCGCGACCAGCTCCACTACCTGTGGCAGGCCGGGTTCGACGCGTTCGCGGTCGGCGAAGGTGCGGACGCCGACGCTGCGATTGCGGGCCTCGCCGACTTCACCGACGGCTATCAGGCGACGGCGGTGCGCGCGCCGTGGTTCCGGCGGCGGACCGAACGGGCACTCGCGGGCACCGACGCCCGGTAGCCGGGAACGCAAGGCAGGCACTCGCGGCTACGGGCGCGCAGCGCGTTGCCTGGGCGCGCCGTGCGGCTCGGTGCCGCGTCAGCCGAGCTCGAACGTCGTGACCCCGAACAGGCGGCGCAGCGGCAGGTGCGGCGCCCGTCCCGCGTACATGCGCGCGGTCTCGAACGCCACCGTCATGCCGCGCCGTTCCGCGAGCGCCACCGCCGCTGCATTGGGCTCGGGCGCGTCGAGGAACAGCGGCGCGTCGGAGGGTACGAACGCAGCCAGCCCGGCGAGCAGCGCCTCGGCCAGTTCGGGCGCGTCGGCGCACAGCGGTCCGACCTTCCATCCGCGCCGGCACGGGCGCACGACGCCGTAGCCGGCGAGCCCGCGGCGGTCGGCGATGGCGAGCCCGCGCGCCCGGGGCTGCGCGAGCCACGCGCGAAGGAACGCGGTCCGGTCGTCGGGGAAGAACGGGCGGTCGTAGGCGATCACCTCGTCCCGCGGTCGCGACGACAGCGGCACGATCCGCGGATCGAGCGGCGTCGCGCTGCCGCCCGGGCCCTGGTAGCGGATATTTCGGTACGCGAGCGCGAATCCCGACTTGCGGTAGTTGTCCTGCTGCGCGACGACGCCGTCGAGCCCGACGGTGCGGCCTGCCGCGCGCGCGAGCCCGGCGCGCCACAGGCGCAGACCATAGCCGTTCCCGCGATGCGCCGGCGCGACGATGTAGAGGCCGAGGAACGCGAACGACGCGCCATAGCGCACGACCGAGATCGTCGCGATCGGCTCGCCGTCGAGGCGCCCGACGAGAAAGCCGCCCGGGTCGGCCGCGCGAAAGCACGGCGCGTCGTGCAGCCCGGGGTTCCAGCCTTCTGCGGCCGCCCAATCCATCGCAAGGACGACGTCGGCTTCCGTCATCACGTCGACGCGGTAGCCGTCGGTGGGTCCGCTCATGGGGGCAACATGGCCCGTGCGGGCGGCGCGGCGAGGTCCTCCGCGATCACGTCGATCGCGGCGAGCACGACCTGCGGGCGCGGGAACGGCATGGCGGTCATCGTGAACGTCCACGGCACGCCGCCGGGGAACGGGATGGCGACGGAGAGGTGGTCGGCGTTCACCACGGCGAGCAGGCGGCCCGGTGTGGCGACCTGGTCCTGCGCGAGCGCCATCCCGTCGTTGTACGGCGAGATCCGCGCGAGCCACGCGTGCGGCGCCAGCATCGATGGCGACAGCCGCTCGGCGTCGGGTACGCTGACCAGCGAGTAGACGGGTACCCGCACCTGCGCACCGTGTCGCGCCCACCACGCGCGGCGTTGCGCCGGCGCAAGGTCGCCGACCGGGTCGCCTTCGCCCCAGCCGCAATCCGGAAACGGCACGATGGCGAACGTCATGCGGTACAGGCCGCGCAGGGAATCGGCGAGGGGGCTGCCCTCGAGCGCCCCGGCGACCGCGAGCACCGCGGCCACGCGCCGCGCGAGGTCGGGCCGCGCGACGACGAGCTCGAGCGCGTCGGCGGCGCCCTTCGAGTGCCCGACCAGCACGATGCGCCGGCCGTCGTCGGGCAACGCCTCGATTTGCGCGGCGAGGAGCCGCGCGTTGGCAGCCACGCCGTTGCGGCCCTCGGCGACCAGCACCTGCGCCGCGAAGCCCTGCGCGCCTGCGGCGGCAACGACGTCCTCGAACGACCGCGCAGCCGGGAAGCACGATGCGAGGAAGCCCGGAACGAACAGCAGCCGGAACCGCGCCGGGTCGGCCGGCGGCGGGCGCGGTGCCGCGCGCTCGCCGGCAAATCTCTGCAGGACGCGCGCGCACTCGGCCTCGCCCATGTCGGCGCGCGCGCACAGTGCCGCCCGGTATGGACCGCGCAGGTCCTGCGTGGTCGCGAGCCCCGGCGGCAGCGGCGGCTCGCCCGCAGGAATCGGCGGCCCTGCAACACATGCCGCCACCAGCGCCGCGGCGAGGACGGCGGGGACGGCGGGTCGGCGACGGTCGAGCACGGCCTCCTCCGCGCGCGCTCAGTGCAGGGCGCCGAACGCGCCGCGCCGCGCGAGCGCCTTGGCGATCTCCAGCACCGGTGCGATCGACAGCGCCGCGCCGGCGATGATCGCCCAGTCGACGGCCGTCAGCGCAAACGTGCCGAACGGCGCGTGCAGCACCGGCAGGTAGACCACGACCGACAGCAACGCAAGCTCCCACAGGACGGCCAGGTTGAGCCAGCGGTTGGCGAACGGCCGCCGGAGGATCGAGTGCCGGTCGGAGCGGAAGTTGTAGGCATTGACGAGCTGGATCAGCACCAGACATACGAACGTCATCGTCATCGCCTCGGCGACGGTGCGGCCGGATTGCCACGCCCACGCGAACAGCGCGAGATTGACGAGCGTCGACCAGGTTCCGCCGATTAGCATCAGCACGACGACGGGCCGGGTGAAGATGCCGGCGCGGGGATCGCGCGGGCGCCGCGCCATGAGGTCGCCTTCGGGCGGATCGACCGCCAGTGCAAGGGCGGGCAAGCCGTCGGTCGCGAGGTTCACATACAGGATCTGCACGGCGGTCAGCGGCAACGGCATCCCGGCGAGCGTCGCGCCGGCCATGAGGCCGATCTCGCCGATGTTGGACGACAGCAGGAACATCAGGTACTTCTTGATGTTGCCGAAGATGCCGCGGCCCTCCTCCACGGCCGCCACGATCGACGCGAAGTTGTCGTCGGTGAGGGTCATCGCGGCCGCCTCGCGCGCGACGTCGGTGCCGCTGATGCCCATGGCGACGCCGATGTCGGCCTTCCTGAGCGCGGGCGCGTCGTTGACGCCGTCGCCGGTCATCGCGACGACGTGGCGCTTCGCCTGCAGCGCGCCGACGACGCGCAGCTTGTGCGCGGGCGACACGCGCGCATAGACGGCGATTCCGGTCACGCGCCGGGCGAGTTCGGCGTCGTCCATCGCGTCGAGGTCGGCGCCGGTCACGACCTGCCCGTCCGCGAGGAGGCCCAGCTCACGCGCGACCGCGCGCGCCGTGGTCGGGTGGTCGCCCGTGATCATCACGACGGCGATCCCGGCGCGCCGGCACGTCGCGATCGCGTCGCGCGCCTCGGCGCGCGGCGGATCGATCATGCCGACGAGGCCGAGGAACGTGAGGTCGCGCTGGGCGTTCCCGGGGGTTGCGCCCGTGCGGGTCGCGACCGCCAGCACCCGCAGCGCGTCGTCGGCCATCGCGTGGGCGGCGGCCAGGATGCGTTGCCGTGCGGCGCCGTCGAGCGGCACGGCGCCGTCAACGGTGCTCTCCCACGCGCAATCGTAGACAAGGACCTCCGGGGCCCCCTTCGCGTACGCGACGACGCCGTCCGGCGTCGCGTGCAGCGTGGTCATCCGCCGGGTTTCCGACTCGAACGGGATCTCGTGCACGCGCAGGAAGCGCGCGTCGAGATCGTCCTTGTCGAGGCCGGCCTTGGCGGCGGCCGCCACCAGCGCGCCTTCGGTGGGGTCGCCGCGGACGTGCCACGCGCCGTCGTTCTCGCCGCGGACGATCTTCGCGTCCGAGGCGAGCGCGGCGGCGCCGAGCAGCGCGAGCAGGCCGTCGTGGCTGTCGACGCGGGCGCCGTTGCACTCGAAGCTACCCTCGGGCGCGTAGCCCACGCCCGTCACCTCGACGAGTTGCCCATGCACGTAGACGCGGCGGGCGGTCATCTCGTCCTTCGTCAGGGTGCCGGTCTTGTCCGAACAGATGACCGACGTGCTGCCCAGCGTCTCGACCGCCGCCAGCCGGCGGATCAATGCACGCCGGCGCACCAGCCGCTGCACGCCGAGCGCGAGCGAGATCGTCACGACGGCGGGCAGCGCCTCGGGCACGACGGCGACGGCGAGCGCGATGCCGAACACCAGCATCTCGACGAACGGCTGGCCGCGCAGCATGCCCAGCACGACGATCACCGCGACGATCGCGAGCGCCGCCCGCACGAGGGCCCGGCCGAGCCGGTCGAGGTTCTGCTGCAGAGGCGTCGGGCCGGGCGCGACCGACTCCAGCAGCCGCGCGATGCGCCCGAACTCCGTCTGCATGCCGGTGGCCACGACCAGCGCACGGCCGCGGCCGCGCGCGATCGCGGTCCCGGCGAACACCATGTTCGTGCGATCGCCGACCGGCGCTTCGGCGTCGGCCACGGGCTCGACGCCCTTGTCGACCGGCTCCGACTCGCCGGTCAGCGCGGCCTCCTGCGCCGCGACGCTCGCCGCCTCGAGGAGGCGGCCGTCGCCCGCCACGCGGTCGCCTGCGCGCAGCACCAGCACGTCGCCGGGCACGAGGTCGCGCGCCGGGATTTCCGTCTCGACCCCGTCCCGCAGCACGCGCGCGACCGGCGCGGTCAGCGACCGCAGCGCCTCCATCGCGCGCTCGGCCCGGAACTCCTGCACGAAGCCCAATAGGATCGCGAGGGTCACGATCACCGCGATCGCGACCGCCTCGACCGCGTGGCCCAGGAACGCGGACAGCGCCGTCGCGACGAGCAGGATCACAACCAGCACGTTGCGGAACTGTTCGGCCAGCACCGACCATGGCGAGACGCGCGGCGCGGCGGTCAGCTCGTTGCGGCCGTACAGCGTGAGCCGGCGTGCGGCTTCGGCAGCGGTGAGGCCCGCCGGTGTGGCGGCCAGCGCGGCGACGATATCGGCGGCCGTTCGCGTGTGCGGCAGCGGCACGCCGGGGGCGGGGCGCGAGTCGTCCATGGTTGCAGGCGGCACCGGCGCGCTCGCTCTACCCGTCGCCCTCGCCGCCCGGCGGGCCCCAGAACACGACCCACGTGACGAAGTCTGGCGTGAACCGCTCGAACCGGTGCGGCACGCCGGCGGGCACGAACAGCGCGGTACCCGGCTCGAACGCTTGTCGTTCGCCGCCGACGACGAACTCGCCGTGGCCGGCCTGCACGATGTAGATCTCGTCCTGCGCGTGCGGCGACTGCGGATCGCGGCCGATCGGCGCGTACAGCTCCACCGACATCGTGCCGTGCGCGAATGCGCGGACGAACCGCTCGCCCTGCGGCCACTGCGGCGTGACCTTTCCCGGCAGGCGCCGCAGCAGGTCGTCGAGGTCGGCCTTCACGCGAGCCTCGCGCCACGCTCCGCGAGCAATGCGCGCAGCACCGACCGATGGCAGCGCGCCTCGTCGGCGCAGTAGCAGCCGACCGAGAAGTCCGCGTGGTGCGACAGGGCCGCGAGCAGATCGAGCGTGCGGCTCGCCGCCGGCGCCGCCATCTCGCGCCGATACCGCAGGACGAAGGCTTGCCACGTGCGCGGGTCGGCGGCGTCGCGGGCGAGCGCGATCGTCTCCGCCGCCGGCGCGAGTTCCGGGTACCAGACGTCGTACCAGTCCTGCGCCGCGTAGTCCTCCCTGCGCACGCCCCGCGGCGGCCGGCGCACCGTGCCGATGCGCAGGCCCTCGCCGCGTGCCCGCGGGCTTCCCAGCTGCACGATGCGCACGGTCACGCCAAGCTCCGCGGCGACGCGCTCACCCGACCGCGCCGTGCCGCCGCGCGAGGAGCGCCCAGATGCCGGCACCGGCGAGCAGCATGCCGCCCGCCAGGTTGAAGCGTCGCTGTGCCGCGTGCGTCGCGAGCAGGCGGCGCGCCGACGCCGCGAACACCGCGTACAGCGCCGCGTTGATCGTCGCCATCACGACGAACGTGACTGCGAGGATCCACAGCTGCAGCGTGAGGTCGCGGTCGGCGCGCAGGAACTGCGGCAGGAACGCGATGAAGAACACGATGCCCTTCGGATTCAGCGCGGTGACGACGTAAGTGTTGAGGAAGATGCGGCGGTGCGACGCCGCAGGGCCCTCCTCGGCGGGTGCCGGCAGCACGACGCCCGACCGCAGCATCTTCACGCCGAGCCAGACGAGGTACAGGCCGCCGGCCCACTTGACGACGTTGAACGCCATCGCCGACGCGGCCAGCAGCGCGCCCAGCCCCACCAGCGACAGCACGAGCGCGGTCGAGTCGCCGAGCGCGACGGCCGCTACCAGCGGCACGTTGGCCCGCCGGCCGTGCGACAACGAGTAGCTGATCACCGTGAGGATCGTCGGCCCCGGAATCACCAGCAGGACCGCGGTCGCGGCGGCATAGGCAAGCCAGGTCTCGAACGGCATCGGGCGGTCGCGTGCGAAAGCGATGGCCCATTCTACCCGGCGCAGGAGCCCGCCTGCCGGCCGCGACATTGCGTCAGGTCAGCAATCGTCGATCGGGCGCGGGGTAAGATAGCGCCGTCGCGCGAGTCATCCGTGGAACGCACGCACCTCACCCGCTTTGCGCTGCTGTCGATCGCCGCAGCCATCGCGACGATCAGCCTCAAGACGATCGCCTGGTACGTGACCGGATCCGTCGGGCTCCTGTCCGATGCGCTGGAGTCGATCGTCAACCTCGTCGCCGCCATCGCGACGCTGTGGTTGCTCACGCTGTCGGCGCGGCCGCCGGACGACCAGTACACGTACGGGTACTCGAAGGCCGAGTACTTTTCGAGCGCGTTCGAGGGCGCGCTGATCCTCGTCGCCGCCGTTGCGATCGCATGGACGGCCGTCGAGCGGCTGCTGCAGCCGCGCGCGCTAGAGCAGGTCGGCATCGGCCTCGCCGTGTCCGTCGTCGCGACGGTCGTCAACCTGGTCGTCGCGCGCCTGCTGCTCTCTGCGGCGCGCCGGCACAACTCGATCGCGCTGGAGGCCGACGCGCACCACCTGATGACCGACGTCTGGACTTCGGTCGGCGTCGTCGTCGCGGTGTTCGCGGTCGCGGCCACCGGCTGGATGTGGCTCGACCCGGTCATCGCGCTCGCGGTCGCCGTCAACATCGTGTTCACCGGCATTTCGCTGCTCCGCCGCTCGGCGTTCGGCCTCATGGACCAGGCGCTGCCGGCCGAGCGTGTCCGCGAGATCGAGGCGGTCCTCACCCGCTACGGCGGCGACGACGTGCAGTTCCACGCGATCCGGACCCGCGCGGCCGCCGGGCGGTCGTTCGTGTCGATGCACGTGCTGGTGCCGGGCGAGTGGACGGTCCAGCAGAGCCACGACCTCGTCGAGCGACTGGAGCACGACATCGCGGCCGCCGTCCCCGGCACGACGGCGTTCACGCACGTCGAGCCGCGCGAGGACCCGGCGTCGTATCGCGACCTGGCCCTGGATCGCGCGGTCGGCCGCGCGCCGGACGCCTGACACGCCGTCGCAGAACTCCCGGCGTCAGCCGGAGCAGCGCAGCGACGCGGGACGTGCCGGCGCGCAACGCCTCGACGCATGGCGACGGTCGTTCCGCCGCTCCGCTCGAACCGCCGGAGCCTCCGACGTGGTCGCCCGGATCGAACGCGTGCCCGGGATGCGGTTCAGCGCCGGTCGTCGCCGGTACCGCTGCCGGTGCGGGGGCGGACGATGGGGCCGCTGATGTGCGACGAGTCGAGGTAGTTGTCCTCGTCGGTGGCGGGCGGCGCGCCCGCCGGCGGCGCGGCCCTTCTGGCGCGCGTCCGCCGCGCGCGCACGACGACGAACGCGGCGACCGCGACGATCAGGACGCCCAACCAGGGCGCGAGGCTTACCAGGTCCACGGGAATTCTCCTGCGCTGTCGGCGCGCCGTGCGCGCGCCGCTCCGGCAGCGTACCGCAAACCGCCGCCGGCGGGCGCCTCCCGCCGGGGTTGAACGCCGCCGGTACAATGCGATCGCGCGTGCCCGCCGCCCGGTCGCGGCCGGCGCCCATCACGATGCCGTTGCCGCTGTTCACCCTGCCGCCGCCCGCCCAGAAGCACTGGATCGTGGAGCGCCTGGCGCGCCCGGCGCCGCCCGAGGCGCAAGGCATGAGCGACGGCTTCCGGCTGCCCGGCCGCGAAGGACGCGCCACGCCGGCCGCGGTCCTCGTTCCCGTCGTCAACCGCCCGCATGGCCTGACGCTGCTCCTCACGCAGCGCAGCGCCGAGCTGCCCGACCACCCGGGCCAGATCAGCTTTCCCGGCGGCCGCGTCGAGCCCGACGACGCTTCGCTCGCGTATGCAGCGCTGCGCGAGGCCACCGAGGAAGTCGGCCTGCCGGCCGAGCGCGTGGCCGTGCTCGGCGAACTCGCGCCCTACGACACGGTGACCGGCTATCGCGTCACGCCGGTCGTCGGCTGGGTGGAGCCGCCGTTTCCGATCGTGCCGGATCCGGTCGAGGTTGCCGACGTGTTCGAGGTTCCGCTCGCGTTCCTGCTCGACCCCGCGAATCAGCAGCGCCATTTCCGGATGCTGGGCGAGATGCGGCGCGACTTCTGGGCGATTCCCTACGGCGAGCGGTACATCTGGGGCGCGACCGCCGCGATGCTGATGATCCTGGACCGAACGCTGCGCGCGGCGCCCTAGCCGATGCGGCTGCCCGATCACGAGGCGGCGATCGTGCTGGGCGGCGGCGGCGCGCGCGCCGCCTACCAGGTCGGTGCGCTGCGGGCGATCGTCCGCATCGTCGGACGCCGCGGCCGCATGCCCTTCCCAGTGATCTGCGGCACGTCGGCCGGCGCGATCAACGCGGTGGCGCTCGCCGTCCATGCCGACGACTTCCGGCGCGGCGTCGCGCGGCTCGTGCGCTGGTGGCGGCGGATCGCCGTCGGCGACGTCTACCGGACCGACTTCGCCGCGCTGTCGCGGCACAGCGCGCAGTTCCTCGCGAGCGTGCTGACCGGCACGCATCCTCCGCCCGGAGTCGCGTCGCTGCTCGATAACGCGCCGCTGGCCGACCTCGTCGACCGCGAGTTCGACTTCGCGCGCATCGCGACGCACGTCGCCCACGGCGACCTGCACGCGCTGTCGATCAACGCGACCAGCTACGCGACCGGCGAGGCCGTGACGTTCTTCGAGGGCGAGCCGACGCTGCCCGGCTGGCAGCGGATGCGCCGGCGCGGCGAGCGCGCGCGGCTCGCGCGCGAGCACGTGATGGCGTCGACGGCGATCCCCTTCATGTTCCCGGCCGGCCGGATCGGCGACCGCTACTACATGGACGGCTCGGTGCGGCAGCTGCTGCCGCTGTCGGCCCCGCTCAACCTCGGTGCGCGGCGGGTGCTGGTGCTCGCCGTCGGGCAGTTCTCCGGCCTGCGCGCGCGCGCCGACGACGCCCCGGACCGGTATCCGTCGTTCGCGCAGGCGGCGGGCCACGCGCTGTCGACGATCTTCCTCGACAACCTGGCGGCCGACCTCGAGCGGATGGCGCAGGTGAACCGGCTGGTGAGCCTCGCGCGTCCCGCGGACCTGCAGGCGCGCGGAATGGACGTCGGCCACGTCGAGGCGCTGGTCGTCGCACCGTCGCAGGACCTGGGCGCCCTGGCGCTGGCCCACGAGGCGAGCCTGCCCAACACCGTGCGCACGCTGCTGCGCGCGCTGGGCAGCACGCAGGGCACGGGGGCCAATCTCGTTTCGTACCTGCTGTTCGACCGTGCGTTCTGCCGCGCGCTGCTCGCGCAGGGCTACGCGGACACGATGGCGCGCCGCGACGAGATCGCGGCATTCCTCGCCGGATGCGCGCCGCCGGCCGTCCCGCTCGCGGGCTCCGTGTAGACGCCCGTCAGCCGGGCGGAAGATTGGCGAGGATGCAGCCGATCGTGCCGTCGTTGCCGGCACCGAAGAACGCGTTGAGGCTCTCGCGATACTGCGCCGGCGAGATGGTCCGGTAGTAGAGCCGCGATGTCTGGTCGAGCCAGTAGTCGTACGAGCCGTCGCCGCCGCCGCCCATCAGCGGGTTGTACATCTGGTAACGGCCGAGCTGGACCGGCGCGCACGCGCGCTGGACCTGGCTCACGAAGCCGTCGAGCCCGGTGGCCGCGCGGTTGTTGACGGCGTCCGGTGCGCAGGCGGCGACGGCGAACGCCACGGCGACGACGAGGGTGCGTTGGCTTGGCATGGGCAGGTGTTCCCGGAAGGGCCGGTCGGGTTACCAGTTTCGCACGCGGCGCGGCACAGCGGGGAAGACCGAACGCGTGGCACAATCGACGCTTGCCCGTCCCGCTGCGCCCATTCGTGCTGACCCGCACCGCTCCCCGCACCCGCCACTTCGACAGCCTGTCGCCGCACGGATTCCACCGCGTCTGCTACTACGAGTGGGGCGATCCGGCCAACGACCGCGTCGTCGTCTGCGTCCACGGCCTCTCGCGCAACGGGCGCGACTTCGACGTGCTCGGCGAGGCGCTCGCGCCCACGCACCGCACGCTTGCCGTCGACATGCCGGGCCGCGGCGCGAGCCAGTGGCTCGCCGACGCGAACGACTACGTGTTCCCGACCTATCTTGCGGCGCTCACCGCGCTGATCGCGCGCAGCGGCGCCGAACAATTGGACTGGGTCGGCACGTCGATGGGCGCGCTGCTCGGCATCGTCATGGCCGCCCAGCCGCGCACGCCGGTCGCGCGGCTCGTCGTCAACGACGCGGGACCGGCGATCGAGCCCGCCGCGCTCGCGCGCATTCGCGACTACGTCGGTCTCGACCCGACGTTCGCGTCGTACGCGGAGGCGGAGGCCTACATCCGCGCGGTGTCGGCCCCGTTCGGCGCGCTGACGGACGCACAGTGGGAGCACCTTACGCGCACGTGCGTCGCGCAGCGCGCGGACGGCCGCTGGGGGCTCACCTACGATCCCGGCATCGCGGTGCCGTTCCGCGTCGCGGCGGCGCCGCCGGACCTGTGGCCGCTGTGGGACGCGATCCGCTGCCCGACGCTCGTGCTACGCGGTGCGCAGTCCGACCTGCTGTCGCCGGCCACGGCGGCGGCCATGGCGGCGCGCGGCCCACGGCCGCGCGTCGTGGAGTTCGCGGGTGTGGGGCACGCGCCGATGCTGCTCGCGCCCGATCAGTACGCGCCGGTCGTGGAGTTCCTGCGCGCCGCCTGACGCATGCGCGGCGGCCCGCGCACGCAATCGCTTACAATCGGCGGCATCCGCATTGCCGTTGCCCTCCCGAACCCTGCGTCCATGGCCCTTGCACTGTCGCTGCCGACCGTCGACTCGAACCCGGCCAATCCGCCGGAAGTCCGGCTGGTCAAGGTGCTGCCGTGGCTCGACGAGACGGTGCGGCGCGATCCGGCGGAAGCGGCGCGACTGATCGGCGACGCGCTCGCCGCGACCAACCGCTTCGCGATGAGCGACGGCAAGCGGCTCGAACTCAACGAAAAATACTGGGAGACGGCGGCAACCCTCTGGCCGCAGCTCGAGAAGCAGTTCGCCCGTGCGTCGCATCCGCTGTCCGGGCCGGCGCTGGAGGCGGCGAAGGCCGCGCTGACGCTCGCCACCGAGCTCACCACCGCGTACAAGCACCTGCTGGCGAACGAGGTCGGCAAGCGGATCTCGCTGGGCGGCCAGCGGCTGATGGTCGCGCTGGTCCACCGATGCCTGCAGTGCACGTCGCGCGTGCTCGTCAACAGCTACCTGTCGTACGCGCCGGTGCCGCCGCGCACGTGGCACGACGCGCACGCGATCTACGCGTTCGCGCGCGAGCGCAACATCCACCTCGTTCCGGTCGCGCCCGACCAGCCCGAGGCCACGCCGGAGCGGCAGACGATTCAGTCGCTGCTGCTGGCGCTCGCCAACCCGTACGGCTTCCTGCCGGGCCAGCTGCCGGTCGTGCTCCGCTACGTCCAGGAGTACGCGCACTGGGCGAAGCTCACCGACGTCGCGCCCGTGCACCGGATGGCGAAGGCGGTCGCGATCGTGCCGGTGGGGCACGACTTCCCGCCGTTCTCCGCGAACAAGGGCGGTTCGATCGAGGGCAGCAAGCTGTTCCTGCTGACGTTCGACCTCGCGTTCCAGATCCAGGAGCAGATCCGCGCGCTCGAGGCCGGCGGCGAGGTGCCGGCGGGCGTCGGTCGCGACGCCAAGGCGCGGTTGCAGTACCTGGCGCTGCTGAAGCGGCTGCTGCGGCAGTGGGCGATCCCGCCGGCGCGCCAATTCAACCGGCTGCCGTCGCGCGCGCGCGTCGTGACGTGCTCGGGGCTCTCCGGCGTCTGGCAGTACAGCCGCGGCGTCCACGCGGGCGTGAAGCAGCCACCGACCGGACTGCCGCCGATGGCGAACTGCCAGGTGATCAACCATACGCCGGCCGGCTACGCGCTGCGCCAGACCGACACGGCGCCGGCCGCGCTGCGGATCGGCGACCTCGTCGCGCTGCGCATCGAGGGCCGCAACAGCCTGCAGGTCGCGATGGTGCGCTGGTTCCGCAACACGCTGAAGGGCAGCGGCCTCGAGTTCGGCTGCGAGCTCCTGTCCGACAGCCCCGAGGCCGCGGCCGCCACGACCGAGGACGCCACGCCCGGCACGCTGCAGCCGGTCGTCGTGCTGCCCGAGGACGCAACCGGCGGTCCCGACGCGTCGCCGCCCCAGATCATCGTGCCGGCCGGCGTGTTCCAGCTCGAGCAGGCGATCGCGCTCAAGCGCGGCGCCGCCACCGGCTTCGCCGTGCTCACCAAGCTCGTCGAGCAGGGCCCTGGCTTCGAGCTCTACGAGTTCATCGCCGTTGCGTGAGGGCCGCCGGCGGCTGCTGCCGGCCCTCCCCGCCGCCGTCGCGGCGCGCGCGACGATCGCGGCCGTCCTGGCGCTCGCGCTGCTCGAGTTCCTGTGGGAAACGCTGCTGGCGCCGCTGCCGGGCGCGCGCTGGCTGGCGATGAAGGCGCTGCCGTTGGCCGTCCTGTTGCCGGGCGTCGCGCGCGGCGCGGTTCGCCCGCGCCAGTGGCTGGTGCTGCTGCTCCCGTGGTATCTCGCCGAGGCGCTGGTGCGCGCGCTGACCGAGACCGGCCGCCACGCCACCGTCGCCGCCATGGCGACGGTGCTGGCCGCGGTCGCGTTCGGGGCGGCGCTCGCGTGGTTCGCAGCGGAGAAGCGCGCGCGACGCGCGTGACGCACCACGCCGCGAGGTCGGGAGCCCAGGCGAGAGGCGCTCCCGCGCGAGCCGCGGCCTACCGCGCAGCGCCCGTCTCGGGCGGCTTCGCGTGCGCGTGCCCCGAAAGGCCCTTGGGCATCGGGAACGTCACGTGCTCGGCGGCGCCCACGAGTTCCGTCACCCCGGAGGCGCCGAGTTCCTTCAGTCGCGCGATCACCTGCCGCACGAGCACCTCGGGTGCGGACGCGCCGGCGGTGACGCCGACGCGCCGCTTGCCCGCGATCCACTCCGGCCGGAGCTCCTCCGCCCGGTCGACCATCCACGCGGGCACGCCGCGGTTGGCGGCGACCTCGCGCAGGCGGTTGGAGTTGGAGCTGTTCGGGCTGCCGACGACGATCACGGCGTCGACTTCGTGCACGAGCGCCTTCACCGCGTCCTGCCGGTTCTGCGTTGCGTAGCAGATGTCGTCGCGCTTGGGACCGACGATCGCGGGGAACCGCGCCCGCAGCGCGTCGACGACCTCCGCGGCGTCGTCGACCGACAGCGTCGTCTGCGTCACGTAGGCGAGCCGCTCCGGATCGCGTACGACCAGCCGCGCGACGTCGGCGACCGACTCCACGAGGTGGATGCCCTCGTCGACCTGCCCCATCGTCCCCTGCACCTCCGGATGCCCGGCGTGGCCGATCATGACGATGTCCCGGCCCTGCGCGCGCATCTTCTCGACCTCGACGTGGACCTTGGTGACGAGCGGGCACGTCGCGTCGAACACGCGCAGGCCGCGCGCGTCGGCCTCCGCCCGCACGGCCTTCGACACGCCGTGCGCAGAGAACACGACCGTGGCGCCCGTCGGCACCTCGTCGAGATCGTCGACGAACACGGCGCCCTTGGCCTTGAGGTCGTCGACGACGAACTTGTTGTGCACGACCTCGTGGCGCACGTAGATCGGTGCGCCGAACTGCGTCAGCGCCTGCTCGACGATCGCGATCGCGCGGTCGACGCCCGCGCAGAAGCCGCGGGGGTTGGCGAGGACGACGTCCATCATCGGCGGTCTCCGGGCAGCGCGGAAGCCGCATCGCGCGGCCGGTCGCGAAAGCTGTCGAGGATCAGCAGCGCGGCGCCGACGGTAATTGCGCTGTCGGCGACGTTGAACGCGGGCCACGACCAGCCCTGGTAGTGAAGCAGAAGGAAGTCGGTGACACGTCCCTGCGTCAGCCGGTCCCACAGGTTGCCGAGCGCGCCACCCAGGATGAGCGCGACGCCGGCGCAAAGCACCCGGCTGCCGCCGCGCCGCAGCATCCAGACGAGGAACGCGCTGGCGACGACCGCGATCGCCGCGAAGAACCAGCGCTGCCAGCCGGACGCGCCGGCCAGGAAGCTGAACGCCGCGCCGGTGTTGTAGGCGAGCACGAGGCTTAGGAAACCGGTCACCGGCAATTCCTGGCCCTCCCGGAACACGGCGGTCACCCACGCCTTGGTCGCGAGGTCGAGCGCGATCACCGCGGCCGCCAGCAGCAGCCAGCGCCACCAGCCCGGCGCGGTGCGCGAGGCCGCGTCAGCCATGGCGGCGTCCGCGCCCTGCACGCACGGTGCTGTCGCGCTCATGCATGACGCCGTGCCTCGCCGCTGCCGAAGAGGTTCGCCACGCAACGGCCGCACAGCCGCGGATGCGCGGCGTCGGCGCCGACGTCGGCGCGCCAGTGCCAGCAGCGCTCGCACTTCGCGTGCGGGCTGCCGGCGACGCGCACGGCAAGCTCGGGGCCCGCCTCCAGCGTGGCGGCGGACGTGATCGTGACGAAGCGCAGGTCCTCGCCGAGCGACGCGAGCGCCGCGTAGTCGGGTTCCGGCGCGACGATCGCGACCTCCGCCTGCAGCGACGACCCGATGGTGCCGGTCTGCCGCACCGCCTCCAGCTCCTTCAGGACGGCCGCGCGGACGGCGAGGATGCGCTCCCACTTGGCGATCAGCGCCGGCGCGTCGGGCACCGCCGGCAGCGAACCCTGCCAAACGTGCACGAAGATCGTCGGGTCCGCCGGGTGCAGGATCCGCCACGCCTCCTCGGCCGTGAACGACAGGATCGGCGCCATGAGCTTCAGCAGCGCGTCGCGGATCAGTGCGAGCGCCGTCTGCGCGGAGCGCCGCGCCCGGCTGCCCGCCGCCGTCGTGTACAGGCGGTCCTTCAGCACGTCGAGGTAGAACCCGCCCAGGTCCTCCGAGCAGTACGTCTGCAGCCGCTGCACGACCACGTGGAACTCGTAGCGGCCGTACGCGCCCTCGACCGACGTGGCCATCATCTGCGCCTGCGCGAGTGCCACGCGGTCGATCTCGAACAGCTCGGCGACCGGCACCGCGTCGCGCGCGGCGTCGAAGTCCGACGTGTTCGCGAGCAGGAAGCGCAGCGTGTTGCGGATGCGCCGGTAGCTCTCGACCACGCGCTTCAGGATCTCGTCGCCGATCGAGAGCTCGCCCGAATAGTCGGTCGCGCCGACCCAGAGGCGCAGGATCTCCGCGCCGAGCGTGTCGGACACTTTCTGCGGCGACACGACGTTGCCCTTCGACTTCGACATCTTGCGGCCTTCGCCGTCGACGGCGAAGCCGTGCGTGAGCAGCGCCTTGTACGGCGGCACCCCGTTGACCATGCACGACTCGAGCAGCGACGAGTGGAACCACCCGCGGTGCTGGTCGGAGCCTTCGAGGTAGAGGTCGGCCGGGAACCCCGTGTGCTGCGAGTGCGAGCCCATGCGGGTGCGCCGGCCGTCGGGGCCGCCCATCACCGTCTCGAACGTCGCGCCGGAGTCGAACCAGACGTCCAGTGTGTCGGTGAGCTTCCGGTACTTCTTCGGGTCGACGCCGAAGTCCTCGTGCGTGGCCTCGAACCACGTCTCGATGCCGCCCTCCTCGACCTTCGCCGCGGCGAGTTCGAGCAGCGCCATCGTGTCCGGGTGCAGCGCGTCGGTCTCGCGGTCGACGAAGAACGGCAGCGGCACGCCCCACGTCCGCTGCCGCGACAGCGTCCAGTCCGGGCGGTGCGCGATCATGCCGTGCAGGCGCGCCTTGCCCCACGACGGATAGAACGTCGTCGCGTCGATGCCGCGCAGCGCCGTCGTGCGCAGCGTCTCCGCCGGCTTCGCGCCGTTGTAGCCCGGCACGTCGTCCATGCCGGCGAACCACTGCGTCGTGGCGCGGTAGATGATCGGCGACTTGTGGCGCCAGCAGTGCATGTAGCTGTGCGTGAACTTCTCCTCGTGCAGCAGCGCGCCGACTTCGCGCAGCTTGCCGACGACGAGGGGGTTGGCCTTCCAGATCGACAGGCCGCCGAAGAACGGCAGGTTCTCCACGTAGCGGCCGTCGCCCTGCACGGGGTTCAGGATGTCGTCGTCCTTCATCCCGTACTGCCGGCACGACTGGAAATCCTCGACGCCGTAGGCGGGCGACGAGTGCACGATGCCGGTGCCGGTCTCGAGCGTCACGTAGTCGCCGAGATAGACGGGCGCGGCGCGGTCGTAGAACGGGTGGCGGAAGCGGATCTTCTCGAGCGCGGCGCCCGGCGCCGTCGCGACGACGCTGCCGGCGAGGCCGAAGCGCTCGAGGCAGGACGCGACCAGGTCCTGCGCGAGCACGAGGTGGCCACGCTCCGTGGCCACCAGCGCATACGTGAAGTCGGGGTGGGCGTTCAACGCCTGGTTCGCGGGAATCGTCCACGGCGTGGTGGTCCAGATCACCGCATACACGTCGCCGTCGGGCAGCGCGCGCAGGCCGAACGCGGCCGCGAGCAGCGCCCGGTCGGACAGATCGAGCGGAAACGCGACGTCGATCGCCGCGTCGACCCGGTCCTCGTACTCGACCTCGGCCTCGGCCAGCGCGCTCTGGCAGTCGAAGCACCAGTTGACCGGCTTCAGGCCCCGGTAGACGTAGCCCTTCTGCAGGATCTTGCCCAGCGTGCGGATCTCGTCGGCCTCGTTCTTGTAGGCCATCGTCATGTACGGGTTGCCCCAGTCGCCGAGCACCCCCAGTCGCTTGAACTGCTCGCGCTGCTTGTCGATCTGCTCGGCCGCGTATGCGCGCGCGAGCCGCTGCGTCTCGGCCGCCGGCAGGTTCTTGCCGTGCGTCTTCTCGATCTGCACCTCGATCGGCATGCCGTGGCAGTCCCACCCCGGCACGTACGGCGCGTCGAAGCCCGCGAACCCCTTGCTCTTGACGATGACGTCCTTGAGGATCTTGTTGACCGCGTGGCCGATGTGGATGTCGGCATTCGCGTACGGCGGGCCGTCGTGCAGCACGAAGCGCGGCCGCCCCTTCGCCGCCGCGCGGATCGCCTCGTAGACCTTCGTCCGCTGCCATTCCGATACCCAGCCGGGCTCGCGACGCGCGAGATCGCCGCGCATCGGGAACGGCGTGTCCGTGAGGTTGAGGGTCGACTTGTAGTCGGCTTTCGGGTCGTCGGGCATGAAGGGCTTTCGTTGCGCGTGGATCACCGCGCGGTCGCGAAATACTCGCGGGCTTGCGCCACGTCGGCGCGAATCTGCTTCGTCAGCGCCGCGAGATCGCCGTACTTCTCCTCGTCGCGCAGCTTGTGCAGGAACTCGACGGTCACATAGCGGCCGTAGATCGTCTCGTCGAAGTCGAAGATGAACACCTCGAGCAGCGGCTTCGCGTTCTCCTTCACCGTCGGCCGCACGCCGAGGCTCGCCACGCCGGTGCGCGGCGACGGGCCGAGGCCGTGCACGCGCACGGCGAAGATGCCGGACAGCGCCGGCCGCTGGCGCAGCGCGATGTTCGCCGTGGGAAAGCCTAAGTGGCGGCCGCGCTTGTCGCCGTGCGCGACGCGGCCGGACAGCGTATACGGCCGCCCGAGCAGCGCCGCCGCCGCTTCGAGGTCACCGGCCGCGAGGGCCGCGCGCACTGCCGACGACGACGCGCGCGCGTCGGCGACGCTCACGGTCCGCATCCCCTCGACGCTGAAGGTCGCCGCGTGCGCGCGCAGCACCGCGAGGTCGCCGGCGCGGCCCTTGCCGAAGCGGAAGTCGTCGCCGACCAGCACCCAGCGCGCCGTGAGCCTCCCGACCAGCACGTCCTCGATGAACGCCTGCGGCGTCAGCGCGGCCAGCCGCGCGTCGAAGCGCGCGACGAACGCGTGCGCGATGCCGAACGCGCGGAAGATCTCGAGCTTCTGCCGCAGCCGCATCAATCGCGGCGGCGCGGCATCGCGCATGAAGAATTCGCGCGGATGCGGGTCGAACGTCAGCACGGCCGCGGGCAGGCGCAGGTCTTCCGCGGCCTCGACGAGGCGCGCGAGCATGGCCTGGTGCCCGCGATGGACGCCGTCGAAGTTCCCGATGGTCAGGGCCACGGGCCCGGCGGCGCGGGCCGGAAGTCCGCGATGAATGCGCACGATGCGGGGCCGCGGGCGGTGGACGTCGGCGTCGCGCCTGCAGCGGAACAATGCAAAGTCTTGAATTGTAACGCATACGTGGACAGATCACCGCGCGATCTGTTTCCGGGTCGCATCGGCGCGCGAGCGCTCGGACGGCCCGTCGTCGGAGGAACGCGCGCAGCGCCCTGCCTGCGCTCAAGGCGCCCACTCCCGCCACCCGCCGGGGACGAGCGGGTGGTAGAGCGCGAGCCGGATCGGCCGCGGATCGAGCGCGCGCACGAACCGCGCGTAGCGCTCGAGCTGCGCGCGATAGCGCTCGCGCTCGTGGTCGAGGAACGCGGTGGGATCGCCGCCTTCGTGACGGCCGGTCTTGAAGTCGACGATCCAGCGGACGCCGGCGGCGACGAACGTGCGGTCGAGCGTCACGTGCGCGACACCGCCGTCCTCCACGCCCGCCAGCGCCCACTCGCTGCGCGCGTCGGCGTGACCGGCGGCGAACAGCCATTGCCCGCGCGGATCGGCGCACGTGCGACGCACGGCGTCCAGCACGACGTCCGCGGCCGCGGCGCGCTCGGCGCCGTCCACGCCTTCGCCGGCCAGCTCGGCCAGCACCCGCGCGCGCTCGGCCCCGACGCGCTCGGCCGACCACGCCGGCAGGCCTTCCCGCGCCACCTGGCTGAAGAGGCGGTGCGCGACGGTGCCGATCGCGGCGGCGGTGGCCTGCGCCCAGTCGAACGGCGGTCCGCGCTGCCCGGCGTCGGCAACGGCGGGCGCCGGCAGCGGCGGCGGCAGCGCGGGCGGTGTCCATTCGAGCGGCAGCCGTACCAGCGGCGACAGTGCCGGTACTTCCGTCCCGTCCGCGACCGCGGCGTCGGGCGGCGCCTGCGGCGTGACGACGTCGCGGATCCCCGGCCAAAGCCGTGCGAGCGCGGAACGCTTGCGCGGCTCGGCCCACCGGCGCGGTTCCTTGGCGCTCGCGTCCTTGATGCCGGGCGCCGCGATGAGGGCGAGTCGCCGCTTGGCGCGCGTGCAGCCGACGTAGAGCAACCGCCCGGCTTCGGCGTCGTCCTGCTCGCCGTCGAGCGCGGCAAGGTACGCGTACACCGGGTCGCGCTCGCTCGCCGCTCCTACGCGCGCCGTTACCGGGGCAAGCAGCAACGCGCGCGTGCCGTCCGGCTGCTCGCGCACGTCCCACCGCAATGCCGGCTCGTCGCCACGCGCGGTGTCGCGTGCGAGGCCCGGCAGGATCACCGTGTCGAACTCGAGGCCCTTCGCCTTGTGCAGCGTCATCACCTGCACCGGCTGCAGCGCGTCGCCGGCCGGCTCGGCGAACAGTCGCCCGGCCGCGTCGGAGAACGCGCGCCAGTCGGGCACGTCGCCGGCGCGCTCGTGGCGCGCGAGCAGCGTGAAGAACCGCTGCGCGCCGTCGAGGTCGAGCGTGTCGTCGACGCACGCCGGCCCGCCCAGCGCGAGCCACGCCGCGCGCACACGAGCGGCCAGCGTCGCGCGTCCGCGGGCGCCAAGCGCCGGCGCCAGCGCGCGCTGCAGGCGCTCGACGCGGGCGCGACCGTCCGGGCTCATGCGATCGCGTAGTTGCGCGTCTTCCAGCAACGCCTGCACCGGCGCCGCAGTTCCGGCATCCGCAATGCACTGCAGGTCCGCGAGCGCGAGCCCGCACCACGGCGCGCGCAGCAGCGCGAACGCGGCGATCCGGTCCGCCGGCTGCGCGAGCGCGCGCGTCAGCGTCATGAGGTCGCGCGTCGCGAGCCGGTCCGCCAGCGATTCGAGGTCGACCGCCGCGTAGTCGATGCCGGCCGCGCGCAGCGCCGGCAGGACGGCGGCGAGGTGCGAGCGGGCGCGGACGAGGATCGCGATTTCCGCCGCGCCTTCGCGCTGCGCGGCCCGGACCTGGCGCACGACCGCGCGTGCCTCTGCATCCGCGTCGGCGACGAGCTCGGCGATCGGCACCGGCACCTGCGCATCGTGCCGCGTGGCGAGCACCGGAGCGTACGGAACATCGCCGCGCGCAGGATCGGCGACGCTCGCCAGCACGTGCGGAAACACCGCGTTGACCCATGCGACGACCGGCGCCTGCGAACGGAAGTTGCGCGACAGTACCAGCCCCTCGACGGCGACGTCGTTGACGCGGCCCGTGGCCAGCGCGTCGAGGAAGATCCGTACCTCGGCCTCGCGGAACCGGTAGATCGACTGCATCGGATCGCCGACCGCGAACAGCGTCCGGCCGTCGCCGGCCGCCCATCCCGACGTGAGCCGGCCGACCAGCTCCAGCTGCGCCCACGACGTATCCTGGAACTCGTCGATCAGGATGTGCGCGATCCGCAGGTCGGTCGCGAGCAGCAGCTCGCCGGGGTCGGCTGCCTCGCCGAGCGCCGCCAGCGCGCGCAGGGTCGCCTCGGTGAAGTCCGATTCGCCCTCGCGCGCGAATACGAGTTCCAGTCGCCCGGCGAGCGGCTTCAGCAGCGCGAGCGTGCCTGCGACGAAGTCCCAGGCAGGGTCGCCGTAGCACGGCGGCGGCAGCGTTCGCGCCGCGTGCAGCGCGGCGGCCAGGCCAGGAATCTCGGCGGCCTCCGCGACCCACGCGCGCATTGCGCGCACGGCGTCCTCGCGCGCGGCGGCGTCCTCGCCATCCCCCTTCGGCGGAAACCCGACCGTCACGTTCCACGCCTTCGCGGAGCGCAGGCGTGCGCCGTCCTTCACCAGCAGCCAATCGGCGAGCGTGCGCCACGCGCCGAGCGCGTCGGCCGACGGCAGCGGCAAGCCGCCCGCGTCGGCAAGCCCGTGCAGCGCATTCGCGCGGTCCGGATCCGCACCGGCGCCTTCGAAGTGGTCGCCGGCGTAGCGCTCGTGCGCGACCAGCCGGCGCGCGAGGTCGGCCGGCACCAGGCGAGCGAGCCGTGCGAGCGCGCGTTCCGACTCCGCCCGCAGCGCGCGCTCGAGCTTCGCGCGGAGCGCGGGCCCGGCGTCGTCGAGCGGCAGCGCGCGCCACTGGTCGCGACGCGCGAGCATGCGCGCGAGCAGCGCGGACAGCGCCTCGGCGTCGTTGTCGACGTGCAGCAGCAGCGCCCGCCAGCGCGGATCGTCGCGCGCGGCCGCCGTGAGCGCGTCGCGCACCGCCGCGCGATGGAGGTGCGACGCGTCCTCGACGAATGCCGGCAGCGCGCCCAGGCCGGTCGCGACAGGCGCCTGCCGCGCGAACGCCGTGGCCAGCGCGTCGATCGTGACGATCGGCAGCCGCGTCGGATTCTCGATGAGGTGCCACGCGCGCCGGCGATCGTTGGCGAGCGCCGCGCGCGCCAGCGCCCGCGTCGCGACGTCGTATTGCCGCGTCGCGTCGACCGGCACGTCCGCTGCGGCGTCGACCAGCGCGCGCAGCACACGTTCGCGCATCTCGGCCGCGGCCTTGCGCGTGAAGGTCATGGCCAGCAGCTGCTCGGGGCGCTCGACGACGGCGAGCAGCGCCAGCACGCGCTGGATCAGCAGGCCGGTCTTGCCGGAGCCTGCCGGCGCCTGCACGACGAACGAGCGCGCGACGTCGAGTGCCCGCTCGCGTGCCACGCGGTCCGCGTGCTCGCGCTCCGCGTCAGTCGTCATCGCCGTCCTCGTCGTCGTCGCCGGCATCCGAGAGCCGCTGCACGCGGCACAGCGGCGCGAGGTCGCAGTACGTGCACGTGTTGCCGTCGCGCGGCGACACGGCCGCGTCACCGGCGCGGAACGCCGCGGCGATCTCGCCGTAGCGCTCGCGCCAGTGCGCTTCCGCCTCGCTCCAGCGTGCGATCGGGACGCGCCGGTCGCTGCCCGGCACGCGCAGCGCGGGCCACGCGGCGTGCGCGGCGGCGAGACCCGCGACCTTCACGCTGCCCGCCTTCAGTTGCCCATACGCCACCGCGCGCACCGGGACCGCGGGGTCGCTCGCCGTGCGGGCGAGCGCGTAGAGGCCGACCTGCGTGCCCGCCGGCCGAGGCGCGAACCAGCGTGCGGGGGCCGGCACCCGCCCGGACTTGTAGTCGATGATCGCGGCGCCGCCGTCGGCGAGCGCGTCGACGCGGTCGATGCGGAACGCGAGGTCGAGGCCACCGAGGGCGAGCGTCGCGTCGGCTTCGGTCGCCACCACCGTGAACGGCGGGCGCGCGCGCTCGACCGCCGTCAGCCAGCCGCGCAGCGTGGCGGCCAGGCGTGCTCCCTCGGCGGCCGCGACCGGCGGCGGCAACGCCCGCCAACGCGATGCGCCGAGCGCCGGTCGCGCCGCGGCGACCGCGGCGTCGATGCGCTCTCGCAGCCCATCGTCGTCGAGCGCGGCCAGCGCGGCGTGCGTGCGCACGTCGCCCCAGAACGCGGCCAGCGCACGATGCAGCAGGTGCCCGCGCTCCTGCGCGGTCAGCCCCGCCTCCGGCAGCGCAGCCGAGCGGGCACGCAGCCGGTGGTGCCCCCACGCCTGGAACGGGCACGCGCTCTGGCTCTCGACGACGTCCACGCCGCCGTGCACGCGCGTACCTGCCGGTAGCGCCGGCGCCGTGAAGTCGGGCAGTGTCGCCAGGACCGGCCGGGCGACGGCGATGTCCCATGCGCGGCCGGCACGGAACTCGCCGTCCGGGGCGACGCCGGCCGGCCACGCGGCGGTCAGCGCGGAGCCCGCGCGTTCGAAGCCGTCGACTAGGACCGCGTGACTTGCGATCACGTCGTCGGCGGCGTGCGCAAACGCGTCGGTCAGCGTGCGTGCGAACGCGAGCGAGCCCTCGGCGTCCGCGCGCGGGACCCTGCGCGCGCGCTGCCACGCAAGCGGCAGCAACGGACTCGGCGCCACCGGTTGCGGCCAGCGTTCCGCCGACAGGCCGGCGAGCCACAGCAGGTCGAACTCGAGCCCCGAGGCCTCGAGCACGCCGAGGATCTGGACCGGGGCCGGCGGTGCCTCCGGCTGGAACACGATGCGCGCGACTGCCGCCCGCAGCGCACGCACGGCCTCGTCGCGCCCGAGCGCGCGGGCGACGCCACCGAGCGTCGCAAAGGTGCCGAGCGCTTCGAGCAGGCGCTCCTGAGCCTGCCACTCGCCGCTCGCCAGCGCGCGCTCGCCGGGCCAGCCCGTCGCGGCCAGCCAACTCCGCCACGCCCGCGCCCACGCGGCCGGGGATTGGCGCGCGTTCGGCGGCGGCGCGGCGACACGCCACGCGCGCGCCAGCGCGTCGTCGCCGGCCTCCGCCAGCGCTTTGGCGGCCGCCGCGAACGCGACGTCCCGCATGCCCTCCTTCCGCCATGCCTCCTCGATGCGCGCACGCTCCCGCCATGCGCGATCCCCGTCCGGCAGGTATGGCGAGCGCAGCAGTGCACCGGCCGCCTCCACCGGCAACGGCGCCGCCGACCACTCGACGAGCGCGAGCGCGGCCGCCGCAATGGGGACGTCGGGCAGCCGCGTGCCGAGCGACAGCGCGTACGGTCGCACCATATCCGCGTCGGGGCGCGCCGCGACTTCGGGACAGAGGATGTCGTCGGCGGCCGCCACGACCTCGTGTCGCCGGTCCTCGAGGTCGCCGATCACGATTCCGACCCGGGCGGCCGGATCGCGCGTGATCCGCGCCCTGGCCGCGCGCAGCGCGCCGGCGAGTTCCGCCTCCGGTGTCGCGCACGCGACACGCTGCGCTCGTCCGCCGCGCGCCTGTGGCAGCGCCATCTCGGCGACAGGCGTACCGGCGCCGCGCAGCGCCGCGAAGAGTCGCAACTGTTGCCGCGTCGGCGCGGCGAAACCGGCGACCACGACATCGGCGTCGCGCCAGGCCGGAACCCGCGGCGCCGCGTCGGCGAGCGTATCGGCCGCGCGTGCCGCGTCGACGGCGCCGGCACTGGCGACGCTGCCGGCGTAACGGCCGGCCCAGCGGGCGAACGCGGCGACGTCGTCGGCGATGCCCGCGCGCGCCCAGGCGTCGAACCCCTCGCCCGGCTCGCGCCACGCGTGGAACAGCGTCCACGCCTCGGCCGCACGGTCGGCCGCGCCGCGCGGGTCGAGCAGCGTGGCGGTCTCCCCGACGATGCGGTCCCACAGGTGGGCCGACGCGGCATCCGAAAGCAGCGGTCGCGGCGTGCCGAGGGCGTCCGCGGCGAGCGCGTCGTGCCACAGCGACCGCAGCCACGCGGCCCACGGCAGCACACGCGCCGCCGGCCACGCACGCGCACCGCGCGCATGCATCGCGGCGTCGTGCTGCGCGACGAGCGCGCGCGCGAGCCGATTGTTCGGCGTGACGATCGTGGCGCCGCCGGCGATCGCCGCGGCGAATGCGGAGGGAGACATCGGAAGATCGCGCATCGCCGCGCGCGCACGGGCGCATTCGCGTGGCGGCGGCGGCGATCACTCTAGCAGGTTTCGGCCGCGTTACATGAGCCGGTACGGCGCTCGACCGGCGCGTAACCGGGAGCGTGGCGCCGCGCGCAAGCGTGCCGCGGACGCGCCGCTGGGTGCCTCCTCAGTTTCCTCTCAGTTTCCTCTCAGTTTCCTCTCAGTTTCCTCTCAGTTTCCTCTCGGTTGCCTCTCGCTTGCCTCTCGCTTGCCTCTCCGTTACCCCGTGCCGGCGCCTGGCCGCCGCTCAATCGCCGCGGCCGGACGACGCGAACCCGCCGTTGCTCGCCACCGACCCGAACGCCGGCGCGGGCGCCTTGGCCGCGCTCACGGCCGGTCGCGAGCCGAACGGCGTCGCGCCGGTGATCGGCAGCAGCGGGCCCGGGCCCGCGGCGTCGCCGGAGCGCTGCTCGACGCGCCGCGCGGCGGCCTTCCATTCGCCGCACCAGTCGTCGTCGCGGACGTGCGGCCACACGCCTTCGATCATGTACGACTTCTGGTTGATCGGGTGCAGCATCGGCGCCGTGCGGCGGCACTGCCCCCAGCTCATCCCGCGGTTATCCGCCTGCTTGCCCGATTGGCGGTCGAAGAAATGGCAGCCGATGCACTTGTCCACGTCGTCACTCCAGAGGGGCGGTCGTCGCCGCACGCGGCGCGATCGTCGTTGTCGATGCGTTCAACAATGCAATTACTTTGCCAGCGGGGACATCGTCGGCCCCGGCTTCGCGGTGCGCCCGGCGCGCGGGCGTGCACACGCGCATTGCACGCGCACGCGCCGCGCGATCCAATACGACGAAAGGATGACTACGGAGACAGGCACGCGGCGGATTTCGATGTTCGCCGCGCATGGCGATCAGTGGACGACGAGCGGAACGAAGTCGAAGTCGCCGGCCAGCACGAGCTGCGGCCGCGCGCGTCGCTGCGCATTGCGCGCGCCACGCGGATCTCTCCGGCACGGCGCCGGCCGCGCACGTGCGCGCGGGCCGCTGCCGGATGCCCGCGACGCGGGCCGCCGCGCGCGGCACCGCCGTGGCGCTGCGCCGCCAAAGGTGCGCGTTTCGCCGCGCATGTTCGTCCGGTGCCTGGAAGAGAATACGGCCGCCGACCGCATCGCTGTTTGCAGTCTGGAAAAAGTACTTTCCCGGCGGCCGTAACCTGGAAGCCCGCTCGTCGCGTTCAGGCCGCGAGCGGCGACATCACCGCACGCAGCGACGCGGGCACGTCCTGCACCATCCGCGTGCCCGCGGCGGGCTGGGCGTCGAGCGTCGACTTGAGTTCTTCGTCGGCCTCCGCCGCTTCCGCGGCGAGTTCCGCGTCGTAACGGCGGCGCCGATCCGGATGCGAGAGCACCTCGTAGGCGGCGTGGATCATCCGGACGAGTCCGGACAGGTCCTGCCCCGCATCGGTGGCGCCATACTGGAAGCGTTCGAGAACTGCGGCGTACGCGGCCTCGATGCGCGCGGAACTCGCACCGGGCGCGAGATCGAGGTAATCGTAGTGGGTGTAGTTCACGCGCTTCTCCTGTCTGGATTGGGGCGGACAAGAACCCTTGGTGCCCAACCTGTAGCAGCAAGCGTGCCAACTCCGCTTCTAGGCGACAAGCGGTTGAAAAGACAGCGGTATTTCGATGTTGTGGCCGACAGCCGACGAACGGTCGGCAGGGTCCGACCGGCCCCGCTCCACCGGGACTTCCTAGATCATCGCGAGCGGCCGCGCGCGGCGCGGCGGAGGGAACGCACGGTCGATCGCCGCGAGCGTCGCCGCCGACAGTCGCACGTCCGCCGCGGCGCGGCACTCGGCGACGTGTGCGCGGTCGGCCGACATCGGAATCGCGATCACGTCGCGCTGCGCGAGCAGCCATGCGAGCGCGAGTTGCGCCGGCGTGACGTTGAGCGGCGCGGCAAGATTTGCCAATTTTCGTTCGTTCAAGAGCGCGCCCTGGCCGAACGGCGAATACGCCATCACGCGAATGCCATGCCGTTGGCATAACGCGCGCAACTCCCATTCGATGCCGCGCTCCGACAGGTTGTACAGAACCTGATTGCTCGCACAGCGCGCGCCGTCCGGCAGCGCGAGCAACTCGCGCATGTCGTCGACGTCGAAGTTCGACACGCCCCAGCGCACGATCTTGCCTGCGCGGCGCAGCCGCTCGAACGCGTCGACCGTTTCCGCGAGCGGATGCGCGCCGCGCCAGTGCAGCAGATAGAGGTCGATGCGATCGGTCGCGAGGCGCGCGAGGCTGCGCTCGCACGCGGCGACGGTCGCTTTCGCGCTCGCATTGCCGGGCAGCACCTTGCTCACGACGAACACGTCGTCACGACGACCGGCAATCGCGCGCGCGACGACGCGCTCGGCACCGCCGTTGCCGTACATCTCGGCCGTATCGATCAGCGTCATGCCGAGGTCGATTCCCGCCACCAGCGCCGCGGCCTCTCGCTGCGCCCTGCCGGCCCGCTCGCCCATCGTCCACGTGCCGAGGCCCAACGCCGGCACGCGGGCGCCGTCGGCGAACGCGACGGTCGGCAGCGCAGAAGGCGTGTCCATGCCGGCAAGCATACGGGGAGGCGCATGGCCGTGCACAGTCCAGTAGAATCGCGGCAAGCCCCGCGACGACGGCGATGCCTGTCCGCCATCGTTCCGCGATCCTCGCCACGCCGATGACGCTCGCTCCACCCGCCGGTCCCGGCCCGCACGTCGTGCGCGGAGCGTGCCCGCACGACTGCCCCGACACCTGCGCGCTGCTGACGACGGTCGAGAACGGGCGCGCAGTTGCGGTGCGCGGCGCGCCCGACCACCCGGCTACGGCGGGCGTGCTGTGCACGAAGGTCGCGCGCTACCTCGACCGCACCTACTCGGACCAGCGTGTGCTGCACCCGCTTCGCCGCGTCGGCCGCAAGGGCGATGGCCGCTTCGAGCGCATATCGTGGGACGACGCGCTGGCGACGATCGCGGAGCGCTTCGCCGCCATCGCCGCCTCGCCCGACGGGCCGCAGGCGATCCTGCCTTACAGCTACGCGGGCACGATGGGCCTGCTGCAGTACGGCTCGATGGACCGCCGTTTCTTCCACCGCCTCGGCGCGTCGCTGCTCGACCGCACGATCTGCGCGTCGGCCGGCAAGGCCGGCTGGACCGCGACGATCGGCGCGACGATCGGCATGGACGTCGAGCAGTTCGCGAACAGCGGGCTCATCGTCGTCTGGGGCAGCAACGCGATCGCCTCGAACCTGCACTTCTGGACACGTGCGCAGGAAGCGAAGCGGCGCGGCGCGAAGCTCGTCGCCATCGACCCGTACCGCAGCGCGACGGCCGAGAAGTGCCACGTGCACATCGCGCCGATGCCCGGCACCGACGGTGCGCTGGCGCTCGGTCTCATACATGTGCTGATCGCGGAGAACCTGGTCGACCGCGACTACGTCGACCGGTACACGGTCGGCTACGCCGAGCTCGCGCAGCGTGCCGCCGAGTGGACGCCCGAGCGCGTGGCCGCCACGTGCGGCATTGCGGCAACCGCCGTCGTCGCGCTCGCGCGCGACTACGGGACGATCAAGCCGGCCGCGATCCGCGTCAACTACGGCATGCAGCGCGTGGCCGGCGGCGGCAACGCCGTGCGCGCGATCGCGTGCCTGCCCGCGCTGGTCGGCGCGTGGCGCGAACCCGCCGGCGGGGCCCTGCTCTCGTCGTCGGGCGCCTACCCCGTCGACCGCCACGCGCTCGAGCGGCCGGACCTGATCCGCGGGCGGCCGCGCACGATCAACATGAGCGCGATCGGCGACGCGCTGCTCGAGCGCAACGACCCGCCGATCCGCGCGCTCTACGTGTACAACTCGAATCCGGTCGCCGTCGCGCCCCACGGGTCGCGCGTGCGTGCGGGCTTCGCGCGCGACGACCTCTTCTGCGTCGTGCACGAGATCTTCCAGACCGACACGGCGGACTTCGCCGACATCCTGCTGCCGGCGACCACGCAGCTCGAGCAGTTCGACGTGCACGCGTCGTACGGCCACTTGTACGCGCTCGCCAACAATCCGGCGATCGCGCCGCTGGGCGAGGCGCTGCCCAACACCGAGGTGTTCCGCCGCCTCGCGGCGCGGATGGGCTTTGCCGAGCCCTGCTTTCGCGACTCCGACGAGGACATCGCGCGGCAGGCGTGGCTCGCCGGCCATCCGGCCGCGCGCGGCCTCGACCTCGATGCCTTGCGGCGCACGGGCTGGCAGCGCCTCGCCGTGCCGGAAGCGTACGCGCCGTTCGCGCACGGAGGCTTTCCCACCCCGTCCGGCAAGTGCGAGTTCGCGAGCGCCGCGCAGGCCGCGCAGGGGCGCGATCCGCTGCCGGCCTACGTGCCGCCGCGCGAATCGCCGGCGAGCAACGCCGTCCTTGCCCGGCGCTATCCGCTGGCGTTCATTTCGCCCCCGGCGCGCAACTTCCTCAACTCGTCGTTCGCCAACCTGCCGGCGTTCGTGGCGGAGGAGCGCACGCCGCACGTCGATCTGCATCCGGCGGACGCCGCGGCACGCGGCATCGTGGGGGGAGCGCAGGTGCGCATCTTCAACGACCGCGGCAGCTTCACCGCGACCGCGCGCGTGACCGACCGCGCGCGGGAGGGTGTCGCGGTAGCGCCGTCGATCTGGTGGCCTAAGCTCGCACCCGACGGCCGCAACGCGAATGCCGTCACGTCGCAGGCGCTGACCGACATGGGCGCCGCGGCGACGTTCTACGACTGCCTCGTCGAGGTCGCGCTTGCGTGACGCCGCGCCCGGCGCGGCGTCGGTCGAGCAACTCGCCGGACGGTTGGCGGAGGCGAGCGCCCCGCGCGAGCGCCTGTCGCTGCTGCTCGCGCTGGCCGACGGCGTGTCCGGCATCGACGCCCGCCGCGCGTCGGCGCTCGCGCAGGACGCCGCCGAGCTCGCGCAGACGCTGGGCGACCTCAAGGCGGGCGCGGAGGCCCTCTACCTCGCGGGCCACTGCGCCGACCTCATGCTGGAGCACGGCCGCGCGCTCGCCGCGTACGACGAGGCGCTGCGCGCGTTCGAGGCCGCCGGCGACGACCGTGCGGCTGCGAAGACGCTGCGCGCGATCAGCTTCGTGCACGACACGCTGGGCGACTTCTCGCGTGCGCTCGACAGCCAGTTCCGCGCGCTGGAGCTCGACGAGCGCACCGGCGACGAGAGCAGCCAGGCCGCCACGCTGCGCACGATCGGGGTCGTCTACTCGCGCTCCGACGACCCGCGCACCGGGCTCGACTACTACCGGCGCAGCCTCGCGCTCGCCACGCGGCCCGAGGACGCCGTCGAGCGCGGCAAGACGCTCAACAACATCGGCATCAACCTCAAGAACCTGGGCCAGTACGCGGAGGCGCACGCGGCGCTGACCGAGGCGCACAGGGTGTTCGTCGAGCTCGGGCTGCCGCTGCAGCAGTCGGCCACGCTCAACAACCTGGGCCTCGTCCTCGAGAAGCAGGGCGACGTCGCCGGCGCCGAGCACACGCTGCGCGCCGCGCGCGAGCAGTCGGAGTCGACCGGCTACCGCTTCGGCGTCGCGCACGCGAACCTCGCGCTGGGCCGGCTCTGGCTCGCGCACGGGCGCCACGCCGAGGCGCTACTCGCGCTCACCGCCGCGCTCGCCGATTGCGAGCGCTACCGGCTCAAGCCCACCGAGTACGAGTGCCACGAAGCGCTGGCCGACTATCACGAGAAGACCGGCGATCACGCCGCAGCGCTCCGGCACTTCCGCCTGTACCACGCGCTCGAGCGCGAAGTGCGCTCGCAGGCGGTGCGCGACAAGGTGCGCGCGCTCACGATCCAGCTCGAGCTCAAGGCCGCGCGGCGCGAGGCCGAGCTCGAGCGCGAGCGGCAGGCCGCGCTGACGCGCGCGAACGCGGACCTCGACGCGCTGAACGTGTCGCTGACCGAGGCGAACCTGCAGAAGACGATGCTGCTCGACCAGCTCGAGCGGCAGACCTACGAGGACGCGCTGACCGGCCTCGCCAACCGGCGCCGGCTCGACCAGCGACTCGCCGACGAGTTCGCGCTGGCGCTGCGGCACGGCCGCCCGCTCGCGGTCGCGATGGCCGACCTCGACCACTTCAAGGCGGTGAACGACCGCTTCTCGCACGCGGTGGGCGACGCGGCGCTGCGCGCCATCGCGAGGCTCCTGGCGTCGCAGGTGCGGCACACGGACCTCGTCGCGCGCTTCGGCGGCGAGGAGTTCGTGATCGTGCTGGTCGAGACCGACGCCGACGCCGCGCTGCGCGTGTGCGAGAAGCTTCGCGCGGCGGTCGCGAGCCACGGCTGGACTGCGATCCACCCCGGCCTGTCCCTGACGCTGTCGATCGGGCTGTGCGCCGACACGTCGCTGCCGTCGCACGACCGGATGCTCGCGATGGCCGACCGCAACCTCTATTCCGCCAAGGCCGCGGGGCGCAATCGGGTCGTCGGCTAGGGGATCGTGGCGCCGGGTTCGGCGCCGCGATTCAACGCGCGCCGCACCGCAGGTTCGCGGCCGCGCCCCGCGCGGCAGCTCCGACCTCGGGTTGCTAGAGCTTGCGGACCAATCCCACCATCACGCCGAAGATCTCCAGCGCGCCTTCCGGGCGGATCACCGGGTAGGCCTTGTTCTCCGCGCGGAGGACGAACGTGCCGGCCTCGAGGTCGAGGCGCTTCAGCGTGAACTGGTTGTCGACGATCGCGACCACGATGTCGCCGCGCTGTGCGGACGGGCGCTTCTCGACGACGACGAGGTCGCCGTCGAAGATGCCGGCGTCGATCATCGAGTCGCCTTTCACGCGGATCAGCACCGTCGACGACGGGCGCTCGATCAGGTAGTCGTCGATGGTCAGGGCGTCGGCGTCGCCGTCCTCCACCGGATCGGGCAGCCCCGCTCGCACCGGCGCCTCGGCGAGCGGGCGCGCGAAGAACCGGCGCGTCGGCGCCAGCCGGCGATCGGGCGTCGACTCTAGGAACCCCGCGAGCTTCAGCCGCGCGACGAGCGCCGCCACCGACGACTTCGACTTCAACCCCAGCAGGCTGCCGATCGACGCGTACGATGGGAGCGCGCGGTGGCGCGCGTAGTAGTCCTGCAGCGAGGTCAGGTAGGAACGATCGTTCGCCATTGGCATAGAATAGCGAACGAACGTTCGCCACGTCAACCCCCATCTTTGCCCGGCCCATGGAGCTCTTTGCCCCTTCCCTCGCCTTCGTCGACCTCGAGACGACGGGCACGCGGGCGGCCGACGACCGGATCACCGAGGTCGGCATCGTCAGGGTCGACGCCGACGCGGCCGGCGGGCCGCCGCGCGTGCACGAGTGGAGCACGCTGGTCGACCCGGAGGTGCCGATCCCGCCGGTGATCCAGGCGCTGACCGGCATCACCGATGCCATGGTCGCCGGCGCCCCGACGTTTTCCGCGATCGCCGCCGCCGTCGAGGAGCGGATCGCCGACTGCGTGTTCGTCGCGCACAACGCACGCTTCGACCACGGCTTCCTCAAGCACGCCTTCGCGCGCGCGGGCCGCCCGTTCGCCGCGCGACCGCTGTGCACGGTGCGCTTGTCGCGGCGGCTGTTTCCCGAGGCCGCCGGCCACGGCCTCGACGCGATCGTCGCGCGGCACGGGCTCGTGGTCACGGACCGGCACCGCGCGCTGGGCGACGCCCGCGCGATCTGGGCCTTCGTGCAGCAGCTGTACCGGACGTTTCCGCCGGACGTCATCGCCGTCGCGGCGAAGCGCATCCTGAGAATTCCCAGCCTGCCGCCGCAGCTGCCGCCCGACAGCCTCGACCGCCTGCCCGAAGCCGCCGGCGTGTACCTGTTCTACGGCGAAAATCCGCTGCCGATCTACATCGGGAAGAGCGTCAACCTGCGCGAGCGCGTGGCCTCGCATTTCGCCGGCGATTGGCAGGCCGAAGCCGACCTGCGGCTGTCGCAGGAGATCCGGAGGATCGAGGTCGAGGAGACCGCGGGCGAGCTGGGCGCGCTGCTGCGCGAGGCGGTGCTGGTCAAGGCGCTGCTCCCCGCGCACAACCGGAAACTGCGGCGCAAGGAAGAGGCCGGCGTGCTGGTGCTCGACCCGGACGGCGCGCCGCGCTTCGTTCCCGCGGACGCGGTCGAGCCGGCGGCGCTCGCCGGCTCGTTCGGTCCGTTCACGTCGAAGCGCAGCGCGCGCGAGGCGCTGCGCGTGCTCGCCGCCGACCACGCGCTGTGCTGGCGCCGACTCGGCCTCGAGAAGCGTGCCGCGGGCCCGTGCTTCCAGCGGCAGCTGAAGCGCTGTGCCGGCGCCTGCGTCGGTGCCGAGGACGACGCCGCGCACGACGCACGCCTGGCCGACGCGCTGGCTCCGCACGCCCTGCCCGCGTGGCCCGTCGCCGGGCCGGCCATCGTCCGCGAGCACGATCCGGCGCGCGAACGCACCGACGTTCACGTGCTGCGCGACTGGTGCTGGCTCGGCACTGCGCGCGACGACGGCGAGCTCGCGGCGCTCGTCGACGCGCCGCCGCGCCCGCGGTTCGACATCGACGTCGCGCGCCTGCTGCTCAAGCGCTGGACCGCGGGCCGGCTGCCGCTCGTCGCGGCGCTGCCCGGGACCGCGGGTCTTTGACGCGCACGCCCGCGCCGCGCATAGTCGTCGCTGGCCATGGGTACCCGCGCACGCGTGCTATGCGGATTGGCGCTCGCCTGCGCCGTCGCCACCGGCGCGGCGCTCGCGGCAATTCCCGTCGGGTACCGCTACGTCGGCAGCCGCCTCGTCTCGGAGGGCCGCGTCGTCTACTGGTACTGGAATGCCGACGTGGTCGACATCAGTGCCGACGGCACGACGTTCGTTGCCCGGATGTACGCGCGCGCTGTCGACGTCGGGCAGGAGCGGCCGTACGTCGCGGAGATCCGCTGCGACACGCGCACATATCGCGAATTCGGCTCCATTCGTCCGTTTCAGGCGATCGACGAAGGCGAGCCGATTCAAGCCGTCTGGCGCGCCGGCTGCCGCGACGGCCGGGCGGTCACGCTGGCCGAGCGCAACGCGCGGCTGGGGATTCCGGCCGCACCCGCCGATGCCGCTGCGGCCGTCCCGGCGCGTGTCGCCGGATCGCCGGTCCCGACGCCGGCCCCCGCGCCCGCTACGCCCGCTGCGCCGACGGCCGTCGCGGCGGCGAAGGACGGCACTGCCGCCGACCCGCGCCGCGCCGACAGCTGCGTCCGCTTCAGCGAAACGAAGGGTGCCCCCGCGGGCGACGCGACGGTCACGAACACCTGTGCGTTTCCCGTCGAGGTGACGCTCTGCTACAAGGGCGCGCGCGGTGGCATCTACGACTGCCCGGCGCCGCCGAAAGGCAAGCGCTCGGAAAGCCTGCGTCCCGGCGCAACGCTCGTGCTGCCCGAATACCGGCGTGCACGGCACAGCGGCGTCGCACTGGTCGCGTGCCGGGGCGTGATGGGATCCGTGTTTCCGCGGCTCGACGACGCGGGCGGAGGCACCGGCTGCTTCTGACCCGGCCTGCGCCTTGACCGAACGCAGGGTCGCGGGCGGCCCGCGGCGGTAGCATGCGTGAAGAGTCCCCGCCACCAGCCGCGTCCGGCGCGGCGGCGCCATGTTCACGATGTGCTCTGCCCCTGCCTCCTTCCGCGCGTCCACCTGGTGGCGGGCGGCGTTGGCGGTCCTGCTGCTGGCCTTCGCATTGCCTGTCGCATCGGCACCGACGGGCGACGCGACACTCACGGTGTATGTGCGCGAGGGCTGCCCGCACTGCGCCGACGCCAAGGCCTTCCTCGCCGATCTCGTACGCGAGCGCCCGGGTCTCGTCGTCGTCTATCGCGCGGTCGATCGCGATCCCGTCGCGCGCGAGGAGCTGTTCGCGATCTCCCGCGCCGCGGGCGCCTGGCCACCGGGCGTGCCGACGTTCGTCGCCCACGGCCGCGTGCTCGTCGGCTTCGACGACGCCGCGACCAGCGGGCCCGACGTCCTTGCGCTGATCGGCGCCTCCTCGTCGGATCCGCGTGCGGGCGTCACCGGACTCGCCGGATCGCTCTCCGCCGCCGAGATGGGGCTGCCGCTCTTCACGCTGGCGATGGGGCTGCTCGACGGCTTCAATCCGTGCGCGATGTGGGTGCTGCTGTTCCTGCTTTCGCTGCTGGTGCGCCTGCAGGACCGGCGTCGGATGGCGCTGGTCGCCGGCACCTTCGTATTCGCGAGCGGTGCCGTCTACTTCGCGTTCATGGCCGCGTGGCTCAACGTGTTCCTGCTCGTCGGCATGTCGTCCGCGCTGCGCATCGCGCTCGGCGCCGTCGCGATGGCGATCGGCCTCGTCAACGTGAAGGACTACTTCGCATTCGGGCGCGGCGTTTCCCTGTCGATCCCCGAATCCGCGAAGCCCGGCATCTACGCGCGCGTTCGCGCGGTGCTCGATGCCGAGGCGCTGCCTGCGTCGATGCTGGCGGTCACGGTGCTTGCCGTGGCGGTCAACTTCGTCGAGCTCCTGTGCACGGCCGGCTTCCCGGCCGTCTACACGGCCGTGCTGGCGCAGCA
Organism: Burkholderiales bacterium; assembly: GCA_046347835.1. Taxonomy (GTDB): domain Bacteria; phylum Pseudomonadota; class Gammaproteobacteria; order Burkholderiales; family Casimicrobiaceae; genus VBCG01. The sequence continues at coordinate 1,073,138 of JAXMFI010000001.1, read as the reverse complement.
GGGCCTGCCGCCGCTCGCCCACTACGCGTACCTGCTGCTGTACATCGTCGGCTACATCGCCGACGACACGCTGATGGTCGTCATCGCCGTGGTCACGCTGGGGAACCGCAAGCTCACCGAGCGCGGCGGCCGGTGGCTGAAGCTCGTCAGCGGCGCCACGATGCTGGCGCTCGGCGCGATCATGATCGCGCGGCCGGAATGGCTGGTGTAGCGACCGGCCCGGAACCCACCTCGCCGACGCGGCCCGGAGTCCTCCGCACCGGCCTGCGACCCCGTGCGACGGCACGATTCGCGATCGCCGGCAACGCGGCCGCGCTCGCCGTGGCAGGGTCGGTGCGCGTCAGGTAACCGGCGCCGGGTTGAACAGCGCCAGCGCGTTGTGCAGCTGCCAGCGCTCGGCCCACGTCCGCCTGCCGCTGGCGACGTCGAGCAGCAGCCGGAACAGCTCCCACCCCATCTCGTCGATCGTGGCCTCGCCGTCGGCGACGCGCCCGGCGTTCACGTCCATGAGGTCGTGCCAGCGGCGCGCCAGGTCGCTGCGCGTCGCCACCTTGACCACGGGGCACGCGGCGAGTCCGTACGGCGTGCCGCGGCCGGTCGTGAAGACGTGCAGGTTCATGCCGGCGGCGAGTTGCAGCGTACCGCAGATGAAATCGCTGGCGGGTGTCGCGGCGTACACGAGCCCGCGCGCGATGCCGCCGTCGCGCAGGCGCTCGCCGGGGCCGAGTACGCCGGCGATGGGCGCGGAACCGGACTTCACGATCGAGCCCATCGCCTTCTCGACGATGTTCGACAGCCCGCCCTTCTTGTTGCCGGGCGTGGTGTTGGCGCTGCGGTCCGCCTGCCCGCGCGCGAGGTAGGCGTCGTACCAGGCCATCTCCCGCACGATCGCCTGCGCCACCGCCTCGCTCGCCGCGCGCGACGTCAGCTCGGCGACCGCGTCGCGGACCTCGGTGGTCTCCGAGAACATCACGGTGGCGCCCGCGCGCACGAGGAGATCCGCCATGGACCCCACCGCCGGATTGGCGGTGACGCCGGAGAACGCGTCGCTGCCGCCGCACTGCACGCCGACCACGAGGTCCGATGCGGGGCACGTCTCGCGGCGCCGCGCGTTCAGCCGCTCGAGGTGCACGCGCGCGGCCGCCACGATCGCGTCGATCATCGCCGTGAAGCCCACGTGCGCGTCGTCCTGCAGACAGACCACGTCGAGCGCCTCCGGCGTCGCGTCCGCGCCCTGCGCGCGGACCGGAATCGAATCCGGCGGCAGCAGTCGCGCGGGTGGAAGCTTCTCGCAGCCAAGGCTCACCACCATCAGCTCGCCGCCGAAATTCGGATTGAGGCTGATGTTGCGCAGCGTGCGGATCGGGATCTTCGCGTCCGGTACATCGATGGCGACGCCGCAGCCGTACGTGTGCTCGAGCGCCACCACGTCGTCGACATTGGGGTAGCGCGGCAGCAGTTCGCCCTTGATGCGCCTGACCGCGTAGTCGACCACGCCGGCGACGCACTGCACGGTGGTCGTGATCGCGAGGATGTTGCGCGTGCCGACCGAGCCGTCGGCGTTGCGGTAGCCCTCGAACGTGTACCCTTCGAGGGGCGGCAGGCGCGTGGCGCCGCGGGTGGCGAGCGGAAGTCCGTCGAGTGCCGGCGCGGCGGGCATCGCGAAGAGCTTCTCGTGCACCCAGCTGCCCGCGGGGATCGCGTCCAGCGCGGTCCCGATCGTCACGCCGTAGCGGCGGACCGCAGCGCCCCGCGCGATGTCGACGAGCGCGACCTTGTGGGCCTGCGGCACGCGCTCGCGCAGCACGAGTCCCGACGGCAGGGCCGTGCCGGCCGGCAGTCCGCCGTCGTTGGCGACAATGGCGACGTTGTCGCCGTCGCGCATCGTGATGCACAGCGGCGGTCGACCTGCGGCGCTCTCCATCCCGCGCTCCCGTCCTACTGCTCGATCTTGATCTTGCCGTCCCGGACGACCTTCGCCCACTTCGCGAGTTCGTTGCGGTTGAACTCCGCGAACTGCGCCGGCGTGTTCGCCGTGTGCTCGAGCCCCAGGCCGTCCATCTTCGCGCCGACGTCCGGGCTGGCGATGATCTTCCCGATCTCCGCATTCATCCGCTCGACGATCGCGGCTGGCGTGCCCGCGGGTGCGTACAGCGCCTGCCAGCTCGCGACGTCGAAGCCGGCGACCCCCGCCTCCTGCATCGTCGGCACGTCGGGCAGCACCCGCGTGCGCTTGCCCGACGTCACGGCGAGCGGGCGCGCCTTGCCGCTCTTGATGAACGGCGCCGCCACGGTGACCGTGTCGAACGCGGTCGGCACCTGCCCGCCGACCAGGTCCTGCATCGCCGGTGCGCTGCCCTTGTAGAAGATCACGTTGAGGTCCGCGCCGGCGAGCAGCTTGAATACTTCCGCCGACATGTGCTGCGACGTCCCCTGGCCCGCCGTGGCCGTCGGAATCTCGTCGGGCTTCGCCTTGGCGGCGGCGATCAGGTCCTTCACGGACCTGTAGGGGGAGTCCGGGTTCGCGACCAGCACGTTGGAGATGGCGCCGAGCAGGATGACCGGCGCGAAGTCCCTCCCCGCGTTGTACGGGATCTTCGGCATCAGCGCCGGATTGATCGCGTGCGTCGCGATCGTGCCGAGCAGGAACGTGTAGCCGTCCGGGGCCGCCTTCGCCACCGCGTCGGCGCCGATGACGCCGCCGGCACCGGCGCGGTTCTCGATGACCACCGGCTGCTTCAGCACGCCGGTGAGCCGCTCGCCCAGCAGGCGCGCGAGGATGTCGGACGTGCCGCCGGCCGCGAACGGGACGACGATCCGGATCGGCTTGGCCGGCCACGCATCCTGCGCGTGGGCGCCGGCGCCCGGAAGGGTCAGCAGTGCCGCGGCGGCGGCGACGAAGAGCCTGCGGTTCATGGCGGTGTCCTTTGCGGCCCGATCAGGCCACGTTGTGGTTGGCGAGCAGTTCGAGCGCGCGGACCATCGCCGAGTGGTCCCACGCCTTGCCCCCGTGCGCCGCGCACGCGTTGAACAGCTCCTGCGCGGTCGCGGTGTTCGGCAGCGACAGCCCGGCCGCGCGGGCGCTCGCGAGCGCGAGGTTGAGGTCCTTCTGGTGCAGCTCGATCCGGAAGCCGGGCTCGAACGTGCGCTTCACCATGCGCTCGCCGTGCACTTCGAGCACGCGCGACGACGCGAAGCCGCCCATCAGCGCCTGCCGCACCTTGGCCGGGTCCGCGCCCATCTTCGACGCGAACAGCAGCGCCTCGGCGACCGCCTCGATGTTGAGCGCGACGATGATCTGGTTGGCGACCTTGCAGGTCTGCCCGTCGCCGACGCCGCCGACCAGCGTGATGTTCTTGCCCATCTTCTCGAACAGCGGCCGCACGCGCTCGAACGCGGCCGGCGTGCCGCCGACCATGATGGTGAGGCTCGCCGCCTTCGCGCCCACCTCGCCACCCGACACGGGCGCGTCCAGATACTCGCAGCCGAGCGCGCGAATGCGCTCGGCGAACGCCTTGGTCTCCACCGGCGAGATCGAGCTCATGTCCACGACCACCTTGCCCGCGGCCAGGCCGGCCGCGATGCCGTCGGGGTCGAACAGCGCCGCCGCGACGTGCGGCGTATCCGGCACCATGACGATCACGATCTCGGACTTGCCCGCCACCTCCCGGCCCGACGCGCACAGCTTCGCGCCCTGGTCGAGCAGCGACTGCGCCGGCCGCTTGAGGTCGTGCACGAACAGCTCGTGGCCCGCCGCCAGCAGGTGCCCCGCCATCGGCGTGCCCATGATGCCCAGCCCTACGAATCCCACCTTGCTCACGTCGTCGCTCCGTCGGTCGTTCGAATACGGATCGCGGCTTATGCCGCGACCGGGTTGCGCGCGAACCTGTCGCGCAGTCCCTGCGTCGCCGCGCGGAACAGCCCGAGGTCGCTGCCGACGGCGATGAAGTTGACGCCCCACTCGAGGTAGCGGCGCGCGTCCGCCTCGACCGGCGCCAGGATGCCGGACGCCTTGCCGGCGGCCTTCGTGCGCTCGAAGAGGTGGCGGATCGCCTGCTGGACCTCGGGGTGTCCGGCATTGCCGAGGTGGCCCAACGCCGCGGCGAGATCGGACGGGCCGACGAACACGCCGTCGATGCCGTCGACTGCCGCAATCGCGTCGACGGCGGCGATGCCGGCGGCACTCTCGATCTGGACCATCACCGCGACGTTGTCGTTGATCGTGGCGAGGAAGTCGGGCGCCGAACCGAAGCGGTTCTGCCGCATCGACACCGAGACGCCGCGCACGCCGGCCGGCGGATAGCGGGTGGCCGCGACGGCCCGCCGCGCCTCGTCCGCCGACTCGACGAACGGAATGAGGAAGTTGTAGAAGCCGGCGTCGAGCAGCCGCTTGATCGCGACGGTGTCGTTCCACGGCGGGCGCACGACCGGCGCGCTCGCGCTGTCCTTCAGCGCAAGCAGCTGCGGGATCAGCGTCGTCACGTCGTTGGGCGCGTGCTCGCCGTCGAGCAGCAGCCAGTCGAAGCCGGCGAGGCCGAGCACCTCGGTCGTGACCGGATTGGCGAGCGAGCACCAGCAGCCGACGAGCGTCTCGCGTGCGCGCAGCGCCTGGCGGAAGCGGTTGGGAAGTCCCGTGTAGGGCGTAGGCTTGGGCATGGACGGCACCGTTGGTTGGGGTTGGATCACTCCTGGAACGCTTCCTCGCGCCTCTTGGAGAGCGCCGGCAGCAGGACGGCGACGAGCGCCACGGCGGACACGGCGAGCAGCGTGGCGCTGATCGGCCGCGTCACGAACACGACGGGGTTGCCCTTGGTGATGAGGAGCGCGCGCCGCAGGTACTCCTCCATCATCGGGCCGAGGATGAAGCCCAGCATCATCGGCGCCGGCTCGCAGTCGAGCTTGCGGAACGCGTAGCCCAGGACGCCGAAGAGTGCCATCAGGTGAACGTCGAACGCGGTGTTGGCAAGGCTGAACACGCCGATCGCGCAGAACACGAGGATGGCCGGGAACAGCAGGTGGTACGGGACCGAGATCATCCGCACCCACAGGCCGATCAGCGGCAGGTTCAGCACCAGCAGGAACAGGTTGCCGATCCACATCGAGACGACCAGCCCCCAGAACAACGCCGGCTGCTCGTTCATCACCGCGGGTCCCGGCTGGATGCCGTGCATGATGAGCGCGCCGATCATCAGCGCCATGACCGGGTTCGACGGGATGCCGAGCGTCAGCATCGGGATGAACGACGCCTGCGCGCCGGCGTTGTTGGCGGACTCCGGCGCCGCCACGCCCTCGATCGCGCCCTTGCCGAACTCCGCCGAGTGGCGCGACACCTTCTTCTCGAGCGAGTACGCGGAGAACGACGACAGCATCGCGCCGCCGCCCGGGAGGATGCCGAGCGCCGACCCGAGCGCCGTGCCGCGCAGGATGGGCGCGATCATGCGCTTCCAGTCCTCGCGGCTCGGCATGAGGCCGGTGATCTTCGAGAGCGCCAGCGTGCGGGTGGACTCCTGCTCGAGGTTCGCGATGATCTCGCCCAACCCGAACACGCCCATCGCGACGACGACGAAGTTGATGCCGTCGGCGAGCTCGGGCGTGTCGAACGAAAAGCGCGCGACGCCGGAGTTGACGTCGGTCCCGATGAGGCCGAGCAGCAGGCCGAGCAGGATCATGCCGATCGCGTGCAGCAGCGAGCCGCTCGCGAGCACGATCGATGCGACCAGACCCAGCACCATCAGCGAGAAGTAGTCGGCCGGCCCGAACTTGAGCGCGACTTCGGACAGGGGCGGCGCGGCGAGCGCGATCAGGAACGTGGTCACGGTACCCGCGAAGAACGAGCCGATGGCCGCCGTCGCCAGCGCGACGCCGGCGCGGCCCTGCCGCGCCATCTTGTAGCCGTCGAGCGCGGTGACGACCGACGACGATTCGCCCGGCAGGTTGACGAGGATCGCCGTCGTCGAGCCGCCGTACTGCGCGCCGTAGAAGATGCCGGCGAGCATGATGAGCGCGGTGACCGGCTCCAGCCCGAAGGTCACCGGCAGCAGCATCGCGATCGTCGCCACCGGGCCCAGCCCGGGCAGCACGCCGATGGCGGTGCCGAGGAACACGCCGAGCAGGCAGTACAGCAGGTTGGAAACGCTCGCCGCCGTCGTGAAGCCGAGCGCGAGGTGCGACAGCAGTTCCATCGCGCGCGCCTAGCCGCCGAGCCAGGTGCCGAACAGCGTGACCGGCAGCCCGAGCCCCTTGACGAACACCAGAGCGCAGAACGCGACCAGCGCGGCCATCAGCGCGAGCGCGCGCCATTCGAGGCGAAAGCGGTGGCTGGCGGCCGCGCTCACGAGCAGCAGCGCGACCAGCGCCGGGACGAGGCCGGCCGGGCGCAGCAGGAGCCCGAACAGCACGGTCGCGACGGTGACGAGCGCCATGCCCTTCCAGGCGATCGCCCCGATCGGCTCGCCGCGGACGAAGAACGAGCGCACCAGCGACGCGAGGCCGACGGCGACCAGCAGGCCGCCGAGCACCGTGGGAAAGTAGCCGGCGCCCATGCGCGAGCTCGACCCCATGCCGTAGTCGCGCGCGACGACGACCGCGGCGGCGCCCAGCGCCGCGTAGAGCGCGCCCGCCCAGAAGTCTTTCGGGCTGCGGATGGGGAACGCCATGATGTCCTCCGTAGGCGGCGCGGCGCGATGTCGGGTGCGTCGGGGGCGGCCGGTCAGCGCACGAGGCACGGACGCTTGCGGTCGAACGTCCAGCCGGGGATCAGGTATTGCATCGCGACGGCGTCGTCGCGCGCGCCGAGGCCATGGTCGAGGTAGAGCCGGTGCGCCTTCTCGACTTCGGCCTCGTCGATTTCGACGCCGAGACCCGGTCCCCCGGGCAGCGCAATGCGCCCGCCGGCGATGCGCAGCGGCTCGCGCGTCAACCGCTGGCCGTCCTGCCAGATCCAGTGCGTGTCGATCGCGGTGATCGTGCCCGGGGCCGCGGCTGCGACGTGCGTGAACATCGCGAGCGACACGTCGAAGTGGTTGTTCGAGTGCGAGCCCCACGTGAGGCCCCATTCGCTGCACATCTGCGCGACGCGCACCGACCCCTGCATCGTCCAGAAGTGGGGGTCGGCCAGCGGGATGTCGACCGACTGGAGCTGGATCGCGTGGCCCATCTCGCGCCAGTCCGTCGCGATCATGTTGGTGGCGGTCGGCAACCCGGTCGCCCGGCGGAACTCGGCCATGACCTCGCGGCCGGAGAATCCGCCCTCCGCGCCGCAGGGGTCTTCCGCGTAGGCCAGTACGCCGTGCAGGTCGCGGCACAGCGCGATCGCCTCGCGCAGCGACCATGCGCCGTTGGGATCGAGCGTCACGCGCGCGTCCGGAAAGCGCCGCGCGAGCGCCCGGATCGCGACGACCTCGTCGGCGCCGGCGTGCACGCCGCCCTTCAGCTTGAAGTCCTGGAACCCGTACCGGGCCTGTGCCGCCTCGGCCAGCCGCACGACCGCCTCGGGCGTCAGCGCAGGCTCGTGCCGCAACCGCAGCCAGTCGTCGCCGGCGTCGGGCTCGCTCGCGTACGGCAGGTCGGTGCGGCGGCGGTCGCCGACGTAGAACAGGTAGCCCAGGACCGGAACGTCGCGCCGCTGCACGCCTTCGCCGAGCAGCGCGGCGACCGGCAGTCCGAGGTGCTGGCCCAGCAGGTCGAGCATCGCGGCTTCGAGCGCGGTGACCGCGTGGATCGTCGTGCGCAGGTCGAACGTCTGGTGGCCGCGGCCGCCGGCGTCGCGGTCGGCGAAGCGGCGCCGCACCTCGCCGACGACATTCCAGACGTCGCCCAGTCCGCGTCCGACGACCAGCGGTCGCGCCTCCTCCAGCGTGGCCCGGATCTTCTCGCCGCCGGGGACCTCGCCCACGCCGGTGTTGCCGGCGGTATCCGTGAGGACGACGAGGTTGCGCGTGAAGAACGGCCCGTGCGCGCCGGAGAGATTGAGCAGCATGCTGTCGCGGCCCGCGACGGGGATCACCCGCATCGCGGACACGCGCGGGGCCCCGCGCCCGGCGCCCGCCGGCGCACTGGCGTTCATCGATGGCACCTGTCGCGGGCGGCTACTCGAGCTCGATCTTGCCGACCTCGATCACCTGCCGCCACCGCTCGTATTCCTGCGCCTGGAACTGCGCCATCTGCTCGGGCGTGTTGGCGACGATCTCGAAGCCGATCTCTTCCATCCGCTTGCGGTTCTCGGGGTCGTTGAGCGCGGCCACGATCGCCTCGTGCAGCTTCTTCTTCACGTCGGCGTTGAGCCCGTGCGGGCCCGAGATGCCCTGCCACGAGAAGACCACGACACCGGGCACGCCGGCTTCCGCCAGCGTCGGCACGTCGGGCAGCAGCGGCGAGCGCTTCTCGCCGGTGACCGCCAGCGCGCGCAGCTTCCCGGCCTTGATGTGGCCGATGACGGCGTTGATGTTCTGGAACGACACGTTGGCGTGCCCGGCCAGGAGATCGGTAATCGCAGGCGCGCCGCCCTTGTACGGCACGTGGATGCCGCTGGTGCCGGACTTCTGCCAGAACAGCGCCGCGGTCAGGTGATCGGACGAGCCCGCGCCCGACGACGCGAACGTGATCTTGTCCGGCGTCTTCTTGAGCAGCGCGACCAGTTCCGGCACCGACTTCGCGGGAAAGTCCGGGTTCGCCACGAGGACGTTCGGCGCGCGGACCGCCACCGTGATCGGATCGAGGTCCTTCATCGGGTCGTATTGCAGCTTCTTCTGCACGAATGGGTTGATCACGTACACGCCGATCGACGCGACGAGGAACGTGTAGCCGTCCGGCGCGGCGTTCTTGACCGCGGTCGCGCCGATGGCGCCGGTCGCGCCGGCGCGATTGTCGATGACGAACGGCTGCCCGAGCTTCTGCTGCAGCTTGGGGGCGATGGCCCGCGCCACCATGTCGGTCGACCCGCCCGGCGGGAACGGCACGATGATGGTGACGGGCTTCTCCGGATAGGCGGCGAACGCGTGGCTCGCGAGGCCGAGGCCGAGCGCCACGGCAATGACGATGCGCTTCATGATTCCTCCGTTGAGCGGCCCTCCGCTGCATCGCGGACGGGTCCGATGATCGGTTGGATTTTCCGCGCATATTGATTCACAATCAAACCAATTGGTGACTTGATCAATACAATACTTGAATCATGTATGAGCTGAGCCAGCTGCGCTGCTTCGTGACGGTCGGCGAGGAGCTGCACTTCGGGCGCGCGGCCCTGCGCCTCAACATGACGCAGCCGCCGCTGAGCCGGCAGATCCGCCTGCTCGAGCACCAGGTCGGCACGCCGCTGCTCGAACGCACCAGCCGCGTCGTTCGGTTCACCGCGGCCGGCCGCGCGTTCTTCCCGCACGCGGCGCGCATCCTGCGACTCGCCGACGAAGCCGCGACGGCGGCCCGGCGCGCGGCGACCGGTGAGCGCGGCTCGATCGCGATCGGCTTCACGGCGACGTTCGGCTATGGCCTGCTGCCGGCGATGGTGCGCACGTTCCACGAACGCGCGCCCGACGTCTCGCTGACGCTGAAGGAGATGGTCACGAGCGCGCAGCTGGAGGCGCTCGAGTCGCGGCAGCTCGACGTGGGCCTGATGCGGCCGTTCCCGCCGGTCGCCAATCTCGAGTCGTCGCTGCTCGGCCGGGAGGCGCTGATGCTCGCGATCCCGGAGCGGGAAGCGGCGGCGTGGCCGGCGCGCCCCACGCTGCGCTGTCTCGAGCAGAAGCCGCTCATCCACTACGCGCCCTACGAGGCGCGCTACTTCCACCAGCTCGTCAACGCGGGCCTCGAGCGCGAGCGCGTGACACCGCGCATCGTCGACTATGTGCCGCAGATCCACACGATGCTCGCGCTGGTCGGCTCGGGCGTCGGGGTCGCGCTCACGCCCGAGAGCGCGACCCGGCTGCACTTCGAAGGCGTGCTGCTGCGGCGGGTCGACACGAAGCCCGCGCGGCCGGTGGAGATGGTCTATGCGCACCGCGCGAACGACGACAACCCGACGCTGGCGCTCTTCCGGCGCGAGGTGCTCGACGGAGTCCGGGTGCCGGCCAAAGCATGAGGCGCCGGAGGCTGCCTGATCGACATCGGATCGCGCCGCGCGGATCCCGGCGTTCGCCGCAATGCCGGCCCATGGCGCCTCGCCAAGGGGGGCGGCCGCGGCCAAGCGCGGCATCCGGTGCCAGGGTCGCGCACCGCCGCGACCGGCGCTTGGCATGCATCGGTGGAGGCAGCGCGACGACGTCGCCGACCCCCGGCAGGACGGACACGACCACCCCCGCGATGCACAGCACGCCCACCGCGCGCGAGGACCCCTACGGCGAATCGATCAGGCCCGCCGGCCGGAGCGCGAAGGTGCCGTGGCAGGCGCCCGGGCCGCACGCGATAATGACCACGCTTGGGGTGCCGTGGGAGAAGTCCGTGCCGTCACGCTCTATCGTCGGCGTGCGCGGCCGCAGCGGCGTCCGGTCTTCGTGTTCACTTCGCGCGGCATCGGCACCCGGCCGTCCGGGAGGGCGTTGCGCGAGCAGCGTCGAAGCGCGCATCGCATGACCCTCCTGCTCTTCAAACTCGTCACGACGCCGACGCTGATCCTCGTCGCGACGCTCGTCAGCCGCCGGTTCGGACAGGCGACGGGCGGGTGGCTGGTGGGGCTGCCGCTGACCTCGGGACCGATCGCGCTGTTCCTGGCCATCGAGCAGGGTCCGCGCTTCGCGCAACTGGCCGCCGCCGGATCGTTGCACGGGACCGTCGCCCAGGCGTTCTTCGCGACCGCGTACGTCGGTCTCGCGCGCCGCTGCCGCTGGCCGTGCTGTCTCGCCGGAGCCAGCCTCGCGTTCCTCGCGTCGGGACTCGTCTTCGGTGGCCTCATGCTGCCGGTACCCGCGCTGGTCGCGATCGCGTGCGTGGCGCTGGCCGCGGCGCTCGCGACGATGGGCCGGCCTGTTTCCGACGCGGCGTCCGCCGCGGCGCCCAGGTGGGATCTGCCCGCGCGGATGGCGGTCGCGACCGGACTCGTCCTGCTCATCACGTCGGTCGCGACCGCAATCGGGCCTGGCATGAGCGGGCTGGCCGCGACGTTCCCACTGTTCGCCACCGTGCTCGCCGTGTTCGCCCACCGGCACCAGGGCGCGCCGGCCGCCCAGAGCGTCCTGCGCGGCCTGCTGCTCGGCCTGTTCGGCTTCACCGGATTCTTCGCCACCATCTCGCTGCTGGTGACGCGGGTCGGCCTGCCGGGCACGTTCGCCGCCGCCCTCGCCGTCAACCTGCTGATCTCCGCCGCCGCGTATCCGGCGCTGCGCCGGCGGGCGGGTTGACGAGCGGACGTTGCCGCGCGCGACTGCGCTCGGCATGTGCGCGGTCGCCCGGGTTTCGCGGTTCCCGCCGGACCGGGGACGCGGGGACCCCGCGATCACGCTGGTTCGGCGCGAGCGCGGCTCAACCCGGCGTGTGCGCGAACGTGTATTCGCCGAGCGGCCGCTCGTCCACCCCGTCGACCGCGATCAGCCGGACCCGGAACGTGTGCGCCGGCAGCGCCCGCAGCGCCGCCGCCGAAGGCAGCGAGAGCACCTCGCCGGCCGCCGGATCGAACGGCACGTCCTCGAGGCGCCACTGCTGCACGCGGCCATCGCCCGTGTCGATGCTCTGCAGCGCATCCACGCGCGTGACGCCCGCGAGCGGCGCCCGCATGCGGCTGACCACGGCGTCGTCGCCGGCGCCGAGCGTGCAGGCGACGCGCTCCCCCGGGCCCAGTCCGTACTCGCGGATGCGCATGCCCTGGCGCTTCAGCTCGTCGAGGAACGGCTGGGTGATCACCGCCTGCACGGCGCCGCTGCGCACGGCCGTCCGGATGCCGTGCGCCAGCGCGGCCAGCTCTTCGAGCCGCCGCGTGCACGCGGCGCAGCCGAAAAGGTGCGCCTCGACTTCTTCCGCCGCCGCTTGCGAAGACTCGCCGAGCCACCATTCGACGAGCCGTTCGATCGCGATCGGCCGTGTGCACGGCGTGCCGGTCACGGCGCCTCCCGCTCCATGCACGCGCGCAGCCGCGCGAGCGCGCGGTGGCGGATGACGCGCACGTTGCCGGCCGAGAGCGCGAGTTCCCGGCCCACCGCGTCACCGGACTTGTCGGCGAAGAACGTCAGGATCACCACCGACCGTTCGCGCTCCGCAAGCGCGCGCAGGCAGGCCGCGAGCCGGTCCGCGTCGAGCGCCAGCGACTCACTGGCCTCTACCGCCTCGGGCGTGTCGCCGTACGTCGCGAGCAGCCGCTCGCGGCGCCACGTGCCGCGCCGGATTTCCAGCACCACCATGCGGCTCATGCCCAGCACGAACGAGGCGATGCGGTCCGGCTCGCGGAGCTTGCCGGCACGCAGCCGCTCGAGCGTCATCAGCAGCACCTGCTGGACAAGGTCCTGCGCCGCGTGCCGATCGCGCAGGTGGCGCAGGCCGTACAACCGCACGCGGGGGGCGAGCCGCCGGCACAGCTCGGCCTCGGCCGCGGCATCGACCCGCGCGCCGGCGGCCGCGATGCGGCGCGCGAGCGCGGCGTCGTCGAGAGTGTCGGCGTCATCGGGCACGTCCGGAGGATAGCGATCATTGCCACGGTTGTGTAACGGCAGGGCCGTTCGTTACACAACCGGGGGCATTCCCAACCACGGAGGCTCCCATGATCACCAATGCGGCAAGCGGCACCAATGTCCACGAGATCGTCCCGGGCATCTACCGGATCAACACGCCGGTGGACCTTCCCGGCGCCCTCCCCTTCAACTTCAACCAGTACCTCCTCGTCGACGACGAGCCGCTCGTCTTCCACACGGGGCCGCGCCGGATGTTCCCGCTGGTCGCCGAGGCGATCGGCATGGTGCTGCCGCTCGCGGCGGTCCGGTACGTCGCGTTCTCGCACGTCGAAGCCGACGAGTGCGGCGCGCTGAACGATTTTCTCGCCGCGGCGCCGCACGCGGTCCCCGTCTGCGGCCAAGTGGCCGCGCTGGTGTCGGTGAACGACCTGGCCGACCGCCCCGCGCGGGCGCTCGCCGACGGCGAGGTCCTGACCACCGGCCGGCACGCGCTGCGCTGGCTCGACGCCCCGCACGTGCCGCACGGCTGGGAGTGCGGGTTCATGCTGGAGACGGGAACGCGCACGCTGCTGTGCGGTGACCTCTTCACGCAGGGTGGCGGCGGCGCAACGCCGATCACCGAGGCCGACATCCTGGGACCGAGCGAGGCGTTCCGCGCCCCGATGGACTACTACGCGCACGCGCCGCAGACCACCGCGGTCCTCGAGCGACTGGCGCACGAGCGGCCGCAGGTGCTGGCATGCATGCACGGCAGCGCGTGGCGCGGCGACGGGGCGGCGCTGCTGCGGGCACTGTCCACAGCGCTCGCCGCAAGGCCGTTCGCGGCGGCGGCGTGAGTCGCCCGGGTCGGCCGTCGTGGGGCCCACGCCCGGTGCGCCGCCCCACGCGCCGGATCCTCGGCGCGGGCCGCTGTTCTCGGCGGCCCGGCGCGCATGCTACGGCGCCGGTGCGCACCCAATCACGCCGATACCGGACCCTTCGGGTATCCAGCCCTTGACCACCATCACCGCACGGGTGGGATACGACGTCGTATAACGATGGTTGGGAGCATTGCCCATGCCATTGTTGTAGAGGCGATAGATCGGCAAGGCCCCGGTCCGGCATTGGCCGTTTTCGTCGGGAAGCGCGATCGCGAACACCTCGCCTTCGAACTGCCAGTCGCGATTGGTCTTCACGATCGCGCACTCGGCGGCGAATGGCGTGTAGAAGTGCGAACTCCTCGGATAGAAGGACTGACCGCTCCAGAATCTGCACACGTTGGAAGCACCGGTGGTATCGACGGGCAGGACGTCGAACGACTGGCCCGTTCGCGACCAGCCGGCAAAGCTACCGCTGTCGAGGGCGGCGATCTCGGTTCTCAACGCCGTGACGAAGTAATGGTCGAACTCGCTGTGGTAGTACTCGATCGCGCTGGACGCGTTCGGAGACTGCCCCGCGCGGCATGTCTGCTCGACTGCCGCTGGAGGCGAATGCGGCACGATGGCGCTCGGCGCCGCGATCGAAGCAATGGCGGACTGTTGCACCGGCAGCGCGACTGACTCAAGGGGTTTTTCCGTCGCGAGTGCGCGCGCCGTGGACAGCTCGGCACAGTCGCCTACCGCCCCATTGCCGTCCAGTTTGAGAAGCCACGCCTGGTCGAGCGGACGCGCACCATAGCCGGCGACAACGTAGCCGCCGTCGCCGGTGGCCTCGACCGCCTTGCCGACGTCGTTGTATTTTCCGCCGAACAGTCTCTGCCACGCGATGTTTCCATCGGCGTCCAGCTTCATGACAAAGGCGTCGTAATACGATCCACCGCCGAGCGACTGCGTTTCGCCGGTGACAACGTATCCGCCATCGGCAGCGAGCGCGATGCCGTAGGCACGATCGTCGTCGGCGCCGCCGTAGGCACGCTGCCAAAGCACGTTGCCTGCGCGATCGAGACGCAGGACCCAGGCGTCGGAGCGCCCTGACCCGAACGTCTGGGTTTCGCCGGCAATGACGTAGCCGCCATCCGGCGTCTGCCGGACCGCGTTGCCGATCTCGATGCCCGCACCGTAGGCCTTCTGCCACTCGAGATTGCCGAAAGCGTCCAGCTTGGTGAGCGAAGCGAGCCACTTGGGCGCCGTGCCGATCGACAATCGCCGACCAACCACCGCGAAGCCGCCGTCACTGGTCTGAACGGCTTCGTAGGCATCGTGCCAGTCGGGCCCCTTGTATGCGCGTTCCCAGAGGACGTTGCCGACGCCGTCGAGCCTGAGGATCCAGGCGACGTTTACCGCGGTCGAACCGGCCGCCACGTACCCGCCGTCGGCCGTCGCGCGTATCGAGGAAAACCAATTCTGGCTCGCACCCCCATAGGTCCTTTGCCACACGATCCCGCCACCGGCGTCGAGCTTCAGCACCAGAGCATCGCGCCTGGTCGTCGAGAGCTGGATGTAGCCGGCTGCGACATAGCCGCCGTCGGCTGTTGACCGTGCGGACAGAACGATGTGGTCGAGGTGACCGCCGTCCCCGTAGGCACGTTGCCACACCATCTGCCCGTCCGCGTCGACCTTGACTACCCAGCCGGCGGGGCGTCCTCCGAACCAGTAGCCACCTGCGACGACGTACCCACCTTCGGCGAGGGCCTGCACCGACAACGCCCTCGTGTCGGTATTGTTGGCGTAGTAGTGGTTTGCCCACTGCTCCGCCACGGCATTGGCGCCGCAGACCGCAATGCACAGGGCTAGGATGACCTTCCCCATCGGGCGCAGCCTTCGGTACTGACCGCGAGCCTCGGAGGGCGCGGTCGGCGGTAACCGCGGGAGAACGGCCGGAATCGACATGACGGCGTGACCGCGTCAGCCCGCCTATTCGCGGAATGGGTGGCGCGAATTCGCGCCCCAACCCATATTGTCGAAGCTACGCCGGTACCCGGTAATCGCCTTGACGACCGTCAAGTCGCCGTCAAACGACCGGCACCGCGCGCCAGGACGAAGTCCGGACGCCCGAGCGTCGAGTGAGCGGGCTTACGCGAACGTGATGGCCAGCTGTCCGAAGTCCCCGTAGCTCGCGACGAACCGGTCGCCGGGCACGACGTTCACCGGCACGACGCACGTGCCGGTCGTGACGACCTGCCCCGCGGCGAGCCCGAAACCCAAGCCCGACAGCTCGTTGGCGATCCACGTCATCGCCGTCCGCGGATCGCCGAGGACGTTCGCGCCACGGCCGGCGTGCTGCGACTTGCCCTCGACCACGGCGGACACCTCGTGCGCGGCGAGGTCGCGGTCGCGCCACGCGACGTTCGCCGGTGCGCCCAGTACGAACAGGTGGGCGCAGGCGTCGTCCGCGATGAGCTGCGGCGCGCCCACGGCGCAGAAGTCGTGGTAACGGGAATCCGGGATCTCGATCGCCGGATGCAGCGTGGCCACCGCCGCCATCACCTCGTCCACGCGATACGGCTGCGCGCGCGGCGGCAGGTCGGCGCCGAGCCGGAACGCGAGCTCGACTTCCGCGACGCGCATCAGGCAATTGGCGAGCGGCACTGTCGCTCCGTTCGCCAGCACGCGCTCGGCCAGCAGCCGACCGGCGAGCGGCCCGTCGACGTTGATGTGGCGCTGGCCCGCCTCGCTCGTCGCGGCGATCTTCCAGCCGAACAGCGCAGATGCGCTCCGGCGTTCGAGGTGCGCCTGGATCGCGTAACCGTCCGCCCGCGTCGCCGGGCGCACGTCGGCCGGCAGCTGGTCGAGCCGGGTCCCGTCCTGCCAGTGCCGCCAGAGGATTCCGGCGGCCCGCTCGCAGCGCGCGTCGTTCATCGGCATCGCTCGCGGCGGCGACGGTTGCGCGACGACATGGCTCGGAGCACTACTCCCGCATGGGCGGGAGCAGCGCGACGACCAGCCCCGCGAGCACGTTCCCGACGCCGAAGACTGCGGCGACGCCCGCAAGCGCGAGGCGCAGCACGCCGCCCGCCGTCGCGGACGAGACGAGCGGCGCATCGAGCAGCCCGGACGGCCACAGCGACACGGCGCCGTAGCACAGCGCCAGGCCGCACGCGGCGATGAACGCGCCGAGGATGCGATAGCCGATGTACATCCGCTCACTCTACACGCGACGGCCCGCGGGCGACAGGCGCAGCCGGACGCGCGCGGCCGTCGGGCCGGCGATGCACGAGGCGGGCCCGGGCGGGATCGGCACGCCGGCCCGTCACCCCTTGCCGCGCTTGCCGGCCGGCCGAAACTGCTAGACTGCCGGACGCCGTTTCCGTCGATGACCGCACCACATCGTCCGGCCATCCCGGGCGCCGCCGCCCTGCACCGCCAGCCCATCGCCCGCATGAAGGTTCGCCGCGCCACCGTCACGCCGATCGCGTTCAAGGATCCGCCGCTCCTGAATGCCGCCGGCATCCACGAGCCGTACGCGCTGCGCTCGATCATCGAGGTCGAGACCGACAGCGGGCTCGTGGGCCTCGGCGAGTCGTACGCCGATGCGCCCGTGCTGGCCGCGCTTCAGACGACGAGCGGTGACCTCGCCGGACTCGACCCCTTCGACCTGAACGGGCTGCGCGCGCGGGTCAAGGCGGCCACCGGCGCGACCGCGCCCGTGGTGCAGGCGCCCGGTACGGCGCTCGCCCCGGGGTCGTGGCCCGGCAAGATGGCCGCCAACGTGTACTCGGCGTTCGAAGTTGCGATGATCGACCTCCAGGCGCGCCACCTGAATGCGCCGGTGGTCGACGTGCTCGGCGGTGCCGTGCGCGAGGAGATCCCGTTTTCCGCCTACCTCTTCTTCAAGTACGCGGAGCACGTCGACACGCCGTACGCGCCCGACGCGTGGGGCGAGGCGATCAGCGAGGCGCAGATCGTCGCGCAGGCCGCGCGGATGCGCGACGCGTACGGCTTCGGCAGCATCAAGTTGAAGGCCGGCACGCTGCTCGGCCCCGAGCACGAAGTCGCGTGCCTGAAGGCGCTGAAGCGCGCGTTCCCGGACTGTCCGCTGCGCATCGATCCGAACAACAACTGGTCGCTCGAGACCGCGGTCCGGATGGCGGAGATCATGGGCGACGACCTCGAGTACTACGAGGATCCGACGCCGGGCCTCGACGGCATGGCGGAACTGCACCGTCGCACGGGCGTGCCGCTCGCCACCAACATGGTCGTCACGGACTTCGACGAGCTCCGGCAGAGCCTTGCGCGCAACAGCGTGCAGATCGTGCTCGCCGACCATCACTTCTGGGGGGGCTTGCGCGACACGCAGCTCCTCGCGCGCATGTGCGGCGTGTTCGGCCTCGGCGTGTCGATGCACTCGAACTCGCACCTCGGCATCAGCCTGATGGCGATGTCGCACGTCGCGGCGTCGGTCCCGAACCTGACCTATGCGTGCGACACGCACTACCCGTGGCAGGAAGCCGACGAGGAAGTGCTCCGCGGCGGCAAGCTGCCCATCGTCGGCGGCTGCGTCCGCGTCACCCGCGCGCCGGGCCTGGGGGTGGAGCTCGACCACGAGCAGGTCCGCAAGCTGCACGAGCTCTACCTCGCGTGCGGCATCCGCCAGCGCGACGACGTGCGGCAGATGCAGCGGTATCGGCCAGAGTGGCGGAACGTCAAGCCCCGCTTCTGACGGCGCGCCGCGCAAGGGAATCCAACCGGGGCCCACCGGGCACCCAATACGAGGAGGGTGAACATGATCGGTCTCAACAAGTGCATCGTGGCGCTGGGCTGCGCGCTCTCCGCCGTCGCGGCGGGTCCGGCGCTGGCGCAGGCCGCCTGGCCGACCAAGCCGGTCGTGTACGTCGTTCCGTTCGCCCCCGGCGGCAACACCGACGCCTTCGCGCGGCTGCTCAACCAGAAGCTCGGCGCGGCGCTTGGGCAACCGGTCGTCATCGAGAACAAGCCGGGCGCCGGCGGCAACGTCGGCTCCGACTTGGTGGCCAAGGCCGCTCCGGACGGCTACACGATCCTCGGTGGGACGATCAGCTCGCACGCGATCAACGTCAGCGTCTATCCCAGCATGCCATACGATCCGGTCAAGTCGTTCGAGTCCGTGATCCTGCTCGGCAGCAACCCGCTCGTGTTCGCCGTCAGCGCGACCACGCCGTACAAGACGCTAAAGGAGGTGCTCGACGCCGCCCGCGCGAAGCCCGGCCAGTTGGCCTTCGCCTCGCCGGGGAACGGCACGTCGCCGCACCTGGCCGGGGAGCTCCTGAAGACGCTGACCAACGTGGACATCACGCACATCCCGTACAAGGGCAGCGGCCCGGCGCTCACGGACGTGATCGGCGGACAGGTGCCGATCATCATCGACACGACGATCGTGCTGGGACCGCAGATCAAGGCCGGCAAGCTGCGCCCGCTCGCCGTCGCCTATCCCAAGCGGCTCGCCACCCTCCCCGACGTGCCGACGGCCGCGGAAGCCGGCGTGCCCGGATGGGATGTCGTGTCGTGGCAGGCGGTGTTCGCGCCCGCGGGCACGCCGAAGCCGATCGTCGCCCGCCTCAACACCGAGATCGCTCGCATCATGAAGATGCCGGACGTGCAGGCGCGCCTGGCCGACATGGGCGTGGAGGTCGCAGGCGGCCCGCCCGAGCAGCTTGCCGAGTTCCAGAAGGCGGAGATCGCCAAGTGGGCGAAGGTCGTGAAGGCGGCCGGCGTGAAGGCGGAGTGATCCGCGCGTCGGCTCGACGGGCTGTCGAAGTGGGTGACTGCATCTGAAGGTCAGGCGTCATCCCGAGCGAGGCGAGGGAACTGCTGTTGCGCCACCGATCGAGGCGTCGCGCCCCCGCGGATCCCTCGTCGCTTCGCGCCTCGGGATGACACGGTGAGATTTCCAGCGATTTCGTAGCAGGCGGTCGAATTTGCCCACGACGTCGCGCACATCGCGGCACGCAGCGGTTCGCTCCGAGGAAGCCCCGGACGCCTGCGCAGGCGACCCTGCGCACCGGTCAGGTCAAGTTCGCCCCGCCTGAACGAACAAGCGCCCGGCACACGGATGCCGGGCGCTCCGGAAACTGCGATTGCCGCGGACTACGAAGCCGACTTCACCTCCGGCGGCTTCCACGAGCCGTCGAGGATCGAGGGCGGGTTCTCCTTCGGCCAGTACAACCGCATCATCAGCACGAAGTCGCCCTTGGGCGCCGGCAGCCAGTTCGCCTCCTTGTCCTTGCCCGGCGACTCGTTCTGCACGTACAGGTCGACCGATCCGTCGGCGTTCGCCTTGAACTTGCTGCGGCTGCTCACCGTGTAGCGGTTGATCGGGTTGGGCACGAAGAAGTAGTTGTTGTCGTACATCGTGATCGACCAGAAGCCGTTCACCGGCGGGAAGCCGCCCTTTTCGAAGCGCATCACGTACTTGTTGGCGCCGCTGTACTTCTTGAGCACGTCCGGACCTTCCGACGTGGGGTAGACCGCGTCTTGCAGCCGGTTGGCGCCGAGCCCGTAATAGGTGATCAGCGCGCGGTTGAGGTAGTTGGTGCCGTAGATCCCGGTCTTGGGGAAGAACAGCCAGCCGTGCTCGACCTTCGCGTCGCCGCGCACGATTGCCTCCGGAAGCGACGCGATTTTCTCCTGCGCGGGCTTGACGGCGGCGTTGACACCCTTCAGCACCGCCGGGTCGAGCTTGGCCGCGTCGAACGGCTGTCCCGGCACGATGCCGATCTTCGCGAGCTTCGCGACCATCGGCGCGTCCTCCGCGACCGGCGGGTTGGCCTTGAGGACCTCGGCGAACAGCTTGAAGTACGTCGCGCCGTCCATCGCGTCGACCTGGTCGCGCGGTGCCTTCTTCATGTCGACGGCGGCGTCGATCTTGCCGGCAGGCGGCGTGTACGGCTTGCCGTACGCCGACAGCGGCACGGCCGTCACCTGGTCCTGCAGCGCGTGCACGGCCTTGTAGTCCTCTGGCGTGCCGCTGGAGTAAATGCGGCCGAGGATCCAGATGAAGTTCGTCGGCGACTTGTACTGCGTGACCCCGGCCGGCAGCGTGCCCGACCAGCCCGGCCCGGTGATCGCGTACTTCTGCGCCTTCGTGCCCGTCGTCCGCTTGCCCGGCACCTGGAACACGTTGGTCCACATGTCGAGCATCGGGAACAGGAAGTAGCGGTCCTTCATGTCGGGGATGCTCAGGATCCACGGCTCCTGCGAGAGGTCGAGCCAGGTCAGCGTGTAGAGCGTGTCCGCATTGGGCGCCGTGACCGAGTGATCGTCGACGGCGGGGTAGCTGCGCAGGCGCGCGAACTGCCCCATCGGCGCCTTCGAGCCTTCCGGCTTCTCGACGTTGGTCATCACGCGCCGCGTGATCTCCATCGTGACCAGCGGGTACGCGTACGTGTACGCGTCGATCGCGATCTCGCGCGCCTCGAGTTCCTTCGCGGCGTTCTCGGCGGTGGCCTTGGCCTCAACAGCGACCTTGTCGACGGCCTTTTCGACCTTGGCGGCCTCCTGCTTGCCGCAGGAAGCCAGCGCAAGGGCCGCAAGGGCAATGAACAGCGCACTCCGGTATTGCAGGAATTTCATGGTCGGGGATCCTCTTGTTGGTTTTTCCGAGGCCAGGGTCCAGCATCGCGCGCCGAAGGATACTGCCCGATTGCCCGGCGCGATAGTGCACATCGCTCCAAAACCTTGCAATTTGGGACAGGGCCGGGCACTATCCGGCGCCGGGACACCATGGACTCACGCCTTCGTCCGACTGCCGTGCAACGGACCGGCGCGACCCCCGTCATCCGCGTAGGCGGCGCCGCGGCGCTGTTGCCGCTGCTGGTCGAACACGGCCTGGACGCCGATGCCATCGTGGCCGAGGTCGGCCTCTCGAGGGCCGTCTTCCAGGACCCGGACCATGTCGTGCCCTTCGCTGCGCTGTGCCGCGTGGCGAACCTCGCGGCCGAGCGCACGGGCCTGGGCGATGTCGGGCTCCGCGCGTGTGAGAAGACCGGCCTCGCTTCGCTCGGCACCGTGGGCTACCTCATGGCGAATTCGGAGACCGTCGCCCACAGCCTGGCCGCGTTGGAGACTTACCTGTACGTCCACGACCAGGGCGCGACGCCGGTGGTCGCCCGCGACGGCACGACGGCCCACCTGGGATACGAGGTACTGGCGCCGGAGTCGCCGGGCGCAGATCAGATCACGTTCGGCGCCCTTGCGATCGCCGCAAACGTCATGCGCCAGCTGTGCGGTCCGGAGTTCAAGCTGCGGCAGGCCGAGATCCGGTATCGCGCTCCCGCGGACACCTCCCAGTTCCGCCGCTTCTTCGACGCCCCGGTGCGATTCGAAGCCGAACGCAGCGCGATCGCCTTCGACGCACGATGGCTCGCCTCGCCCATTCCGAATGCCGATCCGTATCTGCGGAGCGTGCTCGCCGACCGGATACACGGCGAGATGGCCCGCATGGGAGACACCGCCGACGACCGGATCCGCCGCGTCGTGCGCTCGATGGTGGCGGGCGGCCGATTCTCCGTCGACGACGCCGCCGCCGCATTCGGCATGAATCGTCGCACGCTCGCACGCCGCCTCGGCGAACGCGGGACACGCTTTCGGGAACTGCTGGACGACGCCCGCCACGACGAGGCGCGGCGTCTGCTGCGGTCCGTGGAATCTCCGGTGGCGAAAATCGCCGAGCAACTGGGCTATTCCGATGCGACGAGCTTCACGCGCGCATTCGTCCGTTGGGCCGGAATGTCGCCGCGGGAATGGCGCAGGAGACATTGCGCGATCTAGTGGGCCTACACCCGGGCATCGGGAAGGCCACCGCCGGCGAGCGGGAGCGCGTGCGCGTCGTCCTGCACCGGCAGCGGGCGCCCGGCCGTCAGAGCCAATGCCGGTACCGGAAGTACGCGATCATGCCGACGACGATGCCGAGCATCGCCGTGATCGACAGCCAGAAGCCATACAGATTGTGCAGGCCCGGGATGAAGTCGAAATTCATCCCGAACAGGCCGGTAATGAGCGTCAACGGCATGAAGATCGCCGTAATGAGCGTGAGGAGCCGCATGATCTCGGTCGTCCGATGGCTCATTGCCGCAAAATAGATCTGCACCGCCGATTCCGCCTGGCTCTCGACGGTCCGGGCATGATTCCGCACCCGTTCGATGTGCTCGATGATGTCGGCGAAGCGAGCATGCATCGCCTGCGACAGGTCCGCGATCCGATAGTCGCGCCACTCCTGGACCGCGTCCCGCTGCTCCTCCGACAGCGTCTGCAGCGTGCGAATCTGCTGACGAGCCTCGAGCAGCTTCACCCAATCGTGGAACGGCGTCCGCGGATCGAGCAGTTGACGCTGCCAGACTTCGAGCCGCTGTGCCAAGGGCTGGCGGAGTTCCAGGTAGCCGTCGACCATCGCCGAGAGCAAGCGCAGCATGAGGTCGTCGGGGCTCTGCGGTACCTTGCCCGACGGATTCAGGTATCGCGATTTCAGCTGTGCGACCGACCGGCTGTCCGCTGCGCGAACGGTCACCAGAAGCCTGTCGAAGTTGAAGAACGTCACGGTCCGCGTGACGATGTCGTCGACGGTCGACTCGGGCGACAGCCCCGCGAACGCCACGATCTCGTAGGCATCGGTGTTGTCGAAGAAGGAAGGGTGCGAAGAGGACTTGGCGTCGACCATGTGCACATCGAGGACGCGCACGCGGGCAAGCCGCTCGACCTCGGCCTGCACCAGGTCCGCCTCTTCGTAAGGAACGTCGAGCCACGCAAAGCCCTGTTCGGGCAGCGGCTCGTCGCGTCCCATCAAGGCGACCGTCTTGCCCGGCTCGATTCTCCATAGCTCCATCGTCTGGCTTCCTTGCCACGCTCGGCGCCCGCGGACTGCCGACGCCTTCCGCAATCAATGATAGGCGATGACGCGACCTCACCGGGCCGGCCCACGGGACGCAAATCGCACGGGCACGCTCACCAATCATCGGTTGCCGTTCGGCAAGCGAAGCCAGGGCCGTGGTCGGCCGAACGCGGACAGGCGGATCCGCGAACAGGAATATGCGTCCGGAAGGATTTCAGCCCGCCGCGTGGAGTGTCATGTCGTGGGCAACGACTTGGCCGGTCGCAGGCACGCGACGAACGTCCGGCGATGCTAGGGCGCGGCGGCCGCGCCACTGGCCGATGCGCCCGTCATCGCATCGGCCTTGTCCACCCAGCCGCCGCCCATGGCCTTGTAGATGTTGACCGCCGATGTGAGCAGCTGGCCACGCGCCACCGCGTAATTGAGCTCTGCGGGGAAGAGCTGCTCCTCGGCCTGGAGCACGGTCGAGTACGGAGCGCGGCCGCCGTCGTACTGAAGGCGTGCGAGCCTCCGGTATCGCTCCAGCGACTTCACGAGGCGGTCCTGCGCGAGCACCTGGTCGCCAAGCTCGGCCCGCGCGGCGAGCGCCGTGTCCACGTCGGCGAATGCGTTCTGGATCGCCTGCCGGTACGACAGGAGCGCAGCCTTCTGCGCCGCCTCGGCTTGCGCGACCTGTCCCGAGATCGATCCCGCAGTGAAGATCGGTCCGACGATGCTGCCCGCGAAATTCCACGTCTGCGCCGGCCCGCTGAAGAGATTGCCGAGCTGCGTGCTGGCGGTGCCGAGAGCACCGGTCAGCGATATCGTCGGGAAATAGAGCGCCTTGGCGGCGCCGATCTGGGCGTTCGCGGCCACGAGCTGCTGCTCCGCCTGCAGGAGGTCGGGCCGGCGCTCCAGCAGTTGCGACGGCACGCCGGCCGGCACCTGGGGAGGAACGAGCTCGAGGATCGTCTTGCCGCGCGGGATCGGTCCGGGATTGCGGCCGAGCAGCACCGACAGCGCATCCTGCCTTTGCGCAATCTCGCGCCGTATCCGGGGAATCTCGGCCGTGGCGGTGTCGTAGCGCGACTGCGCCTGTGCGACATTCATCTCCGACACGCGGCCGTACTTGAACTGCAGTTCCATGAGCCGCAGCGACTCGCCATAGCTCGCTTGCGTGCGCACGGCCATCGTGAGCTGCTCGTCGAGCGCGCGCAACGTGATGTATTCCGCGGCGACCGACGCTACCAGGCTCAGGATCACGCCCCGCCGTGCTTCTTCGGTTGCCATCAGGTTGGCGCGCGCCGATTCCGTCTGCCGGCGGATGCGGCCCCAGAGGTCGATCTCCCAGCTGGCGCCGCCGAGAAGCTGATAGGCGTTGGTCGGGTTGGTGAGTTCGCTGGGCAGTGCGGACGTTCCCTGCTGCGAAAAGCGGATCCGCGTGGCGGCGCCCTGGTACCCGACCTGCGGAAACATCGGCGCACGCGTCGTGGTCACGATCCCCGCTGCCTGCTCCACGTTGGCCGCGGCGATCATCACGTTCCGGTTGTTGGCGAGTGCCTCCGCGATCAGCTGATCGAGTACCGGATCGCCGAACTGCTTCCACCAGTCGAGGTCCGCCGTGGCCGCCGCATCCTTGGGTGCGTACTGGTAGCCCGCGGGCGTATCGACGGGCGGCCGCTGGTAGTCGGGGCCCAGCATGCATGCGGTCAGAAGCAGCGCCGCAAGCACCGCGGCAGCGCGGGATCGCAGGTCAGTGGCACCCGGCCGCCCGAAGCCACTGACCGCCCCCCTTGGGGGGAGCGAGCGAAGCGAATTGGTGGGGCGGCTCATGCTAGTCGCCTTCCTGCGCCGTCGATCGCGCGGCAGGCGGCGGCGAGTGAGCCGCCTTGTCGTCGCCTTCATGCGGCGCGTCCTTCCCGCCGCCGAAGAGCTTGTTGCTCAGCGTTTCGAGGAGCCAGTAGAACATCGGGATGAAGAAGATGGCCACGACGGTCGCGAGGATGGTGCCGCCGATGACGCCCGTGCCGATCGAATGCCGGCTGTTGGCGGAGGCACCGGTGGCGATCGCCAGCGGCAGCGTGCCGAGCACGAAAGCGAACGAGGTCATCACGATCGGGCGAAGCCGCAGCCGCGCGGCCTCCACGGCGGCGTCGAAGATCGACTTGCCTTCCTTGCGGTTCAACTCGACCGCGAACTCGACGATCAGGATGGCGTTCTTCGCGGCGAGCCCGATGAGCGTGAGCAGGCCGATCTGGAAGTAGAGATCGTTCGGGATGCCACGCAGCGCGATCGCGGCAAGCGCACCCAGGATGGCGAAGGGCACGGCCATCATGACCCCGATCGGCAGCGACCAGCTTTCGTACTGTGCAGCGAGAATCAGAAACACGAAGAGCAGGCCGAACATGAAGGCGATGGCGGAGGTCGAGCCCGAGGACACTTCCTCGCGCGCCTCGCCGGCCCACTCGAAGCCGTAGCCCGACGGCATGACCCCTTCGGCCACCTCGCGGATCGCCGCCAGCGCCTGGCCGGAGCTGACACCGGGAGCAGGCGCGCCGTTGATCGCGATCGCCGGATAGTTGTTGAAGCGGGTGACGAGATCCGGCCCGATCACGTACCGCGTGGTCACCAGTGCGGACAGCGGCACCATCTTGCCCTCGCGATTCTTCACGTAGAAGCGGCCGATGTCCTCGGGCGTCATCCGGTACCTGGGCTCCGCCTGCAGCACCACCTGGTAGAGCCGCGAGTCCTTCGGGAACTGGCTGACGTAGAGCGACCCGAACATCGTCTGCAGCGTCGAGTAGGCGTCCTGCACGGCCACGCCCAGGACCTCGGCCTTGTCGCGGTCGACGTCGGCAAGCATCTGCTGGCCGTCGGCCCGGATCGTCGTGTTCACCCCGGCCAGCTCGTGCCGCGTCTTCGCCTTGGCGATGATCTGCTCCACGACGTGAGAGAGCTGTCCGTAGTCCCCCGCGCCCTTCTGCTCGATCCACATCTGGAAGCCGGCCGTGATGCCGAGCCCCGGAATGGCGGGCGGATTGACCGGGATGACCAAGCCACCGCCGATTCCCTCGAACTCGCGTCGCCCCTGCGCGATCACGTCATCGGCGGACATGCCGGGACCCTTGCGCTGCTCGTAGTCCTTGAGCGAGACGAACAGCACGCCGAAGTTGGTCTTGTTCTGCGAATCGATGAGGCTGTAGCCGTCGACCTGCGAGACGTTGGCCACCGCCGGATGCTTGCGGATCATCTCGGCCGCCCGGCTGCCTACCTCGCCGGTACGATCGAGGCTCGCCGAATCGGGCAGGAAGTACGCGACGAACACGTACCCCTGGTCCTCCTGCGGCACGAAGGCCGTCGGGAGCATCCTGAACAGCGCCACCGTGCCGGCGACGACCAGCGCAAAGGCGACGAGGCTGACGGCGAAATTGCGCGTGACCCACTTGACGCCGGCCACGTAGCCGCCGGTGATGCGGTCGAAGGTATCGTCGAACCACTTGAAGAAGCCCTTCTTCTCGCCGTGCTTCGCCTTGATCAGCAAGGCGGCGAGCGCCGGCGACAGCGTGAGCGCGACGATCCCGGAGAAGACGACCGAGATCGCGATCGTGACGGCGAACTGCTTGTAGAGCGCCCCGGTGATGCCGCCGAGGAAGGCGACCGGGATGAACACCGCATTCAGCACCAGCACCACGGCGACCACCGGCCCGGACACTTCGTCCATCGCCCGCTTGGCCGCCTCCTTGGGGCTCAGGTTGAACTCGACCATGTTGCGCTCGGTGTTCTCCACGACCACGATCGCGTCGTCCACGACGAGGCCGATCGCGAGAATCATGCCGAAGAGCGTCAGCATGTTGATCGAGAAGCCGAACACCAGCATCCCGATCAGCGCCCCCAGGATCGACACCGGCACCGCGAGCGTCGGAATGATGGTGAGACGCAGGCTGTGGAGGAATATGAACACGACCAGCACCACCAGCGCGACGGCCTCGTAGAACGTCTTGACGACCTCGTCGATCGACGCCTGCACGAACAGCGTCGTGTCGAGCGCGACTTCGTACTTGAGACCGTCCGGGAAGCTCTTCGCAAGCTCGGCAAGCGTCGCACGCACGTCCTTCGACACCTGGATGGCGTTGGCGCCAGGCTGCTGGTAGACGGCGATCAGCGTAGCGGGCTTGCCCTGGTAGCTCGTCCTCAGCGTGTAGCTCTGGGCGCCGAGCTCGGCGTAACCGACGTCCTTGACCCGCACCAGCGCGGCATCCGCGTTCTGGCTGCGCAGGATCATGTCGTCGAACTGCGAGGCCTGGGTGATCGTGGTGGTGGTGACGGGAAACGTCTGCTTGACCGGATACGGCGTGGGCGGCGCGCCGATGCGGCCCACGGCGAACTGCTGGTTCTGGTTCTTGACCGCCTCCGCGATCTCGCTGGTGGAGATGCCGAGCTGCGCCATGCGGTCGGGCTTCAACCAGATCCGCATCGCGTACTCCGGCACGCCGAAGATCGAGGCCTGGTTGGCGCCGTTGATGCGGTTGATGGTGCTGAGGATCTGGACGTTCGTGTAATTGGAAATGAAGTTCTCGTCGAAGCGCCCATCCGGCGAGTAGAAGGCGAGCACCATGAGGAACGTGTTGGTCTTCTGCTGGACGTTCACGCCCTGCGCCTGCACCGACTGTGGCAGCTGCGCCATCGCCTGGTTCACCCGGTTCTGCACGTCCACCTGCGCGAGCGCCGGGTCCGTGTCGATGGTGAAATAGACCGTCAGTGTGTAATTGCCCGTCGACGAGCTCGTCGACGACATGTAGATCATGTTGTTCGCGCCGTTGACCTGCTGCTCGATCGGCGCGCCGACGTTTTGCGCCACGAGCGTCCCGTTGGCGCCAGGGTACGTCGCCGTGACCTGGATCTGGATCGGCGTGACCTGCGGATACTGGGCGATCGGCAGCTTCACCATCGCCACTACGCCCACGACCGAGATCACGAGCGCGATCACCGCCGAAAAGATCGGGCGGTCGATGAAGAAATGCGAAAACATCGTACGGTGCTCCCGCTTCGCTACGGCTTCTTCGCCGGCTCAGGCGCCGCCGCCTTCGCGTCAGCGGCCGTTGTCGCCGCTGCGGCCGCGACGACCTTCACGGGAGCGCCGGGAGACAGGCGGACCATGCCGTCGGTCACGACGACGTCGCCGGCCTTCAGCCCACCCGTGATGAACCAGTCGTTCCCGTTC
Organism: Burkholderiales bacterium; assembly: GCA_046347835.1. GTDB lineage: Bacteria > Pseudomonadota > Gammaproteobacteria > Burkholderiales > Casimicrobiaceae > VBCG01. The sequence continues at coordinate 1,044,632 of JAXMFI010000001.1, read as the reverse complement.
CACGGGCCCACCTCGACGCCACGAATCTCGGCCTTGCTCTCCTTGTCCACGACGATGACGAAGTGCCCCTTGGCCCCCTGCAGCACCGCTTGCTGCGGGACGAGAATCGCATTGAGGCGAACGGGCCCGGAAACGCGCACGCGCACGAACTGGCCCGGCCTCAGCGCACCCTCGGCATTCGGAATCGTCGCTCGCAGCAGGAACGTGCCGGTCTGCTGGTTGTAGCTGGGGTTGGCAAACGTGATCTTGCCCTTGTGCGGATAGATGCTGCCGTCGGCGAGCACCACCTCGACCGTGTAGTTGCTCGACGCGGGGAGCCTGATCGTGCCCCGCTCCTGCCCGCTGCGGAACGCGAGGACCTCGTTCTCCGAAAGCGTGAAGTTCACCCAGATCGGGTCGACCTGCTCGACGTACGTGAGAAGGCTGTTCTCGGCGTTGACGTAGGCGCCGTCCTGTACACGCGCGAAACTCGACAATCCCGTTACCGGCGTCGTGATGGTGGTGTAGCCGAGGTTGAGCCTGGCGGTCTCGACGTTGGCCTTCGCCGACTGCACGGCCGCGGCCGCGGCCTGCTGCTGCCCCGTCGCGTCGTCGAGGTCCTTCTGGCTCAACGCGTTGAGCGCGGTCAGCGGCTTGACCTGCGCGAGATTGTCGTTGGCGACCTGCAGCCGGGCCTGCTGCTCGGCGAGCGCCCCGAGCGCCACGTCGAGCTGCGCCTGAAACGGCTTCGGATCCTGCCGGAACATCACGTCGCCGGACTTCACCATGGTGCCTTCCGTGTACACGCGCCTGTCCAGGAAGCCGTTGACCCGGGCGCGTATCTGCACCTGGTGCGAGCTCTCCGTCTGGGCCACGTATTCGAAGCTGACCGGCGTGTCGCGCGGCGCGACGGTGATCGTCCGTACCTCGATAGGCGCGGGGACGGCGGCGGGCTTGGGTGCGTCCTTGCCGCAGCCCGCGACGAATGCGACCGCCACGAGCGCGACTAAACCGGCATTGGCATTCATGTGGGAAGCCTTCTCTTCATCTGCAGTTGAGTCCGCCTCGCACGCGGGTGACGGGTCGCGGCAGGCCGCGCGGGTCCGCGAAGACGGCTTCGGCGGATTTTAGCGGATCGCTCGCGATCGCACGGCCCGGCGCGATGCCGCCGACACCCGCCGTCATCGAAGCGGAGACCGCGGCATGGCATCGCAAGCTGCGTCGGGCCGTCCGCGCAGGGTTTCGCCCGGGCGGTGGTGCCGGTCGGCCGGCAGAACGCAGTTCATCGATAGGCGGACATGGCAGGCGGCTGCGCTCGCGCCCGGGTCGTTGTCCGAGACTCGAACGCTACGGCCACGGCATCCGCAAGAATGAACCGGTGCGGCCCGCCCGTGACCTCGTACATTTACGAGTCGCCGGGTTGTAGGCCGCACACTGGAAATGCTTCTTGACCTGCATCAAGACCTGCGTGCCACTACGTCCATCGTCGTCGACTGCGCGGCTCGATGTCGTGGCCAGGTCGCCGGCCCCGGTCTTTTCACGCCATATCGCCGGAGCTGTCGATCGGACGCCCGGATGCGCGCGGCAGCGTCGAATGTCGCTTCGTGCGCCGGGGCGGCAGGCCGATCGGCATGCGGCGGCGCCGGAACGGTGGCACGGGCGCATCGAGGATCGTCGCGGCGTCCCCGACGGCGAGCGGGTTCTGTTGAACGGCGCGCCGGCGCGCCCCATGGCCGGATCCGATTCCGGCACAATCTTCCGCTCGTCGTGCTTCGGAGCCCGCGATGGCCCTGGAATCCGCTTGCAGGCCGCTCCCCGGATTGCGCCAGATGGTGGCCGATTCCGGTGGGCTCTATCTCGCCAATGCGTTGATCGCGTTCATCTTCGCGGCGTCGGGACCGGTCGCGATCATCCTCTCCGTCGGCGCGCGCGGCGGGCTCTCCGAGTCCGACCTGTCGTCGTGGATCTTCGGTTCGTTCTTCCTCAACGGACTCATCACCCTGCTCTTCTGCACGCTGTACCGGCAGCCGCTCGTCTTCTTCTGGACGATCCCCGGGACCGTGCTTGTAGGCCCGGCGTTGAGCCACCTCAGCTGGCCCGAGGTCATCGGCGCCTTCCACGCCACCGGACTGCTCATGCTGGTGCTGGGCCTCTCGGGCTGGGTGCGCCGCGCCATGCAGGCCGTGCCGATGCCGATCGTGATGGGGATGGTGGCGGGCGTGTTCCTGCGCTTCGGCCTGGGCCTCGTGTACGCGGTCCGCGACGACTTGTGGATCGCCGCACCGATGATCGTCGCCTTCCTCGCGTTGAGCGCCTCGGCCGGATGGTCGCGCCGGCTGCCGCCGCTGATTGGGGCACTGCTCGTCGGTGCGGCGGCGATCGCCCTCCTCGGCAAGTTCCATCCGCACGGCGGGGCCGAATACGCGCTGGCCCATCCCAACCTGTACGCGCCCGCATTCTCGTGGCGCGCGATGGTGGAACTCGTGATCCCGCTTGCGATCACCGTGCTCGTGGTGCAGAACGGCCAAGGCATCGCGGTGCTCAACGCCGCCGGGCACGTGCCGCCAGTCAACGCGATCACGGTGGCTTGCGGCGCGGGCTCGATGCTCGCCGCCCTGGTCGGCACGGTATCGACCTGCCTCACCGGGCCCGTCAACGCGATCATCTCGGGCTCCGGCGAGCGGCAACGGCACTACACCGCGGGCCTCGCCGTGGGCGTGCTCGCGCTGGCGTTCGGGCTGTTCGCGCCCGTGTTCACCCGGCTGATGCTCGCCACTCCGCCCGCGTTCATCGGCGCACTCGCCGGGCTCGCCATGCTGCGCGTGCTGCAGACGGCATTCAGCGTGTCCTTCCGCGAGCGCTTCACGCTCGGCGCGCTCGTCACGTTCCTCGTCACGGTGGCCGACGTGCCGATCTTCAACGTCGGGGCGCCGTTCTGGGGATTGCTGATCGGCTACGCCGTGTCGCGCCTGCTCGAGCGCAAGGACTTCGGCGCCGCCGGCACCTAGGCGAGCCCCGGCAGGTCGTTGCAGCGGGTGGCCTCAGCGCGAATTCGGTGTTGTCCCGAGAACCATGAGGGAACGGCAGCTCTCACGACCCAAGGCGCCATGTACCGGCAGGTCCCTCGTCGCTGCGCTCCCCGAGATGACGCCAAGAGATTCGCAACCGCCTGGCAACCGGCCTCGCGCGCCGCAAAGGGCCGCAGCGCGCGCCAATCGGGCCTCGCGCCAAACCCCTCGACAGCCGCGACGTGGTGGACATCGTCACGACGGTCCGGCGTGCATTCGGCGATGTCGCTGGGGGAAGGCATCGTAACCGCTTCCTGTCGTCATCCGCAGAACTTCGCTCCGTCCCGCGACAGGAGTGTTGGTGCGATTTGCGTATGATGGCAAACGTGAACGACGTGCCCACCGCGCGGCCCGGCCGCCGGGTGCCCGCTGCGCACGCGCCGCGCGCCTGTGCCGTCGCGCGTGCGGCAAGACAGTCGCCCGCCCGCGAGGCGGGCGCATCGCGCCGACGCTGCCGCGGCGGTCGCCGGAGCAACGGCGGCGGCTCTGCCGCGTCCATCGCGACAAGATCAAGGGTATTGGCCAGTCGGGGCGGTTCACGCCGGCCGTCCGCTTCGCATCCGAAGCGCCTCGACCAGGAATCGAGGGCGGTCGTCGGCATCGCCGCGCGGCTTTTCCCGTTGCCGCAAGAGGGAGGCTAGACAATGCAGTTCTATCAGGACGGCTATCGCCCGGGCGACCCCGACCTGCTGCCCGCCGCGCCTGGCGTCGATGAGCGCTACACCAGCCTGCCCGACGAAGTCGACGTGCTGATCGTTGGCAGCGGCCCCGCGGGAACACTCCTCGCCGCGCAACTGTCGGCCTTCCCTCACATCCACACCCGCCTCGTCGAACGTCGCTTCGGCCCCCTGGAACTCGGACGCGCCGACGGAATCGCCTGCCGCACCGTCGAGACGTTCGAAGCCTTCGGCTTGGGCACGCGCCTCATTCGCGAAGCCTACTGGGTGAACGAGACGGTGTTCTGGCGCCCATCCGCCGGCGACCGCTCGCGAATCGAGCGCACCGGTCGCATCCAGGACACCGAGGACGGCCTGTCCGAGTTCCCCCACGTCATCGTCAACCAGGCCCGCCTGCAGGAGATGCTGCTCGATTTCATGCGCAAATCCCCCTCGCGGCTGGTACCGGATTACGGCGTCGAGTTCGTCGACCTCCGCGTCGAGCCCGTGGGCGAGCGGCCGGTCGTCGCCAGACTCCGGAAGGTGGCCGACGGCAGCGAAAAGGCCGTGCGCGCGCGCTATGTCGTCGGCTGCGACGGTGCCCACAGCCGGGTCCGCGAGGCCATCGGCGCGATCCCCCACGGCGACTTCGCGAATCACGCCTGGGGCGTGATGGACGTGCTCGCCGTGACCGACTTTCCCGACATTCGCATCAAGTGCGCGATCCAGTCGGCCGACCACGGGAACCTGCTCATCATTCCCCGCGAGGGCGGCTACCTCGTACGGCTCTACGTCGACCTGGGTGACGTGAATCCAGGCGACCGCGCGACCGTCAAGGCCATCACCGCAGAGGACGCCATCGCCGCGGCACGCCGCGCCCTCCACCCCTACACGCTGGACGTCCGCGACATCGCCTGGTTCTCGGTCTACGAAGTGGGTCAGCGCGTCACCGATCGCTTCGACGACGTGCCGCCGGAGGAGGCGGCCACGCGGCTGCCGCACGTGTTCATCGCCGGGGACGCCTGCCACACGCACAGCGCCAAGGCCGGCCAGGGCATGAACGTTTCGCTGCAGGACGCGTTCAATCTCGGATGGAAGCTCGTGTCGGTCATCGAGGGACGCGCGCGTGCCGAATTGCTGCGCACGTACTCGATCGAGCGGCGCGCCATCGCGCAGGAGCTGATCGACTTCGACCGGCGCTGGTCGAAGACCATGTCGTCGCCGCCGATCGACCCGGCACACCCGGAACGCGGCGGCATCGATCCGGCCGAGCTGCAGGCGCAGTTCATGCAGTCCGGGCGCTACACGGCGGGCGTCGCCACGCGCTACGTCCCCGCCACGCCCCTGACCGCCGACGCGACGCATCAGCCGCTGGCCAAAGGCTTCACGATCGGGATGCGCTTCCACTCGGCGCCGGTGATCCGGGTGGCCGACGCGAAGCCGATGCAACTCGGCCACGTCGCGCGCGCCGATGCCGCGTGGCGACTGTATGTCTTCGCCGACGCGGACGGACGGCGCTTCGACGCCCTCATGGCCTACCTGCACGATGCGCACGACTCGCCCATACGTCGCTGCACGCCACCCGGCGCCGATCCGGACAGCGTGGTCGACGTGCGGGGCATCTACCAGCAGGGACATCGGTCGCTCAGGGTCGAGGCCCTCCCTGCCGTGCTGCTGCCGCGCAAGGGCCGCTTCGGCCTCGTCGACTACGAGAAGGCCTACGCGCCCGATCTCAAGAGCGGCCCCGACATCTTCGATCTGCGGGGGATCGACCGGACCACCGGCGCCATGGTGATCGTCCGGCCGGACCAGTTCGTCGCGAACGTACTGCCCCTCGACAGTCACGCCGAACTCGGCCGGTTCTTCGGAGCAATCCTGCTCCCGCTGGGCGAAGCCTCGACCAAGGGCTCGACGCGACCCTGAGCGAAGCGTCCTGTTTTGCCGCTTGGCCGGCGCCGAGAAGCACGCTTGCGCATCGGCCACACGCGAGAACGTTGCCGACTTGAAGCGGTCAGGCGCTGGCCCCGCAAAGCGGAACGTCGCGGGGTTCGGCGATTTACCGAAGCGACAGGGCGATGCCGGTGGCAATCGAGGCCAGGGCCCGGCCCGTCGGTATCGGCGTCGCGTTGCGCCACGCTGTTCGAAGTTGATCGGAGTGCTGCGCTGGCTTTCGCTGATTGGACGTCGAGCCGTTCCCGAGCGAAGCCTGTGTTTCGTGCGGGGAGACTGGCTTCACCCGCCCCGTAACGACGGACTGTCTTGGGGTGCTGTGCTGTACGCCAGCGCCAGGCCGCACAGGAACGCGTTCCGGCGCTATCGGCGCGGCGCCGTGTCGATCATGACGCCGACGCCGGTGCCGATCAGGGCGCCGGACACGGGATGTCCGGTGGCAAGACCCACACCGGTACCGACCAGTCCGCCAGCAACGGTCGCGCATCCGGACAGGCTGGCGAGCATCGCCGCCACCGCCAATGTCTTCAACTTGGACGTCATCGCATGCCTTTCTCTGTTTACCACGGACACACTGGATTCGCCGTGCGAGCAGTACCCGCCCACTGTGGTTGAGACAGCGTCCCATGGGTTAACGCCTCACGCGATCAACGCGCTGACCTGATTGGGGTGGAACAGGGACGCGCAGGGGCGATGCCGCGCATGGCAGCGCCCGAACCGGGTGCTCAAAAGTGAAAAGGCGTTGAAGACTTCTACCCAAGCCAGGGTATGACTGGCGTCCCCAGGGGGATTCGAACCCCCGTACCTACCGTGAAAGGGTAGTGTCCTGGGCCTCTAGACGATGGGGACGGTGTGTGGCCGTCGCGGCCCGTTGGGGCGGGCCGGGTGCTGCAAACTACCAATTCGAGTGGTGGAGGTAAGCGGGATCGAACCGCTGACCTCTTGCATGCCATGCAAGCGCTCTCCCAGCTGAGCTATACCCCCACGGCGAAACTGCAATTGTAGCTTTCCCGGGCTCCGCTGGCAAACCGGCAACCCGGGCGACGCCCCTGGCCTCTGGACTTCGCCCTGTTTTTGGCGCAGCCTACATTAACCGTGGCTTGGTCATGGTTATAGGGCGAGCCTGTAGAGGACCGCATGGCGTCGACGCTCTTCCGCTCCAAGCAAACGTGGCGGTCACTGCCGGTCATCCTGTTGCTGAGCCTCGGCGCGCCGTCCGGCGCGTTCGCGGGACCGGTCATGAACCTCAGCCGGTCGGCGATCGGTTTCGGTGCCGTTGCGCTGAACTTCGCGAGTCCGGTGCAGCCGCTCTTCATCACGAACACGGGCGATGCCTCGCTCGAGGTCGCGGAACTGGCCATCTCCGGTGCCGCGTCGACGGAGTTCGGTCTTTCCGGTACGTGCGTCGCGCCATTCGCGCTCGCCCCCGCAGCACGGTGTCGCATCGACGTCGTGATGAAGTCGGGCCAGCGCGGCTTTCGATCCGGGGTGCTGACCATCACGTCGAACGCGACGCCGAGCGCGGCCAACGTCACGCTCGCGGGAACCATCGATCCGAACTACTCCGGCGTTCCATTTCTCGTTCCCGACCCGGCCTACGTCGACTTCGCAGAACAATCGGTCGGGAGTCCGGCGCAGCCGCTGACCATCTCGATACTCAACGCAACGGACCGCTTCTTTTTCAGCTTTGTCGAGCTCAAGACCACCGGCGGCGACGCGGCCGACTTCTCCGTGACGTCGCCTTGCGCCACCGACAACAAGTTCGCGGTCCAGCAGACGTGCCCGTTCACCCTTTCCTTCACCCCGCAGGACGTGGGCCCCCGGTCGACCGAGCTCTGGTTGGGACTCAAGGGCACGGGCGCCACGGCAGCGGCGGCCGTCGACTTCCGGTACTCCGTCACCGGCATCGGTCGGGCCGGAACGGCGACGCAGCCCGTGACGGTGGTCGAGTACTACAACCAGGCGCTCGATCACTACTTCATCACGTGGATTCCCGCCGAGATCGCCATCCTCGACGCGGGCACGACGATCAAGGGGTGGACCCGCACCGGAAAGACCCTTCGAACCTTCCCCACTGCGCAAGCCGGAACCACCGCGGTGTGCCGGTTCTACATTCCGCCCGAGAAGGGCGATTCCCACTTCTTCGGCCGCGGCACCGTCGAGTGCAACGACACGGGCGCCAAGAATCCGACGTTCATGCTGGAGGATCCGGCGTTCATGCAGATGTACCTACCGGTGCTCGGCGTGTGCCCGGCCAACACGACGCGCATCTACCGCGTCTTCAGCAACCGCCCCGACGCCAATCACCGCTACATGACGGATGCCGCGGTGCGCGACCAGATGGCCGCGCAAGGCTGGCTTGCGGAAGGCGACGGGCCGGACCTGGTCGTGATGTGCGCGCCGTGAAGTAACCAATTATCGCGGCTCACCGCAACTGACGGGCGGGTTTGCCGGAGGCCAGGACACCGCATGGCGTTCGCAGGCCGCGCGAGCGTCCCGTCGGGGCTAACGCAGTCCGGATTGCTTCCAGTCCCATGCGAAGTCGCATGGTGGCAACCCGGAAGCTCCGTCGCGGCGCACTGGCACCGCGCGCTCGACACCGCGGCCGCGGCCCGGGCACGCCGGGCCGATCGGCTATCATCGCGCACGCCACGGGGCCGCCCACCCGGACCCGCGGCACATCATGTCCGCAACGATTTCCCTGCAACCCGTCGTCGCTCCGCTGCGCGGCCGCGTCGTGCTGATCACGGGCGCGACAGGGGGCCTGGGCGCGCCGCTCGCGAAGGCTTGCGCGGCGCACGGCGCGACGGTGGTCCTGCACGGCCGCGTCGTGCGCAAGCTCGAGGCCCTCTACGACGAGATCGTCGCCGCGCAGCACCCGGAGCCCGTGATCCTGCCGCTCGACCTCGCCAAGGCGACGGCCGACGACTTCGGCAACGTGTCCACGGCGCTGACCGGCCAGCTCGGCCGGCTCGACGCGCTCGTCCACACGGCCGCCGTACTGGGCTCGCTGGGGCCGATCGAGCACCAGTCGTTCGAGAGCTGGTTGACGCTGCTGCGTGTGAACGTCGCGGCGCCGATGGGCCTGACGCGCGCGCTGATGCCGCTCCTCGACGCAGCGCCCGACGGATCGGTCGTGTTCACGCTCGACAGCCGCGGCGAGCAGCCGCGCGCGTACTGGGGCGGCTACGCGGTGACGAAGGCGGGGGTCGCCACCCTCGCGCGCGAGCTCGCCGACGAGTGGGAGAACCGGTCGCACCTGCGCATCAACGCCGTCGTGCCGGGACCCATCCGTTCGCCGCTGCGCGGGCAGACGCATCCGGGCGAGGACAAGTCCGCGCTGCCGGTGCCGGAGGCGCTGGTGCCGCTTTACCTGCACCTCATCGCCGGTCAGACGAAGGCGGACAGCGGACAGCGGGTCGACGCTCAGGCGTGGCTCGCCGGCGCCCCCTGCTCCACCGCGCTGCGCGCGTAGCGCAGCATCACCCGCAAGCGCCGGAAGTCGTCGGCAGGCAGCATGTCCGGCACGACCAGGATGGCGCGCGACCTCCACGCGCCGTCGGGGCGCCACACGATGCTCGTCAGCTGCGCGCCCACGTACGTCGCACTGCGCACGTGTCCGGCGACCAGCACGCCGTCGGCGCGATGCGCGACGAGCACGAGGTCGGCAGCGAGCCGCAGTTCCGTGATGGCGCCCGCTCCGCGCAGCAGCGCATGCCGGCGGAATGCCAGCGTCGTCCAGGCGAGCACGCCGGCCGCGACGGCCGCCTGCTGCCACGCCGGCAGGTCCAGTGCCAGCACGATCGCGAGCGACGCGAGCGAGGCGATGCCGATGGCGACGCCGACCGCGCGGGACGGCTGCAGGACCACGTGGACGGTCGGCGGGAGGCGCATGGCGTGCATTGCACGCCATGCGCCTCTCGCAGGCGATCAGCCGGATGGATGAGGGTTGCGTGCACGCTCCGCGCTGACGCGCTGCGAAAGCAGATCCCTCCGCCCCGCTGCGCGGGGGTCGGGATGACACCGGAGAGATTCGGGGCACCTTCGCGTTGCGACGCTGAGCCCGCGCGAAGGATGGCCGCCGCTGCTTTGTAAGGCCGATGGCGGCGGGCAGCGCTCGTCGTGTTGCGCCATGGGTGGCGCTAGGTCTTCGGCCCCTGCGCCAGCGCGAGCCACGTCTCGACGACGGTATCGGGATTGAGCGACATGCTCTCGATGCCCTGCTCGACCAGCCACTGCGCGAGATCGGGGTGGTCGGACGGTCCCTGTCCGCAGATGCCGACGTACTTGCCGCGCTTCTGGCACGCCTTGATCGCGAGCGACAGCATCGCCTTCACCGCCTCGTCGCGCTCGTCGAACGTCGCCGCGATCGGCCCGCCGGAGTCGCGGTCCACGCCGAGCGTGAGCTGGGTCATGTCGTTGCTGCCGATCGAGAAGCCGTCGAAGTGGTCGAGGAAACGGTCAGCGAGGATCGCGTTGGACGGCAGCTCGCACATCATGACGACGCGCAGTCCGTTCTCGCCGCGCTTGAGGCCGTTCTTCGCCATCAGCGCCAGGACCTTCTCGGCCTCGGCGAGCGTGCGCACGAACGGGATCATCAGCTCGACGTTGGTGAAACCCATCGTGTCGCGCACCCGCTTCATCGCCTCGCACTCGAGCGCGAAGCAGTCGTAGAACTCGGGCGCGATGTAGCGCGACGCGCCGCGGAACCCGAGCATCGGGTTCTCCTCGTGCGGCTCGTAGCGGTCGCCGCCCAGCAGGTTCGAGTACTCGTTCGACTTGAAGTCGGACAGCCGGACGATGACCTTCTTCGGGAAGAATGCGGCGGCGATCGTCGCCACCCCTTCGGCGACCTTCTCGACGTAGAACGCCGTCGGGCCCGGATACGCGGCGATGCGCGCCTCGATCTCGCGCTTCAACTCGGGCGGCTGCGTGGCGAGTTCCAGCAGCGCCTTCGGATGGATGCCGACGTTGCGGTTGATGATGAACTCGAGCCGGGCGAGTCCCACGCCTTCGTTCGGCAGCCGCTGGAATTCGAAGGCGAGCTCGGGATTGCCGACGTTCATCATGATCTTGGTCGGCGCCGGCGGCATGCGGTCGAGCGCGACGTCGACGATCTCGATCGGCAGCTTCCCCGCATAGACGTGGCCGGTGTCGCCCTCGGCGCACGACACGGTGACTTCCGCGCCGTCGGCGAGCGTGCGCGTCGCGTCGCCGCAGCCCACGACCGCGGGAATACCGAGCTCGCGCGCGATGATCGCCGCGTGGCAGGTGCGGCCGCCCCGGTTGGTGACGATCGCCGCGGCGCGCTTCATCACCGGTTCCCAGTCCGGGTCGGTCATCTCGGTGACCAGCACGTCGCCCGCCTCGACGCGCGCCATCTCGGACGCCCTCGCCACGAGGCGCACGCGCCCCTGCCCGATCTTCTGGCCGATCGCGCGGCCCGACGCCAGCACCTCCGACCGGCCCTTCAGCCGATAGCGGCGCAGACGCTCGGCGGATTCCTCCTGCGACTTCACCGTCTCCGGCCGGGCCTGCAGGACGTAGAGCTGCCCGTCGCGCCCGTCGCGGCCCCACTCGATGTCCATCGGCCGGCCGTAGTGCCGTTCGATGGTGACTGCGGCGCGGGCGAGCGCCTCGGCCTCGGCGTCGGTGATGGAGAAGCGAACGCGCTCGGCCGCGGGGACCTCGACGGTCGCGGTCGACCTGCCGGCCGCGCGTCCGTCCGTGAACACCATCTTGAGGGCCTTCCCGCCCACCGACTTGCGCAGGATCGCCGGCCGGCCCGCGGCCAGGCTGCGCTTGTCGACATAGAACTCGTCGGGATTGACCGAGCCTTGGACCACCGTCTCGCCCAGCCCGTACGCGGCCGTGATGAACACGACCTGGTCGAACCCGGACTCGGTGTCGAGCGTGAACATGACGCCGGACGCGCCCAGGTCGCTGCGGACCATCCGCTGGACGCCGGCCGACAGCGCGACGTCGGTGTCGGCGAAGCCCTTGTGGACCCGGTAGGCAATCGCACGGTCGTTGTACAGCGAGGCAAATACCTCGTGTATCGCATGAATTATGTTGTCTATGCCACTGATATTAAGAAATGTTTCCTGCTGGCCTGCAAACGACGCGTCGGGCAGGTCCTCGGCGGTCGCCGACGATCGGACCGCGAACGAGGCGTCGCCACCGCCGGCGGACAGGTCGGCGAACGCGCTGCGGATGGCCTCCTCCAGCGCGGGCGGCAGCGGCGCCGCCGAAATCCAGCCGCGGATCTCGGCACCGGCCGTCGCGAGCGCCACCACATCGTCGACGTCTAGGCTGCGCAAGCGGGCCGAGATGCGCCCGGCCAGTCCCTGATGGGCGAGGAACTCGCGGAACGCGGTCGCCGTCGTGGCGAACCCGCCCGGCACACGGATTCCCGCGCCCGCCAACTGGCCAATCATCTCGCCCAGCGACGCGTTCTTGCCGCCGACCTCCTCCACGTCGGTCATGCGCAAGCGGTCGAACGGGATGACCCGTGGCGTGTCGGTGGTCATGGCGGGGCTCGCAGGGGGGACGAAATGACGCGCCGCAGGACGGTTCGCGGCGGCTCCCGCCATTTTAACTCTCGCCGCGGCGGCGGCCTCGCCCTGCTGCGTCGCAAAATCCCCACCCGTCCGGCCCATGAAAACGGCCGCGCAAGGCGGCCGTCGTCGGGGTGCGTATCTCGCCGCGGTCAGGGCCGCGGCTCGCCGTGCTGCGTGGTCGTCACGTCATCGAGGTCATCGTCGCCGTGACCGTCGCCTTCGGCGGCCAGGTTGACGCCGGAATCCGGTCCATGGCGGTGGCGGCTCTTCACGGCCCGGCGTAGCGTCCGGTAGAGGTCGGGGTGCGATTCCTTCAGGTAGGCGATGATTTCGAAGTCGACGCGCTTCACCTGCGACAAGTCGAGCTGCTCCACATGAACAAGTCGCAGCAACTCCTTGACTGGACGAGGCATTTCTCGTCCGCTCTCGTAACGCGACCCGCCGCTTTGCGTCACGCCGATCTGCGTCCAGAACTGCTCCTGGTTCATGCCGAGTCGCCGCCGGATTTCGCGGGGATTGAGGACGCGGTCGAGAATTTTCACGGTGGGCGGACCTTACAGGAGACTCGGCGGTGGTGGCGTGCGCGACGGCCCACTGGGTCCGCACGCGCTATACCAATGGCATATTTTTTATCGGATTCCGCTCCAATGCAAGCAAAACCGGACGAACGGCGACAAGGCGCGACCTGCCGTCGCGGCCGTGCGACGCCTCGCGGTGCGGCTGTAGATTACGCCAGATTGTGTGCAACAGGGTAGCCGCGGCGCCATCTGCTAGGATCGGCAGGATTTTCGCAAGGTTCCCGCACGTCGCGCGCCCGTCGCGCGGACGGCCGCTCCCGCGATGCCCCGCTACGACCTGCACGCGCACTCGACCTACTCCGACGGCCTCCTCGCGCCCGCTGCGCTGGTCGAGCGTGCCGCCGCCCGCGGCGTCGACGTCCTCGCCCTCACCGACCACGACGACACCGGCGGGCTCGCCGAGGCCGCCGCGGCCGCAGCCGCCTGCGGACTGACGCTCGTCGCCGGCGCCGAACTGTCGGTGAGCTGGGAGGTGCACACGATCCACGTGGTCGCGCTCAACATCGACCCGGCCAACCGGACGCTCGACGACGGGCTCGCGGCCATCCGAAGCGGCCGCGACGCGCGCGCGCGCCGGATCGCGGAGTCGCTGGCGCGCGCGGGCATTGCCGGCGCCTACGAAGGTGCGCGGCGGTACGTGACCAGCGACCGGCTGATCTCCCGCACGCACTTCGCGCGCTTCCTGGTCGAGGCCGGCCACGCGCGCGAGGCCAAGGACGTGTTCAAGCGATTCCTGACCGTCGGCAAGCCCGGCTACGTGGTCCACGCGTGGGCGAGCCTGCCCGACGCCGTCGCGTGGATCCACGCGGCCGGCGGCTTGGCGGTGCTCGCGCACCCCGGCCGTTATCGCGTCACGGCCACCGGCATGCGCAGGCTGCTCGGCGACTTCCGCGACGCCGGCGGCGACGCGATCGAGGTCCTTTCGCCGTCGCACACGGCCGCGCAGAGCGCCCAATTCGCGACCCACGCGCGCACGTTCGGCTTGATGGCGTCGGCGGGGTCCGATTACCACGGTCCCGGCGAGTCGTGGCTCGACCTGGGCGATCTCCCGGACCTCCCGGCGGGCGTGGTGCCGGTCTGGTCCGGGTGGTAAGCGCCGAACCCCGCCGATGCCCACCCGTCGCACCGTCTTCTTCGTTTCGGACCGCACCGGCATCACCGCCGAGATGCTGGGCGCGTCGCTGCTCACGCAGTTCGAGGACTTCACCTTTGCACGCGTGACGATCCCGTTCGTCGACTCGCCGGACCGCGTCGCCGAGGCGATCCGACAGGTGAACGAGACGGCGGAACGCGAAGGCAAGCGACCGATCGTGATCAGCTCGATCGTCGACGAGGCGATGAGCGCGCGGATCCGGCGCGAGGCCAACGCGCTGACGCTCGACTTCTTCCAGTTCTTCATCCAGCCCCTCGAGGGCGAGCTCGGCGCCAAGAGCTCGCACGCGGCCGGCCGCTCGCACGGCATCGCCGACAGCCACGTCTACTTCGCGCGGATGGAGGCGATCAACTTCACGCAGGCGCACGACGACGGCGCGTCGACCCGCGACCTCGCCAAGGCGCAGGTGATCCTGGTCGGCGTCTCCCGCTGCGGGAAGACGCCGACGTCGCTGTACCTCGCGCTGCAGTTCGGCATCCGCGCGGCGAACTTCCCGCTCACCCCCGACGACTTCACCGACCGCAAGTTGCCGGCGTCCGTGCAGCCGTACCGCGACAAGCTGTTCGGCCTCACGATCCAGCCGGAACGGCTGCGCGAGATCCGCGAGGAGCGGCGGCCGCATTCGAAGTACGCCGCGCTCGACAATTGCCGCTACGAGGTGCGCGAGGCGGAAGCGATGATGGCGCGCGAGCGCATCCCGATGCTCGACACGACGACCAAGTCGATCGAGGAGATCGCGACGACGATCCTGCATCGCGGGAAGCTCGAGCGACGGATCTTCTGACGCGCGCCTCCGGGCTCGTTCCGGGGCGCGAAGCGTCGAGGGATCGGCGGGCGGGCGCGCGCCGACACTCGGCAACAGCAGGTCCCTCGCTGCGCTTGTATGGTCCGCGTGTGCGCGCTCGCGGTGGATACTGCGAGGGTGCCGGGGTGGAGGGACATCGCTTTGAATCCGCCATGGTCAGTGGACGGACTTCCCGAGAGTTTCCCCACCCCACCACCAACGTCGATGAAGAATCTAGCGGCCGACGACTACGGTGCGCGGACCGCCGATTTGGATACAAGCTTACGTCGGTGGGAGTCCACCCCGGCAAGGCATATCTAACTACGGAGGAGCCATGATGCCAAGCCCGGTGGACATCGGAGTGGATGTGGCCAAGCTCGAGTTGCAGATCGCGTACGCCGACCGCCGCGCGGTCCCGGCCCGGCTCAGCAATGACCGCACGGCGATCCGTGCCTGGCTCGGGCAACTGCCGGTGGGCAGTCGCATCGCCATGGAAGCCACCGGCGGCTATCACACGCTGCTGGCCGACTTGGCCCATGCCCAGGGACTGCCGGTGTACGTGGTCAACCCGGCCGACCTGCGGCACTACGCACGCGCGGTCGGCGTGCGCGGCAAGACCGATCGCGTCGACGCGGCGGTGATCGCCCGCTACCTGCAGCGAGAGGGCGCCGCGTTGCATCGCTACTGGCCGCCGACACCGGAACAGCGCGAGATCGACGCGCTGCTCCGGCGGCGGGCCACCGTGGTGTCGAACAAGACGCAACTGCGACTGAGTCTGGGCAGCGTGCCCGCCCTGCGCGCCGAATTGCGCACCGCGGTCGCGGCACTCGACGCCATTATCGCCACCATGGACCGCCGGCTGCGGGAGCTGGCTCGTATCTCGGCCCCCGCGCATCAGCGTGTGGAAACCATCCTCGGCGTCGGACCGCTGCTCGGCGTCGCCCTGTCCAACCTGTTCGCCCGGGTCCCGCTGCGCAACAGCGATGCGGCGGTGGCCTTCGTCGGCCTCGACCCGCGCGCCAAGGACTCCGGGCAAGCCACCGGCCGGCGCCGGCTGTCCAAACGCGGACCCGCCGAGCTCCGGCGCCTGCTGTTCAACGGCGCACGCTCGGCCAGCAGAACTGCATTGTGGCGCTCCCACTACCAAAAGAGCCTGGCCCGCGGCCTGTCCACCACCGAAGCCACCGTGATCATCGCCCGCAAACTGCTGCGCACCGCATTCTCGATCTACCGCCACGGCACCACCTTCGACCCAGCACGGATCAACCATGCTTGACCACGCCCATAGAATCTCGGGATGACACCGATGGGTGCGCGCGAGTGCTGCCTGCATTGGGGCCGAGCCGCAGTGGAGGGGTCCGCGCCGCCATGCAGGGGTGCGAGCCGCCATGCAGCTGCCCGCGGCGTCCGCGCATGGGCTGGTGGACGGCTGGCCGCCGAACTGCGGCTCGGACCCGATGTTCCGACCCCGATTTCCCGGCGTCACTTCCAGCGGAGGTCGTCGTCGCGCTTGCGGATCTCGTCGAGGCCGTAGAAACGGCGCGCGGTGCCGCCCATCAGCGCAGCGCGGTCGTCGGCCGCCCATCCCGACGTCAGCGCAACCGTCGCCGCATACCAGCTCTGGTACGTCCCGGCGAGGTTCACGACCGGCCAGTCGCTGCCCCACATGAGCCGCTGCGGACCGAAGGTCTCGGCGAGGAAGTCGACGTACGGTCGCAGCGTGTCGATCGTCCAGCCGGGTCCCGCCTCGGTCACGAGACCGGACAGCTTGCAGCGCACGCGTGGATTCTCGGCCGCCGCGCGCATCAGCCGCGCCCACGGCTCCCACATCCGCGCGGCAATGTCGGGCTTGGCCGCGTGGTCGATGGCGACCGCGAGGTCGGGATGGCGGTCGAGCATCGTCAGCAGGGCCGGCAGCTGCGCGGGGCGCACCAGCGCGTCGAAGCGCAGGCCGAGCCGCGGCAGCGCGCCCAGCGTGCGCCCGACCTCCGCGCGCAGGATCCACGCGTCGTCGCCGATGTCCTGCAGCATCGGCCGCACGCCCTTCAGCAGCGGGTTGCGCGCGAGGCGCGTCAGCGTCGGGATCGCGTCCGGCGCGGAGAGGTCGACCCAGCCGACGACGCCGTGCACGACGCCGTCGCTGCGTGCCGCGAGGTCGAGCAGGTACTGCGTCTCGGCGAGCGTCGGCGCCGCCTGCACGAGCACGGTGCCGGCGATGCCCGCCTGCTCGCGCAGCGGCGCCATGTCCTTGAGCGAAAAGTCGCGATGGATCGCGGCGAGGTCGGGCGTGAGCCAACCGTAGTCGCCGCGCGCGAGCGACCAGACGTGGTGGTGGGCGTCTACGGTGGAAGGCACGTCAGGTCGGGTTGCCGGGGAGCGGTGCGCGGGCATCGACGAGTCCCCGCGCCCTCAACTCTACCCAAAATTCAGCGGGGATCGGTGCGCGCGCGAGCGCGAGATTGCTCGCGACTTCGGCGACGCTGCGCGCGCCCGCCAACACGACCGCAACCGCCGGGTGCGCCGCGGGAAACTGCAGCGCCGCGGCGGCGAGCGAAACACGATGTGCGCGACAAACCGCGTCGAGCGCGTCGACGCGCGCCACGACGGCCGGCGCGGCCGGGGCGTAGTCGAAACAGGCGGGTTCGCCGCCGGCGGGATGCGCGCCGGTCGCGAGAATGCCCGAGTTGAACGGTCCGCCCAGCACGACCGCCACGTCGCGGCGGACGCACTCGGGCAGCAGCTCGGGCAGCGCCGACTGGTCCGCCAGTGTGTACCGGCCGGCGAGCAGGATGGCGTCGAGGTCGGCGTGGCGCAGCGTCTCCAAGCAGATTTCCACGCCATTGACGCCGATCCCGAACGCGGCGATGTCGCCCGCGCGTTTGAGCTCCGCCAGCGCGGGCAGGCCCTCGTCGAGGAGCATGCGGAAGTGCGGCTCGAACCGGTCCCCGTGCGTCGCGCGGTCGAGGTCGTGCACGTAGACGATGTCGATGCGGTCGATGCCGAGGCGTCGCCTGCTCTCCTCCAGCGAGCGCAGCACGCCGGCGCGCGAGTAGTCGTACGACTGCACGAAACGCGGCACGTCGACGTAGCCGTGCTGCTCCGCCGGCGCGTCCGCATTGGCGTGCAGCAGCCGGCCGACCTTGGTCGACAGCAGGTACGCGTCGCGCGGATGGCGCCGCAGCGCGTCGCCGAAGCGCTGCTCGGACAATCCGTGGCCGTAGTGCGGGGCGGTGTCGAAGTAGCGGACGCCGGCGTCCCACGCGCGGTCGAGGACCGCGCGCGCTTCCTCGTCGGGCACCGGCGCGAAGAGGTTACCGAGGGGAGCGCCGCCGAGAGCGATTCCGGCGCCCGCGACCGACGCCCGCAGTCGCGTTCCGATTACTGGTTGCACACTGACATGTCAGCCGGTAGGATGCCGCATCCTAGCCGGTCGCGCCCCGCGGTCGCAAGCGCCGGACGCGGCGGCCGGGGCTCGGTCGCCACTCGTCCATCACCACACACGGAGGTTCGATGAGGAGAGTCCGCCTTTCGCTGGTCCTGCTGGCAGCGTGTTGCGCCGGCAGCGCGTTCGCGCAGGAGATCGTGTTGCGCTGGTCGGACGTGGTGCCGGCGTCGCACCCGTCGGTGCAGATGATCGAGCGCATCGCCGCCGACGTGAAGGCCAAGTCCGGCGGCCGCATCGCGATCCAGGCGTTTCCGGCCGGCCAGCTGGGGTCCTCGCGCGACACCATCGAGGCGGTGGCCAACGGCACCCAGCAGCTCGTCACCGAAGGCGCGGCCAACTTCGGCGCCTGGGTCCCCGCCATCTCCGTGGTCGAGAGCCCGTACGTCTGGCGCGACGGTGACCACCTCGTGAAGGCGATGTCGGGCCCGGTCGGCAAGGCCTTCAACGACGAGCTCGTCGCCAAGCGCGGCATGCGCATCCTCGGCACGACCTACTACGGCACGCGCCACCTGACGACGTCGAACAAGAACGTGCGCACCCCCGCCGACCTCGCGGGCTTCAAGCTGCGCGTCCCCGAGAATGACGTCTTCAAGGTGATGGCCGAGGCCTGGGGCGCGCGGCCCACGCCGATGAACTTCGGCGAGCTCTACCTCGCCTTGAAGCAGGGCACGGTGGACGGCCAGGAGAATCCGTTGCCGACGATCAAGTCCGGGAAGTTCGACGAGGTCCAGAAGTACCTGGTGCTCACCGGTCACATCATCACGCCGCGCATCATCGTGGTGAACGACGCCTTCTGGAAGGGCCTCAAGCCCGCCGACCAGAAGATCATCCAGGACGCGATCGACGAAGGCATCCGCTGGCAGAACGCCGAGCTCGCGCGCCAGGAGAAGGAGCTCGTCGACAGCATGAAGGCCGGCGGCATGACGGTCGTCGCCGTCGACGTCGAGCAGTTCCGCAAGCCCGTCGTCGACGCCGTCGTTCCCAAGTTCGAGAGTCGCTGGGGCAAGGGGACGTACGAGAAGCTGCAGCAGATGAAGTGACGACCGTGCGGGGTGCGATTCGCGCGGCGCCGGGCGGCCGGCGCCGCGCGAATCGCGAGCCGGCGCACCACTGCGGCGACCCAACGTGCGCAGAGTGACGGCCGCGCTGCGCTTCGCCGAGCGCGCCATCGACGCGGCCGCGATCGCGGCGTTCGCGGGAATCTTCCTGTGCGTGCTCGCGCAGGTGGTGTTCCGTTATGTCTTCAACGCCCCGCTGACCTGGAGCGAGGAACTCGCGCGTTACCTCTTCATCTGGTGCGCGTTCCTGGGCTGGATCATTGCGTCGCGCCACGGGAGCCATCTCGCGATGACCTTCGTCGTCGATCGCCTGCCGCCCGGCGCGCAGACCGCGCTCGCCGTGCTCACGCAACTCGCGACGCTGTGGTTCGCGTGGCTGCTGGGCTCGCGCGGGCTTCAACTCGTCCGCAACAACTGGGACGTCGAGAACGTGGCGGTGCCGTTCAACTTGGGCGTCGTGTACATGATCGAGCCGATCGCAGCGGCGGCGATCGCGGCCTACGCCGCCACCGCCCTGGCCGAGGCGTTGAGCGGCGCCCGACGGGCGCCGGCGCGCGACAGCGCATGACCGTCCTGATGCTGTCGATCCTCGCGGCGTGGTTCGTCGCGATCTTCCTGGGGCCCCCGCTGTGGCTCGCGATGGCGCTCGCGGGCTGGGCCTTCCTCGTCCTCGCCGGCATCCCGGACCTCGCGCTCGCGCAACGGATCGCAAAGACGGCGGACTCGTTTCCGCTGCTGGCCGCGCCGCTGTTCATCCTGATGGGCAACGTCATGAACTCGGCCGGCATCACGCAGCGGATCTTCGCGTTCGCCAGCGTGTGCGTCGGGTGGATGCGCGGGGGGCTGTGCCACGCCAACATCGTGGCGAGCGTGTTCTTCGCCGGGACCTCGGGTTCGGCGGTCGCCGATGCCGGCGGCCTAGGCACACTCGAGATCAAGGCGATGACCGACGAGGGCTACTCGCCGGACCTCTCGGCCGCGATCACCGCGACCTCGGCGACCATCGGCCCGATCATTCCGCCGTCGCTGCCGATGATCATCTACGGTGTGTCGGCGGAGACGTCGATCGGCGGGCTGTTCCTCGCGGGCGTGATCCCCGGCCTGCTGATGGCCGGTGCCCTCATGGTCATGGTGCGCGCCATCGCGGTGCGGCTCGACCTGCCCCGCCACCCGTTCCCTGGGCTCGCCGACCTGTGGCACGCATTCCGCCGCGCGTTCTGGGCGCTGCTCCTGCCCGTGATCCTGTTCGCGGGACTGTTCGGCGGCGTGTTCACGCCCACCGAGGCGGCGGCCATCTCGGTCGCGTACGCGCTGGTGCTCGGCCTCTTCATCTACCGCGAGTTCCGGTGGGCCGACCTGCCCAAGATCGTCCTCGCCACGGTGGAGACGACCGGCGTCGTGATGGCGCTCGTGATGGCGGCATCGCTGCTCGCCTATTGCCTCGCCCTGTCGCAGGTGCCGCAGGCCGCCGGCGCCTTCCTGACGAGTCTCGCGGACAGTCCGCTCGTCTTCCTCCTCGTCGTCAACATGATCCTGCTGGTCGTGGGCTGCTTCATGGAGGGACTCGCGGCGATGCTGATCCTCATCCCGATCCTCGTTCCCGCGGCGGTGAAGCTCGGCATCGACCCGATCCACTTCGGGCTCATGTTCGTCCTGAACCTCATGATCGGCACGGTCACCCCGCCGGTGGGCATCGTCCTCTACGTCACGGCGAAGGTCGCCAACATCTCGTTCGAGCGCGTCACGCGCGCGACGCTCCCGTTCCTGGTACCGCTGCTGGCCGTGCTGGCCGCGGTGACGCTCTGGCCGCCGCTGTCGACGTGGCTGCCGAACCTGATGCTGGGGAGGTAGACGCGCCGTGGCCGTCGCCGCCGCCCGTCGCGCCGCGCCGCGCCAGCTGCGCTGGCAGGCGTACGACCGCTTCCAGCAGCAGCTGCTGGCCGCGCGCATCCGCCCGGGGCAGTTCGTGTCGCAGCGCGAGCTCGCCGCGCTCACCGGCCTGCCGCTGGGCGCGATCCGCGAGGTGATCCCGCGGCTCGAGGCCGAGGGCCTGCTGCGGACGGTGCCGCAGCGCGGGCTGCAGATCGCCAATGTCGACGTCAGGCTGGTGCGCAACGCCTTTCAGCTGCGCGCGATCCTCGAGAAGGAGGCGGCCGCGCACTTCGCGACGACGGCCACCGACGCGCAGCTCGACGCGCTCGAGGCGGCGCACCGCGACGTCGTCGCGCGGGCCGCCCGCGGCGTCACCCCTGCGCTGCTCGACGCCGCGCAGGCGGTCGACTGGGGCCTGCACGACACGATGGTCGACGCGCTCGGCAACGAGATCGTGTCGGCGATCTACCGCGTCAACAGCCTGCGCATTCGGCTGATCCGCCTCGACCGCGTCACGCTCACCGCGGAGTCGCTGCAGCCGGCGATGGACGAGCACCTCGCGCTGATCGCGGCGCTGCGCACGCGCGTCCCGGCGCACGCCGTCGCCGCGATCGACGCCCACATCACCCACGCGCGCAATCGCGCGCTCGGCCTGTAGGAGGCCATCGCCAATGAGTCCCCCGTCCTCGTTCCCGGTGCGCGGCCTGTGGTGCGCGCTGCTGACCCCGATCGCGCGCGACGGCAGCGTCGACCACGCGCGGCTCGTCGCGCACGCGCGCGCGCTGCTCGCGCAGGGGGTCGACGGCGTCGCGCCGTTCGGCACCACCGGCGAAGGCCAGTCGTTCGCGGTCGACGAGCGCCGCGCCGGACTCGACGCGCTGCTCGTCGGCGGCGTCGCCGGCACGAAGATCGTCGCGGCAACCGGCTGCGCCGCGCTGCCGGAGACCATCGCGCTGACGCGGCACGCGGTTGCCGCCGGCTGCGCCGGCGCACTGGTGCTGCCGCCGTTCTTCTGGAAGGGCGTGTCGGACGACGGCCTCTTCGCGTGGTACGCGGCGCTGATCGAGAAGGTCGCCGACCCGCGCCTCAAGCTCATGCTCTATCACCTGCCGCAGGTGTCCGCCGTGCCGCTGTCGGTCGATCTCGTCGGCCGCCTCGCGGCCGCCTTTCCGGGCACCGTCGTGGGCGTCAAGGACAGCGAAGGCAACTGGGCGCACACGTCGGCGCTGCTCGCGCGCGTGCCGGAGCTGTCGATCGTGATCGGTCACGAGCCGCACCTGCCGCGGCTGATGCGGGCCGGCGGCGCCGGCACGATCTGCGGCGTCGCCAACATCCTGCCCGGCCTCGTGCGCGCGCTGCTCGTGCCGCAGGTGGCCGCCGGCGACGAGGCGCGCATCGCCGCGTTCATCGAGATCGCGTTTCGCCAGCCGCTGATGGCCGGGTTCAAGAGCATGCTGGCCGACCAGCGCAACGACCCCGGCTGGCTCGCCGTGCGGCCGCCGCTCGTGCCGTTGAGCGACGCCCAGCGCGGCGCGCTGCGCGCGGCGCTCGCGGGCGCCGGTCTGGCGCCGGCGTCCGCCGGGGCGCAGCAATGACCGCCGCCGGCACGCGCGCCGGGCGGCCGATGCCATGCTGATCGGCGTCCACCCGCTGCTGACGCCCGACCTGCTGCACGCGCTGGCGTCGATGGGACACGGCGACGAGGTCGTGATCGCCGACGCCAACTTTCCGTCCGCGTCGATCGCGCGCCGTATGATTGCGCTGCCCGGCGCGGACGCGCCGGCCGCGCTCGCGGCGGTGCTGACCGTGTTCCCGCTCGATTCCGGATCCGCGCCGGCGGTGGTGACGATGGAGGTCGCCGGCGATCCCCGCGCGATTCCCCTGCCGGTCGCGGCGTTCGCCGGCGTGTTCGCCGAGCGCGGGATGGCCGACGTGGAGATCGGCGCGCTCGAGCGCCACGCGTTCTACGAGCGTGCGCGGCGGGCACTCGCCGTCGTCCGCACCGGCGAGTTGCGCGCGTACGGCAACGTCCTGCTGGTCAAGGGCACGGTCAACCGCTATCCGCCGCCTGCATAGGATGAACCGGCCCCCACGCTCGCTGCCCCCCACGGGGGAAGGTCAGTCCCTCGGGACGGCCCTTCGGGACTGCGAACGGCCTCCACGCTCACTGCGCTCGCTGCCCCCTGCGGGGGCGGGTCAGTCCCTCGGGACGGCCCTTCGGGACTGACGTGGTCGTCGTCTTCGGATCCATCAACCTCGACCTCGTGGCGCGGGTGCCACGGATTCCGGTACCCGGCGAGACGATCGCGGGCCGGACGCTCGCGACACTGCCCGGCGGCAAGGGCGCAAATCAGGCGCTGGCGGCGCGCCGTGCGGGTGCGGCGGTGACGATGATCGGTGCGGTCGGACGGGACGGGTTCGCCGCCGCCGCATTGGCAAACCTCGCGGCGGCCGGCGTCGATCTGACGCACGTGGCCGCCGTCGACGTCCCGACGGGGGTGGCGCTTATCAACGTCGACGACCGCGGCGAGAACGCGATCACGGTCGTCCCCGGTGCCAACGCGCACGTGCGCGCCGACGACGTTGCCGACGCGCTGCTCGCGCCCGGCGGAACGCTGCTGATGCAGCTGGAGGTCCCCGTGGCCGAGGTGGTGGCGCTCGCGCACCGCGCGCACGCACGCGGTATGACGGTGGTCCTCAACGCAGCGCCCGCAGCCGCTCTTCCCGCCGCGCTGCTGGACGACCTCGACGTGCTCGTCGTCAACGAGCACGAAGCCGCGGCATGCGCCCGGGCGTGGCGGCTGCCGGAATCGCCCGCGGGATTCGTCGCCGATGCGACGGAACGATTCGGGGTCGCGGTGGTCTTGACGCTGGGCGCGCGCGGCGCGTTGACCCAGGTCGGCGGCGAGGTCGTGCGCGCCGCGCCGGCCCCCGTCGATGTGGTCGATACGACGGGGGCCGGCGACGCCTTTGCCGGCGCGTTGGCCGCGGCGCTCGATCGTGGCAACGGCCTTGCCGCCGCACTCGGCGAAGGCGTTCGGGCCGGCGCCGCGGCATGCGAGCATGCCGGGGCACAGCACCCGGTTCAGCAAGCAACCCGCTGATTATGTTAAACTATTCAATATCTTTCCCAGGAAATTGGCCCCCATGAATTTGCTCGCACACCTGCGCTCCGGCGCCCGCATGCTCGCTGCCACCCTGCTCGTTTCCGCCGCGCTCGTGCGGCCGGCGACCGCCGCGGACTGGACCGACATCTGGTGGGCCGTGCCCGAGGTGGGCTGGGGCGTCAACTTCGTCCACTCGGACCAGTTCATCTTCGCCACGTTCTACGTGCACGACGCCAACCTGCAGCCCGAGTGGTACACGGGCGAGATGACGGCGAACGCCGACGGCAGTGTCTGGTCCGGGCCGCTTTACCGGACGACCGGGTCGTACTTCGGGGCGCAGTGGCAGAAGGGCCAGACCGACACGCAGCCGGTGGGCAACGTCACGTTCACGCGCACGTCGTCGTACACGGGGACGCTCGTCTACAACGTCGGCGCCGTCAGCGTGACCAAGCAGATCACGCGCCTCACGCTAACCGGCATCCGGCTCGGCGCCGTCTACAAGGGCGGCTTCGTGTCGTACCTCGACCGCTGCGACAATCCCGCCAACAACGGCGTCGCGCGCGTCTGGGTCGACATCGCGGTGGCGCAGTCGGACACCGGCAACCTCCGACTCGACTTCTACTCCAGCCCGGATGAGTACGGGTCCGGAAAGGTTACGTGCAGCGTCGCCGGCAACTCGATCCAGGACGGCCTGCTGTTCCGGATTCCGAGCGCAACCTACGCGTGCGGCTCGACCTTCTCGACGACGGCGCTGGTCACGCAGATCAAGGCGACCGCGCAGGGCATCGAGGGCCAGTGGCAGGCCCCGTTCCCGGGCGGCTGCGTCGAGTCCGCCTACTTTTCGGCGGTCCTCTACTAGCGCGATCCGCCGCCCGCCGCGCGGCGCGTCCGGACCGCTTCGAACAGCACGACCGCGGCCGCAGCGGCCGCGTTGAGCGACTCCGTCCCGCCCGGCATCGGGATCGTCACCGAGACGTCGGCACGCGCAGCCAGCGCCGGCGACAGTCCCGCGCCTTCGTTGCCGATGGCGAGTGCCAGCGGCCACGGCAGCGGCTCGGCGTAGAGGTCGCGGCCGCCGCGCACGATGGTCGCCGCCACGTGGCCGCCCGCCGCGCGGAACTGCGCCGCCCACGTCGGGAGGTCGACGTCCTCGGCGATCGTCGTCAGGAAGTGCGCGCCCTGCCCCGCGCGTAGCGCCTTCGGCGACCACGCGAACGCGCAGTCCGGCGACAGCAGCACCTGCTCGACGCCGGCGGCCGCCGCCGTGCGCAGGATCGTGCCGACGTTGCCAGGGTCCTGCAGGCCGTCGAGCAGCAGGTGAAATCGGGCGGGCCGCGGCAGCGCCGGCGCCGGCGTGGGCACAACGGCCAGCGCGCCCACGTCGGCCGGCAGCGTGCTGACCTGCGCGAAGAGCGCCGCGGGCACGGCGACCACGTCGTGAGGAGGCACCTGCGCCGCCAGCGCCGCGATCCGCGGCACGGCGAGCATCTCCTCCACCAGCAGCAGCGACTCGGGCGGGCCGACCCGCTGCAGGTAGACGGCGATCAGGTGCTCGCCTTCGAGGACACAGCGGCCGGCCTTCCGGCGATCGCGCGACGATGCGATGAGCCGCGCGGCGGCCTTGAGGCGCGGATTCTGGCGCGAGGTCGCGCGCTGCATCCGGTCAGGGCTTCGCCGCGGTTTTCGCGACCGGCGCCGCGGCCTTCGCGGCCGGCGCCGCGGCCGGGGCCGCCGGCGCGACCGGGGCGGCGCTTCCAGGCTGCAGCTGGAAGAACACTTCGTCGGAGCGGATCATGCCGAGTTCCGAGCGTGCGCGCTCCTCGATGGCTTCCGAGCCCGTCTTGAGGTCGCGCACGTCCGCGTCGAGCGCCTCGTTGCGCGCCTTCAGCTTCGCATTCGCTTCGCGCTGCGCGGCGAGCTGACGGTCGGTCTCGCGCACCTGCAGCCAACCGCCCTTGCCCAGCCACATCGGGTACTGCAGGGCAAGGATCAGCGCGGCGAACAGGAGTGCCAGCCAGCGCAAGCTCGGGCGGCCCTAGCCGATGTTGAAGAACGCATCGCGGCCCGGGTAGCTCGCGGCCTCGCCCAGGTCTTCCTCGATGCGCAGCAGCTGGTTGTACTTGGCGATGCGGTCCGAGCGCGACAGCGAGCCGGTCTTGATCTGGCCGGCGTTGGTGCCGACCGCGATGTCGGCGATGATGCTGTCCTCGGTTTCGCCGGAGCGATGCGAGATCACCGACGTGTAGCGCGCGCGCGTGGCCATCGTGATCGCCGCGAACGTCTCGGTCAGCGTGCCGATCTGGTTGATCTTGATCAGGACCGAGTTGGCGATGCCCTTGGCGATGCCCTGCTTCAGGATCTTCGTGTTGGTGACGAAGATGTCGTCGCCGACGAGCTGGATCGACTTGCCGAGCCGGTCGGTCAGGTACTTCCAGCCCGACCAGTCGTCCTCGGCCATGCCGTCCTCGATGCTGACGATCGGATACTTGTCGCACCACGTGGCCATCGTGTCGGCGAACTGCTCCGACGTCAGCGCACGGTCCTCCGACGCGAGCCGGTACATGCCGTCCTTGCGGAACTCGCTCGCCGCGCAGTCCATCGCGAGCGCGATGTCGGTGCCCGGCGTGTAGCCGGCCTTGTCGATCGCCTCGACCAGAAGCTGCAGCGCCGCCTCGTTGGACGGCAGGTTCGGCGCGAAGCCGCCCTCGTCCCCGACGGTCGTCGGCATGCCGCGCGCATCGATCAGCTTCTTCAGCGTGTGGAACACCTCGGCCCCGTAGCGCAGCGCCTCGCGGAAGGTCGGCGCGCCGAGCGGTACCAGCATGAATTCCTGCAGGTCGATCGCGTTGTTCGCGTGCGCGCCGCCGTTGATGACGTTCATCATCGGGACCGGCAGCTGCATCTGCCCGGCGCCGCCCAGGTAGCGGTACAGCGGCAGCGACGCCTCGTCGGCGCCGGCCTTCGCGACCGCGCACGACACGGCGAGGATCGCGTTGGCGCCGAGGCGCGCCTTGTTCTCGGTGCCGTCGAGCTCGATCAGCGTGTGGTCGATGAAGCTCTGCTCGGACGCGTCCAGGCCGAGGATCGCCTCGCAGATCTCGGTGTTGACGTTCTCGACGGCGCGGGTGACGCCCTTGCCGAGGTAGCGCGCCGGGTCGCCGTCGCGCAGCTCGATCGCCTCCTTCGAGCCGGTGGACGCGCCGGAAGGCACGGCCGCGCGGCCGGAGACACCGGACTCGAGGACGACGTCGGCCTCGATGGTGGGGTTACCGCGGGAATCGAGGATCTCGCGGGCGATGACGTCGACGATGGCGCTCATTTTCGGGGATCGGGTATCAGAGGTCAGGGATCAGAGGCGTCGGCGCGATGCCAACTGCGTTGGCGCGCCATTCAGGCGCGCCGCGCATTCCATCAGCCGGGGATCTCGTAGTCGCAGATCACCCACTCGGCGATCTCGCGCAGTGCGACGACGACTTCCTGGTGGTCGGGGTGCGGACCGTAGGCGTCGAGGTCGGCGCGCGTGGCGAACGCCATGTTGATGCCGAAATCGTAGGCGACCGGCCGGTCGGTCGTGTTCCAGCCGTGCTCGAAGCGCACGATGCCGCGGCACTTGTGCTCGAGCGCGGCGAACTTCGCCTCCCACGCCGGGACGCGCGGATCGGCCCGGGTGACGCCGGGCTTCAGCTTGATGAGGACCAGGTGAACGAACATGCGCTCTCCAACGGAATTCAGGCGCTGGCCGCCATCAGTTCGGTTTCGGCGAACCCGTGCCGCTTTACGGCAGCGTCAAGCTCGACCAGCGTCTCGAGCAGCGCGCGCATCCGCGGCAGCGGCCACGCGTTCGGGCCGTCGGACAGCGCCTGCGCGGGGTTCGGGTGCGTCTCCATGAACAGCCCCGCCACGCCGGCAGCCACCGCCGCGCGCGCCAGCACCGGGACGAACTCGCGCTGGCCGCCCGACGACGTGCCCTGCCCGCCCGGCAGCTGCACCGAGTGCGTCGCGTCGAACACGACCGGGCAGCCGGTGTTGCGCATGATGGCGAGTGACCGCATGTCGGACACGAGGTTGTGGTAGCCGAACGACGCGCCGCGCTCGCAGACCATGATGTTGTCGGCGCCGCTCGCGGCCTTCGCCTTGGCCACGACCTGCACCATGTCCTCCGGCGCCAGGAACTGGCCCTTCTTGATGTTGACCGGCTTGCCGGCGGACGCGACCGCCTGGATGAAGTCGGTCTGCCGGCACAGGAAGGCCGGCGTTTGCAGCACGTCGACGACGGCGGCCGCGTCCGCGATCTCGTCGATCGCGTGCACGTCGGTCAGCACCGGGACCTCCACGTGGCGGCGCACGTCGGCGAGGATCGCGAGGCCCTGCTCCATGCCGGGGCCGCGGAACGACGCGTGCGAGCTGCGGTTCGCCTTGTCGTACGACGACTTGAAGATGAACGGGATCGCGAGCGACGCGCAGATCGACTTCAGCTCGCCGGCAACGTCCATCTGCAGCTGCCGCGACTCGACCACGCACGGGCCGGCGATGAGGAACAGCGGGCGGTCGAGCCCGACCGCGAAGCCGCAGAGGTTCATCGGGCGTTCAGATCGACGCCACCAGCTCGGCGACCGCGCTGACGGCGCCGCCGCGCGCGCGCTGCTGCTGCAGGAGCGCGGCCTGCACGAAGCTGACGAACAGCGGGTGGCCGCGCCGCGGGTTCGACGTGAACTCCGGGTGGAACTGGCAGCCGAAGAACCACGGATGGTCGCGGAACTCGACCATCTCGACCAGGTCGCCGGCGGTCGCGCTCTTCGCGCGCGCGCCGACCACGAGGCCGGCCGCCTCGAGGCGCGGCAGGTAGTGGTTGTTGACCTCGTAGCGGTGCCGGTGCCGCTCGGCGACCGCCGTCGTTCCGTAGATCCGGTGGGCGAGCGAGCCCGGCACCACCTCGCACGGCTGCGCGCCCAGGCGCATCGTGCCGCCCATGTCGGAGGCCTCGCTGCGCTTCTCGATCGAGCCGTCGCGGTTCTGCCACTCGGTGATCAGCGCAACGACCGGGTGGGGCGTGTCCGGGTCGAACTCCGTGCTGTTGGCGTTGGCGAGCCCCGCCATGTGCCGCGCGCACTCGATGACAGCGAGCTGCATGCCGAGGCAGATGCCGAGATACGGGATGCCGCTCTCGCGCGCGAGCCGCACCGCCTTGATCTTGCCTTCGACGCCGCGCTTGCCGAAGCCGCCGGGCACGAGGATCGCGTCCATGCCGCGCAGCGACTCCACGCCGTCCTTCTCGATGGCTTCCGAGTCGACGTAGTGGATGTTCACCTTGCTGCGCGTATGGATGCCGGCGTGGATCAGCGCCTCGGACAGCGACTTGTACGACTCCGTGAGGTCGACGTACTTGCCGACCATCGCGATGTGCACCTCGTGCTCCGGGTGCGTCAGCGCGTCGACGAGCTTGTGCCAGGTCGACAGGTCGGCCGGCGGCGCGTCGAGCGCGAGCTTGCGGCAGACGATGACGTCGAGACCCTCCGCGTGCAGCATGCCGGGGATCTTGTAGATCGAGTCGGCGTCGAGCGCGGGGATCACCGCCTCCGGCGCGACGTTCGTGAACAGCGCGATCTTGCGGCGGTCGCCGTCGGGGATCGGCCGGTCGGCCCGGCAGAGCACGACGTCGGGCTGGATGCCGATCTCGCGCAGCTCCTTGACCGAGTGCTGCGTCGGCTTGGTCTTCATCTCGCCCGCGGACGGGATGAACGGCACCAGCGTCAGGTGAATGTAGCAGACGTTCTCGCGGCCCAGCGTGATGCCCATCTGCCGAATCGCCTCGAGGAACGGCAGGGACTCGATGTCGCCGACGGTGCCGCCGACCTCCACCAGCGCGACCTCCGCGTCGCCGGCGCCGGCGGCGATCCATGCCTTGATCTCGTCGGTGATGTGCGGGATCACCTGCACGGTGCCGCCCAGGTAGTCGCCGCGGCGTTCCTTGCGGATCACCGACTCGTAGATCTGGCCCGTGGTGAAGTTGTTGCGCTTGCCCATCCGCACGTCGGTGAAGCGCTCGTAGTGCCCGAGGTCGAGGTCGGTCTCGGCGCCGTCGTCGGTCACGAAGACCTCGCCGTGCTGGAACGGCGACATCGTGCCGGGGTCGACGTTGATGTACGGGTCGAGCTTGAGGTTGGTGACGCGGATGCCGCGGGTCGCGAGGATCGCCGCGAGGGAGGCGGCAGCGATGCCCTTGCCCAGGGAGGACACGACGCCGCCGGTCACGAAGACGAACTTGGTCATGTTTCTTTTCGTCCCGGAAATTCGCATTCTACAAGATCGCCCGGATCGCGCAAACGGCAAGCTCCCGTCGCACGCCGAAACGACGGAGCCAGGCGCGAATCATCCGAAACCGAGCCAGGCTCGGTTTGCCGGGGAGCGTCACACCCGCGCGCGCGGGTCGGTGCGCGCAAGGCGCGCGAGCAGGTAGTCGACCTCCGCGCGGGCGACCGGCGACAGCGCCGCACCCGGCTTGCGCAGCGTGTCCGACGCGATGATGCCGCGGCGCATCAGCACGTACTTGCGCACGGCGAGGCCGGGCCCGGGCTGCTGCTCGTAGCGGATGAGCGGCAGGTGCGCGTCGAAGAGGTCGTGCGCGTCGTCGCGCCGGCCCTCGCGCGACAGCCGCACGACGTCGACCAGCATGTCGGGGAAGCAGTAGCCGGTGTTGGCGCCGTCGGCGCCCCGCTCCATCTCGAAGTCGAGGAACAGCGCGTTGTTGCCGGTCAGGATCGGCAGGTGCCGCATCGAGCCGTCGCGCTCCCACGCGCGCAGCTGCGAGATCTTGTCGAGCCCCGGCCAGTCCTCGTGCTTCAGCATCGCGCACGCGGGGTTCTCCTGCACGATGCGCCGGATCACCGACGGGGCCATCTGCACGGAAAACGTGAGCGGATAGTCCTGGATCACGAACGGGACGCCGGAGCCGATCGCCTCCGACGCCTGGCGGTAATAGCCGGCGATCGCGTCGTCGGTGCGCAACGTGGAGGGCGGCGCAATCATGACGGCAGCGGCGCCGGCGGCCATCGCGTCCTGCGTCAGCGCGCGCATCGCGGCGAATCCCGGCGCGGACACGCCGACGACCACCGGCACGCGCACGCGCGCCGTCACGCGGCGCACGATCGCCACCGACTCGTCGTGCGTCATCTTCGGCGCCTCGCCCAGCTGCCCCAGCACCGTGATGCCCGTGACGCCGGCGGCGACGAAGAAGTCCGTCATCCGGTCGATCGACGCGTCGTCGACGCGCCCGTCCGGATGGAAGGGCGTGGGCGCAATGACGTAGACGCCGTGCGCGTCGGCCGGCAGCGTCATCGCTTCGTCTTTTCGTAGCGCGCGCGGTTCTCCGCATTGGGCGGATACAGGCCCGGCAGCTCCGCCCCGTGCGCGACCTCGCCCATGATCCAGCCCTCGAGGCGCTCCTGCTCGACGGCCTCGGCCGTGACTTCGGCGACCAGCGCGGCTGGGACCAGCACGGCGCCGTCGTCGTCGACGACCACCGTGTCGCCTGGGAACACGGCGACGCCGCCGCAACCGATGGGCTCGTTCCAGCCGACGAACGTGAGCCCGGCCACCGACGGCGGCGCCGCGGCGCCCTGGCACCAGACCGGGAGCCCGGTCGCGCGCACGCCCGCGACGTCGCGGACCACGCCGTCGGTGACGAGCGCGGCGACACCGCGCTTGCTCATCCGCGCGCACAGGATGTCGCCGAAAATCCCGGCGTCCGTCGTGCCCATCGCGTCGACGACGGCCACGCAGCCGGCCGGCATCGCCTCGATCGCCGCGCGCGTCGAAATCGGGTTGCCCCACGACGCGGGCGTGGCGAGGTCCTCGCGGGCCGGCACGAAGCGCAGCGTGAACGCCGGGCCGACGATGCGCGACCGGCCCGGATCGAGCGGCCGCGTGCCGCGCATGTAGACGTTGCGCAGGCCCTTCTTCAGCAGGACGGTCGTCAGCGTCGCCGTGGTGACGTGCGCCAGCGCCGCGATGATGTTGGGATCGGTGGACATGGACGTGGGCTCCTCGCGTTGCGCGCCTGCGTGCTAGCCGAGACCGAGCGCGCGCGCCATCCGCGCCCGCGTCTCGTCGCGGCCGACGAGCGCGAGCACCGCGTCGATCGCGGGCGTGGATAGCGTGCCCGTGACGACGAGCCGCATCGGCATCATGATCTGCGGAAACTTGAGCCCATGGCGCGCGGCCGCGCCCTTCATCGCCGCGGCCAGCGCCTCGCGCGTCCAGTCGAGTGCGGCGAACTCTCCGTGCAGCTCGGCGAGCGCCGCGCGGCCGCCGGCGGTCACCTGCTCGGCGACCTTGTCCGCGGGCACCGTCGGGGCCCTGTAGAAGTACCATCCCGCGTCGGCCATCGCGACCAGCGTCTCTGCCCTGTCGCGCAGCAGCGCCGCCACCGCGCCCGCGTCGGGACCGGCCGCGGGATCCAGCCCGGCGCGCGCGAGGTACGGCGCGAGGCGGCGGCCGAGCTCCGCGTCCGGCAGGCGCTTCATGTGCTCCTGGTTCACCCAGTTGAGCTTGGCCGCCGAGAACCGCGACGGCGCCGCGCTGATGTGCGTCAGGTCGAACCAGCGGACGAACTCGTCGCGCGTGAAGATCTCGTCGTCGCCGTGCGCCCAGCCGATGCGGGCGAGGAAGTTGACCATCGCATCGGGCAGGTAGCCCGCCGCTTCGTACTCCATGACGCCCACCGCGCCGTGCCGCTTCGAAAGCTTGGCTCCGTCCTCGCCCAGTACCGTGGGGACGTGCGCATAGCGCGGCGGCTCGAGGCCGAGCGCGCGGAAGATGTTGATCTGCCGCGGCGTGTTGTTGACGTGGTCGTCGCCGCGGATCACGTGCGTGATCCGCATGTCCCAGTCGTCGACGACGACGCAGAAGTTGTAGGTCGGCGTGCCGTCGCCGCGCGCGATCACGAGGTCGTCGAGCTCGCTGTTGGCGAATTCGATGCGGCCCTTGACGCCGTCGTCCCAGCCGACGGTGCCGGCGTCCGGATTGCGGAAGCGGATGACCGGCTTCACGTCCGCCGGCGGCGTCATTCCGGTGGCGCGCTCCGGCCGCCAGCGCCCGTCGTAGCGCGGCTTCTCGCCGCGCGCGCTCTGCTCGGCGCGCAGCGCATCGAGCTCGGCCGCCGTCATGTAATCGCGATACGCAAGGCCGCGCGCCAGCATGTCGGCGATCACCTCGCGGTAGCGGTCCATCCGCTGCATCTGGAAGAACGGGCCCTCGTCGTAGTCGAGGCCGAGCCACGCCATGCCGTCGAGGATCGCCTGCACGGCGGCGGGCGTCGACCGCTCGACGTCGGTGTCCTCGATGCGCAGGACGAACGTGCCGCCGTGGTGACGCGCGAAGGCCCACGCGAACAGCGCGGTGCGCGCGCCGCCCAGGTGCAGGTAGCCGGTGGGACTCGGCGCGAAGCGGGTGCGGACGGGGGTCACGAATGCGGCGAGCGGCGAAACCGCGCATTCTACCGGAGCCGCAGGTGCCGACCCGCGCCGCGCCCGCCTATGGCGCGCCGAGCAGCAGGTACATGCTGAACGCGCCGCCGTTGCCGATACCCGCGCCGAAGTACGCCGGTCCCGCGAACGTCGCGGCGCCGAGGAACAGCGAGCCCGAGTACAGCGTCCCCGGGGACGGCAGGCCGTCGAAGCGGTCGCGGATCGTGCCGACCTCGGCCGAGGCCCCGGCGAACACGCCCGAACCCAGGATCTCGGGTAGCGCGAAGATGCGCTGGTAATACATGGCGCGCGCGAAGGCGAACTCGCGGCCGGCGAACTGGTTGACGCGGAACGCCGACAGCCGCAGCGGGCCGCCCAGCGTGAACGACTCGTACGCCGGCATGTCGGAACCGAAGTCCGTGCCGCCCGACGCGTTGAGGCTCACGGTATGCGGGCCCCACGAATGCGCGACCCGGCCATCGGCGACCATCACCTGGTAGTCGAGCGCCGAGCCCAGGCCCTTCGTCGCCGCGTAGAGCGAAACATTTCCCGCGTATCCCGCGCGCGCGAACCACGGCTGGTCGAGCTGGTCCACCACGAGCGCGGCGCGCACGCCGGCCGTCGTCTCGCGCACCGACGGCAGCACCGGGCTGCCCGTCTCCACCCGGGCGTCGACGCGCGTCCACTGCAGCCCGGCGCGCGCCGACCCGAACGTGCCGAGCTTCGCGCCCAGGTCGACGCCGCCGCGCGTGCTGCCGACGAGGTAGTCGGCCACCCGGACGTCCCCCAGGAACACGCCGCGCGTCGTCTGCCCGATCGCCGCGTACGGCGATACGAACCACACGCCAGGCTCGTGCAGCGGTTGGTAGAGCTCGCCGTACAGGTGCGTGTCCTGTCCCACCTGACCTTCGACCAGCAGCTCTCCGCCCAGGTGGTTGATCCACGTCTTGCGGTACTGGACCAGCAGGTTGAACGAGTCGTCGCCCTGGAAGTCGCTCTGCAGACCGAGCCCGAAGCGCAGGAAGTCGGGGCCCCACGACTTCTCGCGCGGCGTGATCACCATCGCGCGCGGCCCGGCGTCGCCGATGATCCGGTAGCTCACGCCCTCGAAGTCGCCGCGGCCGAAGATCCGGCGCAGGTCGGCGCTCACCTTCTCCTCGGTCAGCGGCTCGTTCGGCTGGCTTTGGACGAGCCCGCGCAGCACTTCGGCGTTCGTCCGCTCCAGCCCCTCGAAGCGGATCTCGGCGACGGTGCCGAGCTCGGCGCTCTTGGCCACCTGCCGGTCGCGCAACGCCGCGTACTCGGCGGGCGGCAGGCTGTAGCGCGTGAGCTGCGGCGCGAGCCTGCGCGCCGCGTCCTCGCCGATCCGGATCGCGTCCTGCGAGCGCGAGAAGCTCGCCGCCGAGATGGTGCCGAGATCCGGCGCGATCAGCACGTCGCCGGGCCCGAGGCTCGCGAGCTGGCGTTCCACCGTGCTCATGCCGAGGAAGTTGATGAGCTGCAGCGTCACCGCCAGCGCCGACGTGATCTCCTTGCGCTGGAGCGGCGGCGTCGAGATGTTGACGGCGATGACCACGTCGGCGCACAGCTTGCGCGCCTCGTCGATCGGCAGATTGTTGGCGATGCCCCCGTCGACCAGAAGCCGGCCGTCGATCTCGACCGGCGCGATCGCCCCGGGCACCGACATGCTGGCGCGGATCGCCTGCGCGAGGCTGCCGTGGTCGAGCACGATCGAGGCGCCGTTCTCGATGTCGGTGGCCATGGCGACGAACGGAATCGGCAGCTTGTTGAAGTCCGTGATGCCGGCCGCCGGCTGCGTGAGCACGCGGAAGAACGCCTCGATGGACACGCCGGCGATCACGCCCTTCGGCAGCGCAAGCCCGCTCTCCCCGACGCCGAATTCCGGTGCGAACAGCGTCTTGTAGTCGTCGGCCTTGCGCCGGATCGCGATCTCGGCACGCGGCGGCTGGTCGCGGAAGATCTCGCTCCAGTTGGCGTCGAGGACGAGCTCCTGCAGCCGCGCCGGCGGCGTGCCAGCGGCGAACGTGCCGCCGACGATCGCGCCCATGCTGGTCCCGGTGACGCAGCTGATCGGGATGCGCATCTCCTCCAGCACCTTGAGCACGCCGACGTGCGCGATGCCACGCGCGCCGCCGCCCGACAGCGCGAGGCCGATGCGGGGCCGCGCGACCGCCGGATCCGCCACCGGCGCTTCGACGCCCGCGACCGTGCCGGCCGAGCCGAGGGCCGCCAGCGCCAGCGCGCCCGCGAGTACACGCGCCCGTGCTGCGGCCGGCCTCACGTGCGCGCTTCGCAAGCGAGTGGCCCCGGCGGCGACAGGCGGGTGCGCCGCGACACGATTGCGCTCATTCCGGACCCGGCTACTTCGGTATGTTCGCCCGCGCGCGCTCCGCCTGCTTCTTGAACATGTCCAGCACGTCGGCCAGGTGCTTCGGGTCCTGCGATCCGCTCGGCCGCTTCGGATCGGCGAGCGACGGCACCGCCAGCGTGGAAACGCCGTTCGCCTCGCAGCCGATCGCCGCCCCGGTGCCCGCCTTGGTGCCCGCGTCCGCGGACTCGAGATAGATGCTGCACTTCGTGACCTTGCCCTTCTGCTGCCATGAGTATGCGACGTCGTCGTCCTTGCGGTAGCCGGGCTCCAGCGCCTTCATCAGTGCGAAGAAGCGCTGCAGCGCAGCGGCGTTGTATTCGGGGAAGTCCGGCCAGAGGCGCGTGCCGATGAGCAGCTCGTTCTTGCCGCCGTCGCGCATGAACACGTTGACGCTGACGGACGGATCCTTGTCGGTCGGGACCCGCATCGGGCCACCGCCTTTCTTCGCCTGGGCGAAGGCGGACGCGCCGCCGAAGACCAGCGGCAGCACCAGCAACACAGCGGTCAAACGCACCTTGGCATCCTCCTCGAAGTCGTGGCGGCACGCCGGGGTGCGCGGTCGTAACCGCGCTTCGCCCGGCGCGCGAAGTGCGCACTATAGGTCGAACCACCGGCCGCCGGCAATTGTCCGCTTGCGCCATTGGCTCGATCCGACACCGGAACACCCGTCGCGGCCGGCGGCACCGTATTGCCGACGTCGAGTCGCAGGTCGCGCGGCCCGTGGCCGCTCGGCGACCACGAACCGTCGCGCCGGTGTGCCGTCCGGCGAAGCGGTACCAACGCCCGGACTCGCGGGTCGGCGGTTGCGCGTTGCCTGAACGGTTCGTCCCGACGACACGGGTCGAGCGCCGATCGCCGGAGGCGATGGCCGGAGACGGACGAACGCAACCGGCCACTTCCTGTCATACCTGGCAGACGCGGAAACTCGCCAGAACCGGTCGCTGGTGCCCAATCACCAAACCGCCGAGGCCGTTCGGCTACTGAATGACCTCGTCCGCCCGCAGCAGCAACGCCTGGGGGATCGTCAGGCCGATCGCCTTGGCGGTCTTGAGGTTGAGCACAAAGTCGAGCTTGGTAGGCTGCTGGACTGGAAGGTCCGCCGGCTTGGCGCCCTTGAAGATTCTGTCGACGTAGCCCGCGGCTTGGCGATAGAGCTCCGACGCGTTCGGGCCATAAGACACGAGACCTCCCGCAGCCACCAGTTCGCGCGCCTCGTACATATCGGGCAGGCGCAATCGTTTCGTCGTCTCGACGATCGCCGCGCGAAGTTCGTAGGTCAATGAATTGTTCTTCACGATGAGTGCCTGGGACCGGGCCTGCTCCATCGCGGCAAATGCTCGTGGCAGATCGGTGGCACTGCCAATGAAATAGGCGCGCACTTCAGCGCCCAGCGCCCGTCCCGCTGCTTCGGTTTCAGCGACAAAACTCCCGGCGGGTCCGCGCTCCTTGGACGCCAGATCGCGTCCGACGATGTCCCAAGCAAGCACGGCGATTCGCGTAGCGCCGGGAACGAGTTCGCGGAGGAGCTGGAGACGCTTTGCGGACAGATCGGTGGTCAGGACGGAAAGGCCGGTGAGATTCCCACCAGGTCGCGCAAAGCTGGAGATCAGCCCCGCGCCCACCGGATCTGCGACAGCTGCCATGACGATCGGGATCTTGGCCGAGGCCTTCTTGGCGATACGCACCGCAGGCGCCTGGGCCGTGACGATGACATCGACCGGCAAACGCACCAATTCGTCGGCCTGCCGTTCGAGCAGGGACAGGTCCTCGTCTGCCCAACGATACTCGATGAGCAAGTTGTCGCCGTTCCTGTAGCCCAGTTCGCGTAGACGTTGAACAAAGGCTTCGTCCCTTTCATTCGGGCCCGCCCGCAAGCTCAGATAGCCGATTCGAAATTGCTTGACGGGCCGTTGTCCGACCGCATGCCCGGCCGCCACGAGCAGTCCAAGCGAGGCCGCGCCGCCGAGCATCGTCCGCCGGCTCGTCACTCGATCACCCCGTCGGCGCGCAACGGCAGCGCTTGCGGGCTAGTCAAGCCGAGCGCGAACGCTATCGTTCGGAGCATCTCGCCTCCCCGGAACAACGGACATCCCCAACGAGCCAGCCGACGCTACGCCGTTGGTCGCGAAGGGTCAACCCGCAACTCGGATTCACGCCTCAGGCGGCGACGAACCGCCCGTTGGAAAGGTCCCCTGTCGTCATGAATGGCCGATTTCGCGCTGCGCGAACGGCAGGTCAGCGAAGGGCGGACTTCCGGGCGGGCCGCCCGCGGCGCCCGTGGCGCGAAGGTCGCCGCTACCGCGCCTGACGCTCCTGTGGCCTGGCTCAGGACCAGGGAACGCGTTACCCGCATTCGCTCCGAACACGTCGCCGGCGAAGCGGCCCCGCAAGTGACCTTGTACGCCGGCGGCACTACCGCCGCGGCTGCCAGCGCAGATCGAGCGTGGCGGGCGTCGCAGGGTTCGGCGGCTCAGGATACACGTGCATCGGCCCCGGCGTGTGGCCGTGGTCCCAGAAGCGCGCGACGCGCCGTGCCTCGGCCTCGTTCGCGTTGACCGGGAACGTCGCGTAGTTGCGCCCGCCCGGATGGGCGACGTGGTACGTGCAGCCGCCGAGCGCACGCTGCGCCCAGGTGTCGACGAGGTCGAACACCAGCGGCGCCTGCACGCCGATGGTCGGATGCAGCGCCGACGGCGGGCTCCACGCGCGGTAGCGCACGCCGGCGACGAATTCGCCGGGGACGCCGGTGGGCGTCAGCGGCAGCAGGCGGCCGTTGCACGTCACCGCGTGCCGGCCGTCGGTCATGCCGGTGACCTTCGCCTGCATGCGCTCGACCGACGAGTCGACGAAGCGCGCCGTGCCGCTGCCGCTCATTTCCTCGCCCAGCACGTGCCACGGCTCGATCGCCTGCCGCAGCTCGACGGTGACGCCGTCGTAGG
The DNA here is from genome assembly GCA_046347835.1 of Burkholderiales bacterium. Classification (GTDB taxonomy): domain Bacteria; phylum Pseudomonadota; class Gammaproteobacteria; order Burkholderiales; family Casimicrobiaceae; genus VBCG01. Next base: position 1,005,627 of record JAXMFI010000001.1, on the reverse strand, counting down.
TGACGGTTCCGTAGCGCGGGAAACGGAACTCGACGAACGGCTCGAACCACGCCGGCTCGAACGGAAATCCGGCGCGCGCGAGGTCGTGCGCGACGTCGCGGACGTCGGCGGCGACGAAATGCGGCAGCAGCCAGCGGTCGTGCAGCGCAGTGCCCCAGCGGACGAGGTCGCCCGCGTACGGGTCGCGCCAGAAGCGCGCGACGAGCGCGCGCAGCAGCAGCATCTGCACGGCGCTCATCCGGTAGTGCGGCGGCATCTCGAACGCGCGGAATTCGAGCAGGCCCAGGCGCCCCGTGGGCCCGTCCGGCGAGTAGAGCTTGTCGACCGAGAACTCGGCGCGGTGCGTGTTGCCGGTGAGATCGGTCAGCAGGTGGCGCAGCAGCCGGTCGACGAGCCATGGCTGCGGGGACTCGCGCCCGGCCTCGTGCTTGCGCGCGAGCTGCTGGAACGCGATCGCGAGCTCGTACAGGCGGTCGTCGCGCGCCTCGTCGACGCGCGGCGCCTGGCTGGTCGGACCGATGAACGTTCCCGAGAACAGGTACGACAGCGACGGGTGGTTCTGCCAATAGGTGATGAGGCTCTGCAGCAGGTCGGGCCGGCGCAGCAGCGGGCTGTCCGCCGGCGTCGCGCCGCCCAGTGTCACGTGGTTGCCGCCGCCGGTGCCGGTGTGGCGGCCGTCGAGCATGAATTTCTCGGTGGCGAGGCGCGACTGCCGTGCCTCCTCGTAGAGCGTCTCCGTCGTCGCCATGAGCTCGCGCCAGGACGCGGCCGGATGCACGTTGACCTCGATCACGCCCGGGTCCGGCGTCACCATCAGCACGCGCAGGCGCGGGTCGCGCGGCGGCGTGTAGCCCTCGATCACGACCGGCAGGCCGAGGGCGCGGGCCGCGGCCTCGATCGCGGCGACCAGCGCGACATACGCTTCGAGCCGCTCGCACGGCGGCATGAACAGGTGCAGGTGGCCGGCCCGGACCTCGAGCGTCAGCGCCGTCTTGACGACGTCGCGCGGCGCGTCGCCGCGCACCTTCCCGCGCGCGGCATGCGCGGTCGCGACCGCGGGCAGCGCGTCGCGCGGCGCAAAGGGGTCGACGCCGAACTGCGGCTCGGCCTCCGCGGGCAGCACTTCCGGCAGCGACGCCAGCGGCAGTCGCAGGCCCAGCGGCGAGTCGCCGGGCAGCAGGAACAGGTGACCGCGCTTCAGCGGCCACGGGCTCGAGTGCCAGGCGAACGCACCGGCCTCGTCGTGCACGGCGCGCAGCGGCAGCACGAGCCCGGCCGGCCGGTCGAGCCCTGCGGCAAGCAGGCGCGCGAGGCGGGCGCGCTCGTCCGGCTTCGTGAGGTCCGCCTTGAGCGGATCCACGTTCGCCGGCAGCGCCGCCTCCTCGCGCAGCAGGCGCTCGACGTCCTCGTACGCGGTGATCACCAGCGATTCCGGCAATCCCAGCGCCGCGGCAAGGTGCGCGGCGAACGCCCGCGCGTCGGCGAGCGTGGCACGGCCCGGCTTCGCGGTGTCGGCAATCGGCGCATCGTCGCGCCACAGCGGTTGCCCGTCCGTGCGCCAGAACACGCCGAGCGCCCAGCGCGGCAACGGCTCGCCCGGGTACCACTTGCCCTGCCCCTGGTGGACGAGGCCGCCGGGCGCGAAGCGGCGGCGCAGGCGCGCGAGCAGCGTTTCCGCGAGCGCGCGCTTCGCCGGCGACAGCGCCGTGTAGTTCCATTCGGCGCCGTCCATGTCGTCGACCGATACGAACGTGGGCTCGCCGCCCTGCGTCAGCCGGACGTCGTGCGCGGCGAGATCGCTGTCGACCGCCACCCCGAGCGCGTCGATTGCGCGCCACTGAGCGTCGGTGTACGGCTTCGTGACGCGGGGGTCCTCGTGCACGCGCGTCACGCTCATCGTGAAGTCGAAGTCGACCTCGCAGACATCGGTATAGCCGATCACGGGCGCCGCGTTGCCGGGGTCCGCCGTGCAGGCGAGCGGCAGGTGGCCCTCGCCGGCCAGCAGTCCGGACGTCGGGTCGAGGCCGATCCAGCCCGCGCCGGGGAGGTACGCCTCGGCCCACGCGTGGAGGTCGGTGAAGTCGTGGTCCGTGCCCGAGGGGCCGTCGAGCGCCTTGACGTCGGCGACGAGCTGGATCAGGTAGCCGGACGCGAAGCGCGCGGCGATGCCGAGGTGGCGCAGGATCTGCACGAGGAGCCAGCCCGAGTCGCGGCACGAGCCACTCGCGTTCCCGAGCGTCTGCTCGGGCGTCTGCACGCCCGGCTCCATCCGCACGAGATAGCGAACCTGCGACTGCAGCAGCTGGTTGAGGCGCACCAGCAGCAGCACCGTGTTCTCGTCCGGCACGATCGTCGTGCGGAAGTCGGCGAGCCACGCGGACAGGCGCGGCCCCGGCGGCGCGGTCTCGAGGAAGGGGATCAGCTCCTTCGCGAGCTCCGGCCGGTACGCGAACGGATACTTCTCCGCGTACTCCTCGACGAAGAAGTCGAACGGATTGACGACCGTCAGGTCGGCGGTGAGGTCGACCTCGATCGTCAGGTGGTCGGCGCGCTCGGGGAACACGAGCCGCGCGACCCAGTTGCCGTACGGGTCCTGCTGCCAGTTGAGGAAGTGCGGCTCGGGTGCGACGTTGAGCGAATAGCCGAGCACCGGCGTGCGGCAGTGCGGCGCCGGGCGCAGCCGGATCTCGTGCGGCCCGAGGCTGACGTGGCGGTCGAAGCGGTAGGAGGTCCGGTGCGACAGCGCGACGCGGATGGCCATCGGCGCGGCGACCCGTCAGGTCCAGTCGGGGTCGGGCAGCTGCGCGAACACCCGCCGCAGGCCCTCCCCCCACTGCGTATGCACCATCTGGAAGTACGGGTCCGTCTCCTCGATCCGGCGCGACAGCTTGATCCGCAGCGAGTCGGTCTCGTAGACGAGCAGGTCGATCGGCAGCCCGACCGAGATGTTCGACCGCATCGTCGAGTCGAACGAGACCATCGTGCACTTGGTCGCGTCGACGAGGCTCGTCGTGCGCTTGATCACGCGGTCGATGATCGGCTTGCCGTATTTGGTCTCGCCGATCTGGAAGTAGCAGGTGTCGGGCGTGGCCTCGATGAAGTTGCCCTCGCCGTAGACGTTGAACAGCCGCGGCGGCTCGCCACGGATCTGCCCGCCGATCAGGAAGCTGGCCGACGCGTCGATGTTGTTCTGCATCAGGTACGGGCCGTCGCGCGACTTCACCTCGCGCAGCGAGTCGCCCAGCAGACGCGCGACGTCGAACATCGACTGCGCGTTGCCGAGGTGCAGCTGGCTGTCGCCGCCGCGCGCCTTCTGGTCGAGGATCGACAGCGCGTTCTGCGTGATCGACAGGTTGCCGGACGACAGCGTGACGATCACGCGCTGGCCCTCCTGCGCGAACACCCGCATCTTCGAGAACCGGCCGATCTGGTCGACCCCGGCGTTGGTGCGGGAGTCCGACGCGAAGATGATGCCCGCATCGAGCGACATGGCAACGCAGTAGGTCATGGCGGGAGCGTGACGGGTGGGCGGACGCGCGCGAAACGCGACATCTTACCGGATCGCGACCGCGCTCCGCTCAGTACGTCGGCACCAGGAACCGCCGGCTGATCTCCTCGCCCAGCCGGGACACCCGCTCGAGGAAGTCCATCAGGTATTCGTGGAGGCCGAAGCGGATGATGTCGTCGGTGCGCCCGAAGTGCAGCCGCGCGTGCAGCTCTCCCGCCTGCCGGCGCAATTCCCGGCTGCGGTCGTCGCAGAGGAGCTCCAGCGTATCGTCGATGAAATTGAGGCAGCTGTGCAGCGACCGCGGCATGTCGTCGCGCAGGATCAGGAGCTCGGCCACGCGTCGCGGCGAGATCACGTCGCTGTAGATCTTGCGGTACGACTCGAAGCCCGACAGCGACTGCAGCAGCGACGCCCACTGGTAATAGTCGACGGCGCCGCCGACGTCGGCCGCCGACGGCAGCAGGATGTGGTACTTGGTGTCGAGGATCCGGGCCGTGTTGTCGGCGCGCTCGATGTGCGTGCCGAGCCGCAGGAAGTGGTACGCCTCGTCGCGCAGCATCGTGCCGAACGTGACGCCGCGGAACAGGTGCGAGCGCATCTTCACCCACTCGAGGAACTCCGACACGCCCATCGCCTGGATGCGCCGGTAGTCGTAGGCGCGCATGTCGAGCCACGCGCTGTTGAGGTCCTCGTACATCTCCGACGTGATCGCGCCGCGGACGGCGCGCGCCGATTCGCGCGCGGCGCGCAGGCAGCAGAAGATCGACGACGCGTGGCCGGCATCGAGCGTCATGAAGCGCAGCACGTTCTCGGCGGACAGCTGCGGGTACGCCTGGTAGAACGCGGTGGCCGCGCCCGTCGCGATCAGCGGCACCGCCCACGGCTCGGCCCACGCGAGCCCCGGCTCCTGCGGCTCGTACGGGAGCAGCGAGGTCCGGTAGGTGACGTCGAGCAGCCGCGCCGTGTTCTCGGCGCGCTCGATGTGGCGCGCCATCCAGAACAGCTCGTTCGCGTGGCGGGAGAGCATCGCGGTCACGCCAGCACCCACGTGTCCTTGGTGCCCCCGCCCTGCGACGAGTTCACGACCAGCGACCCTTCGCGCAGCGCCACGCGCGTGAGGCCGCCCGGCACGAGGTCGATGTCGGTGCCGGACAGCACGTACGGCCGCAGGTCGATGTGGCGCGGCGCGATGCCGGCGCCGACGAACGTCGGGCACGTCGACAGCGCGAGCGTCGGCTGCGCGATGTACTTCTCGGGCGCGGCCAGGATCCGCGCGCGGAAAGCCTCGCGCTCCTCGGCCGTCGAGGCGGGCCCCACGAGCATCCCGTAGCCGCCGGCGCCGTGCACCTCCTTGACCACGAGGTCTTCGAGGTGGGCGAGCGCGTGGTCGCGGTCCTGCGGCTTGTACAGCATGTACGTCGGCACGTTGTTGAGGATCGGCGCCTCGCCGAGGTAGAAGCGGATCATGTCCGGGACGAACGGGTAGATCGACTTGTCGTCGGCGACGCCGGTGCCGATCGCGTTGGCGAGTGTCACCCGGCCGGCCCGGTACGCGGCGAACAGGCCGGGCACGCCGAGCATCGAGTCCGGCCGGAACGCGAGCGGGTCGAGGAAGTCGTCGTCGACCCGTCGGTAGATCACGTGGACGCGCCGGGGCCCGCGTGTCGTGCGCATGTAGACGGTGTCGTTCTGGACGATGAGGTCCTGCCCCTCGACGAGGTCGACGCCCATCTGCTGCGCGAGGAACGCGTGCTCGAAGTACGCGGAGTTGTAGGCGCCGGGCGTCAGCACGGCGACGGTCGGGCTCTCCTCGCCCTTGGGGCCGACGGCGCGCAGGTTCTCGAGCAGCATGTCCGGGTAGTGGTGGACCGGCCGGATCGAGCGCGTCGCGAAGAGCTCGGGGAAGAGCCGCATCATCATCTTGCGGTTCTCGAGCATGTACGACACGCCCGACGGCACGCGCAGGTTGTCCTCCAGCACGTAGTACTCGCCGGCGCCGGCGCGCACGATGTCGACGCCGGCGATGTGCGCGTAGATGCCGCCGGGCACGTGCAGGCCCGCCATCTCGCGGCGATACTGCGTATTGCCCAGCACGCGGTCCGCCGGGATCGCGCCGGCCTTCAGGATGCGCTGGTCGTGGTAGACGTCGGCCAGGAACAGGTTGAGCGCGCGGACGCGCTGCTTCAGGCCGCGCTCGAGCATCGTCCACTCGTCCGCCGGGATGATGCGCGGCACGAGGTCGAAGGGAATGAGGCGCTCGGTGCCGGCATCCTCGCCGTAGACGGCGAACGTGATGCCGACGCGATGGAATGCGCGCTCGGCTTCCTCGCGCTTCTGCGCGATGCGCGACTTGTCCGTGCGTTCCAGCCAGTCCGCGAAGGCCCGGTAATGCGGCCGGATCGCGCCGTCGGCGGCGGTCATTTCATCGTAGGCTGCGGGGGGCATCCGGCGTGCGTTTCCTCGTTTGAACTGTGGTTAGCAACCGCCGGGCCACTTGAAAACTCCGCGTATTTTCAACGGGTTGGTGGACTTGCGCCCATTCGTGGCGCAGGCCGCCTCCCCGTTTCAGGTCACGACCGCACCAGGATGGTGCGAATCCGGGGAAGGCCCGGCCAAACGCCAAAAATCCGGTTTGCCCTCGTCCGGCGGGTATGGTTAAATCGGTGCTCCTGTCTGGGTTCGCGGGGCGTTTAGCTCAGCGGTAGAGCACTCCCCTCACACGGGAGGGGTCGCTGGTTCGAACCCAGCAATGCCCACCACACTGAACCAAGGGGTTACGCGCAAGTGTAACCCCTCTTTTTTTGCCCGCCGCGGCCCCGTCCGGCCGCATGCGCCTTCGGAGCCGACCATGCCCAGGACTGCGCGCAAGCCGCTCGACGCCTTCGTGTTCGACGCCTACGGGACGCTGTTCGACGTCGATTCGGTCACGTCGCTCGCGGAGACACTGGCGCCCGGCCGCGGGGCCGAGCTGTCGCGCATGTGGCGGGCGAAGCAGCTCGAGTACACGTGGCTCCAGTCGCTGATGATGGGCGACGGCTTCGCGCGCGAGGACTTCGCGCAGGTCACGGCGGAAGCGCTCGACTATGCGATCGCCACCCTCGTGCTGCCGCTCGACGATGGCGACAAGGCGCGGCTGGCCGCGGCCTACCTGGCGCTCGACGCGTTTCCCGAGGTGCGCGACACGCTGGCGGCGCTGGCGCCGCGGCCGCGCTGGATCCTGTCCAACGGCACCCTTGCGGGGCTCGCGCCGCTCGTGCGGCACAACCGGATGGAGTCGCTGATCGACGGCGTGCTGTCGGTGGACGCCGTCGGCGTCTACAAGCCCGCGCCGCAGGTCTATGCGCTGGCCGCGCAGCGCCTGGGACTGCCGCCCGCGCGAATCGGCTTCGTGTCGTCCAACGGCTGGGACGCCATCGGCGCGAAGGCGTACGGCTTCACCTCGTTCTGGATCAACCGCACCGGCGCACCCGTCGACCGGCACGGGCCGTGGCCGGATCACGTGCTGGGATCGCTGGGAGCGCTGGTCGCCGCGGAAGGATTGCAGGGAGCGATGCCGCGCCGCACGAAGAGCACGCGGGCACGACGCTGACCGCGCGCGGCGCCCGAGCTCGAGTCACGGCATCAGCTGCCCGCCGTTGACCTCGACGACCTGTCCCGTGACGTAGCCCGACAGGGCGTCGGACGCGAGGTAGAGGAACGTGCCGGCGCAGTCGTCGGCGCTGCCGATCCGGTTCATCGGGATCGTCGCCTGCATCGCCTTCATCTGCTCGGGGGTCGTGTACCGGTCGTGGAACGGCGTCGCGATGACGCCCGGCGACACCGCATTGACGCGGATGCCGTCGCCGACGACCTCCTTGGCCCAGCCGTGGGTGACGGTCGACACGAACCCCTTCGCACCCGCATACAGGATGGCTCCGCCGCCGCCGCCGTGCCGCGCCGCGATCGACGTGACGTTGATGACGTTGCCCGACTTCTGCCGCCGCATCCCGGGAATCACCTCGCGCATGAACACCGCGAGCTGCGTGCAGTTGAGCGCCAGCACGCGGTTGACGTGCTCGACCGTGTAGTCCTCGATCCTGACCCGGCCGAGCATGCCGCCGGCGTTGTTGATGAGGACGTCGATCCGCCCGAAGCCCGCCAGCGTCTCCGCGACGATCCGCTTGACGTCCGCCTCGACGGTTACGTCGCCGCCGACGACGAGCGCGCGGGCGCCGGTTGCCTTGACCTCGCCCGCCACCTCCAGCGCAGCCTCGCGGCTCACGTTGTAGTGGATCGCGACGTGGCTTCCCTGCCGCGCGAACGCGCGCGCGGCGGCAGCGCCGATGCCGGTCGACGCGCCGGTGATCAGGACGACCTTTCCCTTGAGATCCGCAATCATCGAGTGCTCCCGTACCGTTTGCGATGCAATCCGCCGAAGGTCGTGGCGCCGATGCGCCGCGAACTTCCGCGCCAATTCCCGGCGCCGCGCGCTTCCCGCGGCCGCCGTTCCCGCCCCACTGTCACGAAGGCGCCCTCGCCGGCTCCCTGCGGCCCCGGCACGCGGCGACCGCGTCGCGCAGCGCGGCAATCGCGGCCGGGCGCGGAAAGCTGCGCCGGTACGCGAGCGCGACACGGCGCGCCGGCGCCGGCCGCGTGAACGGCACCGGCACCACCAGCCGGCTGTGGTACTTGGGCGTCAGCGCGTCGCGCGGCAGCACCGAGATGCCGAGCCCGGACGCCACCATGTTGCGGACGGTCTCGAGCGAGTTCGTGCGCGGCACGTGCGCGTCGGCGCGGTTGAGTTCCGGGCAGGACTCCAGCACCTGGTCGCGGAAGCAGTGGCCGACCGACAGCAGGATCGTGTTCTCGCCGGCGAGCTCGGCCGGCTGCACCGACTTGCGCTTCGCCCACTTGTGCGTCGACGGCACGACGACCTGGAACGGCTCCTCGTACAGGAATTCGGTCGCGACCCCGGGCGGCGCGAACGGCAGCGCGACGATCGTGGCGTCGAGGCGGCCCGACTTCAGGCCCGCCTCGAGGTTCTCGGTGAGGTTCTCCTCGATGTCGAGCGGCATTTGCGGGGCGAGCCCGTGCAGCGCCGGGATCAGGTCCGGCAGCAGGTACGGGGCGACCGTGAAGATGACGCCGAGCTTCAGCGCGCCGGTCAGCTGGTTGCGGCCCGCCTGCGCGATCTCGCGTATGCGCGAGGTCTCTTCCAGCACCCGCTGCGCCTGCTCGACGATGCGCTCGCCGACCGGCGTGACCGTGACCTCGGACTTGCCGCGCTCGAAAACCTGCGTGCCGAGCTCCTCCTCGAGCTTCTGGATCGCGACCGACAGCGCCGGCTGGCTGACGAAGCACCTCTGCGCCGCGCGGCCGAAATTGCGCTCCTGCGCGACCGCGACGAGGTACCGGAGCTCGTTCAGCGTCATCGCACGCGTTCGCGCCCGGCCAGGAACCGGGCGAAGCCGGCACCCGCCTCCGGGTGCTTCAGCCCGAAGTCGACGGTCGCCTCGAGGTAGCCGAGCTTGCGGCCGCAGTCGTAGCGGCGCCCCTCGAAGCGGTACGCGACGACGCGCTCGTCCGCGAGCAGCCGCGCGATGCCGTCGGTCAGCTGGATCTCGCCGCCGGCGCCGGGCCGGATGGTGCGCAGGTGGTGGAAGATCCGCGGGGACAGGACGTAGCGCCCGACGACCGCGAGCGTCGATGGCGTGGTACCCGGCTGCGGCTTTTCGACGATGCGCGTGATCGGCGCGACGCGCCCGTCGCCGCCGCCGGCGGTCTCGACGATGCCCCAGCTGCCGACGTCCTCGGCCGGGACTTCCATCACGCCGATCGTCGACGCTTCCTCGCGCGTCGCGACGGCCACCATCTGCCGCATCACCGGCACCGTGGCGTCGATCAGGTCGTCGGCGAGGATCACCGCGAAGGGCTCGTCGCCGACCACGGGCGCGGCGCACAGCACCGCGTGCCCCAGCCCAAGCGGCTCCGACTGCCGGATGTAGATGCAGTTGATGCCGCGCGGGGTCGCCGCCTGCACCGACTCGAGCAGCGCCGTCTTGTTGCGCAGCGCGAGCTCGGTCTCGAGCTCGTACGCCTTGTCGAAGTGGTCCTCGATCGCGCGCTTGTTGCGCCCGGTGATGAAGATCATGTCGGTGATCCCGGCGGCGGCAGCCTCCTCGACCGCGTACTGGATCAGCGGCTTGTCGACGACGGGGAGCATCTCCTTCGGACTCGCCTTGGTGACGGGCAGGAAGCGGCTGCCCAGGCCGGCGACGGGAAAGACGGCTTTCGTGATCTTCTTCATCTCGCGGAGTCCGTTGCGCGGCGCTGCGCGACGAGCCGGCGGAGGCCGGCCTCGTCGAGGATCGCGACGCCGAGCGCCTCGGCCTTCGCGAGCTTGCTGCCGGCATCGCTGCCGGCCACGACATAGTCGGTGTTCTTCGACACGCTGCCGGCGACCTTGCCGCCGGCGTCCTCGATCAGCGCCTTCGCATCGTCGCGCGTCAGCGTCGGCAGCGTGCCCGTCAGCACGAACGCGAGGCCGGCCAGACTCCCGCCGGCGCGACGCGCGGGTGCGCCTTCCGGCCAGTGTACGCCGGCCGCGCGCAGCGCCGCGATGACCTCGCGATTGTGCGGCTCGGCGAAGAAGCGCGCGATCGACGCCGCGACGACCGGTCCCACGTCGCGGACCTCGAGCAGCGCCGCCTCGTCGGCGTCCATCAGCAGCTCGAGCGCGCCGAAGTGCTGCGCGAGGTCCTTCGCGGTCGCTTCGCCGACGTTCCGGATGCCAAGGGCGAACACGAAGCGCGCGAGCGTCGTGCGCTTGCTCTTCTCGATGGCCGCGAGTACGTTGGCGGCGCTCTTCTCGGCCATCCGTTCGAGCGCGGCCAGCTGCGGCAGTGCCAGCCGGTAGATGTCGGCCGCCGTGTGGACGAGGCCGCCGTCGACCAGCTGGTCGACCAGCCTGTCGCCCAGCCCTTCGATGTCGAGCGCGCGGCGCCCGGCGAAGTGCAGCAGCGCCTGCTTGCGCTGCGCCGGGCACACGAGGCCGCCCGTGCAGCGCGCGACGACCTCGCCCGGCAGGCGCGCGATCGCCGAGCCGCACTCGGGACAGTGCGTCGGCATCACGAAGCGCTTCGCGTGCGGCGGGCGCCGGTCGGCGACCACGCCCACGACCTGGGGGATCACGTCGCCGGCGCGACGGACGACGACGGTGTCGCCGATGTGCAGGTCGCGCCGGCGGATCTCGTCCTCGTTGTGCAGCGTGACGTTGGTCACCGTCGTGCCGCCGACGAACACCGGCGCGAGCCGCGCCACCGGCGTGATCGCACCGGTCCGGCCGACCTGCACGTCGATCGCGAGCAGCTCGGTCGGCATCTCCTCCGGCGGGAACTTGTGGGCGACGGCCCAGCGCGGCTCGCGGGTCCGGAATCCCAGCTGCCGCTGCAGCGCGAGGTCGTCGACCTTGTAGACGACGCCGTCGATCTCGAACGGCAGGTCGGCCCGGTGCTCGCGCACGTGCTCGTAGAACGCGGCGAGGTCCGCCGCACCGTGGGCGACGCGGCGGTCGGCGCACACGGGCAGCCCGAAGGCCTCCAGCGTGTCCAGCAGCGCGCTCTGGGTGGGCGGCAGGCCCGCGCCTTCCGCCTCGCCGATGCCGTAAGCGAAGAAGTGCAGCGGGCGCTGCGCGGTGACGGCGGGGTCGAGCTGGCGCACGGCGCCGGCGGCCGTGTTGCGCGGATTGACGAACAGCCGCTGGCCGGCCGCCTGCTGGCGCGCGTTCAGCGCCGCGAAGTCGGCGCGCGTCATGTAGACCTCGCCGCGCACCTCGAGCACCGGCGGGGCCCGGCCGGCAAGCTTCGCCGGGATCTCGGGGATCCTGCGCACGTTCGCGGTCACGTCCTCGCCGGTCTCGCCGTCGCCGCGCGTCGCGGCCACCACGAGCGCTCCGCGCTCGTAGCGCAGGCTGATGGCGAGGCCGTCGAACTTGAGCTCGGCCATGTAGGCGACCGGCGGCGCGTCGGCGGGCAGGCCGAGGTCGCGCCGGATGCGCGCGTCGAACTCCGCGGCGGCGCCGGCGGTCGTGTCGGTCTCCGTGCGGATCGACAGCATCGGCACGCGGTGCACGACCGGGGCGAACTCGGACGCGCGCGCGCCGCCGACCCTTTGCGTCGGCGAGTCGGCCGTCCGCAGCGACGGATGCGCGACTTCCAGCGCCTGCAATTCGCGGAACAGCGCGTCGTACTCGGCGTCGCTGATCGTCGGCGCGTCCTGCTCGTAGTAGCGGCGGTCGTGCTGGGCGATCTCCGCGCGCAGCTGCGCCGCGCGGCGGGACGCCGCCGCCGGAACCTTCTCGTCCGCGGTCGTGGCCAACGGACGGCCCTACGCGCCGAACAGCGCGAGCGCTCGCGGGCTCCCGGGCTCGATCCCGCATTCGCGCAACGCGCCGGCGGCCGCGTCGACCTGCTTGCGGATCGCCGCGAGCGCGGTGTCGTCGAGCAGGCGCCGGTTGTCGTCGACCAGCTCGGCGCCGAGCGTCTGCGCGAGCCGCTTGGCGGACAGCTTCATCTGGTCGAACGTGCGGGCCGGGTCGGCCACCCGCGGGACATCGAGAACCAGCACGATGCCGTTGGTCGCCGACAACCGCAATGTGTCGACGGTGAACGGCTCGTTGCGCAGGTTCTGCAGCGTGTACAGCACGGCGCCGGTGTCCTCCTGCACGAACTCGAAGCGCCCGCCCGAGGCCAGGCGGAAGCCGGCGGCCTCGGCGATCCCGCGCAGCTTGGTGCCCGGGATGCTCGCCGGGTCCGGCTTGACCACGGTCAGGCCGATCTGCACGTCGACGTCCGCGCACAGGCGGTCGAGCGCCTCGGCACGCCCGGTCTCGGCGCCGGCGTCGGGCACCGACATCGCGGCGGGCAGCAGCGGTGCCAGTTCGCCGATCACGCGGACGAACGTGTCGATCTGCGCGCGGCTGGCCGCGCCGTTGCGGTCGGCGAGCAGCAGGCACGCGGCGACCTCGACGAACTCGCCGCGCGCGTCCGATGCAAGCACGTGCCACGCGGATTCGGGGTGCGTGCGGCCGAACCAGCGCAGCCGCTTGCCCATTCGCGCGTGCAGGCCGGCCGCCAGCGAACCGACGCCGACGGGCTTGGCGGGCTGCAGCGTGATGACGCACTCGATCTCCGGATCGGGCTCGCGCAGCGGGCTGCCCGGCGTACCGCCGCCGCGCGCGATCGCCTGCGGCGCCTCCGCCGCCGGCGACGATTCCATTGCCGGCGCGTGGTCGACGACGTCCATCGGGGCCTGCCACGCCGGCGCCTCGTCGTCCGCGGCCGGCGGCCGGTAGGCGGGCACGGCATCCGCAGGTGGCGACACGGAGGCGCCGGCGGCGTCCGCGTCCGTGCGCAGCGTCGGCTCGACGCGCCCGCCAGCCGTTGGTTGGGACGCGGCGGCCGGCGCGGCCTTCGCGCCGCCGAACGCCTCGGCGATGCGGCGGCGTACCCGGCGCTCCTGCCACCAGTTGTAGATGAGGACGCCGACGACCAGCAGGACGCCGCCGACAATGAGGCCCAGTTGCAGCGGACTCATCGACAACGGCACGTGGGCTTCCCGGGGATCATGGATAGGCCCCGAGTATAGCGCGAAGGCGGTCGATAGGCGGCCGGAGGATCAGGCCTCGGCGAGCGACAGCGCCTCGGCGATGTCGACGGCCACGACGCGCGACGCGCCGGGCTCGGGCATCGTGATGCCGACGAGCTGGTTCGCCATTTCCATCGTGATCTTGTTGTGCGAGATGAACAGGAACTGCGTGTCGGCGGCCATCTGCCGCACCATCGCGCAGAAGCGGTCCGTGTTCGGGTCGTCGAGCGGCGCGTCGACCTCGTCGAGCAGGCAGAACGGCGCCGGGTTGAGCTGGAACAGCGCGAACACGAGCGAAATCGCGGTCAGTGCCTTCTCGCCACCCGAGAGCAGGTGGATCGACGTGTTGCGCTTGCCCGGCGGCTGCGCGACGACCGCGACGCCGGAGTCGAGGATCTCCTCGCCGGTCAGCACGAGGCGCGCCTGGCCGCCGCCGAACAGCGCGGGGAACAGCTTCGCGAAGTTCGCGTTGACCGCCTCGAACGTCTGCTGCAGCAGTTCCCGCGACTCGCGGTCGATCTGCCGGATCGCCGTCTCCAGCGTCGTCATCGCCTCGGTCAGGTCCGCGGCCTGGCGATCGAGGTATTCCTTGCGCTCGCGCGCCTGCGCGAGCTCGTCCAGCGCCGCGAGGTTGACCGCGCCCAGCTCCGCGATCGCCGCCGTGATCCGCTCGATTTCCGCGGGCAGCGTACGTGCGCTGCCCCACGCCTTCAGCGCATCGGGCAGCGTGGCGACGTCGGCGTGGGCCTCGGCCAACTGCTCCGTGAACTGCTGCTCGGCCAGCGCCGCCGCCTGCTCCTTCAGCTGCATGTCGAGGATCTTCGCGCGCGCCGGCTCCTGCTTCTGCTCGGCCACGAGCCGCGACTCCTCTCCCGCCCGCAGCTCCGCGCCGAGCACCTCCAGGCGGTCGCGGGCCGCGGCCAGCGCCTGCTCGGCCTCGCCGCGCACCGCGAGCTGCTGCGTCAGCGCCGCTTCCACGGGCGTCCAGTCGATGGCCGCCCGCTCGCTCGTCAGCTGCGCGAGCAGCGCCTGCTGCTGCGCGGCCTGCGCACCGAGCCCTTCGCGCCGGCGCTCGAGCTCGGCCAGGCGATCGCGGCAGCTGCGCTCGGCGAAGCCCGCCTCCTGTGCGGTGCGCTCGGCCACGCGCACGCGCTCGCGGCCGCGCGCGAGCGCCACTTCCGCTTCGTTGCGCGCGTGCCGCGCCGCCTCGCGCCGGGCGAGCTCGTCGTGCAGCCGCGTCTGCAGGTCGGCGATCCCGGCCACGATCGCGTCGCGCTCGGCGACACCGGCGTCGTGCTTCGCGTCGACGTCGGCCATTTCCTCGGCAATCTGCGCGCGGCGCTTCTCCGCGGCTTCCGCCGCCTGCCTGAGCGCAACGAGCTCGAGCTCGAGGTCGTGCACGCGGCGCTGCTGCGACGACACGGCGAGCCCTTCGGCGTGGTAGGTCTGCTGTGCCGCGGTCAGCTCGGCGTCGACGGCGTCGCGCTGCGCGCGGGCGTCGCCGGCGGTCGTGCGGGCGGCGGCGATCGCGCCGTCGAGCTCTTCCAGCTCGCGCTGCCGCGCGAGCACGCCGTGCAGCTCGCTGTCGGGCGCGAAGAACGCGACAACTTGCGCCGACACGAGATGCCCGCCGGGCGTGATGTACGCCTCGCCGACGGCCAGCGCGCCGCGCTCCGCGAGCGCACTCGCGAGATCCGGCCGGCAGCGGATGCCGGCCAGCCCGTCGACCAGCGCCCGCGCGGCGTCCGGATTCTTGAAGCGGACCTTCGACAGCAGCGCGTCGTGCGGGGCGTCGGGGCCGTGGCGCGCCGGCGCGAGTGCGTACGCCGCGACCCGACGCGGCGGCGGCGTCCCGCCGTCGATCCAGCCGGTGGCGTCGTCGAGCCGCGCGAGCTCGAGCGCCGACAGCCGCTCGCGCAGCACCGCCTCGAGCGCGTCCTCCCAGCCCGGCTCGATGTCGATCAGCTGCCACAGCCGCCGCGCGCGGACGAGCCCGTGCGCGTCGAGCCAGCCGTCGATGTCGGCGCCGTGCCCGATCCGGTCCTGCAGCGCGGAAAGCGCCTGCTGCCGCGCCTCGAGGTCGGCGAGGCGCCTGCTCTCGCGCTCCCACGCGTCGGCGCTCGTCCGCTGCTCGACCTGCAGCGCCTCGACGCGCGTCCGCAGCGCGGCGAGCGCGTCCTGCTTGCCGACGAGGTCGGCGTTCTCCTGCGCGAGCTGGTCCTCGACGTCGCGGACCGAATCGGTGGCAGCCGGCGCCGTCGCGGCGAGCTCCTGCGCGAGACGCTGCCGCCGGTCGGCGAGCTGCGCGAGTCCCTGCGCCGCGCTGTCGCGCCGCGTCTCGGCCACGCGCAGGCCCTGCTCCGTGAGCGCGATCTCCTGCTGGCGCTCGGTCAGCGCCGTGCCGGCCGCGGCGACGTCGGCTTCCAGCGCAGGCAGCGCGGCCTGCGCGGACGCCTCGTCGGCGACCGCCGCTTCGCGCGCGGCGAGCGCCGCCTCCAGCGCGGCGTCCGCCGCGGCGCGGTCCGCCGCAAGCGCCGTCTCCTGACCCGCGATGGCGCCCAGCGCTTCGGTCAGCTGCGCGACCTGCTGCGTGATTCGCGTCTCGGACTCGCGCGCGAAGGCGATCTGCTGCTCGAGCCGCGTGACCTCGGCGTTGGCCTCGTAGAACGCGCCCTGCCGTTCGTGCAGCGCGTCACCGGCCGCGTAGTGCTCGGCCCGCAGCGACTCCAGCCGGGCCTCCGCCGCCCGCAGCTCCGCCTGCACGGACTCCAGCGCGACGGTGAGCGCTGCGATCTCGCTCGCGCACTTCTCCCGCGCGCGCACGGCGTCCTGCTGCTTGGCGTACCAGAGCATGTGCTGCGACGACTTGAGCCGGGCCTCGAGCTCGCGGTACTGGGTTGCGACCTGCGCCTGCCCTTCGAGGTGCGTCAGCTGGTTGCCGAGCTCGGTGCGGATGTCCTCGACCCGCGCCAGGTTCTCGCGCGTGTCGGCGAGCCGCCCCTCGGTCTCCTTGCGGCGCTCCTTGTACTTCGACACGCCGGCGGCTTCCTCGAGGAAGATCCGCAGCTCCTCGGGCTTGGCCTCGATGACGCGCGAGATCATCCCCTGCTCGATGATCGCGTACGCGCGGGGCCCGAGACCGGTGCCGAGGAAGAGGTCGTGGATGTCGCGGCGCCGGACCGGGATGTTGTTGATGTAATACGTCGAGTCGCCGTCGCGGGTCAGCACGCGCTTGATCGAGATCTCGGCGTACTGGCCCCACTGGCCGCCGATGCGGCCCAGGCTGTTGTCGAAGTGGAGCTCGACTGAGGCGCGGCCCACAGGCTTGCGCTCGCCGGCGCCGTTGAAGATGACGTCCTGCATCGACTCGCCGCGCAGCGCGGACGCCTTCGACTCGCCCAGCACCCAGCGGACGGCGTCGATGACGTTGGACTTGCCGCAGCCGTTGGGGCCGACGATGCCGACGAGTTGTCCGGGGGTCGCGATGGCCGTCGGATCGACGAACGACTTGAAGCCGGCGAGCTTGATCTGCGTGAGGCGCACGGGAGGACTTCGCGAAGGGGCGTGGCGGGGGCGCCGGCCGCGGGCGTCGGCGCGAACGAGGGCGTGCGCGCGCGGCGTCGGGGCGACCGCGGTACGAAAGCGCAGAATTATAGCGGATTCGGCCCTCCTGCCGGCCGCGCGTCAGTGCGTGGCGATCGCAACCGCGCGCGGTGGCAGTCGGCCCTCCGCCGCGGCGTGGCACGCGACCTCGCCCTGCCGGCCCTCGCCGGCGGCGCGCAGCGCCGGGCTCTCGCTGCGGCAGCGGGCGTCCGCGTGCGGGCAGCGCGGATGGAACGCGCAGCCGACAGGCGGATCGAGCGGATTGGGCACCTCGCCGGCCACGGCGGTGCGCGCCTCGCCGGTCATCTCGAGGTCGGGGACCGCGTCGAGCAGCATCCGCGTATACGGATGCTGCGGGCTCGCGAAGAGTTCGCGCGTCGGCGCGAGCTCGACGACGCGGCCGAGGTACATCACGCCGACGCGGTCGGCGATGTGGTGGACCACCGCCAGGTTGTGCGAGATGAACAGGTAAGTGAGCGCCATGCGCCGCTGCAGGTCGCGCATCAGGTTCAGCACCTGCGCCTGCACGGAGACGTCGAGCGCCGACGTCGGCTCGTCGCAGACGAGGAACGACGGCTGCGTCGACAGCGCACGCGCGATCGAGATCCGCTGCCGCTGGCCGCCGGAGAACTGGTGCGGGTACTTGGCGCCGTCGGCGGCCGCGAGCCCCACCTGCTCGAGCAGCGCCGCCACCCGCGCGGCGACTTCCGCCCGCCCGGTGCCCGGCGCCAGGTTCACGATCGGCTCGGCGACGATGTCGGCCACGCGCCAGCGCGGATTGAGGCTCGCGTACGGATCCTGGAAGATCATCTGCATGCCCCGCCGCGCCTGCCGCAACGCCCGCGCGTCCGCGGTGGCGCCCTCGCCGGCGATCGTGACGCCGTCGTACGCGATCGCGCCGCGCGTCGGCGCATACAGTCCCACGATGAGGCGCGCCACCGTCGACTTGCCGCAGCCGGACTCGCCGACGAGGCCGAGCGTCTCGCCCTTGCGGATCGCGAAGTCGACGCCGTCCACCGCCTTGAGGACGACGCGGCCCTTGCGCTCCAGCACGCGGTTCAACCACGGCGGCGACACGTCGAAGTAGCGCGCGACGCCGCGCAGCGTCAGCAGGTCGGCGGTCACGCGGATGCGCGCAGCCAGCATGCGGCGCGCGTGGCGCCGGCTGGCATGAGCTCCGGCCGCTCGCGCCGGCAGCGGTCGAACGCCCGCGGGCACCGCGGATGGAACGCGCAGCCCGGCGGGACTGCAGTCAGCCGCGGCATCGAGCCGTCGATCTGCGTCAGGCGCTCGCGCTCTTCGACGATCGAGGGGATCGAGCCCATCAGCCCGGCGGTGTACGGATGCTGCGGCCGGTGGATGACGTCGGCGACCGGCCCGACCTCGACGATGCGTCCGGCGTACATGACGGCCACGCGGTCCGCAGTCTCGGCGATCACGCCCATGTCGTGCGTGACCAGCATCACGGCCGTGCCGTGCTCGCGGCACAGGCGCTTCATAAGCTGGATGATCTGCGCCTGGATCGACACGTCGAGCGCCGTGGTCGGCTCGTCGGCGACGATGAGCCGCGGGTTCGCCGCGAGCGCCAGCGCAATCACCACGCGCTGCCGCATGCCGCCGGAGAACTGGTGCGGATAGTGGTCGATGCGGCGGGCCGCCGCCGGGATGCCCACTTCGTCGAGCAGCGCGATCGCGCGGCTGCGCGCATCGCCTTCCGACAGCGGCAGGTGGGTGCGAATCGTCTCGATGAGCTGCCGGCCGACCGTGTACAGCGGGTTGAGCGAGGTCAGCGGGTCCTGGAACACCGCGCCGATCTCGCGTCCGCGCACCCGCCGCATCGCCTCATACGGCAGGTTGTCGATGCGGCGGCCGGCCAGGCGGATTTCGCCGGCGGCGATCCGCCCGGGCGGGTCGATGAGGCCGATGATCGCGGCGCCCGTCAGCGACTTGCCGGCCCCCGACTCGCCGACCACGCCCAGCACTTCGCCCGGCGCGATCGCCAGCGACACGTCATGCACGGCGACGAGCGTGCCCCGGCGCGTCGGGAACTCGACGCGCAGGCCCTCGACCGCCAGTACCGGCGCCGCGGGCGCCGGCGCGGCTACTTCGCGCCCGGCAGCTGGCATCCGGCGATCGGCTCGACGAAGTCGACGACCGGCGTCCACGCCTGGGTGATCGTGTTCTCGAACTGCGCGTTGATGTAGTAGCGCTTGCACGGCTCGACGTTCAGCATCATCACGTGCAGCGGCGGCCCCCCGGTCCAGCCCGGCGCCGGGCCCTGCACGACCAGCCGGCGCTCGCCCGGCTCGACACGGATCAGGTTCGGGTTCGGGAACGCGCCGCGGTCGTCGACGCGGTCGATGATCGCCGGCCGCCGGTTCGGGATCGTCACGTTGAACCGCTGCCCGGTGAGTTCGCTCCACGTCGGGCCCCAGGTCGCGCAGCCGGTCAGCAGCGTCGGCACCGCCAGGGAGGGAAGAAGCAACCACGTCAGCTTGCGCATATCGTCGACTCCTGTTGCGTTCCAAGGCGGAGCACGGGATCCGCAGGTCCCCGCGGCGCTTCGGCGCCGCCCGTACGTTCCATCCGCGCACATTGTCCAACATGCGCACCGAAGGACTATTCCATCAGCGCAGCCTGGGGTTCAAGGCGTCGCGCAGCCAGTCGCCGAGCAGGTTGACCGAGAGCACGAGGATCACCAGCGCGGCCCCGGGGAAGATCGTAATCCACCACTCTCCCGAGAACAAAAACTCGTTGCCGATCCGGATCAGCGTCCCCAGCGACGGCTCGGTCGGGGGGACGCCCACGCCCAGGAACGACAGCGTGGCCTCGGTCAGGATCGCCGTGGCGATGTTGATCGTCGCCAGCACGAGCACCGGACCCATCACGTTGGGCAGCAGGTGGCGCGCCATGATCGGCAGCGGCGCGACGCCGATGACCCGCGCCGCCTGGACGTACTCCTTGTTCTTCTCGACCATCGTCGAGCCGCGCACCGTCCGCGCATACTGGACCCAGTTGGAGAGGCCGATCGCCAGCACCAGCACGTAGATGGCGACCTGGTCGTGCGCGTCGCGCGGCAGCGCCACCCGCGCGACGCCGTCGATCAGCAACGCGATCAGGATGGCGGGGAACGACAGTTGCACGTCGGCCACGCGCATGATGAAGGCGTCGGCCTTGCCGCCCGCGTAGCCGGCGAGCAGGCCCAGCGCGACGCCCAGGACCAGCGCGAAGGCGACCGACGCCAAGCCGACCAGCAGCGAGATGCGGGCGCCGAACACGATCGCGGACAGCACGTCGCGGCCCTGGTCGTCGGTGCCGAGAACGAACATCGCGCGCCCGCCCTCGATCCACGCCGGCGGCAGCCGCGAGTCCGACAGGTTGAGCGTCCTCAAGTCGAACGGGTTGTGCGGCGCGACCCACGGCGCGAACAGCGCGGCAAGCACGCACGCGGCGAACACCGCGAGCGACACCATCGCCACCGGCGAGTGCCGGAAGCTCCACGCGACGTCGCCGTCCCACCATGCGGCAAGGCGCGCCTTCCACGTCGGCGGCGCGAGCAGTTCCGTCGCGGCGCCCGTCACGGTCCGCCCCCACGGCTCGCAGCCGCGCCGGGCCGGCCGGCGATCCCGGCCAGCGCCGCCCGCACCGCCGCCTTCGCCTGCGCGTACACGGTCGTCTTCCAGTCGTCGGCGTCCTGGTAGAACGCATCGCGGATCGCGCGCTTGATTTCGCGCCGCTGCGCGGCCGGCGCGTCCGGATGGTTGGCGAGCCACTGGTCGGCCCGCAGCGCAGCCAGCACGTCGGCGAACGGCAGCGTCCCATACTCGAGCGCAATGCCCGCGTAGGCCGCCTCCGGGCACTCGTCGTACGCGGCGTTGTAGTTGACACCCGTGAGCGGCGCGGACGTCGACGAGCCGTCGTGGAACGAGGTCACGTCCGCGCCCCACCAGGCCTTCGCGCGCGCGACGTCCGTGGCGGCCGCGCGGCCCGCGTAGATCTTCTCGCCGTGGCCCCGCGGTCCGAGCCCCGTGTGGAAGTCGATCCAGCCGAGCGTGGCGGCGCCGCGCGCGTGCGCGCGCAGCACGCTGCGGAGCACGCGGTTGCTCCACGCCGGCTGTACGCCCGCATGGAAGAGGCCGTCGGGAAACTCGCACTGGCCGCCGCTGACCGCCGCCTGCAGCGCACGCTCCCCGTGCGCCTGCACGTACGTCGCCATCCGCGCGTTGTCGGCGGCGGACGGCGGCCACGTCGAGGGCACGATGAAGCCGTGGACCTCCGCGTAGGCGCGGTTGGGCAGCGGCCGCGGCTCGAAGCTGCGGAAGTTGCGATTGAGGTCGACGTTGTCCTCGTTCGTGCGCCGCAGGTGCGAGAAACCGTAGGGGTTGAGCGCGTGCAGCAGCACCACGCGCACGCCGGCGGCGGCGACGTCCGCGAGCAGCGCGTCGTCGCGCAGCATTCCCACTTGGCACCCCGATCCGCAGAAACCCTCGACGCCGTGCGTGGCCGACGTGAGCAGCAGGACGCCCCGCGCATCCGCCGGACCGAGCACGGCGACGTCGCACGACAGCGCCTCGCCGTCCGCCCCGTGCGCGCCCGGGTGCACGTGCCGCTCGACCGCGAGCCCCCGCGACCGCGCGGCCGCGTGAAAGCGGTCGCGCGCCTCCGCATAGGTCGCGGCGAAGTGCGCGATCGGGTCGAACGCCACCGTCACGTCCGCAGCGGCATCGCCGCCTCGGCGAGCGCGGCGAGGTAGCCGGCGCCCAGCGGGATCACGTCGTCGTTGAAGTCGTACGTGCTGTTGTGCAGGAAGCAGCCGCCCTCGGCCCCGCCCTGCCCCAGCCGCGCGAACGCGCCGGGCTTCGCCTGCAGCATGAACGAGAAGTCCTCGGCGCCCATCGACGGGTCGAGGTTGCGCACGACGTTGTCGGGCCCGACCAGCGACTCGGCAACGTCGGCCGCGAACACCGCCTCGCGGTCGTGGTTGATCGTCGCCGGATACACGCGCTCGTACTTGAGCGTCGCGCGCGCGCCGAACGCCGCGGCGATCGACCCGACGAGCTCGGTCAGCCGGCGCTCGATCAGGTCCTGCGTCGCCGGCCGGAACGTGCGGACGGTGCCGACGAGCGTCGCGTGCGACGGGATCACGCTCATCGCGCCCGGATGCCCGGCGTGCATCGCGCAGAGGCTCACCACCGCCGTGTCGATCGGGCTCACGTTGCGGCTCACGACCGACTGCGCGGCGGTGATGATGTGGCCGGCGACGAGCACCGGGTCGATCGCCGCGTGCGGGTGCGCGCCGTGGCCGCCCTTGCCGTCGATCGTGATCTCGACGCGGTCGGCGGCCGCCATCGCGGGACCCGGCGTAATGCCGATCTGTCCGGGCGGCAGCCCCGGCCAGTTGTGCAGCGCGAACACCCGCTCGGCGGGAAAACGCTCGAAGAGGCCGTCCTCGATCATCGCCTTCGCCCCGGCATAGCCCTCCTCGCCCGGCTGGAAGATGAGGTACGCGGTGCCGTCGAAGCGCCTCGTCTCCGCGAGGTACCGCGCCGCGGCCAGCAGCATCGTCGTGTGGCCGTCGTGGCCGCACCCGTGCATCCGGCCGTCGTAGCGCGACTTGTGCGCGAAGTGGTTCTCCTCCTGCATCGGCAGCGCGTCCATGTCGGCGCGCAGCCCGACCGCGCGTCCGCTCGCGTCGTGCGCGCCGCGGATCACGGCGACGATTCCCGTCTTTCCGATGCCGGCGTGGTGCTCGATGCCGAGCGCGGCGAGCCGCTCCTGCACGACGCGCGCCGTCCGGTGCTCCTCGAACCCCAGCTCAGGGTGCGCGTGCAGGTCGCGGCGGATCGCCGTGAACTCGTCGTGCCAGCGGGCGATGTAGTCCTGGGGCTTCATGCGGCCACGGATTGCACGAAGAGGCGCGAAGACGCAGAGAGTGGAACGTCCGGGTTCCCCTGCGTCTCTGCGATTATCCGTGTGATGTCGTTCATGCGACCGCCGCACGCTCGATGCGCAGCCGCGGATCGACCGCGTAGTAGAGCAGGTCCACGATCAGGTTGATGATCACGAACACCAGCGCGATGAAGCAGAGGTACGCGGCCATCACCGGGATGTCGGCGAAGTAGACCGACTGGATGAACAGCAGCCCCATGCCGGGCCACTGGAACACGGTCTCGGTGACGATCGCGAACGCGATGATCGCGCCCAGCTGCAGCCCGATGATCGTCATCACCGGCACCAGCGTGTTCTTGAGCGCGTGGCCGAAGTGGATCGACCGGTCGGTGAGGCCGCGCGCGCGCGCGAATTTGATGTAGTCGGTGCGCAGCACCTCGAGCATCTCGGAGCGCACCAGCCGCATGATCAGCGTCATCTGGATCAGCGACAGCGTGACCGTCGGCAGGATCAGCGACTTCAAGCCGCTCGTCGAGAGGAGGCCCGTCGTCCACCAGCCGAACGCAACCGTCGTGCCGCGCCCGAACGACGGCAGCCAGCCCAGCTGCACGGCGAACACCAGGATGAGCAGGATGCCGATCAGGAAGGTCGGCAGGCTGACGCCGAGCAGCGAGCCGGCCAGCAGCACGTGCGACAGCCAGCTCGTCCGACGCAACGCCGTGTACACGCCGAGCGGAATGCCGACCAGCACGGCGAGCAGCGCCGCCGCGACGGCGAGTTCGAGCGTGGCCGGCAGGCGCTCCTTCAGCAGCACCGACACCGGGCGCGCCTGCCGCAGCGACAGCCCGAAGTCGCCCTGCACCGCGTTGCCGGCGAAGCGCGCGAACTGCACGTAGAACGGCTGGTCGAGGCCCAGCTCCGCGCGCAGCCGCTGCCGGTCCTCGGTCGTCGCGTTCTGCCCGGTCATGAACGCCACCGGGTCGCCGGTGAAGTTGAACAGGCCGAACGCGATGAACGTGACGACCGCCATGACCAGGGCGGACTGCACGACGCGGCGGAGGATGAAGGCGAGCACGGGGATACGCGTCAACACGCACCCGGGCCGAGCGCGCCCGCGGCGCGCCGATCATGCCCAAACGCCACCATGGCGTCAACGCGCCGGACGGCGGCGACCGCGTTGCCGCGGCCGCCGGACGTGTCATCCCGACCGGAGCGAAGGACCTGCCGTTCCGCCTTCGCTGGGACGAAAGGCGGACCCCTCCGCGCCGCGCACGTCGGGACGATCGCGCCGGGCACGCGCCCGGCGCGGTCACTCCTTGATGTCGACGCCGTAGAACGTGTGGCGGCCGAACGGCGACAGCTTGAAGTCGATCACTTCCTTGCGCACGGGTTTCAACTGCACGGCGTGCGCGATCGTGAACCACGGCGCCTGCTCCTTGAAGATCACCTGCGCCTTCTCGTAGAGCGGCTGCCGTGCGGCCTGGCCGGACGTGGTCTTCGCCTTCTGGATCAGCTCCTCGTACGGCTGGTAGCAGAACTTCGCGACGTTGCTGCCGTTGGACTTGGCGGAGTCGCAGCCCAGCAGGTTGGCGAGGAAGTTGTCCGGGTCGCCGTTGTCGCCGGTCCACCCGAGCATGCCCATCTGGTGCTCGCCGTTCTGCATGCGCTTGCGGTACTCGCCCCACTCGAAGCTCTTGATCTCCGCCTTGACGCCGATCTTGTCGAGATCGGCCTGCATCAGCTCGGCGATGCGCTTCGCGTTCGGGTTGTACGGGCGCTGCACCGGCATCGCCCACAGGTCAGTCGTGAAGCCGTTCGGGTAGCCGGCCTCGGCCAGCAGCTTCTTCGCGGCGGCGGGATCGTACGGGTCGTCCTTGATCGCGTCGTTGTACGACCACTGCGTCGGCGGGATCGGGTTCTTGGCCGCAACACCGGTCGTCAGGTAGACGCCGTCGATGATCGCCTTCTTGTTGATCGCCATGTTGATCGCCTTGCGCACGCGCACGTCGTCGAACGGCTTCTTCGTCGTGTTGTACGCGAGGTAGCCGACGTTGAGGCCGGGCTGCTCCAGCACCATGACGTTTGGGTCCTTGCGGATCGCGTCCAGGTCGGCGGGGTTCGGGTACGGCATCACGTGGCACTCGCCCTTCTGCAGCTTGGCCCAGCGCACCGACGCGTCCGGCGTGATCGCGAACACGAGGTCGTCGATCTTTGCCTTGCCGCCCCAGAACTGCGGGAACGCCTTGTAGCGGATGATCGCGTCCTTCTGGTATTGCACGAGGTAGAACGGCCCGGTGCCGATCGGCTCCTGGTCGATCTTTTCGGGCGTGCCCGCCTTGAGCATCGCGTCGGCGTACTCCTTCGACTGCACGCCCGCGTATTCCATCGCGAGGTTCGACAGGAACGGCGCCTCCGGCTTGTTGAGCGTGACCCGCACCGTGTAGTCGTCGACTTTCTGGATGGACTTGATGAGCTTGGCCATCCCCATGTCGTTGTAGTACGAATGGTTGGAGCTCGTCACCTTGAAGTACGGATTGGCCTCATTGCCCTGCCGCTCGAGCATGAAGATCATGTCGTCGGCGTTGAAGTCGCGCGTCGGCTTCCACGCGCGGTGGTTGTGCCACTTGACGCCCTTGCGGAGCTTGAACGTGTAGACGGTGCCGTCGGGCGAGATGTCCCAGGACTCGGCGAGGCCCGGCACGACCTTCGTGGTGCCGCGCTCGAAGTCGACGATCCGGCCGTAGATCTGGCTGTTGGCGTCGAACGACGTGCCGGTGGTGTTCACCCCGGGATAGAAGTTCTCGGGGCTGCCCTCCGAGCAGAACACGAGCGTCTTGGCGGAGGCGCCTGCGGCGGCCAGCAGGACGGGCACGGCGAACGCCGCGAGGACCGCGAAACGGAGCGCGCGCGGGCGGCCGGGGGCCGAATTGCGATTCTTCATGACACTCTCCCTCTGGAAATGGCTGTTTTCAGTGCAGCGGGTCGCCGGCAAGGCCGGCGGGACCGGAAACCGCGATTTTATCCGCGAAATGGCACGCCACCTCCCGGCCGTCGAGCGGATGCAGCACCGGCCGCTCGCCGTGGCAGCGGGCAACCGCATGCGGACACCGGGTCGAAAACACGCAGCCCGCCGGCGGATTCAGCGGCGACGGCAGCTCGCCGGTCAATACGATACGCTCCTTGCGGACGCCGCCCAATGCCGGCGTCGACGCGAGCAGCGCCTGCGTATACGGGTGCAGCGGCCGCGAGAAGATGCGCTCCTTCGGCCCCTGCTCCATCGCGAGACCCAGGTACATCACGAGCACGTCGTGGGCGATGTACCGGACCACCGCGAGGTCGTGCGATATGAACAGGTACGCCACGCCCAGCTCGGCCTGCAGGTCGGCCAGCAGGTTCAGCACCTGCGCCTGCACGGACACGTCGAGCGCCGACACGGGCTCGTCCGCGACCACCAGCGCCGGCTCCAGCATCAGCGCCCGCGCAATGGCGATGCGCTGGCGCTGGCCGCCGGAGAACATGTGCGGGTAGCGGTCGTACTGCTCGGGACGCAGTCCGACCTTGGCCAGCATCGCCCGCGCGCGCTGCTCGCGCTCCCCGGGCGGGAGCGTGGTGTTGACCGCGAGCGGCGCCTCGAGTATGGCGCCGATCTTCTTGCGCGGATTGAGCGACCCGTACGGATTCTGGAACACCATCTGCACGGACTTGCGCAATGCCTGCTGCGCAGGCCCGGCCGCCTTCACCGCGTCGATTCCGGCGAGTTCGAGGGCGCCCGCCGACGGTTTCTCGATCAGCGCGACCATCCGCGCCAGCGTCGATTTGCCGCACCCGGACTCGCCGACGACGGCGAGCGTGCGGCCCGCGTCGACGCGGAACGACAGGCCGCCCACCGCCGTCAGGCGCGCCGACTTCCGGAAGGCACCCCGGCGCACGTCGTAGACGCGGGTCACGTCGCGCGCGGCGACGACGGGTGCGGTCATCGCGCCTCCACCGGCGCGGCGTCCACGGCCGCGTCGGCGCGGCGGCCGCCGTCCGCCGCGATCCGCGCCTCGCGCGCGGCCTCGCCGATCGGATAGTGGCAGCGCACGTGGCCGTCGCGCCACTGGCGCAGCGGCGGACGCTCGCCGCATCCGCGCGTCGCATCGGCGCAGCGCGGCGCGAACAGGCAGCCCGACGGGCGGTCGCCGAGCCCGGGCACGACGCCCGGGATCGTCGCAAGTCGCGTGCCGCCGGTGTGGCGCTCGGGCATCGCGGCCAGCAGCGCCGCCGTGTACGGGTGCTCGGGCGCCGCGAACAGCGCATCGGCGCCGCGCTCTTCCATCACCTGGCCCGCGTACATCACCGCCATCCGCCGCGCCATTTCGGCGACCACGCCCATGTTGTGCGTGACGAGCACGAGCGCCATTCCGCGCTCCTGCTGCAGCGTGCGCAGCAGGTCGAGGATCTGCGCCTGGATCGTCACGTCGAGCGCCGTCGTCGGCTCGTCGGCGATCAGCAGGCGCGGATTGCACGAGATCGCCATCGCGATCATCACGCGCTGGTTCATGCCTCCGGACAACTGGTGCGGGAAGTCGTTGAGGCGGCTCGCGGCCGCCGGAATGCCGACGGATTCGAGGAGTTCGACCGAGCGCGCGCGCGCTGCCCTGCGGTCGAGGTTCATGTGCAGCCGCAGCGTCTCCGCGAGCTGGAAGCCGATGGTGAAGCACGGGTTCAGGCTGGTCGTCGGCTCCTGGAAAATCATCGCGATGTCGCGTCCGATCACGCGGCGGCGCGCGCGGTCCGGCAGGTCGAGCAGATTGTGTCCGTCGAACTCGAGTCGCTTCGCGCGGATGCGTCCGGGGAACGGGACGAGTCCCATCAGCGCCAGCATCGTCACGCTCTTCCCCGAACCCGACTCGCCGACGATGCCGAGCACGTCGCCCTCGGCGAGCGACAGGCTGACGCCGTCGACGGCGCGCAGCACGCCCCGCTGCGTCGGAAATTCGACGCTCAGGTCTTCGATCTCGAGGAGCGCCATCGTCAGTTGCGCCGGGTCGTCCCAAGGAACCGGACCGCCCCTTCGGAGGGCAACGGGCGTAGAGGACTTGTCATCGCTTCAGCTTCGGGTCGAGGGCGTCGCGCAGGCCGTCGCCGAACAGGTTGAACGCGAGCACGGTGACCAGGATCGCGAGCCCCGGGAACGTCACGACCCACCACGCGCGCAGCACGAACTCGCGCGCGTCGCCGAGCATCGTGCCCCATTCGGACGCGGGCGGCTGCGCGCCCAGGCCGAGGAACCCCAATGCCGCCGCGTCGAGGATCGCCGTGGACACGCCGAGCGACGCCTGCACGATCAGCGGCGCCGCGCAGTTGGGCAGCACTTCGTTCAGCATGAGCCGCAGCCGCCCGGCGCCGCTCGCGCGCGCGGCCGTCACGTAGTCCTTCGACATCTCGGTGATCACCGCTGCGCGCGTGATCCGCACGTAGTGCGGCAGCACGACCACCGC
Organism: Burkholderiales bacterium; assembly: GCA_046347835.1. GTDB lineage: Bacteria > Pseudomonadota > Gammaproteobacteria > Burkholderiales > Casimicrobiaceae > VBCG01. Next base: position 977,520 of record JAXMFI010000001.1, on the reverse strand, counting down.
GACGGCGAGCATCGCGTTCATGAGGCCCGGGCCGAGGATCGCCACGATGACGATCGCCAGCAGCAGCGACGGCAGCGTCAGGATCACGTCCATCAGGCGCATGATCGCGATCTCGGTCACGCCGCGGAAATAGCCGGCGACGAGGCCAAGCGCGATGCCGACGACAATCGCGAGCGTGACGACCGCGATGGCGATCAGCAGCGTCAGCCGCGCGCCGAAGATGAGCCGCGACAGCATGTCCCGGCCGATCGCGTCCGTGCCGAGCGGGTACGCCCACGACCCGCCCGCCTGCCATGCCGGCGGCTTCAGGAACACCGCGTTGTTCGTGAGGTCCGGCGGAAACGGCGCGATGACGTTCGCGAACGCCGCCACCAGGAGCACCGCGACGATGAACACGAGTCCCGCCACCGCGCCGTGGTTGGCGCTGAAGTAGCCCCAGAACTCGCGCAGCGGGCCGCGCGGCGCGCCCGTCATTTCCTCGACGGCGAACGAGGTCGCCACTAGGCCCGCCGGATCCGCGGGTTGATGATGCCGTACGTGACGTCGACCAGCAGGTTCACCGCCATCACGATGAGCCCCAGCAGCAGGACCCCGCCCTGCAGCACCGGGTAGTCGCGGCGGTTGATCGCCTCGATCAGCCACTTGCCCACGCCCGGCCACGAGAAGATCGTCTCGGTGAGGATCGCGCCTGTGAACAGCACGCCCACCTGCAGGCCGATGACCGTCACGACGGGGATGAGCGCGTTGCGCAGCGCGTGCAGCGCGACGACGCGCAGCGCCGACAGGCCCTTCGCGCGCGCCGTGCGGATGTAGTCCTCGCCCAGGACCTCGAGCATCGCGGACCGCGTCATCCGCGCGATGATCGCGAGCGGCTGCGTGCCGAGCACGATGACCGGCAGGATGAGGTGCGACACCGCCGACCGGAACGCGCCCTTCTCCCCGGACAGCAGCGCGTCGATCGTCAGGAACCCGGTCACCGGCTCGATGAAGTACTGGACCGAGATGCGGCCCGACACGGGCGTCCAGCCCAGTTGCACCGAGAAGAGCAGGATCAGCAGCAACCCCCACCAGAAGATCGGCATCGAGTAGCCGCTGAGCGACACGCCCATCACGCCGTGATCGAACACCGAGTTGCGGCGCACGGCGGCGATGATGCCCGCGGGAATGCCGAGCACGAGCGCGAAGACGATCGCGCCCAGCGCCAGCTCCATCGTGGCGGGAAACAGCGCGACGAACTCGCGCAGCACCGGCTCCTGCGTGACCATGGACTTGCCGAGGTCGCCGTGCAGCACGCGGCCGATGTAGATGCCGTACTGGACGAGCACCGGCCGGTCGAGCCCGTATTCCTTGAGCAGCGCCGCGTGGCGCTCCGGGTCGATGCCGCGCTCGCCCGCCATCGTCTCGATCGGGTCGCCCGGCACCAGCCGGATCAGGAAGAACGCGAGCAAGGTCATCCCGATGAACGTCGGGACGACGAGCGTCAGCCGGGTGAGCAGGAAGCGCAGCATCGGGAAGCAGGCGCGCGAAGGCGCACTATTTAAGCACAGCGGCGGCCGCGCCTGCGCTCAGCCGCGCGCCGCGCGCAGGCGTGCGGCGCGGGTCGCATACAGACAGATCCCGGCCGCCACCGAGACGTTGAGGCTCTCCACGCTTCCGGCGAGCGGGATGCCGACGACCCGGTCGCAGGATTCGCGCGTCAGCCGCCGCAGGCCGCCGCCCTCCGCGCCCAGCACCCACGCGACGGCGCCGGACAGGTCGGCGTCGACGAGGCTCTCGCCGCCCGCGTCCGCGCCCAGCAGCCAGACGCCGCGCGCCTTCAGCTCGCGCATCGCGCGCGCGAGGTTGGTCACCGCGATCACCGGCACCGTGTCGGCAGCGCCGCTGGCCGCCTTCGCCACCGTCGCGTTGACGCCGACCGCGCGATCCTTCGGTACGACGACCGCCTGCGCGCCGAACGCGTCGGCGCTGCGCAGGCACGCGCCGAGGTTGTGCGGATCGGTGACGCCGTCGAGGACGAGCAGCAGCGGCGGATCGGCGGCCGTGTCCAGCACGTCGTCGAGCGTCACGTGCGGCAGCGCCGCGTCGACGATCGCCACCACGCCCTGGTGCCGGCCGTGGCCCGCGAGCGCGTCGAGGCGCGCGTGGTCCACCGGATGCACGCCGACACGCGCTGCCTCCGCGCGCAGGACGAGGTCGGCGAGCCGCGGATCGCGCCGTCCCGCCAGCACGTACAGGTCGTGCACGGCGTCGGGACGCTGGCGCAGGCGCGCGGTGACCGCGTGGAAGCCGAAGAGGGCGCGGGTGGCAGGCAAGGCGGTCGGAACGGGCGGCGCGCAGGCGCCGCGCCTGTGCTAGTGTAGCGCGCCGCCCCCGCCACCCGGTGCCCTTCCCCATGCTCGCCGACGACGTCCGCCACTTCTTCGTCGCGCTGCTGCTCGTCGTCGGCGGCCTGCTGCCGATCGTCAACCCGGTCGGCGTCGCCCCGATGTTCCTCGCGATGACCCACGGCGCCGACGAGCGGACACGGGCCGTGCTCGCGTTCAAGGTCGCCGTCAATTCGTTCATCCTGATCATGGGCTCGCTGATCTTCGGCGCCTTCGTGCTGCGCATCTTCGGGCTGTCGGTGCCGGTCGTGCAGGTGGCCGGCGGCGCCGTGCTGATCGCGCTCGGCTGGGACCTCCTCAACAGCGACGCGCCGCCGCCCACCGAGACGCCCACCGTCAGCGCGGACGTCGTGATCCTGCGCGCCTTCTACCCGCTGACGCTGCCGCTGACGGTCGACCCCGGCGCCATCTCGGTCGCGATCACGATCGGCGCCAACCACACGCACAACGTCGAGCGCGCGGTCATCGGCTTCGTGGCGGGAACGATCGGCACCGCGCTGATCGCGCTCTGCGTGTGGCTCGCCTACCGTTACGCGCAGCGCGTCGCCCAGTGGCTCGGTCACTCGCGCGTCATGGTCGTCCTGCGGCTGTCGGCGTTCATCGTGCTGTGCATCGGCGTCGAGATCACGTGGAACGGCGTGAAGGCGCTCGTCGCGGACCTCGAGTTCGCGCCGCCCGCGGCCGCGCCCAAGGCGCCGGAAAAGGCGCCGTGAACCTCGATCCCGCCGACGTACTGCAGGGCGTGCTGATCGTCGTCGGCGCGCTGCTGCCCATCGTCAACCCCCTCGGCAACGCGCCGTTCTTCCTCGCGCTGACGCAAGGCGCGACCGACGCCGAGCGCGGCCGGCTTGCCCGCCGCGTCGCGCTCAATTGTCTCGTGCTGCTGCTGGCCGCGCTGTTCTTCGGCGACGACGCGCTCGCGTTCTTCGGCGTCTCCGTGCCGGTCGTGCAACTCGCCGGCGGGCTCGTCGTCGCGGCGCTCGGCTGGAAGCTGCTGGGCGAGGCCGGCGACGAGGCCGATGCCGCGCCCGCCCCCTCGGACGCCGCCAGCGAGGCCCGCGCGTTCTATCCGCTGACGCTGCCGCTGACCGTCGGTCCGGGCGCGATCTCGGTGGCGATCACGATCGGCGCCAACTTTCCGTCGACGATCCAGCCGTTCCTCGCGGACGCGGCGTCGGCGGTGATCGGCGCCCTCATCGTCTGCGTCGCCATCTTCGTCTGCTATCGGTACGCCGAGGGCATGGCGCGCCTGCTGGGCGCGGGCGGCACGGCCGTCGTGCTGCGGCTGTCCGCGTTCATCATGCTGTGCATCGGCGTGCAGATCATGGTCAACGGCGCCGACGCGCTGTTCCACTTCCTGCCCGGCAGCGCGCACCCCGGCGCGTGACCGCGCGTCCGCAGCGAGGCTTGGCGGGCGCCACCGATTCCGGATATAATGTGGAGCTTCGCCGCGCCCCCCTCAGTTCCGAGGCGCGGCCGACTCGCCGGTGTAGCTCAGTTGGTAGAGCAGCGCATTCGTAATGCGAAGGTCGGGGGTTCGACTCCCTCTACCGGCACCAAAAATTCCACGCTGGCGCAGGCCCCGCAGCTTCCGGGCGCACGACGCGCGCCGGTATCTCCGCTGCGCCTGCGCGCCGTCAGTTCGGCAGCGCGATCGCGAAGACGGTGCCGCTGCCCGTCACGGACTTGTCGTCCGGGCTCTCGCCCGCCGCGCCGCCGTACACGGTCATGCCGTACAGCGTGTTGCCGACCTTGATCACGTTGTCGATCGGCTTGATGCCGTCGTTGGCGTAGGCGCCGAACTGGTAGAGGTAGGCGAGCGTCGCGGTTCCCTGCATCGCGACGGGCAGGAACCGGAACACCGTGCCCTTGCCGTGGGTGCCCCCGGCGCTCGTCGTGCCGTAGAGGTACGTGCCGTCGTACATGAGCGAGCCGTAGGGCAGCGCGCCATCCGTCGCGCCATTGGCCTGGAACGAGTACACGACGTTGAACGCCGCCTTGGTTCCGGGCGCCGCGGCGGGGTCGACCTGGAAGATCACGCCGGCGCCGTCCCCGTTCCCCTTGCACGCCGGGTTCTTGGTGCCGGCGCCGCCGCACTGCGTCATCCCGAACAGGATCGTCCTGCCGCCGATCGTGACCGGCGTGAGGTAGCCGTGGTCGGAGTAGGCGCCGTCGTCGGGCGCGCCCGCAAACACGTGCAGCACGGTGACCGGACCGTTGGCGAGCGGCTGCGTCACCGGAAATCCGTAGACGCTGCCGAAGCCGTACGAGGCACCGGCGTCGGCGCCGGCGGCGAGCCTGCCGTCGGACTTCGCGATGCCGTAGAGCACGCCGTTCACGAGCACGATGCGCCCGTGCGGATTGCGGCCGTCGTCCTTCGAGAAGTCGTGCAGGTCCACGAACTGCGCGCCGTCGGGGCGCACCGCGTACAGCATGCCGTCGTTGTTCGCGCCGCCCGCCGCCGTCTGTCCGTACAGCACTCCCGTGACCGGGTCGATCGAGAACGAGCTGTGCTGCTGCGCGCCGTCGAACGGCGCCGTCGTCGGCGACGGGTTCGCGAACACGTGGACGACGGGGACCGGCGTCGGAATCGACGTGGCCGGCGTGAATGCGAAGATCTGTCCCCAGTTCCCGTAGGTCTTGCCGCTCGCCTGGTCGACGCCTTGCGTCGTGCCGTACAGCCGGCCGTCGTCGGGGTTGACGATCATCGCGTCGTGCCGCGGGTCGCAGCCGTCGGCGCCGTCGAAGCGGTACTGGACGTTGTAGTTGGTGCCGTCGGGATTGATCGAGAAGATCGTGCCGCAGCCCTTGCCACTGCCGCCGATCGCCGTGCGGCCGAACAGCACGGTGGCGCCGCCGACCGTCGCGGCCGTCAGCGTGCCCTTCGGCTCCGCCCCGTCGCCGGTCGGAGAGCCGGCGTCGCCGAACGCGTAGATCGTCGCGCCCGCCGACGGACTGGCGCCGAGCAGCGGCGGCGCACTGCCGTCGCCGCCGCCATTGCAGCCCGCGAGCAGCGCGGCGGCGAGGACGAGGGCAAATACGGTGCGCGGAGAGGTCATCGTGCGGATCCTGTTGACGTGACGGGGACACCACGGCCGGTCCCTGCCGTCAGTGTTGCACATCGGTGGGAATATCGGGAACGCACGCCGGCGAGGCATCACGGGTGTCCGCTCGCGCCGCGGCACCCTGCCGCTTACGCCGACCCGTGTCCGGTATTGCCCAGCACGTGCGCGATCCACTGCGCCGTCAGCTTCTCCTGCACGGCGTTCTGCGCGAGGCGCGTGGCCAGCGCGTCGAAGTCCACGCGGTCGAGCGGCTGGTCCTGGTTGAAGCACGAGAACACGTAGCTGACCTTGCCGGTGGCGGGATCCCGGTGCGGCTGCAGGCACTGCGCGCAGATCTCCTTCATCATGCACTGCATCGGCGAGTTGATCGAGCCGATCGCGCGATGCGAGGGCTTGAGGTGCGGCGCCAGCACGCCGTGCCGCGCGCGCGCGACCGCGGCCATCATCCGGTCCGAGCCGATCGCGACGATGCGGTCGCAGTCGGCGAACGGGATCGGCTGCGCGCCCAGCGCCCCGGTCGCGTACGCGTGCATCGCCTCGACGATGTTGCCGACGAACGCGCGGTCCTGCGGCCGCGCGGCGGCAAACCCGGGCGCCTCGTCGCAGCACCAGACGACGGCGTCCGCCGCCGCCTCGATGTCGGCGACCTTGTAGCGGTCGCCGCGCTTCTTGTAGCCGGCGAAGTAGAGCACGCGCGAGCCGGCGCGACGGAACGCGAGGCCGATCGAGAACAGCACGGCGTTGCCCAGGCCGCCGCCGGCGAGCACCACCGTCTCGCCGGGCTCGATCTCCGTCGGGGCGCCGGTCGGGCCCATCAGGACGACGGGCTCGCCGGGCCGCAATTGCGCGCACAGGTCGGACGAGCCGCCCATCTCCAGCACGATCGTCGACACCAGACCCTGCTCGCGGTCGACCCACGCGCCGGTAAGCGCAAGGCCCTCCATCGCGAGCCGCGTGCCGGCATGCACGGGCGCCAGCGTCTCGTAGTTCTGCAGCCGGTAGAACTGGCCCGGCTCGAACTGCGCTGCGGCGGCCGGCGCACGCACGACGACCTCCACGATCGTCGGCGTCAGGCGCAGGACCCGCTCGACGGTGGCGCGCAGCTGCCGGTCCAGCGCCGCGTAGAACGCGGCGTCCGTTGCCGCGGAGGCGGGCGCGACCTTCGCCAGCATCCGCGACACGATCGGGTAGCCCTGCTTCGCACTCGCCATCGCCTTCACCACGTTGCCGAAGTAAGACGGGTGCAGGTCGCCGAAGAAGCTGGTCGCGCGGCCGTCCGGCAGGATGTCGGTCAGCACGGCCGGCTGCGCGGGCTTCGCGAGCCCGCGCAGCACCTTGACCGGCCGACCGTCCTCGTCCAGCACGCGGAAGTACTTGCCGTCGAGGTGGAAGTGCGCGGCGTCCTCGCGTGCGAGCACCGTGTTGGGCTGCGTTCCCGCCGCGATCAGGATCGTGCGCGCAGGCAGCGTCGCGCGGCCGGACTCGTGCCGGACGCCGTCGCCGTCGTCGTGCTGCATCGACACGGTGAGCCCGGTGGCCGCGCCCCGATCGTCGACCTCGATCGCGAGCGGCGTCAGTCCTTCGGCGAAGCGGATGCCCTCCTCCAGCGCCTTCTCCACTTCCTCGTGGTTCAGCGTGTACGACGGGCTGTCGATCAGCCGCCGGCGGTACGCGATGGTCGCCCCGCCCCACGCCTGCAGCATCTCCACGATGCGCGGTGCACGTCCCTCGCGCGCGGCCGCCGTACGGTCGTCGCGCAGCGCGCGGGCGTGCGCGAGGAACTCGGCGGCGACCTCGCGCTCCTCGGGTGCCCACGCGGCGTCGACCGCATCGCGGCCGTGCGCGGTCACGAGCGTCTCGTAGCGCGCGAGGAACTTCTCGACCTGCACCGGGTAGTACGCGAGCGACTCGGTCGCGGTGTCGATCGCCGTGAGGCCGCCGCCGACGACGACCACCGGCAGCCGCAACTGCATGTTCGCGAGCGAATCGCGCTTGGCGGCGCCGGTCAGCTGCAGCGCCATCAGGAAATCGGACGCCGTGCGCACGCCGCTCGCGAGCCCGTTGGGCAGGTCGAGCACCGTCGGCTTGCCGGCGCCGGTCGCGAGCGCGATGTGGTCGAAGCCCAGCGCAAACGCGCCGGCGTCGTCGAGCGTGCCGCCGAAGCGCACGCCGCCGTACAGCGCGAACCGGTCGCGGCGCTCGAGCAGCAGGCGGATCACCTTCAGGAAGTTCTTGTCCCAGCGCACGGTGATCCCGTACTCGGCGACACCGCCGAACCCCGCCATGACGCGGTCGCCGAGCGGCTCGAACAGCTCGCCCACGTCGCGGACGGGCGTGAACGGCACGCGCTCGCCGGCCACCGTGATGCCCGACAGCGCCGCCGGCAGCGGCTCGATCTTGAGTCCGTCGATGCCGACGACCGTGTGTCCGTCGTTCACGAGGTGGTGCGCCAGCGTGAAGCCGGCGGGCCCCATGCCGACGATCAGCACCCGCTTGCCGGTGCGCGCCCGCGGCAGCGGCCGCGCGAGGTCCAGCGGATTCCAGCGCGTCAGCAGCGAATAGACCTCGAAGCCCCACGGCAGCGCCAGCACGTCCTTGAGGAGCCGCGTCTCCGACTGCGGAATGTCCACCGGATCCTGCTTCTGGTAGATGCACGCCTTCATGCAGTCGTTGCAGATCCGGTGTCCGGTCGCCGCGACCATCGGGTTGTCGACGCAGATCATCGCCAGCGCGCCGACGGCGACGCCTTCCGCGCGCAGCTTGTGGAATTCCGAGATCCGCTCGTCGAGCGGGCAGCCGGTCAGCGGCACGTGGAACGGCGATTTGCGGAACGGGACCTCGCCGGGGCTCGGCTTCTTCTCCGGGAGCCCGCGCGCGCACGAGTCCTTGCCCTGCTCGTGGCACCAGATGCAGTAATGCGCCTGGTCGAGGCCGCCCACGAGGTCGGTGCCGGCGTCGGTCAGCGCGAAGCCCTCACGCTGGCGCAGCGCGTGTTCGGAAGGCAGCTTCCACGCGGTCACGCCGTCGCGCGTGTGGGCCTCCAGCGGCACGAGCTTCATGAAGTCGAGCTTGCGTGGCGCGCGGAACAGCACGCCGCCGCGATGCGCGGCACGGCCTGCCGGCGTGTGCGCGGCCCACGCGGCGTAGCGCAGCGCGACGTCGAGCGCCGGCGCGTGCGCGGCCTCGTCCGCGAGCCAGGCGGTCACCTTCCGCGCGAAGCCCAGTTCGGTGAAGGGCGCGCCCAGCGCCGCCTCGAGGTCCGCACGCAGTGCCGCGCCGTCGAAGGTCGCCGCGACGTCCGCCCTGTGCGCGTTCATCGCCTTGCGCTGGACGAACTGCCGCTTGACCGCGTACAGCGGCGCGAGCTCATGGTGGCGCGCGGCCAGCGCGTGGACCTCGGGAACGATGCCGAACAGGATCGCCAGAAAGTCCTCGAGGTGCGGCGCCAGCGCGATCAGCAGCGCCGACGCGTCGTGCGCGGCCAGCGCCGCCGGGTCGGCGCGGGCGGCCGCGAGCCGATCGGCGAGTGCTGCGTCCGCCGCGCGCAGGTGCTCGCCGAAGAGGGCGTCGATGCGCCGCGCGCCGTCGTCCGAGTAGAGATCGGCGAATTCGAGGCCGTGAGCGAGGGTCAGAGGGCGCGACATGCGATGCGGAGGCGCGCGCAGGCGCGTACGGCGGGGCAAAAGCGTCGCATTCTACCCGCTTCGGCGTGCTCGCCGCTGCGCGATCGCGGCAAATCGCCAATGCCGCCGGCGCGCGCCTCGGGGGCCCTAGCCCGGCGACGTCCGCCGGCGGCTCGCCTCGACCGCCATCCGCGCGAGCGCAGCCCGGTCCACCGTGCCGTTGGCGTCGCGCGGCAACGCGGAGAGCTGCATCACGAATGCGGGCGCCCGCGCGCCGAGCGCCGCGCGCGCCCGCGCATGGAATACGGCGGCGTCGATCGGCGCTGATGTCACGATGGCGGCGCACACGCTGGTCATGTGCGCGTCGTCGGCCGCGCCGAACACGGCCACGTCGGCGATGCCGCCCAGCGCCATCAGCGCCGCCTCGATCGCACGCGGATCGATCTTCGCGCCGCCGCGGTTGATGACGCCGTCGGCACGCCCGACCACGCGCAGGAGGCCGTCGCGTTCCAGGACGCCGCGGTCGCGCGGATAGACCCAGCCGTCGCGGAACACCGCGGCGGTCGCCCGCGCGTCGTCGAGATACGCGCTCGCGCAGCGGTCGCTGCGAACGCGGATTGCGCCCTCGGTGCCGGCGGGAACGGGGCGGCCCTCCTCGTCGACGATGCCGACCGCGACTCCCGGATACGGATAGCCGACGGCGCCGGCCCGGTCCGGCAGTGCGGCGGCGGGCGCGCCGGCGACGCGCCCGCACTCGGTCAGCCCGTACGTGACGACGATGTTCGCGCACATGCGCCGCGCCACGAGCGACCGGACGCCCGCAGACAATGCGCCGCCGCCGGCCTCCACCGATTCGATGGCGTTGGGGACACGCGGTTCCGGCAGCACGGCGGCCAGCTTCTGCAGGGCGATCGGCGACGCGATGATGCGGTTGACGCCCGAGTTGCGCAGCCAATCGGCCATCGTATCAACGTTGAGGTTCGGCTCCAGTACCGTGCCGCCGGCGGACAGGACCACGAGGGCGCTCGTGAAGGCGTACGACGAACCGATGCCGATGTAGCAGGCCTGGCGCAGGGCGCCGGGGCCGCGGCCGCCGATGGCGTCGGCGACCTCGCGCGCGCGGCCCGCGAGGCGACGTGCGGCAAGGTCGTGGCTCACCGGCACGAACTTCGGCGCACCGGTGCTGCCGGACGTCGGGCACAGCATGAACGCCGCGGCGCCGCCCGCGTGCACGGCCGTCGGCGCCGTGCCTCCTCCCTGATCCACGCCGCCCGGCCAGAGTTCATGCAACGGCACGACGCGTGCGCCATCGCTGCCCGGCAGTTCGCCGTCGGCGAGCACCAGATCGGTCAGGTGCGACGGCAGCGAGATCGGCGCGTGCACGACGCCGAGGCGTCCGAGCGCCAGCGCGACGGCGAGGTACCGGTACAGGTCCGTGGTGGCGATCGCCGCGACCTGGCCCGGTGCGATGCCACGCGCCGCGAGGCGGCCCGCCAGCGCATTCACCGTGCGCTCGAAGGCCGCATAGCTGACCGCGGCGCCAGTCGCGCCGGCATAGGCGATGGCGTCCGGCGTCGACTGCGCCTGTCGCGCGAGCGTGAGGGCGACGTTCATCGTTTCCGCGATCGTGGGCGGGCCGCACGCACCGCCGAAGCCGGTCGGGCGCGCACCGGACGCGCGTCAACAATGATAGCGCGCCGACGACGTCCGCCCCGACGCAGGCGTGTGCGGCGGCGGGAGCACGCGCGCGGCGTGGTCCATAATGGAAGGTCAACGCGCGCCGGCCGCCGGGCGTTGTAGCCGGCGTCGCGGCCCTTCCCGCTGGAGATTCCATGCTCGCGTTCCGACGTGCCCTCATGCCCGCCCTGGCCCTGGCGATCGCGCTGCCGACCGGCGCGCAGACGCTCAAGCTCGGCGAGCTCAACAGCTACAAGGTGTTCCCGGCCTTCCTGGAGCCGTACCGGAAGGGCATGGAGCTCGCCGTCGACGAGATCAACGCCGCCGGCGGCGTGCTCGGTCGCAAGCTCGAGGTCGTCGTCCGCGACGACAACGGCACGCCGGGCGACGCCGTGCGTGTCGCCGAGGAGCTGGTGTCGCGCGAGAAGGTGGCGATGCTGATCGGGACGTTTCCGTCGAACGTCGGCCTCGCGGTCGCGGACTTTGCCAACCAGCGCAAGGTCCCGTTCCTCGCGGCCGAGCCGCTGACCGACAAGATCGTGTGGGAGAGCGGCAACAGGTACACCTACCGGCTGCGCGCGTCGACCTACATGCAGACGGCGATGCTCGTACCCGAGGCGGCGAAGCTCGGCAAGAAGCGGTGGGCCATCGTCTACCCGAACTACGAGTACGGGCAGGCGGCGACCGCCGCATTCAAGAAGCAGATGAACGCGGCGCAGCCCGGCGGTCTCGTGTTCATCGAGCAGGCCGTGCCCCTCGGCAAGATCGACCCCGGACCGGTCGTGCAGGCGCTCATCGATGCGCAGCCGGACGCGATCTTCTCGTCGCTGTTCGGCGCCGACCTCGCGCGCTTCGTCCGCGAGGGCCAGCTGCGCGGCCTGTTCAAGGACCGTCCCGTGTTCAACCTGCTGGGCGGCGAGCCCGAGTACCTCGATCCGCTGAAGGACGAGGCGCCGGTCGGCTGGTACGTGACGGGCTACCCGTGGTATGCGGTCGACACGCCCGAGCACAAGCGCTTCCGCAGCGCGTACCAGGCCCGCTTCAACGACTACCCGCGGCTGGGCTCGGTCGTCGGCTACAGCACGGTCATCGCGGCAGCGGCCGCGCTGAAGAAGGCCGGGTCGACCGACCCCGAGAAGGTCGTCGCGGCGCTGTCGGGCCTCACGTTCAACTCGCCGTTCGGCCCGGTGACGTTCCGTCCGCTGGACCACCAGTCGACGATGGGCGCGTACGTCGGCCGCACCGCGGTCAGGGACGGCAAGGGCGTGATGGTCGACTGGCGCTATGCCGACGGCAAGGACTACCTGCCCTCCGACGACGCCGTGCGCAAGCTGCGCCCGCAGTGACACCTCGCCGTTCCGTGGCGTTGCGGGCGCGGCGAGGGATGTTGCGCTCGAGCACCGCGAAGCGCTCCGGGCCACGGCGTTGGCGGCGCGGGGCACGAGGTTTCGCGCGAAGTCGCGCCGTCACGCCGACATGATCTGCCGCGCGCTGGTGGCCGTGGCATTTGCCGCGGCGGCCGGGAGCGCGCCGGCGCAGCCGGCGGCGGCAGCCGGCGGCGAGAAGGCCTGGCCCACGCGCACCGTCCGCATCGTCGTGCCCTCGCCCGGGGGCACCGGCATCGACGCCGTCGCCCGCATGCTCGCGCAGCGCCTCGCCGCCCTGTGGGACGGGCCGGTCATCGTCGACAACCGGCCCGGGGCCAACTCGCTCATCGGCACCGAGCTCGTCGCGCGCGCCGCACCCGACGGCTACACGCTGCTGTTCGCATCGGACTCGACGTTCACCGTCAACCCGCACCTGTACGCGAGCCTCCCCTACGATCCGTTGCGCGACTTCGCGCCGGTCGCGCAGATCGTCACGTTCCGCCAGCTGCTGGTCGCACATCCGTCGCTGGGCGCGACCACGCTCGCGCAGATGATCGCGCGCGCGCGCGCGGACCCCGGACGCGTCACCTACGCGTCGTTCGGCGTCGGCAGCTCCTCGCACCTGCTGTCCGAGCTGCTGCGCAGCGAGACCCGCACGGACCTGCTGCACGTGCCGTACAAAGGCATTGGACCCGCGGTCGCCGCCGTGCTCGCAGGCGAGGCGATGCTCACGTGGGCCGGCGTGTACTCGACGCAGGCGCACGTCGAGGCGGGCCGGCTGCGGGCGCTCGGCATCGCCGCGCCTTCGCGCTCGCCGCTGCTGCCCGACGTGCCGACGTTCGCCGAGCTGGGCTACCCGGGCATCGACTACACGTTGTGGTTCGGCCTGTTCGCGCCCGCCGCCACGCCGCGACCGCTCGTCGAGCGCATCGAGCGCGACGTCGTCCGCATTCTCGCCGACCCCGTGGTCGCCGAGCGCGAGCTGCGTGCCAAGGGCTACGAACCGTCCGGACTCGGCACCGACCGGTTTGCCGCGCGCCTGAAGCACGAGCACGCCGCGCGCGCCGCCTTGGTGAAGCTCTCCGGCGCGCGCGCCGAATAGGGCGTCGACGCGCGGGGCGGCGCGGATGCCGTTCCATGTCAGAATCGGGGACCACGATCGCCAGGGCCCGACCCACGTCGCGCCCACCGCCGCCGCGTGACGCCCGCATCGATCCTGCTGCAACTGCTGAACGGCCTGTCGTCCGCCTCGGCGCTGTTCCTCGTCGCGGCCGGCCTGACGCTGATTTTCGGCGTCACGCGGATCGTCAACTTCGCGCACGGCTCGCTCTACATGCTCGGCGCGTACTGCGCGTACGGCCTCACCGAGCTCCTCGCGGGCGCCCTCGGCCGCAGCGGCGCGTCGTTCTGGCTCGCCGTCGTCGTCGCCGCGCTGATCGTCGCCGCGATCGGGGCCCTCGTCGAGGTGCTGCTGCTCAAGCGGCTCTACGCCGCGCCCGAGCTCCTGCAGCTGACGGCGACGTTCGCGGTCGTGCTGATCGTGCGCGACGCGACGCTCGCGATCTGGGGCGCCGAAGACCTGCTGGGGCCGCGCGCGCCGGGCCTCGCCGGCACCGTCGAGATCCTCGGCCGCCCGGTCCCGCAGTACGACCTCTTCCTCATCGCCGTGGGACCACTGGTGCTGGCCGCGCTGACGTGGCTCGTGACGCGCACGCGCTTCGGCACGCTGATCCGCGCGGCGTCGGAGAACCGGACGCTCGCGGCAGCGCTCGGGATCGACGACGCGCGCCTCTTCACGGCCGTGTTCGCGCTGGGCGCGCTCCTGGCCGGCCTCGCGGGCGCGCTGCAGCTGCCGCGCGAGCCGGCCAACCTCGGCATGGACGTCGCGATCATCGCCGACGCGTTCGTCGTCACCGTCGTCGGCGGGCTGGGGTCGATCCCGGGCGCGTTCCTCGCGGCGCTGCTGATCGGGCTCACCAAGGCATTGTGCATCGCGCTCGGCAACGTGGAGGTCCTGGGCGTCGCGTTCGCCTTCCCGAAGCTCACGCTGGTCGCCGAGTTCGTCGTGATGGCGATCGTGCTCGCCCTGAAGCCCCACGGACTGCTGGGCCGGCCGCCGGGCGCGCCGGCGACGACTCCGCTGCCGGAGCAGCGCGAGCTCGTCGTCGGGCCGGGCCCCCGCGATGCGTGGGTCGCCGCCGCCTTGCTGGCCGCGCTGGTGGCGCTGCCATGGGTCCGCGACGAGTATGCGGCCGTGCTCGCCACCGACATCCTGATCGCCTCGCTGTTCGCACTCTCCCTCCAGTTCCTGCTCGGCACCGGGGGCATGACGTCGTTCGGACACGCGGCGTACTTCGGCACCGGCGCCTACTGCGCGGCGATCGCCGTGAAGGCCGGCCTGCCGATGCCCGCCGCGCTGGCGGTGGCGCCACTCGGCGCTCTCGTCGCCGCCGTGGTCTTCGGGTGGTTCTGCGTGCGCCTCGCAGGCGTCTACCTCGCGATGCTCACGCTGGCCTTCGCGCAGATCGTGTGGTCGATCGCGTACCAGTGGGACAGCGTGACCGGCGGCTCGAACGGCCTCGTCGGCGTGTGGCCGGCCGCGTTTCTCGCCGACCGCACGCGGTACTTCTACCTCACGCTGGCCGTCGTCGCGCTCGCCTGCGCCGCGCTGGTGCGGATCGCGCGCTCGCCATTCGGCTTTGCGTTGCGCGGCGTCCGCGATTCGGCGCTCCGCGCGGGCGCGCTCGGCATCGACGTCCGGCGGACGCAGTGGGCGGGATTCGCGCTGGCCGGCGCGTTCGCGGGACTGGCGGGAGGTCTCTTCGCGTTCTCGAAGGGCAGCATCTCGCCGGAGTCGCTCGCGATTCCGCGCTCGGTGGACGTGCTCGTCTCCGTGCTGCTGGGCGGCCTCAATGCGCTGTTCGGACCGCTGCTCGGCGCCGCGGCGTTCACGTGGCTGTCCGACACGCTGGCGCGCGTCACCGACTACTGGCGCGCCCTGCTCGGCGCGCTGATCCTCGTCATCGTGCTGGTGCTGCCGGCCGGCATCGGTGGCGCGTTCGCGCGCCTCACGCGCAGGCGGGCACCGGCATGAGCCCGAAGGGTCGCTGCCAGGAACGAGGTGTCCGGTGAGCCCGGGCGCGCAGCGCGACGCGCGTCCGGTGGCCGGTGCGGTCCTGCACGCGGAAGGGCTGACCAGGATCTTCGGCGGCGTGCGCGCCGTCGACGGCGTGAGTTTCGCCGTCTCCGCCGGCGAGCTGGTCGCGCTGATCGGACCCAACGGCGCCGGCAAGACCACGTGCTTCAACCTCGTCAACGGCCAGCTCGTTCCCGACGCCGGCACCGTGTCGCTCGGCGACGCGCGCATCGACGGCCGACCGCCGCACGAGATTGCACGACTCGGCGTCGGGCGCACGTTCCAGGTGGCGGCGACCTTCGCGTCGATGACCGTGCGCGAGAACGTCCGGCTGGCGCTCGCCGCGCACGCGGGGCACAGCGATCGCATGCTTTCGCTCGCGTCCGCGGAATCCGACGGCGAGGCGGACGCCGTGCTCGCCCGCGTCGGCTGCGCCGACCTCGCCGACGCCCACTGCGCGACGCTCGCCTACGGCAATGCGAAGCGCGTCGAGCTGGCGCTCGCGCTGGCGGCGCGGCCGCGCGTGCTTCTGATGGACGAGCCAACCGCCGGCATGGCGCCGCGCTCGCGCGCGCGGCTGATGCAGGTTGCCGCCGATCTCGCCCGCAAGGACCGCATCGCCGTGCTGTTCACCGAGCACGACATGGACGTGGTGTTCGGCTTCGCCGACCGCGTGATCGTGCTCGACCACGGCAAGGTGATCGCCGAGGGGTCGCCGGACGCCGTGCGCGCCGACCCGCGGGTGCAGGCCGTGTACCTCGGCGAAGACGCGGCCACGTCCGCCGGGACCTAGCGCCGCGCTCCGTGGCGGGTGGCGCTGCCACTCGATCGAACCCCGGCCTCCGTCCGGGAATTCGCCTGCAACCCGGGTCGATCGTTCCGGTCGTGCCCGTACGAATCACGCGAGGCGCGGCGAGGCCGCCTCGGACGCGAACGGCTACTTCGCGCCCCAGACGGCTGCGGTCACGCAGTTGTCCCGCGAGTTTGCGACCATCCGCTGCCCGTTCGCCTGAACGCTCACCCCTTCCGGAAACTCGGGACATTGCGCCGCCGCGGCGCGATCGAACACCGCTCGCACGTAGCCGTCGATGTCGAGCGTCCCGTCGTGAGGCTCGAGCGCCACTCCGGGCAGGCTGCACGTCTGGCCGTCCGCGTACTGGATGGTGAGCGCCATGTGCTCACCCGTGACCTGTACGGAAAACGAGCCGTACCTGATCGGAAGCTTGCGATCGGGCGGCCATGGGCCGCAGTAGGGCGCGTGCGCGCCGGATTCCAGCGCACCGTAGTACGTGCCGGAGACGCTGAATTGATCGGAGGCGGTGAAGTACACCGAGAAATTCTGCCTGGTCTCGTCCCACTCCACCCACGTCATGGCGCCGATCCCGGGAAAGTTGGCAAGGCCGTACCGGCCCGTCTTTCCAGTCAGGAATTCGGTTCCGAAGTTCTCCGCCTGGAATTCCGTGTCGGCGAATTGAATTCCGTCGGCAAGCGCGACGATGCGGTGGTAACGACAGCCGAAGCAATGGGTCGGGAGCAGGTTCCAGTTCCACAGCAGGGAGAAGCCCGTGTCGGTGCGACTGCAGACACTCGATGTGTCGCCCCGCTGCGTGTGCGACGCCGCGAGCACCGGGGCACCGCCGTCGATCACGATCTCGATGCGTTCGGCGCTGCAGTGCCAGCCGCTGATGACGCCGATGCCGCTTTGCGTCGAATTCGGATCCGGAATCTCGAGGACACCCTGGCCGGCGGCATTGGCCGCCCAGGCAGTGCACAGGAGAACCGCTGTCGCAACGGGTAGACGCATGACGGAATTCCACCTTCGACGTCTACGGCATCTCCCGCTCGTGGCGACGACGGGACGTCGCCGACGTCGCCCGCGCAACACCGCCCCGCGACACCACCGTCCTCCTCCACGGCGGGTTCGCCCGCGCGTGCGACGAACCGGCACCGGGTGGCCGATCGAACGAACGGGGTGCCACGCGTTTCACGGATGGCAGGTCCCGATACCCGCGTCGAGCGGCGCGCCGCCGCCGACCGGCAGGTACTGCCAGCTGTACGTGCCTTGCCCTAGCGTCAGGCGCAACACGCCCCAGGTGGTGTTCTGGCGGTATTCGCTGTTGGGCAGCACCGTCCCCATCGCGTTGAGCGTGTGGCCGCCGGTGCCGACGACGAACTGACGGACGCCGCGCTCGACATCGAGCGTGCCGTCGGCCCGCTGCGGGGCGAACCGCTCGTAGATGTGCTCGTGTCCCGACAGCACCATCTCCACGCCCGCGGCTTGCAACGCGTCGAAGAACGGCCGCATCGGCATGACGCTGCCGTACGACGCCCCGGAGTTGAACGCCGGGAAGTGCCAGAAGGCGATCGTGCAGAGCGTGCCGGCGGATTGCGCGAGATCCGCCTTGAGCCACACGTACTGGTCGGACTGCGCCGAGACGTCCGTCAAGGTGTTGAGCGCGATGAAGTGCCAACCCGCGAAGTCGAAGCTGTAGTAGCCGCGGCGATCGGGGCCGGCCTGGGCGCCGAAGTAGCCGAAGTACCCCGCGGCGCCGTCCGTGTAGTAGTCGTGGTTGCCGGGCGCGGGGCGAATCCGGTCCTTGAACGCGCCCCACGTCGGGTGGAAGCAGTTCGCGAATTCGGAGGGCGTGCCGTACTCGTACGCGTGGTCGCCGAGCGTGAGCACGAGGCTGTCCTGGGGTGCGACGAGCGCGGCCGTCTTCGCCGCCTGGCTCCCGGCCGCCGGCGCACCGAAGCATTGCGCGATGTCGCCGGCCGCGACGATCGTGATCGGCGCCGGCGGCACGCAGCCGACCACGCCGATACCGGCACCTTCCGCGATCCACCCCTGCGCCAGCATCTGCGCCCGGATGGCCGGGCGTGTCGTGTAGCGGTGGTTCGGCGCGCCGGATTGCCCGTTGTTGTAGAGCCGATACAGCGGCAACGTGCCCGCGGCGCACGCGCCGTTGGCGTCGGCGAGCGCCAGCGCGAACACCTCGCCTTCGTACGACCAGTCCCGGTTGTTCTTGACGGTCGCGCATTCCCCCGCGATCGGCGTATAGAAGTGCGAGCTCTTCGGGGCGAACGTCTGCCCGCTCCAGAAGCGGCAGACGCCGGCCGCGCCCGCAGCGCCGAGGTCCAGCACGCCGAACGATTCCCCGGTGCGGGTCCAGCCCGGAATCGTGCCGGCGTCGAGCTTGGCGATCTCCGGCGCCGACGCGGTCACGAAGTAGTGGCCGTAGCCGCCGTGGTAGAACTCGACGGCCGTCGAAACGGCCGCCGCCGCCGGGCAGAGCAGGAGCCCGCACGAGGCGGCCCACAGGGTTCGGAGCAGTGTACGCATCGTGATGCCCCCGTTTCCGACGCTGCGACCCCCAAGCGGCGTCCCCACCCGCTGCCACGGCAACGCAACGTGGAGGCCGGCTACTTGCACAGCAGATCGAACGCCTGCGGGCTCGCGTAGGCCGCGTCGAGCCACGCCATCCGCTCGTTCAGGAATCGCCGCACGAACGCCACCTCCTCGGCATGGTTCGCGAACACGTAGTAATTGGTGAGCGGCACGTCGAAGATCGGCCAGCGGTCGAAATTGCGCTTCTGCGCCGCCCCGAGGCGACGCGCGAACGTGTCGATGCTCGCGTTCACGAACGCCTCCAGCGCCGGCCGCTTCTGCTTCCACCGCGCGAGGGTCAGCGCGAGGAAGTCGCGATTGTCGAGCAGCCGGCTCAGCCAGTTCGGCAGGTACGGCTTGCTGACCCAGCAGCCGCTGGACATCCAGTTGTCGAAGTAGTTGACGTTGCCGATGCTGCGGTCGAAGTCCCAGAGCGGTCCCATGTTCAGCAGCCGGTCCTTCGGGTCCGCCGCGGTCGCCGCGTCCTTCCACATGTAGTCGCTGGAAATGAAGAGCGCGTCGTTGTTGCGGACGAATTCCTGCAGCAGGTACCAGTCGGCGTAGCTCGCCTGGTTGATGCCCTGCAGTTTCCGCGGCCCGTACAGGTCGGCTTCGACGGTGCTCAGCAGGTTCTTGATGTACGCGAGCTGGTTCGGCGTGATCGCCGACTCGTCGGGCGTGTCGATGCAGAACGGAACGGCAAGCGCGGTCACCAGCTGCAGGCTGAAGTCCGTGCCGTTGTAGCAGTCGAGCCGGGAGTCGACCTCGACGATGTAGCCGCCGTCGACGTCGGCGGCGCCCATCTTCTTCAGGTTGAGCCGCGCCGCGTCGATCCGGATGTCCTCGGTCAGCAGGTAGACGCCCACGTAGTCGTCGTTGAGCCACACCTCGACGTGCTGGCCCGCCGGCGTCCACTTGAGGCCGTTGGTGAATACGCTGCTGCCCCCCAGCGACAGCGCGAGCTTGTTGCGGATCAGCGAACGGTCGAAGTAGTCGGCGAGCAGCGCCCAGTTGCGCTGCTTGCGCATCCCCAGCACGTCGGAGATCGCCGCGTAGCTGGCGTCGTTGGTGAACTGGACCTTGTACGGATTCTTCGGCTGCCCCCACGTCGAGTGGCCCCGCCCGCGGATCTTGCCGTTGAGGTTGACGGTCGGCACGGCGGCGGCGGGATTGGTCAGCACGTAGGTCGCGTCCACGTAGTCTTCCTTGGACACGATCGGCGCGCGGTCCTTGGTCGCGATCCGCAACTGCGGCACGTCGGTGAGCGCGGCCGGAAACGCCGCGATAACCGTCGCGAGGGCCGTGGGCGCGGCGAGGTCGAGTCCCATACCGCTCGCCTTCAGCGCGGTCACGACCGCCTTCGCAACCGATTGCTTCAGCGACCCGGCCGCTGCCGGTGCGGAGAGCTTGATGTCGTAATACGGCGGCAGCCCGAGGGTGCCGCGGACGAGGTCCTCTGCCAGCCGGTAGTCGCTCTGGCCGGTCAGCAGCACCAGTGTCGAGAACGGCGTGATGTCAGTGCCGTAGGCCGGTCCCGGCGACGCCATCCGGAACGAGGCGTCGACCGTCGACTGCGGCGCATCGCCGTCGCGCGAGCGTCCGGCGATCACTTCGGCCACGAGCGGCGCCGGCGCGGCATCCGGGGGCACCGCGATCTGGTACGCGCCGGCGGCGTCCGAATACGCCTGCGGCTCGTTGCCGTCGCAGCGGCCGTTGCGGTTGAGATCCGCGCAGACCAGCGCGAGCTCGACGTAGCCGTCGACGACGCGTCCCTTCACGAGCTGCGGCTCGACGACCGGCGGGACGCAGCCGATGACGCCGAGGCCCGCGCCCTCCGCGACCCACCCCTGCGCCAGCATTAGCGACCGGATCGCCGCAGACGTCGTGTACCGGTGGTTCGGCACACCCGACCGCCCGTCGTTGTACAGCCGATAGAGCGGCAGCGTGTCGCCGGGACAAGTGCCCGCGGCATCCGCCAGCGTCAGCGCGAAGACCTCGCCCTCGAACGTCCAGTCGGGATTCTTGAGCACCGCCGCGCACTCCGCCGCGATCGGCGTGTAGAAGTGCGAGCTGGCCGGCGCGAACGTCTGCCCGCTCCAGAAGCGGTAGACACTCGCCGATCCCGCCGCGCCGAGATCGAGCACGCCGAACCTCTCTCCGGTGCGGGTCCAGCCGGAGATGACGCCGGCGTCGAGCGCGGCGGTCTCCTTCGGCGACGAAGCGACGCAATAGTTGCCGTCGCCGCTGTGGTAATACTCGATGGCGGTCGACGCGGCGCCTGCCACGGGGCTCGCGAGAAGCCCGCAGGACGCGATCAGGAAGGCGGGAAATAGTGCGCGCATGGCGACTCCTCTGGCCGCCGCTGCGCCGCCGGGCGCGCAACGGCCCGACTCGAAGCATTAATGGATTCATTCTCGGCCCGCGGATGCGCGCCGCATTGACAGTTGTCAACGGATGGTCACGGGCTGGCGGGCGCGGCAGTCGGCCGGATTCCCTCCAGCGAGCGCCTGCGCGGTCGTCGCGCACGGCCATCGGTCGCAAATCCGGCGAATCCGGCATTCCACGCCGGGCTTCGCGCGCGACGCGACGCGTGGCCGACATTCGCGCTGGGGTCGATGGCGGAACCCGGACAAGTCACAAAATGGCGCGCGGAGCCCTCGCGCAAGCGCGGGACCGCGAAACCGACGATTGCGAGCGACCGCCACCGTCGCGACCGAGTCCGAAGGAGAAACCACGAGCGCCCGCGTCGATGGTTCGCGACGGACCGCGGGCGGCATGCGCCCATGCGCGCGTGCAGGCATCGCGAAGCCGTCGCCACGTGGCCGCCGGGCTTGCCGCCTCGCCATTGGCCGGAGGTTCCGCACAGTGCCTATGGCACGGGCGAGCCCAGCCGCGAAGCGTGGGACCCGACGGCCGGGAAGAGCGTGCTCGCCTCCTTGCACACGATGCCGCGGTGCGACTGCGACGGCGTCGGCGCCACGGGGGACTGCGCGTACCTCGGCGTCGACTTCTTCGACGAGGACCGCGGCCCCGCCACCCGTTGTTCGCCAGGCGGCCGCATTGACCGGCCGACCGCGGGGCAGGCCCGTCGCCAACGCGGCGTGCGGTGTGCGCGCCGGACGGAGCCGGCGGCGGTCAGGCCGGCCGGCTCACGCGCGCAGCCGGTCGAATCCCTCGGCGAGATCCTCGATCAGGTCGTCCGGATCCTCGAGCCCGATCGCGAACCGCAGGCACGGCCCGCCCGGGTTCCACGCCGTCGCCGTGCGCACGCGTTCGGGCCACGTCGGGATCACGATGCTCTCGTAGCCGCCCCAGCTCCAGCCCATCGCGAAGAGCTCGTAGCCGTCGAGCATCGCGGCAATGCGCGCCTCCGCGACCGGCTGCAGGACCACGCCGAACAGCGCCGAGGCGCCGCGAAAGTCGCGCTTCCACAGGGCGTGACCGCGCGCACCGGGCAGGCCCGGATGCAGGACCTCCTTCACTTCCGGCCGTTCGCGCAGCCAGTGCGCGATCGCGAGCGCCGACGCCTGCTGCTGCGCGAGCCGCGTGGCGAGCGTCCGCAGGCCGCGCAGGCCGAGGAAGCAGTCGTCAGTCGACGCGGTCACGCCCATGTCCGTCCACAGCCGCTGCAGCGCCGGGAACGTGGCCTCGTTGCCGACGATCACGCCGAGCAGCACGTCCGAGTGCCCGCCGATGTACTTGGTGGCCGCGTGCACGGACACGTCCACGCCGTGGTCGAACGCGCGGAAGTGCAGCGGCGTCGCCCAGGAATTGTCCAGCACGAC
Organism: Burkholderiales bacterium; assembly: GCA_046347835.1. Classification (GTDB taxonomy): domain Bacteria; phylum Pseudomonadota; class Gammaproteobacteria; order Burkholderiales; family Casimicrobiaceae; genus VBCG01. The sequence continues at coordinate 955,098 of JAXMFI010000001.1, read as the reverse complement.
GCGGGCGCCGCGCGCGTGCGCCACGGCCGCGATCGCCGGGATGTCCTGCACCTCGAACGTGAGCGAACCCGGCGATTCGGTGAACACGACCTTCGTGTTCGGCCGGAATTCGCGCGCGATCGCGGCGCCCAGCAGCGGGTCGTAATAGGTGACCTCCACGCCGATGCGCTTCAGATGCAGGTCGCAGAAGCGCCGCGTCGGTCCGTACACCGAGTCGGTCACCAGCAGGTGGTCGCCGGGATTCAGCAGCGCGAGCAGCGGCAGCGTCGTCGCCGCGAGGCCCGACGGCACCGCGAGGCCCCCGTGCCCGCCCTCCAGCTCCGCAATCGCGGCGGCGAAGTCGCGCACGGTCGGCAGCCCGTGCAGCCCGTAGGTCAATCCCGGGTGCTCGCCGGCGGCGGCCGACTTGAGCTCCGCCACGCTCGGGAACAGGATCGTCGACGCCCGGAACACCGGCGTGTTGACGGCGCCCAGCCACTTGCGCGGTGCGCGGCCGACGTGCCCGACCAGCGTGGCGGGCTTGCGCGGTCGCCGGCTCATCGCTGCAGCGCGAACGCGTCGCGAATCGCCTGCACCTGCGCGGCGACCGGCTGCCGGATGTCGATGCGCAGCGCGCGGGCAGGCTCCTCGAGCGCGGCGAACTGCGACGGCAGCAGCGTCGGCGGCATGTACCGGTGCTGTCGGCCCGCGAGCCGCGCCGCGATCGTTGCCGCGTCGCCGGCCAGGAAGACGACGCGCACGTCTCCGGCCTGCGCGAGGCGCGCGCGGTAGGCCTCCTTCAGCGCCGAGCACGCGAGCACCGCGTGACCGCCGCGGGCGAGGATCGCGCGCATCTCGTCCGCCAGCCGGTCGAGCCAGGGCCAGCGGTCGTCGTCGGTCAGCGGCTCGCCCGCCGCCATCTTGGCGACGTTCGCGGGCGGATGAAAGTCGTCGGCGTCGTAGAACGGCCAGCCGAGCGATTGGGCGAGCGCTTCGCCGACCGTCGTCTTGCCGCAGCCGCACACGCCCATCATCAACAGGATCATCGGGTTTCCGGCCTTCTTCGTCGCGCGCGCCCGGGTCTCGACGACGCCGTGCGACGCAGTCGCGATGCTACCGAATCCGCGGACGCGGCGCCACGCATCATGCAACGGGTGCCGCTGCGCCGCGTGTCGCGATCGCCGCCGCGGCGACCAGCAGCGCGGCGCCGGCGAGCGTCCGCGGGTCCGGCACCTCCGCGAGCAGCCACCACGCGAGCGCGATGCCGTAGACAGGTTCCAGCGCCGCCACGACGGCGGCGCTGGTCGCCGGCACGCGCGCGAGGCTCGCGATGAAGAGCGTGTGCGCGCCGGCGGTGCAGAGCACACCGAGCACGACGACGAGCAGCAGCGCGTGCGCGTCAACGCCCGCGGGAAGCGCGTCGCGCACGACGACGACCGGCGCCACGACCAGCGCGGCGATCGCGTTCTGCCACAGCGCGATGCGCGTGGCGCCGGACCGCGCGCGCAGCACGCGCGTGCGCACGGTGAGGAGCGCGAACGTGAAGCCGGACAGCACACCCCACGCGAGGCCGCGGACCGTCGCGCTGGCCCACGTGAACTCCGGCACCAGCAGCACGAGGCCGACGGTGACCAGCGCCACCTTGAGCGCGGAGCGTGGCCGCACCGGCACGCCGAGCAGCGCGCGCTCCAGCAGCACGACGAAGAGCGGAAAGCTCGCATAGCCGAGAAGCCCGATGGCGACGGTCGACACCTGGATCGCCGCGAAGAACGCCACCCAGTGAACGGCGAGGATCACGCCGTTCGTGGCGACGCCGGCCCCCGGCCACGCCAGCGCGCCGGACCGCCGGCGAACGACGGCGGCCAGCACCGCGGCCGCGACGAGCGCGCGGCCGAGCACGATCGCCGCGGGGTCCCACGCGATCCACTTGCCGAAGAGGCCGGCGAAGCCGAACAGCGCGACCGCGACGTGCAGCGCGGCGAGCGAACCGGCCGGGGACGGCGACGACGCGTTCGGTGACGGCATGGCCCGATGATGCCATCGTGCGGACACGCCTGCGCTAGAATCCGCCGGTCGCACCCCATTCGAAACGGAGAGTCCGATGCCGGCGCCCAATCCCGCGAAGGTGATCGACGCAGTCCGCAAGGCCCCGGGGACCCGGGTCAAGGTCGCGGTCTCGGACATCGACGGCATCCTCCGCGGCAAGTACATCCACAAGGACAAGTTCCTGTCGGCGGCCGAGGGCGGCTTCGGCTTCTGCGACGTCGTGTTCGGCTGGGACTCGCAGGACGTCTGCTACGACAACACGACCATCACCGGCTGGCACAAGGGCTTCCCCGACGCGCTTGCGCGCATCGATCTGTCGACGTACCGCACGGTGCCCTGGGACGATGGCGTGCCGTTCTTCCTGGGCGAGTTCGTCTGGGAGAAGGATGGCAAGGAGGCCCCGCATCCGCTGTGCCCGCGGCAGGTCCTGAAGCGCGTGCTCGCGCGCGCCGAGAAGAGCGGCTTCTCGCCGATGTGCGGGATGGAGTTCGAGTGGTTCAACTTCGCCGAGACGCCGCAGTCGTGGGCGGAGAAGCAGGGTGTCGCGCCCGAGCCCATCACGCCCGGCATGTTCGGCTACTCGCTGCTGCGCGCCAACGCGTCGCAGCCGTTCTTCGCGGCGCTGTTCAACGAGATGGGCGCCTTCGGCATCCCGATCGAGGGCCTGCACACCGAGACCGGGCCCGGCGTCTACGAGGTCGCGATCCTGTTCTCCGAGGCGCTCGAAGCGGCCGACCGCGCGGTCCTGTTCAAGACCGGCACCAAGGAGATCGGGGCGCGCTTCGACATCATGCCGAGCTTCATGGCCAAGTGGAGCGCGCGCTATCCGGGCTGCTCGGGTCACATCCACCAGTCGCTGTCCGACGGCAAGGTCAACCGATTCTACGACCCGAAGGGTCGCCACCGGATGAGCCGCCTGTTCGAGAGCTACCTCGCCGGACAGGTTGCGGCACTGATGCAGTTCGCGCCGATGTTCTGGCCGACGATCAACAGCTACAAGCGGCTCGTCGACGGCTTCTGGGCGCCGGTGAAGCCGACGTGGGGCGTCGACAACCGGACCGCGAGCTTTCGCGTGATCCCCGGAAGCCCCAAGTCCACGCGCCTCGAGACGCGCTGCCCGGGCGCCGACGTCAATCCCTACCTCGCGATGGCCGCGGTGATCGCCGCCGGCATGCACGGGGTCGAGAAGAGCATGAAGCTCACGGCGAAACCCGTCACCGGCACCAACGAAGGCGCCGACGACGTCCCCCGCGCGCCGCGCACGCTGATCGAGACGACGCGGAATTTCGCGAAGTCCGACGTCGCCCGCGACTGGCTCGGCGACGACTTCGTCGACCACTTCGCCGCGACGCGCGAGTGGGAGTGGCGGCAGTGGCTCGACGCTGTCACCGACTGGGAGCTGAAGCGTTACTTCGAGATCATCTGAGCCCGACGTCCGGCGGCTCGTTCCCGGCGACGCGCCGGCCTACCGCGAGCTGCGGCTCCGCGGGCTCGCCGCGCATCCGGAGGCGTTCACGTCGAGCTACGAAGAGGACGTCGCGAAGCCTCTCGCGGTCACCGAGGCCCGCCTCGCGCCCGACGGCGAAGCGGCGATCTTCGGCGCCTTCGTCGATGGCGTGCTGGTGGGCGCCGTCGGCCTGGTGCGCGACCCGCGGCGCAAGCGGAAGCACGCGGGGGAGATCGTCGCCATGTACGTACGGCCCGAACACGCGCGCGTCGGCGTCGGACGCGCGCTGCTCGCGCACGCGATCGCGGCCGCGCGCGACGCCGGCATCGAGCAGCTGACGCTGACCGTGACGCAGGGCAACGAGCCGGCGCGCAGGCTCTACGCCGCCGCCGGCTTCGCCACCTTCGGCGTCGAGCCGCGGGCGATCCGCGTGGACGGCCGGTACTACGGCAAGGAGCACATGCTGCTGCCGTTGGGGCGCGACTGACGGCGCGGCCGCCGCGCCCGTTCGGTTTATCATCTCGGCTGCGCGCATTCCGCGCCGTCGCCTTCCCGTCGAGTCCCTCCCGCCATGATCGATCGCTTCGCATTTCCCACGACCATCCACTTCGGCGCCGGCGCCCGCAAGCTCGTCGCCGGGCACCTGAAGGGGCACGGGATCCGGCGTCCGCTGGTAGTCACCGACCGCGGCATCGCCGCGCTGCCGCTGCTGCCCGCCTTCGTCGCCGAGCTCGCCGGCCTCGACGTCGGCGTCTATTCCGACATCTCCGGCAATCCGGTGCGCAGGCAGGTCATGGACGGCGCGGCCGCCTACCGGGCGCACGGCGCCGACGCCGTGGTGGGCCTGGGCGGCGGTGCCGCGCTCGACGTCGCCAAGGCCATCGCGCTGATGGCGGTCCACCCGGGCGACATCCTCGAGTACGCGTGGGACCACCCGCAGGTCCGGCCGATCGAGCGCCCGCTGCCGTGGTTCGTCGCGCTGCCGACGACCGCCGGGACCGGGTCCGAGGTCGGGCGCTCGTCCGTGATCTCCGACGACGTGACGCACGTGAAGAAGATCGTCTTCTCGCCGGCGCTGCTCGCCAAGACGGTGTACGCCGATCCGGAGCTGACGCTCGACCTGCCGCCGGCGATCACGGCGGCGACGGGCATGGACGCGCTGACGCACAACGTCGAATCGTACCTGTCGCCCGCCTACCATCCGCTGTGCGACGGCATCGCGCTCGAGGGCGTGCGGATCGCGGCACGTGCGCTCCCGCGCGCCGTGGCCGACGGCCGCGACCTCGCCGCCCGGTCCGACATGCTGATGAGCTCGATGATGGGCGCGATCGCGTTCCAGAAGGACCTGGGCGCCGTCCACTCGTGCGCGCACGCGCTGTCGACGGTCGCCGACATGCACCACGGCCTCGCCAACGGGATCATGATCGACCACGTGATGCGCTTCAACCTCCCGGCCGCGACGGCGAAGATGGCCGAGCTCGCGCACGTCGCCCGCGTGCCGGGCGGCGATGCCGGCTCGGCCGAGGCGCGAGGGCTCGCGTTCATCGCGTGGCTCACGGCGCTCAAGGCGCAGCTGCGCATTCCAGCGCAGCTGTCCGGGCACGCCGCACCGCGGCAGGTCACGCGCGGCGACATCCCGCGCCTGGTCGAGATCGCGACCGCCGACATCTGCCACCAGACGAATCCGCGCAAGTGCACGGCCGCGGACTTCGAGCAGCTGTTCGCCGCCGCGCTCTGAGCGCGCCGCCGCCCTGCGCCTCCATGCTGAAAGCCGGCATCTCCGCGTCGTTCTTCCACAGCGACCAGCCCCGGGCGATCTTCCAGGGGATGACGCTGCAGTACATCGAGCAGAACGTCGCGCACTGGCTGATGCAGCGCGAGGTGCTGGCGCTGATGATCCCATCGCCCGAAGGCGACACGCGCCGGGACGCGAGCCCGGTGACCGTCGCCGACTACGCGCGCGAGCTCGATGCACTGGTGCTGATGGGCGGCTCCGACGTCTGCCCCGCCACGTACGGCGAGAAGCCGCTGTCGCCGGCGTGGAACGGCGACCGCATCCGCGACGACTACGAGATCGCGCTGATGCGCGCGTTCGTCGCCGCCGGCAAGCCCGTTCTCGGACTGTGCCGTGGCGCGCAGGTGATCAACGTCGCGCTCGGCGGGACGCTCTGGCAGGACATCCCGACGCAACGCCCCGACGCGCTGCACCACCGGGACCAGGCGCTCTACGAGAAGAACTGCCACGCGACGTCGATCGTTGCCGGCAGCGGCCTCGCCCGCCTCTATCCGGGGCTGGCGCTGGTCAAGACCAACTCCGTGCACCACCAGGCAATCAAGGCACTCGGACGCGACCTCGTCGTCGAGGCGTGGTCGGAGCCCGACCGCATCGTCGAGGCCATCCGCTGGGTCGGGCCGTCGTATGTGTTCGGCGTCCAGTGGCACCCCGAGTTCCACCCGCCGGGGGACCGGACGTTCATCGACGACACCGCGCTGCTCGACGATTTCCTCACCACGGCGGCGCGCCACAAGTCCGCCGCCTACGCCCTCTAGAAGACACCTCATGAAGATCACGAATCCCGCGACCGGGGCGATGCTCGCCGACGTGGCCGCCGACAGCGCGAAGGCCGTGCGCGCCAAGTACGCACGCGCGCGCGCCGCGCAACCGGCATGGGCGACCACGCCGGTCGCGAAGCGGCTCGCCGCCATCCGCAAGTTCCGCGAGATCCTGGCCGATCGCCAGCCCGAGCTCGCGCAGACGCTGTCGCTCGAGGTCGGCAAGCCGATCCGGCAGTCGCGTAACGAGCTGAACGGCCTCGCCGGCCGGATCGACTTCTTTCTCGAGCACACGGGGAAGGTGCTGCGCGACGAGCGGGTGTTCGTCGACCCGCAGGGCAAGCTCGAGGAGCGCATCGGCCACGACCCGCTCGGCGTGATCGCCAACATCTCGGCGTGGAACTACCCGTACTTCGTCGGCGGCAACGTGTTCGTCCCGGCGCTCGCCGCCGGCAACGCGGTCCTCTACAAGCCGTCCGAATTCGCCACGCTGACCGGCATGCACATCGAGGACATGCTGCACGCGGCCGGCGTTCCCGCCGACGTGTTCATCGCCGTCGTCGGCGATGGCAAGACCGGCGCCGCGCTGCTGCGGCAGCCCGTCGACGGCGTGTTCTTCACCGGCTCGTACGCGACCGGCGCGAAGATCGCCGCCAGCACCGGCCGCCGGATGATCAAGACGCAGTTGGAGCTGGGCGGCAAGGACCCGATCTACGTCTGCGACGACGTCGACGTCGCGGCCACGGCCGCGGCGGTCGCCGACGGCGCGTTCTACAACACCGGCCAGTCGTGCTGCTCGGTCGAGCGCATCTACGTGCACCGGAAGATCCACGACGCGTTCGTCGCCGCGTTCGTCGCCGAGGTGAAGGGCTACAAGGTCGGCGATCCGCTGGACGAGGCGACCTACATCGGCGCCATCACCCGCCGCCCGCAACTCGCCGTGCTGGGTCGGCAGGTCGCCGACGCGAAGAAGAAGGGGGCGCAGGTGCTGCTGGGCGGCGCGCCGGTCAAGGGCAAGGGGAACTGGTTCGCGCCGACGGTGCTCGCGCGCGTCGACCACACGATGCAGGTGATGCGCGACGAGTCGTTCGGCCCGATCATCGGCATCATGGCGGTTGCCGGCGACGACGAGGCCGTCGCGCTGATGAACGACACCGAGTACGGGCTCACCGCCGGCGTCTATACGGGCGACGAGAAGCGCGCGAAGCGGATCCTGCGGCAGGTCAGCGCCGGCACCGTCTACTGGAACTGCTGCGACCGCGTGAGCCCGCGGCTGCCGTGGTCGGGGGTGAAGCACTCGGGCATCGGCCTCACGCTGTCCACCTACGGCATCCAGACCTTCACACGGCCGAAGGCGTGGCACCTGCGCTCGTAGGGTCATGCCCGTGGGCGGCACGCGTCAGCGCGATGAGGGCCTGACCCTCTGCGCAGGCAGCCGGCGCCGGCCTTGCCCGTCGACGCCGGCGTACGGCGCCGCCAAGCGAACCCGCGGTCGCCGCCGCGACGCTACCGCACCACCTCGTCCGCGCGCATCAGGATCGCCGGCGGAATCGTCACGCCGAGCGCACGCGCCGCCTGCACGTTCACGACGAAGTCGTACTTCGTCGGCTGCTGCACGGGCAAGTCGCCTGGCTTCGCGCCCCTGAGGATCCGGTCCGCGTAACCGGCGGCCTGGCGGAACATTTCACCGATGTTCGGTCCGTAGCTCATCAGGCCGCCGGCCTCCACGAACAAACGCTCGAAGTAGATCGCCGGCAGCCGGCGCTCGGCGGCGTGCGCCACGATGCGGGCGCGCTCGAGTCCGAACCGTACATCGGGGACGACGACCAGCGTGTCGGCGCCGGCGCCGGCGGCCCTGGCGAACGCCTCGGCGACGTCCGCATCGGGAAACCGCACATCCACCGGGATCAGCTCGAGCCCCAGCTGTCGTGCGGCGGCCTCGAGGTCGCGCAGTTGCATCGCCGCGGCCACCGTGTCCGCTGTGCGCAGGACAGCGACGCGCTTCGCCTTTGGCACCACGTCCTTGAGGAGTTCGAGCCGCTTGCGTCCGAGCTCCGGCGCGAGCATGGAGAGGCCGGTGATGTTGCCTCCCGGACGGGCGAGGCTCGCGACGAACCCCTGCTGGTCCGGCGCGGCGCTGACGGCCATGACGACCGGAATCGTCGCCGTCGCCTGCTGGATGGCGCGCGTCGCGTCCGAGCTGTCGGTCAGCACCAGGTCGACCTTGAGCGCGACGAGCTCGGCGGCCAGCACCGGCAACTGGGCCGTGCCCGCGTCGGCAAACCGGTACTCGAATGCGACCTGGCGTCCCTCGACATGGCCCAGGTCGCGAAGCGCGAGCCGGAAGCCGTCGATCGCCGCGCGCGTGAGCGCAAACGTGCTCGGCGCGGCGGCCAGCACGCCGATGCGATGCATCGTCTGCGCGTGCGCCGGGACGCCGAGGGACAGCACGGCAGTGACGGCAATCAGCGCCGCAAGACGTGCGTAGGTCACGATGGACATTGGGGCCTCCCCTGGGCGGGGCTCGCGCGAGTCCCACCCCCTTTTCCACGGATCGTCCCGGCATGTCAACTTCCGCCGGTTCCGCGGCAAGCGCGCCCAAGGGCAGTGGACCGGATGCGTCGGGCGGCCTACCCTTCGCCCTGCCACTGCGCCGCGCGCAGCGTGTTCGCGAGCAGCGTCGCGATCGTCATCGGGCCCACACCGCCCGGCACGGGCGTGATCCAGCCGGCGACCTCGCGGGCCGCCTCGAAGTCCACGTCGCCGCAGAGCTTCCCGTCGGGCAGCCGGTTGATGCCGACGTCGATCACGATGGCGCCCGGCTTGATCCACGCGCCCGGCACGAACTTCGGCTTGCCGATGCCGGCCACGACGATGTCGGCCTGGCGGACGAGCCCGGGCAGGTCGCGCGTCGCCGAGTGGCAGATCGTGACCGTGCAGCGCGCCATCAGCAGCTCGAGCGCCATCGGGCGGCCGACGATGTTGGACTGACCGATGACGACCGCGTGCTTGCCGACGAGGTCCTCCCCCGTCTCCTTCAGCAGCCGCATGCATCCCCACGGCGTGCACGGGCGCAGCACCGGCATCTTGAGCGCCAGCCGCCCGACGTTGTACGGGTGGAAGCCGTCGACGTCCTTCTTCGGGTCGATACGCTCGATGACGCGCTCCGGGTCGATCTGCTTCGGCAGCGGCAGCTGGACCAGGATCGCGTTCACCGCGGGATCGGCGTTGAGCCGGTCGATCAGCGCGAGGAGCTCGGCTTCCGGAGTCGACGCCGGGAGGTCGAAGGCGAACGAACGCATGCCGACGGCCTCGGTGGTCTTGCGCTTCATGCGCACGTAGACCTGCGACGCCGCGTTGTCGCCGACCAGCACGACCGCGAGGCCGGGGGGCGGGTGGCGGCCGGCGACGTGCGCGGCGACCGCGGCACGGACTTCGTCGGTGACGCGCTGGGCGACGGCCTTGCCGTCGATGATCGTTCCGCTCATCAGGGATCAGAGGTCAGGAATCAGGAATCAGAGGCGACACGGACCACCCGCGACAGGGGCGCGCCATCGAAGGCGCGGTGGGTAACAGCGTTACCCTTGGAATTCTACCGCCCGGCCGGCCTCGCCCTCTCCAGGGCGCGCACATCGGGCGCCGCCGCAGGCGCGGCGCCACCGCACGCGGCAGGGCACCGGCGCGGCTGATCCCTGAATCCTGGCCTCTGATTCCTGAATCACCCGATCGTGATCTGCGGCCATCCCTTGTGCCGCGCGTGCGCGGCCAGGACCGGGTCGGCGTTGACGGCGACCGGATGCGTCACGTGCGACAGCAGCGGCAGGTCGTTCTGCGAATCGCTGTAGAACCAGCTCTCGCGGAAGTCGGCGAGCTGCATGTTGCGCTCGGCGAGCCACTGCAGCAGGCGCTCGACCTTGCCCTCGCGCATGTTGGGGGTGCCCGCCACGCGCCCCGTGTAGCGACCGTCCTTCATCTCCGGCTCGGTCGCGATGTGGTGCTCGAAGCCGAGCTCGCGGGCGACCGGCGCCGTGAGGAAGCGGCTCGTCGCCGTCGTGAGGATCATGAAGTGGCCGAGGCGGCGGTGCTTGGCGATCAGGTCGCGCGCCGCCACCGGGATCGCCGGCAGCACGCGCTCGCGCATGAACGTCGCGTGCAGCGCCGCGAGTTCGTCGGGTTCGAACGCCGTCAGCGTCGACAGGTAGAACTCGGTGAACTCGATGGCGCCGGCCTCGCCGCGGTTGTAGCGTGCCACGAGCTCGCGGTTCGCGGCGTCGAACGCCGCCCGGTCGAGCTTGCCGTGCTCGAGCAGGAACTCCGTCCACTGCTCGTCGCTGTCGTGCGGCAGCAGCGTGTGGTCGAGGTCGAACAGCGCGAGTATGTCGCGAGTCATCGTGACGCGTTCCGGGGGCGCCTGGCGCCGCTAGAATAACCGGCATGACCGACGACGCGACGTGGGACGCCGTCGCGCGCCGCCTCGGCCGCGCGCTCGCACCGCCTGCGCGCCCCTGTCGCCCGCTGCGCGTCGGAGGCGCGGTCGCCGGCTGGCTGACCCCCGAGCGCGCCCGGCGCGTGGCCGGCTTCGGCGACGTCTTTCGCGTCGACGGCGACGGCGTCGAGTTCATTCCGGCACTGGCCGATGCCGACGCGCGCAGCCGCGCCATCGCGCGCGTCGCCGAGACGCTGGCCGCCGAAGGCGCGCTGACGGCGTGGCGCGACGAGCGGTACGCGGTCGCCGCAAGCTTCGGCGCGCCGCCGTGGTTCGTCCTCGAGCGTGCCGCCGCTCGTTACTTCGGCGTGCGCACGTACGCTGCGCACGTGAACGGACTCGTAGGCGCCGGCGCGGACGTGACGATGTGGCTCGCGCGCCGCAGCCCGACCAAGGCAATCGACCCGGGGATGCTGGACAACCTCGTCGGCGGCGGCATCGCGTCCGGGGCCACGGTCGAAGGTACCGTGGTCAAGGAGGCGTGGGAAGAGGCCGGCATGCCGGCGGCGCTCGCGGCCGGTGCGCGGCGCGTCGCCACGCTCGGCATCCACCGCGAGCAGCCGGACGGCTTGCAGTGGGAAACGATCTTCGCGCACGACGTCTGGCTGCCGCAGACGTTCGTCCCGGCGAACCAGGACGGCGAAGCGGTTGCGCACCGGCGCGTGACGCTTGCCGAGGCGGCGCGCCTGATCGCGCTCGATCACGGCGAGGACGAGGTCACCGCCGACGCGAGCCTCGTTGCGCTCGACTGCCTGCTGCGGCTCGGCGCCGGACCGGCCGGCGGCGCTCGGCTGCGAACGCTCGCGTCGCTGCGGCATGCCGGCAGCTAGGCGGCGGCGCGCGTTGCGCCCGGCACCGCGATCCGGATGCCCATTTCCGCCAGCGTGTCGCGCACCGCATTCACCGCGTGCCGCATCTCCGCCGGCCCGATCGCCCCGATGCACCCGACGCGGAACGTCTCCACCTGCGTGAGCTTGCCCGGGTAGAGGATGAAACCCTTGTCGCGGACGCGATCGTAGAACGGCCGGAACGCGTACTTCGGATCGTCGGGCGCGTGGAACGTGACGATGATCGGCGCCTGGATCGCCGGCGGCAGGAACGCGCGGAAGCCCAGGTCGCGCATCCCCGCCATCAGCGCGTCGAAATTCGCCGTGTACCGCGCGAGCCGGGCCGGCTGGCCGCCCTCGGCGACGTACTGCTCGAGCGCGGCGTCCAGCGCGACGACGACGTGCGTCGGCGGCGTGAACCGCCACTGCGTCGTCTTCTCCATGTACGTCCACTGGTCGTGCAGGTCGAGCGCCAGCGACGTCGAGTTGCCGGCGCAGCGCTCGAGCACGCTCCTGCGCACGAACACGAAGCCCATGCCCGGCGGGCCCTCGACGCACTTGCCGGACGCCGCGACCAGCGCGTCGAACGGCGTCGTCCGCGCGTCGATCGGCAGCGCGCCGAACGAGCTCATCGCATCGACGATGAGGCTCCTCCCGCGGCGCGCGACAACCTCGGCAATCGCCTGCAGCGGGTTCTCGATGCCCGTGGAGGTCTCGCAGTGGATGAGGCCGACGTGCGTGATCGACGGATCCTGCGCGAGCAGCCGGTCGACGTCCGCGGCGGTGGTCGGCACGTCGTCGGCCGTCTCGAACGTCGTGGTCCGGCGCCCCATCAACTCGGCGAGCCGCGCGAGCCGCTTGCCGTAGGCCCCGTTGATCAGCACCAGCACGTGGCCGTCGCGCGGCACGATCGTGTTGACCGCCGCCTCGACCGCGAACGTCCCGCTGCCCTGCATCGGCACGCACACGTGCGAGTCGGCGGCGTGGACGATGTCGGTCAGCCGCGCACGGACGCGCGCGGTTACCGCATTGAACGCGGCGTCCCACGAGCCCCAGTCGCGCAGCATCGCGGCCTTGGTCGCGAGCGACGTCGTCAGCGGGCCCGGGGTGAGGAGGATCGGATCGCGGTCGTGGTTGCTCATGTTCGTTGCCTCTGCCTCGAGAATGCGTTGCTTGCGGGGCTACCCCCGCCCGCGTCCGCGCCACCGCTGCGTGCGGGCCAGCAGCAGGCCCTCGGCAGCCAGCGTGACGACGGTGACGACGGCCGACGTGGCGACGATGAGCGTGGCCATTGCCGCCGCCGAGCCGATCGCGCCCGCCTCGTCGAGCTGCAGGATCGAGATCGACGCCAGCATGGTCTTCGGCGAATACAGGAACACGACGGCCGAGATCGTCGTCATCGCGTTGACGAAGTAGTAGCGCCCGATGTCCAGCACCGTCGGCAGGCACACCGGCACGGTCACCCGCCAGAACGTCTTGTAGAACGGAACCTTGAGCGACGCCGACACGGACTCGAACTCGGCGTCGAGTTGCTTCAGCGCGGTGACCGCCGTCAAGTGGCTCGACGAGTAGAAGTGGACGACCGTGCACGCGACGAGGATCGCCATCGTTCCGTAGAGCACCGTGAGCGGGTTGGCGGGATTGTTGAAGAACAGGATGTAGCCGATGCCGAGCACCATGCCGGGCACGGCCATCGGCAGCATCGCCTGGAAGCGGATCAGCGGCCGCAGCCACTCCGCCCCGCGCGTCTTCTCGACCCAGTACGCGCCGGCGAACGTGATCGCGGCGCCGAACCCGGCGCACCACGCCGCCATGACGAGGCTGTTCCGGTACGCGTGCTCGACGTTCGCCTCTTCGAAACCGTACGTGTAGTGGACGAGTGACAGCGACAGGTTGTACGGCCACAGCTTGACGAACGAGCCGAACACCGCCATGCCCATCACGGTGAGCATCGCGACCGACACCAGCAACACGAAGGCAAGCAGCAGGCGGTCGCGCACCGGCGAGGGCCGCGGCGCGTACGGAACGCTGCGCGCCGTCAGCAGCGCCTTCTGCTTGCGCCGCACCCGTTGGTCGACGGCGAACGCCACGACCGCGGGCAGCAGCAGGACGAGACCGACGACCGCGCCCATCTGGAAGTTCTGCTGGCCGATCACCTGCTTGTAGATGTCGATTGCGAGCACCGGGTAGTTGCCGCCGATGACCTTCGGCACGCCGAACTCGGACACCGCCATCGTGAACACGACCATCGCCGCCGAGACGAGGCCGTACTTGGCGCCCGGCAGCGTGATCGTCGTGAAGCGTCGCCACGGGCGCGTACCCATCGACTCGGCCGCCTCGTAGAGCCGCGCGTCCGACAGCGCCATCGAGGCCAGCAGGATCATCACCGCGTGCGGGAACGAGGCGAAGCACATCGCCAGCACCATTCCGGGAAGCCCGTAGATGGTCGCGACGCCGAACCAGCCGAGCACGACCTTGAGCGCCCCCTGGTTGCCGAACAGGTAGATGAACGACAGCGCCGCCATCAGCGACGGCGCGAGGATCGGGATCAGCGCGATGCTGCGCCAGACGCCCTTCCACGGGATGCAGCTGCGCTGGATCGCGTAGGCGAACGTGAACGCGAGCGGCAGCGTCAGCAGCGTCGTCAGCACGGCGAACGTCAGCGTGTTGAGCGTCGAGCGTGCGAGCGCGGGCGTCTGGACGTATCGGACGAAGTTGGCGAGCCCGACGAACGCGCCCGCCTTGTCCTCGAAGCTCTTGACGAACAGGATCGCGAGCGGCAGCGCGAGGAAGACGACGAGACCTGCCACGAGCAGCCACAGCCCGCCCTGCGTGGCAAGCCGCTCCGCCAGGATCGCACGCGACATCCGCACGCGCGGGATCGCGAGGGGCGCCGCCAGGCCGGTCATCGCGCGGCCGGCTCGCCGAAGACGCGGACGCGGTCGGTGCGCAGCGCGAACGTGAGGTCGGCGCCTTCGCGGATGCCGAGGTCGTGCAGCTGGTTGAGCGACATCGACACCACCATCGACTGGCCCAGCCGCTCGCACGCCACCTCGGCCATGCACACGGTGCCGAGATACTCGATGTGGTCGACGCGGCCGCACAGCCGGTTCGGCAGGTGCGTGAGGTCGCCCTCGATGTGGCGGTCCTCGGGGCGCAGGTAGATGCGCACCGGGTCGCCGACGGCGAAGCCGTCGACCGGCAGCTCGAGGTCGGCCTGCCCGACGCGGTAGTGCCCGGCCCCGGCGACCACGCCCTTCAGCACGTTGACCTTGCCCAGGAAGTCCGCGACGAACGGCGTCGCCGGCCGCTCGTAGACGTCCTGCGGCGTGCCGATCTGCTCGATCGCGCCGTGGCGCATCACGACGACGCGGTCGGACATCGACAGCGCCTCCTCCTGGTCGTGGGTGACCATGATCGTCGTGACCTTCAGGCGTCGCTGGAGCGCGCGGATCTCGCCGCGCAGCCGTTCGCGCACCTTGGCGTCGAGTGCCGACAGCGGCTCGTCCAGCAGCAGCAGCGACGGCGACGTCGCGAGCGCGCGCGCGAGCGCGATGCGCTGCTGCTGGCCGCCGGACAGCTGGCCCGGATACTTCGGGCCGGCGTCGGGCAGGCCGACCAGCGTGAGGAGCTCGGCGACGCGCGCGACGATCTCCGCGCGTCCCTTGCGCCGGTTGACGAGGCCGTACGCGACGTTGTCGGCGATCGTGAGGTTCGGGAACAGCGCATACGACTGGAACACGATGCCGTAGTCGCGCGCCGCCGGGGGCGCGTGCGAGACGTCGCGGCCGTTCTGGATCACGCGGCCCGAGGTCTGCACCTCCAGCCCGGCGATGATCCGCAGCAGCGTGGTCTTGCCGCAGCCCGACGGCCCGACGAAGCACACCATCTCGCCCGGGGCGATCGTGAGGTCGATCGACTGCAGCGCGACGAAGCTGCCGAACGCCTTGTGTACGCTCTCGAGCGCGAGCGCGTCGACGGCGGGATCAGGGGGCACGGGCCATCCGGTCAGGTAAGGCGCTCACCCGAGCGCGTGGTGCGAAGCGGATTCGCCCCGCGGTGTGCATAGGCGGAAAGCCGCCGGAGTGAGCGTCGGGCGGTTCCGACGCTCCAATCCGGCGAGTCATCCACCGGGCGGGCCGCCGCGATCGCAGTCTTGGCACGACCGCATCCCGTCCGCCCGGCGGATGGCGGTTACTTCGGAGCGGCCTTCGACTCGTAGCGCTTGCTCCACTCGGCGAGGATCTTGTCGCGATTCTTCGCCGCCCATGCGAAATCGTTCTTGACGAGCCGGCTCGCGTAGTCCGCCGGCACGTTTGGCAGCGGCTTCGACTGCGACGGCACGGCCACGATCGCGAAGTTGGCCGCGTAGAGGGCCATCGCCGCGTCGGTCACCGCCCAGTTCACGAGGCTCTTCGCCGCGTCGAGCTTCTGCGTCGTCTTCACGATGCCGATCGCCTCGAGGTCCCAGCCCAGGCCTTCCTTCGGGAACACGAGGTCGACCGGCGCGCCGCGCGCCTTCTCGCGGTTGGCGCGGTACTCGAACGAGATGCCGACGACGTACTCGCCGGCTGCCGCGGACGCGCACGGCCGCGAGCCCGAGTGCATGTACTGCGCGATGTTCTCGTGCAGCCCGTCCATGTACTTCCAGCCCTCGGCCTCGCCGAACACCTGCAGCCACGCGGTGACGTCGAAGAAGCCGGTGCCCGACGACGCCGGGTGCGGCATCACGATCTGGCCCTTGTAGACGGGCTTCGTCAGGTCCTTCCACGTCTCCGGCTTCGGGATGTTCCTCTTCGCGGCCTCGACCGTGTTGAAGCAGATCGTGGCGCCCCACACGTCCATGCCGACCCAGCGCGGCGGGTTCGCCGAATCGCGGTACTGCGGCGGAATGCGGTCGAGTCCGGCGGGCGCGAACCCCAGCAGCAGCCCCTCGTCGGCGAAGATCGCCATGCTGGTCGCCGCCACGCCCATGATGACGTCGGCCTTCGGCGCCGCCTTCTCGGCCAGGATCTTCGCCGTGATGATGCCGGTCGAGTCGCGCACCCACGTGATCTCGATTTCCGGGTAGGCCTTGTTGAAGCCTTCGGTGTATGCCTTCAGCTGGTCGGTTTCGAGCGCCGTATACACGGTCAGCTGCGTTTTCTGCGCGGAGGCCACGCCCGTCGCGGCGAGCGCGGCGACGGCGATGGCAGACGACAACCAGCGGGCAAACTTGGCGACTCTCATCGTTCGTGCTCCCTCGTTCGTGGTGGGGCGAAGCGGGCGCCGGCGCCTTCGAAGCGCCCCGCCCGCGCGGCGGCATCGATGCTACGCGTGCTGTCGGCTGCAAGGCAACGCGCGCGACCGGCGGCGCAGCGCGCCGCCGCCGATTCTCGCGGCCGCATATTGCAGATTGTTGACAATCTACACAAGGAAACGTCTAATCGCAACATGCTGAAGACCGCCCCACCCGTGCCGCCGTCGGGAACGGCCGCATCGCCGGCGACCCGACTCGCCGCCCGCCCCGCGGCGCGGCGCGCCACCGCCGCGGCCGACGACACGATCGCCGTCCTGCAGACCCACTCGCTCCCCGCGCTCGTACAGCGCGAACTCGAGCGGCGGATCCTGGCCGGCGAATACGCCGCCGGCAGCAAGCTCAACGAGGCCGCGATCGCCGATCTCCTCGGCGTGTCGCGCGGCCCCGTGCGCGAGGCGTTCCGCGCGCTCGAGGAGTCCGGTCTCGTGCGGCTCGAGAAGAACCGCGGCGTGTTCGTCCGCCAGATCGCCGTCGAGGAGGCCGACGACATCTACGAGCTGCGCGCCGTGCTCGACGCCCATGCGGGGCGGCGCGTCGCGCAGAGCATCGCGCCGGCCGACCTGCGCGCGCTGCGCGCCCTCGTCGACCGGATGGACCGGGCGGTCGCACGCAACGACATCGACGCCTATCACGCGACCAACCTCGACTTTCACGAGACGCTCGTCGCGCTCGCCGGCAATGCCAAGCTCCTCGCGATGTACCGGCGCCTCGTCAACGAGCTCAACCTGTACCGCCGCGCCACGCTCGCGCAGCAGGGCGCCCTGCCCGTCTCGGTCCGCGAGCACCACGACATCCTCGACCGCATTGCCGCCGGCGACGCCGCCGCCGCGGGCAGCGCGCTGTACGACCACGTCATGAAGAGCCGCGCCCGGATGCACCAGGCGCGCGGCGCCGCGCCCGCCGCCGCGCCGGCGCCGCGTATCCGGAGAAAGGCATGACCGTCCAGCGGGAGCGCAGCGTTACTGTCAACGGCCGCACCTACCGGTGGCCGGACCGGCCGCTCGTCGTCGTCTGCGTGGACGGCTGCGAGCCCGACTACATCAACCAGGCGATCGCCGCCGGGCGTGCGCCGTTCCTGGCGTCGCTCGCGCGGCGCGGCACGTGCCTGACCGCCGACAGCGTGGTGCCGTCGTTCACCAACCCCAACAACCTGTCGATCGTCACCGGCGCCCCGCCGGCGGTCCACGGGATCTGCGGCAACTTCTTCTGGGATCCGGACGCGCGCGCCGAGGTCATGATGAACGACGCCAAGTACCTGCGCGCCGGCACGATCCTCGCGGCACTCGCCGACGCGGGCGCGAAGGTCGCCGTCGTCACCGCGAAGGACAAGCTGCGCGCGCTCCTCGGCCACAAGCTGAAGGGAATCTGCTTCTCGTCGGAGAAGGCCGCGGAGGCCACGGTGGCGGCCAACGGCATCGCCGACGTGCTCGCGCTCACGGGCATGCCGGTGCCATCCGTCTACAGCGCCGCGCTGTCCGAGTTCGTGCTCGCCGCCGGCGTGGCGCTGCTCGAGCGCGACCGGCCGGACGTCATGTACTTGTCGACGACCGACTACGTCCAGCACAAGGCGGCGCCCGGTACCGCCGCCGCGAACGACTTCACGGCGATGCTCGACCGCTACCTGGGACAGATGGACGCGCTCGGCGCGACGGTCGTGCTTACCGCTGACCACGGGATGAACGCGAAGACCGACGCGCTCGGCCGCCCGAACATCGTGTTCCTGCAGTCGCTGCTCGACGGCTGGTACGGGCCCGACACGACCCGCGTGATCCTGCCGATCACCGATCCGTACGTCGTCCACCACGGCGCGCTGGGGTCGTACGCGACGGTCTACGTCGCCGACGCCGCGCGCTGCGCCGACGCGGCCGCGCGCATTTCCGCCGTGCCCGGCATCGAGCGCGTCTACTCGCGCGCCGAGGCGTGCGCGGCGTTCGAGCTGCCGGCCGACCGCGTCGGCGACCTCGTCGTGGTCTCGGAGCGGCTCACGGTCATCGGCACGGCGCCCGACCGGCACGACCTCACCGGCCTCGACGCGCCGCTGCGCTCGCACGGCGGCGTGTCCGAGCAGCAGGTGCCGCTGATCGCCAACCGGCCGGCGGGCGCGCTGCCGGCGCGGCGCTGGCGCAATTTCGATGCGTTCGACCTCGCGTTGAACCACCTGCAATAGCGGGAGAAACGTTCGCGATGAACATGATGACCGAGCTGGCCGGTGTCCGCCACGGCGCGCCGCTGAACGCCAAGATGCGCATCGGCGGCGAGCACGTCGGCGGGACGCGCGTCCTCGACGTGCGCAACCCGTACACGGGCGCCGTGGTCGGCACCGTGCCGAAGGCCACGCCCGAGGAGATCCGGCGTGCGTTCGCGATCGCCCGGGCCTACCGGCCGACGCTCACGCGATACCAGCGCTACGAGATCTGCCGGCGGACGGCCGACCTGATCCGCGCCCGCGGCGAGGCGCTCTCCGACCTCATCACGTCCGAGTGCGGGATCGGCAAGAAGGACTCGCGCTACGAGGTCGGCCGCGCGTGCGACGTGTTCACCTTCGCCGGCAACGCCGCGCTGCAGGACGACGGCCAGGTCTTCTCGTGCGACCTGACGCCGCACGGCAAGTCGCGCAAGGTGTACACGCTGCGCGAGCCGCTGCTGGGCGCCATCTCCGCGATCACGCCGTTCAACCACCCGCTGAACCAGGTCGCGCACAAGGTCGCACCGGCGGTCGCCACCAACAACCGGATGGTGCTGAAGCCCACCGAGAAGACGCCGCTGTCGGCGCTGGTGCTGGCCGACATCCTGTACGAGGCCGGCCTGCCGCCCGAGATGTTCCAGGTCGTCACCGGCGACCCGCGCGAGATCGCGGACGAGATGCTGGTCAATCCCGACATCGACCTCGTGACGTTCACCGGCGGCGTGCCGGTCGGCAAGTACATCGCCGCGAAGGCCGTCTACAAGCGGCAGGTGCTGGAACTGGGCGGCAACGACCCGATCATCGTGATGGAGGACGCCGACCTCGACGAAGCGGCGGCGCTCGCGGCGGCCGGCTCGTACAAGAACTCGGGCCAGCGCTGCACGGCGGTCAAGCGGATGCTCGTGCACGAGCGCGTCGCCGACGCGTTCGTCGAGCGGCTGGTCGCGCGCACGCAGGCGTGGACGTACGGCGACCCGATGGACGACTCGCTCGAGATGGGCACGGTGATCGACGAGGCCGCCGCGAGGAGCTTCGAGGCGCGCGTCGACGACGCCGTCGCGCGCGGCGCGAAGCTGCTGGCCGGCAACGTTCGCCGCGGCGCGCTCTACGCGCCGACGGTGCTCGACCACGTCGACCCGGCGATGGACGTCGTGCGGACCGAGACGTTCGGGCCGGTGTCGCCGGTGATCCGCTTCCGCGACATCGACCACGCGATCGCCATCGCCAACGGCACCGCGTACGGGTTGTCGTCGGCCGTCTGCACGAACCGGCTCGACTACATTACGCGCCTCGTGGCCGACCTAAACGTCGGCACGGTCAACGTCCGCGAGGTCCCGGGCTACCGGCTGGAGCTGACGCCGTTCGGCGGCATCAAGGACTCCGGCCTCGGCTACAAGGAGGGCGTGCAGGAGGCGATGAAGAGCTTCACCAACACCAAGACGTACTCGCTGCCGTGGTAGCCGGGGCCGCCGCCGCCCGATGAACGCTCCGGCGCGCCCGCCCGACCTCGCCGCCGAAGGGGACGTGAACCTCTCGCCGCTGCGCCGCGCGTGGGAGCGCGACCACGTGGGGCCGGCCGCGCGCACGCTGCTCGACCGCGACGCCGCCGCCTACCTGCACCAATCGCTGTCGACGCCCTGCCTCGACGCGCTCGCCGAGGCCGAAGGCATCTGGCTCGTCGACGCCGACGGACGGCGGTACATGGACTTCCACGGCAACAACGTCCACCAGGTCGGCTATCGGCATCCGCACGTCATCGCTGCGATCAAGCGGCAGCTCGACACGCTGCCGTTCTCGCCGCGCCGTTACACGAACGCCGCCGCGGTCGAACTGGCCGAGCGGCTCACGGCGCTGGCCCCCGACCCGCTGGGCAAGGTGCTGCTGGCGCCCGGCGGAACGCTCGCGATCGGCATGGCGCTGAAGCTCGCGCGCGTGGCGACCGGCCGCCACAAGACGATCTCGATGTGGGACGCGTTCCACGGCGCCTCGCTCGACGCGATCTCCATCGGCGGCGAGGCCGTGTTCAGGCGCGGCATGGGGCCGCTGATGCCGGGGACCGAGCACGTGCCGCCGTGCGGCCCCCGCGACTGCCGGTTCGGCTGCGGGACGGCCTGCAATGCGCGCTGCGCCGAGTACGTCGACTACGTGCTCGGCAAGGAGGAGGACGTGGCGGCCGTCGTCGTCGAGACCGTCCGCTGCACCGACGTGCAGATCCCGCCGCCGGCCTATTACCGGACGCTGCGCGACGCGTGCGACCGGCACGGGGCGCTGCTGATTCTCGACGAGGTGCCGATCGGGCTCGGCAGAACCGGCACGATGTTCGCTTTCGAGCACTACGGCATCGTTCCGGACATGGTGGTGATGGGCAAGGGGCTGGGTGGCGCGGTATTCCCGATGGCGGCGCTGATCGCGCGGCGCGACCTCGACGTCGCGCCCGACCGCGCGCTCGGCCACTACACGCACGAGAAGAGCTCGGTGGGCTGCGCGGCCGCGCTCGCCACGCTCGACGTGATCGCCGACGAAGGGCTGCTCGCCCGTGCGCGGGCGCTCGGCACCCGGGCGCTGGCGGCCTTGCGCGACCTCGCGGCGCGGCATCCGCTGGTCGGCGAGGTCCGCGGCATCGGCCTGCTGCTCGGGCTCGAGCTCGTCCGCGCGGACGGGTCCCCTGCCCGCGCCGAGGCCGAGCGCGTGATGTACGCGTGCCTCGCGCGCGGCCTCGCGTTCAAGATCGGCCAGGGCAACGTCGTCAACCTGTCGCCGCCGCTCGTCATCGCCGAGGCCGACCTCGACCGTGCGATCGCGATCCTCGACGACGCCATCGGCGCCGTCGAGCGTGCGCCGGACCCCTAGGCGCCGTGCAAACGCTGCTCAACCTGCTGGCGGGCGTCTCGCTCCTCGTATGGGGCACGCACATCGTGCGCACCGGCATCCTGCGGCTGTACGGCGCCGATCTGCGGCGCGTGCTGCGCAAGAGCATCAGCCGGCGGTTCACGGCGCTCGTCGCCGGACTCGGGGTCACCGGCCTCATCCAGAGCAGCACCGCCACCGCGCTGATCGTCGCCGCGTTCGCCGGCCAGGGCCTCATCAGCACCGCGCCGGCGCTTGCCGTGATGCTGGGTGCCGACATCGGCACGTCGCTGGTCACGGTGATCCTGTCGTTCGACCTGTCGTGGCTCGCGCCGCTGCTGATCTTCACCGGCGTCACGCTCTTCCTCGCCCGGCAGGCGACCAACGTCGGCCGCTTCGGACGGATCCTGATCGGCCTCGGACTCATCATCTTCGCCCTGCAGTGGATCTCGCTCGCCGCGAAGCCGTTCGTGCAGGCGGCCGGCGTCAAGGTGATCTTCGCGTCGCTGACCGGCGACGTGCTGCTCGACATGCTGGTCGCCGCGCTGTTCACGATCCTCTGCTATTCGAGCCTCGCCGTGGTGCTGCTCACCGCCACGCTGGCGTCGCTGTCGATGCTGTCGCTGCCCGTCGCGCTCGGCCTCGTGCTCGGCGCCAACCTCGGCAGCGGCATCCTGGGCATGCTGTCGACGCTGCGCTCGCCCCCGGAGGCGCGGCGCGTCACGCTCGGCAATTTCCTGTTCAAACTGATCGGCTGCGTGCTGGCGATCCCGCTGCTCGCGCACGTGCACGGCTGGATCGAGGGCCTGTCGCTCGACCCGGCCCGCGAGGTCGTGCTGTTCCACTTCGCGTTCAACGTCGCGCTCGCGCTGCTGTTCATCTTCTGGACCGAGAAGATCGCGCGCGTCGCCGAGCGCCTGCTGCCCGACAAGGCCGCCGCCGACGACCCGGGCAAGCCGCGCAACCTCGATCCGTCGGCGCTGGACACGCCGTCGCTCGCGATCGCCAACGCCGCGCGCGAGGCGATGCGCATCGGCGACGTGATCGAGGATATGCTGACCGGCATGCTCACGGTGATCCGCACCAACGACCGCGCGCTGTCCGAGCGCCTGCGCAAGAAGGACGACGTCGTCGACGAGTTGTACACGGCCGTCAAGCTGTACCTGACCCAGGTGTCGCGGGAGGCGCTCGACGAGCGCGAAGGGCGCCGCTGGGCCGACATCGTGTCGTTTACGATCAACCTCGAGCAGGTGGGCGACATCGTCGAGCGCGTGCTGACCGACGTCGAGGACAAGAAGATCGGCAAGCAACGCAATTTCTCGGAGGCCGGCATGCACGAGATCTGCGACCTGCACGCGCGGCTCGTCGCGAACCTCCGCCTCGGCATGAGCGTCTTCCTGCACGGCGAGCTCAAGAGCGCGCAGGAGCTGCTCGCGCAGAAGGTGCTGTTCCGCGACCTCGAGCGCGCCTACGCCGACTCGCACCTGAGCCGCCTCGCCGGCAACACGCTGGAGAGCATCGAGACGTCGTCGCTGCACCTCGACCTCATCTCCGATTTCAAGCGCATCAACTCGCACATCTGCTCGATCGCCTATCCGATCCTCGAGGAGGCGGGCGTCCTCGCGCGCACGCGGCTGAAGGAGCCCGAGGCCGTGCCGGCGCCGCCCGACGACGACCCGGTGCCGGCACCTCGCGGCGGCCGCAAGGACGGCTGGCAGAAGCGCAAGACGAAGCCGGCGTGACGGACGCGGCTGCCATGGCCCCGAACGGTTCCGGCGATTCCTCTTCGCGCGTGTCCGCGCCCTGCGCCTAGCGCGCGGCACGCCCGGTGGAGCTCACGCTCGGCGTCACGCTCGCCGTCCTCGGCGCGGGACTGCTGCACGCATCGTGGAACGCCCTCATCAAGTCCGCCGGCGGGGGCGACGCGCTGCTCGACACCGCGACCGTGGTCGCGGGCTCGGCCTTCTGCTCGCTGGTCGCGCTGCCGTTCGTCGCGCCACCGCTGTCCGCCTCGTGGCCGTTCGCGGCGGCGTCGGCCGTCATCCACTTCGGCTACTACCTGACGCTGGCGCAGGCCTACCGGACCGGCGACCTGTCGTTCGCGTACCCGCTGATGAGGGGAACGGCGCCGCTGCTCGTCACCGTGCTCGGCATCCTGTTCCTGCACGAGCTGCCGACGCTGCACGTGGCGGCTGGCGTCGTGCTGATCTGCGCCGGGATCTTCGCGATCGCGTTCGCGCAACGCCACCACCATCCGCGCGCGGCCGTATTCTGGGCGCTCGCGAACGCCGCGATCATCGCCGTCTACACGCTGATCGACGGCGCCGGCGCGCGTGCGTCGGGCAGCGCGCTCGCCTACGTGCTGTGGCTGACGTTCGTCGAGAGCGTCGCCTTCCTCGCGTGGGTCCGCGCACACCGCGGCCCCGCCGCGGTCGGCTACGTGCGCGCGCAGTGGCGCCGCGGCCTCGTCGGCGGCTTCTGCAGCGTCGCCGCCTACGGGATCGTGCTGTGGGCGATGACGCGCGCGCCGATCGCCGCGGTGTCGGCGCTGCGCGAGACCTCCGTTCTGTTCGCCGCGATCATCGGCACCGTCCTGCTGAAGGAAGGGTTCGGGCTGGCACGGCTCGCGGGTGCCGCGAGCGTCGTCGCCGGCGTGGCGGCGCTGAAACTCTGATCACTGGATTATTTCCGTCGCGCGCAGGAGGAGCGCGCGCGGAAGCGTGACCCCGAGCGCCCTTGCGGTCTTCTGATTGACGATCAGCGCGAATTTCGTGGGCTGCTCGAAGGGCAGGTCGCCGGGCCGCGCGCCGTCGAGAATCTTCTTGACGAGCACTGCGACGCGTCCGAAGACCTCCTTCGATTCCGACCAGTAGCTCAGCAGCATGCCCTGTTCGGCGAACCCGAACGAAGGCAGCCGATGCTTCAGGGCGAACTCGGCGATCAGCTTCGCGTTCCTGTCGTTGACGTGCGTGGACGTGACGTAGATCGCGTCCGCGCGCCGGCGCACGATCGTCGCGAACCCCGCCGCGTACTCCTCGGGGGTGTCGACGCCGACCCACAAGACATCGAGCTTCATGCCGCGGGCGCCGGACTCGAGGTCGGCCCGCCATCGGCCGCGATCGTTCGGCCCCTGGTGATAGCAGATGACCGCGACGCGCGAGATCGCGGGCACCGCCTCCTTCAGGATCTGCAGGCGCTTGGCGTGGATCGCCGTGTCGTACTCACCGATGCCCGTGAAGTTGTGGCCGGGCCGGGCCAGGCTGTCGATGATCTGCATGTCGAGCACTTCGTCGACGACGCCGACGATGGCGATGCGATCGGTCGCGCGATGCGCGGCCCAGACGGCCGGCCCGCCCTCGGTGACGATCACGTCGACGCCGCGCCTGACCAGGTCCTGCATCACTGCGGGCACCTGCTGAATGCGACCCTGGATCGAGTGGCGCTCCACGACGATGTCGCGGCCGTCGACCAGCCCCAGGTCGCGCAGCCCGTGCACGAATGCCCGCACGCTTTCATCGACCGGGTCGGGACCCTTGCCGTCGGCCTCGGAAAACGAAGTCACGAACGCCACGCGCGGCAGCCGCCGGGTCGGCTGGCCCTCGGTGCGGACCGCCGCCACGGCCACGCCGAGCGCGATCGCGCGCACGATGAACCGGCGCCGGCTCATCACCGGCCACTCGGAAGGTTGCGCACCGGCATGATCGGAAGATGTGGGGCTTCTGCGTCGAGGCGGATCCGGGTTCCGGCCCGCCCCGGGCAACCCGGACATCTTGGCATGCAGCGAAGCGCACGTGCAACCGATGGCGCGGTGGGTCCGCCGGTCGCCGATCCTCGGGTCGGCGCCGCTTGCCCGTGCCGTCGCCGGCGGGTGCGAGCGTCGCAGGCAGTCGACCACGCGCCCGGGATTTGGCATTCTTGCGGTCGCGGACGGCGGCCTCGGAACGGGCGCCGCCGCGGCTCCGCCCTCGCCGGCAGTGCGCCCCGTTCCGCGACTGCCCGACCCTCCCCAGCCCATGCTCACATTGCCAACCCATGCGCAGGTCGTGATCGTCGGCGGCGGCATCGCCGGCGCGTCGACCGCCTACCACCTCGCGAAGCTCGGCATCGCCGACGTCGTGCTGCTCGAGCAGGGCAAGCTCACGTGCGGTACCACGTGGCACGCGGCGGGACTCGTCGGCCAGACCCGCGCAACGCGCAACGCGACACGGATGAGCCAGTACGGCATCGAGCTCTACTCGACGCTCGAGGCGGAAACCGGCCTCGCCACCGGCTGGAAGCCGTGCGGGAGCCTCAACGTCGCGAAGACGCCGGAGCGGCTGATGCTGATGCGGCGCCAGATGGCCCGCGCGGCGAGCTTCGGGATCGCGTTCGAGTGGGTGACGCCCGCTGAAGCCGGCCGCATCGCGCCGATCCTGCGCACCGACGACCTGGCGGGCGCCGTCTGGATCCCGGGCGACGGCAAGGCCAATCCCACCGACCTCACGCAGTCGCTCGCGAAAGGCGCACGGATGCGCGGCGTGCGCATCGTCGAGGGCGTGCGCGTGACGGGCGTCGCGCTGCGCAACGGGCACGTCGCGGGCATCGCGTGGTCAGGTGCGGACGGCAGCGGCGAGATCGCCTGCGAGACGCTCGTCAACTGCGCGGGGCAGTGGGCGCGCGCGTTCGGGCGGCGCGCCGGCGTCAACGTGCCGCTGTATGCGGCCGAGCACTTCTACGTCGTGACCAAGGCGATCGCGGGCGTCACGCCCGACCTGCCGGTGATCCGCGATCCCGACGGCTTCATCTACTACAAGGAGGAAGTGGGCGGGCTCGTCATGGGCGGCTTCGAGCCCGTCGCGAAGCCGTGGAACGTCGCGCCGATTCCGGAGGGCTTCGAGTTCCAGCTGCTGCCGGAGGACTGGGACCAGTTCGAGGTCCTGATGAAGAATGCGATCCACCGCACTCCCTGTCTCGAAACCGCGGAGATCAAGCTGCTGCTGAACGGGCCCGAGAGCTTCACCGGGGACGGCAATTTCATCCTCGGCGAAGCGCCCGAGGTCGGCGGCTATTTCGTCTGCGCCGGCTTCAACTCGGCGGGCATCGCCAACTCGGGCGGCGCCGGCCGGCTGATCGCCGAGTGGATCGCGGGCGGCGAGGCGCCGCTCGACCTGTGGGACGTCGACATCCGCCGTTTCGCGCCGTTCCACGCGAATCGCCGGCACCTCGCCGACCGCACGGTCGAGTCGCTGGGGCTCCACTACGCGATGCGCTGGCCGCGCGAGGAGCTGCAGACGGTGCGTCCGCTGCGGCGCTCACCGCTGTACGACCGGCTGCACGCGAAGCGTGCCGTGTTCGGCTCCAAGCTCGGGTGGGAGCGCGCCAACTACTTCCTGCCCGAGGGCCACGCCGCGCCGCCGTACACGCTCGGCACGCCCGGCTGGCTGCCGTACGTGCTCGCCGAGCAGCGCGCGTGCCGCGAGGACGTCGTCGTGTTCGACCAGACGTCGTTCGGCAAATTCGTGCTGAAGGGACGCGACGCGCTCGCGGTCCTCGAGCGATTGTGCGCGAACGCGGTCGACGTCCCGGTCGGCCGGATGGTCTACACGGCGATGCTGAACGCGCGCGGCGGCATCGAGACCGACGTCACGGTCACGCGCCTCGCCGCCGACACGTTCTTCATCCTCACCGGCTCCGCGCAGACGACCCGCGACGCGGCGTGGATCGAGCGCCACGTCGGACCCGGCGAGTTCGCGGCGCTCGTGGACGTCACCGGCGCGTATTCGGTGATTTCGGTGATGGGCCCGAAGGCGGAGGCGCTGCTCGCCGCGCTCTCGCCCGACGACCTCTCGCCGGCGGGCCTGCCGTTCGCGACGACCGCCGACATCGACGTCGGCTACGCGCGCGTGCGCGCCACCCGCATGAGCTACGTCGGCGGGCCAGGATACGAATTGGTCGCGCCGACCGAGCAGTGCGTGACGCTGTACGACGCGCTGTGGGCCGAAGGCGCCGCGTTCGGCCTCGCCGACGCCGGCTACTACACGATCGACGCGCTGCGGATCGAGGCCGGCCGCCGCGCGTGGGGTGCCGAGCTCTCGCCCGACGAGACACCGTGGGAGGCGGGACTGGGGTTCGCGTTACGGCTCGACAAGGCGGTGCCGTTCCTCGGGCGCGACGCGCTCGTCCGGCAGCGGGCGGAAGGCGTGCGCAAGCGGCTCGTGCAGTTCACGCTCGACGATCCGGACGCGTTTCCGTGGGGCGGCGAGCCGATCCTGATGGACGGGCGCAACGTCGGCGAGCTCACGTCGGCCGGGTACAGCCGCAGGCACGGCCGCGCCGTCGCGCTGGGCTACGCCCGGGCAGCGCCCGGGGCGCCGGCGCTCACCGACGAGGCGATCCTCGCCGCGCGCTACGCGATCGACATCGCGGGCCGGACGTTTGCGGCAACCCCGCACTTGCAGTTACGCTGATCGGCGATGCCCCACCGACTCTCGCCCCCACCGCCCCGGCGCGGCCGCACGCCCGCCAAGCCCGGCGCCGCCACCGTGCAGGTGCAAAGCCTCACGCGCGGATTGTCGCTGCTCGAGGCGCTGGCCCGCGCCGAGGGCGGGCTGACGCTGACCGATCTCGCGCAGCGCGTGACGCTCGCGCCGTCGACCGCGCACCGCCTGCTCGCGACGCTGGAGAAGATGGGCTACGTCTACCAGGGCGGCGAGCTCGGCCGCTGGTACATCGGGCTGCAGGCGTTCACGGTCGGCTCGAGCTTCCTCGCCAACCGCGACTTCGTCGCGCAGAGCCACCCGTACATGCGAAGGCTGATGGAGCAGTCCGGCGAGACCGCGAACCTCGGCATCCTCGACGGCACCGAAGCCGTGTTCATCGACCAGGTGCAGTGCCGCGAGATGATGCGCACGATCGTCAAGCTCGGCAG
This sequence comes from Burkholderiales bacterium, assembly GCA_046347835.1. Taxonomy (GTDB): domain Bacteria; phylum Pseudomonadota; class Gammaproteobacteria; order Burkholderiales; family Casimicrobiaceae; genus VBCG01. The sequence goes on along the minus strand of JAXMFI010000001.1, from coordinate 926,522 downwards.
CCGCGTGCCGCTGCACGCGTCCGGCGTGGGCAAGGCGATCTTCGCCGCGCTGCCCGACGAGCAGATCGACGCGATCCTCAAGGTCAAGGGTCTGCCGCGCATCACCGGCAACACGATCACGTCGCCGGAGACGATGTGGGCGTCGATCCGCGTGATCCGCCAGCGCGGCTGGTCGTTCGACGACGAGGAGCACGCGCTCGGCACGCGCTGCGTCGCCGCGCCGATCTACGACGAGCACGCGGAGGTGCTGGGCGCGATCTCGCTCGCCGGCCCGTCGTCGCGGCTGCCCGACGAGCGGATCAAGCAGCTGGGTCCGGTCGTCGCGCACACTGCGGACGAGCTGACGCGGCGGCTGGGTGGGCATTCGCCGCACGTCCGGTGATCGGGGTCGGTGCGGACATGAAGCTCGCGCCGGCGCGGCGAGGCGGTGATGCCGCCGCGCGCGCCCTACCTCTCCGAGTTCGTTGACCGTCCCTCCATCCGTGCCGCCCTCCGTGCCAAGTCGGGCTGCGGCGGAGGACGCCAACGCGACAGCAGGTCGTCGGCGTCGGCGAAGTCGTTGCACGTCAGCACCATGTCGCAACCCGCCGCGACGGCCGCGTCGGCGCGGGCGACGATGTCGCCGGCCGTGAACGCGCCCGCCATGCCGAGGTCGTCCGAGAACACGAGGCCGTCGAAGCCGAGCCGGCCGCGCAGGATGTCCTGCAGCCAGATGCGCGAGTAGCCGGCCGGCACCGCGTCGACGGCGGGGTAGACGACGTGCGCCGGCATGACGGCCTCGAGGCCCGCCTTCGCCAGCGCGGCGAACGGAACGAGGTCGTGGGCGATCAGCTCGGACAGCGGCCGCTCGTCGACCGGCACGTCGGTGTGCGAGTCGGCGACGACGAAGCCGTGCCCGGGAAAGTGCTTGCCCACCGCCGCGCAGCCACCGGCGCTGAGCCCTTGCCGCAGGCAGACGGCGAGGTGCGCGGCGGCATTCGGATTGTGGTGGAACGCCCGGTCGCCGATGACGGTGGACGCACCGAAGTCGAGGTCGAGCACCGGCGTGAAGCTGAAGTCCACGCCGTGCGCGCGCAGCTCGCGCGCGATCGTCCTGCCGAGCAGTTGCGCCTCGGCGGCGGCGAACGCCACGTCGACATCCCAGCGCTCGCCCAGCGTGCGCATCGCCGGAATGGCGGTGAAGCCGTCCCGGAAGCGCTGGACGCGCCCGCCCTCGTGGTCGACGCAGATCAGCAGGTGCGGCGTGCGCAGCGCGCGGATCTGTGCGGTCAGCGCCGCGAGCTGCGCGCTGTCCGCGTAGTTGCGCGCGAACAGGATGACGCCGCCCACCAGCGGGTGCGCGAGCCGTTGCCGGTCCGCGTCCGTCAGCGCGAGGCCTTCGACGCCCAGCACCACCGGGCCGCGCGGCAGCGCGATCGCGTCCTTCACGATGCGGCCCCCGGACCCATCGCCGCCGCCTCGCGCATCAGCGCCTTCATCTGCCGCACCGCCTCGCGCAGGCCGGTGAACACGGCGCGCGACACGATCGCGTGCCCGATGTGCAGCTCGCGCACGCCCGGCAGCCGCGCCACCGGCTGCACGTTGAAGTACGTCAGCGCGTGGCCGGCGTTGAAGCGCATGCCGAGCGCGCGGATCGCCGCGCCCGCGGCGCGGACGCGGTCGAGCTCGGCGACGACGGCCGCACTCTCGGCATCGCGACCCTTTGCGTGAAACGCGTGCGCATACGGCCCCGTGTGCACCTCGCACACGCGCGCGCCGATGCGCGCCGCCGCCTCGACCTGCGCGATCTCGGCGTCGATGAACACCGACGTCACGATGCCGGCGTCGGCGAGCCGCGCGACGACGCCCGCCAGCGCGCGTTCGTGGCCGGCGACGTCGAGCCCGCCCTCGGTGGTCACTTCCTGCCGGCCTTCCGGCACCAGCATCGCCATTTCCGGCCTGAGGTCGCACGCGATGCGCGTCATCTCGTCGGTGGCCGCCATCTCCAGGTTGAGCTTGATGTGCACGAGGTCGCGCAGCCGGCGCACATCCTCGTCCTGGATGTGGCGGCGGTCCTCGCGCAGGTGGACGGTGATGCCGTCGGCACCGCCCAGGTGCGCCTCGACCGCCGCCCACACCGGATCGGGCTCGTGCGCGCGCCGCGCCTGCCGCAGCGTGGCCACGTGGTCGATGTTGACGCCGAGTTCGATCACGATTGCGGTCCTTCCTCGTCGAGGGCCATGAGGTCGCGCACGATGCGCCGGCTGAAGACCTGCCGCGCGTCGAGATGGTGGTCGAGCACCTCGCGCATCAGGCGCTTGGCCTCGGCCGCGGTTTCCACGTCGGGGTACGCCTGCGTCGTCAGCGCGATCAGCGTCGCGCCGCGCACGACCGGGCCGCCGGACGCGGGCTCCTGCGCCACGTTGGCCTCGATCCGCTGCGGACCCCGGTCGAACACGTAATGGTACCTGCCCCCTGGATCGACCGGCTCGCCGCTGCCGGCGTCGCGCGCCAGCGACAGCGCGTAGCCCAGCTCCGCCAGCAGCGTCATCTCGAACCGGCGCAGCACGACGGCCTGCGCGGCGGGCGCCGGCCGCTCGGCGAGCGCGCCCAGCGCCGCCGCGTACGCGTCGAACAGCGTCGCGTGCGGGTCTTCGCGCGGCAGCAGCTTCAGCAGCAGCTCGTTGACGTAGAAGCCGGCCAGCAGCGCGGAACCTCCGGGCAGCGGCATGCCGCCGCGCCATTCCGCCTTCAGCAGCGTCTTCAGCTCGCCGGTGCCCGCCCACGACAGCACGAGGGGCTGGAACGCCTGCAGCAGGCCGCGCATCTCCGAGCGCGGGCGCTTCGCGCCCCGCGCGACCATCGCCATGCGGCCGTAGCCGGGCGTGAACGCCTCGACGATCAGGCTCGTCTCGCGATACGGATACGCGTGCAGCACGAACGCCGGCTCGTCGTCGCGCCGTTGCGCGGGTGCGCGCGTGGCCATCCGGCGTCGCGCCCCGTCAGTAGCCGAACCGCGCGAGCGAAGCGTCGGTGTCGGCCCAGCCGCGCTTCACGCGCACCCAGATCTCGAGGTACACCTTGCCGCCGAACAGCCGCTCCATCTCGGCACGCGCCTGCGTGGCGATCGCCTTCATCCGCGCGCCGCCCTCGCCCAGCAGGATCGCGCGCTGCCCCGGCTTGTCCACGTAGACCGTCGCATGGATCCGGCGCAGCGAGCCTTCCACCGCGAACTGCTCGATGCCGACGGTCGTCGCGTACGGGACCTCGTCGCCGAGCATCCGGAAGATCTTCTCGCGGACGAATTCGGCGGCGAGGAACCGTTCGTCGCGGTCGGTGAGGTCGTCCGCCGGATACAGCGGCGGCGACGCCGGCAGCAGCTTCGCCACTTCGGCCTTCAGGTCGGCAAGCTGCGTGCCCCGTTCGGCCGAGACCGGGACGATGGCGGCGAACGCGTGCAGCGCCGCGATCTCGGCGAGGCGCGGCAGCAGCGCCGCCTTGGCGGCGACGAGGTCCACCTTGTTCACGGCGGCGACCACGGGCACGCGCGTCGGCAGCAGGCGTATCACCGCACGGTCGGCCTCGGTGATCCGCGTGGCATCGAGCACCAGCACGACGGCGTCGACGTCGGCGAGGCTCTCGCGCACGGCCTTGTTCAGGTGCTCGTTGAGGCGCGACCGGTGCCGCGTCTGGAAACCCGGCGTGTCGACGAACACGAACTGGGCGGCATCGTCCGTCGCGATGCCGACGATCCGGTGGCGCGTCGTCTGCGGCTTCTTCGAGGTGATGCTGATCTTCGCGCCGATCAGCGCGTTCATCAGCGTCGACTTGCCCACGCTCGGCCGGCCGACGATCGCGACGTGGCCGCACCGGAAGTCCGGCGGCGGCGCGGCCTCAGCCGGTGCCACGCCCGTCCCCGGCCGCGAGCAGCGCGGCCTGCGCGCCCGCCGTTTCGGCAGCCGCCTGCTCGGCTGCGCGCCGGCTGGCACCCTTGCCCGCGGTCGTCAGCGCGAGCGCCGGGATCCGGCACTCCACCTCGAACTGCTGCGCGTGCGCGTCGCCGGAGGTGGCCGTGACGACGTACTCGGGCACCGGCAGGCGGCGTGCCTGCAGCCACTCCTGCAGCCGCGTCTTCGGATCCTTGCCGAGCGACGCCGGGTCGGCCTGCGCCAGCACGTCGCCGTAGCACGCGTCGATCGCCGATCGCGCGGCGTCGTACCCGCCGTCGACGAAGACGGCGCCGAACACCGCCTCGAGCGCGTCGGCGAGGATCGACGGCCTGTCGGGGCCGCCGCTCTTGAGCTCACCCTCGCCCAGGCGGATCTCGCCGCCCAGTCCGAGGCGGCGGGCGACGCGCGCGAGCGTCTCCTGGTTGACCAGCGCCGCGCGGACGCGCGACAGGTCGCCTTCGGGCAGCGCGGGAAAGCGCGCGAAGAGCGCGGCGCCGACGACGCAATTCAGCACGGCGTCGCCGACGAATTCCAGCCGCTCGTTGTGCGTGGCACCGAAGCTGCGGTGCGTGAGCGCGCTCGTCAGCAGCTCGGGCCGGCGGAACTCGTAGCGGAGCTGCGCGCAGAGCGAGGCGGACATCCGGGCAGGCGCGGCTACCGCGACGCCGATGCGTCGAACTCCAGCAGCAGGCTCACGTTGCCGACCATGTGCAGCCGCTTCTCCCAGCTCACCGACGCCGTGATCGTGTTGCCGGCCTTCGTCACCTCGACGTCCTTCGCCGCGACGGCGTCGGCGTAGTCGGCGGCGAGCCGCCGGTCCATTGCGCGGCGGATCGTCGCCACCGACAGGTCGTTGGCGTCGGCGAGCGCGCCCTCGAGCGCGCGCTGGATCGTGTAGTACTCGATGTACGCCGGGATCATCCGGAACGCCACCATCGCGGTCACCAGCACGACCGCCGCGACGAACAGGAACCCGATCATCGACAGTCCCCGCTGCGTCCGCCGTCCCGCCGTCGTCGTCATTGCCGTGGCCCCTCGTCGCGCGCCCTAGCGGATGCCGCTGCCGACCCGCCTGAACGCGAAGCTCGAAATGTCGTCCCAGTTGAACCAGATGAAGAACGCCTTGCCGCGGATGTGGTCGTCCGGCACGAAGCCCCAGTAGCGGCTGTCGTCGCTGTTGTCGCGGTTGTCGCCCATCATGAAGTAGTGCCCGGCCGGGACCTTGCACGTGAATCCGCGTTCATTGTAGTCGCAATTCTCGCGCCCCGAGAACGGTCGGACGTTCTGCGGATAGACGGGGGCGGCCTGCGGATTGACGCCGATCGTGTACGAGTGCGGGCCGGCGCCGGTGTTCGCGGTCTCGACGAACCGCTCGAGCGTCTCGAAGCGCAGGTTCTCGAGGTAGCTGTAGGTGCCGTCGCGCACCTGCGGCAGCGGCTGACCGTTCACCGTCAGCTTCTTGTCCTCGTATTTGACCACGTCGCCGCCCACGCCGACCACCCGCTTGATGAAGTCCTGGCTCGGATTCACCGGGTAGCGGAACACGACGACGTCGCCGCGCTTCGGGTCGTTCATCGGCACGACCTTCGACTCGACGATCGGCAGCCGCAGCCCGTACGTGAACTTGTTGACGAGAATGAAGTCGCCGACCTCGAGCGTCGGCCGCATCGACGACGACGGGATCTTGAACGGCTCGGCGACGAACGACCGCAGCAGGAAGACGACGAGCAGGACCGGGAAGAACGATGCCGCGTACTCGACCCACGCCGGCTCGGGGGCCCCCGGTGCGCGGCGCTTCGCGAGCCACGCGCGGTCGACGAACCACAGCACGCCGGTGGCGAGCGTCAGCAGGAACAGGATCAGCGCGAAGTTCATGGTCGGTCTTCGTGGTTCTCGCGGCCCGGCGGATTGTGCCATGGGCCCCGGGCGCCCGGCCGTCGCCCGGCACCCCGGAGTCGCCGTTCGTCCCGTCGTTCGTCTATTTCTCGCCCACCTGCAGGATCGCCAGGAACGCCTCCTGCGGAATCTCGACGCTGCCGACGGCCTTCATCCGCTTCTTGCCCGCCTTCTGCTTCTCGAGCAGCTTCTTCTTGCGGGTGATGTCGCCGCCGTAGCACTTGGCGAGCACGTTCTTGCGCATCGCCTTCACCGACTCCCGCGCGATGATCTGCGCGCCGATCGCCGCCTGGATCGCGACGTCGAACATCTGCCGCGGGATGAGGCTGCGCATCTTCGCGACGACCTCGCGGCCGCGGTACTGCGAGACCGATCGGTGCACCATCACCGACAGCGCGTCGACGCGCTCGCCGTTGATCAGGATGTCGAGCTTCACCACGTCGGCCGCGCGAAACTCGAGGAACTCGTAGTCCATCGACGCGTAGCCGCGCGAGACGCTCTTCAGCCGGTCGAAGAAGTCCATGACGACCTCGGCCAGCGGCAGTTCGTAGTGGATCACCACCTGGCGGCCGCGGTACTGCATGTCCCGCTGCACGCCGCGCTTCTCCGTGCACAGCGTGAGCACGGGCCCGACGTAGTCCTGCGGCACCAGGATCGTGACCTTGATCACCGGCTCGCGGATCTCCTCGACGCGCGACAGGTCGGGCAGCTTCGATGGATTGTCGATCTCGACGAGCGTCCCGTCGCGCTGCAGCACCTGGTAGACGACGGACGGCGCCGTCGTGATCAGGTCCATGTCGTACTCGCGCTCGAGCCGCTCCTGCACGATGTCCATGTGCAGCAGGCCGAGGAAGCCGCAGCGGAAGCCGAAACCCAGCGCCTGCGACACCTCGGGCTCGTAGTGCAGCGACGCGTCGTTGAGCTTCAGCTTGGTCAGCGCCTCGCGCAGCGCCTCGTACTGGTTCGACTCGACCGGGTACAGGCCCGCGAACACCTGCGGCTTGACTTCCTTGAAGCCGGGCAGCGGCCCGGCGGCGGGCGCCTGCGCGTGCGTGATCGTGTCGCCGACCTTCGCCTCGGCCAGTTCCTTCACGCCGGCGATCACGAAGCCGACGTCGCCGGCCTCCAGCAGGTCGCGGGCGAGCGCCTTGGGCGTGAACACGCCGACCTGCTCGCACTGGTGCACGGCGCCGGTCGCCATCAGCAGGACCTTGTCGCGCGGCTTCAGCGTGCCGTTCACCACGCGCACGAGCATGACGACGCCCACGTAGTTGTCGAACCACGCGTCGATCACCAGCGCCTGCAGCGGCGCCTTCGCGTCGCCGCGCGGCGGCGGCACGCGGGCGATCACCGCCTCGAGGATGTCGTCGATGCCCTCGCCGGTCTTGGCGCTCGCGCGGATCGCGTCCTGCGCCGGGATGCCGACGATGTCCTCGATTTCCTCGATGACGCGCGCCGGCTCGGCCGACGGGAGGTCGATCTTGTTGAGCACCGGGATCACCTCGACGCCCTGCTCGATCGCCGTGTAGCAGTTGGCGACCGTCTGCGCCTCCACACCCTGCGACGCGTCGACGACCAGCAGCGCGCCCTCGCAGGCCGCGAGCGAGCGCGACACCTCGTAGGCGAAGTCCACGTGGCCCGGCGTGTCGATCAGGTTGAGCGCGTAGGTCTGCCCGTCGCGCGCCGTGTACGTCAGCGCCGCCGTCTGGGCCTTGATCGTGATGCCGCGCTCGCGCTCGAGGTCCATCGAGTCCAGCACCTGCTCGCTCATCTCGCGGTCCGAGAGGCCGCCGCAGCGCTGGATGAAGCGGTCGGCGAGCGTCGACTTCCCGTGGTCGATGTGGGCGATGATCGAGAAGTTGCGGATGTGGCGCAAAGTGGGCCCGGCGGAAAATCGAAGGGCACCCGAAAGTGCCCTAGAGGCGCCGCGCCGGTCGCGGCGCAGCGGCAGGAGATCGTCGGAAAACGTTGAATTTTAACCGATTCGGCCCCGCCGCGCGAGTGCGGCCTCGACGGCGGCGGCGTCGAGCCGGTAATGGCACAGTTCTACGCCGTCCGCCGGCGATCCTTGCAGCAGCACCGGAACCCGCTCGCCGTAGCGCGCCTCGAGCGCCGGGTCCGCGTCGACGTCGAGCACGGCCACCGCCACGCCGTGCCGCCGCGCGATCCGATCGAGCGCATCGCGCATCTCGTCGCAGAGGTGGCAATAGGACCGGGTGAGCAGCGTCAGCATGCCGGTGCCCCTGCCCCGCAATCGCCCCCGGCCGCAGGAGCATCCGGCCCGCCTGCGCGCGCCGCCGAGCGGCGGCGAAGCGGCGGGTGAGCGGCGCGCCTCGCGGCGTCGCCCGCGGCAACCGCCCGCCCGCCCGAAGGCCTCCGCGCGGAGCCCTCGCCGCAACGTCGCGTGCGGGAACGCCTCACGCGCCTTCGCGCCGTCGCCGCTACTCTCCGTTCAGCGCACGCAGGGTGGAAAAGAACTGCTGCGTGCCGCGCTTCAGCTGCAGCGTGACCGAGGCGCCCTTCTCCACCTTCGACAGCACGTCGTTGACCTGCGCCGCGCTCTTCGCCTCGGTGGTCGTGCCGCCGCGGACGATCGCGACGATGACGTCGCCGGGCTGCACGTTGCCGCGCACGGTCGGCGCGACGTCGTCGACGACGACGCCGCCCTTGACGTCCGCGTCCTTCCGCTGCTCGTCGGTGAGGTCGGACAGCACGAGCCCCATCTTGTTGGGCTTCCCTTTCTCCTTGGGCACCGGCGCGCCGCGGCGCGGCTGCGCTCCCGCGTCCTCGGGCATCTCCGCCACCGTGACCACGAGGTCCTTTTGCGCGTTCTTGCGCCAGACGGTAAGGTTGATCTTGTTGCCCGGACGGATCGACGTGATGATCCGCGGCAGCTCCTGCGACGACTTCACGTCCTTGCCGTCCGCCTTGACGATGATGTCGCCGACCTCCACGCCCGCCTTCGCCGCCGGGCCGTCCTTCTCGACGCCGTTGACCAGCGCGCCGCGCGGCGTCCCGAGGCCGAACGCCTCGGCGTCCTCCTTGGTCACCGGCTGGATCTGCACGCCGATGCGCCCGCGCGTCACGCGGCCCTTCTCCTTCAGCTGCGACACCGTGTTCATCGCGACGTCGATGGGAATGGCGAACGCGAGGCCCATGTAGCCGCCGGTGCGCGAGTAGATGAGCGAGTTGATGCCGACGACCTCGCCCTTCATGTTGAACAGCGGCCCGCCCGAGTTCCCGGGATTGATCGCGACGTCGGTCTGGATGAACGGCACCAGGTTCTCCTGCGGCAGGTCGCGTCCCTTCGCGCTGACGATGCCGGCCGTCATCGTGTTCTCGAGCCCGAACGGCTTGCCGATCGCGACGACCCACTCGCCGACCTTGAGCTTGTCCGGGTCGCCGATCGTGACCTTCGGCAGGTCCTTCGCCTCGATCTTGAGCAGCGCGATGTCGGTGCGCTTGTCGGTGCCGAGCACCTTGGCCTTGAACTCGCGCTTGTCGGTCAGGCGGACCGTCACCTCGTCGGCGCCATCGACCACGTGCGCGTTGGTGATCACCTGCCCGTCGCTGCCGATGATGAAGCCGGAGCCGACCGCCTGCGGCTCCGGCTCGCGTTCCTGGCCGCGGCGCGGAGGCACCTGCCCGAAGCGGCGGAAGAACTCGTAGAACGGGTCGTCCTCCGACAGTTCCGGCATGCCGCGCGCCCGCCGCGACTTCTGCGTGACGTCGATCGACACGACCGCCGGGCCGTTCTTCTCGTACAGGTCGGTGAAGTCGGGCAGGCCGGTGCGGCCCTGCGCCGACGCCACCGGCGCGAACGGCAGGTTGAGCACGAGCAGGAGCGCACCGGCGGCGGCGGCGCGGAACAGGGACGGCGTACGCATGGGAGTCCTCTTGCGGATGGCGCGTTGCGGGTTGCGGGTTGCGAAGGGAACGGCAGGCGGCTAGCGGCGACTGACCGACTGGGCGATCTGACGCACGGTCACCGGCGGCACCTCGCCCAGCACGGTGACGAGATATGCGTCGCTGCGGGTCGTGTACTGCGCGAGGCCTCCCGCCTGCGTCAGCCCGATCTGCGTCTGCGTGACGGTGAACGGCTCGATGAAGACGCTGATCGCGACCAGGCCGTCGGAGTACACGATGTGCGCGACCGGATTGGGCTTGCCCGGCAGCTTGCGGATCCCTTCCATGATCTTGGTGAAGCCCGGCGGGACCTTGCCGACGGTCCAGCCGGTGTCGTTGAACACGACTTCGCCGGGGCCGCCCCGCTTGACCTGCCAGTCCGGCGGCACGGTGGCCCACGACGGCTTGACCGAATCCTTGTCGATCTTTGGGTTGAGCGAGACGTCGGAGAACGCGAACTCCTCGACGACCTCGCCCTTCTCGTTGACGAGGCGCGCCTTGAGCAGCAGCCCCGTCGACGTGTGCGACCAGAACTTGTGCGCGTAGCGCAGCCCGTCCTTCGGCTCGAACACGACGATGTCCACCGTCTGCCCCGCGATCCGCTCGCCGCCGATCCGCCGGAAGTTGTAGTACTGCGTCAGGTTGCCGATCTGCTCCGCCGACAGCGACGGGAACGCGTTGCGGATCGTGCGCGGCTCGATGCGGACGATCTTCGCGTCGGGCAGGTATTGGCGAACCTCGTCGCCGGCGCGGATGATCTCGCGCGCCGGGCCGTCGAGCGAGAGGAGCTTCTCCCACTCCTGGCCGTTCTCGTTGAGGTGCGTGAGCCGGAACGTCTCGACGCGGCTTCCCTGCCGGTACACGACGGTCCCACTGTAGTTGAGCAGGCGGGCGGCCTGCGTGACCTCCGTCAGCCACTGCGCCGCGTCCTGCGCGCGCGCGCGCGGCGCGGCCAGCACGGCCGCGACCAGCAACAACCCGACCGCTGCGCGCCGCATGGCGCGCGGCACTGCGAACCCTTCGTGCATCATCGGATCGGCCGCCTCGCCTTAGGGACGGGGCTCGGCGCCGGCCGTGGCGACCGCGCGCAGGTAGGAGCCGCCGCCCTGGATCGCCGTCGCCGGCGAGTACTCCTGGTGCGCCATCAGGTAGTCGGCGCCGAGTTCCGCCGGCGGCTTCACCTGGGCCGCGCGCACGGTCGCGGCCTCGCGCGCCTTGGCGACCGCATCGGGCGGAGCGTCGACCATCGAGAACGCCGTCCATCCGACGACGGTGACCGCGGCGATCGTGGCCGCGACCGCCCACGCGAACGTCGCCGGCTGCGCCGGCCGCGGAGCCTTCGCCTGCGGCGCGAGCACGGTCGGCTCGGCGGCGAGCGCCGCGGCGAACCGCGCCGGGAAGCCGCGCTTGGCAAACCCGGTGCCGCGCAGGTGGTCGCCGATCACGTGGTAGCAGACCCACGTCTGCGCGCCGTCGGCGGACTTGAGCTCGGCCAGGCAGCGGTCGAGCTCGGCGTCGTCGAGCTCGCCGTCCATCAGGCGCGAAATGTTCTCGTTCATCACCATCTCCGGTTTTCGTCGGTGCCGAGCTGCGGGCGCAGCTCGGCGGCGATCGCCTCGCGCGCCCGGAAGATCCGGGAGCGCACGGTGCCGATCGGGCAGTTCATCACAGACGCGATTTCCTCGTAGCTCAGGCCCTCGATCTCGCGCAGCGTGATCGCCGTGCGCAGGTCCTCGGGCAGTGCATCCATCGCGCGGTTCACCGTGGCGGCGATCTGCTTGCCGATCAGCTCGTCCTCCGGCGTCGCGCTGTCCCGCAGCTGTTCCGCTTCCTCGAAACCTTCCGCTTCCTCGTTGTCGAACGACGTCGACGTCGGCGCGCGCCGGCCCATCGCGACCAGGTAGTTCTTCGCCGTGTTGATCGCAATGCGATACAGCCACGTGTAGAACGCACTGTCGCCGCGGAAGCTCGGAAGCGCGCGGTACGCCTTGATGAAGGCCTCCTGCGCCACGTCCTCGACTTCCGCCGGGTCGCGCACCAGCCGCGACAACAGCCGCCCCAGCTTGCGCTGGTACTTCATGACCAACAGCTCGAACGCGCGCTTATCGCCCCGTTGCGCCCGCTCCACGAGCTGCTGATCGACTTCGCGATCACCCATCCGCGGGTATTCCCTGAATCGTTCGTTGTTGTCCCGCCGAACGGCAGGTGCGGCAGCCGGCGGACGTCGGGTCCCGCCTGAGCCCAACCGCGGGTTTGACGCCGCAGCGCACGCTTGCCGTAACAGACTGTTTGGCGGGGGGTAAGTTCATTGGCTGCGCCCGGCGGTCGTCGCCTGCAAGCGACCGGATGGTTTGTCCAGGACAACGACGGCGCCGACCTCGCCGGTGACGATCCCCCGGTAGTTGCGCACCGCCGGCCGCCCCCAACGGGCGAGCGACGCGCGCGCCGCCTCGTCGAGCAGCCCGAGCTGGTCGAGCGCGGCAACCGTGGCGGGATGCAGTCCCCGCGCCGCGCCGTCCGCGACCTTCACGGCGATGCCCCAGCCGCGGCTGCGCACGCCGATGGCCTGTACGCCCTCGGCGCCGATCTTGGTCAGCCAGTCGCCGCGCCCGGCCTCCATCAGCGCGAGGTCGCTCCCGCCCTCCCCCGACACCATGCCCGGGTGGGCCGTCATCGCCTCCGCCAGCGTCCGCGGTGCGCGGCCATATGCCGGATCGTCGCCGGCCGTGGCGAGGCGCGCGAACGCGCGCGCCAGGTTGTGCAGCGGCACCGCGTAGTTCGGCGCCGAGCAGCCGTCGATGCCCATGACCAGTGCGTCGTCCGCCACGCCGGTGAACGTCGCGACCGCGCGCCGGATTTCGCGCTGCAGCGGATGCCCGGGGTCGAGGTAGTCGCCCTTCGCATACCCGCAGGCGCTGCAGTGCGCGAGCATGCCGGCGTGCTTGCCCGAGCAGTTGTGCGCGAGCGGCGAGTACGGCGGCGGCGGCGGGACTTCGCCGCGCATCTGGTAGTGGTAAGGCGGATGCGCGCCGCACTGGAGATCGGCCGCGCTGTTGCCGGCCTTCGCCAGGATCGCCGCGGCCGCCTCGACGTGGCGTGGCTCGCCGGCGTGGCTCGCGCACAGCAACGCGACCTCCGGCGGCGCGAGTCCGTAGCGCTCGACGCCGCCGGCGGCGACGAACGGCAGCGCCTGCAGCGGCTTCAGCGCGCTGCGCGTGAACGTCAGCACCTCGGGGTCGCCGGCGGCGAAGAGCAGGGCCCCGTCGCGGTCGACGACCGCCACCGAGCCCATGTGGACGGACTCGACGGCCGCGCCGCGGGTCACGACCGTCAGCGGCACGTGGGCGGTGGCGAAGGCGGTGTCGTCGGGCATCGATGGGCGGTGCGGGGCAACCGCTCATTATCCCTTATCCGTCGCCGCGGGTCCGCCCGTCGGCGTGCATGGGACCGCACGCCGGGGGCCGGACCCTGTGCCGAACAGCAGGTCCCTCGCGCACGTCGGCGCTCGGGATCGAGCGAGCACGCGGCGCTAGCGCGCCGCCAGGGCCGCTCGAATCTGCTCGAGCGCGCCCGGGTCCTCGATCGTCGTCAGGTCACCCGGATCGCGCCCTTCCGCCAGCGCCTGGATCGACCGGCGCAACAGCTTGCCCGACCGGGTCTTCGGCAGCAGCGTGACGAAGTGGACGGCGCCCGGCCGCGCGATCGCGCCCAGTTCCCGGTCCACCGTCTCCATCACTTCCTTCCGCATCGTCGCGACGCCTTCCGGCGTCGCGACGCGCGCCGGGTCCTTGACGACCGCGAACGCCACGGGGATCTGCCCCTTGAGCTGATCGGCCACGCCCACGACAGCGACCTCGGCGATGCCGGCGTGCGCCTGCACCGCTTCCTCGATCTCGCGCGTGCCGAGCCGGTGCCCGGCGACGTTGATCACGTCGTCCGTCCGGCCGAGCACGAAGTAGTAGCCGTCCGGGTCGCGCGTCGCCCAGTCGAACGTCGAGTAGACGGGGCGGTCGCGGAACGTCGAGAAGTACGTCTTGACGAACCGGTCGTCGTCGCCCCACACGGTGGTCATGCAGCCGGGCGGCAGCGGCGGCGTGATCGTCAGCACGCCCTTCTCGTCGACGCCGACCTCCTCGCCCGTGGTCTCGTGCAGCAGGTGCACGTCGTAGCCGGCCGCCGGGAACGACGGGCTGCCGAACTTGCGCGGCGTGTCCTCGACGCCGAGCTGCGCCGACAGGATCGGCCAACCCGACTCGGTCTGCCAGTAGTTGTCGATGATCGCGACGCCGCCGAGCGCGTCGGACACCCAGCGCGCCGTCGGCTCGTCGAGCGGCTCGCCGGCGAGGAACAGGTACTTGAGCGTCGGGATCGCGTGCTGCCGCATGAACGCCGGGTCCTGCTTCTTGAGCACGCGGATCGCCGTCGGCGAGCTGAACATCGTCTTGACCTTGTGGTCGGCGACGATCTTCCACCAGATCGCGGGATCGGGCCGGATCGGCAGGCCCTCGTACATGATCGTCGTCGAGCCGTTGATGAGCGGCCCGTAGATGATGTACGAGTGGCCGACGACCCAGCCGATGTCGCTGGTCGTGAACATCGACTCGCCGGGCGCGACGCAGAAGATGTCGCGCATCGACGTCGCGAGCGCGACCGCGTAGCCGCCGGTGTCGCGCTGGACGCCCTTCGGCTTGCCCGTCGTGCCCGACGTGTACAGGATGTACGAGGGCTCGCTCGACTCCAGCCATTCGACCGGCACCTGCGCGTTCAGGTGCTGCGCGCGCAGCTCCGCGTAGTCGAGGTCGCGGCCGGCCACGCGCGTCATCGCGGGATCGAGGCCGCGGTTGCAGATCACGACCTTGTGCGGCGGGTTCTGGGCGAGGCGGCACGCCTCGTCGACCAGATGCTTGTACGGGACCGCCTTGCCGCCGCGCATGCCGGCGTCCGCAGTGACCATCACCTTGGGCTTCGCGTCGTCGATGCGCGTGGCGAGGCTCGCCGCGGCGAAGCCGCCGAACACCACCGAGTGGATCGCGCCGATGCGCGCGCACGCGAGCATGGCGAACACGGCCTCGGGAATCATCGGCATGTAGACGAGCACGCGGTCGCCGTGCCCGACCGAGAGGCTCTTCAGCACGGCGGCGAAGCGGTTCACCTCCGCGGCCAGCTCGCGGTACGTATAGCGCGCCTCCTGTCCCGTCTCGGTCGACAGGTAGACGAGCGCCGCCTGGTCGCCTCGCGTCGCGAGGTGCCGGTCGACGGCGTTGTGGCAGAGGTTCGTGCGGCCGCCGACGAACCACTTCGCGAACGGCGGCCGCGAGTAGTCGAGCACCGACGCGAACGGCGTCTGCCAGTCGATCAGCGCGGCCTTCTCGCGCCAGAACGCGTCGCGGTCGGCCAGTGAGCGCCGGTGGTAGTCACGGTAGCTGGGCATGGCGGGTTCCTCCTCCTCGATGCGTGGACGCCTGCCGGCGGACCGGGGTGCGGCCGGGCAGCGATCCGGGTATCCGGCGAATCCTAGGGCCCGGCGCTTACGCGAACCTTGCGCCCGGTCAAGCCGCGGGCGCGCCGCCGCCTTGCTCCCTCTCCCCGGCAGGGGAGAGGGTCGGGGTGAGGGACGGCGTCGCTAGCCGCCGTGCGAGTCGGGCGCGATGCGCACGACGGTGCGGCCGCGGACCAGTCCCTTGATGTAGGCGTCGAAGTGCGTCGGCAGCTCGGCGAAGTCGATCGTGCGCACGCCGTCGTGCACACGGTCGGGCCGCCACTCGACCGCCAGCTTGTTCCAGATGCGCTGGCGCACGCCCATCGGGCAGTTGACGCTGTCGGTGCCGAGCAGGTGCACGCCGCGCAGGATGAACGGCATCACGGTCGTGTTGAGCTTGTACCCGGCCGCGAGGCCGACCGCCGCGACCGTGCCGCCGATCTTCGCCGTCGACAGCAGCCACGCGAGGTGGTCGCCGCCCAGGTTGTCGATGGCGCCGGCGAACGTCGCGCGGTCGAGCGGGCGGATCTTCGTGAGATCGAGCGACTGCCGCAGCACGACCTCCTTCGCGCCGATGCTCTTCAGGTACTCGGCCTCCTCGCCCTTGCCGGTGATCGCGACCACGTGATGGCCGAGCTTCGCGAGAATCTCGACGGCGACCGACCCGACGCCGCCGGTGGCGCCGTTGACGGCGACCGGACCGTTCTCGGGGACGAGGCCGTTGTGCTGCATGTTCATGATCGCGAGCGCCGCGGTGAAGCCCGCCGTGCCGAGCGTCATCGCGTCGAACGCCGTCATGCTCTCGGGCCGCCGCACGACCCAGTCGGCCGGGACGCGGACGCGCTCCGCATACCCGCCGTCGTGCGCGACGCCCATGTCGTAGCCGGTGACGATCACCTTGTCGCCCGGCTTGAACCGCGGGTCGCCCGACGCCTCGACCGTGCCGGCCATGTCGATGCCGGCGTTGGTCGGGTACTTGCGCATGATCTTGCCGCTGCCGTTGTACGACAGCGCGTCCTTGTAGTTGATCGTCGAGTACTTGGTCCGGATGATCACGTCGCCGTGGTCGAGCTCGTCGACCGTCATGTCGACGAAGTGGCTCGACACGACCCCGTTCTCCTCGAACGTGCGGTAGGCCTTGAACTTGTTGGGCACGGCATCCTCCTTGGGGTCGGCGTGGCGTTGGGAATCAGGCGGGAACCGGGACGGCGGCCGGTGCGCCCGCGGACGCGTGCGGCAGCGCCATGTATTCGTGCGTGCGCATCTCGGCCAGGCGGCTGACCGTGCGCGGGAACTCCTGCGCGTTGGGGCCGGCCGCATAGAGCGCGGCCGCCGGCGCGGCGGCCGACGCGACCAGCTTGACGCGATGGTCGTACAGGATGTCGACGAGCCACGTGAAGCGCCGGGCGACGTCGCCCTGCGCCGCGGTCAGCACCGGGATGTCCGAGAGGAACAGCACGGCGAAGCGCTGCGCGAGCTCCAGGTAGTCGCGCTGCGAGCGCGGGCCGTCGCACAGTGCCGCGAAGTCGAACCAGACGGCGCTGCCGGCGCGGCGTCGCGCCGTCAGCGTGCGGCCCTCGATCGCGAGCCTGCCCGGCTCGTCGGGACCGTTGCGCATCGCTTCGAACGCGGCCTCCATCGCCGCGTCCGCCTCGGGCCCGCAGGGCACCAGGTACGCGGCGACGTGCTCGAGCGCGCGCAGCCGGTAGTCGATGCCGCCGTCGACCTCGACCACGTCGAGCCACTCGTGCAGCAGGCGGATCGTCGGCACGAAGTTCTGCCGCTGCAGCCCGTTCGGGTACAGGCCGTCGGGCGGATAGTTCGACGTCATGACGAACACGACGCCGGCCGCGAACAGCGACGTCAGCAGGCGCCCGAGGATCATCGCGTCGGCGATGTCGGACACGTGGAACTCGTCGAAGCACACGAGCCGCCAGCGGCGCGCGATGCCCGCGGCGACGGCCGCCAGCGGGTCGACTTCGGCCTTCAGCGTCTTGAGCTCGTCGTGCACGTCGCGCATGAACGCGTGGAAGTGCACGCGCGTCTTGCGCTTCAGCGGAACGCACGCGTAGAAGCTGTCCATCAGGAAGCTCTTGCCGCGACCGACGCCGCCCCACAGGTAGAGGCCGCGCGGCACCGCGGGCGGCGCCAGCAGGCGCTTGAACGTGGATTGGCGCGCGGTGCGGAACGCAGCGAGCTCGTCGCAGAGGCGCTGCAGGCGCACGAGCGCGTCCGCCTGCGCGTGGTCGAGCGTTGCGCCGCGCCTGCGGAGCAGCGGTTCCAGGTAATCGAAGAGCGCGCCGTCGCGGCGCGCGATCTGGCCGGGGGCGAGGGCCCCGGTCACCGAGTAACCCCGCGTGCGCGGGCGAAACCTGCGATCCGCCCGAATGCCGCCGTCGCGACGCTTGCCCCTGCCACTGCCCCCATCCTCCAGTGCCGTCGTCGCGGGCGCGCCGCCGGCCGCGCCCGGTTTCCCGCTTATCCTAGAGGTTCAGCGTCCGCCCGTCTACCGCCAGCGCCGCCTCCCGGGTGACCTCGGACAGCGACGGATGCGCGTGGCAGATGCGCGCCAGGTCCTCGCTGGCCGCGCCGAACTCCATCGCCACCACGCCCTCGGAGATGAGCTCCGACACCATCGGGCCGATCATGTGCACGCCGAGGATGCGGTCGGTCTTCCGGTCGGCGAGGATCTTCACGAGGCCGCTCGTGTCGCCCAGCGCGCGCGCGCGGCCGTTGGCCGAGAACGGAAAGGTGCCCGCACGGTAGTCCACGCCGTCGGCCTTCAGCTGCTGCTCGGTCCTCCCGACCCACGCGATCTCGGGCGACGTGTAGATGACCCACGGCACGGTGTCGAAGTCGACGTGGCCGTGCTGGCCGGCAATGCGCTCGGCCACGGCCACGCCCTCCTCCTCCGCCTTGTGCGCGAGCATCGGCCCGCGCACGACGTCGCCGATCGCCCACACGCCGGGGAGGTTCGTCCGGCACTCGGCATCGACCTCAACGAACCCGCGCTCGTCGAGCGCGAGGCCGACCGCGTCGGCGGCCAGCCCGCCGGTGAACGGCAGCCGGCCGATCGACACGATCAGGCTGTCGAACGTCGCCGCTTGGGGCTTGCCGGCCGCGTCGGTCCACGCCACGCGCACGTCGTCCTTCCCGGCCTCGACGGCGGTGATCTGCACGCCGGTGTGGATCGCGAGGCCCTGCTTCGCGAAGAGCTTCTGCGCCTCCTTGGCGATCGTCGCATCGGCGGCACCCAGGAACGCCGGCAGCGCCTCGAGCACCGTGACCTCGGCCCCCAGCCGCCGCCAGACGCTCCCCATCTCGAGGCCGATGACGCCGGCACCGACGACGCCCAGCCTCTTCGGCACCGCGGGAATGGCGAGCGCGCCGGCGTTGTCGAGCACGCGCACGTTGTCGATGGGAACGCCCGGCAGCCCCCGGGGCTTCGAACCGGTGGCCACGATCACGTGCTTCGCGGCGAGCTCGGCCGGCTTCGCGCCTGCCACGGCCACCTTCCACGACTCGCCGTCGCGGCCCGCGAACGCGCCGACGCCGTGGAAGAACGCGACCTTGTTCTTCCGGAACAGGAACAGGATGCCGTCGTTGTTCTGCGCGACCACCTTCTCCTTGCGCGCGAGCATCTTCGCGACGTCCATCGTGAGGCCGGTCACGCCGATGCCGTGGTCGGGGAACGCGTGCCCCGCGTGCTCGAAGTTCTCCGACGACTGCAGCAGCGCCTTCGACGGGATGCAGCCGACGTTCGTGCACGTGCCGCCCGGCGCCGGCTTGCCGTCCTTGCGCGTCCAGTCGTCGATGCAGGCCACCTTGAAGCCCAGCTGCGCCGCGCGGATCGCGGCGATGTAGCCGCCAGGCCCGGCGCCGATCACGACAACGTCGAATTGTTCAGCCATTGCCAGGCAATCCTTTCACAAAGAAACGCCGAGACGCAGAGGAAGCAAGGTCCGTCTCGGCGCCCCTGCGTCTCCTTGTGGAAACCGGTGTCACAGATCGAGGAGCAGCCGCGCCGGGTCCTCCAGCGCCTCCTTGATGGCGACGAGGGACAGGACCGCCTCGCGGCCGTCGATGATCCGGTGGTCGTACGACTGCGCGAGGTAGTTCATCGGCCGGACGACGACCTGCCCGTTCTCGACGACGGCGCGGTCCTTCGTCGCGTGGACGCCGAGGATCGCCGACTGCGGCGGGTTGATGATCGGCGTCGACAGCATCGAGCCGAACACGCCGCCGTTGCTGATCGTGTACGTGCCGCCGGTCAGCTCCTCGACCGTCAGCTTGCCGTCCTGCGCACGCTTGCCGTACTCGGCGATCTGGCGCTCGATGTCGGCGATCGTCATCTGGTCGGCGTCGCGCAGGATCGGCACGACGAGGCCGCGCGGGCTGCCGACGGCGATCCCGATGTCGTAGTAGCCGTGGTACACGATGTCGGCGCCGTCGATCGACGCGTTCACCAGCGGATACTTCTTGAGCGCGTGCACGGCCGCCTTCACGAAGAAGCTCATGAAGCCGAGCTTCACGCCGTGCTCCTTCTCGAAGCGGTCCTTGTACCGGTTGCGCAGGTCGATGACCGGCTGCATGTTCACTTCGTTGAACGTCGTCAGGATCGCCGCCGTCGACTGCGACTGCACGAGTCGCTCGGCGACGCGCTGGCGCAGCCGCGACATCGGCACGCGCTGCTCGGGCCGCGCACCCTGCGCGACCACCGCCGGCGCGACCGGCGCCGGCGGCGCCTTCGCGGCGGGCGCCGCGGCCGGGGCGGCCTTCGCCTCCGCCGCGGCGATCACGTCGCCCTTCGTGACGCGGCCGCCGCGGCCGGTGCCGGCAACCGTCGCCGCGTCGACGCCGGCGTCGGCGAGCATCTTGCGCGCCGCGGGCAGCGCAGTGGCTGCGGCCGGCGCGGCGGCCGCGACCGGGGCCGCCGGCGCCGCCGCCGGCTTCGCCTCCGCGGCCTTCGGCGGCGGAGCCGCCGCGGCGCCCTTCGCCTCGGTGTCGATGACGGCGATCACCTCGTTCGACGTCACCGTCGTCCCGTCGGCCTTGACGATCTCGACCAGTACGCCGTCGCCCGGCGCCGGCAGCTCCAGGACGACCTTGTCGGTCTCGACGTCGATCAGGTTCTCGTCGCGCGCGACGGCGTCGCCGGGCTTCTTGTGCCAGCTGACGAGCGTGGCTTCGGCCACCGACTCCGGCAGCTGCGGGACCTTCACTTCGATGCGCATGTTCTCGACTTTCGCTTCAGTGGGCGACGACCATCTCGCCGGATTTGAGCTGCGCGGCGAACGCGTCCTCGACCAGCTGCTTCTGCTCGGCGTTGTGCTTGGTCGCGTAGCCGACGGCCGGCGACGCCGAGATGGCGCGGCCCGCGTACGCCAGCACCTGCTGGGGCAGGATGTCGGCGCGCAGGTACGCGCGCAGCCGGTACCACGCGCCCTGGTTCTGCGGCTCCTCCTGCACCCAGACCACCTCCTTCGCGTGCGGGAACTTCGCGATCTCGCGCCCGAAGTCGGCGTGCGGGAACGGGTACTGCTGCTCGAGGCGCACGATCGCGATGTGGTCGGCCTTGTGCTCGCGCCGCCACGCGAGCAGCTCGTAGTACACCTTGCCCGAGCACGCGAGCACGCGGGTGACGCTCTTCGCCGGGAGCTTCTCGGTCTCGCCGATCACCGTCTGGAATCCGCCGGCGGCGAGATCGTCGAGCGACGACACCGCCTCCTTGTGGCGCAGCAGGCTCTTCGGGCTCATCACGATGAGCGGCTTCCGGTAGCGCCGCAGCATCTGCCGGCGCAGCATGTGGAACACCTGCGCGGGCGTCGACGGCACGCACACCTGCATGTTGTGCTGCGCGCACAGCTGCAGGAAGCGCTCCGGGCGCGCCGACGAGTGCTCGGGGCCCTGCCCTTCGTAGCCGTGCGGCAGCAGCATCACGAGTCCGCAAATGCGGCCCCACTTGACCTCGCCGGCGCTGATGAACTGGTCGATCACGACCTGCGCGCCGTTGACGAAGTCGCCGAACTGCGCCTCCCAGACGACGAGCCGCGCCGGATCCGACGTCGCGTAGCCGTACTCGAATCCGACCACCGCCTGCTCGGTCAGCACCGAGTCGATGATCTCGCACGTCGGCTGCTTCTCGGCGAGGTGCTGCAGCGGCACGTGGTTGCCCTCGTCCCAGCGGACGCGATTCTGGTCGTGCAGCACGGCGTGCCGGTGCGAGAACGTGCCGCGGCCGACGTCCTCGCCGGAGATGCGCACGCCGTAGCCGTCGGCGAGCAGCGTCGCGTAGGCCATCGTCTCGCCCATGCCCCAGTCGAGCGGCTGCGCGCCTTCGGCCATCGCCCGCCGGTCCGCCAGCACCTTCTCCGCCCGCGGGTGCAGCTTGAACCCGTCGGGCACCGCCGTCAGCCGCAGTCCGAGCGCCTTGAGCTTCGGCAGCGGCACCGCCGTGTCGACGCGGTCGGTCCAGTGGCCGCCGACGTACGGCGACCAGTCGATCGTGAACGGCGACTTGTAGTTCGACAGCACGGTCTTGTTCGTGTGCTGGCCGCGGTCCATCGCCGCGCGGTACGTGCTCACCATCGCGTTCGCCTCGTCGGCGGTGACCACGCCGGCCGCGATGAGCCGGTCGGCGTACAGCCTGCGCGTGCCCGGGTGCTGCGCGATGCGCTTGTACATGAGCGGCTGCGTCAGCAGCGGCTCGTCCGCCTCGTTGTGGCCGAGCCGCCGGAAGCACACGAGGTCGATGAACACGTCGCGGTGGAACCGCTGCCGGTACTCGAGCGCGATCTCGACGGCGAGCAGCGCCGTCTCCGGGTCGTCGCCGTTCACGTGCAGGATCGGCGCCTCGACCATCTTGGCGACGTCGGTGCAGAACACGGTGCCGCGGATGTCGCGCGGGTCCGACGTCGTGAACCCGATCTGGTTGTTGACGACGATGTGGATGGTGCCGCCCGTGTAGTAGCCGCGGGTCTGCGCCATGTTCAGGCATTCCTGGTTGACGCCCTGCCCGGCGATCGCGGCATCGCCGTGGATCAGGATCGGCAGCACCTGGTCGCCGCGCTTGTCGCCCCGCCGGTGCTGGCGCG
Source organism: Burkholderiales bacterium (assembly GCA_046347835.1). Classification (GTDB taxonomy): domain Bacteria; phylum Pseudomonadota; class Gammaproteobacteria; order Burkholderiales; family Casimicrobiaceae; genus VBCG01. Next base: position 904,218 of record JAXMFI010000001.1, on the reverse strand, counting down.
CACGCACCGATCCTTCGACCACCGGATTGACGATCTCGAGGTGCGACGGGTTGAACGCCAGCGTCAGGTGCACCGGGCCGCCGGGCGTGGACACGTCCGACGAGAAGCCCTGGTGGTACTTGACGTCGCCGGCGGGCAGGTCCTGCGCGGCCTTGCCCTCGAACTCGGAGAAGAGGTCCGCGGGCATCTTGCCCAGGATGTTGACCAGGACGTTGAGGCGGCCGCGGTGCGCCATCCCGAGCACGATCTCGCCCACGCCCGCCGCGCCGGCTTTCTCGATCAGGCGGTCCAGCATCGGGATCATCGTGTCGCCGCCCTCGCCGGAAAAGCGCTTCTGGCCGACGTACTTCGTGTGCAGGTAGCGCTCGAGCGTCTCCGCCGCGGTCAGCCGCTCGAGGAAGTGCCGGCGCTCCGCCGGCGCGTAGGTGGGCCGCGAGCGGATCGGCTCCAGCCGCTGCTGGAAGAACCGCTTGGTCGCCGTGTCCGCGATGTACATGTACTCGGCGCCGAGCGTGCGCGTGTACGTCTCCTGCAGCGACACGACGAGGTCGGAGAGCCGCATCCGCGCCGGGCCCGCCTTGTAGGACCCGACGTCGAACTCGGTGTTCATGTCGGCGTCGGTGAAGCCGTACGTCGCGAGGTCGAGGTCGGCCACGTAGTCGGGCTCGTGCTGGCGCAGCGGATCGAGGTCGGCGCGGTACATGCCGAGCGTGCGGAACTTGTTGATCATCCGCAGCACGAGCACCTGCTTGTGCATCGTCGTCGCGTCGACCATCGCGCCGGCCACCCGGCGGCTCCGCGCGAGCTCGACGAACGACGCCACGACCGGCGCGTGCGCGACGTCCTTCGCGTCTCCGCGCAGCTCGTCGAAGTACGCGCGCCATTGCGCGTCGACGCTGCCGGGGTCCGCCAGGTACTTCTCGTAGAGCTCCTCGATGAACGGCGCGTTGGCGCCGAACAGCGTGCTGGTGGCCTCGAATTCCTTCATGACGCCCATGCTAGTCACCTTCTCGCCGGAAAGCCCTGCTGCCGTGGGGGAATGCCGCCCCCCGAAAACGACCGGGCGGCCCGCGGCCGCCCGGACGGACTGCGGGTCGCGCTATCCCCGCTGCGCGAGCGGCACCACCGTGCGGCGGGTCGCCCCCGAGTAGAGCTGGCGCGGCCGGCCGATCTTGTACTCGGGATCGGCGATCATCTCGTTGAGCTGGGCGATCCAGCCGACGGTGCGCGCGAGCGCGAAGATCGCCGTGAACAGCGGCACCGGGATCCCGATCGCCTTCTGCACGATGCCCGAGTAGTAGTCGACGTTCGGGTACAGCTTGCGCGAGACGAAGTAGTCGTCCTCGAGCGCGATCTTCTCGAGCGACATCGCGAGCTTGAACAGCGGGTCGTCGTGCAGGCCGAGCTCGGAGAGCACCTCGTGGCACGTCTCGCGCATCAGCTTCGCGCGCGGGTCGTAGTTCTTGTAGACGCGGTGGCCGAAGCCCATCAGCTTGACGCTGCTGTTCTTGTCCTTGACCTTGGTGATGAACTCGCCGATCTTCGCCACGCCGCCGTTGGCCTGGATGTCGCCCAGCATCGCGAGGCAGGCCTCGTTGGCGCCGCCGTGCGCCGGCCCCCACAGGCACGCCACGCCCGCCGCGATCGCGGCGAAGGGGTTGGTGCCGGAGGACGCGCACAGCCGCACCGTCGACGTCGACGCGTTCTGCTCGTGGTCGGCGTGCAGCGTGAAGATGCGGTCCATCGCCCGCACCAGCACGTCGTTCGGCCGGTAGTCCTCGCACGGCGTGGCGAACATCATCCGCATGAAGTTCGCCGCGTACGACAGGTCGTTGCGCGGGTACATGTACGGCTGCCCGACCGAGTACTTGTACGCCATCGCGACCATCGTCGGCATCTTCGCGATCAGCCGGATCGCCGAGATGTCGCGCTGGTGCGCGTTGTGCAGGTTGATCGAGTCCGGGTAGAACGCCGACAGCGCGCCGACCAGCCCGGTCATCACCGACATCGGGTGCGCGTCGCGCCGGAAGCCGCGCAGGAAGAACTGCATCTGCTCGTTGACCATCGTGTGCTTGGTCACGCGCGCGGTGAAGTCCTTCTTCTGGGTCACGTCGGGAAGCTCGCCGTACAGCAGCAGGTGGCAGACCTCCATGAAGTCGCACTTGGTCGCGAGCTCCTCGATCGGGTAGCCGCGGTAGAGCAGCTCGCCCTTGTCGCCGTCGATGAACGTGATCGTCGAGTTGCACGAGGCCGTCGACAGGAAGCCGGGGTCGTACGTGAACTTGCCGGTCTTGCCGTACAGCGTGCGGATGTCGATGACGTCCGGACCGATGGTCCCCGAGAGGACGGGGAAGGTGACCGGAGGCGAGCCGTCGGAAAAGCTGAGCGTTGCGGTGCGGTCAGTCATTGCGGTTGCTCCAAGGCGTGCGCTGACTTGCGGAATCCCGCCCGGCACGCGCCGGGCGGCGTAGGAAGGGTGGCAGGCCAAGCTGACGTGGCGCTTACGGGCGCCTCGCCGCGCGCGGGCCTCACGCGCTGCGCAACGCGGACAAGAGCGGCGCGACCGACGCGTCGTCCGGCTCGCGGCGCCCGGCGATCAGGTCCCACAGCTCGTTGTCCGGCAGTTCGAGCAGGCGGTCGAGCATCGCGACCTCGCCTTCGGTCATCGCGGGTCCGCGCGCGGCGAGGAACCGGCTCAGCACGAGGTCGTTCTCCAGCATGCCCCGGCGACAACGCCAGACGATCCGGTTCCAGCGTTCCTGGTCGAGCATGGCTTCTCGCAGAAAGGCGCGGAGGCGCAGAGAGGGACATGGGCGGCGTCTTCGGGTTGCCTCGGTGCCGCGGCGGCTCCTCGCGGAGAAATCCCGCCGTCACACCGCGCGCTTGACCATCAGGTCCTTGATCTTGCCGATCGCCTTGGTCGGATTGAGGCTCTTCGGACAGACATCGACGCAGTTCATGATCGAGTGGCAGCGGAACAGCCGGTACGGGTCCTCGAGGTTGTCGAGCCGCCCGCCGGTGTCCAGGTCGCGCGTGTCGGCGAGGAACCGGTACGCGGCGAGCAGCCCGGCCGGGCCGACGAACTTGTCCGGGTTCCACCAGAACGACGGGCACGCCGTCGAGCAGCACGCGCAGAGGATGCACTCGTAGAGGCCGTCGAGCTCCTCGCGGTCCTCCGGCGACTGCAGCCGCTCGCGCTCGGGCGGCGGCGTGTCGTTGACGAGGTACGGTTTGATCGAGTGGTACTGCTTGAAGAACTGGCTCATGTCCACGATGAGGTCGCGGATCACGGGCAGGCCCGGCAGCGGCCGCAGCTCGACCGGCTCCTTCACGTCGTTCAGGTTGGTGATGCAGGCAAGGCCGTTCTTGCCGTTGATGTTCATCGCGTCGGACCCGCACACGCCCTCGCGGCAGCTGCGGCGGAACGACAGCGTGTCGTCCTGCGCCTTGAGGCGCATCAGCGCGTCGAGCAGCATCCGGTCGGTCGGCTCGAGCTTGACGTCGTAGTCCTTGTAGTAAGGCGCGGCGTCCTTCTCGGGGTCGTAGCGGTAGACGCGAAATCTCATAGGGGTCGGGGTCCGCCAGGAGGCGCAGGGACGCAGAGGAAGGCGCGCATGGTCATGCTGCTCGGCGTCTCTGCGTCTCTTTGCGAATGATCAGTACGTTCTCGCCTTCGGCGGGAACGCCTCCACCGACAGCGGCTTCAGGTTCACCGGCTTGTAGTCGAGGCGGTTGCCGTCGCGGTACCACAGCGTGTGCTTGAGCCAGTTGGCGTCGTCGCGGTTCGGATAGTCGCTGCGCGCCTGGGCGCCGCGCGACTCGCGCCGCGCCTCGGCCGACACGATCGTGGCCTTGGCGGTCTCGATCAGGTTGTCGAGCTCCAGCGCCTCGACGCGCGCGGTGTTGAACACGCGGCTCTTGTCCTTGATCGCCGAGCGCGCGACGCGGCCGTCGAGCTCCGTGATCATCCGGACGCCCTCGGACAGCAGCTGCTGGTTGCGGAACACGCCGCAGTGCGCCTGCATCGTCTTGCGGATCTCGTGCGCGACCTCGGGCACCGACTCGCCGGACTCCGCGCCGTCGAGCCGTGCGAGTCGCGCCCGCGAGGCGTCGCCGGCGTCGCGAGGCAGCGGCTGGTGCGCCTGCGCGGGCAGGTTCTGCCCGACGATGTGGTTGCCGGCGGCGCGGCCGAACACGAGGAGGTCGACCAGCGAGTTGGTGCCGAGGCGATTCGCACCGTGCACCGACACGCACGCGCACTCGCCGACCGCATAGAGCCCGTTGACCACGGCGTTCGGGTTGCCGTCCTTCGGCGCGACGACCTGCCCGTGCACGTTGGTGGGGATGCCGCCCATCTGGTAGTGGATCGTCGGCACCACGGGGATGGGCTCCCGGATGCAGTCGACGTTGGCGAACTTGAGCGCGATCTCGCGGATCGACGGCAGCCGCTTCAGGATCACGTCGGGCCCGAGGTGGTCGAGCTTCAGCAGCACGTGGTCCTTGTGCGGCCCGACACCGCGCCCTTCCTTGATCTCCTGGTCCATCGACCGCGACACGACGTCGCGCGACGCCAGGTCCTTGAGGTTGGGCGCGTAGCGCTCCATGAAGCGCTCGCCCTGCGCGTTGAGCAGGATCCCGCCCTCGCCGCGCACGCCCTCGGTGATCAGCACCCCGGCCCCGGCGACGCCGGTCGGGTGGAACTGCCAGAACTCCATGTCCTCGAGCGGGAGGCCGGCGCGCGCCGCCATGCCGAGGCCGTCGCCGGTGTTGATGAACGCATTGGTCGACGCGGCGAAGATCCGCCCGGCGCCGCCGGTGGCGAAGACCGTCGTCTTCGCCTGCAGGATCATCACGTCGCCGGTCTCCATCTCGTATGCGACCACGCCCAGAACGTCGCCGTCGGCGTTGCGGACGAGGTCGAGCGCCATCCACTCGACGAAGAACTGCGTGCGCGCCCGCACGTTGCGCTGGTAGAGCGTGTGCAGCATCGCGTGGCCGGTGCGGTCGGCCGCGGCGCACGCGCGCTGCACGGCCTTCTCGCCGAAGTTGGCCGAGTGCCCGCCGAACGGACGCTGGTAGATCGTGCCGTCCGGGTTGCGGTCGAACGGCATGCCGAAGTGCTCGAGCTCGTAGACGACCTGCGGCGCCATCTTGCACATGTACTCGATCGCGTCCTGGTCCCCGAGCCAGTCGGAGCCCTTGATCGTGTCGTACATGTGCCAGAGCCAGCTGTCCTCGGACATGTTGCCGAGCGACGCGCCGATGCCGCCCTGCGCGGCGACCGTGTGCGAGCGGGTGGGGAACACCTTCGACAGCACGGCGACCGACAGCCCGGCCTCGGCGAGCTGCAGCGACGCGCGCATGCCGGAGCCGCCGGCGCCGACGATGATCGCGTCGAATTTGCGGACGGGCAGCGCGGACATCCTACCCACCTCCCCACAGCACCTGGATGGTCCACCCGGCGTAGCCGACCAATAGCCCGATCACGGCGACGTCTACCGTCAGCCGCAGCCCGACCGGCTTCACGTAGTCCATCGCGATGTTGCGGACGCCGACCCACGCATGCCACAGCAGCGACGCCATGAACACGAAGGTCGCGATGCGGAAGGCCTGGCTTGCGAAGATCGCCTTCCACGCCGCGTAGTCGAGCCCGCCGTTCCAGAGGCACAGCGCGAGGATCAGCAGCGTGTACAGCGCCATCACGATCGCGGTGACGCGCTGCACCAGCCAGTCGCGCCACCCGTAGTGCGCGCCGACGACGATCCGGCTCGGCGTCACCACAGCTTCACCGCGACGGCGAGCGCCAGCACCAGCGCGACGACGAGGACAAGCGCGGACGATCGCCGCGCCGCCGGAAGTTCGATGCCCACGTGCAGGTCGAGCAACAAATGGCGGATGCCGGCCAGGAAGTGGTGGAAGTACGCCCACGCGAGCACGACGAGCACGAGCTTCGCCAGCGGGTGCGCCAGCGTGGCGCGCATCGCGCTCCAGGCATCCTGCGACGCCAGCCCGCGCTGGACGGCCCACAGCAGCAACGGGATCCCGGCGACGAACAGGAGCGCCCCGGTCGCGCGGTGCAGGAACGACACGAAGCCCGGCAGCGGAAGCCGGATCGCGAACAGGTTGAGGTAGACCGGCCGCGGTCGCACGACGGGTCGTTCCAGCGTTGCCATCGTTGGGAGTGTCCTCGCGGCGATTCCGGCGGAAGTGACGGGTGCGCGCACGCGTCGAACTGCCTTGTGCGCAGCGCACAATTATAGCCATACCGGATTGGCCGGCGCCAGAACGAACTTGACGTTGCGGCGCGCGCTTTCTTGCGCGCGATCAATACAACTCGTTGAGGTAGTGGTAACCGTGCGTGACGCACAGCCCGCGGCGGACCTCGACCGGGCGGTCGCCGTACGTGAGGGTCACGCGGTCGACCGCGAGCAGCGGCACGCCGACCTCGGTGCCGAGGATCTGCGCGGTCGCCGCGTCGGCCGCCACGGCGCGGATCCGCTCCTGCGCCTTCAGCATCCGCACGCCGAACTGGCTCTCGAAGAAGCCGTACATCGATCCGCGGTATGCGTCGTAGCGCGCCTTGGTCAGGCCGCGGAACAGCGCGGCCGGCAGCGTGATCTCGTCCAGCACGACCGGCGCCCCCGCGTAGTCCAGCACGCGCTTCAGCACCAGCACCGGGTCCCCCGGCTTGAGACCGAGCAGCCGCGCGACGTCGGCGGCGGCCTTGGCCCGGCGGACGTCGAGGAGGCGGCTGACCGGCACGACGTCGCCGCCCTCGTTGGGGCGGATGCGCAGGAACCGGGGCAGCGAGGTCCGCTCCTCGGTGTGCGTCGCGACGAACGTCCCCTTGCCCTGCCGGCGCACGACGAGGTTGTCGGCGGCGAGCGCGTCGATCGCCTTGCGCACGGTGCCCTGGGACACGCGGTAGCGGCTCGCGAGCTCGATCTCGGAGGGGATCGACTCGCCCGGCCGCCACTCCCGCGCCTCGAGGCTCTTCTCGAGCAGCGCCTTGATCTGCAGGTACAGCGGCGCGAACGACGGGGAGGCGGACGGGGCGCTCACGGGCTTGGCGGACCGGGGGCCGGCGGGTGGAACCGGTGCCGACCCGGCATTATCGGCACGCGGCCGCGCCGTTGTCTATCTCCTGTCTTATGTCTTATATAAGATATAAGACTTCGTTGACAACCCCGCGCCCCGCGCCTAGAATGCCGCATCGCAGCCGGAACGCGTCTCCCTCGGACGCCCCGCAGCGCGGGCGCCGCGGGATGCTGCATTGCACCACGACGCGCGAACCGCTGCCGGTCGTCCACCACACCCAGGAGTCCCGCTCATGAAACCACCCGTCCGCGTCGCCGTCACGGGCGCCGCCGGCCAGATCGGCTACGCCCTCCTCTTCCGGATCGCCTCGGGCCAGATGCTCGGCCCGGACCAGCCGGTCATCCTGCAGCTCCTCGAGCTGCCGATCGACAAGCCGCAGGCCGCGCTGAAGGGCGTGATGATGGAGGTCGAGGACTGCGCGTTCCCCCTGCTCGCCGGCATGGTCGGCACCGGCGACCCGAAAGTCGCGTTCAAGGACGCGGACGTCGCGCTGCTCGTCGGCGCGAAGCCCCGCGGCCCGGGCATGGAGCGCAAGGACCTGCTGCTCGAGAACGCGAAGATCTTCACCGAGCAGGGCAAGGCGCTCGACGCCGTGGCCGGTCGGAACGTGCGGGTGCTGGTCGTCGGCAACCCGGCCAACACCAATGCCTACATCGCGATGAAGTCGGCGCCCTCGCTGCCGAAGCGCAACTTCACGGCGATGATGCGGCTCGACCACAACCGCGCGATGTCGCAGCTCGCGGCCCGGCTCGGCAAGTCGGTCGGCGGCCTCGAGAAGGTCGTGGTCTGGGGCAACCACTCGCCGACGATGTACGCCGACTACCGGTTCGCGACGATCGACGGCGCGTCGGTCAAGGCGGCGATCGGCGACGACGCGTGGTACCGCGACCAGTTCCTGCCGAAGGTCGGCAAGCGCGGCGCCGAGATCATCGCCGCGCGCGGCGCGTCGTCGGCGGCATCCGCGGCCAATGCGGCGATCGACCACGTCCGCGACTGGGTGCTGGGGACGCACGGCAAGTGGGTCACGATGGGCGTGCCGTCCGACGGCAGCTACGGGATCCCGGCGGACATCGTCTACGGCGTCCCGGTCACGACCGCCAACGGCGAGTACTCGCTGGTGCGCGACCTGCCGATCGACGACTTCTCGCGCGAGCGGATGAACGCGACGCTGAAGGAGCTCGAGGAAGAGCGCGCGGGCGTCGCCCCTCTGCTGGGTTGAAAACTTCTCGTGGAAACGGGCCGGCGCAGCCGGCCCGACTCTACCCGAGATGATGAAGGCGATTCCGCCGCAGGTGGCGCTGCACGACGGCGAGCGACCGCTGCCGGCGCTGCCGCCGTGCGTCCACTACGCGGGCAGCGAGCGGTTCATCCGCAAGGCGCTCGCGCTGCAGGCCGAGCGCGGGCCCGACTTCGACATCGCGTGCGACTGCGAGGACGGCGCGCCGATCGGCGGCGAGCGCGCGCACGCCGCGACGATGGCGGCGCTGGTCGGCGGCCCGGACAACCGGCACGGCCGCGTCGGCGCCCGCGTCCACGACGTCCACCACCCGGCGTGGCAGACCGAGGTCGACGTCCTGCTCGATGGCGCCGGCGACCGCATCGCGTTCCTGACGCTGCCCAAGGCCGAGGGCGCGGCCGACGTCGAACGCTTCCTCGCGCACGTCGGCGACCGCGTCGCGCAGCTGGGCCTGCGCCGGGCCATTCCGGTGTCGGTGCTGATAGAGACGCCGGGGGCGCTGCACGACGCGTGGCGGATCGCCGCGCTGCCGGGCGTCGTGTCGCTCGACTTCGGCCTGCTCGACTTCGTCAGCGCGCACCACGGCGCGATCCCCGGCGCCGCGATGGTGTCGCCGGGCCAGTTCGAGCATCCGCTCGTCGTCCGCGCGAAGTGCGAGATCGCGGAGGCGGCGCTCGCGCACGGCGTCGTGCCTGCGCACAACGTGACGCGCGCGCTCGACGACCCCGACCTCGTCCACGCCGACGCACGCCGCGCGCGCGACGACTTCGGCTTCCTGCGCATGTGGAGCATCCACCCCGGTCAGATCGACCCGATCGTCCGCGCGATGCGCCCCGGCGACCCCGAGGTCGAGGTCGCGGCAGCGATCCTCGCGGCCGCGCAGGACGCCGACTGGGCGCCGCTGCGCATCGCGGGCGAGCTGCACGACCGCGCGTCGTACCGGCAGGCGTGGACGCTGCTGCGCCGCGCGCACGCGGCCGGGATCGCGCTGCCGCCCCGCGCCGCTGCGTACTTCGAGGCCGACGCGCAGGCGGCGTGACGCGGCGCGCGCCCCGCCCATTCCCCACGCCCCCATCCGGAACCCGACCATGAAGATTCCCGCGCTGATCGTCGCCACGGCGCTCGCCGTGCCCGCCGCGCTGGCCCAGGACTACCCGAAGCTCAAGTCGGGCCAGTGGGAGATGACGATGATTACGTCGAAGACCGCGAAGGACGCCCCGCCGACGAAGACGACGATGTGCACGGACGACGCGCTGCAGAAGGAGATGACCAGCATGGGCGCGGGCGTCGCGAAGGAGATGTGCACGAAGAACGAGATCCGGCGGGAGGGCGCCCGCTACGTCGGCCTGTCGGAGTGCAACTTCGGCGGATCGCGGTCGGTGTCGCGCACCGTGATGACGCTGACCGGGGACACCGCGTACCGGATGGAGATCGACACGACGTACGACCCGCCGATGATGGGGATGAAGCAGGCGCACACGGTGCTCGAGGGTCGTTACGTCGGCGCCTGCCGCGACGGCCTCGTGCCCGGCGACTTCATCGGCCCCGGCGGCCAGAAGATGAACATCAAGGGCATCGGCGCCGCCAAGGCACCGTCGCCGTCCAGCCAACCCGCCAAGACGCCAAAGGCAACCCAATGAGCCACAACCTCCACGACACCCTCCGCGAATTCAAGCTCGCCTCCGGCGCCGCCGGCAGGTACTACTCGCTGCCGGCGCTCGAGCAGGCCGGCGTTGGCCGGGTCTCGCGGCTGCCGGTGTCGATCCGCATCGTCCTCGAGTCCGTGCTGCGCAACTGCGACGGCAGGAAGGTCACCGAGCAGCACGTGAAGGAGCTCGCGAACTGGAAGGCGAACGCCCCGCGCGTCGACGAGATCCCCTTCGTCGTCGCCCGCGTGGTGCTGCAGGATTTCACCGGCGTGCCGCTGCTCGCGGACCTGGCCGCGATGCGCAACGTCGCCGCCGACCTCGGCAAGAACCCGAAGACGATCGAGCCGCTGGTGCCAGTCGACCTCGTCGTCGATCACTCGGTGATGATCGACCACTACGGCACGAAGGACGCGCTCGACCTCAACATGAAGCTCGAGTTCGCGCGCAACGGCGAGCGCTACCAGTTCATGAAGTGGGGGATGCAGGCGTTCGACACGTTCGGCGTCGTGCCGCCGGGCATCGGCATCGTGCACCAGGTGAACCTCGAGTACCTGGCGCGCGGCGTGCACCGGAAGGACGGTCCTCAGTTGCCACTCTATTACCCGGATTCCCTGGTCGGCACCGACAGCCACACGACGATGGTCAACGGCGTGGGCGTGGTCGCGTGGGGCGTGGGCGGCATCGAGGCGGAAGCCGGCATGCTGGGCCAGCCCGTCTACTTCCTGACGCCGGACGTCGTCGGCGTCGAACTGAAGGGCAGGCTCCCCGAGGGCATCACCGCGACCGACCTCGTGCTGACGATCACCGAGATGCTGCGCCGCGAAAAGGTCGTCGGCAAGTTCGTCGAGTTCTTCGGCGAGGGTACGGCGTCGCTCGCCGTGCCCGACCGCGCGACGATCGGCAACATGGCGCCCGAGTACGGCGCGACGATGGGCTTCTTCCCGGTCGACCAGGCGACCGTCGACTACCTCGCGAACACCGGCCGCACACCGGAGGAGATCGACGCGTTCGCCTCGTACTTCAAGGCGCAGGGCATGTTCGGCATACCGCGCGCGGGCGACATCGACTACACGAAGGTGCTCGCGCTCGACCTTTCGACGATCAGGCCGTCGGTGGCCGGGCCGAAGCGCCCGCAGGACCGCATCGAGCTCGGAAGCCTCAAGGCGAAGTTCGCCGAGCTCTTCGCGAAGCCGGTCGCCGAGAACGGCTTCTCCAAGCCCGCCGCGGAACTGCAGAAGCGCGTCGTCACCGCGCTGGCGGCGACGGGCGCCGGCGCGATCTCGGACGCGTCGCTGCAGTTGCAGGACGGCGCCGCGCCCCGTGATGCCGTCGAGATGGTCAACAACCGGCCGACACCCGACCGCTTCACGGAGCCCGGCGGCAAGCACGTCGTGCTCGGCCACGGCGACGTGCTGATCGCCGCGATCACGTCGTGCACGAACACGTCGAACCCCGGCGTGCTGCTGGCCGCGGGCCTGCTCGCGAAGAAGGCGGTCGAGCGCGGCCTGACCGTCCGCCGGCACATCAAGACCTCGCTCGCGCCGGGCTCGCGCACCGTCACCGAGTACCTGACCAAGGCGGGCCTGCTGCCCTACCTCGAGCAGCTCGGCTTCACCGTCGCGGCCTACGGGTGCACGACGTGCATCGGCAACGCCGGCGACCTCGCCCCCGAGATCAACGACGCGATCGTCGGCAACGACCTCATCTGCGCGGCGGTGCTGTCGGGCAACCGCAACTTCGAGGCGCGCATCCACCCGAACCTCAAGGCGAACTTCCTGGCCTCGCCGCCGCTCGTCGTCGCCTACGCGATCGCAGGGACCGTGCTGCTCGACCTCACGACCGAGCCGCTCGGCCACGGGAAGGACGGCAGGCCGGTCTTCCTCAAGGACCTCTGGCCGACGTCGCACGAGATCGCCGCGGTGTCGCAGTACGCGCGCGATCCGGCCGTCTACCGCCGGCTGTACGGCGACCTCGCCAACGCCAACCCGATGTGGGGGAAGATCACCGGCACCGCCGGCCAGGTCTACGACTGGCCGAAGTCGACGTACATCGCGAAGCCGCCGTTCTTCGACGGCTTCGCGCTGAAGCCCGGCGCCACGTCGGACATCAAGGGCGCGCGCGTGCTCGGCATCTTCGGCGACTCGGTGACGACCGACCACATCTCGCCGGCCGGCTCGATCAAGGAGAGCTCGCCGGCCGGCCAGTGGCTGATTGCCCATGGCGTCCCGAAGGCCGATTTCAACAGCTACGGCGCGCGCCGCGGCAACCACGAGGTGATGATGCGCGGCACGTTCGCCAACGTCCGTATCAAGAACCTGATGCTGCCGCCGCGCGCGGACGGCACCCGCGAGGAAGGCGGCGTCACGCTGTTCCAGCCGGCGGGCGAGAAGATGTCCATCTACGACGCGGCGATGAAGTACGTCGCGCAGGGCACGCCGACCGTCGTGTTCGGCGGCGAGGAGTACGGCACCGGATCGTCGCGCGACTGGGCGGCCAAGGGCACGCAGCTGCTCGGCGTGAAGGCGGTGATCGCGCGCAGCTTCGAGCGCATCCACCGGTCGAACCTCGTCGGCATGGGCGTGCTGCCGCTGCAGTTCAAGGGTGGCGACTCGGTGCAGTCGCTCGGGATCGCCGGCGACGAGACCTTCGACGTCGCGGTGCCGAAGGACATCCGGCCGCAGCAGGACCTCCTGCTCGTGATCCACCGCAAGGACGGGTCGCGGCGGGAGATCCCGGTGCTGTGCCGGATCGACACGCCGATCGAGGTCGACTACTACCGGGGCGGCGGCATCCTGCCGTTCGTGCTCCGCGAACTGGTCGCCTGACGCCGGTCGCCATGATCGCGGGCGTGCCGCCCGGCCCCCGCGACGGTTTATAATGCGCGGTTGACGGGCCCGGTCCGGGCCCGCCCACCATACGAGCCAACCGAGGGGATACGACCATGAAGAAGACGATCATCGCCGGCTTGACGGCGATCGCGCTGGCGGCGTCGCTCGCCGCTTGCAGCGACAAGGCGAAGCAGGAAGCCGACGCGGCGAAGAAGGCCGCCGAGGCCGCGGCCGCCGCGACCAAGGACGCCGCGGCGAAGGCCGCCGAAGCTGCGAAGACCGCGGCGACCGACGCGGCCGCCAAGACCGAGCAGGCCGCCAAGGACGCCGCGCAGGCCACGACCGACGCAGCCAAGCAGGCGGCCGACGCGACCAAGGACGCGGCGAAGCAGGCGACCGATGCCACCAAGGACGCCGCGGGCAAGGCGGTCGAAGCCGCCAAGGACGCCGCCAAGAAGTAGGCAGCCTGACGTACGCGGAACGGCCGGCGCCCGCGAGGGCCGCCGGCCGTTTCGCTGGCGCGCCCGCCGCTACGGGTTGCGCACCGCCGCGTGCCGCGCGATCCAGCGCGTCAGCGGCTTCCACTGCTCCCAGTCCTGCTCGGCACGCGAGCGCGGCAGGTCGAACACCGAGTAGCCGTCGCGCGCGCAGTAGACGTAGACCTGGGTGTCGCGCAGGTGCGTGACCAGCGGCAGGTCGAACTGGCCGAGGAACGTTTCGAGTTCGGCCGCCGAGCGCGTCCGGGCGTCGACGCGCATCGCGACGAGCGCGATCGCCACGCCCCCCTCGCGCACCGACTTGAGCTCCCCGACCACGGCGAGGAAGCGCTCGGTGGCGTCCATGTCGAATGCCGACGGCGACACCGGGACGACCATCGCGTCGGCCCGCTTCACGGCGTCCCGCAGGTCGTCGCCGTGGAGCCCGGCCGGACTGTCGACGACCAGCCACTCGGGCGCCACGTCCTTCAGCTCCTTCCGCCGCGTGTCGCCGGCGAAGCCCGCCACCGGCGGAAACAGCGCCGGGCGCCGCTCGAGCCACTGCGACGACGAACCCTGCGGGTCCGCGTCCAGCAGCCCGACCCGCTGCCGCTTGCCGGCGAGCCAGCCGGCGATGTTGGTGGCGAGCGTCGTCTTGCCGCTGCCGCCCTTGGGATTGGCCACCAGGATCGTCTGCACCCGCACCCCCTCGAAAGCCGCCTGCGGCTGCCACCGCAGGCCGTTGTTCACAGCGACGGCAGCATCGCGTGCAGCGCCGTCAGCGTGTCCGCGCCGAGCCGCCGCGACCGCGCCCCGCTCCACCCGCGCTCGTCGTCGGGCATGTCCGCATTGTCCTTGAACGGCATCTCCAGCGTCAGCGCGAGCCCGCCGAACGTGTGCCCCGCCCACTTCGACGCCACGGTAAGGTTGACCTTGGTCTCCTTGTTCGCCGGGTAGCCGTGCACGGTCTGGAAGTCGGGATTGGCGGCAACCAGCGCGTCGGCGAACCCGCGCTCGAGCGCCTCCATGCGCGGCGTGTACGTCGGCAGCCGCTCGTTGCCGTCGACGAACACGTACGGCAGTCCCTCGTCGCCGTGGACGTCGAGGAACGCGTCCACGCCGGCGTCCATCATCGCGGCACGCACGTGGAACACCTCCGGGCTGCGCTCGCGCGTCGGTGCCATCCACTCGCGGTTGAGGTTGGCGCCCGCCGCGTTCGTCCGCAGGTTGCCGCGCACGCTGCCGTCCGGGTTCATGTTCGGAACGACGTGGAGCACCGCGCGCTCGAGCAGCCGCCGCGCGATCGGGTCGGCGGGATCGAGCACGCGCTCGAGCAGGCCCTCGACGAACCACTCGGCCATCGTCTCGCCCGGATGCTGGCGCGCGATGACCCACAGCGACTTCCTGCCCGGGGCCGGCGTCCCGACCGTGACCAGGTTGAGGTCGCGACCCTCGACGGTCTCCCCGAGGTCGCGGACGCGCGCGCGCGGCGACGCGTCGGCGCGGCCCAGCAGTTCGAGATGGCGCTCCCACGAGTACGGCTCGAAGTACGCGTAGTAGATGCTGTCGCGCGCGGGCACGTGCGCGATGGCGAGCTCGCGGCCGTCGAAGGTGGTCGGCACGCGGAACCAGTCGCGGCGATCGTACGAGGCCACGGCGCGGTAGCCGCGCCAGCCCTCCGGATACGTCGCGGCACCGGCGTCGCGGAAGCGGATGCGCACCGGCGTGTCGCGCGCGCCCTGCAGCCGGAAGTGGAACCACTGGCGGAAGTCCGCGTGCGAGTCGGCGCGCAGCGCGACCTCGAGATTCGCCGGATCCGCCGCGTCCACGACGGCGATTGCGCCTGCATCGAAACTGCTCGAGATCCGCACGGGCATGCCGCGACACTCCACGCTGGTTGTCATCTACGCGCCGTACGCGACGCGCTGTGCGCCGGCCCGTTCGCCGTCGCCGACGAATGGCGCGGCCACTGGCACATGCCTTGCGTTGGCATGCGGCAGGGGCGCCGGACGCGATTCTCGCACGAGGGCCCGCCGGGCCGTTCCGGGGCGCGCACCGCGCGTCCGGGGTCGGCGCGACGGCCGCCGCAGGCGCGACGATCCAGCGAGACGCCGGACGGCCGCCCGCTCCGCAACGAACGGAACGCAACGGGGGTTGCCATGCTCTACGAACCCGACACCGTCTGGGGCCGCACCGTGCAGGGAGACCGCGAGGTCGCCTCGCCGAAGAGCGGGCTGTCGCTCGCGCAGCGACGGCTGCTCAAGCGGCTGACGCCGCCGCGCAAGTTCACGGCCCTGGCCGCGCACCTGCACGTCGAGCCGCCGATCCTCGAGACCGAGCTCGTCCGGCTCGCGCAGCTGCAGCTCGTCGCCTACCAGCGACCCGGCACGGCGCAGCCGCGCACGGCCCCGCGCACCGCCCCGCGCATCGACCTCGAGCTGCCGGCCGACGAGCGGCCGCGCGCGGCCGGGCACTCGCTCGTCGTGCCGCTTGGTCTCCTCGCGTTCGCGCTGGGCATCGCAGGGGTGCTGCTCGCGACGATGTGACCCCGCGCGGGGCGCCCGCGCCCGTGCGCTAAACTGCCGGGCCATGGACGATCGTGGCTCGCCGACCGCCGCCGCCGGAGTCCCGGCGCACACCCCCGCGCCTCCCGCGCGGGACCCCCGTCGCGCGGCCTTCGAGCTCAACAAGCTGACCCGCCGCCTCCAGCGCCTGGCCGGCGAGGCGATCGCCGACTACGCGATGATCGAGGCCGGCGACCGCGTGATGGTCTGCCTGTCCGGCGGCAAGGACAGCTACGGCCTCCTCGACGTGCTGCTGGCGCTGCAGCGGCGCTCGCCGGTCGCCTTCGAGGTGGTCGCCGTCAATCTCGACCAGAAGCAGCCGGGCTTTCCGGCCGACGTGCTGCCCCGGTACCTGTCCGAGCGCGGCGTGGCGTTCCGGATCGCGGAGCAGGACACGTACAGCGTGGTGAAGCGCCTGATCCCGGAAGGCGCGACGATGTGCTCGCTGTGCTCGCGGCTGCGGCGCGGCGTCCTCTATCGCGTCGCGTCGGAGCTCTCCGCCACCAAGATCGCGCTCGGCCACCACCGCGACGACCTGATGGCGACGTTCTTCCTCAACCTGTTCTTCGGCGGGAAGCTCAAGACGATGCCGCCGAAGCTCGTGTCCGACGACGGCCGGCACGTCGTGATCCGCCCGCTCGCGTACGTCCGCGAGCGCGACCTCGCCCGCTACGCGGAGGCGAAGCGGTTCCCGCTCATCCCCTGCACGCTCTGCGGCTCGCAGGAGAACCTGCAGCGCAAGCAGGTGGCGCTGATGCTGCGCGAGTGGGAGCGGAAGTTCCCCGGCCGCCTCGACTCCATCTTCAACGCGATGCGCAAGGTCGAGCCGACGCACCTGCTCGACCGCACGCTGCAGGACTTTGCCGCCGTCCGCGCGACCGGCCGCCCCGAACCGGAGGGCGACATCGCGTTCGACGTCGATCCGCTGCTGGAAGCCGCCGCGGACGCGGCCGCGGCAGGATCGCCGGGCACGCGACGCGTCGTGCCCCTCGCGCCGGAGTAGCCCGGCCGCCGTGCGTCGCGGCACGTCATCGCGCCGGATCGCGTGGCTGCTCGCGGCCTGCGTGGCGTTCGGGACGACGGGCCCGGCCGCGCCGCAGGACGCCGCCGCGGTCGCGACGCCCGCATTCCCCGACGACGTCGCACTGGTGGCGGCGTTGCGGGGCGGCGGCCACGTGCTGTACCTGCGCCACACGTCGACCGACTTCGGCGAGAACGACGCGCAGATGACCGACTACGCGGACTGCGCGAAGCAGCGCAACCTCACCGACAAGGGGCGCGCCGAGGCGCGTGCGATCGCCGGTGCGCTCGCGGCGCTGCGCAT
The DNA here is from genome assembly GCA_046347835.1 of Burkholderiales bacterium. Classification (GTDB taxonomy): domain Bacteria; phylum Pseudomonadota; class Gammaproteobacteria; order Burkholderiales; family Casimicrobiaceae; genus VBCG01. Next base: position 887,042 of record JAXMFI010000001.1, on the reverse strand, counting down.
CCCGGTGGGGCCGGTCCTCGCGAGTCCCTATTGCCGGACGATGGAGACCGCGCGGCTCGCGTTCGGCGCGGCGACGCCGTCGGCGGCCGTGCGCGGCGGGCCTGCGCAGCCTGCGGCGCCCGAGCGCTACGCCGAGTTGCGCGCGCTGCTCGCCACACCGGTCGCGCGCGGCTCGAACCTCGCGATCGCCAGCCACGGCAATCCGTTCCACGGCGTCGCCGGCCCGCCGTACCTGGCCGAAGGCGAGATGGCGGTGATCGCACCCCTGGGCGCCGGGCACTTCCGTGTCGTCGCGCGCATCAGGCTCGAGCGGTGGGAGGCGCTGGCGGCGGCGAAGTGAATGGGAGGCAGGATTGCGCTGCCGCCACGCCGATTGCCGTGGGCGCGGGTCGGCCGTGTCGTGGATGGAAGCGATCGGACCATCCGCGATGGCGGCGCCGCCGACGACCAGAGTCCTCAGCAGGTCACGACGACTCGGGTTCTGCACGATTCAATTTCACCGCGAAGCCCCGCCGCACGGCGGGCCTCGCCATCATCGTCTCGTACCATCGGCGCACGTGCGGAAACTCGGCGAGGTCCACCTTGTGCCGGGGGTGCCGCCACGCCCATCCGAGTATGGCGAAGTCGGCGATCGACAGCGCATCGGCGAAGAACTCGTGCATCGCGAGCCTGCGGTCCATGACCGCGTACAGGCGGCGGGTCTCCTTCGCATAGCGCTCGAGCCCGTAGCGACGGTCGGCTTCGTTCTCGACCGTCGCGAAATGGTGGACCTGTCCCGGTATCGGCCCGAAGTTTCCCATCTGGAACATCAGCCATTCCAGTACCGGGATGCGCGCGGCCAGGTCGCGCGGCCAGAACCGGCCGGTCTTCTCGCCCAGGTAGATGAGAATGGCGCCCGATTCGAAGACGCTGACCGGCTTTCCGCCGGGCCCGTCCGGATCGACGATCGCCGGGATCTTGCCGCTCGGGCTGATCTTCAGGAATTCGGGCTCGAACTGCTCCCCCTTGCGGATGTCGACGACCCTGACGGTGTACGGAAGCGCCATTTCCTCCAGCGCCACGCTGATCTTGCGGCCGTTGGGCGTATCGAAAGCGTACAGTTCAATCGGCATCGTGGAAACCATGACGTGCGGCGACCGAGCCCCGCGTGACCACGACGCGCCTGTCGCCCCGCATCGTCGCCGCCCCGCAGCCGTTCGGTGGTCCGGTCGTGCCGGCCGATCGTCAGAACGTGCCCGGGAACACGCCGCCGTCGATCAGGAAGTTCTGGCCGACGATGTAACCGGCGTGCGCGCTGCACAGGAACGCGCACAGCGCACCGAACTCGGCGGGCACGCCGAACCGGCCCACGGGAATCGCCTCTTTCATCGCGGCCTCGACGATCGCGGGATCCTTGCCCTGTGCCTTCGCGCGGCCGGCCAGCGTACCGCGCAGCCGGTCGGTGTCGAAGTTGCCGGGCAGCAGGTTGTTGATGGTGACGCCCTGCCGCGCGACCTTGCGCGCGATGCCCGCGACGAATCCGGTGAGGCCGCTGCGCGCGCCGTTGGACAGGCCGAGGATGTCGATGGGCGCCTTCACCGCGGACGACGTGATGTTGATCACGCGGCCGAACCCGCGCGCCGTCATGCCGTCGATCGTCGCGCGGATGAGTTCGATCGGCGTCAGCATGTTGGCGTCGAGCGCCTTGATCCACGCCGCGCGGTCCCACTCGCGGAAATCGCCCGGCGGCGGGCCGCCGGCGTTGTTCACCAGGATGTCCGGATCGGGGCATGCCGCCAGCGCCGCCGCCCGCCCCTCGGCCGTCGTGATGTCGCACGCGAGCCAGTGCACGGGCCGTCCGGCGGCCGCGCCGATCTCCGCGGCCGCGCGCGCGACGTCGGCCTCCGTGCGTGCGAGGATCGTGACGTCGACCCCTTCGCGCGCGAGCGCCTCGGCACAGCCGCGCCCCAATCCCTTGCTGGCCGCGCAGACGAGCGCGCGGCGGCCGGCGATCCCGAGATCCATCGCTTCCCTCCGAAATTGGCCCTACGCGGCGACGATCGCGCGGCGGACGCGGACGACCGTCGCGACGGCGAGCACCAGCAGTCCGGCGACCACGTAGAACATCTCGCGGCCGAGCCCGTGGTCGAGCATGAGCCCGAACCAGACCGGGCCGACCATCGCGCCCAAGTCGAGTCCCGAGTAGACGAAGCCGTAGACGCGCCCCGCCGCGCCCTTGGGCGTCGCGTTGCGCACGATGAGGTCGCGCGACGGCCCGGTCGTGCCCAGCACGAAGCCGACCGCCGCGAACAGCGAAACGATCAGCGCCTGCGGTACCGCGCCGGTGGCGACGACCGCGAGCAGCGTGGCGGCGGCCAGCAGCCCGGTCGCGGCGACGACGTCGTGGCGGTGCGTGCGCGCGGCGAGGAAGCCGCCGGCGAGGATGCCGCCGGTGCCGCCCAGCAGGTACGCGGTCACGGCCGTCGCCGCGAGCGCCAGCGGCACGCCGAAGCCGCTGCTGAGCGCCGACGGCAGGAACGTCTGCAGGCCGACCGAGGCCATCGTCTGCACGACGAAATAGCCGAAGCACAGCGCGATCGCCGGCTGCAGGAACAACGACAGGCTGCCCTTCAGCGTGTGCGCGTGCGCGTCGGGCGCCCGGTGCGACGTCAGGAACGCGCGCTGCGTCGCGACCACCGCCAGCGCAACGAGCCCCGCCACCCCCATGCACGCGAGCGCGACGCGCCAGTCGAACGCCGCGGCGAGCGCGTAGCTCACGACCGGCGCCGCCGCGTAGCCCAGGTTGCCGCCCACGCCGTGCATCGAGTACGCGTACCCCAGCCGCCTCGGCGCGACGCTCGCGTTGAGCACGGCGAAGTCGGCCGGGTGGAAGACGCCGTTGCCGACGCCCATGAGCAGCACGACCGGGAACAGCCAGCCCACGCCCGGGACGAGCGACGCCAGCACCGTGCCGCCGGCCACGAGCCCCAGGCCGCCGAGCAGCACGGGCCGGGCGCCGACCCGGTCGACGGCGAAGCCGGCGATGAACTGCGTGACGCCCGACGCGGCATAGAACACGCCGACCAGCGCGCCCAGCAACGTCCAGGAGACGTCGAACTCGGCGCGCAGCAGCGGGAACAGCGGCGGCAGCGCGAGCTGGAAGAAATGCGACAGCCCGTGGGCGACGCCGACGAGTCCGATCACGCGGACGTCGCGACGGAACGAGGCGGGAGAATCCGGATCCAAGGCAGGCAGGCGCGCGCCGCGGGCGCGATGCGGTAAGGTCGCCGGCGGCAAAGGCGACACTATAGCGCAAGCGCGAGGCGCCCCGGCCGGGCGCGCCCGCCGCGCCAAACCGACGACGAGGGACCCCGATGATCGACAAGGTGCGCAAGACCGACGCCGAATGGAAGGCGGAGCTGACGGGCGAGCAGTTCCGCGTGACGCGCAAGAAGGGCACCGAGCGCGCATTCTCCGGCGAGCACTGGGACAATCACCGCAGCGGCATGTACCGCTGCGTGTGCTGCGGCACGCCGCTCTTCGCCTCCGACGCCAAGTTCGACTCCGGCACCGGATGGCCGTCGTTCACGCAGCCGGTCGCGCCGGACCACGTGCGCGAGGTCGACGATACGACGCTCTGGATGCGGCGTACCGAGGTCGTCTGCGCCGCGTGCAACGCCCACCTGGGCCACGTGTTCCCGGACGGCCCGGAGCCGACCGGCATGCGCTACTGCATGAACTCGGCCGCGCTCAAGTTCGAGCCGAAGGACTAGCGGGTCCCCACCAGGCGCCGTCCCGGCAGGGCCCGCTTCGGCGGGCCTTGTTCATTTTCGACCTCCGAAATGCAGCGTAAATAGCTGATACGCATAATTTTGTATCTTCGGTACCGGTCGAGGTTCCGGCCGCCGAACGGTCGTTGACAGTCGATGATATGAAAGTGATATCATTTTGATACAAGGTGCGAACGGCCATCGCGGTGCGAGCGCCCTCTCGACGGAGACGACGATGGAACGCAAGGCGAATATCCAGGGTCCCGCCCACGACGAAGCGCCGATCGGCACCGCCAACGGCTTCCTGATGCTGTTCGTCGCCCTGCTGCTGCTGGCCGGGGGCGCGCTGCTCCTCGTGCAGGCGATCTCGGCGTTCGGCATCCAGTGGACGTCGTTCGCGCTCGGCATCGTCGCGCTGGTGGCCGGTGTACTCGCGCTGGCCGGGCTCTACACGCTGCAGCCGAACGAGGCGGCGATCCTGCAGCTCTTCGGCGCCTACCGCGGCACCAGCCGCGTTCCCGGGCTGCGGGCCACCAACCCGTTCTACTCGCGCAAGAAGATCTCGCTGCGCGCCCGCAACCTCAACGGCGACCGGCTCAAGGTGAACGACAAGCGCGGCAACCCGATCGAGATCGCCGCGGTCGTCGTCTGGCACGTCGACGACACCGCGAAGGCGGCGTTCGACGTCGACGACTACGAGAACTTCGTCAAGGTGCAGAGCGAGGCGGCCGTCCGCCACCTCGCGTCGTCGTTCGCCTACGACGCCGAGGACGCGCAGTCTACGAAGCACGAGCCCACGCTGCTCGAGTCCGCCGACATCGTCGCCCGCGCGCTCGAGCACGAGCTGCAGGCGCGGCTGGAGCAGGCCGGCGTCGTCGTCGAGGAGGCGCGGCTCACGCACCTCGCCTACGCCCCCGAGATCGCGCAGGTGATGCTGCGCCGCCAGCAGGCGGAGGCCATCATCGCCGCCCGCCAGAAGATCGTGCACGGTGCGGTGTCGATGGTGCAGATGGCGTTGTCCGAGCTGTCGGCGAAGGAAGTCGTCGTGCTCGACGACGAGCGCAAGGCGTCGATGGTGTCGAACCTGATGACGGTGCTCTGCGCCGAGTCCGACGTGCAGCCGGTCATCAACACCGGGACGCTCTACACGTAGCGGTGCGCGCGCCAAGGAGGCTGCCGTGATCCTGATCCCCCGCCTGCTGTTCGTCCTGGCGCTGGTCGTCGTGCCCGTGCTCGTCTACACGACGTCGGCCGACCTGCCCTCGCGTGTCGCCAGCCACTTCGGCAACGGCGGCGCGGCCAACGGCTGGATGTCGCGCGACGGTTACGTCGTGCTCATGCTGGCGCTGACCACGCTGGTGCCGCTCTTCGTCGTCGCGCTGACGGGCTTCATTCCCCGGATCGCGGCCTCGCAGATCAAGATCGCGGACCGCGACCACTGGCTGTCGCCGGCGCGGCAGAGCGAGACGCTCGCGTGGCTCGCGAGCCACGCGTGCTGGCTCGGCCTCGTGCTGATGCTGTTCCTGGGTGGCATCCACGTGCTCACCGTGCAGGCCAACGCGCGCGTGCCCGCGCGCCTCGCCGAGCCGCACTTCTTCGTGCTGCTCGGCCTGTTCCTCGCATTGCTCGTGGCGTGGATCGCCGGCCTGGCGGTCCGCTTCCGCCGGGCGCTCTGACCCGCGAGTCCCGCCGCGCCCGTGGCCGTCAAGAAATCCTTCCTGCTGCGCGTCGACCCGGGGCTCTGGGCCGATGTCGAGCGGCTCGCGCAGGCCGACCTGCGCAGCGTGAACGCGCAGGTGGAGTTCCTGCTGCGGGATGCCCTCGCACGGCGCGGCGTGCGCCCGCGCGCGGACGCGACCGTGCGGCCGACGGACGACGGCGGCGACTCGACCGAGTAGCCGGCGGCACGCCGCGGGCATCGCCCCTGCATGGCCGCACCCCGACCGGACCTGCTACACGGGCAGCACGCGCTGCAGAAACGCGCCGACCGCTGCGATCTCCTCGAGCACGGCCGAGTGCTCCATTGGGTACTCGTGCCACTCGGCGTGCCAACCCATCGCGGCCAGTGCCTGCCGCGACTGCTCGGCCCACGCGAGGCGCACGACGGGGTCGTACGTGCCGTGTGCCATGAAGACCGGCACGTCGCGGTTGGCGGCGGCCGCCTCGGTCGCGAGGCCGGGTGCGTCGATCAGGTAGGTCGACAGCGCGATGATGCCGGCGAGGCGCTCGGGATGCCGCAGCCCCGTGTACAGCGCGATCGCGCCGCCCTGCGAGAAGCCGGCGAGCACGATCCGCGCGGCGGCGATGCCGCGCCGCCGCTCGTGCGCGATCATCGCCTCGAGCTGCGCCTGCGAACGGCGCACGCCGGGCAGGTCGGCCCGCGCGTGCAGGTCGTCATCGCGGATGTCGTACCACGCCCGCATCACGTAGCCGTTGTTGATCGACACCGGCATCGTCGGCGCGTGCGGGAACAGGAAGCGCACCGGCAGCGCGGCCGGGAGGTTCAGCGCCGGCACGGCCTGCGACCAGCCGTTGCCGTCGTCGCCCAACCCGTGCAGCCAGATCACCGCCGCGTTCGGGTTCGGTCCGGTCTCGATCTCGATGGCGGGCAACATGGGGAGCGATGGGCGCAGAAGCGGGTTTCGGGGAAGTTGGAGCCAGGCTCGAATTTCCCCGATCCTATCGCGCATTGCGCGGGCGCTGCGCGCCGATGTTCGAGCCTGGCTCCATTTTCACAAGCAACGTTGTTAGAATCACGTTGCAATCCACAGCATTGGCGAGCGGGGGAAGTCGGGAGTGGCGAGCGGCAGCGGGACGACGATCACGGGCGCAGGCGCGCCCGACTCCGGCAACGGCTACCGTTCACGTCGCGCCGGCACCGCACCGCCTCCCGCCGACGCCCCCGACTCGCTGCTCGACGCGACGATTCGCCTGCCGGAGGACCTGATCGGCGGCCGGGGACCGGAGCGCGTCGTGCGGCCGGCGCTCGCCGTGCTGTTCCGGATCGCCGTCGGACCTTCCGCCGACCGCTACGTGCGGCGCTTTCTCGCGTTCGAGCGCACCGGGCGCGGCCGCCCCGGCTGGCACTGGCCGTCGCTGCTCGTCCCCGGCGTGTGGGCGTTCTATCGCCGGCTGTGGCTGCCGGGACTCCTGTTCGCGCTGCTGCCGCTCGCCGGTGCGCTGGCATTCACCGCGTTCGAGCCGCGATTCGAGCAGGCGGACTTCGCGTGGTTCGCCTGCGCCGTCCTCGCCGTCTGGCTGCTGCCGGGCATCGTCCCGGCGCTCGTCGCCGATTCGCTGCTCTATGCGCACGTGCGGCGCATCGTGCGTCGCACCGAGCAGGGCGCGCAGAGCGTAACCGAGGCCGCGCAGGAGCTCGCCTTGCACTCGCCGACGTCGGCGGCCGCGGCGCTCTGGCTGGGCGGCGGCCTGACGCTCGCCGTGGCGGCGTCGCTCGCGCCCCACTTCCACGCCGCGTATGCCGAGCTCAACGTGCGCGCGCAGCTCGCGCAGACGCTGTCCGCCGTGCGCTTCGTCCAGCAGGAGATCGAGTCGACGTGGGCGGACGCGCGGATGCTGCCGCGCCAATCGGATCACGCCGCCGTGCGCGCGCAGGCCGGCACGGGCCTCATCGCCGACGTCGACGTCAATCCGGTCAGCGGCCGCGTGCGCATCGCGCTCGGCCCGCTGGTGCCGGAGCTCGCCGGCCGCACGATCCTGCTCGCGCCGTCGCGCGACGCGCAAGAGCGCGTGCAGTGGCTGTGCATCCCGGTCGACATTCCGCAGCGGTACCTGCCGAAGGCGTGCCGCGGCTGACGCCGCGCACGAGTCGCGCGCGCGGCGGTCCCGCGCGTCGCGTTGCCGCGATGCGCCGCGCCGCGTAGAATGCGCGCCTTCGCGCGCCGGGGACACGATCTCCGCGCCGCGTGCGTAGCGGTGCCCGACCGGCGACCGCGCGGCCCCAAAACACGATTTTGCGGAGTGTCCCCGATGGCATCAGTGCTTCCCGCGCTGCGCGACGTTCGGCTCGACGACAAGTACGAGCTCGCGTCCGGCCGCGTCTTCCTCACCGGCGCGCAGGCGTTCGTCCGGCTGCTGATCCTGCAGCAGCAGCGCGACCACCTGGCCGGCCTCAAGACCGGCGGCTTCGTGTCCGGCTACCGCGGCTCGCCGCTCGGCGCGCTCGACCAGTCGCTGTGGAAGGCAAAGAAGTACCTGGACCGCGCCAACGTCGTGTTCCAGCCGGGATTGAACGAGGATCTCGCGGCGACGTCGATCTGGGGCACCCAGCAGCTGAACCTCCACGCGGGTGCCAAGGTCGACGGCGTATTCGCGATGTGGTACGGCAAGGGCCCCGGCGTCGACCGCTGCGGCGACGTGTTCAAGCACGCGAACATGGCGGGCACGTCGAGGCACGGCGGCGTGCTCGTGCTGGCCGGCGACGACCACGCGGCGAAGTCGTCGACGATCCCGCACCAGTCCGACCACCAGTTCTCGGCGGCAATGATGCCCGTGCTGTACCCGTCGTCGGTGCAGGAGATCCTGGACCTCGGCCTGCACGGCTGGGCGATGTCGCGCTACTCGGGCTGCTGGGTTGGCTTCAAGTGCGTGGCCGACACCGTCGAGAGCTCGTCGTCGGTGTACGTCGACCCGTCGCGCACGCAGATCGTCGTTCCCGACGACTTCCCGCTGCCCGCGACCGGCGTGTCGATCCGCTGGCCGGACGGGTTCCTCGACACCGAGGCGCGGATGCAGGACTACAAGATCTACGCCGCGCTCCACTACTGCCGCGCCAACCGGCTCAACCGCATCGTCATCGACTCACCGCAGCCGCGCCTCGGCATCGCGACATCGGGCAAGAGCTACCAGGACGTGCGGCAGGCGCTCACCGACCTCGGCATCACCGACGAGGACGCAGCGGCCATGGGCCTGCGCGTCTACAAGATCGCGATGCCGTGGCCGCTCGAGCCCGAGGGTGTGCGCCACTTCGCCGAGGGACTGGATGAGATCCTCGTCGTCGAGGAGAAGCGGCAGATCGTCGAGTACCAGCTGAAGGAGCAGCTCTATAACTGGCGCGACGACGTGCGGCCACGCGTCGTCGGCAAGTTCGACGAGAAGGGCGAATGGGTGCGCCCGCACGGCGACTGGCTGCTGCCGGCGGCGGGCGAGCTCACGCCGGCGATGATCGCGCGCGTCATTGCGAAGCGCATCGAGCGGCTGGAGCTGACGCCGCGGCGGATGGAGCAGCTGCGCGCGCGCGTCGACTGGATCAACGCGAAGGAGGCGGCGCTCGCCAGGCCGAAGATCGAGCTCGTCCGCCAGCCCTACTTCTGCTCGGGCTGCCCGCACAACACGTCGACGAAGCTGCCCGCGGGCAGCCGCGCCACCGCCGGCATCGGCTGCCACGTGATGGCGATCTGGATGGACCGCAACACGTCCGAGTTCACGCACATGGGCGGCGAAGGCGTGCCGTGGATCGGGCAGGCGCCGTTTACCGACGAGAAGCACATCTTCGCGAACCTCGGCGACGGCACGTACCTGCACAGCGGCATCCTCGCGATCCGCGCCGCGGTCGCGGCCAACGTCAACCTCACCTACAAGATCCTGTACAACGACGCGGTGGCGATGACCGGCGGCCAGCCGTTCGACGGCCCGCTCACGCCTGCCGACATCGCGAAGCAGGTCGCCGCGGAAGGCGTCCGGCGCGTCGTCGTGGTCAGCGACGAGCCGGACAAGTACCCGGCTGGCACCTTCGCGTCCGACGTCCGCATCCACCACCGCGACGACCTCGACGCCGTGCAGCGCGAGCTGCGCGACACGCCGGGGGTCACCGTGCTTCTGTACGACCAGACCTGCGCGGCCGAGAAGCGCCGCCGGCGCAAGCGTGGCAAATATCCGGAGCCGGCCGAGCGCGTGTTCATCAACGAGCTCGTGTGCGAGGGGTGCGGCGACTGTGGCGTGCAGTCGAACTGCGTGTCGCTGGCGCCGGTCGAGACCGAATACGGGCGCAAGCGCACGGTCGACCTGTCGACGTGCAACAAGGACTATTCGTGCCTCAAGGGCTTCTGCCCGTCGTTCGTGACGGTCGCCGGCGGCACGGTCCGCAAGCGGCCCAAGGCGGAAGCCCTCGACTTCTCGCGGCTGCCGGACCCCGTGCTCCCCGGTGTCGCGGAGCCCTACAGCATCCTCGTCACCGGCATCGGCGGCACCGGCGTGGTCACCATCGGTGCGCTGCTCGGCATGGCGGCGCACCTCGAGGACAAGGGCGGCAGCGTGCTCGACATGACCGGCCTCGCGCAGAAGAACGGCGCCGTCGTGTCGCACGTGCGCATCGCCGCCTCGCCGGAGAAGCTCTACGCGACGCGGATCGCCGCCGGCGAGGCGTCGCTGGTGCTCGCGTGCGACATCCTGACCGGCGTGGGCTACGAGGCGCTCGCCAAGATGCAGAAGGGCGTCACGCGCGCGCTCGTCAACACGGCGCTCGTGATGCCGGCGCAGTTCACGCGCGATCCCGACCTCCGGTTTCCGCTGGGCTCGATGGAGCAGGAGATCAAGGACGCGGTCGGCCCCGGCGATGCCGAGTTCCTCGACGCGACGAAGCTCGCGACCGGCCTCATGGGCGACTCGATCGCGACGAACCTGTTCATGGTCGGCTACGCGTACCAGCGCGGTCTGATCCCGGTGTCGGAAGCAGCGATCCTCAAGGCGATCGAGCTGAACGGCGCCGCCGTCGAATCGAACACGACGAGCTTCAAGTGGGGGCGGCTCGCCGCCGTCGAGCCCGCGCAGGTCGCCGCCGCGGCGATCCCGCGCGCCACGCCCGAGTCGCAGCGGCTGTCGGCGTCGCTCGACGAACTCGTCGCCCGCCGCGTGCAGTTCCTCACCGCCTACCAGGACGCCGCCTATGCGCAGCGCTACGCGGCGCTCGTCGCGCAGGTGGGGGCTGCCGAGGCGCGCGCGATGCCGGGCATCACCGACCTGACCGAGGCCGTCGCGCGCTACTACTTCAAGCTGCTCGCCGTGAAGGACGAGTACGAGGTCGCGCGCCTGTACGCGGAAACCGACTTCGTCGACCGCGTGGCCGCGCAGATCGAGGGCGACTTCACGCTGCAGTTCCACATGGCGCCGCCGATCTTCAACAAGCCGGACCCGGCGACCGGCGAGCCGCGCAAGACGACGTTCGGACCGTGGCTCATGAGGGCGATGCGCCTGCTGGCGAAGATGCGCCGGTTCCGCGGCACCGCGCTCGACGTCTTCGGCCGCACCGCCGAGCGGCGCATGGAGCGCGCACTGATCGGCGCGTACGAGTCCGTCGTCGCCGAGATCGTCGCGCGACTCGCGCCGGACAACCACGCGACTGCGGTCGAACTGGCGTCGGTACCCGAGCACATCCGCGGCTACGGGCACGTCAAGGAGCGGCACGTGCAGACCGCGAAGATGCGCGAGACGGCGCTGCTCGCCGCGTTCCGGTCCCCGGAAGCGGCGGCGAAGCCGGCGACGGTCACGATCACGGCCTGACGCGCCGTCCGCGCCGGTGCGCGGAGCCGGCGGCACCACGCGGCGCCCGCCGTACAATCGGCGCATGGCCGTCGCGCTCCTGCGCCCGCTCCCCGACCCGTTCTCCGACGCGCGCGCGTGGTTCGCCGCGCAGGGCTTCGCGCCGTTCGCGTTCCAGCGGGAAGTCTGGGATGCGTACGCGGCCGGCGACAGTGGCCTCGTCCACGCGCCCACCGGCATGGGCAAGACGTACGCGGCGGCGCTCGGCCCCATCGTGCTCGGGCCGCGCGGCTCCGCACTCCAGGCGCCGCCGCTGACGCTGCTGTGGCTGACGCCGCTGCGCGCGCTGGCCGGCGACACCGGCCTCGCGCTCGCGAAGGCGACGCGCGCGCTCAATCCGCGCTGGACCGTCGACGTGCGCACCGGCGACACGTCGTCGTCGGCACGCGCGCGGCAGGCGCAGCGGCTGCCGACCGCACTCGTCACCACGCCGGAGAGCCTCACGCTCATGCTGTCGCGCGCGGACTGGCGCGAGCGCTTTGCGCACGTCGATGCGGTCGTCTGCGACGAGTGGCACGAGCTGCTGGGCAGCAAGCGCGGCGTGCAGGCGGAGCTCGCCCTGGCGCGACTGCGCGGGCACCGACCGGACCTGCGCGTCTGGGGACTGTCCGCCACGCTCGCGAACCTCGACGAGGCGCTTGCCTGCCTGGTCGGGCCCGCGGACGCCGCCGCGCAGCCGTCGCGTGTGCGCATCGTCCGCGGCCTCGACAGCAAGGCGATCGAGGTCGCAAGCGCGCTGCCGGCGACCATCGACCGGTTTCCGTGGGCCGGGCACATCGGGCTCAAGCTGCTGCCCGAGGTCGTGCGCGCGATCGAGCGCGCGCGCAGCACGCTGGTCTTCACCAACGTTCGCTCGACGACCGAGATCTGGTACCAGGCGCTGCTGGCGGCCCGCCCGGACTGGGCGGGCACGATCGCGCTGCACCACGGCTCGCTCGAACGCGACGTGCGCGACTGGGTCGAGGCCGGATTGCGCGAGGGCAAGCTGCGCGCGGTCGTCTGCACGTCGAGCCTCGACCTCGGCGTGGACTTCTCGCCGGTCGACCAGGTGCTGCAGATCGGCAGTCCCAAGGGCATCGGCCGCCTGCTGCAGCGCGCGGGCCGCAGCGGCCACCGCCCCGGCGAGGTCTCGCGGGTCACCGTGGTGCCGACGCAGGCGCTCGAGCTGGTCGAGGCGGCCGCGGCGCGCGACGCGGCCGCGGCGCTGCGCATCGAGCCGCGGGCGCCGGTGGTCGACGCGCCCGACGTGCTGGTCCAGCACCTCGTCACGTGCGCGCTGGGCGGCGGGTTTCGGCCGGACGCGCTGCGCGACGAAGTGCGCGCGACGCACGCGTACGCCGCGCTCACCGACGCCGGCTGGCAGTGGGCGCTCGACTTCGTCGTCCACGGCGGCGCGAGCCTCAACGCGTATCCGGAGTACCGGCGCGTCGTCGTCGGCGACGACGGCATCGCGCGCGTGCCGGACCGGCAGATCGCGCGCCGGCACCGCATGGGGATCGGGACGATCGTCAGCGAGACGTCGATCACGGTCGCGTTCCGCAACGGCACCCGGCTCGGCCAGGTCGAGGAGAGCTTCATTGCCGCGCTGCGCCCGGGCGACTGCTTCGCGTTCGCCGGACGGGTGCTCGAATTCGTGCGCGTGCGCGAGCTGACCGCGTGGGTGCAGCCGGCGAAGGCAACGTCGGCGCGCGTGCCGCGCTGGATGGGCGGCAAGATGGCGCTCTCCACCGAGCTCGCGGACGCGACGCGTGCGCTGATCGCCGGTGCCGCGCGCGGCGCGTATGGCTCGCCCGAGATGCGGCGCGTGCGGCCGCTGCTCGAGTTGCAGGCGCGCTGGTCGGCGCTGCCCGGCGAGCGCGAGTGGCTGGTCGAGGCGATCGCCACCCGCGACGGCCACGGTCTCTTCTTCTATCCGTTCGAGGGGCGGCTCGCGCACTTCGGCCTGGCGACGCTGTTCGCGTACCGGCTCGGGGCGCGCGATCCGGCGTCGTTTTCCATCACCGCGAACGACTACGGCTTCGGCCTCGTGTCCCCGCAGCCGTTCGCGCTGTCGCACGGCGACCTCGGCCGCCTGCTCGCCGCGCCGGCCGTCGAGCGCGACATTCTCGCGGGGCTGAACGCGACGGAGCTCGGCCGCCGGCACTTCCGCGAGATCGCGCGCGTCGCCGGACTGATCTTCCAGGGCTTCCCGGGCCAGCCGCACCCGCAGCGGCAGCTGCAGGCGTCCAGCGCGCTGCTCTACGACGTGTTCGCGCAGTACGACGCCGACAATCCGCTGCTGCAGCAGGCGGTCCGCGAGGTGCTGGAGCGGCGGCTGGAGGCGCCGCGACTCACGGCGGCACTCGCGCGGCTGCGCGGCAGCCGGGTCGTGCTGACGCGCCCTGCGCGGCCGACGCCGTTCGCGTTCCCGCTGCTGGTCGAGATGTTCCGCGAGAGCCTGTCGACCGAGGCGCTCGAGGCGCGCGTCGCGCGGATGGTCGCGGAGCTGGAGGCCGCAGCGGGCAAACCGGGGCCAGAGCCGTAATCGTGGTGCCGGGGGGGAGCCTGGCGCGATAGCACGCAGCCGTCGCCGCATCACAGGCGGATGTTGACGTTCTTGAGCTGCGTGAAGTCGAGCAGCTCGTCGAGCGACTCCTCCCGGCCGATGCCGGAGTGCTTGACGCCGCCGAACGGCGCGCCGAGGAAATGCGGGCCCGCCTGGTTGATCCAGACGAACCCCGCCTCGACGCGCGCCGCGGCGCGGTGCGCCGTCGCGAGGTCGCGCGTCCAGATCGAGGCGGTGAGCCCGTAGTCGACGGCGTTGACGTCGCGCCACAGCGCGTCCTCGTCGCGCCAGCGGAACACGGCGAGCACCGGCCCGAACACCTCCTCGCGCGCGAGCCGCATCGCCGGCGTCACGTCGGCGAACACCGTCGGCTCGACGAAGAAGCCGCGCGCGAGCGCCGGGTCGGCCGGCGGGCCGCCGCCGGCGACGAGTCTCGCGCCCGCCGCCTTCGCGTCGGCGATGTGGCCCATGACCTTGTCGAACTGCGCGCGGCTGACGAGCGGCCCCATCGTCGTCGCCGGATCGGTCGGGATGCCGGGGCGGTGGCGCTGCGCGATCAGCTTGAGTGCACGCGCGAGCACGCGGTCGTGGATCGCCTCGTGCAGGAACGCGCGGCTGGTCGAGCCGCACGACTGCCCGGCCCACGTGAAGTTCATCCCGCGCACGACGCCGTCCGCGACGGCCTCGACGTCGGCGTCCGGGTACGCGACGAGCGCGTTCTTGCCGCCGAGCTCGAGCAGCACCGGCTTCAGCGTGTCCGCGGCGGCGCGCATGATCGCCTTGCCCGTGGGCACGCTGCCGATCAGCGTGATCTTGCGCACGAGCGGGTGCGCGGTCAGCGCCTCGCCGCACGCGCGCCCGCCGGCGAGCACGTTGAGCACGCCGGGCGGAAACACGGCGCCGATCAGCTCGGCCATCCGCAGCGCGGACAGCGGCGCCTGCTCGGCCGCCTTCACGATCACCGTGTTGCCGGCAGCCAGCGGTGCCGCGATCTTGCCGCCCGCGAAGAGCAGCGGGTGGTTGTACGCGACGATGCGCGCGACCACGCCGAGCGGCTCGCGCACCGTGTAGTCGAGGTGCGACGGGCCCATCGGGATCGTCGCGCCCTTGACCTCGCCGGCGAGCCCGGCGAAGTAGTCGAGGCCGGCAGCCGCGACCTTCGCGTCGGACACCATCTCGGCCACCGGGTTGCCGGTGTCCTGCGCGTCGATCATCGCGAGCTCGTCCGCGTGGTCGCGCAGAATCTGGGCGGCGGCACGCATGTGGGCGGCGCGCTCGGCGGGCTTCAACGCGCGCCATGCGGGAAACGCCGCATGCGCGGCCGCGACGGCCGCCGCGACGTCGTCGGCGCCGGCGTCGGCGACGCGGGCGAGCGCCACGTCACGCGCCGGGTCGATCGTCTCCATGTACCGGCCCGTCTTCGGCGCGTGCCACGCGCCGCCGTACCAGAGGTCCGTGTGCGCCGGCAGCGGATGCCCGTTCGTCATGCCTTCCCTTCCCCTCCACGCGCGACGCCGGCCGCCATCGCCGGCGCGTATCCGGGATCGACGTGCACGTCGACGACGACGGCCCCGCCGCGGCGCACGCGCGCGACGGCTTCGGCCAGCGCGGCCGCGAGCGCGGCGCGCGACGTCACCGGGCCGATGCCGCCGACCCCCTGCGCGCGCGCGAGCAGTGCGAGGTCCGGCGCGGGATCGTCGATGCGCTGGCCGATCCACTTGTTCGCGACCGGCCGGCCGCGCATCCGCGCGACGCGCTCCTGGTGGATCTCGTCGTTGTAGTACGACCGGTTGTTGCAGACGACGGCGAGCAGCGGCACCCGCGCGTTCGCCGCGGTCCAGAGCGCCGTGGCGCCCATCAGGTAGTCGCCGTCGCCGAGGATCCCGACCGCCATCCGGCCGCTGCCCGCGAGCGCGATCGCGGCGCCGACGGTGAGCCCGGGGCCGGCGCCGATGCCGCCACCGCCGTCGGCGCCGACGAAGTCGAGCGGGTGCCGGAAGTCCCACATCTCGCCGCTCCAGCCGAGCGGCAGGTGCGCGAGGCACACGTCGGCGCCGCGCAACGCGGCGCGCAGCGCAGCGGCCACCGTCGCGACGGTGACGGGGGCGTCGTCGGGCGCGGGGTCGTCGCGCGTCGGCGCGCTCATTGCGGGCGGCGCCGCGCGGCGCGACGATCCGAGCGCGCGCACGAGGTCCGCGACCGCCGTGTGCGGCTCGCACGCGAGGAAGAGATCGGCCGGCGGCAGCCCCTGGTGGTCCATGCTCCAGCCGCCGTGCACGTGGTGGTCGGGCGAGACGTGGATCACCTGGGCCGCGACCGGCGCCTCGCCAAGCGCCTGCTTCAGCGTCCCGGCGACGTCGACCCAGTCGAGCGCCAGCACGACGTCGGCCTCCTTCAGCGCCTGCGCGGCCTGCGGCGACAGGAACACGCCGGGCGGCGCCGCGTGCAGCGGGTGGTCGGTCGGGAACGCCGCACCGACCTTGAGGTCGGTCAGCACGCGCGCGCCGAGCGCCTCGGCCAGCGCGATGCGCTCGTTCCACGCGCCGATGTCGCGCGTGACGCGGCCCATCAGGATGAGCGGCCGCGCCGCGCCGACGAGCGTTTGCGCCGCCCGCGCGACGAGCGCCGGCGCCGCGTGCACCGGCGGCGGCGGCGCGTATCGCGCCGGGTCCGGCGGCGGCGGCATGGCCGCGAGCGGCGCCTCCTGCAGCGCCGCGTCGAAGCACACGTACACGGGCCCGCACGGCGCCGACTGCGCGAGCTGCCACGCGCGCAGCAGCGCCTCGCAGGCTGCGGGCACCGACGCGGGCTGGTCGTCCCACTTGACGTAGCCGCGCACCAGCGCACCCTGGTCGCGCGCCGTGTGGATCCAGTCGATCCACGGCCGCCGCTTCGCGGCGTCCACCGGACCGGTCGCGCCGAGGACCAGCACCGGCATGCGATCGCACCAGGCGTTGAACATCGCCATCGTCGCGTGCATCAGGCCCACGTTGCTGTGGACGATCGCCGCGAGCGGCGCGCCCGTCACCTTCGCATAGCCGTGGGCGATCGCGACGGCGTGCTCCTCGTGCAGGCAGACGAGCATCTGCGGTCGCTCGTTGCCGAGGAAGTTCACGAGGCTGTCGTGCAGTCCGCGGAACGAGGCCCCCGGGTTGATGCAGACGTAAGGGACGCCCAGCGTGCGCAGCATCGCGGCGATCGCGTCGCTGCCCCACGCGCCATCCCCGCCCGCGTCGCGCACCGGCACATCGCGGCGCAGCCGGGCTTCGGGCGGAGCGTCGCGTCCCGTCATCTCAGGCGGCGCGCCTTGCGAGCAGCGCGCGGCCGACCTTCGAGTTCGTCGGCCGGCCGAGCGCCGCGCAGATGTGCTCGCCGGCGTCGACCAGCCGGTCGAGATCGACGCCGGTCGCGATGCCGAGCCCGTGCAGCAGGTAGACGACGTCCTCGGTCGCGACGTTGCCCGTCGCGCCCCTCGCGTACGGGCAGCCCCCGAGCCCGGCCACCGAGCTGTCGAACACCGCCACGCCCCGCTCGAGCGAAGCGTAGATGTTCGCAAGCGCCTGCCCGTAGGTGTCGTGGTAGTGGCCGGCGAGCCGGTCCACCGGCACGACGCGCGCGACGGCGTCGAGCATCGCCGTCGTGCGCCTTGGCGTGCCGACGCCGATCGTGTCGCCGAGCGAGACTTCGTAGCAGCCCATCGCATACAGCGCTGCGGCGACGTGGGCGACGGCCGCCGGCGCGACGTCGCCTTCGTACGGGCATCCGAGCACGCACGAGACGTAGCCGCGCACGCGGATGGCCGCCGCCTGCGCGGCGTCGATCACCGGCCGGAACCGCTCGAGGCTCTCGGCGATCGAGCTGTTGATGTTCTTCTGCGAGAACGTTTCGGACGCGGCGCCGAACACGGCCACCTCGGTCGCCCCGGCCGCGGCCGCCGCCTCGAATCCCTTCATGTTCGGCACCAGCACGGGATACGCGACGCCCGGCTTGCGCCGGATGCGGGCCATCACCTCGGCGCCGTCGGCCATCTGCGGAACCCACTTCGGCGACACGAAGGCCGTCGCCTCGATCGCGGGCAGGCCGGCGTCGGTCAGGCGGTCGATCAGCTCGACCTTGACGTCGGTGGCGATCGCGGCCTTCTCGTTTTGCAGACCATCGCGCGGCCCGACCTCGACGATCTTCACGCGGGCCGGAAGTTCGCTCATCGATGGCCTCGCGTGCGGCGCGTCACGCCGGTCCCCTGCCCGCGCGCGCGGGGCGACGGTCGAGGCGAGGTGCCGCGCCGATCGGCAGATCGTTCACTTCGCCTTCTCGAAGTCGACGAGCTCGGCGCCCTCGACCACCTGCTCGCCGACGGCGTAGCGGAACCCCTTGACACGGCCGGCCGCCGGCGCGGTGATCGTGTGCTCCATCTTCATCGCCTCGAGGATCATGAGCGGCGCACCGCGGTCGACGTCGACGGGCGGCTGCGCGAGCCACGCGATCACCTTGCCCGGCATCGGCGCCGCCAGGCCGCCCTCCGCGCCCTGCCCTTCGCCGCCGTGATGAAGCGGGTCGACGCGCGCGAGCGCGAACGTGCGCCCGTTGAGGAACACGTGCCGCTTCTCGCCGGCCACGACCACGCCGGCGTCGAGACGCACGCCGGCCAGCTCGACACGCAGCATGCCGTTGGCGCCGAGCTCGCCGCGCGCCGCCACCTCGTTCCCGTCGAGCGTCAGCAGGTAGCTCCCTTCCGCGTATCCGACGACGACCGTGCGCTCGGTCTCGCCGTGGCGGAACACGAGCCGCCGCTCGGAGCGGGAGTTGAGCCGCCAGCCGTCCTGCAGCCGCCACGGCGACCAGCGGTCGCCCCCCGGATCGGCGGCCTCGCGCGCGTGCGCCTCCTCGCGCAGCAGCGTAGCGAGCGCCGCGACGAGGTAGGCGTCGTCCGGCGCGTCGCCTCCTTGCGGGAACAGGAAGTCGCGCTCGCGCTCGATGAGGCCGGTGTCGAGGTCGGCGTGCGCGAACGCCGGGCACGCGACCAGCCGCGACAGGAACTCGACGTTGTTGGCGACACCCACGATCCGGTACTGCGCGAGCGCCTGCAGCATTCGCTGCAGCGCGAGCTCGCGCGTCTGGTCCCAGACGATCAGCTTCGCGATCATCGGGTCGTAGTACGGCGTGATCTCGTCGCCCTGCTCGACGCCGGTGTCGACGCGCACGTGCAGGGACTCCGGCGGCGGGGCGAGGTGCACGAGGCGCCCGGTCGACGGCAGGAAGCCGCGGTCCGGATCCTCGGCGTAGATGCGCGCCTCGAGCGCGTGGCCGCGGATCGCGAGCTGCTCCTGCGACAGCGGCAGCGGCTCGCCGGCCGCCACCCGCAGCTGCCACTCGACGAGGTCCTGCCCGGTGATCATCTCCGTGACCGGATGCTCGACCTGCAGCCGCGTGTTCATCTCCATGAAATAGAAGCGGCCGTCCTGGTCCGCGATGAACTCCACGGTGCCGGCGCCAACGTAATCCACGGCGCGCGCGGCGGCAACCGCGGCCTCGCCCATCTCGCGGCGGCGCGCCTCCGTCATGCCTGGCGCGGGCGCCTCCTCCAGAACCTTCTGGTGGCGGCGCTGCACCGAGCAGTCGCGCTCGAACAGGTGCACGCAGTTGCCGTGGCCGTCGGCGAACACCTGGATCTCGACGTGGCGCGGCCGCGTGACGTAGCGCTCGATCAGCACGCGGTCGTCGCCGAAGCTCGCGGCCGCCTCGCGCTTGCACGATGCCAGCGCGTCGGCGAACTCCGAAGCGGCGCCGACGATGCGCATGCCCTTGCCGCCGCCGCCGGCCGAGGGCTTCAGCAGCACCGGGTACCCGATCCGGTCCGCCTCCTTGCGCAGGAACGCGGCGTCCTGCACGTCGCCGTGGTAGCCGGGCACCAGCGGCACCGGCGCCTTCTCCATCAGGGACTTTGCCGCGCTCTTGCTGCCCATCGCCCGGATCGCCGCCACCGGCGGGCCGATGAAGACGATGCCGGCCGCCGCGCACGCGGCCGCGAAGTCCTCGTTCTCGGACAGGAAGCCGTAGCCGGGATGGATCGCCTGCGCGCCCGTCTTCCGGGCGGCGTCGACGATGCGGCCGATGTCGAGGTAGCTCTCGCGCGCCGGCGGCGGGCCGATCAGCACGGCCTCGTCGGCCAGGCGCGCGTGGCGTGCGCGGGCGTCGGCCTCCGAGAACACGGCGACCGTGCGCACGCCGAGGCGGCGCGCGGTCTTGACGACGCGGCAGGCGATCTCGCCGCGGTTCGCGATCAGGATCTTGCGGAACATGGTGCGATCACTTCTCCCTCAACGCCGCGCCGGTGCTGGTTGAGATCCCTCGCTGCGCCCGGGATGACATGGGCGCCGGTGCCGGTCGGGATCCTTCGCTGCGCTCAGGATGAGATGAAACTGCCATATCTCACATCCGGAACACGCCGAACGTCGTCTTCGCGATCGGCGCGTTGAGCGACGCCGAGATCGCGAGGCCCAGCACGCGCCGCGTCTGCGCCGGGTCGATGATGCCGTCGTCCCACAGCCGCGCCGTCGCATAGTACGGGTGCCCCTGCGTCTCGTATTGCGCGCGGATCGGCGCGCGGAACGCCTCCTCCTCCTCGGCGCTCCACGCCTTGCCGGCCGCCGTCATGCCGTCGCGCCTGACGGTCGCGAGCACCGAGGCCGCCTGCTCGCCGCCCATCACCGAGATGCGCGCGTTCGGCCACATCCACAGGAAGCGCGGCGAGTAGGCGCGGCCGCACATGCCGTAGTTGCCGGCGCCGAAGCTGCCGCCGATGATCACCGTGAACTTCGGCACCTTCGCGCACGCGACCGCGGTCACCATCTTCGCGCCGTGGCGCGCGATGCCCTCGTTTTCGTACTTGCGGCCGACCATGAAGCCGGTGATGTTCTGCAGGAACAGCAGCGGAATGCCGCGCTGCGCGCACAGCTCGACGAAGTGCGCGCCCTTCTGCGCCGACTCGGAGAACAGGATGCCGTTGTTGGCGACGATGCCCACCGGATAGCCGTGGATGCGTGCGAAGCCGGTGACGAGCGTCGTGCCGTAGCGCGCCTTGAACTCGTCGAGCGCCGAGGCGTCGACGACGCGCGCGATCACCTCGCGCACGTCGTACGGCCTGCGCGTGTCGCCGGGGATGACGCCGTAGAGCTCCTCGGCGTCGTACAGCGGATCCTCCGGCGGCGCGACGTCGAGGCCGACCGGCTTCGCGCCGTTGAGGTTCGCCACGATGCGTCGCGCGAGGTGCAGCGCGTGCGCGTCGTTCTCGGCGAGGTGGTCGGCCACGCCGGAGACGCGCGTGTGCACGTCGCCGCCGCCCAGTTCCTCCGCCGTCACGACCTCGCCGATGGCCGCCTTCACGAGCGGCGGCCCGCCGAGGAAGATCGTGCCCTGGTTCTTCACGATCACCGTCTCGTCCGACATCGCCGGGACGTACGCCCCGCCCGCCGTGCACGAGCCCATGACGACGGCGATCTGGGGAATCCCCTGCGCCGACAGGTTGGCCTGGTTGTAGAAGATGCGGCCGAAGTGCTCGCGGTCGGGGAACACGTCGTCCTGCTCGGGCAGGAACGCGCCGCCCGAGTCGACGAGGTAGATGCACGGCAGCCGGTTCTCGCGCGCGATCTCCTGCGCGCGCAGGTGCTTCTTCACCGTCAGCGGGTAGTAGGTGCCGCCCTTGACGGTCGCGTCGTTGGCGACGATCACGCACTCGCGCCCGGCGACGCGGCCGACGCAGGTGATGACCGACGCCGACGGCACCTCGCCGCCGTACATGCCGTACGCGGCGAGCGGCGACAGCTCGAGGATCGCCGCGCCCGGATCGACGAGCGCATTGATGCGGTCGCGCGGCAGCAGCTTCCCGCGCGCCAGATGCTTCTGCCGCGCCTCCTCGCTGCCGCCGCGCGCGACCTGCGCGGTCTTCTCGCGCAGGTCGGCGACGAGGCCGCGCATGCCGGCCGCGTTGGCCCGGAATTCCTCCGCGCGGACGTCGAGCCTGCTCTTGATGATGGCCATGCCGGAAGTCTCCGCCGATCGTGCAGGCGTTCGGACCGGCCCCGCGCCGGAGTCCGCGGCCGCCGACCGCCCACCCGCGAGCATAGCAAGCCCTCCGGGTTCGCGCTGCCGGCCGCGGCGCTTAGAATGGCGGTCGGGCGCGGCGCCGCCGCGCGCTCTCGCGGGAGTCCGCGCATGACCACCTCGCCATTCGACCTCTCCGGGCGCGTCGCGCTCGTCACCGGTGCCTATCGCGGCCTGGGGTTCGCGATCGCGCGCGGCCTCGCGCAGGCCGGGGCGCGCGTGGTCCTCAACGGACGCAAGGCGGCCGAGCTCGCCGAGGCCGCCGGCAGGCTGAACGCGGACGGCCTCGCGGCCGACGTCGCGACGTTCGACGTCACGCAGCGCGACGCCGTGCACGCCGGGATCGCCGGCGTCGTCGCGCGGCACGGCGCGGTCGACATCCTCGTCAACAACGCCGGCATCCAGCGCCGCGCACCGCTCGCCGACTTCACGCAGAAGGACTGGGACGACATCATCGCGACCAACCTGACCGCGCCGTTCGTGGTGTCGCAGGCGGTGCTGCCGGGCATGATCGCGCGCAGGCGCGGCAAGATTATCCACATCGCGTCGCTGATGAGCGAGCTCGCGCGCCCCACCGTCGTGCCGTATACGGCGGCCAAGGGGGGCGTCCGGCAGCTGACCCGCGGGATGGCGGTGGAGCTCGCGCCACACGGGATCCAGGTCAACGCGATCGCGCCCGGCTACTTCGCCACCGAGATGAACCGCGCGCTGATCGACAACGCCGAGTTCAACGCGTGGGTGTGCAAGCGCACGCCGGCCGGCCGCTGGGGCGACCCGCCCGAGATCGCCGGGCTGGCGGTGTTCCTCGCGTCGCCCGCGTCCGACTACATGACCGGACAGCTGCTGGTGATGGACGGCGGGATGTCGGTCGCGCTCTGACCGGCGCGCCCGCGTCCTGCGGGAAGGCGCGGCGACCTCAGGCCGCGGCCGGGCGGCGATCGATCAGCTTGTACAGCCAGCCGAGGCCCGCCTGCGTCGTCTGCGCGGGGCGGTACTCGCAGCCGACGTAGCCGTCGTATTTGAGCTCGTCGATCAGCTTGAACAGGTACTCGTAGTTGACCTCGCCGACGTTGGGCTCGCCGCGCCCCGGCACCCCGGCGACCTGGAAGTGGCCGATGTGCGGCAGCCAGCGGCGGATCTTGGTCGCGAGGTCGCCCTCGACGACCTGCGCGTGGTAGAGGTCCATCTGCACGCGCAGGTTCGCCATGCCGATCTCCTCGCGGATCGCGTGCGCCTCCGCCTGCGTCGTCAGCAGGTAGCGCGGAACGTCGCGCGGGTTGATCGGCTCGATCGTGATCGTCACCTGCTGCTCCGCGGCCTCCTGGCACGCGAAGCGCACGTTGCGCTTGTACGTCCGCAGCCGCCGCGCCCGCTCGGTGTCGTCGGCGCCCTCCGGCAGGACGCCGGCCATCACGTGGACGCGCGGGCAGCGCAGCGACTGCGCGAAGCGCAGCGCCGTGACCACGCTGGCCGCGAATTCGTGCTCGCGTCCGGGCAGCGATGCGAGGCCGCGATCCCCGGCGTCCCAGGCGCCCGGCGGCGCGTTGATCAGCACGACGTCGAGCTTGTGCTGCGCGACGCGTGCGGCGATCTCGCGGACCTGGAAGTCGTAGCCGAACGCGAACTCGACGGCACGAAAGCCCGCCTGTGCGGCCTCGCCGAAGCGGTCGAGGAACGGCACCTCGTTGAACAGGAACGACAGGTTGGCCGAAAAGCGCGGCATCCGCGGTGGGAACGGCCGCTGCGTCGCACGCCGCTTGCTGCATTCGTTCGGACGGCGCGCGCGGGAGGCCGGTTTCCGTGCGTGCAGTGTGCACCGCGCCCGTTCCGTCCGCAATGGGACGCGCTACGATGGCGGCTCGTCCCCGCACGCCGCCGTCCTGCCCCCGCCATGCCCGACGCCACCGTCACCGCCGCGAACGCGCCGACCGCGCACGAGACGGCGCTCGCCGGCGAGCGCGTCGCCCTGTACGCCGAGCGCGCCTTGCACTGGCCCGCGGGCGACGCGCTGTTCGTCGCCGACGTGCACCTCGGCAAGGCCGCGGCGTTCCGCGCCAGCGGCATCCCGCTGCCGCGCGGCGGCACCGGGCGCGATCTCGCGCGGCTGTCCGCGCTGCTCGCGCGCACCCGCGCGCGCCGCCTCGTCGTCCTCGGCGACTTCCTGCACGCGGCCGCCGGCCGTGTCGCCGCGCTGGACGCCGCGTTCCGCGCGTGGCGCGCGGCGCACGCCGACGTCGTGGTCACGCTCGTGCGCGGCAATCACGACGATCGCGCCGGCGATCCCCCGGCGGCCTGGCGCGTGGACGTCGTCGCGGCACCGCATCCGGTGGCGCCGTTCCTCGCCTGCCACGAGCCGGTCGCCCCGGCGTCCGGCTACGCGCTGTGCGGGCACGTGCACCCGGGTGTGCTGCTGCAGGGTGCGGCCGCCGCCGACTCCGCACGCCTGCCGTGCTTCGTGCTCGGGCCGCGCCGCGCCATCCTGCCGGCGTTCGGAGGCTTCACGGGCCTCGCGCTGGTCGCGCCGGCGCGCGGCGACCGGATCGTCGCCATCGCCGGGACCCGGCTGTTCGCACTGCCGGAATGATCCGGGGCGGTGTGCCCGCACCCCGGCTCTCGCGCGCCCGCGCAGTGCGTCACCCCAGCGGTCTCCCGCAGGCGCGGGAGCGGGAGGTCGATCAGGCCTGCAGCACGTAGGTGCCGGGCGCGTCGCCGATCGGCGCGAAGCCGACCTTGGCCGCACCCATCGCGGGCGGCGGCACCGGCGCGCCCGAGTGCGCGGCCAGCCACTGCGCCCACTCGGGCCACCACGAGCCCGCGCGCACCGGCGTCTCCGCCACCCACACCTCGGGATCGACGTACGTATCGGCGCGCGTCTTCGCCGCGATCCGGTACCTGCGGCCGGGATGCCCCGGCTCGGACACGATGCCCGCGTTGTGGCCGCCGTTGGTCAACACGAACGTGACGTCCGCGTCCGTCAGCAGGTGGAACTTGTAGACCGAATGCCACGGCGCCACGTGATCCCACTCGGTGCCGACGGCGAAGAGCGGCTTCTCCAGGTCCTTCAGCGCGACGCGGCGCCCGCCGACCGTGAAGCGGCCCTCGGCCAGGTCGTTCTGCAGGAACAGCCGGCGCAGGTACTCGGCGTGCATGCGGAACGGCATCCGCGTCGCGTCCGAGTTCCACGCCATCAGGTCCGTCATCGGCGCGCGTTCGCCCATCAGGTACTCGTGCATGACGCGCGACCACACGAGGTCCTGCGAGCGCAGCAGCTGGAACGCGCCGGCCATCTGCCGGCTGTCGAGGAAGCCCTGTTCCCACATCACGTCCTCGAGGAACGACAGCTGGCTCTCGTCGATGAACAGCATCAGTTCGCCGGCCTCCGTGAAGTCGGTCTGCGCCGCGAAGAAGGTCGTCGTCGCGAGCCGGTCGTCGCGGTCGCGCGCCATCGCGGCGGCGGCGATCGCGAGCAGCGTGCCGCCGATGCAGTAGCCGCACGCGTGCACCTTCTGCCCGGGCACGATCGCGTTCACCGCGTCGAGCGCCGCCATCGCGCCGAGCGTCCGGTAGTCGTCGAACGTCGTGTCGCGGTCCTCGGGTCCGGGGTTGCGCCACGAGATCATGAACACGGTGAAGCCTTGCTCGGTCAGGTACCTGACCATCGAGTTCGCCGGCGAGAGGTCGAGGATGTAGTACTTCTCGATCCACGCCGGCACGATCAGCACGGGCTCGGGCCGCACGGCCGCGGTCCGGGGTGCGTACTGGATCAGCTCGATCAGCCGGTTGCGGAACACGACCTTGCCTGGCGTGACCGCGACGTCGCGGCCGACGACGTAGTTCTCGGTACCCACGGGCCGCTTGCCGCCGAGCGCGCGGTCGCGGTCCTCCACGAAGTTCGCCGCGCCACGTGCGAGGTTGAGGCCCGCCGACCGCACCGTGCGCTCCAGGACCTCGGGATTGGTCAGCACGAAGTTCGACGGCGCGATCATGTCGAGGAACTGCCGCGCGCCGAAGGACACGATGCGCTCGTGCTGCTGCGTGACGCCGCGCACGTTGTTCGTCGCGTTGTACCACCACTGCTGCGTCAGCAGGAATCCCTGGTACATGAGGTCGAACGGCGGCGTGGCCCAGCCCGGGTGCACGAACCGCCGGTCCTGCGGCAGCGGCTCGATGCACGGCGTCGTCCCGTCGAGCTGCAGCGCGCGCTTGACCGCGTAGTTGACGAGGCGCAGGAACTTCTTGTTCGCCTTCTCCGTGAGCTGCAACTGCTTGCCCGGAGAGAACGCGAGGTGCGACGCCCAGTCCCAGTACGCGGCCACCTGCGCCATCGGCGACAGGCCCGTCGTATAGCGGGCGAGCGCCGCGTTGACCGAGCGGTCCATCGTCTCGGCCAGCGCAGTCGCCGCGTAGGAGTCACGCAGGAACGACGGATCGGGCGGCGGCGCGACGGGGACGTCCGGCGCCCGCGGCGTCGGCAGCCGTTTGCCTCGCGCCAGCTTGTGCGCGCGCGGCACTGCCGGCTTGCGCGTCACCGTGGCCACCGTTCGTCCACCCTTTACCCGCATGTCCATCGTTCGCTCCGCTCGTTACCGCGCCGCCTTGTGCGCGTGCGGGGTTTCGCCACCCGGCATCCCGGCGCCCGCCGCCGCATCGCGCGTGATCCGCAGCATCCGCTGGCCTTCCGCGTACCAGTCGCCCATCGCCTCGCGCATGTAGCGCATCTGCGCTTCCAGCGCCTGCACGGGCGTCGTGCACTGGCCGAGCGCGCTCAGCGCCGCCATGTCCTTGGCGAGCCGTCCGTTCCAGAACGCCGTCGCCTCGGTCTGCATCCGGGTGGCCGCATCCATCCACGCGCGGTACGCGCCTTCACCGGCGTCGAACGGCGCCGCGTTCATGTCCCACAGCGCGCGCACGTCGAAAGGATTCGCCGCCGCCGCTCCAGTCGCCTGTCTCATGGTCCCTCCGTCCCCCGCCGCACGCCGCCGGCGGGCCCGTTGCCGGGACCCGCCGCCGCGTTCACCGCGCGGTCGCCGCGTGCCGCGGCCGCCGCGCACCTTCACCGGCCTACATCACCGGCAACTCCTTCGACTTCGCCCCGACCTTCTTCGGCAGCGTCAGCTCGAGGATGCCGTTCTCGTACTTCGCCTCGGCCTTCGTGTCGTCGAGGTCGCACAACACGGTGAAGGTCCGGCCGACCTTGCCCTCGTACCGCTCGGTGCAGAGCACGGTCTCCCCTTCCTTCTTCTCGGTCTTGCGCTCCACTTCCGCGGTGATCGACACGGTATTGCCTTCCACCAGGATGTGGATGTCTTCCTTCGCAACGCCCGGGACCTCGGCCTTGACGTGATAGGCATTCGCGTCTTCGGTCACGTCCATCTTGATCTCGGGTGCCGCCGGCATCGGCGGAAACGCGCGCCGCATCCGCGGCACGTCGAACAGGTTGGTCATGTCGAACATCGGGCCTGTGCGGAAGAAATCCGCGAACGGCTCGTACGTCCTGAGATTGGTGCTGGTTGCCATGGTCGCGCTCCTCGTCGACTGTCCTCGAGGAACCGGCAGCGGCGATACTCCACCGCCGATCGTCCCTTGCGCCGTGGCTTCCTGCCGTCAGACGGACCCGGCATTGCGCCGCGTCGCAACTTCATTCTAGGCCGCCCCGGCGATGCCGGCTTGACGGCCATCAATGCCGGCCGCGATTGCGCGCGATCGCATGCGTGCGCCACCGGCGGACGTAGACTGTCGGGACGCGGCGCCCGCGCCGCGCACCGTCCCGCCGTCACGCGACCCGATGCCGCTTCGCCCGCCCAGCGCCCCGCCCGACCCGCTGCGCCTCGCGCTCCAGCAGTGGAACGTCGGAACGCTCGCGGCGCAGACGCTGTGGACGCGCGGCCTCGGACCGGAAGCCGTCGCCGCCGCCGCACGCCAGCGCTGGTCGACGCTCGCCCGCCACGCGCGCACGCACTCGCCGTTCTACCGCAAGCGCTGGCGCCACCTGCCGCCAGGGGAACCCGCGCTCGCCGACGTGCCGGTCGTCGGCAAGGATGAGCTCATGGCGTCGTTCGACGCCTGGTGCACGGACCGTGCGATCGCGTGGCGCGACGTCGCGGCCTTCGTGGCGACGCGCGCGCACATCGGCGAGCGCTTCCTCGGCAAGTACCTGGTGTGGACGAGCTCGGGCACCACCGGGCGGCCCGGCGTCTTCGTGCAGGACGACGCGGCGCTCGCCGCGTACGACGCGCTCGTGTCCGTGCAGCTCGGCGGCGCGACGCTCGGCGGCTGCGACTGGGCGGCGGCCGTCGCGCGCGGCGGGCGGGCGGCGCTCGTGGCGGCGGACTGCGACCACTTCGCGAGCATCGCGTCGTGGCGACGCGTGGCGCGCGGCAAGCCCTGGCTCGCGATGGCGAGCTTCGCCGTCACGCTGCCGATCGGCGAGATCGTCGCGGGCCTCAACGCGTATCAGCCCGCGTTCGTCGCCGGCTACCCGACCGTGCTCGCGCTGCTCGCCGCCGAGCAGCAGGCGGGCCGCCTCGCGATCCGGCCCGTTGCGCTGTGGGCAGGCGGCGAGGTGCTGTCGCCGACGACCCGCGCCGCGATCGAGCACGCATTCGGATGCCCGCTCGTCAACGAGTACGGCGCGTCCGAGTGCCTGACGATCGGCTACGGCTGCCGCGAGGGCTGGCTGCACGTCAACGCCGACTGGGTCGTGCTGGAGCCCGTGGACGCCCACCACCGGCCGACGCCCCCGGGCGAGCTGTCGCACACGGCGCTCCTGACCAACCTCGCCAACGCCGTGCAGCCGGTGATCCGCTACGACCTGGCCGACCGCGTGCGCGTCGCGCCAGGGCGGTGCGCGTGCGGCGATCCGCTGCCGGCCATTCAGGTCGAGGGACGCCGCGACGACGTGCTGGTGCTGACGGCGCGCGACGGCACGCACGTGCGCCTGGTGCCGCTCGCGCTCGCGACCGTCGTCGAGACCGAGGCGCACGTGCACCGGTTCCAGATCGTCCAGCGGCGCGCCGATCGCCTCGAGCTGCGGCTCGCCGCCGCCGAGCGCGCGCAGGCCGGCGCCAAGGCGGTGGCTGCGCTGCGTGGGTACCTCGCGCGGCAAGGACTGCCCGCGGTACGGGTGACGCTGGCGGAGACCGCGCCGCAGCAAGACCCGCGCGACGGCAAGCTGCGGCAAGTCGTCGGACTGCCGGAGCAATAGGGGCGCGGCGGTCCGGCGCCGCGTCGCCGCCGCGGCCGATCTACGCCCGCGCGCCCCGCGAACCGACGGTGAGCGGCGGCGAACAAGCCTGGGGACAACCCGGTGCATGGCCGGTCGACAACGTGTGGACGGCGCCCAAGTCGCGGAGACGCCGATGCGCGTCGCTGTCGGCGATTCCTTCATTGCACCGCAGCACGATTTTCCCTCTGTGGCAAACCTGCAACGCCCTGCGACCGTTCGTCGGCAGGGGCTGTAGTGGGCAAGCCGGTGGACAAGCGGTGGATTGTCGTTGCATATGCCGCGCCCAGCGCCCCACGCGCCTGTTTTTCTTGTCCTTTTCCGGCCTGCTTCGTGTGGATCAAAAAGCGCTTGCAGCCCAAGGTCCGACCCACTATGCTTGGTGCTCAACAGGCACTTGAACACAAGATATAGTAGATTCTGATTTAACAGCAGAAACCGAGGGCGCTCGCGGACGACCCCACCGCCACGGGGAAGGCCGCCGCCGGCGACCCGCGCCAGCCCTCGGAATCCCGCGCCAGCCGGGCCTTTGCGCGAAAAGGCCACCGCGCGCAGGGAACCCCGGCAAACCCGTGCAGAACGACAAGAAACGACAGGAGAAATGTTTATGCAGATCGCCAGTGCTCAACCCGCAGGCTCCGGCACCAATGCCGCACCCCCAAGGGAGCTGATCGTCGGAGAGCCTGGCAGTCCCGTCGTGAGCGGTGCCGATCCGCGCTTCGCGCAGTACAAGGTCATCCGCCGCAACGGCTCGGTCGTCGCGTTCGAGCCCTCGAAGATCACGATCGCGATGACCAAGGCGTTCCTCGCGATCAACGGCGGCCAGGGCGCCGCGTCGGCGCGCGTGCGCGAGCAGGTCGCCAAGCTGACCGAGGGCGTGGTCGCCGCGCTGGTCAAGCGCAAGCCGGAAGGCGGCGCGATCCACATCGAGGAGATCCAGGACCAGGTCGAGCTGCAGCTGATGCGCGGCGGCGAGCACGAGGTCGCGCGCGCGTACGTGCTGTACCGCGAGAAGCGCTCGCAGGAGCGCGCGCAGGCCAAGGGCAAGGACAAGGCCGGCGCGGCCGAGCACGCGATCCATGTCACCGAGAACGGCGTGAAGAAGCCGCTCGACCTCGACCGGCTGACGCAGCTCGTCCGCACGTCGTGCGACGGCCTCGCGGACGTCGACGCCGACCGCATCCTCAAGGCGACGCTGAAGGACCTCTACGACGGCGTCGCGGTGGAGGAAGTGCGCAAGGGCGTCGTGCTCTCGGCGCGCGCGCTGATCGAGAAGGACCCGGCGTACTCGTACGTGACGGCGCGCCTGCTGCTGGACGCGCTGCGCTTCGAGGCGCTCGGCGAGGAGGCCACGCAGGCCGACATGGCGACCAAGTACGCCGAGTACTTCCCGCGCTTCGTGAAGCACGGCGTCAAGATCGGCCTCCTCAACGAGGCGCTGCTGCACTTCGACATGGGCAAGCTCGGGGCGGCGCTCAAGCCCGAGCGCGACCTGCAGTTCGGCTACCTCGGCCTGCAGACGCTCTACGACCGCTATTTCCTCGTCGACCAGTACGCGTCGCACGGCAACGCGGGACGCCGCTTCGAGCTGCCGCAGTGCTTCTTCATGCGGGTCGCGATGGGCCTCGCGCTCAACGAGGTCGACCGCGAGGCGCGCGCGATCGAGTTCTACGACGTGCTCTCCACGTTCGACTTCATGTCGAGCACGCCCACGCTGTTCAACTCCGGCACGCACCGGTCGCAGCTGTCGTCGTGCTACCTCACCACGGTCTCCGACGACCTCGACGGCATCTACGAGGCCATCAAGGAAAACGCGCTGCTGTCCAAGTTCGCCGGCGGCCTGGGCAACGACTGGACCAACGTGCGCGCGATGGGCTCGCACATCAAGGGCACCAACGGCAAGTCGCAGGGCGTCGTGCCGTTCCTCAAGGTCGTCAACGACACGGCGGTCGCCGTGAACCAGGGCGGCAAGCGCAAGGGCGCGGTCTGCACGTACCTCGAGACGTGGCACCTCGACATCGAGGAATTCCTCGAGCTGCGCAAGAACACCGGCGACGATCGGCGGCGCACGCACGACATGAACACGGCGAACTGGATTCCCGACCTCTTCATGAAGCGCGTCGTCGAGGGCGGCGACTGGACGCTGTTCTCGCCGTCGGACGTGCCCGACCTGCACGACAAGTGGGGCCACGCGTTCGAGGAGGCGTACAAGCGCTACGAGGACCGTGTCGCGCGCGGCGAGCTCAAGCTCTTCAAGAAGATCCCGGCGGTGCAGCTGTGGCGGAAGATGCTGTCGATGCTGTTCGAGACCGGGCACCCGTGGATCACGTTCAAGGACGCGTGCAACGTCCGCTCGCCGCAGCAGCACGTCGGCACCGTGCACAGCAGCAACCTGTGCACGGAGATCACGCTCAACACGAGCGACACCGAGATCGCCGTCTGCAACCTCGGGTCGGTGAACATGCTCGCGCACATGGTGAAGGCGGACGGCGGCTGGCAGCTCGATCACGCGAAGCTGCAAAAGACGATCCGCACGGCGATGCGGATGCTCGACAACGTCATCGACATCAACTACTACGCCGTCGCCAAGGCGCGCAACGCCAACCTCAAGCACCGGCCGGTGGGCCTCGGCATCATGGGCTTCCAGGACTGCCTGCACCTGACGCGCACGCCGTACGCGTCGCCGGCGGCCATGGAGTTCGCCGACCGCTCGATGGAGGCCGTCTGCTATTACGCGTACTGGGCGTCGACCGAGCTGTCGGAGGAGCGCGGCCGCTACTCGTCGTACGCGGGCAGCCTGTGGGACCGCGGCATCATGCCGCAGGACTCGCTCAAGCTCCTCAAGGAGGAGCGCGGCGGCTACGTCGAGATCGACGATTCGTCGTCGCTCGACTGGGACGCGCTGCGCGCGCGCATCAGGCAGTACGGGATGCGCAACTCCAACTGCGTGGCGATCGCCCCGACGGCGACGATCTCCAACATCATCGGCGTCGCCGCGTCGATCGAACCCGAGTACCAGAACATCTACGTCAAGTCGAACCTGTCCGGCGAGTTCACCGTCGTCAACGAGCAGCTGGTCCGCGATCTCAAGGAAATCGGCCAGTGGGACGAGGTGATGGTCGCCGACCTCAAGTATTTCGACGGCTCGCTCGCCAAGATCGACCGCGTGCCGGCCGAGATGCGCGAGCTCTATGCGACCGCGTTCGAGGTCGAGCCCAAGTGGATCGTCGAGGCCGGCGCCCGCCGCCAGAAGTGGATCGACCAGGCCCAGAGCCTCAACATCTACATGGCGGGTGCATCGGGCAAGAAGCTCGACGAGACCTACAAGCTCGCGTGGGTGCGCGGCCTCAAGACCACGTACTACCTGCGCACGCTGGCGGCGACGTCGGCCGAGAAGTCGACCGGACGCGGGGGCGAGCTCAACGCCGTGTCGGCCGGAGGCGGACTCTCCGCGGGCGGCGCGCCGGCGGCGAAGTCCGCGGGTGCCGGCGCGGCGTCCGGGGCCGTGGCGAAGCTCGACGACGAGCCGCTTCCGAAGGCGTGCCTTATCGACGACCCGACGTGCGAAGCGTGCCAGTAGTCAACGAACGGTATCCGGCCGGGCGGGCGCCCGGCCTGCGAGGAGGCGAGGCGGCAGACGAGATTCGGTGACCGGCAGGCGCGACGGCAGCGGCGCAGTCCAAGGCCGCGCGGCGTCCCGCCGGGGAGCGATGACCCCGCGACACCCAGACAGGAACGCGTGGCAACGCGCGCTGGACGCGAGGGACGAAGCGGTACCGATGGGCCGGCGAAGCGGCAATGCCGCGGTCGGCCCGGGCCCGGGCAGCACGGCGGGCCCGAAGCGGGACATTGTTCCGGGAGGTGCGCGAGAGCATCCGCGCACCCATTTTTCCCGGGGCCGGTTTTCGGCGCGGTACGCAGCACCTTCGTCCACACCGCGAAAGGAAGGACCCATTGCCTCGCTACGAGTATTCACCCCGGCATGTTGTCGAAGCGCGCTATCTCGGTGACTACAAGGTATGGCTGGAATTCAACGATGGACGCAAGGGCGTGGTCGATCTCTCGGACGAGCTGCATGGTGAGGAGCGCTCGCCGCTGCGCAACCGCGAAATCTTCTCCACGTTCTATCTCGACTACGGGCTCGCCTCGATCGCGTGGCTCGACGGCGCGGACTTCGCGCCGGAGTTCCTGTACGAGCGGCTGAAGGAAATGCACTAGCGGAGCACGGCTCGCCCCGCCCCACCCCGCCCCTCTCCCCGCCCGCGGGAGATGGGCGGACGAGGGTGAAGACGCAACACGACGGTGAAAACGAACGGCAGCGCCCATACATAACAAAGGTTTCAGGAGACGCCCCATGCTGAGCTTCGACGACGACGCCCCCGCTCCCGCCCTGCCCCCCCGCGCGCCGCGCACGCCGGAGACCATCCGCGCGCAGGTGCTGGGGGGCATCCTGTCGCGCGAGCCCGTGCACGACATCGACGTCGATAAGGAGGCCGCGCCGGACAACTTCCACCGCGTGCGGCTCGAGGACAAGCGCGTCATCAACGGCGCCGCCGACGTCAACCAGCTCGTGCCGTTCAAGTACCGCTGGGCGTGGGAGAAGTACCTCGCCGGCTGCGCGAATCACTGGATGCCGCAAGAGATCAACATGCAGCGCGACATCGAGCTGTGGAAGAACCCCAACGGCCTGACCGAGGACGAGCGCCTGATCGTCAAGCGCAACCTGGGCTTCTTCGTCACCGCCGACAGCCTCGCCGCCAACAACATCGTGCTCGGCACGTATCGCCACATCACGGCGCCGGAGTGCCGGCAGTACCTGCTGCGGCAGGCGTTCGAGGAGGCGATCCACACGCACGCGTACCAATACATCGTCGAGAGCCTGGGCCTCAACGAAGGCGAGATCTTCAACGCGTACCACGAGATCAAGTCGATCCGCGACAAGGACGAGTTCCTGATCCCGTTCATCAACGTGCTGACCGACCCGACGTTCAAGACCGGCACGCCCGAGGCCGACCAGGCGCTGCTGCGCAGCCTGATCGTGTTCGCGTGCATCATGGAGGGGCTGTTCTTCTACGTCGGCTTCGTGCAGATCCTCGCGATGGGCCGCCAGAACAAGATGACCGGCTCGTCGGAGCAGTACCAGTACATCCTGCGCGACGAGTCGATGCACTGCAACTTCGGCATCGATCTCATCAACACGATCAAGCTCGAGAACCCGCACCTGTGGACGAACGAGTTCAAGGCCGAGATCGCCGAGCTGATGCGCAAGGGGGTCGAGCTCGAGTACCGCTACGCCGAGGACACGATGCCGCGCGGCGTGCTGGGCCTGAACGCGCCGATGTTCAAGGAGTACCTGCGCTTCATCGCCAACCGCCGCTGCCAGCAGATCGGCCTCGACCCGCTGTTCGACAAGGCCGACAACCCGTTCCCGTGGATGGCCGAGATGATCGACTTGAAGAAGGAGAAGAACTTCTTCGAGACGCGGGTGATCGAGTACCAGACCGGCGGGGCGCTGAACTGGGACTAGGAATTCTGTCCGGCGCTGCAACGAGGAGAGCAGGCAGGTCACAACGCTTGCGCACCGCGGCACGCCGGACTCGGCGAGCGTCGGAGGGTCGAAGGCGAACGACGAGCGCGTCGGGCCGGAGCGCACGGGCGCCTTCGTCGCCCGACTGCAGGGGCAACTGCGCCGACCCGTTGTTGTCGCATCGGGCGATGCGCCGTGCGCGTCGTTCCAGCGAAGGATGCGAGGCCGGTCAAGGGGGCCATTCGGCGCTTCGCCGGCCCCGCGGCGCGCGGGATTGCCATCTCGGGCCGATGTGGCACAGGATACGGCGTTGCCCTCGCGCCCGGCGACCGACCATCCACAGGCACCCATGCCCACCGACTTCAGCGCCGGCACCGTCTCCCACGCCATCCAGCTCGCCATCGCGCCGGTCTTCCTGCTGACCGGCATCGCGGGCCTGCTCGGCGTGATGGCGAACCGGCTCGCGCGGGTCATCGACCGTGCCCGCTACTTCGAGCAGCACTGGGCCGGCCTCAACGACACTGAGCGCGCCGCGTCGCGGCTGGAGCTGCGCAACCTCGAGCGCCGGCGCCACGTGTGCAGCTGGTCGATCAACCTGTGCACGACCGCGGCGCTGCTCATCTGCCTCGTCATCGTCTGCCTGTTCGCCGATGCGTTCTTCGCAACGAGCCTGAAGTGGCTCGCGGGCTCGCTGTTCGTCGCGGCGATGCTGGCGGTGAGCGCCGGCCTCGTGTGCTTCCTGCGCGAGGTGTACCTCGCGACGCACACGACGACGATCGACTTCTCGCGGTTCGAGTGATCGGCCCGAGCCGGCGGCCACGAACGGAACCCGCGCGATGACGCTCTTCTGCAGGATGCTCGCCCGCGCGGTGCTGGTCGCCGCGGCACTCGCCGGTGGCGCGGCGCAGGCCGGCCTCGACGAAGGCCTTGCGGCGCTCGCCCGCCGCGACTACGCGACCGCCACGAAAGAGCTGCGCCCGCTCGCCGAGCGCGGCGACGCCGAAGCGCAGTACCGGATCGGCCTCATGTACGAGTTCGGCCGCGGCTATCCCGTCGACAAGGCACAGGGGATCGCGTGGTTCCGCAAGTCCGCCGCGCAAGGCCACACCGCGGCCCAGCAGGAACTGGGCGTCATCTACACGACGGGCGACGGCGTCCCGAAGGACGACGCGCAGGCGGTCGAGTGGTTCCGCAAGGCGGCGACCGCGGGCAATCCGACGGCGCAGTTCAACCTGGGACTGATGATCGCGAAAGGCGCGGGCGTGCGGCAGGACGACGCGCAGGCCGTCGACTGGTTCCGCAAGGCGGCGGCGCAGGGCTTCGCCGCGGCGCAGTTCAAGCTGGGCGTGGCCTACGAGAACGGCAGTGGCGTGGCCGTCGACCCGGTCCTCTCGTACGCGAGCTACGCGATCGCCGCGCGTGGCGGCAATCCGGAGTACGTGGCGCAGCGCGATGCGATGGCGGCGCGCCTGACGCCGGCGCAGGCGCAGCAGGGACTCGCGCTGGCCGGCGCATGGACCGTCGGCCAGCCAATGCCGACACGCGCGGGCAGCGCCGGCGCGCCGACGACGGCGGCCGCCGCCGCCGGCCGGGCGAAGGACACGTGTTCCGCCACCGGGTTCCTGGGCGGCGAGAAATTCTCGGCGACGCATTGCGCGGTATCGCTGTACGGCGACCAGCACAGCGTCGGAATCTGGTTCAACGAGGACCCGATCACGCCGCAGGAGCAGGCGCAGTTCCAGGTGTCCTCGTACGCGGACGCGGCGAAGGGCGGCAAGCCGCGCACGATGCTGACGATCCTGTTCTGCCCGGGCGGCGGGACGTCGACGGCCTCCCCGCAGGCGGTCCGAACCATCGACCTCAACACCAACCACGCGAAATCGCCGCTCGCCGGCGTGCAGTGGGTCGTGGAAGCGCCGAGGGACTTCAAGGTCGAGAAGCTCGCGGGCGAGATCGCGCCCGGCGCCGTGCTGTCGGGAAGAATCGTGGGCAAGCGCGACCGGACGTCGTGGACGCTCGACTTCGACGTCACGCTGCCCGCCAAGGACGCGGCGGCCGGGATGTCCTGCAGCAAGTAGCAACGCGCGGCCGTGCGCCGCGGGTCTGCTGCCGCGTTCCGGAACGGATCGTCGCCGGCCGCTACGGACAGCCCGCCACGCACTTCGCGCCGCCGTCGAACTCCATCGTCCGGCCGGAAAGCGCGAGGTAGACCGGGCGTCCCTTGACCATGGTCACGAACGCCGCGGTGCGCGACGTCGGCCGGACCTTGCCGCCGGTCGTCGCGCCCTCGTTCACATGCGACGCGATGACCGCCACCGGGCGCACGAGCTCGTTGGCGGCATACGCGCCCGCGTACGACGTCACCGCGGTAGGGCCGAGGTTCAGCACCATCAGATTCGCATGGTGGAATTCATTGACCAGCGTCCGCATGTCCGAGTGCAGCCCCGTGTCGCCGGACAGGTAGACGGTCAGCCCGTTCGTGAACCGTACGACGTAGCCGCTGGACGTCCCCAGCGTCAGGCTCACGTTGTCGGCCTCCAGACTCTTGCGCTCCGGGTCCGTGAGCAGGCTGCGCGGCACTGTGCTGTCGTGCGCCGCCGTCACGATCGTGATCTCGACCGGCTTCGCCGCCGCACCCAGCCTGACGGTGCGCGTGCCGCCGAGCTGCGCCGCCGCGACGCACGGCGCGGCGAACGGCGCCACGAGATCGCCGCCCGACTCGGGACAATTGGCGGTCGGCTTGCCCTTGATGTTCTCGACCTTGCGGCCGATGAAGCCGGCCATCGGCGTCAGCATCACGATTGCCGCGTTCCTGGCGGCCGCGACCTCGGCCGTGGTCGAGAGGGGCGCGGCGGAGACCAGTTCCGGGTTATCGCAGGTGCCGGCTTCCGCGCCCTTGAGCTTCTGGTCGCCGATGTGGTCGCCGTGCGCGTGGCTCAGCAGGACGACGTGGACAGTCCCGAGGCGCGCGTCGTCGCCGCCGGTGATCGACTGGCCGGCGTCGTAGAGGATGCGCACGCCGGTCGGGTCCTCGAACAGCGTGGCGCGATCGCGCGAGCACAGCTCGCCCGCGTGCGAGCCCAGCGGCGTGATCTTCACGTTCTGCGCCGCGGCGGGAACGGCGCACGCGGCAACGGCGAGCAGCAGCAGACGGCAACGCAACGATGTCTTCACGCTTTCTCCGCACATGTTGGATGGCTTTGCTCGGGGTGCGCGCGGCCGCAACCGCGGGCGTCCGCAACGGCGCGGCGCGCGCAGTCCCGCCGATTGCGCCCCGACCCGCTCACTCGGCTTTCGCGCCCGACGCCTTCACGACCTTCGCCCACTTGTCGCGCTCGCTTTGGATCAGCGCGGCGAACGCCTCCGACGTACCCCCCGCCGTGTCGGCGCCCAGCGACGCGAGCCGCTCGCGGAAATCGGGCTGCGCCAGGATCCTGTTCGCGTCGGCGTTGAGCCGGTCGACGATTGCCCTGGGCGTGCCCGCCGGCGCGAACAGACCGAAGTACGTGTCGCTCGCGAAGCCCGGAAGGCCCGACTCGGCGACGGTGGGCAGGTCGGGCGCGAGCGGCGAGCGCCGGGTACCGGATATCGCGAGCGCCTTGACCTTGCCGGTCTTCAGCCCCGGCTGCGCCGACACGATGTTGTCGAAGATCATCGTGACCTGCCCGCTCATGATGTCCGGCACCGCGAGCGCCGTGCCCTTGTAGGGAACGTGGGTCATCTGGATGCCCGCCATCGAGCTGAAGAGCTCGGCCGTCAGGTGCACGATCGTGCCGCTGCCCGACGACGCGTAGTTGAGCTTGCCGGGCTGCGCCTTGGCGAGGGCGATCAGTTCGCGGACGTTGTTCGCCGGCACCGTCGCGCCGACGACGAGCAGGTTGGTCGAGTCGGCGACGTGCGCCACCGGCACGAAGTCGCGCACCGGATCGTACGGAAGGCTCGCGTACAGCGACGGCGCGATCGAGTGCGTGCTCGTCGTCGCCATCAGCAGCGTGTAGCCGTCGGGCGCGCTCTTCGCGACCAGGTCCGAGCCGATCGTGCCGCCCGCGCCCGGCTTGTTGTCGACGATCACCTGCTGGCCGAGCTGGTCGGAGAGCTTCTGCGCGAACGCGCGGCCGAGGATGTCGGTGGCGCCGCCCGGCGGGAACGGCACGACGAGGCGGATCGGCCTGGACGGATATGTCTGGGCATGCGCGACGGTCGCGAACAGCACCAGGCAGGCCAGTGCCGCGAGCCGGCCGAGCCAGGTGGCGCGCTGGGGATGGAAATCGTGCGGCATCGGCATGGCGCGGGCTCCGTCGGGCGAGTCGAGTCGCGCGAGTATGCGAGGCCGGCCCTGGGGGGTCAACCACGCGCGCCGCCGTGATGCGCGGACGGGCTTCGACGTGTCTTCCGGACCGGCTCCGCGGCGCGCATGGAGCCGCGGGCACCCGCGATGGGCTCGGCGTGGAGGCCGCGCCCGCGACCGCTCAGGGCTGCCAGGGCCTCGCCGCGATCTTGGCGAACTCCGGCGCGACGATCGGATTCGACACGTAGAAGCCGTCCCGACCGAGCCCGAACAGCGAGCCGTTCCATACGAAGTTGACGACCCACAGCATCGAATCCGGCTTGTACTGCAGTGTCGGCACGACCGGTGTCGACTGTAGGCCGTAGGTCGCGGCGAGCAGGTGGTAGCGCTCCAGCACGCCCAAGAAGTCCGTGAACCACTGCTCGGTGTACCACTGCCGCGAGCGGAAGAAGCTCATGAATTGGGCGGGCGCCACCGGATGCCCGTCGCCGACACGCTTCATCAGCACGTTCAGCCACTCGTAGAACCTCATGTCGAACGGATAGCCGTAGGCCACGCCCCATTCACCGAGCTTCTCGTTAGCCTTCTCGGTCCACAGCCCGACCAGCGAGAACTCGGTCGTCACGACGTCCTTGGTCACGCCCTTCGTGTTGCGCACGAAGTCGACGTCGGCGTCGGCCTCCCCCAGGCTCCTGACGTGCAGGTGCAGGTCGAGGTACTCGCCGTACCGGCGCGCGTCGGCGACCGGCGTCTCGAACATCGGCTCGTTGCCGACGACGAGGATGTCGACGCAGGCGCCGAGGTCGTTCGCGAGCAGCCGGTCGTGGATCGCCGTCAGCAGGCTCTGCATCGCCGGCATGCCGACGGCGGGGACGCCGGCGCACGCGGCCGGCTTGTCGACCACGCAGCCGACCTTGAAGTCCGTCTTGAGCGAGAGGATCGTCTTCAGCCGCTCGCCGCGGACCTTCATGCCCGTCACCTCGACGAACTTGTCCACCGCCTGCACGGCGAGGATGTCCGCGCTGCCGCTGACGATGTCGCCCTTCTGCGCGATGTTGTCCTCGAGGACGCCGGTGATGACCGAGGGATTCGGCGCGTCGAACGTCAGGTCGTTGCGCTGCACGTTGACGAAGCCGCGCACCCACCGGACGCCGGCGCGCGCCAGCGCGACGTTGTAGATGTCGGGCAGGTACTGGTTGTAATTGGCGCCGAGCTCCGTCGCGCAGGCGGCCGGCGCGACCAGCAGCAGCGCGGGCACGAAGGTGAAGAAACGCGTGCGCGCGATTCCCTTCGCTGGACGTCGGCGGACTTCGTGACTTCGGGTGGAGGCGCGGTGCCGGCGAGGACGTCAGCCGCCACCCGCGTGCGCGCGGCATTTCTCGTCGATGGCCCGCACCTGCCGCGCCCGCCCGTAGGTGTCGCCCGGCGAAGCGGTGATCTGCGCGACGCTGGTGCGCAGGCACTGCGCCTGCGCATCGCCGGGCGCGATCACGAGGGCACCGTCGAACGCCGCCTTCGCCTCCGCTGCGCGCCCGAGCTGCGCGTGCAGCATGCCGATGTGCAGGCGGCTGTCGACGTCGGCGTCATCGCGCGCGACCGCCTCCTCGAACGCCGGCAGCGCGGCCGCCGGGTCGTCCCGATAGAGCTGGACTTCGCCCACGCGCGCCCACATCCTGGCATCCGCGGGCGCGAGCTCGACCGCCTTCTTCGCGGCGGTCAGCGCGTCGTCGTACTGGCGCAGCGTGACGTAGCCGGCGCGCAGCTGGTTCCACGCGTCGACGTTGGCGGGATCGCGGCGCGTCCACTCGACGAGGTAGAGCACGAGCAGGTTCCAGTTCTTCGCCTCGCGCAGCTCGTCGATCTTCCTGAGGAGATCCGGACTGGCACCCGCGGGTGCGGCCGGCGCGCCTGCTCCCTTGGCCGTGGCGGCCGGCTTCGTCGCAACGGCGGGCGACCTGGACGGAGCCGCGGCTGCCGCCTTGACTGGCGGCATCGCCGCCGGATCGTCGGCGGGCGTGGTGAAATGGCCGACGGCGAGCCACCCGCCGACGAGCAGCGGCACGGACACGCCGGCGGCGATGATCGGGACGCGGAAGCGGGCGAACAACGACTCGGCCGGCGGGTGACGCGGGTCGTCATCGCCGCCGAAATCCGGCATCGCCGCGGCAACGACCGGCCGCGCGTCCGGCGCCGGGGCCGCCGGCTGCCGCAACCGCCGTTCGCGCTCGAGCATCCGCAGCGCGATGGCGCGCGATTTCACGTAGATCGCGGCCGCCGCCTCCTTGTCGCCGTTCGCCTGCGCGAGCGCCCGCGTCCACAGCGGGGCGTCCACGTGACCTTCCTGATACTGGAGCGTAGCCTCCCGCAGGTAGCGGTCGGCGTGGATCGGCTGCGTGGCGTCGAGGTCGATGGGCGCCGCGCCGGGGGTGACGAACTCGATCGAAGGGTCAGCGAGTGGCGGCGCGGACGCCTTCGGTGGCGGCGCGGACGATTCCGGCCCCGCCTGGGCGCTGCCACCGGCGGTCTCGGCCGGCGGCGGATCCAGCGGCACCAGCTCGAGCGACATGGGTTTCGCGACCATGTCCTGTCGTATGCAATTTCGATACCATTCGCGCCGGCACAGACAGTTCGTGGCCTACAGGCCCGAACCGCGCCGCCGGCCCGCGCTACGGCCGAAGATCCGTCGGACCCGCGTGGTGCGCCCGCCGCGTCATGAACACGGTGCCGGTGAACGACGCGACGACGGCCCCGTCGCCGCGCGCCACGTCGACACGGTATACGGCGATCTTCGCGTTGCGGCTCACCTCCGTCGAGCGCGCGGTCAGCACGTCGCCCTCGCTCACGGCGACCTGGAACGTCATGTGCGTGTCGATGCCCGCCGCCACCACGCCATACGCGTTGGCGGCGACGCCGAACGCGCAGTCGGCGAGCGTGAAGATCGCGCCGCCGTGGCACTTGCCGTTGAAGTTGAGGTGCTGCCGCGTGACGCGCATCCGCATCGTCACGGTGCCCGGTCCCGACTCGACGAACTCGAGCGCGTTCAGGCGCTGATAGGGGTCCGCATCGCAGAAGCGGCGCAGCCGGTCGTCGCCGGAAACCGCCACGGACGGCGCCGGCGCGCCGTGCAGCCGCCGGCCCCGGCCGGCCTCGGCCGCGTGCGCGTCCAGCGTGTCGACGAGCGCGGTGACGCCCTCGCCCGCCGTGGCCACGGTCCGCAGGACCGGCACGACCCAACCCGGACGGTGCGCGCGCAACCGCAGCATGTCGGCGAGCTCGCGTTCGGTGCGGTCGGCCGCCGGCTGGTCGCCCTTGTTGACGACCAGCACGTCGGCGATCTCGAGGATGCCGGCCTTGATCGCCTGCACATCGTCGCCGAGACCGGGTGGGCAGACGACGACGCTCGTGTCGGCGAGCGCGGCGATGCCGACGTCGGATTGCCCGGCGCCCACGGTCTCGACGACGATCGTGTCGAAGCCTGCGGCGTCGAGCAGGTCGACGATGCGGCGCGTCGTCCGCGCGAGGCCGCCCGCGTGCCCGCGCGAGGCCAGCGAGCGGATGAACACCGACTCCGCGGCGCCCGCCTCGTGCATCCGCACGCGGTCGCCGAGCACCGCGCCGCCGGTGATCGGGCTGGACGGGTCGATCGCGACGACCGCGACGCGCCGCCCGCGCGCGGCGAACTCGCGCAGCAGCGCGTTGATCAGCGTCGACTTGCCGGCACCGGGTGGGCCGGTCACGCCGACGACGTGCGCGCGCCCGGCGTCGGCGGCGAGCGCGTCGGCGAGTCCGCGTGCGGCGGGAACGTCGTTCTCGATCGCCGTGATCGCCCGCGCGATCGCCGCGCGATCGCCGGCGCGGATCGCGGCGAGTCGCCGGGCGGCATCGCCCTGCGCGGGACCTGCGTCCGGGATCGCGTCGCGCTTCGTCACCGGCGAGCCGTCACACGACGATCAGCGGCGAGCCGAAGCCCAACTCGCGCCGCAGCGTGCCGCAGATCTCGCCGTGCGTGCAGCCGGCCTCGGCGGCCGCCACCACGGCGGCGAAGACATTCGCGTCGCCGTCGTTCGCGGCGCGCGCGACGCCGGACAGCGCGGCGCTCACGGCGTCCGCCGACCGCTGCGCCTTCCACGCCGCGAACGCGGCGAGGTGCGCGCGCATCTGCCCGGGATCGGGCTTGGCGAGCGCCGGCCGC
Organism: Burkholderiales bacterium; assembly: GCA_046347835.1. Lineage (GTDB taxonomy): Bacteria > Pseudomonadota > Gammaproteobacteria > Burkholderiales > Casimicrobiaceae > VBCG01. Next base: position 843,862 of record JAXMFI010000001.1, on the reverse strand, counting down.
GCCTCGGCGTCCTCCTTCAGCCGGAAGGCATTCACGCCGACCACCGTCTGCTCGCCGCTGTCGATGCGCGCCTGGTGCCGGAACGCCGACTCGCCGATGCGCCGCTGTACGAGGCCGGACTCGACGGCCCGGTACATGCCGCCGGCCGCCTCGATCTCCGCCATGATTGCCAGCACGCGCCCCTCCATCGCGTCGGTCAGCGCCTCGACGTAGTACGAGCCGCCGAGCGGGTCGATCACGTCCGTCAGGTGCGCCTCCTCGCGCAGGATGTTCTGCGTGGCGACGGCAATGCGCGCGCCGAACTGCGTCGGGCAGGACAGCGCCTCGTCGTAGGCGTCGGTGTGCAGCGACTGCAGGCCGCCGAAGATACCGGCGATCGCCTGCGCCGTGACGCGCGCGATGTTGTTGAGCGGCTGCTGGCGCGTGAGGTCGACGCCCGACGTCTGCGCGTGGAACTTGAAGCGCCACGACCGCGGGTCGCGTGCGCCGTAGCGCTCCCGCGTGATTCGCGCCCAGATGCGCCGCCCCGCGCGAAACTTGGCGATCTCCTCGAAGAACGAGATCGACACGTCGAAGAAGAACGTGAAGCGCGGCAGGAAGTCGTCGGGGGACATCCCGGCGGCCACGCAGTCGTCGGCGTACTGGATCGCCGCCGCCAGCGTGAACGCCATGGACTCGGCGGGCGTCGCGCCGGCCTGCTGCGTGTGCTGTCCGACGACCGACAGCGGATTCCAGCGCGGCACGTGACGATTGCACCAGCGGATGTGATCGACCAGGATCCGCCGCGCGCCGGGCAGCGCGATGCGGAAGAACATGTGGTTCGCGACGAAGTGCGACAGGTAGTCGCTCTGGTTCGACGTGCCGCTGATCGACCGCCAGTCCACGCCGTTGCGCTTCGCCGTCGCCAGCATGAACGCGAGCAGCGTGAAGGGCGACGGGTCGTTCATCGCGCACGACGTCGCCGCGAGGTCGACACCCGCGAGGCAGGTGGCCATGTGGTCGGCGCTGTTGGCGACCACGCCGCACGTGCCGAGCAGCTCCTCGTCCACCTCGTCCATGTCGTAGCCACGGAATACCGAATTGCACGGGATCAGCGACACCGCGTTGCCGCCGTGGCCGAGGATGTCGCGGAGGCGCGCGTTGTACGCGGCCGGCGTGCCGAGGCCGATCAGCTGCCGCTGCGTCCACGTGCGGCCACGGTGCATCGTCGCGTAGATCCCCCGCGTGTACGGCGGCTGGCCGGGAAAGCCGACGTCGGCGTCGAAGCGCGCCGGGTCGACGTCGAGCGGCGTGTACAGCGGCTTGACCGGGATGCCCGACCGGTTGCGCACTTCGCGATCGGTGCCGATCTGCGCCGCGTATTCGGCGGCCCAGCGGACGTGCGCTTCCGCGGTCGAGCCGGGGACGGGTTCGGGCAGCGGCTTGTTCATCGGGACGGTTCCTGCGCGGGTGCCCAAGCGAGGCCGGGCATGGTCACGGGATGCGAGTGCCGCGCGACATCGGGCGAATCGGCGGCCGTCAGACCGGAAAGCGCGCCGCGCGCACGCGCGTCGTCGCCTCGGTGATGTACGCGGAGATTTCTTCCAGCGCCGAGCCCGGGTGGAACACGCGGGCCACGCCGGCGTCGAGCAGCGCCTGCTCGTCGGCGTCGGGCACGATGCCGCCGACGATCACGACGACGTCGGTCAGCCCTGCTTCGCGCAGCGCGGCCATGAGCTTGGGCACGATGAGGTGATCGGTCGCGAGCGAGGAGACGCCGATCACGTCGACGTCCTCCTCGACGGCGAGCTTGACCACCGCCCTGATCTCCTGCCACGGCGGCGTGTAGACGACTTCCATGCCGGTGTCGCGCAAGTGCGCGGCGACGACGCGGCTGCCGCGGTCGTGGCCGTCGAGGCCGATCTTGGTGATGAGCACCTTCGGGCGGATGTCCATGGGGCGATTCCGACGGGATGGGACGGCGCGGCGCGTCAGGCGTCGAGCGGATCGCGCAGCAGGCGCACGAAGCGGCGCGCGAGCACCTGCGGCGCGTCGCGTCCCGGGCGGTACCACGTCTGCGACCAGTTGAGCGCGCCCAACAGCATGAGCTTCAGCACGCGGCGGTCGGTGCGCGGCGGCAGCGGCAGGTCGGTGATCGCCTGCGCGAACGTCCGTTCGTATTCGTCGCGCAGCGCGGTCAGCCGGTCCGCGACTTCGGGTGCATCGTCCGGCCGGACGCGGATCACCACCTGCGCGTAGGCGCTTTCGACGAGCAGCGCGGCCAGGTGCGCCGCGCAGACGTCCTCGAGGCGCACCCACGGGTCGCCCCCCTGTGCGAGCACCGGCGCCACCGCCTCCTTGATCCGCCGGACGCCCTCCGCGTACACGGCGACGAGCAGCTCTTCCTTCGACGCGAAGTGGTAGTAAAGTGAGCCGGGCAACATGCCGGCCGCCCCGGCGATGTCGCGCATCGACGTGTAGCCGAAGCCCTTGTCGCTGAAGAACCGCGCGGCCGCGTCGAGGATCAGCGGCAGCCGGTTGTCGGCGCGCGGTGCGGCGGCGAGACGGTGGGCGGTGCGGACGGCGGCCATGGCCTTTACAAAAACAAACAGTTGTTTGGTATAGTGCCGGACGCGGCCCCCGCTGTCAACGCGGCGGCACCGCGGCATCGGGCGCAGGCCGCGCCGGCCCCGCTGCGCGACCGCGTCGACGGCAGCGGACGTCCACGAGGAGGCACCATGCACGCCGAAGGTCATCTCGCCGCCCACTTCGCCGAGCTGCGCAGGCGCGCCGGCGACGCGCGCACGCTGCCCCCGCCGCTGCTCGCCGAGCTGCGTGCGCTGCTCGGCGACCGCGTGGCAACGACGCGGCCGGTGCGCGAGCACCACGGCACCGACATCTCGTCCTACCCGGTCACGCCGCCCGACGCCGTCGTCTTTCCGCACCGCGCCGACGAGGTCGTCGCCGTGGTCAAGGCGTGCGCACGCCACGGCGTGCCGATGATCCCGTTCGGCATCGGCACGTCGGTCGAGGGCCACGTGCTCGCGACCGGCGGCGGCGTCTGCATCGACCTGTCGCAGATGAACCGGATCGTCGAGGTCAATGCGAGCGACCTGGACGTCCGGGTCGAGCCCGGCGTCACGCGCAAGCAGTTGAACGCCTACCTGCACGACACCGGACTCTTCTTCCCGATCGATCCCGGCGCGGACGCCACGCTGGGTGGCATGGCCTCCACGCGCGCGTCGGGCACCAACGCGGTCCGGTACGGGACGATGCGCGAGAACGTGCTCGGCGCGACCGTCGTGCTCGCCGACGGCCGCGTCATCCGCACCGGCGGCCGCGCGCGCAAGTCGGCGGCGGGCTACGACCTCACGCGCCTCTTCGTCGGCGCCGAGGGCACGCTCGGCATCTTCACCGAGCTGACGTTGCGGCTGTATCCGATTCCCGACGGGATCTCGGCCGCGATCTGCGCGTTCCCCACCGTCACCGCCGCCGTCGACTCGATCATCGAGGCGATCCAGTGCGGCCTCCCGGTCGCGCGCTGCGAACTGCTCGACACGCTGACCATCACCGCGGTCAACCGCTACAGCAAGCTCGGGCTGCGCGAGGCGCCGACGCTCTGGTACGAGTTCCACGGCACCGCGCGCGGCGTCGAGGAGCAGGCGACACAGATGCAGGAGATCGCACGCGCGCACGGCGGCCTCGACTTCGCGTGGGCGACCAGGCCCGAGGAGCGCTCGCGGCTGTGGCAGGCACGGCACGACGCCTACTTCGCGTGCCTGCAGCTGCGCCGTGGCAGCCGCATGATCGCCACCGACGTGTGCGTGCCGATCTCGCGGCTCGCCGAGTGCATCGCGGCCACGCAGGACGACATCGCGAAGGCGACGATGCCGATTCCGCTGTTCGGCCACGTCGGCGACGGCAACTTCCACCTGATGATCCTCGTCGATCCCGACAGCGAGGCCGACGTCGAGGAGGCGTGGGCGCTCAACACGCGGCTCGTCCGGCGCGCGCTCGCGATGGGCGGGACCTGCACCGGCGAGCACGGCGTCGGCCTCGGCAAGCGCGAGTTCCTGGTCGAGGAGTTCGGCGCGGGCGTGGATGTGATGCGGGCGATCAAGGCCACGCTCGATCCTTCGAACCTGCTCAATCCGGGCAAGGTGGTCTGAGGCTCGCGCGGAAGCCGCGAACCGCGGTCCTCGCCCCGGCCCCGCAATGAGCCCCACCCTTCCCGCCACCGCGTAACGGGAGCCCCGCCATGCAACTCGCCGACGTCAAGCTCGACGACAAGTACACGCTGGAGCGCGGCCGCGTCTACCTGACCGGCATCCAGGCGCTGACGCGCCTCCTCATCGTGCAGCGCGTCCGCGATGCCGCCGCCGGCCTCAACACCGCCGGCTTCGTGTCGGGCTTCCAGGGCTCGCCGCTCAACAACATGGACAAGACGCTGTGGGAGGCGCACGACCTGCTTGCGCGCCACCACATCCACTTCCAGCCCGGCCAGAACGAGGAGCTGGCCGTGATGGGCGTCTGGGGTTCGCAGCAGGTGTCGCTCGACCCGCATGCCCGGTACCAGGGCGTGTTCGGCATGTGGTACGGCAAGTGGGCCGGGCTCGCCCGCGCGGGCGACGCGCTGCTGCACGGCAATTCGGCCGGCGCCGCTCCTCACGGCGGCGTGCTGCTCGTCTGCGGCGACGACCACATGGCGCGCTCGTCGACGGTCGCCACCCAGAGCGAGCCGATGCTGATGTCGCCGATGATCCCGGTGCTCGCGCCGTCCGGCGTGCAGGAATACCTCGACCTCGGGATCCACGGCTTCGCGATGTCGCGCTACTCGGGCTCGTGGCTCGCGTTCAAGGCGCTCGACGATACGGTGGAATGCTCGGCGTCGGTGAGCGTGGACCCGGCACGCATCACGGTGCGCCTCCCGGAGGACTTCAAGCTGCCGCAAGGCGGCGTGAGCCTGCGCCTGCCCGACCAGCCGCTGTCGATGGAGCGGCGCATCCACGAGCAGCGGCTGCCGGCCGTGCTCGCCTACGTGCGCGCGAATCGCCTGAATTACGTCGCGGTCGACAGCCCGCGCGCGCGCCTCGGCATCGTCGCGGCCGGCAAGTCGTACCTCGACGTGCGCCAGGCGCTCGAGCACCTCGGCATCGACGAGGCCGCCGCCGCGCGGATCGGCATCCGCGTCCTCAAGCTCTCCGTCACGTGGCCGCTGGAGCCGCAGGGGCTGCACGCGTTCGCGCTCGGGCTCGAGGAGATCCTCGTCGTCGAGGAGAAGCGGCCGATCGTCGAGGACCAGATCCGGGCGCTGCTCTATCACTGGCCCGACGCCAGGCGGCCGCGCGTGCTCGGCAAGCGCGCCGACGACGCCGGGCCCAACGCGTGGCTGCTGCCGCCGACCGGCGAGCTCTCGGCCGAGCAGGTCGCGCTGGTCATCCACGCGCGCCTCGCGCGCTTCTACCACGAGCCGCGGCTCGACGAGCGCGCCGCGTGGCTGCGCGCGAAGGAGGAGGCGCTGGCGAAGCCGTCGCTGTCGCCGCAGCTGCGCGGCTACCTGTCCGACGCGGGCCGCGTCCCCTACTTCTGCTCGGGCTGCCCGCACAACACGTCGACGCGCGTGCCCGACGGGAGCGAGGCGATCGCGGGCGTGGGCTGCCACTTCATGGCGACGTACATCTTCCCCGGCACCAGGATCTTCTCGCCGATGGGCTCGGAGGGCGCTGCGTGGGTCGGCCACGCGCCGTTCACCGACTCGAAGCACATCTTCGCCAACATGGGCGACGGCACCTATTACCACTCGGGCCTGCTCGCGATTCGTGCCGCCGTCGCGGCCAACGTGGGGATCACGTTCAAGATCCTCTACAACGACGCGACGGCGGCCACCGGCGGCCAGCCGCTCCCCGGCCCGCTCAACGTCCCCGCCCTCACCCGCCAGCTGGAAGCCGAAGGCGTGGCGCGCATCGTCGTCGTCACCGACCAGCCCGAAAAGTACGGGCGGGCCGCGCCGTTCGCGCGGGGCGTCACCGTCCGCCATCGCGACCACCTCGACGCGATCCAGCGCGAGCTGCGCGAGGCCGGCGGGGTGTCGGTGCTCGTGTACGACCAGACGTGCGCGGCGGAGAAGCGGCGGCGGCGCAAGCGCGGCCGCTTTCCGGATCCCGCGCGGCGCGCGTTCATCAACACGCGCGTCTGCGAGGGCTGCGGCGACTGCGGCACCAAGTCGAACTGCGTGTCGGTGACGCCGGTCGAGACGGAGTTCGGCCGCAAGCGCGCGATCGACCAGTCGTCGTGCAACAAGGACTTCTCCTGCCAGAACGGCTTCTGCCCGAGCTTCGTCAGCGTCGAGGGCGGACAGCCGAAGCGCGGCCGGGCCGCAGCCACGGCGGACGACGTGTTCGCAAGCCTGCCGGAGCCCGCGCTCCCGGCGCTCGCGCGGCCGTACTCGATCGTCGCCGCGGGCGTCGGCGGCACCGGCATCATCACGGTCGGTGCGCTGCTCGGCATGGCGGCGCACCTCGAAGGCAAGGGCGTGTCCGTGCTCGACATGACCGGAGTGGCGCAGAAGGGCGGCGCCGTCACGACGTTCGTCAAGATCGCCGCGCGGCCCGAAGACCTGTCGACGATCCGCATCGCGGCGGGCGAGGCCAACGCGGTCATCGGCAGCGACCTCCTCGTCACGGCGGAGAACGCGATCCTCACGCGGATGCAGCGCGGCGTCACGCGCGCGGTGATCAACACCCACCGGATGGCCACGGTCGCGTTCATCAGGAACCCGGACCTCGCGACGCCTTGGGACGCGATGGAAGCGGGCCTGCGCGACGTGATCGGGGCGGACGCGGTCCGCTTCCTCGACGCGACGCGGCTCGCGACCGCCCTCCTCGGCGACTCGCTCGCAACCAACATCTTCCTGCTGGGCTACGCGTACCAGCTGGGGCTCGTCCCGGTGTCGCGGCGCGCGCTGTTCCGCGCGATCGAGCTGAACGGGACGGCCGTCGCCGCCAACCAGCGTGCGTTCGAATGGGGCCGGCTCGCCTGCCACGATCCGGAGAGCGTCGAGCGCCGTGCGGGCTCCGCGCAGGCCGCGGTCGGCCGCGACCGCGAGCTCGCGCCGGACCTCGACACGGCCATCGGGCGCCGCGTCGAGGAACTGACCGCCTATCAGGACGCGGCGCTCGCGCAGCGCTATCGCGCGCTGGTCGACCGGGTCCGCCGCGCCGAGGCGCGCGTCGTGCCCGGCAGCGAGCGGCTGGCGGACGCGGTCGCGCGCGCGTACTTCAAGCTGCTCGCGATCAAGGACGAGTACGAGGTCGCGCGCCTGTACACGGACGGCGAGTTCGAGCGGCAGGTCGCCGCCGCGTTCGAGGGCGGCTACACGCTGCGCTACCACTTCGCGCCGCCGCTGTGGGTGAAGCCGGACAAGGTGACCGGCGCGCCGGTCAAGCGCAGCTACGGTTCGTGGATGCGCCCCGCGCTGGCGGTGCTGGCGCGGCTCAAGGGCCTGCGTGGCACGTGGCTCGACCCCTTCGGTTACACCGACGAGCGCCGGCTGGAGCGTCGGCTCGTCGCCGACTACGAGCGCGTCGTCGCCGAGGTCGAGCGGGGACTCGCCGCCGCGAACCTCGCGACCGCCGTCGAACTGGCGGCGCTGCCGCTGACGATCCGCGGCTACGGCCACGTGAGGCGGCGCAATGTCGACGCGGCGAAGGCCCGCGAGGCCGCGCTGCTCGGGCAATTCCGCACACCCGCCGCCGTCACCGCAGAGGGCGCCACCGCGATCGCGGCGTGAGCCGGCGCGTGCCTGCCCGACGCCACGGACCCACGTTGCTCCCGGACCGCGCCCGCTCTCCCGTGCCCTCCCGGGCGCAGCGAGCGCTCGGCGTCGCGCGCTGCCGCGGGAGGCGCCGGTTGCCGCTCGTTCCTCGCGTTCGCCTGCCGGGATGACACAATCGGGGCCACCACCCCGCCCGCCTGTCGCCAGCTACCTCATGCAACTGCAAGGCATCCGCGTCGTCGACCTCTCGCGCATCGTCTCCGGCCCCTTCTGCTCGATGTTCCTCGCCGACATGGGCGCGGAAGTGATCAAGATCGAGGACGTCGACGACGGCGATCCGGTCCGCAGGCAGGGCATCGTGCGCGACGGCTTCTCGTGGTACTTCGCGTCGTTCAACCGCAACAAGCGCTCGCTGACGCTCGACCTGCGCAGCCCCGAGGGCAAGGAGGCGTTGCGCCGGCTGATCGCCACGGCGGACGTCGTGCTCGACAACTTCCGTCCCGGCGTCATGGCGAAGATCGGCCTTTCCCGGGCGGAGCTCGCGCGGATCCGGCCCGACCTCGTCAGCTGCCACATCACCGGCTTCGGCATGGACGGCCCCTACCGCGACCGGCCGTCGTTCGACTTCATCGCGCAGGCGATGAGCGGGTTCATGAGCGTCAACGGCGCCGAGGGCGAGGCACCGGCGCGCGCCGCCCCGCCGCTGTCGGATCTCATCGCCGGCGCCTACGCGGCCATGGGCGTCTGCGCGGCGCTGGTGCGGCGCGAGCGCACGGGCCGCGGCGAGGAGGTCGCGACGGCGCTGACCGACAGCATGATCGCCAACCTCGCGTTCCTCGCCACGCACTACTTCGCGACCGGCGAGCAGCCGCTGCGCACCGGCAACGACCACGCGCTGGTGGCGCCGTACGGGCTGTTCGAAGCCGCCGACGGACAGGTCGCGATCGCGCCGTCGAACGACGAGTTCTACTTCAGGCTCCTCGACGCGCTGGGGCTCTCGCACCTGCGCACGCACCCGGACTTCCTGACCAACCGCGACCGCTTCGCGCGGCGCACCGAGATCAACGCGCTGATCGAGGCCGAGATCCGCAAGCAGCCGATCGCCCATTGGCTCGACGTGCTCAACGCCGCCGGCGTGCCGTGCGGCCGCGTGATGGGCCTGGCCGAGGTGTTCGCGGATCCGCAAGTCCGCCACCAGCAGATGCGAGTGACGATCGACCACCCGCGTCACGGACCGATGGACGTGCTGGGCTTCCCGATCAAGTTCACCGAAGAGCCGTGCCGCATGTACCGGCCGCCGCCGGACCTCGGCGCCGACACGGACGCGATCCTCGCCGAGCTGGGCTACGACGCGGACGCGATTGCGGCGCTGCACGCGAAGCGGGTAGCATGATCGCCGCGGCCGACGTGCGATCGCCGGCGGCGGTGACGGACGGCGGTTCCCTCGCGGCACCCGGGGCGACGAGCGCGGCGCCCGTGCCCCGCCGCGCGTTCCGCGTTCGCACGCTCGCCTCCTGAAGAAACCGCCCGCATGGACTTCACGCACACCGCCACGCCCCGCCCGCAGGTCACGATCACCGAGGTCGGCACCCGCGATGGCTTCCAGTCCGAGCCCGAGCTCATCCGCACCGAAGTCAAGGCGGACATCGTCGACGCGCTGATCGCCGCCGGACTCGCGCACATCGAGGCGACGTCGTTCGTCAGCCCGCGCGCGGTGCCGCAGCTCGCCGACGCGCAGGCGATGCTGGCGCAGGTGCGCCGGCGCGCCGACGCCCACATCGCGGCGCTGGTGCCGAACGCACGCGGTGCCGAGCGCGCGCTCGCCGCCGGCGTCGACGAGATGGTCTGCTTCGTCTCGGCGAGCGAGACGCACAACCAGGCGAACCTCAACGCGCCGATCGCGGGCTCGCTCGCCAACGTCACCGAGATCGCCGGGATCGCACGCGGCCACACGCCGCTGCGCGGCGCCATCGCCTGCGCGTTCGGCTGCCCGTTCGAGGGCGAGGTGCCGGTCGCCGCGGCGCTGCGGATCGTCGACGCGTACGCGCGGCTCGGCATCGACCGCCTGACGCTCGGCGACACCACGGGCATGGCGACGCCGCCGACGGTCGCGCGTCTGGTGACGGCGATCGGCGAGCACTTTCCGGCGCTGCGGATCGCGCTGCACTTCCACAACACGCGCGGCATCGGCCTCGCGAACGTGATGGTGGGCCTCGACCTCGGCATCCGCGAGTTCGAGTCGTCCATCGCCGGGCTGGGCGGCTGCCCGTTCGCGCCCGGGGCGACCGGCAACATCTGCACCGAGGATCTCGTCTACCTGCTCGAGGAGTCGGGCTTCGCGACCGGCGTCGACCTCGAGGCGCTGATCGCCGTGGCGCGTCGCGTCGAGGAGGTCATCGGGCGTCCGCTGCCCGGGCAGGTGATGAAGGCCGGGCCGCGCCTGCGCAGGTATTCGCTCGACGGCGCACGCCGCGCCGTCGGCTGACCGCACGACCACAAACGCTCCCACGGAGGAATCGCATGATCCGCGCACTGCTCGCCCTGCTTGTCGCCGTCGCGTTCGCCGTCCCGGCGCACGCGCAGACGTACCCGTCGAAGCCGATCCGGATGATCGTGCCGTTCCCGCCAGGTGGCGGCACCGACTTCGTGTCACGCACGGTGGCGACCGAGCTCGCGAAGTCGACCGGCTGGACGGTCGTCGTCGAGAACAAGGCCGGCGCGGCCGGCACGATCGGCCTGGCCGAGGTGTCGCGCGCGACACCCGACGGCTACGAGATCGTCATGGGGCAGGCCGACAACATGATCATCGCGCCGGCGACGATGAAGAACCCGGGACTCGACCCCATCAAGGACCTGACGCCGGTCATCCAGGTGGCGAGCTCGCCCAGCCTCATCATGACGCAGGTGGACTCGAAGTTTCGCACGCTGGCCGACGCCATCGCCGCGGCGAAGGCGAATCCGACGGCGGTCACGTACGGCACGGCCGGGCACGGGACGTTCCCGCAGCTCGCCGTCGAGCTGCTGATGCAGGCGGGCAGCTTCAAGTGGGTCGAGGTGCCGTACAAGGGCGCCGCGCCCGCGATCACCGACCTGCTCGGCGGCCACACGCAGCTCGCGGCGCTGTCGGTCGCATCCGGCATGCCGCACATCGCCGGGGGCAAGCTGCGCGGGCTCGTCGTGACGTCGACGAAGCGCAGCCCCGCGCTGCCCGACGTGCCGACGGTCGCCGAGTCGGGCTTTCCCGGTTTCGAAGCGGTCGGCTGGCTCGGCATCCTCGTGCCGAACGGCACGCCGCCCGCGGTCATCGCGCGCCTCAACATGGAGATCGGCAAGGTCATGCAGAGCGCCGACGTGAAGAAGGCGCTGATCGCGCAGGGCGTGGAGGCACGCACGAGCACGCCGGAGGAATTCGGCGCGATGATGAAGAGCGAAACGGCGAAGTGGCACAAGATCGTCCGCGACGCCGGCATCAAGCCCGAGTGACCGGCGGCCGGGCGCGCGCCCGATGACCGCGCTCGCGCGCGCGCTCGTCGACGGCCCGCGCCAGTTCGGCGGCGGCGAGGCGACGCCCGGCCGACGCGCGTGATACGGTCGTCGCCCGTGCGCTACGCCGTCGACCCCGACATCGCGCGCGCGACCACGCTCGATCCCGCGTTCTATGCGGACGACGCCGCCTACGCGGCGACGCGCGAGCGCGTGTTCGCCAGGACGTGGCAGTGGCTGGGCGACCTCGCCGGCGTCGCCGCGCCCGGCACGCTGGCGCCGCACGACCTGCTGCCGGGCCTGGTCGACGAGCCGCTTCTGCTCGCGCGCGACGCCGGCGGCGTGCTGCGCTGCCTGTCGAACGTGTGCACACATCGCGCCAACGTCCTCGTCGCCGCGCCGTGCCGCGCCGACCACATCCGCTGCGGCTACCACTCGCGCCGGTTCGACCTTGCCGGGCACATGACGTTCATGCCGGAGTTCGCGGGTGTCCACGACTTCCCGTCGGCGGCCGACGACCTGCCGCAGGTGCCCTTCGCCGAGTGGGGCGGCCACGGCTTCGCGGCGCTCGCTCCGGTCGCGCCGTTCGCGACGTTCGTCGATGGCCTCGACGGACGGATCGCGTGGCTGCCGGTCGCGCGCTTCCACCACGCACCGTCGCGCGACCGCGACTACGTGGTCGCCGCGCACTGGGCGCTCTACGTGGAGAACTACCTCGAAGGCTTCCACATCCCCTACGTCCACGCGAGCCTCGCCGACACCGTCGACTACGGCAGCTACACGACGGAGCTCTTTCGCTACGCGAGCCTGCAGGTCGCGCTCGCGGCTCCCGGCGAGCCGGCGTTCGCGCCGCCGGAGGGCGCGCCCGATCACGGCGCGCGCGTGGCCGCCTACTACGCTTGGGTCTTCCCGAACCTGATGCTCAACTTCTATCCGTGGGGACTGTCGGTCAACCTCGTCCAGCCCGAGGGCCCCGGCCGCACGCGTGTCGCCTTCCGCAGCTACGTCGGCGAACCGGCGCTCACGGACTGCGGTGCGGGCGGTGCACTCGACCGCGTCGAGCGCGAGGACGAGGCGATCGTCGAGGCGGTCCAGCGCGGCGTGCGCGCGCGCTACTACCGCGGCGGACGCTACTCGCCGACGCGCGAGCGCGGCGTCCACCACTTCCATCGGCTGCTGTGCGAGTTCCTCGCCGGATGATCGGGATCGGGGCCGTCGTCAGCCGTCGCGGCTCATGCCCCCGAGCAGTTGCCAGCGCTTCCCCGCGCGCACCCACGTGTGCGTGATGCGCGACGTCTGGGACCGGGCCGTGCCGCCGGCGCTGCCGCAGTCGACGCGCAGCGTGTATTCGGTCAGCGCGACATCCGCCAGCACGCGGATACCGCCGCGCCCGATCGCGACCGTGCAGGACGTCGGCGCCGGGACGAGTTGCCGCATGAAGCGTGCGCTCTCCTCCTTGCCGATCGGCTGCGCAACGCCGGCCGGCCACGCGAGGAACTGGTCGTGTACCAGGGCGAGCACGCCGTCGTGGTCGGCGCGGTAGAGCCGGGAGAAGTAGGCGTGCTCGAGCGACCAGATGTCCTCTTCCACGGCGTCCGTCCGTGGCGCGTCGGCGGCGGGCCAGACCGGCAGCGGCCACGCGAGCATGGCCCCAAAGGCTGCGGACACCCCGGCACGCAGGAACCTCGGGAGGGGCCCGATCCCTAACAGGTTGTTGAATTGGGTGACCACATTCGCAATTCGTTGCCGTCCCGAGCCAAGCGACGGACCTGCCGTGGCGACGAATCGAAGCGCAACGCACCAGCAGATCCCTCGTCGCTGCGCTCCTCTAGATGACACCGCGAGATGCTCGGTGTCATCCCGAGCGGAGCGTGGGAACGGCCGTTGCCGCGAAGCAAGGCGTTGCGTGCCCACGGATCCCCCGTCGCTGCGCTTCTCGCGATGACGGCGAGCGATCTGCAACGGCCTGCCGGCATGCAAAGCAGTGCAAGAAGGCCGGGTCCTAATGCGGGCGGAACACCCACGAGTCCATCGCGAGCGCACCCGCCTCGAACGCGTGGACGATGCGCTCGGCGCGCGCGCCGTCGCCGGCGGCGCCCCACGCCACGTGCAACGGCAGGAAGTGCTCGTCCGTCGGATGCGCGCGCACGGCCTCCGGCGCCTGCGTGCGGTAATCGACGAGGGCCGCGGTGTCGCCCGCGGCCAGCCGCGCGTCGACCCACGCGGCGAAGGCCTCCGCGTACCGGAGCGGGTCGTGGCGACGCGGGTTCGCCATCCAGTCGCGCAGGTTGTGCGTCGTGTGTCCCGAGCCGACGATCAGCACGCCGTCGGCGGCGAGCGGCGCGAGCGCGCGGCCCAGCGCGACGTGGTGCGCGGTGCCGCGCTCGGTCTGCAGCGAGACCTGGACGACGGGCACGTCGTGCGCCGGGTACATGTGCAGAAGCGGCACCCACGCGCCGTGGTCGAGGCCGCGGCAGCCGTCGATTCCGGCCGTCAGGCCCGCATCCTTCAGCAGCGCGACGGCCCGCGCGGCGATGTCCGGCGCGCCGGGCGCCGGGTACTGCAGCGCATACAGCTCGGCGGGGAAGCCGCCGAAGTCGTGGATCGTCTGCGGTTTCGGATTGCCGGTGAACATCGGCAACGCGGTCTCCCAGTGCGCGGACGCGATGAGGATCGCGCGCGGACGGGGCAGCGCGTGCCCCAGCGCTTCCCACGCACGGCCGGCAACGCCGGGGTGGGTGGCGTGCGTCGGCGCGCCGTGGGACAGGAAGACGGTCGGAAGCGGGTTCATGGCTCGATAGGCGGACACCGCACGGGCCGCGGCCGACCGGCGGCCGGCCGCGGCACAGGCGTGATTATGCAGCGGGCGCCTCGGCGTCCTCCTTCACGAGCCCCTCGGCGACCAGCGCGCGCCGCACGGCCGGTCGCGCGGCGACCCGCGCCGCGAATGCCGTCAACGCGGGATAGGGCGACAGGTCGACCTTGAGCATCGGCGCCCAGTTGAGGATCGTGAACAGGTAGGCGTCGGCGATGCCGAACGTCGCTCCGGCGAGGTACGGCTGCGCCGCCAGCGTCTTCGCGAGGTAGTCGAAGCGCTTCGCCAGCAGCGCGCGCTGGGCCTGCTTCGTGGCGTCGGGCGTGGTCGGGTGCCAGAGCGGGCCGAACTGCTTGTGCAGCTCCGTCGCGATGAAGTTGAGCCACTCCATCACGCGGTAGCGGTCGATGCTCCCGTACGCCGGAGCCAGCGTGCCCGGCACGCGATCGGCGACGTACTGGAGGAGCACCGGAAGTTCGGTGAGCCGGGTGCCGTCGGCGAGCTCGAGCAGCGGCACATACCCCTTCGGATTCACCGCGTAGTAGTCGGTGCCGTCGGCGAGCTTGTGCGCGCGCAGGTCGACCTTCTCGGCCGTGAAGGGCAGGCCGGCTTCGGTCAGGGCGATGCGCACGGCGAGCGAGCACGCACCCGGGGAGAAATAAAGCTTCATGGGGGCTCCTGGGAGTTGGGGTCGGGAAGAGGGTCGAGGTCAGGCGCGCTGCATGGCGAGCGCGGGTCGCGCCGGATTCAGCGTGTACGCGCCGCCGCCGAGCAGCGCCTGGACGACGAGCGTCACGGTCCAGAACGCCGGATATTCCCAGCCGCCGTTGGGCGCGGAAAACACCCAGCCGTTGCCGGCGTGCGCCCACGTCGCGCCGACCAGGACCGGCACCAGTGCCAGCGCCACGGCACGGACCTTGACGCCGGCGATCAGCAGGACGCCGCCGACCAGCTCGGCGACGAACGTGACGTAGCCGAGCGCGCCCGGCAGGCCGAGCGACGCGAAGAACTGCGCGGTCCCGGGCAGCGTGAACACGAAGAACTTGAGCAGCGCGTGGGCGACGAACATCGTGCCCAGCGAGACGCGCAGCAGCAGCGCGGCGAAGTCGGTGAGTCGTGCGTCGTTCATTGCAGTCTCCTGTGTGCGGATGCGCGCCGGAAGCGGCGCGTCGGAACCAATGATCGGCATTTCTGCATTCGGGATAAAGACCGTAACTGTTGAAATATTGTTGCAATCTATGCAACAATAGTGTCACCATTCGGAGGAAGGCGCGACTGCCCCCGTGCACCGCCATGGACCGCTTCCACGCCATCGAAGCCTTCGTGCGGGTCGTCGAGGCCGGCAGCTTTGCCCGCGCAGCGGACCGACTCGACGTGTCGGTGTCGTCGGTGTCGCGGCAGGTCGCCGAGCTCGAGGCGCACCTCGACGCGCGCCTCCTCAACCGGACGACGCGGCGCCTGTCGCTGACCGAGGCGGGCCGCGCGTTCCACGAGCGGTGCGTTCAGCTGCTGGCCGACCTCGAGGAAGCCGAGGCGACCGCGGGCGCGGGCACCGCGGTTCCGCGCGGGACGCTGCGGGTCTCCGCCAGCGTCACGTTCGGCGCCGCCCACCTGGCACCGGCCGCCGCCGCGTTCATGGCCCGCCACCCCGACATGCGGCTCGACGTCGAGCTGTCCGACCGCGCCGTCGACCTCGTCGACGAAGGCTTCGACGCCGCCGTGCGCATCGGCGCCGTCGGCGGGCAGAACCTCGTCGGCCGCCGCGTCGGGACGACGCAGCTCGTCTGCTGCGCGGCGCCCGCGTACGTCGCGCGGCACGGCGAGCCGCGCACGCCGGAGGACCTCGCGCGCCACGCTTGCCTGCTGTACGAGTACGCGCCGCAGCGCGACCAGTGGACGTTCGCCGACGGCAAGGGCGGCGAGTATCGTGTGCGCGTGGCAGGGCCCGTGCACGCGAACAGCGGCGCCTTCCTCGCCGCTCTGGCGGCCGCGGGCGTGGGCATCGCGTACGAGCCCGATTTCATCGTGGGCGCGGACCTGCGCGCCGGCCGGCTCGTCCCGCTGCTGCGCGGCTTCCTGTCCGCCGCCTCGCCGATCCACGTCGTCTACCCCAGCCGCCGGCACCTGTCCGCCAAGGTCCGGGCGTTCGCCGAGTTCCTCCAGGTGCGCTTTGCGCAGCCGGCGTGGGCACTCGACCTCGACCGCCCGCCGGCACGCCGCGGCGCGAAGCCCCCGTAGCCGCGGCTGCGGCCCGGCCGAACTGCCGCCTTGTCGTCCCGAACGCCTGCTCGCGCGTTAATGGCGCGCGGCCCGCTCCGGACCGCCCGACGGGAGAAGACGTGTTCGAGTCCGTGCAGTCGCTGTTCGCCTCCAACCAGCTCGTGTCCGGCGGCCTCGCGCTTGCCGCGCTCGGGGTCCTCGCGATGTGGCTGCGCGAGTTCCCCGTCCAGCTCGCCCGCTGGGCCCGGCAGTTCTTCGTCACGACGCTCGCCGTCGACAGCCGCGAGGAGCTCATGTTCCCCGCGCTCGTCGAGTACATGGACAGCCGCGACGCGCTGCGCCGGATCAACAACTTCACCGTGCGCGCCGTGCGCCAGCAGGGCTCGTCGTACCAGAGCCTGCACGACGAGCTGCAGCAGGGTGGCCGCCCCGTCCCGCTGTTCTCGCCGGGCGAAGGCTTCCACGTCTTCCGGCTCGACGGCCGCCTCATGTGGATGAAGCGCGAGGTGCAGGTCGCGGCCTCCGTGATCGAGAAGGTCGCGATCTCGACGTTCGGCCGCGACAAGCGGCCGCTGGAGGCGCTCGTGCACGCAGCGATGGCGCACCGGATCGAGCGCGAGTTGAACCGCATCGCGATCTACGTGCCGAGCCCCTACAACAACGAGTGGACGCGCGCGCGGCTCGGCAACAACCGCAAGCTCGACTCGGTCGTGCTGAAGGACGGGCAGCGCGAGGCGATCCTGGCGGACCTCGAGCGGTTCTTCGCGTCGCGCGAGCGCTACGAGGCGCTCGGCATCCCGTGGCGCCGCGGCTACCTGCTGTACGGGCCGCCGGGCACCGGCAAGACGTCGCTCGTCACGGCGCTTGCGTCGCACCTGTCACTCAACGTGTGCGTGCTGTCGCTCGCCTCGCCCAACGTCACCGACGAGAAGATCGGCAACCTGCTCGCGAGCGTGCCGCGGCGCTCGGTCATCCTGATCGAGGACGTCGACGCGTTCTTCCAGCAGCGCAGCAAGGCCGACACCGGCGTCCGGGTGTCGTACTCGGGCTTCATCAACGCGCTCGACGGCGTGGCGGCGCACGAGGGCTCCGTGGTGTTCCTGACGACCAACCACCCGCAGCTCATCGACGAGGCGGCGATCCGCTCCGGGCGCGTGGACTTCCGGCTGGAGCTCGGGCGATGCGACCGCGCGCAGCTCGCGCGCATGTTCGGCAAGTTCTTCGACGATCCCGCGGCGGCGGAGCGCTTCGCCGACGCCGTGCCCGCCGACCGCTTCTCGCCGGCGCAGGTGCAGGAGCGCCTCCTCAAGGCCGCGAGCGCCGACGACGCGATCGCGCTGTTCCGCGACCAGGCGCCCGCGGACGTGGCGCAGCTGCGCGCCGCCTAGCGCCGGCATCCATCGCAGCGGCCCGGCGCCCGGCAGGCACCGGGGCTTGCGCGCGCGGCCGCTTGCTTCGTCGCTGGAATCACGCGCGCCGATGCGTCACAATCACGGCCATGCTCTGGCACTTCATCCTCGACTTCGTCGGTCGCTTCCCCTCGCTGCGCCGAAGATTCGCCAAGTGGCTGTACGACCGGATGGCCACGCGCCTGCGCGATCCCGGGTGGACGTTCATGAACTACGGCGTCCTTCCGCCGGACGGCGTGGTGCCCGCGCTCGAGCCCGACGACGAGCGCAACCGGCTGTCGATCCAGCTCTACCACCGAACGGTGTCGCCGGTGGACCTGGCCGGCCTCTCCGTGCTCGAGGTGGGGTCCGGCCGCGGCGGCGGCGCGAGCTTTCTCGCGCGCTATCACCGCCCCGCGCACGTCACGGGCGCCGACTTTTCCGCCGAGGCCGTCGAGCTCGCCCGCGCGTTCCACACGGCCGTGCCCAACCTCGAGTTCGCGGTCGGCGACGCCGAACGGCTGCCGTTCCCCGACGCGAGCTTCGACGCGGTCGTCAACGTCGAGAGCAGCCACTGTTACGGCAACATCGAGGCGTTCCTGTCCGAGGTCGTGCGCGTGCTGCGTCCGGGCGGCAGCTTTCTTTTCGCCGACCTGCGCAAGGCGGAGGACATGGCGGTGCTGGAACGTGCGCTCGACGCCCAGCCGGGCTGGCGGCGCATCGCGCGGGAGGACATCACCGGCGCGGTCGTCGCCGCGCTCGAGGCCGACGACGCGCGCAAGCGGCAGATGATCGAGGAGCTGGTCCGCCGGCCCCGCGCGCGCAAGCCCGCCGGCGAGTTCGCCGGCGTCGTCGGCAGCCGCATCTACGAGATGTTCCGCACGCGCGAGTTCCTCTACCACCGCTACGCGTACCGGCGAACCTGACCGGGCGCGCGCGGCCGCCGGCGCCCGTCGCCGGTGCCGCGACGACCGCGCACACGAACCGGCGGCATGGCTGTCCCCGGCGTCGAATCGGGCGTACGATGGGACACGTGCCCTCCCGGGCGCCCCCCGGAGACGAGGCCATGCCGACCTCCGCCCTTTCCCGCCATTTGCTCCGGATGCTCGCCGTCGTGCTCGGCGCCGGCGCGCTCGCCGGGGCGGCCAGCGCCGGCTCGACGCTGGTCTACAAGTGCTTCGACCGGAATCTCAACGTCCTGTACACGGACCTGCCGTGCAAGGGCGAGCAGATCGAGATCCGCGCCGGCGATCCCGACGCCGCGGCGCTGTCCGCGCTGCAGAAGGAGCGCGACGCGCTCGCGAAGAGCATCGAGCAGCGGATCGCCGACAGCCGCCGGCCGCCGCGCGAGGTCGTCGTGCAGGCGCCGTACCTGCCGCCGCCGGCCACGGGCGCGTACGCGGCGAACGACGTCTGGTACCCCGGCTTCTACACGTATCCGCCGTACGCGTCGCCGCGGCGCGGCCGCGACGACACTGCGCGCGACGAGCGGAGCGAACGCGTCGGCTATCTGCCGAATCCGCGGCCGCCGCGCAACCCGCCGCGCCGCTAGACCTCGGGCCGTCGATGCTCTCGCGGTGTCATCCCGAGGAGCATGGCGACGAGGGATCGGCCGGTACACAGCCCCTTGCCTCGGGACAACAGCCCCTCCCTCGCCCGGCTCGGGACGACACCGAATTTCAGGTGCGGCCGGCCGTTGCAACAGCCTGCCGGGCGCTCCGCGCCACCGCCGTCACGGACCGCAGACGACGGGCGGCGGCGCCGTGAACGCCGGCAGCGCGACGGGGTCGCGCCGGTTGCGGAAGTCGAGCGCGTCGGCGAGGTTCTTCGCCGTGCGGTCGCGCAGCGTCAGCGGCGGAAGATTCCAGCGCCACTCGATCATCTTCAGGACCGAGCAGTGTTCGTACGGCCCCGCGGTCTCGATCTTCTTCGGCGCGAACGGGCCCATCGCGATCGCCGGCACGCGGAAACCCAGCCGCTTCAGGTCCGGATGGGGGCCGGGCCCCGGCAGCACGGTGTCGTCCTGGCACGCCGGCGGCGGCACGTGGTCGAAGAACCCGCCGTGCTCGTCGAAGTTGAGCACGAACACCATCCGCCCCCACTGCGGCCCGTCCTTCAGCGCGTTGTACACGCTCGCCACGAACGCCTCGCCGACCAGCACGCTGCCGCGGTGATGGTAGTCGTTGGACGTGCCGGCGTCCTCGGCCGCGTCGGTGTAATCGGGGTCGACGAACACGACGTTGGGCAGGTTGCCGCGGCGCGCGTCCTCCCAGAAACGGGCGATCGGCAGCGCGATATCGTCGTAGCGCTTGCTCTTGAACAGTCCCGTCATCGGCTCGCCGAAGTAGTAATAACCGGTGGTGAGGCCCGCGGCGCGCACGCGATCGAAGATCGCGGTCTCGATGAGGCACGGGCGGTCGGCGTCGGTCTTGGGGAAGCCGTCGGGCATGTCGACCTGCGTGGTTCCGGTCAGCTGGTAGAGGCGGTTCTCCCACGTCGGGCCCATCATCGAGCAGAAGTAGTTGTCGAACGTCGTGTAGTTCGCCGCGAGCACCGAGAGGATCGGCAGGTCCGCCTGCGTGTAGTAGCCGATCGGATAGCGGTCGCCGACCTTCGCGGTCTGGAGGAAGCCGTCGCAGCGGCCGTTCGCGTACTGTGTCGCGATGCCCTGCCACGAGTGGTCGGGATCGCCGTACGCGCAGCCCTGGACGTCGGGCGCGAGGGGCCACGTCGCGTGCACGGCACCGCTCGTGTCGGCATACGTGAGGCCCTGCTGCCGGCCGTTCGCGCCGGGCAGCCAGCCCAGCAGGTGGTCGAACGAGCGGTTCTCCATCATCAGCACGACGACGGTGTCGAACGGCGTCTCGGTCGGCTGCGGCAGCGCGCACGCCTCCCGGCCATCCGGTCCCTTGATGCACGGGTCCGACGTCCCGCCGCACCCGTCCAGTCCCAGCGCCAGCGCGCCGGCCGAGGCGGCGAGGAACTCGCGCCGCGTGATCTTCTTCGTCATTGCCGCACGCTCCCGGTGGTCCCGCGCGACGCGCGGGCGCCCGGCATTGTAGGGCAGGCACGCCGCCATGTACGATCGCAGCGTGCGGCCCGCTCCGAGGCGCGGCCACGCAGCAATCCCCTTCCCTGGAGGAATCCGTGCCTCGTACCCTGCGCGTGCTGTTCCCTCTTGCGTGTGCGCTCGTGCTGTCCGCCGCGGCGCCCGCGCGCGCCGTGGAGATGGCGGCCGGCCCGATCTGGAACAACGCGGACGCGCAAAACAAGTGCCCGAACGTGTGCCGGCAGAGCGGCAACGCCCGCTGGAACGGCCAGTGGCGCACGCTGCCCGGTACGGCGACGTCGGTGTGCGATTGCGACGTTTCCGCGGGTGGCCGCGCGCCGTCGGGAGGCACGCAATGGGCGAATGCCGGCCCGCTGTGGAACCAGATGGACGCGCAGAACAAGTGCCCCGACGTGTGCCGGGCGAGCGGCGGCCGCACGTGGGACGGCAATTGGAAGACGACCGAGCCGGGGCGCATGTCGGTCTGCAGTTGCCAGGGCACCGGGCAGGCGGCGGCGCCGGGCGCAGGCGCCGCGTGCCGGGCGCGCGATCGCGGCGGATGCGCCGGCTGCTCGGTGCAGTGCGCGCCGGGCCAGCGCGCGTCGTGCCGCGAAGGCAGTACGTGGAACGACCGGCTCGGCAACGGCGACCAGGGTTGCGTGAGCGCGTCGCAGTGCACGTGCACCTGACGAGTACCGGCCACCGGTACGCGCTGCCTCGTCCCGGCCGCAGGCGCGCGTGCGCGCTGCTGGCCGCCACGCTGCTGCTCGGCATGCCGGGCGTGCATGCCGCCGAAGCACCCACCGGCGCCGAGCTGCGCCGCGCGCCGACGCGCGTCACCATCGACGGGCGGCGCTTCACGCTGACCGTCTCGCTGTGGCGCGATCTCATGCCGTCGGTGCCGCCGCAGCGCGACGGGCGGCCGCTGCAGGCGACGCTCGCTGTCGGCGCGAACGACGGTCGGCCGTTTCCGGCCGGCATCCGCGTGACGCGCGCATGGATCGTCGTCGGCGACGCCATCTGGGAGGCGCCGGCGCTCGAGGAACAGGACGCGGCCGATCCCGCGTATCGCGACGCGCGCGGCACGCCGCGCAATCGCCCCGGATCGCCGGTCTACCGCGTCGTCGTGCGCGGCGGCCCCGCGTGGGAACCCGGCACGCGCGCCGACGTCGTCGTGCGCCTGACCGACGCCGGCGGCCGCGACGTACTGCTGCGCGTGCCCCGCCAGACCGTCATGCTCGTGCAGTAGCGGGCGCCCGCGGGCGTCGCCGTCGGCGCACGGCGCGCGCGTGCGGTCAGGTGACCGCCGCCCGCCGCGCGTAACGGGGATCGCGCCATTCGCCGGACACGAGCACTTGGCGCAGGGCCTCGACCGCATCCCAGACGTCCACGTGGCGGACGTACAGCGGCGCAATGCCGAAGCGCACGAGGTCCGGCGCGCGGAAGTCGCCGACGACGCCGCGCGCAAGCAGCGCCTGGACGATCGCGTAGCCGCCTTCCGGATGCGCGAGGCTCACCTGGCTGCCGCGCCTACGCGGATCGCGCGGCGTCTGGAGCACGAGCCCATGGCCGGCGCAGCGCTCGTCGACGAGCGCGATCAGCAGATCCGTGAGCGCCAGCGACTTCGCGCGCAGTGCTTCGATGCCACCCAGCGGCTCGGCGGCGAGTACCGTGTCGACGCCGCACTCGAGCGCCACCAGCGAGAGCACCGGCGGAGTGCCGCAGCCGAAGCGGGCAATCCCCGCCGCCGGGTGGTAGTCGTCCGCGAATGCGAACGGCGCCGCGTGCGACAGCCAGCCGGACAGCGGCTGGCGCACGCCCAGCGCATCCATGCGCGCGACGTGCCGCGGATGCGCCCAGACGAACGCCGGCGCGCCCGGGCCGCCGTTCAGGTACTTGTAGCCGCAGCCGACGGCGAAGTCGGCCGCCTCGACGAGCGGGCCGCTGCCCGCGAGGTTCACCGGGAGCGCGCCCGCCGAATGCGACAGGTCCCACACGGCGAGTGCGCCCGCCGCGTGCGCGGCGATGTTACGCGCGTCCATCCGGTGCACGCGGCCGGTCCGGTAGTCGACGTGTGTCAGCAGCTGGACGGCCACGTGGTCGTCGAGATGCGCGGCGAGGCGGTCGCCCCCCGCGACGCGCAGCTCGCACCCGCGCGCCCGCGCGACACTGTCGGCGATGTAGAGGTCGGTCGGGAAATTGCCGCGCTCGGTGAGGATCGCCGTGCGCTGCGGCGCGCCGGCGCGCGCGAGGTCGAGCGCGGCGTGCAGCACCTTGTACAGGTTGACCGACGTCGAATCGGCGACCGTGAGTTCCCCCGGGCCCGCACCCACGAGCCGCGCGATCTTGTCGCCGACGCGGCGCGGCAGGTCCATCCAGCCGGCGCTGTTCCAGCTGCCGATGAGGCCCACGCCCCACTCGTCCGCGACGACGTCGCGCACGCGCGCGACCGTCGCCACGGGCAGCGCGCCGAGCGAATTGCCGTCGAGATAGACGACGCCGTCCGGCAGCGCGAAGCGGGCGCGCAGCGCGGCGAGCGGATCGGCCGCGTCGCGGCCCAGGCAGTCGTCGCGGGTCGTCATCGTGCGCCGCGGTCAGCCGCGCGCCAGCGCCAGCGCACGCGTGGTCGTCCAGTACTTCGCGAGCATGTCCGGAACCTCCCACGCCGGCAGCGCGCCCGCCGCGACGCAGCGGAGGAACACGGCGGCGACCTGCCCGAAATGCGCCTCGTGGCCGACGTGGTAGACGGGCGGCACGAGCACCTCCCACGCGTCACCGCTGCGCGCAGCGCCGACGCCCGGGTACGCCGCCTGCAGCGACGCCATCGCCGCGTCGAGCGCCGGGCCGAGGGCGTCGACGTCCGCCTCCGCCGCGGGCTCGACGTACAGGACCGGCTGCCAGCGCTGCGCCGCGCCCTGCCGGATCACGAGGTTCGCGCGGGTCCCGCGCATGGCCGAGTAGTGCGTGTCGCCGCCGCCGGCCGGCGCCTCGAAGTTCCACAGCACGCGCACCTTCGCGTGCACGCCACGCAGCGCATAGTCGATCTCTCCGTTCGCGTACACGTGCAGCCGGCCGTCGCCGGCCACGTCCTTGCGCAGGAATGGCGGGATGGCGGACAGCCGCGTCACCTGCCCGAACTCGGCGGCGGACACGACCGTCGGCCAGCGGCGGGCGCGCAGGACGTCGACGTCGCGGCGCCCGTCGAGCGCGACGTCGGGAAAGCACGCCCACTGGACGAGGTCGACCAGGTGCGTCGTGATGTCGACGAGGCCCTCGCCCTGCTGCGCGGTGTCGAAGAACCACGCCGGACGGACGACCGGCGCGCCGGACACGAGCTTCGCGAAGTGGTGAACGCTTTCCTTGACGACCGCGGGCGCGTCGGGTGTCCCGCTCACGAGGGTGCCGAACACCGACGGCACGTGCGCGAGCGCCTTCTGCAGCATCGACGTGATCTCGAAGCGCTCGGTCATGATGTCGTACAGCAGCACGCCCCGCTCGCCCGCCGTCGCGAACGCACGCTCGAGCCCGGCGAAGCCGGCGGCGTCGATCGCCATCGGCTTGTCGGCGAGCGTGTGGAAGCCGGCGGCGACGGCGCGCTCGATGTACTCGGTCTTGCGCGCGTTGTTGCCGGCGATCACGGCGACGTCGCCGCGCCGCTCGCCGGCGAACCGCTCGAGGTAGTCGGGGCCCGCGTGGACGTGCAGCCGCCAGTGCGTCGGCTGCCCGGCGCGGGCGTTGTACCCGTCGATCTTGCGCACGTAGTCGTCGAGGTCGGGGCCGGCCGGCGCGTAGACGTGCACGTCCGGGTCGACGTCGGCGACCATGTTCTTCTGCAGCAGCGCCGCGTGGAAATGGCCGGGGTCCAGGATCACGAGCTTCATTGGTGAGGACTCCTCGTCAGGGGGCGCGGCTACCGCGGCGCGAGCAGCGCGACCGCCGCGGAGAACGTCGCGAACGCCAGTGCCGTCGACAGCATGATGATGCGCGCGATGCGGCCGCTGTCGGCGCCGAACCGCTCGGCCAGCATCACGACGTTGCTGGCGGAAGGCAGCGCGGCCACCAGCACCAGCACGGTCAGCGTCGACCGGTCGAGCGCGACGCCCAGGCTGATCGCGCTCTCGCCCAGCGCCCACACCACGAACGGGTGGACGACGAGCTTCACCAGCGCGACCGGCGCGTAGTCGGCGAGCGGCGTGTGTCGCGTGGCGGTCATCCGCGCGCGGGCGAGCACGGCGCCGGTCGTGAACAGCGCCACCGGCGACGCCGCGTCCGCCAGCAGCCCGATCGTCCCGGCCACCGGGGCCGGCAGCTCGAGGCCGGCCGTCCACACGGCGATGCCGAGCGCGATGGCCCACGGCAGCGGATTGGCCGCCGCGCCCTTCAGCGCGTCGCGCGCCGTGGCCGCGGCGCCGTGCTCGCCGGCACGGTCGAGGTGCGACAGCGCGACGCACAGCGAGCTCGTGAACACGAGGTCGATCAGGATCGTCGCGATCGCGGGCCCGGCCGCGGCCGCGCCCAGCAGCGCGACCAGCATCGGCACGCCCATGTAGCCGGTGTTCGGGAACGCGGCGACCAGCGCGCCGAACGCCGCGTCGTCGAGGCCGATCCGGAAGCCGACGGTCGCCACCACGGTGAACGCGACGACGACGAGCGCGCTGACGACGTAGACGGCGACCGCGCCCGGCGAGAGCTGGCTCAGCACCGGCGTCGACGCGCCGAACCGGAACAGCATGCACGGCAGCGCGAAGTACAGGACGAACACGTTGAGGCCGGCAATGGCCGGCAGCGGCAACGCACCGCGCAGCGTGGCGACGTAGCCGCAGAGCACGAGCGCGAAGAACGGAAAGGTGACGACGAGGACGGCCAGCACGGGCCGTATTGTCGCAGGCGGCGGCCTACCTGGGCTTCGGCTGGCAGTTGAACGGCAGCAGCCCGACGGCGATGTCCGTGCGATTCTCGCCCTGCGCGGTCATCCCGGCCGGGACATCCGCGCGGCCGCAGACCCATGCGACCGGCACGACCGGCGCGTCGGGCACGACGGCCGGCCGGATCGTCAGCACCTTGCCGGCGATCTGGTTGTGCGCGCTGTTGCCGAACGTGACGTCGATGACGCCGTCCCGGACCTCGACCGACGTCACGTAGTTGTTGACCATCTTCGCCGGCGCCGGCAGCCCGGCGGCGGCGTTGTCCGCAGGGAGCGCCTGGGTTGCGAGCCACGCGGCGGCAATCGGCTTCTTGGCGAGGTCGACGAGCGGCCCGGCCGCGACGATCTGGTCGCGCACCATCGGCGTGAACAGCGCGGGCACCGCCAGCGTCGCGAGAATGCCGACGATCGCGAGCGCGATCATCAGCTCCATCAGCGAGAAGCCGCGCGGCGCCGCGGAAATCCCGGGTGGCGCGGCGAGCGGCCGGCGAACGGCGGGCATGGCTAGATGCGCGGGGCGGACACTCGCCGAGTATAGCCGCGCGTACGGCGCACCGGTCCCCGTCCGGCGGGACGGGCGACCGTTCGTGCGTGCGTTGCAATGAAATCAATCCTGATATCAATTTTGTTGACATTGAAGTTTATTCATTGGTATCTTTATTTCATGAACACGTTCCCCCATCCGAACCTGCGGACACGGCTGCGTCCCGCGGAGCGGCCGTGAGCGCCGACGACCCGGCCGCGACGCCGTGGATCGCGCAGCTCAACGAGGAGGACCTCCGGTTCCTGCGCCGCTTCGTGCTGGGCTCCGGATCGCTCAAGGCGGTCGCCGAGGAGTACGGCGTGTCCTATCCGACCGTGCGCGCGCGCCTCGACCGTCTGATCGCGAAGATCGAGGCCGCGAGCGACCCGCGGATCACCGACCCGTTCGCCCGCAAGCTGCGGCTGCTCGTCGCCGACGGCGCGCTCGCGTCGCCACTGGCGCGCGAGTTGCTGGAGGCCCACCGCACCGCGCTGAAAGGAGGCAAGTGATGGCCGCTCCCTGGTTCGACCCGAGCCTGTACGGATTCGTCCCGGGCACACTGCTGGGCGTCGCCGGCGGCACGCTCGGCGCGCTCGCAGGTGCGTTGGCGCCGCGCGGCAAGGGGCGCGCGCTGGTGCTCGGCACGTTCGGCGCGGCGATCGCGGTCTGCGCGGCGCTGCTCGCGGCCGCCGTCGTCGCGCTGGCAACCGGCCAGCCGTATGGGGTCTGGTACGGCCTCGGCCTGCCGGGCCTGCTCGGCGTCGTGCTGTTCTGCGCCCTGCTGCCCGTCGTGCGCGCGCGCTACCGCGACGCCGAGGCGCGGCGCATCGGCGCGGCGGACTTCGGCTGATGCCGCGCGGGGTGCCGGCGACCGCTATCCGTCGCCCGGCACGCGGCCGAGACCCGGCAGCTTGAGCGCGGGGTTGCGGAAGTCGACCCCCGCGACCAGTCCGAGGACGTTGAGCTCGAGGCCCTCGTCGCAGCCGGCCAGCACGCCGACGAGGCCGTACACGGACAGCTGGATGCCGGTGTGGCTGGGCGACGCGCCGACGAGTTCGTGGATCGGCACGTAGTCCTTGCCGATCGCCGTCGGCGGCATCACGAGGCGCAGTTCGGGAATCGACCGGCCGAGGTGCGCGACGAACGTGTTGCTGTTGGGTCCGGGCCACATGCGGTAGGTCGTCGGGTGCGGATACGACGCGAGCGCCCGGGGCAGCGCGGCGATGACCGCCTCCGCAGCAGGCCCGCGCAGGTCGCGCAGCAGGCGCGGCGGCGCGCCGTACCACTCGGCGTCGGGCGCGCGCAGATCGGACACCGACACGACCGACCGGTCGCCGCCCGCGTACCAGCCGATGACCTCGTAGCGCGTGTAGCGCCCGGCCCCCGCCGGCTTGGCCGCGAGCCACGTGTGGTCGGCGAACGCGCCGCGCCAGCCGAACGTGCGGCTCGCGAAGACCTGCACGACGGCCTCGCGGTGCGCCGCCGGATCCGGCGCGAGGCCGGTCGCGCGGTGGCTGGCGGTGCGCCAGTCGCCGCCCGTCGCGACGCGACCGAACGCGAGCGACAGCAGCGGACCGACGAGCAGCAGCGCGAGCACGACGACGAACCAGCGCCCGGCGCGCATCAGTGGCCGCGATCCAGTGCGCTCGGTCGTGGCGGACATGGGGCGGCCGTCAGGCAGGATCCGCAGGCGCTACCACGACGGCGGAGCCCGGACCGTTGCATCCGGGCCCGCGCCGGAACGCATCCGCGCGCGTCGTGCGCGCGGCCACCGAACCCGGGGTCCCCCGATGCCGGGCCGCGACTGCAGCGACCGCCTCCATTCGGTCCGGTCGCCGCGAATCACGCAAGGTCGTAGCGATCGAGATTCATCACCTTGCTCCACGCCGCCACGAAGTCGCGCACGAACGCCTGCTGCCCGTCGCCGCACGCGTAGACTTCCGCAATGGCGCGCAGCTGCGCGTTCGAGCCGAAGACGAGGTCGACGAC
The DNA here is from genome assembly GCA_046347835.1 of Burkholderiales bacterium. Lineage (GTDB taxonomy): Bacteria > Pseudomonadota > Gammaproteobacteria > Burkholderiales > Casimicrobiaceae > VBCG01. The sequence goes on along the minus strand of JAXMFI010000001.1, from coordinate 815,718 downwards.
GGTGCCCGTCCACTTGACGTCGCCGGTCGCCCGATCGCGCCCTTCCAGCACGCCGTCGTCGGTGGCGGAGCGCTGCCACTTCGTGCCCATGTCGAGCAGATTCACGAAGTAATCGTTGGTCAGCGTACCCGGCCGCTTCGTGAACACGCCGTGCCGGGATCGTCCGAAGTTCGCGTTCAGTGCGCGCAGGCCGCCGATCAGGACCGTCATCTCGGGGGCGGTCAGCGTCAGCAGCTGCGCCTTGTCCACCAGCCGCTCGGCCGCCGATCCCTCGAGCCCTGCGCGGACGTAGTTGCGGAACCCGTCCGCGACCGGCTCCAGCACGGCGAACGAGTCGATGTCGGTCTCGTCCTGCGACGCGTCCATGCGCCCCGGCGCGAAGGGAACCTGCACGTCGTGGCCGGCCTTCTTCGCCGCGGCCTCGACGGCGGCGCAGCCGCCCAGGACGATCAGGTCGGCGAGCGACACCTTCTTGCCCCCCGACTGGACGCCGTTGAACTCGTTGCGGATCGCTTCCAGCTTGGCCAGGACCTGCGCGAGCTCGGCCGGCTGGTTGACCTCCCAATCCTTTTGCGGCGCGAGGCGGACCCGCGCGCCGTTCGCGCCGCCGCGCTTGTCGCTGCCGCGAAACGTCGCCGCCGATGCCCACGCCGTCGTCACCAGCTGCGTGACCGACAGCCCCGATGCGAGGACCTTCGCCTTCAACGCGGCGACGTCCTGCGCGTCGATCAGCGGGTGATCGACAGCCGGGATCGGGTCCTGCCAGATGAGCGCCTCCGCGGGAACCTCCGGGCCGAGATAGCGCGCACGCGGGCCCATGTCGCGGTGCGTCAGCTTGAACCACGCCCGGGCGAACGCGTCGGCGAACTGATCCGGATGCTCGAGGAAGCGCCGCGCGATCTTCTCGTACGCGGGGTCGAAGCGCAGCGCGAGGTCCGTGGTCAGCATCGAAGGCGCGTGACGCTTCGCCGGGTCGTGGGCATCCGGCACCGTGTTGGCGCCCATGCCGTGCTTCGGCTTCCACTGATGCGCGCCGGCCGGGCTCTTCGTCAGCTCCCATTCGTAGCCGAACAGGTTCCAGAGGAAGTTGTTGCTCCATTTCGTCGGCGTCGTGGTCCAGATGACTTCGAGGCCGCTCGTGATCGTGTCGTCCCCGCGGCCCGTGCCGTAGCTCGACTTCCAGCCCAGGCCCTGCTCCTCGATGCCGGCCGCCTCCGGCTCGGGTCCCACGAGTTTCGCGTCGCCGGCGCCGTGGGTCTTGCCGAACGTGTGGCCGCCGGCGATGAGCGCCACCGTCTCTTCGTCGTTCATCGCCATGCGCGCGAACGTCTCGCGGATGTCCCGCGCCGCGGCCAGCGGGTCCGGGCTGCCGTTCGGGCCTTCCGGATTGACGTAGATGAGGCCCATCTGCACGGCCGCGAGCGGGTTCTCGAGCTCCCGGTCGCCGGAATGGCGCTTGTCGCCGAGCCATGTGCTCTCGGCGCCCCAGTAGATGTCCTCTTCCGGCTCCCAGATGTCCGGGCGTCCGCCGGCGAACCCGAAGGTCTTGCAACCCATCGATTCGAGCGCGACATTGCCGGCGAGGATCATGAGGTCGGCCCACGAAATCTTCCGGCCGTACTTCTGCTTGACCGGCCAGAGCAGCCTGCGCGCCTTGTCGAGGTTCGCGTTGTCGGGCCAGCTGTTGAGGGGGGCGAAGCGCTGGCTGCCGCTGCCGGCGCCGCCGCGACCGTCGCCGATGCGATACGTGCCGGCGCTGTGCCATGCCATGCGCACGAACAGGGGTCCGTAGTGACCGAAATCCGCCGGCCACCAGTCCTGCGAGCGGGTCATCAGCGCGTGCAGGTCCTTCTTCACGGCGGCAAGGTCGAGGCTCGCGAACGCCTTCGCGTAGTCGAAGCCGTCCCCCATCGGGTCGGACAGCGGCGAGTGCTGATGCAGGATGCGAAGCTTCAGCTGATCGGGCCACCAGTCCGCGTTCGACGGTGCTCCGGCGCGCGCGCTCCTGTAGGCGTCGCCCGCGAACGGGCACTTGGCTTCTGTCGACATCGCTTTCTCCTCTCGCTGTGCGCAATCCGCGGCTCGTGCCATCGCGTGGCCTCGAGTTCGCGTCCTCGTCGATCCGGCGGCGGCTGCCCGTGGACCGTGGGGCGGATTCTGCGCGGCGGCGTGCCATCGATCCAATTGATTGTAGTTAATGCATCGATAGTATCCCTCTATGCATCGACGCGATTCGGCGGCCGCGAACGGCCCGCGTCGCCTCCGTTCGTTCGCGCGGACCCCACGGCGCGCCCGACGCTCATGGCCTGCGCGCCCGGCCCAGCGCCGGCAGCAGTGCCGCGAGTTCGGCCCCCCCGATCAGGCGAATCCTGTTGTCGGCGGCGAACTTGCGCGCGTTGTCCGACACTTCGCCCAGTGTCACGTACGCGCAGTCGTGGGCCTCGTGCGTCTCCCGGGCGGCGAGCAGGTCGCGCAGCGGTTCCACGCCCGTGCGCGCGACCTTGAACCGCTTGCCGGCGACGAGCGTGGTCCGCCAATCCTTCTTCACGGTGAAGTCCGCGGCGCCCGCACGGATGCGCGCGACCACGGCGCCGTCGGCGCGGTAACCGGCCTCGAGTGCGTCCGCGAACTCGGCCCACGCCATCGCGCGGAGCGCCTCCGTCGTCCGCGCCACGCGCGCGGCGGAGGGCCGCTGCAGCTGCTTCCACAGCGCGATGCCGCCGATGACGGCAAACGGCAGCCCGGTGACGATGCCGAACACGCGCCAGGTCTCGGGCAGCAGCGCCAGCCCCAGCGCCGTCACCGCCCCCGCAATCGCGAAGCTGACCCACCACGGCGAGCGCAACAGGACCGCGAACAGCGAGTTCTCGTTCATTTCCCACTTCATCGCATTCCTCGCGCATCACCCGCGGTTGATCCGCGAGTATAGTGGCTGCCGCGCACGCGGCGCGGCCCGCCGGCAACGACGGCGTCCCCGCCGCCGCGCCTGGCCGATCCGTCAACGCACGAGGAGATTCCGATGAAGCCATGGTCCCGCAGGTTCGCATTCCGGGCTGCCGCTGCCGCGGCCGCGATCGCCGCGCTCGGCGCGTGCGGATCGATGAAGGCGGAGGAAACGGGCCAGCAGCTGCGGCTTCTGGGCAGCAGCGAGGTGCCACCGGTCAACACGACGGCCTACGGCACCGCCACCGTCAACGTCATGGACGATCGCCGGGTCGCGGTGACGGTGTCCGTGATGGGGATGACGCCCACCGCCGCGCACATCCACGAAGGCGCCGCCGGCACCAACGGCCCGGTGATCGTGCCGCTGCAGAAAATCAGCGACAACGCGTTCGTCGCGGCGGACGGCGCGCGGCTGACGGAGGCGCAGTACGCGAGCTACAAGGCGGGCAACACGTACATCAACGTGCACAGCGCGAAGTTCCCGGGCGGCGAGGTGCGGGCCCAGCTCGCCGGCCGATGACCGGACCGCGGCCGGATCGCGGGCACGCGCGGGTGCAACGGGGCTGACGCGCGCCGATGCCGGAAGTGCTGGGCGCGCTCGCGGTCGCCGCGGCCGCGTGGTTCCTGTGGGACAGCCTGAAGGCGCGCGAGGCCGCTAACGCCGCGATCCGTCCGGCCTGCCGTGCCGAAGGGCTGCTGTTCCTCGACGACACCGTCGCGTTGCAGTCGCTGCGGCCCGCGCGCGGCGACGACGGACGCGTGCGTCTCGCGCGCGTGTACCGCTTCGAGTACAGCGACACCGGCGACAACCGGCGGCGCGGCACGGTCGCGCTGCTCGGCGACCGCATCGTGCACGTCGACCTCGGGCTGCCCCCGCGACCCGCCGACGCGCCGCTGCACTGACGTCAGCGCGCCGCGTCGCGCGCGAGGAAGTCGAGCAGCAGCTCGTTGAAGGCGTCCGGCCGCTCCAGGTTCGGCAGGTGCGCGACACCGGACATCGGGTGCGCGCGGGCACGCGGCAGGCGGGCGGCCAGCATGCCGCAGTGCTGCGCGATGTGCGGAAAGTCGAGGTCGCCCCAGACGACCAGCGCCGGCACCGCGAGCTCGTGCAGCCGGTCGAACGCCGGCGGCGGCTCCCGCTCGGTGCCGCGCCGCTCGGCGCGCAGAGCGATCTCGTTCATCTCGAGGAACAGTTCGCGGACCCCGCCGCCGACCCGCCCTTCCGGCGCCAGCGGCCCGTCGAGCCACGCGTGGGCCTCGAGCGCGTTGATCCGGTCGACGTCGGCTTCGGCCTCCGCGCGCTCGACGGCGTCGATCCACGCCTGGATCTCCGGCGGGACGTCGGTGACATCGGGGGCGCCGGAAATCGCCGGGGCGACCAGCGCCAGCGCGCGCACGCGTGCCGGCACGGCGAGTGCCGCGTCGATCGCGATGCGGCCGCCCTGCGAGCAGCCCACCAGCACGGCCGGCTCCGGACCCGCGGCGTCGAGCACGCGCACGAGGTCGTCGACGTGCGACCAGGTTTCGTCGACGTGCACGGAATGGCCGAAGCCGCGCCGATCGTAGGCGACCGCCCGGTAGCCGTCGCCGCCCACCGCCGCGACTTGCGCCTCCCACATGCGCCGGTCGGCCACGCCGGCATGCAGGAACACCACGGGCGTGCCGGAACCATGCACGCGGGCGGCGAGTTCGGCCTCGCCGGAGCGAACGGCAAGCAGTGGGGTCACGGGCGCATCCGGTGCGGTGGCGGGACGGACATTGTCGCCGAGATCGGTGGCCGCGTGTCGGCGCCGCCGTTCGCGCGCGTCCGAATTCTGCGAACATCGGCGCGATGACCGCGCGCCTGCCCACCTTCCGCGACCTGCGGCTCGGCTCCGGGCTCGTGCTGTTCGTCTACGTGGCCACGCACCTCGCCAACCACGCCCTCGGCCTCGCCTCGGTCGCGCTCGCCGAGCGCGGGCTCGACGTCGCGCTCGCCGTCTGGCACTCGCTGCCGGGCACCGTGCTGCTGTACGGCGCGGCCGCGACGCACGTGACGCTGGCGCTGGTCGCGCTCTACCGGCGGCGCACGTTGCGGATGCCGCCGCTCGAGGTGCTGCGCATCGCGCTCGGGCTCGGGATTCCGCTGCTGCTGATCGGCCACGCCGTCCATACGCGCGTCGCATGGGAGGCCTACCGGCTGGCGCCCGAGTACGCGCGCGTCGTGTGGTCGCTGTGGACGTCCGATGGCGAGGGCCGCCAGCTCGCGCTGCTGGTGCCGGGCTGGCTGCACGGGTGCCTCGGCGTCAATTTCGCCTTCGGCCGGCGCCCCTTGTACCAGCGGCTGCGCCCGGCGCTGTTCGCCGCGGCGCTGCTGCTGCCGGTGCTGGGGGGCCTGGGCTTCCTCGCGATGGGCAAGGAGCTCGCCGGCGACGAGGCCAACCGCGCGTTCCTCGACGCGAACGCCGACGTCGACGTGGCCACGCGCATCGCGCTGCTCCGCACCCGCGACACGCTGCTCGCCGTGTGGTTCGCACTGATCGGCGCCGTGTTCGTCGCGCGCGAGGTGCGCGCGTTCGTCGAGCGCCGGCGCAACGCCGTGATCACGATCGCGTACCCGCAACGCGTCGCGCGCGTGCCCGCCGGCTGGACGGTGCTCGAGGCCTCACGCAGCCACTTCATCCCGCACCTTTCGATGTGCGGCGGGCAGGCGCGCTGCTCGACGTGCCGCGTGCAGGTCACGTCCGGCGACGAGCACTGCCCGCCGCCCGGCCCGTCCGAGCAGGCGACGCTCGACCGCATCCGCGCGCTGCCGGGCGTGCGGCTCGCGTGCCAGCTCCGGCCGACCGGCGACGTCGGCGTCGTGCCGCTGCTCGCGGCGACCGGCGCCGCGGCACCGGAGCACGTCGTGTCCGTGCTGGAGCGCGACCTCGCGGTCGTCGTCGTCGCATGGCGCAACCGGCTCGCGTTCGCGCGCGGGCACCTGCCGCAGGACGTGGTCTACCTGTCGGGCCTGTTCGGCGCGACGGTCGGCGGCGCCGTGCACGCGTCCGGGGGCACGGTCAGCGAGACCAGCGTGGACAGCGTCGTCGCCGTGTTCGGCGTGGCGACCGACGCGGCGGACGCGTGCCGGCAGGCGCTCGCGGCGGCGGAGGCCGTCGACCGCGCGCTCGACGGGCTGCGGCGCCGCTACGCGTCCGAGTTCGGCGCGCCCGCCGACTTCGCGGTCTTCGTGCACGCGGGACCCGGCGCCGTGAGCGACGCGGCGTCGCCAGTCGCCGGCCGGCTGCTGGCCGCCGGCGATGCGTTCGACACGCTGCAGGCACTGCGGACGGCAGGCGCCACCGGCGACGCTTCGGTCGTGGTCACCACGCGCGTCCTCGCGCAGGCCGGGCGCACGCCGCCCGCGGCGGCGTGGCGCGACGTCGCGCTGCCGGACGCGGCCGCGCCTCTGCGCGTCGCCGCGTTCGCCGACGGCGCCGCGCTGCGCGCGACCGCGCCGGCCTAGCGGCGCGCGCGCGCCGCGCGGACGAGGTCGCTCGCGCGCTCGGCGATCACGATCGTCGGCGCGTTGGTGTTGCCCGACGTGATCACGGGCATGATGGACGCGTCGACGACGCGCAGGCCGGCGATGCCGTGGACACGCAATGCGCCGTCGACGACGCTGCCGGGGTCGCCGGCCGCGCCCATCCGGCAGGTGCCGACAGGATGGAAGATCGTCGTGCCGATGTCGCCCGCCGCGCGCACGAGCTCCGCGTCCGACCGCGCCGCCGGGCCGGGCAGGAATTCGTCGGGCGCATAACGCGCGAGCGCGGGCGCCGCCAGGACGCGCCGCGTCAGTCGCAGCGCGGCGACCGCGACGCGGCGGTCGTCGTCGGTCGCGAGGTAGTTCGGCGCGATGACCGGCGCGGCGCGCGGGTCGGGCGAGGCGACGTGCACGCTGCCGCGCGACGTCGGCCGCAGGTGGCAGACGGACGCCGTGATCGCGTCGAATGCGTGCAGCGGCTCGCCGAACTTCGGCAGCGACAGCGGCTGCACGTGGTATTCGAGGTCCGGGCGCGCCTGCGCGGGGTCCGACCGCGCGAACGCGCCGAGCTGCGACGGCGACATGCTCATCGGCCCGCGGCGGCGAAGCGCGTACTCGGCGCCGATCCGCAGCTTGCCCAGGAGCCCGCGCGACAGCGTGTTGAGCGTGCGCGTGCCGCGCACCTTCGCCGCCATGCGCAGCTGCAGGTGATCCTGCAGGTTCTCGCCGACGCCGGCCAGCGCGTGCAGGACCGCAATGCCGGCCGCCTGCAGCACATCGGGCCGGCCGATGCCCGATCGCTCGAGCAGCGCCGGCGAGTTGACGGCACCTGCGGCGACGAGCACCTCCTCCTGCGCCCGCGCGAACCGCTCCACGCCGCCCTGCCGGTAGCGCACGCCGACGCAGCGGCCGCTCTCCAGGACGAGCCCGTCGCCCTCCGCGCCGGTCGCGAGCGTGAAGTTGCGCCGCCCGGCGATCGGCCGCAGGCAGGCCTTCGCCGCGTTCCAGCGGATGCCGCGGCGCTGGTTGACCTCGAAGTAGCCGACGCCGAAGTTGTCGCCGGTGTTGAAGTCGTCGATGCGCGGCACGCCGTTCTCGACGAGCGCGCGCACGAACGCTTCCAGGATGTCCCACGACAGCCGCTGCGCCTCGACCCGCCACTCGCCGCCGGCACCGTGGAATTCGGAGTCACCGCGATAGTGGTCCTCGCACCGCCGGAACAGCGGCAGCAGCGCGTCCCAGCGCCAGCCGTCGTCGCCGGCAGCCTCTGCCCACGCGTCGTAGTCCTCGCGCTGGCCGCGCATCCAGATCATGCCGTTGATCGACGAGCTGCCGCCGAGCACGCGTCCCCGCGGGTACAGCAGCGAGCGTCCGTTGAGCCCCGGCTCGGCGCGCGTCCGGTAGCGCCAGTCGGTCCGCGGGTTGTCGATGCAGTAGAGATAGCCGACCGGGATGTGGATCCACGGGTAGTCGTCGCGGCCGCCCGCTTCGAGCAGCAGCACGCGCACGTCCGCATCCTCGGTGAGCCGCTTCGCGAGCACGCAGCCCGCGGTGCCCGCGCCGACGATCACGTAGTCGTAGGTGTCAGGCACGGCGGTGCCGCACGCAAGTCCGCCGTGAACGCGGGCGCCGCGAGCATGCCGGTCGCTTCGCGCTGGCGGGCCGTTGCAGATTCCCCGGTGTCGTTCCGAGGTGCGCAGCAACGCGGGACCTGCGGGTATGCGACGCCTCGCTTCGCAACGACGGCAGTCCCCTCGCGCCCTCCGACCGACGGCGAGATTCGCGTGTGGTCGCCATCTGCGGTTGCCTGCTAGAGGATCCCGTGCCGCGCGAATACGTCGGCGAGCTTCGCGCCCTGCTCCAGCTCCGCGCGTGTCCGGTTCTCGCCGCGCACCTTCGCGAACGCGCGGTCGAGCGCCTCCGCCTCCACCGCCCGCGGCACGACGATCGCGCCGTCCGCGTCGCCGAAGACGAGATCGCCGGGCACCACGCGCACGCCGGCGCACGCGATCGGCACGTCGATCTCGGCCACCTTGCCGCGACCCTTCGAGTCGAGCGGGGCGATGCCGGCGTGGAACACCGGGAAGCCCATCTGCCGGGTCGCCCGGATGTCGCGCACGTAGCCGTCCGTCAGGCAGCCGGCGGCGCCGCGTGCGCGCGCCGCCGTCGACAGGAGCTCGCCCCACGGCGCGATCCGCGTCGATCCGCCGCAACCGAACACCGCGACCTCGTGCGGCTTGAGGTCGTCGACCAGCGCGATCTCGAGCGCGTACGGATTCTCGCCTCCCCGCACCTCGTACACTTCGCGGTAGAGCCCGGTCCGCGCGACACCCGCCATGTTCCGCGCGTCGTCGAGCGGGCGGATCGATGGCGGCAGCGCCTGGTCGCGGTACCCCAGCTCGTCCAGCACGTCCGACAGGACCGCCGTGTAGAGCTCGCGCGCGACGACGGCGAAGAAATCGGGGCTGCTGCGGTCGATCATCGGGTGACTCCGTAAGCGGGACGACGCACGATGGTAGCGGATTCGCGCCGCATGGACGTTTTGTATGATGGCGGGCCTCCTCGCCCACCCGAGAAACGCGCCATGGCTTTACGCCTGCCCGCCCTTGCGTTCCGGCGCGCCGCCGCGGCGGCCGCAGCGGCCGTCCTGTGCGTTGCCTGCACGACGCCGGCGCCCGCGCCGTCCAACGCCGAACTCGCGCGGCAGGTCGCCGCCACCGAGCGCGCGTTCGCGAAGACGATGGCCGACCGCGACCACGCGGCGTTCGCGACGTTCGTGTCCGACGAAGCGGTGTTCTTCACGGGACCGGTACCGCTGCGCGGCAAGGCGGCGGTCGCGGCCGGATGGGCCCGCTTCTACGAGCGCCCGCAGGCGCCGTTCGCGTGGGAGCCGGAAAAGGTGGAGGTGCTCGACTCGGGCACGCTCGCGTTGAGCTCGGGCCCCGTGCGCGATCCGGCGGGCAAGCTCATCGCGACGTTCACGTCGATCTGGCGGCAGGAGGCGCCCGGCGTGTGGCGGATCGTCTTCGACAAGGGCAACGAGGTGTGCGACTGTACGAAGGCGCCGTGACGCCGCCGCGGCGGTGACGGCGTATGATGAAGCGAGTCCGCGGCCCGCGTCACGCCGCGGGCCCAAACCAACCAATGGAGGAACGGACATGGCCAAGAAGCCCGCAGCGGAAGCGGTCTATCGCGTCACCGAGGTGATCGGCAGCAGCCCGACGTCGTGGGAGGACGCGGCGAAGAATGCAGTGGCCGCCGCCGCGAAGTCGCTGCGCGACCTGCGTATCGCCGAAGTCGCCAAGCTCGACATGAAGGTCGAAAACGGCAAGGTCGTCGCCTATCGCGCGCGCATCCTGCTGTCGTTCAAGTACGACGCCTGACCGCGAACGCGCGGGCGGCACGCCGCCCGTCCGGAGCGCGGGATGGCCGAGAGCATCTACTGGCACGAGCCGACGATGGTGAACGACGGCGCGTTGCCGTCGATCCTCGCCATCGGCGACTCGTGGTTCTGGTATCCGCTGCCGGGCGGCTCCCTGGCGACCTGCCTCGCGCGGCTCGTTGCCGCGCGGCAGCACACGGTGCTCGCGTTCGGCAACAACGGCGCCGAAGCATTCGATTACGTCGGCGGCGTCTACGCCGACGCGGTGGATCGCGCGCTCGACCGCTACGGCAACGGCTGCAGCGCGGTGTTCGTCTCCGGCGGCGGCAACGACTTCGCCGGCTTCAACGACCTGCGGCCGCTGCTTCGCGCCGACTGCAGCGCGTGCGCGTCGGCGGCGGCGTGCTTCAACCACGGCACGCTGCCGGGCACGGTCGAGGCGCTGTTCGGCCGCGTCGCGCAGTACTACGCGGACCTGATCGATCGCATCCTGTGGAGCGTGCCGGCGGCCGCGACGATCTTCGTCCACAGCTACGACTACGCGCTGCCCAGCGGCAAGGCCGTCATCGGCGCCAGCGCGTGGTTGAAGCCCGCGCTCGTCGACGCCGGCGTGCCGGCGACGCTGCGGGCCGGCTGCGTCGCGTACCTGATCGACCAGTTCTCGGCGCGCCTCGCGGCGATCGAGGCCGGCTACGGCGGACGCGTCGCGTTCGTGGACAGCCGCGACACGCTCGACGCCGGCGACTGGGCGAACGAACTGCATCCGACCGGAGGCGGCTTCCGGAAGATCGCGCGCCAGCGCTGGCGGCCGGCGCTTGCCGCCGCCGGACTCGCCTGACCCCGTTGCCTCGCTACGCTCGGTTGCGCGCGGCCGGCACTTCCGCCTCGAGCCGGCGCCGCTCCTGCAGCACGCGGTTGGCGTACGCCTGCGTCTCGTCGTCGACGGCGCCGTTGTAGAGCTGCAGTCCCGCGAGCTCGTTGCCGCCGCGCCGGATCGCGTCCTTGAGAATGCGCGTGCCGAGCGCGATGTTCGCCTCGGGCAGCAGGATCGACGGCGCACCGAGCGCGGCGATCTTGTCCATGTGGAAGCGCGGCACGACCTGCATCAGGCCGACGGCACCCTGCTCGCTCTCGGCGATCGGGTTGAAGCGCGATTCGACGGCGATCACGGCGAGGATCAGCATCGGATCGAGGCCGTGCCGCACGCCTTCCCGGAACGCGGCGTGGACGACCTCGGCGGCCGCCCCCTGCGCCACGCGATAGCGGCGCGCGACCACGCCCGCGAGCCGGTCCGCGCGAGGGGCGAGCTCGGGCCCCGGCCGGGACCGGTGCAGCGCGACGGGGAGGGGCGGCGATGCCGCCGGGAGGTCGGCGCGTGGCACCGGAGCCTCCGGCACCCGGGATTCGGGTGCGGACGCGGTCACGATGACCGCGGTCATTACGCCCGCCACGGAGAGAAGGAAGGCGGGGCCAGATCGGGAACGCCGTCGGCATCGGTGGCGCGACGCCGGCGGGGACGTAGGTCGAATCGTCATCGGAGCGCTCCTTGGTAGAGGTCCCACGACCGGGCACGCGGCCGATCGTCGCTGTTCGCGATCGTCGCCACCCCGGGCACGAGGCCTTCAGGACTCCAGTGCTCTACCCCCCTGTTGCTGCATGTCGTTGTTTATATGGATGCCTTGAAATCAACAGGTTACATCGCGTTTTTAAAGTCAAGCGCATCATCATACCACATTTGTGCGGCGCACTCGACTTGGCGTCCGACGGCCGTCGATCGGACCCGGCGGACTCCGGCGGGCGGCACATCACGGCGGCGGCGCGCGATGCACCGGCGTTACCGACCCCAGCGCAGCGCCAGCGGCGAGACCTCGCGGGCCAGTTCCAGCAGCCCGGCGCGGGTCGCCGGGTGCAGCGCGTCGAGCGGATGGCGCACGGCGTCGCTGGCGATGACCCCACCCTCTCGCATCACCGACTTGGTCGCGCGCAGCCCGCACTGGCGGTTCTCGTAGTTGATGAGCGGCAGGATACGGGCGTAGGCGGCGGCCGCCTCGGACCGCCGGCCGGCCCGGTGGTGGGCCACGACCGGCAGAATCAGGTCCGGCAGAAGCGCGCTCGGCATGGTGCCGGTGGCGCCGGCGTCGAGGTCGGCCATCAGCGTGATCGACTCCTCGCCGTCGAACGGCCCGTCGACGACGCCGGCGCCCATGTCGACGAGGCTGCGCAGCTTCGCCGCCGTCCCCGGGACCTCGATCTTGAAGTAACGGACGGCGGGGACCTCGCGTGCGAGCCGCACCAGGAAGGGCACGGACAGCGCAACGCCCGACAGCGGCGCATCCTGCACCATCAGCGGCAGGCCCGAAGCCGCGGCCACCTGCGCGTAGTGCGCGACGATGCCCGCCTCGTCGGCGCGCAGCGACGCGCCGTGGTAGGGCGGCATCAGCATCAGCATCGACGCACCCGCGGCCGCCGCCGCGCGCCCGCGCTCGGCGGCGATCCGCGTGGCGAAGTGGCTGCAGGTCACGATGACCGGCACCCGCCCGGCGACGTGCGCGAGGCACAGGTCGAGCAGCGTGCTGCGCTCGTCGTCGGTCAGCAGGAACTGCTCGGAATAGTTGGCGAGGATGCAGATGCCGTCGACGCCCTGGTCGATCATGCAGTCGAGGACGCGCCGCATCCCCGGCAGGTCGAGGTCGCCGTTGTCGGCAAACGGCGTGGGGGCGATCGGATGGACGCCGGTCAGGGGCCGGGCGAGCTTCGCGGACATGGCGGGAACGCCTCGAGGCGGATCACGCAGGGGAGCCCGACCGTCGACACGCAATGGAACGCATGTCGCAGGTCAGGCCCTCGCGCAGCCGGCGATCAGTTCGACCAGCGCTCGGCGGACGGCGACAACGCGGGCCGCGCGGCGCCGGCAGGCGCAGCGGTGGCGTCCGCGGCGTCCAGACGCTGGAGATCGCCGGTGATCTCGCCGCCTTCGGCGACGACCAGCTTGCCGTAGCGGATGGTGCCCGATACGCGGCCGGTACCGTGGACGACGAGCCGCGTGCGCGCGGTCAGGTCGCCCTCGAACACGCCGTGGATCTCCGCGACCTCGATCTCCGCCGTGCCCTGCAGCGTGCCCGGCTTCGCGATCTCCAGCGCCTTGCTGTGCACGGTCGCCTCGACGTGGCCCTCGATCACCAGCGCGTCGCAGTCGCTGACCGCGACACCCTTGAGCTTGATGTTCACGCCGACGAAGAGCCGGCTCTCCGGCGCGTCGGGCGTGGACGCCTTGCCCGTGCCGGGCGCCGCCGCCGCAGGTGCGGGCGGCGGACCGCTTCGCGACGCGGGCGCGGGCGCCGGCTCGGCGGCGCGCGGCGGCGATGCCGGCGCGGTCGCGGGCGGCTCGTAGATCGCCGGCTTGAGCACGGGTTTGGCAGCCTCGTTCGGCTCGCCGATGCGGTCGCGCCGGTTGAAGTTCAGCATGTCGCCTCCTTCGCGCTGAGCGCGGGCCATGACGACGTCATTATTGTGCCCGCGCCCGACGACCGCAATAGGCGCCGTCCTACAACGAGGCCGCGTGGTGGCCTTGATCCGTCGGCGCAGCGCCCCGAGCTTACCGCCATGGCGCGCCCGTCACGCGCGCGAGGACTGTCCATGCAGATCGCCTGCCCCCATTGTCTCGCGAGGAATCGCGTCCCCGACGAGCGCCTCGCCGACGGTCCGCGCTGCGGCCAGTGTCACCGCCCGCTGCTGCCGGCCGAGCCGGTCGCGCTGCGCGGGGAGGACCTGCCGGCATTCGCCGCCGCGACCGGCGTGCCCGTCGTCGCGGACTTCTGGGCCGCGTGGTGCGGCCCGTGCAAGACGATGGCGCCGGCGTTCGCCGAGGCGGCGCGCGCCCGTCCGCTCGTGCAGTTCGTGAAGGTCGACACGGAGGCGTCGCCACAGGCGGCCGCGCAGTACGCAATCCGCAGCATTCCGACGCTGGTGCTCTTCGGCGGCGGCCGCGAGCAGGCGCGCGTATCGGGTGCCCTGCCGGCGCGCGAGATCGCCGGCTGGATCGACCGACAGCTCGCCGGCTAGTTGTCCTGCGTGACGAAGCCGCCCGCCGCCGCGGCCGGCCCGAGGAAGTAGACGCTGTTCGTCTGGTTCGACGTCAGCGTGACGTTCGACAGCGTCAGCAGCAGGGCGCCGGTGACCGCGTCGGTGAACGTGATCGTCGCGGTCGACGTGGCGAGCTGGACGTACGGCGACGCCGTCGGGTAGGCGATGTTCGACGCCACGGTCGTGCCGTTGACGGCCGCGTTGACCGGGTTCGCGTCCCACGCCGTGTTGACGAAGCGCAGGCGCACGTTGCCGCCGACCGGCGGCAGGTTCATGTCCTGCAGCACGAATGCCTGCTGGGCGCCCGGCGGCCCGGTGACGAACGTCGTGACGTCGGTGCCCGGCCCGAGCGTTGTCGGCACCGACGCGATCACCGCGCCGGGCGTGGCGGTCGCCTGGTAGTCGATCTGCGTGGGCCCCTGCGACACCTGGTTGTAGGTCGACGCGTTCGCATACGGCAGGTTGGTGACGACCTGGAACGTCGTACCCATGAACTGGTTGACCGCACCCACGACGGGTGCGGCGTTCACCGCCTTGGTCCGGGCGAAGATCGAGTTGAGCAGCGTGCTGCCGCCGCGGCTTTCGATGACGACGGCGTTGACCAGCACGCCGCTGCCTTTCGAGAACGCGACCATCGTCAGCGCGATGTTCGGCGTCAGCGCGGTGCCGCCCGAGTCGTAGATGACGGTCTTCGTCCCCTGCTGCGTGATCTGGATCTGGTAGGTGCCGGGCGGGAACGCGAGGTTGAGCGACACGCCGTTGTAGCTGACGAACGTGTAGTTGGGATTGAGGTTCGTGATGTCGGTGCCGGGCGCCGTCACGTACACGTCGAACGCGGACGTGTTGATCGCCGCGTTGAACATCGCGAGCTGGATGTTGCCGTTGGTCGGGGCGCTTGCGACCTCGGCCATCAGCGTCGCCGACGGATTGGCGAGCGTGCCGAACACGACCAGCGTGTACGGCTGTTCGCCGGCCAGCGGGAAGCTGAACGTGAGGAGCGGCGACGTGCTGCCGGTGACGTTGACGGCGAAGCTCGTCGTCTGGTTGTCGTAATTCTGATAGCCGGTCAGCGACTGGAACGTCACGCCGGTGAACGCCGTGGCGCCGCCGACCTGGACGTCGATCGCCGTCGCCTCCGGCAGCAGGTTGATCACGCGCACGCTCGCCGGGTGTGGCGGGAAATAATTGATCGTGTTGACCTTGCAGCCGCCTGCGAACAGCAGGATCGCGAGCGGGACGAGGGCGAGCAGGCGGCGGCGAAGGGACATCGGCGATTCCGGTGAAGTTTCCGCGCATTATGCCAGAGGGGCGACGTGGCCCTCGCGGCGCCGCGCCTTGCCGCGCCCGCCGAATGCGGGCACCATCGCCGCGAATCGTTCCGGCCGGACGCCGGGAGGCGAAGCGATGGCACGCAGCCCGTTGATGCGGATGTTGCAGCGGATCGCGCGCGACGCGGCGGTGCGCGCGCACGATCCGGCCGCGCCCGCCGCGCGGCGCGCGTTCCTGCGCCGGTCCGGCGCGCTCGCCCTCGCCGGCGCCGCGCCGGCATGGTCGCGCGTGGCGGCCGGCGCCGAACGCAGCCGCGTCGTCGTGGTCGGCGCCGGGCTCGCCGGGCTTGCCGCCGCGCACGAGCTCGCGAGGGCCGGCGTGCGCGCGACGATCGTCGAGGGCGCGCCGCGCGTCGGCGGCCGCTGCTGGACCGAGCGCGGCGCGTTCGCCGACGGCCAGATCGCCGAGCGCGGTGGCGAGCTCATCGACACGACGCACGAGACCATCCGCACGATGGTGGCCGGGTTTGGCCTGGTGCTCGACGACCTGCTCGCCTCCGAACCGGCCGGCGGCGAGGCCGTCGCCTACTTCGACGGCGCGCCCTATGCGCTGCCCGACGTCAACCGCGACTTTCTCGCGATGCGCCCGCGCCTGCTCGCCGACGCCGAGGTGCTGGGCGACGAGTTGCCGACCTGGCGCAAGCACACGCCGGCGCAGCGCGCGCTCGACCGGATGTCGGCGCGGCAGTGGATCGACACGCGGGTCGCCGGCGGCACGCGCTCGCGCTTCGGCCAGCTCCTCGTCAACGCGTACGGCGAGGAACTCGGCGGCGACCCGGACGAGATCAGCGCGGTCACCGTCGTGAGCCTGCTTGCGGGCTCGCCCGCCGACCGCTTCTCGCCGTACGAGGAGTCGGACCAGCGCTTCCACATCCGCGGCGGCAACGACCTGCTGGTGGCGAAGCTGGCCGAGCCCCTGGCCGGCCAGATCGAGACCGGCGGCCGCATGGTCGCGCTCGCGCGCCTGCCCGACGGGCGGCTGCGGGTGACGGTGATGCGCGACGCCGCGATTCGCGACGAGGTCGTCGACCGAGTGATCGTCGCGATCCCGTTCACGCTGCTGCGCGTCGTCGACCTGACCCAGGCGGGGTTGAGCGCACGCAAGCGGCGGTCGATCGACGAGCTCGGCATGGGCCGCAACACGAAGCTGCAGCTGCAGTTCGACCGGCGCTTCTGGCTGCCACGCAACGGCAGCGGCGAGTACCGGCTCGCGGGCGCCTTCCAGACGACGTGGGACGTGACGCGCGCGCAGCGCGGCGACGCGGGCGTGCTCAACTGCTTCTCGGGCGGCAGCGCGGCGGTTGCCGCGGGACAGGGCGACATCGACGCGCGGGCGCGCGACGCGCTCGCCGACCTCGCGCGCGCGGCGCCCGGCGCGCCCGCGCAGTGGAACGGCCGCGTGATCCGCAATGCCTGGGACCGCTATCCGTGGACGCTGGGATCGTACGCGCTGATCAAGCCCGGCCAGTACACGTCGTTCTACGGCGTGGAGGCCGAGCCGGCCGGCCACGTGTTCTTCGCCGGCGAGCACACGTCGATCGACTCGCAGGGCTATCTCAACGGCGCCGTCGAGTCGGGGCAGCGCGCCGCCGGCGAGGTGCTGGCGTCGCTCGGCGCGCGGCGCGTGAAGGCGGCGCTCGCGGCGCGCGGCGCGCTCGTCGGCGCCGGCCGGTCCACGCCCGCAGCGTGAGGAACGCGCGCCGCGCCCCCGCGCCGCGGTTCGCGAGCGCCCGCGCGGTCCGCGCCTAGCCGGCGGGATTCGGATACCGCAACTGGATCGCCGCGATGTCGGCGAGCGTCTCGGCGTCGAGCGCGTGCTGCGCGGCGGCGAGGTCCTCCGCGAGCTGCGCCATCGTCGTCGCGCCCACCAGCGTCGCGCCGACGAGCCACCGGCTGCCGACCCAGCCCAGCGCGAGCTGCGGCAGCGTGAGCCCGCGCCGCTGCGCGAGCCGCGCGTATTCGGCGATCGCTTCCTGGACGAGCGGCTTGCGGTAGCGCACGCCCGCGTTCTCGAACAGCGTGTGGCGCGCGTTCGCGGGCCGTGCGCCGTCCATGTACTTGCCCGTCAGCATGCCGGCGGCGAGCGGGCTGTACGCGAGCAGCGACATGCCCTCGCGGAAGAGCGCCTCGGCCATGTCGACGTCCGCGCGGCGCGAGACGAGGCTGTAGCTCTCCTGTACGGTGACCGGACCCGGCACGCCGAGCTCGCGCGCGACGCGCCGGAACTCGCACACGCCCCAGGTCGTCTCGTTGGACAGGCCGTAGTGACGGATCTTGCCTGCCTTCACCAGCGCGGCCATGCCCTCGACCTGCTCGCGGATCGCCGGGCCCAGCTTGTCGGGCGCCGGCTCGAATTCGGTGGCGCCGAACATCGGCACGCTGCGTTGCGGCCAGTGAATCTGGAAGAGGTCGATGTAGTCCGTCCGCAGTCGCGCGAGGCTCACGTCGCAGGCCTCGGCGATGTTGGTGCGCGTGAGGTCGGTCCGGCCGCCGCGGATCCAGTCGCGCCGCCCGGGGCCGGCGACCTTGGTCGCGATGACGAGCCTGTCGCGAGGCTGGTGCGCGAGCCACGTGCCGAGCATCGTCTCCGACCTGCCCTGCGTGGCGGCGGTCGGCGGTACCGGGTACATCTCGGCGGTGTCGATGAAGTTGACGCCCTGCGCCACCGCGTAGTCGAGCTGCGCGTGCGCCTCCGCCTCGGTGTTCTGCTGGCCCCAGGTCATCGTGCCCAGGCAGACCGTGGAGACCGACAGTTGCGTGCCGGGCAGCGTCCTCGATTTCATCATGCTTTCCCGTGGATGGCGCGGCGGCACGCGACGAGCGACGACGGCCGCGCCCCCTGCGCGGCCGGCTCCCGCCCGCCGAGTCTAATACAGCGAGTCTTCCTGCTGCTCGAGCGCCACGCGCAGCGCCTCGAGGTCGTCGTCCAGCGCGTCACGCGCGGAGACCATGCCGAGCGGCCGGTCGAACTCGACCACCGGCAGGTGCCGGAAGCGTCCCTTGTGCATCACGCGCAGCGCGTGCAGGAACGGCTCGTCCGGGTGGATCGTCTGCGGCTGCGCCGTCATCACGTCGGCCAGGCGCGTCTGCGTGGGGTCGAGCCCCGCCGCCAGCACGCGGAACAACGCGTCGCGCTCGGTGAAGATGCCCGCGAGCCGCGTGCCGTCGACGACGAGCAGCGCGCCGACGTTGTGCAGCTTCATCGTGCGCGCCGCCTCCAGCACCGACGCGGACTTGGGCGCCGTGACGGGCGGCTGCTTCGCGACGATCGTGCGCAGCGAGCGGATGGGCATCGATTCCTCCGGAGGGGCGTGCGGCCGGCGCGCGGCGGGCGCGCATTCGCCGTATTGGGCACTCGGCGCGCCGGGTCCGTCAAGACCCGGCACGCCGTGGCGCGGCCGCCGGCGCGCGTTGACGTGCGGGCGACGACTCGGTACCGTCGGCGCTGCCTGCCACGATCGGCGCCTACGCAGCGCAGCGTTGCCGGCCTCCGGTCCGTCAACTTCGGGAGGGATCCATCATGCCGCCCCGCCATCGCCTGCTGCCGGCCGCCGCGACCGGGCTGCTGCTCGCCTTCGCGCCGCATGCGCACGCGGCGAAAGTCACCGAGTGCGCGAAGGTCGGCCTCTGCTATTGCGCCAACGACGAGCACAAGGCGGCGATCAACGCGAAGATCGAGCAGTTCCGGCAGGTCATCGCGGACCAGCGCAAGGCCGGCAAGGCGGTCGTCTACCTGTCCGTGCCGCTGTCGGCCGCCGGCGGCGGCAACTTCGCCGTCAACCGCGAAGTCGCCGCGGCGACCAAGCGCGCGATCGAGAAGCGCTACGGCCCCGAGTACGTGTACGTGCTCGACCCGACGACGCCGGACGCCGACCTGCCGCGCGGGGCCGGCGGCACCGAGTACATGGTGATGTGGACGGCGGTGCTCGAGGGCGCCGACGGCCTGGGCGACTTCGACGCCGCGTACTTCGCCGGGCCACAGGACTTCGCACGGTACTTCGGCTTCGACGGCAGCAACGACATGGGCAAGCTCGACGCCTATTTCGACAAGCGCGTCGCCGCCGACCCCGACTTCGCGAAGGCCGCGCAGAACGGGCTCACCAAGCAAGCGTTCCGCCGCTACTACGCGCTGCGCGCGTCCTCGACGGTCAGCCGTGGCGCCCACGACGAGTGGAACATCATCCGCCTCGTCAACGACAGGCGGCGCGCCGACGGGAGGTACGGCACCCCGGGCCAGATTCCGGTGGTGTTCGACGGCCAGAGTGTCGCGCCGCCGCACCACGAGTCGACGGTGTCCGACGGCTACGTCGGCCGCTGCGCCGTCAATTGACCGGCCGCGACGTTGCGCGTACCGTCCCGTACGACGAAGCGGCCACGACCGCGCCGAGGAGGAACCCGATGACCATCGCCGCCACCTGGCGACGCGCGCAACGCGCGCTCGCCGCCGTCGCGCTCGCGTGCGCCGCGCTGCCCGCGTCCGCGCAGACGCTCAACGTCTACTCGATCTGGCCCGAGAACTGGGCGCGCCCGATGTTCGAGGAGTTCGAGAAGGCAACCGGGACCAAGGTGAACTTCGTGCGCTTCTCGTCCGGCGAGGCGCTCGCGCGCGTGATCGCCGAGAAGAACAACCCGCGCGTCGACGTGCTGTTCGGCGGCCCGGTGGAGACGTTCGCGGCCGGCATCGGCGAGGGCGTCTTCGAGCCGTACAAGTCCCCGTCGTTCGCGAAGTTGCCGGCGCGGCTGAAGCAGGCCGACGGCCAGTGGACGGCGATCGCCGACGACCCGCTCGTGTTCATGACCAACGACAAGTTCCTGAAGGAGCACAACCTGAAGCCGCCCGCGTCGTGGGACGACCTCACGGCGCCTGCGTACAAGAACATGCTGCAGATGGCCGACGCGCGTACGTCGGGCACGGCCGTGACGCGCATCTTCTCGATCCTCGAGGTCAACGGCCGCGACGATAACAAGGCGTTCGCCTACATGAAGAAGCTGCGGCCGAACGTCCAGCTCTACACGAAGAGCGGCGGCGGCGGCACGCTGCCGGTCGGCTTGGGCCAGGCGGGCGGCGGCATCTTCTTCATCGTCGACGCGCTCGACACCAAGGCGAAGGGCTACGACGTCACGATCAGCTTCCCGAAGGAGGGGATCGGCACCGCCGCCGAGGGCATCGCGCTCATCAAGGGCGCGAAGAACCCGGAGCTGGGCAAGAAGCTCATCGATTGGGCGACGTCGCCGGCGATGCAGAGCCAGTTCGCGAAGTACAAGATCAACTTCGTCCCCGCGCATCCGGACGTCGCGGTCGAGCCGTCGCTCGCCGCAGTGCTGAAGGGAGCGAACATCTTTCCGATCGACGCCGCGTACGCCGGGGCCAACCGCAAGCGGATCGTCGACCGCTGGGTCGCGGAAGTCCTGAACGAGTAGTGCCCGGCACCCTCACCCCGGCCCTCTCCCGCATGCGGGAGAGGGCGGCCGAGCGCCGGCGGCTCGCGCAATGCCCGCACCCTCGCGCCGGCCCTCTCCTGCTGCACCGGAGAGCGTCGGGGCAACGGTGAGTGAACGCGACCGCTACACGCTCGATGGCCACCGTCGCTGATTCGCTGCGCCGCGACCCGGCCGTCGCCGTCGCCGTGGTCGCGCTGTGGGTGCTGCTCGCGCTCTTCGTCGTCTATCCGCTCGCCACGCTGCTCGCGCGCGTCTTCACCGACCACGGCGCGTTCACGACCGCCGGCCTCGCCGCGATCCTGACCGACCGCCACCAGATCCGCGCCTTCTGGAACAGCCTGCTGCTCGCGCTGATCGTCGGCATCGGCGGCACGCTGATCGGCTTCCTGTTCGCCTTCACCGCCGCGCGCGGCGCGCTGCCGCGCTGGCTGCTGACCGTCGTCGACGCGTCGGTGCTGCTGCCGCTCGTGTCGCCGCCGTTCACGACGGCGATCGCGATGATCTTCTCGTTCGGCCCGCGCGGGCTCATCACCTACGAGCTGCTGGGGCTGAAGGGCGTCACCGTCTACGGCCTCGCCAGCACCGCGTTCTCGGAGATCCTCACGTACTTCCCGATCGCGTACCTGACGCTGCGCCCGCTCTTGGCCGGCATCGACTCCAACGTCGAGGGGATGGCACTATCGCTGGGCGCGTCGCGGTGGCGGGTGTTTCGCACGGTGACGCTGCCGCTGACGGTGCCCGGCCTCGCCAACGCGTTCCTGCTGCTGTTCGCCGCGTCGCTCGCCGACTTCGCCACGCCGCTGATCCTCGCCGGCAACCAGTTCCCCGTGCTGCCGACGCAGGCGTACCTGCAGATCACCGGCATGTTCGACCTGCGCGGCGGTGCCGTACTGTCGTTCGTGCTGCTGTTTCCGGCGCTCGCCGTGTTCCTGCTGCAGCGCTACTGGGTGAGCCGCCGCTTCTACGTGACGGTCACCGGCAAGGGCGCGGGCCAGACGCCGTTCGACAGCGTCGCGCCCGCCGTGCGCGCCGCGCTGCTCGCCGCCTGCGCGTTCGTCGCGCTCGTCATCGTCTATTTCTACGCGCTGCTGCTGTACGCGTCGCTGGTCAAGGCGCTGGGCGCGAACCACGCGTTCACGCTCGCGCACTACCGTGTCATCTTCACCGAGGGGCTGAAGGCCATCCGCGACACGCTGATCATCGCCGGCTTCGCGATGCCGCTCGGCGGGCTCTACGGCGTCCTGCTGGGGTACCTCGTGACGCGCAAGTCGTTCGCCGGCCGGCGCACGATGGAGGTGACGTCGATGGTCAACTACGCGCTGCCGGGGACGATCGTCGGCATCGCCTACCTGATCGCGTTCAACGACCCGCCGCTCGAGCTCACCGGCACCGCGCTGCTGATCGTCGCGTGCTACGTGTTCCGCTACGGGCCGACCGGCATCCGCGCCACGGTCGCGCTGCTCCAGCAGATCGACCGCAGCCTCGAGGAAGCGTCGCAGGGTCTGGGCGCCGGCAGCGGCACGACGTTCCGGCGGATCACGCTGCCGCTGATCCTGCCCGCGTTCTTCGCCGGGCTGGGCGTCGTGTTCATCCGCTCGATGACGGCGATCTCCGCGACGATCTTCCTCGTGTCGATCAGCTGGACGCTCATCACGGTGAAGATCCTCGAGAACATGACCGAGCTGTCGCTGGGGCCGGCGGCCGCGTTTTCGGTGCTGGTCGTCGTCATCGTGTTCGTGGTGATCGCGTTGATCGGCCGCGTGCTGCACCGGTTCCGCGCGCCGGGCGCGGCGCAGGTCACCAGCATGCTCGGAGGCTAGCGGACATGGTTGCGGGGACCATCGGCGTGCACGTCGACGGCGTGTCGAAGCGCTTCACGCACCGCGTGAAGGGCGAGGTGTACGCCGCGCGCGACGTCCGGCTCGACGTGGCGCCGGGCGAGTTCGTCACGCTGCTCGGTCCGTCCGGCTGCGGCAAGACGACCACCCTGCGGATGATCGCCGGTTTCGAGAAGCCCGACGCCGGGCGGATCCTGTTCGGCGGGCAGGACGTCACGGGCCTGCCGGCCAATCACCGCAACATCGGCTTCGTGTTCCAGAACTACGCGCTGTTCCCGCACCTGTCGGTGCGCGAGAACGTCGCGTATGGCCTCGCGGTGCGCGGGCTTCCTCCCGCCGAGATCGAGTCGCGCGTCGCCGACGTGCTGGCGCTGGTGGGGCTCGCCGGCTACGAGCACCAGTTCTCCGCGCAGCTGTCCGGCGGCGAGCAGCAGCGCGTCGCGCTCGCGCGCGCGATCGTCATCCGCCCGCGCGTGCTGCTGTTCGACGAGCCGCTGTCGAACCTCGACGCCCGGCTGCGCGTGCAGATGCGCACCGAGATCCGCGACCTGCAGCGCCGGCTCGCGATCACCACCATCTACGTCACGCACGACCAGGAGGAAGCGATGGCGGTGTCCGACCGCATTGCGGTCATGAGCCAGGGCGGCATCGTGCAGGACGGCACCGCCGAAGATCTCTACCACCGGCCGGTCGACGAGTTCGTTGCGACGTTCGTCGGACGCGTGAACCTGGTGCGGGGGACGATCGTCGCCGTCGACGACGGCCGCGCCGCGGTCGCGGCGCTCGGAACGACGCTCCGCGCGCGAGCGCCACGCGAAGGCCTCGCGCGCGGCACGCCGGTCAAGCTGGTCCTGCGGCCGGAGGCCGTCGGCATCGTGGAGGCCAGCGGTGCCCCATTGACGGCGAAGGTCGTGGCGCGAACGTTCCTGGGCGAGAAGGCCGAGTACGCGCTGGACTGCGCCGGCGTCATGCTGCAGGCCGTCTGCTACGGCGACGGGCCCGCCGCTGCGCGCCGCGAAGGCGCGGTCGTCGGCGTCGCCCTCGCCGAGGACGCGCTCGCGGTCCTGCCGGAGGCAAGGCCGTGAGCCGGCGCCGCCTCGTTGCCGCGCTCGCGCTGGCGGCGGGCCTCGCGACCGCGGCCGACGCGCCGCGCGAGCTGCACGGCAGCTCGGATGCGTTCGCCGCCCCGGGCGTGGCGCTGGCATGGGGCGTGCTGCGGGGCCGGACGGAGGCCACGACGACGGTGATCGTGCGCGTGGTGACGGACCCGCAACGCTATCCGTGGCTCGCGCTGGTCGGCATCGATCCGTTCACGCGGGCCGAGCAGCCCGTCCTGCGCGCGACGGAAGCGGCCGGCGCCTTCGACGTCCGGATTCCGCGCGCCCAGTTCGCGGACTTCCCCCGCACCGAGCTGCGCCTGTTCGCCAGGGCCGCGGACACGCGCGACGGCACGCCCGCGCTCGTCGTGTTCTACCACGGCGTTCCCGACACCACGCCCGAGTTCGCGGATCCCGCGCAGCTCGACGCCCATCTTGCCGCGCGCGTCGCCGCGCTCGGGGCCTCCGCAGGCAAGCCGCCATGACCCGCGCCGAGCTCGCCCGCATCCTCGACCACTCGGTGCTGAAGCCCGAATCCACCGCGGACGACATCGCCGCAGGCGCCGACGTGGTCCGGACGTGGCGCGTCGGGTTCTACTGCGTGCAGCCGTGCCGGGTCGCACAGGCGGCCGCGCTTCTCGCCGGCACGCACGCGCGCGTGATCAGCGTCGTCGGGTTTCCGCACGGCGGCGACCTCCCCGAGATCAAGGCACGGGCGGCGGAACGGGCCGTTGCGGACGGGGCGCGGGAGATCGACACCGTCCTCAACTTCGGCGCGCTGAAGAGCGGCGACGCGAAGGCCGCGGGCGCCGACATCGCGGCGGTCGTGCGCGCCGCGGCCGGGCTGCCGGTCAAGGTGATTCTCGAGACGGCGGCGCTGACCGACGACGAGGTGCGGCTGGCGTGCCGGCTCGCCGTCGATGCGGGTGCCGCATTCGTCAAGACGTCCACGGGCTTCCACCCGGCGGGCGGGGCGACGGTCGCCGCCGTCGCGTTGCTGCGCGCCGCCGTCGGCCCGGACGTCGGCGTCAAGGCCTCCGGCGGCATCCGCACGCTCGCGGACGCGCAGGCGATGATCGCGGCGGGCGCGACGCGCATCGGGACGTCGGCGAGCGCGGCGATACTCGCGGCACTCGCGTAGCGCGCCGTGCCCACCGCGATCCGCACCCGACCGCGGGGGCCGGGTCGGGACGCGGCACCCGTCAGAGACGCAGCGTCCCGTCCGCGCCGAGCGTTTCGCGCAGCCTTCGCACCGTCGGCACGAGGTCGAGCCCGGTCTCCGCGCGCAGCCGGCGCGCGCGGCGGACGACCTCCGTTCCGGCGACCTCGATCGCCTCCCCCGCGGCGGCGACGATGACCACGTTGCCGCTCGCGCACGCCGGCAGCGCGACCGCGCGTCCGGCGAACGCCGCGCGCACGCGATCGAGGCTGCCGCGGATGCCGTGGTTGCGCGTCAGCAGGTTGGCGGCCATGACGCCGCGCGCGGACAGGCGCGCCTGCGCGTTGCAGTAGAACGGCAGCGTGTCGAGCATGCCGGTGCGACCCTTCGCGTCGAAGCCGTCGACGAGGACGAGATCGAACTCGCGCCGTTCGTACGCGACGTAGTCGGCGCCGTCGACGATCTCGATGCGCATGCGCGCACCCTCCTCCGGCAACCGGAAGAACTGGCGCGCGGCCGCGATCACCGCCGGCTCGATCTCCACGACCGTCTGCCCGGCACGCGGCCGGTGCCTCCAGAGAAAGCGCGTCAGCGACGCGGCGCCCAGGCCGATCAGCAGCACCGTGCGCGGCCACGCGCCCGGCCGCAGCAGCAGCGGAAACATCATGTCCCGCGTGTAGTCGAGTTCGAGCGCGTTCGGCCGCGCGATGCGCATCGCGCCCTGGATCCAGCGCGAGCCGAAGTGCAGGTAGCGCACACCGGCTTCCTCGCTGACCTCGATCGCGTGCGCCATCGGCGGCGCGGGCTCCGGCTCAGCGCGGCGGCGCGGCCGCGGCGGGCGCGGGCGGCGGCGCGGGCCGCGCGGGCCCGCGCTTCGCGTTCGCGCACCGGAACGTCTCGTTCCAGTACTCGCTGTCCGCCGGGAAGTACCGCCGCAGCCTCGCCTCGAACGCCGGGTCCGCGCGGCCGGCCTCGCGCATGTGCACGAGGCCCATGCAGTTCGCTTCGGCCTCGATGTCGGTCGGCACGCGCGCATGCGCGCACTCGTGGAAGAACAGGAAGTCGCGCACCTCGGGCGGCAGCGGGCGGAAGCGCTCCAGATTCCACGTGATCCGCCAGCCGGTGTCGGTGCGCTCGGCCAGCGCCGTCCGGTTCTGCGGCTTGAAGGGGTCGGCGGGCTGGGCGTCGATCTCGGTGACGACCGCGCCGCCCGCGATGCATTGGGTAGTCGTGCCGTCGGAGAACGTGAACGCCGCCGCGGGGCCGGCGCACAGGCAGAAGGCCAGCGCGATCGCCGGCGGCAGGTGGACGTTCATCGTGGAGTGGCGCGCGGCCCGGGTTTCGGCACGCACGCATCGGTTACCATCGTCGGCCGTAACTTAGCTTGGAGAACGTCGAAATGAAAGCGCCTGCGCGCGTGATCCGCCGTGCGGCAGCCGTGGCCGGACTGGCGTCGTCGCTCGCGGCCTGCGTGCCCTCGGGCCTGCCCGAGACCGCGTTGCCGCCGGACAATGCGTACCGGTGCCAGGACGGCGCGCTGCTTCGCGTCGCGCGCGCGCCGGACGGCAGCGCCGCCACCGTCGTCTACGGCGACCGCACCGCGCGGCTCGCGCGGATGGACAGCCCGGCGCAGGAAAAATATGGCGACGGACCGACGACGCTCTACCTCGACGGCGACCGGGCACTGCTGATCGCGGACAGCTTCGTCGCCGCGGGTCCGTGCGTGTCGACGGCGCCGTTGCCGGTGGTGCAGCCGTGGCGCCCGCAGTGATCGCCGCGACCCCGCGCTGCGCGCCGGCGCCACCCTGCCGCCACCGCTGACGCCCCGCCGCTCCCGTGGGCGGAAAGGGCGGACGGGGACGGCGGCCGGCGGGTCGGCGCAACGGGGCACCGGCAGACGTCGATGCAACACCCGGTGCAATACCGGGCCCGACGCGCGCGCCGCGCCTTTCCTGCCGCCCGGTCGTTATGCTAATGTCATAGCGTTGCCGTCGCCGAAGGACCCCGCCGGATGAAGTTTCCCACGCTGGTCGCCGATCGACTCTACTTCGGCCTCGACCCGATGCGCCTGCGCGCCGCGACCGGCCGCGCGCTCGCGCGCGTCGTGGGCCTCCCGCCGTCGCGGGCGCGGATCAGCGCGACGCACCTGCGGCGCGACTTCGCCGTCGACACGACGCAGGCGCAGGCGCTCATCGGCGAATTCGTCGCGGAAGGCCTGCTCGAGCCGCCGAACGAGCAGCACCCGGGCTACGGACTGACGCGCGAGTTCATGGCGCTCGCGGCCGCGCGTGTCGTCCTGCCGCTGCCGCGCGCCCGCGCCCGCCTGCTGCTGGCGGAGGCCTGCAACGTCGCGCTGCACATCAACGTCGAGGCGGACGCGAATCCGCTCGCGATCAGGAGCTTCGCCGTCTACGGCGACTACATGAGCCGGTCGCAACGGCTCGACGAGCTCAACCTGGGCGTCGTCGTGGAGCTGCGTACGCCGTCGCGGCGCCGCCGGTTCGGCCGGATGCTGACCAAGGCGGAGGGCGCCGACGCCATCCGCGACGCGTTCCGCGCGCTCTCGTCGTTCATGCGCGTGCGCCTCGTCACCGACGAGCGCTCGTTGCCGCGGCCCTTCTCCCGCGTGTTCGACGCCGACCGCACCGGGGTCTGAGCACCGGCTGCGCGGTCGCGACCTCTGCGATCCGGCGGATCCCACTCGCGCGGCCGCGCACACGCGCCAGCGCGATTGCGGCGGGACGGGTGCCCGTTCAGCGAGCGCCGTGGCTCGCCTTTGACGACGGCGCCGCCCGTGCGCGAAACGCGGCGACCGTGCTCCCGGCGAGCAGCCCCGCCGGCACCGGCAGCTTCGCCCCGGCGCGCAGGCAAAACAGCCAGCAGCCCGGCAGCTCCCGAATCTCCACGACCTCGCTCCACGCGACCTCGAGGCGCTCCGTCGCCGTCGCGAACGCGAGCGTGCCGTCCGTGAAATCCACGTCGACGCGCCGATGTGGCAGGTGCGCGAGCTTGCGCAGGCCGGCCCGCGGCAGCCACCACCGCGCCACGAGCCAGCCTGCGAACAGCGCGGCGTAGCAGGCCACCGGCACCGCGGCGAGCCATCCGAGCCAATGCCCGCCCTGCAGAAACCCGCGGACGGCAATCGCGGCGCAGAGCGCGACGAGGACGAGATTGCGCGGGCGAAACCAGTCGCGCGCGAGCGCGCGCATCCATTCGCGGACCGCACCGGTCATGACGGCGTCGGTCATCTCGTAGGCAACGTGGATCGGCGCCATCGCGGTCTCCGACAGGCGGTCCGCGCGCGCTACGGCTCGGTGCCCGCGAGCTTCGCCGCCTCGCGCTCCGCGTCCGAAATGAGCGCGCCGCCGCCGCGCGGGAACCAGCGCAGCGCGGCGGCGAGCACCAGCGCGAGCACGCCGATCGCGACCCCCAGTCCCACGCGGATGCCCTGCACGAAGTCGCCGTCGGCCGCCGCGACGATGGCCGCCGCGGAAGCCCCGTCGGGGTGGACGATCGGTCGCCGCGGGCCGATCTCGGCGACGTGCGCGCGCGGGTTCGCGCTGCCGACGATGGCGGCCGCGACAGCGCGCCGCTCCGCGGCGTCGGGCACGACGGCGACGAGGTCCGGCGCGAGCGTCGACGCGAGCCACGCCGCGAGCACCGATCCCAGCACGGCGAAGCCGAGCGTCGAGCCGATCGCGCGCTGCGCGCTCATGATTCCCGACGCCATTCCGGCGCGCGCCGGCGGCACCGACGTCATCGCGAGCGTCGTGATCGGCGTCAGGCACAGTGCGCCGCCGATGCCGGCGATCGCCAGTCCCGCGACCGTGACCGCCGGCGGCCCGCCGACGCCGGCGATCAGCACCGCGAGTCCCGTCATCTGCACGGCGAGCCCGGCGAGGATCGGCGGCCGCGCGCCGAAGCGGCCGACCATGCGCCCGACCATCGGCGACACGATCGTGAGCGACAGCGAGAACGGCAGCAGCAGGAAGCCCGTGGCCTGCGGCGTGTAGCCGCGCACGTTCTGCAGGTACTGCGTGACGAGCAGCAGCATGCCGTAGACCGCGAACAGCACCGCGCAGATCGTGACGATCGCGAGCGCGTACGTGGCGTCGCGGAACAGCGTGACGTCCATCATCGGGTCGGGCGATGCGCGCTCGGCACGGACGAACAGCGCACCGCCGGCCGCCGCCACCGCGAACAGCGCGAGGATCGGCCACGACGTCCACCCCGCCTGCGGCCCTTCGATCACCGCGTACGCGAAGGCGCCGATCGTCGCGGCGAACAGCATCTGCCCCGTGCCGTCGAGCGTGCGCGGGCGCGGGTCGCGCGACTCGGCGACGTGGGCGAGCGTCAGCCATACGACCAGCGCGCCGACGGGCACGTTGACGAGGAAGATGCTGCGCCAGCCGACGTGCTCGACCAGCAGCCCGCCCAGCGTCGGGCCGATCGCGGTGCCCACGCTCGCGATCGCGGTCCAGAGGCCGATCGCGCGCGCCTTCTGCTTCGGGTCCGGGAACGCGGCGCTGACGAGCGCCAGCGACGTCACGTTGGCGGTCGCCGCGGCGACCCCCTGCACGCCGCGCGCGACGTTCAGCACGTCGAGCGACGGCGCCAGCCCGCACGCGACCGACGCGGTCGTGAACACCGCGACGCCGATCACGTACCAGAGCCTGCGGCCGTGCAGGTCCGCGAGCGTCGCCGCCGACATGATCGCGACGGCCATGCCGAGGCTGTACGCGGCGACGACCCACTGCAGCCCCGCCTCGCCGACGCCGAACGCCTTCTGGATATCCGGCAGCGCGACGTTCACGATCAGCGCGTCGAGAAAGATCATGAACAGGCCGAGGCCCGTGGCCAGCAGGGTCAGTCGCTGCGTGCGGTCCATGCGGAGCCCGTTCGTCGGCGGCGGAGGCTTGTATGATGTGTCGCGTGCGCCCTGCCCTGCCCGTTCCCGCTTCGCAAGCACGCGGCGCGATGCCGACGCCGATGATACGGGATCGCCGCGCGCGGCGCGCGCGCGCCGTCGTCGCCGCGCTCGCGCTCGCCGCAACCGCAGCCACGACTGCGCAGGGCCAGGCGCTCGGCGTCGCCACCTGGAACGTCGGCTGGCTGCTGGACGCGCAGACGCACGCACGCTGGGTCGACGCGTGCGCGCGCAACGGCTGGCCCGCCGACACGGCGGCGCTGCCACCCGCCGAGCGCGCGGCGCTCGCCGGGCTGCCGTACTGCGACGTGCACAACGGCATGCACTTTCCGCGCGACGGCTGCCGGTCGGCGCGCGACGACTGGCCGCACGCCACGCGCTATCCGGCCGACCACCCCTGCCGCGACACGGCCGACCTCGGGTCGTGGCCCGCCTACGAGGGCAAGCTCGCGGCGCTGCGCGCGACCTTCGCCCGGCTCGCCGCGCAAGGCGTGGACCTGGTCGCCCTGCAGGAGGTTTCGAGTGCCGCCGCGGTGCAGGCGATCGCGCCCGCGGGCTGGTCGGTGGCGACGACGCGCGAGCTTCCCGGTGCGCCGGCGATTGCGCAGCACGTCGGCATCGCGTGGCGCCGCGGCGTGCGCGTCCGCGACGTCGCGCTCGTGGCCGCGCTCGCCGACGGCGGCGTCGCGGACCGGCCGCTGCGGCCGGGGCTCGCATTCTCGGTGAGCGTGGCGGGCAAGCCCGTGCGCGCGCTCGTCGTCCACCTGAAGTCCGGCTGCCGCAGCCGCGACCTCGACGCGCCGCTGACCGAGAAGGACGCGAAGCTCGCGCCGGAACGGCAGGACGCGATCGTGTCGGACTGCGCGATGCTGCGCTTCCAGCTGCCGGCGCTGGAAGCGTGGATCGACGCGCACGCCGGCGGCGACTTCGCCGTGCTGGGCGATTTCAACCGCACGCTGCTGCGCGAGCCGCCGGCGGAGTCGCCGACCTACCGGACCCGGCTCGACGGCAGCGCGCCCGGCGACCCGCTGGGTCCGTGCGCGATGACGCGCGACGGCGCGCGCTGGGTGGCGCGGTGCGCGGCGCGGACGCGCGCCGTGTTTCCCGAACTCAACGACGGCGTGCCGGACGGCGCCGTGCTCTGGCGCGCGCGCTTCGCCGATGGCGGCCGCGGCGGCGGCATCCCGAAAGGGTCGAGCGGCGATTGCCGGATCGACGGCCCGCACGGCGAGCTCACGCACGACGGCATCGACCACGTGCTGATCGGCGACTCGCTGAAGCGGCGCCTGGCACCGTCGGCGCTGACGATGCGCGCCGTCAACTACGTCGACGCTGCCGGCCTGCCGCTGCGCGCCGATCCGCAGCTGGCGCTGCCGTCCGATCACTGCCCGCACGTCGTGGTCTGGGCGCCGAAGCCGGCGCGTTAGTCCGGGCGCTCCGCGTTCCCCGGTGCGATCCGGTCGCCGGGACCGTGTGCACGTCCCAGCCGCGCACCGCCTTTCCAATCGCGGCCGGCCTGTGCGAAAGTGCGCCCGTTGCGTCCCCTTGCCGCGAGCGACCGATGACAGCGATGCCTCCCGCCGAACGACAGGCGCAACTGCTGGCCGCGGCCGGCCGCCATCTCGCCGGCGGCGGCCTCGGCCTCTTCGTGCTGCCGCCCGAGCTGAACCTCGTGGTCGCGCGCGGCGAAGGCAGTCACGTGTGGGACGTCGCCGGCCGCGAGTACATCGACTACCACCTGGGCTCGGGGCCGGCGCTGCTGGGACACGCGCATCCCGACGTGACAGCGGCGGTCGCGGCGCAGCTGCCGAAGGGCACGACGTACTACTTCCTGAACGAGCCGGAAATCGTGCTCGCGCAGAAGCTCGTCGAGGCGATCCCGTGCGCGGACGCCGTCCACTATGTCGGCTCCGGCACCGAGGCGACGTTCTACGCGCTGCGCATCGCGCGCGCGTACACGGGTCGCAACAAGGTGATGAAGTTCGAGGGCGCGTGGCACGGCATGCACGACTACGGGCTGTGGGGCACGGTGCCCGCCGCGCCGTCGCCGTATCCGCGCGCGATGGCCGACTCGATCGGCGTGCCGCCCGAGACCGGCGACACGGTGCTGGTCGCGCCGTTCAACGACGCCGCGCAGGCCGTTGCGCTGATCGAGCGCCACGCGCACGAGCTCGCGGCGGTCATCGTCGAGCCGCTGCAGCGCGTGCTGCTGCCGGAGCCGGGCTTTCTCGAGGCGATCCGCGACGCGACGCGGCGCCACGGAATCGTCCTGGTCTTCGACGAGATCGTCACGGGCTTTCGCATCGCGTGGGGCGGTGCGCAGGAGAAATACGGCGTCGTGCCCGACCTCGCGTGCTACGGCAAGGCCGTGTCCGGCGGCTTCCCGCTCGCGGCGATCGCCGGGCGTGCCGACGTCCTGTCGGTGCTCGACGCGCGGGCGCGCCCGCGCGAAACGGTCGTGTGGGCGACCAACACGCTGAACGGCAACCCCGTGTGCGCGGCGGCGGGCTGCGCGGCGCTCGCCGTGCTGGCGCGGCCCGGCACGTACGAGCGCCTCCACGCGGTCGGGCGCCGGCTGCGCGAGGGACTGGTCGCCGCCGGCACGCGCCACGGCTTCGCCGTGCAGGCGCCCGGCGAGGACGCCGTGTTCGGCATCCGCTTCACCGCCCGGCGCCCGCTGCGCAACTGGACCGACCTCACGACCGCCGACAAGGACCTCGGGCTGCGCTGGGCGCTCGAGCTGCTGAAGCGCGGGCTCCTCGTCAATCCGAACGAGAAGTTCTACATCTCGATCGCGCACAGCGACGACGACGTCGCGCGCACGCTCGCAATCGCCGAAGAGGCGTTCGCGGCGCTCAGCGCTCCCCGGGGTTGACGCTGCGCGCGCCATCCCCCAATCTCGGCGACCTTTGCGTCCGGGAGAGCCCATGACGATCGATCGTCGCGCACTGCTGAAGGCGCTGTCGGGTGCCGCGGCGGGCGCGCTCGCGTCGCGCGCGGGGACGGCGCTCGCCCAGGCCGCGGCCATGCCGACGGCAACGCAGTTCGGCAAGCTGTCGGCGGCGCTCACCGGCTACCCGGAGGCCGACGCGGCGACGGTGGGGAAGATGCTGCGCGCATTCGCAACGCCGCAGCGGCGCGCGGCGCTCGCCGCGCTCGGTGACGTCGTCGCGGCCACCCCCGCCGCCGACCTCGACGCCGCGCTCGCCGCGCGCAAGCTCGACGGCATCGCCGGCGACCTCGTCGCCGCGTGGTACTCGGGGATCGTCGCCGACGGCACGCAGCCGTCGCTCGTCCTCTACACCGACGCCTACGTGTGGACGGCGATGACGTTCAGCAAGCCGATGGGCGTGTGCGGCGGCCCGACCGGCTACTGGGCGGATCCGCCGCCATGAGCGCCGCCGGGCCGCCCCAAGGCGCTCGCCCCCCTTGGGGGGAGGGGCGCGCAGCGCCCTCGGGGGGGACATCCACCGGCGCCGCCGGGCCGCCCCAAGGCGCTCGCCCCCCTTGGGGGGAGGGGCGCGCAGCGCCCTCGGGGGGGACATCCACCAGCGCCGCCGCGCGCGTGGCGACCCCGTGACGACGCGCGCGCGGCCGCGGTACGACGCCGACGTGATCGTCGTCGGCGCCGGCATCGCCGGCGCGCTGGTCGCCGAGCGCCTCGCGAAGTCCGGCGCCCGGGTGAAGATCGTCGAGGCCGGGCCGCGGATCGATCGCGGAAAGGCGGTCGTCCGGTTCTACGACGCGCTGGTGAAGGTGCCCGAGTGCGCGTATCCGAACACCGCCTACGCCCCGCATCCGCGCTCGGACGACCTCGACGCGTACTACGTGCAGACGGGCCCGCAGAAGTTCGCCAGCACGTACGTCCGGCAGGTCGGCGGCACGACGTGGCACTGGCTGGGCACGTGCCTGCGGCTCGTGCCCGACGATTTCCGCCTCGCGACGAAGTTCGGCCGCGGCGTCGATTGGCCGATCGGGTACGACACGCTCGAGCCGTGGTACGGCCAGGCCGAGAATGCCATCGGGGTCGCCGGCGACTCCGGCGAAGACCTGGGCTCGCCGCGGTCGCAGCCCTATCCGATGCCGGCGATTGCCGCGTCGTTCCTGGACCGGCACGTCGCGCAGGCGTTCACCGGCACACCCTATCAGGTGCGCGCGACGCCGCAGGGACGCAACTCCGTCGTGCGCGAGGACCGGCCGCCGTGCTGCGGCAACAACAGCTGCATTCCGATCTGCCCGATCCAGGCGAAGTACGACGCGACCGTGCACGTCGCGCGGGCCGAAGCCGCGGGCGCGCGGCTGATGGCGCAGGCGGTCGTGCAATTCATCGAGGTCGGCGCGGACCGCAATGTGACGGCGATCCGCTTCAAGCGCCCCGACGGCAGCGGCGGGCGGCTAACCGCAAAGGTGTTCGTGCTGGCGGCGCACGCGATGGAGATCCCGAAGCTGCTGCTGATGTCGCGCGGCCCCGGCGCCCCCGACGGCGTCGCGAACGCGAGCGACATGGTCGGCCGCCACCTGATGGACCATCCGGTGCAGCTCTCCTACGCGCTCGCGGGCGTCCCCGTGTGGCCGTACCGCGGCCCGCTGTCCACATCGGGCGTGGAGAACACGCGCGCCGGCGATTGGCGCGCGACCCGTCCGTCGTTCCGCATCGAGATCGGCAACGACGGCTGGTCGTGGCCGACCGGCGCGCCGACGACCGACGCGCAGCAGCTCGCGGCCGCGGGCCTGCGCGGCACCGAGTTGCAGAAGGCGATCCGCGACCGGACGTCGCGCCAGCTGCGCTTCGGCACGCTGACCGAGCAGCTGCCCGACCCTGCGAACCGGATCGTTCCCGACTTCGACCGCCGCGACGCGCTGGGCATCCCGCGCCCGCGCATCGCGTACCGGCTCGACGACTACACGAAGGCGGGGCTCGCGGAGGCGCGCCGCATCCACGAGGAGGCGTTCGTCCGCCTCAAGGGTACGCAGATCCACCACAATCCCGACGATCGGTTCCAGGGTGCGGGCCACGTGATGGGCACCGCGCGGATGGGCCGCGACGCGAGAACCGCCGTCGTCGACGCCGACCTGCGCACGTTCGACCACCCGAACCTCTTCATCGAGGGCAGCGCGGTGTTTCCGACGGGTGGCGCCGCGAACCCGACGCTGACGATCGCGGCGCTCGCGCTGCGCTCGGTGGACGCGATCCGCGCGACGCTCGCGGCCTCCGTGGGGCCGGCGCGGTAGCACGGTCGGGGCGTCAGGCCCGCGGGTGCCGCACGCCTCTGTTGCAGCCCCGACTCCGGATTCACGGCCAGTCGCCGCTCTCGAACCGCGCACGCAACTCGGCGAGCGACATGCCGGTCGCGAGCTGCCAGTGCGGCTTGTCGACGAACGAGGCCCAGTCGCCGCCCCACTCGAGTTCCGGCGCGGCGCCCGCCGTCGCCGCGTCGTCGTAGGGCGGTCCCTCGGTGACGTAGCCGCCGCCGGCGGTGAAGATGCCGATGTCCCACGCGATGCCGAAGTTGTGGTTGCTTTGCCCGCCGCGGGCGTTCGTGACGCGCGGGCCCGGGTTGCCGAAGCGCCCCTGCCGGTACAGCGCGTCCTGCATCGCGTACGTGCGCGTGCCGGAGATGACGCGCGCGCCGATGCCCGCCGCGCGCACGCGGCGCAGGAACTCGCGCGCCGGCCGCTGCGCGCGCACGGCGAGCGTGCGGATGTTGTTCTCGGTCCGCGCGTCGAACGCGCCGACGTCGGCGGCGATCGCGTCCGCCCGGCGCTCGAACTCGACGACGGCGGCCTCGGTGATCGGCCCCCAGATGCCGTCGAGGTCGTCGAGGTAGAGGCCGTCGGAGCGCAACAGCCGCTGGAAGAACAGGATGTCGTCGGCGAAAATGCGTGCACTCATCGCGTCGTCCTCCCGGTGGTGGCGTCGGCCGCACGGGCCGGCACCCATTGTGCGCCCGTCCGCGCTACGATGCGCGCTGCGCGGCGCGCCATCGCCGCCGGACCGCGACCTTTCCCACCGGAATCTTCCCTTGCCCGCGACCCTGGATCGCCGGACGTTCGCCGCAGGCGTCGCGGCCGCTGCGTTGACGGCGGTGGCGCTGCCGGCCTTCGCGCAGGACTTTCCCCGCTACGGCGACGCGCTCTACGAGCCGAAGCCGCGGCAGCCCGGCAAGGACGTGATGTGGCTGCCCACGCCCGACGCGATGGTCAGGCGGATGCTCGAGGCCTCGCGTACCGGCCGTGGCGACGTCGTCTACGACCTGGGCGCCGGCGAAGGCCGGATTCCGATCGCGGCGGCGCGCGATTTCGGCGCGATTGCCGTCGGCATCGAGTACGACGCCGACCTGGCCGCGCTCGCGCGCCGCAACGCCGAGCGTGCGGGCGTGGCCGACCGGGTCACGATCATCCGCGGCGACATCTTCACCGAGGACTTCTCGCGCGCGAGCGTGGTCACGCTCTACCTGCTGCCCGACCTGAACCAGCAGCTGCGGCCGCAGCTCCTCGCACTGAAGCCCGGGACCCGCGTCGTCTCGCACATGTGGGACATGGGGGAGTGGGAACCCGACGAGAAGATCAGTACCGACGACAGCCAGGCGTTCCTGTGGATCGTGCCCGCCGCCGTCGCCGGACGCTGGCGGCTCGCCGAGGAGGACGGCACGCCGTTCGGCGAGCTCGAGCTCGCGCAGCGGTTCCAGCGCGTCGGCGGAACGCTGACGATGCGTGGCCGCACGCAGCCGCTGCTGGGCGCGTTCGTCCACGGGGCCACGCTGGGATTCACGTTCGTCGATCCGTTCGGCGCCGTGCGCACGCTGCGCGCGCAGGTCGCCGGCGACGCGCTCGCCGGGAAGACGAGCTTCGTCGGCACCACCGCGCCGGTCGTCGGCCGCCGGATCGCGGCGGCCGGGCCGCCCTAGCGTTGCTTCACGCGAGGTAGCGCGCGAGCCACGCGAGCGTCTCGTCCCACGCCGCCTTGGCGGCCGCCGCGTCGTAGCGGCTGCCGGTGTCGTTGTGAAAGCCATGCTCGGTGTCGGCATAGACGACCTTGCGGTACGTCCTGCCGGCCTGCTGCATCGCGGCCTCGGTCGCGGGAATCGTCGCGTTGATGCGCTCGTCGCGCCCGGCGTAGATCGCGAGGACCGCCGCCTCGATCTTCGCCGCGTCCGCGGCGGGCGCCGGCAACCCGTAGAACGGCACGGCTGCGCGCACGGCAGGCGTGGCGGTCGCCACGCGCCAGGTCACGCCGCCGCCGAAGCAGAAGCCGATCATCCCGACGCGGTCGGCACGCGCGTAGGGTTGCGCCTGCGCGTACCGCAGCGCCGCCTGGAAGTCGGCCACGGCCTGTCCGGCCGGCGCCTTGCCGAGCAGCGCCGGGACTGCGTCGGACGCGTGCTTCGCCGTGCCGCCGTCGCGCGACACCAGGTCGACGGCCACGCCGACGAAGCCGGCCTTGGCCAGCCGGCGCGTCACGTCCTCGATGTGCGGCGTGAGCCCGCGATTCTCGTGGCAGACGAGCACGATCGGGTGGCGCCCCGCCGCCGCGGGATGCGCGAGATACCCTCCGACGTCACCGTCGCCGGACGGAAAGCGCACGGGCCCGGCGACGATCGCGGGATCGTCGGGCGCGACGCGCACGCCCGGCGGAACCGCCGGCAGCGCGCCCGCCCCCGGCGCCGGCGCTTGGGCGCGGGCGTCGAGCAGCTGCGCCGCCATCGCGGCACCCGTGAGGCCCGCGAGCAGTCGCAGAGCGTCGCGCCGCGACAGCCGGCCTTCCTCGTAGTCCTCGACGAACTCGTCGACGAGATATTGCTTCAGGTCGTCCATGGGTCGCTCCGACGTCGAAAGGCAGGGTCGGACCCGGGCTCTCGCGCAGCGAAAGCCCGGATCCGACGCTACTTGTCCGGCGTGGGCGCCCTGGGCGCGGAGCGCAGGCGAAGGTCGCTCCCCGGATCGTTGCCGTTCAGCGTCATGAGCGGCAGCGCGAGCCGGCGGTCGGCGACCGCGCGCTGCTCCGGCGACAGCGCCGCATACAGCGCCTTGCCGGCGTCGGCGATGTCCTCGGTCGCGGCCAGGCGGTTGCGCGCGACGTCGGTCAGCGCGTCGAGCCGCTGCAGCGCGGTCGTCTCGCTCGCCGCGACGCGGCCGGCCCGCCGCACGTCGTCGAGCAACTGCAGTACGCGATCGCGATACGTCTTCCACAGCGGGAGCTGCGCCGGCCGCAGGTCGAGGTCCTCCTCCAGCTGCGACAGGCGCAACTGCACGAGCTCCGGCAGGTTGGCGCCGGCGGCCCGCGCCCCCTCCGTCGGCCGGGAACCGGCGCCGGGCCCCTGACCCATCCCGCCCATCCCGCCGGGCCGCCCGCCTCCCGGCGACTGCGCGGCGGCCAGCGACGCGACCGTCGCGGCCGCGACCAGGACGGTGTTCCACCGGATCCGGCAATGCGTCATGTTGCTCCTTCGTACCTGCATATGCCGGTGCGGGCCGTCACGGCGACGGCACCATGACCAGCCGGTCCGTGCCGGATTCCGCGCCCCACGCTTCGCCGGCGCGGCCCAGCATCTGGCGCACGTTGGCCTGCTCGCGATCCGACGGAAAGCTGTCGAAGCGCTCGATCGCCGGATCGAAGCGGACGATCGCGTTGCTGCTCCAGTCGGTCAGCCACACCTTGTCGGCGGGATCGACCCAGACCGAATAGGTGTGCGCGTTGCCCGGCAGCCTCCACTCGCGCCACGTGCGCGCGGCCGGGTCGTACATGCCGACGTGCCCGGTGTTCCAGTAGCTGACCCAGAGGCGCCCGCGCGAATCCGGCCACACGCGGCGCGCGCCCTGGTTCGGCGTGGGCGGCTCGATCACGGTCGCGACGCCCGTATCGACATCGATGCGCGCGATGTGGTTCCCGGCCAGCGACGCATACCAGACTTCGCCGGAGGGCGTCGTCGCGATCCCGTACGGTCCGCGCCCGCGCGGCGCCTGCCACACCTTGACGTCGTTGGTCGCCGGGTCGACGCGGCCGTAGATGCCCGATTGCCCGGTGAACCAGATGCGGCCCTTCCGGTCGAATGTCGCCGTGTTGAGGTTCGCATAGCCGCTGCCCTGCGGCAGCGGCCAGCGCCGGATTTCCCGCGTCTTCGGATCGACGCGGACGATCGCGTTCTGCCCGCCGTCGGTGATCCACGGCGCGCCGTCCGGACCGACGATGACGCCGTGCGGCGCCGACCGCGGCCCGAGGTCGATCTCCTCGACCTTGCGCGATCTAGGATCGAGGATGCCGAGCTTGCCCGTGTGCTGCGCTGTGTAGTAGACGGGGCCGCCCGGCTCCGGCGCGGCCGCCACGTCGTGGGGGTGCCCGCCGCGAACGACGTCGAAGTAGACGGGCGCCCCGAGCACCGCCGTCGAGAGGAGCGCCACCCACGCGGTCGCCGCCGCGCGCACAATGCGCGACCACCGACCCTTCATTGCCGCCGCTTGCGCCATGACCGCCCTCCTGCTCGCCTACGCCGGAACCCTCGTCGCGTTCGTGCTGCTCGACCTCGTCTGGCTCGGGTACGTCGCGCGCCGATTCTACCAATCGGAGGTCGGCGCGCTGCTGCGCACGCCGCCCCGGTGGGGCGCGGCCGTGCTGCTCTATGCGTTCTACGCGGCCGGGATCGCGGGCTTCGTGGTCGCGCCCGCGCTGGACGCCGGAAGCCTGCGCCACGCGCTGCTCGCGGGCGCGGCCTTCGGTCTCGTCGTCTACGGCATGTACGACCTCACCAACCTCGCCGTCCTGCGCGGCTGGACCGTGCGCGTGGCCGTCGTCGACGCGCTGTGGGGCGCCGTCGTCACCGCCGCCGCGGGCGCGGCGGGATTCGGGCTCGCTCGACTGGCGGCGGCCGGCCTCTAGGGCTACCATGGCGCCAGCGCCACGGCGCGCGGACGGCCGCGCGGCGATCGACGCAACGGAGAGGCCTGCATGCGCACACGCTCCTTGTGGCTGGCGGCGGCGATCGCCGCGCTGGGCACGGCGACCACGGCGGCCGCCGCCCCGTGCTTCATCGTCGTCGATCGCGACGACGCCGTCGTATACCGCGACGTGCAGCCGCCGTTCGACCTGTCGGACCCCAAGTCGCCGGAGCGCGCGGCGATGCGCAAGCGCGGCCACCACCTGATCGTCGCCGAATTCGAACGCTGCTACGCGGTCGGCTACATCTCGCCGACCACCGGCGCCACCACCGCGTCGGTGGAGGACATCGTGATGCAGCTGCAACCGGCGATCGCGACGTCGCTGAACAAGTCGCCCGGCTCCTACCGGACGCAGTAGGCGACGGCGCCGGATTCCGCGGTCCCGCCGCCGGCGACACCGCGCGCCTAGCGCGGATCTGTCGGGTCGTGCCAGACGAACCTGGGCACCGTCGCCGCGACCGCGGCGCCGGTCGTGGCGATGGCTGCCATCACGAGGAATGCGACGCGGTAGATGGCGTCGACGCGCGCCGCGAGTTGCGCGCGCGCCCCCTCGGGCATCTGCGCGACGTACGCGGACCCGCCTTCCATCGCCCGATGCAGCAGCGCCGCGCCCTCGCCGGCGTCGGCCTGCGCGAACAGCACGGCGCCGACGAGCGCGACGCCGACCGCGCCGCCGATGGCGCGCGACAGCGAGATCGTGGCCGTCGCCACGCCAAGGGCTTCGCGGCCTGCCGCCGTCTGCACGCGGATCTGCGTCGGCGGCATCACCATTCCCAGGCCGGCGCCGACCAGCGCGGCGAGTCCGAGCACGGTGGGCGTCCCGGCGGCTGCGGCGCCCGCCCCCAGTGCCGTGAGTCCGGCCGCGGCGGTAGCGAGGCCGGCGATCGGGAACACGTCGACGTGGCCCGTGTGCGACACGAGCCGCCCGGTGACCGCCGCCGCCGTCACCTGCGCGAGCGTCACCGGGAGCAGCAGCGCGCCGGACGCGCCGATCCCGATCCCGCGGCCCAGTTGCAGGTAGAGCGGCAGGTACACGACGACGGGGAACAGCGCGGCGGCGAAGCAGAAGACCACGACATTCGAGCGCGCGATCGCGGGAATGCGCAGCAGGCGCGGCGGCAGGAGTGGATCCGGGTGCCGCCGCTCCCACGCGACCAGCAGCGCGAGGCAGGCGCCGGCGCCGGAAACCAGCGCGGCCATCGGCCACGACGCCCACGCGAAGCGGTGGCCGCCGGAGGACAGCGCGAACACGAACGCCGCGGTGCCCGCGCAGAA
Organism: Burkholderiales bacterium; assembly: GCA_046347835.1. Taxonomy (GTDB): domain Bacteria; phylum Pseudomonadota; class Gammaproteobacteria; order Burkholderiales; family Casimicrobiaceae; genus VBCG01. The sequence continues at coordinate 774,806 of JAXMFI010000001.1, read as the reverse complement.
CAACAGGGCGCCGACGCCGTCGAGCCGGTGCGCGGCGTGGCGCGCCGGGATCGGTGCGCGCGGCACGCCCAGCGCGAGCACCGCGGCCACGAGGCCCAGCGGCAGGTTGACCGCGAAGATCGCGCGCCAGCCGACGAGTTCGGTCAGGTACGCGCCGAGCACCGGTCCGGTCGTGCTGGCGAGCGCGAACACCATCGCGAAATAGCCGGCGAAGCGGCCGCGCTCGCGCGGCGGGACATGCTCGCCGATCAGCGACTGTGCCAGCGCCATCAGCCCGCCGCCGCCCAGGCCTTGCAGCGCGCGGAAGGCCACCAGCACGAGGAAGTTCGGCGCGAGCGCGCAGGCGAGCGACGCCAGCGTGAACACGGCGAGCGCGAACAGCAGCATCCGGCGGCGACCGAAGCGGTCGCCGAGATAGCCGTACAGAGGCGCCGCCACGGTCGCCGCGAGCAGGTAGCCGACGACGACCCACGACAGGTCCGCGACGCCGCCGAGCGCGCTCGCGATCGCCGGCAGCGCGCTCGCGAGGACCGTCTGGTCGGCCGCGGCCAGGTACATCGCGACCATGACGCCCGGGAACACGCGGCGGAAGGCGGCACGCGCGGCGTCGGCCGCCGCCGGGTCGCGGGGTGGAGGTTGCATGTTCGACAGGCGGCGCCACCGGGCCGCGGCGGTCACCGGCCGTCCGGGCGCGTTCGCGCGGGTAGTGAGCCCGGATGTTACGCGAGCCGCCCCACCGCCGGCGGGCGGCAGGCCGCGCGCGTACTTGGTGACCGTGTCAGCGCGGGTTCTCGGGCATTGCCGGGCACTGCGGGACGCGCCCCCAATAACCGTCGCACGCGTCGATCCGCACGCGCTGGTCGCACAGGAATCCCGAAAGCCCGCCTTCGCGCTCGCACTGGGCGAGCGCGTCGGTCATCCGTTCCCAGCGGTCCGGTGGCGGCGTGGCGCGCGGCGCGGCCGCAGGGGGCGGCGGAGCGCGCGGGGCCTCCGCGATGGCGCCGAACGCGTCGAGCGGCGGGTACGCGGGCGCGGGCGTCGCGGGCTGATCCGTGCGCCGCGGCGCGGGGACCGCGCGCGCCGGCTTCCGCGGCAGGCTTCCCGCCGTGGGGGCCGGGTGCGCTCCCGGCGGCCCGGCGGTCGCCGTCGCGGGTACCGTCGCCGGCGAGGCCATCGGCGCGAGCGGCGGATCGTGTGCATCATCAGTCGACGGACGCGTCGCGGACGGCGGCCGGTGATCACCGGCGTGCCTTTCCCCGCCTGCCGTGCCGTCCTCGGCATCGTCCCATTGTGGCTGCCCGAGATACGCGACGCCGGCCAGTGCCGCCAGCGCCGCCGCCGCGAGTACGACGCGGCGGCCGGCATCGGCGCGCTCGCGGCGGGTGCGGCGCGCCGCCGTGCGGTCGGCGTGGCCGACGACGAGAGGCTCGGGCCGGGGCGCGTGCGCGCGCGGCACGGGGGCGCGATAGTGCGGGTAGTCCTGCACCGTATGCTGGGCGGCCCGCTTGAGCGCCGCGCGGCACGGCGTGCACAGCCGCGCGCCACGTGGGGCAGGCAGTCCGCAGATCGTGCAGGTGGACGTTCGCTTCATGTGCCAGGGGTGCCGCGGCAGCGCGGCCGTCGCCGGCCAGCTCATGCCATTGTCATAATACCGCCTGTGCCGCCGGACGGCAAACGACCGACGCCGTCGCCGGAAGCCGCGGCTGGCAGCCCGTGCGCGTTGCGTCGCGGCGCGCGCCCACGCACCCCGGCGGCCGGGAATCGCGTCGCGTGACACAATGGCCACCCGCGCGCGACGCGCGCGCCCAACTGCGACGGACGGACCATGGCAAGCACAATGAAAACCGCAATCGTCACCGGTGCCGGCACCGGCATCGGCAAGGCGGCGGCAACCGCGCTCCTCCAGAACGGCTACCGCGTCGCGTTCGCGGGCCGGCGGCGCGAACCGCTCGACGCGGCGATCGCGACCACCGGCACGCTCGCCGCAAACGCGCTGGCGGTGCCGACCAACGTCGCCGACCCCGCGTCGGTCGCCGCGCTGTTCGACCGCGTGAAGGCGGCGTGGGGGCGGCTCGACGTGCTGTTCAACAACGCCGGCGTCGGCGCGCCTCCGATCAACATGGAGGAGCTCACGTTCGAGCAGTGGCAGAACGTCGTCGCCATCAACCTGACCGGCGTGTTCCTGTGCACGCAGCACGCGATCCGGATCATGAAGGACCAGACGCCGCGCGGTGGGCGCATCATCAACAACGGCTCGATCTCCGCGCACGCGCCGCGCCCGAATTCGGCGCCGTACACGTCGACGAAGCACGCGGTCACCGGCCTCACCAAGTCGACGTCGCTCGACGGTCGCAAGTACGACATCGCGTGCGGCCAGATCGACATCGGCAACGCGGCGACCGAGATGGCCGCGAAGATGGCGACCGGCGTCCCGCAGGCGAACGGGCAAGTCGCGGTCGAGCCGCTGATGGACGTCGCGCACGTCGCATCCGCCGTCGTCTACATGGCGGGGCTGCCGCTCGACGCGAACGTGCAGTTCATGACGATCATGGCGACCAAGATGCCGTTCGTGGGCCGCGGCTGACGACATCGTGGCCGGGCGCCGGCGTGCACGTCCGTCGGATTCTGCGCAGGCCGAACCCTTCGGATCTGCCGGTCGAGCAGCCGAACAAGTCCGACCTGGTCGTCGACCTCGGAACGGCGAAGGCGCCCGGTCTGACGCTGCCGACGACGCTGCTGCAGCGCGCGGACGACGTGATCCGGTAGCCGTCGCCCCGCCACAACCGCCGCCGCCGCGGCGCGCTCACCAGTACCGCATCGCGCCGCGATACAGTCCTTCGAGATCCTGCTGCGACACCGCGCGCGGCGCCATCACGAGCGGCCGCTGCTGCGCGTACGCGCCCGCGGCCAGCGCCGGCACGTCGGCCTCGCCGTAGCCCAGCGCGGCGATGCCCGACGGCAGTCCGGTCTCGCGCATCAGCGCGATGAACGCGCCGGCGAGGATCTCCCCCGCGTCCTCGGGCTTCGCCCCCGCGACGTCGGCGCCCAGCGCCGCCGCGGCCTCGAGGTGCCGTGCCGGATTCGCCGGCGCGGTGAAGCGGAACGCGGCCGGCGCGTTGATGACGACGGCGATGCCGTGCGGCACCATCGGCTCGCGTTCCTCGTAGCCCGTTGCCGTGTACACGTGCTTGAGCGTCGCCACCGAATAGGACATCGCGTGCGGGATGTGCACGCCGGCGCTGCCGAACGCGAGCCCGGCCAGCGTGGAGGCGAACATCAGCTGGTGGCGTGCCTCGATGTCGCCGGCGTCGCGCACGGCGCGCGCGAGGTACCGGCCGCCGAGGCGGATGGCGGCGAGGCTGCCGATGTCGTTGTACGGGGTTGCCCCCTGGTACGGCGGGCGCTGCGACGGATGCGCCGGCCGGGGCCGGCTCGTGTACGGCCGGGCCGTGTACGACTCGACCGCATGCGTCAGGACGTCGAAGCCGCAGGCGGCCACCACGCCGCCCGGCAGCGACTCCGTGGTCGTCGGGTCGACGAGCGCGAGCGACGGCTTCAGCAGCGGCGACGCGATGCCGGTCTTGAGGCCCACCGACTTGAGATCGACGATCGTGATGCCGGTCGTCTCGCTGCCGGTGCCGCAGGTGGTCGGGCAGGCGATGTGCGGCTTCAGCCTTCCCGGGATCGGCTTTGCGCGGCCGATCGGCGCGTTGATGTACGCGATGAGCTCGTCCGGGTACGTGGCGAGCAGGTTCGCGGCCTTGGCCGTGTCCATCACGGAGCCGCCGCCCAGCGAGACGAAGCCGTCGAAATTGCCGTCGCGCGCGAAGGCGGCCGCCGCCTCGAACGAATCGCTGTTGGGCTCGCAGCGCGCATGATCGTAGACGGCGACGTCCACACCCGCTTCGCGCAGCGCGCGCAGCGCCGTCTCTCCGGGAGCGCTCGCGAGGACGTGCGAATCGACGAACATTCCGACCCGCTTCATCCCGAGCGCCTGCGCGTCGGCGCCCAGCTCGCGCAGCGCGCCGGCGCCGAACTTGATCGGCGACGCGCTGACCGAGAAGACGGTCTCCCCTTCGCCGGGAGCGCAATAGGCGGTGTTCATCGACATGGTCCGGTGACTCCTCTTTCGTGGCGACGATGGTGCGCCAGCGCCGGGGCGACGGCCCGCGCGGCGCGGGTCGGGTCACTTCCGCGCGTCGTCCGCGCCACCCACGTACCGCTGGCGCAGGTGCACCGGCTGCGCCGCCCGCCGGCGCACCCGCAGGTTGATCATCTCGACGACGACCGAGAACGCCATCGCGAAGTAGATGTAGCCTTTCGGCACCGCGCGGTCGAATCCTTCGGCGATCAGCGCGACGCCGACGACGAACAGGAACGACAGCGCCAGCACCTTGATCGTCGGGTGCGCGGAGACGAAGCGGCCGATCGCGCCCGCGAATGCCATCATCAGCGCAACCGACACGACGACGGCGGCGACCATGACGGCGATCTCGTCGACCATGCCGACCGCGGTGATGATCGAGTCGAGCGAGAACACGAGGTCGATCACGATGATCTGGAGGATCACCGCGCCGAACGTCGCGCGGACGGTGGTCGAGCCGCCGCCCTCCTCGCCTTCCATCAGCTGGTGCACCTCCATCGTGCTCTTCCACAGCAGGAACAGGCCGCCGAAGATCATGATGAGATCCCGGCCCGAGATGTCCTGCCGCAGCACGGTGAACAGCGTCGCCGTGAGGCCGACCAGCCACGACAGCACGAGCAGCAGGCCGATGCGCATGAACATCGCGAGGAAGAGGCCCAGCCGGCGCGCGAACTCGCGCCGCTCCGGCGGCAGCTTGTCGACGAGGATCGAGATGAAGATGACGTTGTCGATGCCGAGCACGAGCTCGAGCGCGGTCAGCGTCGCGAACGCGATCCAGGCTTCGGGGCTTGCGAGCAGTTCGAGCATCGTTGCTCCGGAATGCGCCGGCCGCGGCGGCCGCGGCGGCGTCAGCGCAGGAAGAACACCGCCCAGACGATCCCGGTCAGCAGCAGCCACTTGCCGGCGTAATACAGGTACTTGTTGCGCCGCTTCAGCGCCTTCGCCGGCAGGCGCACGTAGTACGCGATGCCGAAGATCCGGTTGAGCAGGCCGACCTTCTCGCCGGGGACGTTTTCCGTCTGGGTCGCGCGCACGATCGTGCGCTCGATCCAGTGGTTGAGCCGCGACGCCCAGGGCCGCGACAGCGGGCGCTCGACGTCGCAGAACAGGATCAGCCGGTCCTGGTCCGTCCGGTTCTCCGCCCAGTGCACGTACGTCTCGTCGAACATCACGGCCTCGCCGTCGCGCCACGCGTACGACTGCCCGTCGACGACGATCCGGCAGGCGTCGCTGTTCGGCGTCCGGAGGCCCAGGTGGTAGCGCAGCGAGCCCGCGAACGGGTCGCGGTGGCGGCCGAGATCGCCGCCGGCCGGCAGCAGCGCGAACATCGCGCCGTTGATGGCGGGGATCGCCTCCACCAGCGCGACGGTGCGCGGGCACAGCGCGCGCGCGGACTCGAGCGGCGCGTCGTACCACTTGAGGTAGAACCGCTTCCAGCCGCGGCGGAAGAACGAATTGAAGCCCAGGTCGTTGTACGTCGCCGCCGCGCGGATGTGGCCGTCGTCGAAGAGCGCGAGCGCCTCGTCGCGGATCGCCTGCCAGTGGTCCTGCAGCGGCTTCAGCTCCGGAAAGCGCGCGACGTCGACGAACGGCGTGTTCGGCACCGCCGAGAAGCCGTACATGACCGCGTTGTACGGCGCGATCACCGTCGAGTGGTCGGTGAGCTGGCGGTGGAACCGGTGGCGCTCGCGCCCGCGGTAGTGCACGAACAGCGCCCACGCGACGTAGCCGTAGACGAACGTCGCCTTCCACGACAGCAGGGCCGACACGAGGCCGGCGGAGCTCGGCAGGTCCATCACGCGCTCGCGGTGTTGAGCTTGCGGCGGCGCGCCGGTGCCTGCATGGTCTTCCAGCGGCGATGCACCCAGTACCACTGCTCCGGCCGGCGCAGCACCAGCCGCTCGAGCGCCAGGTTGTACGCGCGCGTGGTGAGCCGGATCGCCTCGCTGGTGCTCGCGTCCTCCACGGCCGGGATCGGCGCCTCGAAGCGCAGCACGTGGCGGCCGCCCTCCTCGCGCCAGCTCGTCGCCGGCACGACCGGCGCGCCGGTCGCGAGCGCGATGATCGCGAGGCTCTTGAACGTCCACGCCGGCGTGCCGAAGAAATCGACGGCGATGCCGTCCGGCGGGCTCGCGTGCTGGTCGAACGCGAACACGATCGCGTCGCCGCCGGCCAGCCGATCGAGCATCGCGTCGAGCGAGCCGCGCTTCGGCAGCACGCCGAAGCCGGCCCGCTGGAAGCGGCGCGTGACCAGCCGGTCCAGCCAGTCGGGCTTCAGCGTGCGCCGCACGAAGTGGAAGCGGCCGCGCATCTGCGGGAAGCTGCCGATGCCGGCGACCGTCGCTACCTCCCAGTTGCCGAAGTGTCCGGTCAGCAGCAGCACGCCCTTGCCCTGCTCGTACGCGGCGACGAACGCGTCGAGGTTCTCGATGCGCACCAGCGCGAGCTGGCGCTCGCGCGACAGCCAGCGGAAGCGCAGGAATTCGCCGGCGAGCCGCCACAGGTGGCCGTAGTGCGCCTGCGCGAGCTCGACGATCGCGTCTTCCGACAGCGTGTCGCCGTAGACGCGGCGCAGGTTGGCCACGATCACGCCCCGCCGGAACGGGAACAGCCGGTACAGCACGCGACCGGCCAGCGGCACGCGCGTGACCGCCGGCGCCGCGACGGCGACCGCCGACGCGCTCGTGCGGTCGTGCGTCAGCGACAGCGCGATCGGCCCCAGCCGGTGGCGGCCGGCGACGAGCTCGGCGCGCGGTCCCAGCACGACCTGCGGCGCGCCGTAGTTGTCGCGCGCGACGGAGAAGTCGTGCGGCTCCACCTGCGCCAGCGCCGCCTCGCGCGGGAAGAGCTTCACGCACGCCTCCTTGGCCGCGAAGCGCGCGGCGAGGCTCGCGGCGCGCCCGGGCCCGTCGCCGGCGTCTGCGAGCTCCTGCGGCGTGAAGAAGCGCCCGAGCTCCGCGGGCGGCGTCTCGCGCAGCAGCCGCTCGACGCGCGCGATCTCGACGGCGTCGATGCCGCAGCGCTGCGTGGCGCCCGGCTCGCGCATCACCGGCCGCGCAGCAGCAGCGCCGCGTTGGTGCCGGCGAAGCCGCGGCAGAGCACGAGCGCCACCGGACCGCGCGGCGCCTGCGGCGCGCGCGACACCGGCAGTCCGGCGCAGGCGGGATCGATCTCGCGCAGCGTCGCGATGCCGGGCACGACGCCCGCCTCGAGCGCCGCCAGCGCGATCGCCGACTCCACGATGCCGGCGGCGGCAATCAGGTGCCCGAACGCCCACTTGAAGCCGGTCACCGGCGGCGGCGCCGCACCGAACACCGTGCGGATCGCGGCGGCTTCCGACGCATCCGACGCGCGCGTGCCGTTCGCGTGCGCGACGATCATGCCGACGTCGGCCGCCGCGAGGCCCGCATCGTCGAGCGCCTGGGCGATCGCGCGCGCCGGGCCGTCGCCGTCGTCGCGGATCGCGAGGAGACCGAGGCCCTCGGTCGCGCAGCCGCTGCCGAGCACCTCGCCCTTGATCTGCGCGCCGCGCGCGGCGGCCGACGCCTCGGTCTCCAGCACCAGCGCACCGGCGCCTTCGCCGAACACGCTGCCGTCGCGCGCGGCGTCGAACGGGCGCAGCGCGTCGGCCGCGAGCAGGCCCATCCTCTGGTAGTACAGCACCATCTGCGGCTCGATCGGCGCTTCGTGGCCGACGGCGACCACGCGCTCGGCCTCGCCGGCGCGCAGCGCCTCGAACGCCTCGGCCACCGCGACGAGTCCGCCGACGCTGTGGCTGGTGATGCACGCGTTGGTGCCTTTGAGCCCGTACTTGATGCCGACGTGGCCGAGCACGTTGTTGGGCAGCGTCCGCAACAGCCACATCGGGTTGACGTTGTCGGCGAGCTCGCGGCCGAACGCCGGCAGGTCGCCGTTCGTCGCCGTCATCAGCGGAAAGTAGTCGTACTGGTTCTGGAAGTTGCCGCCGCCGGAGCCGACGATCACGCCGGTCGCGTCGCTGTACGCAGCCGCCTCGCCCGGCGGGAGTGCGTCGCGGTGGGCAATGAGGCCCGATTCGTCGATCGCGGCGCTCGCCGCGTACATGCCGACCATGTCGGTGCGGCGGATCAGCTTGTGCAGCTTGCGGTCGGGCACGAGCGCGCGCGGGTCGAAATCGGCAATCTCGCCGGCGACCCGCGCGGGCCAATGGCTGGCGTCCCATTGCCGGATCGGGCCGATCGCCGACGTGCCGGCCATCACCGCCGCGAGGATGTCGGCAGGACGCATGCCGGCCCCGCAGACGGCACCCGCCCCCGTGATCACGATGCGTCGCGCGGCCATGTCAGTGCCGCCCGGCCGCCCGAAGGCACTGACACGCCCCCTCAGGGGGCAGCGAGCAAAGCGAGCGTGCGGGTCGTTTCATCCTAGTGCCGCCCGGCCGCCCGAAGGCACTGACACGCCGCGGCCATCTTGTACCTGCGCGGCGTGCGGGCGTCAGCGCGTCGGCCGCCGCCCTCGCGCGCGGACGCGCTCTGCGAGCCTTGGCTTCGCCCCGTGCGCGAGGGCGGCTCCGTGGGCAGCGAGCAACGCGAGCGTGGGGGTCGCTTCATCCTACGCACCCGTCCCCGGCCGGCCGTCGACCTCTTCGGGATGCCGCATGACGATGCAGCTGTTGGAGCCTCCGAAGCCGAACGAATTGGACATCGTCACCCGGATGCGCTGCCGGCGCGGCGCACCGACGACGAGGTTGAGGTCGCAGTCGGGGTCGCGCTCGGCGTAGTTCGCGTTGACCGGCATTTCGCCGCGCGCGATCGCGAGCGCGCAAACGACGCCCTCGACGGCGCCGGCCGCCGCGATCAGGTGGCCCATCGTGCTCTTGGTCGAGCTCACCGCCACGCGCGTGGCATCGGCGCCGAAGACCGCGTGGATCGCCGCGCTTTCGCTGCGGTCGTTCATCGCCGTCGACGTGCCGTGCGCGTTGACGTAGTCGACGTCGCCCGGCGTCGCGCGCGCGTCGGCGAGCGCCTGCCGCATCGACTGGATCGGGCCGTCGCCGTCCGGCGGCGAGTCGGTGATCCGGTAGCTCGACAGCGAGTTGCCGTCGCCGGCGAGTTCGGCGTAGATGCGCGCCCCCCGCGCGCGCGCCAGCGCCCAGTCCTCCAGCACGACGAAGCCCGCCCCCTCGCCCAGCAGGAAGCCGTTGCGCGTCGCATCGAACGGCCGGCTCGCGCGCTGCGGCGTCTCGTTGTCCGCCGAAAGCGCCGAGAGCAGGCAGAAGCCGGCGATGCCGACCGGACTGATCATCGAGTCGAAGCCGCCGGCCAGCACCCGATCGACGCGGCCGCGGCGGATCATCTTGAGCGCCGTGCCGAGCGCCTGCCCGCCGGATGCGCACGCCGTGTGCACGGACGTCGCGCAGCCGTGGATGCCGAACCGCCGCGTGAGCAGCGCGAGCCCCTCGGCCGCCTGCCCGCGGCAGAACACCAGCGGATCGTTGGCGGGGCGATCCGTGAGCAGGCGATCGGCGTCGAGCTCGCCGGTCGCCGCGCAGTGCGCGTGCGTCTCGACCAGGTCGTCGAAGTCAGCCGTCATCATGCCGGCACCGACGGCGCAACCCCATCGCGTCGCGTCGTCCGGCGTCGGCCGGATGCCGGCGTCGCGCAGCGCCTGCTCCGCGGATTCGAGCATGAAGCGGTGCGAGCGGTTCGCGAGCTTGAGGAGCTTGCGGTCGGCGACGAGCACGCTGGCGAAGTCCTTGACCTCGGCCGCGATGCGCGTCGAGAAGCCGGACGCGTCGAACAGCGTGATCGGGCCGCCGCCGCTGCGGCCGGCGAGGAGCGCGTCCCACGTCGTCGCGACGTCGTTGCCGACCGGCGTGACCAGTCCCACGCCCGTGACCGCGACGCGCCGCCGTGCGCCGGCGCCAGTCACGCGCGCTCCTCCCCGATGTCGACGCGCGACGTCGCCACGGTCTTGCCTTCGGCCGTGGCAGTCAGCTGGAACGTCGCGACGCCCTCCTGCGGCGGCCGCATCTGCGCGGTCAGCGCGAGCACCTGGCCCGGCGGCGTGAAGCTGCGCACCTTCACGTTGGTCATGCGCACGGGTGCGAGGCGCGCACCGGCGTGCCACCGGCCCGACTCGGCGGCGAGCGCCAGCGCAAGCCCGATCTGCGCGTCGAGCAGCAGCGTCGCCGGGAACACCGGCCGGCGCGGAAAGTGGTCGTGAAAGAACGGGGCGTCCGCCGGCACCGCGAGCGTCCCCGTCGCCGACTCGCCGGCCACGCCGCCCGTGCGCACGACCGGCGGCAGCGCGACGCCGCGGAAACGGCCCGGCGCGGCCCCGCCCGCCGTGAGCAGCGCGAAGCGCTCGGCGAGCGCCTGCGGGTCGTCGAAGTCGGCGACCGGGAGCATCGGACCCAGGCAGTCGTCGAGCTCGATCACGGGCTCGTTCCCGATGCGCGCGCGGCCACGGTAGGCGACGGCCTCGTCGTCGCAGTGCTCGACGTCGACGGCGAGGTCGAGCTGCTGTCCGGGCCGCGCCGCGCGCAGGAACCGCGTCTCCATCGCGAGCGCGGCCACCGGCCTGCCGCGAAAGCCGATGTGCGCCATCGCCACCCAGGCCGCGAGCTGTCCGACCGCCTCCGCCATCAGGCACGGCGGGAACGCCGCGATGTCCGCGGGAATCGCGAACGTGCCGCGCGCGCCGGTCGCCGGCACGTGCTCGACGATCCGGTCGACGAACGAGAACGCGGCGAAGCGGTCGGTCACGCCGCCGACTTCGCGTCGCGCTGCGCCTGCACGACCAGCTTGCAGAACGTCTCGGGCGTGAAGAGGCGCGGGATGTCGGCGACCTTCATCGGCGACTTGAAGCGCTCGGCCGGCACTTCCGACAGGTACGCCTTGAGCTGCGCCATGCCGACGTCGGTGACGATGCCCTTCTGCTCGAACTCGGCTTCGGTCAGCGTGCCGCGCGCGTTCTCGACGATCTTGCCGCGCGGGATCTTGATCTTGAACGACCGCTCCAGCCGGAACACCATGTCGAGAAAGTCGATCGACTCGGCGTCGAGGCCCTCGATCAGCGACACGTTGGGCTTGATGTCCTCGACCTCGCAGCCGAGCGCGTCGGCCATCGTCGCCGCGACCGTCGGGAAGACGGCGTTGATTTCGTCCTGCGTGATGGGTGTTGTCGTCGTCATCGCTTCCTCTCAATGCACCTTTGCTCAGTCCACTCAGTCCATCTTGAACCCGCCGTCCACCGTCAGCACCTGGCCCGTCACGTAGCTCGCGTAATCGGACGCCAGGAACCACACGGCGTACGCCACTTCTTCCGCGGTGCCGTAGCGCTTCAGCAGGATCCGCGCCTTGACCTCGTCGCCGGCGAGCTCGCGCACCGCCTGCGACATCTCGGTGTCGATGACGCCGGGCGCCACGGCATTGACCGCGATCTTGCGCGGCGCGAGCTCGACCGCGAGCGCCTTCGTGAGCGCGTTGATCGCGCCCTTCGACGCCGCGTAGTTGGTCTGTCCGCGTCCGCCCTTCTCGCCGGACACCGAGCTCATGTTGACGATCCGCCCGGTGCGCCGCGCGATCATGAACGGCACGACGGCCCGCGTGACGTTGAAGACGCCGGTCACGTTGGTCTCGAGCACGTCGCGCACGTCGTCGTCGGAGAAGCCGGCGAGCGGCCCGTCGCGGATGATGCCGGCGTTGTTGACGAGGACGTCGATGCGCCCGGTGCGGTCGGCGATGCGCTCGACCGCCGCCACGCACGCCGCGGCGTCGCGCACGTCGACGCGCTCCGCCGCGACCGTGCGCCCCGCCGCGCGGGCCGCGGCGACCACCGCCTCCGCGGCCTCCGTGTTGTCGCGATAGAAAAACGTGACGTCGGCGCCGTCGCCGGCGAGCACGTCGACGATCGCGCGGCCGATGCCGCGGCTGCCGCCGGTGACGACGACGGTCTTGCCTTCGAGGCCGGAGGGAATCGGCAGCGCCATGTCAGTTGCGTCCCGCCGTCCCGATGGACGGACCCGCCCCCTCGGGGGGCAGCGAGCGCAGCGAGCGTGGGGGCCGTCGTCCGTCCCGCCGGGCCGTCCCAAGGGACGGACCCGCCCCCTCGGGGGGCAGCGAGCGCAGCGAGCGTGGGGGCCGTTCCACCTTAGCCCGAGATCGCGAAGCCGCCGTCGACGACCAGCGTGTGGCCGTTGATCATCGCCGCCTCCGGCAGGCAGAGCAGGTACACGGCGTTCGCGACGTCCTGCGGCGTCAGCACCGGCCCGGCCGGCGTACGCCGCGCAAAGTCGGCGAGCAGCTCGTCGCGGTTGGGAAAATACGACAGCGCGTCGGTGTCGACGACGCCGGCCGAGACGACGTTGACGCGGATGCCCCGCGGCCCCAGCTCCTGCGCGAGCGCGCGGGCGAGCGCCTCCAGCGCCGCCTTCGACGCGCCGACGAAGCCGTAGCCCGGCATCGCGCGCTGCGCGCCCAGGCTCGACATCGCGACGACGCGGCCGCCGTCGGGCATCAGCGGCAGCGCGCGCTGCACGAGCAGGTTGAGCGCGAGCGCGTTCGTCTCGAGGCACCAGCGCCAGTGCTTCAGCGTCATCTCGACCGTCGGCTTCAGCACGCCCGACGCCGCGTTGGAGACGACGATGTCGAGCCGGTCGAAGTGCTTGCGGAATTCGGCGAACATCTCGTCGACGCTGTCGGGGATGCCCACGCTGCCCTGGATCGCGCACGCGCGGCGGCCGCCGGCGCGGATCTGCCCGCACAGCGCCTCGGCGGCCTCGGCGCTGTTGTAGTAGTTGACGGCGACGTCGCAGCCGGCGGCCGCCAGCCGCGTCGCGATCGCGCGACCGATCCCGCGCGCCGCGCCGGTGACGAGCGCCACCTTTCCCGTCAGTGCATCTGCCATCGTCCGGAATTCCCTGGGAACCGCAGGCCGCGCGGCGGTCGAGGGCCAGCCCCCCGATCGCGTCGAATCGCGGCAGCCGGGGGTCGGGCCCCCGGCGGGCGAAACCGCTATTCTAACTTGCCGGTCACCGCGGGCTTCGCGCCCGCGCGACGGGCGCCGATGTACCGCTGCGCCTCCAGCACCCAGTGCTTCTTGACGCTGTACCAGACGTCGGCGACCCACAGCGCGTTGTCGGGCGCTCCACGCGGCGGTTCCGCGGCGGGCGTGCCCGGTCGATAGGCGTCGATCCACGCGCGCAGCGCCGGGTCGGCGGCGAGATCGCGGGACGCCGGCATGACGACGTGGTTGTTGCCGGCCGGCAGCGTCACGTTGCGCACGCTCGCGCGCCCGGCCTTGGTGAACGTGCGGGTGGCGTCGACGCCGGGCAGCGTCCACGCCCACGTGTCGAAGTCGATCCAGTAGCCGACGAAATCCTCGACGGAGTCCGGGACGACCAGCAGCCGGCCGATCATCGCCCACTGGTTGGGGAGCAATAACGCGGCGCCGCCCGCCCCGACCGCCGACGCATAGGGCAGCCGCAGGCCGACGACCGGCTGCCTGCGGCCGGTGACGGGATCGTCGATCGCCGTCCGGCCCGCGGAGGCGTCGGTCAGCGGGTTCCACACCGCCACCTCGGGGCTGAACCCGCCGGCGAGCACGAGGAGGATCTTCACCGCCTGCATGCCGCCCTGGCTGTGCCCGATCACCAGCGGCCGCACGCCGTCGCGCTCGTAATACCACGCGAGCGTGCCCGCCTGCTGCTCGGCGTCCTCGTACGGGCTGTGCGACCACGCACCGTCGCGGGGGTGCCGGATGCGCGCCTCCGGGTAGCCCATGCCCACCAGGAACTCGCCGAACGAGCTCATCGCGAGGTGCACCGGATAGATGCCGCCGTGCAGCAGCATGATCCGCGGCGTCGGGCCCCTGGCGAGGATGTCGCGGACGTCGGCGGCGGTCACGCGCTCCGGGTCGAGCGCCATGATGCGCTCCTCGGCCGTCCGGTCGAGCGCCGGCGGCGGCGGCAGCGCCGGCGGGTCCTGCCCGTCGCGCAGCGGCCGCACCGTGCAGCCGGAGGCCGCGATCAGCACGGTGACGGCGAGCATGCAGCAGGCGAGGCGACGGAGCGGGTTCATCCGAGACTGCGGGCCGTGGTAAGAAATGTTGCGATGATTCTAGCGATGTCGTCGCGCCGGAACGCCGCGGTCCGGTACGAAACGCCGATGTGCAGGCATTCGCCGACCGACGCCGGCGCCATCACCAGCGGAGAGAACGGGCCCGTCGAGATCGCCCGCAGGTAGTGCAGCACGTGCGCCTGTCCTGGCGCGTCGCGCCACAGCGACGCCACCGACAGCATCGACACGCCGGCCCAGACCGGGTAGTTCTTCGCGTACATCTGGCGGCGCTGCCCGGGCGTCATGAACCGCCACGCGAGCCCGCCCCACGCGAGCAGGTGCAGCGTCTGCAGGTAGAGCTTGCGGCGCTTGACCCGCCGCGTCTGCTCGTGGACGTCGCGGGCCAGCGCCTCGAGGGTCGCGTCCTCCGGCACCGGATGCGAGACGAGGAACGAGCTCAGGAACTGGCCGAACGCCGCGTCCGGCGCCACGCCGAACTCGCCGCGGATGTTGATCACCGACGCGATCGCGATCTCCCGCCGGCGCTTCGCGTGCAGCCGGTCCGGGACCTCCGGCGCCAGCGACTTCAGCAACAGCGCGATGAGAAGGTCGTTGCGCGTCAGTCGCCACGCGCCCGCGGCGCGGATCACGGCGGCGTTGACGTCGGCCGGCAGCTCGAACGACGTGAACGCGTTGGCGAAGTCGTCGCCGTACGGGTACCGGGGCCGGAATGCGCGCCCGACCCGGCGCAGCATCGACGGCAGCGAGTACTGGCCGAGATACGCCTTGAGGGCGTTGCGTGCGAACAGCCCCGCGTAGGCGGGCGGATACAGCTCCGGCGGGGCCGCCGCGTCGGGCCCGGTTCCCTCGTAGCGGCAGGCGATCCCCTTGACCAGCGCGACGATCGAGTCGCCGCCGGCGATGAAGTGGTCGTAGGACACGCCGAAGTGGAACGTGGCGCCGGCATCGACGACGAAGAACCGGAACGGGACGTACGCCCCGTCCGCCGGGAACGGAAGGTTGAGGTGTCGCTCCATCTCCCGTTCGAGCACGCCGGCCGGGTCGTCGCCGCCCGCCAGCACGGCGACGTCGACCGCCTGCAGTCCGCCCGCGTAGTCGTATCGGCGGCCCGCGGCATCGAGCGTGAAGCCCGTCACGCCGAGCGCCGCCAGGTGCGCGGCCACGGCCGCGGACAGCCGCGCCGCGTCGAGCGGCCCCGCCAGCTCGGCGACGTGGACCGCGTTGTACGGCGCGAGCTCGCGCCAGCGCAGCATCGCCGCCTGAAACAGGTTGAGCCGGCCGCGCATGTCAGCGCCGCGTCGCCGCGGCAGGCGACCGGCGCGCCCCGTCGAGGGCCCGCGGGGGTGGCGACCGCTTCATCCTAGGCCGGCCCGCGCAGCGCGAGCCGCCGCTGGCCCTCGCGGCACCAGTGCACGCGGATGCTGTGCCAGAGGTCGGCGGCATGGACCAGGTTGCGCACGTCGGCGGTCGCCGCGTCCGGCAGCGGCGGCGGCGAATCCGGCGTGTACGCGTCGATCCACGCCCGCGTGGCCGGCTGCGCGGCGAGGTGCTCGGTCGCCGGCAGTCCGATGTGCGTGTACGTCGCGGGCAGCAGGACGTTGCGCACCTCGGCGCTGCCGGTGGCGACGTACGGCTCCGCGGTCGCGAGGTTGCCGGCGATCGGGTCCCACGGCACGGTGAACCCGGTGAACTCCAGCGCCGTGTCCGGGATCTTGCGCAACCGCGGCAGCATCGTCCATTGGCCGAGCAGCAGGCGCGGCAGCGCGCCGGTGGCGAGCGCCGCGGCGAACGACACGCGCACGCCGACCACCGGACGCTCGGCCTGCGTGTACGGATCGCGGATGGACGTGCGATCCAGCGCGCGTCCCGCGACGGGGTCGAACACCGGGATCGCCTCGTGGAAGTCGCCGGCGAGCTCGTGCAGCGTGCGCACGACCAGCATCCCGCCCTGGCTGTGGCCGATCAGCATCGGCCGCATCGCGTCGCGCTCGTAGTACCACGCGACGGCCCCCGCGAGTTCCGCGCTGTCCGTGTAGCTGCTCTTGGCGAGGCTGCCGTCGCGCGGATCCCGCAGCGACGCCTCCGGATAGCCCATCGCGATCAGGAATTCCGCGAACGCCTGCATCGTGACGATCGGCACGCTGCCGGAAAGGGCGATGATCCGGGGCGCGGGGAGCCCCGCCAGCGCGGCCGTCGACGCCATCCCCGTCGGCGTCGCGCAGACGATCTGCGGCGCCGTCGCGACAGCCGCGGCCGGGAACGCCGTCGCCGCCGCGACGAGCGCCGCACCGGCAACGAGGAAAGCGCGGAGGCGACGCGTGGCCATGGACGTGCGGAAGGCGTGGCGGCATGCCGCCTGTGGTTCGTATGCGGCGATTATCGCAGCCCCGCGCCCCGGCCGCGCCCGGGCGCTTACCGGAAGCGCGGCAGGAAGCGCCCGGTGCGCGCGAGGTAGCGGGCGTACGCGTCGCCGTGACACGCGAGCATGTGGCGCTCCTCGTTGCCGGCCTTGACGACCATGAGGCCGATGTGAACCGCGCCCACGACCAGCATCGGCACCGTCGGCACGATCACCATCGTCGCGACCATCAGCAGGATCGACAGCGCGTAGATCGGATGCCGCACACGGCTGAACATGCCGTCGGTGATGAGCGCCTGGTCCGCCTCGGAGGTCACGGCCATCCGCCAGTCCTTGCCCATCCGCGCCCAGCAGCGGATCGTCGCCGCGAGGCATGCGACCGCGACCGCCGCCGCGGCCCAGCGCACGGCCGCGTAGCCGCCGCCCCGCGCGAACTCGGGCAGGGCCCACGGAGGGTCCGCGCGATGCAGCGCGAGCCACGGCAGCGTCGCCCAGGCCGCCACCAGCGGCACCCAGACCAGCCACATGGTGCGCTCCAGCCGCTGCTCCGGTACGACCCCGACGACCCGCCGCGTGTGCCGCCGCACACGCACGATCATCGCGCCCACGCCGATCCAGTACGCCCAGATCGTCGCGGTCAACACCCAGCCCGGCACTTCCATGCGTCCCCTTCTTCCGGATCTTCGTCGTCCATCCGTGATTCTACGTGCTGCGGGCGGGGCGCCGCCGCCGGCGTGCCCGGCGGCGGGGATCGCGCTATATTGGGCCATGCGCCACGCGGTCGTCGCCGGGTTGCTGTTCGTCGCCGCGGGCACGGCGGGCTGCGACCGGCTGCCGCAGGTGGCGGCGCTGCGCAATCCGTTCCAGTCGTTCGAGTCGCGCTGCGCGCAGCTGCCGCACAAGCCGCCGGTCGTCGTCGCCGCGCCGATCGAGATCGTCGAGGACGACACCCGCTCGCAGGTCGACCTCGTCGCGCTGCTGGACGGGCCGGCGGCCGGCCACCGGGCGCTCGGCGTCACCAAGACGCGGATCGGGCACGACGCGTCGCTCGAGATCAAGGGGCTCAAGGACCCGGCGACCGGGCGCGCCTGTTTCCGCGCGAACGTGCGTGTCGAGCTCGCGTTGCGGCCGCTGACCGTGTACATCGCCCGCGAGATCGCCGGTGATCCGTGCCAGCGCGCCGCGATCCGCGAGCACGAGATGAAGCACGTGGCCGTCTACGCCGAATGGCTCGATGAGGCGGCGGCCGAACTGGCGCAGGTGCTTCCGGCCGAGTTCGCCGATGGCGTCCGCCACGCCGACGACGGGGAGGCGGCCCAGCGCGCACTGCGCGAACGGCTCGAAGCCTTCGTCCGGGCGCACTCCGAGGCCGCCGGGCGCGACCTCGCGGCGCGCCAGCGCGCGGTCGACTCCTCCGAGGAGTACGCACGGGTCGCCGCCGCGTGCGGCGGGACGGGCGCCGCGCTGCCGGGCCGATAGGCCGCGCCTGCGACCCGATCGCCGTCGCGTCGGCCGAGTTCCCGCCGCAGTAGAATCCCGGGGATGTCCACCGCCGCGCCCACGCCGTATCCCGGGTCGCTCCTCGCCGACGCGCCGCTGCCGATCGGCGAGGACGAGGCCCGCGCGCTGCTGCGGTCCTGCTTCGCGCAGTACCGCGTGAAGCTGCTGGACCTGATCCGCGCGTCGCTCGAGCAGACCAACGACCTGTTCGAGACGCACAGCCACATCCCGGACGGCGAGGTCGAGTCGTTCCGCAACAAGCGGGGCGAGTGGCTCGAGCGGTTCGACAAGACGTTGTGCGACCTCTTCGAGCGGCGGCTCGAGGGCGTCCGCCGGAAGGGGCGCCGCCTCGACGCCGACGCGTCGCTCGCCACGCTGCGCGTGCTCTCGGCATTCGACCACGAGCGGCAGGCGGCGCTCAAGGACGCCACGCGCTTCCTCGACCGGTTCACGCACCGCGAGCTGACGGCACTCGACCTGCGCGTCGAGACGCTGCTGGGCGACCCGGGAACGCGCGACATCGACGATCCGTTCGCGGCCAGCTACGTGCTGGATGCGATCGGCGCCTCGGCACGCGCGATCTACCCGAATCCCCGCGTGTGGCGGCCGTTCATGGAACGGATCCTCACCGACGTCACGCCCGACCTCAACAAGCTCTACATCTCGATCAACCGCTTCCTCGCCGATCGCGGCGTGCTGCCGGAGATCAAGGCGGCGCTGCGCGCCCGCAGCGACCACCGGCCGGCCGACGATCGCGACCTGTTGCCGACGTTCTCCAAGCTGCTGCACGAGCCGCCGCCCGACGTGCCGCGCGACGTCGTCGTGCCGGAGACGCTTTCCGAACCCGGCGCGCCGCCCGCCCTCGTGTTCGCCGAGAAGGTGACGCTGCCGCCGCGCGGCGCCGGGCCCGCCGCCGACGAGATGTCGGCGGCACGCATACTCGCCGGGCTCGCGAGTCTCGCCGCAGTCGGCGCCACCGCGGCGCCGGCCCCCCCGCGCGCGATCGGCGTGGCCGGCGAGGAACCGTCGGGCGCCGTCGCGCCGGCGCAGGACGCCGCGCTCTTCCCGTCGCTCGACCCGCTGATGGCGCTCGGCACCTCGACGCCGCTGTTCGCCACGCTCGCCCACTGGCAGCGGCTCGACCTCCCCGTCGCGATCGCGCAGGCGGCGCCCAAGACCGACGACGCCCCCGGGCAGGGCACGGTCGTGCCGTTGAACCTCATCCCGCACATCCGCGCGGCGATCGACGACCAGATCAGCAACGACACCGACCGGATCACGATGGACGTGATCTCGCTGCTGTTCGACTACATCTTCCGCGACAAGTCGATCCCGGACGCGCTGCGCAGCCTGTTCGGCCGCCTCCAGGTGCCGATCGTCAAGGCGGCGCTGCTCGACCGCACGTTCTTCTCCGACAAGCGCCACTCGGCGCGGCAGCTGCTCGACAACCTCGCCGACGCCGCGGTGGGCGCGACGCACGACGAGGCGTACCGCGAAGCGTTCACGAAGCTCGCGGCCGAGGTCGTCGACGACATCTGCCGCGACTTCGAGATCGACGTCGGGGTCTTCCGCACGGCTAACCTGAAGCTGGCCGCCTTCAGCGAGGCCGAGCGCCAGCGCGTCGCGACCGCGACCGCCGACGACGTCGCGACCGCCCTCACGGCCGAGGAGAGCGAGGCCGACCGGTCGCACGTCCGTGCGTACCTGCGCGATCGGCTGGCCGGCGTCGACGTGCCTTTCGAGGTCCGCGGCTTCATCGAGACCGTGTGGGCCGACCACATGGCGGCGGTCCGCCGCGACCACGGCGCCGACAGCGACGCCTGGAACGCCGCGGTCAAGACGCTCGACGACCTGCTGTGGAGCATCGTCGCCAAGGAGCGCACGGGCCAGAAGGCGCGGCTCACCAAGATGATCCCGTCGCTGATCGCCGCGCTGCGCAAGGGCGCCGTGGCGCTCGGGGTCGCGCCGGAGCGCGCCAAGGCGTTCTTCGAGCGGCTCTACGAGCTGCACATTGCCGCGATCAAGCCGCCGCCGGCCACCGCGGCCGCCGGTGGTGCCGCCGTCCCGGCGCCGGCCGCGCCGCCCGCGCCGGTGGTCAACGTCCACGACTTCGTCAGCGAGATGGCGGTCGGCACGTGGCTCGCGTTCACGAAGGAAGGCAAGACCGTCAACGCGCGCCTCACGTGGGTGAGCCCGCTGCGCACCAAGTACCTGTTCACCAGCCGGTCGCGCGCCCGCGCGTTCGTCTACACGCCGGAGGAGCTCGCCTACGAGATCGGCGCCGGCGAGATCGCGCTGGTCGTCGAACCGGTGCCGCTGTTCGACCGCGCCGTCAGCGCGGCGCTGGACTCGCTCGCCACGCCTGCCCGGCCGCCGGCGCCCGCGACGGCCTGACGCCGGGCCCGCGCGGCGCCACCCGACCGCCGCGCCGGTGTCCGCGTTCGCCGCCGTCGCCGCGCTCACCGCGCCGCTGTTCCTGCTGGTGTTCGTCGGGTATGCACTGTCGCGGTGGGGCCGCTGGCCGAAGGTCGCGTCCGACGCCCTGTCGCGATTCGTGTTCGCCGTCGCGATCCCCGCGTTCCTGTTCCGCCTGATGAGCGACTTCCCGCGCCAGCCGCCGGTCGACGCGCGCCTCCTCGTCGCGTACTTCGGCGGCGCCTTCGCCACGTTCGCGCTCGCCCGGGCCGTGGCCGCGTGGGGATTCCGCATGGACGGCGTCGGGCAGTCGATCTTCGGCGTCGGCGCCGTCTTTTCCAACACGGTGCTGCTCGGCATCCCGCTCGCCAAGGTCACGCTGGGCGACGCCGTGCTGCCGCCGATGTCGCTCGTCATCGTCTTCAACGCGCTCGTGCTGTGGACGCTCGTCACGGTCTCCGTCGAGTGGGCGCGCAACCGCGAGCTGTCGGCGCACGGCCTGTCGCGGACCGCCGTCGGCGTGATGACGAATCCGGTCGTCGCCGCGATCATGCTGGGCACGGCATTCGGGTACACGGGGCTCGCGTTGCCGGGCTTCGTCGCCGAGACGCTCGGCCTCGTGAGCCAGGCGGCGGTGCCGCTGTCGCTGATCGTGCTCGGCATGGGGCTCGCCGAATACGGGATCCGCGAAGGCTGGCGACCGGCCGCCGCCCTCGCCGCGGTCAAGCTCGTCGTGTATCCGCTCGTCGTCTTCGCCGCGGCGCGCGCGCTCGCGCTGCCCGAGCGCGAGACGCAGGCGGTCGTCATGCTGGCCGCGCTGCCGGTGGGGGCCAACGTCTACCTGATGGCGCGCGAGTTCGCGGCCCTCGAGGGGCCGGTCGCCGCGAGCCTCGTGCTGACGACGCTCGCCGCCGCGGTCACCACGCCGCTGCTGCTGTCGCTGCTGCGCTGACGCACGCGATGGCGCTGAAGGCCACGATCTTCAAGGCGACGCTCGCCGTCGCCGACATCGGCCGCGGCTACTACGGCACGCACGCCCTCACGCTGGCGCGCCACCCCTCGGAAACGGACGAGCGGATGATGGCGCGCCTGCTGGCCTTCGCGCTGCACGCGGACCCGGCGCTCGCGTTCGGCCGCGGCCTCGCGACCGACGACGAGCCCGCGCTCGCGCTGCGCGACGCCACCGGCGCCATCGTCACGTGGATCGACGTCGGACTCCCCGACGAGCGCGCGCTGCGCCGCGCCGCCGGCCGCGCCCGCGACGTCGTCGTCTACGCGTACGGCGGCCGCGCCGTCGACCTGTGGTGGGAGCGCGCGGGCGAGTCCCTGCGCCGGCTGCCGCGGCTCGCCGTGCACGCGATCGCGCCGGCGTCGCTCGCCGCGCTGGCGGCGCTCGTCGAGCGGACGATGCAGCTCACGTGCACGATCGAGGACGGCCACGTCTTCCTGTCCGGCGAGCACGCGGCGGTCGCGGTCGAGCTCGCGAC
This sequence comes from Burkholderiales bacterium, assembly GCA_046347835.1. Classification (GTDB taxonomy): domain Bacteria; phylum Pseudomonadota; class Gammaproteobacteria; order Burkholderiales; family Casimicrobiaceae; genus VBCG01. Next base: position 752,840 of record JAXMFI010000001.1, on the reverse strand, counting down.
GTTGCATCCCGGCGACGGCACCGCGGCGGGCGCGTGAGAAAATGAGCGCACGTCGTTGCCCGTTCCGCCCATGCCCACCGCCGCCGCGAAGAAACCCTACCGCGTCCGCCGCTCGTCGATCCACGGGCGCGGCGTGTTCGCCACCACCGAGATCGCCAAGGGCACGCAGATCGTCGAGTACCGGGGCAAGCGCACCTCGTGGGACGAAGCGCTTGCGCGGCCCGACAGCGACCCGGACGATCCCGCGCACACGTTCCTGTTCGAGCTCGAGGACGGGCGCGTGATCGACGCGCGTGTCCGCGGCAACGCCGCCCGCTGGATCAACCATTCGTGCGCGCCCAACTGCGTGACGCACGAGGACGACGCGGGCCGCGTGTTCGTCGCGGCGAAGCGCCGCATCGCGCCCGGCGAGGAGCTGACGTACGACTACCGGCTCTACGTGGAGGGGCGCCTGACGCGCGCCGAGCGCGCGCAGTACGCGTGCCGCTGCGGCGCGCGGCGCTGCCGCGGAACGCTGCTGCACGCCCGCCGCGGGCGCTGAAGCCGCCGCGGCGCGCGGCGCGGCCCGCTAGGTCTCGCGGAACCGCGTGAACGCGGCCACCGGCTCGCGTGTCGTCTCCAGCGCGTTCTCGCGCGCCGTCTCGTCGATCATCCCGAGCGACATCCCGCACAGCAGCACTTCGCCGTCGGGAATCGCGAGCTCGCGCCGCACGACGCGATGGAACGGCAGGAACGCCGCCTGCGGGCACGTGTGCAGCCCGTACGCGCGCGCGGCGACCATCACGCCCTCGATGAACATCCCCGCGTCGAGCCAGCTGCCCCGCTCCAGGTCGCGGTCCAGCGTGAAGAACAGTCCGACCGGCGCGCCGAAGAACGCGAAATTCTTCGCGTGCTGCGCGTGCATCGCCGCGCGGTCGCCGCGGCCGATGCCGACGAGGCCGTAGTAGCCCCAGCCGAGCGCGCGCCGTCGCGCGAGGTACGGCTCGCGCCAGTGCTCGGGGTAGTACGCGTACTCGGGCGCGTGCGTACCATCGCCCCTGGCGGCCGCGTCGTGCGCGGCGTGGAGCGCGGCGACGAGCCGCTCGCGCGCCGCGCCCGTGCAGACGTACACCTTCCACGGCTGGCAGTTGGTGCCCGAGGGCGCGCGCGCGGCCAGGTACAGGATGCCCTCGACCGTGGCGCGCGGAACCGGCGTCGGCAGGAAGCCGCGCACGGAGCGGCGCGACAGCAGCGCCTGCGCCGCCGGGACGCCCTCCGGTGGCAGGCCGGCGGGCGGCGCGGGATCACGGTGCATGGCGGGCAGCGGCGACGCGGGTCGAAACGCCTGCAGTATGCCACCGGCCGCGCCGGCGCCCGGGCCCGTCGGCGGGTGGCGGAGCGGGTCGCCGGCGCGAGCCGGTGCCGCCCGGCCGGGCCGCCGCCTCTGCGGGATCGCGACCAAGGCACCGGCGAACGCCGCGCTCGCGCTGCCGCGGACTCCCGGCGCGGTTCGTCGGCCCCGGAACGCCGCAAGTCCGGAGGCGCGGCCGCGTGGCGTCGCCGCCGCTAGAATCGCGCCCATGCGCCTTCGCACCGATCACCTTCGTCGCGCGATCGCGATCCGGATGGCCGCGGCGGTCCTTGCCGCCGCCGTTGCAGGCGCGGCCGCGGGGCAGTCCGGCGGGCCGGCAGCGACCGCCCTGCCGGGCCTGGCCGCCGTGCCGAAGCCGCCGGCCGACCTGCGGCTGCCGGGCCCCGACCCCCGCGACTGCGGGACGTCGCGGCACCACGCGTTGTGTGCGATGGGCCGCTGGTCGCAGTTCGCGCGGATGGAGGTGACGCTGAGGGCCGGCGCCTTTACGGGCACGTACACGATGGAGCGCCCGGCCAACGGCGAGGTACTGACGACCTATACGGAGCGTACGCCGCACGGGCGCCGCGGCGGGGAGGTGCTGCTGCTCGCCGACGACGCGTTCGCGTACCGCACCCGCGAGCAGCTGCCGACCGACGACGACATCCTCGACTACATGCTGAGCGCACCGAACATGGCGATGCAGCTGGTGGGCGTGCTGCTGGACGAGGGTGTGCTCGGGGGGCCGGCCGAGGTCACCGAGCGGCTGGCGCTCGACGCCGGCAGCGCCACGCAGTTCATCCGCACGGAAACCCCGACGACCGCCGCGCTGTACGGGCCGCCGTGGCGCGTGACGGGCACCATCCGCCCGGGCGACGGCGGTCGCCTGCCGTTCGCGCTGCGGTTCACGTTCCGCCCCGTCGACCGCAGCGGCAAGCTGGCGCGGGGCCGGACGGAGACGGTCGAGCTCACCGGCTACGTGTCGTTCGCCGACCGGCGGCCCGCGATGCCCGACACGCTCGACCTCGTCGGCTGGAAGCTCGTCCGCGCCGGCGAACCGCTGCCCGCGGCCACCACGCTCGCGCAGGCGCGCGGCAGCGTCGGCCGCTAGCGCGCGTCCGCGCCGTCACGCGCTCGCGCGCGTGAAGCAGACGGCAAGAAAGCGCGCGCGATGCGCCTCGGGCGCGGCCGGCGCGTCGAACACATCCCGCGCGGCGTGCGAGAGCAATTCCTCGTCGTCGGCGTCCTTCGCGAACCAGCGCAGCGCCGGAGGGTAGGCCTGGATGAGCATCAGGTCCTCCTCGAGCCGCGCCAGGAACACGTCGCGGCGCACGCCGTTGTCGCGGGCCCTGGCCGCATTGGCGATGAAGTCGCCGCCCTCGAAGCATTCGGCGACCGTCAGCGGCGAAGCGGCCGCCACCAGGGATCCCGCGAGCGCCGCGGCCGCGACCGTTCCGCGCCAAAGTGTGCCCATCGTCGGCCCCTCCGCGCGCTCTTCGTGGGCGCGCCGCGTCCGATCGTAGTCGCTGCGCCCGCCGCGTTCAATCGTGCTGCGCAGCATCGCGTCGTTGCCGGCGTCGCCGCACCCCGGCACAATCGCCCCTCGGCCGCGATTTCGCGGTCGCGGCAGCGCAGGGATCCCGCACATGGCGCGCAAGAGGAGCTACCCGGTCACCGGCACCACCATCGTCGTCGAGCACGACTCGCGCGTGCTCGCGGACAACCCGCTCGGCGACCCGCACGTCCGCAAGCTCGCCGTCTGGCTGCCGCCCGGCTACGATCAGGGCGTCGTGCGCGGGACACACGGCGGGCGCGGCCGCCGCTTCCCGGTGCTGTTCGACCTCGTCGGCTTCACCGGCTCCGGCTACGCGCACCTCAACTGGCGGCCGTTCGACGAGAACGTGCCCGAGCGCGCGGCGCGCCTCATCCACGAGCGGAAGATGGGGCCGTGCATCATCGTCTTCCCCGACTGCTTCACGTGCCTGGGCGGCAACCAGTACGTGAACTCGCCGGCGATCGGCCGCTACGCCGATTACCTGACGCGCGAGCTGATCCCGCACGTCGACCGCGAGTTCCGCACGCTGGCCACGCGCGAGCACCGCGGCTGCTTCGGCAAGTCGTCGGGCGGCTACGGCGCGATCATGCACGGCATGAAGTACGCGAAGTACTGGGGCGCGATCGGCGACCACTCGGGCGACGCCTACTTCGACTTCTGCTACCTGCCCGACTGGCCGCGCACGCTGAACGAGCTCGACCGCTACCGCAAGCCGCGGCGGCGCCCGGGCCGCCAGGCCGTGCGTCCCCGGCGCGGCGACGGCACCGACGACGGCCGCATCCGGCGTTTCCTCGACACCGTATGGCGCAAGGAGAAGCTGAACGACGCCGAGGTGCACACGCTGATGGAGCTCGCGATGGCGGCCACCTACGATCCGGACCCGCGCGCGCCCTGCGGGTTCCGCGTCCCGTTCGACCTCGAGACCGGCGAGCTCCTTCCCCGCCGCTGGGCGAAGTGGCTCGCGCACGACCCGATCCACCTCGTCGGGCGCTACGCGCGCAACCTGCGGACGCTTCGCGGGATCTACGTCGACTGCGGGTGGCGGGACCAGTACCACCTGCACTACGGCGCGCGGATCCTGTCGCGGCAGCTGGCCGCGCACGGCATCCGGCACACATACGAGGAGTTCGACGACACGCACTCGTCGATCGACTACCGGATGGACGTGAGCCTGCCTTTCCTCTACCGTGCGCTGAAACCGTGAAGGACACCGACATGGCAGCCACGATCGCCGGCGCCGCGCGCGCCGCCCTGGTCGCGGCGGCGCTCGCCTGGGGGCCGGCGGCGCTCGCCGATGCGAACGTCACCGCGCCGCCGTCGAGCAACGCGGACTTCGACCTGGGGTTCGAGGCCGTCAAGGCCCGCGACTGGGACCGCGCGGTCTACCACCTCGCCATCGCGGCGAAGGCCGAGCCCGCGAACGCCGACGTGCAGAACCTGCTGGGCTTCGCCTATCGCAACCAGAAGAAGCTCGACCTCGCGTTCACCCACTACCGCGAGGCGCTGCGGCTCGACCCCAACCACCGCGGTGCGCACGAGTACATCGGCGAGACCTATCTGCTGGCCGGCGACAAGGCGAAGGCGCAGCAGCACCTGGCGGCGCTCGAGCGGATCTGCGGCAAGGGGTGCGACGAGTATCAGGACCTCGCGCGCGCGATCGCGCAGGCGAAGTAGCGGGCGACCACCGGGAGCGAAGCGATGCGCTGGGGCGACATGCGGCCGTCCGACAACGTGGAGGACCGCCGCGACGGTGGCGGCGGCGGCGGCTTCCCGCTGGGCGGCGGCATGCGGCTCGGCGGCGGCGCGCTGATCGTCGTCGTGATCGTGAGCCTGCTGCTCGGCGTGAACCCGATGCAGTTCCTCGGCATGATGGAAGGCGGCGGTCCGGCGGTCGCACCGGTGCCCGCGCCTTCGGCGCCCGCGCAGCGCGCGCCGGCGCCGGCCGCGAAGGACCCGGAAGGCGCGTTCGTCCGGCGCACGCTCGGCGACACCGAGGACGTCTGGACGGCGCTGTTCGAGGGCATGGGCACGCGCTACGAGCCGCCGCGGCTCGTGCTGTTCGCGGGCGCGACGCCGTCGGCGTGCGGCCGCGCGAACGCGGCCGCGGGTCCGTTCTACTGCCCGGCGGACCGCAAGGTGTACCTCGACACGGCATTCTTCCAGGAGCTGTCGCGGAAATTCGGCGCGCCCGGCGACTTCGCGGCGGCCTACGTCATCGCGCACGAGATCGGGCACCACGTGCAGAACCAGCTGGGCACGATGCAGAAGTACGACCAGGCGGCCGCGCGCATGGACGAACGGCAGCGCAACGCGCTGTCGGTGCGGCTCGAGCTGCAGGCGGACTGCTACGCCGGCGTGTGGGGCTTCTACGCGGCGAAACGCAACCTGCTCGACCCCGGCGACGTCGAGGAGGGCCTGCGCGCGGCCTCGGCGGTCGGCGACGACACGATCCAGCAGCGCTCGCGCGGCTACGTGGTGCCCGACGCCTTCACGCACGGCCGCGCCGACCAGCGCGTCCGCTGGTTCCGCACCGGCCTCGCCGCCGGCGATCCGCGCGCGTGCAACACGTTTGCCGCGAAGGACCTGTAGCACGCCGGCGGCGGGCGCGTTGCCGCCCGGAGCCTTTGCGCGCAGTCGGCGCTCGGCCGGACGGCACGCCGCGAGCGGCTACCGCTTGCCCCCGTCCGCCTGCAACCGCACGCGCATCACCGCCTTGTCGTATTCGGCTTCGACGCCGGGCGAAACCTCCTCGCCGCGCGCGGTGAACACGCGGCCGCCCTTCGCGCGGCACAGGTTGCGCTCGTACTGGCACGGCCCCATTTCCGGGTGCCGGCGGCACAGGCTCTCCACCTTGGCCTCGTACTCGATCGCGGCGCGCGCGTCGCCGACCGCGCAGTAGTACAGCGGCCCCGACAGAAACTCGCGGTTCGGCATCGCGACGCTCGCCGGCGGCGCAGGCTTGGCGAGTGCGGCCGGCGCCGTCGCGGGCGCCGCGGCCACGCCGGCCGGGCGCGCCACCGCGGGGTCGGTCGCCTCCGGGCCGACCGTGCGCACCGGCGGCTGGCACGCCGCGACCAGCAGCGCCGCTGCCGCGACCACGATGCGCACGCGTGCGTCCGGAAGGCTCATCGGCGAATGAAAGCATGCGGCGACGGCCCTGCGCAATGCGCGTCGCGCGAAGCGGTAGAATTGTGCGTTGCCAGGCACCCGAGGAGCACGACCATGATCGTCCGCACGCTCGCCATCGCCGCCGTCGGCGCGGCCTCCCTCGTCGCTTCGGCGCAGACGCCGGCACCCGCCGCGGCCGGGGCGCCCGCCGGCGTCGTGGCCGCGTGTCCGAAGCCGGATCCGCATCCGGGCCGCCTCGCGTCCGACCAGCGGCGTCGCGGCTGGACCAAGGAAGTGAACGAGTGGCAGGCGTGCATGAAGAAGTACATCGACGAGCTGAACGCCAAGGCGGACGTCGCGGTCAAGGCCGCCAACGCGGCCAATGCCGAGGTCAGCGCCGCCATCAACTTCTACAACACGTCGGTCAAGGAATACTCGGAGCAGGCGGAAGCCGCCCGCTGACGCGAAGCCCCTGGGCCGGCCGCCTCAGGGCGGCATGCGCTTCACGCTGGCGACCGCGCCCTGGTCGCAGACGACGAACGTCCGCTCGTCGTCGGCCGTCGTCGGCGACCATCGGTAGCGGACGACCTGACGCCCGACCGTCGCGTCGAACTCCTCCTCGACCGCCTCGGCGGGTCCCAGGTCCGCCTCGAGCGTCGCGCACGGCTGCCCGGGCGCGAGCCTCTGGCGCGGCGTGGCGGCCGCCGCGGTCCCTTGCGCTTCCTCGCCGCCACTCACCCAGGCGACCACGCCGCCGCGGAATCCGACGCGTGCGTCGAGGTCGGTGCGCCGGTAGACCCAGACCTCGCTCGCGTCTTCGCCGGCGCGGCCCGGCCGCATCTCCTGCGGCGACCCGTACGCCTGCATGACCATCGCGCGGGTCATGCCGACGGCGACCTGCCTCTGCCGCGCGCGCACCGCCAGTTCGGCGGTGTCGTCGTCGCCCCTGGCGGGCGGGGCGCCGAGGTAGAGGTCGACCCGGCCGCCCTTCTGCGCATCCGGGCACGGCTGCTGCTGGTAGGTCGTGCGCCCGGCGCGGTCGACGCACTTGTAGACCTGCGCGTCGGCACCTGCCACCGTCGCAGCCAGCGCGACGATCGTCGCGGTCGCGCGCAGGCACCGCGCGATCACTGCACGACCGTCCGCTCGACGTCGGCGACCTTGCCGCCGACGCACGAAAACACCGTGCGCATCTGCGGGTCGCCGTCCTTCGGCTCGTACGTGTAGCGGACGCCGGGCGCGCCGTCGGCGCCCGCCACCGGCTCCTGCCGGTCAGCCGGTCCGACCTCGGCGAACACGTGCTCGCAGTAGCGGCCGGCGATGACGAAGCGGCGGTTGTGCGCGCCGACGATCGCCGGCGCGGCCGCGGCAGGCGCCGCAGCGGCGGCCCGCGGCGGCGCAGGCGCGGCGGCGCCGTCGCGCACCCACGCCACGTTCGGCCCCGCGAACCCGACCAGCGTCGCACCGTCCTTGCCCGCGTACCGCCAGATCTCGGACACGTCGTCGCGCGGCGTGCCGGGCGTGATCTCGGCGGGCGTCCCGCGCGCCTTCAGCACCCAGCGCTTCGGCATGCCCTTGACGACGCGCGCGTCGCGCGCGGCCGCCTCCCACCCGGAGGTATCCTCGCGGGTCTCGGCCTTGGGCAGCGTGACCGGGCGCCCCGCCTGCCCCGGCGTGCACGGCGAGTCCTGGTAGGTGACGTTGCCGTCGGCGTCCACGCACTTGACCACGCTGGCCTGCGCGCGCGCGACCGTCGGCGCCGGCGGCGCCACGGCCGCGACCGCCGCCAGCGCGGCGCACAGCGCGGCGCCCGGAAGGTGGCCCCTCGTCATTGCGCTATCATGCCTCATCATGTGCGCAGCGTGCAGCAAGGCCCGTGCCGAGGCCGGGACCGCGGTTCGCGGGCGGCGCCGCGCGCCGGCCGCAGGCCCGCGTCGCCGGCGTGCGCCGTCGGCGCTTCGCCGCTAGGCGCGCGGAGTCCGCCGATGCCCGCGCGCGCGCTGGCCGCCGCCGCCCCGCCCGGCCTGACCGCCGCGGATGACGATACCGCGCACGCGATCGCGCGCGCGCTGCGCGACGGCTTCGACCGCCACTACGCGCTGTTCCGCGACTGCGCGCGCGCCGCCAAGGGCCACTTCGAGGCGCTCAACTGGCGCGCGCTGCGCCACGTGGCGCGCGACCGCATCGACTATTACGACCGCCGCGTCCTCGAGACGGTCGAGCGCATCCAGCGCGAATTCCGCCCGGCCGGGCTCGACGGCAGCGGCGCCGACGCGCTGTGGGAACGCGTCAAGCTGCACTTCATCGGCCTGCTCATCGACCACAAGCAGCCCGAGTGCGCCGAGACGTTCTTCAACTCGGTGTCGTGCAAGATCCTGCACCGCACGTACTTCCACAACCGCTTCATCTTCGTGCGGCCGGCGATCTCGACCGAGCACATCGAGGCGGATCCGCCGACCTACCGCAGCTACTACCCGCGCGAGCAGGGGCTGCGCAATGCGCTGATCGACGCGGTCCTCGACTTCCGCCTCGAAACGCGCTTCGCCGACTTCCGGCGCGACTTGATCCACCTGCTCGCCGCGTTCCGCGAGCGCGCGCCGCGCCCGTACGTCGCCGAGGCCAACCTCCAGCTGCAGGTGCTGTCGACGCTGTTCTACCGCGACCAGACCGCGTACGCGGTCGGCCGCGTCGTCAACGGGATGCGGATCACGCCGTTCGCGGTCGCGCTGAAGCACGCGGCGGACGGCCGCCTCTACGTCGACGCGCTGCTGATGGACGAGGCCGAGCTGGCGCTGCTGTTCTCGGCCAACCGCTCGTACTTCCTCGTCGACATGGAGGTGCCGTCCGCATACGTCGCGTTCCTGCACGCGATGCTGCCGGACAAGACGCCGTCCGAGCTGTACACGATGGTGGGCCTGCAGAAGGCGGGCAAGAACCTCTTCTACCGCGACTTCCTGCATCACCTCGCCCACTCGCGCGACCGGTTCATCGTCGCGCCGGGCATCCGCGGGCTCGTCATGAGCGTGTTCACGCTCCCGTCGTACCCGTACGTGTTCAAGGTCATCAAGGACCGCATCGCCGCGAGCAAGGACACCGACGCCGCGAAGGTGCAGCAGAAGTACGCGCTGGTGAAGCACCACGACCGCGCGGGCCGGATGACCGACATCCTCGAGTACTCGGACGTCGCGTTCCCGCGCAGCCGCTTCACGCCGGAGCTGCTGGCCGAGCTGCGCGACGTCGCGCCGACGCAGATCGAGGAGGACGGGGACCGCGTGACCGTGCGCCACCTGTACATCGAGCGCCGGATGACGCCGCTCAATCTCTTCCTCGAGGCCGCCGACGACGCCGAGCGGATCGCCGCGATCCGCGACTACGGCGACGCGCTGCGCGAGCTCGCCGCCGTCAACATCTTCGCGGGCGACCTGCTGTTCAAGAACTTCGGGATGACGCGCTACGGTCGCGTCGTCTTCTACGACTACGACGAGATCGAGTATCTCGTCGACTGCCGCTTCCGCAAGATCCCGCCGGCGCCGCCGGGCTTCGACGAGATGTCGGGGGACGTCTGGTACCCGGTCGGCCCGCACGACGTGTTCCCGGAGGAGTTCGCGACGTTCCTGCTGACCGACCCCCGCGTGCGCGAGGCGTTCGTCGCGTTCCACGCCGACCTGCTCGACGCCGGCTGGTGGACGCGCGTGCAGGAGGCGCTCGCCGGCGGCGAGCCCGCCGAGGTGCTGTCCTATGCCGCCCGCGTCCGGTTCGCGCCCCCCGTACCGGCGCCGGGTTGACCGGCGCCGCGGTCCGCCCTCCGTCGGGTTGTAATCGACAGGATTGCCGTCCAATACCGCTCGGCGGCTCGCAGCGACCGGTCTTCGGATGGGCAGTGCCGGCGCACCCCGGATGCGCATACTCGCCGTTCACAACAAAGCGTCTCGTTGGCGCCGGAGCGATGCGCTTCGTGCGGCACCGGATGCGGGCGGAGGCTTTCGGCGGTCCTGCGGTTGCGGGGTCGCAGCGCAAGCCCGGCGGATTGGGGGGATTTCGGCGTGTACGTGAGCGCGTTCGAGCTGTATCGGATCGGCCCCGGACCCTCGTCGTCCTATACGGTGGGGCCGCAGCGCGCCGCGCTGCGCTTCGTGCACGAGCTGGCGGCGGACGGGCTGCTGCCGATGACCGCGCGCGTCGAGGCGGAGCTGTACGGCGGCCTGTCGTTCCACGGCCGGGAGAACGGCAGCGACCGCGCGATCGTGGCGGGCCTTGCGGGCCAGCCACCCGAGCGCTGCGACGGTGCCGCGTTGACGCAGTGCCTCGCGCGCGCGCAGGAGGAGCGCACGCTGTCGCTCCCCGGCGGACAGCGCGTCGGCTTCGATCCCGCGCACGACCTCAAGTTCGTCGTCAACCACTCGCTCGCCTACGACGGCAACGCGATGCGCTTCGTCGCGCGCGACGGGCGCGGCAACGCGGTCGCGTCGCGCGTCTACTTTTCGACCGGGGGCGGGACCGTGCTGTCGGAGCGGGATGCGTCCGGCGGCGCGGCGATGCCGCGCGTGCCCTTCCCGTTCGCGTCGGCGGAGGCGCTGCTCGCCGCGTGCCGCGCACACGGCAAGAAGATCGTCGACCTCGCGCGCGCGAACGAGTGCACGTTCTACAGCCCGGGCGAAGTGCGCGCGGGGCTGCTGCTCGTCGCGCAGGCGATGCGCGGCTGCGTCGAGCGCGGGCTCACCAGCGAAGCTCCGATGCCGGGCGGCGGTCGGCGGACGGCCCCGGCGTGGTCGGACGCGCACCGCTCGACCGGCGGATCGCCGGGCGATCGCGTGGCCATCTACGCCACGGCCGTGGCCGAGGAGAACGCGACGGGCGGCCAGGTCGTCGCCGCCCCGTCCTGCGGCGCGGCGGGCCCGGTCGCGGCGCTGCTCCAGCTCTGGCGCGACACGGCGCCGTTCGGGCACGAGGACCGCGCGCTCGATTTCCTGCTCGCCGGCGCCGCCGTCGGCGGACTGCTGCGCACGGCCGGTGTCCGGCAGGTCGGCTGCCAGGGCGAGGTCGGCGTCGGCGCCGCGATGGCTGCGGCCGGGCTCGCCGCGGTGATGAACGGCAGCAACGTGCAGATCGTGCACGCCGCGGAGCGGGCGCTGGAGCCGCACCTGGGGCTCGCGTGCGATCCCGACGGCGGGCGCATCGAGCAGCCGTGCATCGAGCGCAACGCGCTCGCCGCACGGCGCGCGTACGACGCCGCGCTCGCGGCCGTGCGCCTGCCGGGACCGCGCCAGGGCTTCGATTCGCTCGCGCGCTCCGTCGTGGAAACCGGGCGCAAGATGGCCGGCCGCTACAAGTCCGCGTCGATCGGCGGCATCGCGCTCAACGTCGCCGAGTGCTGACGGCGCCGCGCGCCGGCGCGCGAACGCGGATCCCCCGCCGCAGCCGGCGACCGGCCCGCGGTGATATCCTCGCAGCGTCGTTCCCCGGAGCCCCCGCATGACCCGCCCGACCGCGCGTTCCGCCGTGCTCGCGCTCGCCGCAGCGCTCGCGCTCGCCGCGTGCGAGAACCCGCAGAAGAAGAAGGAGGAAGAGCTCGCGAAGAACACGTTCGCGTGCCAGCTGAACGGCGAGCGCTTCATCGTGCGGTTCGTCGAGGGCGAGGCCCGCGTGCTGCTGCCCGGCGCGCAGCGGGTCACGCTGTACCAGATCCCGAGCGTCGGTTCCGGTGTCCGGTACAGCAACGGCAACCTCGAGCTGCGCGGCCGCGGCAGCGAGCTCGTGTTCATCGCCGACAACGTGCCGACACCGCTGCGCGACTGCGAGCCGTACGCGGTGCTGCCCCCGGCGAAGTAGGCCCGCGCGAACGTGGCCACGGCGGCCCTACCGCATGCGGTCGGCGTCATCGGCGCCGGCGCGATGGGCATGGGCGTGGTGGCGAGCCTGCTGCGCGCCGGCTTCGACACGCGCGTGCGCGACATCCGGCCGGAAGCCGAGGCCGAGGCCGCCGCGCGGGGCGCGACCTGCGAGCCCTCGCCCGCCGCGCTGGCGCGCGCCTGCGGTGTCGCCATCGTGCTCGTCGTGGACGCCGACCAAGTCGACACCGTGCTGTTCGGCGCCGACGGCGCCGCACCGGCGCTCGCCGGCGGGCGGATCGTGCTGCTCGCGTCCACCGTCGATCCCGACTACGTCACGGCACTGGCGCCGCGGGTCGCCGCGCACGGCGGCGTGCTGGTCGACGCGCCGGTGTCGGGCGGGCCGCGCCGCGCGCACGACGGCACGATGACGATGATGATCGCCGGCGACGAGGCCGCGCGCGCCCGCTGCGCGCCGGTGCTGGCCGCGGTCGCGGGCACCGTCTTCCACGTGGGCGCGCAGGCCGGCCACGCCGCGCGCTTCAAGATCGTCAACAACCTGCTGGCCGCCGTCAACCTCGCGGCCGGGGCGGAGGCGCTCGCGCTGGCCGCCAAGGCCGGGCTCGACCCGCGCCTCGTCGTCGACGTCGTCAACGCGAGCTCGGGCGGCAGCTGGATCTTCGCGGACCGGATGCCGCGCGCGCTCGCCGACGACTACGCGCCGCGTGCGGCGGCCCGCATCCTGACCAAGGACGTCGGCATCGCGGCCGCGTTCGCGCAGCGCCACGGCGTGCCCGCGCCGTTCGCCGCCGCCGCGCACGCCGCGTTCGCGGCGACGGTGGCCGCCGGCTACGGCGACGAGGACGACGCCGCGATCGTCAAGTATTGCCGCGGCCGCGCGGGCCTGCCGCGATGACGCGCGCGTAAGGGCGCACGACCGCCCGCCGACTACACGGCACCGGCGCCAAGGCGCCGACCGCCCCGAACACTCCCGCGAAGGAATTGCCGATGCGCCGATCCTCCCTGCTCCGCCTCGTCCGCGCCGCGCTCGCGCCACTCGCCTGCTTCGTGCTGGCGGGCAGTGCCTTCGCGCAGCCCGCCAAGGCGCCGCCGGCCGGCACCGCCGTCGCGACGTTCGCCGGCGGCTGCTTCTGGTGCATGGAGCCGCCGTTCGACAAGCTCGATGGCGTGCTGTCGACCACGTCGGGCTACACGGGCGGAACGAAGCGCAACCCGACCTACGAGGAGGTGTCGAGCGGCCGCACCGGCCACGCCGAGGCCGTGCAGGTCGTCTACGACCCGAAGAAGGTGACGTACGAGAAGCTGCTCGAGGTGTTCTGGCACAACGTCGACCCGACGGTGCAGGACCGGCAGTTCTGCGACGTCGGGACGCAGTACCGGACGGCGATCTTCGTGCACACGGACGAGCAGCGGAAGGCCGCGGAGAACTCGAAGGCGCTGCTCGCGATGACGAAGCCCTTCAAGGATCCGATCGTCACGCCGATCGTCGCGGCCGGCGAGTTCTGGCCGGCCGAGGAGTACCACCAGGACTACTACGTCAAGAACCCGGTGCGCTACACGTACTACCGCACCGGCTGCGGGCGCGACGCGCGGCTGAAGGCGCTGTGGGGCAGCGCCGCCCCGCACTGACCGGCGCGCCGGTCAGAAGAGGCCGATCGCGCTGGCCATCGCGCCGGCCAGCGTCGACGCGACGAACAGCAGCAGCAGCGCGATGCCGACGAACTCCGCCTGGTGGCTGCGCTTGACCGCGAGCACGCAGCGCACGCCGAGCCACCAGACGAACAGCGAGTGGCAGAGGCCGACGAGCCCGACCAGCGCCATCACCGGCAGCAGCAGCGTCGCGCCGGCGAGCATGACCGGAACCGCCCCGTACGTGGCGACCTTGAGCGCCGCGCGATAATCGCGCGAGCTGCCGTACAGCGGCGCGATCAGCACGAAGATGCCGGCGAGCGCGAAGATCGAGACGATCGACGTGAACAGCGTCGCGGCGCCCGCGGCGAAGATCTGGTCCGCGGGCACGACGTAGCCGGCATCGGCATCCCACGTCCGGTCGAAGACCTTCATGCCGATGACGGTGGCAATCGGCGCCAGCAGCGACAGCGGCACGATGAACCGCCGCGTGAGCTCGTCGACCGACGTGTCCTCGCGCGCGATCAGCTCCCACTCGTCGCCCGGACGCAGCATGATGCCGACGATGCGCTTCCACGTGGACATCGCGCGATTATAGGACCGGCGGTTGACGGCGCGCGTGGCGGCGCCGGATACTCGGGCGGCGGCACCGCCCGCCGGCGGCCGCCGGACCACGAGGCGAGGATCGATGGAGATGAAGCGAATGTCCGGCGGCAGCCTGCGCGCCGCCGGCTACGACGAGCGCGCGCGGCTGCTCGTCGTCGAGCTCACGGCCGGTACCTTCCAGTACGCCGGGGTCTCGCCCGAGGTGTGGCGGCGGTTCTCCACGGCGTCGTCGCCGTGGAGCTACTTCCGCGACAACATCGAGGAGGAGTTCGCCGCCAAGCGCATTCGCTAGGATGCGCGACGACGCGCACCCGGCCCCGCGGGCCGGGCGCGCGTCCTGCGGCGCGCCGGTTACTTACTGGACGGTGAGCTTGCGGCCCGCGACCTGCGGCTTCTTCGCGAGCGTCAGCTCGAGCACGCCGCCCTCGTACTTCGCCTGGCTCGCCGTTTCGTCGAGTTCGGCCGGCAGCACGAAGCTGCGGTAGACGGCGCCGTGGTAGCGCTCGCTGCGCAGCACGCGCTCGCCTTCCTTCTGCTCCGTCGCGCGCTTCACCTCGGCGGCGATCGTGACCTGGTTGCCCTCGACCGTCACCTGGATGTCCTCCTTCGCGACACCCGGGATCTCGGCATGGACGACGTAGGCGTCGGGCTTCTCGGTGACGTCGACCTTGATCGGCGCCGGCGCGTCGCGCAGCGCGCGGACGGGCTTGAAGAATCCGCGGAACAGGTCGTCGAACGCGGTCTCGGCAAACGGGTCGTACACTTGCAGCGTGGTCATCGTCGTATCTCCATTTCTGGCAAGGTTGGCGCGGGACGCCGCGGCATTGCGGCCGTGCCCGCCGGCAATGCGAATCTGGGGATCGCGCGAGCGGCCTTCAAGTCCCCGCCGCCCGGGCCCCTTGCGTTTTGGCAGGTGCCGATGGACGATGCGGAGGGATCCGGGGAACTCCCGGGCGGCGACGACAGGAACGGAGCACCGAGATGGCGGCAACGACAACCGCGGCGCAACGCGGCATGCTGGCGGCGGAACTCGAGAAGCGGCGGCGCGCGCTGCGCGCCGAGCTCACGGCGAAGCTCAACGCGCAGGAGAACCCGGCGCTGCTCGGCCTGCGCAACCGGATGGAGGAGACCGACGACTGGGCGGTGGCCGACCTCGAGACGGCGCTCGACGTCGCGGAGGTGTCGCGCGACGCCGGCGAACTCGCCGAGGTCGAGGCGGCGCTCGCGCGTGTCGCGGACGGGACGTACGGCACCTGCGTCGAGTGCGGCGAGCCGATCCCGTACGCGCGGCTCGCCGTGAGCCCGTCGGCACCGCGCTGCATCGCGTGCCAGGCGCGGCTCGAGGCCGGCACGCGCCGCGGCCCCCCGACGCTGTGACGACACATCGCCCTTCCGTGGCGTCCCGGGCGAAGCGAGGGACCCGCGGTTGCCATGCGCCTTCCGTGTCCGCGACCGAAGCGCGCCGCGCGCCACCCGCCGGCATGACGCAACGCAAGGATCCCTCGTCGACCGAAGCGTAGTCTATCCGCGCATGAACTATCGTCGCCTCGGCCGCTCCGGCCTCAAGGTCAGCGAGCTCTCGTTCGGCTCGTGGGTCACCTACGCCAACCAGCTCGGCACCGACGCCGCCCGCGAGTGCATGGCCGCCGCGTACGACGCCGGCGTCAACTTCTTCGACAACGCCGAGGTCTACGCGAAGGGCGATTCCGAGCGGATCATGGGCGAGGTCCTGCGCAAGTCCGGCTGGCGGCGCGCGTCGTACCTCGTGTCTACCAAGTTCTATTGGGGGCTCGCCGACGGCCCGAACGAGAAGAACACGCTGAACCGCAAGTACCTGCTGCAGGCGATCGACGGATCGCTGGAGCGGCTCGGACTCGACTACGTGGACCTCGTGTTCTGCCACCGGCCGGACCCGGACACGCCGATCGAGGAGACCGTGCACGCGATGTCGGACATGATCACGGCGGGCAAGGCGCTCTACTGGGGTACGTCCGAGTGGCCGGCGGCGGACATCGCGGCCGCGTGGCACATCGCCGACCGCCATCACCTGCACAAGCCGGTCATGGAGCAGCCGCAGTACAACCTGTTCCACCGCGAGCGCGTGGAGAAGGAATACGCGCGCCTGTACGCCGACTGCGGCCTCGGCACCACTGTGTGGAGCCCGCTGGCGTCGGGCCTGCTCACCGGCAAGTACGCGGCGGGCATCCCGGCCGGGACCCGCGCCACGCTGAAAGGCTACGAGTGGCTCGCGGAGCGGCTGTCCGACCCGGCGAAGATCGCGCGGGTCGCGCGGCTTGCGCCGATCGCCGCCGACCTCGGGTGCACGCTCGCCCAGCTCGCCCTCGCGTGGTGCCTCAGGAATCCGCACGTGTCGACGGTGATCACCGGCGCGTCGCGGGTCGAGCAGGTGCGCGAGAACCTGCAGGCGCTGCCGGTCGTGGCCCGCCTGACGCCGGAGGTCATGGCGCGCATCGACGCCGCGCTCGCGGAGGCTACGCCGTGAATCCGCTGTCGAGCTGGCAGGAGGAACAGCGCTCGGCGTACCTCTATCGCGCGTGCGCCCAGGCGGAGTCCGGCACCGTGCGCGCCGAGCTCTTCACGCGCCTCGCCGGCGAGGCCGAGGCGCAGTCGGCGATCTGGCGCGCGCAGCTCACGGCGCGCGGGCATCCGCCGCCGCCGCCGTTCACGCCGGACCCGCGCACGCGGCTCGTCGCGCGCCTTGTTCGCTGGCTGGGGCCACGGCGGCTGCGGCCGGTGCTCGCCGCGATGAAGGTCCGCGGCATGGCCGTCTACGCGACGTCGCTCGGCGCCGACGCGGGGCATCCCGTGCCGACGCCGCCCGGCACCGTCGAATTCCGGCACCGCGGCCTGGGCAGCGGCGGCAACCTGCGCGCCGCGGTCTTCGGCGTCAACGACGGACTCGTGTCCAACGCGAGCCTGATCCTCGGCGTGGCCGGTGCCAGCACCGACACGCATCTCGTGCTCGTGTCCGGCGTGGCCGGCCTCGCCGCAGGCGCATTCGCGATGGCGGCCGGCGAATACGTGTCGATGCGGTCGCAGCGCGAGCTGTTCGAGTACCAGATCGGGCTCGAGCGCGACGAGCTGAAGCAGTATCCGGAGGCCGAGGCGCAGGAGCTCGCGCTGATCTACGCCGCCAAGGGGCTGCCGCAGAAGGAGGCCTCGCGGCTCGCGAAGAAGATCGTCGCCGACCCGGAGCATGCGCTCGACACGCTGGCGCGCGAGGAGCTCGGCCTCAACCCGGCCGAACTGGGCTCGCCGCTGGGTGCCGCGGTCGCGTCGTTCCTCGCGTTCGCCGCGGGTGCCGCGCTGCCGCTGGCGCCGTTCGTGTTCACGTCCGGGACGCGCGCGCTCGTGTCCGGCGTGGCGGTCACCGGCGTCGCGCTGTTCGCGATCGGCGCGACGCTGTCGCTGTTCACCGGGCGCAGCGCGTGGTACTCGGGCGCCCGGATGCTGGCGCTCGGCGCGCTCGCAGGCGTCGTCACCTACGGGATCGGCCGCATGTTCGGTGTCGCGCTCGGCTGAACGCGCCGGGCGCGGCGGGCCGCGCAGGCCGCAGCGGCCCGCGCCGCCACCGAGGGCAACCGCAGTGATCCGGGACGGCCCTGTGCTGGTGCTGCGGCCCGGGCGCGAGCGTTCGCTCGCGCAGCGGCACCCCTGGGTGTTCTCGGGTGCGGTCGACCGCGTCACCGGCGATCCGGGAACTGGCGACACCGTCGCCATCGTCGGTGCGGACGGCGCGTGGCTCGCCTCCGCCGCGTATTCGCCGGCGTCGCAGATCCGCGCGCGTGTCTGGTCGTTCGCACCCGGCACGCCCATCGACGACGCGTTTATCCGGCGCGCGGTGGAGCGTGCCGCGGCCGCGCGCGCGCCGCTGCTCGACGCGCGCCACACGGCCGCACGGCTCGTGCACGGCGAATCCGACGGCCTGCCGGGCGTGGTCGCGGACCGCTACGGCGACGTCGTCGTCCTGCAGTGCCTGTCGGCGGGTGCCGAGCGCTGGCGGGCGGCGCTCGTCGCCGCATTCGCGGCGCTGCCCGGCGTGCGCTGCGTCTACGAGCGGTCCGACGCCGACGTACGGACGCTGGAAGGCCTGCCGCCGCGCACCGGCCCGCTGGCCGGCACGTTGCCGGCGGAGATCGCGATCGTCGAGGACGGGCTCGCGTACCGCGTGGACCCGGTCGTCGGCCAGAAGACCGGCTTCTTCCTCGACCAGCGCGACAACCGGCGGCTCGTGCGCGAGTTGGCCCACGGGCGGCGCGCGCTCAACGCGTTCTGCTACACCGGTGGATTCACGCTGGCGGCGCTGGCGGGCGGCGCCGCGGCAGTGACGTCGATCGACAGCTCGGCCGACGCCCTGGCGCTCGCCCGCGAGAATCTCGCGCGCAATCCGGGGCTGCCGGCCGCGGCGGCGACGTGGGTGGACGCCGACGCGTTCGCCGATCTCCGCCGCCTGCGCAACGAGGGCGCGTCGTTCGACCTCGTGGTGCTCGACCCGCCGAAGTTCGCGCCGACGGCCGCGCATGCGCAACGCGCGGCGCGCGCCTACAAGGACGTCAACCTGCTCGCGCTGAAGCTGCTCGCGCCGGGGGGCCTGCTGCTGACGTTCTCGTGCTCCGGCGGCATTGCGCCCGACCTCTTCCGCAAGATCGTCGCCGGCGCGGCACTCGACGCCGGCGCGGACGCGCAGGTGCTGCGCACGCTGGGCGCCGCCGCCGACCACCCGGTCGCGCTCGCGTTCCCCGAAGGCGAGTACCTGAAGGGCCTGCTGGTCCGCAGGATGTAGGACCGGCCGGCGCCCCGCCGGACCCGCCGCACCGTGCGAGGGCCGGCCCCCCGGCGCCCCTGCCGTAGGGCAAAAACAAGGCCGCAAAGGGAAAACCCGTTGCGGCCTTGTCAGCCTCGGCCGGATGGACAGGAGGTCACCCGGCCGTGTTCAGCAATCGTCGCGCGTTCAGCTGCCCTTCATGCACTCGCTCTGGGCCTTGTTCCGCTCTTCGCCCTTGAGTCCCGCGGTCTTCCTGTTGCACATCGCCATCCTGCTCTCGGGCTTCGCCGGCTCGGGCGCCTTGGCGGACAGGCACGTCTTCATGAACGCCTTGCGCTCGTCGCCCTTCTTGTCGCCCGCCTGCGCGTTGCAGGCCGTCATCTTGTCCTGCTGCGAATTGGTGCCGGTCGAGGCGGCCTTCGCATCGGTCGCCTTGGCATCGGCGGCGAACGCCGGGGCCGCGACGACCAGCGTTCCCGCGACGATCAGTGCCACCAGCGAATTCATGCGCGCCCCTTCGGAGGTTGTCGCCGCCGGGTCGTGGCCACCTGCCCGTGGCCAGCCTTGCCTGCAGCCTGTTGCGACATCTGCGGGCGAGTCTACGGTATCCGAAACCGGCGAAGCAACGGTTTCGACGGCCCGTCCGCCGGGGGTGTTGCGCGGGCGCCATACCGCGCCGCAACACGAAGGTTCACCCACCGGTACGCAAAGGGACAGGAATACGGTAATATATTGTTTTGGCTAATTTTTTCCTAAGGAAGCCCGGCCGTGCCCACCTCGACCGCCCACCGCAACAAGTCCGCCGCTGGCCCCGCGGCGGCCGCCGCGCACCCGATCGACGACACGCGCATCACCGAGATCTCGGAATTGTCGCCGCCCGCGCACCTGCTGCGGGAATTCCCCGCCTCCGAGCGGGCCGCCACGACGACGTACGAGGCGCGGCACGCAATCCACCGCGTGCTGCACGGTGCCGACGACCGGCTGCTGGCCGTCGTCGGTCCGTGCTCCATCCACGACTACGACGCCGCGATCGACTACGCGACGCGGCTCGCGGCGTTGCGCCACGAACTCGCCGACCGGCTGATCGTCGTCATGCGCGTGTACTTCGAGAAGCCGCGCACGACCGTCGGCTGGAAGGGTCTCATCAACGACCCGCGACTCGACGACAGCTTCCGCATCAACGAGGGCCTGCGGCTCGCACGCCGCATCCTGCTCGAGGTGAACGAGCTCGACGTGCCGGCCGGCACCGAGTACCTCGACATGATCACGCCGCAGTACATCGCCGACCTCATCGCGTGGGGCGCGATCGGCGCCCGCACGACCGAGAGCCAGGTGCACCGGCAACTCGCGTCCGGCCTGTCGTGCCCCGTCGGCTTCAAGAACGGCACCAACGGCGACGTGAAGATCGCCGTCGACGCGATCAAGGCGGCGTCCGCGCCCCACCACTTCCTGTCGGTGACCAAGGGCGGGCACTCGGCGATCGTGCACACGGCGGGCAACGAGGACTGCCACATCATCCTGCGCGGCGGCAAGGCGACGAACTACGACGCGGCGAGCGTCGAGGCGGTCTGCCGCGAGCTCGCGCACGCGGGCCTCGCCGGACGCGTGATGATCGACTGCTCGCACGCGAACAGCCAGAAGCAGCACGACCGGCAGGTCGACGTCGCGCGCGACGTCGCCACGCAGATCGCCGCCGGCGACGCCCGCATCTGCGGCGTGATGATCGAGAGCCACATCCATCCGGGCCGGCAGGACCTGGTGCCCGGGCAGGCGCTGCAGTACGGCGTGTCGATCACCGATGCCTGCATCGGCTGGGACGCCACGGTGGACACGCTGCACGCGCTGGCCGAAGCGGTCCGGCAGCGGCGCCTCAAGCTGACCGACGAGGCCTGACGGAACGGCCCCCGTGCCCGCCTCCGCGCCCGCGACGGCGGCGGTGCCGCTGGAAACGGAGCTCAAGCTCCGCATCGCGCGCGACGCCGCGCCCGCGATCGCGCGGCATCCGGCCGTGAAGGCCGTCCGCCGCGGCCGCGCGCGGACCGTCCGGCTCGTGTCCACGTACTACGACACCGACGACGCCGCGCTCGCGCGGGCCGGCATCGCGCTGCGGCTGCGCCGCGCCGGCCGCCGCTGGATCCAGACGGTCAAGGGCCCGGCCGCCGCGCCGCCGGCAGGCGGGCTCGCGTCGCGCGCCGAGTACGAGTGGCCGGTGACCGGGCAGGCGCTCGACCCGCTGCGGTTCCCCACCACGCCGTTCCGGCGCGACCTCGGCCGCGCGGAGCGGCGGGGCCTCGCGCCGCGCTTCACGACCGACGTCGCCCGCACGACGATCCCGCTCGCGTTCGCCGACAGCACGATGGCGCAACTTTGCATCGACATCGGCGAAGTGCGCACCGCGGACGGCGGCGTAGTCGTGCGCGCGCCGATCCACGAGATCGAGCTGGAGCTCGAGGCCGGCGATCCCGTCCGCCTGTTCGAACTCGCGCAGGCGCTCGCCGCCGACGTGCCGGTGGCCTTCGAGCCGGCCAGCAAGGCGGAGCGCGGGTACGCGCTGCGGCACGCGCCTGCCGTGGCGCCCGTGCGCGCGGAGGACGCGCCGCTGCCCGCCGGGTGCTCGGCCGCCGTCGCGTTCTCGGCGTTCATCCGCGCGTCGCTCGCGCAGATCGAGCGCAACGCGCACGGCGTCGTCACCGGCGACGATCCGGAGTGGATCCACCAGATGCGCATCGGCGTGCGCCGGCTGCGCGCGTGCCTGTCGCTCGCGCGCAAGGCGATGGCGCCGCCGATCGTCGAGCCGCTGCGCGTCGAGCTGCGCTGGCTCGCGCACGCGCTCGGTCCGGCGCGCGACCTCGACGTGTTCGCGGGCGCGACGCTGCCGGCGTTCGCCGATGCGGTCCGGCGCGGCGGCGACGCGGCGCTCGCCGCCTCGCTCGCGAAGCTCGCGGCGCGCGTCGCCACGCGGCGGCGCGAGGCCCGGGCGATCGCCCGCGCCGCCGTCGCATCGCCGCGCTTCGTCCACCTCGTGCTCGCGGGCGCCGCACTTGCGGCCGCGCCGGACGCCGCCGGTCCGCGCGACCACGCCGGCACGCCGCGGCTGGCGGTGCCGGCGCGGGAGTTCGCGCGGCCGCTGCTCAAGCGCCGCCAGCGCGCGCTGGAGGCGCTCGGCGCGGACCTCGCGCACGCGACGCCGGAGGCACGGCACGCGGCACGCCTGGCCGCCAAGCAGCTGCGCTACGCGACCGAGTTCTTCGCGCCGCTCTATGCGAAGAAGCGCACCCGCGGCTACCGCAAGGCGCTGGCGGCACTGCAGGAGGAGCTCGGACTGTGGAACGACGCCGCGGTTGCGGCGCGACTCGCCGGCGAGCTCGCCGGCGCGCAGTCGCCGGCGGCCTCCGCGTTCTCCGGCTGGGCCGCCGCGCGTGGCGTGGAGCGCGCGCAGGCACTCGCCGCCGCGTGGAACGGCTTCGCGAAGACACAGCCGTTCTGGACGCGCGACTAGGATGAAACGGCCCCCACGCTCGCTGCGCTCGCGGCCCCCCGGGACGCCCTCGCGCGCGGAGCGAAGCCAAGGCTCGAAGAGCGCGTCCGCGCGCGAGGGCGGCGGCCGACACGACGACGTCCGCATGCCGCTCGGGTCCGAGGAGGCCGTAACAGGTCAGTCGCTCGGGGCGGCCCTTCGCGACTGACACGCGATGCCCGACGGCATGCCGCCGACGCTGCCGGTCCCCTATGCCAGCCCGCGGTGGCTGCCGGGCGGACACGCGCAGACGATCTATCCGTACTTCCTGCCGCGCCCGGCGGTGGCGTACCGGCGCGAGCGCATCGCGACCCACGACGGCGACTTCTGGGACGTCGACTGGCTGGCCGACCGGCCGGGGGTTGCGGCGGATGCGCCGCTCGTCGTGCTGTTCCACGGCCTCGAAGGCGGCGCGGGATCGCACTACGCGCTGCACCTGATGGCGCTCCTGGCGGCGCACGGCTGGCGCGGCGTCGTCCCGCACTTCCGCGGCTGCGGCGGCGCGCCCAACACGCGGCCGCGCGCTTACCATTCCGGCGATCACGACGAGGTCGGCGCGATGCTCGCGGCGCTGCGCGCGCGCGTCGATCCGCGCACGCGCGTCCACGCGGTCGGCGTATCGCTGGGCGGCAGCGCCCTCCTCAACTGGGTCGGCCGCGCCGGAGGCGGCGCGGCGCGCACACTGACCGCGGCAGCCGCCGTGTCGGTCCCGCTCGACCTGATGGCGTCCGGCATCGCCATCGGGCAGGGCCTGAACCGCATCTACACCTGGCATTTCCTCGCGACGCTGAAGCCGAAGGCGCGCGGCATCGCGACGCGCTTCCCCGGCGCGCTCGACCCGCGGCGCATCGCGCGCGTGCGCACGATGTGGGACTTCGACGACGTCGTCACCGCGCCGCTGCACGGCTTCGCCGGCGCCGACGACTACTGGACGCGCGCGTCGTCGAAGCCGTGGCTCGCCGACGTCGCGTTGCCGACGCTGGTGATCAACGCGCGCAACGACCCGTTCGTGCCCGCCGCGTCGCTGCCCGGACCCGGCGACGTCGCGCGCGCCGTCGTGCTGGAGCAGCCGGCGACCGGCGGCCACGTCGGCTTCATGACCGGCCCCGCCCCCGGCCGGCTCGACTGGCTGCCGCAGCGGCTTTTCGCGTGGTTCGCGCACGGCCGGTGACCGTGGGACAATCGTGACTTCCGGGTCGGGCGCGACCCCGAACCCCTGCGACGCATCGAACCGACACCTGCGTATGAGCACACTTCCGAAAGAGATCTTCAAGGCGTACGACATCCGCGGCGTCGTCGGCAGGTCGCTCACGCCCGACGTCGTGCGCGCGGTGGGCCGCGGGCTGGGATCGCTCGCGCGCGAGCGCGGGCGCGAGACGTTCGCCATCGGCCGCGACGGCCGGCTGTCGGGTCCCGAACTCGCCGCGGCGCTCGCGGAGGGGTTGCGCAGCGCCGGCGCCAACGTGATCGACCTCGGCATGGTCGTGACGCCGATGACCTACTACGCGGCAAAGCACCTCGCGACCGGCTGCAGCGTGATGGTGACGGGCAGCCACAACCCGCCCGACTACAACGGGCTCAAGATGGTCGTCGACGACGGCACGCTCGCCGGCGACGACATCCAGGCGCTGCGCGCGCGCATCGACGACGGCCGCGTCACGAGCGGCGCCGGCACCTACCGGACGCACGACATCGGGCCCGCGTACCTCGACCGGATCGCCGGCGACGTGAAGCTCGCGCGACCAATGACGATCGCCGTCGACTGCGGCAACGGCGTCGCCGGCGCGTACGCGCCGGCGCTGTTCCGGAAGATGGGGTGCGACGTCGTCGAGCTCTTCTGCGACGTGGACGGCCGCTTTCCCAACCATCACCCGGACCCGTCGCAGCCCAAGAACCTCGCGGACCTGATCCGCCGGCTCGAGGCCGGCGACTGCGAGCTCGGCCTCGCGTTCGACGGCGACGGCGACCGGCTGGGCGTGGTGACGCGCGACGGACACGTCATCTATCCGGACCGGCAGCTGATGCTGTTCGCCGCGGACCTGCTCGCGCGCGTGCCGGGCGCCACGGTCATCTACGACGTCAAGTCGACGCGCAACCTCAAGCCGTGGATCGCGCGGCACGGCGGCGTGCCGCTGCTGTGGAAGACCGGGCACTCGCTGATCAAGGCCAAGATGAAGGAGACGCACGCCGCGCTCGCCGGCGAGATGAGCGGCCACACGTTCTTCGGCGAGCGCTGGTACGGCTTCGACGACGGCCTCTACGCCGGCGCGCGCCTGCTCGAGATCGTCTCGCGCGAGCGCGACCCGTCGGCCGTGCTGAAGGCGCTGCCGGATGCGCTGTCGACCCCCGAGCTCAACGTCCCGTGCGCGGAGGGCGAGCCGCACGCGCTCGTCGCGCGCATCGCGGAGACGGCGAGCTTCCCGACCGCCACCGAAGTGATCCGGATCGACGGCGTGCGCGTCGAGTACCCCGACGGCTTCGGCCTCGCCCGCGCGTCGAACACGACGCCGGTCGTCGTGCTGCGCTTCGAGGCCGACGGCCCGCAGGCGCTCGCGCGCATCCAGGACGAGTTCCGCAGCGTGCTCGCGCGCGCGAAGCCCGACGCGAAGCTGCCGTTCTGAGCGTGGACGCGGTCCGCTACGCCCGCACCTGCGACGGCGTCGACTGGGCCGCGCTGAAGCGTGACCTCGCCGCGGACGACTTCGACAACGGGCGGACGGCGGAGGAGCTCGAGCGGTCGTTCCGCGCCAGTCGCGAGGTCGTCTTCGCGTTCGCGGCAACCCGCGTGATCGGCACGGCGCGCGCGCTGTCCGACGGCGTGTGCAACGCGTACGTGGTCGACCTGTGGACGCATTCGTCGCATCGCCGCCGCGGCATCGGCCGCGCGATGCTCGAGGCGCTCTGCGCGCGGCTGACCGGCCAGCACGTGTGCCTGTTCACCGACGACGCGCCGGCATTCTATTCGGCGTGCGGCTTCAAGCCCCGCGGCACGGCGTTCGAACGCGTCGTCGGCACGTGGCTCGGCCATGGCGGGCGCTGATCCGGTGCTCACGCTCGCCGACGTCGAGGCGGCGCGTGCGCGCATCGCCGGCGGCATCTACCAGTCGCCGTGCGTCGAGTCGATCCCGCTGTCGCAGCTCACCGGCGCGCACGTCTTCTGCAAGCTCGACTACCTGCAGCGCACCGGCAGCTTCAAGGAGCGCGGCGCACGCAACGCGCTGCTGAAGCTAGACGCCGAGCAGCGCCGGCGCGGCGTGATCGCCGCGTCGGCCGGCAATCACGCGCAGGGCGTCGCCTACCACGGCAGCCTGCTCGGCGTTCCCGTCACCGTGGTCATGCCGAAGTTCGCCGCGCTGATCAAGGTCACCAACTGCCGGCAGCTGGGCGCGCACGTCGTGCTGCACGGCGCCGACCTGGCCGAGGCGCGCGCACACGCCGAGGCACTCGCGCAGCGCGACGGGCTCACGTTCATCCACCCGTTCGACAACGCCGACGTGATGGCCGGCCAGGGAACGATGGGCCTCGAGATCCTCGAGCAGGCGCCCGACCTCGAGGCGATTGTCGTGCCGATCGGCGGCGGCGGCCTCCTGTCGGGCGTGGGTACCGCGGTCAAGGCGCGCAGGCCGGACGTCCACGTGGTCGGCGTCGAGCCCGAGCACGCACGCTGCTACGTCGCCGCACTGGCCGCGGGCGCGCCGGTGACGGTGCCCGTCGCCCCCACGCTCGCCGACGGCCTCGCGGTGGCTCGGGTGGGCACGCGCACGTTCGACGTGCTGCGGCGGGTCGTCGACGAGGTCGTGACCGTCGACGAGGCGTCCATCGCGCTCGCGATCCTGCGCCTGATCGAACTCGAGAAGAGCGTCGTCGAAGGCGCGGGCGCCGCGCCGCTGGCCGCGTTCCTCGCCGGCAAGCTCGACCACCTCAAGGGCAAGCGCGTCGTGCTGGCGCTGTGCGGCGGCAACATCGACCTCACGATCCTCGACCGCGTGATCGAGGTCGGACTGGTCGCCGACGGCCGCCTCGCGCGGTTCACCGTCTCCATCAGCGACCGGCCGGGCGGACTCGCCAGGCTCGCCGAGGTGATCGCGGCGACCGGCGCGTCGATCAAGGAGATCGTGCACGACCGCGCGTTCTCCGGACCCGACCTGTCGGCGGTGCGCGTGATCTGCGTGGTCGAGACGACCGGCCACGCGCACGTGCGCGAGCTCCTCGCGGCGCTCGCGGCCGCGAGCGTGCAGGTGGTCGCCTGAGCGCGCGTCAGTAGCGGATCCCGGCGCGGCGGTAGACGTCGGCGAGCAGCCAGACCGGCCCGATCAGCAGGAAGCGGACGTCGTCGAGGAACGAGGGCTTGCGGCCCTCGATCCGGTGCCCGGCGAACTGGCCGATCCACGCGAGCACGAACACCACGACCGCCGTGGCGAGCACGTGCGGCCCGAGCAGCGTCAGCGGATAGACGAGCACCGCGGACACGCCGAGCATGCCGGCCGCGAGCGCGGGCGACAGCGTGACGTAGTACGCGACCGCGAGCGCGATCAGCGCGTACGCGACCACCGGCGACGCCGCCCAGAAGAACCCGAGCACGCACCACGTGATCAGCGGCACGCAAACCCAGTGGATCGCCTTGTTCGCCGGGTGCCGGTGCGATTCGCCGTAGCGCTCCAGCAGCTCGTCGATGCGGCGCATCGCCGTGCCCGTCCCTATGCGGCGCCGCGCAGGTTCGGCGGCAGCGGCGGCCGCCGCTCGAGCGCCGACACCCGCGGCGGGAACGCCCCGAGCTTGCGGTCGAGGAAGTAGTTGCGCAGCGTCCGCGTGATCGTGCGGAATGCCATCGCCTCCCACGGCACGTCCGCCTCGTCGAACAGCGCGACCTCGAGGCTTTCCGGGCCGGCGCCGAAGTCGAGGTCGACGAGCCGTGCGCGGAACATCATGTACACCTGGTTGATCTGCGGCAGGCTGATCAGCGTGTACAGGTCGCCGACCTCGACGCGCGCGCGTGCCTCCTCGAGCGTCTCGCGCGCGGCACCCGCGGTCACCGTCTCGCCGTTCTCGAGGAAGCCCGCCGGCAGCGTCCACAGTCCGTGCCGCGGCTCGATCGCGCGCCGGCACAGCAGCACCCTGCCCTCCCATTCGGGCAGGCAGCCGACGACGACCTTGGGATTCTCGTAGTGGATCGTTCCGCACGCCGCGCAGACGAAGCGCGGCAGCGTGTCGCCCTCCGGCACGCGCGACTCGATGCGGCCGGAACCGCAGTGGCTGCAGAACCTCATGCGGGCATGGTCGCGCCGTCAGGGGCGGATGAACGTCTCGCGGTAGTACCTGAGCTCGGCGATCGACTCGTAGACGTCGGCGAGCGCCTCGTGCTTGCCTTCCTTGGGCACGCCCTTCATGAGCTCCGGCTTCCAGCGGCGCGCGAGCTCCTTGACCGTCGACACGTCGAGGTTCCGGTAGTGGAACCAGTCCTCGAGCTCGGGCATCCAGCGCGCGAGGAACCGCCGGTCCTGGCAGATCGAGTTGCCGCACATCGGCGACGCCTTGGCCGGCACGTGCTCGCGCAGGAAGGCCAGCGCCTGCGCCTCGACCGTGCGCTCGTCGAGCGTCGACGCCCGGACACGGGCGGTGAGACCGCTCCTGCCGTGCGTGCCCTGGTTCCATGCGTCCATGCCGTCGAGCACGGTGTCGTCCTGGTGCACGGCCCAGACCGGCGCCTCCGCGACCGTCGCGAGGTCGGGGTCGGTGACGACGAGCGCGACCTCGATGATGCGGTCGGCGTCGGGCTTCAACCCCGTCATCTCGAGGTCGATCCAGATCAGGCGGTTGGGATCCTGGGGCATGGGGGCGTGGCGTAGAATGGCCGGCCGAATTGTCGCACGCCCGCCGCGCCTCCCGTGACTCCGCTTGCCTTCACCGCCGTGTTCGCCGCCGCGCTCGCGGCGTCCGTCGGCGTACGGCTGTGGCTCGCGCGGCGCCAGGTTGCGCACGTCGCCGCGCACCGCGACGAGGTGCCGGCGGCGTTCGCTGCGCGCATCGGCATCGCCGCGCACCGCAAGGCGGCCGACTACACGATGGCGAAGCAGCGGCTCGCGATGTTGCACACGGCCGTCGACGCGCTGCTGCTGCTGGCCATGACGGTCGGCGGCGGCCTAGCCGCAATCGTCGCGTGGACGGAAGCCGTCGCGGTCGGGCCGATCTGGCGCGACGTCCTGCTGTTCGTGGTCGCCGGCGTCGTCTACGGCGCGGCCGGGCTGCCGTTCTCGTGGTACCACACGTTCCGGATCGAGGAACGCTTCGGCTTCAACCGGATGACGGTGAGGCTCTGGCTCACCGACCTCGCGAAGGGGCTCGCGGTCGCCACGGCGCTCGGGCTCCCGCTGCTGGTGCTGGTGCTGTGGCTGATGCGCGCGGCCGGTACCTTCTGGTGGCTGTGGGCGTGGGGCGCCTGGATGGCGTTCCAGGTGCTGATCCTCGTGCTCTATCCGACACTGATCGCGCCCCTGTTCAACAAGTTCACGCCGATGGGCGAGTCCGCGGCGCGCGCGCGCGTCGAGGGGCTGCTCGCCCGCTGCGGCTTCCGCAACGCCGGGCTGTTCGTGATGGACGGCTCGAAGCGCTCCGGGCACGGCAACGCGTACTTCACGGGCTTGGGCGGCGCCAAGCGCATCGTATTCTTCGACACGCTGCTCGACCGCCTGGCGCCCGACGAGATCGAGGCCGTGCTCGCCCACGAGCTCGGCCACTACAAGCTGCGCCACGTGGCCAAGCGCGTCGCGTGGTCGGCGGCGCTTTCGCTCGCCGTGCTCGCGCTGCTCGCGTACCTCGCGCGCGAGCCGTGGTTCTACACGGGCCTCGGCATCCCCGCGGCCATGCTGCCGGTCGCCATGGACCGGCCCGGCGTCGCGCTCGAGCTCTTCCTGCTGGCGCTGCCGGTGTTCACGTTCGTGCTGGAGCCGCTGTCGGCGCAGTACTCGCGCCGCCACGAGTTCGAGGCCGACGCGTTCGCGACCCGCCACGCGTCGGCGGCGGCGTTGACGCAGGCGCTCGTCAAGCTCTACGAGGACAACGCCGCGACGCTGACGCCCGATCCGCTGCACTCGGCGTTCTACGACTCGCACCCGCCTGCCGCAATCCGCATCGCGCGCATCGCGGCGCTCGCGGGGACGCCGCCGATGGCGCAGGCGGCATGAGTCCGGGCACGCGGCACGCGGGCGGGCCCGCGATCTCCGGTACGGGCGTGGCGGCACTGTCGGCGCTGCGCTGCCGCGCCGGTGCGCCGCGGCTGCCCGCCGCCGAACTCGCCGCGCACGTGGCCGCACTGCCCGGATGGACGTGCGAAGGCGACCGGATCGAGAAGACCTTCGCGTTCTCGGGCTGGCAGGACACCATCGCTTTCGTGAACGCGCTCGCGTGGATTGCGCAGCGCGAGGACCACCATCCGGACCTGTCGGTGCACCACGGCCGCTGCGTCGTCCGGTTCTCGACGCACGACGCCGGCGGCGTGACGCTGAACGACGTCGTCTGCGCGGCCAAGGCCGAGCGCCTGTTCGCTTGAGCGCCTCCCGCGCGCGCGACGCGACGGCCCCGCGGGTGCGCGGGCTCGTCGTGGGCACGCATCGCCGGCACTTCGACGTCCTGCTCGAAGACGGCGGGCACGTCGAGTGCGTGCTCAAGGGCCGGGCGCCGGGGCTCGCCGTGGGCGATCACGTCGACGTGCGGCCACTCGCGGGCGGCGGCGTGATCGAGGCCGTGGCGCCGCGGCGCAACCTCGTCTGGCGCTCGGACGCGTTCAAGGAAAAGCTGCTGGCGGCGAACGTCACGCAGATCGCCGCCGTCGTCGCGCCCGACCTTTCGCTCGACGAGGAACTCGTCAATCGCTGGATGATCGCGGCCGAGTCGGCGCAGTGCCGCTTCGTCGTCGTCGCGAACAAGGCCGACCTGCCGGCGTTCAGCACGCTGCGCGCGCGACTCGCGCCGTACGCGGCGCTCGGCTACCCGGTCGTCGAGCTCGCGGCGAAGCGCGATCCGGCGCCGGTGCTGCCGTGGCTCGCCGGGCAGCACACGGTTCTCGTCGGCCAGTCGGGCATGGGCAAGTCGACGCTGATCAACGCGCTGGTGCCGGACGCGGCCGCGCGCACGACGGAGATCTCCGAGTCGCTGAAGGCCGGGCGGCACACGACGACGGCGACCGCGCTGTATCCGCTGCCGGCCGCCGGCGGCGACGCGTGGATCGTCGACTCGCCGGGCATGAAGGCATTCGGGCTCGCGCACCTCGACCCGGAAGCGCTGGCGCACGCGTTCGTCGAGATGCGCCCGTACCTCGGCCGCTGCCGCTTCCGCGACTGCCGGCACGACCGCGAGCCCGGATGCGCCGTCGCTGCGGCCGTGGCCGCCGGCGAGATCGCGCCGCACCGGCTCGCGCTGCTGCACACGTTGTTGCGTGAGGCCGGCGCCAAGGGAGCCTGACCCTCGGGAATCCGGCGTCGGACCGGCCGTGCGGGTGCCGCGCGCCTGCGCACTTGGCGTTGGTCCCTTCGGTGCCGGCAAGACGGCGCCGGGCCCGCCGCCCTCACGGCGCGAGATTGGCCAGCGTCAACAGCAGGATCAGCAGCAGCCACAGCACCAGCGCGCGCCAGACGAGCCCGACCGCGGACGGCAGGATCTCGGGCTCGACCGGGTCGCCGACGCCCAGGTCCGGCCGCACGTCGGGGTCGCCGGTGAGCGTGGGCAGCACGCCGCCGAGCTGAACGCCGAGCGCCCCGCCGCCGGCCGCGAGCAGGATGCCCGCCGCGGCGCCGCCTTCCTGCGCCGCCCAGCGCGCCGCCTGCGTCCGCCAGCACGCGACCGCGTCCTCGAAATCGCCGACCACCGCGAAGGACAGCGCCGTCAGGCGCACGGGGATCCAGTCGAGCACCGCCAGCAGCGCGCGCGCGGGCCCGCCGAACCCGGCGCGCGACTCCGCGAGCGGGGAGGCGTCGACGCCCGGCACCGGGCCCTTCCACTCTTCCGCCAGCAGCGCCGCCGCGCGATAGAGAACGGCCCCCGCCGGGCCTGGCAGCACGACGAACCAGAACAGCACGGCAAACACCTGCCGGTAGGCGTCGACGAGGCCGCGCTCGATCGCGAGCCGCGCGATCTCGGAGCTCGCGAGGTCGGCCGCGGTCCCGCCGCGCCACGCGACCAGCGCCCGCCGCGCCGCCGACAGATCGGCCGCGGCGAGCGCGGCGACGATCGCGGAGATCGCGTGGCTGAAGCGGCGGAAGCCCATGAGAAAGTACAGGACGACGACGTTCGCCGCGAGGCCGAGCGCCCAGTGCACGGCGTCGGCGACCCACCAGGCGAGCGCCGACAGCAGCACCGGCGGCAGCACCGCGGCGACGGCCGCGAACGTGCCGTGCTGCCGGCTGCCGTCGTTGAGCTTGCGCTCGAGCGTCCGGACGTACCGGACGAACGCCCGCTCGGCGCTCGCGCGCCACTCGAACGCACGCCACTGCTCGAGCGCGAGCGCAGCGAGGATCGCGACGAGGCTCACCGCAGGAACTCGCGGTTGACGTCGCGGAACTGCGGCGTCCCCGCCTCGCCCAGCCACTCGAAGGCGACCATCTCGCGGGTGACGATCCGCACGCCTTCCTCGCGCATCCGCCAGAGCGCGACGTCGCGGTCGAAGGCCCGGCGGGATCCCACCGCATCGGCCACGACGAAGACCTCCTTGCCGTCCTCCACGAGCTCGAGCGCGCTCTGCAGCACGCACACGTGCGTCTCCGCCCCGGCGAGGATGACCTGCGCCCGATCGGCGCCGGGCAGTCCGGCGAGACACCCGGCGGCCACGCACGAGAAGCGGCTCTTCGCCGCGGTGGCGCCGGCGGGCAGCAGCGCCGCGATCTCCGGCACCAGCGGCCCCAGTCCCTTCGGGTACTGCTCGGTGGCGCCCACCGGCACGCCGAGCCGCTGCGCCACGCGGATCAGCCAGAGGGCGTTGGCGACCACGGTCGCGCCGTCGGCGAGCGCCGGCACCATCTTCTCCTGCAGGTCGACGACGAGCAGCGCCGACCGCTCCGCGTCGATCAGCATCAGGTCTTGAGCTCGGGCCGGTCCCGGTACTGCTCGAGCGCCTCGGGATTGGCGAGCGCCTCGGCGTTGCGCACGTCGAGGCCGTGGACGACGTTGCGGACGGCGAGCTCGACGATCTTGCCGCTCTTCGTGCGCGGGATGTCCGTCACCTGGAGGACCTTCGCAGGCACGTGCCGCGGCGTCGTGTGCGTGCGGATGTGCGCCTTGATCCGCTCGGCGAGGTCGTGATCGAGCGTCAAACCGTCCTGCAGCCGGACGAACAGGACGACGCGCACGTCGCCGACCTCCCCCGGCGGCCAGTCCTGGCCGATGACGATGCTCTCGACGATCTCCGGCAGCTGCTCGACCTGCCGGTAGATCTCGGCGGTGCCGATGCGCACGCCGCCGGGATTGAGCGTCGTGTCGGACCGACCGTAGATGATCATGCCGTCGTGCTCGGTCAGCTCCGCCCAGTCGCCGTGGCACCAGACGCCGGGGAAGCGCTCGAAGTAGGCGGCGCGGTACTTGGCGCCGTCCGGGTCGTTCCAGAACCCGACCGGCATCGACGGGAACGGCGACTTGCAGACGAGCTCGCCCTTCTCGCGCGCGAGCGGCCGCCCGTCCTCGTCGTAGACGTCGACGTCCATGCCGAGCCCGCGGCACTGCAGCTCGCCGCGCCACACCGGCAGCGTCGGCGCGCCGAGCACGAAGCACGACACGATATCGGTGCCGCCGGAGATCGACGAGAGGCAGAGGTCGTCCTTCACGCACTGGTAGACGTAGTCGAAGCTCTCCGGCGCGAGCGGGCTGCCGGTCGAGAACATCGTGCGCACGGTCGCGAGGCCGAAGTCCTTGCGCGGCACCAGCGCGATCTTCTTCTGCGCGTCGATGTACTTCGCCGACGTCCCGAAGTGCGTCATCCGCTCCGCGTCCGCGAACTCCCACAGCACGCGCCCGCGGTCGACGAACGGCGAGCCGTCGTACAGCAGCAACGTCGCGCGCGCCGCCATGCCGGACACCAGCCAGTTCCACATCATCCAGCCGCACGTCGTGAAGTAGAACAGCCGGTCGCCCGCCTTCACGTCGCCGTGCAGCAGGTGCTCCTTCAGGTGCTGCAGCAGCGTGCCGCCGGCGCCGTGCACGATGCACTTCGGCACGCCGGTCGTCCCGGACGAGTACAGGATGTACAACGGGTGATCGAACGGCAGCGCGACGTAGTCGATCGGGCCCGCGAGGAACGGCGCGAGCCAGACGTCCCAAGCGACGGCACCGCGCACCGCGGACAGGTCGACCGGCGTCCCGGCGGTCTGCTGCAGGTAAGGTGCGACGACGACGCGCTCGATCGACGGCAGTCGCGCGACGATCTGCCCGACCTTGTCGAGGATCGGGATCGCCTTGCCGTTGTACCAGTAGCCGTCGACGGTGAACAGCACGCGCGGCGCGATCTGGCTGAAGCGGTCCACCACGCCCTGCACGCCGAAGTCGGGGGAGCAGCTCGACCAGATCGCGCCCCGCGCCGTCGCACCGAGCATCGCGGCGATCGTCTCCGGCATGTTGGGCATGTACGCGGCCACGCGGTCGCCGGCGACGATGCCGTGCGCCGTCAGCCCCGACGCGATGCGCGACGCCAGCGCGTGCAGGTCCGCGTGCGGGACCACGCGCCGGACGCGATCCTCGCCCCAGAACACCAGCGCGTCGTCGCCGTCGTCCGCGCGGCGGCGCTCGAGCAGGTTCTGCGCGAAGTTGAGGCGCGCCTCGGGAAACCAGCGCGCCCCGGGCATCCGGTCGGCGTCGAGCAGCACGCGGTCGCCGGGATCGCCGAGCACGCCGGCGTAGTCCCAGATCGCGCGCCAGAAATCCCACTTGTGGTCGATCGACCAGCGCCACAACCGCGCGTACGAGCCCAGGTCCTCGCCGTGCTTCGCCGACATCGCGGCGGCGAACGCCGTCAGGTTCGCGTGCGCGATCCGGTCCGCCGACGGCTCCCAGAGCTTGTTGTGCATCGTCATGTCGGCGCGTCCGCCCGTTCGCCCGCCAGCGCGCGCAGCGGCGCGGAAATCGCGTCCGGCAGCGGCACCGGCCGCCCGGTCGCGAGGTCGATCCACACGATCTTCGCCGCGCCGTCCGCGTACTTGCGCCCGTCCATCTCGAGGTCGTAGTAGCTGCCCACGCTCGACCGCCCGGGGTGCCCCAGGTACATGCGCACCTCGTAGTCACCCGGGTACACGAGCGGCACCAGGAAGTTGCAGCTGGCGTTGACGATCACCATGCCCTGCCCGTCCGCGTAGCCGCGTCCCGCCGTCAGTGCGTACAGCCAGTCGACGCGCGCCTGCTCCATGTAGCGGAAGTAGACGGTGTTGTTGACGTGGCCGAGTGCGTCCATGTCGCCGAAGCGGATGGGCTGGATCGAAGTATGGACGAGCAGCCGCGGGCCGTGCATGCGAATCCTGACGTGATCGGCGGCCGGCGACGCGGCCGGTCCCGCCGTTCGGCGAATTATAATGAACGGTTGCCGGTTGCGTGGCCGCCGGTCCGAAAAGGGAAGCCCGGATGACCCGCGAAGTCATGGAATACGATGTCGTGATCGTCGGCGGAGGCCCGGCCGGGCTCGCCGCGGCCATCCGCCTGAAGCAGCTCGCCGAAGAGCACGGGCGGGACGTCTCGGTGTGCCTGCTCGAGAAGGGTTCCGAGGTCGGCGCGCATACGCTGTCGGGCGCCGTCATCGACCCGAAGGCGCTGAACGAGCTGCTACCCGATTGGCGGACGCAGGGCGCGCCGATCACGACGCCGGTCGCCGAGGACCGCTTCCTCATGCTCACGGCGGACGCCGCGTATCGCGCGCCGAACTGGCTGCTGCCGCCGCTCATGGACAACCACGGCAACTTCATCGCGAGCCTCGGCAACGTCTGCCGCTGGCTCGCGCAGCAGGCGGAGGCCGCCGGCGTGGAGATCTATCCCGGGTTTCCGGCGGCGGAGGTGCTGTTCGACGCGCGCGGCGCCGTGCGCGGCGTGGCCACCGGCGACATGGGCATCGCGCGCGACGGCACGCACAAGCCGGAGTATCAGCCCGGCATGGAGCTGCACGCGAAGTACACGCTGTTCGCCGAGGGCTGCCGCGGCTCGCTGTCGCAGGAACTCATGCGGAAGTTCAACCTGCGCGACGGCGTGGAGCCGCAGAAGTACGGCATCGGCATCAAGGAGCTCTGGCAGGTCGCGCCCGACCGGTTCCACCCGGGTCTCGTCCTCCACAGCCAGGGCTGGCCGCTGACGGGCAGCACGGGCGGCGGCTCCTTCCTCTACCATTACGACGACCACCTGGTGTCGGTCGGGTTCGTCATCCACCTCAACTACGACAACCCGCACCTGTCGCCGTACGACGAGTTCCAGCGATTCAAGACGCACCCGGCGATCCGCGCGACGTTCGAGGGCGGCAAGCGCCTCGCGTACGGCGCGCGCGCGATCAACGAGGGCGGGCTGCAGTCGGTGCCGAAGCTCGCGTTCCCGGGCGGCGCGCTGATCGGCTGCTCGGCGGGTTTCGTGAACCTGCCGCGGATCAAGGGCAGCCACAACGCGATGAAGACCGGCATGCTGGCCGCCGAGTCCGCGTTCGCGGCGCTCGGCGCCGGACGTGCGCACGACGAGCTCGCCGACTATCCCGAGGCGTGGCGCCGGTCGTGGGTGTACGAGGACCTCTACAAGGTCCGCAACGTGAAGCCCGGGTTGAAGTGGGGCGCGTGGCTGGGCTCGCTGCACGGCGGCGCGCACATGTGGCTGAACGACCTCGGCCTCGGCGCCCTCGTCGGCTGGACGCTGCGCCACGGCGCGCCCGACCACGAGTCCTTCAAGCCGGCCGCGCAGATGCCCCGCATCGAGTACCCGAAATACGATGGCGTGGTCACGTTCGACCGGCTGTCGAGCGTATTCCTGTCGAACACGAATCACGAGGAGAACCAGCCGGTCCACCTGCAACTGCGCGATGCGGGCCTGCCGGTCGCCGTCAACCTCGCGCTCTACGACGGCCCCGAAGCGCGCTACTGCCCGGCGGGCGTCTACGAGTTCGTTGCCGACGAGAGCGGCGGCAGGCGGCTGCAGATCAACGCGCCGAACTGCGTGCACTGCAAGACCTGCGACATCAAGGACCCGAGGCAGAACATCCGCTGGGTCACGCCCGAGGGCGGCGGGGGGCCGAACTACACGAGCATGTGAGACGGGTTCGATCCCGATCCCGGCGCCGGCGCCGCTGCCTGTCGACGACGGGAAGTGGCGAAGGCGGCCAAGGTCGGCCGTTCGGTCGGGCGGTTCGTCAGAACCAATCGTCCTGCATGTCGACGCAGGTCGTGTCGCAGGCCTCGACGACGGCGATCCACGGACGAGCCTTGGGCAATTCGTGGCGGAAGAAGTAGCGCGCCGCCTGCAGCTTGCCCAGGTAGAACGCTCGGCCCCGCGGCGCGCCGGCCGCGAGCGCGGCCTGCGCCGCGACCGCAATGTCGAGCCAGATCCAGGCCAGCACGCCGTGGCCGAATGCGCGCAGGAACGCAGCGCTGTTGGCCAGCGCCTGCGCGCGGTCACCGCTTGCCCAGGCCGCCTGCGCCGCCGAGGTCAGCGCCCCGAACGCGTCGGACAGGTCACGCGCGTGCGCGGCCAGCGCCCCGTGCGGCTCGCACCGGCCGACGGTTTGCGCAACACGCGCCATCAGCAGGGTCATGCCGCGCCCGCCGTCGGCCCGCACCTTCCGGCCCAGAAGGTCGTTGGCCTGGATGCCGTGCGTCCCTTCGTGGATCATGTTCAGCCGGTTGTCGCGCCAGTACTGCTCGACCGGAAAATCCCGCGTGTAGCCATAGCCGCCGTGCACCTGGATGGCCAGGGAGTTGGCCTCGAGGCACCATTCGCTCGGCCAGCTCTTGGCGACGGGTGTCAGCAGTTCCAGCAGGGTCCCGGCGACTTCGGCATCGGCTGCGCAGCCGGTGCGCTTCTCGTCGACCAGCACGGCGCACAGCAGGGCCAGCGCGAGACCACCCTCCGCGTACGCCTTCTGCGCCAGCAGCATGCGCCTGACGTCGGCGTGCTCGACGATGCGGACCTGCGGGCCGTCGGCGCCCGTCGCGCCGCCGGCGACACGGCCCTGCGGGCGATTGCGCGCGTAGTCGAGCGACGCCACGTACCCGGCGTAGCCGAGCATCGTGGCGCCCATCCCGACGTTGATGCGGGCCTCGTTCATCATGTGGAACATCGAGGCGAGCCCGGTGCCGGGCGCCCCGACGAGATAGCCGACGGCCCCTGGCCGGGCCGCCTCCGCCGTGCCGTCGGCCGCGACCGGGAACCGGCCCTCTCCGAAATTGAGAAGCGTGTTCGGGATGCCGCGATAGCCGAGCTTGTGATTGAGCCCCGCCAGCGCGACGTCGTTGCGCCGGCCGGTGAGCCGGCCCTCGGCGTCGACGATCGTCCTGGGCACGACGAAGAGCGAGATGCCCTTCGTGCCCGGGACCAGTCTTCCGCTCTCGTCGGCAATCTTGGCCAGCACCAGGTGGACGATGTTCTCGCCGAGTTCGTGCTCGCCGGCCGAGATCCACATCTTGTTGCCGGTGAGCCGGTAGCGCGGCCCGAGCGGATCGGCGTCAGCGCCGGGTCCGTCCGCCACGGCGCGGGTCTCGATGTCGCCGAGACTCGATCCCGCCTGCGGTTCGGACAGGCACATGGTGCCGAGCCAGCGGCCTGCCAGCAGCGGCTCGCCGAATGCGCGGCGCTGGCGCTCGCTCCCGTGCGCCATCAGCAGATTGGCGTTGGCGTACGTGAGCATTGCAAAGGCGCTGAGGCCGATGCTCGACATCGCGAAGAAGGCGTTGGCCGCCATGTCGACCACGTACGGAAGCTGCATGCCGCCGAGCGCGTAGTCGTGGCCGGCCGCCGGCAGGCCGGACGCGCAATACGCCGCGATGGCATCCTTCGTCGACTCCGGCACGCTCACGCGTTCGCCGTCGAACGCGGGTTCCTCCGTGTCGGCGCGCCGATTGGCCGGCGCGAACTTCTCCCTGGCGATCCGCTCGCTGGTGTCCAGCACGGCCTCGAACGTCTCGCGGCTGTGATCGGCATAGCGCGGACGCCGGGTCAACGCCTCGACATCCAGCCAGTCGTACATCAGAAAGCTCAGTGTGTCTCGCATGCGGCGGTTCGTCCGGTTGGCGATGCACGCAGGGGCCGGGGATGCCGTTCACGGTCCGGGCGCCACGGGGCTCCCGTTCCGCCAACGTCGTGCCACGGTCAGATCGAGCTGACCAGCTGCCCGCCGTCCACGGCGATGACGGCCCCGGTCATGTAGCGTCCGGCATCCGAGGCCAGCAGCAGTACCGCCCCCGAGAGGTCGTCCGCGTGCCCGAAGCGGCGCTGCGGGATGCGCTTCACCAGCGATTCCGCATAGCCCCGATCGACGAAGACCTGGTGCATGTCGGTCTCGATGCTGCCGGGACACAGGGCGTTGACCCGCACCCCCTTTCCGGCCAGCTCGAGCGCCATGACCTTGGTCAGGTGCACCAGGCCCGCCTTCGATGCGCCGTAGCTCGACAGCGTGCCGCCGGGGCGCAGCCCGGCCGTGGAGGCCACGTTGATGATCGAACCCCGGCCGGCTTCGACCATCGCGCGCGCGGCGCGTTGGGCGACGAGAAAGGCGCCGTAGAGGTTCGTGGCGAAGATGCCGGCAACCTCCTCCTGCGTCTGCTCGAGGAACGGCTTGCTGAGGAGGACGCCGGCGTTGTTCACCAGCACCTGCGGCGCGCCGCCGAGGCCGGCCGCGATGGCCGCGAAGGCGGGCTCGTGGGTCTCCGGCCGGCTGACGTCAAGCGCCACGCCGATGGCTCGGAGCCCTTGTCGGCACATTTCGGACGCCGCCTCGTCCACCATTGCCTTGCGCCTGGCCGCCAGCGCGACGTGCGCGCCGGCCCGGGCCAGGACGCCGGCGATGTGCCGCCCGATGCCGCCGGAGGCCCCGGTGACCATGGCGACGACGCCCGACAGGTCGAACGATTGCAGGTCTGGATTGGTCATCGAGGTGGGCATGGGGGGAGGCCTCCGTCGAAAGGGGGCACGCGGTCATACGGCGATCAGGTTCGCGAGCCGCTGCGGATCGGCCCGCAGTTCGGCGCTCGGCCCGCAGAAGACCGCGCGGCCCCGGTTGAGCACCATCACGCGCTCCGTCACTTCCAGCGCGAGTCGTGCCGACTGCTCGACGAGGACGACGGTCAGGGACTCCTCGCCGATCAGGCGGTGCAGCACCAGGAGCAACGCGTCGACGATGATCGGTGCGAGCCCTTCGAGCGGCTCGTCCATCAGCAGCAGCGCGGGATTGCCCATCAGCGCGCGGCCGATCGCCAGCATCTGCTGTTCGCCGCCCGAAATGTGGTTGCCCATGTGCCTGCGGCGCTCGGCAAGGCGCGGAAACAGTTCGTAGACGCGCTCCAACGTCCACGGTCCCCGGCGTGTCGCCACGGTGAGGTTTTCCTCCACCGTGAGCGACGGGAAAATCCAGCGCCCTTGGGGCACGAGGCCCATGCCGAGCCGCGCGCGCTCGTGGACGGGCAGGCGTGTCATGGAGTTCCCGGCATACTCGATCGTGCCGGCGTGCAGCGTCGTATGTCCCATGATCGTGCCGAGCAGCGTCGTCTTCCCAACGCCGTTGCGCCCGAGCACGGCCAGCGAATCGCGCTCGGCCAGCGCGAGCTCCACGTCTTCCAGCACGACCGTGGCGCCGTATCCGGCCCGGACCCCCTGCAGGCGCAGCAGGTCAGGCACGGCGCTCTCCGAGATAGACATCGCGGACGCGCCGGTCGGCCGCGATTTCCGCGGGCGTGCCTTCGGTCAGGATCGCGCCCTGGGAAAGCACGGTGAGCCGCCTCGCGAAGCGGAACACGAGGTCCATGTCGTGCTCGATGATCAGGATGGCGATGTCCGCGGGCAGCTGGTCGAGGACCTCGAGGATGCGATGCGACTCGATGCTCGGCACGCCCGCGGCCGGCTCGTCGAGCAGAAGGACGCGCGGCCGCAGGCCGAGCGCGATCGCGATCTCGACCAGGCGCTGCTTGCCGTAGGGAAGGCCGGCGACCTGCAGGCGGGCATCGCCGGCCAGTCCGAGCGTTTCGAGCAATGCCATGCTTTCGTCGAGCACGTCGCGGTGCTGCGCGGCGGCCCGGAACATGCGCCACGCGATGCCCTTGCGCTCCGCCACGGCCAGGGCGATGTTGTCCACGACCAGAATGTTCCGGAACAGCGTGTTGATCTGGAACGTCCGTCCCAGGCCGCGCCTGACCCGCGCGGCGGGTCCGAGCGCCGTGACGTCCTCGCCTCCGAGCAGCACCCGCCCGCTCGTGGGCGCGATCCGGCCGGTCAGCATGTTGACGAACGTCGTCTTGCCCGACCCGTTGGGGCCGATCAGCGCGTGCCGCGCCCCGGCCTCGAGACGAAAGTCGATCTTCTCGGCGACCGTGAGCGCGCCGAAGCGCTTGCACAGGGCCCGGGTCTCCAGCGCGGGGCTCAACCCGGTCTCCTCCGCAATGCGGCGATGGCGGCGTCGACGACGCCGAGGATGCCGCCACGCGCGAACATGACCACCAGCACCAGCATGACGCCGATGCCGAAGGACCAGTACTCGGGAAAATGCTTGGCAAGCACGTCCTGCGCGACCAGAAAGACGAGCGGCCCGACGAATGCCCCGTAGATGCGTCCGATGCCACCGAGGATCAGCATGACCATCAGTTCGCCGGAAAGCTCGAAGGCGAGCACCCTGAGGCCGACGAACTGCGTCGTCTGCGTCAGCAGTGCGCCCGCCAGGCCGGCCAGCGCCGCCGAAATCGCGTACGCGACGACCAGTCGCAGGTAGACCGGCGCCCCCACGGCAGGCATGCGCACCGAGTTCTCGCGCACCCCGGTCAGCGAGGCGCCGAACGGCGAGCAGACCAGCCGCCGCACCAGCCACCAGCCCGCGAACAGCACCGCCAGGCAATAGAGGTACGCCGTCCTGCCGAAGAAGTCGAACTTGAACAGCCCGAAGATCGGCTCGATCGTGAATCCACCGAGCCCGTCGGCGCCGCCCGTCCAGCCCGTCGCCTTGTTCGCGAGCTCGAAGCAGAGCGCCGCAATGGCCATCGTGAGCATCAGCTGGGCCAGGCCGCGCGTGCGCAGGATGACGATCCCGGTCAGCAGGCCGAGCAGTCCGGCGGCAAGCGTTCCCGCGAGAAGGCCGGTGAACGGCTCGCCCGTGAGGCGCGCCGCGAGGATGCCGGCCACGTAGGCGCCGGTGCCGAAGTACGCGCTGTGGCCCAGCGTGACGATGCCGCCGTAGCCGAGGATCAGGTCGAGCGACAGCGCGAAGAGGATCATCGTCAGCACGTAGCTGCCCAGCGGCAGGTAGGTCGGCGCGGCGAAATAGCAGAGCGCCGCGATCGCCCAGGGCAGCCACTCGATCGGCCGGATGCGCGGATCGGTGGCGTAGCCGCCGGAGAGCTTCATGCGGCCTTCCCGAACAGGCCGGCAGGCCGCCACGACAGCACGGCGATGGTGGCGACATAGAGGAAGAAGGCGCCGAACTCGGGTATCCAGTACTTGCACGCCGTGTCGGTCAGCCCGATGAGCAGCGCCGCGACGAACGGGCCGCGCAGGTTGCCCAGTCCGCCGATCGACACCACGATCAGGAACAGCACCAGATGCTCGAACGGGTACGTCGGCTGGATGGCGATGATGTCGGCCCCGAGCGCGCCGCCGAGGGCGGCGAGTCCGCTGCCGAGCGCGAAGGTCAGCGTGAACAGCCGTGACGTGTTGATCCCCAGCGACTGCGCCATCGCGCGATGATCCACGGCCGCGCGCACCATCGCCCCCCAGCGCGTGCGCTCGACTCCGAACCAGAGCAGGACGATGACGGAGAAGCTGAACAGGATCAGAAACGCGCGGTAGACCGGGAAGTCGCGGCCGAGAAAGTGCCATTGACCCATCAGGTAGTCGGGCAGGCGCACCGGCTGCGGCAACGTGCCATACACCAGGCGGGCGACCGCCACCGCAATGAAGATGAGGCCGATGGTGAAGAGCACCTGCTCCAGTTCGCCGGCCGTGTACAGGCGGGCGTACAGCAGCCGCTCCAGCACCATGCTCGCCAGCGCGACGGCGACGCACGCCGCGGGAAGCGCCAGCGGGAACGGCAGCCCGAGTCCGTTCATGGCCGAGAGCATCAGGTAGCCGCCGGCCATGGCGAAGACGCCATGGGCGAGGTTGGCGAAGCCCATCAGCCCCATGGTGACCGACAGCCCCACCGAGATGACGTACAGGATCATGCCGTACGCGAGGCCGTGGAAGGCAACGCTGACCAGCGACGACAGGAAGTCCTGCACGTTTCCCGCCCTCCTTCGCGGACTGTGAAACGGCCCGCGCGCCGCCGGCCGGCGCGCGGGCCGCGTTGCCGGGTTACTTCGGCTTGTTCATCGCCTTCCAGGGATCCTTGTACTGATTCGCCACCACCTCGAGCTCGACGTTGGCGAGCTGCCCGCCGACCTTGCGGACTTCGCGCAGGTACTCGTTCTGCACGACGTCGCGGGTCTCGGGATCGATCTGGATCGGCCCCCGGATGCTGTTCGGGTTCTTGAAGTTCGCGATCAGCTGCATCGTCTTGTCCGGGTCGATCTTGCCATTCTGCTCGCGGATGGCGTAGAAGATGGCGTCCATCGCGTCCCACGCGCCGACGGCCATGAAGCCCGGGTTCAGGTTCTCGCCGTATTCCTTCCTGTACGCAGCGACGAACGCCTTGTTCGCCGCGCGATCCGCCGCGGCGGAGTAGTGGTGGACCGTGAGCACGTCGATCGCCGCGTCGCCCATGTTCTGCAATTCCTCGTCGGTGGTGATGTCGCCGGGGCCGATGTACTTGATTCCGGCCTTGTTGAGGCCGAGGTCGGCGTAGGCCTTCATCTGGGCGGTCGCCTGCTTGCCGGCCGGGTTGAACGCGAAGATGGCGTCCGGCTTGGCGTCCTTGACGCGCTGCATGTAGGGGATGAAGTCGGTGGTCGTCATCGGCACGCGGGCGCTGCCCACGATCTCGCCTCCCGCCTCCTTGAAGCCCTTGACGAAGGCTTCCTCGGCCTCATGGCCGGGGGCATAGTCGCTGACCACCGTGTAGACGCGCTTGAACTTCTTCGCGGCCCACTGCCCGAGCGGATACGACGACTGCCACAGCGTGAACGATACCCGGGCGATGTACGGCGAGGCGCGCGTGACCGACACGCCGGCCGCGTTCGCGACGACGAAGGGCACCTTGGCCTCGGACACGATCGGCGCGATCGCAGCGGCATTGGGCGTCCACACCACGCCGGTCAGGAACTGCACCTTCTCGCGCGCGATCAGCTCCTGCGCGAGGCGCTTCGCCGCGTCCGGATTGGCCCCGGTGTCGTCGCGGAACACCGGCTCCACCTTGACCCCCGGCGGCAGCTTGTCGGCGTTGAGCTTGAGGTAGAGCTTGAACCCCTTGTCGAGCTGGTCGCCCTGGCCCGCGCCCGGGCCGGAATACGTGGTGATGATGCCGACCTTCACGGTCTGCGCACCGGCCAGACCCGAAACCGCCGCGAGCGCGACGGCGGCGAGCAACGACGATGTCCTGAATCCCATGGCGCTTCCTCCTGGTTGAGTGGAACCGCGGCCGGTGCTGCGGCGCCGGGGCGAAACCGCCCGCGGTGCCGCGACGTCCTCCGGCTAATGCACCCGCTCGATGCGGCACAGCATGGCCCGCAGCTGGTACGTGCCCATCGCCGGATCGTAGGGCGGGCCGTTGTCGGTGAGCACGTTGGCGTTCGACTTCCATACCCCGTGTTCCGGACCGACCTCCTCGGGGAACCACCAGCCGTGCTCGACGTGGATCACTCTCGGATCGATCTCGTCGGTGATCCGTGCCTTCTGCCGTATTCTGCCCCGCCGCGTCTCGATCCAGACCCAATCCCCCTTCCCGATGCCGAGCGGCCCGGCCGTGTCGGGATGGATCTCGACGATCGGGTCCGGGTGGGCGCGGCGCAGCGCCTTCAGCTGGCGGTGCTCGGAATTGAAGAAGAACGGGATGCGGGCGCCGGTCGTCAGCACCAGCGGGAAATCGCGCGCCACGTCGGGCGTGGCGCGCGGGCTCTCCGGCGGCTCCTCGTAGTACGGCAGCGGGTCGTAGCCCATCGCCTCCAGCCGCGTCGCGTAGAGTTCGATCTTGCCGGTCGGCGTGCGGAATCCGTGCTCCCTGTACTTCGCGTAGCGGAACGGCACCGTGTAGAACCCCCGCTCACGGATTTCCGCCAGACCGAGCCCGCATCCGGCGGCGAGCTGGCTCGCCAGAACCTCGTCGACGGACTCGGTTCCGACCGGCAGC
The DNA here is from genome assembly GCA_046347835.1 of Burkholderiales bacterium. Taxonomy (GTDB): domain Bacteria; phylum Pseudomonadota; class Gammaproteobacteria; order Burkholderiales; family Casimicrobiaceae; genus VBCG01. The sequence continues at coordinate 708,049 of JAXMFI010000001.1, read as the reverse complement.
TTCATCTTCCGCGCCAGCTCGACGAAGATTTCCTCGTCGGACTTGCACTCGCCGATGCGCACCGACTTCTGCTGCGCGAGCACGACGTTCGCGGCGACGGTCGGCAGGCCCGCGAGCTGGTCGAGCTCCGGCCAGGACGCCGCGGGCAGCACGATGTCCGCGAGCTCCGCCGTCGGCGTCATGAACAGGTCCGCCACGACCAGCAGATCGAGCTTCATCAGCGCGTCGAGGGCCTGCTTCGCGTTGCCGTACGTGGTCAGCGTGTTGTTGCCGAACACGAGGAAGGCCTTGACCGGATAGGGCACGCCCTCGCGCATCGCCCTCAACAGTGTCGGAATGTGCGCCGCGGGCAGGTCCGCCCCTTCGCCGCCCAGCATCTTGAACCGGTCGGCGCCGAGTCGCTTCGCGCTCATCTCCGGCGAGAGATTCTCGATCAGGCTCGGAAAGCGGCCCAGTCCGTGCATGCCGAATACCCATCCCCCGGGAACGTCGACGTTCCCGGTGAGGGCCGGCAGCATCGAGATGGCGCGCACCGTCTGGACGCAGTTGGGCGTGTGCTCGATCGCGCAGCCCCATTCCAGCATCGACGGCCGGGTCTGCGCGTACAGCCGCGCGGCGGCCCGGATCTTCTCCGCCGGTACCCAGGTGATCGGCTCGGCCCACTCGGGACTGTGCGGCCGGACGCGCTCGGCCAGCGCGTCGAACCCGTGCGTCCACTGCTCGACGAATGCCGCGTCGTGGAGCCGTTCCTCGATGATCGTGTGCAGCATCGCGAGCGCCAGCGCGTCGTCGGTGCCGGGCCGCAGCTGCAGCCACAGGTCGGCCTCCTTCGCGAGGCGCGTGCGGCGCGGGTCGACGACGATCACCTTCGGATGGCTCGCGAGCGACTCGAGCGCATTGAACCGCGTCTCGCCGTCCGGTCCGGAGTTCACCGGGTTGTGCCCCCAGTACACGATGCACTTCGGCGGCGTGCCCCCGGTGAAGTCGTTGACCGGCAGGTCGCCGAACGTGAGGATGGTCGTGTTGATGCGGGGGTGGAAGCACTGCGCGAACCCGGGCTCGCACCAGTTCGGCGTCCCGAGCGCGTGCCCGAAGCGCGACACCCAGCGGATGTGGTGCCGGCCGGTGCCGGTCCCCAACGCGATGGCCTCGGCACCGTAGTCGCGCTTGATGGCCGCGAGGCGCCCGGCGATCTCGTCCAGCGCCTCGTCCCAGGAAATCCGCTCCCACTTGCACTCGCCGCGCGCGCCGGTGCGCCGCATCGGGTATTGCAGGCGGTCCGGATGGTAGACGAGGTCGAGCGTGGACGTTCCGATCGGACACAGCCGGCCCTTGTTGAGCGGCGATGCCCGGTCCCCCTCGACCTTGGTCAGGCGGCCGTCCGTGACGTGCAGCAGCGTGCCGCATCCGCCGTGGCAGCTGCGACAGACGCTCTTCAGCACGCGGGTGCCGGTTCCGGCCGCCTGCGCGGCCTCGCTCCGCACTGCCTCGTCCATGGCCATGGCTCCTCTAATGCTCTCGGCTCGCCGGCGCCGCGCAGCGCAGATCCGGCGACGCGGCCGGGCCGGGCGCCGTCGACGCTTCGCGCAACCTGAAGCGCAGCAGCTTTCCCGTTTCGCCGCGGGGCAGCGCGGCGACGAACTCGACCCGCCGCGGATATTTGTACGGCGCGATGGTCGCCTTGACGAAGTCCTGCAGGGCCTTCGCCGTGTCGTCGTCGGCCGGATATCCCGGCTTGAGCACGACGAACGCGCTGACGACGTTTCCGCGCCGCGCGTCGGGAAGGCCGACCACGGCGCACTCGGCCACCGCCTCGTGCCCGAGCAGCGTGGACTCGACCTCCAGTCCGCCGATGTTGTAGCCCGCGGAGACGATCATGTCGTCGGCGCGGCCCTGGAAGTAGAAGTAGCCGTCCTTGTCGACGCTGAACGCATCCCCCGTGACGTTCCAGCCGTTGCGTACGTAGTCGCGCTGGCGCACGTCGTCCAGGTACAGGCAGCCGCTCGGTCCCTTGACGCTGAGGTGCCCGACGACCCCAGGCGCACAGGGCTCGCCCCGATCGTCGACGACGCGCGCGTGGTAGCCCGGTATCACGTAGCCGGCGGCGCCCGGTCTCGCCCGCTCGGGTGCGTGGGCGATGAAGGTCTGCAGCATCTCCGTGGCGCCGAAGCCGTCGATCAGCTCCAGCCCGGTCGCCCGCCTGAACTCACGCCGCGTCGCATCGGGCAGCGCCTCGCCCGACGAGATCGCCTTCTTCAGGCTCGACAGGTCGTAGTCGCCGGCCAGCGCCGCCATCTGCGACAGGAAGGTCGGTACCGTCGCGGTGATCGTGCAGCGGTAGTCCCGGATGGTCTGCAGCAGGCCGGCCGGCGTCAGCTTCTCGCACAGCACGGCGGACGCGCCGAACCGCAGCGGTGCGCACAGGAGCACGGCGAGCCCGAAGCCGAACGCGAGCGGCGGCGTACCGCAGAAGACGTCGTTCTCGTCGGCCTGCACCACCGAGCGCGGTACGCCGTCGCACATCACCATGACGCCACGGTGGAAATGCACGGCCGCCTTCGGCGGGCCCGTGGTTCCGGACGTGAAGGCGATCAGCGCCGGATCGTCGGCCGCGGTATCGACATTGGCGAACGCGCTCGGCTTGCCCGCGGCCATTGCCTCGAGCGAAGCCGGTCCGTCGTCGTTGAAGCAGACCACGCGCTTCAGGTGCGGACCCTGGGCTGCGGCCGCCTCCAGTTCCGCGACGAGCCGGATGTCGCACAGCGCAAGCCCGATCCTTGCCTTGCCGATGATCTGCGCCAGCTCCCGGGTCCGCAGCAGCGGCATCGTGCTCACGGCGACGCCGCCGGCTTTCATGACGGCCAGCCAGCAGGCGGCCAGCATCGGGTTGTTCGGCGCGCGCAGCAGCACGCGGTTGCCGGGCACGAGGCCGAGTTCCTCCGTGAGGACGTGCGCGATCCGGTTGGCCTGTGCCAGCAGCTGCCGGTAGGTCCACGTGCACGGCCTGCCGTTGAGCGTGCCGTGAAGGGCCGGCCGGTCCGCGGCCGCGAGCCCACCCGAACCCGCGACCATCCGGTCGAGCAGCTCGGTCGCGCAGTTGAGGCGCTCGGGATAGACAAACTCGGGCCGCTCGAACACGAACTCGGGCCACTGCTCGCGCGGCGGCAGGTGGTCGCGGACGAACGTGTCGACGTGCGACGTGTAGCCCATGGCGACGCGTGCCGGCGCCCTAGGCTTCCGACCAATCCGACACGGCGCCGACCTTCTCCGGCGTCGCATAGATGGCCGCCTTGATCCGGCAGGGCTCGCCGTCAGCGTCCTCGGGAACCTCGAGTTCCGCGACGTACGTCGTGCAGTAACCGAGCTTCTCGATCAGCTGATCGAGGATCATGTTGACGATCGGGCAGTTGTAGGGCTTGATGCCGCTCCTTCGGAGCAGGACTTCCTTGTGCCTCATGCCGCAGCCCTTGATGCGAAGCTTGAGGAGGATGTCCCGGCCGCTGATCGAGTAGTCGATGTGCTCGGCCAGCCCGGCCGCCTCGATGCTCCTGATGCAGGCCGCGATGATCTCGTGTTCGTTCTTCCCCTCGATGTCCTGCGACTGGATGAAGTCGATCCCCACCAGCTCGGTCTTCCAGGCCGCGCAATCGGAGAGCTCGTGGTAGAAGACCTCCTCCATCCGGTACAGCAGCTGGTTGAAGTACGTGTTGCTATCCATGGCGGGGCCTCTCCTTGCAGCCGAAGCGTTCCCAGTACACCAGTTCCTCGAGGCTCTTCTTCGGCCGCGGATACTTGCGGGCCTCCGCCGCCCAGCCGATCGAAACGTAGGCGATGACCTTGTAGTCGCCCATGCCCGTGGGAATGCCGAGGATCTCCTTGAACTTCCGGGCGTCGCGCGTCGAGGCCACGGGACCATGCACCCAGCACCCGCCGAGTCCGAGCGAATGCGCCTCGAGCAGCATGTTCTCGATCGCCGCGGACAGGTCGTACGGAACGTCCACCGAGCCCTCGCGCAGCGTGCCGATCACCGCGATGACGACCGGCGAGTCCTTGGCGAACTGGGACACCTCGCCCGAGTACATGAAGCGCAGGACCTCGGCCCGCTTGGCCTCGTCCTTGATGCCGGCGAAGCGCTCCTGCATGTGGCCCAGGCAATACCACGCCGTCATCCGCGAGCCGCTGCCGAGCCGGGCCAGGTCGCCGATCCGGTTGCGGGTTTCCTGGTCCTGCACGACGATGAAGCGCCACGGCTGGTAGTTCTCGCCGGTCGGCGCCCAGCGTGCGGCCTCGAGGATCTTGTCGATGTACGCGTCCGGCACCGGGTCCGTCTTGTAGCGCCGGATGCTCTTCCGGCTGTTGATGATGTCGAGCAGTTCCTGCATGGGTTCCTCCGCGAGCGTGTACGGGGCCGGCGACGCGACGTCAGCCGTTGAGCTTCAGCACCTTCCGCGCGGTGCCCGAGAGGATCAGCGCCTTCTCCTCCTCGCTGAACTCCTTGGGGAGATCGGTGAAGACCTTCACCCAGTCGGGCAGCCGGCAGTGGAGATTCGGATGCGGCGCGTCGGTGGCGAACATCAGCTTGTCGGCACCGGTCATGTCGGTGAGGTGGCGCAGCCACGCCTGGAACTCGCCGGCGCGCATCTTGCGGTACGGCTTCTGCCACAGCGACAGGTCGAGATAGACGTTGGGTAGCCACGCGGCGGCCTGCATCGCCTCCTGCCACCAGCCGATGTCGCCGGCGTGGGCGAAGATGAAGTCGGCCTCGGGATAGCGGGCCGCGGCCGAGGCGAAATACGCCGGGCGCGAATTCTCCCAGCGCAGCGCCACCGAGGGCGCGCCCCCCGTATGGCACATGATCGGGATCTTCCACTCCGACGCCTTCTCGTAGACCCAGTTGCAGACGGGGTCGTCGGGCATGTAGCCGGTGCCCGCGTGCAGCTTGAAGCCCTTCATGCCCCAATCGCGGTAGGCCTGCTCGCAGTGCCGCAGCGCGCCCTTGCGCCGCGGGTCGATGGCCATGAACGGGATCATCCGTCCCGCGTGGCGCTTGGCGACGTCGGCATAGAGTTTGTTCTGGTCGAAGATGTGGATCGGCGGCTCGCCGAACAGCAGGCCGTAGTCGACCGGGAAGATGACCGTGAGGTCGACGCCGGCGGCGTCCATCTCCGCGACGATGTTGTCCGCGTGATCGTCGGTCTCCTTGCGGATCACGTCGTCGATGTACTCGCGCGGCGTGAGGTTGGTCTTGTTCGCCTTGTTGTACATCATGGAAAAGCTCTGCGCTGCGCCCTTGATGTACGCGCCCTGGACCGTTCCCTTCACGACCAGATGCCGGTGGACGTCGATGATCATCTGTGCCTCTCCTCTGCGTTACCCCGCCTGCACGACGTTGCTCTCGATGAAGCGCGCGATGTCCGCCGGCGGAGTGCCCGGAAGGAAGACGCGCGTCACTCCCATTCGCTCCAGCGCCGGGACATCCTGTTTCAGGATCACGCCGCCCAGAAGCACCATCACTCCGCCCAGCCCCTTCCGCCTCAGGCCGGCGATCACCTTCGGCGCGAGCACGAGGTGATCGCCGGCGAGGAAGCTCAGGCCCACCACGTCGACGTCCTCCTCGACGGCGGCCTTCACCACCTGCTCGCAGCCCGATCGCAGGCCGGTGAACACGACCTCCATGCCCGCGTCCATCAGATAGCGCGCGACGATCTTGATGCCGCGGTCGTGCCCGTCGAGGCCGACCTTGGCCAGGAGCACGCGGATCTTCCTCTCGCCCATCCGGCCTGCCTCCGGCGCGCTCACAGTTGCACCGCGGCGCGGTATTCGCCCCAGCGCCGCCGCATCACATCCGCGATCTCGCCGACCGTCGCGTAGGCCTTGACCGCGTGGATCACCGCCGGCATGACGTTCCGCTCATCGGCGATCGCGGCATCGACCGCCGCGAGGCCCGATGCGACTGCGCCCGCATCGCGCCTCGCGCGGAGCGCGCCCACCCGCGCCTTCTGGCGCGGCTCGACCGCCGGGTCGGACCGGAACAGCTCCGGCGTCTCGTCGCCTTCGTCGGGCATCCGGAACCGGTTCAGCCCCACGACCACCGTCTCGCCCGCATCGATCGCCTTCTGCTGGCGGATGCTCGCGTCCCGGATCTCGCGGCCGATGTATCCGGACTCGATCGCCCGGAGCATGCCGCCCATCGCGTCGATCTTCGCGAGATACGCGGCGGCGCGAGACTCGATCTCGTTGGTCAGGGACTCGACGTAATACGAGCCGGCCAGCGGGTCGATCGTGTTGGCGACCCCCGACTCGTGCGCGAGGATCTGCTGCGTGCGCAACGCCAGGATCGCCGCATCCTCCGAGGGAATCGCATAGCCTTCGTCCCAGCAGGCGGTGTGGATCGCCTGATGGCCGCCCAGGATCCCCATCAGCGCGTGGATGGTGATGCGCACGATGTTGTTCCGCGGCTGCTGGCTCACCAGCGTGGAGCCGCAGGACCCGCTGAAGGTGCGCAGCAGGCAGCTGCGCGGATCCTTCGCGCCGAAGCGGTCCCGCATGATCCGCGCGAACAGCCGGCGTGCCGCACGGAACTTCGCCACCTCCTCGAACAGGTCGCGGAAGCACCCCAGGCTGTAGGAGAGTCGCGGTGCGAAGGCGTCGACCGCGAGCCCGCGCGCGCGCGCCTGCTCGATGTAGGCGATCGCGTCGGCCAGCGTGAACGCGAGTTCCTGGATCGCATCGGCGCCGGCCTCCCGGATGTGGTAGCCGGCGATGTTCATCGTGTTCCAGCGCGGAACCTCGTGCAGGCAATACTCGACGATGTCGAGGCCGAGGCGCAGGCTCGGCCCGGGCGGAAAGATGTAGGTCCCGCGGGCGATGAACTCCTTCAGGATGTCGTTCTGCGTGGTGCCGGTCAGCTGCTGCGGCGCCACGCCCTGCCGCTCCCCCACCGCGATGTACATCGCGAGCAGGATCGTTGCGGTCGCGTTGATCGTCATCGACGTGGACACGCGGTCGAGCGGGATCCCGTCGAAGACGGTCTCCATGTCGGCCAGCGAATCGACCGCCACGCCGACGCGCCCCACGGCGCCCTCGGACCGCGGGTCGTCGGAGTCGAGCCCGAGCTGTGTCGGCAGGTCGAAGGCGATCGACAGCCCGGTCGAGCCCTGCGCCAGCAGGTGGCGGAAGCGCTGGTTCGTCTCCTCGGCCGACCCGAATCCGGCGTACTGGCGCATCGTCCACAGCTGGCTGCGGTACATCGACGGATAGACGCCGCGCGTGTAGGGAAACTCGCCGGGAAATCCGAGCCCGGTCCGATAGTCGGTACCCCCGACGTCCAGCGGCGTGTACAGCGCCTTGACCGGGATGCCGCTTTCGGTCGCGAACGGCGCGCGCCGCTCGGGCGTGTGCTCGAGCGCGCGCTTGAGCGCGGTGTCCTGCCAGCGCCGGTAGTCGTCGTCGAGATCGGGCATCGCGGATCCCGTCAGAGCGGCAGGTTGGAATGCTTGCGCCAAGGGCGGTCCGCCACGGCCTTGTCGTCCAGCAGGCCGAGCGCCGCGACGAGCCGCGCGCGCGTTTCCTGGGGCGGGATGATCGCGTCGACCACCGCCAGCGCGGCGGAGTGGTACGGCGTCAGGTAGAGGTCGCGGTATTCGCGAACCTTCTGCTGCAGCAGCGCGTGCGGATCCGCGGCCGCGGCGAGCTCCTTGCGGAAGAGGATCTTCACCGCCGGTTCGGCGCGCACCATCTGCATTTCCGCGGAAGGCCAGGCGAACACCTGATCGAACCCGATCTCGTGCACGCCCATGGCGGGGATGACACCGCCATACATCTTGCGCAGGATGCAGGAGACCTTCGGCACCGTCGCCTCGGTCCACGCGTGCAGCAGCTTGGCACCGTGACGCAGCAGGCCGCCCTGCTCCTGGGCGATGCCCGGCAGGAATCCCGGCGCGTCCACCAGCGTGACGAGCGGAACGTTGAATGCGTCGCAGGTCCTGACGAACCGCGCGGCCTTCACCGCGGCGTCGCCGTCCATGTAGCCGTTCCCGACCGACGGGTTGTTCGCGACGATCCCGGCGACCCGGCCGCCCAGCCGCGCGAAGCCGACGACCATGTTGCGCGCAAACTGTGCGTGGATCTCGAGGAACTCCCCGCCGTCGACGATCGCCCGCACGACGTCGCGCATGTCGTAGTTCGCATCCGGGTCGATCGGCACGATGTCGAGCAGCTCCGGCACGACCCGGTCCGGGGGATCGCCGTTCGCGTGCGCGGCCGGTCGCTCGCGGTTGTTCTGCGGCAGGTGGGCGAACAGGCGCCGGATCAGCGCGATGGCGTCGCGATCGTCGCGGGCCACGAGATGGGTGACGCCGGACCGGTGGGCGTGCATGGCGCAGCCGCCGAGGTCCTCGTTCGTGACCTTTTCGCCGAGCACTTCGTCGGCCAGCGCCGGCCCGGTGACGAAGAGCTGCGCCGTGTCCTCCACCTGCACGATGAAATCCGCAAGCGCGGCCGAATAGGCCGCGCCGCCGGCACAGGTGCCCATGATGCCGACGATCTGGGGCACGACGCCGGAATTGAGGCTGAACTCGGCGAGCACGCCGGTCATCCCGTAGACGTTGTCCATCCCCTCCTGGATGCGGGCGCCGCCCGAGTCGTGCAGCCCGATGACCGGCACGCGGCTCTCCCGCGCACGCCGGAGAAGCGTGTGGATCTTGGTCCCGTGGACCCGTCCGGTCGAGCCGCCGAGAACCGTGGCGTCCTCGGCGTAGGCGCAGACCCAGCGGCCGTCGATGCGGCCGTGCCCGGTGACGACGCCGTCGCCGGGGAATTTCCTCTCGTCCATGCCGAAGTCGCGGCACTGGTGCTCGGCGAGCATGTTCGTCTCGACGAAGCTGCCGCGGTCGAGCAACGCCTCGATGCGCTCGCGCGCCGTCAGCTTGCCCGCCCTGCGCTGCTCCTCCCGCCGGGCCTCGCCGCCGCCCGCCCGGGCAGCCGCCTCGCGCGCCGCCAATCCCGCCAGCACCTCGGCCCAGCCCGGCGTCACGCCGCGCCCTCCCGGCTGCCGTCCGGGGGGAACGCGCGGGTCGCCGATGTGCGCATGGTTTTCATGATGCAAGACAAGCGCAAAATCTCACATTGTGCGATAATGGCACCTTGATAAATGTCAACGTTCGCCGCCGGCGGCGTCAGCCATCGCCATGAAGAGCACGCGTGAGACCGCGCAATCGAGCCTCGCCCGGATGCTCGGCGTGCTCGACCTCTTCTCTGCGGACGCGCCGGTGTGGACCGTGGACGCCGCGGCGCTGCGGCTCGGGTTGACGCGCGCCACCGCCTACCGCTACGTCGGCGAGTTGTGCGACGCGGGCCTGCTGATGCGCGTGGCGCAGGGCGCCTACTCGCTCGGACCCCGGATCATCGAACTGGACCGTCAGATCCGCGAGCGCGACCCGCTGCAGACGATCGGCGGGCGCGTGATGCGGAACCTTCTCGTGCCTGACCGCGGCCAGGTGATCCTGCTCTGCGACCTCTTCCGCGACAGGGTGCTCTGCACGCACCAGATGAGCAACGGAACGAGCCTCGCGCTCTCCTATACGCGCGGCCGCCCGATGCCCCTCTTCCGCGGCGCCACCGCCAAGGCGATCCTGGCCCACCTGCCGGCGCGGCGGCTGATGCAGCTCTACGTGCAGAACCAGGCCGAAGTCGCGCGGGCGGGACTCGGCAGCACCTACGACGAATTCGTCTCCGCGCTCAAGCCGATCCGCCACCAGGGCTACGCGGTCTCCCACGCCGAGGTCGACGCGTCCGTCGTCGGCATCGGCGTGCCGCTGTTCGGCGGCGGCCGGTCGGTCATCGGCAGCCTGTCGCTCGTGTTTCCGGGCGAGCGCTATCCGCGGCGCAAGGAGGCACAACTCGCAGCGGACCTCCGCCGGGCCGCGGCGGCCCTCAGCGCCGAACTCGGGCGCCCCGCCGAGCCTCCGCGGGGCGCGCGCGGCCGCGCAGGAACTTCGCCGGGGCCTAAGCCACGATCACGTACTCCTGCGTGAGGACGTGCGGCGACCGGTCCTGCGCGACGAACCGCTCGACGTCCTCGCGCAGCCGCGCGAACTCCTGCGTAGGCGCCGCCGCGCGCAGCGCGTCCAGACTGTCGAACCACGTCATCGCCGCCCCGTCGAAGGCCGGCACCCTGCCGCTGTCGTAGATCGACCGCCGCGTAGCGCACTGCACGTACCGCCGCACGGCCGGAATGGCCGCGCACATCGGTCCGTGGACCTCGCGCCAGTAGGAGCGGAACGCGTCGATCGGCATTCCGGCCTTGCGCGTCATGAGCGTGATGCTCTTGATCCCGTTCGCCGGGGCGGGCAGGTCCTTGATCACGTGCTCGTCGGTCACGATCGACTGCATCGTCGCGCGGTCGATGAAATTCGGCTCGTCCGCGAGCACCTCGGCATACTCGGGCGTTCCGACGAGGGACTTCATCGCCTGCGTGTCGTCGAACGACGATTCGGCGACGGCGTCGTAGGCCGGCTCGGACTTGCGGTAGCCGGATGGCAGGACATGCGACTGGACGTATCTGCGGAGTCCCGGCAGCCGGGCGATGATGCCGGCGTGCACGGTGCGCCAATGTTCCTGGAACGCCTCGACCGTCATGCCGGGCTTGCGCTTGAAGAAGATCACCATCTTGACCATGCGAGCGCTCCTCGGATTGCGACCACCCTGCGCGGCGACGTCCCGTGATCCCCGTCCACCGCCACCTGCACCCACTCTGCGCCGTCGCTCACGCCGGCCACAACCACGCTGCCCCGCGCACGCCGCTCGAGTCGCCATGCGCGTGCCGCGCGAGCCGGGTGTCGACGCGGTCGGAGAACACGTACCGGCCCCATTGCGCCGGCACCGACGCGTACAGGGAATCGACGTTCGACATCCCGCCTCCCAGCACGATCACGTCCGGGTCGACGACGTTGATCACGTGCGCGAGCGCGCGCGCGAGCCGCGACTCGTAAACCGCGAGCGACGCCGCGCACGCCGGGTCGCCCCGCGCGGCCGCCGCCACGATCTGCGCGGCCGCGAGCGCGCGCCCGGTCGCACGCGCGTGGTCGCGCTCGAAGCCGGGTCCGGACAGCCATGTCTCGATGCAGCCGGCGTGGCCGCAGAAGCACGCGGGGCCCGGGCGCTCGTCGTCGCGCGGCCACGGCAGCGGGTTGTGGCCCCACTCGCCGGCGATGGCGTTCGCGCCTTCGAGCACGCGGCCGTCGACGACGATGCCGCCGCCCACGCCGGTGCCCAGGATCACGCCGAAGACGACCCGCGCGCCGGCACCCGCGCCGTCCGCCGCCTCCGACAGCGCGAAGCAGTTCGCGTCGTTGGTGATGCGGACCGGCCGCGCGAGCCGCGTCTCGAGGTCCGCCTTGATCGGCCGGCCGTTGAGGCAGACGGAGTTCGATCCGCGCAGCAGCCCGGTCGCGCGCGACAGCGAGCCCGGCGTGCCCACACCCACGGTCGCGGCACCGGCCGCGATCCCGAGCTCGCGCTCGGTCGCGGCAACCAGCCCGGCGACGGCGGCGAGCGTCGCGTCGTAGTCTTCGCGCGGCGTCGGCACGCGCGTGCGCGCGCGCTCGGCACCGTCGGCCGCCAACGCGACGATCTCGATCTTCGTGCCGCCGAGATCGACGCCGAGCCGATACGGTCCGTTCAACGCGGGCCTCCGGCCGCGCGCAGCGCGTCGTGCAAGTTGACCCCCTCTTCCCGATGCCCGAATATTACAAACTTCGGGAACGCCGCGCGCCCGTCGCGGCGCCGGACCGGGGAGACCATCCGCCATGCCGCACGCGACCGTCCGCGGCGCGCTCTGCGCCCTCATGATCGCCGCTGCGCCGCCCGCCGCCGCGCAACTCAACGTGATCTGCCCGGTGCAAGCCGAGTGGTGCACGCTCGCCGCGACGGAATTCGAGAAGGAGACCGGCGTCAAGGTCACGATGACGCTGAAGGGCTCCGGCGAGTCGTTCGCGCAGATTTCCGCCGAAAAGGCGAACCCGAAGCTCGACCTGTGGTTCGGCGGCACCGGCGACCCGCACCTGCAGGCGGCGGAGCTCAGCCTCACCGAGGAATACCGGTCGCCGCTGCTGGGACAGCTGCAGCCGTGGGCACAGCGGCAAGCGGAGGCCGCGAAGTACCGCAGCGTCGGGCTCTATCTCGGCGTGCTGGGCATCGGCTACAACACCGACCTTCTCGCGAAGAAGAAGGTCGCGGCGCCCGCGTGCTGGCGCGACCTCGTCAAGCCGGAGCTTGCGGGCGAGGTGCAGATGGCCAACCCGAACGCCTCGGGCACCGCCTACACGGCGATCGCCACGCTCGTGCAGGTCTTCGGCGAAGAGGAGGCGTTCCGGTACCTGAAGGCGCTGCACCGGAACATCAACAACTACCCGCGCTCGGGCGTAGCGCCGGTCAAGGCCGTCGCGCGCGGCGAGACGCTCGCGAGCGTCTCGTTCATCCACGACGTGGTGACGGAGGCGCAGGCCGGCTTTCCCGTCAAGGGCGCGGCGCCGTGCGAGGGGACCGGCTACGAGATCGGCTCGATGTCGATCGTCCGGGGGGCGCGCAACCTCGAGAACGCGAAGAAGTTCTACGACTGGGCGCTGACGCCGAAGGCGCAGGCACTCGCCGCGCAGGCGAAGCAGTTCCAGATCCCGTCGAACATCGGCACGCCGGTATCGCCGCTGTCGCCGAAGACCGCCGACATCAAGCTCGTCAACTACGACTTCGCGAAGTACGGCCAGTCGGCCGAGCGCCGCCGGTTGCTGGAGCGTTGGGATCGCGAAGTCGGCTCCGTCGCCAAGTGACCCCGCGCAGACTTTTTCGCGGGGTCATCCTGAGGCACGCGCAGCGTGCCGAATGGATCTTGGCGGCGGCGCACGCGCAGCGTGCCGAATGGATCTTGGCGGCGGCGCACGCGCAGCGTGCCGAATGGTTCCCGGCGGCGGCGCACGCGCAGCGTGCCGAATGGATCTTGGCGGCGGCGCACGCGCAGCGTGCCAAACTTCTCCGAAAACCACAGGAAACGACGATGACCCGCCTTCGGAACGCACTCGTGCTCGCCGTGCTCGCCGCGCTGCCGGCGCTCGCGCACGCGCAGCTCAATCTCTACTGCAGCTCGCCCAACACCGCCTGGTGCCAGGGCATGGCGGTCGGCTTCGAAAAGGCCACGGGCACGAAGGTCGCCGTCGTGCAGAAGGCAACCGGCGAGATGCTCGCGCAGATCAAGGCCGAGCGCGCCAATCCGAAGGGCGACATCTGGTGGGCAGGTGCGGCCGACAACTACCTGCAGGCGGCCGAGGAAGGCTTGCTCGAGGAGTACCGCTCGCCGAACGTCGCGCAGCTCTACGACTGGGCGCAGCGGATCACCGACCTGTCGAAGCACCGCGTGGCCGGCGTCTACGGCGGCATCCTCTCGCTCGGGTACAACACCGAGATCGGCGCCCGGAAGAAGCTGCCGGTGCCCAAGTGCTGGCGCGACCTCCTCGACCCCGCGCTCAGGGGCGAGGTGATGCTCGGCAACCCGAACTCGTCCGGGACGGCCTACCTGATGCTGGCGTCGCTCGTGCAGATCATGGGCGAGGACGAGGCGTTCCGCTTCATGGTCGAGCTCAACCGCAACGTGACGAGCTACGCACGTTCCGGGATCGGCCCGATGACCGCCGTCACGCGCGGCGAGGTCTACGTCGGCAGCACGGTATTGCACGGCGTGATCAACGAGATCGTGCGCGGGTTCCCGGTGCTGCCGGTGCTGCCGTGCGAAGGGGTCGGTTACGAAGTGGGCTCGATGGCGATCGTCAAGGGCTCGCGCAACCTCGACGCCGCCAAGAAGTTCTACGACTGGGCGCTGACCGCCGAGGCGCAGCAGATCGGACTGGACGTCAAGGAGTTCGCGATCCCGACCAACCGGTCCGTCCCGCTGCCGCCGCAGGTCCCGAAGCTCACCGACATCAAGGTGATCGGCTACGACTTCGCGAAGTACGGCAGCAGCGACACCCGCAAGCGGCTGCTCGAGCGCTGGGAGAGGGACGTCAACAACGCGCCGAAATGAGCGCGCGCCGCCGCGCCCTCGCCTTCTGGCTCGCGGTCGGCGGCGCGGGGTTCGTGCTCCTGCCGTGGTACGCGGTGCCGGGCTCGGTCCTGGGGACCGCCTGGCTCGCCGACTGGACCGGTCGCGACCATGCGCCGGCGCTCGTGCAGGTGCTGCGGCACGGACGCGCGTGGCTCACGCCGATGGGACTGCTGCTCGCCGTGGCGGCCGCGCTGCTCGTGCCGGCGCTGCCCGAGCGCTTGCGGTCGACGGGCCTCGTCGCGGTCGGCGGGGCAGGCTTCGTGTGCCTGCTCGCCCAGGGATTCGCGATCGGCCCCGCCGGCTGGTCGCTGCCGTGGCTCGCTGCGCCGTTCGGGCCGGCGCCGGGCGTCCAGTACGGGATGGGCGCCGGCGCGTCCCTCGTCGCGACGGCGTTCGCGATGGTCGCGGCGCTCGGCCTCGCGGGTCGCGGCTTCTTCAAGGGCGACGCCTTCGTCGCGGGCAGCGTGGTCGCCGTCGTCGTGCTGGTCGCGACGTTCACGTTCTTCCCCGTGCTGACGATCCTCGTGCAGGCGCTCGAGAACAACGACGGTGCGTTCGCGCCCGCCGCGTTCGTCGCTCGCCTGACTACCGGGAAGATCTGGGGCGTCGGCTGCATCGCCGGCGCCACGCGCTGCGGCGTCGCGTGGAACACGCTGCTGCTGGCGCTCGCGTGCGCCACCGCCTGCACGGCACTCGGCCTCGCGTTCGCGCTGATCGTCACCCGCACCGGCTTTCCGTACAAGCGGCTGTTGCGCCTCTTGTCGGTGCTGCCGATCATCACGCCGCCGTTCGTCATCGGCCTGGGCCTCATCCTTCTCTTCGGCCGGTCGGGACTCGTGAACCAGCTGCTCGAGTGGGCGCTCGGCATCGAGCCGACCCGCTGGATCTACGGCATGCAGGGCGTGCTCGTCGCGCAGGTGTTCGCGTTCACGCCGATCGCGTTCCTCGTGCTGATCGGCGTCGTCGAAGGCGTGTCGCCGTCGCTGGAAGAGGCCGCGCAGACGCTGCGCGCGGATCGCTGGCGGACGTTCGTCGACGTGTCGCTGCCGCTGATGCGCCCGGGGCTCGCGAACGCATTCCTGATCGGCTTCATCGAATCGATCGCGGACTTCGGCAACCCGATCCTGCTCGGCGGCGATTTCGGCGTGCTGTCGACCGAAATCTTCTTCTCCGTCGTCGGCGCACAGCTCGACCAGGGGCGCGCGGCCACGCTCGGCATCGTGCTGCTCGCATTCGCGCTGCTCGCGTTCGCCGTCCAGAGACGCATGCTGGGACGCAAGGTCTACACGTCGCTGTCCGGCAAGGGCGACGCGGGGCTGCCCGCGCCGCTGCCCGACGGCGCGCGCCGCCTGTGCTACGCGGCCGCGCTGCCCTGGGCACTGCTGACCGTCGTCATCTACGCGATGGCGCTCGCCGGCGGCTTCGTCGAGACATGGGGACGCGACTATACGCCCACGCTCAGGCACTACGTGAAGGCGTTCGGTGTCGAGTGGGGGCCGCACGGCCTCATCTGGGCCGGCGCCGCGTGGAACTCGTTCTGGACCACCGTGAAGCTGTCGGCGGTCGCGGCCCCGCTGACCGCGGGGCTCGGCATTCTCGCCGCGTACCTGCTCACGCGCCAGCGGTTCGCCGGCCAGGCCGCGTTCGAGTTCGGCACCATGCTGTCGTTCGCGATCCCCGGCACCGTGATCGGCGTGTCGTACATCCTCGCGTTCAACGTGCCGCCGATCGAGATCACCGGCACCGCGATCATCCTCGTCGTCTGCAACGTGTTCCGCAACATGCCGGTGGGCATCCGCGCCGGCATGGCGTCGATGGCGCAGATCGACCGCAGCCTCGACGAGGCGTCGGCCACGCTCGGCGCCCGCGGCGCCACGACGCTCCGGCGCGTGCTGCTGCCGCTGCTGAAGCCCGCCGTCGTGGCGGCGCTCGTCTACAGCTTCGTGCGCGCGATGACGACGGTCTCGGCGGTGATCTTCCTCGTCTCGGCGGAGTACGAATGGGCGACGACGTACATCATCAACCGCGTCGTCAACGGCGACTACGGCGTCGCCATCGCGTACAGCTCGACGCTCATCGTGCTCATGCTCGCGGTGATCTGGCTGATCCAGCGGCTGGTCGGCGAGCGCCGGCTGGGCCGCCGCGCCGGCGCGACGCCGGCCACAGGTGTCGGCGCGCTGGGCGGGAGCGCCGCGTGAACGGCGGTTTTCACATAGAGACGCAGAGGGGCGGAGAACACCGGGACTTCCTCGGCGTCTTTGCGTCTCCTCTCGAGAGCCTGAATTGAAGGCCGCCTCGATCGAAGTCGATCGCGTCACCAAGCGCTTCGGCGACGTCGTGGCGGTCGGCGACGTCTCGTTCACGATCGCCGCCGGGACGCTCGTGACGCTGCTCGGGCCTTCGGGCTGCGGCAAGACCACGATCCTGCGGCTCATCGCCGGCCTCGAGCTGCCGTCGGCGGGTGCCATCCGCATCGGCGGCCGCGACGTGTCGCGCCTGGCGGCGAGCGAGCGCGACGTGTCGATGGTGTTCCAGAGCTACGCGCTGTTCCCGCACATGACGGTGGTCGAGAACGTCCGCTACGGCCTCGATGTCGCCGGCATTCCCCGCGCGGAGGCCGACCGGCGCGCGGGCGACGCGCTCGCCACGGTCGGGCTGCCCGGCCTCGGGACGCGGCTGCCGTCGGAGCTCTCCGGCGGCCAGCAGCAGCGCGTCGCCGTCGCGCGCGCGCTGGTGCTCGAGCCTTCGGTGCTGCTGTTCGACGAGCCGCTGTCGAATCTCGACGCGCGGCTGCGGCGGCAGATGCGCGAGGAGATCCGCGAGCTGCAGCAGCGCCTGTCGCTCACCGTCGTCTACGTGACGCACGACCAGGCCGAGGCGATGGCCGTGTCCGACCGCATCATCGTGATGAACCGGGGGGGCATCGCGCAGGAGGGCGCGCCGCGCGAGCTCTACGAGACCCCGCACGATGCCTTCGTCGCCGGCTTCATGGGCGACGCCAACCGCGTGCGCGGCACGCTCGTGCGCCGCGACGCGACGCTCGGCGACGTCACCGTCGGCGGCGTCACGCTCGCGCTGCCGCATCGCGGGATGCCGGACGGCGACGTCGATCTCGCGATCCGCCCGGAAGCCATCGCGTTCGCGCCGGCCGATGCGGCACCGCTGGTCGCGACCGTGCGCAAGGCGTCGTACCTGGGCGGCCTCATGGAATACACGCTCGACACGCCGATCGGCGCGCTGTTCGTGATTTCGACGGCGGTCGACGCGCCGCTGCCCGTGGGCACCCGCGTCGGCGTCGTGCTGGCCGGCCACGGCATCGTCGCGATCCCGCCTGCGTGACCGGCGTCGCATGCGCTGGCCCCTCGTCCTGCTGACGGCCGCGGCACTCGCCGGCGCGTGGAACTGGTGGTCGCGCGAGCGCCCGGAGCGCGTCGCGCCAGGAATCGTCGCCCCGGCCCAGCCGGTCCAGGAGCTCCTCGATCCGCCGCCGGTCTTCCCCGCGAAGGACCACCAGTTCATCGCGCGGGCGCGGTACGACATCACCGCCCGCGTGCTGCGCAAGGAAATCTACCGGATCGACGGCGGTGCGGACCTCGCGCCGGTCGATCTCGGACTCGGCTGGGGTGCCATGTCGGACACGCGCGTCGTCGAGCAGCTCGAGTTCTCGCAAATGGGCCGCTTCCTCTACTGGAAGCCGAAGAACTGGACGACGTTTCCGCTGACGCCGCAGCAGACGATCGCGCAGGCGGCGCAGGTCCATGCGGTGCCCGCGGACGCGGCGATCGACCGCGCGCTGCGCAGGCTGCGCCCGGGTCAGGTCGTGCACCTGACCGGCTATCTCGTCGACGTGCGGGGATCGGACGGCTTCCGCTGGAACACGTCGCTGTCGCGCGACGACACCGGCGACGGCGCCTGCGAACTCATGTGGGTCGAACGGGTGGAGGTGCCGTAGCGTTCGGCGTCGCGGCGGGCGGGCGCTACGGCAGCGAGCAGAATACGGTGCCCTCGACGATCCAGCCGGCGGCCGCGAGCGCGCGCGCCTCGCTGCGGCTCGTCGTGAAGCGGTGGTTGGCCTGCCCGCCCATCCCGTTGTTGTACAGCCGCAGCACCGGGATGCGGTCGCCGGCGCAGTCGCCCTGGATCGGGGCCTGCGCGTTGAACGCGAGCCCCTCGTACGTCCACATCGGGTCGGCTTTGACCTTCGCGCACTCCGCGGCATCGATCGTGTAGAAGTGCGAGTCCGGGCCGAGCGGCGACGTGCCGTGGAAGCGGCACGTGGCGAGCCCGAACTGCGACCCCGCGGGCCGCGACTTGAACGCGAAACCGGTCCGTGCCCAGCCCGGCACCACGACGCCGGCGTCGAGCATCGCCATCTCCGCCGGCTCGGCGGTGATGAAATAGTGGTCGAGCGCCGCGTTGCGGTACTCGCCGACCACGGCTTCCTCCGGCCCCGACGGCGGGACCGGTGCCATATAGTCGATCCGCTGCACGTCCTCCATCCCGCCGTCGACCGACGTCATCCGGGCGCTCGTCGGGCGCGCGTAGTTCGTGCCGCCGAGCTGCCCATCGAGGAACACCAGTGCCCACGTGAAGATGTCGTCGGCATAGCGGACGTCGTAGCCGTGTGGAAGCCCCGTGAGCGCCACGAGCTGGCGCGTGCCCGCCATCCGCTTCATGCCGCGCTCGGCGACGGCGATCGGCGCCGTGTTGTCGGCCGTACCGGAAAGCGCGAGGTACGGGAGCGCCATGCCGTCCAGGCCCTTGAGGTCGCGACCGAACGCCGGATACACGTCGATGCCGAAGTACGGCACCAAGCCGACCGCCGCCTTCAGGCGCGGGTCCAGCGTCACGCGCTCCGATGCCAGCCCCGGCGAGGTCGACAGCGCCGCGCCGCCCAGCAGCAGCATCGCTTCGCCGCCCATGCTCGCGCCGAAGCCGCCGATCCGGTCCGCGTCGACGTGATCGCGAAAGTCCGGATGGGTGAGGAGCATGTCGAGGGCCAGCGACAGCGACAGCGGCCGCGCCGCCTGCATCGCGACGAACGTCCGGTACTTGAGCAGTGCGTAGACGAAGTCCGCGAAGCTGTCGAGATTGATGTCCGCATAGCGCAGGTCGCCGTGGAAAGGTGCGACGACCACGTAGCCGTGGCTCGCGAACAGCTTGGCGGCCTCGACGTACTCGCCGGAGAGCGGGCTGCCCGACAGACCGTGCGAGTAGAGCAGCACCGGGTACCGCACGCCGTTCGCGGCGAACAGCGGCGGCTCGGCGCCGCGCTGCATGTGCGGCACGAAGTGTCCGGTCGGCAGCGCGTAATCGGCGCGCGGATTGGCGGCGTCGGTCGGGTAGCAGATCAGGTGGGCATACGGGAACGTCGCGCCGGCGTACGGCCCGAAGAGCGTGGCGTTGGCGGGCAGCGGCAGCGACACCACGAACGCATGCGCCGGGTCGACGAGGAGATCGGTCACGTAACGCCCGGTGGTGCCGAGCGGCAGCCCTTCCCAGTAAGCCTCGGGCCGGACGCCTGTCGGCACGCGCGAGAAGTCCTGCTCGACGTTGGTGCAGCCGACCGCGTAGGCGCCGGGCCCGACCGGCGGCACGGTCAGCGCGGGCTGGGCCTGCAGCGCCGCCGCAAGCGTCCATGCCGCCGCCGCCACTGCGGCGACGCGCACGCGGCGACCCGCCGTCACCGGGGCCCGTGCGGGTCGAGCGCCAACCCGCCCGGAAATCACCGCGGCGAGGCGCGGAATCGCTGCGAACCTGCTTCGAAAACTGTCCATGTCATCCCGTCACGTGCAACCTTCAGATTCTCGGTGCCGGCAGGCATCGCGCGATTGCCCGGCGACGCGCCTGGGTCGGGCACTGGGCGGCCCGGGGGGCAGGCGCGCGCAGGTGTTCCTCCGACATCGCGATCACGCGGCCGGTTCCCCGGCCCGGCCGTGCGTCGGCGGCACGCCACCGGATCCCGCCGCGTTACCCGACCACGGGAACGGCGCCGCGGTCCGCCAAGGCGATGGTCGCACAGGATGCCGCGTCGCGCCGCTCCGCCGCCAGGGCAGCGCCCGGCACGGGCGCCTGCGCACCCTCAGAACGCTTCCGCCGCCAGTGCCAGCGCCGCCTCGCCGCCGTGGACGACCGTGTGCGCGAGCCCCGACGTCTGCGGCAGCAGGCCGTCGGCGAAGTAGCGCGCGGTGGCGATCTTCGCGTGGAGGAACGCGGGGTCGCCGTTCCCCGCCGCGAGCCGATCGGCGGCGACGAGCGCTGCGCGCCCCATCTGCCAGCCGCCGACGGCGAGTCCCCACAGCTTGAGATATGCGACGGCTCCCGCGTGAGCGGCGCGCGTGTCGCGGCCGTATGCGGCGACCATCCACTCGAGCGCCTCCTGCACGTCGGCGACCGCCGCGGCGAGCTGCACGCCGATCGCCTGCAGCGCCGGCTCCGCGCGCGAGGCGAGGCGGGCCGCGACCTTGTCGATCTCGGCCGCGACCGCGCGCGCGACGGCACCGGCGTCGCGCGCCGTCTTGCGTCCGATGAAGTCGTTGGCCTGGATCCCCGTCGTGCCCTCGTAGATCGTGATGATCCGCGCGTCGCGCAGATGCTGTGCGGCGCCGGTCTCCTCGATGAAGCCCATGCCGCCGTGCACCTGCAGGCCCAGCGACGCCACCTCCTGCGCGACTTCCGTCGACCACCCCTTGACGATCGGGATCATGAAGTCGACGAACGCGTGGTGCTTCGCGCGCGCGTCGGCATCGGGATTGCGCGCGGCGTTGTCGAGCCCCGCCGCGGTCACGTAGGCCACGGCGCGCGTCGCTTCGGTGTACGCGCGCATCGTCATCAGCATCCGCCGGATGTCCGGGTGCTCGATGATCGTCCCCGCGGGCACGTCCCTGGGCAGCCCGACCGCCTTGCCCTGCACGCGGTCGCGCGCATACGCCACCGCACGCTGGTAGGCGCGCTCGGAAATGCCCACGCCTTCCAGCCCGACCGAGAACCGCGCGAGGTTCATCATCACGAACATGTACTCGAGACCGCGGTTCTCCTCGCCGACCAGGTAGCCGACCGCGCCGCCGTGGTCGCCGTACGCCAGGACCGCCGTCGGGCTCGCGTGGATGCCGAGCTTGTGCTCGAGCGACACGCAGTGGACGTCGTTGCGGACGCCCGGCGAGCCGTCGTCGTTGACGAGGACCTTCGGCACCACGAACAGCGAAATGCCCTTGACGCCCTGCGGCGCGTCCGGCGTCCGCGCGAGCACGAGGTGGATGATGTTGTCCGTGTAGTCGTGCTCGCCGAACGTGATGAAGATCTTCTGGCCGAAGAGCTTGTACGTGCCGTCGCCCTGCGGCACCGCGCGCGAGCGCACGGCGGCCAGGTCCGACCCCGCCTGCGGCTCCGTCAGGTTCATCGTTCCCGTCCACGTGCCGGCGACCATGTTCGGCAGGAACCGGTCCTTCAGCGCCTGCGACCCGTTCCGCTCGATGGCCTCGATCGCGCCCTGCGTCAGCAGCGGGCAGAGGTCGAACGCGAGATTGGCCGCGTGCCACATCTCCTCGACGGCGGTCGCCACGACCTGCGGCAGCCCCTGCCCGCCGTACTCCGGGTTCTTCGTGAGTCCGTTCCAGCCGTTGGCGCAGTACTGCGCGTAGGCGTCCTTGAAGCCGGTCGGCGTCCTGACCGTTCCGTCCGGCAGCCGCGTCGCGCCCTCGCGGTCGCCGGGAACGTTGAGCGGGTCGAGGACGTTGGTCGCGAACTTCGCGGCCTCCTCGAGGATCGCGGTCACGGTATCGGGCGTGGCGTCCTCGAACCCGGGGAGCTTCGCGACCTGCTCGAGGCCGGCGAGCTCGTTCAAGACGAACAGCATTTCCGGAAGCGGCGCTTGGTAGGTGCTCATGCGTGACGTGATTCCGATGGTAGTGGACGAAGAACCCTAGCGTACGGCGGCGCCCCTAGAGGAATCGCTCTAATGCGGCAACGCGCCGCTACGCACCGGCACGGCGCCCGCACCGCCGCGCCGAGGGACGCCGGCGTCGCGACAACGCGCGCGCGGCGCGGACGCCGGGACCCGCGCGTCGGGCGCTAGCCCAGCTCGGCGGTCAGCTGCGGCACCAGCTCGAACAGGTCGCCGACGAGGCCGTAATCGGCGATCTGGAAGATCGGTGCTTCCGGATCCTTGTTGATCGCGACGATCACCTTGCTGTCCTTCATGCCCGCGAGGTGCTGGATCGCGCCGGAGATGCCGATCGCGACGTACAGGTCCGGCGCCACGATCTTTCCCGTCTGCCCGACCTGGTAGTCGTTCGGCACGTAGCCCGCGTCCACGGCGGCGCGCGACGCACCGATCGCGGCCCCGAGCTTGTCGGCCAACGCCTCGAGCATCCGGAAATTCTCGCCGCTGCCCAAGCCCCGGCCACCGGAGACGACCACGCGCGCACTCGCGAGCTCCGGGCGGTCCGACTTCACGATCTCCTGCCCCGTGACCCGGGACAGGCCCGTGTCGGGGGCTGCCGCGACGGCCTCGATCGGCGCGGCGCCGCCCGCGGCGGCGCTGTCGAACGCCGTCGTGCGGATCGTCAGCACCTTGACCGGGTCCTTCGACTGCACGGTGGCGAACGCGTTGCCCGCGTAGATCGGACGCACGAACGTGTCCGGCGCCTCGATGGCCGTGACGTCCGACACCTGCGCGACGTCGAGCTTCGCCGCCACGCGCGGCGCGACGTTCTTGCCGAAGCCGGTCGCCGGCGCCACGACGTGCGTGTAGGCGCCCGGAAGCAACGCGAGCGCGACCGCCGCGACATTCTCGGCCGTCGGCGCCGCGAGATGCGCGGCGTCGGCGAGCAGCACCTTGGCGACCCCGGCGAGCCCGGCCGCGGCCTGCGCCGCACCCTGCGCACCGTGGCCGGCGACCAGCACGTGCACGTCGCCGCCCAGCTTCCCCGCCGCCGTGACCGCGTGGGGCGTCGACGACTTGAGCGCCGCGCCGTCGTGTTCCGCAATGACGAGAATCGACATGTCCTGCCTTCGTTCAGCTGATGACCTTGGCCTCGTTGCGCAGCTTCGCGACGAGTTCCTTGACGTCGGCGACCTTGCCGCCGCCCTTGCGCTTTGCCGGCTCGACGACCTTCAGCGTGACGAGCCGCGGCGCCGCGTCGACGCCGAGCGCGGCCGGCGTGGTCGTCGCGAGCGGCTTCTTCTTGGCCTTCATGATGTTCGGCAGCGTCGCGTACCGCGGCTCGTTCAGCCGCAGGTCCGTTGTCACCACCGCCGGCAGCTTCATCTCCACGGTCTCGATCCCGCCGTCGACCTCGCGCTTGACGGTGGCCACGCCGCCCGCGATCTCCACCTTCGACGCGAACGTCGCCTGCGGCCAGTCGAGCAGCGCGGCGAGCATCTGGCCCGTCTGGTTCGCGTCGTCGTCGATCGCCTGCTTGCCGACGATGACGAGCTCCGGCTTCTCCTCGCCGGCGACCGCGCGCAGCAGCTTGGCGACGGCGAGCGGCTGCAGCTCGGCGTCGGTCTCGACGAGGATCGCGCGGTCGGCGCCCAGCGCGAGCGCCGTGCGCAGCGTCTCCTGGCACGCGGCGGTGCCGCACGAAACCGCCACCACCTCGGTCGCGACGCCCTTCTCCTTCAGCCGCACCGCCTCCTCGACGGCGATCTCGTCGAACGGGTTCATCGACATCTTCACGTTCGCCGTGTCCACACCCGTGCCGTCCGGCTTCACGCGGACCTTCACGTTGTAATCGACGACGCGCTTGATCGGGACGAGGATTTTCATGGCGCTGGGGGGCTCGTGCGGTGGCTGCGGTGGAGAAACCCTCGCATTATATCGCCTGCGCGCGCCGCGCCGGCGGCGGCCCCGCCCGCCGGGACGCAGTATGATGGCGGCCCCGGGCGCGGCGCCGCCGCGCCGCCGAACCGAGGCCTGCTTGAGCGAAACGCCGATTCCCTTGCGCGCGGACGTCAACGAGATCCTGCGCCACATGCCGCATCGCTACCCGATCCTCCTCGTCGACGTCGTCGAGGCCGGCGAGCGGAACAAGTGGGTGCGCACCGTGAAGAACGTCAGCGCGAACGAGTGGTACTTCGCCGGCGTGCCGCACGAGCGGCGCGTGATGCCGCAGATGCTCGTCGTCGAGGCGCTCGCGCAGGCGGCCGGCGTGCTGTGCCACTTCTCGGGCATGATGAGCCGGATCGGCAAGTCGATCATCTTCTTCGCCGGCATCGACGGCTGCCGCCTCGAGCGCGACGTCGTGCCCGGCGACCGGCTGGTGCTGGAGTGCGAGATGAAGCGCGTGCTGCGCGGCGTGGCCAAGATTTCCGGCCGCGCGACCGTGGACGGGGCCACGGTGGTGTCGGCCGACCTGACGGCGGTCATCCGCGATATGGAGCCGGACGGAGACGCGTGACGGGCGGCATGGACACGGCCGGACGGGCCGTGCAGTTCACCGCCGGCGACGGCTGCGTCCTCGCGGGCACCTGGTTCACCGCCGACGCACGGCGACGGCGCCCGGTCGCGGTCGTGCTCAACTGCGGCGCCGGCATCCCCGCGGTCCACTACCGGCGGTTCGCCGCGCACCTGGCCGCCGCCGGCATCGGCACGCTCATCTACGACTACCGCGGGGTCGGCCGGTCGCGCCCAGCGTCGCTCAGGCGGTTCGCGGCATCGATCGAGGACTGGGCGGAGCGCGATTGCGCGGCCGCGATCGACTGGCTGCGAGGCGAATGCCCGGACGACACGCTCGTCGGCATCGGGCATTCGGTCGGCGGCGTGCTGCTCGCGGGCGCGCCCAACGTCGGGCGGCTCGCCCGGATCGTCATGCTGGGCGCGCACACCGGCTACTACGGCGACTACCGGCGCGGGTGGCGCCTGCCGATGGCGGTGCTGTGGCACGGCGTCATGCCGGCCGTGACGTCGGTGCTGGGCTACTTCCCGGGGCGCGCGCTGCGGCTCGGCGACGACCTGCCGAAGGGCGTGGCGATGCAGTGGGCGCGCCGGCGTGCGCCGTTCGTGCGGCGCGCGCCGCACGTGCCGATGGATCGGATGGCGCACCTGGTCGAGCGCTGTGCGCACCTCACGGCCCGCGGGCTCATCGTCACGGCGACCGACGACGGCTTCGCCACCGAGGCCGGGGCAGCGCGCGTGCGCGCGTTCCTCCCCGGCTTCGCGGCCGAGCACTGGGTCATCACGCCGCGCGAGGCCGGCGCGCGCAAGCTCGGCCACTTCGGGTTCTTCCGCCGTGCGGCCGAGGGGACGCTGTGGCCGCGGCTCGTCGCCTGGCTCGCCGCGGCCGGCGACGCGCGACCGACGTGACCGGCGGTGCGCGGTTCAGCGCCGCGCCGTGGCGCGGTAGATCTCGAGCGTCCAGCACAGCCGCGAGCGCACCTGCTCGAAGCTGATGAGACCGCGGTCGCGCAGGCGCGTCAGCGTGGCCAGGTTGTCCTTGAGTTCCGGGCTGAACGGGATGAGCTTCGCCGCGACGAGCTCGAGGCCGTCGCCGTAGACCTCGCCGGCGACGGCGACGATGCGCGCGGCGTTGGACAGGCTCAGCACGGGAAACCACAGGGCACCGCCCGGCTCGAGGTGCCGCGGCGACTGCCGCAGCATGTCCACGGCCAGGCTCGTGCCGTCGTAGCCGCCGAGCGGCACCGACGGCGGGAACCACGACGACAGGATCGCCACCTCCTCGGCGACGCCCGAGACGTCGTCGACGACGATGTCGAACCTGCGGTCGCCCACCGCCTCGAAGAGGTCGCCGCGCAGCACCTCGATCTGCGCCGACACGCCGTTGGCGACGGCATTGCGCCGCGCGAGTTCGCACGCTTCCGGCATCAGGTCGCTCGCGCACACGGGAGCCGCCCCGGCCTTGGCCAGCGCGATGGCGATCGGGCCCGAGCCGCAGCCCAGGTCCAGCACGGCCCGCCCGGACACGCCCGCGCGGAGCACCTCGCCTGTCAGCAACCCGGTGGTGACGGTGGGGCGAAAGACGGCCGGGTCGGTGTGGAGCAGGATGTCGAGGCCGGCAACGCTCCAGCGCAGGGCGTCGTCTGGCGCGCGCGCGGGTCCGGACGCTTCGGCCGTGTGCGTCTCGGAGGCGGGATTGGTCGTCGCTACGGTCATCGGATTGCCAGGGTCCTCAAGGCTCGCGTCGCCGCAAAAACCGGCGGCAATCTGCCCCGGCAGGTACTGCGTCACGTATATTGGGGCATGGACCCCGGGAATGCACGCTCGTCGAACCGGAGATCGTCCCGCCGCCAGAGCGAAAATTAACTTGTTGAATTATCTCATTTTGCATCTAGACTGAAGTCTGGCGTGCCAAGGCCGGCGGCGCCTTGACGCAGGCCAAGCTTTGAATGGCACGCAACTTGCCCCGAAGCGCAGGGTTTCCGATCCGATGACGCCCGAGACGACCTCCATGTCCGCGTTCGCCCACCTGCGGCAACGGCTCGCCCGGCGCCAGGACAGCGAGCACGAGCAGGCGCTGCTGCGGATCGTCATCGTCGGCCTGATCCTCGCCTACATGGCCGGGTTCCACGGCTGGCCCGGCGAATGGACCGACACGAACCGCCACATCGTGGTCGTGCTCTCGGGCTTCTTCACCGTGGCCGCGGCCATCTTCGTGTCGATCTGCCTCTACCCCGGGACGAACGTCGTCCGCCGTCTGGTGGGGATGGTCGCCGACACCGGCGGCTGCACCTGGTACATGTGGGTCGCCGGCGAGTACGGCTTCTTCGTCATCGGCATCTACCTGTTCGTCACGTTCGGCAACGGCTTCCGCTACGGCCGCCGCTATCTGTTCGCCTGCCAGATGCTGTCGATCTTCGGCCTGCTCGCCGTCCTGCTCTACGTCCCGTTCTGGCAGGACCGCCGCATCGCCGGCGTGGGGCTGATGATCGCACTCGTCGTGCTCCCGCTGTACGTGTCGACGCTGCTGAAGCGCATCCAGGAGGCACGCGCCCGCGCCGAGGAGGCCAACACGGCGAAGACGACGTTCCTCGCCAACATGAGCCACGAGATGCGCACGCCGCTGAACGGCATCGTCGGCGTCGTCGACCTGTTCCGGACGACCGACCTGTCGCCGCAGCAGGCCGAGCTCATGCAGCTGCTCCGCCACTCGGTCACCGTGCTGCGGTCGCTGGTCGACGACGTCCTCGACATCAGCAAGATCGAAGCCGGGCGCCTGACGGTCGACGTGAAGAGCTTCGACCTCTACGCGACGGTCAACGGCCTGATCCAGCTGCTCCGCCCGCACGCGCAGTCGAAGGGCCTCGTGCTGCACGCGGCGGTCGACCCGGCGCTCGACTACCGGCTGCGCGGCGATTCGCACCACCTGCGCCAGATCCTGCTCAACCTGCTCGGCAACGCGATCAAGTTCACCGAGCAGGGCGAGGTCACGCTGGCGGTCATGCTGACCAAGGAGTCGCCGGACGGCGTGACCGCGCGCTTCGAGGTCCGCGACACGGGCATCGGCATCCGCGAGGAACTGCTGCCGCACATCTTCGAGCGCTTCGTCCAGGCGGACCAGTCGGCGACGCGCCGCTTCGGCGGCAGCGGGCTCGGCACGACGATCGCAAAGCAGCTGGTGGAGCTGATGGGCGGTACGATCGGGGTCGCGAGCAAGGTCGGCGAGGGCACGACGTTCTGGTTCGAGCTGCCGCTGCTGCACGACGCGGCCGCCGAAGGCGACGTGCCGGCGCCGGCGCCCGCCGCCGGCGCGCAGCACCGCACGCTGCTGATCGCGGACCCCGCCGGCGTGGCGCTCGCGTCGCCGCTGCTCGCCGCCGCCGGCGAGCGGGTCGAGGTGATCGCGCCGTCCGAGCCCGCCGGGCCACGCGTCGAGAGCCTGCTCGCAGCCGGCGTGGACGTGCGCGCGGTCGTCGCGTGCTGCGGCGTCGACGCCGCGTGCGCGGCGTTCGCGGCCGCACGCCAGCGCATGGGCGAGAAGCCCGTCGCGCTGGTCTACCTGGCGGCCACGCCGCTGTCGGTCGTCGACAGCGCGCGGATCAGGAGCATCCGCGAAGCGTGCGTGCTGCTCCCCAGCGCGACGCCGAAGCTGGTCGCCAACGCGATCCACGCCGCGACCGCGAACGCCAATCGCGATACGGCCGACGTCGTCGACCTCGCGCAGCTGATCAAGCGCGACCGCGCGCACCTCAAGGTGCTCGTCGCCGAGGACAACCTCACGAACCAGACGATCATCTCGCAGCTGCTCGCGCACGCCGGCCATGCCGTCGTGCTGGCCTCCGACGGCGAGCAGGCGCTCGACCTCTACGAGCGCGAGCAGCCGGATTTCGCGATCCTCGACTTCAACATGCCGCACCGGAACGGGCTCGAGGTGGTCCGCGCGATCCGCGCGATGGAACCGCCGGGAACGCGCATGCCCGCGATCATCCTGTCCGCGTCGGTGACGGTCGAGGCGCGCAACGACGCGCAGCGCGCCGGGGCGGACGAATTCGTCGGCAAGCCGTTCGACGCCGCGGACCTCATCGCGAAGATCGACAAGCTCGCCGACCGCGTGCGTCCGCACCGCGCGCCGGCGGCCGACGGCGCGAAGCCGAAGGCGCCGGTGGTCGCCAGCATTCCGGAGCGCCTGCGCGAGGCCGACGCCCGCGTGGTCGTCGATGCGGAGCGGCTGGCGGAGCTCGAGGACATCGCGCGCGACTCGGGCTTCATGACCGAGCTGCTGCGCGGCTTCAAGTCCGACGTCGAGTCGATCATGCGCCGCATCGACGAGAGCGCCGTCGAGGGCCGCCTGGACGCGCTGCCGGACCTGCTGCACGCGCTGAAGGGCGCGGCCGTCGGCGTCGGCGCGCGCCAGCTCGCCGCGCGTTGCGAGGAGGTGCCCGGCGCGGACGCATGCGAGCCCGCCCGCACCCGTGCCGCGCTGACCGAGCTTCGGCGCAGCATCGACGCGACGTTCGGCTGCCTCGACGAATACGCGCGCGCGCAGCACAAGATGTCGCTGTAGCGGCGCCGCCGCCGCGGCGGCACGTTCCCGCACGCACGCCGAGTGCACGCCGCCGCCACGTTGCCGGCGGCCGCAAAGCGCACGGTCTCACCCACGCGTCACGCGCGCACGCCCCTGCGGCGCTGCGGTGTCGTGCCGCACTTCCCGGTCGCGGCGAGGGGTCCGCGACCGGAACGATGCAGCCCGTCACGACGGGCGCCGTGATGCGTCGTCAGCGCCGTGCCGCGCTGCGTATCCCGGCCGCGGCGAGGGGTCCGCGACCGGAGCAGCGCAGCGCGTCACGTCCGCGCCCGCGCGGGCCGTTCCGGCTCCGCGCGGTGAAGGTATGGTTCAGCCGTTCGCCACCATCGGCAACTGCGCGGCGGTGTCCTCGCTGATGACGCTGATCCGGTCCTGCGCGCGCGCGAGGCGCGCCATCATCCGCAGGTCGCGCGATTCGAGCGCGAGCGCCGCGTCGACCCAGATCTCGACGACCGCGCGCATTTCCTGGTGGCTCACCGGCTGGAACTCGCGCTTGGCTTCCGACATCGCGCGATACGCGTTGCGCTTGCGGCGGCGGGCGGCGATCAGGTCGCGCGTCGCCTCGAGGCCCGCGCCGTCCGCAACGACTTCGTCGACGACGCCGAGGTCGTGCATCTCGCGCGCCGTGTACACGTTGCCGCCCATGATGATTTCCTCGGCGCGGCGCAGGCCGATCCGGCGCGCGAGCAGCGACAGCGCGCCCATGCCGGGGAACATGTTGAACAGCACTTCGGGGAACGAGAACGTCGCCGATTCCTCGGCGATCAGGAATTCGCTGGCGAGCGCGCACTCGAAGCCGCCGCCGAACGCCTTGCCCTGCACGAGCGAGTACGTCGCGACCTGCGCGTTGTAGCCGACCACGCGCCGGTACATGTTGTCGACGCACAGGTGGCCGTAATGGCGCAGCGTGTCGCGATCCTTGCTCAGGATCTTCTGCACGAACAGCGCGAGATCGCCGCCGAGGTTGAAGATGCCCGGCGTGCGGCTGCCGTACACGGCGTTCTCGATCCGGCATTCGCGGCCCTCGTAGAGGAACCAGCCGTTGTGCTGCTCGATCCGGCCTTCGAAGTCGCGGCTCTCGTCGAGCAGCGTCGGGTTGAAGCACGGACGCGGCGCGGGGCGCATCCACCAGTACAGCGTCGACGTCTCGGCGTCGTATTCGACGTCCACCTGCTTCAACAGACCCGGATCAGCCAACACCGGAAATTCGACGATCGCGTTCATGCGTTTTCCCCTCGGAAAAAGTGATGCAAACAGAACCCCTGAAAGGTACGGCAACGAAAAATTGTCAATACCTGACGCATTGTGGCGAACAAAACGGCTTACTGCCACCCCTTTCTGTGGATAAGGGGGGACCGCCGTTGTGGACAAAAATGTTTTGTGGGCTACAATCGTAACCCGCGGCAAGTAATTCGGTCCCGGTGGACCGCCGGTACCACGTGAGGCGGAGCCGAACCTAGAGGGGCGACCAGGTGCCGGCCACGAGTCCTTCGGCCGGACGGAACGTCGACTTGTAGGCCATTTTCCGGCTTTCCGCGATCCAGTATCCGAGATAGAGATACGGGAGGCCGAGGCCGCGGCAGCGCTCGACCTGCCAGAGGACGCTGAAAGTGCCGTAGCTCGTACCCCGAATCCCGGGCTCGAAGAACGTGTAGACCGAGGACAGACCATCGACCAGCCGGTCGACGAGGCTCACCATCCGCAATGCCTCCCCCTCGCGGAACTCGTAGAGGTCCGTGGCGACATTGCTGTGCAACAGGAAGTGCTGGTACTGCTCTCGACTGTCCTGGTCCATGCCGCCGCCGGGGTGGCGATACCTCTGATAGCGCAGGTACAGTGCGTAATGCTCGGGATCGTACGCCAACTCACGGCGAACTGTCGTCAACTCACCGTGATCCCGAAGAATCCGGCGCTGGGTACGGTTAGGTGCGAATGACTGGACCGGGACGCGGACCGGCACGCACGCGCGGCAATGATCGCAATACGGCCGGTATGTGAAGGCGCCGCTGCGGCGGAATCCGAGCCGTACGAGCTCGCTGTACACGCGGGTATCGATCAGGTGACTCGGGGTGGCGACCTGCGAGCGCGCGGCCCGGTCCGGCAAGTAGCTGCACGGATACGGGGCGGTCGCGTAGAACTGCAGCGACGTCAGCGGAAGGTCGTTGAGCTTGCTCACGGCGTGCGAGATGCGGCGTCGGCTCCGGTACCCGCCGCGGCGGGCGCGCGCGGCCATCCGGGCGGGGGGTCGGTCGAGTGTATCAACTCGGCGAGAGCGATCGCAAACTGGGCGCGGGGCATCGAACGCGCCCCGAACGACGCGAGGTGCGCGGTCTCCTGCTGACAGTCGAGCAGCGGGACGTGCAGCCGTTGCAGCTGCGCAACAAGCGCCACCAGCGCGACCTTCGACGCATCGGTCGCCCGCGCGAACATCGACTCCCCGAAGAACATGCGACCGAGCGCCACGCCGTAGAGTCCGCCGGCGAGCGTGCCGTCACGCCAGCTCTCGACGCTGTGGGCGTAGCCCAGCCGGTGCAGTTCGCAGTAGGCGTCGACGATCGCCGGCGTGATCCACGTCCCGCCCTGCCCCGGCCGCGGCGTGTGCGCGCACGCAATGATCACGTCGCGGAACGCCGTGTCGATGCGCGTCTCGTACGTGCCGGCCTGCACGCGCTTGCGCAGCGAGCGCGACACGCGGAATTCGCCGACGCGGAGCACCATGCGCGGGTCCGGGCTCCACCATAGGATCGGCTGGTCTTCGGAGTACCACGGGAAGATGCCGCGCGCGTACGCGTTCACGAGGCGCTCGGGCGAGAGGTCTCCGCCGGCGGCGAGAAGGCCGTTCGGCTCGACGAGCGCCGCGGACAAGGGCGGAAACGGCGTCCGCGCGGACAGCCAGGCGATCACGGCCGCGCGGCGCAGCGGGCGCGGCGGCCCGCGCCCCGCCGGGCGCCGGAACGGCCCGGGTCGTGCGCCGGGCGCGCAACGGGCGCGGACGGTGCGGTGAGTGCAGGCAGCGGCTGGAGCATGGCGTTTCCACGTGCGGCGTGCGGCCGCGCCAAAGTTTAGGCGCACGCGGGCGATCCGGTAAAATCAGCCGCACGCGCCGGACGCCGCAGCAGCCGTCGCGTGCTCGTTGCCACGCCCCGGTAGCTCAGTGGATAGAGCAGCCCCCTCCTAAGGGGCAGGTCGCACGTTCGATTCGTGTTCGGGGCGCCATCCGCTCGCCGCAGGTTCCACGTTGCCCGTTGCCTCCCCCTCCCCGCCGGCGCCCGCGCCGACCCGCTACCGGATCGCGCCGCTCGACGTCCATGCGCACCTCTACGAGGTGGCCGTCACCGTCGAGGCGCCGGATCCCGCCGGGCAGCGCTTCCTGCTGCCGACGTGGATTCCGGGCAGCTACCTGATCCGCGAATTCGCGCGCCACTTCGTCGCCGTGCGCGCCGAGTCGGAAGGGGCGCCGGTCGCCATCGCCAAGACCGCGAAGAACCAGTGGCAGGCGGCGCCGTGCGCCGGTCCGCTGACCGTGACCGCGCACGTGTATGCGTTCGACCTGTCGGTGCGCGCCGCGTACCTCGACGGGACGCGCGGCTACTTCAACGGGCCCTGCGTGTTCCTCTGCCCGGCCGGACGCGAGCACGCGCCGTGCGTCGTCGACATCGCGCCGCCGGAAGGCGCGGCATTTGCCGGCTGGCGCGTCGCCACGACGCTGCCCCGCGCCGGCGCGCAGCCCTATGGATTCGGCCTGCACGCGGCCGCCGACTACGACGAGCTGATCGACCACCCGGTGACGACCGGCCGGTTCGACCTCGCGCACTTCGAGGCGGGCGGCGTGCCGCACGACATCGCGGTCTCGGGCCGGCATGCGGCCGACCTGCCGCGGCTCGCGGCCGACCTGGCGCGCGTGTGCGGCTGGCAGATCGACCTCTTCCGCGGCGCGCCCTTCGCGCGGTACCTGTTCGAGGTCGTCGCGCTCGGCGACGGCTACGGCGGACTCGAGCACCGGTCGAGCACGAGCCTCGTCTGCCGCCGCGACGAGCTGCCGCATGCCGGCGCCGAAGGCATCGGCGACGAGTACCTCAACTTCCTCGGGCTCGCGAGCCACGAGTACTTCCACGCGTGGAACGTGAAGCGCATCAAGCCGGCGGCGTTCGTGCCGTACGACCTCGCGCGCGAGAACTACACGCGGCAGCTCTGGGCGTTCGAGGGGATCACGTCGTACTACGACGACCTCGCGCTCGTGCGCTGCGGGCTGATCCCGCCCGAGCGCTACCTGGAACTCCTCGGCCGCACGGTCACCGCGGTGCTGCGCACGCCGGGCCGGCACGCGCAGAGCGTGGCCGAGTCCTCTTTCGACGCCTGGATCAAGTTCTACCGGCAGGACGAGAACGCGCCCAACGCGATCGTCAGCTACTACGCGAAGGGCGCGCTCGTCGGCTGCGCCCTCGACCTCATGCTTCGCCGCGAGGGGCGCGCGTCGCTCGACGACCTGATGCGCGCGCTGTGGGAACGCCACGGTCGCCCCGGGATCGGCGTGCCCGAGGACCGCATCGCTTCGCTCGCGACCGAGATTGCCGGGCGCGACATGGCCGAGTTCTTCGCCCGGTACGTCGACGGCACCGAGGATCCGCCGCTCGCGCAACTGCTGGCCGACTTCGGCGTGACGTTGCACCTGCGCACGGCGACCGACCCGAAAGACCGCGGCGGGAAGCCCGGCAGCGGCGCCGCGCCGCGCTGCACGCTCGGCCTGCGCGCCGGACCGGACCAGAAGCTCGCGTTCGTCCAGCGCGACGGCCCGGCGGCGCGTGCCGGCCTGTCGGCCGGCGACACGCTGGTCGCCGTCGGCGGGCTCAAGGCCTCGCCCGAGCGGATCGCGTCGGTGCTGGCGCAGCGCGCGCCCGGCGAGACCGTGGAAATCCACGCGTTCCGCCGCGACGAGCTCATGACTGTCGCGGCCACGCTCGCGCCGGCGCCCGAGGACACCTGCTGGCTGGCTCGGCAGCTGACGCGTGCGCGGCGCGCCTCTCCTCGCCGCCTTCGCGGTCGCGCTCGCGGCGCTCGCGGTGCGTGCCGCCGCGGCGCCGGTCGCAGCGCCGCCCCCCACGCCGGTCGAGCCGGTCGTCGAGACGCATCACGGCGTCGCGGTCACCGATCCCTATCGGTGGCTGGAGGACACGTCGGCGCCCGCGACCGTCGCGTGGCTCCGCGCGCAGGACGCGCACGCGCGCGCCGTGCTCGCCGCATTGCCGGGTCACGCCGGGCTGCGCGAGCGGCTCGCCGCGCTCGATGCCGCCGACGTCCGGGTCAAGGACGCGGACTGGGCCGGCGACCGCCTGTTCTACCTGAAGCGCGCACCCGGCGACGAGACCTACAAGCTCTACGTGCGCGACGGGATCGCTTCGCCCGAGCGGCTGCTGGTCGACCCCGACGCCTTCGCGCGGCCCGACGCCCCGGCAGCGATCGACTACTTCCGCGCGGCACCGAACGGCGCGCGCGTCGCGTTCGGCGTCTCGCTCGGCGGCAGCGAGGACGCGACGCTCCACGTGATCGACGTCGCGACGCGCGCGGCGATCGGTGCGCCGATCCCGCGCGCGCGCTGGGCGTCCCCGTCGTTCCGCTTCGACGGCAACGTGCTGTTCTACACGCAGCAGAAGGACGCGCCGGCCGGCGCGCCGGCCGCCGACCTGTTGCGCGACGCGCGCGCGCACCAGCGCATGTACGGGCCCGACGGCACGACACGCGACGAGGCGCTCCTCGGATCCGACCTCGCGCCCGGCATCGCGATCGGCCCGGACGACACGCCGTCGATCGCGGTGTCGCCGGTGAGCCCGTTCGTGGTCGGCGTCGTCCAGCACGGCGTGGAGCCGGAGGTCTCGCTGTACGTCGCGCGGCTGACCGAGCTGCGCGGCGCGGCGACGCCGTGGCGCAAGCTGGCCGGCCCCGAGCGCGGCATCACCGGCTTCGACCTGCGCGGCGAGTCGATCTACGTGGTCACGAACGAAGGCGCCCCGCGCTATCGCGTGCTGCGCTGGTCGCTCGCTGACCCGCGGTCGTTCACGCCGTCCGCGGCCACCGTCATCGTCCCCGAGTCGGCCCGCGTCGTGCGCGGCGTCTCCGTCGCGAAGGACGCGCTGTACGTGCAGCAGATGGACGCCGGCGTGGGCCGCCTGCTGCGCGTGCGCTTCGACGGCACGGCGCCCGCCGTACCGCCGCCGCCGTCGGCGCGCCGCAAGAGCGCCGCCCCGCGCGCCGCGCCCGCGCGCCGCCGCGACCCCGGCCCGTACGGCGAGGTGCGCCTGCCGTTTCCCGGCGCCATCGACGAGCGGATCACCAACCCGCTGCACGCCGGTGCGTTGCTGCGCATGGAAGGATGGACCGAGCCGCCCGGCTACTTCACCGTCGACGCCAAGTCGGGCGCGGTGACGCGCACGCCGCTGCTCCCGCCGGCGCGCGCCGACTTCTCCGGCGTCGCGTCCACGCAGGTGCGCGTGCGCGCCCACGACGGCGTCGAAGTGCCGCTGTCGATCGTGCACGCGAAGGGTGCCATGCGCGACGGAAGCGCCCGCGTGCTGCTCGAGGCCTACGGTGCGTACGGGAACAGCGAGGAGCCGCGCTTCGCGCCGTCGCTGCTCGCGTGGATCGAGCGCGGCGGCGTGTACGCGGTCGCGCACGTCCGCGGCGGCGGCGAGCTCGGGCGCGACTGGCATCGCGCCGGGTTCAAGGCGACGAAGGCGAACACGTGGCGCGACGCGATCGCGGCGGCCGAGTGGCTGGTGCGCGAGAACTGGACGCGTCCCGCGCGGCTCGCGATCACCGGCGGCAGTGCCGGCGGCATCGCGGCGGGCAACGCGGTCGTCGATCGTCCGGACCTGTTCGCCGCGATGGTCAGCATGGTCGGGTTCCACGACACGCTGCGCGGCGAGACGGGCCTCGTCGGCCCGGCGAACGTGCCCGAGTTCGGCTCGGTCGCGACCGAGCAGGGCTTCCGCGACCTCCTCGCGATGAGCAGCTACGCACGCCTCGCCGACGGCGCGGCCTATCCGGCGGCGCTCTTCACGACCGGCTTCAACGACCCGCGCGTCGACGCGTGGGACCCGGCGAAGGCGGCGGCGCGAATGCAGGCGATCAGCGCGGGCCCGGGTGGCTCCGGCAAACCCGTCCTGCTGCGCGTGGAATTCGCCGGCGGCCACGGCGGCGGCACCACGACGCAGCGGATCGACGAACAGGCCGACGTGTTCGCGTTCCTGCTGTGGCAGACGGGCGCGCCGGGCTTCGCCCTGCCCTGACGCGCCGCGACGCGCCTCGCCGCCGCTAGAGCTTTACCGCCGGATTGAGCGTGTACCGCCCGGTGACCGACGCGTGCGCGAGCACGTGCCCGTGCATCGCGCGCCGCGCGTCGGAACCGGTGAAGCGCTGCGGCAGGTCGAGGTGAGGCACGTCGAGCGCATACAGCGTGAACACGTAGCGGTGCGGCAGCGCGTCGTTCCACGGCGGGCACGGTCCGTCGTAGCCGTAGTAGTCGCCGCCCATCGCGCCGTCGCCGGCGAACCAGCCCGTGTAGTCGTTGATGCCGTGGCGCCCCTCGCGCGGCGCCCGCGGCCCCGGCTTGCCCCGGGCCGTGACGCCGTCGGAATGCACGCCGCGCGCGATCGGCGGCCCGTCCGGGTCGAGGTCGACCAGCACCCAGTGGAAGAAGTCGACGCGCGGCAACGATGCCGGCACCTCGCGGCCTTCCTTGTTGACGTCGTCGCCGCGCGACGGCACGTCCGGGTCGTGGCAGACGAGTGCGAGCGACCGCGCGCCGGGCGGCACGCCCGACCACGCGAAGTCCGGGTTGCGATTGGCGGACAGGCGCACGTGCGTCGCCGGATCGATCACCGCGAACGCGAACTCGCCGGGGATCACGCCGTGGTCGGCGAACGCGGTCGTCGTCAGCTTCATCGTCAGTCCTTCTTCTGCCAGTGCGGGGGAATCGTCGCCGGAAGGTAGGGCAGCGCCTCGACGCGCGCCTTCCACGCGGCCATCGGCGGCGGTAGCAGCGCGGACGCGTCGAAATCGGGCAGCTTCACCCGGCAGCGGTCGAGGAACGCGACCAGCGGATACAGCGCGAAGTCGGCCGCCGACAGCGGGCCCGCGAGGAACTCGCCCTGCATCGCCCTCACGAACAGCGCGTAGTTGTCGCCGACCGCCACTTTGGCGTCGGCAAACGCCTTGTCGTCGCGCTTGGCCGGATCCTTCGCGAACGCGTAGTCGACGATCGGCTCGATCGCTTTGTCGAAGTAGTCGTCCGTCTCCGAGATCAGGCGGCGGACCAGCGCGCGGCAGCGCACGTCGCCGGGGAAGAGCGGCGCGCCGCGGCCGGGATAGGCCTCGTCCAGGTACTCGACGATCGCGTTCGACTCGTAGAGGACGAAGTCGCCGTCGACGATCGTCGGCACGCGGTGGCGCGGATTGAGCGCGACGAACTCCGGCTTGCGCGTGTCGCCTGCCGCGAACGACAGCACGCGGCGCTCGTACGGCAGCGCCTTGTGCTCGAGCGCCAGCTGCACGCGCCAGGCGAACGGCGAGCCGGAACCGTAGTACAGCGTGATCGCGCTCATTTCCCGCCCTTTCCGTCGCTGCGCGCCGTGCCGCGCATCGCCTCCAGCGACGCCTTCTGCAGCTCCATCGTCTTGATGCTCATCTGCATCATGTTCACGCTCATCGTCAGCCAGTTCTCGATGATCCTGAGCTCGGCGATCTTGCGGTCGATCTCGGCCGGGTCGAGCGCGGCGAACATCGCGGCCGGATTCGGGAACGGCAGCCCCGCGGGCGCGGGCGCCGCGGGCGGCGGCGCGAAGCCGGGCATCGCGATGCCGAGCGGGTTCCACATCCGCTGCATGAACTCGAGCGCGTCCTGCGGTGAGAACGGAAAGCCGCCGGCGGCGCCTCCACCGGATGCGCCCGACGGCGGCGGCTGCTTGGGATCCTGCGCCATGCGTGTTCCTCCTCGTGTCCGCGCACCGGGGCCGGCGGCGTGCTTTTGCTACTATCCTCTCCCATGGCGGACCCCGGCGCAACCTTGCTCGACCGCGTGGCGGGCATCGTCGGCGGCGTCCACGTGCTGACGGCCGCCGCCGACGTGGCGCCGTACCTCGCCGACTGGCGCGGCCGCTACCGCGGCGCCACCCGCGCCGTCGTCAAGCCGGGCAGCACCGCCGACGTTGCCGCCGTGGTGCGCGCGTGCGCCGAGGCGGGCGTCGCGATCGTGCCGCAGGGCGGCAACACCGGGCTGTGCGGCGGTGCGATTCCCCACGCGACCGGCGACGAGATCGTGCTGTCGCTCGCGCGGATGCAGCGCGTGCGCGCGCTGGACGCCGCCAACGCGACGATCACGGTCGAGGCCGGCCTGCCGCTCGCCGCCGTGCACGAGGCGGCTTCCGCCGCCGGGCTCGCGTTCCCGCTGTCGCTCGCGTCCGAGGGCAGCTGCACGATCGGCGGCAATCTGTCGACCAACGCCGGTGGCACCGCCGTGCTGCGCTACGGGAACGCGCGCGACCTGACGCTGGGGGTCGAGGCGGTGCTCGCCGACGGCAGCGTGTACGACGGGCTGCGCGGCCTGCGCAAGGACAA
The DNA here is from genome assembly GCA_046347835.1 of Burkholderiales bacterium. Lineage (GTDB taxonomy): Bacteria > Pseudomonadota > Gammaproteobacteria > Burkholderiales > Casimicrobiaceae > VBCG01. The sequence continues at coordinate 669,367 of JAXMFI010000001.1, read as the reverse complement.
CACCGGCTACGATCTCAAGCAGCTCTTCATCGGCGCCGAAGGCACGCTCGGCGTCGTCACCGCCGCCGTGCTCAAGCTCTATCCGGCGCCGCGCACCCGCGTGACGGCGCTGGCCGCCGTCGCGTCCGTCGAGGGTGCCATCGCGCTGCTCGGCCGCATGAAGCAGGTGCTCGCGGACCGGCTCACGGGCTTCGAGGTCATGAGCGCGTTCGCGCTCGCGCTGTCGCGCAAGCACCATCCGGGCGCGCCGGACCCCCTGCCCGGCCATCCGTGGTACGCGCTCGTGCAGGTGGACGACACGGTGGCCGCCGCGCCGCTCGCCGCGCTCGTCGAGCATGCGCTCGCCGCCGCCATCGACGCCGGCGACGCGACGGATGCGGCGCTCGCGCAATCGGGCGAGCAGGCGGCGCGCATGTGGGCGCTGCGCGAGAACATCAGCGAGGCGCAGCGGCGCGAAGGCCCCAACATCAAGCACGACATCTCGCTGCCGGTGTCGGCGATTCCGGCGTTCATGGCCGAGTGCGGCGGCGCGCTCGCGCACGCGTTCCCGGGCTCGCGCCTCGTCGTGTTCGGCCACCTGGGCGACGGCAACCTGCACTACAACCTGTCGGCGCCCGAGGGCGTGGTCGCCGACGCGTTCATGGACAACGCCGAGCGCGCGAACCGCATCGTCCACGACCTCGTCGCGCGCCACGCCGGCAGCTTCTCCGCCGAGCACGGCGTCGGCCAGCTGAAGCGCGCGGACCTCGTCCGCTACAAGAGCGACGTCGAGCTGCGGCTGATGCGCGCGGTCAAGCAGGCGCTCGACCCGCGCGGCCTCATGAATCCCGGCAAGGTGCTCTGATGGGCAAGATCGTGTTCTGGATCGTCGTCGTGTTCGTCGTGCTGTTCGCGCTGCGCCTGTGGAACTCCGCGCAGGCGCGCCGGCGCGGCGCGGGCAAGGCGCCGGGAGGCGCGGCGCCGGAAGCGATGGTCAAGTGCGTGGCGTGCGGCGTGTTCCTGCCCAGGGCGGACGCGCTGCCGGCGCCCGGCGGGTACCGCTGCACCGACCCGAAGTGCGCGCAGCCGCCGCATTGACGCCGCCGCGGTGCCCTCGCTATAACGACCCCCATGCAACCGGCTCCCGCGATCCCGCCGTTCGAGCCGCCGCCGCTGCCGGAGGCGATGGGCGATTCCGGCCGGCGCATCCTGTGGATCGTCGGCCTCTACCGCGCCGTCTGCGCGGCGATGCTGCTGGGCGCGGCGCTGCTGCTGGAGCCGAAGGTGCTGGGCATCGTCACGCCCAACGCGTTCCTGACCGGCACCGGGCTCTACTTCGTCTTCGGACTGTCGTCGTTCTGGTGGGTGCAGCAGGAGCGGCTGCCGTTGCCGTTGCCGACGATGCTGTTCGCGCTGCTCGCCGGAGACGTGTTCTTCCTGTCGCTCGTCATGTACGCCGGGGGCACGTTCGGCGGGCCGCTGCCGATCCTGCTGTTCCCGCAGCTCGCCGCGGCCGGCTGGATCCTGCGCACGCAGACGGCGTTCGTGCACGCGGCGTTCGCGGCGATCGCGCTGCTCGGCCTCGACGCGTGGCGCGCGTGGCAGGGCTTCGTCGGCGTCCCGCAGGTGTTCCAGACCGGCATCATCGGCTTCGGCTACTTCGCGACCGTCGGCATCGCGGTCGCGCTCGGCCGGTACACGAAGCAGTCGGAGGACCTCGCGGCCCAGCGCGGCATCGACGTCGCCAACCTCGAGCAGGTGAACCGGCTCATCATCCAGGACATGCAGGACGGCGTGCTGGTGGTCGACTTGAACGGCGTCGTCCGCGGCCACAACGCGCAGGTCACGCGGCTGCTCGGCGGCTTCGGGCGGATGCGCGGCGGCATGCGACTCGCCGAGTTCTCGACGACGCTGCACGACTACTGGCGGCGCTGGAACGAGGACTTCACGGAGTCGCTGCCGCCGTTCAAGGTCGAGGCCACGCAGCGGCTGCTGCGCGTGCGGCTCGTGCGGATCGGCACGGGGCTGAACGGCGGCACGCTGATCTACCTCGAGGACCTCGGCCGCGCGCAGACCGAGGCGCAGCAGATGAAGCTGGCGGCGATGGGCCGGCTGACCGCGTCGATCGCGCACGAGGTGCGCAACCCGCTGTCGGCGATCAACCAGGCCGCGCAGCTGCTCGAGGAGGACGGCGCCGTCGCGCCGGAGGGCTCGCGCCTGCTGGGCATGATCCGCAACAACGCGAAGCGGATCGACCGCATCGTCGGCGAGGTGCTGCAGTTGAACCGCCGCGACCGCCAGCAGCCGGAGACGGTGCCGTTCGCCGAGTTCATGCGCTCGCTGACCGACGAGATCGTGGCCGGCGAGAACATGCCGCCCGGAGGCGTGACGCTGCAGATCCCGGATGACCTCGCCGTCATCTTCGACCGCGGGCACCTCAATCAGATCTTCTGGAACCTGATCCGCAACGCGTGGCAGCACTGCCAGAAGAGGGAAGGCAGCATCCGTGTGGTCGCGCGCGCCGGCTACATGGGCGACGCCGTGATCTGCGAGCTGATGGACGACGGGCCCGGCATCCCGGCCGAGCTGCGGCCGCAGATCTTCGAGCCGTTCTTCACGACGCGCCCCGGCGGCACGGGGCTCGGCCTCTACATCGCGCGCGAGCTCGCCGACGCCAACGGCGCGGCGCTCGAGCTGCTGCCGAAGGGCCCGGGCGCGCACTTCCGGATGACATTGAAGCGCGCGTCGACACCGGAACGCTCGGCGTGACCGGGCCGCGCACGAGACTGCACAGGGGGAAACCATGACGACACGACGCATCCGCGGCCAACCGAAGGTCCTCGTCGTCGACGACGAGCCGGACCTGCTCGAGCTGCTCGAGCTGACGCTGTCGCGCATGGGGCTCGACACGTCGCGCGCCGAGAACGTGGGCGAGGCGATCCGGCTGCTCGACAAGGAGCCGTTCGACCTTTGCCTGACCGACATGCGGCTGCCCGACGGCGAGGGCCTGCGCGTGGTCGAGCACATCAACCAGAAGGGGCTCGACGTGCCGGTCGCCGTCATCACGGCGTTCGGCAGCGCCGAGAACGCGGTGGCGGCGCTTAAGGCCGGCGCGTTCGACTACCTCGCCAAGCCGGTCGCCCTCGAGCAGCTGCGCGCGCTCGTCAAGCAGGCGCTCAAGGTGCCGGAGAAGACGCAGCCGCCGTCGGCGTACAACCTGCTCGGCGAGTCGCCGGCGATGCAGCAGGTGCGCGGCCTGATCGAGCGCCTCGCGAAGAGCCAGGCGCCGGTCTTCATCAGCGGCGAGTCCGGCAGCGGCAAGGAGCTCGCCGCACGCACGATCCACCTGCACGGGCCGCGCGCCGAGCAGCCGTTCGTCGCCGTCAACTGCGGCGCGATTCCCGAAAACCTGATGGAGAGCGAGTTCTTCGGCTACCGGAAGGGCGCGTTCACCGGCGCGGAGGCGGATCGCGACGGCTTCTTCCAGGCGGCCAACGGCGGCACGCTGTTCCTCGACGAGGTGGCGGACCTGCCGCTGCCGATGCAGGTCAAGCTCCTGCGCGCGATCCAGGAGAAGAAGGTGCGCAAGGTCGGCGCGACGCAGGAGGAGCCCGTCGACGTGCGCCTCATCAGCGCGACGCACAAGAAGCTCGCGCCGCTCGTCGAGTCGGGCAACTTCCGGCAGGACCTCTTCTACCGGCTGCACGTGATCGAGCTCGCGATGCCGAGCCTGCGCGAGATGCGCGAGGACATCCCGCTCATCGCCAACGCGATCCTCGCCAAGCTCACGCGGGGCGGCGGCGCGCAATTGCAGCCGGAGGCGGTGGTCGCGCTCGAGCACTACCCGTTCCCCGGCAACGTGCGCGAGCTCGAGAACATCCTCGAGCGCGGACTTTCCCTCGCCGCCGACCCGCAGCGGATCACGGCCGACGACCTGCACCTGACGCCGGTGGCCGACGACTCGGACGAGCCGGTTCCTCCCGGCGAGAAGTGGCCGCTGCAGGACTACCTCGACCGCGTCGAGCGCGCGGCGATCAACGAGGCGCTCGAGAAGACGCGGTTCAACCGTACCGCGGCGGCGAAGCTGCTCGGCATCACGTTTCGCGCGATGAGATACCGGATGGAGCGGCTCGGCATCAAATGACCTCGCGGCGGCTCGTCGTCGGCGCCGACGGCTGGGTCGCGGCCGCCGCCCGTATCGACTCGCCCAACCGCGACGCCCGCCCCGACGCGTCGCCGCCGACGCTGGTCGTGATCCACGGCATCTCGCTGCCGCCCGGCGAATTCGGCGGCGACGCCATCGTGCGGCTGTTCACGAACACGCTCGACCCCGCGGCGCATCCGTACTACGCGACGATCGCCGCGTTCCGCGTGTCCGCGCACTTCCTGATCCGGCGCGACGGCACGCTCGTCCAGTTCGTCTCGTGCGCCGAGCGCGCGTGGCACGCCGGCGTGTCGTCGTGGCGCGGGCGCGCGCGGTGCAACGACTATTCGATCGGCATCGAGCTCGAAGGCACGGACGACCGGCCCTACACGGCGCGGCAGTACGCAACGCTGGCCGCGCTGCTGACGGCCCTGCGCCGGCGCTATCCGCTGGAGGCGGCGGTCGGCCACAGCGACGTCGCCCCGGACCGCAAGACCGACCCCGGCCCGGCGTTCGACTGGAACCTGCTTGCCCGCCGGACGGGTGCCCGGCGGCTGCACGTCGCGGCGGGCACCCCGCATGGCACCGAGGCCCCTCCCGCCGGCCCGGCCCCGGCCGCCCGCGCACGGCGGATCCGTTCTGCGGTATAATTAAAAGTTATTCGCGGCCGGGCGCGCGTGCTTCCGCGCTCCGGGGGCTGCCGCCCCCGGCACCGGCGGGAATGCCGCGCCATGGGGCGCGGCATTCCAAGCGATAAGGCGGGCTTAAGGCGGCCCGGCCATCCTACCGACCTCATGCAGCTGCTCGCGGACTACTTTCCGCTCATCCTCTTTTTCCTCGCGTTCAAGTGGCAGGGGATCATGGTCGCGACCGCCGTCGCGATCGCCGCGTCGATCGTCCAGATCGCGTGGTTCCACTGGCGCGGGAAGGTGTCGGCGGTCCACTGGTTCTCGTTCGCCGTCATCGCCGTGTTCGGCGGCGCGACGCTGATCCTGCAGGACGAGGTGTTCATCAAGTGGAAGCCGACGGTGCTCTACGCGCTGTTCGGGACGATCCTGGCCGTCGGCAAGCTCGTCTACCGGCGCAACCTGATCGCGTACCTGCTGAAGGACATCCGGCTGCCGCGCCCGGTGTGGACGCGCGTCACGTGGGCGTGGGTCGGCTTCTTCGCGACGATGGCGGTGCTCAACTGGTACGTGGCATTCAACTTCCCGACCGACACCTGGGTGAATTTCAAGGTGTGGGGCGGCATCGGCCTGTTCCTCGCGTTCGCGGTCGCGCAGGGCCTCCTGCTCGCGCGGCACATGACCGAGCCGCAGAAGCCGTGAATCCCGCGCATCGCACCGATGGCCGAGGTCTTCGATGAGCCGGCGCGCGCCGCGCGCGCGGCGGACCCCATGAGACCCGTCGCCGAAACGATCCGGTCCCGCCTGGCGCCGCTCGCGCCCGTCGTGATCGAGCTCGACGACGACAGCGCCGAGCACGCCGGGCATTCCGGCGCGGCGGCGGGCGGCGGGCACTTTTCGCTGCTGATCGTGTCCGAGCAGTTCGCGGGCCTGACCCGGCTCGCACGGCACCGCGCCGTGCTGGACCGGGTCGGCGACCTCATTCCCCATCCGGTGCACGCGCTCGCCATTCGTGCGTACACCCCGGACGAGTTTCCTTCCTGACGAAAGGATGCATGCAATGACCAGAAACACCCTGACCATCGCCGTGCTGGCGGCCCTCGCCGCCGCCGGCGTCCAAGCGCAGCCGGCGGCCCCCAAGGCCGCGGCCCCTGCCCCGGCCGCCTCTGCGGCCGCGGCGCCCGCCGGCAAGGCGCTCTATCCGCAGGCGCAGTTCGACCTGATGCTGAAGGAGCGGCTCGCGCAGGGCGCGCCGGACACGCCGGAGCTGCGCAACGCGATCCGCGAGGAGCTCAACACGCGCGAACTGCTCGTGCGCGAGGCGAAGAAGGCCAACCTCGACAAGAACGCCGACATCAAGAACCAGATGGACCTGGCCGGGCAGACCGTGCTGGTCCGCGCGTACGTCGCCGACTGGATCCGGAAGAACCCGATTCCCGACGCCGAGCTCAAGAAGGAATACGACACGATCAAGGCGCAGATGGGCGACAAGGAATACAAGGTCAAGCACATCCTCGTCGAGAAGGAAGACGAAGCCAAGGACGTGATCGCGCAGCTGCAAAAGGGCGCGAAGTTCGACGATCTCGCCAAGGCGCGCTCGAAGGACCCGGGCTCCAAGGACCGCGGCGGCGACCTCGACTGGAACGCGCCGGGCGGGTTCGTGAAGCCGTTCGCCGACGCGATGGCCGCGACGCCGAAGGGCAAGTTCACCGCCGTGCCGGTGCAGACGCAGTTCGGCTACCACGTGATCCTCGTCGAGGACGTCCGCGAGGCGAAGATCCCGCCGTTCGAGGAAGTGAAGCCGCAGCTGCAGCAGCGCCTGCAGGCCGCGTACCTCGACAAGTACTTCAAGGAGCTGCGGGCGAAGGGCGGCGTGTAACCGCGCGCGCATCGTTCGCTTCGAGGGGCAGGCCGCAGCGCCTGCCCTTTTTTCGTCCGGGGCGCGCCCCCGAGCGCCGCGCCGCGCTGGACAGAACGCCGCCAAGCCAATACGCTCTCGTTCGCGCGGGCGTGCCGCCGGCACGCCGCGACCATACGAAGGAAGTGCGGCGCGACCGGAGCGGTGAAGATCCGGCGCCGCCGGTCACACGGGAGGGTTGCATGGCGGTCATCCGGAACCCCAAGGACTTCTGGTCGGGGGTCCTGTTCATCGCGTTCGGCTTGGCCGCGATCGTCATCGCGCGCGACTACGCGATGGGCACCGCCGGCCGCATGGGTCCCGGCTACTTCCCGCGCGCGCTCGGCGCCATCCTGATCGTGCTGGGCCTCGTCCTTTCCGTGCGCGCGATCAAGCTGCGCGGAACGGCGCTCCAGTTCGGCTCGTTCAGACCGCTCGTCATCGTCCTCGGCAGCGTGGTCGTGTTCGGGCTCGCGGCACCGTCGCTCGGCATGGTGATCGCAACCGTGCTGCTCATCGTGGTCTCGAGCGCGGCCAGCCACGAGTTCCGCTGGAAGGAAGCGATCATCTCGTCTGTGGTGCTGGCGGTCTTCACGCTGGCCGCGTTCGGCTACGGCCTCAAGCTGCAGCTGCCGCTGTGGCCGGCGTTCCTCGGCTGATCGGGCGGCAATGGAACTGCTCGCCAACCTGGGCACCGGCTTCACCGTCGCCCTGACGCTCCAGAACCTGTTCTACTGCTTCATGGGCGTGCTGCTCGGCACGCTGATCGGCGTGCTGCCCGGCATCGGCCCGGTGCCGACGATCGCGATGCTGCTGCCGATCACCTATGCGCTGCCGCCGGTGTCGGCGCTGATCATGCTGGCCGGCATCTACTACGGCGCCCAGTACGGGGGCTCGACGACGGCCATCCTCGTCAACCTGCCGGGGGAAGCGTCGTCGGTGGTCACCTGCCTCGACGGCTACCAGATGGCACGCCAGGGCCGCGCGGGCAAGGCGCTCGCCGTCGCCGCCATCGGGTCCTTCATCGCCGGCACGTTCGCGACGCTGCTCGTCGCGGCGTTCGCGCCTCCGCTGGCCGAGGTCGCGCTGAAGTTCGGCCCGGCCGAGTACTTCTCGCTGATGGTGCTGGGCCTCATCGCCGCCGTCGTGCTCGCGAGCGGCTCGCTGGTCAAGGCGATCGGGATGATCGTGCTGGGCCTGCTGCTCGGCATCATCGGCACCGACGTCAACTCGGGGCTGCAGCGCTATTCGTTCGGCATTCCGGAACTCTCCGACGGCATCGGGTTCGTCGTCGTCGCGATGGGCCTGTTCGGCTTCGCCGAGATCATCGTGAACCTCGAGCACAAGGAGCACCGCGAGGTATTCACGAACAAGGTGTCCGGGCTCATGCTGAAGTGGAGCGAGTTCAAGGAGGCGCTGCCCGCGATGCTGCGCGGCACCGCCATCGGCTCGGTGCTGGGTATCCTGCCCGGCGGCGGCGCGCTGCTTGGGGCGTTCGCCTCCTACACGGTCGAGAAGAGGATCGCGAAGGACCGGTCGCGATTCGGCAAGGGCGCGATCGAGGGCGTCGCCGGCCCCGAGAGCGCGAACAACGCCGGCGCGCAGGCGTCGTTCATCCCGATGCTGACGCTCGGCATCCCGCCCAACGCGGTGATGGCGCTGATGGTCGGCGCGATGACGATCCACTCGATCCAGCCCGGCCCGCAGGTGATGACGAGCAATCCGCAGCTCTTCTGGGGGCTCATCGTCAGCATGTGGATCGGCAACGTGATGCTGGTGATCCTCAACCTGCCGATGATCGGCATCTGGGTGAAGCTGCTGCAGGTGCCGTACCGGCTTCTCTATCCGGCGATCCTGCTGTTCTGCGTGATCGGCGTGTACAGCATCCAGAACAACGTGTTCGACGTGTACCTGACGGTGCTGTTCGGCGTGCTGGGCTGGCTCTTCGTCAAGCTCGAGTGCGAGCCGGCGCCGCTGCTGCTCGGCTTCATCCTCGGGCCGATGATGGAGGAGAATCTGCGGCGGGCGCTGCTGCTGTCGCGCGGCGATCCTTCGGTGTTCGTGACGCGGCCGATCTCGGCCGTGATGCTGGCCATGGCCGTGATCCTGCTGCTGATCATCGTGGCGCCGTCCGTGCGCAAGACGCGCGACGAGGCGTTCCACGAGGCGTGACGGCGGCCGGCGGCATTGGCCGCAGCGCATGAGCTTCGACTGGACCCTCCCCTACGCGTCGCGACGCCAGCCGGTCTTCGCGCGCAACGCCGTCGCCACGTCGCAGCCGCTGGCCACACAGGCGGGCATCGCGATGCTGGCGAAGGGAGGCAACGCCGTCGACGCCGCGCTCGCGACCGCGATCACGCTGACCGTCGTGGAGCCCTGCAGCAACGGGCTGGGCTCCGACCTCTTCGCGCTCGTGTGGACCGGCAGCGAACTCGCCGGGCTCAATGCATCGGGCCGCGCGCCCGCGGCGTGGAGTCCTGCCTACTTCGCCGGCCGCGCGGCCATGCCCGAGCGCGGCTGGGACACGGTCACGATCCCCGGCGCCGTTTCGGGATGGCGCGCGCTGTCGCAGCGCTTCGGCGAGCTGCCGTTCGCCGACCTCTTCGAACCCGCGATCCGCTATGCGCGCGACGGCTGGCTGGTGCCTCCGGTCGTCGCGGAGAAGTGGGCGGCCGCGTTGCCGCTGATGCCGCGCGACCTCGGCTGGTTCGACCACTTCGCCCCGCACGGGCGCGCGCCGTATCCGGGCGAGCGGTTCGCGAGCGCGGCGATGGCCGCGACGCTGGAGGCGATCGCGGCCTCCGACGGCGAGGCGTTCTACCGCGGCGCGCTCGCGCAGGCGATGGTCCGGCACGCGCGCGCGGCGGCGGGCGCGCACACGGCGGACGACTTCGCCGCGCACACGGCCGACTGGGTGACGCCGATCGGGCTTGCCTACCGCGGCGTGACCGTCCACGAGATCCCGCCGAACGGACAGGGCATCGCCGCGCTGATGGCGCTCGGCATCCTCGAGCACTTCGACGTCGCGGCGCGGCCGGCGGACGACGTGGCGACGCAGCACCTCGAGATCGAGGCGATGAAGCTCGCGTTCGCCGACGCCCATCGGTACGTCGCCGACCCGCGGTCGATGCCGGTGTCCGCCGATGCGCTGCTCGACCCCGGCTACCTCGCCGCGCGCGCGCGGCGGATCGACCGGACCCGCGCGCAGGACTTCGGCCCTGGCGATCCCCCGAAGGGCGGCACCGTGTACCTGTGCGCGGCCGACGCGGCGGGCATGATGGTGTCGCTGATCCAGTCGAACTACATGGGATTCGGGTCGGGTGTCGTGGTGCCGGGCACCGGCATCAGCCTGCAGAACCGCGGCGCCGGCTTCTCGCTCGCGGCGGGCCATCCGAACGAGGTCGCCGGCGGCAAGCGTCCGTATCACACGATCATTCCGGGCTTCGTCACGCGCGCCGGCGCCCCGCTGGCGGCGTTCGGCGTGATGGGCGGGCCGATCCAGCCGCCCGGCCACGTGCAGACCCTCGTGCGCCTCGTCGACTACCGGATGAATCCGCAGGCGGCACTGGACGCGCCGCGCTGGAAGCTGAACGCCGGGCGCTCGGTCGACCTCGAGGCGTCCGCGGCGCCGTCGCTGCGCGACGGCCTCATCGCGCTGGGACACGCGCTCGACTCGGTGCCGGACTCGTACATGGACTTCGGCGCCGGCCAGTTCATCGTGAAGACCGACGACGGCTACGTCGCCGCGTCGGATCCGCGGCGCGACGGACAGGCCGCGGGGTTCTAGCGCGCTACTGCTTGATGGTCCGCACGAGGACCTTGGCGCTGCGGTCGGTGTCGGAGTCGGCCAGAAAAAACCTGTCGCCGACCCTGAACCAGTGCTGGCAGCGCGGTGGAAGATACAGTCCTCCGACCGATCCGCCACCTTCGCTTGTGAACCTCAAACTCGTGCAGATGCCGCCACCCTCGCCTATCGTCCATTGCCCGTTGATCTGCGCGAGCTGCACGAAGCGAAACGTCGCCTGGGGAGCGTTGCCCGTCCCTTGAACCGTTCCGTTGCTCGTGTACACGAGCTCGAGGACTCCGCCCGCCGGCGAGGGACCGACGAGCGCTCTTTGTACGACTTCGTCCTTGAACTGCTCGGGTGACAGCTTCCGGGGTTTGGCGTCGAGGACCTCGCCGAGGGTCGTCTGTCCCAGCGCCACGGGTGTCCACAGGCACATGCTCAACAGTAAGCAGGTGACTCTCGCGACCATCGCATACCCCTATTCGATGACGTCGTCTGCCAGCAATGCCAGCGTCGGGGGCACGGTAATGCCGAGCGCCCTTGCCGTCGTCGCGTTCATGACCAACTCGAAGTGCGTGGGCCTTTCGACGGGCAGGTCGGCGGGCTTCGTGCCCTTGATGATCCTGTCGGTGTAATACGCCGCACGCCGCCGGTGCGCGGCCAGGCTCGTGCCAAAGGAGACGAGCGCGCCGGCCTTGACGTATTCACGCAGCGGCGCGACCGTCGGTAGTCGCTGCCGGTTCGCGAAGTCGGCAATGGCATGCGCGTATTCCAGCGTGACGCTGTCCCAGCACAGGGCGATCGCATCAGGCTTGTCGCGGGCGATCGCGACGAACGCGCGCTCGATCGAGTTCGCGTCTGTCACGTCGAGCGCCTGGACCTGAAAGTTCATCTCGCTCCCGGCGGTGCGAGTCTGCGCGAGGCAGGCGACATTTCCAGGATTGCCGGAGTTCCAAACTACCGTGACACGCGCCAAACGCGGCACGAGCTCGCGCAGGAGAGCGAGCCGCTTGGACCACAACTCGTCGCTGATGCTCGACAAGCCCGTGACGTTGCCGGTCGGCCTGGCCAGGCTCGCAACCAGACCCGTCTTCACCGGGTCGACGCCAAATTCCGTGGCGACGACCGGGATCGACGCAGTCGCCTTCTTCGCGGCAAACGCGGCGGAGTCGCCGACGGTCACGATCACGTCGACGTTCATCTTCACGAGCTCACCGGCGAGTTCCGGCAACCTGTCGGCGTTGCCGGCACCGTAGCGGAACTCGACGGCAACGTTCCCGCCGGTCACATATCCCCAGTCCTTCAGCCCCTGCCGGAAATCCGCGCCAGGAATCTCGTTGGTCGGCGGGTTGCCCTGGATCAGTACGCCGATGCGGTAGGACTTCGACGGTGGTTGCGCGGACGGCTTCGGAGGTGGCTTGGCGGGTATCTGGGCAGCGGCGAGCGCAGCGCACGCGGCGCTCGCGCAGACCAGGTACCGCGCCAACCAGGCAAGCCGGGCCACGATGCTCCCCTCCCGTGGGGATACCATCGGGCAAGCGTACCAAAGCTTTTGCATTTCTGCTTGACCCGCGTCGGCGGCGGCGCGGGTCCGGCGGCGGCGCCTTGCCGGTGACACCGGCCCGGGGATTTGACCCTCAGCATGAATCCCAGCACACGTTGAGGGTCAGCCCCCCGCGCAGCGCTAACGCAGCCGCGGATCCCTCGGCCGCGGCTGCGCGTTGACGTACGCGGCCACATCCCACGCCTGCTGGTCCGTCAGCGTCCCGCCTTGCCCCAGCGGCATGTTGGCCTTGATGAATGCGGCGGCCGTCGGCACGCGGTGCATGCCGGCGCCGGCGTTGTAGGCGTCGCGGCCCCACAGCGGCGGGAACGCGTACTTCCCGCCGGACCTGATGCCCTGCCCGGCGGCCCCGTGGCACGCGGCGCAGTGCGTGCGGTAGACGTCCGCACCGCGCTTCGCGTCCGGCGGCGACGCCGGTTCCGCCACCGGCGGGTAGCCGCGCCCGGCGAGCTGCGCGCCGACCGGCGCCCCCGTCGCCAGCCAAAAGGCATAGCTGACGAGACCGACGACGACCGCGCTGTCGGCCGGCGGCATGCGGCCGTTCATCGAGTAGCGGAAGCACATCTCGAGACGGTGCTCGAACGTGTCGACCTGGCGGTTCTTCGTCATGAACGCCGGGTACGCGACGTACGCGGCCCACAGCGGCGCCGCATTCGCCTGCCGGCCGGCGTCGAGATGGCAGTTCACGCAGTTCATCCCGTTGCCGACGTACGGCTTCGCGTAGCGCTGCGTGTCGATGAACACGTCGCGGCCGAAGCGGATCATCGTGCCGAGCGGCGTATCCGGGATTTCCGCCGTGCCGGGCGGCGTGAACGCGATCGCGCCGGGCGGCGGCGCCGGGACGGGCTCGGGTCCCGCCGCGCGCACCGCCGGCGCCCACACGACGATACAGGCGGCGGCCGCGACGCGGCACGCGGCCGCGCGGAGGCACGCCGCGGCGGTCACCGCGCGCGTGCCTTGAGGACCGACAGCGGCAGCAGCTCGCGCACGTCGATCCGCCGGCGTCCCGGCTCCGGCGCCGCGAGCGGCTCCGCCGCGGTCATCGTCGCCGCGCTGCGGCGCGCGAGTTCCTGGTAGCCTTGCGTGCCCTCGAGCTTCCACGCGAGCTCCTGCTCGGTCAGCGTGCGCACGAGCTTCCCCGGCACGCCGGCGACCAGCGTGCGCGGCGGAACGACGAACCCGGCCTTGACGAACGCCATCGCCGCGACCATCGCCGATTCGCCGATGACCGCGTTGTCGTTGACGACCGCGTTCATGCCGACGAGCGCGTTGCGCTGGACGATGCAGCCGTGCAGGATCGCGCCGTGGCCGATGTGGCCGTTCTCCTCGACGATCGTGTCGGTGCCGGGAAAGCCGTGCATCACGCAGTTGTCCTGCACGTTGGCCCCGGCGCGGACCTCGAGCCGGCCGAAGTCGCCGCGCAGGCTCGCGCACGGCCCGATGTAGACGCCGGGCCCGACGATCACGTCGCCGATCAGCACGGCCGACGGATGCACGAATGCAGTGGGATCGACTGCGGGCGTGATGCCGTCGATCGTATACACGGTCAGCTTCATCGCGGCCTCTTCGGTCTTCGCTCAACCCGCCCACGCGCGCGCGTTGCGGAACATGCGCATCCACGGCGAGGCGTCGCCCCACCCGTCCGGATGCCACGACATCTGCGCCGTCCGGTGCACGCGCTCCGGGTGCGGCATCAGGATCGTGAACCGGCCGTCGGAGGTGGTGAGTCCCGTGATGCCGGACGGCGAGCCGTTCGGATTGTACGGGTAGACCTCGGTGGCCGCACCCCGGTGGTCGACGAATTGCAGTGCGACGAGCGGCCGGGCGGCGGCGAGCGCCTGCGCGTCGCGGAATTCCGCGTAGCCCTCGCCGTGCGCGGTGGCGACCGGGATGCGGCTGCCTTCCATCCCGGCGAAGAACAGCGACGGGGACCGCGCGACCTCCAGCAGCACGTAGCGCGCCTCGAACTGCTCGGAGCGGTTGCGCACGAAGCGCGGCCACGCGGCGGCGCCGGGGATCATCGTCCGCAGGCTGCTCATCATCTGGCAGCCGTTGCAGACGCCGAGCGCGAACACGTCCGGCCGCGCGAAGAACGCCGCGAACTCGTCGGCGAGCCGCGCGTTGAACAGGATCGACTTCGCCCATCCTTCGCCGGCGCCCAGCACGTCGCCGTACGAAAAGCCGCCGCAGGCGACCGCGCCCTTGAACTCCGCCAGCGAGCGCGTTCCCGCGAGCAGGTCCGTCATGTGCACGTCGAACGCGTCGAAGCCGGCGCGGTCGAATGCCGCCGCCATTTCGACCTGCCCGTTGACGCCCTGCTCGCGCAGGATGGCGACGCGCGGGCGCGCGCCGCGGGCGACGTACGGCGCCGCGACGTCCTCGTCCGGATCGAACGTGAGCCGCGGCGACAGACCCGGATCGCCGGTGTCGGCGATGCGCCCGTACTCCTGGTCCGCCGACTCCGGATGGTCGCGACGGACCTGCATTGCGTGCGTGGTCGCCGACCACGCGCGGTGCAGGTCGACGCGTGCCTCGTCGAGCAGCACGACGCCGCGGCGCGCCATGCGCACCCGGTCGCCCGCCGTCGCGGTGCCGACGTCGGCCGCCGCGAGCCCCGCGGCGCGGGCTGCGGCGACGACGGCGCCGGCGTCGCGCGCGCGCACCTGGAGCACCGCGCCCAGCTCCTCCGCGAAGAGCGCGGGCAGCGGCTCCGCCGCGATGTCGTCGAGCGCGACATCGAGGCCGCACCGCGCGGCGAACGCCATCTCGACGAGCGCTGCGAAGAGGCCGCCGTCGGCGACGTCGTGGTAGGCGAGCAGGCGTCCGTCGGCCCGCTGCCGCTGCACGAAACCGAAGAACGCGGCAAGCGCTTCCGGCGCGTCGAGATCAGGCGCGTCGTCGCCGAGTTGCCCGTACACCTGTGCAAGTGCGGAGCCGCCCAGGCGCCGCTTCCCGCGCGCCACGTCGACGAGCAGGAGCCGCGTGTCGCCGGCGTCGAGCCGCGGCAGCGGCGTCAGCGTGCCGCGCACGTCGGCCACCGGCGCGAACGCCGACACGACGAGCGATACGGGTGCGGTCACCGCGTGCTCCCCGCTGCCGTCGCGCCACGTCGTGCGCATCGACATCGAGTCCTTGCCGACCGGTATCGCGATGCCCAGCCGGACGCAGGTGTCGAGCGCGACGGCGCGCACGGTGTCGTACAGCGCGGCGTCCTCGCCCGGGTGCCCGGCCGGCGCCATCCAGTTCGCGGACAGCTTGACGTCGGACAGCGCGGCGATCGGCGCGGCGGCGATGTTGGTGATCGCCTCGCCGACCGCCATGCGGCCCGACGCCGGTGCGTCGATCAGCGCAAGCGGCGTGCGCTCGCCCATGGCCATGGCCTCGCCCGCGTACCCGACGAAGTCCATCAGCGTCACCGCCACGTCGGCGACCGGGACCTGCCACGGCCCGACCATCGGGTCTCGTGCGGAGAGGCCGCCGACCGTGCGGTCGCCGATGGTCACGAGGAACGTCTTGTCCGCCACGCACGGCAGCTGCAACACCCGGAACGCGGCGTCCCTGACCGTCACGCCCGCGAGGTCGAGCGCGGGCAGCGCGCGGCGCACGTGCCGCGCGTCGCGCGTCATCCGCGGCGGCTTGCCGAGGATCACGTCGAGCGGCACGTCGACCGGCCGGTTGCCGAAGTGCGCGTCGGCGACGACGAGCCGTCCCTCGGCGTTGGCGGTGCCGACGACGGCGAACGGGCAGCGCTCGCGCGCGCAGATCCCCTCGAACCACGCGAGCGAGCCCGGCGCGATCGCCAGCACGTAGCGCTCCTGCGCCTCGTTGCACCAGATCTCGCGCGGCGCCATGCCCGGCTCCTCCGAAGGCACGGCGCGCAGGTCGAACGTGCCGCCGGCGCCGCCGCCATGCACGAGTTCCGGCAGCGCGTTGGACAGGCCGCCGGCGCCGACGTCGTGGATGGACAGGATCGGGTTCGCGGCCCCCATCTGCCAGCAGCGGTCGATCACCTCCTGCGCGCGGCGCTCGATCTCCGCGTTGCCGCGCTGCACGGAGTCGAAGTCGAGGTCGGCGGCGTTCGCGCCGGTCGCCATCGACGACGCAGCGCCGCCGCCCATGCCGATCAGCATGCCCGGACCGCCCAGCTGGATCAGCAGCGTGCCCGCCGGGAGCGGATGCTTGTGCGTGTGCTCGGCGCGGATGCTGCCCACGCCGCCCGCGATCATGATCGGCTTGTGGTAGCCGCGCACTTCGCCGGCGACTTCCTGCTCGAACGTGCGGAAGTAGCCGGCGAGGTTCGGCCGCCCGAACTCGTTGTTGAAGGCCGCGGCGCCGATCGGGCCTTCCTGCATGATCGTGTACGCCGACACGATCCGCGCGGGCTTGCCGAAGTCGCGCTCCCAGGGCTGCACCAGGCCCGGAATGCGCAGGTTCGACACCGTGAAGCCGACGAGGCCCGCCTTCGGCTTCGCGCCGGTACCGGTGGCCCCCTCGTCGCGGATCTCGCCGCCGGAGCCCGTCGCCGCGCCCGGGAACGGGGCGATCGCGGTCGGGTGATTGTGCGTCTCCACCTTCATCAGCGTGTGGGTGAGCTCGGGCGCGGCGCCGTACCTGCCGTCGGCGCGCGGATAGAAGCGCGCGACCGTCGCGCCCTCCATCACGGCGGCGTTGTCGGCGTAGGCGACGACCGTGCCCGCCGGATGCGCGCGATGCGTCTCGCGGATCATCGCGAACAGGCTCATGTCCTGCCGCGCGCCGTCGACGATCCAGTCGGCGTTGAAGATCTTGTGCCGGCAGTGCTCCGAGTTCGCCTGCGCGAACATCATGAGCTCCACGTCGGTGGGGTCGCGGCCGAGCCGGCGGAAACTCGCGTCGAGGTAGTCGATCTCGTCGGGCGCCAGCGCGAGACCCAGGTCGGCGTTGGCGCGGTCGAGCGCCGCCCGGCCGTCCGCATGCAGCGCGATCGTCGTGAGCGGGCGCGGCGCGACGTGCGCGAACAGCTGCGCGGCGTCGGCGAAGTCGCCGAACACCGCCTCCACCATCCGGTCGTGGATGAGCGGCAGCAGCGCCGCGCGGTCGTCCGCGGCGAGCGGCGCACCGTCGCGCGTGCGCACGCGCCAGGCGATCCCTCGCTCGACGCGCGCGACGGCGGCGAGCCCGCAGTTGCGCGCGATGTCGGTCGCCTTCGACGACCACGGCGAGATCGTTCCCGGCCGGGGCACGACCAGCAGCAGCGTGCCGCCATCGTCCGCGGCGCCGGCCCTCGCCTCGGGGCCGTAGGTCAGCAGGCGCTCGAGCGTGGCGCGCTCGTCCGGTGCGAGCGGTCGGGCAACCTCGACGAAGTGCCGGTACGTCGCGTCGACGGCGGCGACGCGGTGGGCGGAATGCTCTTGGGAAAGACTCTGCAGCAGCTTGGCGAGGCGGAACGGCGACAGCGCCGGCCGGCCCGCCAACGAGAGGAATTCGGCCATCGTTGGGCGGAGGGCGTAAACGCGGATTATACGCTCGCCGCGCGCACGCTCCGGCCCCTCCCCCGTCGCGCGGAACGGGGCGCTGCCGGTCGCGGCGTCAGGGCGCCGCCGGAATCACTCGACCTTCCCGATCCGCTTGACGACGTCGGCCATCTTCGCGGCGTCGGCGTCGACGTAGCGCTGGAAGTCCGGCGCGTCGAGGTACTGGATCGGGCTGCCTGCCGTCAGCAGCACGTCCCGCACGCGCGCGTCGTTGGCCGCGGCACGCGCGGCATCGCGCAGCCGGTTGACGACGGCGTCGGGCGTGCCCGCCGGCACGAACAGCCCCGACCACTGCGCGTACTGCACGTCGGTGCCCGCGTCCCTGAGACTCGGCACGTCGGGCAGCGCGACGAGCCGCACGTCGCCCCAGTGCGCGAGCACGCGGATTTTGCCGGCCTTGACGTGCTGCGCGACCGTCGCGGGCCCGGTCGACAGCGCATCGACCTGCCCGCCCAGCAGCCCGACGATCGCCGGACCGGCGCCCGTGTAGGGCACGTGCACCATCTTGATCCCGGCGGCGCCCGCGAACATCTCCATGGGCACGTGCATCGTGCCGTAGTTGCCCGACGAGCCGTAGGTGAACTTGCCCGGATTCTTCTTCGCGTCGGCGACGAACTCCTGGATCGTCTTCCACGGCGCGTCGGCGCGCACGGCGAACACCGTCGGGTCGGCGGTGAAGCGGGCGATCGGCTTCAGCTCGGCGAGCGTGTACATCGGCGCGCGGCCGAACAGCTTGTCGGCCTCGGGCAGCACCGTGTACGACGACAGCGCCATCAGGATCGTGTAGCCGTCGGACTTCGCCTTCGCGACGTTGGCCATGCCGATGCCGCCGCCTGCGCCCGCCTTGTTCTCGACGACGACCGTCTGCTTCAGCTCGCGTCCCATCGCCTCCGCCACCGGCCGCGCGACCGCGTCCGCGAGCCCGCCCGGCGGGAACGGCACGATCATCGTGATCGGGTGGTCGGGGTATTGCGCCCCGGCAATCGAAGAAAGGGCGAGACATGCGGCTGCGAAGAGGTGGCGGATGTTCATGGTCTCGAATGACGACATTGGTGACAAAGTCCTTCAGCCCGCATGCGCGCGCTACCGAACCGGGAGCGAAGCGACCTGTGAACGGCGCGCTTCGTGCCCTTTCCGCACGAAAGGCGCCGGGCCGCTCCCAAGCCTTTCGTGCTGACTTCCATCGCAGCCGATCGTGCAAGCGGCGCGAGAGCGCCCGTCGCACGATCGGCTGCGGCCTAATGCTGGAGGATCTTGGCCAGGAACTGCTGCGCCCGCTCCGACCGCGGCTTGCCGAAGAAGTCCTCCTTCGTCGCGTCCTCGACGATCTTCCCCTGGTCCATGAAGATCACGCGATGGCTGACTTTCCGGGCGAAGCCCATCTCGTGGGTCACGCACATCATCGTCATCCCCTCCTGCGCCAGCTGGACCATCACGTCGAGCACCTCGCCGACCATCTCGGGGTCGAGTGCCGACGTCGGCTCGTCGAACAGCATGACGATCGGGTCCATCGACAGCGCCCGCGCGATCGCCACGCGCTGCTGCTGGCCGCCCGACAGCTGCCCGGGAAACTTGTCCTTGTGCGCGATGAGGCCCACGCGGTCGAGCATCTTGAGGCCGCGCTGCAGCGCCTCGTCCTTGCCGCGCCCGAGCACCTTGATCTGCGCCAGCGTCAGGTTCTCGGTCACCGTCAGGTGGGGGAACAGCTCGAAGTGCTGGAACACCATGCCCACGTGCGCGCGCAGCTTCGGCAGGTTGGTCTTCGGGTCGGCGATCGACGTGCCGTTGACGACGACGTCGCCCTTCTGGAACGGCTCGAGCGCGTTGACGCACTTGATCAGCGTGGACTTGCCCGACCCCGACGGGCCGCACACGACGACGACCTCGCCCTTGGCGATCGAGGTCGTGCAGTCGGTCAGCACCTGGAAGCTGCCGTACCACTTGGAGACGTTCTTGATGTCGATCATCGCGTTGGATCCTCGGCGCCCGGCGCTAGCGGATGATGGCGATCTTCTTCTGCAGCTGCCGGACCAGCATCGACAGCGAGAAGCAGATGACGAAGTAGACGACGGCCGCCAGCAGGTAGGTCTCGACCGGCCGGTTGAAGTTCTTGCCGGCGACCTCGAAGCCCTTCAGCAGGTCGTACGCGCCGACGGCGTAGACGAGCGACGTGTCCTGGAACAGGATGATCGTCTGCGTCAGCAGCACCGGCAGCATGTTGCGGAACGCCTGCGGCAGCACGATGTAGCGCATGCACTGCGCGTAACTCATGCCGACCGCGTAGCCGGCCGACACCTGCCCCTTCGGCACCGACTGGATGCCGGCGCGCATGATCTCGGAGTAGTAGGCCGCCTCGAACACCGTGAACGTGATCATCGCCGAGACCTCGGCGCCGAGCGGGCGCCCGATGATCAGCGGGATCAGCAGGAAGAACCACAGGATCACCATCACCAGCGGGATCGACCGCAGCGTGTTGACGTAGACGGCCGCCGGGGTGACCAGCCACTGCTTGCTCGACAAACGCATCAGCGCGATCAGCGTGCCGAGCGCGATGCCGCCGACCATCGCGACGAGCGTCAGCTGGACCGAGAAGAAGAAGCCCTTGAGGATGAAGCTCTGGACGACGTTCCAGTCGAAGAACGCGAAGGTGAGGTTCACTTGCCGCCCCCGATCATCCCGGGCACGCGCACGCGCTTCTCGACGACGGCCGCGACGCGATTGATCGCGAACGCGGAGATGAAGTACAGGAAGGTGACCGCGAGGTAGATCTCGACGCCGCGCGAGGTCTCCTCCTGCGCCTGCATCGCGAAGAACGTGAGCTCGGTGATGCTGACGGCGAAGGCCACCGACGAGTTCTTGATGATGTTCATCGACTCGCTGGTCAGCGGCGGGATCACGATGCGGAACGCCATCGGCAGCAGCACGTACCGGTACGTCTGCGGCAGCGTCAGGCCCATCGCGAGCCCTGCGTAGCGCTGCCCGCGGGGCAGCGCCTGGATGCCGGCCTTCACCTGCTCGGAGATGCGCGCCGACGTGAAGAAGCCGAGCGCCACGACCACCGCGATGAAGTCCGGCACCGCCTGCAGGCTCCTGAACATCGACGGGATGACGTGGTACCAGAGGAAGATCTGGACCAGCAGCGGGATGTTGCGGAAGAGCTCGGTCCACGCGTTGCCGATCCACACGAACGCCTTGACCGGCGTCGTGCGCAGGATGCCCATCAGCGAGCCGAACGCGAGCGCCACGACCAGCGAGCAGCCGGACACGAGCAGCGTCCAGCCCCACGCCGATATCATCCAGTTGAGGTAGGTCTGCCCGCTCCCGGTGTCCTGGAAGAATACCTGCCAATCCCAGCTCATCGAGCCGCCTCCCCGCAGAACGTCAGGTCCCGGTCAGAAAAAAGCGCGGCGCGGATTCACCGGCGCCGCGCTTGCGCGGCAGCGCCGGGGGCGGCCGCGCCGTCCCCCGCGCTGCGACAGCCCGTCAGGGCAGCGCGTACTCTTCCATCGGCTTCGTGTTCGGGTTCGCCCACGCGTTCTTCGTGGCGTCGGACAGCGGCAGCCCGACCTTGGTGTTGGCCGGCGGGATCGGCTGCATGAACCACTTGTCGTACATCTTCGCGAGCTCGCCGCTCTTCACCATGGCCACGATCGAGGCGTCGACGGCCTTCTGGAACGCCGTGTCGTCCTTGCGGATCATGCACGCGATCGGCTCGACCGAGAGAACTTCGCCCAGGATCTTGTAGTCGGCCGGGTTCTTCGACTTCGACACGAGGCCCGCGAGGATCTGGCCGTCCATCACGAACGCGTCGGCGCGGCCCGATTCCAGCAGCAGGAAGCTGTCGGCGTGGTCCTTGCCGAACACCTCCTTGAAGTCCATGTTCGCGGCACGCTTGTTCTTGCGCAGCGTCTGCACGGACGTCGTGCCCGTCGTCGTGGCGACCGTCTTGCCGTTCAGGTCCGCGATGCCCTTGATCGGCGAGTTGGCCTTGACCACGATCCGGCCTTCCTCGACGTAGGTCGTCATCGCAAAGGAGACGTCCTTCTGCCGCGCCGCGTTGTTCGTCGTCGAGCCGCACTCGAGGTCGATCGTGCCGTTCTGCATCAGCGGGATCCGGTTCTGCGACGTCACCGGCTGGTACTTGATGTCGAGCTTCGCCATCTTGAGGTCGCGCTGGATGTCCTTGGCGATGCGCTCGCCCATCTCGGTGTGGAAGCCGACGTACTTGCCGTCGCCGAGCGTGTACGCGAGCGCGCCGGAGGACTCGCGCGTGCCGAGCACGATGGTGCCGCTGTCCTTGATCTTCTTCAGCGTGCCGGTCAGTTCCTGCGCGTGCGCGGACAGCGCGAACAGCGCGGCGATCAGCACCAGACCGGTCTTGGGAAGGAACTTCATCGGATTCTCCAGTGAGGCACGGCGGACCTGCCGCGTGTGGGTGTTGGGAAGGCGAACAGCCGCTGGCGACGGGGGACATCCCCGGGCGGCGGCCCTGCGCAGGCTAGTGTAGCGGCGCACTCGCGGGTTTGTCTATGCACGGCCGGGATCGCGGCGGCAGGGGCTCCCGCCGGGCGCACCCTATAATCGGTGCATGTCCGAACGCCTGCCACCGATCCTCGACGTCGGCACGCTGCGCGAGGTCGAGCACCGGCACGCCGGCCTGCCGCTGATGGAACGCGCCGGCGCGGCCGCGGCGGACGTCGCGCGGACCCTCGCCGGCGAGCGCGGCGGCCCGGTCGTCGTACTGGCGGGCCCCGGCAACAACGGCGGGGACGCGTTCGTCGTCGCGCGCTGCCTGCGCGCGGACTTCCACGACGTTCGCGTCGTGTTCGCCGGCGATCCCGGACGGCTGCCGCCCGATGCCGCCGCCGCGTACGCGGCGTTCACGGCCGGCGGTGGCACCACGACGGCCGCGCCCGAGCGCGTGCGGCCCGCGCTCGTGATCGACGGCCTGTTCGGCATCGGGCTCGCGCGGCCGGTGGCGGATCCCTACGCCGCGCAGGTCGAATGGGCGAACGCGAGCGGCGCGCCGGTGCTGGCGCTCGACGTGCCGACCGGGCTCGACGCCGCGACCGGACAGGCGCACGCGCCGTGCGTGCGTGCGACCGCGACCGCGACGTTCATCGCGCTCAAGCCCGGCCTCGTCACCGGGGACGGGCCGGATCTGTGCGGTCGCGTCACCGTCCATACGCTCGGCATCGACGTTGCGACGGACGCGCGGGGCCGCCGGCTCGACTGGCCGGCGCTCGCCGCGTCGCTGCCGCCGGTGCTCGCACGGCGGACGCGCAACGTCAACAAAGGGACGTTCGGGACGCTGGGGATCATCGGCGGCACCGAAGGCATGGGCGGCGCGCTGCTGCTCGCGGGCCGCGCCGCGATGCGCGCCGGTGCGGGCAAGGCCTGGCTCGGCTTCCTCGCGGCGCAGCCGCCTGCGTTCGACCCCGCGATGCCCGAACTGATGTTGCGCCATGCCGGCGCGGTCATCGACGCGCAGCCGGACGCGCTCGTCGTCGGGCCGGGGCTGTCCACCAGCGACGCCGCGCGCGCGGTCCTCGCGCGCGCGCTCGCGGCGGCGGTGCCGGTCGCGCTCGATGCCGACGCGCTCAACCTGATCGCCCGCGACGCCGCGTTGCTCGAAGCCGTGCGTGCGCGCAGCGCGCCGACGCTCGCCACGCCGCACCCCGGCGAGGCCGCGCGCCTCCTTGCGACCGACGTCGCGGCGGTTCAAGCCGACCGCCTCGCCGCGGCGCGCGCGATCGCGCAGCGCCTGCGCGCGGGCGTGGTGCTGAAAGGGCTGGGCAGCGTGCTCGCGCACGCGGACGGGAGTTGGGACGTCAACGCGAGCGGCGGTCCCGCGCTCGCGACAGCCGGCAGCGGCGACGTGCTGGCGGGGATCCTCGGGGCGCTGCTCGCGCAACGGGTCGACGCGACGACGGCGCTGCGCGTGGCCGTCTGCGTCCACGGCGCCGCCGCGGACGCACTGGTTGCGCAGGGCGTCGGTCCCCTCGGCATCACCGCATCCGAGCTTCCCGACGCGGCGCGGCGGCTGCTCAACGCCGCGGCCGCCGCGCCGAGCCCAGGGACCTGATCGCCGCCGGAACTGCGCCGTGGCAAGGAACCGTCCCGGGCACGACAATGCCGCTGCGGGCGGCGACCGGGCCGCGGCGCCCCGTCAGGGCATGAGCACCGTCGCGCCGGTCGTCGCGCGCGACTCCAGCGCGCGATGCGCGTCGGCCGCGTCCTTGAGCGCGAAGCGCTGGCGCGCCTCCGACGTGATCTTGCCGGCCAGCACCAGCGCGAACACCTCCTCGGCCATTCGCGCGGTGTTCGCGCGCTCCGCCGTGAACGTGACGAGCGTCGGCCGCGTCACGTACAGCGAGCCCTTCTGCGCCAGCAGCAGGATGTTGAACGGCGGCACCGGCCCGGACGCGTTGCCGTAGCTGACGAACATCCCGCGCGGCGCGAGGCAGTCGAGCGACGCCGGGAACGTGTCCTTGCCCACGCCGTCGTAGACGACCGGGACGCCCTTGCCGCCGGTCAGCTCCTTCGTGCGCGCGACGAAGTCCTCGCGCGTGTAGACGATCGTGTGCGCGCAGCCGTTCGCCTTCGCGAGCGCCGCCTTTTCGTCGGAGCCGACGGTCCCGATCATCGTGACGCCGAGCGCGCGCGCCCACTGGCAGGCGATCAAGCCCACGCCGCCGGCCGCGGCGTGGAACAGGATCGTCTCGCCGGCCTTGAGCGGGTACGTCTGCCGGAACAGGTACTGCGTCGTGAGCCCCTTCAGCATCAGCGTCGCCGCCGTGACGTCGTCGATGCCGTCCGGCACCTTCACGAGGCGGTCGGCGGGCATCACGCGCACGGTCGCGTACGCGCCGGGTGGGCCGCCGCAGTAGGCGACGCGGTCGCCCGGCCTCACCCAGTCGACCCCCTCGCCGACCGCCTCGACCACGCCGGCCGCCTCGGAACCGATGCCCGCCGGCAGCGGCAGCGGATACAGGCCGCTGCGGTGATAGGTGTCGATGTAGTTGACGCCGATCGCCGTGTGGCGGACGCGCGCCTGCCCGGCGCCCGGCGCGCCGACCGCGACCTCCTCGTACACCATGGCCTCGGGTCCGCCGGGTTGATGGATGCGGATGGCGTGGGGCATCGTCGATTCCTTTCGCAACGGTTGGAATTCAGGTGGCGAGCGCGCGGAACGTCGCGAAGCCGGCGGCCGTCAGCAGCAGCGAACCCGCGAGGTGCGTGGCCGCGAGCAGCGCGCCGACGCCGTACTGGCCCTGCGCGAGCAGCTCGGTCACTTCGGCGGAAAACGTCGAGAACGTCGTCAGTGCGCCGAGGAACCCGGTGACGACGAAGAGCCGCCAGTGCGGCGGCAGGTCGTGGCGGACGAGAAAATACGCGACGGCGAAGCCGACGAGGTAGCCGCCGACGAGGTTCGACGCGAGCGTGCCCAGCGGGAAGTGGGCGACGCGCGGGTTGAGCCACGTCGAGAAGCCCCAGCGCAACCACGCGCCCAGGACCGCGCCCGCACCCACCGCCGCGAATTCTCCGAACATCCGCCGATTCTACGGCAGGCGCCGCGCGTGTCGCGCGGGCCGCTTCACCGGACGAACTGGTCGACGAAGCCGGCGCCGAGGCCGCACGCCGCGTAGTGCGCGCGGCACATGTCGATCTTCGTCCACACGTCCTCGTAGCCGCTCTGCCGGCCATGCTCGTCGAGGTAGATCATCGCGCCGCTGATGTTGAAGAACGTGATCATCTCCGGGCAGTCGTCGGGCACCGTCAGCGTGTGGATCTCGCCGGGCGGCTCGTAGACGAACGCGCCCTCCTCGGCGACCCAGTCGTGCTCGAGGTAGCGCCAGCGCCCCCTGATCACGTAGCCGACCACGACCATCGGGTGCCGGTGCCGCGACAGCACGCCGCTCTTGCGCACGCGCAGCAGGTTGCACCAGCCGCCGGTCACCGTGTTGAGCAGCAGCGGCCGGAACCAGACGTCCTGCGCCTGCGGCACCCAGACGCGCTCGTCGGCGGGAATCGCGGCGATCGCGATCTCGGGCTGGATGCCGACGGCCGGCGCGATGTGCGGGGCGTTCAATGCGCGAGCTCCCGGACCGCCGTGGCGAGCGCCGCGATCTCCGCCCGCGTGTCGACCGCCTTCGGGAACGAGCGGTGCGCGCGCCGGTACCAGTAGCGCGCGTTCGGCAGGTCGCCCTCGATCATGTGCACGATGCCGTGCGCCCAGCAGCCGAGCTCCGAGCCGTCCTCCTGCACGATCGCGTGCGCCTTTTGCCACTCGCCCTTCTTCAGATGGCGAACCGCGGTACCGATGGGCATGCGACACCTCCGTTCGAGTGACCTGCCTGCCGTTACGTGATCATGTAGCCGCCGTCGACCGCCAGCACGGCGCCGGTGACGAAGCGCGCCGCCGGCGAGCACAGGAACACGGCAGCGCCGGCGATGTCGGCGGGTTCGGCCCACCGGCCGAGCGGCGTGCGCGCGAGGATCGCCGCGTTGCGCTGCGGGTCCTCGCGCAGCGCCTTCGTCAGCGGCGTCGCGACCCAGCCGGGCGCGATCGCGTTGACGCGGATGTCGTCCGCAGCGTACGCGATCGCCAGCGACTTCGTCAGCTGCGCGATGCCGCCCTTGCTCGCCGAGTACGCGGGGACCAGGCCGCCGCCGAAGAATGACAGTACCGACGCCGTGTTGACGATCGCGCCGCCGGAGGCCTTGAGCTTCGCGCGCGCCAGCGTGCAGCAGCGCATCGTGCCGGTCAGGTTGACCGCCAGCACGTCCTCGAACACGGCGGTGACGTGTTCGGCGCCGCGGCGGATGATGCCGGCGCAGTTGACGAGCACGTCGAGGCGCGGCAGGTCGCCGACGAGCTGCGCCGCCGCCGCGGCGTCGCGCACGTCGAGCGCGACCGCGTCGCGGCAGCGAAACGCCGGCGCCGCGCGCGCCGTCGCGCACTCGGCCGGCGTCGCGCCGGTCACCGTCACGACGGCCCCGAGTCCCGCGAATGCGTCGGCGATCGCGGCGCCGATGCCGGTGGTGCCGCCGACGACGAGAGCCACCTTGCCGGCGAAGAGTTCCGGATGGAACGTGGGATCGCTCACGCCCCGGCTCCGCGCGCCACGAGCGCCACGACGTCCGCCGCGCCCGGCAGCGGTGCGACCGCGCCGTAGCCCGTGGTGGCAAGCGCCGCGGCGGCGTTCGCGTAGCGCGCGGCCGCGAACGGGTCGTCGCCGGCGATGAGTCGCGTCGCGAAGGCGCCGTCGAAGCAGTCGCCGGCGCCCGTGGCGTCCACGCTGGCGACCCGGTGTGCGGCGATACGCTCGCGGCGCGTGCCGTCGGATACGATGCAGCCGTCGCGGCCCTGCTTCAGCACGACGCCCGGCGCACCGGCGCGGTGGATCGCGTCGACGACCGCGTCGGGGGCCATACCCTCGAACAGCACGTCGGCGTCGTCCTGGCTCGGCAGGCACCAGTGGCACCGCGCCATCGACGCCACGACGATGGCACGCGCGCGCGGCAGCGGCCACAGCTTCACGCGGACGTTGGGGTCGTAGGTGACGAGCGCGCCGGCCGCGTGCGCGACGTCGAACGCGGCGAACACGGCGTCGCACGCGGTGGCGGAAATGGCCTGGCTGATGCCCGACGCGTGCAGCAGCCGCGCCGCGCGCAGCACCGGGACCGGCAGCGTGTCCGGACGCATGCGCGACGCGGCGGAGCCGGCGCGCAGATACGAGAACTCGTGGCCGCGCTCGCCGTGCGCGACGAAGTAGACGCCGGTCGGCGCCTCCGCGTCGAGTACCACGCCGTCGGTCGCGACCCCTTCGCTGCGCCACAGGTCGACGAACATCCGGCCGAAGCGATCGGCGCCGACCCGCGTCACGTAGCCGACGCGCGCACCGAGCCGCGCGGCGGCGATCGCCATGTTGGACGTGTCGCCGCCGAACCCCTGCAGGTACGCGTGCGGATCCGGCGACCGCGCCTGGTTGAACTCGATGAGCGCCTCGCCGAGTGCGACGATGTCGGTCATGCGTTGCGCCGGAAATAGTAGTGACGGCCGGTGTCGACGTCGCCCAGCAGCACGCCGGGCCCCTCGCGCGCGAGCCACGAGCGCTTGCCGTTCGCCCACAGGACGAGGCCGTCGCGCAGGTCGCCCTGGCTGACCACGGCGCCCAGCTCGTCGCGCAGGTAGACACGCCCGCCGCCGTCGACGACCAGCTGCACGATGTCGCCGGAGTCGGGGTCGTACGCCTGGTAGGACCCGATGGCCCATGCGGGAGGACGGGGACCCGCCGCGGGTGCCGGCGGCGGGGCGCTGGCTTGCGTCGACGCGGCCGCGACGACGGCGAGCGCGCCCAGCACGCCGGCGGCGATCGCCGCGTCGTTGCGACCGCCGCTGTCGCGGCCGTAGCGGAATTCGCCGCGGCAGCCGCGGTCGACCCAGATGCCGCCGTTGTCGTAGCCCCAGCCGCGGCCCTGCTGGCACAGGTTGCCCGTGGAAATCTCGCGCACGAGGCTCGCGCGGCCCTGCGTGTCGGCATTGCAGAAGCGGTACCGGTACGAGATGCTCTCGCAGACCAGCGTCCCGGAGCGCCCCCAGCTGCCGCCGTCGTCGCGGCCGTAGCTGAACTGTGCGCGGCAGCCGCGGTCGACCCAGATGCCGCTGTTGTCGTAGCCCCAGCCGCGGCCCTGCTGGCACAGGTTGCCCGTGGAGATCTCGCGCACGACGATGACGCGGCCCTGCGTATCCGCGCCGCAGAAGTTGTAGCGATAGGAAATGCTCTCGCACGTCAGGAAGCCCGTGCCCGCTGCCGCCTCCGCCGCCGCAACGAGGACGCTCGCGAGTCCCACCAGCGCGGCCGCGAGCCATTCCTTCATCGAGCCACCTCCGGTCGCCGCCGGTCAGCGTGCGGGAAGCGCGCGCACCGCCGCCGCATACGCGGCGGCCGCCTCGCGCACCGCCGCCGGCGCCGCGCCCGGCTTGTAGAGATTCGAGCCGGTGCCGAAACCCGAAGCACCGGCGTCCCAGTACGGCCGCAGGTTGTCCGGCCGCATGCCGCCGACGGCGAACACGAGCGTCGCGGGCGGCAGCACGGCGCGCCACGCACGCAGCGCCGCGGGCGGCAACGCCTCGGCCGGAAACATCTTGAGCCCGTCGGCGCCGGCCGCGAGCGCGGCGAACGCTTCGGTGGGCGTGGCGACGCCCGGCACGCACGGCATCCGCCGCGCCTTCGCCGCGCGCACGACCGCCGTGTCGGCGTGCGGCATCACGATCACGCGGCCGCCGGCATCCTCCACCCGCGCGACGTCTTCGACGTCGACCACCGTGCCGGCGCCGACGAGGCAACGCGCGCCCCAGCCGTCGGCGAGCCGCCGGATCGATTCGAACGCGCGTGGCGAGTTGAGAGGAACTTCCAGCACGCGGAAGCCTTCGTTCGCCAGCGCATCGGCCACGCCGGGAATCTCCTCCGGCGTGATGCCGCGGAGCACCGCGATCAGCGGCAGCGGGTCGAGATAGGGGGCGAGCGGATTCACGATACGTGGACCTTTCGCGACGGGGGCTGCGTCTGCACGAGGCCGGCGACCACGGCGATGCGCCACAGGCCGAACGCCGCCGCGTTCGCCTCCGCGCGGTCCACGGCGACCTCGGCCTGCGCGAGCGCCGCAGCGTAGCGCGCGACGAGCGCGTCGGCGCCGACCAGCCGTACGCGCGACCCGTCGTAGCCGTGCCGCTGCGCCCACGTGCGCGCGTTGCGGATCTCGCGGCCGATCATTACGCCCGACAGCCAGTCGGCGATTTCGTCGCCGGCGAGCTCGCCCATCAGCGCGAGCGTGCGCGCGCCGAACGCGTCGTGCGCAAGATTGCCGGGCCCGAGGCCGCGCGCAACGCCGCGCGCGAAGGCCGGGCCGGCCGCGCCCGGGTCCGGGCCGGTCACGACGAGGCGGCCGAGGATGCTGTGCGCCAGCAGCACGTCCCACATCTCGCCGGTCATGTAGGTCACGAAGTCGACGAGGCGGCCGGCATCGACGCAGGCCCACTTGGCGTGCGTGCCGGGCAATGCGCAGAGCACGCGCTCGTCGCGCGCGCGCACGACGCCGGCCAGCTGCGTTTCCTCGCCGCGCATCACGTCGGGAACGCCGTACGCGTCGCGCGTGCGCACGCCGGGCACGATGGCGAGCCGGGCCTCGGGCACGCGAACGATGCCGGCGGCGAGGTCCGGCAGTTGCGCCGGGCACGCGACATAGGGTGCTTCGCGCCAGCCCTGGCGGCTGCCGATCATTCCGCACGCGACGCGCGGCGCCGGGTCGTCCTGCCATTCGCCGAGCAACTGCACGAGCGCACCGGCAAAGTCCCCGTCGCGCACGCGCTGGATGCCGAGCGGCATCTCGCGCGACGCGAGTACGGCGCCGGCGGCGTCGACGCGATACGCGCGCGCAGACGTCGTGCCCCAGTCGATGGCCAACAGCGCGGTCGCGGTCACGTGAGCGGCGGCCCGGCGAGGTGATGGATGCGGCTGGCGCACATCGCGGGAGATGCTCGTCGGGAGGACTGGTCGGAATGCGCGCCGTGCGGCATTGCGCATGGCGCGCCGGGGAAACGGCAACGCGGGATCAGCGACGATGGTAGGCAGCGCGCCGATGCCGGTCAAGTGGGCGCGCGGCCGCACCGTCACGCCGGTGGACGACCGGCCGCCGGCGCGACGCCGGGCGACGTGGCGACGTGCGATCGCAACAGCCGCAACCTGCTGATTTCGCGCGAAAGCGAATCGCTCGCTGCGCCCGGGATGGCCGCGGTCGTCGACGAACGCGCGGCCCGCGTCGACCTCCTAGCGATCGCGCTCCCACTGCGCGGCGGCGGTCTCGTCGCTCGCGCGCGCGTCGACCCAGCGCGTGCCCTCGGCCGTGCGCTCCTTCTTCCAGAACGGCGCGCGGGTCTTGAGCCAGTCCATGATGAAGCGGCACGCGTCGAACGCATCGCCACGGTGGGCGCCGGTGACCACGACGAGCACGATCTGGTCCGTCGGCCGGAGATCGCCGACGCGGTGGACGACGAGCGCGTCGAGGATGTCGAAGCGCGTGCGCGCCTCGGCGACGATCGCGGCGAGCGCCTTCTCGGTCATGCCGGGATAGTGCTCGAGCGTCATCGCCGACACCGGCGACGCCTCGTTGACGTCGCGGACGGTCCCGATGAACGACGCAACGGCGCCCACGCGCGGGTCGCCGGCGCGCAGCGCGGCGATCTCGCGCCCGGCGTCGAAGTCCGCGGTCTGCACGCGCACCGGCATGGCAAACGGCTCCCTTCAGCCGCCGGTGACCGGCGGCAGCAGCGCGAGCTCGTCGCCGTCGCGCAGAGCCGCCTCCACCGGCGCGACCTCGTGGTTCACCGCGTAGCGGACCGCGCGCCCCGCGGCGAGCTCGCTCGCCCACGCCCCGCCGCGCGCGCGCAGCGACGCGATCACCGCGCCCACGGTCGGCGCTTCGCCGCGGAGGGTGAGCGACTCGCCGCCCGACGCGAACGCTTCCCGCAATCGCGCGAGATAGACGACGCGCACGGTGACGGCTGGCGAAGTGTCGCTGGAATCGGGCATCGGCAACGACGCGGCCGGCCGGATGCCGTCCGCGTCCCCGGAAATTATAGGCGCCCGGCGGGCGCGGTCGCCGTCAGAAGCGGAACTGGAGCCCGAACTGCAGCTGGTCGGTTTCCGGCAACACGCCGGCGACCTCTCCGGGCAGCCGGCCGAAGCGCGCGTATTCGAGCCGCAGCCCCAGCGCCGGCGACATGTCGTAGCGCAGCCCGAGGCCGTAGTTGACGCCGTCGCGGGTGCGGCGGGGATCGCCGCCAACGAAGCCGGGCGCGTAGCTCGCCTGCGCCTCGCTCTGCACGTAGCCGAGCCTGCCGTAGAGCGCGAAGCTCTTGCGGAATTCCCACGACCCGAACACGTCGACGTTCCACGCACGGCTGGCGGCATCCGGGTCGGCCGCCAGCGCCAAGCCGACGCCCGAACGGGCGCCCGGCCGCGCCGGCTGCAGCGCGTACGTTTCGCTGGTGCCTACGGCCGCCTCGACGGCCACGTCGTTGGCCCAGCGGTAGCCGCCATAGGCGAGCGAGCGGGCACCGACATCCTCGGCGACGGGCAGCGCAAACCGATTCCACACCGAGCCGAGGTGGCCGAACGACAGCCCCTGCCGCTCGTTCCCACCGGCGCGCAGCGAAACGCCGCCGTAGAATCCGGCGCGATCGGGCTCCTGTTCCGCGGCGGCCTGGGCGTGCGCCACCGTTCCGCTGGCCATCAGCAGCGCGATCGACAACCCAAGTATTTGTTTCCTGAGCATTTTTCCCCGGCTCCCGCCACGTTCCGCCGGACGGCGCGACCGTTGCAGCCACTGCTTTGGTCAATCGCCGGCTCTTGCAAGTTCAACCTACTCCCGTGCCCTGGCCCCGTCAATTGTGTCGGGCAATGGCGACGCATTTTTCTCGATGAACGTTGCGATTTCGTCCAGGCGGTCGAGGGCGAAGACGGGCAGGCCGGCCGCGACGACCTCCGCCGGGGCGTCGGTGGCCACGGCGAGGATGTGCGGGTCGTGCGGGTACAGCGTCGGCTTGCCCACCGCCGGCCGCCAGATCTCGAGCTTGGGCATCGGGTGGGTCTTGTAGCCCTCGACCAGCACCAGCGCGCACGGCGTCAGCCGGGCCAGCCCTTCGGCCAGCGTCAGTTCGGGCGCACCCCGCAGCTCGTGGATCAGGGCCCAGCGGCGGCCCGAGGTGACCAGGACCTCGGTGCACCCGGCCTGCCGGTGCCGCCACGAGTCCTTGCCCGGCTGGTCGACGTCGAACGTGTGGTGCGCGTGCTTGATCAGCGAGACCCGGCCGACGCGTGCGGCGAGGCGCGGAACGAGCTGCTCGATCAGCGTGGTCTTGCCGCTGCCGGACCAGCCGGCGAAGCCGAAGATCTTCATGGGAATGGCGGAAGGCGGACGCCGCGCGCGGGCGCGCCTGCGCGCTTTCTACGCGAGAACCACGTCCCGCACAATGCGACGACCGCCGTCACGCGGCGCGCGCCGCCGCGTCGGCGGCGAGGCCCGCGTGGACGATCGCGCCGGCACGGACCATCGCGCCTGCGGCAAGCCCGGCGTCCTCCGCTTGCGCGCGCGCGGTGCCCCTGGCAGCCATCGCGCGCACGTAGGGCAGCGTGGCCTGCGTCAACGCGAGCGTGGCCGTGCGCGCGACGAGCGACGGCATGTTCGGCACCGCGTAGTGGACGACGCCGCACTCGACGTATGTCGGATCGGACACCTTCGTCATCCGCGACGTCTCGGCGATGCCGCCCTGGTCGATGCCGACGTCGACCAGCACGGAGCCCGGCCGCATCGCCGCCAGCATCGCGCGCGTCACGAGCTTCGGCGACAGCGTGCCCGGCTCCAGCACGCCGCCGATGACGAGATCGGCATCGGTCACGGCGTCGACGAAGCGCGCACCGCGGGCGTCGTCGAGCGCGAACGCCGCGATTGCGTGGCCCTCGTCGGCGAGCACGCGCGTGAGCGCGTCGCGCCGGGCCGTGCCGCGCGAAAACACGGTGACACGCGCGCCGAGCCGGGCGGCGATCCGCGCAGCCTCGCCGCCGACGTTGCCAGCGCCGAGGACGACGACGCGCGCGCCGGGCACCGCGTCCACGCCCGGCAGCAGCACGCCCGCGCCGCCGCGATCGGTGCCGAGGGCCTCCGCACCGACGAGCGGCGCGAGCCGGCCGGCGATGCGCGACATCGGTGCCAGCAGCGGCAGGCGGCCGGCCGCATCGCGCACGGTCTCGTAGGCGATCGCCTCGATGCCGGCCGCGAGCACGGCAGCGAGCAGTGTCGGATCGCGGTTGATCTGCGCGAAGCCGAACACCGTCGTCCCGCGCACGAGGTGGCCGTACTCGGAAGGCTGCAGCTCCTTCACTTTCACGACGAGGTCGCACGACCACACGGCATCGGCGGGCACGACCCGCGCTCCCGCCGCCGCGTAGTCGGCGTCGGCGAAACCCACTGCGGCGCCGGCGCCGGCGACGACGAGCACTTCGTGGCCATCGGCCACCAGCTGCCGCGCGCCGTCGGGCGTGACGCCGACGCGGCGCTCGCCGTCCTTGACCTCGCGGGGGACGCCGATCCTCATCCGCGGCCGAGGACCGCGACGGTCAGCGTGAGAAGGCCGAGCATCAGGTTCACGCCGACCAGGCGGCGCACGACCGCCATCGCGGCGCCCGCCTGCTCCCACTGCGCGGCGGCGACGGCGCCGCGCAGGCGTGGGAGCGGTCGCGCCGCCAGGTAGGCATAGATCGCGACCATCGCGAGCCCGAGGCCGGACATCGCGTGCACGGCCGGGCCGACGCCGCCCATGCCGCCCGCGAAGCCGATCAGCGCGACACCGCTGCCCACGACCATCGCGATCGCGACGCCGGCCCACGCGACGAAGCGGGACAGCGTGGCCGCGAGCAGCGGCAGCCGCTGCGGCGGCGGCAGCGCCTGCGCGGCGGGGCGCAGCGCCATGTGCGCGAAGAACATCCCGCCCACCCAGACGACCACGCCCAGCACGTGCAACCAGCGTGCGACCTGCATTTGCGGCTCCTTTCACGGGCGCGCGGCTCCGACGAACGATTGTACGTCCCGGGCGCGCCGGCGCCGGCCGGCGGGCGACCGGTGGTGTAGCATTCCACGGCTCGCGGGGTGCCGCTTGCGCATGGCCGGCAGGCCCCCACGTTGGAGACGTCATGGGCTCGAACCGCGCCGACCTGCTGCCCGCCACCCGCGACGACGCGCCGCGCGACGTCGAGGGCACGATCGAGCGCACGATCTCCGAGGTGCCCGCGCCGCGCACGCACGCCGTCGAGAATCCTGACCGCATGTCCGCGGAGATCGCGAAGAAAGCGGCGCGCCAGGCCGCCGTCCTGTCGGGCTCGCTGGCGCTGCCGCCGGGCCCGTTCGGTCTCCTGACCGTGCTGCCCGACCTCTACCTCATCTGGAAGACGCAGCGGCAGATGGTCGCCGACATCTTCGCGCTCCATGGCCGCACGGCGGAGCTCACGCGCAGCCACATGCTCTACTGCCTGTTCCGGCACGCGGCAAGCCAGGTGATGCGCGACTTTGCCGTGCGCACCGGCCAGCGCATCGTCGTGCAGCAGCTGTCCGGCGGCGCGCTCAAGACCGTCATCGCGAAGGTCGGCGTGTCGGTGAGCAGGCGCGCGGCCGGCAGTGCCGCGGGTCGCTGGGTGCCAGTCGCCGGCGCGGCCGCCGTGGGCGCCTACGCGTACTGGGACACGCTGCAGGTCGCGAAGACCGCGCGCCGGCTGCTCGCCGATCCGGCGCTCGACCGGTGGGAAACGCGCCCGCGCGCGTGACCGCGCCATGTGCGGGCGTTACGAACTGCACACGCATCCGGCAGCGCTGGCGCTGGCGTTCGGACTGCCGGCGCCCCCGCAGGTCGCGCCGCGCTACAACATCGCGCCGATGCAGGACGTGCCGGTCGTGCGCCTCTCGCAGGCCGGCACCCGCGAGCTCGCGTTCGTCCGCTGGGGCCTCGTGCCGCGTTGGGCCAAGGATCCGTCGATCGGCGCGCGGATGATCAACGCGCGCGCCGAGACGCTGGCCGAGAAGCCCTCGTTCCGAACCGCGCTCCGCCGCCATCGCTGCCTCATTCCGGCCGACGGCTTCTACGAGTGGAAGCTCGTGGCCGCCGGCGGCAAGCAGCCGATCCACATCGGCATGAAGGACGGCTCGACGTTCGCGTTCGCGGGCCTCACCGAGCGGTGGCTGTCGCAGGAGGGCGAGGTCCTCGACACGTGCACGATCGTCACGACGCGCGCGAACGCACTGCTCTCGCCCCTGCACGACCGCATGCCGGCGATCGTCGCGCCCGCGCAATACGGCGCGTGGCTCGACGTCGCCAACGCGGACGTCGCCGCGTTCTTCGAGCCGTTTCCGGCCGAGGCGATGACCTACTACCCGGTCTCCACGCGGGTCAACAGCGTGCGGCATGACGACGCGTCGCTGCTCGAGCGCGTCGACGAGACGGCCGGCGCCGGCGTGCCCACGGAGGTGATCGCGCCGACGGGCGAGCACGACGGCCCGGATGCCGCGGGGACGGCCCCGGGACAGTCCGAGCTGTTCTGACGCGTTGTCCGGCACCGTGCACCGGCCGGCGGCCACCGTTCGCGCCGGACCCGGCACGGGCGTGCGATCCCGAGCGAGGCGAGGCTTCCGCTATCGCGACGAATCGGCGGATTGCGCGCGTGCCGATCCCCCGTCGCACCATGGGACCGCACGGCGGGAACGAATGCGGCGCGCTAGCGATACGCGCTCGCGACCGCGGCGTTCACCTGGTCCTGCAGCTGCTCGAGGCCGAAGCTCGGCAACGGTCGCCCGTTCACGAAGTATTCGGGCGTCTTCGTCACGTTGAGCGCCTTCGCGTCCGCCGTGTCGAGCGCGATGCGCTGCGCGACGTCGGGCGCGTTCATGTCGGCCTCGAGACGCGCGAGGTCGAGGCCCACGCTCCCGAGCAGCGGCAGAACGCGCTCGGTGAGCACGGCGTGATCGACCGTCCACTGCGACTGCCGCGCCATAAGCACGTCGAGCGTTTCCCAGTACTTGCCCTGCTTGCGTGCCGCCTCCAGCACCTTGACGACGTAGTCGGCGTTGCGGTGGAACGGCACGTGGCGGATCGACAGCCGGACGCGGTCCGGGTTGGTGACGAGGAGCCGCTTGACGTGCGGGTACATCGCCGCGCACGTCTCGCACGCGGGGTCGATGAACTCGACGATGTGCACCTTCGCCTCCGGGTTGCCGAGGGTGGGCGCGTGGAAGCGCGCGAGCGACGACGCGTTGCGCCCGGCGGCCTGCGCCGCCTCGTCGGCCCGGCCGCTGCGGTAGACGAAGGTGCCGGCGACGAACACCACGGCGAGCGCCGCGACGGCGCCGACGAAGAGAGCCTTGCGATTCATCGTGAGATCCTTGCGCGCGCGGCGACGAGCAGCGCGACCATCGAAGTGAAGGCGACGAACGAGAGCAGCGGAATCGACACGAAGCCGAGCCACCGGATCTGCACTTCCGAGCACGGCACGCCCTGCGTGCACGGCCGCAGGCCCTCGGGCACGAGCCCCCAGACCAGCAGCAGCTGGAACACCGAGATCAGCCAGCCGCCGGCCGCCAGCGGCAGCGTGTAGCGGACGACCCGGCCGTCGAATGGAAACAGCCCGAGCGGCAGCAGCAGGACGAGCGGGAACATGAAGATGCGCTGGTACCAGCAGAGGACGCACGGCGGAAGCTCCATGACCTCGCTGAAGAACAGCGCGCCGAGCGTCGAGGCGGTGGCGAGGAGCCAGACGGCGAAGACGAGCGCCCACGCGGCGTCGGAGCCGGCCTCCGCCGATACCGCGACAGGCCGCACGGGAGCCTGCGCCGCCGCGCGCACCGCGTGGGCCTTACCGGTCGGTCGAGCCGCCATCGTCCGTTCCTTGTCGTGCGCGCGCGTCGCGCCGGCGGGACCCCCCGGCGCTCCGCACGCGGCGCCGCCATTGTCTGCGAAGGCGGCAGGCCACCGTCTGATCTGGAACAAGGAGGCGCCCCGGTGCCGTCCGGCAGGCGCCCGCCGGTACGCTACTTCGCCGGCGCGCCCGCCGCGACCCACGCCCCGAGCGTCGCGCGCTCCGCGTCGGTCATCCCGGTGAGGTTGCCGATCGGCATGACGCGGCTCGCGACGGCCTGCTCGTGGATCTTCTGCGCGCCCGCGGCGATGGCCGCCGGACTGTCGAGCACGAAGCCCTTCGGCGGGTCGTTGAAGCCTTCCTGCGTCGGCTTCGCGGCGTGGCATGGCGCGCAGCGCGCCGCGACGATCCGCTGGACGTCGGCGAACGTCCACGCGTATGCCTTCGGCGGCTCCGGCGCGATGACGATCGCCAGCAGCAGCGTCGCGACCGCGGCACCGACGGGAATCGCCCACACGGTGCGGCCGGTGTGCCGCAGGTTGAAGAAATGGCGGATGAACGCGGCGATCAGTAGGATCGCGACCAGCACCAGCCACGCGTGCCGGTGCCCGAACGTCAGCGGGTAGTGGTTGCTGATCATGATGAACAGCACCGGCAGCGTGAAGTAGTTGTTGTGCACCGACCGCTGCTTGCCGCGCAGCCCGTGGATGGGGTCCGGCGCGACGCCGGCGACCTTCGCCTCGACCAGCCTGCGCTGGGCCGGCATGATCACGAAGTACACGTTCCACGCCATGATCGTGCCCATCATCGCGCCGACCTGGATGTACATCGCGCGCCCGCTGTAGACGTGCGACAGCCCCCAGGCCACGGCGGCGAAGAACACGATCATCACGACGGCGATCGCGCGCTCGTGCGCGAGGCCCATCCGCTTGCACAGCTGGTCGTAGAACCACCAGCCCGCGACCAGCAGCGCGACCGAAAGCGCGATTGCCTGCCACGGCGCGATGTCCGCCACGCCGCGGTCCACCATGTACGTGCCGGCGTGCGCGTAGTAGAGGACGACAAGCAGCGCGAACCCCGACAGCCAGGTCCAGTACGCCTCCCACTTGAACCAGTGCAGCGGGTCGGGCAGCGCGGCGGGCGCGACCTTGAACTTCTGCGCGTGGTAGAAGCCGCCGCCGTGGATCGCCCACAGCTCGCCGCCCACGCCCGCGTCCGCGTCCTCCTTGCGCTTCGGCGGCAGCAGCGACAGATCGAGGAACACGAAGTAGAACGACGCGCCGATCCACGCGATGCCGGTGATGAGGTGCACCCAGCGGATGACGAGCTGCAGCCACTCGCCGGCATAGGCTTCCATCGCGTCAGCTTCCGCGGTACGTCGACCAGCTCCACGGCGACACGAGCAGCGGCACGTGCCAGTGCGCCGTCGCGTCGGCGACGCCGAAGTCGAGCACCACCTCGTCGATGAACGGCGGGTCGGGCAGGTCGGCCCCGGCGGCAGCGAAGTACTCGCCGACCGCGAATACCAGTCGGTAGCGCCCGCGCGTGAACGCGTCGCCCTCGAGCAGCGGGTCGTCGCAGCGGCCGTCGGCGTTGGTCAGCGCGTCGCCGATCAGCGCGTAGCGCTCGCCCAGGTTCCGGTACAGCGTGATGCGGATGCCGGCGCCGGGCTTCCCGCGCGCGGTGTCCAGCACGTGCGTGGTCAGGCGTCCCATGCTCGTTCCTCCGTGCCGGCGGCGGACCGCTGCGCGCCGGTTGCCTCGGGTTGCATCTTGCCGCGGCATTGTATACATTCTGCCGCATCATTGTATGCGATCCGGGCGGCAATGCAATCGTATCCGGCGACGATCCGCGGCGGCACCGAGCAGCCGATCTACGACGCGATCTTCGAGGCGGTCCTCGACCAGCGGCTCGCGCCGGGGACCCGGCTCACCGAGACGCGGCTGACCGAGCTCTTCGGCGTGTCGCGCACGATCGTGCGGATGGCGCTCGTCCGGCTCGCGCACGACCGGATCGTCCAGCTGAAGCCGAACCACGGCGCGAGCGTGGCGAGTCCCACGCCCGAGGAGACACGCGCCGTGTTCGAGGCGCGCCGCATGGTCGAGTGCGCGGCGCTGCCCGTCGCGATCGCGCGGGCGATGCCGAAGCAGCTCGACAACCTCCGCGCGCTGGTCCGGCAGGAGGACGCGGCATTCCACGCCGGCGAGGTGAAGAGCTGGATCCGCCTGTCCGGCGAGTTCCATCGGCGACTCTGCGCGCTCGCGCGCAACCCGGTGATGCTGCACTACACGACCGAGCTCGTCACGCAGTCGCTGCTGATGACGGCGCTCTACATGCCGCCCGGCCAGACCGCCTGCGCGGCGAACGAGCACCTCGCGCTGATCGACGCGGTGGCCGCCAGGGACGAGCGCGGCGCGATCCGCCTGATGCAGCAGCACCTCGACGCCTGCGAGGCGCGCCTCGTGCTCGACCGCGAGCCCGCGCAGGCAGCCGATCTCGCCGACGCGCTGCGCGTGAAGCGCCGCCGCACGGCCTCTGCGCGATGACGACACCGTCGCCGTTCGAGCCTGGTTACCCGCGCGACCTCGGCGGGCACGGGGCCGCGCCACCGCACGCGCGCTGGCCCGGCGGCGCGCGGATCGCCGTGCAGTTCGTCCTCAACTACGAGGAAGGCGGCGAGAGCAGCGTGCTGCACGGCGACGCCGCGTCCGAGACGTTCCTGTCGGATATCGTCGGCGCGCAGGCGTTTCCGGCGCGGCACATGTCGATGGAGTCGCTGTACGAGTACGGCGCGCGCGCCGGCGTCTGGCGCATCCTGCGCCTGTTCCGCGCGAGGCGGATGCCGCTGACCGTGTTCGGCGTCGCGATGGCGCTGGCGCGCCAGCCGGCCGTCGTCGACGCGTTCCTGGCCGATGGTCACGAGATCGCGAGCCATGGCTGGCGCTGGATCTCCTACCAGGACGTCGGCGAGGCGCTCGAGCGCGAGCACATGGCGCTTGCCGTCGACACGATCACGCGGCTCGCCGGGCGCCCGCCGGAAGGCTGGTACACGGGACGCGACAGCCCCGACACGCGCCGCCTCGTCGCCGAGCACGGCGGATTCGTCTACAGCGCCGACAGCTATGCCGACGACCTCCCCTACTACGCGCCGGTGCGCACGGCGCGCGGCGAAGTGCCGCTGCTGGTCGTCCCGTACACGCTCGACGCCAACGACATGCGGTTCGCGACACCGCAGGGCTTCAACACGGGCGAGCAGTTCTACACGTACCTCAAGGACACGTTCGACGCGCTGTATGCGGAGGGCGACCCCGCGGGCCTCGATGCGCCGAAGATGATGTCGGTCGGCCTGCATTGCCGCCTGGCCGGACGGCCGGGGCGCGCGGCCGCGCTGGCGCGCTTCCTCGATTACGTGCGCGAGCACGACGACGTGTGGATCGCGCGCCGGATCGACATCGCCCGGCACTGGCTCGCGGCGCATCCGTACCGGGTCCCGCCGGCGTGACCATCGACGATGTCAACCGGATGGACGAGGCCGAGTTCATCGCGACGCTCGGCGGCATCTTCGAGCATTCGCCCTGGGTCGCGCAGCGCGCATTCGCCGCGCGCCCGTTCGCCGATGTCGCGGCGCTGCACGCGGCCATGGTCGCCGCGGTCGACCGCGCGTCCGCGGCGGAACAACTCGCGCTGCTGCGCGCTCACCCGGAGCTCGCGGGCAAGGCGGCCGTGCGCGGCGAGCTGACCGCGGATTCCACCAGGGAGCAGTCGGGCGCCGGCCTCGCGCACTGCACGCCGGAGGAGTTCGCGGCGATCACCGCGCTCAACCGGCGCTACAGCGACACGTTCGGCTTCCCGTTCATTCTCGCGGTCATGGGCTACGATCGCGCGGGCATCCTGCGCGAGTTCGCGCGCCGCGTCGAGCACGACCCGGCGACCGAGTTCGCCGAATGCCTTGCGCAGGTCGCGAAGATCGCGCGCTTTCGGCTGGACGCGCTCGTCGGCGATTGAGCGCAAGGAGCGCCGGGAATCGCCCGAGCCGGCGCCGAGCGCCCCCTGCGGATTACCGGATGCGATCGGTCAGCTGGATCCCGACCGCTGGGGGAATCGCGAGCCCGAGTGCTTCGGCCGTCTTCGTGTTGACGACGAAGTCCAATTCGCGCGGCTGCTCGACCGGGATCTCCGCCGGCCTCGCGCCCGCGAGAATCCGGACCGTGATGCGCGCCAGGCTTCGGAAGGCTTGGTCGAGGTCGATGGAGTAGGACATGAGGCAGCCCTCCTCGACGAAGCTGCGGAGGTCGCAGCTCGCCGGCATCCGGTGCGTGAGCAGCGCGTCGCTCAGCGCCCTGCGGTGCAGCGTCGCCAGCGGCGAGGACATCTGGAAGATTCCCTGTGCACCCCATGCCTTGGCCTGCGCCACGGCCCGACGCATTTCGTCCGGCCCGTTCGCCTCGAACGAGCGCGTCGCCATTCCCATGGAGCCGGCCGCGCGCTCGACGCTGCGCAACGCGTCGGCGCCCTGCGAAGACCGGTCCCACAGGATGGCCAGCCGGTCGAGTTTGGGCACCATCGCGCGCAGCAGATCGAGTTTGCGTTGCACGAGATCGGCTTCCTGCACGGCCACGCCCGTGACGTTGCCGCCGGGCCGCGCTAGGCTCGCGACGACGCCCGCTTCCACGGGATTCTGAACGATCATGGCGATCGGGATCGTGCTCGTCGCCTTCTGCGCGGCACGAACGGGCGGCAGCGTGGCGGTCACGACGACTTCGGGCTTGCGGGCGACCAGGTCCGCGGCCAGCGCGGGCAATCGGTCGAAATCGCCCCGGGCCCAGCGCGTTTCGATGACGAGGTTCGCGCCATCGACATAGCCGAGCTTGCGCATCTCGTCGCGAAATGCGGCGAAGCGCGTCGCCTGCAGCGTCTCATCGATACCGAGGAAGGCGACGCGGCGCACGACGTCGCCACGCTGCGCGTGCGCGGGAAGCGCCAGCAGTACGAACGCGGCCAGCGCCGGCAGCACCAGGCGCGCCCGGGCGGGGCGAGGGCGGCGCGACGTCGTGGGCGTGCTCAAGGCGCGGCGATGGGGGGCAGGCACGTGCAGCCTACCGCAATTCGCGTCGAGCCGCCGGCGTGGTCCTCCGCCCGACTCCGGTCGCGGGTCCTGCGCGTTACGGGCCCGGCGCGCACATGACGACGAGATCGGGCCCGTCGCCCTCCGCGAGCCACCCCGAAGCTACCATCCGGTCGCGCGTCGCGCGGTCGGTCGTGTAGCGGTGATTGGCGTCGGCACGGTTGCTGAATGCGCGGTAGACCGGCACCTGCCCGGCCGCGCAGACGCCGGTGCTCGGCGGATACAGGTGGAAGAACGCCGACGACTCGAGCACGAAGCTCGGATTCTTCTGCATCGTCCCGTCGCATTCGCTGGCGTCGCGCCCGAAGAAGTGCCCGTCGCCCAGCCCGGGCGGAATGTAGATCCGGCACACCGCGGAAGCACCGGCCGGCGCCGTCGTGAAGACCTTGAACGATTGTCCGGTCCGTGACCATCCGGAAGTCGCTCCGCTGTCCAGCGCCGCGATCTCCGCCCCGACCCACGTGAGGAAGTAGTGGTCGAGCCCGGCGTGGAAGTACTCGATCGCGTCAGCCGTCGCCGCGGGTGGTGCCACCAGCGCGTTGTGCCGCTTGACGAAGTCGGCGATGGCGGCGACGTACTCCGCGCCGAGGCCCTCGAACTGGTGGTAGCCGGACGTGCAGCCCGTTCCACCCCGTTCGCCCCCGGTCAAGGTCGCGTGCTCCCGCACGGGCGCGGCGAGCAGCTCGTCGAACAGCCGATTGAGGTCCGCGAGATTGATGCACGGATCCTGCGTGTGGCTGACCATCAGCACCGGACGGCTGAACGAGCGCGGGTCCATGTTGCGCAGCGTCGACGCCGCCGCGGCGGTGAGCACGGCGCCGACCGGCTCGTCCGGCGGCAGCTCGCGGGCGACGAAGAAGGCCGACTCCGCGCCCGCACTGTGCCCGACGAGCCAGACCGGCGCGTCGGCCTGCGCGCGCATGTAGCGGACGACCTCGTGGATGTCGGCCAGGTGGATGCCGCTCTGCCGATATCCGTCGAGACCCAATTCGTCCTGCCGGTCCGATGGGGCGTCGACGACGGCGACGGCGAATCCCTGCGCGGCGAAGCGCTGGCGCTCGCGGCTGGGGGCGCTGGTTTCGAGCAGGAACGTCTCGCCCGTGCCGTCCGGACGCAGCTTGAGCACGCCGTAGCCGCCGGGCAGCACGACGAGGTTCGCGACCGGGTTCGCCGGGCGCAGGTAGAGGATGCGCTGGACGACGCCGCGCGAGGGCAGGTCCACGACGACCTCGGACACCGCGGCGGCCGCGCTGCCGGCGATCGCAAGCCAGGCCCACAGCAGGTGCGCGAAGGATCGTGCGGCGGTCCTCGGCATGCGCCGGCGGGACAGGGGTGAAGGCGGAGGCGGAGCCGACGTGGCCGCGTCACCCACCGGTCCGCGCCGATCCGACCAATCCGGACGAGGGCGCGTTCCATCCGGGGCGCGACCGTGACGATGGCACACGAGCGGATGCCGGCGCACTACGGCGACGGCGCGCACATGACGACGAGATCCGACCCGTCGCCTTCGGCGAGCCAGCCCGACGCCACCATGCCGTCGCGCGTCGCGCGGTCGGTGGTGTAGCGGTGGTTGGCGTCGGCGCGGTTGCTGTACGCGCGATAGACCGGCACCTGCCCGGCGGCGCACTGGCCGGCACTGGGCGGATACAGATGGAAGAACGCAGCCGACTCGAGCAAGAAGCTCGGATTCTTCCGCATCGTACCGTCGCACTCCTCGGCGTCGCGCCCGAAGAAGTGGCCGTTGCCCAGCCCGGGCGGAATGTAGATCCGGCACACGGGGGACGTGCCGCCCTGCGGCGTGGCGAACACCTTGAACGACTGGCCGGTGCGGGCCCACCCCGCGGTCGCGCCGCTGTCGAGGCTCGCGATCTCGGCGGCGACCCACGTGACGAAGTAGTGGTCGAAGCCGGCGTGGTAGAACTCGACCGCCGTCGCGGTGGTCGCCGGCGGCGTCACCAGCGGGTTGTACGCGCGGGCGAAGT
The DNA here is from genome assembly GCA_046347835.1 of Burkholderiales bacterium. Taxonomy (GTDB): domain Bacteria; phylum Pseudomonadota; class Gammaproteobacteria; order Burkholderiales; family Casimicrobiaceae; genus VBCG01. The sequence goes on along the minus strand of JAXMFI010000001.1, from coordinate 625,287 downwards.
CGGCGACCGCACCGACCAGCTCGGCGTCCAGTCCGGAGAACCCGTGGTAGCCGTCGATGGCGCCCGGATTGGAGGTCCAGCATGCGACGCCGTTGCCGTTCCCGCCGGCGAACACGACGTGCAGCTTGACGGGCGCCACCTCGAGGTCGTCGAACATGTCGGTCTGCGCGGTAAGCCCCTGGCAGGGATCGCTGACGTGGCTCACCACCAGCACCGGCCGCCGGAGCTGACGCAGCGGCTGGCCCTGCATCGTCGCGGCCGGCCCCGCCAGCGACACCACGCCCGCCGGCTGCTCGGCCGGCAGGGTGAGCGCCGCGTAGACCGCCGACAACGCGCCGGTGTCGTGCCCGACCAGCCAGACCGGAACGTCGGCGCGCGCGCGCATGTAGCGGATGACCGCCAGCGTATCCGCCGTCTGTTCGGTACTGAAGCGGAAGCCGCCCATGCCGGAAATCTGCATGTCGTCCGGCGCGTCGACGACCGCCACGGCGAATCCCTGCTCGGCGAAGCGCTGGCGATTGCGGGTTGCCGCGCTGCTTTCGAGCAGATCGTACTCGCCGGTGCCGTCGGCGTGCAGGCGGAGGATCCCGTTCCCGCCGGCGTACAGGATGACGTTGGCGACCGGGTTCGCCGGCTCGAGATAGAGGATGCGTTGCGTGATTCCGCGCGTCGGGACGTCGACGACCGCCTCGGGCACCACCGCATGTGCGGTCACCGTTGTGCAGGCAAGAACCCACGCCACGAACGCGAGACGACATCTCATTGGAGACTCCCGATTGCCGGCGACTCCGGCGCCACGATTCGACAACGTCGGCGTTCGGCGCAACACCGCGCGCATTCCGGCATTGCCGACCGCCCGCGCATCGCGCGCAGGAACTGCGCCAGGCTGCCGCTGCAGATCATTGGATGCGGTCCGTGGTCTGCAGGAGCACCACCGGCGCAACGGTGAGCCCCAGCGCCTGCGCCGTCTTCAGGTTGATCACGAAGTCGAACTCGCGCGGCTGCTCGATGGGAACGTCCGCGGGCTTCGCGCCTTTGAGGATGCGCGCGGTGACCGCGGCCAGGCCGCGGAACATCGTGTCGAGGTCCGCGCTGTAGGTCATGAGGCAGCCTTCCTCCACGTAGAGGCGCATCTCGCACGTCGCGGGCATCCGGTGCGCGGCGAGCGCCTGCAGCAGCGCCTTGCGGTTGAACGTGATCACCGGCGACGCGAGCTGGACCAGCCCCTGCGCGCCCCACGCCTTCGCGTCCGCCACCGCCTGCGGCATATCGCCGGGCCCGTGCACTTCGAACACCCGGCTGGCGATCTTCATCGACTCCGCGGCATGCTCGACGGCGCGCACCGCGTCCATGCCGCCGGCCGCCTCGTTCCACACGATGGCGACGCGGCCGAGGTTGGGCACCACGCTGCGCAACAGGTCGAGGCGCCGGACCGACAGGTCGGAGTCCTGGAACGCGATTCCGGTGATGTTGCCGCCCGGCTTGGCGAGGCTCGCGGCATACCCCATGGCCACCGGATTGTGCACGGACATGACGATCGGAATCGTCGTCGTCGCCTTCTGCAGCGCGCTCACCGCGGGCGGCGCGGCCGTCACGATGACCTCCGGCTTCTGCGCGACGAGCTCGTCCGCGAGCGCGGGTAGGCGGTCGAACCGGCCCTGCGCCCAGCGCGTCTCGACGACGAGGTTCCGGCCTTCGACGTAGCCCAGCTTGCGCATCTCGTCACGGAAGGCGGCGATGCGCGTCGCCTGCATCGCGGAGTCCAACCCGAGGAAGCCGATTCGGTGGACGGGCTCCGGCGAGGCGGCGACGGCGAGCGCCGCGAGCGACAGCGGCGCAAGGCCGGTCACGGCGCGCCGCAGGCGCCGTGCGGCAGACGGCTTCGTCGGTCGGCCCAAACGCACTCCGCACGCGTGCCGGACATCCCGGCACGGCGCAGAGCCTAACACGGCTCTCCGGCCCGCCTCCTACCCGGCCGGGTGGGACGTCACGGCACACCGCCGCATCACGCGGCCGCGCCCGTCGCCTCTCCTGCCGCGCCGGCCGGCGACCGCGCGAGCCCCCGCCGCCGCAGCAGCAGGTAGACGGCCGGGATCACCAGCATCGACAGCAGCGGCGCCGTGACCATGCCGCCGACCATCGGCGCGGCGATCCGCTGCATCACCTCGGAGCCTGCGCCGTGCGTCACCATGATCGGCAGCAGGCCGGCGAAGATCACGGCGACCGTCATCGCCTTCGGCCGCACGCGCAGCACCGCCCCCTCGCGGATCGCGTCGACCAGGTCGGCCTCGGTCGTGCGGCCCGCGGCGACGCGCGCTTCCCACGCGTGCTTGAGGTAGAGCAGCATGATGACGCCGAATTCCGCCGCGACGCCGGCCAGCGCGATGAAGCCCACGCCGCTCGCGACCGACACGTCGTGCCCCAGCAGCCACAGGAGCCAGATGCCGCCGACCAGCGCGAACGGCAGCGCCAGCATGATGACGAGCGCCTCGTCGACGCGCCGGAACGTGAGGTACAGCAGCACGAATACGATCATCAGCGTGAACGGCACGACGTACGCGAGGCGTGCCGTGGCGCGCTCGAGGTACTCGAACTGCCCGGACCACGAAACCGAATACCCGGGCGGCAGCTTGACCTTCGCCGCGACCTCGGCCTGCATGTCGCGCACGGCGGACTTCAAGTCGCGGCCGTGGAGGTCGACGTAGACCCAGCCGGACAGCCGGGCGTTCTCGCTCTTCACCATCGGCGCGCCGTCGGAGATGCGGACGTCCGCCACGTCCGAGAGCCGGATCTGCGCGCCGCGCTCGGTCTGGATCGGCAGCTCGCGCAGCCGCTCGACCGAGTCGCGGTACTCGCGCGGATAGCGGACGTTGATCGGGAAGCGGCGCAGGCCTTCGACCGTCTCGCCGACGTTGTCGCCGCCGATCGCCGAGGCGACCACCTCCTGCACGTCGGCGATGTTGAGTCCGTAGCGCGCGGCACGGTCGCGGTCGATCGTGACGTCGAGGTAGCGGCCGCCGGTCAGTCGCTCGGCGAGCGCCGAATTCACGCCGGCGACCGGCTTGACGACGCGCTCGATCTCGCCGGTCACCCGGTCGATTTCCGCGAGGTCGGGCCCCGACACCTTGATGCCGACGGGGCTCTTGATGCCGGTCGCGAGCATGTCGATGCGGTTCCTGATGGGCGGCACCCAGATGTTGGACAGGCCCGGCACACGGACGACGCGGTCCAGCTCGGCGACGAGCTTGTCGGGCGTCATGCCGGGCCGCCACTGGCTCTTCGGCTTGAACTGGATCGCCGTCTCGAACATCTCGAGCGGCGCGGGGTCGGTCGCCGTCTCCGCACGCCCCGCCTTGCCGAACACGCTCGCGACTTCGGGCACGCTCATGATCAGCGCGTCGGTCTGCTGCAGCAGCTCGGCGGCCTTGCCCGTCCCGAGGCCCGGCAGTGCCGACGGCATGTACAGCAGGTCGCCCTCGTCCAGCGGCGGCAGGAACTCGCCGCCCAGGCGCGACGCCGGCACCACGGTCACCGCAGCCGCCAGCAGCGCGACGACGATCGTCGTGCCGGGGAACCGCAGCACCAGCTCGAGCAGCGGCCGGTAGCCGGCGATGAAGAAGCGGTTGAGCGGATTGCGCGCCTCGTCCGGGATGCGCCCGCGAATCAGGTAGCCCATCAGCACGGGCACCAGCGTGACCGCGAGGATCGCGGAGGCCGCCATCGCGTAGGTCTTGGTGAACGCGAGCGGCGAGAAGAGCCGCCCCTCCTGCGCCTCCAGCATGAACACGGGGATGAACGACAGCGTGATGATCAGCAGGCAGAAGAAGAGCGCGGGACCGACCTCCACCGCGGCGTCGCCGACGACGCGCCACTGGTCGGCGCCGGCCGGCGCCTGCCCGCCGTGCGCGTGCCGCCACCGCTCGAGATGCTTGTGCGCGTTCTCGATCATGACCACCGCCGCGTCGACCATCGCGCCGATCGCGATCGCGATGCCCCCCAGCGACATGATGTTGGCGTTCACGCCCTGGTAGTGCATGACCACGAACGCCATCAGCACGCCAACCGGCAGGGAGACGATCGCGACGAACGCCGAGCGGAGGTGGAACAGGAAGGCGAGGCACACCAGCGCGACGACGGCGAATTCCTCGACCAGCTTCTGCGCGAGGTTGGCCACCGCATCGCGGATCAGTGTCGACCGGTCGTAGACGGGAACGATCGCGACGCCTTCGGGCAGCCCGGCCGCGAGGCTCGCGAGCTTCGCCTTCACCGCGTAGATCGTCTCGAGCGCGTTCTTGCCGGAGCGCATCACGATGATGCCGCCGACGGTCTCGCCCTCGCCGTTCAGCTCCGCGATGCCGCGGCGCGTCTCCGGCCCGACCTGGACGCGCGCGACGTCGGCCAGGCGCACCGGCACGCCGGCCTCGCTCGTGAACACCGGAATCTTGCGGAAGTCGTCGAGCGACTTGAGGTACCCGGACGCCCGCACCATGTACTCGGCCTCGCCCAGTTCCAGCACCGAGCCGCCCGTTTCCTGGTTCGCCTTCTGCAGCGCCTCGATTACCTTGCCGTGCGGAATCCGGTACGCGCGGAGCCGGTCCGGGTCGAGCACGATCTGGTACTGGCGGACCATGCCGCCCACACTCGCCACCTCCGCGACGTTGGGGACCGACTTCAGCTCGTACTTGAGGAACCAGTCCTGCAGCGCGCGCAGCTCCGACAGGTCGAGCTTGCCCGAACGGTCGACGAGCGCGTACTCGTAGATCCAGCCGACGCCGGTGGCGTCGGGTCCGAGCGCGGGCTTCGCGTCGCGCGGCAGGCGCCCCTGCACCTGGTTCAGGTACTCGAGCACGCGCGAGCGCGCCCAGTACGGATCGGTGCCGTCGTCGAACAGCACGTAGACGAACGAGTCGCCGAAGAACGAGTAGCCGCGCACGCTCTTGGCGCCCGGCACCGACATCATCGTCGTGGTCAGCGGATACGTCACCTGGTTCTCGACGATCTGCGGCGCCTGCCCCGCGTACATCGTGCGGATGATCACCTGCACGTCGGAGAGGTCCGGCAGCGCGTCGAGCGGCGCGCGGGCGACGGCCCACGCGCCCCACGCGGTCACGATGGCCGTCGCGAGCAGGACCAGGAACCGGTTCGCCAGCGACCAGCGGATGACGTGCGCGATCACGGCCTGGCTCCTGCCGCGGGCGCGTGCCCGGCGTGCGGATCCTTTGCGGCCGCGGCCGGCGCCGCCGCCTGCGCGGCGCCGACGCGGGTCACCGACAGAATCTCGAACTCGCCCACGCCTTTCGGCCGGAACGTGAACGCCACGCGGTCGCCGACTTTGACGGACGCTGGCCAGCCCGCGGCCGGCGGCACGAAGCCCATCGTCATCGCGCCCCACTTCAGCGACGGGATCGGATCGTGCGAGAGCATGATCTCGTCCTTCGCGATCGCCTCGACGCGGCCTTCGCCCCGGTGCTCGCCGGTGACCACGGCCGGCGCGCCCGCCGCCGGCTCCGCGAGCCGCGTCGTCGCGCCCTTGAGGCTCGCGTCGGAGTCGATGAGGAACTGGCCGGACACGACGACCCGCTGCCCGGGCTCCAGTCCCTTGCGAATCTCGGTCATGCCGCCGCTCTCGATGCCCGGCTCGACGTCGACACCGCGGAACCTGCCCTCGCCTTCGGCGACGAACACGACGGTGCGCCGGCCGGTGGCAATCACCGCTTCCGACGGCACGACGGTCACCTCGGGCGCCGTCGCCGGCGCGAAGTCGATCAATGCGTACAGGCCCGGCACCAGCTGGCCGGACGGGTTGGCCACCTCGATGCGCGCCTTGATCGTGCGCGTCTGCGCGTTCACCTCCGGCAGCAGCGCGCCGACGCGGCCCTTGAACACGGTACCGGGCAGGGCCGGCGTCCGCACCTCGACCGGCGTGCCCGCGCGCACGCGCGCGGCCGCCGCCTCCGGCAGCTCGGCGTTGATCCACACCGAGGAGAGCCCGCTGATCCGGTAGAGCGGCGCGCCCATCGCGACCGCCATGCCCTCGCGCGCGGCGAGCTCGGTGACGACGCCGCCGATCGGCGCGACGATCGTGAGCCGCGGCTGCACCGTCCCGCCCGCGACGACGCTGTCGATCTGCGCGTCCGACATGCCGGCGAGGCGCATCCGCTGGCGCGCGGCGTCCGCCAGCGCGTCGACCCCCTGCCCCTGCATCCGCCGCACGGCGAGGTATTCCTCCTGCGCGGCCACCCACTCCGGCACGTACAGGTCGAGCAGCGGCTGCCCGGCACGCACCGGGTCGAGCGGCGCGCGCACGTGGAGCTTCTCGACGAAGCCGTTGGCGCGGGCCTGCACGAATGCCTGGTCGCGCTCGTTGAACGCGACGCTGCCGACGGCCGTCAGCGGCGGCGCGAGCCGCGCGCGCGTGACGTCGGCCGTGCGCACGCCGATGTTCTGGCGCACCCGCGGGCTGATCGTCACTGTCGATGCGTCGCTGCCGGCGTCCTCGTAGACGGGCTCCAGCATCATGTTCATGAACGGCGACTTGCCCGGCTTGTCGAAGCGCTGGCCCGGCACCATCGGGTCGTGCCAGTAGAGCACCTTGCGGCCGGTGGCCGGATCGACGTCGCCGGGCTTCTGCGGCGCGCCGGTGGCCGCGGGTGCCGGCGCCGTCGCGACGACCGCGTCCGGTGCGGGCGCATGGCTGCGGCCGAGCCAGTAGCCGCCGGCGGCGAGCGCCGCCGCGACGAGGAACGCGATGACGGTGCGGGTCGCTGTCTTCATGGCCGGTCCTTCGGGGTCGCGATCGCGGCCGTGTGCGTGGCCGACGTCACGTCGAGAAAGTTGAGCTGCGCCCACAGGCGCGCCGTCTCCCGCTCGAGCATCAGCGCGTCGCGCCGGACGTCGAGCTCGTTGCGCCGCGCCGCGAGCACGTCGGCGAGCGCTCCCTTGCCGCCGCGGTACGCGGCGACGGCCGCGCCGGTGCGCTCGCGCGCGAGCGGCAGCAGCGAGTCCGCGTAGAGCCCGAGGCGCTCGCGTCCGTTTTCATATTCCTCGAGCATCGCCGCGACTTCCGCGACGTGCGCGGCGAGCGCGTCCTCGCGCAGCGCGCGCGCCTGGTCGGCGAGCGCGAGCTTGGCCGCGACGTCGCGGTCCTGGCGGTTTGCGCGGTCCCACGGCAGCGGAATGGACACGCCGAACGACATCATGTTGCCGAAGTCGGGCGCGCGCTGCTGGTAGGCGACCTCGAAGCTCCAGTCGGGGTCGCGGTTCGCGCGCGCGACCTTCGCCTCCGCCTGCGCGAGGGCCTCGGCCTGCGACAGCATCGCGATCTGCGGGTGGTGCGCGAGCTGCGCGTCGAGTCGCGCGCGGTCGAGCGGCACGCGCGCGAAGTCGGGCCTGCCGCCGAGCGGGGCATCGGCGCCCGGGCCGATCCAGCGCGCGAGCATCGTGATCGCCGATGCCACCTTGCGGCGCGCCTCGCTCGCCTTCTCGGCGAGCGACGCGCGGGCGCCGCGCGCCGCGAACACTTCGGCCTGCATGCCCCGCCCCGCGCGGTAGGCGAGTTCCGCGGCGTCGACCTCCAGCGCCGCCTCGGCCGCCTGCTCCGCGATCAGCGCCACGGTGGCTTCGGCGTAGTAGCGGTCGATCCACGCGAGCGCGGTATCGCGCGCGATGTTCGCCTGCACCGCCGCGCGCTCCACCTGCGCCTTCTCGGCCTCGCGCTCGAAGCGCGCCGTGCGCGCCTCGCGCTTGTCCGACGACAGCCACTCCTGCATCACGCCGATGCGGCCCATCGTCATGGGGTCCTTGTTGAGGCTCCACGCATCGGCGCCGGTGACCGGCAGGTTCTCGAGGCCGAGCTTCAGCACCGGGTCGGCCAGCTGGCCCGACGCGACCGCCATTTCCCGCGCGGCGGCCGCCGCCGCGTCCTGCGCCGGCAAGAGCTGCGATCGCGCGAGCGCGCGGCGCTGGGCCTCGGCGAGCGTCAGCGGCGCTTCGGCCGCGTGCGCGAGCGGCACCAGCGCCGCGAGCGCGACGACGACGAGCATTGTGTTTGGCCGGTGCGTCCGGCCCGACCAGGTCGTGCGTTGGAACATGCTGCCTCCGCGTACGTGAACGACGTCGCGGCGCGCGGCCACAGCGGCACGGCGCCGTGCTGCGTTCGCGCGGAGATCAGATCAGCAGGCGGCAGAATCGGATGGCGGCCGGCGGCGCGGCGGCCAGCGCGTCGGGCCGCGCACGTTGCGGCGACGCGTACGACGGCGAGGTCCCGGCGGGCGCGGTGGCGACGACGAGCGGCGCCACGGCGGGCGCCGCGAGGTCGGCGGCCGGCGACGACGGCACCGACGACGTGACCTGGCAGTGCAGTTCGCACAGCGCACCGTCGATCGCCGGGTCGGCCTGCGGGCCGCACTGCGCGTGTTCCGGCGCCGCGGACGCCGGCGGCGCCTTGCCGGCGTCGACCGGGCACACGTACGCAGCCAGCGTCGCCTGCACGGACAGCAGTCCGAACAGCGCGAGCATGGCAGCGAGGCGGCGCAGGTAGCGGGTCATGGGCTCACCGACGGGCTATGTTACGCGTAGCGGAACAGCGGCCATCGTGATCGAGGTCAAGGTTCGGCGCAAGTCCCTCATTTTCCGAGGAGTTTCCCGACCGCGCGGCCGACGTCGTCGACCAGCGGCGCGACCGGATCGGGCGGGCGGGACGATCCGGCCGGATTCGCGGTCGGCGTGGCGGCGCCCAGTGCGATCTGGCACGGGCCGGGACCCTTGCCGTCCGCCCACGAGAACAGCGACTGCGCGACCATCGACAAGCCGCCGGTGCCAACCGCCGCGCCGAGGCTCGCGAGCGCCTTGGCCGAGCCCGCCGCGTCGACGCTGACCTGCGGATGCGTGAACGGGCCGCTCACGCGGACCAGCTCGGCCACGTTCGCGATGTCGATCGGGATACCGCCGCGAACCTTCGGCTGGAACGTGAATGCGAGCGTCTCGTTGCGGAAGTCGACGGTGCCGCTGGCCGAGATGCCGACCTTCTGCGATTCCATCGCGATCGAGCGGTCGACGCGCGCGACGCCGTCCTTGAGCGGCAGGCGCACGACCGCGCACGTGAGCTCGGTCGACGGATCGCGCGTCCGGAACGGATTGACCGCCTGCGTGAGCTGGTCGAGCGCCGAATCGAGATCGAGCTTCGTGTTGGCGAGCGTCGCCGGCCCGACCACGATGCGCACGCTGCCCGACGCCGACGCCGCCCACGCGTGCGGCGACGCGCCGCGCATCGCGAGGCTCACGCCGACATCGGTGCTGCCGCCGCGCACGTCGCGGCGCTGGCCGACGGCTTTCAGGATCTCCGCGAGCGCGAGGCCCTTGCCGGACAGTTCCACGGCCAGCGCCGGCGCGTCGGACTTCGCCGCGTCGACGACGGCGCTGCCGGCGAGCGAGCCGCCGAGCGCGGCGACCGAGAAGTCCGTGACCGCGAGCCGACCGCCGTCGAGCGTAATCTTCGCGCGCAGCCGGTCGAGCGTGCGCCCGTCGGGCAGCGTCAGCCGTTCGAGCCGCAGGGCGCCCTGCGCGTCGACGGCGCGGAGCGGTGCGAAGCCGATCGGCGTATCCGGTATGACGTACGCGGGGCCGGCCTTGCCGGGCGCCGCCGGCGCGCGCTTCGCCGCGGTGACCGGCACCGGCAGCGCGTTCAGTGCGATCGCGGGCCCCGCAAGGTCGAACTGGAGCTTCGGCCGCGCGCCGCCGACGTCCACGGCGAACGAACCGGTGACGTCGTTGGCGCCGACGGTGAGCTTGAGGTCGTCGAGCGCATACCGCGTGCCGGTCGCGTTGACCTTCGTCGCGAGCGCGGCCTTCTGCCCGGCAACCTCGCCGTGCACGTCCACCGGATAGGGCCAGCGCTTCTGCAGCAGCGCGTCGACGGGACCGATCGTGCCGGCGAGCGTGACGACCACGTCGTCGATCTTCCCGCGGAACTCCGCGGCAATCGGCGCTCCGGCGCCGCGCGTCCGCACCGACAGTTGCTCGATCGCGACGGCCGTCACGCCACCGGTCGCGCCGTCGCGGTAGGTGAGCGTGCCGCCCTCGAGCGCGACGTTGCCGATCGCGAAGGCGCTCGCCATTCCGCTGCCCGCATCGGCGGACGTCCCCGCCGGCAACGACGCGAATTCCCAGTTGCGGCGCCCCTTGGCGTCGGTCTCGAGCGCGATCACCGGCGCGACGAGCGTGAGTTCCTTCAGCTCGACCCGCCGCGACAGCAGGGGCAGCAGCGCGAGCTCGAGCTCCAGCCGCTGCGCCGACAGCATCTCCTTTGCCGCGCCCCACGGCGCGTTCGCGAGCGCGACGTCGGCGAGCACGATCCGCGGCTCCAGCGACCACGCGACGCGCACGCCGCCGCGGATGAGGAGGTCGCGCCCGGTTGCCGCCTTCACCCGCACCCGCACCGGGGCCACCAGCGCGTTCACGTCGATCGTCGCCACGGCGACGGCGATGCCGATCGCCAGCAGCACGGCGAGACCCGCGAGGACCTTCCAGGCGGTGCGCATCCGCGGATTCTACGCGCGGCCGCCGTCGAGGCCGGGTTGATGCCAGCCGCCCGCCGGTTCGTCGCGGCCCGGGCCGGTTCGTCGGATGGGCCCCAACGGGCCGGCGCCGGCGCTAGGATAGCGGCCACGCACCCAGCGCCGGACGATCTCCGGCTCCGGGCCGCGTCCGCCGCCACGAGCGGAAAGTACGCCGATGCCGCCACTTGTGAGTCCACCAGGGATGCCAACGCGCTGCGCCGGGCGCGCGAGGCCACGATGCCCAGCATGAGCGGCGACCCCCAAGCCGCCGGCCGCGCCGTTGCTGCCGCGCTCGCCCGCTCGCTGCGCGGCCTGACGCGGCGCCGCTTCGCGCTGTTCCTCGCCCTGGTCGCCCTCGCGGCCGTCGGCCACGCCATCGCGATGGCGCTGATGCCCGACAAGGGTGGCGTCGCGCGCGCCGCGAAGGTCTTCGCGTGGGAGTTCGCGTACCTGTCGCTGTTCTTCGGTACCGTCTGGGTCGCCGTGGTCATCGCCGGCAATTTGGCGCCGGCGCGCACGGGCCCGCGCGTGCTGGCGCTCGTGGCGGCCGTCGCCGTCGGCCTGGCCGCCGGGCAGCTGCTGTCCGCCGGGCTCGACGCGCTGTGGTTTCCCCGGGGCAAGGACCCGGCGTCGCTGGCGAAGCAGGTCGCGGCGGTCGTGCTCTGGAGCCACGTGATCGCCGCCGGCGTGCTCGGCTACTTCTTCGTGCTGCGCGAGGAGGACGCGGCGGCGCGGCTGCACGCCGAGGAGCTGCGCCGCGTCGACCTCGACCGCGAGCTCGCCGAGGCGCGCCTGCAGGTACTGCAGGCGCAGGTCGAGCCGCACTTCCTGTTCAACACGCTCGCCAACGTGCGGCGGCTGTTCCGGACCGACGCGCCGGCCGCGCGCGCGATGATCGAGCACCTGTCGAGCTACCTGTCCGCGCTGCTGCCGCGCATGCGCAGCGCCGACTCGACGCTGGAGCACGAGCTCGCGCTGGCGACCGCTTACCTGCACGTACAGCAGATCCGGATGGGCGACCGGCTCGCGTTCCGCATCGACGTGCCGCCCGCACTCGCGACGCTGCCGTTCCCGCCGATGATGCTGGTGACGCTGGTCGAGAACGCGATCCGCCACGGCGTCAATCCGCTGCCGCGCGGCGGCGAGGTGCGCATTACCGCGCGCGCCGGCGACGGCCGGCTGCTGCTCCAGGTTGCGGACACGGGCCGCGGACTCTCCGAGAGCGCCGGCGGCGAGGGCGTCGGGCTCGCCAACATCCGCGCGCGCCTCACCACGCTGTACGGCGGGGCGGCCCGGCTGCTGTTGTCGCAGCGCCCCGGCGCCGGCGTCGTGGCGACGATCGAGTTGCCGCTGCCGGCGCAGGCGGCCGGGACGAGGGCGGCGTGAACGCGGCCCCCTCGGTGTCGCCGGCGACCGCGCTGCCCGGTGTGCCGCGGCGCGTTGCGGGCGTGCGCGTTCCGGCTGCCCACGTCGCGCTCGCTGTGCTGCTGGGCGTCGCGTGGGGGCTCGCCAACGCGCTCGGGTGGTGGCTCGCGCACGGCAGCGCCGCGCCCGCGCGGATGGCCGCGCACTTCGTGCTCGAAGCGACCCTGCCGCTGCTGCTGCTCGCGGTCGGGCTGGCGGTGGCCGATCGCGCGGCGCCGGCGCGCCCGCGCGGCGTCGCGCCCTACGTCGCAGCCGTCGCCGCCGCGGCGCTCGGCGGCGAGCTCCTGTTCCGCGTGCTGGGGCCGCTCGTCGGTCTCGGGCCGTGCGCATGCACGATGGACGAGTGGCCGCCGGTCTCGCGCGTGGCCAACATGCTACCGGACAGCCTCGTCATCTGCGGCTTCGTCGCCGTCGGCTATCGCTACCGGAACCGGGCCGGCGAGCGGCTCGCGCGCGTGCGCGCCGCGGAACTCGAGCGCGCGCGGCTCGTCCGGCAGGCGCAGGAGTCGCGGCTGCAGGCGATGCAGGCGTGCATCGAGCCGCAGTTCCTGTTCGACACGCTCGCGGACGTGCTGCGGTTGCACGCGTCGGACCCGCCGACCGCGACGCGCCTGCTCGACCACCTGATCGTCTACCTGCGCGCCGCGCTGCCGCACCTCGGACGGACCACGTCCACCGTGGCGAAGGAGTGCGAGCTCGCGACCGCCTACCTCGACATCCTGCGCGCGCGCGGCAACGGCCGGCCCGCGTTCGCGGTCGAGGTCGACGCCGCGGCACGCGCCGCGCGCCTGCCGCCGATGCTGCTGCTGCCGCTGCTCGGCGCCGCCGTCGCGGCGGCGCGGCAAGACGGCGAGGCCGCCGGCCGCGTCGAGCTCTCCGTCGACATCGAGGGCGCGACGCTGCGGATCGAGGTGACGGCCACCGGGGCGGTCCGCACGCCGGCGGGCGCCGGCGACGACCCGGTCGCGGGCGTCCAGCAACGGCTGCGCGCGCTGTACGGCGGCGCGGCGCGGCTTACGGTCGGCGCGGGCGCCGACGGCGCGTTCCGTCTTGCCATGGAGTTGCCCCATGAAGACACCGACGGCGATCGTCGCTGAGGACGAGCCGGTCCTGCGGGCCGAGCTCGTGGAGATGCTCGGCGAGCAGTGGCCCGAGCTCGCCATCGTCGCCGAGGCGGCCGACGGCGACGCCGCCGCGCAGGCGATGGAGCGCTCGCCGCCGGACATCCTGTTCCTCGACATCGAGATGCCGGGCCTGTCCGGCCTCGAGGTCGCCCGCCGCGCGAGCGGTCGCAGCCACGTCGTGTTCGTCACCGCGTACGACAAGTACGCGGTCGCGGCCTTCGAGGAGGGGGCCGTCGACTACGTGGTCAAGCCGGTACTGCCGGCGCGGCTGGACGCGACGATCGCGCGCCTGCGCCAGCGCCTCGCGCAGCCGCCCGCCGACCTGACCGGCCTCCTCCAATCACTCGCGGCCACGCTGTCCCGCCGCCAGGACTACCTGCGCTGGATCACGGCGTCGCAGGGCGACGCGCTGCGCGTGATCACCGTCGACGAGATCCTCTACTTCCGCGCCGACCACAAGTACACGCTGGTGGTGACGCCCGACGCGGAGGCACTGATCCGGCGGCCGCTGAAGGCGCTCGCGGAGGAGGTGGACCCGAACGCGTTCTGGCAGATCCATCGCTCGGCGCTGGTCAGCGTCAAGGCGATCGCCGGCGTCCACCGCGACCTCCGCGGGCACCTGCAGGTCAAGCTGAAGGATCGCAAGGAGACGCTGCCGGTGGGCGAGAACTACGTCCACCTGTTCCGGCAGATGTAGTGCCGGCCGGACTCGCCGCTGCGCGATCGCCACGCCCTCCACGCCGATCGCGCGGATGCGCTTGCGGACACCGGGCACCGCGGTTCAGCCACCCGACGCCAGCTCCGCTTCGATCTGCTCCTGCCAGACACGCGCGTTCATCCCGCCGTATATCGCGCCGGCGGCAGCGAAGTGTGCCTGCGCGTCGTCCTGCCTGCCGGCGCGACGGCAAAGCCGGCCAAGGCCGACGCGGCAGCGCGCGATCAGCGGCGGCAACCCGATCTCCACCGCCATCGCCATGGCCTCGCCGTAACAGCGCTCGGCGGTCGCGACCTCGGGCACCCGCCGCCGCGATGCCACGTCCCCAAGCAGCGCCACGGCCCCTGCTTCGAGACCGCGCTCGCCTCGCTTGCGCGTGAGCGCGATGGCCGATTCGGCGGTGGCCACGGCGTCGTCGAACTGGTCGGCGCGCAACAGCGCCTCGCCGAGCCACACGACCAGGCGCGAGTGGAAGAGGGCGAGGCCGCCCGCCTCGTGCTCGACGATCCGCTGGCGCAGCGTCGCCAGTCCCTCGGCGACCCTTCCCGAGAGCACCTGCACGTAGCCCAGGAATCCGCCGGTCACCGGCGACAGCACCGGGACGTTCCAGTCGCGGCACAGCGCGAGCGCTCGCTCGAGTTGCGCGCTGGCGTGGCTTGGCTCTCCCTTGAGTACGAACAGCAAGGCGAGGCCCCAGCAGGCGAGAATCATGCTGTACGGATGGCGCACTTCGTCGGCGATGCGCATCCCCGCCTCGCCGATCGCCATTCCCTCGTCGAACCGTCCGCGCTCGGCGAGCGTCGACGCCAGCAGCCAGCGGGCCATGACGGCGGGATAGCCCGCAAGGCCGAAGCGCTCCCGGCCGAGGTCGCCGTCGAGTCCGCGTATCGCGGAGCACAGGTAATTTTCGGCCTCGCCGTAAGCCGTCGCCGAAAAGCAGGCCGCACCGGTGTAGTAGTTCGCGACCACCTGCAGCGCGGAGTCGCCCAGCGCGTTGCCGATCGTCCCGGCGCGTTCGCCGAACGAACGCGCCTCGTCGAGTTGCCCGGTGACCCAGTGATACTGGCTTAGGTAGACGTACGTCCACCCGATGCGACGCCTGTCGCCGAGCGCATCCGCAACGCGCTCGGCGTCGCGCAGGTGGGTGTGCATCGCCGCCAGTTCGCCGAGCGGAAACAGCGAGTTGCGCAGCTCGAAGCGGACGTCGACGCCCTGCTCCAGCGTCACACGCGACTCCGGCTGGTGTCCCAGCGCCGTGAGCGCCTGCCCGAGGTACGCCACGGTTTCGCGGTTGGCCGACCGCGCGAACGCCTTGGCGCCCGCCTGCCGCAGGTAGCCCACGGCCTTCTCCCACGCCTCGCCCCGGAACGCATGGTGCGCGAGACGCTCGATCTGCTCGTTCAGCCGGTCCCGGTAGAGCGTTTCGATCGTCTGCACGACCCTCGCGTGCAGGTCGCGCCGCCGATCGTGGAGCAGGCTCCCATAGGCCACGTCGTGCGTGAGCGCGTGCTTGAACGTGTGCTCGAGTTCGGGAAAGAGGCTCGTTTCGTACAGGAATTCGGCCGACTGCAGATGGGCCAGCCCGCGGCGCAGGTCCTCCTCCGGCAGGTCGGCGATTCCCTCGAGAAGCCCGAACGGTACGTCCTTGCCGATCACGGCCGCCGACTGCAGCAGGCGCTTCTCCTCGAGCGGCAGCCGATCGATCCGCGACGCGAGGATCGATTGGACGGTGGCCGGGACCTGGATCGCCTCCACCGGCTGCACGAGGCGATAGGCGCCGCGCGCGCCGGACAGCGCCCGCGTCTCCACGAGGGTCCGTACGCTTTCCTCCAGGAACAACGGATTGCCGGACGTCGTCTCCGTCAGCAGCGCCTTGAGCGGCGCCAGCGACGGATCACCGCCCAGCAACCCTTCGAGCAACTCGTGCGCGCTCTCCGCGGGCAGCGCGTCGAGGCGCAGCTGCGTGTAGTACGTCTTGCTGCTCCAAGTGTGCTGGTACTCGGGCCGGTAGTTGATCAGCATCAGCAGGCGTGCGGCCGGCAGGCTCGCGACGAGGCTGTCGAGCAGCGCCTGGGTCTCGCTGTCGACCCAGTGGAGGTCCTCGAAGACGACGACCACCGGCTGCGACTGCGCCTCGCGCAGCAACAGTCGCTTGTTGGCGTCGAGCGTCTGGTGCCGCCGCTGCGCGGGATCGAGCGCCTTCCACTGCGGGTCGTCGACCGGAACGTCGAGCAGGCCGAGGAACGCCGGCAAGAGCGGCTTCAGTGCCTCGTCGAGCGTGAAGAGCTTGCCGGTGATCTTCTCGCGCAGGGCTCGGTGATCGTCGCGCTCGTCGAGCTTGCAGTAGCCCTTGAGGAGATCGATGACCGGAAGGTAGCTGATGGTCTTGCCGTGCGACACTGCACTCGCCTCGAGGACCAGCCATCCCTGGACGTGGTGCGAGTGCGTGAACTCGTGAAACAGCCGTGACTTGCCCACGCCCGCTTCGCCCACGATCGCCACGACCTGGCCGTGTCCGTCCAGTGCCTGCTGCTGCGCGCGGATCAGCTGCGCGAACTCCGGGTCGCGGCCGACGAACGGGGTGAGGCCACGGGACGCGGTCGCCTGCAGGCGCGAGCGGGCAATCCCGGCGCCGGTGAGTTCGTAGACTTCCACCGGTTCGGGGAGCCCCTTGACCGCGATCGGACCCAGCGGGCGCACTTCGACGTAGCCCGCCGCCAGGTCGAGCGTGGCAGGACTGATGAGGATGCCGCCGGGATCGGCGAGCTGCTCCATGCGGCCGGCGAGGTGCGTGGTCTGGCCCACCGCCGTGTAGTCCATCCGCAGGTCGTTGCCGATCGCCCGGACGAGCACCTCGCCGGAGTTGACGCCAATGCGGATGCGCACGGTCATCCCGTGCGAGCGGCGAACCTCCTCCGCGTACTTCTTCACCAGCTCCTGCATGCGCAGCGCCGCATAGCAGGCGCGCACCGCGTGGTCCTCGTGCGCCAGCGGGGCACCGAACAGCGCCATGATGCCGTCGCCGAGAATCTGGTTCACCGTGCCCTCGTACCGGTGCACGGCTTCGATCATGCGCTCGAGAACCGGATCGAGCAGCTTGGGCGCCTCCTCCAGCTCGCGGTCGACGAGCAGCTCGAGCGAACTCTTGAGGTCGGCGAAAAGGACGGTGACCTGCTTGCGCTCGCCTTCCAGCGCGCTCCTCGAATTTAGAATCTTCTCGGCGATGTGTTTCGGCGTGTAGGTCTCGGGCGCAGGCGAAGCCACCGCGGCCGCGACCCCCGCACCGACCGCCTGGCCGCACTGCAGGCAAAAGCGCGCACCGCCGGGCAATTCGGCGCCGCACCCGCCACAAGCGAGCGACAGCTTCGCCCCGCAGCCAAGGCAGAACCGCGCGTGGCTCGGATTGTCCTGCTGGCACTGCGGGCACTTCATGCGGAACGAGCCTCCCGCGACGAGCCGTACCGCAGCTGCGCGCTGCACCAGGACGCCGACCTTAGCCGGACGTCCCGGAGGTGTCAATCACGGCCGGACCACGTTGTCGGCACCGGGGTGCCGGCCCGTGGACGACGCTCTGGCAGCGCGTGACCGGCGCACCGCCGACCACGACGGCTGGCCGCGCGCTGGACGGCCGGGATCAGCGCAGTGAAGCGTTGAGCTCCGCCAGCGCCGCGTGACCCGGCACCAGCTCGGCATCGTTGAGGGTGTTCAACGGCGCCGCGACCGTGTCGAGCGCATCGTGCATGTCGGCGCTGTCCTCGTGCAGGTACAGGAGGCCGGTGACCACCTCGCCGGCGGCGCGGCGCGACTCCATGAAGGCCATCGCGGACACGCGGTCGGTCGGGTCGTAGCCGTCGTCGACCTTGCGCAAACGGATCGCGCCGCCGTCGTGCAGGACCACCGTGCGCACTTCGCCCGGCGCGTAGCTCGTCGTGATCTCCTCGCGCGGCGAGATGAAGTCGAGGAAATTGACGGCCTCGTTGTGCTCGCGCACGTAGTCGTAGCTCTTGGTCGAGCCCGGGTGGTTGTTGAACGCGACGCAGGGGCTCACGACGTCGAGGAACGCGGCGCCGTGGTGGGCCACCGCCGCCTTGATCAGCGGAACGAGCTGCGCCTTGTCGCCGGAGAAGCCGCGCGCGACGAACGTCGCGCCGAGGTTCAGCGCCAGCATCGCGAGGTCGATCGGCTCGTCGCTGTTGACGGCGCCGCGCTTGCTCTTGCTGCCCTTGTCGGCCGTGGCCGAGAACTGGCCCTTGGTGAGGCCGTACACGCCGTTGTTCTCGACGATGTAGACCATGTTGACGCCGCGCCGCATCACGTGCGCGAACTGGCCGATGCCGATCGACGCGGAGTCGCCGTCGCCGGACACGCCGAGGTAGATCAAGTCGCGGTTGGCACAGGCCGCGCCGGTCAGCACCGACGGCATCCGCCCGTGCACGCTGTTGAAGCCGTGCGAGTTGCCGAGGAAGTACGTCGGCGTCTTCGACGAGCAGCCGATCCCCGAGAGCTTCGCCACCCGGTGCGGCGGGATGTCCATCTCGAAGAACGCCTGGATGATCGCCGCGGAGATCGAGTCGTGGCCGCAGCCGGCACAAAGCGTGGAGATCGCGCCCTCGTAGTCGCGGTGCGTATAGCCGAGCGCGTTCTTCGGCAGCGACGGGTGGTGGATCTTCGGCTTGGCGAGGTAGGTCATGTTCAGGGATCAGGAATCAGTGGTCAGGGATCGGATGCGGCGT
The DNA here is from genome assembly GCA_046347835.1 of Burkholderiales bacterium. Taxonomy (GTDB): domain Bacteria; phylum Pseudomonadota; class Gammaproteobacteria; order Burkholderiales; family Casimicrobiaceae; genus VBCG01. Next base: position 606,734 of record JAXMFI010000001.1, on the reverse strand, counting down.
CTCCGGTGGCGGCGCATTGGAGCGCCGGCTGGCCTCCTGGTCAGCCGACGCCGGAACGGCGCAGCGGCGTGACGTTGAACAGGCGCGCCTTCTCGGCGATCTCGCGGGTGATGAAGCGCGCGGTCACCGGCGTGCCGTCGTAATGGAGCACCGAGATGAGCTTCGACGGGTCGATCCCGCACTCGTTGACGAGCAGCGCCTTCATCTGCGCGTCGCGGTTCTGCTCGACCACGAACACGCGCTCGTGCGCGCCGATGAACTCGGCCACGGCGTCGGCGAACGGGAAGCCGCGAATGCGCATCTGGTCCAGGTGAATCCCGTCGAGCTCGAGCGCCGCCAGCGACTCGGCCATCGCGGCGCTGGTCGAGCCGAACCAGACGACGGCGCTCCTGGTCGGCTTGGCGGCCTTGCGGATCACCGGGCCGGGCACGCGTTCCTTGGCGGCCTCGAACTTCCGCAGCAGCCGCTGCATGTTGTCGACGTAGGCCGGGCCCTCCTCGGTGTACCGGGCGTAGCGGTCCTTGGTCGTCCCGCGCGTGAAGTAGCTGCCCCGGGTCGGATGCGTTCCCGGATACGTGCGGAACGGAATGCCGTCGCCGTCGACGTCGAGGTAGCGGCCGAAGTCGCGCCCGGCCTCGAGGTCGGCCGCCGTCATCACCTTGCCGCGGTCCATCCGGTGCGCGTCGTCCCACGCGAACGGCGCCGTGAGCCAGTCCTGCATGCCGATGTCGAGGTCGAGCATCACGAACACCGGCGTCTGCAGCCGGTCCGCGAGGTCGAACGCCTGCGCGCCCATCGCGAACGACTCGGTCGGGTCCTCGGGAAACAGCATCACGTGCTTGGTGTCCCCGTGCGACGCGTACGCGCACGACAGCAGGTCCGCCTGCTGGGTGCGCGTCGGCATGCCGGTCGACGGGCTGCCGCGCTGGACGTTGAACAGCACGACGGGCACCTCGGCGAAGTACGCGAGGCCCAGGAACTCCTGCATCAGCGACACCCCGGGGCCGGACGTGGCGGTGAACGCGCGCGCGCCGTTCCACGCGGCGCCGATCACCATGCCGATCGACGCGAGCTCGTCCTCGGCCTGCAGGATGGCATACCGCTTCTTCTTCGTCGCCGGGTCGGTCCGGTACTTGCGGCAGTACTTCTGGAACGCCTCGGCGAGCGACGACGACGGCGTGATCGGGTACCACGCGCAAACCGTGGCGCCGCCGTACACGGCGCCCAGCGCAGCCGCGCTGTTGCCGTCGATGAAGATGCGGTCGCCCACCGCGTCGCTGCGGCGGACGCGGATCGGCAGCGGGCACGCGAAATTGGCGAGCGCGAAAGAGCGGCCCATCCGGAACGCCTTGCGGTTCGATTCGAGCAGCGTCTCCTTGCCCTTGTACTGCTCGCCGAAGAGCTTCTCGATCTCCGCCGCGTCGATGTCGAGCAGCGCGGAGAGCGCGCCCAGGTAGATGATGTTCTTGAAGAGCTGGCGCTGCCGCGCGTCCGTGTACTCGGCGTTGCAGATGGCGGTCAGCGGCATGCCGAGCGTCGTGACGTCGTCGCGGAAGCGCGACGGCGGCAGCGGCTTGGTCGAGTCGTAGAACAGGTAGCCGCCGGACTCGAGCTCCGCGACGTCCTTGTCCCACGTCTGCGGATTCATCGCGACGACGAGGTCGACGCCGCCGCGGCGGCCGCGCCAGCCGTCCTCGACGACGCGTACCTCGTACCACGTGGGCAGGCCCTGGATGTTCGACGGGAAGATGTTGCGCGCCGCCACCGGCACGCCCATCCGCAGGATCGCGCGCGCGAAGAGGCCGTTGGCCGACGCCGAGCCCGAGCCGTTGACGTTGGCGAACTTGACGACGAAGTCGTTGTAGCGGGGCGTCGTTTGCATTGGTTCTAGTCCGCCGCGAGGGTCAGGGGCTCGGCCGGCGCGTGGTGTTTGCGGCAGCGGTCGTCGGCGTGCGCCATCTCGAGCAGGAATTTCTGCATGTCCCACGCGCCGGTCGGGCAGCGCTCGGCGCACAGCCCGCAGTGCAGGCAGACGTCCTCGTCCTTGACCATCACGCGGCCGGTCTTGAGGCCGTCGCCCACGTAGAGGGCCTGCGCCGCGTTCGGGGCCGGCGCGCGCAGGCGCGTGCGCAGGTCGGCCTCGTCGCCATTGGCCGTGAACGTGATGCAGTCCATCGGGCAGATGTCGACGCACGCGTCGCACTCGATGCAGAGCTTGCCGGCGAACACCGTCTGCACGTCGCAGTTCAGGCACCGCTGCGCCTCGGCGAAGGCGAGCTTCTCGTCGTAGCCGAGCTCGACCTCGATCCGGATGTTCTTGAGCGCGAGCTTCGTGTCCTTGAGCGGCACGCGGAACCGGTGGTCGCCGGTGATCGCGTTGTCGTAGCTCCACTCGTGGATGCCCATCTTCTGCGAGGCGAGCGCCGTATGCGGCGGCGGCCGCTTCCGGACGTCCTCGCCGCGGCAGTGGAGGTCGATCGAGACCGCGGCCTCGTGGCCGTGCGCGACCGCCCAGATGATGTTCTTCGGCCCGAACGCGGCGTCGCCGCCGAAGAAGACGCCCGGCCGCGTCGACGCCATCGTGACCTTGTCGACGACCGGCATGCCGGAGTCGTCGAACGCGAGGCCGAGGTCGCGCTCGATCCACGGGAACGCGTTCTCCTGCCCGATCGCCACCAGCACGTCGTCGCACGGGAAGTGGACGTCGGGCTCGCCGGTCGGGACGAGCTGCCGGCGGCCGCGCTCGTCGTACTTCGGCGCGACCTTCTCGAACGTGACGCCGGTGAGCTGCCCGCCGGCGTGCGTGATCGCCTTGGGCACCAGGTAGTTGTGGATCGGGATGCCTTCGTGCGCGGCGTCCTCCTTCTCCCACGGCGACGCCTTCATCTCGTCGTAGCCGGAGCGCACGACGACGTGGACGTCCTCGCCGCCCAGCCGCCGCGCGCTGCGGCAGCAGTCCATCGCCGTGTTGCCGCCGCCCAGCACCACGACCCGCTTGCCGATGCGCGTCGTGTGGCCGAACGAGACGCTCGCGAGCCAGTCGATGCCGATGTGGATGTTGGCGGCGGCCTCCGCGCGGCCCGGCACGTCGATGTCGCGTCCGCGCGGCGCGCCGCTGCCGACGAACACGGCATCCCACCCTTCCGCCAGCAGCGCGCCGAGGCTGTCGACGCGCTGCCCCGCCCGGAACTCGACGCCCAAGTCGAGCACGTAACCGACCTCCTCGTCGATCACGCTCTCGGGCAGGCGGAACTTCGGAATCTGCGTACGCATCATGCCGCCGGACTTGGCGTCGCCGTCGAATACGACGAGCTCGTAGCCGAGCGGCGCCAGGTCGCGCGCGACGGTCAGCGAGGCCGGCCCGGCGCCGACCAGCGCGACGCGCTTGCCGTTCCGGCTCGCGGCGGGCCGCGGCAGCCGTGCGCGGATGTCCTCCTTGTAATCGGCGGCGACGCGCTTCAGCCGGCAGATCGCGACGGGCTCGGGCTTGGCCTTGCGGTCGCCGCCCTCCTCCACCCGGCCGCGCCGGCACGCGGGCTCGCACGGCCGGTCGCACGTCCGGCCGAGGATGCCGGGGAAGACGTTCGACTTCCAGTTGACGAGGTAGGCGTCGCCATAGCGGCCGGCCGCGATCAGGCGGATGTATTCGGGTACGGGAGTGTGGGCCGGGCACGCCCACTGACAATCGACGACTTTGTGGAAATAGTCGGGCTGCGCGATGTCCGTCGGCTTCAAACAGGCTCCTCCATTGCGCGCTCCGGTCCGCACCGCCGTCGTCCCCATGCGTGGCATGCGGTCGTGCCGCACGCGGCGTCGGGGGCCGGATTGCGCTGCCGCGATGCTACGCCTGCCCGCCGCGGGAGGAAAGGCGGGACCGCTATCCCGTGTCGTGCCCAGGGTCTTGTGCGGCGCATCGACGGCACGCACGAAGCACCCGGCGTCGCGGTGCTATCCTAGCCCGCGACCTCACCGACGCCGGACCCGCTCCCCATGCCCCGCCCCGTGCGCGCCTGGCTCGCCGCCGCCCTGCTGGTGCTGCTCGCCGGCACCGCCCGCGCCCAGGAGCCATCGCCGTACGCGATCGACATCCCGTCGTGGTTCGCGCTGTCGTTCCTCGACCTGCGCGAGGACGTCCGGGACGCGGCCCGCGACGGCAAGCGGGTCATGGTGTACTTCGGACAGGACGGCTGCCCGTATTGCAAGTTGCTGATGGTCAACAACTTCGCGCAGAAGTCGATCGTCGACCGGATGCAGCGCGACTTCGTCGCCGTCGCGGTCAACATGTGGGGCGACCGCGAGGTCACGGCGCTCGACGGCAGGTCGATGACGGAGAAGGACTTCGCGCGCGCGATGAACGTCCAGTTCACGCCGACGCTGCTGTTCTTCGACGAGCAGGGCAAGGTCGTCGCGCGGCTCAACGGCTACTACCCGCCGCAACGCTTCGAGGCCGTGCTCGACTACGTGGCCGGGAAGCACGAGCGGCGCGAGACGCTGACCGCGTATCTCGGCCACGCCGCGCGCGAACCCGCCAACCCGAAGCTCGCGGACCAGCCGTTCTTCCGCAAGCCGCCGTACGACCTCACGCGCAAGACCGGCGACAAGCCGCTCGCGGTCGTGTTCGAGACCACCGACTGCGCCGCCTGCGACGAGCTGCACAACGTGAGTTTCAGGCGCCGCGAGGTGCTCGCCGAGGTCGACCGGTTCGACGTCGTGCGCCTGTCGCTGGGGGCGGCGACGCCCGTGAAGCTGCCCGACGGACGGACGAGCACCGCCGCGGCCTGGGCGCGCGAGCTCGGGATCGTATACGCGCCGACGATCGTGCTGTTCGCCCCGGATGGGCGCGAGGCGTTCCGGCTCGAAGCACACCTGCGCCCGTTCCACGTGACCGGTGCGCTCGCTTACGTCGCCGACGGCGCGTACCGCACCGAGCCCTCGTTCCAGCGCTACCTGCAGGCGCGCACCGAAGCGCTGCGCGCGAAAGGGCAGCACGTCGACCTGATGGAGTAGCGCCGGCGCGAAGAGAAAACCGAGCCAGGCTCGGTTTGCGATGGAGCAGGCCGGCAGCACCCGTGCGGCGAGCCGTGCCATGGTGCCGGCCGGAATGCGCAAGCGGGCGGGCTCGTCGCCCGCCACGCGATTCGCGGGCGGCCTACAGGAACGGTTTGGCGCGCTCGAGCAGCTCGGCGAGGCCCGGCTCGTTCGGATTGCGCGGCTTGCCGGGGTGGATGATCGCGACCTGGCAGGCCTCGGCGGCCTCGACGAGCTGCCGGTAGGTGCCGGCGTCGATGTCCTTGATGTACGCCTGCTTGTTCTCGTTGTACGCGAACATCTTGTCGTTGATGTTCTGGCACTCGTTGCAACTCGGGCAGCGCGCCGTCTCGATCCATGCCTCGTCGGACGCCGGCTTCTCGGCCGCAGCCTCGGGCGTTGCCGCCGGCGCCGCTGCCGCCGGCGCGACCGGCGCGGCCGGCGCCTCGGCCGCCGCCGCCCCGGCGGCCTTCGAAAGCGCGTCCAGCGCCTGCTGCTTTTCCGCTTCCCACGCGGCGCGCTCGCGCGCGAGCAGCCGCTCGGCGTGCGAATCGTGGATGCCGGCGTGCTCCTGCAGCCGGTGCCAGAGCAGCAGGCACCGCCGCGTGGCCTGCATCAGTCGCGCGTCGACGATCACGCGATGCAGCCGATCGTCGGCGTCCACGGCCCACAGGTAGGGGACGCGCTCGGTGGCCGGGCGCTCCGGCAGCTTGACCCACTGCGCGACCGGCAGCATGCCGTCGTTCCAGCGCTCGCGCGGCACGACCGCGAAGTGCGCCGCGTAGCGGCGGTCGCAAAGCACGAAGTCGGCGTACGTGAACGCGACCTGCTCGGTGACCCGCTGCATGGCGTCGTCGGCGAACTCGAGCGGATCGACCGCCCAGTCGTCGTCGGGGTTGCGGTTGCCGGGGAGCGAGAAGCGCTCGGCCCAGTTCTCGCCGGCGGTCGCGTCGTAGGCGAACGCGGGGAACGCCCGCGACTCGCGCGCCGCCGCGGCGGTCAGGTACGGCGGGAGCTCGCCCGCCGCCGCCGGCGAGCCGGCGAAGACGGAGAACAGCGCCGGGCCGCGGCACGCGAGTCCGCGCCGCACGCGGTCGCGCAGCGCGTAGAGGTCCGCGCTCGTCGCCTGCAGCACGAACATGCCGCCCAGGCCCATTGCGGTCGTCGCGAGGCGCGCGCTGCGCACGCCGAACGCGAAGTGCCCGGTGCCGATCGACGCCTCTTCGAGCAGGTCGGTCTGCTGGACGAGCACCTTGACCGGAAGGCCGGCCGACAGCATCTCGATCAGGCCGGCATTCTCCGGCGCGTCGTTGCGGTCCGCGGGAATCGACACCAGGTAGTCCGGAAACAGCGCGAGGTCGTCGGCGGTGAGCGCGCTCTCGTCGTAGCGTTCGAAGAACGGGTCGTGGTCCGCCTCGACGTAGGCGCCGGAGGACTCGAGCTCGGCGATCGCGATGGCCTTCACCATTTCGGTGAGGCGCGGCAGGCGCGCGCGGTACGCATCCGCCGCCGCCGCGCAGTTGTCGAACTCGAACTGGTACCGCATCGAGCCGCCGACGGCCGCCGGGTCCGCGTAGAACGGCTGCGCGCGCAGCACGGACAGTGCCCACTCGATGCGCGCGCGCCGCGCCGCAGGCAGCTCGTCGCGCGGCGCATTGCGCGCGACGAATTTCGACATCACGCCGAAGTCGAACACGTCGGCGTGCGCGCCGCCGATGGCCGCCGCCAGCGCTTCCGGCTGCTGGCCCGCTGCCGAGCGCGCGAACGCCGCGCGCCGGATGTCCGACAGCTTGCGCGTGAGCGCGTCGACGAGCCGACGGAACTCGCGGCCCTTGTGCGCCTGCGCGGCGAGCCACGCCTGCCGGACGAAGCGCGCCGGCAGCTCCGCCGTGCAGTCGACGACGTCGCCGTCGACCTTGAGCGCGTCCCCCGCTTGCGCCAGCACCTTGGCGACGGTCGGGTCGCCGGCGCCGAGCCGGCCGGCCGCGGCCGCCCACATTGCGGACAGCGTGCCCTTCTCGCCGCGCGCGACCATCACGCGCAGCTCGCGTTCGAGGCGCAGCACGTGCTTGCGCAGGCGCTCGCCGTCGATCCCGCGCGGCGCGATGTCGGCGAGCAATCCGCCGACGACCGCGGCCAGCGAGTACGCGTAGGCGCCGTCGGCCGCGACTTCGGGCAGTACCAGCGGATAGTCGTAGCGCAGCCGCGACAGGTCGCGGAACGGCGCGAGCGCCGCCGGGCGCAGCGTGGCGGCGTCGAACGGCGCCAAACCGTCGCCGGCGCGCTTGCCGGTCATGTGGAACACCAACTGGTCCTGGAACTTCGCGGCCATGTCCATTGCGACTCGCCCCGCCTGTCGTGTTGTCGCCGGCGTCCTACGCCGCGCGCGGTTGCGCCCGGCCCTCTTCCGGCCAGATCGTGACCTTGTCGAACTCCGCCTCCAGACCGGCGCGGATGTTGTCGGCGGTGCGCGGCTGCCCGGCCCCCCGCACCTCCTCGTAGCACGGCACGTCGGGGTTCTCGTACAGGATGCCGACCGGGATCGGGTCCTCCGACGACGCGATCTCGCGCGCCTGGTGGATGTCGAGCGGGTCGTGCTCGCGCTGGTTCTTGTAGATGCGCGCCGTCTCCGCCGACGGCTGCAGCCCGTTCGCGTGCGTGAGCAGCAGCGTCCTGCCCGGGTCGTGCAGCCACGGCTCGAACATCTTGGGCAGGAACTCGGGGCAGCGCTGGATGACGCGCACGAACGAGAATCCGCGGTGCCGGTACGCCTTCGCGATGATGTCGTACAGGAGGTCCGGGATCCAGTCCACCCCCTGCGCGACGAACGACACGTTCTGCACGCCCAGCGTGACCGTCAGCGGGTTGAGCGCGTCGAGCACGGCGCCGCGCGGCGTCGTGTTGCTCTTCATGCCGATCGGCGACGTCGGCGACGCCTGCTTCTTGGTGAGGCCGTACACGTGGTTGTCGTGCAGGATCACCGTCATGTTCATGTTGTAGCGGATCGCGTGGATCCAGTGCGCGGCGCCGATGCTGCAGCAGTCGCCGTCGCCGGTGTTCACGAACACGTTGAGGTCCGGGCGCGCCATCTTGACGCCCTCGGCGATCGGGAACGCGCGCCCGTGGATGCCGTGGAAGCCATACGTCTTCATGTAGTGCGGGAAGCGCGACGAACAGCCGATGCCCGACACGAACACCGTGCGCTCGGGCGCCAGGTCCTCGTCGCGGCACAGCCGCTGCACGGCGGCGAGGATCGCGTTGTCACCGCAGCCCGAGCACCAGCGCGGCACGCCGCCCTGGTAGTCCTCGAGGCTGTGGTGCTCCTCGTGCAGCTTGATGATGCATTGCGTGACGGGGGTCGCCATGGCTACCTTCCTTCGGAGAGCTTTTCCTTCATGACCTTCAGCACGTCGCCCGGCTTGATCGGCTGGCCGCGCGCCTCGCTCCAGCAGTCGATGTCGACGAGGTAGCGCGCACGCAGCATCATCGCGAGCGCCGAGTAACGGCGGTTCTCCTCGTCGACGACCTGGCTGTCCCGCCGGTCCGACCAGTTGCCCTCGACCGTCATCACCTTGCCGAAGCGCTTCATGATCGCGCCGATCCCCGAGGGCATCGGCTGGATGAAGCGAAGGTGCAGCGACGAGACCTTGAGCCCCTCGGCGCGCGCGCGGTCAACCGCCTCCTCGATCACGCCCTTCGTGCTTCCCCAGCCGACCACCAGCAGGTCGCCCTCCGGGTCGCCGTGGACCGCCGGCGCCTTGAGCGACTTCTGCAGCGTCGCGAGCTTGAGGCTGCGCGCCCGCAGTCCTTCCTCGTTGATCGTGGGATCGTACGCGACCTTGCTCATCTGGTCGTGCGCGAGACCGGTCAGCGTGTGCATGCCGCCGGGCTGCCCCGGGATGAAGCGCCGGGCGATGCCGGTGACCGGGTCCCAGTCGTACGGCTTGGCGCCCGCGGGCACCGGCGACTGGTCGAGCGGCGGTGCGAGCCAGTCCTCGGAGAACTGCGGCCGCGGGAACGGCTGCTGCGCCGTGGCGAGGCTCGCGTCGGACAGCACGACGACCACCATGTTGAACGTCTCGGCGATCTTGCGCGCCGTGATCATCGAGTAGAAGCAGTCCTCGATGTCCGACACCGCGATCACGACCTTCGGCGCGTCGCCGTGGCTGCCGAACACCGTCGTCAGCAGGTCGCCCTGCTCGACCTTCGTCGGCTGGCCCGTCGACGGGCCGCCGCGCTGGACGTTGACGACGACCAGCGGGATCTCCGCCATCACCGCGAGGCCCAGCCCCTCCTGCTTCAGCGAGTAGCCGGGGCCCGACGTGATCGTCACCGCGCAGCGGCCGGCGTAGGAGGCGCCGATGGCGAACGCGCACGCGGCGATCTCGTCCTCGGCCTGGTGCACGAGGCCGCCGACGCGCTCGAAGCACTCGGACAGGTAGTGCGACGCCGACGTGGCCGGCGTGATCGGATACATCGCGCAGATGTCCATGCCGGACGCCAGCACGCCGAGCGCGATCGCCGTGTTGCCGTTGACGACGATCTGCGGCACCTGCGAGCGCTCCGCGGGGATCGCGTACTTGAAGTCGAGGTTCGCCTCGCCCCAGGCGAAGCCCGCCTCCAGCAGCCGGACGTTGGTCGCGATGACCTTCTCGTCCTTCTTGCCGAAGATCCGCGCGACCTGGTCGCGCGCGAGCTGCATGTCGAGGCTGTAGATGCTGCACAGCATGCCGAGCACGAACATGTTCTTGCCGCGCCGGGCGTCGGTCATCAGCGCGCGGCACTCGCGCTCGAGCGGGATCTCGTAGAGGCGGAATCCGGACTTCCTGAGCGAGTCCACGGCCTCGACGTAGGACGCGACGATCTTCGGGTCCTTGTGCTCGCGCCACATGCTCTCGAGCAGGATCGTCGCGCCGGGCTTCAGCTCGCCGGCGCGAACGCGGCCCAGCAGCACCTGCTCGTTGAACGCGACGGCGAGGTCGGTCTCGTCGCCGCCGTTGGTCACGCGCTCCGCGCCGATGCGGATGCGGATGCCGGACGCGCCGGCGACGCTCCGCGCCGGCGGCTGGATCTCGGCCGGGATGATCTCGACGGTCCAGATGCCGTTGCCGCTGCGCGCGGCGATGGCGCCGAGCGACTGGCCGCAGCGCTGCGCGCCCTCGCCCGAGTCGCTGATCACCTCGACGATGTGCTCGGACAGGATCGTCGCGCGCTTGCCGGCGCCCGGGCCGGGCGTGGCGGGACGGTCGACGAGTGCGGCTTCGGTCATGGGGTGGTCCTTGGGGGGAAGGTCATTTCACGAAAAGACGCTGGGCGCAGAGAAAGGCATGTCGGCCGCGCAAGTCCGCCTTACCTCCGCGCCTCTGCGTCTCCAGGTGAGTGCAGTGTCACGCGAGGCGCACGCGCGCGAAGCCGTGTTCGGCGGCCGGGATGCCGAACCGCGTGCCGGAGGCCGCGGCCTCGTAGACGGACTCGGTGTCGCGCAGGCCGAGGTACGCCTTCATGCTGCGTGCGGCGCGGCGGCCGGCGCCCATGGCCTCGATCACCGTCGCGGCGCCGGTGACGATGTCGCCGCCCGCGTAGACGCCGGCGATCGACGTCGCGAGGTTCTCGTCGGTGGCGATGTAGCCCCACTTGTTGAGCTTGAGCTTCGCGGTCTGGCCGAGGATCGGATTGGCGTTGGTGCCGATCGCGAACACGACCATGTCGGCCTCGAACTCGAACTCGCTTCCGGGCACCGCGACCGGGCGCCGCCGGCCGGACTCGTCCGGCTCGCCCAGCTCCATCTTCACGCAGCGCAGGCCGCGCACGGTCTTGTCGTCGTTGCCGAGGATCTCGATCGGCGACGACAGCCAGTTGAAGTCCACGCCCTCCTGCTCGGCGTGGTGGATCTCCTCGATCCGCGCCGGCGCCTCCTTGCGCGAGCGGCGGTAGATGCAGTGCACCGACTCGGCGCCGAGGCGCAGCGACACGCGCAGCGCGTCCATCGCCGTATTGCCGGCGCCGATCACCGCGACGTGCCGGCCGGGTTTGAGCGGCGTGTCGAAGTTCGGGAAGTCGCGCGCGCGCATCAGGTTGCAGCGCGTGAGGAGCTCGTTGGCGGACAGCACGCCATTCAGCGACTCGCCGGGAATGCCCATGAAGCTCGGGTAGCCGGCGCCGGTGCCGATGAACACCGCGTGGTAGCCCATCTCGGTGATCATCTGCTCGATCGTGAACAGGCGGCCGACCAGCGTGTTGCACTCGAAGCGGATGCCGAGGGCCTTCAGCTTGTCGATCTCGGCGTCGATGACCTCGTTGGGCAGCCGGAAGTCCGGGATGCCGTACTTCAGCACGCCGCCGGGCTGGTGGAACGCCTCGTAGACGACGACCTCGCAGCCGGCCTTCGCCATGTCGGCGGCGCACGCCATGCCGGCCGGGCCGGCGCCGACGATGCCGACCTTGTAGCCCGACGGCTCGATGTACGGGAGGTTCGCCCAGGACTCCTTGATCGCCATGTCGCCGACGAACCGCTCGAGGCGGCCGATGGCGACGGGCTCCAGCGAGTCGCCGACCGTGCACACGCCCTCGCACTGGTTTTCCTGCGGGCACACGCGACCGCAGATCGACGGCAGCAGGTTGGTGTCGGTGATGATGTCGTAGGCGCCGTGGTAGTGCTTCTCGGCGATCTTCTGGATGAACGCCGGAATGTCGATGCCGACGGGGCAGCCGCGCACGCACGGCTCGTCCGCGCATTGCAGGCACCGGTCGGCCTCGCGCAGCGCGTCCTCGACGGCGTAGCCGCAGGCCACCTCGGAGAAGTTGCGCGCGCGCTCCTTCGGGTCCTGCTCCCGCATCGGCGTGCGCTCCTGCGGGATCGTGCGGATCGTCTTCTTCTTGGCGGCCATGGCTAGTACAACTCCTGCTCGTTGCCCTTGCCGTTACCCGATGCCGCCATCTCGTCGGCCTTCTTCATCAGCCGGCAGGTGTCGTTCCAGTGCTCGAGCGCCATCCGCTCCTCGGCGGTGAAACGCTTCAACCGCGCCATCAGGTCGTCGAAGTCGACCTTGTGGCCGTCGAAGTCGGGGCCGTCGACGCAGGCGAACTTGATCTCGTCGCCGATCTTGACGCGGCAGCCGCCGCACATCCCGGTGCCGTCGACCATCAGCGGATTGAGGCTCACCATCGTCTTGATCCCGTGGGGCCGCGTCGCCTCGGCGCAGCCCTTCATCATGATCGGCGGCCCGATCGCCACGCACTCGTCGATGTCCGGGTGCTTCGCGATCGCGAGCTTGATGCCTTCGGCCACGGTGCCCTTGACGCCGAGCGACCCGTCGTCGGTGCAGACGATCACCTCGTCGCACTCGGCGCGGAACTTGTCGTCCCAGAACACGAGCTCCTTGGTGCGGAACCCGATGACGCCGATCACGTAGGCGCCGGCTTCCTGGAATGCCCGCGCCTGCGGGAACGACGGCGCCACGCCCAGGCCGCCGCCGACGACCAGCACCTTCTTCACGTGCGGGACGGGGCTCGGCACGCCCATCGGGCCGACCATCGCGTACAACGTCGTGCCGACCTTGCAGTTCTGCTGCATCTCCTTCGTCGTCTTGCCGACCGCCTGGATGACGAGCGTGATCGTGCCGCGCTCGCGGTCGAAGTCGGCGATCGTGAGCGGGATGCGCTCGCCGTGCTCGGTCTCCATCACGATGACGAACTGACCGGCCTTCGCGGCCTTCGCCATCAGCGGATGGCGGACTTCCAGCAGGTACGTGACGGGCGAGAAATCCTCGCGCGCGACGATCTCGAATGCGCACATGTCAGGGGTTCCAGGGAGGCGCGCGCCGGACGGCGCACGCGGGCGCCCGGTGCCCCGCCGCGGCGGGACACCGGGATTCGAATCGATGACCGTCGAGCTCAGGCACGACCGCATCCTCCGGGCGGCGTCCGGACCCTGTTCGCGCCGCGCGAAGCGTGCGTGCGGGCCGGGTTCGCCGTGCGTCAGATGCTACAGGAGCCCCCCCGGCCGCGTGGCCGGTGGGCTTTGATCTTGGTCAGGGATTGCGCGAACTTTCTGCCACGGCAACGGTTACGGGGGACGAACCGTCGCGTGCGGCGTGTTCACGCGTGCAGGACCGGCGCGGGCGCGGTCGATTGCACGTCGGATGTCCTCGTCGCGCTCGCGGATACGACCCGGCGCCAGAACGCGTGGCGCTCAGGCTTCGGATCCGTCGGCGCACGTCCGGAAACCGACGAACATGTCGCGCCGCTCGGGCAGGTAGAAGTTGCGGAAGCGGGCGTGTACGAGGCGCGAGCGCGTCGCGAACGCGCCGCCGCGGATGACGCGATGGTCGCCGAACCACGGCGCCGAGTATTCGGCGTACGGATCCGCGGCAAAGCCCGGGTACGGTGTGAACGCCGAGGCCGTCCACTCCCACACGTTGCCGAAGAGATGCGCGAGGCCCGCGCCGCCGTCGTCGGCCGCGACCGGACCCGGGCTCCGGTGGTCGAGGTTCGCGCCGACGCCGGCGTCGGCGTGGACGGCGGCGAACTCCCACTCCGCCTCGGTCGGCAGCCGGCGTCCGGCGAACCGGCACCACGCCTCGGCTTCGTGCGCGTTGACGTGCATCACCGGCGCGCCGTCCGCGAGCGGCGCCCACGCGTCGAACCGGCGCTGCCACCAGCGCGAACCGTCGCGCTGCCAATGCACCGGATGGCCGGCCTGCGACTGCTCGCGCCAGCGCCAGCCGGCCTCGGTCCACCACGCGCGGCGCGCGTAGCCGCCGGCGTCGACGAACGCCGCGAACTCCGCGTTGGTGACGCAACGGCGCGCGAGCGCGAACGGCGGCACGACGACGTCGTGGCGCCACTTCTCGTTGTCGAACACGAAGCGCTCGCGCTCGTCGCCGCGCGCGGCGCCCAGCGCGAACGTGCCGCCGGTGAACGCGACGTCGCCGGCGGCGCCCGGATCCGCGGCGCCCCCCGGGTCCGCCGCGTGCGGGTACCACGGCGGCAGCGGCAGCGCCAGCGTCTGCAGCGTCATCAGCAGCGCCTCGACATGCATGTCCTCGTGATAGAGCGCGAGCTCGAAGAAGTAGCGCTCGCCATCGCGCGACCCCGCGAGCGCCGTTAGCGTGTCGGCGAGCGTCGCGTCGAGGTACGCGCGGATGCCGTTCCAGTCGGGCACCGGCAGCGTCCAGCGCGTCGCGTGCGGCACGTTGCGCGAGTCCCACCACGCGTCGGCCTCCGCGATGCGCGATGGCGTGCGCTTGCCCTGCGGGTCGTCGGGGCGAAAGCGACGGCACCAGAACTCCTGGAACCAGCCGACGTGGCCCACCTCCCAGCGCGGCAGGTTGACGATCGGGATCTGCGGGAACGCCTGCTGGTCCGGCGTCAGGTGCGCGTACATGCGGCGCGTATAATCGCGTGCATCCACCAGCGCGCGCGCGAGGTCCTCCGCCCCGCGGGGCGCGTTGCCGAGGCCCCCGCGTTCCTGCCCGATGCCGCGCTCGCGCGTCCCGACGCTGTCGATCGTCACTCCGTTCCTCGCCGATGCCAACAACGGCAACTGGCGCACGGCGGCGCGCTGGGCGCGCCTGCTGGCGCCGGAATTCCGGACGATTGTACAAGCGGTGGGCGCCCCCGTCGCCGCGGATGCGGTCGCGCTGATCGCGCTGCACGCGCGCCGCAGCCACGACGCGATCGCCGCGTGGAGCGCCGCGCACCCGGACCGGCCGGTCGTCGTGGCGCTGACCGGCACCGACCTCTACCGCGACGTGCCCGCGGGCGATACCGCCGCGCGCGCGTCGCTCGCGTGCGCGACCCGGCTGATCGTGCTGCAGGACGACGCGCTGCACCACGTGCCCGCCGCGTTCCGCGCGCGGGCGCGCGTCGTCTTCCAGTCGGCGCGCATGCTGGCGCCGTGGGCCGCGAAGAGCGCGCACCGGCTGCACTGCCTGCTCGTCGCGCACCTGCGGCCCGAGAAGGACCCCGCGACGGCATTCGCGGCGTGGCGGCGGCTCCCGCCCGCCGTCGACGCGACCCTCACGGTCGTCGGCGCGGCGCTCGACCCGGCACTGGGACGCGAGGCACGCGACCTCGCCGCGACGGACCCTCGCGTCGCGTGGCTGGGGCCGCGGCCGCACGCGTGGACACGGCAGGCGATCAAGCGCGCACACCTTCTCGTCGTGCCGTCGCGGATGGAAGGCGGTGCCAACGTCGTCGTCGAGGCGGTCACCGCCGGCACGCCGGTGCTCGGCAGCCGGATGTCGGGCAACGTCGGCATGTTGGGCGACGAGTATCCCGGCTGGTTCCCGGTGGGCGACGCCGCCGCGCTCGCCGCGATGGTCGAGCGCGCCGCGCGCGACCGCGCGTTCCTGCGCGGCCTCGCCGCACGCTGCCGCGCGCGCGCGCCGCTGTTCGCGCCGGCCGCCGAGGCGCGCCGGCTGCGGCAGGTGGTCGCCGAAGCGCTGGCGGCCGCCGGGCATAGAATGCCGGCTTGAGCACTCGTCCCGACAGGCTCCGATGAACGCACCCGACGCCGTCCCCCTGCGCCTCACCTCGTTCTCGCACGGCGGCGGCTGCGGCTGCAAGATCGCGCCCGGCGTGCTCTCCGACATCCTCGCGCGAAGCGCGCCGTCGCTGGTGCCGCCGCAGCTGCTGGTCGGCATCGAGACCGCCGACGACGCCGCGGTCTACCGGATCAACGACCGGCAGGCGATCGTCGCGACCACCGACTTCTTCATGCCGATCGTCGACGACCCGTTCGACTTCGGTGCCATCGCGGCGACCAATGCGATCTCGGATGTCTACGCGATGGGCGGCACGCCGCTGTTCGCGCTGGCGCTGGTCGGCATGCCGGTCAGCCGTCTGCCCGTCGACACGATTCGCCGGATCCTCGAAGGCGGCGAGTCCGTCTGCGCGAAGGCCGGCATCCCGATCGCCGGCGGCCACACGATCGACTCGGTCGAGCCGATCTACGGCCTCGTCGCGATCGGCCTCGTCGATCCCGCGCACGTCAAGCGCAACGCGGGCGCGCAGCCCGGCGACCGGCTCGTCCTCGGCAAGCCGCTGGGGGTCGGCGTCTACAGCGCCGCGCTCAAGAAGGAGAAGCTCTCGCCCGAAGGCTACGCGGCGATGCTCGCGAGCACGACGCAGCTCAACACGCCGGGCATCGCGCTCGGCCGGCTGCCCGGCGTCCACGCGATGACCGACGTCACGGGCTTCGGGCTGCTTGGCCACCTGCTGGAGATCTGCCGCGGCTCGCGCGCCGGCGCGACGGTGGCGTTCGGCGCGGTGCCGCTGCACCCGGGCACGCTCGACCTCGCGCGGCAGGGGATGTTCACCGGCGCATCGGGGCGCAACTGGGCGGGGTATGGCGCCGACGTCGACCTCGGCGCGCACATCGGCGACGCCGAGCGCGCGCTGCTGACCGACCCGCAGACGTCGGGCGGCCTGCTCGTCGCCTGCGCGCCGGACGCGGTCGCGGAGGTGCTCGCGATCTTCCGGCGCGAGGGCTTCGCGGCCGCCGCGGACATCGGCGCCATCACGGCCGGGGCGCCGCGCGTCGTCGTCCGCTGAGCGCGGGCGTGAAGCCGGCCCTCATCGTCCTGGTCGTCGCGGTGCTGGGCTGGCTCGTCTGGGAGCGGCACTTCTCGCGCGACGCGAAGATCCAGTCGACCTACCGCGCCTGCATGCGGGAACTCGGCGGCACCGACAAGGACGGCGGCGGCGCCAAGGTGCCGCCGGCGAAGGGCGACGACCCGGCGGCCGCGATCACGAAAGGGGCGTCCGACGTCTTCTCGTCGGTCCTGCAGGACGTGGGAGGCGCGATGTGCAGCGCCGTCCGCGACGCGTGCACGCGCGATTTCGACGGCGCGATCTGCCAGGCCGCGCGGGGGCGCTACCGGTGACCGCCGCGGCACCCCACGTCACGCCGCCCGGCACGACCGGCAACCGCAGCGTCGAGTTCTTCGACCGCCAGTTCCGCACGCAGCCGCTCGCTGCGGCGCTGGTGCTCAATCCGTTCGAGGAGATCGCGTTGCCGCACCTCGCGGGAACGGTCCTCGACTTCGGCTGCGGCATGGGCAATCTCGCGTTCGCCGCCGCGCGGCGCGGCTGCACGGTCACCGCGCTCGACGCGAGCCCGGCCGCGATCGAGCACGTCCGCGCGCGCGCCGCGGCCCTGCACCTGCCGGTGACCGCCGAACGGACGGACCTGCGCGACTACCGGATCGCCGGCGACTACGACGCCATCGTGTCGATCGGCTTGCTGATGTTCTTCGACTGCGCCAAGGCGCTTGCCGTCCTGGACGACCTCAGGGCCCACGTGCGTCCCGGCGGCGTCTGCGCGGTGAACGTGCTGGTCGAGGGAACGACGTACGTCGACATGTTCGATCCGGCGGCGCACTGCCTTTTCGCGCCGTCGCTGCTGCACGACCGGTTCGCGGACTGGCGGCTCCTGCATGCGGACGTGCGCGACTTCCCGGCGCCCGGGAACGCGCTCAAGCGCTTCGCGACCGTCGTCGCGCGCAGGCCGGCGGCCGCGTAGCCGCGCGCGCCGGAGCCGGCCGTGCCGGAAGGTCCCGAGGTCAGGCGCGAAGCGGACCTCATCGCGCGGGCGCTCGTCGGCGCGCCGCTGACGCGCGTCGAGTACCGGATGCCCGCGCTGGCGCGCGCCGGGCGGCGGCTGGCCGGCGCGCGCGTCGACCGCGTGTACGTGCGCGGCAAGGCGCTGCTGATCGCGTTCGACACGGGCGTCACGCACTACAGCCACAACCAGCTCTACGGGCAGTGGCGCGTGCTGCGTGCAGGCGCCGCCTTCGACGACGGCCGTGCGGTGCGCGTCGTGCTCGCGACCGCCGCGCGCATCGCCGTCCTCTACAGCGCGACCGACGTCGCGCTGCTGTCGCCCGCCGCGCTCGTGCGTCACCCGTATCTCGCACGGCTCGGCCCCGACGCGCTCGCGCGCGAGACGACGATGCGGACGATCGCGGAGCGCGTCGCGGACCCGCGCTTCGCGCGATCGTCGCTCGCGGCACTGCTGCTGTCGCAGGCGTTCGTCGCCGGCCTCGGCAACTATCTGCGCAGCGAGATCC
Source organism: Burkholderiales bacterium (assembly GCA_046347835.1). Taxonomy (GTDB): domain Bacteria; phylum Pseudomonadota; class Gammaproteobacteria; order Burkholderiales; family Casimicrobiaceae; genus VBCG01. Next base: position 588,633 of record JAXMFI010000001.1, on the reverse strand, counting down.
TGTTCGCCGCGCGGCTGGCACCCGAATTGCGGGCGGGCGAGCTCTCGCCGGCGCAGCGCGCAAGCCTCGCGAAGGCCATCTTCGCGCTGCCGCGGCTGAGCTACCGGACCGGCGGCGTGACCAACGACCCGGCGCTCGCGCGCGCCGAAGCGGCCGCCGGCGTCGCGTTCGCCGACTTCCGCTTTCTCGTCTACGGGCGCGCAGGGCAGCCGTGCCGCGCGTGCGGGACGGCGATCGTGCGGCGGGACGCGGCCGGCTGCGGGCTCTTCGCGTGTCCGTCGTGCCAGCGTCCGGGCGGAGCCGAGGGCCGTCGCGCGCGGGCACGATGACCGTGCGGCGCTCGCGCGTGCTAACGTGATCGGCCCCGCCGGCCCAAGGTGCCGGAGGTTCGCATGCCGAGCGCCCGACCGCACATCGCACCCGGATCGTTGCGTGCCGGCGCGGCCGCGGAGCGACCCGCGCCGCGCCTGCGATCAGGCGGCGTGGAAGACGGTGAAGTCGCCGTGCGCGTCCTGCCACCGGCGAACGTGCGCGAATCCCGCGTCGGCCAGCATCGCCGCGAACTCGGGCGGCGCGTACTTGTACGAATTCTCGGTGTGGATGCGCTCGCCGGCCGCGAACCGGCGCGTCGCGCCCGGCAGGCGGACCACCTGCGGCGCCGTCGCCTCGAGGTGCATCTCGATGCGGCCCGCTTCCGCGTTGTAGAACCCGCGATGCGCGAACGCCTCGGGCCGGAAATCGCTGCCGAGGATGCGGTTGACGTGGTGCAGCACGTTGCGGTTGAACGCGGCGGTGACGCCGGCCGCGTCGTCGTAGGCGGCGTCGAGGCGCGCCTTGTCCTTCTTCGTGTCGACGCCGATGAGGAGGCCGCTGCCGGGGCGCGGCGCGCAGTGGCGATGGATCGCGCGCAGGAACGCGAGCGCGTCGGCGGGCGTGAAATTGCCGATCGACGACCCCGGGTAGAAGAACGCGACCGGCGCCGCGCCGAGATCCGCTTCGAGGTCGAGGCCGCGCGTGAAGTCGGTGACGATGCCCGAAAGCTCGACCTCGTGGAAGTCGGGGGCCATCTTCGCGAGCGCCGTGCGGATGGCGTCGCCGGCGAAGTCGACGGCGATGTAGCGCGCGGGCGCGACGTAAGGCAGGAGGCCTTCCGCCTTGCAGCAGTCGCCGGCGCCCAGGTCGACGAACTGCCGGCCGCGGCCGATCGCCTGCGCGATCGCGTCCCGGTGCTCGCGGAAGATCGCGCGCTCGGTGCGCGTCGGGTAGTACTCGGGCAGCTCGCAGATCGCGCCGTACAGCGCGCACCCCACGGCGTCGTAGAAGTACTTGGGCGGGATCACGGCCGGCGTCGCGACGAGCCCGGCGACGAGCGCGCGGCGCTCGGCGTCCGGGTCGCGGGCGAGGCGGTCGACGATGCGCGGCTCGCTCATCGGTGGGCTTCGGGTCCGGCGGAACGGGAGACCGGATGATAGCCGTCGCGCCCAGGCGCCGGTTCCTCGGCCTGCTGCCGGGGCTGGCGCTGCTCGCCCGGACCGGCGCCGCCGTCGCGGCCGGGCTCGAACCGTGGACCGGCGGCGCCACGCCGCCGCTTGCCCTGAAGACGCTCGCGGGCACGCCGTTCGTGCTCGCCGACCAGCGCGGACGCACGGTCATCGTGAACTTCTGGGCGACGTGGTGCGCGCCGTGCGTGGCGGAGATGCCGGCGCTGCAGCGGCTCGCCGACCGGCTCGCCCCGCGCGGCGTCGTGGCGGTCGCCGTCAACTTCCAGGAGAACGCCGCGCGCATCGCGCCGTTCGTCGAGCGCCTCGGCGTCACGCTGCCGGTCGTGCGCGACCACGACGGCACCGTCCGCGCCGCGTGGAACGTCGGCGTCTTCCCGACGACGTTCGTCGTGGGTCCCGACCAGCGCATCGCCTGGGTCGCGCGCGGCGACGTCGACTGGGACGATCCGCAGGTAGAATCGCGCATCGCGAGTCTCGGGCCGCGCTGAGCCCCACCGGGAGACATCATGGACCGTCGCACATTCCTCGTTGCCGGCACGGTTTTTCCGCTTGCGTCGGCCTGGCCTGCCGCCGCCGGCGCGCAGGCGCGCACCTACGCGCCCGCGTCCACGGTGTGGCGCACGTTCGAGGTGACGACGCTGCTCGAGGTCGCCAACCCCGGCGGCGCGACGCAGGCGTGGGTGCCGGTGCCCGCGGTGAACACCGACTGGCAGCAGTCGCTCGCGAGCACGTGGACCGGCAACATGCGCGAGGCGGCGCTCGACACCGACCCCACGTACGGCGCGAGGCTCGTGCGCGCGACGTGGAGCGACGGCGAGAAGGCGCCGCGGATCGAGATCGTCAGCCGCCTTCGCACGCGCGACCGCAGCGTCGACTGGTCGCGGAAGGCGCGCCCGCCGCGCGACGACGCCGAGCTCGCATTGGCGCTCCGGTCCACCGACCTGCTGCCGGTCGACGGCATCGTCGCCGAGACGGCGGCGAAGGTCACGGCGGGCAAGACCGGCGACGTCGAACGGGTCCGCGCACTCTACGACTGGGTCGTCGCCAACACGTACCGCGAGCCCACCGTCAGGGGCTGCGGCGTCGGCGACATCAAGGGCATGCTCGAGACCGGCAACATGGGCGGCAAGTGTGCGGACCTGAATGCGCTCTTCGTCGGCCTGTGCCGCGCGTCCGGCATTCCGGCGCGCGACGTCTACGGGATCCGGGTGGCGAAGTCCGCGTTCGGCTACCGCGAGCTGGGCGCGGGCAGTGCCGACATCTCGAAGGCGCAACACTGCCGTGCGGAAGTGTGGCTCGGCGACTACGGCTGGGTCGCCATGGACCCGGCCGACGTCGCCAAGGTGATGCGGATGGAGACGCCGCAGTGGCTGCGCGACCCGCGGCACGAGGTCGCCGCGCCCGTCTACGGCGCGCTCTTCGGCAGCTGGGAAGGCAACTGGATGGGCTACAACGTCGCGCACGACCTCAGGCTGCCGGGATCGGCGGGACCGAAGGTCGCGTTCCTCATGTACCCGCAGGCGGAGACGCGCGGCGAGCGCGTCGACAGCCTCGATCCGGACACGTTCAGGTACAGGATCACCGTGCGCGAGATCGCCGCCTGAGCCGCGTGCGGGCCTGCCACCGGGGCCTGCGCGCGCGGTGCCGCCGGTGACCGTCGTCGTCACGGCGACGGCGTCCGGTGCGCTGGGCCTGTATCCGGCGACGGCGTTCCGCGTCACGACCGGCGGCGACCGCGACGCGCCGGCCATTCCGCAGGCGCTGTGGTACTTCCGGGGGGAGACCATCGCCGTGCCGCGGCCCGGCCTGCACGTGGCCGGCTTCGCGCGCGGCACCGACACCTTCGCCGACGTCCGCGCGTGGGCGGCCGCGTGGCGCGAAGGCACGCCGCCGGACTACCCGCCGCTCGTGTGGATCGCCGCGCCCGACGTGCTCCGCGGGGCGCGGCTCCTCCCCGACCGCGACGCGCTCGCCGCCGGCGGCAGCGAGTTCGCGTACACGCTCGTGCCGAAGATCCCGCTCAACCGGTCGTACTTCGACGCGACCTCGCGCGCGTACTTCGCCGCGCGCGCCGTCACCGCGCGCGGCACCGCCGACTCCGCGGGTTTCGCCGTGCGCACGCTGTGGCCCGACGAATTCCGGCTGGGCGGCGCCGCCCCGCCCGCGCGCGCGCTGCCCGCGGCACCGTCACCCGCCGCCGCCATGCGCGCGCTGATGCGCGAGGCGCCGCGCGGCGGCGCCGCCAGCCCGTTCGCCGCGTGGACGCTGTGGCAGCGCGCCGGCGTCGCCGCGGACTGGACCGGACGCCCGGTGCTGGCGCTCATGGTCAACGGCGCGCAGGGCGACGACGACGAGGCGCACGCGGGCCACTTCGCGCTGGTGACCGGCCGCGTGGCGGCCGACGGCGCCATCGGCGACTGGCTCGTCTCGAACTTCTACACGCTCGACACCGAGAGCGAGAAGGGGATCGTCGCCGCCCCCGTGCCGCTCGACAACTACCTCGCCGACCTCAACAGCGGGCAGGCGTGGTACCGGCCGTCGTGCCTGCTGGTCGCCGTGCTGCGCGACGAGCGCGCGGCGGCGCTGGTGCAGGGCGCGCTCAACCGCGTGTACAACCAGTTCTACCGCCATCAGCTCGACTACTACCATCCGACGCAGAACTGCACGAGCATCAGCGTGGACACGCTGCGCACGCTGGGCTGGCCGGTGCCCGCGCGCGGCGCGACGAGCGCCGTCGGCGCGTGGCTCGCGTACCCGTTCGTCGCGCTCGCACAGCGCTCGCTCGCCAAGGCGGCGACGACGTTCGACTACCAGCGCACGGACCTCACGCGCCTGCTGCCCGCGGTCGCGCTGGAGGACGCCTTCGCGAGCCTGTGGGCGCTCGTCCACGGCGAGCGGCCGAAAGGCGACGGCACGCTCGCGCGGATGCTCGCCGGCGACGTGGAGGCCCTCGCCTACCTGCGCGTCCCGCAGCTGCCGTCCTCGCGCACGTGGGGGGACGCACCGGCGGTCTCACTCGCCGAGTACCGCGCGCGCGTGCCGCGCGACCCGGCGAAGGTGCAGGCCGTCCCGGTGCCGCCGCGGCCGTTTCCCGTGGCGCTGCGCGATCCCGACCTGCTGCCGCGCGCGGCCCGTCCGTCGGACCGCGCGCTCGCCGCGTGGGCGGCGGCATCGCTGGTCGGCCTCCCGTACCTGCTGTGGCGCGCGTGGCGGCGCCGGCGCGCGCGGGGGCGCTGAACGGCGCGGCCATGTTTCCCGCGCCGGCGACAAATGAGACACTGGCGCCGACGAACCCGGCCGTTGCCGGCGCCGGACCGAACGACATGAAGCCCAGTTTCATCGTCTCCTACCTCGACCAGTACGTGATCGGGCAGGAGGATGCCAAGCGCATTCTCGCCGTCGCCGTGTACGCGCACTTCCGCAAGATCGCGCGCGCCGAGGCCGACCACACGCGGGTCATGAAGAGCAACGTGCTGCTGATCGGCTCTTCGGGCACCGGCAAGACGCTGATGTGCGAGACGCTGTCGCACGTGCTCGACGTGCCGTTCGTGACGGCCGAGGCGACGTCGCTCGCGCACACGCGCTACGTGAACGAGGAGATCGAGGCGGTGCTGCAGCGCCTCGTCGACAAGGCGGACGGCGACCTCGCGAAGGCGCAGCGCGGCATCGTCTTCATCGACGAGATCGACAAGCTGAAGGCGCCCGAGGGCGAGCAGCGCGGCAGCTCGGGCGAGAGCGTCCAGCACGCGCTGCTCAAGATCATGGAGGGCTCGCAGGTCAAGCTGCACACGGGCCGCTACATCGACACCACCAACATCCTGTTCGTCTGCGGCGGCGCGTTCGTGGGCCTGGACGAGATCATCCGCTCGCAGACGCACGGCTACGGCTTCATCGCGACGTCGAAGGGCGACAACCAGCGGATCCTCGACCGCCTCAACTCGCGCGTGAAGCCGACCGACCTCTTCACGTACGGCCTCATCCCCGAGTTCACGGGCCGGCTGCCGATCATCGCGCGCTTCCACGACCTCACGCGCGAGATGCTGACGCGGATCATGACCGACACGAAGAACTCGCTCTACGGCCAGTTCCGCGACATCTTCCGTGACGAGGGCGTGGAGCTCGTCGTCGAGCCGCGCGTGTTCGAGCAGATCGCCGAGCTCGCGATCGAGTACAAGACCGGCGCGCGCAGCCTGCGCGGGATCTTCGAGGAGCTGATGACGCCGGTGCTCTACCAGATCCCCGACAGCCCGGACATCCGCAAGGTCGTCGTGGCGTCGCTGTTCACGGACCCGACGTACGTCCGCGCACCGGCACCAGCCGGCGCGCCGGTCGCCCCCTGACGGCGCGCAACGCCATGAACGCCGTCGCGCCCGCCGCACGCGCGGAGCCCGGCGACGCCCTGCCCCGCTTTCTCGCGCAGCTCGGCCACGCGCTGATCGCCACCGGCGAGGTGGTCGCGGTCGCCGAGGACCTGCTGCGCCGGATCGCGCGCGCGCACGGCGTGCCGAACTGCAACGTCGTCGCGCTGCCCACCGTGCTCTTCGTCAAGCTCGACGACGGCGACGCGGCGCGCGTCGACTTCACGTCCGAGGAAGGGGTTGCGCCCACGTTCGCGCAGATCGACCGCGTGTTCGCGCTCGCGCGCGAGGCCGAGGCGCTCGCGGTGACCCCGGCGGAGGGTCTCGCGCGCCTGTCGGCGCTCATGGCGGAGCGGCCGCGCTTCGGCGCCGTCGCCGGCGTGGTCGGGCACGCGCTGATGACGGTCGGCATCGCGCTCGTCCTCAAGCCGTCGCTCGCGATCGTCGCGCCGGCCGCGCTGTTCGGCGCCGTCGTCGGCGTGCTGAAGGCGTTCGCGCACAACCGCGGCATGCTGCAGACGCTGCTGCCCACGCTGGCCGCGTTCGTCGTCGCCGCGCTCGCGCTGACGGCGGTCGGCCGCGGGATGGACGTGTCGCCGATGCGCGTCGTCATCGCGTCGCTGGTCACGTTCCTGCCCGGTGGCGTGCTCGCGATCGCCACGATGGACCTCGCGTACGCCGACGTCGTGTCGGGCGCGAGCCGGTTCGTCACCGGCATCGTGCAGCTCCTGTTCCTCGTGCTCGGGATGACGATTGCGGCGTCGCTGGTCGGACTGCCGGCCGAGCAGCTGCTCGCGACGCCAGCGCCCGAGCGGCTGGCGCCGTGGGCGATCTGGCTCGGGGTCGCGGCCTTCGGCGTGGGCACGATGCTGCATTACGACGCCGCACCGCGTGCGCTGCCGTGGATGCTCGTCGTGCTCGCCGTCGGGACGGCCGCGCAGCTCGCCGGCAACGCGGCGCTGGGTGGCTACCTCGGAGGCTTCGCCGGCGCGCTCGTCGTGACGCCGATCGCGTACCTGATCCAGTACAGGCTGGCCGGGCCGGCAGCGATGGTGACGTTCGTCCCGGCGCTGTGGCTGCTCGTCCCCGGCTCGCTCGGCCTGATCGGCATGACCGAACTCGCGAGCGACAACTCGCTCGCGGGCGTCGAGAACTTCACGACGACGCTGTTCTCGATCGTCGCGATCGCGCTGGGGTCGCTGGTGGGATCGGGCGTCTACAACCTGCTGTTCGACCCGATCTTCCGGGGGGCGGGCTCAATGGCCGAGTCGGTACGGCGCCGCTTCGGCGCTTAGCCGGACATTGAAGATCACTCGGTGTCATCGCGGCGAGTGTCGCGACGAGGGATCTGCCGGTACGCAACGCCTCGGTGCATGACCACGGCGGCTCCCGCGCTTCGCTCGGAACGACACCGGAATCGAGCTGCGGCCACCGGCTCGGCACCCCGTCGGCCGCGTCGGCGCGCTTGACAGCGACCGTTATTTCGATATTATTGGAAACATGAAAACTGAACGACGCACGCAGGCAGTCGCCGCCGCCGACGCCTCGTGGGCCGTTGCGGCACTGGCGGCGCTGGCGCAGCACACGCGGCTCGCGATCTTCCGCCTGCTGGTCGAGCACGCGCCCGGGGGGCTCACGCCCGGCGCCATCGCCGCGGAGCTCGCCCTGCCGCCGGCCACGCTGTCGTTCCACCTGAAGGAGCTCGTCGGCGCGGGCCTCGTCGTCGACCGGCGCGAGGGCCGGTTCATCCGGTACCGGCCCGACGTCGCCGCGATGAACGCCCTGCTCGCCTACCTCACCGAGAACTGCTGCCGCGCGAGCGGCGCGGCCGCGTGCGCGCCGGACTGCGCGCCGACCGCATGCGCACCCACCACCGCGCCCCCGCGCGCAAGGAGCAAGCGATGAAGCGATTCCACGTCCACCTGGGTGTGCCGGACCTCGCGGCGAGCATCCGGTTCTACTCCGGCCTCTTCGGCATGGCGCCGACGGTCGAGAAGCCCGACTACGCGAAGTGGATGCTCGACGACCCGCGCGTCAACTTCGCGATCTCGCAGCGCGGGGCCAGCCGCGCCGGGCTCAACCACCTGGGGCTGCAGGCGGAGTCGGCCGACGAGCTCGCGGGCCTGCGCGACCGCTTCGCGGCGGCCGACCGCGCCGGCGTCGTGGACGAGAGCGACGTCGCGTGCTGCTACGCGCGCTCCGACAAGCACTGGGTGCGCGACCCGCAGGGCATCGCATGGGAGGCATTCCATTCGCTCGGCAGCGTCCCCTTCTTCGGCGACGACGACGCATCCACCGACGCGGCGGCCGCCCACCCCGTGGAGACTCCGGGCGCGACGACCTGCTGCCGCGAGACGCCGGCGACCGCAGCCGCGACCGCGTGTTGCGGGCCGGCCGGCGAGGCGAAGGCGACAGGCGCGCGCGGGGCGTGCTGCAGATGACGGCGCACACGCCGCAGCGCGCATACAACGTGCTGTTCCTGTGCACCGGCAACTCGGCGCGCAGCATCATTGCCGAGTCGCTGCTGCGTGGATTGGGGGGCGGCCGCTTCAACGCGTACTCGGCGGGGTCGCACCCGGCAGGCGCCGTGAACCCGTTCGCGCTCGAGCTCCTGCGCACGCTGCGGCTGCCCACCGACGGCCTCGCCAGCAAGCCGTGGGACCGGTTCGCGGCGCCGGACGCGCCGCGCCTCGACTTCGTCATCACCGTGTGCGACAACGCGGCCGGCGAGGTCTGCCCGGTGTGGCCCGGGCAGCCGGCGACCGCGCACTGGGGCGTCCCCGACCCCGCGGCAGTCCAGGGCACCGACGACGAGAAGCGGCGCGCCTTCGCCGACGCCGCGCACCTGCTGCGCACCCGCATTGCGCTCCTCGTGAGCCTGCCGCTCGACAAGCTCGACCGCCTCGCGCGCAAGCGCGAGCTCGCGGCGATCGGCGGCGCGCGCATGCCCGCATGACCACGGCGGGCGCGCCGGCCCCGCCGGCGGCGATGGGCCGGTTCGAGCGCTGGCTGTCGCTGTGGGTCGCGCTGTGCATCGTCGCCGGGATCGCGGCCGGGCACCTGTGGCCGGCGCCGTTCCACGCGCTGTCGCGGATGGAGGTCGCGCAGGTCAACCTGCCCGTCGGCGTGCTGATCTGGGTAATGATCATCCCGATGCTGCTGCGCATCGACTTCGGCGCGCTGCGCCGGGTCGCCGCGCACTGGCGCGGGATCGGCGTCACCCTCGCGATCAACTGGGCGGTCAAGCCGTTCACGATGGCGCTGCTCGGTGCGGTCTTCGTCCGGCACGTGTTCGCGCCGTGGCTGCCGGCCGCGCAGCACGACAGCTATATCGCCGGGCTGATCCTGCTCGCGGCGGCGCCGTGCACGGCGATGGTGTTCGTCTGGAGCCAGCTGGTGCGCGGCGACCCGTACTTCACGCTGTCGCAGGTCGCGGTCAACGACGCGATCATGGTCGTCGCGTTCGCGCCGATCGTCGGCCTGCTGCTCGGGCTGTCCGCGATCGTCGTGCCGTGGAGCACGCTGGTCGCGTCGGTCGTCCTCTACATCGTCGTGCCGCTCGCGATCGCGCAGGTCGCGCGGAGGCTGCTGCTCGCGCGCGGCGAAAGCGCGCTGGAGGCCGTGCGCGCACGGCTCGCCCCTGTCGGCATCGCCGCGCTGCTCGCGACGCTCGTGCTGCTCTTCGCGTTCCAGGGCGAGGCGATCCTCGACCAACCGCTGGTGATCGCGATGCTGGCGGTGCCGATCGTGATCCAGGTCTACTTCAACGCCGCGCTTGCGTACGGCCTCAACCGCCGGCTGGGCGTCGCGCATTGCGTGGCCGGGCCGTCGGCGCTGATCGGCGCGTCCAACTTCTTCGAGCTCGCCGTCGCCGCCGCGATCAGCCTGTTCGGTCTCAACTCGGGCGCGGCGCTCGCCACCGTCGTCGGCGTGCTGGTCGAAGTGCCGGTCATGCTGTCGGTGGTCGCCGTCGTCAACCGCACGCAACGGTGGTACGTGGGCAGCGCTTCGACCGGCCGCTGAAACACGCTCGGCGTCATCCGGGAATTTCTCGCTGTCATCCCGAGGAGCCTGGGGACGAGGGACGGCGCTTCGGCGAGGGGCCTCCGCCGCCGTGCGATGATGCGGCCCTCGACGATGGGCAACCCCAACGCACCTGCGACCTCCGCGCGGCCCGCCGTCGCCGCGCTCGCCGTGCTCGGCGCCGTCGCGCTCCTCGGCAACGGCATGAAGGCGATCGTCACCAGCACCGTGCTGGTGAGCGAGGCCACGTTCGCGAGCTTTCTCGGCATTCCGGTCGCGCGCGTCGCGCTGCTGATGGAGGCCATCGTCGGCGGCATGGTGGTCGCGCTGGCCGCCTACCCGCTGCTGCTGCGGCGCTGGTCGCCCTCCGCCATCGGCGTCGGCGCCTGCGCGGTGGCCGCGGCCGCGTTTGCGGCGTTCGGACTCGTCGACCTCGACCGGCCCGGCGCGGCGCCGCGCGAGCTGGCGGCCTACGCGTGCCTGACGCTCGGCGCCGCCGCCGTCGCGTGCCTCGCGCCGACGGCGCAGGCACTCGTCGCGCGCTGGCCGGAGCCCGGGGCCCGGAAGGCGCTGACCACCGTGTGGACCGGCGCGGCGCCGGCCGGCTTTCTCGCGGCGCCACAGCTCGTGGCCCTGCTGCTGCCGGCGTTCGGCCTCGCCTGGTATTTCCTTGCGTTTGCCGCGCTGCCGCTTGCGCTGCTGGCGCTGCTGCTGGGGTTCGCGGCGCTCGTGCCGGACACTGCGCGCGACGCCGGCGACCGCGTGCCGTTGCCGGCAGAACTGCTCACCGCGTTCGTCGCGGCCGTCGTCGCATTCGAAGCGTGGTCGACGCTGGGTTCCATCAGCGGCTACGCCGCGCCCGCGACGCTCGCGGCGCTGCCGGTGCTCGTCGCCGCCGGCGCCTGGTTCGCGCGCAGCGCGGTACGGGTGGCCGGCGCGACCACGCTGCCGGCCGGCTCCGCGTGGCTGCTGGGCGCATTGTTCGCGCTGCAGTGGCCGACCACGGGGTTTTTCGAGGCCGCGTTCCTGTACCGGCAGGATTTCGCGACGAGCTTCGTCGCCGACCGGTCGACACTCGCGGCCGCCGCGCAGATTGCCGGCACGATCGCAGCGGGCGCGCTCGCACACCGCCGGCCCGCGCGCGAGGCGGCGCTGCAGCTCGCGTTCGCCGGTGCGACGATCGCGGGGCTCGCGATGTTCGCGCTCTATCCGTGGCTCGCGAGCCGCGCGTGGTACCTGTGGACGCCGGTGCTCACGGGCTTCGGCTCGGGCGGACTCACCGTACTCCTCTGCCTCGCCCTGGTCCGGGACGCCGTGCGCGTTCCGCTGCTGGCCGCGCTGCCGGCCATCGCGATCATGGTCGGCACCGAGGTGGGCCTCGAGCTGCTCGAGCTGGTGCTGGCCACCGCGCAGGCGGCGGGACTCGCGCCGACCGACGCGTTCGCCGTGCTGTTCGCGGCCCAGCTTGCGCTGGCGCTCGCCGTGCCCGCGCTGCTCGTCACGGCGGGTAGCCGTATCCGGGCTCGCCAGGCTCCTCCTCCGGCGGCACCGGCGACGGGAGCGGAACCGCCGCCACCGGCATCGGCGGCACGCACATGACGACGAGGTCGGAGCCGTCGCCCTCGGCGAGCCAGTGCCGGTCGGTGACCATCTGGTCGCGGAGCGTGCGGTCGACCATGTAGCGGTGATTGGCGTCGGCGCGGTTGGAGAAGACGCGGTAGACGGCGACCAGCCCGACCGCGCACGTGCCCGCGTCCGGCAGCACGACGTGGAAGAACTGCGGCTCCTCGTTGACGAACGAAGGGTTCTTCTGGCCGGTCGCTTCGCATTCGACAGTGCCACGGCCGTAGAAGTGCGAGTTGCCGAGCCCGGGCGGGATGTAGTAGCGACACACCGGCGACGTCCCGGCGCCGGCCGCCGCGTAGACGGCGAACGACTGGCCGGTGCGCGTCCACCCCTTGATGGTCACGCCGGCGTCGAGGATCGCGATCTCGCCGGCGATGTGCGTGACGAAGTAGTGGTCGAGCGCGGCGTTGTAGTACTCGACGACGACCACCACCGGCGGGCCGGCGGCCACGCTTCCCGAGACGCCGGCAAAGTTGGTGGCGACGTTCCGGACGACCACGCCGGTGCGGGAGATCGCCTGCACGCCGTCGGTGGGCAGCGGTCCGAACGGAACCTGGTCCACGCCCGCGAAGTTGATCGTGCCGCCGCCGATCGGCAGGAAGTTGGCGGGCATCGTGTAGTCGGGCGCCACGATGCCCAGCGCCGCGAAGCCGGGCGTGGCCACGAGCACGCGCGTGCCGGCCGTGCGGGACGACGGCAGGTCCGTCGGGAACGCGATCTGCTGCGCGCCGGCGGGCCCGCCGGTCGTGCGCAGCGTGTGGCCCGACCACAGGTTCTCGCCGTCGCTGTCCGAAGACTCGTGCAGGACGACGAACTGCACGGTGCCGTCGGCGTTCGTGTAGAGCTGTTCGATCCGGTACGTGTGGAACGTCGCGTGCGCGAGCTGCGCGAGAAGCGCGAGCGCCACCGCGGCGAACGGACGGGCGAAGTCACGCATGGGGCCTCCTGGGCCGGTGGCCGGTGTCTGCCTGTCCGCCGCAAACATCGCGGCGGGCGCCGCTATTCCTCCAATATCGAGGTCGGCGTCGGCCCATCGGGGGACGCGTGTCCTTGCGCCCTCGAGCGGCCAATCGGGGGCGCCGGGATTACGGCGCCGACCCCGATTTCCGGGCCGACGCCACGGCGGCCGCGTACGCGCCGAGCGCCAGCACGCCGAGCGCCAGCAGCGCATACGGCGAGTACGCGCGCGCCGGGTCGACGGCGAACAGCAGCGTCAGCGCGAACGGCGCGACGGCCTTCAGCACGAACTGCGGCAGCGCGAGGCGGCCGAGCAGCGCGCCGTATTCGCGGTGGCCGAAGAGCTCGGCGGGCACGGTCCCGCGCACGATCGTCATGATGCCGTTGGCCCAGCCATAGGGAATTGCGAATGCCAGCGCGACGATCCAGACGCCGCCTACCTGCGTGAACACGGCGAGCGCGACCGCCATCAGCGCGAACGCGAACGTGCCCATCGCGAGCGCGCGCACGTGCCGGTTGAACGCGAACTCCATGATGCGCCCCGCGACCTGCATCGGCCCGATCAGCGAGCCGATCAGCACGGCGTCGCGCGCCGACAGCCCGGTGGCGGTCAGCAGGCCGATCAGGTGCGCGGCGACGGCGGAACCGATGAACGCGGCGAGCGACAGCGCGGCCGCGAGCCACACGAACGTCGGTCCGCCGTGCGGGCGCGGGGCGGCGTCGGGGTCCGCCGCCTGCGTGCGCTCCCACGCGCCGCGCCCGGCGGGCACGCTCGCGACGTGCAGCGGCAGGCACAGCACGACGTGCAGCACCGCGTAGGTCGCGAACGTCTGCCGCCAGCCCACCGTGTCGAGCAGGAACTGCGACAGCGGCCAGAACACCGTGCTCGCGAAGCCGCCGAACAGCGTCAGCGCCGTCACCGCGCGCCGGTACGACATGCCGGCGATCTGGTGCAGCGTCGCGAACGCGGGGTCGTACAGGCACGCGGCCATCGCGACGCCGGCGAGCAGCCAGCCGGCGAGCAGCGAGACCGGCCCCTGCGCCGTCGCGAGCACTGCGCACGCGAGCGCGCCCAGCAGCGACCCGGTCACCAGCACGCGCCGACCGCCGTAGACGTCGATCCGGCGCCCGACGAACGGCGACACGAGCCCCGAGACGAAGAGCCCCGCGGTGAAGCTGCCGAAGAGCCAGAGGTCGCCGACGCCGGTGTCCGCGCGCATCGCCGCGCCGAGCACCGCGATCGTGTAGAACAGCGTGCCCCACGAGACGATCTGCGCGACGCCGAGCGCGCAGACGCGCCGCCAGAGGTGTCCGATGCGCGGCACCGGTCTCGCGTGCGCGTCAGCGGGCCGCGAGGAGATCGGCGAGCGCCCGCGCGACGACCTCGGTGGCCTTGTGCAGGTCGGCGAGCACGAGCCTCTCGTCGGCGCGGTGGCCGTTCGCTTCGGCCAGCGTGCGCGGTCCGGCCCCGTACAGCACCGCCGGGACGCCCGCCGTCGTGTACAGGCGCGCGTCGGTGTAGATCGGCACGCCGTGCGTGCGCAGCTCCTCGCCGAGCACGTCGCGGCCGTGCCGCTGCAGCGCGGCGACGAGTTTCTCCTGCCCCGGGATCGGCACGAAGGGGACAGCGAGCAGGATGCGCCTGACGGTGACACCGATGCCGGGCCACTTGCGGGCGAACGCCTCGATCTGCGCGGTCAGCGTCGCCTCGGCCGCGGCCGCGTTCTCCTCGGGGATGATCCGCCGGTCGAGGCGGAACCGGACGCGGTCCGGAACGACGTTGGTGTTGATGCCGCCCTCGATCAGGCCGACGACCAGCGTCGGCGACGCGATGCCGGGAATCGCCGACTTCGTCGCCGCGTACGTCCTGCGCAGCGCGTACAGGTCCGCGAGGATGCCGGTGGCGGCCTCCAGCGCGTCCACGCCCTTCTCGGGCTCCGCCGCGTGCCCGGACTTGCCGACCACCTCGACCTCGAGGTGCAGGCATCCGTTGTGCGCGGTCGTGATGCCGTAGGCGAAGCCCGCCGAGACCGCGAAGTCGGGCGCGCTCACGCCCCGCGCGAGCAGCCACGCGGGGCCGATCGCGCCGCCCGCCTCCTCGTCGTACGTGAAGTGCAGCTCGACGGTACCGTCGAGCGCGGCGCCCGCGGCCGCGGCCGCCTGCAGCGCGCGCAGCGCGAATGCGTACGTCGCGAAGTCCGACTTCGACACCGCGACGCCGCGCCCGTACATGACGCCGTCGCGCACTTCGGCGCCGTACGGATCGGCCGTCCAGTTGAGGCCGGGCGGCACGACGTCGCCGTGCGCGTTAAGCGCGATTACCGGGCCCGCGCCGCGGCCGAAAGACACGCGCACGACGAGGTTCGTGCAGCTGACCATGCCGTTCGCCTTCGCCTCGGCGTCCGGTACCGCGTGGCGCTCGACGGTGAAGCCCATCGCCTCGAGCAGCTGCGCCGCACGCGCGGCGTGCGGCGCGCAGTCGCCGGGCGGATTGTCGGACGGCACGCGCACGAGCTCGGCCAGGAAGGCTTCCTCGTCCGCGCGGTGCGCGGCGAGGAACGCGCGGATGGCGTCGGTCGCCGCCGACATGCTCATCCGCGTGCCGGCGGCGTGAACGCGAGCACGAAGCGCAGCAGCACGCGCGCACCCGTGGCGACGTCCTCGAGCGTCACCGCCTCGGCCGGGTTGTGGCTGATGCCACCGGCGCAGCGGACGAACAGCATGCCGATCGGCGCCAGGTCGACGAGCGCCATGCCGTCGTGACCGGCGCCCGACGGCAGGTGGTGCACGCGCACGCCCTCGTCGTGGATCGCCGCGGCGAGCTGCCGCTGCAGCCCCGGCGCGCACGGCGCCGTGCGCGCCTCCCACAGCGGCGCGATCGCGATGTCGACGCCGCGGCGCTGCGCGATCGCCGCGAATTCCGCGCGGATCGCCGCGACCGCCGCCAGCCGCTTCTCGTCGGTCGGCGCGCGCACGTCGAGCGAGAACGCGACGCGGCCCGGGATGACGTTCATCGCGCCCGGGTGCGCGGCGATGCGGCCGACGGTGCCGACGACCTCGGCCTCGCCCGCGGCGATGCGCTCGACCGCGAGCGCGCACTCGGCGGCGGCGGCGAGCGCGTCGCGGCGCAGGCCCATCGGCACGGTGCCGGCGTGGCCCGCCATGCCGGTCACCTCGACGCTGAAGCGGTTGCCGCCGTTGATCGCGGTGACCACGCCGACCGGCAGCCCGGCCGCCTCCAGCACCGGGCCCTGCTCGATGTGCAGCTCGGCGTACGCGAGCACGTCGCCGGGCGTCCGCGCGGCGGCCGCGATGCCGTCGGGATCGAGCCCGAAGCCCGCCAGCGCGTCGCGCAGCGTGACGCCCGCCGCGTCCGCGCGGTCGAGCAGCGCCGCGTCGAGCGTGCCGGCCACCGCGCGGCTGCCGATCAGCGTCGCGCCGAAGCGCACGCCCTCCTCGTCGCCGAAGCCCACGATCTCGACGGCGAACGGCAGCCGCGTTCCGGTCGCGTGCAGCGCGGCGACGCACTCGATCGCGCTGACCACGCCGAGCATGCCGTCGTAGCGGCCGGCGTCGCGCACGGTGTCGAGGTGCGAGCCCAGCATGAGGCACGGCAGGCCCGGCTGCGCGCCCTCGTAGCGGCCGACGCAATTGCCGATCGCGTCGACGCGCGCGCGCATGCCCGCCTCCTCCATCCAGCCCAGCACGAGGCGGTCGGCCTCGCGCTGCTCGGGCGACAGGAACACGCGCGTCAGCCCGCCGTCCTGCTCGGTCAGGCGCGCGAGCGCGTCGCAACGGTCGAGCACGCGTTGCGGTTCGAGCGCTGCGAGGGCGGCGGACTTGGTCGCGGTCATCGGGATTCGCCGGGCGCGGGCGTGCCGGCGATTCTACCGCGCGCCACGGCGGCCGAGAATGTGAAAGTGCTTTTCACAAACGCCGCGACCCGGCGCGCCGGTGCTAGAATCGGCGCCGACCGTCGCCATGCCCGCACGCAGCCGCCCCCCGCTCGCCAGCCGCCGCGGCGCCCCGACCAAGTCGCGGCGCGCACCGGCGAAGGCGCCCGGCCACACGCAGGCGCTGTCGCGCGGCCTCGCCGTCCTGGAGGCGCTGGCGGCCACCGACGGCGGCGCCACGCTGACCGCGCTCGCCGCGAGCCTCGGCCTGCCCGCGCCGACCGCGCACCGGCTGCTCGCAACGCTCGAGGCCGCCGGCTACGTGCAGGCGGGCACGAACGGCGAGTGGCTGATGGGCGTGCGCGCATTCCGCGTCGGCAGCGCGTTCCTGTCGCACCGCAACCTCGTCGTGCAGGCGTATCCGTACCTCAAGGCACTGATGGAGCGCTCCGGCGAAACCGCGAACCTCGCCGTGCTCGATTCGGGCGAGGCGGTGTTCGTCGAGCAGGTGCAGTGCCGCGAGCTGATGCGGATGAGCGCGAAGCTCGGCGCGCGCTCGCCGATCCACGCGTCGGGCGTCGGCAAGGCGATGCTCGCCGCGATGGAGGCGAAGGGCGTGGCCGCGGTCGTCGGCGCGCGCGCGCTCGACCGCTACACCGCGCATACGCTGACGACGACCGCCGCGCTCGCGCGCGAGCTCGACGCGACCCGCGCGCGCGGCTACGCGATCGACGACGAGGAGCACGCGCTCGGCATGCGCTGCGTGGCGGCTACCGTGTTCGACGAGGCGGGCGAGCCGTGGGCCGCCGTGTCGCTCGCGGGGCCGACGACGCGCTTCACGCGCGAGCGCATCCCGGCGCTCGGCGCGCTGGTGCGCACGACGGCGCAGGAGCTCACCGCGGCGCTGGGCGGGCGCGCGCCGGCCGACGCCGCGCAATGACGCGTCGGGCCGCGCGGCGCTACTTCGCCGCCGCCGGCAGCAGCCCGCGCGCGCGCAGCTGGCCAACGATGATGTCGGCGAAGCCGGGCGCTTCCTTCTCGACGGTGGTCGGGTTGACCGTCTGCGTCGTCGCCGCCCACACGAGCGTGCGCGTGGCGACCGCGTAGACGTTGGTCTCCACCGACGCGACGTCGTACTGCGTGACATCGGGCACCGCGTAGAACCCGCCGCCGTAGAAGCCCGGTCCGTAGAAGCCGCCCCACGGGCCGATCATCGGGCCCGGCATCATCATCGTCGACACCTGCGTCTTCGTGTCCACGCGGACGAGCCGCACGAGGATCACGCCGTCGGCGCCGGTGGCGGCGACCGCGGCGGCGAACGGCGCCTCGGCGCGCCGCGCGTCGGGAGGCACCGTCGTGTAGCCGGGCACCGCCTGCACGCCGGCGGCCTGCAGCCGCTGCACCATGATGTCCTCGAACACGCGGCTGTCCGACGTCGTCCCGTCGCTGGCGACGACGACGATCTTCCGGAACGGCCCGCCCTTGTAGCTCGTGTCGAACCACGCCGACTGGATCGACGTCGTCTGGCAGGCGGCAAGCACGGTGGCCGCCGCCAGGGCGGCGATGAGGCGAAGCACGGACATGGCGGGGTTCCCCGGAGAATTGGACATCAGGACGCGGGCTTCGGCGCGGCCGGCACCATGCCTTCGTTGGCCATCGCCGTCACCAGCTTCAGCGTGTAATCGGGCATGTTGCGGGCGAGGTCGGAGGCGTCGTACGAGTTCGTGACCGCCGTCCACACCTGGCGCCCGAGGTTCGGCAGGTAGAGCTCGCTGATGATCTTCGCGACCTTGTAGTCGCCGGGGTCGACGAACGCGCCCTCCTTCTTCAGGAAGCCGTACGACGCCATCGTGTCGGGCGTGAGCGCGGTGAACGTCGAGCCGACGGTGGAGGGCTCGTACGAGCCGACCGACTTGACCTGCACGAGCAGCACGCCGTCGGCGCCCGACGCGCGGATCGCGTCCTCGAGCGACGGCCCCTCCTTCGCCGGATCGCTCGACATCACCGTGTGCGACGCGATCGCGGTCACGCCCGCCGACCCGAGCCGCGCGACGATCGCATCCTCGACCACGTCGCGGCCGCCCGGCCCGGCCTTCATCAGGCTGACGACGAACAGCTTGCGCATCGGCCCGCCCGCATAGCGCGGGTCCTTCCACGTCGACTCGATCCGCGTCTTGTGGGAGTCGGCCGACACCGTCGCGCAGCCGGCGGCGAGCGCAGCGACGGCGACGGCCAGCAGGAGCGCAGCGGTGCGCAAGATCGGCATGGACATGCGGCGGAGGGTGGCGGATCGTTCGCGCGAGATTCTACCGGATCGGCCGCCGCCCGCCGCGCCGCGGCGGGCGGTCAGCGGTGCCGGAAGTCCGGCTTGCGCTTCTCGACGAACGCGCGCATGCCCTCCTTCCGGTCGTCGAGCGCGAACGTCGCGTGGAACTCGCGCCGCTCGAACAGCAGGCCTTCCGCCAGCGACGACTCGTACGCGCGGTTGATCGCTTCCTTGATCTTGAGCACGACCGGCAGCGAGAACGACGCGATCTTCGCGGCGAGCGCGAGCGCCTCCTCCTCGAGCCTGTCCGCGGGCACGACGCGCGCGACCAGCCCGGCGCGCTCGGCCTCCGCCGCGTCGATCATGCGACCGGTCAGGCACCAGTCCATCGCCTTCGCCTTGCCGATCGCCCGCGGCAGCCGCTGCGTGCCGCCCATGCCGGGCATCGTCCCGATCGCGATCTCGGGCTGGCCGAACTTCGCGCTGTCGGCGGCCACGATGATGTCGCAGGCCATCGCGAGCTCGCAGCCGCCGCCGAGCGCGAACCCGGCCACCGCCGCGACGACCGGCTTGCGGATGCGGCGGATGTCCTCCCAGTCGCGCGTGATGTAGTCGTCGGCGGCCACCTTCGCGTAGTCCCACTCGGCCATCGCGCCGATGTCGGCGCCGGCGGCGAAGGCCTTGTCGTTGCCGGTGAGCACGATGCACCCGATGCCCGCGTCGTCGTCGAACGCGTGCAGCACGGCGGACAGTTCCTTCGCCAGCGTGTCGTTCAGCGCGTTGAGCCGCTGCGGGCGGTTCAGCCGGACCACGCCGACGCGGTCGCGCGTCTCGACGAGCAGCGTCTCCCAGGCGCCCACGGTGCTCACCGCCGCGCGGGGTCGAACTGCCGCGGCAGGCCCTGCCAGCAGCGGTGGTACTCGGCCTGCAGCTGCGCCGACTCGAGCGCGAAGCGCGTCGGCCGGATCGGGTTGCGCGTCTCGAACATGAACGCCATCGTGTCCCGGATGCGCGTCGGCTGCGAGAGGTCGGCGGTGCTCGCCTTCGCGAACGTCTCCGCATCCGGCCCGTGGCCCGTCATGCAGTTGTGCAGGCTGCAGCCGCCGGGCATGAACCCTTCCGCCTTGGCGTCGTACACGCCCTCGATCAGCCCCATGAACTCGCTGGCGACGTTGCGGTGGAACCACGGCGGGCGGAACGTGTGCTCCATCGCGAGGATCCGCGGCGGGAAGATCACGAAGTCGATCGCGTCCACGCCCGGCGTGTCGCTCTGCGCCTGCAGCACGAGGAAGATCGACGGGTCCGGGTGGTCGTAGCTGATCGAGCCGATCGTGTTGAAGCGGCGCAGGTCGTACTTGTACGGCGCGTAGTTGCCGTGCCAGGCGACGACGTCGAGCGGCGAGTGGTCGATCGCCGCCGTCCACAGGTTGCCCAGGAACTTCGCGACCAGCTCGAAGCGGCCCTCGCGCTCCTCGTGCCACGCGACCGGGTACAGGAAGTCGCGCGGATTGGCGAGGCCGTTGCTGCCGATCACGCCGAGGTCCGGCAGCCGCAGCTGCGCGCCGTAGTTCTCGCAGACGTAGCCGCGCGCGGCGGCGTCGACGAGCTCGACGCGGAAGCGCAGGCCGCGCGGGATCACGACGATCTCCTGCGGCTCGACGTCGATGCGGCCCAGCTCCGTCAGGAACCGCAGCCGCCCGTGCTGCGGCACGACCAGGAGCTCGCCGTCGGCGTTGTAGAAGTAGCGATCGGTCATCGACCGGTTCGCCGCGTACACGTGGATCGCGCAGCCTCCCATCGACGCCGGGTCGCCGTTGCCGGCCATCGTGACCAGGCCGTCGACGAAGTCGGTCGCCGCGTCGGGCAGCGGCAGCGGGTCCCAGCGCATCTGGTTGGGCGGCGTCGCCACGTCGCCGAATGCGCTGACGATCCGGCCGTGGCCGACGATGCGGAACGGCTCGTGCATGACGCCCGGCCGGATCCGGTACGTCCACACGCGCCGATTGGCGCCGCGCGGCGCGGTGAACGCGGTGCCCGAGATCTGCTCGGCGTAGAGGCCGTAAGGCGCGCGCTGCGGCGAGTTCTGGCCGATCGGCAGCGCGCCGTCGAGCGACTCGGTCGCGAACTCGTTGCCGAAGCCCGATTGGTAGGCGAGCGGCACTTCGGCCGCGCGACCGGCGGCGGCAGGCGAGCCCGGACGGCTCGTGGTGACCGTGTTCATGGTTCCCCCGTAGGTGGCGGTGCGCGCCGGGACCGCGGCGGCTTCACGGCGACGCGGCGACGCCCTCGCGTGCCGCGGCCATCGCGGCGCGCAACACGGCGGCGTCGCCGATGTGGTTGGCGAGCAGCAGGACGAGCTTCGCGTTGACGAGCGCGCTCTGCCCGTCGGTGAGCCCGCGGTGCAGCCCGATCAGCTCCTCGTAGAAGTCGTCGGGCGCGGCGATGTTGGGGTCGGTGACGAGGTCGGCCATCATGCCTCCGGTTCCCGGCAGGTCGCACGCGCGAGCGCGGCGCGCACGGCCGCGGCGTCGAACGCGCGCCAGCGCGCGCACACGTGCTGGTCGGGCCGCACGAGGTAGCAGGTGCCGGGCCGGCCATCATAGCGCGCCGCGACCAGCCCCTCCGGGTCGCCGATCACGTCGCGGTCGGCACCGCCCGCGCCGCCGACCTGCACGACGCGGCACGCGATCGGCGCGGTGCGCAGCGCGCGCGCGGCCGCCGCGTCCACGCCGTCGCCGAACGCGAGCAGGACGAAATCGCCGCCGAGATAGCCGAGCAGCCACGGGCCGCGGTCACCGTTGACCGGCGCGTCGGCGGCGACCGCGCCGGGCACCATCGCGCCCGCGAACGCCGCGCCGTCCGGCGTGTTGAGCGGCGATTCGCCGAGCACGGCGGGCACCGACAGCCGCCCGCTGTTGACGAGCCGCCGCGCGAACGCGTATCGCCGCGCGAGCGCGAGCACCGCATCGCGGAACGTGCGCGACACGGCGCTTTTCGGCGTGATGAAGTCGGTGGAACGCGTCGAGTTGCGGATGTTCTCGTCGGCGGCGGCGATGCGCTCGGCGTCGTAGGTGTCGAGCAGCGCGTCGGGCGCGCGTCCGGCCACGACGAGCGAGAGCTTCCAGCCGAGGTTGTCGACGTCCTGGATGCCGCTGTTGGCGCCCCGCGCCCCGAACGGGCTCACGAGGTGCGCCGAGTCGCCGGCGAAGATCAGCCGTCCGTGGCGGAACCGCTGCATGCGGCGGCACTGGAACGTGTAGACGCTCGCCCACTCGATCTCGACGCGCGCGTCGGGGCCGAGCATGGCGGCGAGACGCGGCAGGATGCGCGCCGGCTGCTTTTCCGCCTCGGGGTCGGCGTCCCACCCGAGCTGGAAGTCGACGCGCCAGACGTCGTCCGGCTGCCGGTGCAGCAGCACCGACTGGTTCGGGTGGAACGGCGGATCGAACCAGAACCGCCGCTCCGCCGGGAAGTCGGCCGTCATCCTGAAGTCGACGATCAGGAAGCGGTCGCGGAATACCTGCCCCTCGAAGTCCAGCCCCAGCATGTGGCGGATGGGGCTCCGCGCGCCGTCGCAGACGACGAGCCAGTCGCACGCGAGCGCGTATTCGCCGTCGTCGGTCGCGACGCGCAGCGCCACGCCATCGGGTGTCGGCGCGACGTGCGTGACCTTGTTGCGCCAGCGAAGCTCGAGCGCCGGCAGCGCGCGCGCGCGGTTCACCAGCGCTTCCTCGAAGTAGTACTGCTGCAGGTTCACGAATGCCGGGCGGTGGTGCCCGGTCTCGGGCAGCAGGTCGAACTGGTAGGCGAGCTCGCTGCCCTGGTAGACCTTGCCGACCTTCCAGCCCACGCCCTTGGCCGCGACGGGCTCGCCACAGGAGAGCCGGTCGAGGATCTCCAGCGTGCGCTTCGAGTAGCAGATCGCGCGCGAGCCGACGCTGACGGTGTCGTCATCGTCGAGCACCAGCACCGGCACGCCGCGCTGCGCGAGGTCGATCGCGGCGGTGAGCCCGACCGGACCTGCGCCGACGACCACGACGCCGCGCCGCGCGGAGCCGCCGTCGAGTTCCGGCGGCCGCCGGTACTCGTACTTCGGGTACGTATAGGTCGTCGTCATGGCGCGGTCGCGCGCGCGGTCGGCGGGCGCCGCCGCGTCAGCCTTCCAGCGTCTGCCACATCTCGCGGTCGCGCTCCGCGGTCCAGATGCGCGGGTCGCGGAAGCGCGTCGCCTCGTCGTACGCGCGCGACACGTCGAACGGCAGGCAATGGTCGAAGATCACCCAGTGGCCGAAGCGCGGCTTCAGTGTCGCGTAGGTTTCGCGGTAGACGGTGCGCAGGTCCTTCCCCGCCTGCGCGCCGCGCTTCACGCTGTCGAACATCGCGGTGACGAACGCGCGCGTGCCGTCGAGCCCCGCGGCCACCTCCGCCGGGGTCTTGAGCGCCGCGCCGCGGCCCGGCACGAGCTTCTCGGGCCCGAGCGCCGCGATGGCGTCGAGCGTTGCCGGCCAGTCGGTCAGGTACGCGTCGCCGGTGTAGGGCGTGGCGTCGTACTCGACCAGGTCGCCCGAGAACAGGATCTTCTCCTGCGGCAGCCACGCGACGGTGTCGCCCTTCGTGTGGCCGCGCCCCAGCTGCATCAGCTCGACCTGCAGCTTGCCGAGCCACAGTGTCATCCGGCGCTCGAACACGATCGTCGGCCACGTGAGGCCGGGGACCGACTCGACGGCGCGGAAGAGCCGCGGGAAGCGCTCGATCTCGCTTTGCATGTCCTGCGCGCCGCGCTCGACGATGAGGTCGTAGGTGTCGCGGCTGGCGATGACGTGGTCGGGCTTGTAGCCGGACGCGCCCAGCACCCGCACCGCGTGGTAGTGCGACAGCACGACGTAGCGGATCGGGAGGTCGGTGACCTCGCGGATGCGCCGGATCACGTCCTGCGCCATCACGGGCGTGGCCTGCGTGTCGACGACCATCACCGCGTCGTCGCCGACGATGACGCCGGTGTTGGGGTCGCCCTCCGCCGTGTACGCGTACGCGTGCTCCGACAGCCGGTCGAAGCTGACCTTCTTTTCCTCGAGGTCCGCCTGCGATGCGAATTTCTTCTGCTGCATGGTCCGCTCCTCCGCCGGTAGCCGCCGGCACGGCCTGCCCCGAGTGTCGCGCGCGCGGAGGGCGCCGGCAACGCGCGGCGTCCCGCTGGCGGGGGGTCGGAGGCAAATATGATTATATCAAACTCGTTTGATATTAACATATTCCGGCCGCGCCATGTCCGGCGCCCCGGTAGCTAGCGCCGCCCGGCCGTCCCAAGGCGCGCGCCCCCTCTGGGGGGAAGGACGCGCAGCGTCCTCGGGGGGACGTCACTAGCCGCCGCCGGGCCGTCCCAAGGCGCGCGCCCCCCTCTGGGGGGAGGGCGCGAAGCGCCTTCGGGGGGCCAGCACTAGCCGCCGCCGGGCCGTCCCAAGGCGCGCGCCCCCCTCTGGGGGGAAGGACGCGCAGCGTCCTCGGGGGGACGTCACTAGCCGCCGGGTCCGGGGCGCGCCACGGCGAACCCCTGGTTGATCGCCGCGAACATCTGGTAGAACCCCGACAGGACGACGATCTCCACGAAGCCCTCGACGCCGAACCGCGCGATCGCGGCGGCCTGCGCGTCCGCCGGTATGTCCTGCCACCCCAGCGTGTGCGCGAGCACCGCCGCCGCCGCCGCATAGGGCGCCGGCAGGCCGGCCGCCGCCGGCCCGTGCTGCGCCAGCGTGGCGATCACCGCGTCCGGCACGCCGGCCGCCCGCGCGTGCGCGACGTGGTCCTCCCACTCGAACGAGGCGCCCGCTGCACGCGCAACGGCCAGCACGACGAACTGGTAGACGTCCCGCGGCAGGTGCCCGTCGAACTTGAGGTAATAGCCGAGCGCCTCGATCCGCTGGCACAGCTGCGGGTGGTTCATCAGCGGCAGGTACGGGCCGTCGAACGGCGCGCCCTGCGCGCGCCGCCGCGCGACCATCGCGTCGTAGAGCGCGCGGTCCGCCGGCGCGAGCTCGGCGGGGTCGAACGGCAGCGCGGCCATGGGCGCCCTCCTCCGTCACTCGTGGTACGACCACGCGGCCGAGGCCGCCACCCAGTCGGCGACCGGCGTCGCGCACCGCTTGTCCGCCTTGACGTCGATCACGGTCGGCTGCGTGGCCGCGAGGGCGCGCGCGAACGCGCCGGCGAGCGCCGCGGGCTCGCGCACCGTCACGCCGAGCGCGCCCACGCTGCGGGCGAAGCCCGCCCAGTCGAGGTCGGGAAGGCTGGTCAGCGCGTCGGGCACAGTCCCTTCGGAGTGCGCGCGCAGCCAGACGTTGCCGAGCGCCGCATTGTTCACGACGACGAACACCACCGGCACGCCGTAGCGCGCCGCGGTCGCGACTTCGAGGCCGTGCATGTGCATGCAGCCGTCGCCGGTGATCACCGCCACCTTGCGCTGCGGCCGCGCGCACGCGCCGCCGATCGCGGCGGGAATCGCCCAGCCCATGGGCCCGAGATTGGTCGCCGAGACGTAGGTGCCGGGCTCGTACGCGGTCCAGTAGTGGCCGGCGAACGCGCGGTGCGCGCCCGAGTCGACGAAGAGGATCCCGTCGCGCGGCAGCGCCGCGCGCAGGTCGGCGACGATCCGCGCCGGATGGATCGGCTGCGCGTCGCTTCGCATGTGCTCCGGGTCCTGCAGCCGCGGCTGCGCGCGGATGGCCGCCAACCACTGCGCGCGCGCCGCGCGCGTCGACTCCAGCGCGGCACCGTACTGCGCGCGCGCGTCGAGGAGCCACTCGACGTACGCGCGGCAGTCGGCGACCACGCCCAGCCCGTCGGTATGGCGCCCGACCGTCACCGGCGAGGCGTCGACGACGACCGTACGGCCCGGGGTGACCCCGAGCACCCCGTGCATGGTGTCGCGCACGCCGAAGCCGGAGCCCAGCACGAGCAGCAGGTCGGGCGGCGCGTCGGCGAGCGCGATGCGCGCGTGGTGCGTGCCCGCGTAACCGAACACGCCGAGCGACAGCGGATGGTCCTCGGGGAACACACCCTTGGCACGCAGCGTGGTCGCGACCGGGATGTCCCACGCCTCCGCGAACCGGCGCAGCGCGTCGGCGCCGCCGCCGGCATCCACGCCGTGGCCCGACAGCACCGCGACCTTCACGGGCGGCGCGCCGGCCGCGCCGCGGACGAGGCCAAGCGACGCCTGCGCGGCCGGCAGGCAGATCGCGCCGTGCCCGAGCGCCGACGGATCGATCCGCGCGTGCCGCACCGCGACCGGACCGTTCTGCGCGTCCTGCGGCACCGACAGGTGAACCGGCGCGCCCGGCGGCGCGCGCATCTCGAGCAGCGCGCGCCGGACGAGGTGATGGAGGTTGCGCGGGTTGTCGACGGACGTCGAGTAGCGCGTGAGCGTGCGCACGACCTCGACGTCGTCTGACGTCTGCGCACTTGCGTCCTGGAACATCCCGAGGCCCTCCAGCGCGGTGGCCACCTCGCCCGAGAGGAGCAGCACCGGCGATCCGTCCGCGCGCGCCGCCTGCAGCGCGGTCGCCGTGTTGCCGAGGCCGGGGCCGCCGATCACGAGCGCCGCGCCGAAGTTGCCCGACGCGCGCGCGTAGCCGTCCGCCATGTAGGCGGCGCCGCCCTCCTGCGCGGCCACGACGGGCCGCAGCGCCGTCTGCCGGCCGAGCGCGGGCAGGAACGGGTCGACCAGGCCGCCCGGGACCATGAACAGGTGGTCGAGGCCCTCGGCGGCGAGCGCGTCGAGGATGAAGTCGGTGCCGAGCATTGCGGTAGCCTCCTTAAGTTTGACGTCAGCGCGGCGTCACCGTGAGCGCCGCGGACAGCGTCGCGCCGCCGGCCGACGCGGTGACCGTCACGGGCGCGTCCCGGCGCGTCGGCCGGGTGGCAACGAGGAACGGCGCACGCGTGGCGCCGGCCGCGACGTTGACGCTCGCCGGCACGGTCGCCCGCGCGGAATCCGACGACATGAGCGTTACCGCGACCCCGCCTGCCGGCGCAGGCGCGGCGAGCGTGACGGTGGCGAGTGCGGCGCCGCTCCCGCGCACGCGGGCGGGATCGAGCGTCAGCCCCGCCAGCGCCGGCGGCGCCGCCGGCGCCGGTTTCCACCCGAGTGCGACCACGTCGAAGTCGCCCGCGGCGAGCAGCGCGAACGCCGGATTGAGCACGTCGTTGTCCCAGCGCACGTCGAACGCGCCGGTCACGTACATGTCGGTGCCGTTGTCGGCGACGATGAGTCCGTGCTTCTGCATCGCGCGGAAGATCTTGCGGACGTTGGGGTCGGCCGTGCGCAGCGCCGGGTCCTGCCCGTTCACGCTCGCCTTCAACCGCAGACGCGCGCCCATGGGCAACGCGCCCGGCGTCGACCCGGCGCGGTGCGACGCGGGGTACACGTAGCCGTTGGTCGCGCGCACGGTGACGCGCAGCGCGTGCCCGATGTCGGCCACCGCCGGGTTCCACGCCTCGTCGTAGCGGACGAGCCCGGGCAGGATCGCGAGGCCGGCGGCGTCGGCGGACGTCCAGCCGTCCGGGCGGCGATCGTTCGCGTCGAGGTCGAAGACCGCGCCGGATCCCGCGAACCACCGCCCGCGCGCGCCGTCGTACCAGACGTTGTAGAGCTCGTAGAGGTGCCGGCGGTCGCAGTCGACGACGAGGAGATGCCGGTCCGCCTGGCTGCGCTGGTCGACGGCGGCCGGCGCGCCGCCCTCGACCCAGTGCGGCTGCGCGATCGCCTGCGCGGGCAGCGGGTAGAACGGCACGCCGGCGCCGTCGCTCTCGTCCGCGTAGTCGAACGTCACCGCCACCCTCGGCTGCGCGCCGTTCACCACGGCATACGGCATCCCATACGTGGCGACGCTGCCGGGTGCGACCTCGCCGCCGAAGTCCGGATGCAGGCGGCGGCCGGCGCCGATGAACGCGATGTACGCCGGCGACATCGGGTCGATCGGCGCCGCGGAAACGTCGGCGTTCCACCAGTTGTCCGCGGGGAACAGCGGCGCCGCGCCGCGCAGCGGAGCGCCCTGCGCCGGCACCTGCGCAGGACACTGCGCGTGCGCGGCCGTCACCGCGAGCAGCGCGGCCGCGAACGTGCCTAGAATGTCGGTCGCGCGCGTGCTCATGTCGCCGGGGTTCGCATTGCCGGCGCCATCATACGGTCGTTTCGCCGCCTGCGCGCGACCCGCCGCACGCCCGTGAACCCGACCGAAGGAGACCCGATGAAGAACGCCCGCCGTGCCGCCGCCGCGCTGCTCGTGGCCGTCACCCTCGCCGTTCCCGCGTTCGTCGCCGTGCCGGCGCCTGCCGCCGCGCAGGGCGCGGAGGCCGACGCGCTGCGCGCCGTGTTGCTCGAGAGCAAGGAAAAGAGCCGCGGCGTCGCCATCCACGCGAACGGCGCCACGATCAACGCGGTCGTCGTATCGGTCGACGATCGCTACGTCATCGCGCGCAGCCAGCAATCGAGCCGCATCGTCGTACGCCTCGACCGCATCGACGGCGTCTCCGCGTTCTTCTGACCACGCGGGCGGTGGACAAGCCGTTCGCGCCCGCGTGCGAGCGCAACCGCGAGCCGATCCTCGCCGTGCTGCGCGAGCACTTCGCCGTCCGCCGGCGCGTGCTCGAGATCGGCAGCGGCACCGGCCAGCATGCCGTGCACTTCGCCGCCGCATTGCCGCACCTCGTGTGGCAGGCGTCCGACCGCGCGGAGAACCTGCCCGGCATCCGTCTCTGGCTCGAGGACGCGGGACTCGCGAACACGCCGCCGCCGCTCGCGCTCGACGTCGCCGGCGCGTGGCCCACCGCCTGCTTCGACGCGGTGTTCAGCGCCAACACGCTGCACATCATGGCGTGGGCCGACGTCGAGCGGATGTTCGCCGCGCTGCCGCGCGTGCTCGCGGACGACGCGACCGTCGTCGTCTACGGCCCCTTCCACTACGGCGGGCAGCACACGAGCGACAGCAACGCGGCATTCGACGCGCGGCTGCGCGCCGAGGCGCCCCAGCAGGGCCTCCGCGATTTCGCACGGGTTGCCGCCCTTGCGCGCGCGGCGGGTTGGACGCTTGCCGAGGATCGCGCAATGCCGGCCAACAACCGCTGCATCGTCTGGCGAACCGCATCGGCCGCGGGCACTTCGCGCGCTACAATCGGCGCGTGAAGCAAGAATGCCTGGTTACCTGCCGCCGCCGGGAGTGCCGCCAATGAGTGCTTCGTCCGCAGCCGGGCGCCACCGCCGGCTGGTCACCTTTGTCGCGCACAACCTGCACACGTTGGCCTTGTGCATTCTCGCGCTGGCGCTCGCCGCGGCCGCACCCGTTCGCGCGGCCGGAATGCTGAGCGGCGACGCCGACTTCAAGCTGCTCGCGACGCTGGGCTTCGAACAGGCGATCGACGGCGCGCACCCGGAAGGCTCGCAGCTCAACGAGTACGCGTGGTCGATGACGTGGTTCAAGGGCAAGCTCTACGTCGGCACGGGGCGGTTCGAGACCGACGGCACGGCGGCGAGCCTCGCGACGATGACGGGCCAGATCTGGGCGTACACGCCCGGCGGGCCCGACGGCTCGACCGGCAGGTGGGCGATGGTGCTGCAGGCCCCGATGGGCCTGCTCGGCCCGCGCGAGTTCGGGTACCGCTGGATGACCGTGTGCAACTTCGGCGGCACCGATTACCTCTTCGTGTCCACGGCGGGCATCGCGCAGGGCAACATCCTGCGCACGACCGACGGCCTGACGTTCACGCCGGTCACGTCGATCGGGTACCCGGTGGGCACGGTCGGCTTCCGCACGATGGTCTGCTTCACGGACCCCTCCGGCAAGCGGCTGCTGGTCACGACGCCGGTCGGCAAGGGCGGTGACGCCACGACGTACGACACCGACGTGTCGGACAACCCCGTCGTGCTCGTCAACGAAAACCCGGTCGGCCTCGGCACGTGGCGCACCTACAGCCCGATGCGGTTCAACGACTCGACGGTCGACGCGCTCTTCACGCTGTATGCGGCGGGCGGCTTTCTCTACGCCGGCGCCGACAGCCCGGTGACCGGCGCGCAGCTGTGGCGCACGCCGGGGTGCACGTCCACGCGAGGAAATTGCACGCCGATCTGGACCAAGGTGGTCGACGGCGGCGGCGGCCGGCCCTTCAACGACGATGGCACGGTCAGGAACTACGGCATTTCCGACCTCATGGCCTTCGGCGGCGCGATCTACATGGGGATCAGCACGCCGACGCACAACAAGCCGCCCGCCGAGATGCTGCGGCTGCGCGCCGACGGCACGTTCGAGGTCGTGATCGGCGAGCCGCGGATGAACTTCGGCCCCAACCCCAACCAGCCGCCGACCAATCCCGCGCTGCCCGCGAACCTGCGGTGCGGCGTGCCGCTGGAAGACCTGGACGGTGTGGGTGGCGCCAACGACTGCCCGCCGACGTCGCGCCACGGGGCGGGCTTCGGTCCTGCGGGCGACGCGGTCGGCGGGTATCCGAGCGGCCCGCACTCGTACTTCTGGCGCATCCACCACTACGCGTATCACGCGACCAACGCGCCGCTCGGCGACAACCGGCTCTATGCCGGCACGCTGCAGGGACGCGGCACCACGCAGAGCCCGTTCGGCTTCGACATCGTCGCGAGTACGAACGGCGTCGACTGGGTGACGGTGACGAACGACGGGCTCGGCGTCGTCAACTCGATCGGCATGCGCGCGATCGCCACGACGCCGCTGGGACTCGCCGTCGGCAGCGCGAACCGCGCGGATCCCGGCAACAACGGCGGCTGCTCGATCTGGCTCGGCATCCCGTCGCCCGACAGCGCGGCACCGGTCACCACCATCACGAGCCCGCCATCGCCGGCCGAAGGCGACACGCTCAACGTGCGCACGGCAAGTTTCTCGTGGACCGCGACGGACACGCCTGGCGCCGGCAGCCTGCCGCTCGCCTACGCGTGCCGGCTGGAGCCGCTGGAGGCGGGCTTCTCCGCGTTCGGCGCCGCCGCAACCCGCTCGTACGCGAAGCTGCCGAACGGCACCTACACGTTCCACGTGATCGCGCGCGATGCCGCCGGCAACACCGAGGCGCCGGGCGCGGCCCCGGGCGCGGGCAACCGGCGCACGTTCACCGTGAGCGCGCCCGACCTCGCGCCGACGGTGGGCATCCAATCCGCGCCGGCCAGCCCCAACGCGACCGGCAGCGTGTCGTTCGGGTGGACCGGCAGCGACGACCTGACGCCGACGGCGAGCCTGGGCTACGACTTCTGGCTCGCGCCGCTGCAGGCCGATCCCGGCCTTTTCACGTCCGCCACGACCGCGAGCTACACGAGCCTCGCCGACGGCACGTACACGTTCCACGTCCTCGTCAAGGACGGCGGCAACAACGTGTCCGCCGAAGCCACCCACACGTTCACGGTCACACGGCCGGTCGGGCCGCCGCCGGCGCCCGCGTCCGCATCGGCGGTCGTGGTCGCGCCACGCGTGATCCGCGTGAGCTGGCCCGACGTCGCGGGCGAGTCGTCGTACGACCTGCAGCGCTGCATGCAGGGGGGCCGGAGCTGCAGCTTCGTCACGGTCAACCCGGCGCTGCCCGCGAACACCACGTCGTACGACGACCCGGTCGGCGCCGCCGGCACGTACAGGTACCAGGTCCGGGCCTGCAACACCGGGAGCTGCTCGGCGTACACGCCGACGGCCGCGGTCGCCGTGCCCTAGCGGCGGGGCCTTCGCGGCGCGGCGCACGGCCGGGGCCGCACCGTGCGTCGGCGCCCGCCCCGTGCGCGCCTTGCGACCTGGATCAAAGCCCGCGCGCACCGCGTGTGCGATAGTCGCGGCGGACTCCGGCCCGGCTGCCGGAGGCGCGCGGCCGCATGCCCGCTACGACCGGATGCACCCATGAAATCGCTGATCCTTATTGCGTTGTTCGCCGTCGCCGGCGCCGGCTGGAACGCCGGCCACGCCGCGCCCTCGTCGCCACTCACGGTCCGTGGACAGGTCCTCGAGGTGCAAGACGTCGACAACTACACGTACCTGCGCCTGAAGACGAAGGACGGCGAGCAGTGGGCGGCCGTGAACCGCGCGCCGGTGAAGAAAGGCGCCGAGGTCGCGATCGAGAACGCGACGGTGATGAAGGACTTCGAGAGCAAGACGCTGAAGCGCAAGTTCGCGACGATCGTGTTCGGCGAACTGGCCGGTGCGCCCGCCCAGGCGGCCGCGGCCTCTGCCCCGGCCCCCGGGAGCGTCAACGCTTTCCATTCCGGCTTGCCGAAGCCGGCCGACGTCGGCGACGTCAAGGTCGCCAAGGCCACCGGCGCGGACGCGCGGACCGTCGCCGAAATCGCGGGCAGCAAGGGCGACCTCAAGGACAAGACGGTCGTCGTGCGCGGCAAGGTCGTCAAGTTCACGCCGGGCATCCTCGGCAAGAACTGGGTCCACCTGCGCGACGGTACCGGCACCGCCGCCGACGGCACCGACGACCTCGTCGTCACCACGAAAGCGGAGACGACAGTCGGCGACGTCGTGGTCGCGAAGGGCGTCGTGCGGACGAACGTCGACCTGGGTTCCGGCTACACGTACAAGGTGCTCGTCGAAGAGGCGACGTTCACGCGTTAGCGTGCGCGCGCGTCAGTCGCCGAAGCGCCCGCCCCAGCCGACGCCACCAGCGTAGACGCCCTCGCTCCACCAGCCGCCGTTGGCCGCGATGTCGAACTCGTTGTTGAGCACGGTCTGGTCGTAGTCGTAGCGCTCGGCGCTGATGCCGCCGTCCCCGCCCAGCGTGCGGCTGTACCCGCCGTCGCCGGCATCGCGCGCGGTCCAGCCGTCGCGCGGATCGCCGGTGAAGCGCGTCGCGTTGCTCATGCCGTAGGATCCCGCCTGCAGCGCGGCGGCGTCCGCGCCCGCCTGGGCGTGCGCCTGCGCCTGCGCGGCCACCGCGGGCGGCGCGGCCGCCCCGCTCTGCCAGCCGCTCGCCGTGTGCCGCTGCCAGCCGTCCGGCGCCTTGCGGTAGACGCTGCCGTCGGGACCCGCGTAGGCGGCGTTGTCGACGGCGTCCGGGCTCACGCCGCCGTTCGCCTTCAGGCTCGCATAGTACGCGTTCGCCGAAATGTACTGCGGCTGGCCGGGCGGGGCTTTTGCAGCGCTCGCGAGCGCGGCGGGGCTGTCCTGCGTCGTGACCATCGACATGTCGTAGCCGCGCGGCGCGGGCGGCGCGCGATACGGGTCGGCCTGCGCGGACGGCAATGGCGGCGGCATGGCGTTCGCCGCTGCGACCGTCGCGGCCGGGCGCGCCGGCGTCGGCGCAGGTGCCGGCGCGCCGGCCGCTGGTCCCGCCATGCCGCGCTTCGCCTGCGCGGCGCGCGCCCACCAGCGATAGACGTTGGCGCTGGCCGAGCCGCAGCACGGGTATCCGCCCCAGTAGCCGGGATGGAGGCGCGCGCCGGCGTCGCCCCCCTGCGTCCACGCGGGCGTGGCGAGCCCCACCGCGAACGCGTACGTGTAGCCGACGCGCGAGTTCCACACCGGCGTCGCCGCGACGCCGTACGTTGGCGGGGCCGCGTGCCAGACGCTGCCGATCCACGGCGCGTGCGCGTAGCCCGTGCCGTACACGACGGTGCCGCCAGGCGCGACGTACGCACCGAGATACCCCGGCGTATAGCCGGTGAAGACGACGTCGGGTGTCGCGCCGTAGATGCGCACGAACGTGGCGAAGTACACGGGCGACGACGGCGGGATCGCGTAGATCGCGTCGGGCACCGCCGTCGCGAGCGTCCACGGACCCGCCGGGTCCTTCGCGGCGAACCAGATGCCCGCCTTCACCGCGTAATACGCGTCCGGCGCCGCACGGATCAAAGGCACGCCGGCGTTGACCGCATAGGCGAGCGCGGTGCCGGGAATGTCCGCGAACTGCGGCGCGCCGTCGAACTTCGGCGCGAACGCCGGCCCGCCCTTGCGCGGCACGCTCGCCGTCTGCGGGATGGTGTTGGTGACGGCGGCGGCGCGCGCCTGCGGCGTGCCGGCGACGGCGGGCAGCACCGCGCCGGCCAGGGATTGCGGCGGGATGCGCGCGAAGTCCGCGGGCAGCGCGTCGCTCGCGACGAACGTCCACGGGCCGGCGAGCGCCGCCGCACGGAACCACCGGCCCGCGAGCAGCGCGTAGTACTGCCCCGAGGCGGCGTCGACGAGCACGTCGCTCGTCGTGTTCGTCGCCCACTTGAGCTGCGTGCCGACGATCGGCGCGAAGTCGGGCGCGCCGCGGAAGACGACGAGTTCGGTCGGGACCTGCGTGGTGACGATCGTCGGCACGCCCTGCGCGAGGCTCGGCTTCGGGCTGGCGCGCCGCCCGCCGTCGAGGACATCGACGACGGCGGTCGCCGCCACCGCGCGCGCCACGGCGTCGATGCCCGTCGGCGCAATGAACGGCTGCGTCCACGGCCCGTCGAGCGAGTTCGCCATCAGCCAGCCGTCGTACACGCGCAGGAAGTACTGCGGCTCGCCCGGCGCCTTCAGGATCAGCGCGCGGGTGTTGATCACGCGCTGGAAGCCGTTGCTGCCCGCAACCGGCCGCAGCACCGGCGCGCCGTCGATCGGCACGAGGATGGCGGGCGTCTGACTGACGACGACGCGCGGCGGATCGTTGCGCACGGCGACGGTCGCCGGCGCGTGGTCCGCCGCCGCCAACGACGCGGTGAGCCGGTCGAGATCGACCGTGCGCACCGTCGCCGGCAATTGCCGCGCAAGGCCCGCGGCGTACGCGGCGCCCCGGTCTGGGAGGGTCGGAAAATCGCTCGCCGTGACCGCCAGGCCGTCCAGCGTGACCGTCCGCGCGACCTTGTCCACGCGCGTGGTGGCCGACACCGTCACCGTGCCGAACGCCTCGGTGGCGGCACCGGCGGGCCGCACGGCAACGGCCGCACGGAAGTCGATCCGGTTGCCGGTCCAGCGCTCGACCTGCGGCGCGTAGACGATCGCCGCGGCGCCCGGCATCGCGACGGGACGCGGCCACGCGTCGGCGGGCGCCTGCACGACGACCGGGGCGCGCCTGGCCGCCGCGGGCGCCTGCGCGAAGGACGCCGGCGACCACGCGACGGCGACGAGGAGCGCGGCGAGCACGCCCAGCGGCAGTACGGGAGGATTCTTCAACGGATGCTTTCGCGATTCAGGGGGAGGCAACGGCCGCGGACGGGTCAGCGGCGGATTCTACGGCATGCCGCGTCCGGCCTCGCGGCCATCGGACTCCGGGCGGCAATCCGCGCGCGGCGGGCGTACGGTGGGCCGCGTGGTGGCTCCGCGCCGCGCGGATCGCCGCGCGGACGCCGGTTCAATCAATGCGCGCGGCCCTGCCACCAGCGGAACACGAAGCCGCGCGGCGGCTCGCTGCCCGAGCAGACCCACGCGACGGTCCCCGGCTCGGTCAGGTAGCGCTGCTGCAGCCGCCGCGCCGCGTCCTCGCCGACGAACAGGACGCGATCGCCGGGCCGCAGCGCGGTTGCATCGGGCGGCAGCAGCGTCTGCCGGCCCTCGCGCTCGAGCATCAGCGCGGCCACGCGCATCCGTGCCGGCGGATCGGTCGGGTCGATGGCGAGGTGCTCGATCCGGAACGAGGTGCCTGCGCGCTGGAAGAACGCGTGAAAGAGTCCGGGCTGCAGCACGTCGCACTCGAACGCCCACGCCCGTGGCGAGCCGTGCCCGACCTCGGCACGCACGCGCTCGAGAGTGGCGGCCGCGACCGCGACGTCGGCCGCGCGCAGCGCCGAGATGAACCGGCCGAGCATTGGCGTCTTCAGCGCCTGCAGGCACTCGTGCACGATGATGTCGGACTGCACGAACTTGAGGTCCGCGTGGGCCGCGTCGACCAGCGCCCGGTCCTGCATCTGGTTCTGCCGGATCACCACGAAGATATCGGGCTTGCTGCGCCGCGCGCGCGTCGTCGCGCCCAGGTTCACGGCGTCGATGTCGGCGCCGGCGACCAGCACGTCCGCCGTCTCGATCCCGGCGTCGTGCAGCACGTTCTCCGTGTAGTCGCCGTGCAGCAGCCGCGCGTCGCGGTCCGCCGCGACGCTGGGGTCGAACGCGCGCCACTCGATGCCTTCGGCGTCCAGCACCCGCGCGATCGCGCGGCCGAACCGGCCGAAGCCGACCAGCACCCAGCGGCCGCGCGGCGGTCGCGTGCACGGCGGGCACGGCGAGCCCGGCGCCGCCGTCAGCCAGTCCTCGAGCTGGACGATCTCGGGCGCGCGCAGCGCCACGCCCAAGTTGAACGCGAACACCTCGAAGGGGCTGATGACCTCCACGCCGCCGAACGACTCGAGGTTCACCTTCGCGATCGCGGACTTCGCGCGCGCGACGATCGGGATCGCCGGATTGAGCACGCGCGCGCCGATCGCGATCGCCTGGTTGACGCCGTCCTCGCCCGCCAGCGCGATGACCCCGAGGCAGCGGTCGCTGTGGATGCCGCAGTCGACGAGCACGTCGGCCACCCGCGCATCGGCCGCGAGCGTGAGCGGTGGCGTCGCGTAGTCCTCGATGCCGATGCGCGCGAGGCGCTCGGCCGAGGGGTCGACGATCACGAGCATGTTGCCGAGGCGGTCGAGCGCGCGCGCGAGCCGCGCCCCGCTCTGGCCGTAGCCGCACAGGATGTAGAACGGCGCGATGATGCCGCGCGCGCGCCAGCGGAAGAAGCTGCGCGCGAGCATGGCGCGGAACGGCGCGTCGTTGGCGAGCGCGACCACCGAGCCCAGCGTGTACGCCCAGCCGATCACCGACAGGTAGATCGCGAACGTCACCCACAGGCGCTGGGCGTCGGTGAACGGGTGCGGGATCTCCCCGAACCCGATCGTCGTCGCCGTGTAGCTCATCACGTAGAACGCGTGGAAGATGCTCATCGGCCGGCGGACGCCGTCGCCGTCCACGCCGGGGATCAGCGCGAGGCCGCCGACGGAGATCGCGTAGACGACGATCAGCGTGATCAGCGGCGCGCGCAGCCGCCGCAGGATCAGGAACAGGATGTCGCTCATCGGCGATCATCCGCGGCGCCGGACGCGCCTAGCGCCCCTGGCGCAGCGTCTCGCCGATCAGCAGCACGACCGAGAAGAGATTCGCGAGCAGCGCGCCGCCGGACAGCGACACGACCACCGCGGTGAGCTCGCCGTTCATCGGCTGGCCGACGACGTAGAGCTGCCAGACCCACACGGCCGACGCGGCGACGAGCTGGAACGACGCGACGAGGCTCGTCGACAGGTGCGTAGCGCCCAGCTGCGTGCGGTCGCCGAACTTCAGCACGGTCGCGATCAGGTTGACGACGACCGCCGCGAACAGCTCCATCGGGTGGTGCAGCTCGGGCCGCTCGATGTCGCCGATGAAGAAGCCGAAGTTGAGCGTGCACGCGAAGATGATGAAGAAGCCGAAGACGACCTTCTCGAGGTTCACGCGGCACCCCCACACGGGTTGAAGACCGTGCGCATGATAGACCAACCGGCGGCGCGGCAGGGCGCGCCGCCGCGGGTGCGCGGGCTAGGCGCGCGGCTCGAGCACCATCAGGCCGGCCGCGGTGTTCGAGATCGGGATGTGGTAGTTCGAATGCACGCAGGCGACGTCGCCCTCCAGCATCCCGCGGGCGACGATCCAGTTGACGAGCTCGACGCCCTGCGCGCCGGCCTGCTCGACGAGCTGCGGGATCGTGAAGTGCGTCAGCGACTCGGGATCGCCGACGATCCGGTCCATGCACATCCGGTCGAACTTCTTGTTGATGAACCCGGCGCGGGTGCCGTCGAGCTGGTGCGACAGCCCGCCGGTGCCGACGACGACGACCGCGAGGTCCTCGTCGTACGCGGCGATCGCGCGGCCGAGCGCACGGCCGAGCTTCCAGCAGCGCGCCGGCGACGGCAGCGGATGCTGGACCGTGTTGACCGACACCGGCACCACGCGCACCGGCCAGTCGCCGCCACCCGGCCACAGCAGCGCCATCGGCAGCGAGAATCCGTGGTCGACCAGCATCTCCTGGCAGGTCGTGACGTCGAATTCGTCGGCGACCAGCGACTCGATCAGGTGCCACGAGAGGTCGGGGATGCCGCGGAACGGGGTCAGCGTCGGGATGCCCCAGCCCTCGTCGGCGTTCCGGTACTCGGGCGCCGCGCCGACGGCGAACGTCGGCATCTTGTCGAGGAAGAAGTTGAGCCCGTGGTCGTTGTAGGCGACGACCGCGACGTCCGGCTTCACCCGCGCGAGCCACTCGTGCACGCGCCCGAAGCCGCCGAAGAACGGCTTCCAGTACGGGTCGTCCTGCAGGTTCTTCGCGATCGCGCGGCCGATGGCCGGGATGTGCGACGTGGTGACGGCCCCGACGATCCGCGCCATTGCTACCTCCCCGCCTCGACCAGCTTCGCCTTGAACGCCTCCTTCGACATGCCCGTCTGCTGCGCGCCGACGTCCTGCACGTCGAGGCCGAAGATGCCGGCGAACTTGGCGAGGTAGTAGATGTTGCCGCCGGCGGCGAGAAGCTCCAGCACGTTCCGGTGGCGGATCGCGGCCCGCTGGGCCTCGTCGAGCCCGAACTTCGCGCAATACGCGTCCTCGTCGCGCACGAACGCCTCGCGGTTGTCGGCCGCGTTGAACGAATAGCACATCTTGTTGAGCGCGTAGCCTTTCCGGGCCTGCGCGCCGTCGAACATCGTGGTACCGGGAATCGTCTGCTTCATCGCGCCCCTCGGTTCGCCTCGCCTCGCCGCGCGCCCCGCGCGCGCACTCACGCCCGCTGCCGGAAATACTCGCGCCGCTCCGCCTCGGCGGTGAACTCCTCGAGCTCCGGGTCCATCGCCGACCGGGCCGACACGATGCCCACGAGCTTGCCCTTCTCGACGACCGGCAGGTGCCGGAACCCCGATTCGTGCATCACAAGCAGCGCCGAGCCGAACGGCTTGTCAGGCGCGATCGTCTGCGGCGACGGCGTCATGACCTCGGACAGCGGCGTCGTGGCGACGTCGAGCCCGCGCGCCACGACGCGGAACACGAGGTCGCGCTCGGTGAAGATGCCGACGATCCGGGTGCCCGCGACGACGACGACCGCCCCGACGTTCTTGCCCGCCATCAACCGCGCCGCCTTGACGACGGTGGTCTCGGGCGGCGCCTTGAGGAGCTTCTGCTTGCGCATGAGGCCCCTGACCGGATGATCGAACATGCCTCCCCTTCGTGCCGTTGTCGGCCGCCTGCGCCTCGCGGCGCGTCCGTCGCAGCGATGGACGCGAAGCGGCGCCTTTGCAGCGGGAACCCTACCCGTGTCCGCTCGCCGCGAAATTGACCAAGGTCAATTCGCGGCAAGCTTGACGCGCGTCAGCACCGGCGGCCCGGCGCGCACCCACAATGGAGCCACCCGGCCGCGGCACCCGCCACCGGCCGGCGCGCGGGCCCGTCCTGCCGCGATGCCTCACTCCGAATCGAGGACCGCCATGTTCCGCACTTCCGAGAGCCGCGAGCGCGCCGCGCCCGCGCCGATGCTGTCCGCGCGCGCCGGCGCGCGCCGCACCGCCGGCCGCACGCGCCGCCGGTGGGTCGTTCTGCTGGCCGAAGGCAACGCGACGATGAAGGCGCTGCTCGGCGGCAAGGGCGCCAACCTGGCCGAGATGACGCGCCTCGGGCTGCCGGTTCCGCCCGGTTTCATCGTCACCACCGAGGCATGCAATGCCTATCTCGCGGGCGGCCGGGCGCCCGCCGGCCTCTGGGACGAGGTGCACGCCGCGCTGGCGCAGCTCGAGCGCGCGACGGGCAAGCACTTCGGCGATCCCGCCGATCCGCTGCTCGTCTCCTGTCGCTCCGGCGCGCGGTTCTCGATGCCCGGCATGATGGACACCGTCCTCAACATCGGCATGAACGGCGACGTCGCCGAGGGACTCGTGCGGCTGACCGGCGACCGCCGCTTCGTCTACGACGCGTACCGCCGGCTCGTGCAGATGTTCGCGACCGTCGTGCTCGGGCTGCCCGACGAGCCGTTCGAGGCGGAGCTCGCCCGGGCGCGCCGCGCTCGCGGCGTGCGCAGCGACGCCGACCTCGGCGCCGACGACTTCGTTGCGGTGACCCGCGCCTTCCTCGACCTCGTGCGCGCGCGCACGGGCCGCGCGTTCCCGGACGACCCGCGAGCGCAGCTCGTGCTGGCCGTCGAGGCCGTGTTCAGGTCGTGGAACGGCAAGCGCGCGATCGACTACCGCAACGCCGCCGGCATCGCGCACGACCTCGGCACCGCGGTCAACATCCAGACGATGGTCTTCGGCAATCTCGGCGCCGGCTCCGCGACCGGCGTGCTGACGACGCGCGACGTCACGACCGGCGAGCGCGAGATCGAGGGCGACTGGCTGCCCAACGCGCAGGGCGAGGACGTCGTCGCCGGCACGCGCGAAACGCAGCGGATCGCGACGCTCGCGCAGGCGATGCCGCGCGTGTGGCGCGAGCTGCGACGGGCGTGCACGACGCTCGAGCGCCATTGCCGCGACGTCCAGGACGTCGAGTTCACCGTCGAGCGCGGCAAGCTGTGGATGCTGCAGACGCGCGACGCCAAGCGGACCGCGCAGGCGGCCGTGCGAATCGCGGTCGCGCTCGCCGGCGAACGGCGGATCAGCCGCGCCGAGGCGGTGCAGCGGGTCACGCCCGAGCACGTCGACTGGTTCCTGCACCCGCAGTTCGCCGCGTCCGCGCGCAAGGCGGCGGCCGCGCGCGGCGACCTCATCGCGAGCGGCCTCAACGTGTCGCCCGGCGCGGCCTCGGGGGTGCTCGTGTTCGACCCCGACACGGCCGAGCGCTGGAGCCGCGAAGGGAAGAAGGCCGTCATCATGGCGCGGCCCGAGACCAAGCCCGACGACGTGCACGGCATGCTCGCGGCGCACGGCATCCTGACGTCGCGCGGCGGGCGCACGAGCCACGCGGCGCTGGTTGCGCGGCAATTCGGCAAGCCCGCCGTCGTCGGCGCGACCGCGCTCGACATCGACCCGGAGGCGAAGCGGCTTGCCGTCGGCGACCGCGTACTGCGCGAGGGCGATTCCGTCTCGATCGACGGCACCACCGGCGAAGTGTTCGCCGGCCTCGTCGAGACCGTCGTGCCCGAGTTCGACGATCCGGCGCTGCTGACGCTGCTGCGCTGGGCCGACGGCTTCCGCCGGCTGGGCGTCTGGGCCAATGCCGACTACCCGGTCGACGCGCAGCGCGCGCGCGGCTTCGGCGCGGAAGGCATCGGCCTCACGCGCACCGAGCACATGTTCTTCGAGACCGACCGGCTGCCGGTCGTGCAGCGGATGATCCTCGCGCATGACGACGCCGAGCGCGACGCCTGCCTCGCGCAGCTGCTGCCGATGCAGCGCGCGGACTTCGAGGGGCTGTTCCGCGCCATGCAGGGCGCGCCGGTGACCATCCGGCTCATCGACCCGCCGCTGCACGAGTTCCTGCCGAGCCACGACGACCTGCTGCGCGACGTGACCGAGATGGAGACGCGCTCGCGCATCGCCGGCGCCGAGTTGGCCGCCGGCGCCGACCCGCTGGGGCTCGCCGGGACGCTCGCGCAGAAGAAGCGGCTCCTCGCCGCCGTCGAGGGCATGCGCGAGGCCAACCCGATGCTCGGGCTGCGCGGCGTGCGCCTCGGCATCCACCTGCCGGCGCTCGTGCGCATGCAGGTGCGCGCGATCGTCGAGGCGGCGTGCACGTGCGCGCGCGCCGGCATCCGCGCACGGCCGAAGATCATGATCCCGCTGACCGCGCACAACAACGAGCTCAGGTTCGAGCGCGCGATCCTGGAGGCCGAGGCGAAGGCGGTGATGCGCGAGCGCAAGCAGACGGTGCGCTACCAGTTCGGCACGATGATCGAGGTGCCGCGGGCGGCCGTCACGGCAGGCGAGATCGCGCGCGAGGCGGAGTTCTTCTCGTTCGGCACCAACGACCTGACACAGACGACGTTCGGCATCTCGCGCGACGACGCGGAGACCGGCTTCCTGCAGGAGTACCTGCAGAAGCGCATCCTGCCCGAGAACCCGTTCGCCACGCTCGACCAGGCGGGCGTGGGCCAGCTGATGCGCGTCGGCGTCGCGCTGGGCCGCGCCGCTCGGCCAGCGCTCGAGGTCGGCATCTGCGGCGAGCACGGCGGCGACCCGAAGTCGATCGACTTCTGCCACCGGATCGGGCTCGACTACGTGAGCTGCTCGCCGTTCCGGGTGCCGGTCGCGCGGCTCGCCGCGGCGCACGCGGCGCTGGCGCGGGGGCAGCCGCAGGGTCACACCCCTGGACGCCGCGCGGGGACGCCGAAGCGGCGCAAGTCGTAACGTTTCATGCCCACGCCGGAGAGGGTCTGACCCGTCCAGTTTGCGGCGTGTGAGGGCAGGCGCGGACGCTGCCGCGGGCACCAATGCCGGGAGTACGGATCATGCTGACCTACGAAGATTGCGTCGCGCTGGCCGAATTGACCGAGGGGGAAGTCGCGGCCATCGCCGAGCACGAGCACGTACCTGCCATCGTCGCGGCCGAGCTCGGCAACTACCTGGTGCACGATGCACACGGCGTGCCGAGGATCTGGCGGATCATCGTCGACGACATCGCGCACGCGCGAGCGCGCGGCGACCTGGCGGGCGCGGCACGGCTGAAGACGGTGCTGCGGCAGTTCGTCGCGACCCATCCTCCGCGCGCGGCGGGCTGACGCAAGGGCGGCGGGAAAACCCCGAGCCCGGCTCGATTTCCCTCGGCGAGGCGACGGCGAGCCGCGCCTCGCCGCACGCGGGAGCGGCGCCGGCGGCCGCGAACGCGTTGCGCGAAAGCGGAGATTATCGAATGGATAAGAACAATCAATTTGAACAATGCGAATGTGCCGCTACCATTGGCGCATGCGCCTTCGAATCGATCCCTCGCTCGCCAAGACGCTGTCGTTCGCGGCCGTCCACTTCACCGTCGCGTTCACCGTCGGCTGGCTGCTGACCGGCAGCGTGCTCGTCGGCAGCGTGCTCGCGCTCGTCGAGCCGCTGTGCAACACCGTCGCCTATCACTTCCACGAGAAGCTGTGGGCGCGGCGGTCCGCCCGCGCGACGGCGAGGGCCGCCGCCTGACGCCCGCCGCAAGCGCGACTTCCCGGCTAGAATCCCCCTGCCGCCGCGACGCGCGTCGTGCGCGGCCGGAGTTTCGCCGTCCGCTGCCGAGGCGAGCGCTGGAGGGGACATGGACAAGCTGCAATCGCTGATCAGGTGGTCGTGGCTGCTGGCGGCGCTCGCGCTGGCGGCCGGATGCGCGTCGACGGACAAGCCGCCGGCGACCGCCGCCGCGCTGCCGAAGCTGGTGGTCGTCGTGCTGGTGGACGGGCTGCCGCAGGAGCAGCTGACGCGCAACCACGACCTCTTCGTGCCGAACGGCTTCCGGCGCCTCATGGACAACGGCGCCTGGTTCTACGACGCGCACCAGGCGCATGCGTTCACGGTGACGGCGATCGGCCACACGTCGGTGCTGACCGGCGCACACCCGTACCAGACCGGGATCATCGGCAACGAGTGGCGCACGCGCGACGGCAAGTACATCTACAACACCGCCGATCCCGACCACAAGTACCTCGACGGAACCAAGACCGGCCAGGACGACGGCGTCAGCCCGAAGAACCTCAAGGTCAGCACGCTGGGCGACGAGCTGCGCTACGCCACCGGCAACGCGAGCCGCGTGTTCGCCGTCTCCGGCAAGGACCGTGGCGCGATCCTGCCCGGCGGCAAGACCGGGATCGCGTACATGTACTCGACGCAGACGGGTCGCTTCACGAGCACCAGCTACTACATGAAGGCGCACCCCGACTGGTGGGAGCGTTATTACGCGGGCAAGCCGCAGGACCAGTGGTTCCACCAGCGCTGGGACCCGCTGCTCGACGCGCAGGCGTACACGCGCTCGCTCCCGGACGGGCAGTCGTGGTCGACCAGCTACCGCCGACTCGGCACGCGGATGGGCCTCGTGTACGGGCTGGGCGAGGCCACGCCCGGCCCGTTCTACTACAGCACGCTGCTGGCGGGCCCCTACGGCGACGAGGCCATGGCGGACTTCACGATCGAGCTCGTCAAGAACGAGCGGATCGGCCAGAACCCGGCCGGCGTGCCCGACCTCCTGGCGGTGAGCTTCTCGAGCCACGACTACATCAACCACAACTGGGGGCCGGAGAGCATCCAGTCGCAGGACCACCTGATCCGCCTCGACCGGACGCTCGCGCGGGTGTTCGCCGCGATCGACGCGCAGGTCGGCGCGGAAAACGTGCTCGTCGTGCTGTCGGCCGACCACGGCTTCATGAACGTGCCGGAGTTCAGCGCCGCGCGCGGATTCGACGCCGGCCGCGTCGACCCCACCGACGTGCGCAACGCGGTCAACGCGGCGGCCGAGAAGAAATTCGGCATCGCAAAGGTCGTCACGCAGACCATGACCGGCGGGTTCACACTCGACTACGCTGCAATCGACGCCAAGGGCGTCGAGCGCGAGGTGGTCGAGACGTTCGTCGCGCGCGCCACGCTGGAGCAGCCGGGCATCGCGTACACGTACACGCGGAGCCAGCTCGAGCGCGGCGACATGCCGTCGCACCGGATCGGCCTGCTCGTGCAGCGCGCGTGGAACCGGCAGATGGCCGTCGACGTCGTCGTCGTGCCGAAGCCGTTCCACTACTTCCAGTCCAAGACCACGACGTCGCCCAACGCGTGCTCGCACGGCACCCCGTACACGTACGACACCAACGTGCCGCTGCTGCTGCAGGGCAGCCGCTGGGTGCGGCCCGGCCGCTACAGCGAGTACGCGGAGACCGTGGACATCGCGCCCACGCTCGCCTACGTGCTCAGCGTGCGCGCGCCGAGCGCGAGCGAGGGCAAGGTGCTGGGGCAGGCACTCGTCGCCGGCCGGTAGCGAGGCCGCCGCGGCCGGCGCCGGGTGCCTCGCGCGTTACTCCGCGTCGGTGACGATGCGGCCGGCCGTGTTGTCGACCATCACCGGCGAGTGCAGGTAGACGATGTCGGGCGCGACCCCGTACTGGCGGGTGACCACCTGCTTCCACTCGCGTGTATAGAAGGCCTCGGCGCGCGCCCTCGACTCCCACACGTAGATGCCGCCGGCCCGCGTACCGTCCTCGCTCAGCCAGTAGTTCTTGCGCAGAAGGCCCGGGAGATTCAGGTACCGGTCCGCGCCGCGGGCGGCAACGCGCTTCACGTCCGCGAGCGTCGCCGCACGCGGCAGCGCATACGTGACGACCGCCACGACCATTCCCCCGTCGGGGCCCGCATCCCGGTCGGCGTACAGCGGCGCGGGAACCGCCGCGAGCAGCCCCGCGCCGAGTGCCGCGTGCAGCGCCGCGCGTCGAAGGCGTACGAGGT
Organism: Burkholderiales bacterium; assembly: GCA_046347835.1. Taxonomy (GTDB): domain Bacteria; phylum Pseudomonadota; class Gammaproteobacteria; order Burkholderiales; family Casimicrobiaceae; genus VBCG01. Next base: position 543,679 of record JAXMFI010000001.1, on the reverse strand, counting down.
TCGGCATGATCCTGACCTCCCGCCGCGGCCCGCGCCGGTCCCGCGCCGGACCTTGCAGGAGGCCGGCGCGCCGTCGAGGTGCCGCAGGCATACGCATTTTCGGTCATGGGCGCGGACCGCGGCCTTGACGCCGAGCAAGGCCAGGCGCCGGCCCCAACCGCGCGCCCGGTTGCGGATGCGGGCGATGCGAACCGACGGCCGCGAAGGCGATCGCCGACGCCACGCCGGAAACGGGGCGGCCGCGCCCATCGCGGGCGCGGCCGCCGCAGCACGTCGGCGCGACTGCGGCCTACCCGCCGTACTTCTTGATCAGCGCCCGCGCGTCGTCGAGCAGCGCCTGACCGTTGCCGCCCTTGGCGGCGACGTCGCCGATCCACTCCTTGTTGACGCCCTCGGTCTGCTTGACCCAGCGGTCGTACTCGGCGGGCGTCAGCGTGTCGAACACGCCGCCGGCGGCCGTGGCGAGCTTCTTCGCCGGCTCGGTGGTGCCGTCGAACGCCTTGCCGATCTGCTTCGACCAGTCGAGGCCCGAATTGGCGTCGATCACCTTCTTCACGTCGGCCGGGAGGCTGTTGTATTTCGCCTCGTTCATCGCGATCACGAAGATCGTGTTCGACATCCGCGGCGCGCCGGCCGCCGTGTCCGTGTGGAACTTGGCGATTTCCTGCAGCTTGATCGGCGGCACGCCCTCCCACGGCACCATCGCGCCGTCGATCACGCCCTTCGACACCGACTCGGGCACCTGCGGCAGCGGCATCTGCACGGGCGTCGCACCGAGCGCGGTCAGGAACTTGGCGCCGATGCGGGTGGGACCGCGCACCTTGAGTCCCTTCAGGTCCTCGAGTGTCTTCACCGGCTTGCCCGCGAAGTGCAGCAGCGAGCCGTCGTGCAGGTGCATCGCGAGGATCTTCACGCCCTTGAACTCGTCCATCGAGTTCTTCTGCACGAATTCGTACAGCGCTGGGCTGCCGGTCTCGGCGTTCTTCGCCATGAACGGCAGCTCGAACACCTCGGACTTGATGAAGCGGCCGGCCTGGTAGGTCGGCACCGTCCAGACGATGTCGGCCACGCCGTCCTTCGCCTGGTCGAAGAGCTGCGGCGGCGTGCCGCCCAGCTGCATCGCCGGGTAGATCTGGCACTTGATCTTGCCGCCGGACTCCTTGCCGATCTTCTCGCACCACGGGTTGAACACCAGCGCCTGGATCGTCGCCTGCGGCGGCAGGAAGTGGTGGAGCTTCAGCACGACCTCCTGCGCGCGCGCCGGGCTCGTCCCGAGCGCCAGCGCCGCCGCGACGGCCAGCATGACGGGTTTGACGGTACTCATGAGTTCTCCTCCTCCGTGGGTAAGGCTATTGCTTGAACGTGTGCACCAGGAACAGCGAAACGATCGGGAAATACAGCAGCAGCAGGATCCGCACGAGGTCCGATAGCAGGAACGGGACCACGCCCTTGAACGTCTCGGTCAGCGGCACGTCCTTCGCCAGCCGGTTGATGATGTACACGTTCATGCCGACCGGTGGGTGGACGAGCCCGATCTCGACGACCATCAGCGCGAGGATGCCGAACCAGATCGACTTGTCCTGCGCAGGCATACCCCAGAAGTCGAGCCCCATCACCATCGGGTAGAAGATGGGGATCGTCAGCAGGATCATGGCGAGCGAGTCCATCACGCAGCCGAGGAAGATGTAGATGACGAGGATCATGAACATGACGAGCAGCGGCGGCAGCCCGCTCCCCTTGACCCACGCGGCGAGCTCGCCCGGCATCTGCGACAGCGCGAGCGTCGTGTTCAGCATGTCGGCGCCGAGCAGCACCAGGAAGATCATCGCGGTCGCCTGCGCGGTGCCGAGCGCGCTGTCGATCAGTCCCTTGGCTCGCATGCCGCCGGTGACGACGGCGAGGATCCCGCACGCGGCCGCGCCGATGGCCGCCGCCTCGGTCGGGTTCGCCCAGCCGCCGTAGATGCCGACGATGACGACCACGAAGACCAGCAGCACGGGGAACACCTCGAGCAGGCTGCGCACCTTCTCGCCCCACGGCACGACGGGCCCGGCCGGCCCGGCCGACGGCTTCAGCGTGACGATGATGCGGATCACCAGCATGTACCCCAGCATCGCGATGATGCCGGGCACCACGGCGGCCATGAAGAGCTTGCCGATCGACTCCTGCGTCAGGATCGCGTAGATGACGAGCGGCACCGACGGCGGGATCATGATCCCGAGCGTGCCTCCGGCGGCGAGCGCCCCGGTGGCGAGCGACCCCGAGTAGCCGAATCGCCGCAACTCCGGCAGCGCCACCTGCCCCATCGTGGCCGCCGTCGCCAGCGACGAGCCGCAGATGGCGCCGAAGCCCGCGCACGCGCCGACCGCTGCCATCGCGACGCCGCCCTTGCGGTGCCCGAGGAACGCCGACACGCAGCGGAACAGCGCCTTCGACAGCCCGCCGTGCGTCGCGAACTGGCCCATCAGCAGGAACAGCGGAATGACGACGAGGTCGTAGTTGGAGAGCCGCGCGTACGCGAGGTTCTTGAGCGAATTGAGCAGCGCGTTGACGTTGCCGGTCAGGTAGACGTAGCCGGCCGCGCCGACCGTGAACATCGCGATGCCGATCGGCACGCGCACGACCATCAGCGCGAGCATCACCGCGAAGATGACGAAACCGACGCCCGTACCGCTCATGGTTGGGCCCCCACGCGTGCGGCGTTCGCCGCTGCGCGGCCCCCTGAGGCGGCGGCTTTCGCGGCCTCACCGGACCGAAACGCGGAAGTCCTCGACATCGTGTCGGCCGCCGTCCGCGCACGCGGACGCACCCTTCGGGCCTGGGCTCCGCCCCGCGCGCGCGGACGTCCTCGGGACGGCCCGGCGGCGCTCATCGCGTCGCCTTCGCGCGCGTCGCGAGCATCGCGCGCAGGTGGACGACCAGCATGTAGAACCCGGCCGCCGCGAGCAGCGCGAAGCCGGGCACCATCAGCGACTGCGCGATCCAGACCGGCCAGCCCAGGATCGCCGAGGTCTCGCCCGCCTCCTTGACGCCGAGCGCGCCGACGGCGGTCCGCCAGGCGACGAGCGCGCCGAACAGCCCGACCAGCAGCGAGCCTAACGCGTCCATGGCCGCGACCTTCGACACCGCCAGGTTGTGCGTGAAGAAGTCGACCTTCACGTCGCCGTTGACCATGTGGCAGTACGCGAAGAAGCACGCCGATGCGGCCGCCGCGCACATCTGCAGGATCTCGACGTCCCCGGGCACCGGCCACGAGAAGAGCTTGCGCCCCGTGATCGACACGATCGACATGACCACGAGCGCGACGAAGACGAGCCCGCCGGCGATCGCCAGGTACTTGCACGCCGCGAGCAGCAGGCGGCCGCCCGGGCCGAAGCGCATGCCCGCTTCCGCGGGCTTGTCGCCGATGGGTTCCTGCATGGTGTCTCCCTGGACCGACGCCCGCCCTAGCCGCACCACGCGCGGATGCGCTCGGGCACCTCGACCGCCTGGATCCGGTGCGGATCATCGGGATGGCGGCGCGCGAACACGCGCACCACCTGCCCCTCCACCAGAACGGCCTCCCCCCGCCGAATGATATGCGACATCACGAAGCTCTTGCCACGCCACTGGGCGACGTACGTGTCGACGTCGAGCACGTCGCCGTAGGACGCCGGCCGCACGAAGCGCGCCGTCGCGTCGACGACGGGCGTGCCGATGATCCCGCACTCGGCCTCGAACTCCCGCCACGGCGGCACGCCGGCCGCGCGGAAGAAGCGCAGCGACGCCGCGTCCATCCACTTGAAGTAGTTCGGGAAGAAGACGATCTGCGCCGGGTCGCAGTCGCCGAACTCCACGGTGAAGTGGCAGATGTGGTGCTGGGTCATCGGCGGACTTTCGCGCCGCCGGCGGCGGCGCCCGCGGCTTCGTCGAACGCGACGACGCCGAGCGCGCGCGCGCAATCGGCGAGCGCGGCGAGCGTCCGGCGCGGCAGCGGGATCCCTTCGCGCGTGCGCTCGCGTGCGGTGATGCGCTCGGGCTCGCCCGGCAGGTGGATGCCCGTCGCGCCCGGCGCGAGCGGCGAGCCGCGCAGCCACGCGGCGAGCTGCCCGACCTGCCGCGCCAGCGCGTCGCGCGTCACGAGCTTGTCCGGCGCGAACACGATCGACAGCATGTTGTTGAGGATCGGGTTGGGGTGCGGGTGCTCGTGCTGCACGTGGCCTCCCGAAAGCGCGCCACCCAGGATCTCGCACATGACCGACAGCGCGAAGCCCTTGTGCTGGCCGAACGGCAGCAGCGCCCCCGGCGGGTCGCCGAACATCACGGCCGGGTCGGTCGTCGGCCGGCCCGAAGCGTCCATCAGCAGGCCCTCGGCCATCGGCCGGCCGGCGGCCAGCGCGACGTCGACCTTGCCCATCGCCACCATGCTGGTCGCGTAGTCGAGCACCAGCGGATGCGGCGCGTGCGGGACGCCGACGCAGAAGGGGTCGGTCGCCAGGCGCGCGTCGGTGCCGCCCCACGGCGCGACCAGCGGACGCGACAGCACGTTCACGAAGTGCACGGACGCGAATCCGGCGTCGGCGCACTGCTCGGCCCAGCGGCCGATGCGCGCCAGGTGGTGCGCGTTCGCGAGGCCGGCCACGCACACGCCGGTCGCGCGGGCGCGCTCGATCGCGATCGCCATCGCCTGCTCGCCGACGACCTGCCCGAAGCCCTTGCCGCCGTCCATGCCGACCAACGCGCCGTGGTCGGCCACGATGCGCGCCGACTGCCCGGCGCGGGTGATGCCCTGCCGGAGGTTGTCGACGTAGCGCGGCAGGAGGCCGATGCCGTGCGAGTCGTGGCCGAAGAGGTTGGCCTCGACCAGGCCGTCGGCGACCGTCCACGCCTCGTCGGGCGCGCAGCCGGCGGCCGCGAACGTCGCCGCGGCGGACTCGGTCAGGGCGACGGCGTCGATGCGCACGACGTCGGTGGGCTCGGTCATCGGCGCATCCTATCGCGTCTTGGCCGCGCGCATGGCGGCCGGCGCGCGCTGTTGCCACCGGATCGGCTGCGCGACCGGCGGCCGCGCGGGCGCGCCGTGCGCGACCAGCGCCGCGTCGAGCGCGTGCCCGCCCTCGTCGGCGAGCGCCGCCTCGCGTGCCTGCCGGATCGCCTCCGCGCGCGCCGCCGCGGTCGCGAATGCTCCGTCGGCGGCCAGGTGGTCGACGATGTGCGCGAGGTTGCGCTTGCCGCGCTCGTTGGTCGCGCCGTAGCCCTTGACGAGCCGTCCGGCGAGCGCCAGCTCGGACGCGCACCGCCAGTCCGTCGCCGCGGCCCCTTCGATCGCGGCGAGCCAGCGTTCGATGCCCGCCTGCTCCTGCGCATAGCGGGCGCCGCGTCGCCGCATGCCGCGACGCCCGGCGAGCAGGCGCAGCGCGAGGAAGCCGGCGACGCTGTCGCTGCGCAGGCACAGCGCGAACGACCACGGCGGCAGCCCGCGTGCCTGCCGCGCGCGGTCCCAGGCGGACACGCGCGTGGCGAGCCACGCCGGCAGCAGGTCCACGCACTCCGGCACGCCCGGCTTGAAGTGGTCGATGATGCGCACGACGTCGCCCGGTCGGGCACCGACTTCGCTGCGGACGCGCGCATACCGGCTGGCCGCGCTCTTCTGTCCGGCCACGCGCACGACGTCGTCGTACGCCATCCACAGCGCGAGGAAGCGCGCGGTCTCGCGCGTCAGCGCGTGCGCGTGGCGCACGCCGGGATCGGCCGCGCGCTCCGCCGCCGCGATGCGCGCGACGCGCGAAAGGAAGAGTTCCCCGTACGCGGCATCCTGGAACGCGCAGACGCGCGCGTGCCCGAGCGCGACGAAGTCGCGCGCCTCCGCGGGAAACGTCGCGTAGCGCGGGTCCGCCGCCGCGGGCGGCGGCGGCGACGTCGGCGCCGCCGGCGCGGGCGCGCCGCCGCGCACGGCATCCCAGCCGCGCGCGAAGCCGGCGAGGCTCGCCTCGGCGCCGCGGCCGGACGCGCGGACGACCGCCTCGAAGACGTCGCGCGCGAACGGCAGCGCGCCGCACCCCGCGAGCGCGCCGAACATGACGGCGCTGACGACGGTGCCCGCGTCCTTCGCGGCGACTTCCATGTCGAACGCGCAGAGGCGCGCGCTCTGCGCGCGTGCAACGTCGAGCAGGCGTGCCGAGTCGACGCGGCCGTCGGCGAGCGCCATCTTCTCCGTCGTGGTCAGCGTGCGGCCGGTCGACGCGATCAGCAGCGTGCGGTCCGGGCTGACCATCCCGCTGGCGACGATGCGGGCCGCCTCGAGCAGCTCGGACGCGATCGCGACGTCGATGCCGCCGGGCACCGGCAGCAGCGACAGCACCGGCCGCCGGCCGCCGAGTTCCGACGCCTGCCGCGGAAAGACTTCGACGTAGTAGGTCGTCGCCCCGGTGCGCTGCGCCACGCCCGGAATCGACGTCGCCTGCGCCGGATAGCCGGCCGCCGTCGCGACCTCGACCAGCCACTGCGCGAGCGTGCCGCCGCCCTCGCCGCCCAGCGCGCCGACGAGGACGGTGATCGGACGGTCGGTCGCCGCCATCGCCGCCCTCACGCGCCGCCGAACGCCCGGCGCACGGCGCCGCGCATCCGCGCCGCGAGCCGGTCGCGCCAGTTCGGATTCTGGATCACCTCGGCCCGGTAGAACGACGGGCACAGCGTCGCCGCGTGCGCGTTCGACCCGCACAGCCCGCAGCCGACGCAGCCGTCGAGCACCGTCGCCACCGGGTCGACGCGCAACGGATCGGACGACGCCCTGACCGAGAGCGTCGGGCACCCGGACAGCCGGATGCACGAGTGGTCGCCCGAGCACGTGTCCTCGTCCACGCCGTACTTGACGCGCACGACGCGCCGGCGCGCCGCGAGCTCGCGCGCGCGCCACGGCTTGACGCGCCGCTGCCGCTCGAGCTGGCACTCGCCCTCGGCGACGATCACCTTGAGGCCCGGGAAGTCCGTCGTGAACGCCTCGTCGAGCGTGGCGCGCATCGCCGCCACGTCGTAGCTGTCGACGGTGCGCAGCCAGCGCACGCCGATGCCCGCGAGCGTCTGCTCGATCACCTGGTTCTCGTGCACGCGCGAGGCCGACTTGTCGCCGGCCGCGCCCTCCGCCTCGTGGGCGGGCGTCGAGATGATCTCCTGCGTCCCGGTCGCCGACGTGTAGCCGTTCTTGAGGATCACCAGCACGGCGTCGTCGCCGTTGTAGAGCGCCGACTGCACGCCGGTGAGGAGCCCGTTGTGCCAGAAGCCGCCGTCGCCCATGACCGCGAGCGCGCGCCGACCCAGCATCGGCGACACGCCGGCGCGGCTCGCGAGGCTCATCCCGTAGCCCAGGATCGAGTGGCCCGACGAGAACGGCTCGAAGGTCGCGAACGCGTGGCAGCCGATGTCGGCGGCGACGTGCACGGGGCCGACATCCTGCTGGGCGAGCTTCAGCGCCGCGAAGAACGGCCGCTCCGGGCAGCCGACGCAGAAGCCGGGCGGCCGCGGCGGCAGCGACGCGCCGAGCGCCTTCGCCACCGCCTCGCGCCGCGCGTCGGTCGCGGCGAGCCACGCGTCGCCGTCGCCGCGCGGCGCGTCCGGCGCATGCTCGGCGAGGAACGCGGACAGCCCCCGCGCGATGACCTCGACCGTGTATTCGCCGGCCATCGGCAGCGCACCCTTGCCCGCGACCGGCGTCGCGACGCCCGCGCGGCGCAGCGTCGCGAGGATCTCCTGCTCGATGAACTCGGGCTGGCCTTCCTCGAGCACGAGCACCGCGCGCCGCCCACGGCAGAAGTCGACGATCTCGTCCGGGACCAGCGGATAGACGACGTTGAGGGCGAGGATCGCGACCGAAGGCTCGCCCATCGCGTCGGCGAGGCCGAACTGCTGCAGCGCGCGGACCAGCGAGTTGCAGAGGCCACCCTGCACGACGATGCCCACGCCGTGGCGGTCGCCGCCCAGGCGCTCGTTGAGGCCGTGCTCGCGGATGTAGGCGCGCGCCGCGGGAATGCGCGCCTCGGCCTTCTGCTTCTCCTGCCGGAACGTGACCGGCGGATGCGACAGCTTCGCGTAGTCGAACGCGGCCGGCTCGGCGAGCACGTGGCGCGTGGACACGGGCGGCGGCACGTTGTCGCGGGCCTCGAAGGTGCCGCGCACGTGGCAGGCGCGGATGCGCAGCTGCAGCACGGCCGGCATGCTCGAGGCCTCCGACAGCGCGAACGCGTGCTCGACCGTGCGGACCATGTGCGCGAGGTCGGGCCGCGGGTCGAGCAGCACGAGCGAGGACTTGAGCGCATACGCGTACGTGCGCTCCTGGATCACCGACGCGCCCTCGCCGTAGTCCTCGCCGACGATGACGAGCGCGCCGCCGGTCACGCCCGGGGACGCGAGGTTCGACAGCGCGTCGGCGGCGGCGTTGGTGCCGACGATCGACTTCCACGTGACGGCACCGCGCAGCGGATAGTGGATCGACGCGCCGAGCATCGCCGCGGCCGAGGCCTCGTTGGCGCACGGCTCGACGTGGACGCCGAGCTCGGACAGGTAGTCCTTCGCCTGCACGAGCACGTCGAGCAGGTGCGACACCGGCGCGCCCTGGTAGCCGCCGACGTAGGCGACACCGGACTGGAGCAGCGCCTTGGTGATCGCGAGGATGCCCTCGCCGTGGAACGTCTCGCCGTTGCCGCAGCGCAGCATGCGGACTTCGCTGGCGAACGAGACTTCCACGCGCGATCCTCCTCCCGGCCTCGAAGCGGGCCGTGCCCGTTATGGTACCGGCGGGGGGTTATCTGTAAATGGCATAAATTTTAGAAGTACTATAGATATGGTGAATACACGCGCACTCGACCTCAACCTGCTGCAGACATTCCACGCGGTCCACGCGACGGGGAACGTGAGCCGCGCCGCCGAGCGCCTGGGCGTCTCGCAGCCGACGGTGAGCCACGCGCTGCGGCGGCTGCGGCAGCTGCACGGCGATCCGCTCTTCATCCGCACGCACGGCGGGATGGCGCCGACCGCGAAGGCGCAGCGGCTCGCGAAGGCCGTCGAGCACGCGCTGACCACGCTGGAAGTCGCGCTCCGCGAGACCGAGACCTACGAGCCGGCGCGTTCCGAGCGCACGTTCCGGCTGCACCTTACCGACATCGGCGAGACGATCTTCCTGCCGCCGCTGCTGACGCTGCTCGCGCGCGAGGCGCCGCGCGTGCGCATCGCGGCGTTCCAGCTCGACGACCGCGAGATCCTGCCGGCGCTCGAGAGCGGCCGTGTCGACCTGGCACTCGGCTACATCCCGGCGCTGTCGGGCGCGCAGCGGCGCTACCTGCTGTCGGAGCGCTACGTCGTCGTGATGCGCGCGGCGCATCCGGTCGCGCGGCGCGCGCCGACGCGCGCGGCGCTGGCGGCCCTGTCGTACGCGCTCGTGCGCTCGCACCCCGCCACCGGCCGTGCGCTGCAGGCGCTGGGGCTCGCCGACCGCGTGCGGCTCGAGCTGCCGCACTTCATGGTGCTGCCGCGCATCCTTGCCGACACCGACCTGGCCGCGCTCATGCCCTCCAGGCTCGCGGACGCCTTCGGCGAACTCGGCGAGTACGCGATCTGGCGGCCGCGGGTGGGGCTGCCGCGGTTCGACGTGTCGGTCCACTGGTACCGGCGCTACGACAACGAGCCGGGCAACCGCTGGCTGCGCGAGCGGATCGTCGCGCTGTTTGGCGAAGGCCGGACAGACGGTTGACACGCGTGGGCACGTCTCGACGCCGGCGTCACCCCAGGCACCGCGAGGGAACGGCTGTTGTCGCGAATCGAGGCGTTGCACGCCGGCAGCTCCCGGTTCGCGATGTTCCGCGGGACGCCGCCGAGAGCTCGTCGACAGCCTGCTAGGATTCGGATATGCGGCCCAACCTGCCGCTTGTTCCCGACGGTGCCGGCCCGGATCGTCGGGGCCGGACCCTTGACATGCAATCCGCTTCCGGTTGCGCACGGCGCCCATGACCAAGTCCCGCCGCGGCATCCAGTCGATCGAGGTCGGCGGCGCGCTGCTCGCCGCGCTCGTCGATGCGGGCGCGCCGCTGCCGCTGCGCGACCTCGCGCAGCGTGCCGGCATGAGCTCGGCCAAGGCGCACCCGTACCTCGTGAGCTACGGCAAGCTCCGGCTGATCGAGCAGGATCCGCTGACCGGGCACTACGGCCTCGGCCCTTTCGCGCTGCAGATGGGCCTCGTCAGCCTGCAGCTGCTGTCGCCGGTGCGCGTCGCGATCCCGGCGATCACCACGCTCGGCGACGCGACCGGGCAGACCGTGGCGCTCGCGGTCCTCGGCACGCACGGGCCGACGATCGTCTACATCCACGAGTCCGCGCGCCCGATCCACGTGAACATGCGCGCGGGCACCGTGATGTCGACGCTGAACACGGCGACGGGGCGCGTGTTCTCGGCGTGGCTGCCGCCGAGGCTCGCGCAACACCACGTCGCGCGCGAGCTCAGGGATCCCGCGGTGACGGCGCAGGCGTCGGCGCGACGGCCGCGCGAGGAGATCGAAGCGCTGCTCGCGGACGTCCGGCGGCGGGGGCTCGCACGCGCCGTCGGCGAGCCGATTCCGGGCATCAATGCGCTTTCGGCGCCGGTGTTCGACCACACGGGCGCGCTTGCCCTCGCGGTGACGGCGATCGGCCCCGCCGGCAGCTTCGACCCGGCGTGGGACGGCGCGCTCGCGCGCGACGTGCGCAGCTGCGCCGCCGAGGTCTCGCGGCGGCTCGGGTTCCGGCCGCGGGACGCCTGATCGCGCCGGCCGCTACTGCTTCGGCCGCTTGTCGACGATCCGCCTGGCCTTGCCGAGCGAGCGCTCGATGCCGTTGGGCGGCAGCACCTTCACGTCGGCCGTGACGCCGATGAAGCTCTTGATGTGGTGCGCGAGCCGCGCGCCCGCCGCGTCGCCATCCGCGCTGCCGACGGAGGGCACGCGCTCGACCAGCACCGTCATCTCGTCGAGCGTCTTCGGCCGCGTGATGTGGATCTGGTAGTGCGGCGCGAGCGTCGGGTCCTTCAGCATCAGCTCCTCGATCTGCGTCGGGAACACGTTGACGCCGCGGATGATCATCATGTCGTCGGAGCGCCCCGTGATCTTCTCGATCCGCCGCATCGACCGCGCAGTCGGCGGCAGCAGGCGCGTGAGGTCGCGCGTCCGGTAGCGGACGATCGGCAGCGCCTCCTTGGTCAGCGACGTGAACACGAGCTCGCCCTTCTCGCCCTCGGGGAGCACGGCGCCGGTCTCCGGATCGATGATCTCCGGGTAGAAGTGGTCTTCCCACACGGTGAGGCCGTCCTTGGTCTCGATGCACTCCTGCGCGACCCCCGGGCCGATCACCTCGGACAGCCCGTAGATGTCGATGGCGTCCATGTCGAGCTTCGCCTCGATCGCCGCCCTCATCGTCGGCGTCCACGGCTCGGCGCCGAAGATGCCGATCTCGAGCGAGCACGACTTCGGGTCCATGCCCTGCCGCTCCATCTCCTCGGCGATCGCGAGCATGTACGACGGCGTCACCATGATCACCGACGGCTTGAAGTCGGCGATCAGCTGCACCTGCTTTTCGGTCTGCCCGCCCGACATCGGGATCACCGTGCAGCCCAGCTTCTCCGCACCGTAGTGCGCGCCGAGGCCGCCGGTGAACAGGCCGTAGCCGTACGCGACGTGCAGCAGGTCGCCGGGCCGCCCGCCCGCCGCGCGGATCGACCGCGCCATCACGGTCGCCCACATGTCGATGTCGTTGCGCGTGTAGCCGACCACCGTCGGCTTGCCCGTCGTGCCCGACGACGCGTGGATGCGCACGACTTCTTCGCGCGGCACCGCGAACATGCCGAACGGGTAGTTGTCGCGCAAATCCGTCTTGACGGTGAACGGGAACCGCGCCAGGTCGGCGAGCGTCACGAGGTCGCGCGGGTGCACGCCCTTCGCGTCGAACGCTCGCCGGTAGTGCGGCACGTTGGCGTATGCGCGCTCGAGCGTTTGTTTGAGCCGCGATAGCTGCAGCGCGGCGAGCTCGTCGCGGCTCGCCCGCTCGATCGGCTCCAGCTCGTCCGGCCGCGGTTTCTTCGCTGTCATGGCCTCCTCCTCAACGGGTGCGATTCGAATTGCCGCGCCGGCGAGCGCGTCGCGCCGATCCTGCAGGGAAACTCGGCCCCCCCCCGCGCCAAAGCCCGAGTCTGCCTCCCGTCCCGGCAGCCGGCCTTGCTCGAAATCAAGAACGACAACGGGGTCCCGCTCCGACCACCCCGCGCCGAGCCAGGCTCGCGAAGACCGTGAAAACCGGGCCTGGCCCGGATTTCGTCGACGCCGCGCCTAGACGACGTTCCCGCGGATCCGCGTGCTCTTGCCGCGGAACAGCGCGATCGTCTCGCCGTTCTGGTTCTTCACGTCGATGTCGTAGATGCCGTTGCGCCCGACCAGCGTGTGCTCGCGCGCCGTCGCGGTCAGCACGTCGCCTTCGCGCGACGGCGCGAGAAACTCGATCGCGCAGCCGGCGGCTACCGTGTTGACGTTGTAGCTGTTGCACGCGTAGGCGAACGCGCTGTCGGCGAGCGTGAACACGAGGCCGCCGTGCGTGATCGCGTGGCCGTTGACCATGTCGGCGCGCACGACCATCGACAGTTCGGCGAAGCCCGGCGCGACCCGCGCGATCCGGATGCCGAGCCCCTGCGACGCGTTGTCGCGCGCGTACATGCCGGCGGCGACGCGCTCGGCGAGCGCCTGCGCCTCGGCCGGCGTTAGCGGCGGCGCGTCGTCGTGCATCGGGTCACTCCCCCAGCCTTGCGCCGGTGGCGCCGCGGCGGGCGATCAGCGGCGACAGCCGGTAGCGGTCCTCGCCGTAGTGCGCGGCGAGATGGCCGAGCGTCGTGCGCACGTGGGCGACACCGATCGCGTCGGCCCACGCGAGCGGCCCGCGCGGATAGTTGACGCCGCGCATCATCGCGAGGTCGACGTCGCGCGCGCTCGCGATGCCCTGCGTGACGGCGTCGGCGGCTTCGTTGGCGAGCATGGCCACCGTCCGCATCACCGGCAGTCCCGCGACGTCGTCGAAGCGCGAGGCCGCGACGCCGGCCGCCTGCAGCGCGCCGACCGCGGACGCGACCGCCGCCGCGCCGCAGCCGTCGGCCGCGGCGAGCGCGAGCCGCGTGCACTTTGCGTAGTCGAACGCGAGGTCGAAGACGACGACGTCGCTGCGCCCGCTCGCGACGGCGATCGCCGTCGCCGTCCGCCCGTCGCACGGCACGAGCAGCGCGCCGTCGATCTCGAGGTAGCTTGGCGCGACCGCCGCGTCGGCGGCGGCCGCGCCGACGTCGAATCCGGCCGCGCGCAGCCGGCCCGCAAGACCTTCGGCGAGCGCCGAGCCGCCCGCCAGCGCCACGCGCGACGGGCGCGGCGCCGGCCCTTCGGTGCGCGGCGGCGGCTTCGCCGCACCTTCGGCATAGTCGAAGTACCCGCGCCCCGACTTGCGCCCGAGGTGGCCCGCGGCCACGCGCTCCTGCTGCAGGACGGACGGCCGGAAGCGCGGGTCGTGGAAGTAGGCTTCCCACACGCTCTTCGTGACCGCGAAGTTGACGTCGTTGCCGATCATGTCCATCAGCTCGAACGGGCCCATGCGGAACGCGCCCGCCTCGCGCATCACCGCGTCGATCGTCGCCGGGTCGGCCGCGTGCTCCCACAGGAGCCCGAGCGCCTCCGAGTAGAACGCGCGCGCGCAGCGGTTGACGATGAAGCCGGGCGTGGACGTCGCGTGCACCGGCACCTTGCCCCACGCGGCCGCCGTCGCATACACGGCCTCCGCCACGCCGGTGCCGGTCGCGAGCCCGCTGACCACCTCGACCAGCGGCAGCACCGGCGCCGGATTGAAGAAGTGCATGCCGACGACGCGCGCCGGGTGCTTCAAGCCCGCGGCGAGCGCGGTGATCGACAGTGACGACGTGTTGGTGGCGAGGATCGCGTCGGGCGCCACCACCACCTCCAGCTCGCGCAGGAGTTTGCGCTTGACGTCGAGGTCCTCGACGATTGCCTCGATCACCAGCGCCGCGCTCACGAAGTCGCCGAGCGCGTGCACGGGGACGATGCGCGCGGCGGCCGCGTCGGCGTCCGCCGGCGCGAGCTTGCCCTTCGCCGCCAGCGCCTTGAGCGTTTCGGCGATCTTCGCCTTCGCCTGGTCGGCCGCGCCCATCCGGTTGTCGAACAGGCGCACGCGGTGGCCGGCCTGCGCGGCGATCTGCGCGATGCCGGCGCCCATCGCGCCGGCGCCGATGACGCCGATGTCCGCGGTACGGGGCAGCGCGTCCGCCATCGCGGCTACCGTCCCGTGAACTGCGGCGGGCGCTTGCCGACGAACGCCGCGACGCCCTCGCGGTAGTCGTCGGAGTACCCGAGCTCGCGCTGCAGGTCGCGCTCCAGGGCGAGCTGCGCGGCGAGCGTGGCCGTCGCCGACGCGTGCAGAGCGCGCTTGGTCGCCGCGAGCCCGCGCGTGGGTGCCTGAGCGAAGTGGTCGAGCAGCGCGTCGACGGTGGGCGCGAGCTCCGCGTCCTCGACGCACCGCCAGATGAGGCCCCACTCCTCCGCCTGCTGCGCCGACAGCTTGTCGCCGAGCAGCGCGAGCCCCATCGCGCGCGCCGTGCCGACGAGCCGCGGCAGGAAGTACGTGCCGCCCGAGTCGGGGACGAGCCCGATCCGGCAGAACGCCTGCACGAAGCTCGCGGAGCGCGCGGCGATCACGATGTCGCACGCGAGCGCGATGTTGGCGCCGGCGCCGGCGGCGACGCCGTTCACCGCGCAGACGACCGGCAGCGGCAGCTCGCGCAGCGCGAGCACCAGCGGCGCGTAGTACCTGCCGATCGACTCGCCGAGGTCGACCGGCGTGCCGCCCGGCGCGACCGCGCGGTCGGACAGGTCCTGGCCCGCGCAGAAGCCGCGACCGGCACCGGTCAGCAGCAGCACGCGCACCGCCGCGTCCGCCTTGACGCGCGCGAGCGCGTCGGCGAGCTCCGCGTGCATCGCGGCCGTGAAGCTGTTGAGCCGGTCGGGACGGTTGAGCGTGACGCGTGCGATGCCGCCGGCGTGCTCGTACAGGATCGACTCGTAGCTCATCGCGGCCCGCCGCGTCAGACGTGCATGCGGTGCTGGACGACGCGGAACCGGCTGGCGACGTACGCGGAGTCCGTCAGCGCGGCGTTCGCGGCCGGGTTGGCGCCGGTGCCGTGGTAGTCCGAGAACGCGGCCGACTGGTTGACGAACACGCCGCCCGTCAGGTTGATCGACAGCGCGACGCCCGCGTCCTCGGCGACGTCGACCGCGCGGCCGATCACGTCCGCGCTCGTCGAGTACACGGACAGCGTCAGCGCGCCGTGGCCGCGCACGGCGTCGCGCGCGATGCCGAGGCTCTCGGCCGTCGACTCGGTGCCGATCACGAACGCGATCGGGCCGAACCACTCGTTGAGGTACGTCGCGCGGTCCTGCGTCGTCAGCTTGACGATGAGCGGCGTGCGGATGGTCGCGTCGGGATAAGCGGGGTGCGCGATCGCCTGCGTGTCGAGCACGACCTCGCCGAGCGATCGGGCCGCCTCGAGGCGGCGCACGACGCCGTCGTTCTGGACCGCGCCCAGGATCTCCACGGCGCGCGCCGGATCGGCGAGCAGCTTGCGGACGGCGTCGGCGAGCCCTTCCGCCACCTGGTCGAACGAAAGGTGCCCCGCCGCCGTCGCAATGCCGCCGCGCGGGACGTAGATGTTCTGCGGCGCCGTGCACATCTGGCCCGTGTACAGCGACAGCGAGAACGCAACGTTGCGCGCGACTGCCGCGAAGTCGGCGGCGCTGTCGACGACGATCTGGTTGACGCCGGCCTTCTCCGTGTAGACCTGCGCCTGCCGCGCGTGCTCCTCGAGCCAGCGGCCGTTCGCCGTGCTGCCGGTGAAGTCGACGATCCGGACCTCGGGCCGCAGCGCCAGCTGCTGCGCGATGTCGCCGCCCGGCTCGTGCGCGAACAGCGTCACGACGTTGGGGTCGAAGCCGGCCTCGGCCAGCACCTCGCGCGCGATCCTCACGGTAATCGCGAGCGGCAGGATCGCCGCCGGGTGCGGCTTCACGACGACGGCATTGCCGGTCGCGAGGCTCGCGAACAGGCCGGGGTAGCCGTTCCACGTCGGGAACGTGCAGCAGCCGATGACGAGGCCGATGCCGCGGGGCACGATGCGGAAGTGCTTCTCCATCCGGATCGGGTCGCCCTTGCCCTGCGGCTTTTCCCACAGCGCCTTCGCCGGCACGCGGGCGAGCTCGTCCCACGCGTACGCGACGGCCTCGAGCCCGCGGTCCTGCGCGTGCGGGCCGCCCGCCTGGAACGCCATCAGGAACGCCTGCCCCGTCGTGTGCATGACGGCGTTGGCGATTTCGAAGCTCGCCTTGTTGATCCGCGCGAGAATCTCGAGGGAGACGCCGGCCCACGCCTCGGGACCGGCCTTGCGCCACTGGTCCTCGGCCCGGCCGACCGCCGCGAACAGGCCGTCGATGTCGGGCTTCGGGTACGTGACGCGCAGCGCGATGCCGTACGGCGAGCGCTCGCCGTCCACCTCGCCGACGGTCGCGGGCTGCGTCAGCGGGAAGCGCTTGCCCAGGAGCGCGTCGAACGCGGCACGCCCGGCCTCGGCCGCGCCTTCGCCGTAGACCTTGGGGCTCGCCGACTCGGGATACGCGCTCCAGTAGCTGCGCTCGTGGATCGCCTGCACGGCGCGCTCGAGCGTGGCGCGATGGCGTTCGAACATGGGGTGCGACACGAACGACTCCTCCTCGGGGTGCGGCACAACGACCCCGCCATGTTACCGGGAATCGGGCAGCGCGGCCGGCGCCGCGCGCCCGGGTGGACGGCCCGTCAGCCGGTGCCGGTGTCGTCGAAGCTGACGACGACCCTGTCGGTCACCGGGTAGCTCTGGCACGCGAGGATGAAGCCGCGCGCCACTTCGTAGTCCTCGAGCGCGAAGTTGACGTCCATGTCGACCTCGCCCTCGGTCAACCGGCAGCGGCACGTCGAGCACACGCCGCCCTTGCACGAGTACGGCAGCTCGACGCCACTGCGCAATCCGGCCTCGAGGATGTTCTCCTTTGCTTTCTCCAGCGTGAACGAGCGCGTCGCGCCGTCGATGACGACGGTGACCTCGCACTCGGCGTGGCCCGGCTCCGGCGGCCGGTGCGCGACGTGCGCGTGCCTCGGGATGCTTGCCGCGAAGCGCTCGACCTTGATCCGCGCCGCGGGAAAGCCGCGCGCCTCGAGCGCCGCGACCACGGCGTCCATCATGCCCTCGGGCCCGCAGACGAACGCGGTGTCGACGTCGGGCAGCGGCACCCAGTGCGCGAGCAGCGCGTCCGCCTTCGCGCGGTCGATGCGGCCGTGCAGCAACGGGATGTCCTGCGCTTCGCGCGACAGCACGTGCACGAGATTGAAGCGGTCGAGCCAGCGGTCCTTGAGCGCGGCCAGTTCCTCGCGGAACATCACGGTGCCCGATGCGCGGTTGCCGTAGACCAGCGTGAAGCGCGAGCGCGGCTCGGCCGCGAGCGTCGTCGCCACCAGCGACAGCAGCGGCGTGATGCCGCTGCCGGCCGCGAAGCCGAGGTAGTGGCGCGCCGCCGCCGCATCGAGCGGCACGTTGAAGTGCCCGAGCGGCGGCATCACGTCGATGGTGTCACCGGGCTTGAGCGACTCGTTCGCCCACGTCGAAAACACGCCACCGGCGCACTTCTTGACGGCGATCCGCAGCGTGCCGTCCTGCGCCGCCGAGCAGATCGAGTACGACCGGCGCACGTCGGCGCCGCCGATGTCGGCACGCAGCGTCAGGTGCTGGCCCGGCGCGAAGCGGTACTGCGCGGCCAGTGGCTCGGGCACGGCGAACGTGATCGCGACGGCGTCGCGCGTCTCGCGGTCGACGCGGTCGACGCGCAACGGGTGGAACTTGCTCATCAGTGGGGCTTGAAATAGTCGAACGGCTCGCGGCACGCGTCGCAGCGATACAGCGCCTTGCACGCGGTCGAGCCGAACTGCGACAACAGCGTCGTCTCCGGCGAGCCGCAGCGCGGGCACGGCACCGGCGGCGCGCGGCGCAGCGGGCTGATGCCCGCGACGTCGACGGCGGTCGCAGCACCCTGCGGCGGCGCAATGCCGTAGGCGGCGAGCTTGGCCTTCGCCTCGGGCGCGATCCAGTCGGTGCTCCAGGGCGGCGACAGGCGCATGACGACATCCGCGCCGGCGAACCCGATGGCGGCGAGCCGCTCCCGGATCAGCGCCGCGATCACGTCGGTCGCCGGGCAGCCGGAGTAGGTCGGCGTCACCTCGATCCGCAGCCGGCCGCCGACCCAGTCCACGGCACGCACCATGCCGAGCTCGACGATGGAGATCGCCGGGATCTCGGGATCCGGCACGCCGGCGAGCGCGTCCCAGACGACGTCGACCGGCGGCACCGGCACGCCGGCGGCGGCGTCCGCCGCGGCTTCCAGCGCGCGCTGCTCGGCGGTGACCATCACCAGCGCGCGCCCGGATAGGCGCGCTGCAGGAACTGCATCTCGGCCAGTAGGTGGCCGAGGTGCTCGGTGTGCACGCCCTGGCGCCCGCCGCGGCCGTTGCCGCCGTGCATCCACGTGCCCGACGGAAGCGTCAGCGTCGCTTCCGCGAGCACGCGCTCGACCGTCGCGAGCCACGGCGCGCGCAGGGCCTCCGGGTCGGCGGCCACGCCGGCCGCGACCAGCGCGCGGTCGATCGCGTCGGCCGCGAAGAGCTCGCCGGTGTACGGCCACAGCCGGTCCAGCGCGCGCTGCATCCGCGCGCGCGACTCGTCGGTGCCGTCGCCCAGCCGGATCACCCAGTCGGCGCTGCGCTCCGCGTGGTAGGCGACCTCCTTGGCGGCCTTCGCCGCGATCCCGGCCACCCGCGCATCGGCCGAGTGCGCGAGCGCGCGCAGGAGCGGCAGGTGCGCCTGGTCGAAATAGAACTGGCGCGCCATCGTCGTCGCGAAGTCGCCGTTGGGCAGCTCCGCGAGCTGCACGTTGCGGTAGGCACCGCCATCGCGCAGGAACGCGAGCTCGTCCTCGCTGCGGCCGGTCCCCGTCACGCGCGCCTCGACCTCGCCTGCGTACTGCAGCCACAGCCGCCCCTGCCCCAGCAGGTCGAGGCCCACGTTGGTGAGCGCGATGTCCTCTTCCAGCACCGGCCCGTGGCCGACCCACTCGCCGAGCCGCTGCGCGAGGACGACGTCGGTGTCGGAGAGGCGCAGCAGGTACTCGAACAGCGCGGCGTCGAGGCCGCCCGCCGGCGCCGGCGCGACTGCCGCGCTCATGCCCGCCCCACGCTTGCGGCTGCCGCCGCCGCGCTGCCCCCGAAGGGGGCGCAATTCGCGCCTTGGGACGGCCCGGCGGCGCTCATATGTGCTTGACCTCGTCCGGCATCGGGAAGAACGTCGGATGCCGGTAGACCTTGCTCTGCGCGGCGTCGAACAGCGCGTCGCGGTCGCCGGGCGCCGACGCCGTGATGTCGGCCGACCGCACGACCCAGATCGACACGCCCTCGTTGCGGCGCGTGTACACGTCGCGCGCGTTCTTCACGGCCATCGCCGCGTCGGGCGCGTGCAGGCTGCCGACGTGCTTGTGCGCGAGCCCGTGCTGCGACCGGATGAAGATTTCCCACAGCGGCCATTCGTTGGACATCGGCGTCTCCGTTGCGGTGGGAGGTCAGGCCCCGTGCGCGGCGATGCGCGGCGCGCCGGCGTGCGCTCCGCTGCGCTTCGCCGCGTGCGCCAGCGCCGCCTCGCGCACCCACGCGCCGTCCTCCCACGCCTGCACGCGCGTCGCGAGGCGTTCGCGGTTGCACGGACCGTTGCCGCGCAGCACGTCGTGGAACTCCGTCCAGTCGATCGCGCCGAAATCGTAGTGGCCGCGCTCGGCGTTCCACCTCAAGTCGGGGTCGGGCATCGTGATCCCGAGGTAGTCCGCCTGCGGCACCGTCTGGTCGACGAAGCGCTGGCGCAGCTCGTCGTTCGAGAGCAGCTTGATCTTCCACTGCGCCGACTGCGCGCTGTGGACGCTGTCGGCGTCCGGCGGCCCGAACATCATCAGCGACGGCCACCACCAGCGGTTCAGCGCGTCCTGCGCCATCGCCTTCTGCTCGGCGGTCCCCTGGCAGAGCTTCATCATGATGTCGTAGCCCTGCCGCTGGTGGAACGACTCCTCCTTGCAGATGCGCACCATGGCGCGCGCATAGGGGCCGTACGAGCAGCGGCACAGCGGGATCTGGTTCATGATCGCTGCGCCGTCGACGAGCCAGCCGATCGCGCCGATGTCGGCCCACGTCAGCGTCGGGTAGTTGAAGATCGACGAGTACTTGACCTTTCCGGCGTGCAGGTCGGCGATCAGCTGGTCGCGCGAGACGCCGAGCGTCTCGGCCGCCGCGTACAGGTAGAGGCCGTGGCCACCCTCGTCCTGCACCTTCGCCATCAGGATGGCCTTGCGCGCCAGCGTTGGTGCGCGGGTGATCCAGTTGCCCTCGGGCAGCATGCCGACGATCTCGGAGTGCGCGTGCTGCTGGATCTGGCGGACCAGCGTCTTCCGGTAGGCGTCGGGCATCCAGTCCTTCGCCTCGACCTTCACGTCGGCGTCGATGCGCTGCTGGAACGCGCGCTCCTCCGGCGACATGTCGGCGAGCGCGCGGACGCTCTTCATGCCCGTCTCGACCAGCTGCGCGTACATCGGCGTCCTCCGGAGGCGCGCCGGGGCCCCGGTCGGGGCTGGCGCGAGCGCGCGATTATCTGATACAGTTTTGGCGTGAGTCAAGACAATTCTGTATCACATCCGTTCCGGGACCCGGCGGTCGCGCGCTGGGTCGCCCGCACGCTGGCCGCCGATCCGCCGCGCGCGAAGTCGCTGCTGGTCACCGTCTGGGGCGACGCGCTGGCGCCGCACGGCGGCGCCGTCTGGCTCGCCGGGCTGATCCGGCTGCTCGCGCCGTTCGGCGTCAACGACCGGCTGGTGCGCACCAGCGTGTTCCGCCTCGTGCGCGACGGCTGGCTCGCGGCCTCGAGCCACGGCCGGCGCAGCCGGTACCGGTTGACGCGCGAAGGCGAGCGCCGCTTCGACGACGCCTATCGGCGCATCTACGACCGCCCGCCGGAGGACTGGCACGGCCTGTGGGAACTCGTCGTCGCCGACGGCGTGGCGCCGGCGCGCCGGCCGCTGCTGCGCGACGAGCTCGCGTGGGCGGGCTTCGGCGAACTCGCGCCGGGCGTCTTCGTCCGCCCGCGCGACTCCGTGCGGCCGCTGCCGGCGATCGTCGCGGCGCCAGGGATCGGCGAGCGCGTCGTCGTCGCGCAGGCCGGCGACCTGCCGGGCCAGCGCCCGCTCGCGGCCGCCGTCGAGCGCGCGTGGGACCTGGGCGCGCTCGCCGCCGGGTACCGCCGCTTCCTGCATCGCTTCGGCGTCGTCATCGAGCGTTTCCGCGCCGGCGACGCGCACGACCCGCAGCAGTGCTTCGTCGTGCGCACGCTGCTGATTCACGCGTACCGGCGGGTGCTGCTGCGCGACCCGCTGCTGCCCGCCGCGCTGCTTCCGCTCGATTGGCCCGGGGCCGCCGCCCACGCGCTGTGCCGCGACTTCTACCGCCTGACCCATCGCTCGGCGGAAGCGCACCTCGCTGCGACGCTCGCCTGCGACGGCGATTCGCTGCCGCCCGCCAACGCGGCCTTCTACGCGCGCTTCGGCGGACTGTAGGGGACGGACCCGGTACGTCGCGCATTCGCGCGGAAGGTCCACCCGTACGCACGGTCGGGCCCGTGACGGGCTGTTGAGAATCGCGCGGCCTCCGCGCGAGGGGCGTGGCGACGCGGGACCTGCAGCGACGCGGCGCCTCGACGCACCGCAGCCGCAGATCGCCCGCTGCGCGCGCGATGGCACCGCATCTTCGACGTCGTCGCCTGTGCCGGCAACCTGCAAGGGCACGCGACGACGGCGTAGACTTGCGAGCGGAAGGGCCCCGCACCGGATGACGACGCTGCACCTCGGCCGCTGGTCGCTGCCGCTCCCCCGCGGCGCGGCGCTCGTGACGACGTTCGTCGCGCTGTACGTCGCGCTCGACTGGGTGAGCCTCATCGATCCGCTCGGTCCGCTGCGGATCACGCCGTGGAACCCGCCGCCCGGGCTCGCGCTGTTCCTGCTGCTGCGAACGGGGCTCGGCATGGTGCCGTGGCTCGTCGTCGCGACGTTGCTGGCGGAGATCCTCGTGCGCGGCTTCTCCGCGCCGTGGCCGGTGATGGTGGCGGCCGCCCTGCTGCTGTCGGGCGGGTACGCGGCCGTGGCGGCGCTGCTGCGCGGGCCGCTTGCGCTGAGCGCGGCGTTCTCGACGCTGCGCGACGTCACCATGTTCACGTGCACGGTCGGGGCGGCGACGCTCGTCATCGCCGTCGCCTACGTCGCGCTGTTCGCGGCGGCGGACGTGATCGGGCCGCCCGACTACGCGCGCAGCGTCGCGCAGTTCTGGATCGGCGACCTCATCGGCGTCGTCGTGCTGACGCCAGCGCTGCTCGTCGCCACCCGCGAGACCCGGGCCGCGAACCCCAAGCCCGGGGAGACGGCGCTGCAGGCGGCCGCCATCGTCGCCGCGCTCTTCGTGGTGTTCGGGTCCGGCGTCGGCGACGAGCTCAAGCTCTTCTACGTGCTGTTCCTGCCGCTCGTGTGGATCGCGATGCGCCGTGGGCTTGCCGGCACCACCGCCGCCACGCTGCTCGTGCAGGTCGGCCTGATCGGCGCGCTGCTGTTCGGGGGACACCGGCCGGGCGTGGTCCTCGACTTCCAGTTCCTGATGCTGGCGCTCGCGCTCACGGCGCTCTACCTCGGGGCTTCCGTCGACGAGCGACGTGCGGCCGAGGCGACGCTGCGCGACAAGCAGGCGGAGCTCGACCGCACGCTGCGGGCGGCGGCCGCGAGCGAGCTCGCCTCCGCGCTCGCGCACGAGCTCAACCAGCCGCTGTCGGCGATCGGCACGTACACGCGCGCCGCGCAGCTCATGCTCGAGCGCGGCGATCCCGACGGCGAGCTGACGGAGACCATGCGCAAGGTGGTCGCGGAGGCGGCGCGCGCGGGGACCGTCATGCGCCGTCTGCGCGAGTTCGTCCGCACCGGCGCGCTGCGCAAGGAGCGCCTGCGGACGGCGGACCTGCTGGTCGAGGCGGCGACGGCGGCACGCGGGCGCGCCGACCGGCACGCGACGCTGATCGCCGTGACCGCGCCGGCGGACGTTCCGGCCGTGCTCGGCGACCGGGTCCAGCTGGAGACGGTGCTCCACAACCTGATCGCCAACGCCATCGACGCGCAGAACGGGCAGGACGGCGCGCGGACCGTGCGGCTGACCGCCGCGCGGCAGGACGACGCGTGGGTCCGCCTGTGCGTGGCCGACGACGGCCCGGGCGTGCCACCGGAGCTTGCGACCACCCTCTTCCATCCGCTGGTGACGAGCAAGACCCACGGCCTCGGCCTCGGGCTCGCGATCAGCCGCACGATCGTGGAGGCGCACGGCGGGCGGCTGTGGCTCGACCCCGTCGCGCGCGGCGCCTGCTTTTGCCTTACGCTACCGGTTGCGTCCTGACCAAAGCACCATTCGACCCGCCCCGCGCCATGACCCGACGCATCACCGTCCACGTCGTCGACGACGACGCCGCCGTCCGCGACTCGTTGTGCCTGCTGCTGCGGCTGCACGGCTACCTGCCGCGGCCGCACGTGTCCGGGGAGGCGTTCCTCGAGGACCTCGACGATGCGGCGCCCGCCGCGATCGTCCTCCTCGACCTGCGCATGCCGGGAATGAGCGGATCCGACGTGCAGTCGGCGCTCGTCGCGCGCAAGCTCGCGTGGCCGGTGATCATGCTGACCGCGCACGGCGATGCCGCGTCGGCCCGCAACGCGCTCAAGGCGGGCGCGTGCGACTTCATCGAGAAGCCGGTCGACGACGCCGTGCTGCTCGCCGCGATCGAGACCGCGGCCGCCGAGGCCGAGGCGGTCGACGCCACGGCCGCGCGGCGCGCGGAGACCGAGCGTCGCCTCGCCCGGCTGACGCCACGCGAGCGCGAGGTGCTGGCGATGGTGGTCGACGGCCGCCACAACCGCGAAGTGGCGCAGGCGCTCGGCATCAGTCCGCGCACCGTGGAGGTCTACAAGGCGCGCCTGATGGACAAGCTCGACGTCGAGCGGCTGCCGGACCTGATCCGCCTGTCGCTGGACGCGAAGCTCGAATGAGGGATTCCCTTACCGGGTCGACCGTACGCCGTTTCCGGATTCACGCCGAGCTTCGCGCTTCGTAGCATTCCCGCATGAGGCGCCGCGCACCGCAGTGCGCGGCGGGACCCGTGCGGAGGTGTGCGATGGCGCGAGTGCTGATCCCGTTTTCCGATCCCGCCGGCGCGCGCCGCGCGGTCGACCTCGTGCTGCGCGAGGCGCGCGACGCGACGCTTTCGGTCCACCTGCTGGCGATGGTCGAGCCGCGCACCGGCGGCCGGATCGGGATCTTCCTGACCGCGGCGCGCGCGGAAGCGATGGCGCGCGACGCCGCGCGGCGCTGGCTCGCCCCGCTCGAGGCCGTGCTGGCGGCGGCCGGCGTCGCGTACACGTCGGAAGTCGCGACGGGACCGGTGCGGCGGACCCTTCGCGCGGCGACGGAGCGAACGGACGTCGACCGCGTGCTGCTGCCCCCGTCGCCCGGCCACGCATGGCTCGCGCGGCGCGAGCGCAGCCGGATCCGGGATCGGTCGCCGCACCCGGTCACGCTGGTCGCCTGACGCGCGGCACCGATGGCGCGGTTCGTCCGGCTTCCGGCGGCGCTCGTCGCGCTCGCCGCCAACCCGGCGCTGGCCGCCGACGGCGCCTTCCACGGCGGCGCGCTGTCGCCGCTGTGGGTCGTGCCGTTCGCCGGCATCCTGCTGTCGATCGCCGTCGCCCCGGTCACCGCGCCGTCCTTCTGGCACCACCACTTCGGCAAGGCCAGCGCGTTCTGGGCGCTCGCGTTCCTCGTTCCGTTCGCCGTCCACTTCGGCGTCGACGTAGCGGCGCGCGAAGTCGCGCACACGCTGCTCACCGAATATCTGCCCTTCATCGTCCTGCTGTTCGCGCTGTTCACGGTGTCGGGTGGCATCCACGTCCGCGGCAACCTGCACGGGTCGCCTGCGCTCAACACGGGGCTGCTCGCCCTCGGCACCGCGCTCGCGAGCGTCATGGGCACGACGGGCGCGGCGATGCTGCTGATCCGCCCGCTGCTGCGCGCCAACGACAACCGCCGGCACAAGGCGCACGTGGTGGTCTTCTTCATCTTCCTCGTCGCGAACATTGGCGGGGCGCTGACGCCGCTCGGCGACCCGCCGCTGTTCCTGGGATTCCTCAAGGGCGTCGACTTCTTCTGGACGACGAAGGCGATGCTCTGGCCGACGCTGGTCGCGAGCGCGATCCTGCTCGCCGCGTTCTACGCGATCGACCGCTGGCTGTTCAGCCAGGACGACGAGGCGCGCCCGAGCGCCTACGATCCGACGCCGGACTCGCCGATCCGCATCGAAGGGCGGATCAATTTCCTGCTGCTGGCGGCGATCCTCGCCTGCGTGCTGGCGTCGGGACTCTGGAAGCCGGGGCTGACGGTCACCGTGTACGGCACCACGCTCGAGTTGCAGCACGTGCTCCGCGACGGCGCGCTGCTCGCCATCGCATGGCTGTCGTGGACACTGACGCCGGCCGCGGTGCGCCGCGCGCACCACTTCTCGTGGGCGCCGATGACCGAGGTCGCGAAGCTCTTTGCCGGCATCTTCCTGACGATCATCCCGGCGATCGCGATGCTGCGGGCCGGCGACGAAGGGGCCTTCGCGCCGGTGGTCGCCCTCGTGACGGGCGCCGACGGCCGCCCGAACGACACGCTCTATTTCCTGCTCACCGGCGCGCTGTCGTCGTTCCTCGACAACGCGCCGACGTACCTCGTGTTCTTCAATCTCGCCGGCGGCGACGCCGCGCTGCTGATGTCCGAGTACGCGACGACGCTGGCCGCGATCTCGGCCGGCGCCGTGTTCATGGGCGCCAACACCTACATCGGCAACGCGCCGAACTTCATGGTCAAGGCGATCGCCGAGTCGCGCGGCGTCCGGATGCCGAGCTTCCTCGCGTACTTCGGCTGGGCGCTGCTGGCGCTCGCCCCCGTCTACGCGCTTCTTACGTTCCTGTTCTTCCGCTGACGCGGGACGGGCCGGCCTGCGACCGCGCCGTGGCCGCGCGTCTGCGGCGATCCGTACCGCATGCACCGCGGTACGTACGCGATTCCCTGATTCGCGCAACGCGCGCGGGCGCGTAGTCTCTCCGCGATCAGCCGCATGAATTGTCTCCCCTCCCGCGAGGATCGCGGGACTGCCCCCGCGCCGATGCGGGGGTCTTTTTTTGCGGGGGCGCGACGACCGCGCGCCCCGTTCAGCCCGCGCCGCGGTCGCCGGCTTCCGGCGCCGCCTCCGGTGCGTCGGCGCCGTCCATCTCGTCCTCCCACGAATACCGCTTGCGCGGGGGCACGTCGCGGGCCGCGAACACGAACGCCAGGGCGACGCCGACGACGGCGCCGGCCAGGTGCGTCTCCCACGACACGCCGACCCTGATCGGGAACACGCCCCACACGAGCGTTCCATACAGGAAGCTCACGAGCAGCGCCGCCGCGATCGCGCGCCGGTCGCGGCGGATCAGGCCGGCGACGAAGATGTAGCTGACGAGGCCGTAGACCAGCCCGCTCGCGCCCAGGTGCACCGACTCGCGGCCCAGGAGCCAGACCGCGATGCCGGGCCCCACGTAGACCGCCGGCAGCACGTAGCGCGACGCGTCCGGGTACAGGTGCAGCATGGCCGTGCCTGCGACCAGCAGCGGCACGGCGTTGGACGCGAGGTGCGCGGCGTCGGCGTGCAGCAGCGGCGCGAGCAGGATGCCCGGCAACCCCGCCCACGCGTGCGGCTGCACGCCGTACCGCTGCAGCGGAAGGCCGAGCCCGGCGCCTGCCGCGTAAATGACGACCAGCACCGCGACGAACGCGGCGGCCACCACCAGCGCCGAGCGGAAGTGCGCACGATGGGCCGCCGAGGCGGTGTAGGCGGGGTCGGGGACGTGGATCTGCATGGCCGGATGCTCGCGGGGGTCGCGAGCAGGCGCGCGATACCTGCATTGTCGGTGCGCGCCCGCCGATTTCAATGGCAAGGGTCCGCGGCCGGCGCCCGGCGACGCCCGCGCGATCCCCCTATAATGGCTGGGGAGTGCCCGACGGGGGCCGGAACCGGATTCTCCGGCAGGTGGATCCGGCGGAACCGCGAGCGGCGACAGCCCCGGGGCATTCGCCTCCGACCCTCCATTTCCCCCGCAGACAAGACCAGGGAGATCCGATGAAGTGCACGCTCGTGGGGTCCCGTTACTTCGGGGCCACGGTGTTCGACGCCCTGCGCCGGGACGGCGCCGAGATCGCGCGCGTGGTCGCGCCGGCCGCCGACGATCGGCTGGCCGTGGCGGCGGCCAAGGCCGGCGTTCCGGTACACGTGCTCGAGAATCCGAAGGTCGTTCCGGGCGAGGCGATCCCCGAAGGCACGGACCTCATCGTCGCCGCGCATACGCACGCGCGCGTGTCCAACGAGGCACTGGCGCGGTCGCGGCTGGGCGGCGTCGGCTACCACCCGTCGCTGCTGCCGCGGCACCGCGGCATTGCGGCGGTCGAGTGGACGATCCTCGAGGGCGACCCGATCGCCGGCGGTTCGGTCTACCACCTCGCCGACGGCTGGGACGCCGGTGCCGTCGCGGCGCAGGACTGGTGTTTCGTCGCCAAGGGCGAGACGGCGCGCGAACTCTGGGAGCGCGCGCTCGCGCCGATGGGCCTCAAGCTGCTGACGGAGGTCGTCCGCCACGCGCGCGAGCACGGGTCCGTGCCCGCGTTCCGGCAGGACGAGCGCTACGCGACGCGCGCGCCGATGATCAAGCGCACCGTCTCACTCACCGAGGAAAAGCAACCGATGATCACGTCGCTCGTCGTCACCGTCGTGGGCCCGGATCGCCCGGGCATCGTGAGCCTGCTCTCCGCCAAGGCGCAGGGGTTCGGCGCCAACTGGGCGGGCAGCCGGATGGCGGGCCTCGCCGGGCAGTTCGCCGGCATCGTCCACTTCGAGGTGGCGCCGGACAAGGCCGACGCGCTTGCCGCGGCGCTGCGCGGGCTCGCATCGCCGGACCTGCAGGTCGTCATCGTCAAGAGCGAGGGCGCGCCGACGCCGGCAGGCCGGCGGCTCGTGCGCCTCGAGCTCGTCGGCCACGATCGGCCGGGCATCGTGCGCGATCTCTCCGGCGCGCTCGCGCAGCGCGGCGTGAGCATCGAGGAGCTGCACACGGAGATCGTCAGCGGCGCGATGACCGCCGAGCACCTGTTCAAGGTGAAGGCCACGCTGCTCGTGCCGAAGAGCGTCAGCAACGACGATGTGCGCCACGCGCTCGAGGCGCTCGCGAACGAGATGATGGTCGACCTCGAGCTCGGCGGCGAAGCAGTGGGGTGACCGGGGGCCGAGACCCGGACCGACGGCCAGCGCGGGGGCGCCATCGTCCGCTTCGGCATTGCGGACGATTCGCATTTCTGCATCTTTTATTCCGCCGTCATTTGGCGTACGGTGTAGGAACCGGCTCGCTCGACGCCGGTCACTGCACGTCGTTCACCACGAAGGAGCCCCCATGAAAACGTTCACGCGCAGCCTGCTGTACGCCGGTGCGCTGGCCGCCCTGCTGCCGCTCGCGCCGGTCCCGGCAATGACCGCCACCCTCGACAAGACCGGCGGCACGGCGACCAGCTTCGCCACCGAGTTCGACCGCGTGATCGACGCGATCGTCGCGCAGCGCGTCGCGATGAATCAGCTGAACGCGACGCAGGCGCCCATCGCCAAGGAGCAGATGCAGATCCAGTTTCGGTCGCTGACAGCGGTCGAGCAGCGCCGGCTGCTTGCGTCGAGTCGGAGCCTCGTCAGCGCGGAAGCCATGCTCGCGGTCGAACGGGCGCTGCACGCGGCCGTCGGCGACGAGGCGCGCAGGGCGCTCGCCGAGGCGCAGGCAGGCAAGGTCGCGCAGCCGAACGTGCCCGGGGCCTATGTCGGCGCCCAAGCCAAGCTCGGCTTCGACGGCGACTACGTATTCGTGCCGACCGTCGGTCCCTGCCGTGTGGCCGACTCGCGCTTCGCACCCGCCGGTCAGCTCGCCGCCGGCGCCGCGCGGCAGTTGTGGGGCATGTCCGACAGTCCCGGCTACGATTTCAACACGAGCCAGGGCGGCACGGGCATCGCCGGGTCCGGCAACTGCGTCGGGACGGTCTACCCGACGACCATGCCGGTGTCGGTCGTCGCCACGATCGCGGTCGTCAACACGGTGACGCAAGGCTCGATGCGCGCGTGGAACGGCGGCACGACGCTGACGGTCGGCGGCGTGCTTGGCTGGAATGCCGGCGACCTGATTTCGAACACGACGGTCATTCCGATGGACCGCTTCATCCCCGCGTACCCGGGCAGCGGCCTCAAGCGCGACTTCGGGATCTTCAACAATTCCGGGGGGGCGATCGACTATGTGGTCGACGTGGTCGGGTACTTCATCGTGAACCAGGCGACGGCGCTGGATTGCACGGTCGTCACGGGCTCGTCGCATTCGCTGGCCGCGTTCGACAGCGTGTTGTACTTCGCGCCGTCGTGTCCAACCGGGTATACGCCGATCGTGGCGCAACCGGCGACCAACGTGTACGGCGTCTACACGGGCACGCTGTTCGAGAACGCGTGCCGGATCACGAACACGACCGGCGGCGCCGTGGGCGTCACTTGCGGCGCGATGTGCTGCCGGGTTCCCGGGCGTTGACCTGACGCCTGGCGCTCCGCGCACGCCCGGACGGGGCCACCCGTCCGGGCGTTGCTTCGTCGGCGCCCTCACTCGCCGATCTGCTGCAGCTGGTAGAGCCGCTGGTAGATCCCGCCCGGGATCGCCATCAGCGCGTCGTGCGTGCCGCGCTCGGCGATGCGACCGTGGTTCAGCACGAGGATCTGGTCGGCGGCGCGGATCGTGGAGAGCCGGTGCGCGATGGCGATGACCGTCGTGCGCCCGCGCAGCTCGGCCAGCGCGGCCTGCACGCGCTGCTCGGTCTCGCTGTCGATCCGCGACGTCGCCTCGTCGAGGAACAGGATGCGCGGCCGTCCGGCCAGCGAACGCGCGACGGCGATCAGCTGGCGCTCGCCCGACGACAGCCGCGCGCCGCCCTCGGCGAGCGGCGTCGCGTAGCCTCGCGGGAGCCGCTCGATGAACGGGTGCGCGCGCGCCGCGCGCGCTGCCGCCTCGATCGCGGCGTCGGGCAGGCCGCGGCCCATGTCGATGTTCTCGCGCGCGTCGGCGGCGAGCAGGAACGGCTCCTGCGGCACGAGCCCGACGTCGGCGCGGAAGTGCGCGTCGCCGATCTGCGCGAGCGGGATGCCGTCGATCTCGATCCGGCCGGCCTGCGGCGCGTAGAAGCGCAGCAGCAGCGCGAGCAGCGTCGACTTGCCGCTGCCGGTGTGGCCGACGATGCCGACGAAGCTGCCGGCCGGAATCGCCAGCGAGACGTCGTGCAGCACGGGCGCCGCCGGGTCGTAGCCGAACGTGACGTCGACGAGCTCGACGCGGCCGGCGCCGATCCTGCGCGTGTGCGTAGCCGGCGGTGCCGGCGTCTCCTGCAGCAGCGTGTCGACCCGCGCCGCGGCGATCACCGACTGCTGCAGCACCGAGAACTGCATCGTGATCTGGATCAGCGGCTCGACCACGCGCGCGACGTACGTGATGAACGCGTAGAGGAGGCCGACCTCCACGCCCGCGATCCGCTGCGTGCCGACCGCCGCGACGATCGCGACGATCAGCAGGATGTTGACGAAGTCGAGCGCCGGGCGCAGCAGCCACGCGTTGGCGCGCACCTCGCCCATGCGCGCCTCGTAGTGCGCGTCGTTGGTGCGCGCGAAGCGCGCGGAAAAGCGCGCGACGGCGCCGGCCGCCTGCAGCACGGTCATGCCGGCGATCCCCTCGGCCATCTGCGCATTGATGTCGCTGCGCAGCTCGCGCGAGCGGGTGACGGCGGCCGCCGACAGCCGCTGGTAGCCGACGACGATCGCGACGGTCGCCGGCACCAGCAGCAGCACGATCAGCATCAGCCGCCAGTCGAGCCACAGCATCGCGACGACGACGCCGAAGAGCACGGTGAGGCCGACCAGCAGCTCGAACAGCACCTTCGTGTAGAGCTGACGGACCGCCTCCGTGTCGTTGGTGATCCGGCTGACGAGCTGGCCGGTGATCGCGCGGTCGAAGTAGCTCATCGGCAGCCGCAGCACGTGCCGGTAGACGGCGTCGCGCAGGCGGCGCACCGAGCGCGCCGCGAGCCCGGCCAGGCGCACCAGCTCGAAGTAGCGGATCGCCGAGGCGATCCAGCCGGTCGCGAGATAGCCGCCGATCAGCAGCGCGAGCGCCGTCGCGTCGAACGTGCGCGGCAGCAGGTAGTCGTCGATGAGCCGCTTGCCGAAGATCGGCCCTGCCGCTTCCAGCAGACCGGCGATCGCGAGCCACACGGTCGCCCGGACGACCTCGCGCCGGTCCGGACGCGCGGCGCGCCACAGCAGCGCGAGCGCCTGCCGGCGCTCGCGGGCGCCCACCCGCTGCAGGTCCGGGTGGTCGGCGAAGTCGTCGGTGCCCGCCGCCATGTCAGTGCCGCCCGGCCGCCCGAAGGCACTGACACGCCCCCCTTGGGGGCAGCGAGCGCAGCGAGCGTGGGGGTCGTTTCATCCTAGGCGTCCGCGAGGCTCGCCTCGAGCTGCTGGTAACGCCACTGCGCCGCGTACCAGCCGTCCTGCGCGACCAGCGCGGCGTGCGTCCCCTGCTCGACCACGCGCCCGCCCTTCAGCACGAGGATGCGGTCGGCGTCGGCGACCGCCGACAGCCGGTGGCTGACGATGATCGCCGTGCGCCCGGCACGCGCGCGGCGCAGCTCGGCCAGGATGCGCGCCTCGGTGCCGGTGTCGACCGCCGACAGCGCGTCGTCGATCAGCAGCAGCGGCGCGTCGGCCAGCAGCGCCCGCGCGATCGCGACGCGCTGCCGCTGCCCGCCCGACAGCGTGACGCCGCGCTCGCCGACGCGCGTCCCGTAGCCGTCGGGCAGCCGCGCAATGTCGGCGGCGAGGTCGGCCATCCGCGCGACACGCTCGACGTCCTCGCGCGTCGCGTCCGCGCGCGCGAGCGCGATGTTGTCGGCGACCGACGCGGAGAACAGGAACGGCTCCTGCGGCACCCACGCGATGGCGCCGCGCAGCGCGGCCAGCGTGTAGGCGGCAACCGGGTGCGCGCCCCACGCGAGCGTTCCCGCCTGCGGCGCATAGTGGCGCAGCAGCAGCGCGAGCAGCGTCGACTTGCCGGCGCCGGTGGGGCCGACGACGCCGAGCGTCTCGCCCGCCCGCAGCTCGAAGTCGACGTCGACGAGCGCGGGCGGACGCTCCGCCGCGCCGTTCGCGTCCGGGGCGACCGGATACGCGAACGTCACGCGCGTGCAGCGCAGCGTGCCCGCCGGCGCGGCGGCCACCGTACCCGCGTCGGCGACGGACAGCGGCGCGTTCAGCAGCGGCAGCAGCCGCGCCCACGCGGCCTTGCCGCGCTCGACCAGCGAGAGCACCCAGCCGGCGGCGAACATCGGCCAGATCAGCTGCGTCAGGTACATCGTGAACGCCGTCAGCTGCCCGACGGTCATCTCGCCGCGCCAGACCAGCGCGCCGCCGACGCCGAGCGTCAGCGCGCCAGCCGCGGTGAGCGTGAGGCCGACCGCCGGCTCGAACGCGGACTCCCACTTCTGCGCGTCGTACCCGGCGTCCGCCGCGCGCTGCGCGCGCACCCCGAACTCGCGGTCCGCGTTGGCCTCGAGGCCGAGCGCGCGCAGCGTGCGCACGGCGGCGACCGTTTCCTGCACGTGCTCGTTCAGGTCCGAGAAGCGCTCGAGCGACGCGCGCCACGCTTCGTGCACGTGGCGCGAGATCGTGAAGAACGCCCACGCCATGAACGGGAACGGCAGCAGCGCGACGAGGCCCAGCCGCCAGTCGATCGCGAGCGTCATCATCGCGACGACGAGCACCAGCGTGAGCGTCCCGTCGAACGCCGCGAGGAACGCTTCCCCCGCGGCCATCTCGACCGCGTCGACGTCGTTGGTCGCGCGCGCCATCAGGTCGCCGGTGCGCTGCCGGTGAAAGAACGGCGGCCCCTGCAGCGCGAGCCGCGCGTACAGCTGACCGCGCAGCTCGACGCCCAGCCGGAACGCGGCGCTGAAGAGCGCGAGCCGCCAGCCCACGCGCAGCACGTAGATCGTGAGCCCCATCGCGACGAGGATCGCGATCTCGCGCCACAGCGCATCCCCCGTCGCCTCCCCTGCGACCAGCCCGTCGATGAGGTGCCCGACGCGGCGCGGCACGTAGACGGTCAGCACGGCGATGCCGACGAGCATCGCCGACGCGGCCGCGTACGCGCGCCAGTGCCGCCGGGCGAAGCCGGCGATGAGCTCGAGCAGGGTCACGGACGAGGGTCGTACGGCGCCGCGCGCATCGCGGCACAGGCCTCGATTGTAGCGGCGCGCGTCAGTCGGACGGGAAATGGAGCTCGAAGCGCGCCCCGCCGCCTTCGGCATCGGCGATCGCGAACCGGCCGGCGTGCGCGAGCGCCACCTCGTGCACGATCGCGAGGCCCAGCCCGGCGCCGCCCTCGGTCGCGTTGTCGCCGCGGTGGAAGCGCTGCACGACCCGTTCGCGGTCCGCTTCGGCGATGCCGGGTCCGGTGTCCTCGACGACAATCGCCGGCCCGTCCCGATCCCGCACCGACACCGTCACCTTCGACCCCGGCGGGCAGTACTTGATCGCGTTGTCGAGCAGGTTGTCGATCGCCTCGGCGACGAGCGCGGCGTCGACGTCGGCCTCGGCGTGGACGGACGTCTCGTCGAAGCCCAGGTCGATGCCGGCAGCGACCGCGGCGGGCACCCACGCGCTCGCGGTCTCGAACGCGAGGGCGTGCAGGTCGGTCCGGCGCCGGTTGGCGCCCGACTGCGCGCCGGGCTCGGCCCGCGACAGCAGCAGGAGCTGGTTGGCGGTCCGCGTGGCACGGCGCACCGCCGCGTGCAGCGCCGTGACGGCCGCGCGCATGCCGGCGACGTCGTCGCACCGCAACGCGCGCTCCGCCTCCAGGTTGAGCGCCGTCAGCGGCGTGCGCAGCTGGTGCGCGGCATTGGCGATGAACGTCCGGTGCGCGAGCGCGGCCGCGTCGAGCTTGCCGATCATCGCGTTGAGCGCCTCGATCAGCGGCTGCATCTCGGCCGGCATGTTGTCGCCGGGCACCGGGCGCAGCTTCCGGTAGCTGACGTCGCGCAGCGATGTCGACAACGCGTGCAGCCGCTCGGTCTGCACGAAGATCGTCCGGTACGCGACGTAGCCGGCGACGATCAGCAGCAGCGCCTGCGGCAGCCACACGGTCAGCAGGATCTCCTCGGTCAGCCGGTCGCGCTTGTGCGTCGTCTCGCCGACGACTACCGTCACCTCCTCGCCCGGCTGCGGCAGCGGGGGCGAGACCTCGGCCCAGCGCATCGGCACGCCGTCGGCGGCCGCATCGTAGAAGCGGACGTTGTAGAGGCGATGCTCGCGTCCGCCCGCGCGCGGCACCTGCGGCCCGGCGATGACGCCGCTGCCCGCGCCCTCGACGTGGAACACGAAGCGGTCCTCCGTGTCCCACTCGAGCAGTTCCTGCGCGGCGCGCGGCAGGTTGAGCTCGGCGCGCTCGCCGCGCACCCGCACCTGCTGCGCGAGGCTCTGCGCGGAATCGTAGAGCCAGCGGTCGTAGACGCGATCGGCATAGTGGCGCGCCGCCCACGCCGACAGCGCGCCGGACAGCGCGAACAGCGCGAGCAGCGGCAGTGCGAGCTGCGTGACGAGGCGCCAGCGCAGGCTGGCGATGGGCTTCATGGTGCGGCGGCGGCCGTCGCCGGTGCCGGCCGCAGCAGGTACCCGAACCCGCGCACGGTCACGATCTCGACGCCGTTGCCCGCGATCTTCCCTCGCACGCGGTGCACGTACACCTCGACCGTCTTGTCCCCGATGTCCTCGTTGCGCGCCGCGAGCGTCGCCGTGAGCTGCGCCTTGGTCACGACGCGGCCGGCATTGCGCATCAGCTGCTGCAGCACGTCGAGCTCGCGCGGCGTGAGCGGAACCGGCTCGCCGCGGGCCGTCACGCCCGTGCCGTCGGCCGCGCAGCGCAGCGTGCCCAGCACGAGGTCCTGCCGCGCGCCCTGCCCGGTACGGCGCAGCACGGCACGGATGCGCGCGTCGAGCTCCGCGACGTCGAACGGCTTCACGATGTAGTCGTCGGCGCCCGCGCGCAGGCCGCCGACCCGCTCGTGCGGCTGGTCGCGGGCCGTGACGCAGATCACCGGCAGCGGGTCGCCGCGCGCGCGCAGCGCCCGCAGCACGTCGGCGCCGTCGCGATCGGGCAGGCCGAGGTCGAGCAGCATGAGGCCGGGCGCCCACGCGCGGGCCTGCGCGAGCGCCTCGGCCGCCGTGCCCGCGGTTCGCAGGACGTAGCCCAGGCGGGACAGCTCGGCGTCGAGCAGGCCGCAGATCTGCGGGTCGTCCTCGACGATCAGGATCCGGGCCTCCATCCGCGGAATTATCGCGCATTCGCCGCCGGGCACCCGTCGCGCGCCACGCGACTGAAAGCAGATTGAAAGCTTGCCTGCCTATGCTTTCGCCTCGTGCGCCGCGGCCGATGGCCGCGGACCGCTGCGAGGGGAGGAAGCCGTGCCGTCGATCCGCAATCCGAAGGACTTCTGGGCCGGCGTCCTGTTCGTCGGGCTCGGCGTGGGCACGCTCGCGGTGTCGGCGGGCTACACGCTGGGCACGGCCGCCCGCATGGGCCCCGGCTACTTTCCGCGGATGCTCGGCGTCCTTCTGGTCACGCTCGGGCTCGTCATCGGCGCGCGCGGCCTGCGCGGCTTCGGCGAGGCGATCCCGGCGTGGAAGTGGCGCCCGACGCTCGTCGTGCTGGGCAGCGTCGTGCTGTTCGGGCTCGTCGTCGCGAAGCTCGGCATCGCCGTGTCGACAGTGATCCTCATCGTCACGTCCAGCGCCGCGAGCCACGAGTTCCGGCCGCTGGAGGCGCTCGTCACCGGCGTGCTGCTGGCCGCGCTCGCCACCGGCGTGTTCGTCGTCGGCCTGCACCTGCAGCTGCCGATCTGGCCGGTCTTCATCACGGGCTGACGGCGCGTGGAACTGTTCGACCACCTGGCACTCGGCTTCGGCGTCGCGCTGACGCCGGTCAACCTCCTCTACGCGCTGATCGGCTCGCTGCTCGGCACGCTGATCGGCGTCCTCCCCGGGATCGGTCCGGTCGCGACGATCGCGATGCTGCTGCCGACCACGTACGCGCTGCAGCCCGTCTCGGCGCTGATCATGCTGGCCGGCATCTACTACGGCGCGCAGTACGGCGGCTCGACGACGTCGATCCTGCTCAACATGCCGGGCGAGGCCTCGTCGGTCGTCACGTGCCTCGACGGCCACCAGATGGCGCGCAAGGGCCAGGCCGGCGCCGCGCTCGCCATCGCGGCCCTGGGCTCGTTCTTCGCGGGCAGCGTCGCGACCGTGCTGGTGGCCGCGGTGTCGATCCCGCTGTCCGAGCTCGCGCTCAAGTTCGGCCCCGCCGAGTACTTCTCGCTGATGGTGCTGGGTCTCATCGGCGCGGTCGTGCTCGCGAGCGGCTCGCTGCTGAAGGCGATCGCGATGATCGTCACCGGCCTGCTGCTCGGCATCGTCGGCACCGACGTCAACTCCGGGATGCAGCGCTTCGCGTTCGGCATCCCCGAGCTCTCCGACGGCATCGGCGTCGTCGGCGTGGCGATGGGCCTCTTCGGATTCGCCGAGATCGTCACGAACCTCGAGTCGACCGAAAAACGCGAGCTCGTCACCAGCAAGGTGGCGGGCCTATGGTTAACGAAGGAGCAGCTCCGTGCCGCATTTCCCGCGGTCCTCCGCGGGACGGGTTTGGGCTCCGTCCTAGGCATCCTCCCCGGGGGCGGGGCGATGCTGTCCTCCTTCGCTTCTTACACGCTCGAAAAGAAACTCGCCAAAGACCCGTCGCAGTTCGGGAAGGGCGCAATCCAGGGCGTCGCCGGGCCCGAATCGGCCAACAACGCCGGCGCGCAGACGTCGTTCATCCCGCTGCTGACGCTCGGCATCCCGGAAAACGCGGTGATGGCGATGATGGTCGGCGCCATGACCATCCACAGCATCCAGCCGGGCCCGCAGGTGATGACGTCCAACCCCGGCCTGTTCTGGGGTCTGATCGCGTCGATGTGGGTCGGCAACCTGATGCTCGTCGTGCTCAACCTGCCGATGATCGGCATGTGGATCAAGCTGCTGACGGTGCCGTACCGGATGCTCTACCCGGCGATCCTGCTGTTCTGCGCGATCGGCGTGTACACGGTCAACAACACGGACGTCGACGTCATCCTGACGGCGTTCTTCGGATTCATCGGCGTGCTGTTCGTCAAGCTGGGCTGCGAGCCGGCGCCGCTCCTCCTGGGCTTCGTGCTCGGCCCGATGATGGAGGAGAACCTGCGGCGCGCGATGCTGCTGTCGCGCGGCGACCCGTCGGTCTTCCTGACGCGGCCGATCTCCGCCGGCATGCTGATCGCCGCCGTGCTGCTCGTGCTGGTGATCGCGCTGCCGAACATCCGGCGCAAACGCGAGGAAGCCTTCCAGGAAGAGTAGCGGCCGCGCTAGCGGCCCTGCCGGCGCCGGTCGTCGCTCCAGCGGCCGCCGCGCGCCGGCGGCGCACGCTTGCCGCCACGCTCCCCTGCCGGCGGACCGAATCCGGGCCGCCGTGCGTGGGCCGTGCCCGGCGCCGCCGCGCGCGCGCGCGGCTCGAGTCCGGGAATCACGTGCGCCGGAATCGCCGCGCCGGTGATGCGCTCGATCGTGCGCAGCGTGCCCCGCTCCGCGTGGTTGGCGAACGACACGGCGATGCCGCTGGCGCCGGCGCGGCCGGTGCGGCCGATCCGGTGCACGTAGTCCTCGGCCTGTCGCGGCAGGTCGAAGTTGATCACGTGCGTGAGGCCGGGGACGTCGATGCCGCGGGCCGCGACGTCGGTCGCGACCAGCGTGCGCACGCCGCCGCGGCGCAGGTCGGCGAGCGTGCGGTTGCGCTCGCGCTGGTTCATGTCGCCGTGCAGCGCCGCCGCCGCGTGGCCCTCGCCCTGCAGCCGGACGGCCAGCGCCTCGGCGTCGCGCTTGGTCGCGATGAACACGATGCTCTGCCGCATCGCGACGTCGGCGAGCAGGTGGTCGAGCAGCCGGTACTTGTGCGCGCGGTCGTCGGCGAAGTGGACGCGCTGCTCGATGGCGATCGGCGCCACGCTTTCGGCGCGCACGTCGACGCGCACGGGATCGCGCGCGAGCTTCGCGGCGAGGCGGCCGGCTGCGCCGTCGAACGTCGCCGAGAACAGCACGGTCTGGCGCGTCGGCGGCGTCAGCGCGCACACGCGCTCGACGTCGTCGGCGAAGCCCAGGTCGAGCATCCGGTCCGCCTCGTCCAGCACCAGCACCTCGAGGCGCGACAGGTCGACGCGGCCGCGGTCGACGTGGTCGAGCAGCCGGCCGGGCGTGGCGACCAGCAGGTCGGCGCCGCGCGCAAGTTGCCGGTTCTGCACCGGGTAGGGGGCGCCGCCGTACAGGCACACCGTCGTCACGCGCAGCCGCTGTGCGTAGCGCACCGCCTGCTCGGCGACCTGCTGCGCGAGCTCGCGCGTGGGGGCGAGCACCAGCACGCGCGGCGCGCTCGCGAGCCGGTGCTTCGCGGGCGATGGGGCGCTGCGCGCCAGCCGATGCAGCGCCGGCAGCACGAACGCCGCCGTCTTGCCGGTTCCGGTCTGCGCGGAGCCGATGACGTCGCGCCCTGCGAGCAGCGGCGGAATCGTCTGCGCCTGGATCGACGTGGGTTGGTCGTAACCGCAGGCTTCGAGAGCCTCCAGAATGCGGGGTTCGAGGTTCAGTTCTGCAAAGCGCATCTTCATATCCGATCGTGACGACGCCGGGCGCGTGCCCGGTGGGAATCGTCGCGGCGATGCGCCGCCGCGGCCCGCGACGCATGGGCGTCGCCGGAAGCCGGGGAACGGACGCAGGATCCGGTCGCGCTCGGGAGCGCGGCGGCCGCGACGGGCTGCAGGTCCACCATCGTCGCTAACCGGGTACTGCCGGGCGCGAAGGCGCGCGGCAGGGACAAGGCGCGCGTGCGGTGCGCCCGGAAGATTAGAAGCCGATGTTGCGGCTGCCCGGGAAGTGCCTGGCTTGCGGCAGGGCAACCGTCAGCGTGCTGGGGTGATGCGCCGCAAGGGTCGGATTATAGCAGAGTCCGGCACCGCCGGCGCGACCAGCAGCGGATCCTCGTCGTCGTCATCGTCGAAGTCGTCGTCGTCCCAGTCGCCGTCGTCCGGATCGGGGTCGCCGATCGGACGCTCGTCGTCGTCATCGTCGTCGCCGGGCCCGCGCAGCGCGGGCGCGGCGACGGCCTTCGGCGTCCCCTGCCCGTCCATGACGGAATCAGAGCGGCGGGATGCGCAGCACCTGGCCCGGATAGATCTTGTCCGGATGCGTGAGCATCGGGCGGTTGGCCTCGAAGATCACCATGTACTTGTTCGGATCCCCGTAGTGCGCCTTGGAGATCTTCGACAGGTTGTCGCCGGACACGACCGTGTAGTAACGCGCCTCCGGCGCACTCTGGTCGACCGACATCATGTTGTTGACCGCCACGACGCCGGCGACGTTGCCGCAGCACAGCGCGATCTTCTCCTTCGTCGCCTGGTCCGGCGCGACGCCGAACACCGAGACGGTCGACGTCGCGCCGTCGAACGTCACGGTCAGGCCGGTCGCCGACAGGTTCTGCGCCTTGATGTAGTCGAGGATCGCGTCGCCGGCTGCGGCGTTGGCGGCAGCGATCTTCGCCTCGTTGGCCGGGTCCGACTTCACCTCGGCCATCGCGGCCTGCGCCTGCCCGCGCCCGAAGAGCTTCTCGCCCGCTTCCTTCACGAAACTCAAGAGTGACATCGCCATTCCTTCCGTTGCATGAACCGCCGCCGGCCGATCCGGCGGCCCGTCCCATCGCAGTCCAGCATACACCGGTTGCGCGGTGTCCGGCCGCGACGGCGCGCCCGAATTGGAGTAGTCTGCCGGGACCCCTTCCGCGCCGGACCCGATCCCGTGAAGACGCTGACCTGCCTCCTGCTCGCACTGCTGCTCGCCGGCTGCATCCCGATCGGCGCGCGCGTGTCGAACATGTACGCCCAGCCCGCGCCGACGCAGTCGCGGTCGTAATCCGCCCGGGCCCTAGCCCGCACCCTCCGCGGGGATCGTCCGCACCGACAGCACGCCGTCGATCGCCGCGAGCGCCGCGACGACGCTGCCGTCCACCGGGCTGTCGACGTCGACCAGCGTGTAGGCCATCTCGCCGCGCGACTTGTTCACCATGTTGTGGATGTTGAGTCCGGCCTTCGCCATCGTCGTCGAGATCTGCCCCAGCATGTTCGGCACGTTCGCGTTGGCGATCGCCACGCGGAACGGCGACTCGCGCGGCATCTCGACGCCCGGGAAGTTGACGGCGTTCAGGATCGTGCCGTGCTCGAGGTACTCGCGCACCTGGTCCACGACCATGATCGCGCAGTTCTCCTCGGCCTCCGCCGTCGACGCGCCGAGGTGCGGCAGCGCGACCGCGCGCGGCTCGCGCAGCAGGCGCGGGCTCGGGAAGTCGCACACGTAGGCCTTCAGCTTCTGCGCGTGCAGCGCGGCGGCCACCGCCTCGTCGTCGACGATGCCGTCGCGCGCGAAGTTGAGCAGCACGGCGCCGGGCTTCATCACGGCGAGGCGCTTCGCGTCGATCAGGTTGCGGGTGACCGCAAGCAGCGGCACGTGCAGCGTGACGAAATCCGACTGCTTCAGCACCTCCTCGATCGTGCCGGCGCGGCGCACCGACGACGGCAGCCGCCACGCCGCGTCGACGGTGATCTCCGGGTCGAAGCCCGTCACCTTCATGCCGAGCTTGATCGCCGTGTCGGCCACGAGGCTGCCGATCGCGCCGAGCCCCACGATGCCGAGCGTCCGGTGCGGCAGCTCCACGCCGGCGAACTGCTTCTTGCCGTCCTCGATCTTCGCGTCGAGGTCGGCGGCCCCGGGGTCGAGGCCGCCGACGTACGACAGCGCCGGGATCACGTTGCGCGCGGCCATCAGCAGCGCGGCCAGCACCAGCTCCTTCACCGCGTTGGCATTGGCGCCGGGCGCGTTAAACACCGGCACGCCGCGCTGCGACATCTGCGCGACCGGAATGTTGTTGGTGCCGGCGCCCGCGCGGCCGATCGCCCGGACCGACGGCGGGATCGCCATCGCGTGCATGTCGTGCGAGCGCACGAGGATTGCGTCCGGCTGCTCGAACGTCTTGCCGACGGCGTACCGCGCCCCCGGAAAACGGTGCAGGCCGTGGCTCGAGATCTGGTTGAGCGTCAGGATCTGGTACTTGTGCACGGGGTCCTTCGATTCCTGGCAGACGCTTGTGATTTCCCCGGTGTGATCCCCGGGGACCATGGCAACGGGGGATCTGCGTTCGCGCGAGCCCCCGCTTCCCTTCCCGGCGGGTCCCTCGCATCGCTCGGGACGACCGGGACCCGGACGCGGGTGCGCGCGCCCTTCTAGCCGTACATCCGCTCGAATTCCTGCATGTACTCGACCAGCGCCTGCACACCCTCGACCGGCATCGCGTTGTAGATCGAAGCGCGCATGCCGCCGACGGCGCGGTGGCCCTTCAGCTGCACCATCCGGCGCTCCTTCGCGCCCTTGAGGAACGGCTCGTCGAGCGCCGGGTCGGGCAGCTTGAACGGCACGTTCATCCGCGAGCGGTCCTCCTTCCGCACCGGGCTCCTGTAGAACGCCGACGCGTCGAGGCAGTCGTAGAGGAGCTTCGCCTTCGCCACGTTTCGCTGTTCGATGCCCGCCACGCCGCCCTGCGCCATCAGCCAGCGGAACACGAGCCCGGCGATGTAGATCGCGTAGGTCGGCGGCGTGTTGAGCATCGACTCGGCCGCCGCCTGCTCCTTCCAGTGGAACGCCGACGGGGTGATGGGCAGCGCGCGGTCGAGCAGGTCGTCGCGGACGATCACGATCGTGAGGCCGGCCGGGCCGATGTTCTTCTGCGCGCCGCCGTAGATGACGCCGTACTTCGCGACGTCGACCGGCCGCGACAGGATGTGCGAGGACATGTCGGCGACCAGCGGCACGTCGCCGGTGTCGGGCGTCCAGTGGTACTCGACGCCGCCGATCGTCTCGTTGCTGCAGATGTGCACGTACGCGGCGCCCGGCGTCAGCCGCCACGTCGCCCGGTCGGGCACGTACGAGAACGCCTGGTCCTCGGACGACGCGGCGACGTTGACGTTCACGTACTTCCTGGCCTCCTTGAGCGACTTCTTCGACCACTCGCCGGTGTTCACGTAGTCGGCGGTCGCGAAGCCGTGCACGAGATTCATCGGCACGATCGCGTTCTCGCCGATCGCGCCGCCCTGCAGGAACAGCACCTTGTAGTTCGCGGGGATCGCGAGCAGCGAGCGCAGGTCGGCTTCGGCCTGCTCGGCAATCGCGATGAACTCCTTGCCGCGGTGGCTCATCTCCATCACCGACATGCCGCTGCCGTGCCAGTCGAGCATCTCGGCGGCGGCGGTGCGCAGCACCTCCTCGGGAAGCACGGCGGGGCCGGCGCTGAAGTTGAAGATGCGCATGGGATCGTTCCTGCTGTCGGGATGAAGGCGGCGCCGGGAGATGCTGGCACGCGGCGCCAGTAGACCATTATGGCGGCACGGGCCCGCCGGGCGGCGGCGGCGCTAAAATGCGGGCGATGAAGCGCGTCGCGGCCACCGTCATCGTGCTCGGCGTGGCCGTCGCGTGCACGCTCCCGCCCGCGCACGCCGCGGCGGGCCGCCGGGCCGAGGTCCAGGTCGCGCTGTGCGGCGATCCCGACGCGATCGCGCGGGCGCTCGACCTCAGGTCCCGCGCCGCGCCCTACCAGACGTGGCTGTTCGACGACGACGCGCTGACGCTCCACGCGCAGGGCCTGCGGCTGCGCCTGCGAGTCCGCGCCGACGGCGCGGAACTCACGCTCAAGGCCGCGGACCAGCCGTGCACTGCGCTCCCGCCAGCGCTCGTGCCACGGCGGCAGGGCAAGTGCGAATACGACGTGCACGGCGACCGGATGACCGGCGCCGTCTCCATCTCGGCCACGCTCGACGCAGCGGCGTGGCAGGCGCTCGTCGCCGGGCGCGTGGCCCCCGCGGACGCCCTTTCCGACGCGCAGGTCCGCTTCCTGCGGGAGGCGACGGCCGCGTGGCCGCTGCCGCCGGGGCTGCGTCCGCTCGGCCCGATCGCGACACGCGCGCTCGCCACGCCGGGCGGCCGTTACGACGTCGACGCGCAGCAGCTGCCGAACGGCCGGCAGTTCGTCGAGATGTCCGCCAGGGTCTCGGTGTCCGAGGCGCCCGCGGCGCAGCGCGCGCTCCACGCGCGCATCGAGCGCGCCGGCGTCGCCGCCTGCGCCGACCAGGCGGCCCAGGCCGGCGAGAAGCTGCGCGCGCTGCTGCCGCCGCGTTGAGGCGCGCGAGCCGTCAGGGGCGACGGTGCGCGTGCATGTCGATCGGTCCCTCTTCCGGCAGGTCGATCCCCAGCAGCCGCGACACCTTGAGCGGCGCGTCGGCGCGCAGGTGGCGCACGAGGTCCTCCTGCAGCTGGCGGTCGGCGATCGTCATCCGCGAGCGCAGCCGCACGTACTCCGCCCACGAGCTCAGGATGTAGCGCTCGACGTACTTGCCTTCCTCGGCGAGGTCGCGGAACACGCGCCAGCTCGACGCGCCGTTGCGCCGCCGCACCGGGCCCATCGTGCGGATCGCGCGCAGGAACGCCTCGCGTTCCCCGGCGTCGACGCGGTACTCGATCTGGATCAGCACGGGGCCGTCGTCGGGCTGCGGCTCCACGGCGACCGAGAGCTCGGGCAGCTGCGCGCCGGGCATCACGTCGCGGTCGACGCCGAGCCGCACCCGCGTACGCCGGTTGAACCCCTGCAGCACCAGCAGCGCGGCGGCCGACGACAGCAGCGCGACGCGGGTGCCGCCCCACGACGCCAGCGCGCCCCACGCGACGCTGCCGAGCGCGAGGCTCGCCTGCACGGTGAAGAAGTTGATCGCGACCGCGCGCGCGCGCACCCACGCCGGGGCCGCGCTCTGCGTCGCGGCCCCGAGGCTCGCCAGCACGCCGACCCACGCCGCGCCCGCGCCGAACGTGCCGACGAGCGCCAGCGTGACGTGCTCGGCCATCGCCACCAGCGTGGTCGCGATTACCCACAGCAGCGCGAACCCCGTCACGACCTTGTTGAGCGCGTACTTGCGCAGCTGCCGCGGAATCGTCAGCGCGCCCATCACCGCGCCCGCGCCGAAGCCTCCGAACAGCAGCCCGAAGCCGCCGGCGCCGAGTTGCAGCTGGTCCCGCGCGATCACCGCGAGCAGCGCCCACAGCGCGCTGCCGCAGATCGCGAACATCAGGTTGCGCAGCACGATCGCGCGCATCGGCGCCGAGTGCCGCGCGAAGCGGATGCCCGCGCCGATGCCCGACAGCAGCGTCTCCGGCACGCCCGGCAGCGTCGCCGCCTGCAATGGCCAGCGGCGGACCACGAAGATCATGCC
Organism: Burkholderiales bacterium; assembly: GCA_046347835.1. GTDB lineage: Bacteria > Pseudomonadota > Gammaproteobacteria > Burkholderiales > Casimicrobiaceae > VBCG01. The sequence continues at coordinate 498,853 of JAXMFI010000001.1, read as the reverse complement.
GACGAAGCACGCGGCGCTCGCGAGGAACGCGTTGCCGGTGCCGAGCCATGCCGCGACGGCACCGGCGGTGGCCGGCCCGAGCGCGCGCGCGACGTTCATCGCCACCGCGCCCAGCGCGACCGCCTGCGGCACCTCGGCCCGCGCGACCAGGTCGTTGATCGACGCCTGCTGCGCCGGCATGTAGAACGTGAAGCCGGTGCCGATCACGAACGTGAGCGCGAGCAGCGCCCACGGCGCCATCGCGCCGGCGAGCGTGGCCGCGCCGAGCAGCAGCGCGCCGGCGAGGAACACGATCTGCGTGGCGAGGATCACGCGGCGGCGCTCGACGATGTCCGCGAGCGCACCCGCCAGCAGGCCCACGGCGAACGCGGGCGCGGTGCTGGCCGTCTGCACGAGCGCGACCATCAGCGCCGACGGCGTCATCGTGGCCATCAGCCACGCCGCCATCGTCGACGTCATCGTGTATCCGAGCGCGACGCCGATCGACGCCAGGTAGAACCCGCGGAAACGTGCGTGCCGCAGCGGCGACGAGGCGAACGCGGCGGCGAGCGACGGCTTCAGCGCGGGCGGCACGCGCCAAGTGTAGCGCGATCGCCCGTCACGTCCGGTACGACGGGTCGCGGCGATCGACCAGCCGCGTCAGCGCGTCGAACATGTCCTGCCCCGCGCCGAAGCGCGGGTCGAACTGCAGCGAGTCGGCCGTGCACCGCCGCTGGACTTCGTCCGAGATCGGCCGCGGCCGGCCCATCGCCAGCGTGGCGACCTGGATCTCGCACGCGCGCTGCAGCAGCCACAGGATCGCGAACGCGCGCGGCAGGCTCTCGCCCCACGCGAGCAGCCCGTGGTTGCGCAGGATCACCGCCTGCCGGTCGCCGATGCTCGCGAGGAGCCGCGGCCCCTCGTCCGCGCGCACGGTGATGCCCTCGAACTCGTGGTAGGCGACCTTGCCGACCAGCTGCGCCGAATAGAAGTTGGTCATCGACAGGCCGTCGTCGAGGCACGCGACGGCGAGGCCGGCCGTCGTGTGCGTGTGCATGACGCAGTGGGCGTTCGCGATGTTCGCGTGGATCGTCGCGTGCGGCGTGAAGCCCGCCGGGTTGATCGGCCAGCGCGACTCGCCGACGATGTTGCCGGCGAGATCGATCTTCACGAGGTTGCCCGCCGTCACCTCGCTGTAGTGCAGCCCGAACGGGTTGATCAGGAAGTGGCGGTCCGGGCCCGGCAGCCGCAGCGAGATGTGGTTGTAGATGAGCTCGGTCCAGCCCAGCATGTCGAAGATCCGGTACGCGGCGGCGAGCTGCACGCGCGCGCTCCACTCCTCGGCGGTGCAGCGCGACGCGGTCGGGGGTTGCGGCGTGGCGGTCATGTCGCCCTCCCGGTCAGACGAAGCGGAACGCGACGACGCCGAGCGGCCCGTAGTCGACGCGGAAGCGGTCGCCGGCGGCGGCGGTCACCGGGCGCGTGAACGACCCGGCGAGCACCACGTCGCCCGCCTCGAGCCTCTCGCCGTACGGCGCGATCCTGTTGGCGAGCCAGGCGACCCCCGTGGCCGGATGGCCGAGGACGCCGGCGGCGAGCCCCGTCTCCTCGATCGTGCCGTTCTTCTCGAGCAGCGCGCCGACCCAGCGCAGGTCGACGTCCGCCGGCCGCACCCGGTGGGCGCCGAGGACGACGCCGGCGTTGGCCGCGAAGTCGGCGATCGTGTCGAACACCTTGCGCGGCGCCTTCGTCTCGCGGTCGAACTGCTCGATGCGGGCGTCGATGATCTCGACGGCGGGGACCACGAAGTCCGTCGCCGCGAGCGCGTCCTCCAGCACGGCACCCGGGCCGGCGAGCGGGCGTCCCAGGACGAACGCGAGCTCGACCTCGACGCGCGGCGCGATGAAGCGCGCCGCGGCGATGTTGCCCTCGGCGAAGAACATGTCGTCCATCAGCGGCGCGAAGTCCGGCTCGTCGATCTGCGACGCCTGCTGCATCGCGCGCGACGTGAGGCCGATCTTGCGGCCCTTCACGACGCGGCCGTCGGCCTGCTCGAGGCGCACCCACTCGCGCTGGATCGCGTAGCCGTCGGCGATCGTCATCTGCGGGTGCGCCCGCGAGAAGTGGGCGACCTGCGTGCGCGTCTTGCGCGCGTCGTAGAGCCGGCGCGCGAGCCCGCGCACGACGTCCGGGGTCAGCATCGGCAGGTCCCTCTCACGGCTCGCGCATCCGCGCGTGCAGGTTGTTGTGCTTCCACGTGCCCGCTTCGGGGAATTCGCCGACCTCGAGCGAGAGGGCGAGTCCCTGCTGCTCGAACAGCGCGGCGAAGTGGGCCTTCATCACGGCGAACAGCGCGTCGCCGGTCGCCTTCAGCGTGGCGGCGCCGCGTCCGGCGCCGACCGCCAGGCGCGCGTGCACGAACGCCGCGTCGGCGCGGCCGTCGCCGACGGCCCAGTGGTCCGCCGCGAGCGCGCGCACGCGCACGCCGCCGGCCGGATACACGTGGCGGCCGTCCGCCTCGAACGCGACCAGCGTGCGCGCGAGCGCGGCGCAGAGCCCGTCGAGATCGCCGGTCCCGCGCAGGTTGCCCGAATACTCGATCGTCAGGTGGGGCACGGGGTCAGGCGGCCATCGGCGCGACCGGGAAGATCGCGTTGATCTGCCCGGTGCCCGAGCTGCCGAAGTACGGCGTGACGATCTCGGCCGGCCGGTCGTAGTCGGCGCCGCCCAGCGCGCCCAGCAGCATCGCGGTGTCGTGCATGTGGCCCTCGCCCATGCACTTGTCCGCGTACATCGGCAGCATCGCCGTGAAGGTCTTCCAGTCGCCGCGCTGCCACAGCTCGACGACGCGCAGGTCGACCTGCTCGAGGAACGGGTCCCACAGCCTGTGCATGTACTGCTCGGCGACGCCGTTCTGCGCGAACCGGTGCGACAGCGAGCCGCTGGCGAAGATCGCGACCGTGCCGTCGTAGTCGTCCTCGATCGCGCGCCGCACGGCCCGGCCGACCACCGCGCTGTCGGCGAGGTCGTGCACCGTGCACAGCGCCGACACCGACAGCACCCGGAAATGCCGGTCCTGGTTCATGTAGCGCATCGGCACCAGCGTCCCGTATTCGAGCGTCAGCGACGTCGCGTCGTGCGCGCGCGTGTGCACGCCGGCGGCGGTGGCCGACTTCGCGATCAGGTGGCCGAGCGCCGGATTGCCCGGGTACGCGTACGCCATGTTCTTGATGAAGTGCGGCAGCTCGTTGCTCGTGTACACGCCCTCGAAGTGCGGCGCGCAGTTCACGTGGTAGCCGGAGTTCACGAGCCAGTGCGTGTCGAACACGACGATCGTGTCCACGCCGAGTTCGCGGCAGCGGCGGCCGATCTCCCGGTGGCCGTCGATGGCCGCCTGCCGGCACCCCTTGTGCGGCCCGTCCTGCTCGGACAGGTACATCGACGGCACGTGCGTGATCTTGGCCGCCAGCGCGAGCTTGCCCATGGTCGAGGGTCCTCCGGTCGGCGCTACTGCGCGCCCCACTGCGGGATGTGATGGTGGCCGAGCGACACGCAGACGTTCTTGGGCTCGAGGAACACCTCGAAGCTCCACGTGCCGCCCTCGCGGCCGGTGCCCGACGCCTTGGTGCCGCCGAACGGCTGCCGCAGGTCGCGGACGTTCTGGCTGTTCACGAAGCACATGCCCGCCTCGACGGCCGCGGCGACCCGGTGCGCGCGCGCGAGGTTCTCCGTCCACACGTACGACGACAGCCCGTACCGCGTGTCGTTGGCGATGCGCACCGCCTCCGCTTCGTCGTCGAACGGGATGAGGCAGGCGACCGGCCCGAAGATCTCGTCCTGCGCGATCCGCATGTCGTTGCGGACGCCGGCGAACACCGTCGGCCGCACGAAGTTGCCGGCGGCGACGTGCGCCGGCACATCGGGTGCGTCGAGCCCGCCGGCCAACAACGTCGCACCCTCGACGGGCCCGAGCTCGACGTACCTGCGCACCTTGGCGAGGTGATCCTGCGAGATCATCGGCCCCACGATCGTCTCGTCCGCGAGCGGGTCGCCGACGCGGATGCGCTCGGCGCGCAGCGCGAACGCCTGCGCGAAGCGGTCGTAGATCGTTTGCTGGACCAGGATGCGCGAGCCGGCGGTGCAGCGCTCGCCGTTGTTGGAGAAGATCATGAACACCGCGGCGTCCAGCGCGCGGTCGAAGTCGGCGTCCTCGAACACGACGAACGGGCTCTTGCCGCCCAGCTCCATCGAGAACTTCTTCACGCCCGCCGCCTGCACGATTCGGTTTCCGGTCGCCGTGCTGCCGGTGAACGAGATCGCGCGCACGTCCGGGTGGCGCACCAGCGCCTCGCCGGCCGTGCGGCCGTAGCCGTGCACGACGTTGAGCACCCCCGGCGGCACGCCGGCCTCCAGCGCAAGCTCGCCCAGCCGGCTCGCCGTGATCGGCGACAATTCGCTCATCTTGAGGACGGCCGTATTGCCGAACGCAAGGCACGGCGCGACCTTCCACGTCGCCGTCATGAACGGCACGTTCCACGGCGAGATCAGCGCGCAGACGCCGACCGGGTGGAACAGCGTGTAGTTGAGCATCTGGCCATCGACCGGATACGTGTGGCCGTCCACGCGCGTGCACATCTCGGCGAAGTAGTGGAAGTTGTCGGCGGCGCGCGGCACGAGCGCCTTGCGCGTCTGGCCGATCACCTGCCCGGTGTCGCGCGTCTCCCACAGCGAGAGCTCGGGCACGTGCGCGGCGACGAGGTCGCCCAGCGCGCGCATGATCCGTGCGCGCTCCTTCTGCGGTGTCGCGGACCAGCGCGGGAACGCGGCCTTCGCGGCGGCCACCGCGGCGGCGACCTCCGCCTCGCCGCCGGACGCGACGTCCGCGAGCGTCTCCTGCGTGGCCGGGTTCACGGTCGGAAACGTCTCGGCGCTGCCCACCGGCTTGCCGTCGATCAGGTGCTGGATGTGCATGCGGATTCCCTACCTGCCTCGTGAAGGTGTCGTCGTCGGACCTTCGTCCTGCCGGGTCGTTGCTCCCGCGGGGCCGATCCCGAAGGCATCGTCGCCGACGATCGTGTTCACCAGGCGGCCGACGCCCTCGATCTGCGTGACCACCTCGTCGCCGGGGCGGACGTCGACCACGCCCTCGGGCGTCCCGGTCAGGATCACGTCCCCCGGCGCCAGCGTCATGAAGCCCGAAAGGTATTCGATCAGGTACGGGATGTCGAACACGAGGTCGCGCGTGTTCCCCTGCTGCATCACCTTGCCGTTGACGGTCGTGGTGAGCGCGAGGTTCGAGGGGTCCGGCACGTCGGCCGCGTCGACGAGCCACGGCCCGAGCGCCGTGCACGCGTCGCGGTTCTTGACGACGAGGTTCGGGCGGTACCAGTTCTCGAGGTAGTCGCGGATCGCGTAGTCGTTGGCCACCGTGTAGCCGGCGACGACGCGCCATGCGTCGGCGCGCGCGACGCCGGCCGCCGTGCGGCCGATCACGACGGCGAGCTCGCACTCGTAGTGCATGAACGCGACACCGTCCGGCCGGCGCGTCTGCCCGCGGTGGCCGACCAGCGTGTTCGGACCCTTGAGGAACACGAGCGGCTCCTCCTGCGCGGCGAACGTGAGCTCCTTCGCGTGGTCGGCGTAGTTGAGTCCGAGCGCGACGATCGTCCCGGCTGCGAGTGGCGGCAGCCAGACGACGGCATCCTCGGCGACGACGCGCCCGTCCGCGAGCCGCAGGCCCGCCGGATGGGGCGTCGCCTCGTGGATCGCACCCGCATAGGCGACGCGCGCGGTCCTCACGCGGCCTCCGCCGCGTCGACCAGCGTGTTCTCGAGCGTGCCCACGCCGTCGACCGTCACCGCGACGCGCTGGCCGCGCATCGCCTGCGGCGCGTCCGCGGGGACGCCGGTCAGCAGCACGTCGCCCGGCGCGAGCGTCATGAACGCCGTGACGTCGGCGACGAGCTGCGCGACCGGACGGACGAGGTCGCGCGTCGTCGCGCGCTGGCGCAGCACGCCGTCGACCTCGACGCGAACCTCCAGCGCGTCGGGCTCGGGCACGTGCCGCCGCGCGATGATCCACGGACCCAGCGCGCAGAAGCCGTCGCGGCAGCGGAAGCGGATCGACGGCCGGTAGTAGCTGTCGTGCGGGATGCAGAAGTCGCTGCCGACCGTGTAGCCGGCGACGAATTCCAGCGCGTCCGCCGCCGCCACCCGGCACGCGTTGCGGCCGATGACGACGGCGAGGCTCGCGCCCACCGCGAGCGCCTCCACCCCGGCCGGCACGCCGACCGGCCTCCGGTGCGCGGAGAGCGTGTTGCGCGGGCGCACGTACAGCACCGGGGCCTTCGGCGGCGCCTTGTACGGCGGCGCGTGCGCGGCGTCGCCGAGCACGGCCAGCGCGCTGCGGTAGTTGAGCAGCGTCCCGTACACGGCGCCCGTCGCCGGCGGCAGCCACGCGAGGTCGGCGGCGGCGCGCGTGCGGCCGCGCCACGCGAGCGTCGCCGCGCGCGGGTCGACCCGGACGTCGCGCGCCAGCGGCTCGCCGGCGACACGCACGAGGGCGTCGTCGATCCCGAGATTCATCGCCGGGGGCCGCGGCTCGCGCCGGGCCGGCCTGCCGCCGTATCATTTAACATATTAGCAATTGCATCACTTATATGTTAACTTGTCAACCGGAGCCGCTGCCGATGCCCGCCGTCGTCCCCCACCGCAACCTCCCGCTGCTGCTGCTGCGCGCCCGCGAGGACGTCATCGTCCGCTTCCGGCCGATCCTCAACGCGCACGGCGTGACCGAGCAGCAGTGGCGGATCCTGCGTGTGCTGGCCGAGCATTCGCCGCGCCCGCTGGAGCCGCGCGAGATCACCGACCTGTGCACGATCTCGAGCCCGAGCCTGACCGGCGTGCTGGCGCGGATGGACGAGACGGGGCTCGTCGCCCGGCGGCGCGACGCCCGCGACCAGCGCCGGGTCAAGGTGTCGCTGACGGCGAAGAGCCGTGCGCTCGTGCGCAAAGTGGCGCCGCTGGTCGAGCGCGAGTACCGGGCGCTCGAGGCGGCGGTTGGCGGCGACCTCGTCCGCGACGCCTACGCCCTGTGCGACCGCCTGTCCGCGGTGCTGCGCCGCCCGCCCGACACCGCACAGGGCGGGTGAGCCGCCCGGAGGCGAGGCGCCTCCCGCTTGACGGAAGTCGTGCGATGCGCGACAACGCGGGCTGAAGATCGACCCCCGAAGGCGCGTGTCGCCGCGCGCCCCGGCTGCGCGAGAACGCCATGAACACCCCGATCGCCCACGACAGCCTCTGCCTCGGTGCGCTGCTCGCGCGCCACGCGCGCTACCGGCCGCGCCACACCGCCGTGGTCGTCCCGCCGGCCACGCCGTCCGACCGCGAGGTCCGGCTCGACTGGCGGGAGTTCGACGCCTACGTCAACCGCTGGGCCAACGCGCTCGCGGGACTCGGCGTCGCGCGCGGCGACCGCGTGGCGACCGTGCTCGGCAACGGCCTCGAGCTCCTCGCGACGTACTGGGCGTGCGCGAAGCTGGGCGCCGCGATCGTGCCGCTGTCGCCGCTGCTCACCGCCACGGGCCTGGGCTCGCTGCTCGCCGACGCGCCGCCGCGCGCGGTCGTGTCGTCGTCGGCGCACCGGGCGATGCTGGACGAGGTGCGCGCTGCGCTCTCCCCGTCCACGGCGTGGGTGCTGACCGACGCCGCGACCGACGACGAGGCCGCGGGCTACCGCGCGTACGGCCCGCTGCTCGCCGCGGCCGCCGCGACGGCGCCGGCGGCGACGGTGGAGTCCGGCGACCTGCTGACGCTGATGTACACGTCCGGCACGACCGGGCTCCCGAAAGGCATCTGCCACACCCACTTCATCCGCGCGATGTACGCGACGACGATGGCCAACGCGTGGCGGATGGCGCCCGAGTCGGTCGTGCTGCACTCCGGCGCGCTGGTGTTCAACGGCGCGATGGTGACGATGTTCCCGGCGTTCATGTGCGGCGCCACATACGTGGTGCACCGCGCGTTCGACGCCGAGGCGTTCATCGCGACCGTCGAGCGCGAGCGCGTCACGCACACGATGCTGGTGCCATCGCAGATCATCGCCATCCTGAACGCGCCGGGGTTCGACCCGTCGCGCCTGACCTCGCTCGAGATGGTGCTGTCGCTGGGCGCGCCGCTGCACAACGAGCACAAGGACCGGCTGAACCGGTTGCTGCCCGACCGCTTCTACGAGCTCTACGGCTTGACCGAGGGCTTCATCACCGTGCTCGACCGCGACGACGCGCGGCGCAAGTCCGGGAGTGTGGGCGTGCCGCCGCCGTTCTACGCGATGCGCATCGTCGGCGACGACGGCCGCGACCTGCCGGCAGGAGAGGTCGGCGAGATCGTCGGCCGCGGCCCGATCACGATGCCCGGCTATTTCAACCGGCCGGAGCTGACCGCGCAGGCGCTGGCCGGCGGCTGGCTGCACACGGGCGACCTGGGCTACGTCGACGACGACGGCTTCCTCTACCTCGTCGACCGCAAGAAGGACATGATCGACAGTGGCGGCGTCAAGGTCTACCCGAAGGACATCGAGGAGATCGCCGCGCGCCACCCGGCCGTGCGCGAGGTCGCCGTGTTCGGCGTCCCGCACGAAAAGTGGGGCGAGACGCCGGTGGCCGCCGTCGTGCTGCGCGCCGGCGAGGACGTCGGCGCCGACGTGCTGCGCGACTGGATCAACGCGCGCGTCGCCGCGAAGTACCAGCGCGTCGACCGCGTGCTGGTGATGGCCGACTTCCCGCGCAACGCGGCGGGCAAGACACTGAAGCGCGAGATGCGCGCCGCGTACTGGCAGGGCCGCGAGCGGAAGATCTGAGGCTAGCCCGGAGGCGGCGCGGCCGTCTGCAGCGTGACGAGCCGCGCCAGCACCACCGCCGGGTAGAGTTGCCCGGTCAGCGCCTCGCCGATCGCCAGCACGCGCGCGGCGGAGGACAGCGGCGTCACGTCGCCGTAGCCCACGGTCGTCAGCGTGACGAAGCTGAAGTAGAACCAGCGCTCGGGGCCGCGCGTGCCGTCGGCCGGCGCGCTGAACGCCGCCGGGTCGAGCAGCGCGGCGATCTCGTAGGCGTTGCCCCACAGGAGGCCGAGCAGCAGGTAGAGCGCGACGGCGCCCAGCACGCGGTCGGTCGTGATCCGACCCGGCCCGAACACGCGCATGCCGATGACGATCGCGATGACGGCGACGGTCACCAGCGACGCGAGCTGGTGGGCGACCCGGCGCGAGCCCTCGGGCAGCGGCAGCGGCAGCCACACGGCGGCCGTCGCCCCGAGCGCGAGCGCGGCGGCGAACGTCGCCGCGCCGCGGTGCTCGCCGATCGCGAAGGCGCCGGCCAGCAGCACCAGCACGTACACGGCGTCGAAGGCGGCTCGCGACCGGTCGCCGAACGCGGGGGCCACCACCGGGAACAGGAAGATCGTCGCCACGAGCATGACGAGCAGCAGCGTCATCCCCGCGTCGCGCAGCAACGCAAGCGACGCCGCGCGCGCCTGGTCCGCCCGGTCCGCTCTCGTCACGGCTGCCAACGACTGCGCGTCACGCCGCCGCCGCGTTGATCTCGCCCGCCGCCCGCAAGCCGGACTCGATCGCGCCCTGGATCCACGCGTGGTGCAGCGACGCGTGCTCGCCGGCGAAGTGGACGCGGCCCTCCGGCGAGACGATGTGCCGGTAGAGCAGCGTCTGCTGCGACGGCTCGAACAGTGCGAAAGCGCCGCCCGCGAACGGGTCGTCGTGCCACATCTTGGACGTGCCGACCTCGAACTCGTCGCGCACCTGCGGGTGGAGGACCGCGAGGTTCTCCAGCGCCTGCACGATGCGCTCGTCCGGCGACAGCGACCCCCAGCGCTGGGCGTCCTCCGCCCACGTGTAGCTCGCGAGCAGGATGCCGCGGCCGGTCTCGCGGCACTGCTCCGGGTAGAACACGTTGCGGATCGCGAGGTCGGTGACCGAGCCGCCGCCGAAGATGCCGTCGTCCTCCTCCCAGAACCGGCGGCGGCACTGGAACAGGATCTTCGCCGACGCGTCGTAGTGCAGCTGGCGGATCGCGCGCCGCTTGCTGTGCGACAGCGGCTTGACGAACTCCACGTGGCGCAGCACCGGGAACGGCGCCGTGACGATCGCGCGGTCGCCTTCCACCTGCATGCGGCCGGCCGGCGTCTGGTAGTGGATCGTGACGCCGGTGTCGGACTGGTCGACGGCCACCATGCGTGCGCCGAACCGGATGCGGCCGGCGAGCGCCGGCAGGAACGCGCGCGGCAGGCGATCCATGCCGCCCTCGATGCGCACCATGTCGACGTAGAAGTGCCCGACCTCCTCGCGCAGGAGCTCGAGGAACGACGTGTTGAGCAGCGACTCCTGGTTCATGAGGAGGCCGAAGAGCTCGATCGCCGCCTCCGACCAGCCGATCTCCTCCAGAAACTCGCGCGTCGAGTGGTCGTCGTAGCGGCGGACGATGTCGTCCCACCCGGCCTCGCCCTGTGCGCGAATCGCGTCCGCGAACGGCCGGATCGCGCGCGACCACAGGTCGCCGCACGTCACGCCCCGCTCGCCGGCGGCGAGGTGCGCGCCGATCAGCTGCGGGTTCGCGTCGATGTCGCGGAAGCGGTGCTTGCGGCCGAACAGGTGGCACCACCCGTCGGGGTTGTTCATCGTGAACTCGGCGGTCGGCAGGCCGAACTTCTCGACGAGAGCCATCGTGAGCCGGTGCGAGCGCGGGATGCGCATCGCGCCCGCCTCCGCGTACAGGCCCGCCGAGAACGGCTCGCGCAGCGTGTACACGCGGCCGCCGACCCGCTGCTGCGCCTCGAGGACGACGGGGTCGTGGCCCGCGCGCGCCAGCGCGTCCGCCGCGACGAGCCCCGCCATGCCGGCGCCGACGACGATCACGCGCAGCCGCCGGCCGGGCACCGCCGGCAGGCCGTCGGCGATGAGGCGCAGGTATCCTTCTTCGCTGGTCACGTTCGTCGCCGATCGGTCCGTCGCGCGGCGACGATACCGGATGCGCCGGCCCGCCGCAATCGGGGGAAATCGCTGATCAAGATCAAAGGTCCGGCGCACCCGCTTTGCGCCGCCCTCCCGCATGCCGTAGCATCGTTCGCGACGCCACGCGGCACCCTTTCCGCTTTCCCGAGGCCCCCATGCCCGACACCCTCGCCCTCTGGCACACCGAGCACGCCAACTTCGCCCGCCTGCTCAACCTGCTCGACGACCAGCTCGCGCTGTTCCACGACGCCGGCGCGCCGGACTACGAGCTGATGCAGGAGATCATGTTCTACATGACGCACTACTCCGACGTGCTGCACCACCCGAAGGAGGACCTCGTGTTCGCGAAGATCCGCGAGCGCGAGGGCTCGGTGGGCAAGGTCGTCGACGAGCTGGCCGCGCAGCACCTGCACCTCAAGACGAGCGGCGCGCACCTCGTCAACCATCTGGACGAGATCATCAACGGGACGATCACGTCGCGCGCCCAGATCGAGGCCAACGCCCGCGACTACGTCGACACGCTGCGCCGGCACATGCGGATCGAGGAGACGCAGATCCTGCCGCTCGCGGAAAAGCTGCTCACCGCACGCGACTGGAACGCGATCCACGCCGCGATCGGCCGGGTCGAGGACCCGCTGTTCGGCCGGCACCCCGAGCGGCGTTACGCGTCGCTGCACCAGCAGATCGCGCGCCACGCGCCGCCGTCCGCGCCTTAGGCGCGCGCCGCGGCCGCAACTACGCCCTCCGGCGCCGCACCGGTGCGCCGCCCGCTCAGGAGTCGCGCGGGCGCACGCGCACGCCGTCGCGGACCCTGTCGTCGGGGTGGTTCACGATCTCGTCGCCGGCGGCGAGGCCGGACCTCACCTCGGCCGCGAGGCCCGCCCGTCGGCCGATCTCCACCGGCCGCAGCCTCGCCCGACCGGCGTCCACGACGAAGGCCGCCCAGCCTTCCCCATGCCGGAACAGCGCGGCCGCGGGAACCTGCAGCACGTCGGCGCCTTCCCAGACGATGAAGCGCGCCTCCACCCGGTAGCCGTCGCCCAGGCGCCGCCACAGCTCGCGCGGCGACGTGAAGTCCACGATCACGCGGACGCGCTGCTCCTCCACGCCGAGCGCCGAGACCTTGGTGAACCCGTGCGGCTCCGCGATGCGCACCGCCCCCTGCAGGATCGTGTCGCCGCCCCAGCGGTCGAACAGCACCTTCGAGCCCGGCGCGATCCGCACCGCCTGCGTCGAGAGCACCTCGACCTCGGCTTCGAGCGTATCCGGATTCCCGATCTCGAGCAGCGGCTCGCCCGCCTGCACGGCACCTTCGCTCTCCCGGACGAGGCGCAGGACGCGCGCGTCGACCGGGGCCCGCACCTCGATGGTCTCCGCCGCGGCCCCGGCCTGCAGGCCCGCGGTCCGCGCCAGCGCGGCGCGCGCGACCTCCAGCTCGAAGCGCGCCACGTTGGTCGCGTGTTCGGCCGCCCGCAGGGCCGCCTGCGTGCGCGCGACTTCGGAGCGCGCGCGGTCGAGCGCCTGCGCGGAGACGTAGTTCGCCGCGCGCAGCGACTCGAAGCGCTCGAGTTCCTGCCCTGCGAGGACGGCCTGCGCTGCCGCCGCGCGACCGTTCTCACCGGCGGCCGCCACCGCCGCCTCGGCTGCCTTCACCTGCGCCGCCGCCTGCGCGCGCGAGCGGGGATCGAGCGCATTGGAGCGGGCGGGCTCGATGGCGGCGACCACCTGCCCGGCCCGGACCACGTCGCCGGCGTCCACACCGATCCGGCGCAGGTAGCCGGTCATCGGCGCCGACACCACGTAGCGTTCCATCACGCGCGTCTTGCCCTCCTCCTCGACCGTCACGACCAGCGGACCCCGGGTCACCCGCGCGACGTCCACCGGCACGGCGCGGGGGAGGAAGCCGTACGCGAGCGCGCCGGCGACGACGAGCGCGACGACGGCGATGCCGATGCGGGCGCGTGTTTGCATGAGCGATTCCAGGAGGTTCCGCGTGTTCGCTATTCCCGCGTCTTGAGCACCGCCACGAGGTCGAGGCGACCGAGACGGTGCCAGAGGATGGCGCCGGAGGCCAGCGCCGACGCAACCACCACGGTCACGCCCAGCGCCATGTTCGCCGGCGCCAGCACCAGCGGGAGCCGGTACAGATCGCTCTCGAACGCCAGCACGAGGACGCCGATGAGCCCCGTGCCGACCAGGATGCCCACGGGGATGGCCGCCAGCGTCAGCAGGGCGAGCTCGCCCAGCAGGATGTACGCGACCTCGCCGCGCGTGAAGCCCAGCACGCGGAGGCTCGCGAGCTCGCGGCCGCGCTCGGACAGCGCGATCCGGGCGCTGTTGTAGACGACGCCGAATCCGATGGAGCCGGCGAGCAGCGTCGCGACCATGTTGTAGAACAGGACGAACTCGCCGATGGTCGCGTAGAAGCTGCGGACCGCGGATGCATTGGCGACCATGCCGAGCACGCGTGGGCGCGCGTGCAGCTTCGCGTAGACGGCCGCTTCGGCGCCCGGCTCGATCGCCAGGTACGCGCCGGACACGACGTCGCCTTCGCGCAGCAGCGCGTTGAGCGAGTCGTGCTGCATGTAGGCGGACACGCCGAGGAACTGCCGCGTGATGCCCAGCACCGGGACCTCGAGGGTCCTGCGGCTTCCCTCGAGCACCTCCACGGTCAGCATGTCCCCGGGCTGCACGTGCAGGATGTTGCTCGCCAGGTGATCGGTCAGCACCACGCCTCCGCCCGGGACATCGACCGGCCGCAGGCTGCGGTCGAGCGACCGGTGCAGCCGGCCGGCCGGCTCGATCCCGTAGACCGCCGACCGGTACCGGTGGTTGCGGAAGCGCAGCACCACGGGGACGTCGCGGAAGCCCTCGACGTAGCGGACGCCGGGCAGCGCGGCGAGCTCGTGGAGCGCCTTCGCCGACGTGGGCTCGATGAAGGTCACCGACAGGTCCTCGCGCGCCGACAGGCGGAACTGCACGTCGACCATGAAGTCGATCGCGCCTTTCTGGTAGTTGCCGACCATCATCAGGCCGCACGCGCACGCGATGCCCAGCACGGTGAGCAGGGACTTCACCGGGCGCCGCTCGACGTGGCGCAGGATCATCCGCGACGGCGCGGCGAACCAGCGCTGCATGCCGATGCGTTCGACGAACGTGGCGCGGTAGATGGTCGGCGTCTCGGGCCGCATGCCTTCGGCCGGCGCGAGCCGCGCCGCGCGGTAGACGGAGAACAGCGTGCCGCTGACGGCGGCGACCGTGCTGATCGCGAGCGCGAGGGCGACGGCGCCCGGGCGCAGCCGATAGTCGAGATAGGGAAAGCGGAACGTCGTCTCCGTGTACACGTGCGACAGCCCCTGCCCGAACCACGCACCGAGCGCCACGCCCGCCGCGACGCCCGCCAGCACCACCAGCATCACCAGCTTGACGTAGTGTGCCCCCACGGCGAGGTTGCCGTAGCCGAAGGCCTTGAGGATCGCCACCTGCTCGCGCTGCAGCGCGATCAGCCGGCTGACGACGACGTCGAGCAGGAATGCCGCAACCCCGAGGAAGATCGCCGGGAACAGCGTCGCCGTCGTCTGCAGCTGCTTCAGTTCCTCGGCGAGGAACCGGTTCGACAGCTGGTCGCCGCGCCCGTAGCTGCCGGTGCCACCGTACCGGTCCAGGACGGCGTCCACGCGGTCGATCACGTTCTGCACGTCGGCGTCGCGCGCGAGCTTCAGCGACACGTCGTTGAACGCGCCCTGCATGTCGTAGGCGGCGGCGAGCGCGCTGCGCCCCGTCCACAGCACGCCATAGCGCCTGAAGTCGGGGAACATCGCGCCCGGCGCGATCTGGTAGACGTACTCGGGCGACACGGCGACGCCGACCACGGTCAGCGCCTTGCGCCTCCCGTTGACGATGGCGGACAGCCGGTCGCCCGGCTCGATACCGTGGGCGTCCGCGAAGGAGTCCGCCAGCACCACCTCGTCCGCGCTGTCCGCCCGCACCGCGCGTCCGCGCTTCACGTGGAGCGCGTTCTGCAGCGGCTCCCCGCGGTCGGGCAGCGAGATCATGAGGCCGGTGATCGGGTCGGTGAATCCGGCCACCTCGAGCTTGACGCCGGCGGCAACGCGGGTCTCCACGCGCTCCACGCCGGGCAGGGCGCGCAGGCGCTCGGCCACCGGCTCCGGCGCGCGCTTGACGCGCGCGAAGACGTCGGCGAGCCGGTACTCGCCGTAGAAGCGGTCCCGCGTCGTCACCAGCGAGTCGTACGTCGACAGCGACATCACCAGCGTGGCCACGCCGCCCATGATCACCGCCGCGATGGCCGCCGCCTGCCCGCGCAGGTGCCAGAGGTCGCGGAAGAGCTTGCGGTCGAGCGCACGCATCGGTCACCAGCTCAGCGCGTGCGCCGGCTTCCTCGCCGCGTTGGCGCGAACGTCCGCGATCCGACCGTCGGAGAGCCGGATCACCCGGTCCGCCATGTCCGCGATGCCCGCGTTGTGCGTGATCAGCACGGTCAGCGTGCGCAGGTCGCGATTGACCTTCTCCAGCGCCTCGAGGACGACGACGCCGGTCGCGGAATCGAGGGCGCCGGTCGGCTCGTCGCACAGCAGCACGGCGGGGTTCTTGGCGATGGCCCGCGCGATCGCCACGCGCTGCTGCTCGCCGCCCGACAGCTGCGCCGGAAAGTGGTCGAGCCGTGCCTCGAGGTTCACCAGGCGCAGCGCCTCCTCGGGTCGCATCGGCGCGGAGGCGATCTCGGTGACCGCGCTCACGTTCTCGCGCGCGGTGAGGCTCGGAATGAGGTTGTAGAACTGGAACACGAAGCCGACGTGCTCGCGCCGGAACCGCGTCAGCTCGGACTCGGTGGCGCCGGTGAGCGTGTGGTCGAGGTAGCGGACCTCGCCGCTGGTGGGCGCGTCGAGGCCGCCCAGGATGTTGAGCAGTGTCGACTTGCCGCTGCCGGAGGGACCGAGCAGGACAACGAGCTCGCCGCGGTAGAGCTCGAGGTCGATCCCGCGCAGTGCGTGCACCTCGACCTCGCCCATCCGGTAGGTCTTGGTCAGCCCCTTCGCGCAGAACACCGTTTCGGCAGGAACCGTCATGACGAAGTCGCCGCGGCGCGACGCCGGACGTGTCGCCGCGCACCCGTCCGGCCGTCGGTCCGGCCGGGCGCGCCCGCGCCCGGGCCGCCGGGTCACGGCCATTGTGATCCCGAAGGCGCCGGCGCGGCGATGATTCCGAACAAGGTTGCGCGTTGCCGCGCGCGCCCGGTCGGGCCGCCGGCGCGCCCGAGGCACGCCGCGCCGGCTCGGGATGGCGGCCCGCGCGGGCGCCGCGGGGGGTCGATGCGGCATCGCCGCGCACGCCCGCGCGCCGTGGCGCCGCGGGCCGCCCCCGGTTGCGAAGCGCGCGGCCTAGTCGTCGACCGTGAAGCCGACCTTCACGGTCACCTGCCAGCGGGATATCCGGTCGTCGGCGATCTGGCCGCGCGTCTCGACGACCTGGAACCAGTGCATGTTGCGCATCGTCTTCCCCGCCCTGGCGATGGCGTTGGCCACCGCGTCCTCGATCGACGTCGACGACGATCCGGTGAGTTCGAGCAGCTTGTAGACGTGGTCGGTCATGTCGGCCTCCGCGGGTTGTTGGCGCCGGCCGCACGGTAGCACGAAGCGCGCGTGCGCCGCGCGTTTGCGGCGCGCGGGGAACCGGGCTAGCATCCGTCTTCCGGGATGCGCAGATTCCCGGCGGCTCTGCCAAGACGGTGTCCCGTCCAAATCTGCCGACTCGCGCTCGCCGAGGCCGCGCATGGACACCGCATCCGCGTACGTCAACCGACTGCTGCTCGCGCGCGGCCTGCGCGCGTTCGGCGACGGCTTCGTCAGCCTGCTGCTGCCGCTGTACCTGCTGGAACTGGGCTACGGTCCCGCCGTCGTCGGCGCGGTCGCGTCGGCGACGCTGCTGGGCTCCGGCGTCCTCACGCTCGCCGTGGGCCTGCGCGCGCATCGGCATCACGCGCGCAGCCTGCTGCTCGCCGCGGCGGGACTCATGGCCGCGACGGGGCTCGGCTTCGCGGCCGCGCAGGACCTCTGGCCGCTGCTCGCGATCGCGTTCGTCGGCACGCTCAATCCGTCGGGTGGCGACGTGTCGGTGTTCCTCCCGCTCGAGCACGCCGTGCTCTCGCGCGTCGTCGCCGACCACCGGCGGACGGCCACGTTCGCCGCGTACGCGCTCGTCGGGACGCTCGCCGCGGCGGCGGGCGCGCTCGCGGCCGGGCTGCCCGCCGTCGCCGCGACGGCCACCGGGTGGCCGCTGCGGACGGCGCTGCAGTGGACGTTCGTCGCCTACGCCGCCCTCGGGGGAATGGCGGCGCTCGCGTACCGTGGGCTGCCGCGCGCGCCGGAGATCGGCGCACCCGCCGCACGGAAGCCGCTCGGCCCTTCGCGCCGCGCCGTGTACGCACTCGCCGCGCTGTTCGCCGTCGACGCGTTCGGCGGCGGCTTCGTCGTGCAGTCGATCCTCGCCCTGTGGCTGTTCCAGCGCTTCGGGCTGTCGCCCGCGGCGGCCGGGACGATCTTCTTCGCCACCGGCGTGCTGACCGCCGTCTCGTACGTGGTCGCCGTCCGCGTCGCGCGCCGCATCGGCCTCGTCAACACGATGGTGTTCACGCACCTGCCGGCCAACCTGTGCCTCGTCGCGCTGCCGTTCGTTCCGGACCTCGCGTCGGCGGTCGCGCTGCTGCTCGTGCGCGGCGCGCTCTCGCAGATGGACGTGCCCACCCGCAGCTCGTACCTGATGGCGATCGTCACGCCCGACGAGCGTCCGGCCGCGGCCAGCATCACGGCCGTGCCGCGCAGCCTTGCCGCGGCCGCGAGTCCCGCCCTCGCCGGCCAGCTGCTCGGACTCTCGGCGTTCGGCTGGCCGCTCGTCATCGCGGGCGCGACGAAGATCGCGTACGACCTCGCGCTGCTGGCGACGTTTCGCCGGCTGCCGCCGCCCGAGGAGCGCGCGGACGGCCCGCCGCGGTCGTGAGGCGTCGCGGCCGTGCGATCATGGCGGCCGATGCCGAGCTGGTACGCCGCCCTCAAGTCCGTGCACGTCGCCTGCGTCGCGGCGAGCCTCGCGCTGTTCGTCGTCCGCGGCACGTGGATGCTGCGCGCGCCGGAGCGGCTGCGCGCGCCGTGGGTGCGCGTCGTCCCGCACGTGGTCGACACGCTGCTGCTCGTCTCCGCCGTCGCGCTCGCCGCGCTGCTGCGCATCGATCCGCTCGCGCACGGCTGGCTCGCGGCCAAGATCGCCGGGCTGTGCGTCTACATCGTCCTCGGCACCGTTGCGCTGAAGCGCGGCCGCACGCGCGCCGCGCGGATCACCGCGTTCGCGGCGGCGCTCGTCGTCTTCGCGTACATCGTGTCGGTCGCGGTCGCCAAGTCGCCGGCGGGACCGTTCGCCTGGCTCTGACCGAAACCTCGTCGCACAACGAGACGCAGCGTCGCAGTGAAGCGCGAATCGAATGCCTTCTCTCGTCTCTGCGTCTCAGCGCTTCCTGTGCAATCCGGTTGCTGCCACGCGCTAGCCCGCTTCGCGGGACTCCGCCGCGAGCTCGCCGCTGATCGCCGCGACCAGGTCGTCGAGCTGGGCGACGGCACCCTTGAGCAGGTCGTCGAGCGTGACGATCCCGGCCAGCAGGCCGGCCCGGGTGACCACGGGAACGCGGCGGACGCCGCGCCGGCGCATCAGCGCGAGCGCATCGAGCGCGTTGTCGTCGTCGCGGACGCACACGAGATCCGCCGACATCACGTCGCCGACCGACATCGTGCGTGGGTCGCGGTCGGCCGCGACCGCGCCGACCGTGATGTCGCGGTCGGTCAGCACGCCGACCGGCCACTTGCCGGCGTCGCGCTCCTCGACGACGACGAGGCTGCCCACGTGCCGGTCGCGCATCAAGCGCGCGGCCTCGGAGAGCACCATCCCCCGATAGGCGACGACAACACCGTGCCGGCAGATCTCGCGGACGTCCATGGCGGCGGACGCTAAAGCGTCGGCGTCCCTTCGTGCGCGAACGTGTGCTCGCGCTTGGTCTGGCACGCCGTGCAGCGCGTCGCCGTCGGGAACGCCTTCAGGCGGCCGTAGCCGATGTCGCCGCCGCAATCGGTGCAATAGCCGAACTCGTCGCCGTGGATCGTCTCGAGCGCACGGTCGATCGCGCGGATCTCCTCGACGTGGCGGTGCGCCATCGTGTTGTTGAGGTCGGTCAGCAGCATCGCCACCGACTCGTCGCCGACGTCGGCGACCTCGCCCGCCATGTCGGCCACGCTCTGCTCGTGCACGAGCCTGAGTTCGGCCTCGGCCTCCTCCAGCGACGCCTGGCGCTGCGCCTTCAGCAGTTTCTCGAGGTTCTGGACCTGGGTGCGCGTGAGTCCCTTCATGATCGCCTCCCTCGCGGGTCTCCGGCGCCACCTGGCGGGTGCGCGGCAGCGACCGGCGCAGGACGAGCGTAGCGCAGCAGGGGCGCGCCGGATTGACGAAGATCAACGGCCGATCCCTCCGGTCGCCGGGGTGCGCGAACGCAACGGGCCCCTCATTGAGCCAACGCAAACCTGCGTTGCGGGTTCCGGACGACCATGGAGCGGACGATCGAGCGCCGCGACCGTCCGGCGGCTGCGGTGGGTGCGCTGCCGCTGCCCCAGGGGTGGGTCCTGCCCGGCGCCTTCCGGAAGGACATGGCCATGATCAGGAACCGCGGAACGAGGCGCGCGATCGCCGTGGCGCTGATGGCCGCCGGAGCGGCGCTGATGCTGCTCGCGCCGCCGGTCTGGATCGGCGCGATCCCGCTCGGGCTCGGCATCGTGCTCGAACTGGTCGGCATTCGCCTCGAGCGCGCCGACCGCGCCTGACGCCGCGTCAGCCGCGCCGCACCACGTTGTGGTTGGCGGCGTCGGCCACGATCTGCCCGTCGACCAGCTCGACGATGCGGTCGCACCGCTGCGCGAGCCGCGGATCGTGCGTGACGATGAGGAACGTCGTCCGGTTGGCCTCGTTGATCTCGCGCATCAGGTCGAACACGCCGTCGGCCGACCGCGTGTCGAGATTGCCGGTCGGCTCGTCGGCGAGCACCAGGGGCGGGTGCATCGCGAGCGCACGCGCGATCGCGACCCGCTGCTGCTGGCCACCCGAGATGTCGTTGGCCATGTGGTCGCGCCACGGCGTCAGGCCGACGCGGTCGAGCAGCCCGGCCGCGCGCGCGCGCATCTCGTCGTCGGGCCGGCCGCGGGAGGCAAGCAGCGGCAGCATCACGTTCTCGAGCGCCGTGAACTCCGGCAGCAGGTGGTGGTGCTGGAACACGAAGCCGATCGCGCGGCCGCGCAGCCGCGTGCGCACGCCGTCCTCGAGACCCTGTGTGGGCCGCTCCTCGATGAGGATCCGCCCGCTGTCCGGATGGTCGAGCAGGCCGATCACGTTGAGCAACGTGCTCTTGCCGGAACCCGACGGGCCGATCAGCGCCGCGAACTCGCCCTGCCGCAGCACGAGATCGATCCCGTGCAGCACCTCGGTGGCGACCGGCGTACCGATCCCGTACGACTTGCGCACGCCTTCGAGGCGCAGCGTGACGGGCGTGGCCGCGTCAGCCACGGATCGCCACCACGGGGTCGAGCCGCGCCGCGCGCAGCGCCGGCGCGACGGCGGCGACCAGGCCGACGGCCGTCGCGCCGACGGCCGCGGCCAGGAACAGCGGCGGCTCCATCTCGAGGATGAAGATCGGCGTGCCGTCCGGGTTCTGGGCGACGGCGCGGAACACGAGCAGGAATCCGTACGCCAGCGCCGATCCCAGCAGCGATCCGGCGAGCCCCATGAATCCGCCCTGGATCAGGAAGAGGCGCAGCACCTGGGCGCGCGTCGTGCCCATTGCGCGCAGGATGCCGATCTCGGCGGACTTCTGGACGACCGACACGATCAGCACACTGGCGATGCCGAGCGCGACGGTGAGCCCGACGAAGACGCGGATCAGCGTGTTGGTGACGATCTGCGCCGACATCGCGGTGAAGAACTGCGCGTTCGTGCGGATCCAGCTGTCGGCCTGCTGGCCGGTCGCGCCGTGGATCGCCTGTGCCACGTCCTCGGCGCCGAACGGGTCGCGCACCCGCACCTCGATGCTGGACACGCCGCCGATCAGGTTGAGCAGGTTCTGCGCGGTGCGCAGCGAAACGAACACGCTGCGCTCGTTCACGCCCTTGTTGCCGAAGTCGAAGATGCCGGTGACGTCGAGCGTCAGCGCGGCGCCGGAGGCCGTGGTCAGCCGCAGCTTGTCGCCGACCGCCACGCCCAGGTCGTTCGCGAGCTCGGTGCCGATCAGGATGCCGGTGGTCCCGAGCTCGACCCTGCCGGCGACCACCTTGTCGGCCAGCGCCACGACCGCGAAATAGGTCGCCGGCTCGATCCCGGTGATCGTCACCGCGCGATTGGCGTCGCCGCGCAGCGCGAACCCCGGACCGGACACGACCGGCGTGGCCGCCGTGACGTCCGGCAGCTGCGCGATCGCCGCCAGCACCTTCTGCCACTGGTCGATCGACCGCAGCTGCTGCGAGCGCGGCTGCACGAGCGCCGCCTCCGCGGCGCCGTCGCCGCGCAGCGGCCGGGCGACGCGGTCGGGCGCGACGACGACGATCGGCGCCTGGAAATTGAGCGTGCGCCGCACGATGTTCGCCTGCAGGCCCGCGAGCGCGGCCGACATGAAGATGATGACGCCGCCGCCCAACCCCACGCCGAACACGATGAGGAGCGTCTGCATCGCGCCTTCGCGCATGAAGCGCAGCGCCGCGATGAGCTCGAACGGCGCGAGCCGGTTCACGTGGTGCGCGGCGCCGGCGTCGCGCGCACGCGCTGGCCCGCCCTGACGGCCGGGTGGCTCGCGGGCACCAGCGCCTCGCCCGGCGCCACGCCCGAGACCAGCTCGAGCCGGTCATCGCCGCGCAGGCCGACGGCCACGGGCTGGCGCACCGCCTCACCGTTCCGGACGACCAGCACCCACGGCGCGGCGCCCGCGGCGTCGTGCACGGCGTCGGCCGGCGCGATCACGACGCCGCTGCGGCGCGCGACCTCGATGTCCATCGACACCGTCATGTCTTGCCGCAGGTAGTCGGGCGGCGCCGGGACCGCGAGCTTCACCGTCACCGCGCCGCGCAACGCGTCCACGCCCGGATTGATGTAGACGACCTCGGCAGCGAAGCGCTGCGCCGGGTACGCGTCGGCCGAGCCGACGGCCTTCTGCCCCAGCTTGAGCTGCGCCAGGTTCTTCTCGTCGATCGACAGCTCGACCTGCGTGTCGCCGGACGGCGCCAGCACCATGAGCTCCTTGCCAGGCTGCACGACGTTGCCGGGCTCGACGTTGCGCGCGATCAGCGTACCGTCGACCTGCGCGACGATCGCCGTCTGCTCGAGCCGCGCCTGCGCGGCCTTGAGGTTCGCGCGCGCCTGCGCCAGCGCCGTCAGCGCGAGCGCGCGATCGCTGCCCGCGGCCGCATTGCTCCTGACCTGCAGCTGCGCGGCGCTCAGCTGGCTCGCCGCGACGTCGCGGTTGCGCTGCGCGTCGTCGAGCGCCGCCTGGCTGACGAAGCCCTTCGCCTTGAGGTCGCGGGCGCGGTCGTACGCCGCCTGCGCCTGCGTCGCGTTGGCGCGTGCCTGCGCGAGCGACTGTTCGGCTGCCGGCAGGCCGACCTCGTCGAGCTGGCGGAGCTTCGCTTCGGCCTGCGCGACCGCCGCCTCCGCCTGCGCGACGGTGGCGCGCTCCTCGCGGTCGTCGAGCTGGATCAGCAGGTCGCCGCGACGCACGCGCTGGCCCTCCTCGACCGGTATGCGCACGACCCGCTCGGTGATCACGGCGCCCACCGACACGCGGCGCGGCGTCATCACGCGTCCGCTCGCCACCACGGTCTGGACGAGGTCACCACGCGTGGCCGTGTACGTCTCGACCGGCGTGCCGAGCACGAGGTCGCGCGCCGCGTACGCCACGATGCCCACCGCGGCGACGGCGGCGACGGCCCACACGAGCCGCCTGCGGCCCGGTGGCGCGATCCTGTCGGGTTCGTTCACGATGGGCTTCGGAAGCCGATGTCCGCCGGTGCACGTGCAGAGGGACCCAGCGGCACCGGGCAGCCCCGATGGTAGCGAACCTTCGTTCGCCGCGATTGATGCACGTCAACGGGCGACAGGCATCCGCGACGCGGCTGACGCTCGTCAATGCGCGCCGCACGCGTTGCCCGACAATGAGCCCGGAGGCCGCCACGGCACGCCGCGTCCGCACGCGGGGTAGGCGTGCACGCGCGGACGATGCCCACCCGTTGGAGGAAGCCATGCCGCTCGTCCTTACGTCGACCGCGTTCGCCGCCAACGCCGAAATCCCCGCCCGCTACACGTGCGAAGGCGCGGACGTGTCGCCGCCGCTCGCGTGGACGGGCGTCCCCGCGGGGACGCGGAGCCTCGCGCTGATCGTCGACGATCCCGACGCGCCGGACCCGCGCGCGCCGCGCATGGTCTGGGTGCACTGGATTCTCTACGACCTCCCGCCGACGGCCGCGGGCCTCGCGGAGGCCGTCGCACGTGGGGCGCTGCCTGGGGGCACGCGCGAAGGCACGAACGACTGGAAGCGCACCGGCTACGGCGGACCGTGTCCGCCCATCGGCCGCCACCGCTATTTCCACAAGCTGTACGCGCTCGACCGCGTGATCGGCGACCTCGGCCATCCGGACAAGGCCGCCCTCGAGCGCGCGATGCTCGGCCACGTGCTCGCGCACGCGGAACTCGTCGGCACCTACCGCAAGTCGGGCCGCGGCTGACGCGCGCACGCGCGCGCCGGCCGCGCGGCGATCAACGGCGCCAGAGCACGCGCGCCGAGTAGTCGTTGTCGCCGTACCGCACGTCGAGGTCGCCGTCGTAGGCGCTGCGCAGCGCCTCGCCGATTCGCTGCGGCAGGTGGATGTCGGTCGTCTCGATGACGACGCGCTCCGGCGTTTCGGACACCTGCATCAGCCGATGCAATGGATGCTCGCGGCCCTCGCGCTCGGCCTCGTTGCGGGCGAGCCGCACCAGCTCGTCGCGCCGCGCGGCGGCGAAATCGCCCTCGAGGATGAGGGTCCCCGCCGGCAGCTTCTCGCGGATGCGCCGACAGGCCGGGCACACCGCCGCCGCGGCACCCACGGGCGCCGCACCCCACTGCCACCGGCCACGGTGCCAGACGGCGCCGCAATCGGAACACTGCGTCGGCTCGCGGTACTTGCCGCCCTGCTCGTAGGGATCGCGGCGCTCCGCGTTGAAGTTGCGATCGCCGAAATGCCGGACACCTCCGGTCGGCACGTGCACTGCCGGACCTTGCGTTCTGTGGTTCACCGTACGCTCCTTTCGCGCTTGCGGAAGCGTCATCGCGCGATTTCATGATGCGCCGGCCGCCCGGGCTCCTCGTTGACCGCCGTCAATGCCGCGGGGGGCGGCACCCCGTCCTGCGCCGCCACGCCCTACGTGCGGGCATCGATCGCCGCGGCGAGGCGCGTGAGCGACGGCGCGATCTCCACGGCGAACGGCGCGGCGTCGGCGAGGCCGCGCAGCGGCTCAGGCAGCGTCGCGAGCTCGCGGGCCGCGTGCGCGCGGATCGCGGAGAGCGTCGGCAGGTCGCCGACCGGCCGCCCCCCGCGCAGCACCGGCGCGAGCAGCGGCGCGCCGGGCGCGGGCTCGCTGGCGAGGGCCAGCACGTCGGCGGCGATGCGGCCGTCGGCGCCATGGCGGCGATGCAACTGCTTGCGTCCGGGCCAGGTCGCCTTGCCCTCGGAGCGCTTGCGCCGCGGCGTACCGTCGTACTCCTCGAGCTTGTACGCGCAGTCGAGGTACGGCGCGTCGGCGGACGTGTTCATCCGCGTGCCCACGCCGTAGCCGTCGATCGGCGCATGCGCCGCCGTGAGCATGGCCAGCCGGTGCTCGTCCAGGTTGCCGCTCGCGAAGATCGTGACGTCCCGGCATCCGGCCGCGTCGAGGATCGTCCTGACGCTGCGCGCATGCGCGAGGAGGTCGCCGCTGTCGATGCGCACGCCACGGACCGCGATGCCGTCGCGCGCGAGCCGACGCGCGACCTCGACGACCTTGTACGCCGCGCGCTCGGTATCGTAGGTGTCGATCAGCAGCATCGCGTTGTCGGGCTGCGTACGCGCGAACGACGCGAACGCGTCGGCCTCGTCGGCGTGCGCCTGCACGTACGAGTGGGCCATCGTGCCGTAGACCGGAATGCCGAAACGGCGGCCGGCCTCGGCGGTCGCCGTGCCGGCGAAGCCGGCGAGGTAGCTCGCGCGCGCGGACAAGAGCCCCGCCTCCGCGCCGTGCGCGCGGCGCAGCCCGAAGTCGACGAGCGCGCGGCCGGGCGCGGCGAGCACGCAGCGCGCGGCCTTGCTGGCGACCATCGTCGGGTAGTGGACGAGGTTCATGAGCCGGCTCTCGACGAGCTGCGCCTCGCGCAGCGGCGCCACGACCTGCAGCATCGGCTCGTCGGCGAAGAACACCGTACCCTCGGGCAGCGCGTTGACGTCGCCGGTGAACTCGAGATCGGCGAGCGACGTCAGGAACGCCGGCGAGAACCGGCCCGTACCCTCGAGCCAGGCGAGGTCGTCGGCCTCGAATTGCAGGTCCGTCAGGTAGTCGACGACCTGCGCCAGGCCCGCCGCCATCAGGAAATTGCGGCCCGGCGGCAGCTTGCGCACGAAGAGCTCGAACACCGCGACCGCGTTCATCCGCTGCGCGTGATACGCCTGCAGCATCGTGAGCTCGTAGAAGTCGGTCAGCAGCGCGCCGGTGGACATGAAGGGCCTTCGGATGCGCGCCGGCGCCGGCTGGCGCCCGGCGCGGCCGCCGTACGCGCGGCCGCCCTCCGATGTTGACACATGTCAATCGCCGCCGCCTGCCGGCGGCCCAACATGGAATCGAGTGCCGCCCGGCGCAGCGGCGCCCGGGTGCGGCCGGAGACCAGCGGATGACGTGGGAGCACTTTCCGCATGGCGCCGACATCGGCGTGCGCGGCCGTGGCGCGACGCTCGCACAGGCGTTCGAGCAGGCGGCGGTCGCGCTCACTGCCGTCGTCACCGACCCGCGCCGCGTGCGGCCGACGACGCCCGTCGAAGTCGTCCGCGCCGCGCCCGACGTGGAGTTCCTGCTCGTCGACTGGCTGAACGCCCTGGTCTACGAGATGGCGACGCGGAACATGCTGTTCGGCCGCTTTGCCGTGACCCTCGACGGCAACACGCTGCGCGCGACCGCGTGGGGTGAGCCGCTCGACCGCGGGCGGCACGAGCCGGCCGTCGAGGTCAAGGGCGCGACGTACACGGCGCTCGCCGTGCGCAGGAACGACGACGGGCAATGGGACGCGCAATGCGTGGTGGACGTGTGAACGTGCACTGCGTGCGGTGACGGGGAGCGGTCGATGGACGTTGGCAGGCTCGAGCGGGTGGACGCGTGCACGTGGCAGCTGCCGCGCTCCGGCGCGATGCGCGTCCCGGGCGTCATCTACGGCGACGAGGCGCTGATCCGCGCGATGGACGAGAAGGTGCCGCAGCAGGTCGCCAACGTGGCGACGCTGCCCGGGATCGTGAAGGCGTCGTTCGCGATGCCCGACGCGCACTGGGGCTACGGCTTTCCGATCGGCGGCGTCGCGGCGTTCGATCCGGACGACGGCGGCGTCGTGTCGGCGGGCGGCGTCGGCTTCGACATCAGCTGCGGCGTGCGCACGCTGCTGACCGGCCTCGCGGCCGCCGACGTCGCGAAGGTGGCCGCGCTGCTGGCGGACACGCTGTTTGCCCGCATTCCGGCGGGCCTCGGCAGCACCGGCGCGCTCTCGCTCGACGCGAGCGCGATGGATGCGATGCTCGAAGGCGGTGCGCGCTGGGCGGTGGAGCAAGGCTACGGCCGCGCGGACGACCTCGCGCGCACCGAGGAGCGCGGCGCGATGGCGGGCGCCGAGCCCGGCGAGGTGTCAGGCATGGCGAAACGCCGCCAGCGCGACGAGATGGGAACGCTGGGCTCGGGCAACCACTACCTCGAGGTGCAGCGTGTCGCCGAGGTCCACGACCGCGCGGCGGCGGAAGCCTTCGGCATCGCGGAGGACGGCGTCCTCGTCAGCATCCACTGCGGCTCGCGCGGCCTCGGCCACCAGATCGGCACCGAGTACCTGCGCGAGATGGCGATCGCGGCGAAGAGCGCCGGCATCGCGCTGCCCGACCGCGAGCTCGCGTGCGCGCCGATCCGCTCGCCGGTCGGCCGGCGCTACCTGGGCGCGATGCGCGCAGCGATCAACTGCGCGCTCGCCAACCGCCAGATCCTCACGCACCTGACGCGGCAGGCGTTCCACGCAGTGCTGCCGCGGGCGCGGCTCGCGCTGCTCTACGACGTGTCGCACAACACGTGCAAGGTCGAGACGCACGCCGTCGACGGCGTCGCGCGCGAGCTCTTCGTGCACCGCAAGGGTGCGACGCGCGCATTGGCGCCCGGCCACGCCGACCTGCCGCTCGCGTTCTACGCGACGGGGCAGCCGGTGCTGATCGGCGGCAGCATGGGTACGGCGTCGTACATCCTGACCGGCACCGCGCGCAGTGCGCAGCTCGCGTTCGCGTCCGCGTGCCACGGCGCAGGGCGCAGCATGAGCCGCCACGAGGCGTCGCGGCGCTGGGGCGGACGCCGCGTCGTCGACGACCTGGCCGGCCGCGGCATCCTGATCCGCAGCCCGTCGCTGCGCGGCGTGGCCGAGGAGGCGCCGGGCGCCTACAAGGACGTGTCGGCCGTCGTCGACGCGGCCGATCGCGCGGGACTCGCGCGCCGTGTCGCGCGCCTCGTGCCGATGATCTGCGTCAAGGGCTGACGCGCGGCCGCGCGACGGCCCGCGGTCAATGCGCGCCGCGGCCGGGCAACCGGTCGTAGTGCGCACGGCAATCGTCCTCGCGCCCGCGCACGACGCGCCGGCCGACGAGCGAGCCGTGCTGCTCGGTGACCACCGTCCGCTGGCGCTCCGCGCCGTGGTCGTCGTGGAAGTACAGCACGACCCAGTCGTCCGTGCGCTGGAGCTCGTGCGCCTTCGCCGTGTTCGAGAAGAGCGCCGTGAAGTGCCACGCGCCGCGCACCGTATGCAGCACCGGCAGCCACGACCGGCCGTCGGGATTGAAGCGCTTCGGCGCGATCGTCGGCAGCGTGCCGGCCCGCGCGCCTTCGCGATACTCGCGGTCGACGTCGAGCAGCATCGCCACCGGCGGCTCGTCGTCGCCGGCGGCGTGCGGCGGCGGCCGGCGCAGCCGCGAGCGGTCGAGAATCTCGGCGAGCGCCGCGCGGATCGTCGCCGTCCGCCGGTCGCCGACGCCCGGAACGGCCGCGAGCCGGCCGTCGTGCGCGGCGGCCTCCAGCGCCTCCAGCGTGTCGACGCCGAGCGCGTCGTGGATGCGCGTGCCCAGCTCCGGACCGATGCCGGGCACGGTCCGGAACAGCTGCGATGGATCGACGTCGCCACGCAGGCGCGCGAGCTGCGACCAGCGACCGGTCTGCAGCATCTCGGCGATGGCGGCGGCGATGCCCGGGCCCACGCCCGGCAGCGCGTCGAGCCCCGCCAACCCCTCGGCCGCGAACAGCTCGCGCAGGCTGCGCGCGCTTTGCGCGACCGTGTCGGCCGCCTTGCGATAGGCGCCGACGCGGAACGGATTCGCGCGCTGCGCGTGCAGCAACTCGGCGGCCTGCCGCAGCCACGCGGCGACCTGCTCGTTGTCGGGCGACGGCATCCGCCCCGACGTCGGCGTGGTCTCCGGCGCGCGCCCGGAGCGATCGACTTCGGCCATGACTGCGATTGTCCGCCGGCTCTCGCGCTCGGGATTGACGCGGGTCAAGCGCGATCGGCCGGGCACGACTAGGATAGGAGTGCGCGGCGGGCACGCGACGCGCCCGCCGGGAGCGTGCCGATGCCGCAATCACGAGCCACCTCGTCCGTCCCCGCGCCGGCCGCCGTTCCCTGGATGGGCGCCCCCGCGGCCGACCTGGCCGCCAAGGTCGCGTTCCTGTCGCGGCCGGCGAGCTACCCGGAGCCCACGTCGCGCGTGCAGCCGGTCGAGACGCACATGTCGTGGGTGTTCCTGCTCGACCGCCACGCGTACAAGCTGAAGAAGCCGGTGCGCCTGCCGTACCTCGACTTCTCGACGGTCGCGCTGCGCAAGCACTACTGCAGCGAGGAGGTGCGGCTCAACCGCCGGCTGTCCGACGGCATCTATCTCGGCGCCGTGCCTCTCGCGCAGGCGCATGACGGCACGCTGCGGCTCGCCGCCGGCCTTCCCGTCATCGACTGGCTCGTGCGCATGCGCCGACTGCCCGCCGAGCGGATGCTCGACCGGCTGATCGCCGACGGGACGCTCGCGGCCGGCGACCTCTCCCGCGCCGTCACCCGGCTCGCGTGGTTCTACCGGGCCTCGCCGGCCGTCCCGACGGACGGCGGCGACTACGTCGGGCGGTTCGCGGCCGGCATCGACGCGAACGGGGAGGCGCTCGCACAGCCGGCGTACGGCTTGCCGGTGGCCGACGTGCGTGCGGTCTGCGCGCGCCAGCGCGCGGCGCTCGCCTCGCTTGCCCCGCTGCTGTTCCAGCGCGCCGGCCACGTCGTGGAAGCGCACGGCGACCTGCGGCCCGAGCACGTCTGCGTCGACGCGCAGCCGCAATTCATCGACGCGCTCGAATTCGACCGCGACCTGCGCTTGCTCGATCCGGTGGACGAGCTCGGATTCCTCGCGCTCGAGTGCGAACGGCTGGGCGCGGCGTGGGCGCGCGCGCCGATCCTCGCGACGTACTCGGCGCTGACCGGCGACGTCCCGCCGGACGCGGTCGTCGCGTTCTACCAGAGCCACCGCGCGTGCGTGCGCGCCAGGATCGCCGCGTGGCACCTCGACGACGACGGCGTTCGCGAGCGGACGAAGTGGGCCGAGCGCGCCGGCCGGTACCTGCGCCTCGCGCGCGCCTGGATCGACGCGTGCGCGCCCCGCGGCTAGCCTGCGTCCGGGCTCGCACCCAGCTCGGACAACGAGCCGCCCGCGTGCATCCTGCGGATCGCCTCGGCGAAGAGCGGCGCGGTGCCGACCACGCGGACCTTCGCGACGACGCGGGGCTCGGTGACGCGCAGCGGCGAGATGCTGTCGGTGACGACGAGCTCGTCGATCGCGGCGTCGGCGAGCACCTCGTTGGCCTCCGGCGCGAACACGCCGTGCGACGCGCACGCAACGACGCGCACCGCGCCGCGGGCACGGCACGCGCGCGCCGTGCGGGCGATCGTGTTGCCCGCGCTGATCAGGTCGTCGACGACGATCGCCACCTTGCCGGCGACATCGCCCACCAGCGCGTCGCCCCGCAGCGTGCCGCCGCTCCGGTACTTCTCGGCGAATGCCATCGGCACGTCGCGCCCGAGCGCCCGCGCGAGGCGGCCGCGGAACGCGTCGGCGCGCTTGATCCCGCCGGCGTCCGGAGAAACGACGGCGACGTCCGCGTCGCGCAGTTGCGGAGCCAGCGCGGCGACGAACAGCGGCGCCGCCTCGAGGTGCTCGGCCGGGCAGCGGAACGCGTTCTGGTACGCTGCGAGGTTGTGCACGTCCAGCGTCACCATGCAGTCCGCGCCGGCCGTCTCGAACAGCGCCGCCACGTAGCGCGTGGAGACCGGGTCGCGCGGCTTGCTCTTCTGGTCCTTCCGCGAATACGCGAGATAGGGGGCGACCACCGTGACCCGCGCCGCCGAGGCGTCCTTCAGCGCGCCGACGAAGAACAGCAGCCGCACGAACTTGTCGTCGGCGCTGCGGGCGGCGTCCCCGAACAGCGACTGGACGACGTACACGTCGCAGCCTCGGACGCTCGTGAGCGTGCGCGCCTTGTGCTCGCCGTCCTCGAACTCGCGCTCCTCGTGCGCCGCGAGCGTGACTCCGAGCGCCCCGCCGACGGCTTCGCCATATGCGCGCCCGGCGTTCAGCGCGAAGACCCTGAGGTCACCGTGATCCATCCGTCCCCTGCTCCCGTTCCGATGCCCGTTGCCGCCCGCGGCGCGGAGGCCCGCGCGTGACGCACTTCGACGTCTTCAACGGCGACGCCGACGGCATCACGTCGCTCGTCCAGCTGCGCCTCGCCGAGCCGCTGCCCGCGACGCTCGTCACCGGCACCAAGCGCGACATCTCGCTGCTGCGTCGCGTCCCGGCGCAGGCCGGCGACACGGCGACGGTACTCGACATTTCGCTCGCGGTAAACCGGCCCGCGCTCTGCGCGCTGCTCGAGCGCGGCGTCGCGGTCCGCTACTTCGACCATCACGTTCCCGGCGAGGTGCCGGTCCACCCGGCGCTCGACGCGCACATCGATACCGCGCCGTCGGTCTGCACCGGCGTGCTGGTCGACCGCTATCTCGGCGGGCGCCAGCGGGTCTGGGCGGTCGTGGCCGCGTTCGGCGACAACCTGATCGCCACGGCGCGCGAGCTCGCCGCGCCGCTGGCGCTGCACGAGGACCGGCTCGCCGCACTGCGCGCCCTCGGGGACAGCATCACCTACAACGCGTACAGCGACGATCCGGCGGACGCCATCGTGCCGCCCGCCGACCTCTACGTCGCGCTGCGGCAGGCCGCCGACCCGCTGCGCTTCGTCGACGACGACCCCGCGTTCGCCGCGATCGACGAAGCGCGCCGGCGCGACATGGAAGAGGCGCGCGCGACGCGCGCGGCGATCACGCTGCCGAACGCACGGGTGTACATCCTGCCGGACGAGCCGTGGACGCGTCGCGTGCGCGGCGTCTTCGGCAACGAGATCGCCAATGCCGCGCCGGACCTCGCCCACGCGGTGCTGACCGGCAATCCGGCCGGCGGCTACACCGTCAGCGTGCGCGCGCCGCGGGCGCGGCCCATCGGGGCCGACGCGCTCTGCCGGCCGTTCGGCGGCGGCGGTCGCGCCGCGGCCGCCGGGATCGAGCACCTGCCGAAGGAGCGCTTTCACGAATTCGTCCGGCAATTGGAGGACACGCTGCGCTGAAGCGCGCGTGCCCGCCGCGAACGACCGCGCGCGCCGCCCCACCCGCCATGCCGTGGAATGCCGCCTACTTTCCCGCATCGATGAAGCGCCTGCCCGAACCGGTGCGCGAGAAGGCGATCGAGATCGCCAACGCGCTGCTCGCGGAGGGCATGGACGAGGGCATGGCCATCCGCGTGGCGATCGCGCGCGCGAAGGAATGGGCGTGGCGCCACCTCGGCCTGCGCGCGTGAGTGCCCGGGACGGGCGGCAACGATGACGTCCACGCAGACCCTCGACGTCGAATTGCCGGCGAACGGCGCGCGCCTGCCGGGGACGCTCGCGCTGCCGCCTGCGGCGTGCGGTGTCGTGCTGTTCGCGCACGGCAGCGGCAGCTCGCGGCTTTCCCCGCGCAATGCGGTCGTCGCCCGCGCGCTGCACGGCGCCGGCGTGGGCACCCTGCTCTTCGACCTGCTGACGCCGGGCGAGGACGTCGACGTCGCGACCCGCTTCGATATACCTCTTCTCGCCGGGCGCCTCGCCGCCGCGACGGCGTGGCTGATGGCGCAGCCGCAGGTCGCCGGCGTCCCCGTCGGCTGGTTCGGCGCGTCGACCGGCGCCGGTGCCGCGCTGCTCGCGGCCGCCGCCCCGGCGTGCCCGGTGCGCGCGATCGTCTCGCGCGGCGGCCGGCCGGACCTGGCGGGCGCCCGCGCGCTCGCCGCGGTGCGTGCACCGACGCTGCTCATCGTCGGCGGCGAGGACCACGACGTGATCGCGCTCAACCGCGCCGCCTATGCGCACCTGCGCTGCCCGAAGGCGCTCGAGATCGTGCCCGGCGCGACCCACCTGTTCGTGGAGCCGGGTACGCTGGCCGAGGTCGCAGCGCTCGCCGCCGCCTGGTTCGCACGGTGGCTGGGGGCGGCGGACCGCACGTCCAGCGACTGACACCGAATTTCCGACGCGGCCACGAATTTCAACTGACCGCTACCCCATCCCCTCTGGCATGGGCGCGGGCTCGTGCGCCGGCTTCTCGACGATGATCACGTCCGTGGTCAGGATCAGGCTCGCGATCGATGCCGCGTTCTGCAGGCCGAGCCGCGTCACCTTGGTCGGGTCGATGATCCCCATCGCGACCACGTCGCCGAATTCGCCGGTCGCCGCGTTGTAGCCGAACGCGCCGGCACCCGCGACGACGCGCTCGAGCACCGTTGCCGGCTCGCCGCCCGCGTTCGCCACGATCTGCCGCAGCGGCTCCTCGAGCGCACGGCGCACGATCTTCACGCCCGCCTCCTGTCCGAGCGCGTCGCAGCGCAGCGCGTCGAGCGCCGGCCGCGCGCGGAGCAGCGCGATGCCGCCGCCCGCGCCGATGCCTTCGGCCACCGCCGCGCGGGTCGCGTGCAGCGCGTCCTCGACCCGCGACTTCTTCTCCTTCATCTCCATCTCGGTGGACGCACCCACCTTGATCAGCGCGACGCCGCCGGCGAGCCGCGCGGCGCGCTCGCGCAGCTGCTCGCGGTCGTAGTCGCTCTTCGCCTCGTCCATCGCGTGGCGGACCTCGGCGATGCGCGCCTTGATGCGCGCGGGGTCGCCGGCGCTGCCGATCAGCGTGGTGTTGTCGCGGTCGACCTCGACGCGCCGCGCCCGCCCGAGGTCGGCCACGGTCGCCTTCTCGAGCTTGAGGCCACGGTCCTCGGCGATGACCGTCGCGCCGGTCAGCACGGCGATGTCCTCGAGCAGCGCCTTCCTGCGGTCGCCGAAGCCGGGCGCCTTCACCGCGCACACCTTCAGCACGCCGCGCAGCGCGTTGACGACGAGCGTGGCGAGCGCCTCGCCGGTCACGTCCTCCGCGATCAGCAGCAGCGGCCGGTTCTCCCGCGACACGTGCTCGAGGATCGGCAGCAGGTCGTGGATCGTCGAGATCGCGCGGTCGTGCACGAGCACGCTGCAGTCGTCGAGCACGACGCGCTGCTTCTCCGCGTCGTTGACGAAGTACGGCGACAGGAAGCCACGGTCGAACTGCATCCCCTCGACCACCTCGAGCTCGTTGGCCATCCCGCGGCCGTCCTCGGCCTTGATCACGCCGTTGTCGCCGACCTTCTCCATCGCCTGCGCGATCATCGCGCCGATCGCGGCGTCGCCGTTCGCCGAGATCGTCCCCACCTGCGCGATCTCGGCGCCGGTGGAACACGGGCGCGAGTTGCGCTTGAGCTCCGCGACGACGGCCTCCACCGCCTTCTCGATCCCGCGCTTCAGCTCCATCGGGTCGAAGCCGGAGGCCACGTACTTCATGCCCTCGTTCACGATGGCCTGCGCGAGCACGGTGGCCGTCGTCGTGCCGTCGCCGGCGGTCTCGGAGGTCTTCGCGGCCACTTCGCGCGCCATCTGCGCGCCGAGGTTCTCGAAGCGGTCCGGCAGCTCGATCTCCTTGGCGACGATCACGCCCGAATTGATGATCGTCGGCGGCCCGTACGCGCGCTCCAGCACGACCAGCCGGCCCTTGGGGCCCAGCGTCACCTTGACGGCGCTCGCCAGGGTGTTGAGGCCCGCGCACACCGCCTCGCGCGCCTCGTGATGGAACTTCAGGAGCTTCGCGGCCATGATGATCCCCCGGCCGTCCGCGCGCCCGCGGCCGTCCGCGGCGCGGCGCCGGCTGCACACGCTCATTCTCGGCCGCGCCCGGCCGCGCCGCTTTGACGTGCGCCAACAGGACGGTGCGTGCCGGAGACGTCCGCCGGCAGCGACCCCGTTGACTTCGGTCAAGCCGGCCCGGCGGCGAAGACTTAGGATGGACGCACGGCGGCCGGGTCGGCACCGCCCATGGCGGCGCCGGCCCGGCCGGCGAACTGAGCCACGCGATGTCCTCCGACGCCCAGGCAGCACTGACCGTCGCGACGTCCGGATCGGGCGGCACGGCGACGGGCGCGCATTGCGCCGGCGCGTGGACGCTGCCCGGGATCGCCGCGATCGACCGCACGCTCTCGGCGGTCCGCTGGCCGGACGAGGGCGAGTTCGTCGTCGACGGCGCCGGCATCGTTGCGCTCGACACCGCGGGAGCGTGGCTGCTGCATCGGACGTTGCGGACGCTCGCCGCGCGCGGGTGCGTCGCGCGCATCGACGGGCTGCGGCCGGAATTCGCCGCGCTCGTCGAGCTGCTCGCGGGCCGCGAGATTCCGCTCGCCGCGCCGGTTCCGCCGACGCCGGGTCTGCTCGCGCGCATCGGGCGGCGCGCATGGGGGCTCGTCGCCGGCAGCGGCGGCTACCTCGCGTTCGTCGGCGAGAGCGCGCTCGCGCTGCTGCGCGCGCTGCGGCGCCCAGGCACGCTGCGCTGGCGCCCGATCCTGCACAACATCCAGACGGCCGGCGTCGAGGCGCTGCCGATCACGGGCCTCCTGTCGTTCCTGATGGGCGTCGTGATCGCCTACCAGGGCGCCGATCAGCTGCAGCGGTTCGGCGCCAACATCTTCGTCGTCGACCTGGTCGCGCTCGCGATGCTGCGCGAGCTCTCGCCACTGCTGACGGCGATCATCATCGCCGGGCGCTCGGGCTCCGCGTACACGGCGCAGATCGGCACGATGAAGGTCACCGAGGAGATCGACGCGCTGCGCACGATCGGCGTTGGCGCGCAGGAGCTCCTCGTGCTGCCGAAGGTCGTCGCGCTCGTCGTCGTCATGCCGCTGCTCACCGTCTACACCGACGTCACCGGCGTGCTCGGCGGCATGGTGATGGCGAGCACGAAGCTCGACGTGGGCTTCGACGCGTTCGTCGACCGCCTCGGCGAGGCGATCCAGCTGTCGTCGTACTGGACGGGCCTCGCCAAGGCGCCGGTGTTCGCGATGATCGTCGCGCTCGTCGGCTGCTACCGCGGCTTCCAGGTCACCGGCAGCGCGGAGAGCGTCGGCGCCCAGACGACGACGAGCGTCGTCCAGTCGATCTTCCTGGTCATCGTCACCGACGCGCTGTTCTCGATCGTGTTCCTGTGGCTCGACCTGTAGATGGACGCTCCCGCGCAAGCCGCCGCATCCGTTCCCGTCGTCGACGTCCGCGGCGTGGCGACGCGCTTCGGCGACGCCGTCGTCCACGAGAGCGTCGACCTCGCGGTGCAACCCGGCGAGGTGTTCGCGCTCGTCGGCGGCAGCGGCTCGGGCAAGTCGACGCTGCTGCGCGAGATCATCCTGCTGCAGGCGCCGGCCGCCGGGTCGATCCGCGTGTTCGGACAGGAGGTCGTCGGCATGTCCGACGACGCGGCGCTGCCGCTGCGCCGCCGGTGGGGCGTGATGTTCGAGCGCGGCGCGCTGTTCTCCGCGCTGACCGTGGCCGAGAACGTCGGCATGGTGCTCGCCGAGCACACGGACCTCCCGCCCCGGCTGATCCGCGAGGTGGCGGCCGTCAAGATCGGGCTGACCGGGCTGCCGGCGGACGCGGGCCCCAAGTACCCGAGCGAGCTGTCGGGCGGCATGCGCAAGCGCGCGTCGCTCGCGCGCGCGCTGGCGCTCGACCCGGAGCTCCTGTTCCTCGACGAGCCCACCGCGGGCCTCGACCCGCTGTCGGCGACCGGCATCGACGAGCTCGTGCGCAGCCTGCGCGACGGCCTCGGCCTCACGATCATGATGGTCACGCACGACCTCGACCTCATGTGGCGAGCGGCGGACCGCGTGGCCGTGCTGGGTCACGGCAACATCGTCGGCGTGGGCACGATGACGGAACTCTCCCGCTCGGACGATCCGCTCGTCCGCCAGTACTTTCACGGGCCGCGTGGCCGCGCCGCGCTGGAGCAGGCATGGAATCGAAGGTGAACCTCGCCGCCGTCGGCGCGTTCGTCATCGTGCTCACCGTCGCGATGATCGCCGGCGTGCTGTGGCTGTCGAGCGGCAAGTACTACCGCAAGAGCTACGACACGTACCAGGTGTTCATGACCGAGTCGGTCTCGGGCCTGAACCTCAACGCGCCGGTCCGCTACCGCGGCGTGGACGTTGGGCGCGTGCGCCGGATCGCGCTCGCGCCCGGCAACGTCGAGCACGTCGAGCTCACGCTCGACATCGAGCGCGGCACGCCGGTGAAGGAGGACACGCTCGCCATGCTGCAGACGCAGGGGCTGACCGGCATCGCCTACGTCGAGCTGACGGCGGGGCACCGCGCATCGCCGCCGCTCGCGGCCCGGCCCGGAGAGCCGTATCCGGTGATCGGCTCGGCGCCGTCGCTGATGAACCGCCTCGAGACGGCGCTGCCGGTGCTGCTCGCGGACCTGTCGCGCGTCAGCGGCAACGTGGGCGCGATGCTCGACGACGAGAATCGTCGCGCCGTGAAGGCCACGCTCGCGGACCTCGCGACGCTGTCGCGCACGCTGGCGGCGCGTTCGCAGGCGATCGACGCCGCACTCGCGAGCGGCGCCCGCACGATGGACAACGCGGCCCGCGTGACGGCCGAGATGCCGCAGCTCGTCGCGCGTGTCGAGCGCACCGCGGATGCGCTCGACCGCATGGCCGGCGAAGTCGGCGCCGCGGGCGCGAGCGGCCGCGCCGCCCTCGACAGCGCCCGCGGGACGCTCGACGGCACGCGCGCCGATCTGCGCGACTTCACGGGCACGACGCTGCCCGAGGTGCGCGCGCTGGTCGCCGAGCTGCGCGCGCTGACCGCCACGCTGCGCCGCGTCGGCGACGAGGTCGAGCGCAATCCCGCCGTCCTGCTCCGCGGGCGGGCGCCGCCGCCGCGCGGGCCCGGAGAATGACGATGACGATACGCTGCGTGTTACCGGTGCGCGCCGCGCGCGCGCGCCGGTGGGCCATCCCCCTGGCGTCCGCGCTCCTCGCCGCCGCGTGCAGCGTGATGGCGCCGGCGCCCGCCGACGCGCCGGTCCTGCACGTGCTGGACGCGACGCCGGTCGCCGCCGCCGCCCCCGCGGCCCGGCCGCTCGTGCTGGAGGTGGCCACGCCCCGTGCCGCGCCCGGCTTCGACACGGCGGCGATGGCCTACGTCCGCAAGGCGCACGTCGTCGACTACTACGCCGTGCACCGCTGGGTGGAGCCGCCCGCGCAGATGCTGGCGCCGCTGCTGGTGCGCGCGCTGGAGGACACGCGTGCGTTCCGCGCCGTGGTCCGCGACACGACCGGCGTCCGCGCGGATGTTCGCCTCGACACCGAGCTCCTGCGCCTGCAGCAGAGCTTCGCCGGGCGCCCGAGCCGCGCGGAGGTCGCGCTGCGCGCGCAGCTGGTCGACGTCGGCAGCCGCCGGGTCGTGGCGACCCGAACGATCGAAGTCGCGCGCGACGCGCCGTCCGACGATCCGGACGGCGGCGCGGCGGCCGCCAACGCCGCGGTCGCGCACGCGCTCGGGGAGGTGGCGGCATTCGCCGTGACGGCGTCCGCCGACGTCGCGCCGCGCGCGGCGCCGTAACCGCTACTGCCGCTCGATCCTCGCCTGCTCGATGACGCGCCGCCACTTGGCGACGTCGGCGGCGACCAGCCGCT
The DNA here is from genome assembly GCA_046347835.1 of Burkholderiales bacterium. Lineage (GTDB taxonomy): Bacteria > Pseudomonadota > Gammaproteobacteria > Burkholderiales > Casimicrobiaceae > VBCG01. The sequence continues at coordinate 460,388 of JAXMFI010000001.1, read as the reverse complement.
GCATGTCCTCGGGCGAACCGCCGCGCGCCGTCACGCCCTGCGCGGCCAGCTTCTCGACGACGTCCGGAGATTTGAGCGCCGCGTTGATCTCGCGGTTGAGCCGGTCCACGACGGCGCGCGGCGTCTTCGCGGGCGCCGCGACCGCGTTCCACGACGTCGCCGCGTAGCCAGGCACGCCGCTCTCGGCGACCGTCGGCACGTCGGGCAGTCCCGGAAAGCGCCGCTCCGACGTCACGGCGAGAATGCGCACGGTCCCGCCCTTCGCCTGCGGGACGACCGGCGCCAGCATCTCGAACGCAGCCTGCACGTCGTGGCCACGCAGCGCGGTGATGACGGCCGGGCTGCCCTTGTACGGGACAATCGTCGCGTCGATGCCCGTCGCCGACCGAAAGAGCTCGGCGGCGAGATTCTGCGTGCTACCGACGTTGATCGTGCCGATGTTGAGCTTGCCCGGGTTGGCCTTCGCGAACGCGAGCAGCGCCGGCAGCGAATCGATGCCGGAGTCGGCCGGCACGACGACGGCGACGTCGAAGAAGCCCAGCGTCGACACGGGCGCGAAGTCGGCCAGCGTGTCGTACGGCAGCGTGCGGAACAGCGACGCGCTCACCGCGTTGCCGTTGGTCATCAGCAGCAGCGTGTGGCCGTCGGGCTCGGCCCGGGCCACGGCCTCGGCGGCGACGATGCCGCCTGCGCTCGGCCGGTTGTCGACGATCACCTGCTGCCCGAGCTGGTCCGACAGTCGTTGCGCAACCACGCGCGCCGTGATGTCGGCCACCCCGCCCGGCGCAAAGCCGACGACGAGCCTGATCGGCTTCGCCGGGAACGTCTGCGCGGCGGCCACGCCGGCGCACCAAGCCAGCATCCCGACCGCGCAGGCAACCAAGACGTGCATCGCTTGTCCCCTCGACCCGCGGCGGGCGCTTCGCGGATGCACGTCAGTCGGCGTCGCGCGCCGCGGCCGCGCGCCTTGCCCGGTCGATCGCCTGCAGCAGCGGATGCCCGGGTGCTTCGTCGCCCAGCACGACGAGGTAGTAGCGCGCCAGAAACATCGCCCACGCCGACAACCCGTGCCGGAACCGGGCGGCAGTGTCGATGTACGCGGGGTCGAACTCCCTCGGTGCCGGCGCGTAGATCGACAGTCCGTTCGGCCCGTCGGGCGTGCCCGGGACCGCCGCTGCGATCAGCGTGCGCTGCCATTGCGCGAGCACGTCGGTGCAGCGCTCGCGGACCGGTTCCGGCAGCGCGTGGTCGCCGAGCTTCCGGACGAAGCCGACGAGGTCGATGTAGCCGGTCGCCCCGAACCGGTACGCCATGTTGATCGCATAGCGCGCGGCCCGGCGGACGGCGTCGTCGTCCATCGCGGCGGTGAGCGCTGCCGCGAGCCGCGCGAACGCGACAGCCAGCGGCGGCAGCCCGTCGGAGGCCAGCGCGACTTGCGCGATCGGTCGCGCGCGCCGGACCGGCTCGGCATGGGCGGCGCCGGTGACAGCGACCATCCGGCGCGCGAATTCGACCGGCGACTGCGCCGGGTTTGCGTCGAGCTCGCGCAGGACGCGGTCGTACGGATACCCTTCGCCCGGCACGAGATCCTCGGACACGACGAGGATGTCGGCATGGTCGGACAGTTCGACGATGGCCTCCAGGTTCCCCATGTAGCAAGCATCGAACGCCATCACGTCGTAGCGCGGCCGCTCCGGCTTTGCGACCGTCTCGATGCGCTCGTTGATGCAGGCCTGCGCCGCGAGCTGCGACTGCACGAGCCGCGCCTTGCACTCGTCGAGGGGCCCGGGCAACCGCACGCGGCCCGGGGTCCGCTGGTACTCGAATCCGATGTTGCGGTCCTGCAGCAGCCCCTTCCAGCCGTTGCCGTGGCCGCCCAGCACCAGCAGGCGCCTGCGGCCCGGCCACGCCGCCGCGACCTGGATGGCCATGACCAGCGTGTCCTTCTGGTGCGTCTGCAATTCCCACCAGCGGAGCACGAGGTCGTCGTGCAGAGACGAGCCGGCGTTCAGCCGGACGAAGTACGCGTCGGTCACGAGCGGACCGTCGAACAGCGCACACACGTGCAGCGCCGCGCCGGAGCCGACCGACTTCAGCTCGCGGAGGTCCTCGTACATTGGCGCCGCCAGGTCGCAATCCGCGGCGAGGTACGCGAGCACCGTCCAGTCGGCGACCGTGCCGATGGCGCCCCGGTTCACGCTCGAAAGCGCGAAGTCGAAGTCCTCCCACCCCAGCGTCAGCACCCGAGGCAAGGGCGGGTGGTAGGGGTTGGCGTGCTCGAGCAGCATGCCGGTCACGCGTGCCGCGTGGGGCGCATCACAGTGCGACGACGATGCCTTCGTTGCCCGGCTCCGGATAGCGCGTCGCGTACTTCGCGCCGGGCACCTTCGACGCAGCTTCCCAGCGCTCGGTGAACGGCGTGCGGTAGTTGAACCACAGCGTCGGCTTGCGGCGTGCGCCGGCGATGACCGCCTCGACCGCCTGCGCGTCGGGATGCCTGAACTTGTCGCCGTTGCTGCTGAACAGAAAGTGCTCGGCGTCGACGAGTTCCAGCAACTCCGGGGTCACGTTGTTGCGGCTGCCGTGATGCGCCATCTTCACGGCGTCGACGGCGAGGTGATCCTGGCCCGGCGCGAGCAGCCGGCGCACGGACGCGCAGACGACCTTCATGTGCGCGTCGGCGAGGAACAGGCACGACTTGCCGGCGAACTCGGCGAGGAACGCGATGCTGCTGCCGTTCGCGGCCGACGGGTCCGTGCCCTTGAGCTGCGCGCGCAGCTTGGCGGTCAGGTCGTCCGGTCCCAGCGTCAGCTCGGCGCCCGGGTGGAATTTCGTCTCGTCGACGAGCTGCGTCCACGCCGCGTCGAGGTCGCCGGGGTCGAGCTCCCACTCGGCGACGTCCTTGTCCCACTTGCGCGCCATCGTGGCGAGCCTCGCCGGGTCGGGCGACAGCAGCGTGAGCGTCATGTCGCCCGCCAGCGGGATGCGCTGCGGCGGCGCGTCCTTCGGCACGACGACCGCTTCGCGACCGAACGCGCGGTTCCACTCGTCGAACGCCCGGCGATGGATGAGCGCGCTCAGGAACTCGCCCTCGCGCCCGCCGAGGTTCGCGCCCGCCTTCACCTGCCGGTAGCCGTTGAACCAGATGTCGTTCGGCTCGAGGGGCCACCTGGCGCGCGGCAGCGCCAGCAGCCGGATGATGCCCTCGATGTGGTCGGTGTCGACGTGCGTGATGACCAGCAGCTCGACGCGCTGGTCGCCGGCCGGCAGGCCGGCCAGCCGGGCCTCGAACTGCGGATACGCGTGCAGCGGGCCGCCGTCGACGACGATGCGTCGCGTCCGCCCGCCGCCGTCGCCGTATTCGACCCACAGCGCGTCGCCGTGCTTTGCCGGCAGCATCTCGATCCGGAGGAATGGCGTGGGCATCGGCGGCCGCTTACTTGACGAGGTTCCAGTCGGCGTCGCCGTACGCGACGACGCACAGCGGCATCAGCAGTCCGTCGAGCAGCGCGCGGCGCTTCAGCGCCCGGATCGCCTCGCCCAGCCGTTGCGGCGGCGCGCCGTTGGGCACCAGTTCCTGCGCCAGCAGCACGGCCACGCGCGCGGCGTGCTCGCCGAACACGGTCGCGATCGTGCCGACGACGACGGCGGCGCCGCGGTCCCGGAACACGACGACGTGCTCGCCGTAGTCGTTGGCCGTGCCCACGGTGTCGCAACCGAGCAGCGCGACCAGCGGTCGGCTGGCCGCCGTCGGCGCGCGCAGGTGCGCCGGCTTGATCTGGATCGTGCTGATCGCGTTGCCGCCGATCTCGAGCGTGACGTTGGCACCGGTCCCGTCGGTGTGCGTCAGCGCGATCAGCAGGTGCGGGCTCGCCTGCCCGACCATCGTCGCCCAGTCGGCCCACGTCCCGGCCGTCAGCGGCGCACTGCCGAGCTTCGCGGCGAGCGCCTGCGTGACGGTCGCCTGCGCGGCGGCCGGCACGCGCGTGCTGCTCGCGAACAGCGCGGTCCCGCCGAGCGGCAGGTCCGTCGTGTCGCGCCCCGGCTCCGACTGCAGGAAGTACTCGCTGCCCGCGGCCGCGTGCTCGGGACTGACCTGGTGGCGCTCGATCACCTTGCGCAGCCCCCAGAACCCGAGCGGGCAGATCGCCTTGGCCGTCCCGCCCGCGCAACCCGGCGGGCACTGCCCGTGCTCGAGCGCGTCGCGCCACTGCGCGCACGGCCGCGCGTCGTCGTCCGGCACCTCCTGGTCGTAGATGAACTCGAAGGGCACGATCGCGTCGGACTTCGTGCTGACGACCTGGATGTACTCGTGCGCCGCGACGTCCGGCCGGTTGCCCGGCCGCGCGAGCTGCTGGTGGACGAGATAGAGGTCGAGCCACGCGCCCTGCTTTGCGAGGTCGACGAGGAGCTTGCGTCCTGCCTCGCCGGCCAGCCCGTCCTTGTAGTCGTCGACCGACTTGGCCAGCCGGCTGAGCGCGGTATTGAGCGTCTGCGTGACGCCGAGTGCCTTGGACACGTCCGCGATCCACGCGCGGTCGGCGGAGAGCGCGACGCCGCGCGGTTCGCCGGCGGTCGTGTGGTTGGTGACGAACGCGAGGTCGAACTGGCGCCGCTGGTCGAGGTCGCCGAGCCGGCGCCGCACGGGCGCGAGGTCAAGCAGCGCGGGCGCCTTTCCGGCGGGCTTTTCGCCTTCCGCCGCGACCTCCGTGCGCAGCACCGCCGTCTGCAGCACGCGGCCGCGATGCAGCACGGTCAACCGCCCTTCGAACGCACCGGCCACCTGCGGCGTGAACCGGAAGTCGCACTCGGTGCTGGGGCCCTCCGCGGGAAGGATCACCGTCTTGCGCAGCGGCTCGGACAGCTGCGCGGGCTCGGTGAGCCAGACGGCGAGCCGCCACTGCTTCTCGTCCGGCGGCAGTGCTTCGGACGGAAACTCGGTCGGCAGCGACTGCCACTGCCCTTCGGAGGGTCCGATGCGCACGCGCACGAGCGCCGGGCGCCCCTGCAGGAAACCCGCCGACGCGGGCTCGAAGCCTCCGCGTTGGCGGACGAACGATTGCTGCTGCAGGTACCGCGCCGCACGCCGCGCCTCCGCCTCCGGCGGCGTCTGCGCGCCGGCCACCGCGGCGGTGAGCATCGCCAGCTCGGACGCGCCGCGGCTCTCCGAGTCGAAGTTGAGGCGACTCGCATCGAACGCGACGGACGCGGCGTCAACGCGCGCCAGCACGCCGCCAGGCGGCACGCCCGCGCCCGATCGCGTCCCCGCCTCCGGCGCGCTGCGCACCCATCCCGAGTCGAGACGCGACACGTCGATTGCCGTACCCGCCGGCAGTGCACGGACGCGCGCCGTCAGCCGGTCCGCGAGCGCCCGCAGGTGCTGGCCGGCGAGCGCCTCCGTGAGCCACGCGATGGCATCGCCGGTCGGCAAACGCTGCGCGGCGACGTGCAGTGCGCGATCGAGCGGCGCATCGTGCGAGAACTCCTCGACCAGCGCGTTCAATGCGTGGCCCTGCGCCTGCGGGTCCGCGGCGGACGCCCACAGCACGATCCCGCTCGCGCAGGTCTCGGCGGCGATCGCGCGCAGCCGCGCCTCGAGCGCCACCGCGTCGGCGTCCGCGGCGCCCGCGATCAGGACGACGTTGGCCTTGCAGCGGAACGGTTGCGACAGCAGCGCTGCGAGTAGCGCCGCGGCGTCTCCGGCGTGCACGAGCACGTCGCAGTTGGCATTGTCGCGCCCAAGGGCCACGGCGCGCGCGAGGCGCGCGCTCGGCCACTCGGCCAATGCGGTGGCGACGATCGCGTCGCCGGTGCCGCCCAGCGTACCCAGCCGCAGCGGCCATTCCATCGCGAGGTCCGGCCTGGGGGCGTCCAGCACCAGCGAGGCCGCGCCCACCGCAGGCTGCGCCTGCACCAGCAGGCGGAACCACGGCGCCACGGGCTCGCCGCCCGGCGCGCCGACCACACGGAGGCGCGCCTGTACGTCCACGGCCTTCATCGCGTCGGCCCAGGCGCGGGCCCACGTCGCCGGCTCGATCCGGGCAAGCGGTACGCGGGCGTCGGCGTCGACGGTCGCGGCGGGATCCGGAAAGCTCCAGCGAACGGACAGCTCGCGCGCACGCGAAGCGGACAGTGCATCGCCCACCGCTTCCCGGGCGACCGCGAGCCCCGTCTCGGCCGTCGCCACGTTCGGGTCGCGCACCATCGCTGCGACGGGGCCTTCCGCCGCGGACGGCTTGTTCTCGGCGCCGGCCGCGATCCCGAGCGCGACCCACGCGCGCGCGAAGTCCGCGTCGTTCAGCGCCGCGCCCCAGTGGGTCCAGAAGTCGAATTGCATCGGCGATCCTCGCGCGCGGATGGAGTGCTGGCCGGTCGCCGTCCGCGCGCGACGTCAGGGCGGAAGCAGCTCGGGCGCGTAGCGCCGGATGCGCGCCTCCACCAGCGCGCCGCCGTGCCGCGTCAGCACGTCCATCTGGTCGGCGGGAAGCCGCGCGAGGTTGGTGGCGATCGCCGACGCGAACGCGGCGTCGCCGGGCTGCGCCTCGCCTTCCTTGCTGTCGATGGAGAACCACAGCGGCCGCGGTCCGCTCTGCGCCGCGTGCCGGTGCTGCAGCCGGTCGAACTCGAGCCCGCGGATCTGCTCCATCATGATGTCGAGGGCGGCCTTCAGGACGATCGCACCAGATTCGGTCGGCCGCTCGTCGAGCGCGAATGGCTTGCCGCCGTCGCTGACGATCACGTAGTCGAGTGCGTTGCGCGTGCGGACCAGCGGGTTGATGCCCATGTTGTCGTAGATGCCGCCGTCGGTCAGCGTCACGTACTCGACCGCGGTCGCGTGCGCATACGTCGCGGCATCGAGAAGCAGCGGCGGAAACACCGGCGGGAACGCCGACGACGCCGCCACGGCGCGACAGATCGCGAACGCCGGCGCCGCCACGACGCCGAGCTCGTGCTCGCCCATCTCGGCGGGGCCGCCCTCGCCGGCGACGAAGAAAAACATGTTGCCGGTCGCGAGGTTGGTCGCGTTGAAGTAGATCCGCGGCCCGGCGTTGAGGTCGGACAGCGTCTTCCCGTGGAACAGGTCGCGGTCGTAGGACGCCGCGAGCTTGTCGAGGCGGGATTCGAAGGGGTCGAGCACGCCGCCGATCACCGACGACACGGCGACGGACCGCGTGCGCAGGTAGGTGTCGAGCAGGTCGAGCTTACCGGCGGAACCCCAGTTGAGCGCGACGGTGCCGCCGGCGATGCTGCCGCCGCTCACGCAGGTCAGGAGGTCGACGTGGTCGAGGATGCGCAGCGCCGCCAGCTTGCGCATGACACCCAGGTGGAACGCTGCGGCGCGAAAACCGCCGCCGGAGAGCGCGAGCCCGACGCGCTTCTGCACACCGCCGATCGTCAGTGCCATCCCGCCTCCCTGCGCCGCGCCCGGGCCATTTGAACACTACAAGCGAATCATAGACCGCTGGCGGGCACGGCGCCAGCGGCGCCGGCGGGTCAGGACGCGACGGTGGCGATGCCGATGGCCTTGAGCTTCTGGACGAGCTTCGCGCCCTTGCGCGCGCGGCGCATGACGTGCCGGGCGAGCGCGTCGCCTTCGAGCGCGACGTCGATCTCGCGCCCGGCGCGGTTCGTGCCGCGCACGATCACGCGGCCGGGGCGCGCGAGCGCCACGGCCTCGAGCGTCTCGCCGGCGTCGAGCCCCATGAGAATCACACCGCGGCCGCCGGTCGACACGCGTACCTCCGCCAAGTCGAACACCAGCAGCTTGCCGTTCGACGCCAGCGCCGCGACCTGGGTCAACCCCGGCAAGAGCGCGACCGGCGCCACCGGCGACTCCTCCGGCGTCATCGTCATGAACGCCTTGCCGGCCTTGACCCGCGACACCATGTCGCCGAGCGTGGCCACGAACCCGTAGCCGCCGGTGCCGGCGAAGAGGTACTGCTGCTCGGGCGCGCCACAGAGTGCCTGCGCGACCCTGGCGCCCGCCTGCACGTCGATCAGCGTGGTCACCGGCACGCCGTCGCCGCGGCCGCCCGGCACGTCGGCGGCGCGGATCGTGTAGGCGCGACCCCGCGTGTCGAGCACGACGACCGGCTGCACGGTGCGCGTCTCGAGGATCGCGAGCGGTCCGTCGCCGGACTTCCACGCGAACTGCGCCGCGTCGAGCGCGTGCCCCTGCCGCGCGCGGATCCAGCCCTGCCGCGACAGCGTGATCGTCACCGGCTCGTCCGGCACCGTGCGCTCGCGCGTCACCGGCGCCACCTCCTCGATCAGCGTGCGCCGCGCGTCGCCGAACTTCGCCGCGTCCGCCTCGATCTCGGCGACGACGCGGTCGGACAGCGCGCCGCGGTCGGCGAGCAGGTGCTTGAGATCTCGGCGCTCGGCCTTGAGCGCCTTCAACTCCGTCTCGATCTTGATGCCCTCCAGCTTCGCCAGCTGGCGCAGCCGGATCTCGAGGATGTCGTCGGCCTGGACCTCGGTCAGCCGGAAGGCCTGCATCAGGTCGGCCTTCGGGTCGTCGGCGTTGCGGATGATGCGGATGACCTTGTCGATCGACAGCAGCGCGAGCTGCCGCCCCTCGAGGATGTGGATGCGCCGGTCGACTTCCGCCAGCCGGTGCTGCGTCCGCCGGCGCACCGTCTCGAAGCGGAACTCGATCCACTCGGCGAGGATCGCGGAGAGCCCCTTCTGGCGCGGCCGCCCGTCGCGGCCGAGCACGACGAGGTTGATCGGCAGGCTCGTCTCGAGCCGCGTGTTGGCGAGCAGCAGGTCGACGAACTCCTGCACGTCCTGCCGGCTCGACCGCGGCTCGAACACGAGGCGCACCGGCGCGTCCTTGTCCGACTCGTCGCGGACCGTGTCGAGCGCCCCCAGCATCAGCGCCTTCAGGTTGACCTGGTCCTGCGTCAGCGTCTTCTTGCCTTCCTTCGGCTTCGGGTTCGTCGCGCGCTCGACGTCCTCCATCACGGCGCGCGCCGACACGCCGAACGGCAGCTCGGTGACGGCGACGCGCCACTGGCCGCGCGCGAGGTCCTCGACCGTCCAGCGCGCGCGCACGCGCACGCTGCCGCGTCCGCCCTCGTAGATCGCGCGGATGTCCGCCGCGCCCGACGTGATGTGGCCGCCGCCCGGCAGGTCCGCGCCGGGCACGATCGCGAGGAGGTCCTCGAGCGCGATCCGCGGGTCGCGGATCGCCGCGACCGCCGCGCGCGCGACCTCGGCGAGGTTGTGCGACGGGATGTCGGTCGCGAGGCCGACGCCGATGCCGGACGCGCCGTTCAGCAGCACCATCGGCAGCCGCGCCGGCAGCAGCTTGGGCTCGGTGAACGCGCCGTCGTAGTTGGGGACGAAGTCGACGGTGTCGCGGTCGATCTCGGAGAGCAGCAGCTCGGCCATCGCCGTCAGCCGGCACTCCGTGTAGCGCATCGCGGCGGCGTTGTCGCCGTCGCGCGAGCCGAAGTTGCCCTGTCCGTCGATCAGCGGATAGCGCAGCGTGAAGTCCTGCGCCTGCCGCACTAGCGCGTCGTACGCGGCGGTGTCGCCGTGCGGGTGATACTTGCCGAGCACGTCGCCGACGACGCGCGCCGACTTGACGTGCCGGGTCGGCGCATAGAGGCCGAGCTGGTGCATCGCGTACAGGATGCGCCGCTGCACCGGCTTCTGCCCGTCCGCGACGTCCGGCAGCGCGCGTCCCATGACGACGCTCATCGCGTACTCGAGGTAGCTGCGCTCGGCGAAGGCGGCGAGCGGCAGCGCATCGTCGGCGGCCGCCGTCGGCCGCGCGCGCGGCACGTCCGGCGGACCGCCGGCGCCGGCGTCGGCGAACAGGTCGCCGCTGCGCGCGTCCGTGCCCTCCGGCGCGCGCCGGGCGCCCTTGCCGCCGGCCTTGTCCTTGCCCCTGGTCGCCATCGCGCCGTGCCGCTCAGACGTCGACGTCGACCGTGTCGCCCGAGCGCTCCATCCACTCGCGGCGGCTGGCGGCCTCGGCCTTGCCCATCAGGCGCGCGAACACGCGCTGCGTGTCGTCGGCCGTGCCGGACGCGATCCGTACCGGCACGACGCGCCGCGTCTCCGGGCTCATCGTCGTCTCCCACAGTTGCTCGGGATTCATCTCGCCCAAGCCCTTGAACCGGCCGACCGACCACGAGCCCGGCCGCACGGTTTCCTTGGCCAGCCGGTCCTCGATCGCCGCCAGCTCGGCGTCGTCGAGCGCGTAGAGCTTGCGCGCGGGCCGCTTGCCGGTGGCGGACACGTCGATCCGGTAGAGCGGCGGATGCGCGACGCACACGTGGCCGCGCTCGATCAGCGCCGGAAAGTGCCGGTAGAAGAGCGTCAGCAGCAGCACCTTGATGTGGCTGCCGTCGACGTCGGCGTCGGCCATGACGATGATCCGCGCATAGCGCAGCCCCGACAGGTCGGCCTCGGCCGCCGTCGCGTGCGGGTCCACGCCGATCGCCACGGCGATGTCGTGGATCTCGTTGTTCGCGAACAGGCGGTCGCGCTCGACCTCGAACGTGTTGAGGACCTTGCCGCGCAGCGGCAGGATCGCCTGGTACTGCTTGTCGCGCGCGAGCTTGGCCGAGCCGCCGGCGGAGTCGCCTTCCACGAGGAACACCTCGCGGCGCGCCGTGTCGTCGGACTCGCAGTCGGTGAGCTTGCCCGGCAGCACGGCCACGCTCGACCCGCGCCGCTTCTCGACCTTCTGCGCGGACTTGAGGCGCGTCTGCGCCTGCGCGATCGCAAGTTCCGCGATGCGCCGGCCGTGCTCGACGTTGGCGTTGAGCCACGCCTCCAGCGGGTCGCGGATCACCTGTGCGACGAGCTTGAGCGCGTCGCGGCTCGTGAGCTTTTCCTTCACCTGCCCCTGGAACTGCGGGTCGAGCACGCGCACCGACAACACGTACGACATCCGCGCCGACACGTCCTCCGTCTGCAGTCGCACGCCGCGCGGCAGCAGGCCGTGGTGGTCGACGAACGACTTCACGGCCTCGAATACGGCAGCGCGCAGGCCCGCCTCGTGCGTGCCGCCGGCCGGCGTCGGGATCAGGTTGACGTAGCTCTCGCCGTCACCGCGGCCGTCCTCGTACCACGCGAACGCCCACGCGGCGCCCTCGCCCTCGCTCCACGATTCGCCGTCCTTCGGCGCCGGCAGGTAGGTCTCGCCGGCGAAGATCGGGGCGACGGAGTCCGCCCCCGCGGCCAGTTCGGCGAGGTAATCGGTGAGGCCGCCCGGATACGACCACGTCTGCGTCTTCGGCGTCTTGCCGAGCTCGCTGCGCAGGCTCACCCGCACGCCCGGCAGCAGCACCGCCTTCGCGCGCAGCAGCCGCGCGAGATCGGGCAGCGACACGTTCGGCGCGTCGAAGTACTTCGGATCCGGGTGCACGCGCACCGTCGTGCCGGTCGTGCGCGCGCCACAGGTGCCGACGACCTTGAGCTTCTCGGCGACGTCGCCGCCGGCGAACACGATCCGGTGGACCTTGCCGTCGCGCCTGACCTCGACCTCGAGCCGCTTCGACAGCGCGTTGGTCACCGACACGCCCACGCCGTGCAGCCCGCCGGAGAACGCGTAGGCCGCGTGCTCGCCCTTCTTGTCGAACTTGCCGCCGGCATGCAGCCGCGTGAACACGAGCTCGACGGTCGGCACCTTCTCCTCCGGATGCGGGCCGACCGGGATCCCGCGCCCGTCGTCGTCGACCGTCACCGAGTGGTCGGCGTGCACGGTGACGTCGATGCGCGACGCGAAGGCGCCCAGCGCCTCGTCGGCGGCATTGTCGACGACCTCCTGCACGATGTGCGTCGGGTCGGACGTGCGCGTGTACATGCCGGGCCGCTCGCGCACCGGCTGCAGGCCCTTCAGGACGCGGATCGACGATTCTTCGTACGTGGAACGGGCCAACGGATTCGGCTTTCGGATCGGTCATGCCGCGCGGCGGGGCACGCGGAAGCGCCAATCGTACCGCGCCGGCGCCCCTCCACGCCCGGCACGGTTACACAGCCGCGCGGCGTCTGCGCCGGCCCGACTGTCCGCCGCGCGCCGTGCGGGTACACTGCGGAACTGCACCGGCCGTCGCGAGAGACCCGTCATGCCCGCCCGCAAGCCCAACCTGCTCGTGATCCTGATCGATGACCTGCGCTACGACGAGTTCGGCGCCGGCGGCCACCCGTACATGGTCACGCCGAACGTCGACCGGCTGGCGCACGAGGGCGCGCTCTTCGAGCGCGCGTTCCACACGACGCCGATCTGCTCGCCGAACCGCGCGTCGATCGTGACCGGCCAGTACGCGAGCCGCCACGGCATCATCGACAACGTCGCGCGCGACGCGATGAGCCACCGGCTCCCCAACTACCACCTCGAGCTGCAGCGCCTTGGCTACGAGACCGCGCACATCGGCAAGTGGCACATGGGCAACGACGGCATGCCGAGGCCGGGCTACGACTACTGGGTGAGCTACGACGGCCACGGCAAGCTGATGGACCCGCGGCTCAACCACGACGGCAGGTACGTCCAGCACCAGGGCTACATCACCGACATCATGAACGGCCTCGCCGTCGACTACGTCGAGCGCAGGCGGACGAAGCCGTTCTCGCTGTTCTTCGCGCACAAGGCCGTGCACCCGGACGCCGAGCAGGCGGCCGACGGCACGCTGCGCATCGCGGCGCAGGGCGGGTACGTCGTCGCGCCGCGGCACCGCGACCTGTACCGCGACGCCGTGTTCCCGCGCACGCCGAACATGATGTCGCCGGAAGAAGCCGTCCGGCAGAAGCCCGCGTGGGCCGAGTGCTTCGCGCTGCGGTCCGGCGAGACTGCGCAGAAGATCCTCGCGGCGCTGCAGTCGGGCTCGCAGGACGAGATCCGGGCGCGCGCGCAGATGATGGCGGCGGTCGACGAAGGCATGGGCGCGATCTTCGCCGCGCTCGAGCGGCAGGGCGAGCTCGACAACACGTTCGTCGTGTTCCTCGGCGACAACGGGTTCTTCTTCGGCGAGCACGCGCTGGGACCCGAGCGGCGCTTCGCCTACGAGGAAGGCATCCGGTCCCCGTTCCTCGTCCGCTATCCGCGCCGCGTGAAGCCGGGCACGCGCGTGCGCGACCTCGTGATCTGCCAGGACATCGCGCCGACGATGATCGAGCTGGCCGGCGGCAGACCGGGCCCGCAGATCCAGGGCCGGTCGCTGCTGCCGCTCTTCCGGCGCGGGGCGAAGCCGTCGCGCACGGGCAGCCGCGCCGGCTGGCGCCGCTCGTTCCTGATCGAGTACTGGGCCGAGCAGGCGATGCCGTGGCTCGTCGGCATGACGTACAAGGCCGTGCGCACCGACCGCTGGAAGTACATCCACTGGGTCAACCGCGCGCGCGACGGCGAGCTCGACGAGCTCTACGACCTCGAGAGCGACCCCTACGAGCTCGTCAACCTCAACGGCAGCCGCGCGGCGGCGCCGGTGCGCGAGCGGCTGCGGCGCGAGCTGAAGCGCCTCGTCGCCGAGGCCATCGGGCTGTAGCGGTTACGCGCCAGCCGAGGCTGGCGCGACGCGCTCAGCCCCGGCCTTCGGGCCTTCCCGCGACGGGCTCGGCCTGCGCGTCGAGCCCGCCGCCGAGGAACAGGCGGCCGACGCGCGGATCCCGAAGGATCGTCCGCGCGTCCCCCGTCATCCGCGTGCGCCCGAGCTCGAGGACGACGGCGGCGTCGGAGATCTCGAGCGCGCTGCGCGCGTTCTGCTCGACCATCAGGATCGACATCCCCTTGTCGCGCAGCCCCTGCAGGATCGCGAACGTCTCCTGCACGAGCTTCGGCGACAGGCCGATCGACGGCTCGTCGATCAGCATGAGCTTCGGCTGCAGCAGCAGCGCGCGTCCGATCTCGAGCAGCTTCTGCTGGCCGCCGGACAGCGTCGACGCCTGCGCGCCGGCGCGTTCGCGCAGCATCGGGAAGCGGTCCATCACCGACGCGATGCGTGCGCCGACGTCCACGCCGTCGCCCGCTGCCGTGGCGCCGAGCTCGAGGTTGTGCAGCACGGAGAGCTCGGGGAAGATGTTGCGTCCCTGCGGCACGTAGCTCAGGCCGCGCTCGAGCAGCCGGCGCGGCCCCGCATTCGTCGCGTCGGCGCCGTCGAACACGACGCGGCCGCGCTGGACGCGCAGGAGCCCGAACACCGCCTTGAACACCGTCGACTTGCCGGCGCCGTTCGGGCCGATGATCGTCGTGATCCGGCCGCGCGGGACCGTGAACGACGTGCCGGCGAGCACGACGAGCTTGCCGTAGCCCGCGACCACGCCCTCCAGCGTCAGGATCGGTGGCGCGTCCCCGCCAGTGCCCTGCGCCGGATCTCCGCTAGTGGCCAAGGTACGCCTCGATCACGTCCGGATTGCTGCGGATCGCCTCCGGCGGGCCCTCGGCGATGATCCGTCCCTCGGCGAGGACCAGGATCCGCGAGCACAGCGACATCACGAACTCCATGTTGTGCTCGATGACGACGAACGTCGCGTGGTCGCGCGCGTTGATCTCGCGCAGCCGGTCGCGCAGCCCGGCGAGCATCGTCGGATTGACGCCGCCCGCCGGCTCGTCCAGCAGCACGAGCCGCGGTCCCGCCATGAACGCCATCGCGACGTCGAGGAGCTTCTGCTGGCCGTAGGAGAGCCCGCCGGCCTGCGCGTCCGCGAGCGCCCGCAGGCGGAAGAACTCGATCATCCGGTCGGCAGCGTCCCCCAGGCCGGCATCGCGCGGACCGAAGAGTCGCGACCACATGGACCCCCGGTGCTCCTGGCCCGCCAGGATCAGGTTTTCGCGCACCGTGAGCTTCGGGAACACCTGCAGCAGCTGGAACGTCCGTCCGACGCCCAGGCGGTTGAGCTCGCACGGGCGCTTGCCATTGATCGACCGCCCGTCGATGCGCACGTCGCCCGCCGTCGGCGCGAGCTGGCCGAGGATGCAGTTGAACAGCGTCGACTTGCCCGACCCGTTCGGGCCGATGAGCCCGAGGATCTCGCCCTCGTGGACCTCGAACGACACGCCGTCGACAGCGACCACGCCGCCGAACGACTTCGCGAGCCCGCGGACTTCGAGGACGCCGCTCACCGCGCGGTGTCCCCGGCACCGGGCTCGCCGGCCGGCGGCGGCGTGCCGGCGTCGGCCGCCGCCGGGCGGCGCACCCGCTCGGCGAGGCCGAGCAGGCCGGTCGGGCACACGGCGACGAGGACCATCACGAACACGGCGTACAGCACGAGGTAGAGCCCCTCCGAGAACCGCAGCCACTCGGGCAGCAGCACGGCCACGGCCGCGCCGAGGAACGGCCCGAGGAAATACCCCGACCCGCCGACGATCACCATCAGCAGCAGCATGAGCGAGAGGTTGAGCGCGAACGCCGTCGGCTCGATGAACTGGACGAGCGGCGCGTACAGGACGCCGGCGACGCCGCCGAGCGCGGAGCCCAGCGCGAACGCAATCAGCGTGTAGCGGCGCGTGTCCACGCCCAGCGAGTCGGCGCGGATCGGGTTCTCGCGCAGCGCGGTGAAGGCGCGCCCCCACGGCGAGCGGACCAGCCACCACTTGCCGAGCGCGACGAGCGCCAGCGCGCCCAGGCAGAAGAAATAGAAATCGACGGGCTTGACCGTCGACCAGCCGAGGAGCTTCGGGCGCGGAATGCCGGACACGCCGTACACGCCCCTGGTCAGCCACTCCTCGTTGCGCAGGACCAGGAACACCAGCGTCGCGAACGCGAGCGTGACGAACGCGAGGTAGTGGTGCTGGACGCGCAGCGCCGGGTAGCCGAGGAGCCAGCCGATCGCGAAGCAGAGCGCAACGGCGACGAGCAGCGCCCACGCGAGCGACCAGCCCTGCGTGGTGAGCAGCGCGGCCGCGTACGCGCCGATGCCGACGAACGACGCCTGCGCCAGCGAGATCTGGCCCGCGTAGCCGAGCGTCAGGTTGAGCCCGATCGCCGCGATCGTCATCACGGCCCACAGCGACATCAGGTAGATGCCATAAGGCTTCAGCGCGAACGGCGCGGCGACCAGCAGCGCCACGACCGCCGCCCCGGCGGCGTAGGCGAGACGGCCCGGCGGCCTCATACGGTGCGCTCCTCGGCGCGGCCGAGCAGGCCCTGCGGGCGGAACAGGATCACGACGATCAGCAGGAACAGCGGGATGGCGGCGCGGTACTGCGCCGACAGGTAGGCGGCGACCATGTTGTCGAGCACGCCGAGCAGCAGCCCGCCGACGATCGCGCCGCGGACCTGGTTGAACCCGCCGACGATCGCGGCGACGAACGCGACGAGGCCCAGCGTCTCGCCGTTGGTGAACTTGGCGAGGTAGATCGGGCTCACCAGGAACGACGCCAGCGCCACCAGCAGCGCGTTGATCACGAACGTCAGCATGATCATCCGCTCGACCGGGATGCCCAGCACGCGCGCGAGGTCCGGGTTCTGCGCGGTCGCCTGCATCTGCCGCCCGACGCGGGTTCCGGCCAGGAAGTACTGGAGCGCCGCGACGGCCACGATCGCGACGCCGATGATCACGAGGTTCTGGCCGGACACCACGACGCCGCCCACCGTGATGTTGGTGGTCGCCCAGGCCGCCGGGAACGGCTGCGCGTCGGCCGCGTAGAACTCCTTGACGCCCTCCTTGAGGAAGATCGCCAGCGCGATCGTGGAGATCACGAGCGGCAGCACGCCGTGGCGGATCACCGGGTCGACGACGACGCGCTTGAACAGCACGCCGAGCACGAGGATGGAGAGCACGAAGCCGAGCGCGACGGCGCCCGCGAACGACATGCCGGCGAACTTCATCGCGGCCAGCACGAAGAACGCCGGCAGCATGACGAATTCGCCCTGCGCGAAGTTGATCGTCTGCGACGTCTGCCAGAGCAGCACGAAGCCGACGGCGACCAGCGCGTAGATGCCGCCGGTCGCGAGGCCCGCGACCAGGAGTTGCAGGAAGTCGATCATCGCGCGCGCCGGCGCAGGCGGGGCCGCCCGCCCGCGCCGGCCGCCAGGCAGGCCGCTACTTGTTGAGCTTCGGCAGCGTCTCGACGATCTTCTGCTTGCCGTCGACGATCTCGGCCAGGAAGCTGATCCGGTCGATGTCGCCGTGGTCGTCCCACGTCGCCTCCATCAGGATGCCGGGCTCCTGGTCGGGCTTGATCGTGAGCCCGTGCATCGTCTTCGCGAGCTGCTTGCGGTCGAACTTGCCCATCTTCTCGGTCGCGTACTTGACCGCGTAGACCGCCGTGTAGCCCTTGATGCCGTTGTGGTCGGGCAGGTAGTTGAAGCGCTTCTGGAACTTGTCGCGGAACGCGGCGACCGCCGGCACCGGCGCGTCGATCGTGAGTCCGACGTGACCCTTGGCGCCGTTGGCGGCGTCGCCGGCGAGCTCGATCACCTTCTGGCCGAGCAGCGTCGTCTCGCCGATCAGCGGGACCTTGATCCCCTGCTTGCGGGCCTCGCGCAGGAAGCGCGCGCTCTCCTCCTCGTTCGTGTAGACGAAGATGACGTCGGCGTTGGCGGCCTTGAGCTTCACCACGTCGGCGGCGAAGTCGACCTGTCCCTGCTCGGTCGACACGTCGGCGACGACCTTGATGTTGCGCGCGGCCATCTCCTTGAGAAACGTGTCGCGCCCGCCCTTGCCGAAGTCGTTGTTGACCCACAGCAGCGCGACGGTCTTCGCCTTCGCGCCGTCGCGGATGTAGTTGGCGATCTTCGGCATGCTCATCTGCTGGCCGAACGACGTGCGGAAGATGAAGTCGTTGCCCATCTGCGTGATGTCGGCCGCCTCGGCGCCCGTGAACTGCGGGATCTCCGCCTGCTGGGCGAGCACCATGTTGACCTTGACCGACCCGGAGAACACCGGCCCCAGGATCACGTACGGGTCGCCGTCGATCGCCTTTTGCACCTGCGCGCGCGACACGCCCGGGTTGCTCTGCGTGTCCGACTGCGGCGCGTTGATCCGCCGGCCCAGGATGCCGCCCTTGGCGTTGATCTCCTCGATGGCCAGCACGGCGCCGTCGCGGAAGTTCGTGCCCGACACGGCGCCCGCGCCGGAGAGCTCGATGACGATGGGCATGTTGACGGCCTGCTGCGCCGGCACGGGCGCGGCCATCCCGGCCAGGGCGGCCGACAGCACTGCTGCGATCGTTGCTTTTCTCACGTCAGGTTCCTCCTTGGCTGGGATTCGATCACGCGCCCTCGAACTGCAGGATGTTGAGTCCCGCGTTGGGATCGGTGACGTACATGATGCCGTTGCGGTCGACGAAGCAGTCGCACGTCTGGATCACCTTCGGCCGGTTCGGCCGCGGGTCCATCATGCGCTCGGGATCGGGCGGAACGTAGTGCGCGACCTCGCGCGGCCGGAACGGGTCGTCGATGTCGAACACGCGCACGCCGGCGTTGTAGTAGGTGACGAACACGAGGCGCGAGCTCTGGAAGGATCCCGGCCGGTTCTCGTGGAAGTTGTGCGAGCCGAAGAAGCCGCCCTTGGCGCAATAGTCGGCTTCCGACGGCTGCGGGAACGTGGCGATGCTCACCGGGTTCGACGGCTCGCGGATGTCGTACACCCACACGTAGCGCAACCCGTCGACGCAGTTGACCGACGCCGGCTCGTCGGCGACCACCAGCAGGTTGCGGTCCGGCAGCGGAAGCGGCGAGTGCGTGCCGCCGCCGAACGGCGGATCGGTGTTCCGGTGCGCGATGATCTTGGGGTTGGTCCGGTCCGCCAGGCTCACGACGGTGAGTCCGCCGTCTCGCCACGCGCCGAACGCGAGGTCGCCCGCGACCAGCGCATGGTGCAGCGCGTACCGGCGCCCCGCGCGCCAGGTCGGCGTCTCGCCGCCGCCGCGCCACATCCCGGGCAGCCAGCAGCGGCCGACGACCTCGGGCCGCCGCGGATCCGACATGTCGATGACCGCGAGGATGTGGTCGGTGAAGTCCGCGAAGTGGATCGACGCGTACGCGTAACGGCCGCCGACGTACCAGATGCGGTGCGGGCCGATGCCGTCGACCGGCACGAAGCCGATCTCGACCGGTTTCGCCGGCTGCGCGATGTCGTAGACGCGGATCCCGGGCGTGAACGCGTTGCCGGTGCCCTTGAGCCGGTCGGCCGGCGACCCGCCGAAGTAGTCCTTGTCGGTCTGGAACTGCTGCATCGTCCACACGCTCGGCGCGTTGACGGCGAGCAGCAGGTCCTCGTGCGCCTGCAGGTGCAGCGCGCGCGTGCCCGGCGGGCAGGCGATGAAGTCGACCACCTTCGGCGCGCGCGGATCGCGGACGTCGAGCGTCGTGATGCCGTTGGAGAAGCCGTGGCCGACGTATGCGTAGCCGCGATGGACCATGACCTGGACGCCGTCGGCGCGGCCGTCCATGTCCGTGTGGCTCACGAACCGGATGTTGCGCGATGAGACCGGTTGCATCCTTCTCCCCCTGGCGGCGCGCGCCGCCTTGCGGCGGACCGGCGACGCGCGTTGCCGTCGGTGCGGGACGTCGCGGGCGTCCCTTCGAGTCGGCGGCAGTATTCCACATCGCCCATCGAAAATCGACAGCCGCCGGAGGACGCGCAACGAGGCCGCAATGCGCGCCGGCCCCGCGGGCCGGCTCCACCATAGGCGCCGCTTATGCCTGCTCTCGGAATTCCGTATCGTCCGCGCGGCGCGATGCACGTCGGCGACGCGACCGTCCCGGCGCATTGCGCCGCGAGCGGCGGATTCCTCGCCGCCGCGCGCCTCGAGATGACCGCGCGCCCGCGGGCGCGCCTTCAGTTCGCGGTGGCGCCGGACGCCTTGACGATCGGCACCCACTTGGCGAGGTCGTCGGCGATGACCTTGCCGAACGCTGCCGGCGCCATCGGGGGCGCGAGGTCGAAGCCCTGCGGGCCCAGCTTCTCCTTCGCTTCGGCCGAAGCGAAGATCCGGTTGAACTCGGTGTTGAGCTTCGCGACGACGTCGGCCGGCGTGCCGGCCGGCGCGACGAACCCGAACCAAGTGTTGACCTCGTAGCCCTTGATGCCCTGCTCGTCGAGCGTGGGCACGTTGGGCAGCAGCGGCGAGCGCGCGAGGCTCGTGACGCCGAGCGCCTTGACCTGGCCGCCCTTGATCTGCGCGATCACCGTCGGTGTGTTGAAGAATCCCATCGCGACTTCGCCGGCCATCACCGCCTGCACGCCCTGCGGCGCGCCCTTGTACGGCACGTGCACGAGCCGCGTCCCCGTCAGCTGCCCGAACAGCACGCCCGACAGGTGGTGGCTGGTGCCGGCACCGCCCGACGAAAACGTGACCTCGTCCGGCTTCGCCTTCGCGGCGGCGACCATGTCGGTCGGTTTCGTCGCCGTGCTCGCCGGCGGCACGATCATCACGTTCGACACGCCACCGACGAACGCGACGGGCGCGAAGTCCTTGACCGAGTCGTAGCCGGGCTTGGCGTAGATCGCCTGGTTGAACACCAGCGTCCCCTGCGACGCGAACGCGATCGTGTAGCCGTCGGGCGCGGCGCGCGCGAGCTCGGCCATCGCGATCGTGCCCCCCGCGCCGGGCTTGTTCTCGATGACGACGGGCTGTCCCAGCGCCTTCGACAGTTCCTGACCGGCGAAGCGCGACACGATGTCGGCCGTGCTGCCCGCGGCGAGCGGTACGAGCAGGCGGATCGGCTTGGTCGGATAGCCTTGCGCGATCGCAGCGCCGGCGGCCAGCGCGACGAGCACGCCGACGGCGGTCCGGCAGGCGTGGCGCGGCGATGCAACGATTCGGGGCATGGGACGGTTCCTCAAGTGTGAAGCGCCCGATGATACCGGTGCAGGCAGGGGCGCGGAAGCCGCGCGTCCCGGGACCACCCGCGCTTCCGCGATGGCGCGCGTCGCGGCCGGCGCCGTGCCGCACGTGCTTGCCACCGAGATCGCGCACGTATGCCGCGTGATACGCGGTCCGACGTCATGCTCGACCGACGACCGGACGCCCGGAGGGCGCCCGGTTCGCTAGAATGGACGCGGGCTTCCCTCCGCACGGCGGCCCGTGTCCTTCGGCGCGACGGACCTTTCCCCATGAGCACGTACCCGCCCCTATCGCTGCACGTGCCGGAGCCGCCCGGCCGCCCCGGCCGCGAAACCGACTTCTCGTACCTGCAGCTGTCGCCCGCCGGCGCGGTGCGGCGGCCGCCGGTCGACGCCCGGCCTTCGGAAACGGACGACGTCGCCGCGGCGCTGGTCCGCGTGCTCGACGACGAGGGCCGTGCCGTCGGTCCGTGGGATCCGCGCGCGGACCCGCAGCGGCTGATCGCCGGGCTGCGCGCGATGCTGACGACGCGGACGTTCGACGCGCGCATGCTGACGGCGCAGCGGCAGAAGAAGCTGTCGTTCTACATGCAGTGCCTGGGCGAGGAGGCGATCGGCGTCGGCGAGGCGCTGGCGCTCGAGCCGACCGACATGTGTTTCCCGACGTACCGCCAGCAGGGCATCCTGATCGCGCGCGGCTATCCGCTCGTCGACATGATGTGCCAGCTCTTCTCCAACGAGCGCGACCCGGTCCTCGGCCGCCAGATGCCCGTGATGTACACGGCGCGGCGGTACGGCTTCTTCTCGATCTCGGGCAACCTCGGCACGCAGTACGTGCAGGCGGTCGGCTTCGCGATGGCCTCCGCGATCAAGGGCGACACGAAGATCGCCTCCGCGTGGATCGGCGACGGGTCCACCGCCGAGGCCGACTTCCACAACGCGCTGACGTTCGCCGCCGTGTATCGCGCCCCGGTGATCCTCAACGTCGTCAACAACCAGTGGGCGATCTCGTCGTTCCAGGGCATCGCCGGCGGCGAGGCGGCGACGTTCGCCGCGCGCGGCGTCGGCAGCGGCATCGCGTCGCTGCGCGTGGACGGCAACGACTTCCTCGCCGTGCTGGCGGCGTCCGGCTGGGCGGCCGAGCGCGCGCGTCGCGGTCACGGTCCGACGCTCATCGAGTGGGTCACGTACCGCGCCGGCGCACACTCGACGTCCGACGACCCGTCGAAGTACCGGCCGGCCGACGACTGGAAGCGCTTCCCGCTGGGCGACCCCGTCGCGCGGCTGAAGCAGCACCTGATCGCGCAGGGCGCGTGGTCGGACGACGCGCACGCGCGGCTCGTGCAGGAGGTCGAGGCGACCGTGGTCGCCGCGCAGAAGGAGGCCGAGGGCTACGGCACGCTCGCGTCCGGACACGTGCACGACGCGTCGACGATGTTCGACGACGTGTACAAGGACATGCCGCCGCACCTGCGGCGCCAGCGCGCGCAGGCGGGAGCCTAGGATGGCCGCGATGACGATGATCCAGGCGATCCGGTCGGCGCTCGACGTGGCGCTCGGCCGCGACGCCGACGTCGTCGTGTTCGGCGAGGACGTCGGCTACTTCGGCGGCGTGTTCCGCTGCACGGACGGACTGCAGGCGAAGTACGGCGCGTCGCGCGTGTTCGACACGCCGATCGCCGAGGGCGGCATCGTGGGCATCGCGATCGGCATGGCCGCGTACGGGTTGCGTCCCGTTCCCGAGATCCAGTTCGCCGACTACTTCTACCCGGCGTACGACCAGATCGTGTCGGAGGCGGCGCGGCTGCGCTACCGCTCGGCCGGCGACTTCACCGCGCCGATCACGATCCGCATGCCGTGCGGCGGCGGCATCTACGGCGGCCAGACGCACAGCCAGAGCCCCGAGGCGTTGTTCACGCACGTCTGCGGCCTGCGGACGGTGATGCCGTCCAATCCGTACGACGCGAAAGGTCTGCTGATCGCGTCGATCGAGTGCGACGACCCGGTGATCTTCCTCGAGCCCAAGCGCCTGTACAACGGCCCGTTCGACGGCCACCACGACCGGCCGATCGTCCCGTGGTCCGGACACGCGCTCGCCGAAGTGCCCGACGGCCATTACACGGTGCCGCTCGAGTCGGCCGCCATCGTGCGCCCGGGCTCCGCGGTGACCGTGCTCGCGTACGGGACGATGGTCTGGGTGTCGGAGGCGGCGGCGCGCGAGACCGGCATCGACGCCGAGATCATCGACCTGCGCAGCCTGTGGCCGCTCGACCTCGACACGCTGGTCGCGTCGGTGCGCAAGACCGGCCGCTGCGTGATCGTGCACGAGGCCACGCGCACGAGCGGCTTCGGCGCCGAGCTCGCGGCGCTCGTGCAGGAGCACTGCTTCTACAGCCTCGAGGCGCCGATCGAGCGGGTCACCGGCTGGGACACGCCGTATCCGCACGCGCAGGAGTGGGCGTACTTTCCCGGGCCCGACCGCGTCGGCGCGGCCCTCGCGCGCGCGCTGGAGGCGTGAGATGAATCGACCCCCACGCTTGCTTCGCTCGCTGCCCCCGGGGCCGTCCTCGCGCGCGGGCCGAAGGCAAGGCTCGAAGAGCGCGTCCGCGCGCGAGGGGGGCGGCCGACACGCCGGCGCTCGCGTGCCACGCGCGCGCAAGGAGGCCGCGGCGGCTCAGTGCCTTCGGGCGGCCGGGCGGCACTGAGATGGCCGACCACGTCGTGAAGGTGCCGGACATCGGCGAAGGGATTGCCGAGGTCGAGCTGGTCGAGTGGCACGTGGCCGTCGGCGACACGATCGTCGCCGACCAGGTCATCGCCGACCTCATGACCGACAAGGCGACCGTCGAGGTGCCGTCGCCGGTCGCCGGCCGCGTGCTGGCGATCACCGGCAACCCGGGGGACAAGCTCGCGGTCGGCAGCGAGCTCGCGCACATCGCCGCCGGCGCCGCACGCGCGTCCGATTCCGCCGCCGCGCAGCCGGCCGCGACGGCAGCGGCCGTGGCCCCGGCACCCGCCCTCCCCCACGCGGCGCCGGCGCCGACGGTCGCGCCGGGCGGCGACAAGCCGCTGGCGTCGCCGTCGGTGCGCCGGCACGCGCGCGAGCTCGCGGTCGATCTCGCGCAGGTGCCGGGCAGCGGGCCGGGCGGGCGGGTGCTGCACGAGGACGTCGTGCGCTTCGCCGCGCCGGGCGCGGCGCCGCCCGCCGCCGCGGCGCGGTACGCGGCGCGCGCCGGCGAGCAGCATGTCCCGGTCATCGGCCTGCGCCGCCAGATCGCGCAGCGGATGGCCGATACGCTGCGCATCCCGCACTTCTCGTACGTCGAGGAAATCGACGTCACCGAGCTCGAGGCGCTGCGCGCGCGGCTCAACGCCGAGCGCGGCAAGGCACGCGGGCACCTCACGGTGCTGCCGTTCCTCATGCGCGCGATCGTGCTGGCCGTGCCGTCGTTTCCGCAGGTCAACGCGCGCTACGACGACGCGCAGGGCGTGGTGACGCGCCACGCGGCCGTGCACATCGGCATCGCGACGCAGACCGGCGCGGGCCTCATGGTGCCGGTGGTCCGGAACGCGGAAGCGCGCGACCTGTGGGCGAGCGCGGCCGAGGTCGCGCGCCTCGCCGACGCCGCGCGCGCCGGCCGCGCGACGCGCGACGAGCTGGCCGGCTCGACGATCACGATCACGAGCCTGGGCCCGCACGGCGGCATCGCGACGACCCCGATCATCAACGCGCCCGAGGTCGCGATCGTCGGCGTCAACCGCATCGTCGAGCGGCCGGCGATCCGCGGCGGCATGGTCGTGCCGCGGCTTCTCATGAACCTGTCGTCGTCGTTCGACCACCGCGTCGTCGACGGGCACGATGCGGCCATGTTCGTGCAGGCGCTGCGCGGCTACCTCGAGTGCCCGGCGCTGCTGTTCGTCGACTGACGATGCGGGAACGCTCGATGGCGCGCCGTGCGACGGTCGCGGTAGCGGCGGCGGCCCTGCTGCTCACCGCGTGCGGGCCGGTGCCCGCGCCGCCCGCGGCCGCGCCGTCCGCCGACGGCTGGTACGACTTCGGTGGGTCGTGGAACGCGACCGGCCGCCGCCACACGATCCCGATGGGGCCCGACCGCAGCGCGGCGCTGCTCGACCTCTCCGGCACGCTGCTCCTGTCCGGTTCCGGGCGGCCGGGCGTGGGCTTCGGCGGCGAGGCGCTCGTGCTGTCCGACACCGCGACCGGGATGAACGGCCGCGCCGTGTGGACCGACCAGGACGACAACCGCGTGTTCAGCGAGCTGCGCGGCGACGGCGCGCAGCGCGGCCATCGCGTCACCGGCACCATCGTCGGCGGCACCGGCCGCTACGCCGGCGCGACCGGCACGTACACGTTCACGTGGCAGTACGTGCTGGAGACGGAGGACGGCACCGTGCAGGGCCGCTCGCTCGATCTCGCCGGCCGCATCCACGTGCCGCCGCGCGCCGCCGCGCCGGGAGGCAGGCCGTGACGAGCCCGCTCGCGCTCGCCCGGATGGCGCTGCCGTTCGCACTGGCGCTCGGCATCTGGTTCGTGCCGGTCCCGGCCGGCCTGACCGCGCCCGCGTGGCACCTGTTCGCGATCTTCCTCGGCGCGATCGCGTCGGTGCTGGTCGGCGCGTTCCCGCTGCTCACGTCGACGATGCTCGCGGTGGCCGCCGTGGTGCTGACCGGCACGATCACGCCGGCGCAGGCGTTCTCCGGCTTCGCCAACGCGAGCGTGCTGCTGGTGATCATCGCGTTCATCGTCGCGCAGGCGGTCGTCAAGTCGGGGCTGGGCAAGCGCATCAGCCTGTTCATGGTGAGCCGCTTCGGACGCTCGTCGCTCGGGCTCGCGTACAGCCTCGTGCTGACGGACGCCGTGATCGCACCGGCGTTCCCGAGCAACACGGCGCGCGGCGGCGTGCTCTTCCCGGTCGTCCTCTCGGTCGCGCAGGGGGCCAACTCGCG
Source organism: Burkholderiales bacterium (assembly GCA_046347835.1). Taxonomy (GTDB): domain Bacteria; phylum Pseudomonadota; class Gammaproteobacteria; order Burkholderiales; family Casimicrobiaceae; genus VBCG01. The sequence goes on along the minus strand of JAXMFI010000001.1, from coordinate 434,678 downwards.
GCCGGACGACGAGAACGGACGCCGCCTGGGCGGCTTCCTCATGTACTGCTCGATGGCGAGCCTCGCCGTCTCGTCGGCGCTGTGGATGACGGCGACGTCGGCCAATCCGATCGGTGTCCAGATCGCGCGCGACCTCGGCCTGTCGATCGACTTCGGCACCTGGCTGCTGACCGCGTCGGTGCCCGCGCTGACGGCGATCGTGCTGCTGCCGCTCGTGCTCCTGAAGCTGTATCCGCCGGGGGTGAACGCCACGCCCGACGCGCCGGCCGCCGCGCGGGCCGCGCTCGCTGCGATGGGTCCGATGTCGCGCGACGAGAAGGTCACCGCCGTCGCGTTCGTGCTGATGGTGGCCGGGTGGATCTTCGCCGATCCGCTGAAGCTCAACGTCACCAGCATCGCGTTCGCCGGGCTGGGCGTGCTGCTGATGACCAACGTGCTGACGCTGGACGACATCGCGAAGCAGGGCGACACGCTGACGACGTTCCTGTGGCTCGCGGTGCTGTTCGCGCTGTCCGGCCAGCTGAACGAGCTGGGCTTCATGGGCTACGTCGGCCAGCGCCTCGCGGCGGCGATGAGCGGGCTGTCGTGGCCGGTCCTGTACGTGACGCTGGTCGTCCTCTACGTGGCGATCCACTACCTGTTCGTCAGCCAGTCGTCGCAGGTGCTGGCGCTGCTCGCCGTGTTCGCCGACGTCGGCATCCGCGGCGGCGTGCCCGCGCCGCTCATGCTCTTCGCGCTGCTGTTCGCGAGCAGCTACTTTTCCGTGATCACGCCGCAGGGCGGCAGCCAGAACGTGATCTTCGTCGGCAGCGGCTACCTGACGCAGAAGGAGCTCTACCGGCTCGGCCTCCTGGTCACGCTGTTCTTCCTCGCCGTGTTCCTCACCGTGGGAACCGCCTGGATCCTCGCCGTGCACTGAGCCGGCGCGCGCGACGGCGACCCTTCGCCCGCCACGGAACAACCGAGCCAGTCTCGGTCCGAAGAGCCGCTCCGCTCCCGGCGGGATCCGTGCTGCAGTCGGGTCCGCCCTTTGCCCGCGCGAGGAATGGGCCTGCGCGAGGTGCCGCAACCCGGTCGCCCCCGCTTGCTGCACCGCGGAATCGCGTCCGGCTTGATCTTTCGTAAAGTCCGCGCCGGGCGCCTCCCGGAGAATGGGCGCCTTGCAGCGGCGAAGGAGGAGACGGGCACGTGCTGCAGATCATCATCCAGGGCCGCGGCGGCCAGGGCGCGCAGACGGCGGGCACGCTGCTCGCGACCGCGTTCTTCGCCGAAGGCCGGCAGGTGCAGTCGTTCGCGAGCTACGGCGGCGCGCGGCGTGGCACGCCGGTCAATTCGTTCATCCGCGTCGACGACCGTCCGATCCGCGTCCGCTGCGACATCGAGCGCGCCGACGCGATCCTGTGCTTCGACGCGAGCCTGCTCGCGGGCCCGCTGCTCGCCGCGGCCGGCCCGGACACGCTGATCGTCGTCAACTCGTCGCGGTCACGGGCGCAGTTCGCGGCCGACCTGCCGGATCGCCGCGTGATTCCGGTCGACGGCCTTGCCATCTCGCGCCGGCACGGCCTCGGGCGCATCGTCAACTCCGCGCTGCTGGGCGGCTTCGCGCGTGCAATCGAGGCCCCGCAACTCGCCGCGCTGACGCGCGTGCTCGGCGACGAGGCGCCCAAGCTGCACGACGAGAACATCGCGGCGTGCGAGGAAGGCTACCGTGCAGTCGCGGCGCAATTTGGAGCCGTACCGGCATGAACGCCAAAGACGCGATCCCTCCCATCTGGACCACCGGCTCGACCGAGGTCTTCAAGACCGGCACGTGGCGCGCCGCGCTGCCGCAGCACATCCACGCGCCGTCGCCGTGCCACGCCGCATGCCCGGTGGGCGGCGACATCGCCGAGTGGATCGGTCGTGCGCGCGAGCGCGACTTCCGCGGCGCGTGGGAGGTCCTGACGCGCAACAACCCGTTTCCCGCGATCGCGGGCCGCATCTGCCACCATCCGTGCGAGTCCGCCTGCAACAGGACGGGCGTCGACGGTGCGCTCGCGATCTGCCGGCTCGAGCGGTTCGTCGGCGACCACGCGCTCGCCGAAGGCTGGACGTTCGCGCCGCCCGCGGAGGAGCGCGCGGAGCGCGTCGCCATCGTCGGCGGCGGTCCGGCCGGGCTGTCGGCCGCGTACCAGCTGCGCCGGATGGGATACCCGGTGACGCTCTACGAGTCCCGCGCGGAGCTGGGCGGACTGATGCGCCATGGCATCCCGTCCTATCGCCTCGCGCGCGACGTGCTCGACGGCGAGATCGCGCGCATCGTCGCGCTGGGCGTCGACGCCCGCTGCGGCGAGGCGCTTGCGGACGCGGCCGGCCTCGCCCGCCTGCGGGCGCAGTTCGCCGCCGTGTTCGTCGCGACGGGCGCGCAGCGCCAGAAGCGGCTGCCGGCCCTCGACTACGGCGAGCCGTGGGTGCTCGACGGGGCCGACTACCTCGCGCGCGCGAACGCCGGCGCCGCGCCGCAGCTCGGCCGGCGCGTCGTCGTGATCGGCGGCGGCAGCGCCGCGCTCGACGTCGCGCGCAGCGCGCGCCGCGCCGGCCACGACGTCACGATCCTCTGCCTCGAGTCCGCCCCGCAGATGCCGGCGCAGCCGGAGGAGGTCGCCGAGGCGCGCGAGGAAGGCATCATGGTTGTCGACGGCGCGATGCTCGCCGGCGCGGCCGCGCGTCCGGACGGCGGCGTCGACCTCGAGTGCGTGCGGGTGCGCTTCGTGCCCGGCGCCGCGCGCGGGCAGTTCACCGTCACGCAGCTGCCCGGCACCACGTTCACGCTCGCCGCCGACGCGGTCGTACCGTCGATCGGGCAGGACCCCGACCTCGCGCCGTTCGGCGGCGCGCTCGCCGCGGACGGCGCGCTGCTCGGGGTCGACGGCGCGCAGGCGACCGGTGCGCAACGTGTCTGGGCCGGCGGCGACGTCGCCAGCATGGCGCGTTTCGTGACCGAGGCGATCGGCATGGGCAAGCGCGCCGCGCAGGCGATCGACCGGACGCTGCGTGCCGGCGTTGCTCCGGCGGCACCGCGCTGGGACGAGCCGGTCGTGCCGCTGACGGCGATTGCGACGTACTACCACTCCGCGCAACCGCGCGCGCCCGAGCGCCGTCGCGACGTCGCCGCGCGCCTCGCGAGCCAGGCGGAAGTGCAGCTCGGCCTCGACGCCGCGCAGGCGCTCGCCGAGACGGCGCGCTGCTACTCGTGCGGCACGTGCATCCACTGCGACAACTGCGTCATCTACTGCCCCGACCTCGCGGTGAAGCCGGCCAACGGCGGCTACGTCGTGCTCGCCGACTACTGCAAGGGCTGCGGCATCTGCGTCCACGAGTGCCCGACCGGGTCGATGAAGATGGTGGAGGAACAGCGATGAGCGCGCCGGCCGAAGGCAAGGGCCGCAGGCCGCGTCGGTGCGCGATTCGCCGGGCCGACACTCGAACGCCCGCAGTGCGCCAGCGGCTCGGAGGCCCGCGATGAGCGCGCCGGCCGAAGGCAAGGGCCGCAGGCCGCGTCGGCGTGCGATTCGCCGGGCCGACACTCGAGCGCTGGCAGGGCGCTGTCGACAAGGAAGCCCGCGGTGAACGCGCGCGACGACGCCTACGCCCGCGAGCGCACGATGCTGCTCACGGGCAACCACGCGGTCGCGTGGGCCGCGCGCCTCGCGCGACCACAGGTCGTGCCCGTGTACCCGATCACGCCGCAGACGCCGGTGCTGGAGCAGCTGACCGAGTTCCAGGCCGCCGGGGAATTCGACGCCGAGGTCATCACACCCGAGTCCGAGCACTCGGTGATGGCCGCCTGCATCCCCGCTTCCCTCGCCGGCGTGCGCGTGTTCACGGCAACGGCGTCGCAGGGCCTCCTCCTCATGCACGAGCTGCTTCACTACGCGAGCGGCGCGCGCGCGCCGATCGTCATGGCCAACGTCAACCGCACGCTGGCCTCGCCGTGGGCGTTCTGGCCCGACCAGACCGACAGCCTCGCGCAGCGCGACACCGGCTGGATCCAGCTCTACTCGGAGACCGCGCAGGAGTCGCTCGACACCGTGCTGCACGCGTTCCGCATCGCCGAGCAGGTCCTGCTGCCGGCGATGGTCAACCACGACGCGTTCTACGTGTCGCACGCGCTCGAGCCCGTGCGCGTACCCGATCCTTCACTGGTCGACGCGTTCCTGCCGCCCTACGCGCCCGAGCACCGCCTCGACACGGCGAAGGTCGAGTCGTGGGGCAACGTGGTCACGCAGGACATGTTCTGCCGCCACCGGCAGGCGCTCGGCGAGGCGATGGACCGCGTGCCGGAGGCGGCGCTCGACGCCGACCGCGCGTGGCGCGAGCTGACCGGCCGCGGCTACGGAATCGTCGAGCGCTATCGCTGCGACGGCGCCCGGCTCGTGATCGTCACGATGGGCAGCATGTGCGGCACGGCGCGCGAGGCCGTCGACGCGCTGCGCGACGCGGGCGAGGAGGTCGGGCTGCTCAAGGTGCGCCTCTTCCGGCCGCTGCCCGTCGCGCTGCTGCGCGACGCGCTCGCCGGCGTGCCCGACGTGCTCGTGCTCGACCGCGACTACTCGCCGGGCCACGGCGGGATCCTGCACCAGGAGCTGCGCGCGGCGCTGTACGGCCTCGCCCCCGCGCCGCGCATCCACGGCTACCTCGCGGGCGTGGGCGGCGTCAACGTGTCGCCGGACAGGATCGTCGACTTCGTGCACCGCGCGCAGCGGGGCGACGCGCGGCCCGAGTCCGTCTGGGTGAGGTGAGCCGCATGCAGAAGCTCGAGCTTTCGCAGGACCCGATGCTGTGCTCCGGCCACGCCGCGTGTCCGGGGTGCGTGGACGCGCTTTCGGTGCGCCACGTGCTCGCGACGCTCGGCCCGAAGACGATGGCGGTCGTGCCGCCGTCGTGCATGGCGATCATCGCCGGGCCGCAGCCGTACAGCTCGCTGAAGATTCCCGTCTACCAGCCCACGCTCGAGGCGAGCGCCGCCGCGGCGTCGGGCCTGCGCCGCGCGCTCGACGCGCGGGGCGAGCGCGACACGCAGGTCGTCGTGCTCGCCGGCGACGGCGGCACCTACGACATCGGCTTCCAGTGCCTGTCGTCGGCCGCCGAGCGCAACGAGGACTTCATCTACGTGTGCCTCGACAACGAGGGCTACATGAACACCGGCGCGCAGAAGTCGTCGTCGACGCCGCATCTCGCGAGCACCGGCTCCACGCCCGCGGGCAAGACCTCGCGCAAGAAGAACCTCACCGAGATCATGGCGGCGCACGAGGTGCCGTACGTGGCCACCGCGAGCGTGGGCCACCTGCCCGACCTGATCCGCAAGGTCGAGAAGGCCCGGGACATCCGCGGCACGCGCATCCTCACGCTGCTGATCCCGTGCCTCGACGGCTGGGGCCTGCCCGACCACGCCGGCCTGACGGCCGCACGCTATGCGGTCGAGAGCGGCGCGTTCCCGCTCTACGAGGTGGAGAACGGCCACTCGTACACGCTCAACGTCACGGCGAAGTCGCGACCGCTCGCCGACTACCTCGCGCTGCAGCGGCGCTACCGGCACCTGTCCGACGCCGACGTCGCCGCGCTGCAGGCGGAGGTCGACGAGGGCTGGGCGCGGCTGCGCCAGCGGTGCGGGCTCGCGCCGACGGACGCCGACGCGGGACTCGCGGCGGGCGGCGCGTCCTGCCTCTGACGGCCGGACGCGAGCCTCGCGCCTGCCGGGGCGACGATCCGCCGCCCGGCGTCGGCGTCGGCGGTCTGCAGTGGCGCGAAGCGGGCGAGATTGGGCGGCGAGCGCGCCGCGCCGATTTCGGCCATCCTCGTGCACAGCCGCGTACGCAGGTCGGCGAATTCCTGCTCGAACGCCGGTTGCCTATGTGCAAGCGTCGGCGAGCCGGCACGGCGGCGATGGATCGGCGGCTCGCCGAAGGCTGCCGATTGCGGGCGTACACTGTCGTGAGCGCGACCGCGGCGTTACCCGGTACGGGCCGCCCCGCGCGTAGCGCCGGACGGAATCTCTGCGCAGCGGGGTTCACGCACGGAAGGGGTTCGCATGACGACCTACGACGTCGGTTACCTCGTCGGCAGCCTGGCCAAGGGATCCATCAACCGCCTGCTCGCGCGGGCGCTGGTTCGTCTTGCTCCGCCAGAACTGCGCCTGACCGAGATTGCGTTCGGCGACCTGCCGCTCTACAGCTACGACTACGACGCCGACTTTCCGCCGGCGGCGCGGGCGTTCAAGCGGGCGCTCGCCGACGCCGACGCCGTGCTCTTCGTCACGCCGGAGTACAACCGCTCGATCCCCGGTGGACTCAAGAACGCGATCGACTGGGCGAGCCGGCCGTGGGGAAAGAACTCGTTCGCGCGCAAGCCGTCGGCCGTGATCGGGACGTCGCCGGGCGCGATCGGCACCGCCGTCGCGCAGCAGCAGCTGCGCAGCGTGCTGAGCTTCTGCAACTCGCCGCAGATGAACGCGCCGGAGGCGTACATCCAGTTCAAGCCGGGCCTGATCACCGAGGATGGGCAGGTGACCAACGACGCGACGGCCGAGTTCCTGCGCAACTACATGCGGGAGCTCCACGCGTTCGTCGTGCGCGTGCTGACGGTGCTTCCGCGCGGCGGCTGACGCACTGGCGCGACCACCCGACCCGCCGACGTTGCGCTGCGCGGGCGGTTGCCGCAGGCCGCCGCGGCCGCGCTACTCGAACCGCACGAACTCCTCGGCCACGGCGTCGGTGCCGTAGTGCTCGATCAGCGCGTCGATCTCGGCGAGCAGCGACTGCTGCTCGTCCGGCTCGATCGTGCCGTCGCCGGCAAGCCGCGCGGTCAGACCACCCACCATGGCGTCGCGCACGCCGCCGAGCGTCGGCTCGTGGCGCACCAGCGGGTTCTCCATGGCGACCTCGATGATGCGCGACAGGCTCTCGCTCGCCTTCGCCGCGACGAAGTCGATCGCCGGCGCCTCGCCGCCGAATTCCTCGACGAGCGCGTCGATCTCGGCCACCAGCGATTCGTGCAGCTGCGGATGCATGCCTTCGTCGCGCGCCAGCATGCCGTTTCCGCGGCGCCGGATCAGCACCATCGCGTCGGCGAGCGTCGGCGGCTCGTCGCGGTCGGGGTCGTTGACGATCGCCTCGATCGCGGCGGACAGCTCCGGGCTCACCATGCCGGCGACGTCGATGGACGGCTTCATGGCTCGACTCCCCGCTCGCTGCGCGCGACGTCGCGCCCGCGCTGCCGGCCGGCGTCCTCCAGTTGCCGGTACACGGCGTCGAACGCCTCGCGGACCGCGGCGTGCGGATCTTCGTGGTGCGCGTGGTTGACCGCGATCTCCGGTCGGCCGGGCACGCCGACGACGATACGCACGTTGAACCATCGCCCCTGCTGCTGGTGGCGGCGGTCTTCCTCGATCGTGACCTGGCAACCGGTGATGTTCGCGTGGTACTGGTCGAGCTTGCCGGCCTTCTGCCGAATGCGCGCCTCGAGCGCGTCGGAGTGCGGCATCTGCCGCATCGTGATCTGCAGTGGTACTTGCATCGTGTCGCTCCCGCGCGGCGCTGCGGAGCGCCCGCCCTCGGGCGTTGGTCCGGCCGCGCTCTGCCCTTCGCCTCTAGCCTACGACGGGGCGGCCGCGCGACCTTGATCTTTCTCAACGGCCGCGACGATTCGCGCGCCGGGGCCGCCGGCAGGCCGATCGAACGGCTCGGGCGTCACCGTGAGGCGCGCGGCGGCGCCGGACCTGCGCTCGCGCAGCGCCCTGGTCGGTCGCCAGTTCCGCGCGCTCGCCGCGCCCGGGACGACACGGCGTGGCGGCTGCCGGGGCGCATCACGACGCGCCGTCACGCGCGGATGAATGCCGCGATCGCCGGGTCGGCGCATAATTGCGCCAGGGCCTCCGCGTCGGGCAGCTGCGGGCGGTCGCGCACGGCATTGACCATGCAGAGGAATCCGAGCGGCGCGTCGTCGTCCGCACGGAACTGGTGCCACGCGAGGGGCGGCACCTCGATCAGGTCGAACGGCGCCAACGCCACGATGCGGTCGCCGACGAGGCATCGGCCGCGCCCATGCTGGACGACCACCGCGTGCATGTGCTCGTGGCGCTCGAGCGTCGTGTGGCCGCCGGGCGAGACCTCGAAGTAGCGCAACTCGCTCGCGAGCGCCGGATCGGCGAACAGCACCTGCCGCGTCACGTCGCGAAACGGCGCGCCGGCGTCCTGCTTGTACGCGCGGACGTCCACGCCCTCCCATCGGAGCGGTGCCGTCTGCCGCCGGTGACGGTGCGCCACGACCCGGATTCCGCGGCGCGCTAGCGCGCGGCCTCCGCCGACGCGGCGTGCGCGGCGCTCGCGTCGCGCACGGCCGCGACGAAGCGCGCGGCGCGCTCCCGCACGCCATCGGGCTCGATTAGCAGCGAGCCGCCGATCAGAAGCATCACGTCGTGGCCATAGAAGGCGAGTGCCGAGGCCACGCCTTCGACCTGCAATCCGCCGGCAGGCACCGGCAGCGTCGGCGCGAGTGCATGGAACGGGGCCCGCGCACGCGCGGCGATCTCGCGGCACGTGGCCTCCGCGAACGCGAAGCGCCCCGCGCTGTGCGGAAAGATCACGGCGTCGGCCCCCAGCAGCCGGAACAGCGTGCCCAGCAGCAGCGGGTGCGCGATCCGCGTGGCGCCCGCGAACGCTGGGTGCGCGATCACCGGCACGTCGATGTCGTCGTGCACCAGCTCGGCGAACGCGGGCAACCCGAGCAGCGCCGGCGCCAGCAGCAGTGCGCCCGCGCCGGAGGCGCGCGCCTCCCGCACCTGCGCCGCCGCCCGCCGCGGCGAGCCGACGACGCTCGGCGCATAGAGTGCGCGATGGCCGGTGTCGGCCGCCGCGCGGTCGATCGCGCGCTGGCACGCCTCGACCCGCGCCGCGAACGGTGCGTAGGCCTGGTCGGCGAGGCCGTGATCGTCCTTGACCACGTCGATGCCGGCCGCGGCGAGCGTGTAGGCAAGCGCGGCGAGACGCTCGACCGGCAGCCCCTGCGGCTTCAGGGCCGCGCACGTCAGCGGCCGTGCGTCGGTACCCAGCACGCGGCGCACCCCGGCCGCTCCGTGCCGCGGCCCGGCGAAGCGCGTGACGAACTCCGCGGGCCACGCGACGTCGACGAGCTCGACGTGCGCGTGCAGCGACGAGTTGCCGAAGAGCATGTTGACGAGCTGCGCGACGTCGCCGCCGGTCGTCTCGGCCGAGAGCTCGATCGCCACGTCGTGGCGGCCGTCCGCCCGTCCGCGAATGCCGGCGACGCGCGCGACGATCCGCTCGGCGACGTACGCGTCGTGGACGGCCGCCAGCGGCAGCTCGACGCTCTGCTCGAGCGCGATCGCCTGCGCGACGTGCGCGATGTCGGACGCCGCGGCGGCGACGCGATAGGTGGCGGTGATCGGGCTCATCGGGCGCGGACTCGCAGCGGCGATGGTACACCGGTCGTCCCGCCTGTCCGGGCCCGAGCGCGGCATCGATCGCCGTCGACGGGACTCGGCTGCTGCGCTGAGAATGCGGGACAGCGGACGTCCGGCGCGGGTTCCGGGTAAGATTCGCTCCAGCCATGACGCCCACGCAGTCCCGCAATCCCCTGGCCGCCGCGGCGCCGCGCACGCGCCCGCATCCGCGCGAGTTCCTGTGGCTCGTCGGGCGCCTCTTTCCCGCGAGCGCGGCGATCGAAGCGGTGACCACCACCGCGCAGTTCGACCTGCCGGCCGATGCACTGTGGCAGGCGATGATGTTCTACGAGGATGTGCCGGCCGCGCCGCCGCGCCTGCTGCGCTGGCTGCTGCCGTGCCCCGTGCGGACGCAGAGCGCCGGCAAGCACGAGGGCGCGCTGGTCGAGTGCACGTACAGCCACGGCAGCCTGACGAAGCGGATCACCGTGCTGGAACGCCCGCGCCTCGTGCGCTTCGAGGTGCTCGAGCAGCGACTCGGCATCGAGCGCTGCCTGACGACGGTCGAGGGATCGTACGAGTTCCGTCCGCGCGACGGCGGCACCGAGGTCGCGCTGACGACGCGCTACCGCGGGCACCTGCGGCCGCGCGCGCTGTGGCGGCCGCTCGAGCGGCTGCTCGCGCACCAGCTCCATCGGCACATTCTCGGCGGCATGGGTGCCGCGCACGCCGTCCCGGGCAAGCGCGCGGAACCGCCCGCGGGTTAGCCGGCCGGTCGGGTCGTCAGGCGGCGAACGCGGCGGCCGGCCGCACGTCGACGACGCCCCACAGCAGCGAGCGATCGGCCGCCGCGCGGTTCGACGGCATCGCCGCCGCGGGCTCGCCGAAGCTGCGCAGCACGACCACGGCCTCCGGCGCCGCTGCGCGCGCGACCGCCCGGAACAGCCGCTCCCCGTATGCGGCGTTCGCGCCGTCGAGGATGTTCGACAGCGTGAAGCCGTGAAAGCTCGCGGCCGCCGACTTCTCGAGGAACGTCGCCGCGTCCGCGTGCACGAGCCGGATACGCCGCGCTTCGGGCGGCGGCGGATCCGCCGACAGCTCGCCCAGCAGCAGCGCGCGCGCGTACGGGTTCGTCCGGTTCGGATGCGTGCGGAAGCAGCGTTCCATGCGGCCGCGCATCACCGCGCCGAAGTGGCGCGGCAGCGACGCGAGCAGCCCCGGCGCGTACGCGGCGCGCAGCGTGGCGACCGAGAGCAGCGCGTCGAGCCCCGTGCGAAACCGCCGCGTGTCGAGGTGCGTCCGCCAGAACGCGTGCTGCGCGGCCGGGTCGTCGAGGGCGAGGAACGCGCGCAGCGTCGCGAGCTTCCAGCCCGCAAGCGGCAGCAGCGCACGCCCGAAGCGCATGACCTGCTCGGCGGAGCCGTGCGCCATCGCGACGCCCGCGATGCGCTGGCCTGCGTACGCAAGCTGCGCAGGGTTGATGTCGACGGCGACGACGCTGTCGTGGCGCGTCGCGAGCCGCATCGCCGTGCAGCCGGCCGAGGCGATGCAGAACACGCGGCCGCCGGGTGCGAACGCCGCAGTTTCGATCTCGGGATCCTCGTACATGCGGCCGAACAGCACGCGCGGTTTCCCCGGCGCCGCGTCGAGGCGCCCCGCCTCCCACGCGGTGCCGAGCGTCATGCGGCGCCCCGTGCGAGGCCGGCGTTCACCCACGCCAGCACCAGGAACGCGAAGTTCTTGAAGACCATGCCGGCAGGGTCGTGGATCAGGTGCCGCGACCACGCGAGGCCGCTGGCGTTGAGCGTAACGAGCAGCACGGTCTGCGCGAGCGCGCACGCGCCCGGCGCGACGCCGGCGAGCACCCAGACGCCGAGCGCCAGCTCGACCCAGCCGAGCGTGCGCAGGAACAGGCGCCCGTACTTCGGGCCGTAGCCCGGCACGGCCTGCACCACGGCGAGCTCGCTCGCCGACCGGCCGAGGATCTTGCACCAGAGCCCTTCGTAGATCCACACGCCGGCCACCGCGACGCGCACGAGCCAGGGGGGAGGCATCACCAGCAGCAGCGTGTCCATCGTCGGGTCGTTGTCGTGACGGCGCGGCGCGCGCGATCGTCGTACCGGATCGGATGGTACCGGACGCGCGCGCGCGGCGGTCGCCGGCGCGCAACCGTCAGGGCCCCGTCGCGGCGCCCAGGTACGCCCGCCGCAATGCCGGATCGCCGAACACGGCGTCGGGCGTGCCTTCGGAGACGATGCGACCCTCCTCCAGCAGGTACGCGCGGTCGGCGATGGCGAGCGCCATCGCGACGTTCTGCTCGACGAGCAGTACCGAGGTCCCGCTCGCGTGCACGTCGCCGATGGCGCCGAACATCGCCTGCACCATCAATGGCGAAAGGCCGAGCGACGGCTCGTCGAGCAGCAGGAGCCGCGGCTGCGCCATCAGCGCCCGCCCGATCGCCACCATCTGCTGCTGGCCGCCGGACAGCGCGCCGGCCGGTGCATCGAGCTTGTCGCGCACCGCGGGGAACAGCGCGCAGACGCGCTCGAGCGAGCGCGCGCGCTCGCGGCGCGCGCCCGCCGCGTAACTGCCCATCTCGAGGTTCTCGCGCACGCTCATCCGCGTGAACAGCCGGCGACCTTCGGGCACGATCGCGATGCCGGCCGTGCAGAATCGATGCGCCGGCAGCGCCGTCAGGTCGCGCCCGTCCATCGCGATCCGGCCGGCGCTGGCGCGATGCAGGCCGGCCACCGCGTTGATCAGCGTCGACTTGCCGGCGCCGTTCGGCCCGAGGACGCAGACGAGCTCGCCGGCGCGCAGGTCGAGCGACACGCCCCAGAGCGCCGGTGCCGCGCCGTAGTCGACGCGCAGGTCGCGGACCTCAAGCATGCGCCGTTCCGAGGTAGACCATCGCGACGTCCGGCCGCGCCATCACCTCGGCCGCCGTGCCTTCGGCCAGCACGCGGCCCTGGTCCAGGACCACGACGCGGTCGGACAGCGCCATCACCACGCGCATCACGTGCTCGACCAGTACGATCGTCGTGCCCTGCGCACGGATGCGGCGGATGAGGTCGACGGCCTCGTCGATCTCCGCCGGCGTGAGGCCCGAGAGCACCTCGTCGAGCATCAGCAGGCGCGGCTGCGCGGCGAGCGCGCGCGCGAGCTCGAGGAACTTGGTCTGGTGCAGGTTGAGGTCGCCCGGATAAACGTCCGCGCGCGCCGCGAGGCCCGCGAACTCGAGCCAGTGCGACGCGGCCCGGTCGGCGCCGCGCCGGTCGAGCGCCGCGCCACCGAACATCGCGGCGAGCGCGACGTTGTCGCGGACCGTGAGGTGTGCGAACGGCCGCGGGATCTGGTAGGTGCGCGCGACACCCGCCCGCGCGATCCGGTGCGCCGGCAGCGCGAGCAGGTCGACGTCGGCGAAGCGCGCGCTGCCGGCGTCGGCGCGGTAATGGCCGCTGACGACGTTGATCAGCGTCGACTTGCCCGACCCGTTGGGGCCGATCACGCCGAGGACCTCGCCCGCGCGCACGTCGAGGTCGACGCCGTCCAGCGCGCGCACACCCTTGAACGCCTTGCTCACGCCGCGCACGGCGAGCAGCACCGGCCGGTCGCCGGTCGCGGCCGGCGGCGCGACCGCGGTGACGGTGACGCCGACGCGGCCGGGTCCCGGGTCCGGCGCGGATGCTGCCGGTCCGCCGCGGCCGCGTCGCGCATAGGCGAGGCCCAGGATGCCTTCCGGCATCAGCAGGATCGCCGCGACGAGGATGACGCCGACCACGGCCTTGCCGACCACGGCCTGGTCGGCGGCGGTCGTCGCGTAGAGCAGGATCGTGATCGCCGTCGCGCCGATCGCCGGCCCGGCCCAGAAACGCGTGCCGCCCAGCACGCTCATCAGCACGACCGTCAGCGGCACCGTGATGTTGAAGGTCCCGTTCGCGGTGACGTAGGAGACGAACAGCGCCTGGATGCCGCCGGCCACGCCCGCGAGCCCGCACGAGACGCCGAACGCGACGAGCTTGTAGCGGTAGGTCGGGACTCCCATTACCTCGGCCGCGTCCTCGTCGTCGTGGATCGCGAAGAGCCCGAGGCCCAGCCGGGCGCGCGCGATGAGGTATGCGATCGCCACGGTGCCGATCGCCAGGGCCAGCGCCATCACGTAGAACGTACCCGACGGCGTCGGCGCGAGGTTCGGCACCGGCACCGCCGACAGGTAGACGCCGGGGCCGCCGTCGATCGGCGTGTTGAGGACGATCGTCGCGAGCACGAACGTCGCCGCCAGCGTCAGCAGCGCGAAGAGCTCGCCGCGCACGTGACGCACGCGGAAGACCACGGCGCCGAGGCCGAGCCCGAGCAGCGCCGCCACGAGCGCCGCGGCGGGGAGCGTCCACAGGAACGGCACGTCGAACTTGCCGGCCAGCACCGCCGTCGTGTAGACGCCGGCGCCGAAGAACGCGCCGTGCCCGAAGGAAAAGTAGCCGGTGTAGCCGGACAGGATGTTCCACGACGTGGCGAGCACGATCCAGTGGAACACGAGGTAGAGGAACGACTCGTAGAACGCCGGCAGCCGCAGGAACGGCACGGCCGCGAGCACCAGGCCCGCGGCGAGGATCCCGCCGAGCGTCCGGTCGAGCTTCAGGTGCGGCCCGGGCGCAGCAGCAGCAGCGCGATCAGCAGCGAGAACGACACGATCGGCGCCCACGACGGCGACGCGAACGCCATCGTCAGCGCCTCGCTGACGCCGATGACGACGCCGGCCGCGAGCGGCCCGAGCGGCGACCCCAGACCGCCGAGCATCACCGCGGCGAACACGACGCCCACCCACGCGTAGATCTGCGCCGGCGTCAGCGTGAACGACAGCGCGAGGCACACGCCGGCGATGCCGGCGAGCGCGCCGCAGAGGCCCGCGAGAAGCAGCGCGTGCGCGCGTCGGTTGACGCCGAACGCCGCCGCAATCGGCGCGTCCTCGGCCAGCGCGCGCAGCGCGCGGCCCAGGTCCGTGTAGCGCATCGCGGCCCAGATGCCGAACCCGAGCAGCAGCGCGAAGACCAGCGTCAGCAGCTCCGGTACCGGCACGAACAGCGCGCCGACCCGCAGCTTCTGCCCGGCGTAGACGGACTCGAGCTTGCGGAAATCCGCGGTCCAGAAGTGCTGGATGACCGCCTCGATGATTGCCGTCAGGCCGAACGTGGCGAGCAGCGAGTTGAGCGGCGACACCGCGAAGCGCGACAGCAGCCACTGCACGGCCACGCCCAGCGCGAAGAACAGCGGGACGATCAGCGCGAGCGTCGCCAGAGGGTCGAGGCCGCCGGCGCCCGCCAGCTGGTAGCACAGGTACGCGGCGAGGAACGCCAACCCGAAGTGCGCGAGATTGATGACGTGCAGCAACCCCCACGTGAGGCCGAGTCCCAGCCCCAGCAGCCCGTACATGCTGCCGATGAAGACGCCGGAGAGCGCCGACTGCGCGAGCAGCGTCGCGCTCGGGAACGTCATTGCACTTGCAAGGTCGCCCCCGGCGCGGCGAACTCCTTCGGGTACACGGTGACCCAGCGCCCGTTCTGCACCTGCTTCACGCGCATCAGGTCGTCGCCGTAGTTGGAGGGGCCGTCGAAGCGCAGCTTGCCCTGGATCGTGTCGACCTTGTTGGCCTTGAGCCACGCCGCCATCTTCGCGTCGTCGAGGCTGTTGGTGCCGCGGACCGCCGCCTCCAGGAGCTGCCACGCCGTGTACGACGCCGCCGCCTGCACCTCGACGTTGGTGTCGGGGATGCCCGCCTTCGCCGCCCGCTCGTGGTAGAGCTCGATGAACTCCTTCGCGCCCAGGGCGTTCGAATACGGCGGGTGCTCCTCGAACACGGTCATGGACAGCGCGTTCTTCGCGAGCGGCGACTTCGACATCGGCCCCGGCGCCGGGTACATGTAGAAGTGCTCGACCGGCGCGTAGTCGATCTTGCTCATCGCGTCGAGCAGCTGGTTGCCCTCGAGCCCGATCGCGCCGACCCAGATGAAGTCCGGCTTGGCGTCCTTGATGCGCGCGGCGATCGGCGCGTAGTCGAGGTTGCCGAAGTCCCACTCGAGGAACAGCACCTCGGAAAGGCCGCGCTTCTTCGCGACCTCGCGCGCCCCGAGCGACATGAAGTGGACCGACGGGAACTTGCTGGTGACCACGGCGATCGTCTTCGGCGGCTTGCTCGACGCGGCCAGCGCGTCGAATACCGTGTTCGGGACCGTGTTCGCGGGATCGGCGCCGAGCGACCACGCCGGGAACTGCTTGTCGTACTTGGCCATCGACGGGATGCCGAACGTGTGGTGGATCAGCACCTTGTTGTAGCGCTGCGCGACGCCCATCGCCGACAGGATCGCGCCGGTCGCGTACGGCCCCATCAGCAGGTCGACCTTGTCGACGGTGATGAGCTGCTCGTAGAGCGTGCGCGCGAGGTCGGGCTTCGACTGGTCGTCCCTGACGATCCACTCGACCTGCCGGCCGAGCAGGCCGCCGCGCTTGTTGAGCTGCTCGACGTAGATCTCGCCGACGACCTTGTGCACGAGCCCCGTCGCCGCGAGCGGGCCCGTCAGCGCGAGCGTGCTGCCGATCCTGATGGGCGGCTGCCCGCCCTGCGCGAGCGCGCCGTCCGACAGCAGTGCGAAGGCGCAGGCGGTGGCGCCGAGCCAGCGGGTCAAGCGGTGTCCGGTCCTCATCGGGGTACCCTCCTCCTTGGTCGTTGCGTTCGGCCGCGCCGCAGCGGTTCCAGTGGCCGCCATCGTGCGCGCCGTCGAGCTGGCGCGCCGCGTCACGCGGCGCGCGGCTGCTCGCGATTGACGATGAAATCGTCCGGGACCGACGGACCCCAGACG
Organism: Burkholderiales bacterium; assembly: GCA_046347835.1. Taxonomy (GTDB): domain Bacteria; phylum Pseudomonadota; class Gammaproteobacteria; order Burkholderiales; family Casimicrobiaceae; genus VBCG01. The sequence continues at coordinate 418,385 of JAXMFI010000001.1, read as the reverse complement.
TAGAACGAGTCCTCGGCCGGGTGGTCGGCGGCCGGCCACTCGACGTCGGCCGGGACGAAGTCGATGTCGTGCGAGTACTCGGCCCAGCTGCCCCACGGGTCCTGCACGTAATGGAAGTAGTTGGAGCCGAGCACGTGCCGGCCGACACCCCACCCATGCGTGTAGCCCTTCCCGCGCATCTGCTCGGCGCCGAGGCCGACGTCGTCGATGCTGCCGACGTCCCAGCTCGAGTGGTGCAACCCCGGCGCCTCCGACTTCGCGAACGCGACCATGTGGTGGTCGCTCGCGTGCGGACCGTACATGAAAGCGATGACGTCGCCGGAGCGGTCGGCCAGCCGCAGTCCGAGCGCGCGCTCGTAGAACGCGACCTGCCGCGGCACGTCGGGCGTGAAGAGCAGGCAGTGCGACAGCCGCCGCGGCCGCACGGCCGGCGCCGCGCTGCGTCCGGGCGCCGCGCCCTTGCCGGGCGCCGGCGGCGGCACGCGCGTGACGGTCGCCTTCACCGCCGGCGACACCTTGGGCCCGACGACGACCTGGATCGGCGTGCCGTCGGCATCGCGCGTCCACGCGCCCTGCCCGTCCGACAGCGGATGCGGGTCGGCCGCGCCGGTGCCGCGCATCCGCTGCGCCAGCGCGTCGTAGTCCTCGGCGTACGCGGAGAAGCAGAGGTACTGGAGCCGCTTCGGCTGCCCGTTCGCGTGGACGCTGCCCCAGCAGTGCGGATGCCCGAACGTGTAGAGGTCGAGGCGGTTGCCATCGCGCCGGACGTCGAGCCCGAATGCCTTGTAGAACGCCTCGGCGGGCGCCAGGTCCGGCACCGAGAACACGAAACGATTCAGTGAATGCACGCCGAGCGCGTTGCTGCGCCGCGGCATGGTCGCCTGGGCACTCGTGACGGTCGCCATCGTCGTGGTCCTCCGGAGGACGGCCGGATTCCGGCCAGAGGCGACGATAGCAAATTTCGCGCGGCGGCGGGGATCGCACTGCGGGCGACGCCTCGACCCGCGCGCCGGCGCGACCGTCCGGTCGTGACACAATGAAGGACCGGGGCACCCGCCGCCGGCTCGTCGATCCGCGCGTCCATGTCCAAGCACGTCGTCCTGCCCGCCGAATTCGAGCCCGAGTTCGTCACCGGGGTTACCGCGATCTTCGAGGAGAAGGTGGTCTTCAACCGGGTGCTGGGACTGAAGATCACGTCGGTCCGACCGGAGCGCGTGACCGGGCGCATCGACATGCGCCCGGACCTCGTCGGGCACTTCGCGTACAACCGGCTTCACGGCGGCGTGATCAGCGCCGGCCTCGACGCCATGGCGGGGCTCGCCGTCATGGCCGCGCTGGGCGCGCGCCACATGGACGAGTCCGTCGCGCAGCGACTCGCGCGCTTCACGCGGATCGGCACGATCGACCTGCGCGTCGACTACCTGCGCCCGGGCATCGGCGAGTACTTCGACCTGTGGGCGGAGGTCATGCGGATCGGGTCCCGCGTCGCGTCGACGCGCATGGAGTTCCACGCGGCCGACGGCACGCTGCTGTCGACCGGCACCGCCGCGTACATCGTGTCCTAGCCGCGGCGCGCCATCGTCTAGAATGCACGTGGTCGCCGACCGCGCGGCGCGCTCCCGCGTCGCGCCGGCGTCCTCCCGTCCGATTCCCTCCAAGCACGCACGTCACGGCCCCATGCGCATCGTCTGCCTCGACCTCGAGGGTGTCCTCGTCCCAGAAATCTGGATCGAATTCGCCCGCCGCACGGGCATCCCGGAGCTGCAACGCACGACCCGCGACGAGCCGGACTACGACAAGCTGATGCGCGGCCGCCTCGCCATCCTGCGGCAGCACGGGCTCGGCCTTCCGGCGATCCAGAACGTGATCGCCGCGATGGGACCGATGGAGGGCGCGCACGCGTTCCTCGACGCGCTGCGCGCCGACTACCAGGTGATCATCCTGTCCGACACGTTCTACGAGTTCGCCCGGCCGCTGATGCGCGCGCTCGGGCTGCCCACGCTGTTCTGCCACTCGCTCGTCGTCGACGACGCCGGCACGATCGTCGACTACCAGCTGCGGATGCCCGACCAGAAGCGCGCGGCCGTGCAACGGCTGAAGGAGCTGAACTTCAAGGTGGTCGCGGCCGGCGACAGCTACAACGACACGGCGATGCTCGGCGAAGCGCACGCCGGCATCCTGTTCCACCCGCCGGAGAACGTCGTCCGCGAGTTCCCGCAGTTCCCGGTCGTGCGCGAATACGCCGCGCTGCGCGCCGAGATCGACCGGGCGTTCACCCGGGTCTGAACCGCGCGCACGCCGCACGCCGGCCGGCGTGCGCGGTGGGGCGCGGCCGCGCGCGCGGGCGGGCGACGGACCGCCGCGGTACCGCGCCATCGAACGGCGTGCCGGTTCGTGGTCGCCAAGGGATGGCAGGCCGCGGGGGACGTGCGCGCACTTGTGGTGATATGCGCGCCGTGGATTGGACCAATGCCTTCACCACCGCCGGCTTCGCCGCCGGCGCGCGAAACGCGGCGAGCCGCGGCGCTTCGCGCGCGACCGTGGCATCCCCGCCTGTCCCACACCGCCTGCCGGCGCGGCCCGAAGAAGCCACGCACGCTCATTCGCATCTCCCCGCCACCCTCCCCCGCTCGGCTCGCACGTCGACCGGGGATTTACGCGTCGCGACGTCCTCCGAACCGGCGTTGGAACTCCCAGGCGCCCGCTGCTATTCTCGTCCCGCCATGCCATCGGAAAGGGAACAGCTCCAGGCCGCCATCGACGGGCTGGAGGCCCAGCGCGGCTTGCTCGGCGACGCCTTCGTCGACGCCGGCCTGGTCAGGCTGCGAGCCCGTCTCACCGAGCTGGCCGCAGACGCCGGCGCCAGCCAGACGCTCAAGCAGGTCACGATCCTCTTTCTCGACGTCGTCGGCTCGACGCAGCTGAGCCAGCGCCTCGACCCCGAGGAGATCCACGCCGTGATGGACGGCGCGCTCGCGCGCTGCACTGCGATCGTCGAGGCGCACCACGGCAACGTGCTGCAGTACGCCGGCGACAACCTGCTCGCCGTTTTCGGCGCCGAACTGGCGCGCGAAGACGACGCCGAGCGCGCCGTGCGCTGCGGCCTGGCGCTGCTCGCCGAGGGCCGCGCGCTCGGCGCCGAGATCGAGCGCGACCACGGCCACAGGGGCTTCGACGTGCGCGTCGGCCTGCACACCGGCGGCGTGCTGCTCGGCGGCGGCGTCGATGCCGAAGGCAGCATCCGCGGCATCGCCGTCAACATCGCCGCGCGCATGGAGCAATCCGCGCCGGCTGGCGCGCTGCGCATCAGCCACGACACGTACCGCCACGTGCGCGGCGTGTTCGACGTGCTGGCGCAGGACCCGATCGCCGTAAAGGGCGTCGACGAGCCCGTCGCGACCTATCTCGTGCTGCGCGCCAGGCCGCGCGCCTTTCGCATCGCCAGCCGCGGCATCGAGGGCGTGGAGACGCGGATGATCGGCCGCGACGCCGAGCTCGGCGTGCTGCAGCGCGCGTTCGAGCGCCTGTTCGTCGAGCACAGACTGGCGATGGTCACCGTCGTCGGCGAAGCCGGCCTGGGCAAGAGCCGGCTGCTCCACGAGTTCGACGCCTGGAGCGACGCCCGGCCCGAGCCGTTCTGCATCTTCCAGGGCCGCGCCAATCCGCTGACGCGCAGCCAGCCCTACGGTCTGCTGCGCGACGTCCTCGCGCGGCGCCTGCAGATCGGCGACGGCGACAGCGTCGCCGTCGCGAAGCGCAAGATCGAGGCCGGCATCGCGCCGCTGTTCGAAGCGGACGACGGCGCCGAGATGGCCCAGGCCCACGCCCACCTGCTCGGCCACCTGATCGGGCTCGACTTCGGCGACAGCCGCCACTTGAGCGGCATCAGAAACGACGCCCGCCAGATCCGCAACCGCGCGTTCCACGCCGCGGCGCAGATGTTTCGCCATACCGCGGCGCAGACCGGCGCACCGGTCGTGTTGGAGCTCGAAGACCTGCACTGGGCCGACGACGGCTCGCTGGACTTCCTCGTCCATCTCGCCGAGGTCGATCGCGACGTGCCGATGCTCGTGCTCGGACTGACCCGGCCGGCCCTCTTCGAGCGCCGCGGCGACTGGTGCAGCGGCATCGAGCACCAGCGCATCGACCTGCGCGCGCTCGATCCGGGCGTCGGGCAGGCGCTCGCCGACGAACTGCTGAAGAAGCTGGCGCCGGTCCCCGCCGCGCTGCGCGAGCTGATCGTCGGCCGCGCCGAGGGCAACCCCTTCTACATGGAAGAGCTGGTCAAGATGCTCGTGGACCAGCGGGCGATCGACATCGCCGGCGGCGAGCGCTGGACGCTGCGCCCCGAGAAGCTGCACGCGACCGAGGTGCCGCAGACGCTCACCGGCGTGCTGCAGGCGCGGCTCGACGGCCTGCCCATGCCCGAGCGCGTAGCGCTGCAGGAAGCCAGCGTCATCGGCCTCGTGTTCTGGGACCAGGCGCTGGCCGCGCTCGACCCGCGTGCCCCCGAGGCGCTGCCGGCGCTGGTGCGCCGCGACCTGACGCTGCCGCGGCTCGACGCCGCGCTGGACGACGTGCGCGAGTACGCGTTCAGCCACCAGCTGCTGCACGACGTCACCTACGACACGCTGCTCAAGCGCCAACGGCGCGCGCTGCACGCCCGCGCCGCGGCGTGGCTGGCCGGTCTGACCGGGGCGCGGGCGAGCGACTTCCTCGGCGTGGCGGCCGAGCACTACGAGCTGGCGGGCGACAGCGCGCAGGCCTGCGAGTTCTTCGCGCGCGCGGCCGAGCACGCGATGTCGCGCTACGCGCACGACGCCGCGCTCGGTCATGTCGCGCGGGCGCTGGCGCTGCTCGACCGGGGCGCGGCCCCCGGCGCGAAAGGCTCCGGAGATCGCGGCAGTGCCACCACCGGGGCGCCCGCCGTGCTCGCCTTGCGCTGGCGGCTGCTCGTCGTGCGCGAGCTGACGCTGAACACGCAGGGCCAGCGCGCCGGGCAGCGCGCCGCGCTCGACGCGATGCAGGCGCTTGCCGACGCGCTCGACGACGACCTGCGCCGCGCCCACGTCGCCCGGCGGCGCAGCATGCTCGCGCTGCGCACCGCCGACTACGGCGCGCAGGAGAGCGCGGCCCGGCAGGCGATCGCGCTCGCCAAGCGCGCCGGCGACCCCGAGTCGAGGCTCGACGGGCAGCGCCTGCTCGCCGATGCACTGGCGGCACAGGGCGACCTCGAAGGCGGCCGGGCGCTCGCCCGCGATGGCCTGGCCGAGTCGCGCGCGCGCGGGCTGCGCCGCCTCGAGGGCACGTTCCTCAACGCGCTGTCGTACATCGCCGAGTTGCAGGACGACCAGGTCACCGGACTGGCGCTGGACGAGCAGGACTTGCCGATCTGGCGCGAACTCGGCGACCGCCAGGGCGAGACGATCGCGCAGGGCAACGTCGGCGCCGACTGGCTCTGGTTCGGCGAGTTCGCGCAGGCGCGCCGGCACCTCGAAGAGTCGCTGAAGCTGTGCCGCGCGATCGGCTCGCGGCAGATGGAGTGCGGCCCGCGCGGCAACCTGTCGCAACTCGCGCTGTGGCAGGGCGACGCCGCGCAGGCGCTCGAGCAGGCGCGCGCGGCGGTGGACGTGGCGGTGGCGGTGCAGGCGGCCGACTTCGAGGCCGGTGCACGATTTCGCGTCGGCGACGCCGAACTCGCGCTGGGCCTCCACCAGGCGGCGGCCGAGGCCTACGCGCAGGCCGAGTCGCTGGCACGCGCGATCGGCCTGGGCGTGCAGCACGACGCGACGGCAGGCCGCGCCAGGGCGGCGCTGGCCGCCGGCGATGTTGCCGACGCGATGGTCTTCGTCGAGGCCTTGCTCGCGCATCGCGACGGCGGCGGCGAGTTCGTCGGGTCGGAATTAAGACGCATCCTCTTCACCTGCCACCAGGTGCTGGCGCGTGCGGGGGACCCCCGCGCGGCAGAACTGCTCTCGGCCGCGCACGCCGAACTGCAGGCGCGGGCGGCGACGATCACCGACGCCGGATTGCGGCAGAGCTTCCTCGCCAACGTGCCGCACCACCGCGAGATCGTCGCGGCGTGGGCCGCGGCGGGACAGGGGCGCGCCTCTGACGCTCCGTGAGTTGCCGTGGGGCCTTGACGAACCTGCAGGACCTCGCGCTCGTCGAGCGGCGTCGCCTGGCCTTGCTCGGGCTGACGCTGCTCGCGACCGGCCGGCGAGGCCACCCGTCCACAGTTGGTGGGACCGGCCGCGCGTGCACCGCGTTTCCGACTGAGCTTCGCCGTGACGAATCTCCGCTCCCCGCCGGGAGACTCCGACTCGCAAGTCGTCGCGCTCGCCAACGTCTCCGCGTCGTCGTCCGCGCAGATCGACAGCAACGTCTTGCCGGGCCGCACCCGGCGCGCCGGCCGCTTCCCGGCCGCAGCCCGTCGGGTCGACCTAATTCTGCGGCCGCGGCGCGGCGGCGCCCTTCGCCCCTACGCGCGGCCCGGGACCGACCATGCGCAATGACCCGTTGGCGACGAGCCGCTTGACCTCGGGCGAGGCCAGGATCGCGTCCTTGGCGGCGACGCGCAGGCGGTCCACGGCCTCGTCGGGCAGCACGAACGACGTGGGCAGCGTGTTGAGGTAGTCGCGCTCGGCCGCGTCGGGGAGCGCGGCGAACGAAACCTCGATGATCCGGATGTTGATGTCGGGCGCCCGCATCACGGCCCCGAGCTTCTCCCCGAGCGCCGGATACGGCTTGATCGCATCGCGGATCTCGCGCAGCGACGCCCACCGCGCCTGGATGTCCCGCAGCGTCTCAACCGTGTCGTACGAATAGCGGTCGATCGGCGTCCCGGTCGCCTTGAGGAGCACGTCGAACAAGGCGGGCGGATCTTCGCGCCGGTTCCAGTCGTTCGGCGGCGTGGCCAGCGAGTTGACGACGAAGATGAAGACGTTGCGCACGTGGTCGTACGGCGTGGGCATCCCCGCCGTGTGCAGCGCCTCGAAGGTCGACAGCACGTCGAGCACGCCGCGCATGCCGACGTTGTCCGACACGCCGCCGTCGACCAGGTGCAGATACGGCCGGTTCTCGCGGTCGGCGAACGCCTCGAGCTCCTGCAGGCGCTTCACCGTGCGCGCCGCCGGCCGGGGCGGATTCGGATTGTCGATGAAGAGCTTCGTCCACGACGGTGGCTGGTAGCCGCACGAGCCGCCGTAGTTGTCGATGGTGATCGACGACAGGACGACCGGCACCGCCGACGACGCCGCGGCGGCGCGCGCCAGCCGGATGTTCGACAGGTCCGTGCACAGCACGTCGAAGTTCTCGGGGTTGAAGATGAGCCGGGTCCCGTCCGCGAGGTCGGTCGCGCTGACCAGAATCCGCGGGCCGTCGCGCCGCAGGTCCCGGAACGTCGCGCCGTTGAACAGGACCTCGTCGTAGAAGTTCGCGGCCAGCTCCGAGCGGCCCCAGCCGGTGGACGCGAGCGCCGGCCAGTTGGCAGGGCTCAACGCGCGGTGGAGGAGTTCGCCCTGGACGTTGCGCTTGAGGAAGCTCGCCTCGTAGATGTCGAAGAGCTTCTCTCCGTGGAGCCCGAACGCCAGCGCGGTGAAGCTCCCGCCCGAGATTCCGGTGATGACGTCGACCGCGTCGAGCACGCGAACGCGCCGGCCGCTCTTCGTCGTGCTCTCCATGTCGCGCAGGGTCTCGAGCACGCCGTACGAGAACGCCGCCGCGCGCGTGCCTCCGCCGGAAAAGGCGAGGACGACCAGCGTCGCGTTGTCTTCCGCGCTCTCCGACGGGCGCTCGACGCGGTACGCCTTGCCCGGATCGAGGTGGTCGACCGGCGGATTGACCGGTCGCGTGGCACAACCACCGAGCAGCGCCAGCGCCGCCAGCAGCGCCGCGACGCCGGCCCGCGCGCCCCATCCCGCGTCGCCAACGGGCGCGGCCGGCAGAGGAAGGCGTGGTTCGATCGCGCGCATCGAGGGTCTCCGTCGAGTGTCCCGCGCCGGCGCCGCGTTCGGCGCCTGGCGGTCCGGGCTGGCGCGAGGATAGGCCAAGCCCACGCACGCGTCCATGCAACCAACGTGGCGCGCGCGGGCCGCCGCTTCCGGCGGCCTGCCGGCGGACTGCCGCGCGCCGCGGTCGGCACGCCGCGCGCAGCGCGGCGGCGCTTGGCCCCCGGCGGCTCCGGTGCTATGTTCGAACGTCGCCCACCCTTTCGCACGGGACGAATCATGCGCACGTCGTTCGCGAGCCTGCTCGTGCTGGTCGCCCTCGCCGCCGGCCCCACGTCCGCCCAGACCGCTCCGCCGGGAACGCCCCCCACCGGCAGGGTCAAGGCCGTCCAGCCCGGCCTCTTCGAGGTCGCGGGGCCGCACGTCGACGCGGTCGTCGCCGCCAGCATCCGCAGTATCACGGCCACGCCCGGCAAGGGCTGGAAATCGGTGGCCGTCGAGGCGCCGCCGTGGGGTGCCAGCTACTTCGCTTGGCCGAAGGGCCTGCCGCAGGTCGCGTTCACGATCACCACCGGCGGACCGGGCGGAACCGCGACGATCAGCGCGCCCGGATTCACGGCGGCGAAGAAGGACGACTACAAGGCCGCGATCGAGAAGATCTCGCTGATCGCCATCGACAAGACCAATCAGGACCGACGCCTGATGGAGGGCTCCGGCAGGTAAGGCGTCGCCGGCGGTCCGCGCCGGCGGCCTACGCGGCGGACTTCGCCTTGCGGCCGGGCGCCGCGGGCGGGACGTAGCCGGACACGCGGCACTGCCACGCGTCGATCCGCTCGCCGTTCTCGAAGCGGGTGAGGCTGCAGGTGATGACCGCGCCCGACGCCACGAGGCCGGCGAGCCGCTGCCGCACCGACGCCAGCGGCAAGCCCATTTCCTCGGCGATTTCGAGGTCGAGTCGTTGGCCATGCTTCTTCAGGCACTGCAGGACGTCGCTCACGGCAGGATCCTCGGTTGCGGCTGCGCGAAAAATGTCGGACCGGCGGCCAGTCCGCGTCGATGCCGGTCGGGCGCCTTGCCGCAAGTGGCGCCGCGCATTGCACCGGAACGGACGGCAAACCCGCTCGAGCGGAACACCGGGCGGACCGCGCGCCAACCGCCAGGCATCCGGATGTCGTTGGCTCCCCGACCTGGGCTCGAACCAGGGACCTGCGGATTAACAGTCCGTCGCTCTACCGACTGAGCTATCGGGGAATCGGGAGGGACAACAGCCTTAAATTATAGCTTGCTGCGCTGCACCCGGTCAAACCGCGTTGCGCACGGACGCATGCGACGCCAGGCGTGGCCGTCCCGTTGCCGCGACGCGGACCGCCGTGATAGGTTGCCTCGCCGGCCCAGGTGGCGGCGCGTCTCGGCCGGCACTCCCGCCACGCCGGCCGCGCCGACCCGGCGCCGATCGCGAGGGGACTCCGATGTCCGGTACGCCAGCAAAGACCGTCGCCGAGCTCGTCGTCGACTTCCTGCAGTCCCGCGGCGTCGACCGCGTGTTCGGCCTGCAGGGCGGGCACATCCAGCCGATCTGGGACTGGCTCGCGCGCCGCGGCGTGCGGATCGTCGACGTGCGCGACGAGGGCGCCGCCGTGCACATGGCACACGCGCACGCGGTGCTGACCGGGGGCGTCGGCGTCGCGATGGTCACGGCGGGCCCCGGCGTGACCAACTGCGTGACGGCGATCGCCAACGCGCAGCTCGAGCGGGTGCCCGTGCTGCTGATCGGCGGCTGCGCGCCGGTCGCGCAGGACGACCTGGGGCCGCTGCAGGGCATCGCGCACGTCGACATCATGAAGCCGGTTACGCGCTGGGCGCGCACGGTGCGCGTCGCGGACAACGCGCTGCGCGACCTCGACAAGGCGTACGCGACGGCCGCCGGCGACGGCAATCCGCCCGGCCCGGTCTACGTCGAGATCCCGACCGACGTGCTCCGCACGGACGTGCCGCCGAAGCTCGTACTGCCGGAGTGGCTCGCGCCCAAGCCGCCGCGGCAGGCTCCGCCCGACGCCGGCGACGTCGCGAACGCTGCGCGGATCATCGGCCAGGCGCGGCGCCCGCTGGTGCTGACGGGCCGCGGCGCGCTGGCCGCGCGGGCGGAGCTGGTCGCCTTCCTCGATCGCACCGGCGCCGCGTACCTCGACACGCAGGAGAGCCGCGACCTCGTTCCGGCGTCGCACCCGTCGGTCGTCGGCGCCGTGCGCGCGCGCGCCATGCAGGAGGCCGACCTCGTCGTCGTGATCGGCCGCAAGCTCGACTACCAGACCGGCTACGGCTCGCCGGCGGTGTTCCCGCACGCGCGCTTCGTGCGCATCGCCGACAACTGGGAGGAGCTGCGCGAGAACCGGCGCGGCGAGGTCGAGCTGTTCGCGCACCCGGCGCTGGCGCTCGCGGCGCTCACGCAGGCGATCGGGCACCGGTCGCCGCAGCTCGACGCCGCGTGGACCGCGGCGCTGCGCGCCGAGCACGTGCGGCGCGCCGAGAAATACGCGGCGTCGCTCGCCGAAGCTCCCGCGGGCAAGGACGGCCACATGCATCCGAACCGGATCTTCGCCGCGCTACAGGGCGCGCTGAAGCCCGACGCGATCACGATCGCCGACGGCGGCGACATCCTTTCGTTCGCGCGCATGGGCCTGCCACCGCGTACGTATCTCGACGCCGGCACGTTCGGCTGCCTCGGCGTCGGCGTGCCCTACGGCGTCGCGGCCGCCCTCCTCCACCCGGACCGGCAGGTGGTCGTCGTCAGCGGCGACGGCGCGTTCGGCATCAACGCGATGGAGATCGACTCGGCGAAGCGCCACGGCGCGAAGGTCGTGTTCATCGTGTCGAACAACGCCGCGTGGAACATCGAGCGCCTCGACCAGGAGATGAACTACGGCGGCCGCGTCGTCGGCACGACGCTCGCCTGGTCCGACTACGCGGCGATGGCGCGCGCATTCGGCCTGCACGGCGAGCGCGTGACCGATCCGGCGCGGCTCCCCGGCGCGCTCGCCGACGCATTCGCCAACGCGCCCGCGCTGCTCGACGTCGTCGTCACGCAGTACGCGATCTCCTCGGATGCGGGCAAGGGGCTGGGCTGGGTGCCCGAGTACCAGGCGCTGACCGCGTGGGACGACGCCGAGAAGGCGCGCCGCGCCTCCTGACCCGATGGCGCCGCTGCTGACGGTCGCCGAGGTCGTCGCCGCCCAGGCACGGCTGCAGCCCGCGAAGATCGGCGCCCGCGACTCGCGGCGATCGCTTTCGTTCGCACAGTGGAACGAGCGCGCGAGCCGCCTCGCCAACGCGCTGCTGGGACTCGGCCTCGCCAAGGGCGACCGCGTCGCGCTGCTCGCCTACAACTGCGTCGAGTGGATGGAGCTCTACGTCGCGCTCGCGCGCGCGGGGCTCGTCGCCGTCCCGGTCAACTTCCGCCTGGTCGCCGCCGAGATCGAGTACATCGCCACGCACTGCGAGGCCCGCGCGTTCGTCGTGCAGGACGCGCTGGTCGACCGCGTCCTGTCGATCCGCGACCGGCTCGCCGTCGTCCCCGGCGGCTTCGTCCACTTCGGCGCCCCGCGCGCGCCGGAGGGCTGGCAGTCGTACGAGGCGATGATCGGCGCGGCGTCGCCCGCGATGCCGGCGATCCAGGTCGCGCCCACCGACACGTGGGCGCTGATGTACACGTCCGGCACGACCGGCCGGCCGAAGGGCGCGATCCGCAACCACGCCGGCAGCGCGCTCATCTCGCTCGTGACCGCGCTCGACATGGGGCTCACCCGCAACGACACGGCGCTGCTCGTGATGCCGATGTGCCACGCGAACTCGCTGTACTTCTCGTTCACGTTCACGTACCTCGGCGCCGCCTGCGTGATCGACGACCGCGCGCATTTCGACCCGGCGGCGCTGCTGCGCACGCTCTCCGAGCAGCACGTGACGTTCACGTCGCTGGTGCCGACGCACTACATCATGATGCTCGACCTGCCCGCCTCGGTGAAGGCGAAGTACGACGTCGGCCGCGTCTCCAAGCTGATGATCTCGTCGGCACCGGCGCGCAAGGAGACCAAGCTCGCGATCATGGCGCACTTCCGGAATTCGCAGCTCTTCGAGTTGTACGGATCCACCGAGGCGGGCTGGGTGACGCTGCTGCGGCCCGACGAGCAGATCACGAAGCTCGGCTCCGTCGGCCGCGAGTGGACCGGCTCGGGGCCGATCCGGCTGCTCGACGTCAACGGCAACGAGGTGCCCGACGGCGAGGTCGGCGAGCTCTTCTCGCGCACGCCGTACGCGTTCGACGGCTACTGGAAGAACCCGGAGAAGACCGCCGAGGCGTTCCGCGGCGCGTGGTGCTCGGTCGGTGACATGGCGCGCCGCGACGAGGACGGCTACTACCACCTCGTCGACCGCAAGAGCAACATGATCATCAGCGGCGGCGAGAACATCTACCCGTCCGAGGTCGAGCACCTGCTCGCCGGGCACCCCGCCGTGCAGGACGTCGCCGTCGTCGGCCTGCCGGACGCAAAGTGGGGCGAGACCGTCTGCGCGGCCGTGGTCCTCCGCCCCGGGGCGACCGCGGCGGAGGACGAGCTCCTCGCGTGGTGCCGCGAGCGCATCGCCGGCTACAAGCGCCCGCGCGCCATCGTGTTCATCGAGGAAGCGCAGATGCCAAGGACGGCAACCGGGAAGATCCAGCACGGCAGGTTGCGCGACCGGCTCGCCCGCCGGCCTTGACGGCGGCCCGGTTGCCTGTCGTAGTGGCGGGCATGACCCCGCTCCGTTCGGTCACGCTCGACGACAAGTACACGCTCGCCTCCGGGCGCGTCTACCTGTCGGGCGTGCAGGCGCTGGTGCGCCTGCCGCTGATGCAGCGCCAGCGCGACGCCGCTGCCGGGCTCGACACGGCGGGACTGATCACCGGCTACCGCGGCTCGCCGCTCGGCACATACGACCACGCGCTCGCCAACGCGCGCGGGCACCTCGACGCGCACCGGATCGCGTTCCAGCCGGGCGTCAACGAGGACCTCGCGGTGACCGCGCTCTGGGGCACGCAGCAGGTCGGCCTATACGACGACCGGACCTGCGACGGCGTGTTCGGCATCTTCTACGGCAAGGGTCCCGGCGTCGACCGCTCGCTCGACGCGCTGAAGCACGCGAACCTCGCGGGCACCGCGCCGCACGGCGGCGTGCTGCTGCTCGCCGGCGACGACCACGCGTGCCAGTCGTCGACGACGGCGCACCAGAGCGAGCAGGTGCTGGTCGCCGCGATGATCCCGATCCTCAATCCGGCGACGGTGCAGGATTACCTCGACTTCGGGCTGGTGGCGTTCGCGCTGTCGCGCTACAGCGGCTGCTGGATCGCGATGAAGGCGATCTCGGAGACCGTGGAAAGCTCGGCGTCGGTGGACGTCGATCCGCAGCGCGTGCGCATCGTGGTTCCGGCGGACCACGCGCCGCCGCCGGACGGCCTGCACCTGCGCTGGCCCGACACGCCGCTCGAGCAGGAGCGGCGGCTGCACGGTCCGAAGATGGACGCCGTGCGCGCCTTCGCGCGCGCGAATCGCCTCGACCGGGTCGTCCTCGACGCGCCGCGCGCACGGCTCGGCATCGCCGCCACCGGCAAGGCGTACCTCGACGTGCGCCAGGCGCTCGCCGACCTCGGCATCGACGACGTGCAGGCGCACGCGCTCGGCCTGCGGCTGTACAAGATCGGGATGAGCTGGCCGCTCGAGCCGGCCGGCGCGCTCGCCTTCGCCGACGGACTCGACGAGATCCTCGTGGTCGAGGAGAAGCGCCCGGTCGTCGAGGACCAGCTGGTCCGGCTCCTGTTCGCGCAGCCGGCGCGGCCGCGCGTGACCGGCAAGCGCGACGAGTCGGGCGCCGTCCTGATGCCCACGGACGGCGAGCTGTCGCCGGCGATCGTCGCCAACGCCATCGCCGCGCGGCTCGCGCGCGCGCACGGCGAGCTGCCCGAGCTCCGCGCGCCGGTGGCGCGCCTCGCCCGGCTCGCCGCGATCGGGCGCGCGCCGGTGGCCTATCCGCAGCGCACGCCGTTCTTCTGCGCCGGCTGCCCGCACAACACGTCCACGCGCGTGCCCGAAGGCAGCCGTGCGCTGGCCGGCATCGGCTGCCACTACCTGGCGCTGCACATGCCGCGGCAGACGCGGACGTTCACGCACATGGGCGGCGAAGGCGCCGCGTGGATCGGCGTGGCGCCGTTCGTGCGGCGGAAGCACGCGTTCCAGAACATCGGCGACGGCACGTACTTCCACAGCGGGCTGCTCGCCATCCGCGCAGCTGCCGCCGCGGGCACCGACATCACGTACAAGATCCTGTTCAACGACGCGGTCGCGATGACCGGCGGGCAGCCGCTCGACGGGCAGCTGACGGTGCCGCAGGTCACGCAGCAGGTCGCCGCCGAGGGCGCGAAGCGCATCGTCGTCGTCACCGACGAGCCGGAGAAGTACGCGCGCGACGCCGCGTTCGCGCCGGGCGTCACCGTGCGCCACCGCGACGAGCTCGACGCGGTCCAGCGCGAGCTGCGCGAGGTACCGGGGCTGACCGTGCTCGTCTACGACCAGACGTGCGCCGCAGAGAAGCGCAGGCGGCGCAAGCGCGGGCGCTATCCCGACCCGCCGGAGCGCGTATTCATCAACGACGCGGTGTGCGAAGGCTGCGGCGACTGCTCGGAGCAGTCGAACTGCGTTGCCGTGCGCCCGCTGGAAACGCCGCTCGGCCGCAAGCGCGCCATCGACCAGTCGTCGTGCAACAAGGACTTCTCGTGCCTCAGGGGCTTCTGCCCGAGCTTCGTCACCGTGCGCGGCGTCACGCTCCGCCGAGCCGCCGGCGCTGCGCCCGCGGTCGAGCTGCCGGAACCCGTGCTGCCGGCGCTCGCGGCACCCTATGCGATCCTCGTCACCGGCATCGGCGGCACCGGGGTCATCACGATCGGCGCGCTGCTCGGCATGGCGGCGCACCTCGAAGGCCGAGGCTGCAGCGTCCTCGACTTCACGGGTCTCGCGCAGAAGAACGGTGCCGTGACCAGCCACGTAAGGCTCGCGCCGCATCCGGACGACCTCGCCGCCGTGCGCGTGGGTGCCGGCGCCGCCGACCTCTTGCTCGGTTGCGACATGGTGGTCGCGGCGAGCCCCGCGGCGCTCGCCGCGATCGACCGCGGCCGGACGCGCGCCGTGATCAACGGCACGCCGACGCCGACCGCGCAGTTCGTCCTCGACCGCGACATGGACCTGGACGACGCGCCGATGCGGCGTGCGCTGCAGGGCGCGGCCGGCCCCGACGCCGTCGACTTCGTGCCGGCCACGGCGCTCGCGACCGCGCTCATGGGCGACGCGATCGCGACCAACCTGTTCCTGCTGGGATACGCGTTCCAGCAGGGGCTCGTTCCGTTGTCGCGCGCCGCGATCGAGCGCGCGATCGAGTTGAACGGCACCGCCGTGGACAGCGGCAAGGCCGCGTTCGCGTGGGGTCGTCTTGCGGCGCACGACCGTGCGCACGTCGAGCGTGCGGCCGGCACGTCGCCGCCCGAGCCACCGGCGGCGCGCACGCCGGCGGAGTGGATCGAGCACTACGCCGGGCTTCTCGTCGCGTACCAGGACGCCGGCTACGCCGACCGCTACCGGCGGCGGCTGGCGCGCATCGCGGCTGCGGATGCCGGGCTGCCCGCGCAATCGGGCCTGACCGAGGCCGCCGCGCGCTCGCTGCACACGCTGATGGCGTACAAGGACGAATACGAGGTCGCGCGGCTCTACACGGATGGCGTCTTCGCCGCGAAGCTCGCGCGCGCTTTCGACGGGACGCCGCAGCTCGCGTTCCACCTGGCGCCGCCGCTGCTCGCGCGGCGCGATCCGGCCACGGGCGAGCCGCGCAAGCGCAGGTACGGCGCCTGGATGCAGCACGCGTTGCGCCTGCTCGCCCGGATGAAGGGCCTGCGCGGCACGCCGTTCGATCCCTTCGGGCGCACGCCGGAGCGGCGCGCCGAGCGGCAGGCGGTCGCCGACTTCGAGCGCATCCTCGATCGCCTCGCCGCCGGCCTCGACGCGCGCAACTACGCGCTCGCCGTCGAGATCGCCGCGCTGCCGTCGACGGTGCGCGGCTTCGGCCACGTCAAGGATCGCAGCCGGGCCGCGTACCAACAGCAGGCCGCTGCGCTGCTCGCGCGGTTCGGGCGCGCCCTGCCGCTGGCCGAGGCGGCCGACTGACCGCGGGCTAGCGCCCCACGCCGGCCAGCACGTCGGCCTTGAGGAAGCGCTCGACGACGAGCATGAACGCGATCGACGGCACGAGCAGCAGCAGGGCCGTGATCGACGCGATCTGGTAGTTGCCGCCCATGCTCGCGTTGAACATCAGCAACGGCAGCGTCGTCACGTCCGGCACGCCGACGAAGTAGGTACCGGTGAACTCGTCGAGCGATTCGAGGAAGACGAAGATCGCGCTCGCGATCAGGCCGGGCGCGGCGAGCGGCAGCGTCACCGTGCGGAAGCACGTCCACGGCGACGCGCCCATGTTGCGCGACGCCTCTTCCAGCGAAGGGTCGATCGAGGCGAACGCCGCCGACGCGATCCAGACGGCGAGCACCAGGCCGTGCGACGCGTGCACGAGCACGACGCCGAGCACGGTGCCGTTCAGGCCGATCTCGTAGAACACGCGCGCGATGTTCACGTAGACGGGAAGGTTCGGCACCGCCTGCGGTAGCAGGAACGCGAGCAGGATGAGGCCGCGCCAGCGCAAACGGAGGCGGGCGAGCGCGAAGCCGGCCGGGATCGCAACTGCGAGGCTCAGCGCGACGGTCAGCAGTGCGATCCACACGCTGGTGCCGAGCGACGCCAGCGCGTTGCCGCGCGGGCTGAACACGCGCCCCCAGAACGAGAGGCCGAACTCCTGCGGGATCCTGTTCGGGAAGTACCACTTCTCGGCGAACGCCCACAGGAACAGGTTGGCCAGCGGGCCGAAGATCGCGAAGGCGACGAGCCCCAGCACGACGGCCATGCCGAGCGCCTGCGGCCAGCGGGAGCGAAGCGCGTTCATCGCCGGATCCGCGTGCCGTCAGGCCTGCAGCGTATGCCGCTTCGCGTGCTGCAGGTAGAACCACGCGCCCGCCGCCGCGACCACGAGCGACATCAGGCACAGCGCATTGGCGACCGCGTAGTCGGACAGCGTCGAGATCCGGTACGCGACGTCGACGGTGATCATCGTCGGCGAATTCGGGTTGATCATCATCGGCACCGACAGCACCGAGAGCATCGTGACGAACGACAGCACGAGGCCGACCAGCAGCGTGCCGCGCACCTGCGGCAGGACCACGTCGAGCAGGACGCGGGATCGGCGCGCGCCGAGGTTGCGCGCCGCCTCGATCTGCTGCGGCTCGAGCGACGCCATCGCGCCGGCGAGCAGCAGCGTGACGAACGGCGCCTGCTTCCACACGAACGCGACGACGATGCCGCGCCAGTCGAGCAGGCTCTGGGCGGCCAGCGGCTCGATCAGGCCCGATCCGATCAGCACGTGGTTCAGCATGCCGTTCTTCGCGAGGAACGTGCGCATGATCTGGCCGGTGACGATGAACGGGATGAACAGCGGCCACCGGTACAGCCAGCGCAGGATCGCCACGGCGCGGGGGTTCTCGCCCAGCGTCAGGTAGCCGGCAATCGCGATCGCGACGAGGCCGATCAGCAGCGTCGAGAGCAGGACGATGCCGACGGTGAACGTGAGGTCCGTCCGGTAGAGGTCCCACGCCTTCGCGAAGTGCTCGAGCGTGAAGTCGCCGCCCTTGCTGCGGAAGGCGAGGACGGCCGACAGCAGCAGCGGGAAGACGAAGAACGCCGCGATCACCGCGAGCGCGGGCGCGACGAGCGCGTACGCGCGCCAGCTGCCGGTCCTGCCGTTCAATTCCGGTCGCCCCGGTGATGGCACAGGAGACGCAGAGGCGCCCGGCTATCCGGTGCGGCCTCTGCGCCTCTGCGTCTCGTTGTGGCAGGACCGCCTATTTCAGCACGACGCGTTCGTACCCTTCGACGATGTCGGTGAAGTAGTCCGACAGCGGGAACGGCCGCCCGTACTTCGCGAGGTCCGCCGGCGAGACGTCGGTGAAGAGCTTGTTCCACTCGGCCGGCGTGAGCTTCGCCTGCACGTGCTGCGGGTCGATGCCCGGGTACCAGTTGAACTGCTTGACGATGCCTTCGGCCTGCACCTCGGGGCTTTCCGCGAAGTCGACGAACTTCTTGGCGAGCGCGGCGTTCGCCGCCTTGGCCGGGATGACGTAGTACATCGGCTGGCCCGGCAATCCCGGCGACGGCAGCGCGAGCTTGATCTTCGGGCTCAACTTGCCGTCGGCCTGCCACGTGTAGAACATGTCGACCCACACCGGACCCATCGCGATCTCGCCGCGGTTCAGCATGTCGAGCGTGCCGGCGTTGCCCGGCGTCATCACGACGTTCTGGTTGAAGTCCTTGAGGCCCGCGAGCGACTTGTCGATCGCCGCCTTGTCGGCCGCCGAGTACGGCCCCTTCTCCAGCTTGTCACCCAGGCCGCTGTTGGCGCCGACCCAGCCCATGACGAAGCCCACGCCGGACATGCCGCCCTTGACGCCGTTGTAGCCGAACTGCTTCGGGTTCTTCTTCACCCACTCCGCGAGCTCGGCGAACGATTTCGGCGGCGCCTTCACGAGGTCCGGGTTGTACGCGAAGGCGATCTGGCTGTGGAACATCGGCAGCACGTAGCCGTCGACGTTGGCGCCGAGCGCGTTCTTCGCCGTGTCGCGCGACACCATCTTGCCCGCCGCGACGTCGTTGCGGTACGGCAGCAGCAACTTTTCGTTCACCATCGTCGCCGCGCCGCGCTGGTGGACCACGGCCACGTCGGTGTCCCACGCGGCGGTGCCCGACTTCTGCTGCGCCGACAGCTTCTCGTAGATCTTCTGCGACCCGGCGTCGCCGGGTCCGGTACCGACCGCGCGCACCTTCACGCCGGGATTCATCTTCTCGAACCGCGGGGCCAGGTAGTTGTTGACGTAGTCGACCATGTTCTGGTCGCCGGCCGTGACGACGTTGAGCGTCGTCTGCGCGGCGACCCCCGCGGGCACGGCGAGCGCCGCGGCCAGCGAGCCGATTGCGAACAGGTTGCGGAGTTGCATCGTGTCCTCCTAGGGATTGCGACCTGGAAACAGCAGGAGCGCCTCGCGCGGAACCACGACGGTCGCCGCCGTGCCTTCCGCGACGCGTTCCGGCGCCTGAACCCACACTTCCGCATCGTCGGTGCGCACGCGGTAGCGGTAGCCGTGGCCGACGTACACCGATTGCGCGACGACGCCGGGCAGCAGCAGCGCGTCGGCCGCGTGCGCCGGCGCCTGCAGCGCGAGCTGCGCCGCGTCGCTCCGGAAGTGCGCGCGCAGCCGCGCCGCGGCCGGTGTCCCGGCCACCGCCGCCGCGAGCGCGCCGCCGGCGGTTGCGACGAGGTCGAGCGCGTTGTCCGCGCCCATGAAGCCGGCGACGAACGCGCTCTCGGGACGGTGATAGATCTCCTCGGGCGCGCCGACCTGCACGACGCGTCCGGCGTCGATCACCGCGATGCGGTCGGCCAGCGTCAGCGCCTCCTCGCGGTCGTGCGTGACGTAGACGGCGGTGATGCCGATGCGCCGCTGCAGCGCGCGCAGCTCGTGGCGCAGCTCGACGCGCACCTTGTAGTCGAGGTTCGACATGGGCTCGTCGAGCAGCAGCAGATGCGGGTCCACCGCCAGCGCCCGCCCGAGCGCGACGCGCTGCCGCTGGCCGCCCGAAAGCTGCGTGACCTTGCGCTCGGCGAAGCCCTCGAGCTGGAGCAGTTTCAGCATCTCGGCCACGCGCGCGGCGATGCGGTCCGCCTTCCAACCGCGCATCTTCAGGCCGTAGCCGATGTTGCCGGCGACGGTCATGTGCGGCCACAACGCGTACGACTGGAACATCATCGCCGTGGCGCGTTTCTCCGGCGGCAGCCGCGTGATGTCCTCGCCGCCGACCCGGATCGTGCCCTCGTCCGGGATCACGAAGCCGGCGATCGCGCGCAGCAGCGTCGTCTTGCCGCAGCCGGAGCTGCCGAGGAGCGCGATCATCTCGCCGCCCTCGACGCCCAGGCTGACCCGGTCGAGCACGCGCGTGCCACCGTAGGACACGGACAGGTTCTCGATCGACAGGTACGGCGTCATTGGCGTGCGGGCAGCGGTTGTGCGCCGCGTTGGCGCGGCGCGGCGAGAGTGTGTACCCAAATTGTGACAGCGGTCATGCTGCGGCGCAGAATGCGCCGCCGGCGCGGGAAGTCCCGGCGCCGGATCAGTCCGCCGGCTTGCCGCCGATCGTCCGGCGCGCTTCCGTGACGCCGGGTTCGTGGCCGAAGTGCGGCGCCGCGAGGCGCAGGTAGTGGAACATCGACCACAGCGTCAGGATCGCGGCGACCCAGAGCGCGACGGTCCCGAGCACGGGTGTCGCCACGCCCGGAATCACCGGCTCCCAGAGAAGCAGCGCGATGATCGCCGTCATCTGCGCGGCGGTCTTGACCTTGCCGATGAACGCGACGGCGACGTTCTTCGTCTTGCCGAGCTGCGCCATCCACTCGCGCAGCGCCGAGATGGCGATCTCGCGGCCGATGATGATGATCGCGAGGTAGGCCTCCGCACGGCCGAGCTGCACGAGCAGGATCAGCGCGGCCGCGACCATCAGCTTGTCCGCGACCGGGTCGAGGAATGCGCCGAAGGCACTCGTCTCGCCCCATCTCCGCGCGAGCCAGCCGTCGAGCCAGTCGGTAATCGCCGCCACCGCGAAGATCGTCATCGCGGTCCAGTTCTTGGCGACCGGCGACAGCCACGTGTCGGGCAGGTAGTAGACGGCGACGAACAGCGGAATCATGACGATCCGCAGCCACGTCAGCGCGATGGGAACGTTGAAGGGCATGGGTGGCGGCCGCGCGGGCGGCAGTTCCGATTCTACGCTGCCGAATTCCATGAAACCCAGTCCGCTCGCCGCCGTGCCGGCAGATGATGCAGGTCGGCGCGTCCGACGCGGGCGCCGCCGGTGCCGGAACGGATCATCCGGGACTCGCCGCTTTTCGCCTGGGAGCCGGGCCCGACCCGGATTCATTGAAATCCGCGCGCGCCGACGCAGACGGGAGCGCGGCGGCACGAGGGCGGGCGGGGGGCCGCTAGTGCAGCTCGGCGAAGATCTTCTCGGCCAGCGCGCGCGAGATGCCGGGGACCCGCGCGATGTCCTCGACGCTCGCCGCCTGCACGGCCTTCACGCCTCCGAAGTGCGCGAGCAGCGCGCGGCGCTTCGCGGCGCCCACGCCGGCGATTTCCTGCAGCGCCGACGTCGTGCGCGCCTTCGCGCGCCGCGCGCGGTGGCCCTGGATCGC
Organism: Burkholderiales bacterium; assembly: GCA_046347835.1. GTDB lineage: Bacteria > Pseudomonadota > Gammaproteobacteria > Burkholderiales > Casimicrobiaceae > VBCG01. The sequence goes on along the minus strand of JAXMFI010000001.1, from coordinate 397,026 downwards.
GAACCGGTGCGCCTCGTCGCGGATCTGCTGCAGCAGGTGCAGGCCCGGATGGTCGGGGGGCAGGTTCATCGCCTCGGCGCGGTCGGGGAACACGATGTCCTCCTGCCCCGCCTTGCGCTCGGGGCCCTTGGCGATCCCGATCAGCGGTACGCCGTGGAGCCCCTGCTCCTCCAGCACGGACGCAGCGACGGCCACCTGTCCTTTGCCGCCGTCGATCACCAGCAGGTCGGGCGCCGGATACTCGCCGGCCACGATCCGCGCGCAGCGCCGCGTCAGCGCCTCGCGCATCGCCGCGTAGTCGTCGCCCTCCTGCGCCGGCGTGACGTTGAAGCGCCGGTACTCGCCGGACTGCATCGCCAGGCGGTCGAAGATCACGCACGACGCGACGGCGGCCTCCCCCATCGTGTGCGATACGTCGAAGCACTCGATGCGCTGCGCGGCCGGCGGCAGCCCGAGCGCCTCCTGCAACGCCGCCAGGCGGTCCTCCTGTGTGGCCTTCTGCGCGAGCTTCTGCCGGATGGCGAGCGTCGCATTCTCGTGCGCCATCGCGAGCCAGACGCGCCGCTCGCCGCCCGGATTGCCGACGATCTCGACCTTCTGCCCGGACTGCGCCGACAGCACGTCCGCGAGCGCGGCGTGGTCGGTGGCGTCCGGCACGACGATCGTCGGCGGCACCGGCCGCTCCACGTAGTGCTGCTCGAGGAAAGCGGGGACGATCTCGGCCAGCGCCGTCGGGTCGATGGCGTCGGCGTGGCGCGGGAAGAACGTGCGATCGCCGACGTGGCGGCCGCCGCGGATCATCACGACGTTCACGGCGAAGAGGCCCCGCTCCGACGCGGCCGCGACGACGTCGACGTCGCCGGCAGTCGCGCTCTCGACGAACTGGCGCGACTGCAGCTGCGACAGCCGCGCGATCTTGTCGCGCAGCCGCGCCGCGCGCTCGAACGCGAGCTTCGCCGCGGCGTCCTCCATCTGCGCCTGCAGCTCCGACAGCACCTCGGCCGCCTTGCCCCGCAGGAACAGCGCCGCGCCCTCGACGTCCTCGCGGTACTCGTCGGCGCCGATCAGCCCCACGCACGGCGCCGTGCAGCGCTGGATCTGGTGGAGCATGCACGGGCGCGAGCGGTTCGCGAACACCGTGTTCTCGCACGTGCGCAGCAAAAATACCTTCTGCAGCGTCGCGATGCCGTCGCGGACCGCGCCGGCGCTGGGGAACGGCCCGAAGTAGCGGTTGCGGCGGTCGAGCGCGCCGCGGTGGAAGCGCAGCTGCGGGAACCGGTCGCCGGTGATGCAGACGTACGGGTAGCTCTTGTCGTCACGGAACAGGATGTTGTAGCGCGGCTCGTGCGACTTGATGAAGTTGTTCTCGAGCAGCAGCGCCTCGCCCTCGGAGCGCGTGACCGTCGTCTCCACGCGCGCGACGTGCGCGATCATCGTCGCGATCCGCGGCTCGTGGCCGGTCTTCTGGAAGTAGCTCGCCACCCGCTTGCGCAGGTCGCGGGCCTTGCCGACGTACAGCGTCTCGCCGGCGGCGTCGAGCATCCGGTAGACGCCGGGCCGGTGCGGCAGCGAGGCGATCAGCTCGCGCGCCTCGAACGCGGGGCGCGCGCCGTCGTCGGCCGGAGCGGACATGGTCAGTCTTGACGGGCCGCCGCGAGGGACGGACCTTCCACGGCCTCCTCGGGCAGATGTGGATTGCGGGTGCAAGCGAGTCGGCCGACGCCCTCGCGCGCGGACGCGCTCTTCGAGCCTTGGCTTCCCTTGCAGGGCGCGCCTTCGCCTGCAGGCGAAGGCCGCTCGCGCGGCCCGGAGCATGCTCCGGGAATCCCCGCGCTCGCCCCCGCGCGCGCGGGCGGCTCGGGGGGCAGCGAGCGCAGCGAGCGTGGGGGCTGTCGCATACTACGCGACCGCGACGGCCGGCGCCTCCGCCGCGAGGTGGGCGGCGACCGCGTCGAACACCGCGCGGAACATCGCCGGCGTGAGCCGCCGGGTGTTCGTGTTGTAGCGGCTGCAGTGGTAGCTGTCGAACAGCGCGCGCCGCCCCGGCAGCGCGTGGCGCGCGCCGTGCGCGAATGCGGCGAACGCCGTGCGGAGGCCGAGCGCCCGCAGCGCGGCGTCGTGCGCGATCCGACCCAGCGCGAGGATGGCGCCACCTTCCGGCACCGTGCGCAGGTCGGCGGCGAGGAACGTGCTGCACGCGCGCACCTCGGCCGGCAGCGGCTTGTTGTCGGGCGGCAGGCACTTCACGGCGTTGGTGATCCGGCAGCCGGAAAGGCGCAGGCCGTCGCCGCGCGCCGTGGCGAGCGCCCGCGACGCGAAACCATACGCATGCAGCGTCTCGTAGAGCAGGATGCCGGCGTGGTCGCCGGTGAACGGGCGGCCGCTCGCGTTGGCGCCGTGCATACCCGGCGCCAGTCCGACGACGACGAGGCGCGCCGAGGTCTCGCCGAACGGCGGGACCGGCCGGCACCAGTACGCCGGGTGCGCAGCGCGCACGTCCGCGAGGAACGCCGCGAGCCGCGGGCAGCGCCGGCAATCCTCGTCGTAGGTGGCGGTCGCGGGCGTCACGCGGACTTCTGGCACAATCGTCGCTTCGTCGAGAGGGGCAATCGGGCTCGAATCCTAGCAGGAATCGTTCGGCACAGCGGCGCCGTGCCGCGAAAGCCCGTCCCTTTGCGCATGCTCGCCTCCCCATTCGACCTCGAAGTGCGCTCGCGCCTGCCGTCGCGCGCGTCGCGCAAGCCGCCGCTGCTGTTCGTGCACGGCGGCTACATCGACGGCTGGTGCTGGGAGCCGCACTTCCTCGGCTGGTTCGCCGCGCGCGGCTGGCCGGCCTACGCGCTGTCGTTGCGCGGCCACGGCAGGAGCGGCGGTGGCGACTCGCTGTTCATCGCCGGCCTCGACGACTACGTCGCCGACGTCGAGCACGTCGCCGGCAGGCTCGACGCGACGCCGGTCCTCGTCGGGCACTCGATGGGGGCGGCGATCTGCGAGCGCATGATGGCCACGCGCCCGGTGCGCGGCGCCGCGCTGATCGCGCCAGTGCCGCCGTCGGGGCTGCTGCCGGTGGCGGCGCGCCTCGCGGCGAAGCACCCGGAGCATCTCGCCCAGCTGATGGGCTTCGACCCCACGCACCTCACCGAGGCGACGCTGACCGCGCTGCGCCCGTTCTACTTCAGCGACCGCGTCGAGCCCGCGATCCTGAAGGAGGCGGTCGCGCACCTGAACGGCGAGTCGCCGCGTGCGCTGTTCGACCTGTCGCTGCGCCTGCACTGGGCGCTGCCGCGACGCGGCACGTCGCCGGCGTTCGTGCTGGGCGCCGAAGGCGACCGCATCGCGATCCCCGACGACGTGCGCGCGACCGCGCACCACCACGGCGTCGACGCGACGATCCTGCCCGGCATGGGGCACATGCTGATGCTCGAGCCCGAGTGGGAGGACGCCGCCGGCGCGATCGCGGCGTGGCTGGCGACGGTGGAGTAGCGCCGCGCCGGTTTTCACGAGGAGACGCGCAGGCGCAGGACAAGGCGGTCCGTCCGTGCCGCCGGCGGAGGTTCGCCGCGCACGCGGCACCGGTCGCAAGGCGCTGCCTTTCTCGGCGCCTCTGCGTCCCTCGTGAGTGCGCCCGTCCCTAGTGCACCTTCTTCCGGACGAACTCGAAGAACGAGTCCGCCGGCAGCGGCTTGCTGGCCCAGAACCCCTGGAAGTAGTCGCAGCCGCGCACGTCGAGGAACTCGAGCTGCTCGCGGGTGCCCACGCCCTCGGCGACGACCTTGAGCCCGAGGCCGCGCGCGAGACCGATGATCGCCTCGGTGATCGCCGCGTCCTGCGGATCGGACTCGAGGTCGGCGATGAACGAGATGTCGATCTTGAGCGTGTCGATCGGGAAGTGCTTGAGGTGCGTCAGCGACGAGTAGCCGGTGCCGAAGTCGTCGATCGCCACCGTGAAGCCCTGGTCGCGCAGCTGGTGCAGCACCTTGCGGATCGCGTCCAGGTCGTGCAGAAGGCTCGTCTCGGTCACCTCGAGCTCGATCCACGACGGGTCGCACTCCTCCGCCTTGACGATCTCGGAGATGCGCTGCGCGAGGTCGTCCCGGTAGAACTGCCGCGCCGACAGGTTCACCGACACGGTCAGCTTGAGGCCGGCCTTGCGCCAGGCCACGCACTGCCTCGCCGCCGAGCGCAGCACCCACTCGCCGAGCGCGTGGATGAGCCCCGACTCCTCGGCCAGCGGGATGAACACCTGCGGCGGCACGTTGCCGTGCTCGGGATCATGCCAGCGCAGCAGCGCCTCGGCGCCGATGATCGACCGGTCGTCCACCTTCACCACCGGCTGGTAGTGCAGGCGCAGCACTTCGTCGGTGAGCGCCGCGCGCAGTGCCGTCTCCAGCGTGTGCTGCCGCAGCCGGTGCTCGGCCAGGTTCTCGTCGATGTACTGGTACGTGTTGCGCCCCAGATCCTTCGACTTGTACATCGCGACGTCGGCGTGCTTCAGCAGCTCCTCCGGGTCGTCCGAGTCGTCGGGGTAGACGGCGATGCCGATCGACGATGTCACGAAGATCGAGTGGCCCTCGATCTGGAACGGCTGCGCGATCGCGTCGAGCAGCTTCTGCGCGATCCGCCCGAGCACCGCGCGGTCGTCGAAGTCCTCGACGATGACCATGAACTCGTCGCCGCCGAGCCGCGCCAGCAGGTCGGTCTCGCGCAGCGCGCCGGACAGCGCCGCCGTGACGCGCTTCAGCAGCTCGTCGCCGATCCGGTGGCCCAGCGTGTCGTTGACGTTCTTGAAGCGGTCGAGGTCGATGAACAGCACGCCGACCCGCCGGCCGCTGCGCTTCGCCTGCGCGATCGCCTGCGTCAGCCGCTCGTGCAGCAGGAGCCGGTTCGGCAGCCCGGTCAGCGCGTCGCGCGTCGCGAGGTACTGCAGCCGCTCCTCCGCCTGGATCCGCGACGACACGTCCTGCACGAACGACAGGATCGACACGATCTGGCCGCTGTCGTCGAGCAGCGCCGAGTGGTACCACTCGCACCAGATCGTGTCGCCGTCGCGCCGGTGGTTGCGCGTGAGGCCGGTCGCGCGCGGCTCCTCGCCGTGCATCAGCCGCGCCACGAGGCCCGCGAACGCCTCGCGGTCGTCCTCGTGGACGAGCGGGCTGTCGGCGAGCGGAATGCCGAGGATCTCGTCGGAGCGCCAGCCGAAGATGTTCTCGGCCTGCGGCGACCAGCGGACGAGCCGGAAGTCGCGGTCCCACTCCAGCACGGCGAGCGGCGTGTTGCTGATGTGCGACGACAGCATCCAGTTGACGCGCTTCAGCTCGCCGACGTTGCGCTTCTGGTCGTGGATGTCCGCGTGCACCGCGTAGATGCCGACGACGTTGCCGTCCGCGTCGCGGTGCGGCGCGTAGTGGACCGATTCCCATCGCAGCTGGCCGTCCGGCTGCGCGAGCTCGAGCTCCGTCGACACCGTCTCGCCCGCGAGGACGCGGTCGAGCAGCGGCCCCAGCTGGTGCGCGCGCTCGTTGCCGACGACTTCGGCGTAGCGGCGCCCGGTCAGCTCCTTGCGGCTCTGGCCCAGCCATTCCTCGTAGTGGCGGTTGAGGATCCGGTAGCGGTAGTCGCGGTCGATGTAGGAGACGCGCGCCGGCACGTTGTCCATCAGCAGCCGCAGCGCCGCCTCGGAGTCGCGCAACGCCTCCTGCGCCTGCTTCAGGCCGTGGATGTCGTTCATCAGCACGAAGGCGCCGTGCACCTCGCCCGACGGCGAGGCATCCGGCACCACGCGGATCGTCATCCAGCGTCGCACACCGTTGGCGCCCGGCACCAGCCGGTCGAACGCCGTCGACTCGCCTTCCATCGCGCGCGTCAACATCGCCTGCGCGCTCTGGTAGATACCGTGGCCGACGACGTCGCGCAGCCGCATCTGCGCGACCCGTTCCTGCGTGAGCCCGAAGAACTGCAGGAACGCGCGGTTGACGTAGTGGCAGTGCTCGTCGCGGTCGATGTACGCGACCGGCGCCGGCACGCCGTTGATGATCGCGGTCAGCTGGCCCTCGCGCGTGGCCAGCGTGTCCTGCGCCTGCTTGAGGTCGGTGATGTCGTGGCCGACGACGTACTCGCCCTTGACCGTCCCGTCGAAGTTGAGGTCCGGCACGCAGCGCGCGCGGATCCAGCGCTCGCGGCCGGACGCGTCGATGACCATGCGCTCGTACGTGATCGCTTCGCCGGCGAACACGCGGTCGCGTCCCGGCTCCATCATGCCGGCCAGGTCCGGCCCCAGCACTTCCTCGGCCGTCTTGCCGACGACCTCGTCGCGCGAAAGCCCGACGAGGTGCAGGAACGCCTCGTTGACGAACTGGTAGCGCCGGTCCTCGGACAGGTAGACGATCGGCTCGGGGATGTTGTCGTTGAACAGGCGCAGCTGCTCCTCGCGCGCGGCGAGCGCCTGCTCGGTCAGCTTGAGGTCGTGGATGTCGTACTCGGTGCAGTAGAGCCCGCGCACGGTGCCCGACGCATCGAGGTCCGGCGCGATGCGGCCGTGCAGCCACCGCCGGCTGCCCTGCATCGTGTTGCCGATCCGCTCGTACTCGACGTGCTCGCCCGCCTGCGCGCGCTTGAGGATCGGGCGGAGGAACGCGGCGACGTCGGCGACCATCACCTGGAACGGCGTCTTGCCGTAGATCTCGTCCTGCGGCTTGCACACGGAGTTCGCGAACGCCTGGTTCACGAACGTGTACTTGAGGTTGCGGTCGAGGTAGGCGATCGGGCCGGGAATGTTGTCGGCGAAGAGGCGCATCTGCGCCTCCTGCGCCTTCAGCGCGTCGCGGACGCGGATGTCCTCCTCGATGTCGTTCATCACGACGAAGGCGCCGCCGATGCGGCCGCCGAGCTCGCGGTCCGGGAACAGCGTGATGCGCGTCCAGCGCGCGTCGCCCTCGAGCTGCCGCTCGCGGCGCTCGTACGACACGGTGGCCCCGGCGAACGCGCGCTCGATGTACGCCTGCATCTCCGCGAGCGCGTCGGCGGGCAGGACGTCCTTCAGCACGTGGCCGGGCACGTCGTCGGACGGAACGCCCAGCCAGTTGCCGAACGGCTTGTTGGCGAAGCGGATCTTGAGCTGCCGGTCGAAGTACAGGATCGGCAGCCCGACGCTGTCGGTGACGAGCCGCAGCCGGTGCTCGCGCTGGCCGGCCTCGAGCTCCAGGCGCTTGAGGTGGTCGACGTCGCTGTACGTGACGAGGAAGCCGCGGACGTGACCCTGCGAGCTGCGGTCCGGGTAGTAGTCGACCCGGATCCAGAGCGCCGGGCGCCCGGGCGTGATCAGCTGCCGCTCGTAGGTCGTGCGCTCGCCGGACAGCGCCGCGTCGATGTACGCACGGTACAGCTGGAAGACCTCGCGCCCGAGGACCTCGATGACCTCGCGGCCGAGGACCTCGCCTTCGCGCTTGCCCAGCCAGTCGACGAACGCCTTGTTGACGAATCGGTACCGCTGGTTCCGATCGACGTACGCAACGGGGATCCCCAGCGCATTGAGCTTGCGCTGCGACAGCGCCAGCAGCGACTCGCGCTCGACCGGGTCCCCGACGGTGTGGACCGGCAAATCGAGGCGATTCAGGGAGCGCGAGAGAGCCATAACCCCTTGTTCTGTCTATGAAACGGCAAGAGCCATGCACGCGCCCGGCCGGGGCATGGAGGCCCGGCGCCGGGCCGTCGTCCATGGCCGGTTTGCATCGAAGTCGTCCAGTACAAGCAAGGATCGCGCCCGCCGAGGCCGCCACCCGCCGCCGTCCACGGCGCGGAGCGCCGGCCTCCGCCGGTTACAATCCGCGTCACCCGAACCGCCGGCCGCGATCGCGGCCGCTTGACGGGCTGCGGGCAGCGAGCATCCTACCGCCGGATCGCCCGAACGCGTCGCCTTCCCGACCCGCCCGCCACAATCGAACATGTCCGGACTCACGAGACCCTGCCCGACTTCGCCGCTGCGCGCGCGCGCCGCCGCCGGCCTCGCCGCCGCCGTGCTGCTCGTCGCGGGCACGGCCGCCGCCGCGGACGGCGCGGCGGCCGACCTGCCGTCGATCGGCCCGGTACCGATCGACTTCGTGCTGTTCGGGCTGACGCTGCTGGGCGTCGCGCTGTTCCATCACCACACGCTGAAGGTGGCGCTGACGGGCCTCGCGACGATCACGCTCTACAAGCTCGCATTCACCGGCTTCAAGGAAGGGTCGGGGATCCTGGGACTCCTCGTGCACCTGAGGCACGAGTGGGTGATCCTCGCCAACCTGTTCCTGCTGCTGATGGGCTTCGCACTGCTGTCGCGCCACTTCGAGAAGAGCCGCGTGCCGCTGGTGCTGCCGCGCTTCCTGCCCGGCGACTGGAAGGGCAGCTTCGCCCTGCTGGCGATGGTGTTCGTCCTCTCGTCGTTCCTCGACAACATCGCGGCGGCGCTGATCGGCGGCGCGATGGCGCACCAGCTGTTCCGCGCCAGGGTGCACATCGGGTATCTCGCCGCGATCGTCGCGGCGTCCAACGCCGGCGGCTCCGGCAGCGTGATCGGCGACACGACGACGACGATGATGTGGCTCGCCGGCGTGGGCCCGCTCGAGGTCGTCGAGGCGTACGTCGCGGCCTTCGTGGCGCTGGTGATCTTCGGCATCCCGGCCGCCAAGCAGCAGCACGCGCACTCGCCGATGATCCGCCACGTGCACGAGCACACGCAGGTCGACTGGACCCGCGTCGGCATCGTGTTCCTGATCCTGCTCTGCGCGATCATCGCCAACGTGACCGTCAACCTGCAGTTCAACGCCTACTCCGACGCCTTCCCGTTCATCGGCTTCGGCGTCTGGGTCGCGATCCTCATCTCGCTGCCCGCGAGGCGTCCGGACTGGGAGGTGATGCCGGAGACGTTCAAGGGCACGCTGTTCCTGCTCGCGCTCGTCACCAGCGCGTCGATGATGCCGGTGGAGAAGCTGCCGGCCGCGTCGTGGCAGACGGCGTTCGGGCTGGGGTTCGTCTCGGCGGTCTTCGACAACATCCCGCTGACGGCGCTCGCGCTGAAGCAGGGCGGCTACGACTGGGGCTTCCTCGCCTACGCCGTCGGCTTCGGCGGCTCGATGATCTGGTTCGGCTCCTCGGCCGGCGTCGCGCTGTCGAACCAGTATCCGGAGGCGAAGTCCGCCGTGGCCTGGGTGCGCGGCGGCTGGCACGTCGCCGTCGCCTACGTCATCGGCTACCTCGTGATGCTGGCCGTCGTCGGCTGGCAACCGGTCGCGCATCCGCACCGCGCGGACGGGTGCGCTGCGGTGGCACCGTCGACGCCGGCGGCATCGTGTGCCGCGGCGGCCGCGACGTGACGCACCGACGCGCGGCGATGCCAAGAGTGGAGGAAGGCGCATGAGCAGGACCACACACGCGGCGACGGCCGCGCTCGCCGTCTGCCTGGCGGCGGCCGCCTCCGCGCAGGAGATCACGCTGTTCCAGGGCGAGAATTTCAACGGGCCGCGCTACACGGCGACGAGTTCGGTGTCCGACCTCGCCCGCGTCGGCTTCAACGATCGCGCGTCGTCGGCGACGATCCGCGGCGGTTCGTGGCAGCTGTGCACCGACAGCTACTTTCGCGGGCAGTGCATCACGCTGAATGCGGGCAACTATCCGTCGCTGTCCACGGTCGGTCTCAACAACCAGGTGTCGTCGCTGCGCGAAATCGGATGGAACGGCGGCGGCGGCAGCGGCTGGGGCGGCGGCGGCGGTGTCGGCGGCGGCGGGGGTGGCCCGGGCAATCCGTCGATCGTGCTGTTCGAGAGCCCCGGCACGACGGGGCGCTCGTTCACGCTCAACGGCGCGATGCCCAACCTCGGCGGCACCGGGTTCAACGATCGCGCATCGTCGGCGATCGTCAACGGCGGGACGTGGCAGCTGTGCGCCGACGCGGATTTCATGAACACGTGCGAGGTGTTCGGGCCCGGCCGGCACGACAGCCTGGGTGGCGTGACCGGCCGCGTGAGCTCGGCACGGCCTTTCGCCCCCGGCGGCGGCGGCGGCTCGGGCGGCGGCGGCGGCTGGGGCGGCAACACGCGCGTCGTGCTCTACGAGGGACCCAACTTCTCGGGCCGGTCGTACACGGTCAACACCGACGTGCTGGGCAACCTCGACGGCACCGGCTTCAACGACCGGGCGTCGTCCATGCGCATCGAGCGCGGCTACTGGATGTTCTGCACCGACGCGAATTTCATGGGCGACTGCCGAACGTTCGGGCCCGGCGACTATCCGTCGCTGTCGTGGTTCTCCAATCGGATTTCGTCGGGTCGGCGGATATCGAACGACTACCCGTACAACGCGCCGCCGCAGTGGCGCAACTGAGGCGCGCGCGAACGCCATGCCGATCGTCGACGACATTGCCGGCCTGCGCCGGATCCTCGGGTCGGCGCGAACGATCGCCGTCGTGGGCCTGTCGCAGCACTGGTACCGGCCGAGCTACTTCGCGGCGAAGTACATGCAGGACCACGGCTACCGTATCGTGCCGGTGAACCCGGGCTGCACCGAGATCCTCGGGCAGCGTTGCTACCCCGACCTGGCGGCGGTTCCCGGCCCCGTCGACGTCGTCGACTGCTTCCGCCGGGCGCCGGACATTCCGCCGATCGCGCGCGCCGCGGTCGCGAAGGGCGCGAAGGTGCTGTGGATGCAGCTGTCCATCCGCAACGACGAGGCGGCGCGCATCGCCGCGGACGCCGGCCTCGACGTGGTGATGGACCGTTGCGTCAAGATCGAGCACGCGCGCATCCTCGGCGGGCTCAACTGGGCCGGCGTCAACACCGGCGTGATCTCGGCGCGGCGGCCGGTCTAGGCGTCGACGACGGGTTCCTACGGAGAGACGCAGAGGCGCAGAGAGAACGGGCCCGGCCGCGCCTTCCTCGGCGTCCGTGCGCCTCTTTGTGAAACAATCGACTTGCCATGCCCGACCGCAAGTTCGGCTTCGACACCCTCTGCCTCCACGCCGGCCAGATCCCGGACGCGGCGACGGGCGCTCGCGCGCTGCCGATCTACCAGACGACGTCGTTCGTCTTCGACAGCGCCGATCATGCGGCGAGCCTCTTCAACCTGCAGACGTTCGGCAACGTCTACTCGCGTATCTCGAACCCGACGGTCGCGGCGCTCGAGGAGCGCGTGGCGGCCCTCGAGGGCGGCCGCGCGGCGCTGGCGACGGCCACCGGCATGGCCGCGCAGATGGTCGCGCTGCTGACGCTCTGCCGCGCCGGCGACCACGTCGTCGCGTCGCGGACGCTCTACGGCGGCACGTACACGCAACTGGCGGTGACGTTCGCGCAGTTCGGCATCGACGCGACGTTCGTCGACAGCGACGATCCCACCAACTTCCGCCCGGCGATCCGCCCGAACACGAAGGCGGTCTACGTCGAGACGATCGGCAATCCGCAGCTCAACGTCGCCGACTTGGCCGCGATCGCCGGCATCGCGCACGCGGAGGGCGTGCCGCTCGTCGTCGACAACACGCTCGCGTCGCCGTTCCTGTGCCGCCCCTTCGAGCACGGCGCCGACATCGTCGTCCACTCGGTGACGAAGTACCTGGGCGGCCATGGCACGACGATGGGCGGCGTCGTCGTCGAGTCCGGGAAGTTCCCGTGGGACAACGGCAGGTTTCCGCAGATGACGGAGCCGTCGCGCGGCTACCACGGCGTGATCTTCTTCGAGACGTTCGGCGACTTCGGCTTCACGATGAAAGCGCGGATGGAGACGATGCGGACACTCGGGCCCACGCTGTCGCCGTTCTCGGCGTTCCTGCTGCTGCAGGGCATCGAGACGCTGCACCTGCGGATGCCGCGGCATTGCGAGTCGGCGCTCGCGGTCGCACGCCACCTGGCCGCGCACCCGGCCGTCGAGTGGGTCGACTATCCCGGCCTGCCGGGGAGCCGCTACGCGGCGCTGGCGCAGCGCTACCTGCCGCGCGGCGCCGGCGGCATCCTCTCCTTCGGCGTGCGCGGCGGCGCCGCGGCGGGCGTGAAGTTCATCGAGTCGGTGCAGTTCCTGTCGCACCTCGCCAACGTCGGCGATGCGAAGAGCCTCGTCATCCACCCCGCGTCGACGACCCACCGCCAGCTGTCGGAGGACGAGCAGCGCGCCGCCGGCGTGTCGCCGGAGATGATAAGGCTGTCGGTCGGGCTCGAGTCTGTCGAAGATATCCTGTGGGACATCGATCAGGCGCTCGAGCGGTCGCAGCGCTGAAGCGCGCCGGCCCGCCATTGCACCCATGAACCGCTACGCCACTATTCCCTGGCCGCTCGCCGGCATCTTCATCGCCATCGCGCTCGTCCTGCAGGACGCGATGCTCTCCGCGCTCGGCGCGAATCCGCCGCTGGCGCAGACGGCCTACCGGATGCTGGTCTGGACGATCGGCATCGCGTCGTTCACGCTGCTCGTGCTGCCGCGGCGCCGGCCCGCGTACCTGCTGGGCTTTCTCGTCTGCGCGGGGTTGATGGCGTGGGCGCTGTGGCTGCAATACGGCCTCGACCTCGAGCCGTGCCCGCTGTGCGTGTTCCAGCGGATCGCCGTCATCACGACCGGCGTGCTGTGCCTGCTCGCCGCGCTGCAGGGTCCGGGGCGTGTCGGCGCGGCGGTCTGGGCGTTGCTCATCTGCGTCGCCTCCGGCGTCGGCGCCGCGCTGGCCGCGTGGCACGTCTGGATCCAGGGCCAGCCGAAAGGCTCTGTCCCCGCGTGCGGGATGGGGCTCGACTACATGCTGGAGACGCTGCCACTGACCGAGGTGATCGGTCGCGTGCTCAAGGGCAGCGGCGAGTGCGCCGAGCAGGGCTGGCTGTTCCTGGGCCTTGCCATCCCGTCGTGGACGTTCGTGTTCTTCGTCGCGATGATCGCGGCGGCCTTCGCGCTGATCCGGCGCGAGTAGCGTCGGGGCCTCGCACAGGGGTCAGACCCTCGGGGGAAATGAGGGTCAGACTCGAATTTCCCTGGACGACGCGGCGCATCTCCCGGCGCGGCAACGAAATTCGAGTCTGACCCTCATTTCCTAGGCTACCGCGGCGCCATCCGGATCGCGCCGTCGAGCCGGATCACCTCGCCGTTGAGCATCGGATTGCGCACGATCTCGGCGACGAGCGACGCGAACTCGGGCGGCCGGCCGAGCCGCGGCGGGAACGGCACCATCCTGCCCAGCGCCTGCTGCACGTCGGGCGGCAGACCCGCCATCATCGGCGTCTCGAAGATGCCCGGCGCGATCGTGACCACGCGGATGCCGTGGCGCGCGAGGTCGCGCGCGATCGGCAGCGTCATCCCGACGACGCCGCCCTTCGACGCCGCGTACGCGGCCTGCCCCATCTGGCCGTCGAACGCGGCGATCGACGCCGTGCTCACGATGACCCCGCGCTCGCCCTCGGCATTCGGCGCGCCCTTGCACATCGCATCGGCCGCCAGGCGGATCATGTTGAACATGCCGGTCAGGTTGACGGCGATCGTGCGCGCGAACCCGGCGAGCGAGTGCGGCGCGTCCTTCCCCACGACCTTCTCCGCGTGGACGATGCCCGCGCAGCCGACGAGGCCCTGCAGCCCGCCGAACGCCGTCACCGCCGCGGCGACCGCGGCGGCGCCGCTCGCCTCGTCGGTGACGTCGGTCTTCACGAACTTGGCGGACCGTCCGAGCTCGGCGGCGAGCGCCTGCCCTTCCGCCTCCTTGAGATCGGCCAGGACGACGCTGCCGCCGCCGGCGACCACCATCCGCGCGGTTGCCGCGCCCAGCCCGGACGCCCCACCGGTCACGATGAACGTGCTTCCCTTCAGTTCCATGCGCGCTTCCGCTTTCCGTGGTTAACGCTGCTCGGCCTTGACGACGCTCATCGCGGTCGCGATCAGTCCCGCCATGTCCGACACGTTCGAAGGCACGATCAGCGTGTTGTTCGTGCGCGCCAGCAGGCCGAACGCGTTGATGTAGTGCTCGGCCACGCGCAGGTTCACCGCCTGCAGGCCGCCCGGCGCCTGGATCGCCTCGGCGATCATGCGGATCGCCTTCGCGTTCGCGTCGGCGTTGACGAGCGTGGCCTGCGCCTCGCCCTGCGCAACGTTGATCTCCGCCTGCTTCTCGCCCTCCGACTTGGCGATCGCGGCCTCGCGCGCGCCGATCGCGACGTTGATCGCCTGCTGCCGGCTGCCCTCGGACGTCGCGATCACCGCCCGCTTCTCCCGCTCGGCCGTGATCTGCGCCTGCATCGCGCGCAGGATCTCGGCCGGCGGCGTCAGGTCCTTGATCTCGTAGCGCAGCACCTTGACGCCCCAGCTCGCGGCCGCCTCGTCGAGCGCCGACACCACCAGCGCGTTGATCTGGTCGCGCTCCTCGAAGGTCCGGTCGAGCTCCATCCGCCCGATGACGCTGCGCAGCGTCGTCTGCGCGAGCTGCGTGATCGCCAGCACGTAGTTCGACGACCCGTACGACGCGAGCTTCGGGTCCGTCACCTGGAAGTACAGGATGCCGTCGACCTGCAGCTGCGTGTTGTCGCGCGTGATGCAGATCTGGCTCGGCACGTCGAGCGGGATCTCGCGCAGGTCGTGGCGGAACGCGACGCGGTCGACGAAGGGGATCACGAAATTGAGGCCGGGCTCCAGCACCGCGTAGAAGCGGCCGAGCCGCTCGACGACCCACGCGTGCTGCTGCGGGACGACGCGGATCGTCTTGATGACGACGATCACCGCGACGACGAACACGACGAACGTGAAAATGGCCGATCCGTAGAGCATCGAGGAGTCTCCGTTCATGCGGGGCGCGGAAGGCCGGCGCGGCCGTCAGGCGCGCCGGTCGGCGATGACGAGCGTCGAGCCGCGGGTGCCCACGATGTACATCGTCTCGTGCCGCGCACCCCCCGGCTCGGCGAGCTCGGCGTTCCACTGCGTGCCCCGGTAGCTGACGCGGGCGCTGCCGTCCGGCTTCCAGTCGAGCACGCGCACCGACTGTCCGACGTCGAGCGGCGCGGGCGGCGGCAGCGCGCGCTTCTGCCGCCACCGGTGCGCGGCGACCGTGCCGGCGACCGCGACCGCGGCGCCGACGACGAGCTGCAACGGCGTCGCGGCCCCTGCCCACGCGGCGAGGCCGCCCGCGACGAAGCCCACGCCGACCGCGAGCAGGTAGAACGTCCCGGTCACGAGCTCGGCGCCGACCAGGACGGCCGCCAGCGCCCACCAGGTCCAATACGCAGCCATCGCGATCCGTCCTCCCGCGCGAATTCCCGTGCCGCCAGCATACGGCACTTTGGTTGGCGCGGCGCGGCACCCATCTATCGGCAGTGGACACGTAGTTCGCCGCCGGCGTCCCCCGCCGACGCTGCAAAGCCGGTATAATGCGTGGTTCAATTATTCTTTTCTAATCAAACGCTTTTCGCCGAATTCCGACCGGGAATCGCCACGATGCCGATCTACGAATACCGTTGCAGCGCGTGCGACCACAAGTTCGAGGCCCTGCAGAAGTTCAGTGACGCGCCGCTCGTCACCTGCCCCGTCTGCGCGCAGGACGCGCTGGCGAAGCTCGTCTCCGCCGCCGGCTTCCAATTGAAGGGCAGCGGGTGGTACCAGACCGACTTCAAGTCGGGAGGCACCAAGCCGGCCGGCAAGTCCGACACCGCGGAAGCCAAGCCCGCCGATGCGCCGCCGTCGTCCGGCGCCGCAGCCGATCCCGCGCCCGCGAAGGCCGAAGCGAAGGCGCCGACCGGGGGCGCGCCCGCCGCCTGAGGGCCCGGCCACCGACCATGAAGCGCTATCTCGTCGCCGGACTCCTGGTCTGGGTACCACTCGGCATCACGATCTGGGTGCTGCACTTCCTGGTGACGACGCTCGACCAGACGCTGCTGCTGTTCCCGGAAGCCGCGCACCCGGACCGCTTGCTCGGCGTCCATATCCCGGGACTGGGCGTCCTCCTCTCGTTCGCGATACTGCTGCTGACCGGCGTCGTCGCGGCGAACTTCTTCGGTGCCCGACTCATCCGGTTCTGGGAGGCGATGCTGGGCCGCATCCCCGTGGTCAAGTCGATCTACTCGTCGGTCAAGCAGGTCAGCGACACGCTGCTGTCCGATTCGGGCAACGCGTTCCGCAAGGCGCTGCTCGTGCAGTTCCCGCACAGCGACGCGTGGACGATCGCCTTCCTCACCGGCACGCCCGCGCCGACAATCGCCGCGCAGCTGCCGGAGGAGCACGTCAGCGTCTACGTGCCGACGACGCCCAACCCGACGTCCGGCTACTTCATCATCGTGCCGAGATCGCGCGTGCGCGACCTCGACATGACCGTCGACGAGGCGCTCAAGTACGTCATCTCGATGGGCGTCGTGGCCCCTCGCGGCGGAGCGCTGCCGCCGGGCGCGCGCCCGTTGCCCGTCGCCGCGCCCGCGCCCGCGCTCGCGGACGCGGCGTCCGACGCCCGAAATTGACCGGGTCGCGGCACGCGCAGGCGGCCGGCCTCGCCGTCCGCCGCGCGCGACGCGTCCCGCCCGAAAACCCCATGAACAGCAGACGCAGAGACACCGAGAAGATCGGCCGCAGTACTCCGCGCCGCTGCGCCTCTTCGTGAGAAGTGCTTCTGGAGAATGACGTGAAACGCACCGACTACTGCGGCCGCATCGATCGCCGCTTCCTCGACCAGACCGTCGCGCTGACGGGCTGGGTCCACCGCCGCCGCGACCACGGGGGCGTCATCTTCATCGACCTGCGCGACCGCGAGGGCCTGGTGCAGGTCGTCTGCGACCCCGACCGCGCCGCGACGTTCGCGGTCGCCGAGACGCTGCGCAACGAGTACTGCGTCGCGGTGACGGGCCGCGTCCGGCCGCGCCCGGCCGGCAGCGTCAACCCGAATCTGCAGTCGGGCGAGATCGAGGTCCTCGCGCACGAGATCGAGGTGCTCAACGCGTCGCTGACGCCGCCGTTCCAGCTCGACGACGAGAACCTGTCGGAGACCGTCCGCCTCGAGCACCGGGTGCTCGACCTGCGCCGCCTGCCGATGCAGCGCAACCTGATGCTGCGCTACCGCACGGCGATGGCCGCGCGCCGCTACCTCGACGCGCACGGCTTCATCGACATCGAGACGCCGATGCTCTACAAGTCGACGCCCGAAGGCGCGCGCGAGTTCCTCGTGCCGTCGCGCATCCACCACGGGCAGTTCTACGCGCTGCCGCAGTCGCCGCAACTTTTCAAGCAGATGCTGATGATGGCGGGCTTCGACCGCTACTACCAGATCGTGAAGTGCTTCCGCGACGAGGACCTGCGCGCCGACCGCCAGCCCGAGTTCACGCAGATCGACATCGAGACGTCGTTCCTGTCCGAGCTCGAGATCCGTGGCCTCATGGAGGGGCTGGTACGCGCGATGTTCAAGGACGCGCTCGGCGTCGACCTGCCCGACCCGTTCCCGGTGATGACGTTCGCCGAGGCGATGGACAAGTACGGCTCGGACAAGCCCGACCTGCGCGTCCCGCTCGTGCTCACCGAGCTCACCGACCTCATGAAGACCGTCGACTTCAAGGTGTTCCGCTCGGCGGCCGACCTGCCGAACGGGCGCGTGGCCGCGCTGCGCGTGCCCGGTGGCGCCACGCTGTCGCGCAAGGAGATCGACGACTACACGGCGTTCGTGAAGATCTACGGCGCCGGCGGCCTCGCCTACGTCAAGGTCAACGATGCCACGAAGCCGAACGAGGACGGGCTGCAGTCGCCAGTCGTCAAGTTCCTGCCGGAGCCCGTGCTGCGTGAGATCCTCGCGCGCACGGGTGCCGCGAGCGGCGACCTCGTCTTCTTCGGCGCCGAGCGCGCGAAGATCGTCAACGACGCGCTGGGCGCGCTGCGCGCCAGGGTGGGCCACGACCGCGGCCTGGCCGAGAAGGGGTGGAAGCCGCTGTGGGTCGTCGACTTCCCGATGTTCGAGTACGACGAGGAGAAGAAGACGTGGGCGGCGCGCCACCACCCGTTCACCGCGCCGAAGGACGGCCACGAGGACCGTTTTGCCGCCGATCCGGAGCACGCGCTCGCCAAGGCGTACGACGTCGTGCTGAACGGCTGGGAGATGGGCGGCGGCTCCGTGCGGATCCACCGGCCGGAGGTGCAGGAGAAGGTGTTCGCCGCGCTCGGCATCTCGCCGGAGGAGCAGCAGCGGAAGTTCGGGTTCCTGCTCAACGCGCTCAAGTACGGCGCGCCGCCGCACGGTGGCATCGCGTTCGGCCTCGACCGCATCGTGACGCTGATGTGCGGCGCCGAGTCCATCCGCGACGTGATCGCGTTCCCGAAGACGCAGCGCGGGCAGGACCTGCTCGTCGAAGCGCCGACGCCGGTCACCGAGCAGCAGCTGCGCGACCTGCACATCAAGGTGCGGCCGTCCGACGCGATGAAGGTCGCGTGAGCGCTACGGCGAAGGCCTGAGGACCGGGCGCGCGGGCGGGCGACCGACCGCGCCGCGCGGTTGCAGTAAACTGGCGCGCATGTTCGATGGGCGCGCCCTCCTCCCTGCCGCCGCCGGCCTCGCGCTGGTGGCGGCACTGCTCGCGCCGGCGTCGGCATTCGCGCGCGCCGCCCCCGACGCGCTGCCCGAGATCGCGACGGCCGCCCTGCCGAAGGAAGCACGCGAGGTCCTGCTGCTGATCCGCGCCGGCGGCCCGTTCCCCCACGAGCGCGACGGCGTTGCGTTCGGCAACCGCGAGCGGCTCCTTCCCGCGCAGCCGCGCGGGTACTATCACGAATACAGGGTCCCCACGCCGGGGGCGAAGAACCGGGGCGCGCGCCGCATCGTGTGCGGCGGCCCGCGGCAGGCGCCCGTGGCCTGCTGGTACACGGCGGACCACTACCAGTCGTTTGCGAGGATCCGCGAATGAAAGCTCCCGATCTTGCCGACGTCGACGAGGCGGGCGTCCACCCGTGGACGGGGCCGGCGGAACCGCTGAAGGCCGCGGCCGCGCACGCACACCTCAAGTACGCGGGGGCCGACCTTGCGCACGCGAAGGACCGCGCCGGGCTCTTCGCCGAACTCGACCGCGCGCTCAAGCTGCCCGACCACTTCGGTCACAACTGGGATGCGCTGGCCGACGTTCTGGAGGACCGCGACTGGCTCGGCAAGGGCGGCCGCGTCATCCTCTTCGCGGGCAGCGGCGCGTATCGCCGCGACCATCCGAACGACTGGACCACGCTCGAGGACATCCTCGCCGAGGCGTGCGAGTTCTGGAAGGAGCGGCACGTGGCGTTCTGGGTCTTCACGGCGTGACCGACGTCGTTCGACCGCGCTCGCAAAGAGGCGCACAGAAGGCGGAATCGGGTTCCCTCTGCGCCTGCGCGTCTCTGCGTGACGTGACCTGACCCCGTCCGGGTCCCCGATGCGTTACAAGATCCCGGTGTCCGCGCTCGTCGTCGTCTACACGCCGGACCTCGACGTCCTGCTGATCGAACGTGCCGACTTTCCCGAACACTGGCAGTCGGTCACCGGAAGCCAGGAGCCCGGCGAGCCGCTGGCTGCGACAGCGACGCGCGAATTGCGCGAGGAGACCGGCATTGACGCCGCCGCGTTCGGCGGCGTGGTGGATTGGCGGATGCGCAACGACTTCGAGATCTATCCGAAATGGGCGTGGCGATACCCGCCCGGCACCACGCACAACACCGAGCACGTGTTCGGGCTGCGGGTGCCGGCGGTGGTGCCGGTGGCGCTTGCGCCACGCGAGCACCTGCGCCACCTGTGGCTGCCGTGGCGCGACGCCGCGGCCAAGTGCTTTTCCTGGACCAATCGCGCGGCGATCGAGGCGCTCCCGGAGCGCGCGCGGACTGCCGCAAGGAGTTCCGCATGAGGTTTCGCAGACTTGCCGCCATTGCGCTTGCCGCGCTCACGATCGGGTCGCACGCTGCCGCCGCAGACTCCGCCGCGCCGGCGACGCCGGTCGTGACGCTGAGTGCCGCGGCTTCCGCCAGCGTCGCCAACGATCGCATGCACGCATGGCTGCGGTCCGAGGCCGAGCACGCCGATCCCGTTCGTGCCGCGGCCGAGGTCAACGCGCGGATGGCGAAGGCGCTGGCGCGTGCCAAGGCCGTGGCGGGCGTCGACGTCGCGACGTCCGGCTACTCGTCGTACCAGATCACGGAAAAGAACCAGCCGGCGCGCTGGCGTGTCGGGCAGTCGCTCACGCTGCAGGGCGCGGACTTCGCGGCGATCGCCGCGCTCGTCACGCGGCTGCAGGCCGACGACCAGCTGCTGCTGACCGGAATGAATTTTTCCGTCAGCCCGGATTCGCGCCGCAAGGCCGAGGACTCGTTGACGCAACAGGCGATCCGCGCGTGGCAGGCGCGCGCGCAGAACGCCGCGCGCGGGTTCGGCTACGACGGCTGGCGCGCAGGCAAGGTCACGATCCAGACCGGCGACCAGGCGCCACCGCGGCCGATGTACCGCGCCGCGGCCGCGCCGATGGCGGCGGCGGCGCCGCCGGTGAGCGTCGAAGGCGGCGACACCGAGGTCACGGTCACCGTCGTCGGCGAGGCCGTGCTCGATGCGCCGCGGCCGCCGGGCCGCTGACGGTCCCGGCTGCGCGGCGGTGACTTCCCAAGCGGCGCCGCCGGTGCCATCCTCGCGGCGGTAGCCGGGCGCCGGCCGCGCGCCCGGCCGACACGCGGAGATTGCCGATGAAGAAGCCTTCGTTCGCTTCGCTGCTCATGTTCGCGGCATGCCTCGCCGCTTCCAGGACCGGTGTGGCCGCCCCGCTCACCGATGCCGACGTCGGCGACGCCGACTCGTTCGGCAAGAAGGTCGTGTGGATCGGGCTCGCGCAGACCGGGGTGGTGGTGCTCGCCGACGACTGCGACCCGAGTGCGGTCGGCACGCTCGGCCCGAACGACCGCTGCGTGACGCTTGCGGCGGCCCCTGCCTCGACGAGTTTCGACTACCCGGATCTCGGGCACGTCACGTTGCCCGGCAAGAGCACCGACACGCTGATCTGCCACTGGGTGACGCCGCTCGTGTCCTACGGTTTCCTCAACACGACCGGCGCCGCGGCGCTCGCCCGTTTCACGCTGCGCGCGACGTATCGGCTCGAGAGCGCCGTGCTCGCCAATCCCGCGCTGATCAACCCGTTGACCGGGCTGCCGTTCAACGGCGGCATCGACATCGTGGGGCTGCCGACCTACCGCAACTTCCAGACCATCGCGGACGGAGCAACGCAGTCGCACACGATCCAGTCCACGCGGACCTGCATCGAAGGCATGATCAGCAAGTCGACGCTGGTGAATACCTACGGCCTGACCGAAGCACAGGCGAAGAGCTTCTTCGCCAACCCGGTCACGATCCGCGCCGGTGTCAGCGGCGACGCGGCGCTGGTCAGCGGCGCGTCGATCATCGTGGGAACGCGCTTCACCGGCGACACCAAGTAGCGGCGAGACGGACGCGCCTCTCGCCGCGCGCCGCGTGCGGGCGGGAGCGAGGGCCGCCGCACCGCGGCAGCGACGGCTTGCGACGGGCCGCGCCCTGCCGGCGCGCGCCTAGCCCGTTCCGCCGATGACCATGGGCACGAACCCGCGCCGCGCGTTCCCGCGCTCCGGCGCGACCTCGTCGCGCTGCCACGTCCGGAGGAGCAGCGCCAGTTCCGCGGCCGGAAGCGGCCGGCTGAGGTAGTAGCCCTGGCACTCGTCGCACGCGTGCTCGCGCAGGAACGCGAGCTGCTCGCGCGTCTCCACCCCTTCGGCGATCACGCGCATGCGCAGGCTGCGCGCCATCGCGATCACCGCGCAGGTGATCGCGGCGTCGTCCGTGTCGTGCGGCAGGTCCTTGATGAACGAGCGGTCGATCTTCACGTTGTCGACCGGGAACCGCTTCAGGTAGCCGAGCGACGAATAGCCGGTTCCGAAGTCGT
This sequence comes from Burkholderiales bacterium, assembly GCA_046347835.1. Lineage (GTDB taxonomy): Bacteria > Pseudomonadota > Gammaproteobacteria > Burkholderiales > Casimicrobiaceae > VBCG01. Next base: position 375,172 of record JAXMFI010000001.1, on the reverse strand, counting down.
CGATGGAAACCGAGATGCCCATCGCCCGCAGGCGGGCGAGCGTGGCCACGGCGCGGTCGGGGTTCTGCATCACCATGCTCTCGGTGATCTCGAGCTCGAGGCCGTCCGCGGGCAGCGACGCCGCCTCCAGCGCCGCGCGGATGTCGTCGAGCAGCGCTTCGTCGGAGAACTGCCGCGCCGAGAGGTTGACGGCGACGCGCAGCCGCGGCATGCCGTCGCGCTGCCACGTCGCCGCCTGCATGCACGCGGTGCGCAGCACCCAGCGTCCGATCGGCACGATGAGCCCGGTCTCTTCCGCCAGCGGGATGAACTGGTTCGGCCCGACCATCGCGAGATCGGGGTGCCGCCAGCGCAGCAGCGCCTCGACGCCGACGATGGCGCCCGACGCGATATCGACCTTGGGCTGGTAGTGGAGCACGAACTCCTCGCGGCCGAGCGCGTGCCGCAGCGACGACTCGAGCGCCAGCCGCTCGAACGAGTGCGCATTCTGCTGCGCCGAGTAGAACTGGAAGTTGTTCTTGCCGCTGTCCTTCGCGAGGTACATCGCGATGTCGGCGTTCTTGAGCAGCGTCGCCGGATCCTGCCCGTCGTCCGGGAACGTGCTGATCCCGATGCTGCCGGTGACGTGGTACTCGCGGCCGGCGAGGACGTACGGCCGGCCGACGGCGTTCAGGATGTTCTGCGCGATCGCGTTGAGCTCGCGCAGGTCTGCGCTGTCCTCGACTAGCACGACGAACTCGTCGCCGCCGAGGCGCGCCACGGTGTCGCTCTCGCGCAGGTGATCGCGCAGCCGCCGCGCGACGTCCTGGAGCAGCCGGTCGCCGGCCTCGTGGCCCAGGCTGTCGTTGATGTTCTTGAAGCGATCGAGGTCGATGAAGTACAGCGCGAACTGCTTGCCGCGCCGCTGCGCGAGCGACAGCGCGCGGGCCAGCGTGTGCATGAACATCGTGCGGTTGGGCAGACCGGTGAGCTCGTCGAAGTGCGCCAGCCGCCGGATCCGCTCCTCCGCGCGGCGCGACTGCGTAACGTCCCGCGCGATGCCGCGGTAGCCGGTGAATTCGCCGTCGCGGTCGATTACGGGCTCGCCCGAGAAGCTCACGTAGCGCCACTCGCCGTCGGCGCCCCGCACCGAGCAGCAGAGGTCGCGGAAGGGCTGCCGCGCAGCCGTCAGCGTACGGTAGCGGGCGACGTCGGCCTCGGCGATCGCGAGCCCGTCGCGGTCGAAGCCGGCGCGGCCGACGAACTGCGCGATCCCGGTGCGGTCGCGGTCCGCGTCCGTTCCCGAGACCTCGGTGAACCTGAGCCCGGCGTCCTGCTCCCAGTACCAGTCGGACGACAGCGCGAGCAGGCTGCGGAAGCGGGACTCGCTCTGCCGCAGGCGCTCCTCGGACTCCTTGCGCGCCGTGATGTCCTCGTTGATGCCGGCCAGCCGCCGTGCGCGCCCGTGCGCGTCGCGCTCGACGACGCGCCCACGGCTCCTGATCCAGCGCCAGCTGCCGTCGTGCGCGCGCACGCGGTGCTCGAGGTTGTACTCGTGGCTGCGGCCCGTGAGCGTGTCGACGTACTGCCGGATGATCGTCTCGCGCTCGTCCTCGCGGACGAGCGCGATCAGCGCGTCGAACGTCGTGTAGGTCTCCTTCGGCTCGCCGCCGAGCAGCACGTTCCAGCGTTCCGACAGGTACACGACGCCGTCCGGGTCGACGTCGACCAGCACGAGGTCCGATCCGTGCAGCGCGATGTTGAGCCGCTCCAGCGCATGGTCGCGCTCGACCTCGGCGTGCCGCTGCTGCGTGATGTCGCGCAGCGTCCCGCGCAGCAGCACGACGCTCCCGTCCGCGTCGGCGAACGTCTCGAGCAGCGCGTGCAGCAGCAGCGTCTCGCCGCCCTCGCGCAGGACGCGGAACTCGGCGTCGCCGTTCGCGCCGTGGCGGTACGCGTTGCGCAGCATCGCGCGCACGCGCTCGCGATCGTCGGGATGGACGAGGCCGAGCACGTCGGCGACCGGCGGCGCCCCCTGCGCGGGGTCGAGGCCGAGCAGCCGGAAGCACTCGTCCGACCACTCGCTGCGCCCCGTCGCCGGCACGTAGCTCCAGCTGCCGATCCTGGCGATCCGCTGCGCCTCCGCGAGGTGCGCCTCGCTCGCCTGCAGGCTCCGCGTGCGCTCGGCCACCCGGGTCTCGAGCTGCACCTTGTCGGCGGCGAGCGCCGCGTACAGCTGCTGCATCTCCTCCGACACGAGGTCCTGCGAGCGCTCGAGCAGGTAGCGGTCCTGGTCCGCCTCCTGGTACGCCCGGCTCACCCGCTCGAGCAGCGCGCGCCACTGCGCGGCGGACGGCGCGGCGTCGCCGTCGGCGATCCCGACGCGCTGCAGCTGGCGCGCGAGCAGCGGATGCAGCGTGTTCACGCCGGCGCCTCGTCGAGCACCGTCACGGTCATCGTCTGGTTGTGCAGGTCGCAGCCGCCGCCCGGGAGCCGCGGCGACATCTCGCCGTAGGAGTAGAAGCCGACCTGCGCGGCCTGCGCCGGCAGCATCGCCAGCACGCTCTCGAGCTCCTCGTCGGTGCGTTCGCCCAGCACCAGCCGCCGGCCGACGCACGACACCGACAGCGCGAGCGGCGCTGCCGACGGCGCGCAGCCGAGCGCCGCGGCGCTGCCGGCGAGGCCGGCGCTCTGGATCAGGCGCTCGGTGTTCGTGCGCATCAGCCGCGCGAGGTGCCCCTGCGGCATGTCGCCGGCGAACGTAAGCGATTGCGCGGACTCGTCGACGGCGAGCACGGTCCGGATCAGCGGCCGCGCGTCGTCCGCGTCGCGCCGGATCGCGAGCGGGAACAGCAGCGCGGTCGCCGGCAGCCCGGCGGCGCGATCCCCGAGGTACGCCTTATACAGCGCGAGCGCCGGCTTGCCGTCGAGCTCATGGAGCACGTTGCGCTCCGACCGCGTGATCCGGCGCTCGGGGCCGAAGCTCGACCAGCCGGTGTCGCAGCCGTGGCCGACCACGAGCCGGTCGCCGTAGAAGCCGACCGCGGTGACGAACCGTTCGTCCGGCGTACGGTCGGCGAGGACCCACGTCGCCGCGAACCGCTCGCCGTCGCCGGCGAGGCCGCCGGTCACCGTCACCTCCGGCGGCAGCACGTCGTTCAGGCCGGCGGCGAGGCGGCTGCCGTTGACGTGCAGGCCGTCGCTGATCACGAAGACCGCGCGCAGCCCCGGCACCAGCAGCGCGCGTCCCAGCGCCTGCCCCGTCTGCCGCGAATCGTCACCTTCCGCCACCCGTAGCGCCGCCTTGCGCAGCGACACGCTGGCGAAGCGCGCGACCGCGACGCTCAGGCTCGCGTCCTGCACGTGGGCGCCGTGGATCTCCCCGGCGGTCGAGCACCCGACGAGCACCGAGCGCGGCAGCCGCGCCGCGATTTCGGCGATCGCCGCCCGGGACGCACCGGTCGCCGGGCCGCCGAAGACGACTGCGAGCGTCGCCGGCGAGTCGAGGCCGTCGGGCCACGGGCGGTCGAAGCCGCCGTCCCGGCGCCACGTGGTAGTGTGGACCTGCATGATCGTCGCCTGTGCATTCGAGCGCGCGATCTCCCCGCGGGCGCGCGTCCCGACACGCGAGCAAATTGCGGACCGATGCCCGCCAGCACGCGCGCACAGCGGACGAACGGCGGTCCCGATTCGAGTCCGGCGCGCGGGTTGTAGCGAACAGGGCCGCCGCGAGGGCCAATGCGGCACGCCACGCGCGGCCGGCACCAACGAAAAGGGCGCCTCGCAGGGCGCCCTTCTCGCGAGTGGTGGTGCGAAGCGCTATTCCGCCATGCCGAGCGGCGGCGCTTCGGCGACGGCAGGCGTCGCCGGCGGCGCGGCGCGTGTCGCGGCGTCCTCTTCCGCGGCGGCCTTCATCGACAGCCGGACGCGGCCCTTCTCGTCGGCCTCGATCACCTTGACGCGCACGATCTGGCCTTCCTTCACGTAGTCGGAGACCTGGTTCACGCGCTCCTTGGCGATCTGCGAGATGTGCAGCAGACCGTCCTTGCCGGGCAGCAGCTGGACGATCGCGCCGAAGTCGAGCAGGCGCAGCACCGGGCCCTCGTAGATGCGGCCGACCTCGACCTCCGCCGTGATGTCCTCGATGCGCTTGCGCGCGGCGTTGCAGGCATCCGCGTTGACCGAGGCGATGGTGACCGTGCCGTCGTCCTTGATGTCGATCGTGCAGCCGGTTTCCTCGGTGAGCGCGCGGATGACGGCGCCGCCCTTGCCGATGACGTCGCGGATCTTCTCGGGGTTGATCTTGAACGTGAACATCCGCGGCGCGTGCTGCGAGATCTCCTCGCGCGCGTGCGGGATCGCCTGCTGCATCAGCCGCAGGATGTGCATGCGGCCCTCGCGCGCCTGCGACAGGGCGACCGCCATGATCTCCTTGGTGATGCCCTGGATCTTGATGTCCATCTGCAGCGCGGTGATGCCGCGGTCGGTGCCGGCGACCTTGAAGTCCATGTCGCCCAGGTGGTCCTCGTCGCCGAGGATGTCGGTCAGCACGGCGAAGCGGTTCCCTTCCTTGATGAGGCCCATCGCGATGCCCGCGACGTGCGCCTTGGTCGGCACGCCGGCGTCCATCAGCGCGAGGCTCGCGCCGCACACGGAGGCCATCGACGAGCTGCCGTTCGACTCGGTGATCTCGGAGACGACGCGCATCGAGTACGCGAACTCCTCGCCGGTCGGCAGCACGGCGATCAGCGCGCGCTTCGCGAGGCGGCCGTGGCCGATCTCGCGGCGCTTGGGCGAGCCGACGCGGCCGGTCTCGCCGGTCGCGTACGGCGGCATGTTGTAGTGGAACATGAAGCGGTCGCGGTACTCGCCCATCAGCGCGTCGATGATCTGCTCGTCGCGCGCGGTGCCGAGCGTGCCGACGACGAGCGCCTGCGTCTCGCCGCGCGTGAACAGCGCGGAGCCGTGCGTGCGCGGCAGCACGCCGGTGCGGATCGTGATCGGGCGCACCGTGCGCGTGTCGCGGCCGTCGATGCGCGCCTCGCCGGCGAGGATCTGCTGGCGCACGATCTTCGCCTCGAGGTCGAACAGCATGTTGCCGACCGCGCGCGCGACGTCGGGCGCCGCGTCGGCGGGAACGCATTCCGCCGTGGCGTTCTTGTAGATTTCCTTGAGCGCCTGCTGCCGCGCCTGCTTCTGGCGCATCTGGTAGGCGGCGCGCAGCTGGGCTTCGGCGGCCGCCGAGACCTTCGCGAGCAGCGCCTCGTCCTTCGCCGGCGGCTGCCAGTCCCACAGCGGCTTGCCGCCCTCCTCGACCAGCGCGTGGATGATCTCGATGACCGCCTGCTGCTGCTGGTGCCCGAACACGACGGCGCCGAGCATTACCTCTTCCGGCAGCTCGTGCGCTTCCGACTCGACCATCAGCACGGCGGCCTCGGTGCCCGCGACCACGAGGTCGAGCTGCGACGTGGCGAGCTCCGTCTTGGTCGGGTTCAGCACGTACTGGCCGTTGACGTAGCCGACGCGCGCGGCGCCGATCGGCCCGGCGAACGGAATGCCCGACAGCGCAACGGCGGCGGACGCGCCGATCATCGCCGGGATGTCAGGGTCGATCTCCGGGTCCACCGACATGACCGTCGCGACGATCTGCACGTCGTTGTAGAAGCCGTCCGGAAACAGCGGCCGCAGCGGGCGGTCGATGAGGCGGCAGGTCAGGATCTCCTTCTCGGACGGCCGGCCTTCGCGCCGGAAGAACCCGCCCGGGATCTTGCCGGCCGCGTAGGTCTTCTCCTGGTAGTCGACGGTCAGCGGGAAGAAGTCCTGCCCCGGCTTGGCCGACTTCGCCGCGACGCAGGTGACGAGGACGACGGAGTCGCCGAGGCTCGCCATGACGGCGCCGCCGGCCTGGCGCGCGATCTCGCCGGTTTCGAGCGTCAGCGTGTGCTGGCCGAATTGAATCGATTTCCTGATGTGGTTGGACATTGTCGGGATTCCATGAACGACGATGGCCGCGCCCGTACCGGGTGCGGCCATCGTGGGGTTAGGCTGCGGCGACCTGCGGTGGCATCGGAACCACGCGGGGCTTCGCTTACTTGCGCAGGCCCAGCTTGTCGATCAGCGTGCGGTAGCTGTCGGCGTTGCGCGACTTCAAGTAGTCGAGCAGCTTGCGCCGGCGCGACACCATCCGCAGCAATCCGCGGCGCGAATGGTGGTCCTTGACGTTGGTCTTGAAGTGGTCGGTGAGACCGTTGATGCGGGCGGTGAGCAGCGCGATCTGGACTTCCGGCGACCCGGTGTCGCCCTTCGCGCGCTGGTTTTCGGCGATCACCTTCGCCTTGTCGTGAACCGTGACGGCCATCGTTGGATCCTCTTCGTCTGCTCTCGAATTGCGCTTTTCGCAAAGTCTTGAATTATAGCCCGAAAACACCCCTTCGTTCAAGCCGCCGCGCCGCCGCCGCCGGGGCGCCCGGCGACCACCCGTCGCGGCCGCGCGACCCCGTCCGTCACCAGCGCCACGCCCAGCAGGTGACCGCCGGAATACACCGCGCACTCGCCGTCGGCCAGGCCCGCGACCGGCACCGCCTGCCCCTGCCGGAACCGGCGGCCGTCGTCCTCCGCGAGCGCCAGCGCCGGCAGACCGGCGACCAGCGTCGCCGCCGGCCGGAGCGCCGCCATCCGTTCGGGTTCGGACATGGCCTCGAGCCGCTCGAGCGACAGCGCGTCGGCGAGGGCGAATCCGCCGGTGGCGGTCCGCCGCAGCGCGGCCAGGTGCGCGCCGCATCCGAGCGCGCGGCCGATGTCCTCGGCGAGCACGCGCACGTACGTGCCCTTGCCGCACTCGACGTCGACGACCGCGTCCGGCGCGTTCCACGCGAGGAGGCGGAGCGCGCGGACGTCGACGTCGCGCGGCACCCGCGGGACCTCCTCGCCGGCGCGCGCATAGTCGTAATAGGCGCGGCCACGGAACTTGAGCGCCGCGTAGGCGGGCGGGACCTGCGCGATGCGCCCTTCGAAGCGCGGGAGCACCGCCTCGAGGTCGCGCTGCGCGAACGCGACCGGCGCCGTCTCGCGCACGTCGCCCTCGGCGTCGCCCGTCGTCGTCGTGACGCCGAACCGAAGCGTGGCCGTATAGCGCTTCGGCGCGTCGAGCAGCCGCTGCGCGAACTTGGTCGCCTCGCCGAAGCAAAGCGGCAGCAGCCCGGACGCCAGCGGATCGAGCGTCCCGGTGTGCCCGGCCTTCTCCGCGCGATAGAGCCGCTTCGCGCGCTGGAGCGCGGCGTTCGACGTGAGCCCGACGGGCTTGTCGAGCAGCAGGACGCCGTCGACGGGGCGGCGGGGTGTGCGAAGGCGAGAGGGCAGTTTCACCGGAGACGCAGAGACGCAGAGAAGACCGTGCCGGACGTCGCTGCGTCTCGTGGCGGATTCACTCGTGGGGGGCCGCACCACGGACGGGTGGGACGGGCCGGCGTCACGGGAGGCGCGAAGACGCCGAGAAGTCCTGGCTCGTCGCCTGTGCGTCTCGTCGTGAAATCAGCCCTGCCCGGAGAGCTTCCTGTCGGCCTCGACCGCGTCGTCGATCAGCTGCGACAGCTTCATGCCGGCCTCGATCGAGTCGTCGTACGCGAAGTGCAGCTGCGGCACCGAGTACAGGTCGAGCCGGTGCGACAGCGCCGAGCGCAGGAACCCGGCGGTGCGGCCGAGCGCCGCCACCGCCTCGTCGCCGTGCTCGCGCCCCGCGAGATGGGTGACGTGCACGGTCGCGTGCGACAGGTCGGCCGACACGTCGACGTGCGTGATCGTCACCGGGCGGACGCGCGGGTCCTTGACCTCGTTGCGCAGCAGGTCCGACAGCTCCTTCTGGAGCTGGTCGGCGACGCGCATCGCGCGCTGGGAGTGGCGTTTCATTGCCGTTCCTTCACAAAGAGACGCAGAGGCGCAGGGAAGCACCCGGTACTGTGGGTGACTGCGCGGCCACTCGCGAGGGTATTCCCCTGAAGGGCAGACCAATTCACGACGAGACGCACCGGCGGCGCGCAGGACCGGCTCTTCTCTGCGTCTCCGCGCCTCTTCGTGAAAGTCGTTCCTACAGCGTCCGCGAAACCTCGACGATCTCGTACACCTCGAGCTGGTCGCCCTTCTGCACGTCGTTGAAGTTCTTGAGCGACAGGCCGCACTCGAAGCCCGCCTTGACCTCGCGCACGTCGTCCTTGAACCGCTTGAGCGAGTCGAGCTCGCCGTCGTGGACGACGACGTTGTCGCGCAGCAGGCGCACCTTGGCGCCGCGGCGCACGACGCCCTCCAGCACGTAGCAGCCGGCGACGGTCCCGACCTTCGAGATCCGGTAGACCTCGCGAACCTCGACCATTCCGAGCTGGCTCTCCTTCTTCTCGGGCGCGAGCATGCCCGACAGCGCCGCCTTCACCTCGTCGACCGCGTCGTAGATGATGTTGTAGTAGCGGATCTGCACGCCGCTCGTCTCGGCGAGCTTGCGCGCCTGCGCGTCGGCACGCACGTTGAAGCCGATCACGACGGCCTTCGAGGCGAGCGCGAGGTTGATGTCGGACTCGGTGATGCCGCCGACCGCCGCGTGCACGATGTTGACCTTGACCTCGTCGGTCGACAGCTTCGACAGCGCCTGCGACAGGCCCTCGTAGCTGCCCTGTACGTCCGCCTTCACGATCAGCGTGAGTGTCTTGACCTCGTCCGCGCCGACCTCGCCGAACATGTTCTCGAGCTTCGCCGCCTGCTGCTTGGCGAGCTTCACGTCGCGGAACTTGCCCTGCCGGAACAGCGCGATTTCGCGCGCCTTGCGCTCGTCGCCCAGCACCATCACGTCCTCGCCGGCGAGCGGCACGTCGGACAGGCCCTGGATCTCGACCGGGATCGCCGGACCGGCCTCGGTCACCGGCTTGCCGGTCTCGTCGGTCATCGCGCGCACGCGCCCGAACACGGCGCCGGCCAGCACGATGTCGCCGCGCTTGAGCGTGCCCGATTGCACGAGCACCGTCGCGACCGGGCCGCGGCCCTTGTCGAGGCGCGCCTCGATGACGATGCCCTTGGCCGGCGCGTCCCGCGGCGCCTTGAGTTCCAGCACCTCGGCCTGCAGCAGCAGACCGTCGAGCAGGCGGTCGATACCCTCGCCGGTCTTCGCCGACACCGGCAGGAACTGCACGTCGCCGCCGTACTCCTCGGGGAGCACGCTCTCCGCGACCAGCTCCTGCTTGACCCGGTCGGGATTCGCCTCCGGCTTGTCGATCTTGTTGATCGCGACGACGAGCGGCACGTTGGCGGCCTTCGCGTGCGCGATCGCCTCCTTCGTCTGCGGCATCACGCCGTCGTCGGCCGCGACCACCAGCACGACCATGTCGGTCACCTTCGCGCCGCGGGCGCGCATTGCCGTGAACGCCTCGTGGCCCGGCGTGTCGAGGAACGTGATCACGCCCTTCGGCGTCTCGACGTGATAGGCGCCGATGTGCTGCGTGATGCCGCCGGCCTCTCCGCTCGCCACGCGCGTGCGGCGGATCGTGTCGAGCAGCGACGTCTTGCCGTGGTCGACGTGGCCCATGACGGTGACCACCGGCGGCCGCGGCAGGGATTCGGCCGCGGACTCGCCGTGCGCCTCCGCGAGCAGCGCGTCGGGGTCGTCGAGCTTCGCCGCCTGCGCCTTGTGGCCCATCTCCTCGACGACGATCATCGCCGTCTCCTGGTCGAGGACCTGGTTGATGGTGACCATCGTGCCCATCTTCATCATCGCCTTGATGACCTCGGTCGCCTTCACCGACATCTTGTGCGCGAGCTCGGCCACGGTGATCGTTTCGGGCACGGTCACCTCGCGGATCAGCGGCCCCGCCATGCCCGCCATCTCGCCGCCTTCCTCGTCGCGGTGGCGCCCGCCGACCTTCGGCCCGCGCCAGCCGGGCGCGGCCGCGGCACCGCCGGTATCGCCGCGCAGCTTGAGCGCGCGGCGGCGCGCCGCCTCTTCCTGGAACACCTGGCCCGGCGCCTTCTTCGTCACGCGGTCGCGCTTCTCGCCCGGCTTGGCGGCCGGCCGGTGCAGCGTGCCTTCCTTCGCCTTCGCGTCGGCGCCGGTCTTCGGCTCGGCGGCCTTCGCCTCGGCCGCCTTCGCGGCAGCCGCGGCGTCGGCGGCGGCCTTCGCGGCAGCCTCCTCGGCCTCGCGCTCCTTCTTCGTCTTGCGCGCGGCCTCGCGCTGCTGCTTCTCCTTCTGCTCCTCCTGCTGGCGCTGCAACAGCGCCTGCGCCTTGCGCGACTCCTCCTCGCGCGCGGCGATCTCCTGCGGCGACAGCAGCGACGGTGCGGCCGCGGGCGCCCCGGGTGCGGGCGCCGCTGCGGGTGCGGCCGACACCTCCTCGGCCACCGGCGCCACCGGCTCGGCCGGCGCTTCCACGGCGGGCGCCGCCGGCGCGGCCGGCTCGTCCTCGCGCCGGACGAGGACGCGCTTCTTGCGCACCTCCACCTGGATCGTGCGCGCCTTGCCGCTCGAGTCCGCCGCCTTGATCTCGGTCGTCTGCTTGCGCGTCAGCGTGATGCGCTTCTTGGGCTCGGCCGCCGCCCCGTGCTGCTTGCGCAGGTAGTCGAGCAGGCGGGTCTTGTCCTGCTCGGTGAGCTTGTCGCCTTCCTTCTTGCCGTCCACGCCCGCCGCGGAGAGCTGCTCCAGCAGCGCTCCCGCGGGCATCTTGAGCTCGGACGCGAATTGTTCGATGGTCGTCTGCGCCATGCGTGTTCTCCTGCGCGATCCTTCGCGCCCTTACTTCGCCGCCGCGCCGGCCGCGCCGGCGGCCGTCTCGGCTTCGGGCTCGAACCAGTGGGCGCGCGCCTTCATGATGAGGTCGACCGCGCGCTCGTCGGCGATGCCGGTCATCTCGGTCAGCTCGTCGGTCGCGAGGTCGGCCAGCGCGTCGCGCGTCGTGATGCCGTGGGCCGCGAGCTTGCTCGCGACCTCGGTGTCCATGCCCGGCAGCGACAGCAGCGCCTCCTCGACGTTCTCGACCGACTCCTCGCGGACGATCGCCTCGGTCAGCAGCGCGTTGCGCGCGCGGCTGCGCAGCTCGTTGACGGTGTCCTCGTCGAACGACTCGATCTCCAGCATCTCCGTCAGCGGCACGTACGCGACTTCCTCGAGCGACGTGAAGCCCTCGGCGATCAGGATGTCGGCGACCTCCTCGTCGACGTCGAGCTTGTCCATGAACAACCCGCGCAGGCGGCCCGTCTCGCTCTCCTGCTTCTGCCGCGACTCCTCGACGCTGATGAGGTTCAGCTGCCAGCCGGTCAGCTCCGAGGCGAGGCGCACGTTCTGGCCGCTGCGGCCGATCGCGATCGCGAGGTTCTCCTCGTCGACGACGACGTCCATCGCGTGCTTCTCCTCGTCGACGAGGATGCTCTGCACTTCGGCGGGCGCCAGCGCGTTGATGACGAACTTCGCCGGGTCCTCCGAGAAGAGGATGATGTCGACGCGCTCGCCGGCCAGCTCGTTGGTCACCGCGGTGACGCGCGAGCCGCGCATGCCGATGCACGTGCCCTGCGGGTCGAGCCGCGGGTCGTTCGACTTGACCGCGATCTTCGCGCGGATGCCGGGGTCGCGCGCGGCTGCCTTGATCTCGATGAGGCCCTCCTCGATCTCCGGCACCTCGAGTTCGAACAGTCGGACGAGAAACTCGGGCGCGATCCGCGACAGGATGAGCTGCGGGCCCTTGGCCGTGCGGTCGATCTTCATCACGTACGCGCGGATGCGGTCGCCGACGCGCAGCATCTCCTTCTGGATCAGCTGGTCGCGCGGGATTACGCCCTCGATGCGTCCCGACTCCACGATGATGTTGCCGCGCTCGATCCGCTTGACCGTGCCGGTCAGCAGGTTGTCCTCGCGCTCGAGGAAGTCGTTCAGGATCTGCTCGCGCTCGGCGTCGCGGATCTTCTGCAGGATCACCTGCTTCGCGGCCTGCGCGCCGATGCGGCCGAACTCGATCGGCTCCAGCGGCTCCTCGACCACGTCGCCCAGCTTGAGCTCCGGGTCGCGCTCCGCCGCGTCGGTGATGGCGATCTGGTGCGCCGGCTCCTCGTGCTCCTCGTCGGGCACGACGGTCCACCGCCGGAACGAATCGTAGTCGCCGGTCTCGCGGTCGATCGACACGCGGGCGTCGATTTCCTGGTTCGGGAAGCGCTTCTTGGTCGCCGACGCGAGCGCCGACTCGAGAGCGACGAACACGATCTCCTTCGGCACGTTCTTCTCGCGCGCGAGGGCATCCACCAGGAGCAGCAATTCGCGGTTCATTTGGTCTTTCTCCACTCGATCTTCGGTACCAGCCGGCAGCGGTCGATGGCCGCGAACGGGATCGTGCGCACGCCGGTCGCGGTCTCCAGCCGGACGTCGCCGTCCGCCACGCCGCGCAGGACGCCCTTCCAGCGCCGGGCGCCGTCCGTCATCTCGTGCAGGTTCAGCTGCACTTCCTCGCCCTCGAACCGCGCGTAGTCGGCCAGCCGCTTGAGCGGCCGGTCGAGGCCCGGCGACGACACCTCGAGGCGGTCGTAGTCGATCTTCTCGACGGCGAAGAGGCGGGTCAGGTGGTTGCTCACCTTCGCGCAGTCCTCGACGCTCACCTGCGTGCCCGCGCCGGCCGGCCGGTCGATGAACACGCGCACGAGCCGGCCCTTGGGCGACATCTCCCAGTCGACCAGTTCGTACCCCATCGGGGGCAGCGTCTTCTCCAGCAGTTCGTCCAGCCTCACGCGGGTTCCCGTCGTGCCGGCCGCCGTCGTCCAGGACGCGGCGATCCGCACATTCACATCGCACCAGAAAAAAAAATGGGCTGTGCCCAGCCCATTTCTCATGCAAATCCCGGTATTTGCAGCCGGAAATCATAGCAGAAAACGCCCCGGAGCGAAAGCCCGCTCCCCCGCCGGGGCGCCGGCGGCTGTGCTTCGGGCTGCGGGCCGCTGCGGGCGGCCCGGTCGGGCTACACTGCGGGCGTCATCCGCCGCCCTGCCAGGACGCCCCATGCCCGACCCGATGCTGATCGCCAAACACGGCGAAACCGAATGCCTGCTCCTCCCCGGGCTTTGCAACCGCCACGGGCTCATCACCGGTGCGACCGGCACCGGCAAGACCGTGACGCTGCAGGTGATCGCCGAGCGGCTGTCGGCGCTCGGCGTGCCGACGTTCATGGCCGACGTGAAGGGCGACCTCGCCGGCCTGTCCCAGCCGGGCAAGTCGTCGCCGAAATTCGAGGAGCGCCTGAAGCTCGTCGGGGTCCCCGCGCCGGGATTCGGGGGCTTTCCGGTGACCTTCTGGGACGTCTACGGCGAGCAGGGGCACCCCGTGCGCGCGACGGTGTCGGACCTGGGGCCGCTGCTGCTCGGGCGCATTCTCAACCTCAACGACACGCAGGAGGGCGTCCTCACGCTCGCGTTCAAGATCGCCGACGACGCGGGCCTGCTGCTGCTCGACCTCAAGGACCTGCGCGCGCTGCTCCAGCACGTGGGAGACAATGCCCAGCAATTCCAGACCAGCTACGGCAACGTGTCGGCGGCGTCGATCGGCGCGATCCAGCGCGGGCTGCTGACGCTCGAGCAGCAGGGCGGCGACCGCTTCCTGGGCGAGCCGATGCTCAACGTCGACGACCTGCTGCAGACGGTCGATGGCAAGGGCGTGGTCAACGTCCTCGCCGCGGACCGGCTGATGCAGTCGCCGCGGCTGTACTCGACGCTGCTGCTCTGGCTGCTGTCCGAGCTCTACGAGCGGCTGCCCGAGATCGGCGACCCCGACAAGCCGAAGCTCGTGTTCTTCTTCGACGAGGCGCACCTGCTGTTCGCCGACGCGCCGAAGGCGCTGCTCGAGAAGATCGAGCAGGTGGTGCGGCTGATCCGGTCGAAGGGCGTGGGCGTGTTCTTCGTCACGCAGAATCCGCTCGACGTCCCGGATACGGTGCTGGGCCAGCTCGGCAACCGCGTCCAGCACGCGCTGCGCGCGTTCACGCCGCGCGACCAGAAGGCGGTGAAGTCCGCGGCGGAAACGATGCGCGCGAACCCGAAATTCAGGACGGAGGACGCGATCACCGAGCTCGGCGTCGGCGAGGGGCTCGTGTCGTTTCTCGACGCGAAGGGGCGGCCCACGGTCGTCGAGCGCGTGTACGTGCTGCCGCCGGCGAGCCGCATCGGCCCCGTCACCCCCGACGAGCGCAAGGCGGTGATGGCCGCTTCGCCGGTGGCGGGCGTCTACGAGAAGACCGTCGACCGCGAGTCGGCGTTCGAGAAGCTGAAGGCGCGGGCGGAGGCCGCGGCGCCGGCCGCCCCGGCCGCGGGCACGGGTGCGACGGCGGGCGAGGCGGAGGCCGGCGGCGTGATGGGCGGATTGAAGGACATCCTGTTCGGCTCGACGGGGCCGCGCGGCGGGAAGCGCGAAGGGGTGCTCGACGCAATGGCGAAGACCGCCGGACGCACGGCCAGTTCGGCGATCACGCGCGAGATCGTGCGCGGCGTACTGGGCTCGCTGATGGGCGGCGGGAAGCGACGATGAGGCCGCTGCGCGCGACCCCGCAGGACCCGGGCGCGCCACGCCCGGCGCGCCGCCTGTTGCTCCAGCGAGCGCTGGCGCTGGCCGGTGCGACGGTTGCCGGCGTGCCTTGGCCCGCGCGCGCCGCCGGCGTCCCGCTTGCCGCGACGCCGCCGGTCGCGCTGGGCCCGTTCTATCCGCCGAACAAGCCGGCCGACAGCGACGCGGACCTCACGGTCGTCGCCGGCCGACCGCAGCGCGCCGCGGGCACGCTGCTGTACGTTTCGGGGCGCGTCCTCGATACCGCCGGTCGCCCGCTTCCGGGCGCGGCGATTGAGCTGTGGCAGGCGAATGCGTTCGGCCGCTACCTGCATCCGGCCGACACGGATGCGTCGGGTCCGCTCGATCCGGGCTTCCAGGGTTACGGGCGCCTCGTTGCCGACGCCGACGGCCGCTACCGAGTCAAGACGATCAAGCCGCCGCCCTACTCCGGCCGCACGCCGCACATCCACTTCATCGTCGCCGGCGGCGGCGCGCGGCTCACGACGCAGATGTTCTTCGAAGGCGAGCCGGGCAACGAGCGCGACGGCCTGTACCGGTATCTGGGGCGCGACGATCGTCGTTCGGCGACGGGGCGTTTCGTCGACCGGGCATCTGGGATGGAGCCGGATGCGCTCGCCGCTTCGTGGGACATCGTGCTCCGCGCATCGGGTTGACGCGCACGTCGCCCGTCGAGCATCGATCCCCTCCTGCAGACCATCAGCCCGTTCGCCAATGTCGGACGCGCCCCATCGCCCATCCGGGGACCGCGCGCATGGCCGGAGCGTGAGCGAACAGGATCGCGCGCCCTCGCGCATTACCGCGTCGGAGAACTGGGATCGGCTCGCGAAGTTCGACGCGATGTGGACCATTCTCTCCGACTCGACCAAATTGGGCGGGAAGTGGGATCGCGAAGAGTTCTTCGCCACCGGGGCGGGCATTTTCGCTCGCCTCGACGCGATCGAGCGCCTGGGCGCCCGAATCAACTACGGCGTCGCCGTGGATTTCGGCTGTGGCGTGGGACGCGTTTCGCAATGGCTCGCCAAGCGATTTTCGCGGGTCGTCGGCGTCGACATCTCCCCGCGGATGCTGGAGCTGGCCGAGCGGTACAACACCGAATCGGCCGCGATCACGTTCGTTTTGGGCAACGAAGTGAATGTCCCGCTCGCGACTTCTTCCGCGGATCTCGTCTACAGCTTCATCGTGCTGCAGCACATCGGGAAGGCAATGCAGCAGCAGTACCTGCGGGAGTTCAGCCGCATCGCCCGTCCGGGTGGCTACCTGTGCTTCCAGGTTCCTTCGCATCCGCTGGATGGAGGAAAGCCGAATTTCTCCGTGGGACTCATGACCGATTCCGGCCCCGCCACCATCGAGATCAACACGTATCCCCGCGCGGAGGTGGAATCCCATCTGGAAAGCTGCGGCTGCAAGATCGTCGGCGTGCTTAACGACGACAGCTGCGGAAGCGGAATGAAGAGCTACTTCTACGTTGCACAGAAGCAGTCCTGACCCGGAGATCGTCCATGCACAAGGCCCACCGAGGTGGGCCTTGTGCTGGGAGGGGTGCCTGACGATGACCTACTTTCGCACGGGAGCTCCGTACTATCATCGGCGTGCCGCCGTTTCACGGTCCTGTTCGGGATGGGAAGGGGTGGTTCCAGCGGGCTGTGGTCGTCAGGCGTTGAGCGGTGAGGCTGCAACGCGTCGTGGAGACGCGCGGGGGGAAGGCAAGGAGGGGTCGAGCGGTATCGGTGGCGCAATGAGGCGTCCACAATTATGAGGTCAAGCCGCACGGGCAATTAGTACCGGTTAGCTTAACGCATTACTGCGCTTCCACACCCGGCCTATCAACGTCGTGGTCTCCAACGACCCTTCAGGGGGCTCGAGTCCCCGGGAGATCTCATCTTGAGGCGAGTTTCCCGCTTAGATGCTTTCAGCGGTTATCTCTTCCGCACATAGCTACCCGGCGATGCCACTGGCGTGACAACCGGTACACCAGAGGTGCGTCCACTCCGGTCCTCTCGTACTAGGAGCAGCCCCTTCAAATCTCCAGCGCCCACGGCAGATAGGGACCAAACTGTCTCACGACGTTTTAAACCCAGCTCACGTACCTCTTTAAATGGCGAACAGCCATACCCTTGGGACCGGCTACAGCCCCAGGATGAGATGAGCCGACATCGAGGTGCCAAACACCGCCGTCGATATGAACTCTTGGGCGGTATCAGCCTGTTATCCCCAGAGTACCTTTTATCCGTTGAGCGATGGCCCTTCCATACAGAACCACCGGATCACTATGTCCTACTTTCGTACCTGCTCGACTTGTCAGTCTCGCAGTCAAGCACGCTTATGCCATTGCACTATCAGCACGATGTCCGACCGTGCTAAGCGTACCTTCGAACTCCTCCGTTACGCTTTGGGAGGAGACCGCCCCAGTCAAACTGCCTACCATGCACGGTCCCCGCCCCGATCAGGGGGCCAGGTTAGAACCGCAATGACGTCAGGCTGGTATTTCAACGTCGGCTCCGGGCCAGCTAGCGCCAACCCTTCATCGCCTCCCAGCTATCCTACACAAACCTCATCACAGTCCAATGCAAAGCTACAGTAAAGGTGCACGGGGTCTTTCCGTCTTGCCGCGGGGAGATTGCATCTTCACAAACACTTCAACTTCGCTGAGTCTCGGGTGGAGACAGTGTGGCCATCGTTACGCCATTCGTGCAGGTCGGAACTTACCCGACAAGGAATTTCGCTACCTTAGGACCGTTATAGTTACGGCCGCCGTTTACCGGGGCTTCAATCAAGGGCTTGCACCCCATCATTTAACCTTCCGGCACCGGGCAGGCGTCACACCCTATACGTCGACTTTCGTCTTAGCAGAGTGCTGTGTTTTTGTTAAACAGTCGCAGCCACCGATTCTTTGCAGCCCCGCTCGGCTCCCCCTGTACGGGTTCACCTAACCGAGGCACACCTTATCCCGAAGTTACGGTGTCAATTTGCCGAGTTCCTTCACCCGAGTTCTCTCAAGCGCCTGAGCATATTCAGCTCGCCCACCTGTGTCGGTTTGCGGTACGGTCACCCAACGACTGAAGCTTAGAGGCTTTTCCTGGAAGCATGGTATCCGCCACTTCAGGCTGGCAAGCCAGCCCTCGTTAACACGCCTCGACTAAGCCACGCGGATTTGCCTACGCGGCACGTCTACACGCTTGAACCGGGACGTCCAACACCCGGCCGGCATAACCTTCTCCGTCCCCCCATCGCATCGTTGGCTGGTGCGGGAATATTGACCCGCTTCCCATCGACTACGGCTCTCGCCCTCGTCTTAGGGGCCGACTCACCCTGCGCCGATGCACGTGGCGCAGGAAACCTTGGGCTTACGGCGAGCAGGCCTTTCACCTGCTTTATCGCTACTCATGTCAGCATTCGCACTTCCGATACCTCCAGCAAGGGTTACCCCTCACCTTCACAGGCCTACGGAACGCTCTCCTACCATCTGCAGGCTCCATTAAATGCACTCCAGCCTTCGTCTGCATTTGCGCAGCGCAGGCCGGCTCGACTTTAATGGGGGCATTGCCGCAGCCTTCGGCTGCGGCAAGCTCCATGCGTGCGAGTGCACTTAATGGAGCCTGCAAATCCGCGATTTCGGTGCCTAGCTTGAGCCCCGTTACATCTTCCGCGCAGGACGACTCGACCAGTGAGCTATTACGCTTTCTTTAAATGATGGCTGCTTCTAAGCCAACATCCTGGCTGTCTGAGCCTTCCCACCTCGTTTCCCACTTAGCTAGATCTTGGGGACCTTAATCGGCGGTCTGGGTTGTTTCCCTCTCGACACCGGACGTTAGCACCCGATGTCTGTCTCCCCAGCTCGCACTTGCCGGTATTCGGAGTTTGCTATGGCGTAGTAGATCGCTATGACCCCCACAACCATGACAGTGCTCTACCCCCGGCAGTGATACTGGAGGCACTACCTCAATAGTTTTCGGAGAGAACCAGCTATTTCCGGATTTGTTTAGCCTTTCACCCCTAGCCACAGCTCATCCCCTACCTTTTCAACGGGAGTGGGTTCGGCCCTCCAGTAGGTGTTACCCCACCTTCAGCCTGGCCATGGCTAGATCATCCGGTTTCGGGTCTACGCCCTGCAACTAAGTCGCCCTGTTCGGACTCGCTTTCGCTGCGCCTACCCTATGCGGTTAAGCTTGCTACAGAACGTAAGTCGCTGACCCATTATACAAAAGGTACGCAGTCACCCCAGCTCAATCAGTCCTCGATCCACCAGCGGATCTGCTTCATCGTCGAGGTCTTTTGCCGCACTGCGTGCGTCAAAGAATCGAAGACTCATTGAGCTGGGGCTCCCACTGTTTGTATGCATGCGGTTTCAGGATCTATTTCACTCCCCTTCCGGGGTTCTTTTCGCCTTTCCCTCACGGTACTGGTTCACTATCGGTCGATTACGAGTATTTAGCCTTGGAGGATGGTCCCCCCATCTTCAGACAGGATTTCACGTGTCCCGCCCTACTTGTCGCAAGCTTAGTTCCACGTTCGATTTTTCGCGTACGGGGCTGTCACCCACTACGGCCGCACTTTCCAGAGCGTTCCGCTAAATCGATCGCTAAAACTTGCCGGCTGCTCCCATTTCGCTCGCCACTACTTTGGGAATCTCGGTTGATTTCTGTTCCTCCGGCTACTGAGATGTTTCAGTTCACCGGGTTAGCTCCCTCTACCCTATGGATTCAGGTAGCGGTGACCCTTGCGGGCCGGGTTTCCCCATTCGGACATCTGCGGATCAATGCTCGTTTGCCAGCTCCCCGCAGCTTTTCGCAGGCTGCCACGTCCTTCATCGCCTGTAATCGCCAAGGCATCCACCACATGCACTTAGTCGCTTGACTCCATAACGATGGATCCCTTGCAGGACCTACTCGTCATGATCGTGTTTGCGCCACCCAGTCCACGGCCTTTTGTTTCCGTGACCTGGGCAAGATACATCTCAACCCTTTGCGTACGAAGCTCTCATCAAGCTTCGCTACACCCTTACCTTCCTGATTGTTAAAGAACGCTGCAGCTCTCATGACTGGACTCGATCCCTCAAGCCCACTCTTTGAGCGCTGTCGTGCAACCGATAGGGAATCCTGGTGGAGCTGATCGGGATCGAACCGACGACCCCCTGCTTGCAAAGCAGGTGCTCTCCCAATTGAGCTACAGCCCCGGGTGATCCTGATCCTGGTGGGTCTGGATGGATTCGAACCATCGACCCCCGCCTTATCAAGACGGTGCTCTAACCAACTGAGCTACAGGCCCGGTGTCTTGCTCGTTGCACGCGGCGTGCAACCGATAGGTTGTGGGTACTCGCAACCGGAGTATGGGGATGGCAGAGCGGGGGCAGGTCTCATCGCTGATCCCTGACCTCTGACCTCTGATCCCTGCTTCCGAGAAAGGAGGTGATCCAGCCGCACCTTCCGATACGGCTACCTTGTTACGACTTCACCCCAGTCACGAAACGCACCGTGGTAAGCGGCCCCCTTGCGGTTAGCCTACCTACTTCTGGTACATCCCGCTCCCATGGTGTGACGGGCGGTGTGTACAAGACCCGGGAACGTATTCACCGCGACATGCTGATCCGCGATTACTAGCGATTCCGACTTCATGCAGTCGAGTTGCAGACTGCAATCCGGACTACGACCGGCTTTCTGGGATTGGCTCCCCCTCGCGGGTTGGCAACCCTCTGTACCGGCCATTGTATGACGTGTGAAGCCCTACCCATAAGGGCCATGAGGACTTGACGTCATCCCCACCTTCCTCCGGTTTGTCACCGGCAGTCTCCCTAGAGTGCCCTTGCGTAGCAACTAGGGACAAGGGTTGCGCTCGTTGCGGGACTTAACCCAACATCTCACGACACGAGCTGACGACAGCCATGCAGCACCTGTGTTCCGGTTCCCTTTCAGGCACACCCGCCTCTCAGCAGGCTCCCGGACATGTCAAGGGTAGGTAAGGTTGTTCGCGTTGCATCGAATTAATCCACATCATCCACCGCTTGTGCGGGTCCCCGTCAATTCCTTTGAGTTTTAACCTTGCGGCCGTACTCCCCAGGCGGCTCACTTCACGCGTTAGCTACGGTACCAAGGAATCGCTTCCCCAACACCTAGTGAGCATCGTTTAGGGCGTGGACTACCAGGGTATCTAATCCTGTTTGCTCCCCACGCTTTCGTGCCTGAGCGTCAGTGTCGGCCCAGGGGGCTGCCTTCGCCATCGGTGTTCCTCCGCATCTCTACGCATTTCACTGCTACACGCGGAATTCCACCCCCCTCTGCCGCACTCCAGCCCGCCAGTTTCCACGGCCATTCCCAGGTTGAGCCCGGGGCTTTCACCGCAAACTTAACGAACCGCCTGCGCACGCTTTACGCCCAGTAATTCCGATTAACGCTCGCACCCTACGTATTACCGCGGCTGCTGGCACGTAGTTAGCCGGTGCTTATTCCGCCGGTACCGTCAAGAACACGGGGTGTTATCCCGTGCCTTTTCTTCCCGGCTAAAAGCGGTTTACAACCCGAAGGCCTTCTTCCCGCACGCGGCATGGCTGGATCAGGGTTGCCCCCATTGTCCAAAATTCCCCACTGCTGCCTCCCGTAGGAGTCTGGGCCGTGTCTCAGTCCCAGTGTGGCTGATCATCCTCTCAGACCAGCTACGGATCGTCGCCTTGGTAAGCCTTTACCCCACCAACTAGCTAATCCGACATCGGCCGCTCCGTGAGCGTGAGGCCCTCAGTTACCCTCAGGTCCCCCACTTTCCTCCTCGGAGAATATGCGGTATTAGCGCCGCTTTCGCGGCGTTATCCCCCACTCTCGGGCACGTTCCGATGTATTCCTCACCCGTTCGCCGCTCGCCGCCAGGTTGCCCCGCGCTGCCGCTCGACTTGCATGTGTAAAGCATGCCGCCAGCGTTCAATCTGAGCCAGGATCAAACTCTTCAGTTCGATCTCTGCAAGTAAACTCATACTGACGTTGGCCCTGACCCAGAAGACTTCTCCCCCAGGCCAAGACGTTCGGCTCGGCTACCCTCGCGGGCACCAAGCCTCACTGCGTCGTGTGAGCACTTCGTTTGTCTTGGAACCCCCCAGACACCACCTTCCGGCAGCACCCAGGGCCCCGACCACGAGCACCCACACCTATCGGTTGCAGATTGTTAAAGAGCGGCGCTTCGAGCCGGCGACCGGGAGCACGCTCGTGCTCCGCGCGGCCGCCCCCCGTTGTCTTGCTCTTGCGCGGGGTTTCGAAGCAGCAGAGAGGTGAAATTATAATGGCCCGGCGAGCGCATTGCAACATCGGCGCGCATTCCGCGCGAGTACGCGCGGAAAAACACCGGCCGCATTCGACCCCGTGAGCACGCAACCGCACCCGGCCCCGACGCCGCCCGCCGCGGACGCTGCGCTCGACATCACGTTCGAGACCGACGCGCTCACCACGCTGGTGCAACTGTTCGCGCGCCACGGCGACGCCTACCGCGCCCATTCGCCGGCGCTCGGCCGCGACCTGTGGGTGCTGTCGCACCCGGACCACGTCCGGCACGTGCTCGTCGACCACCACGCCGACTTCACGAAGGGCGTGGGCATCGAGCGCGTCGCGATCCTCCTTGGCAACGGCATCATGACGAGCGAGGGCGACGACTGGCGCCGCCAGCGCAAGCTGATCCAGCCGACGTTCCACCGCAAGGTGGTCGCGACGTGGATGCCGCACATCCATGCGGCGACGGCGAGCCTCGCCGCCAAGTGGGACCGGGCGGCCGATGCCGGGGAGCCGATCAACGTGACGCAGGACATGAGCGAGGCCACGCTCGACGTCGTTCTTCGCGCGCTCTTCGGCGACGGCCTGGCCCGCTTCGAGCAGGCGGCCGGCCGCAATCCGTTCGCGCTGCTCACCGACCACACCGAGCGCAACCTCGCGTTCGCGTACCGGTTCCGGCAGCTGGGGAAGCTCATCATGGAGGACGTCGAGCGCCGCCGCCGCGACGGCATCCACCGCCAGGACATCGTGTCGCAGCTCATCGAAGCGCGCGACCGCCAGACGGGGGAGCCGATGTCGGACCGGCAGCTGCTCGACGAGATCCTGACGCTGATCGTCGCCGGCCACGAGACGACGGCGAGCTCGCTCAACTGGTTCTGGTACCTGCTGGCGCGGGCGCCCACCGTCGCGGCGCGCATCCACGCTGAAGTCGACGCCGCGAGCGACGCGCCGCCCGGCTACGACGACCTCGCGCGCTTCCCGTACGTCCGGCGCACGCTCGACGAGACGCTGCGCCTGTACCCGCCGGGGTGGTTGCTCACGCGGCGATCGCTGGCCGATTCGCGGGTCGGCGACTATGCGCTCCCCGCGGGGACCGACGTCCTCGTCTCGCCGTACCTCGTCCAGCGGCATCCGCGCTACTGGCCGGATCCCGAGGCATTCGACCCCGAGCGCTTCCTCCCCGCAGCCTGCGCGGCGCGCAACCGCTTCGTCTACCTGCCGTTCGGCCTCGGCCCCCGCGCGTGCATCGGCGAGCACTTCGCGCTGATCGAGATGCACGCGCACGTGGCGATCCTCGCGCGCCGCTTCGCGCTCGCGCTGCTGCCGGGCCAGACGGTCGAGATCGAGCCACAGGTGAACCTGCGGACCCGGCAGCCGGTGCAGATGCGCGTGCAGCGCCGCCGACACGCGCGATAATTGCGTCTTTGCCCGCTCCGCCATGCCCGCCTTCGCCACCCTGACCGACGCGCTCGACGCCCTCGACGGCAGCCCGCGCGGCATCCACTACATCGCGGGCGAGGCGAGCGAGCGCGCGGCGCCCTATGCGGACCTGCGCGGGCGCTCGCTGGGACTGCTGCGCCACCTGCAGGAAGCCGGCGCGCGGCCCGGCTCGCACACGGTCATCCTCGCCGACGGCCTCGCGCCGTTCGTCGACACGTTCTGGGCGTGCGTGCAGGGTCGCGTCGTGGCCGTCCCGCTCGCACCCGGCAACGCCGACGAGCACAAGGCCAAGTTCTTCCGCGTGCTCGCGCGCCTGCCATCGCCCACGCTCGCGACCGAGCGCAAGGTGTTCGACCGGCTGCGGGGGTTCGCCGCGGACAACGGCCTCGCCGATCGGCTCGCGAAGATCGAGCGGCACACGGTCTTCTTGGACGAGGTGTCCGACGTCTCGGCGCCGGGGATCGAGCACCGTGCCGGCCCGGACGACGTCGCGTTCATCCAGTTCTCGTCGGGCTCCACCAGCGAGCCCAAGGGCGTGATCCTCACGCACCGGAACCTGACGACGAACATCGACGCGATCGCCACGGGCATCGGTGCGCGGCCCGACGACACGAGCCTGTCGTGGATGCCGCTGACGCACGACATGGGCCTGATCGGCTTCCACCTGACGCCGCTGTTCCAGGGCGTCGACCACTGGCTGATGCCGACCGCGCTGTTCGTGCGGCGGCCGGGGCTCTGGGTGGCGAAGGCGAGCGAGCACCGCGTCAGCGTCACCTGCTCGCCCAACTTCGGCTACCAGCACTACCTGCGCACGCACGATCCCGCGAAGGTTGCCGGCCTCGACTTGTCGGCCGTGCGGATCGTGTTCAACGGCGCCGAGCCGATCGCGCCGGACCTGTGCCGCGACTTCCTCGCCGCGCTCGCGCCCGCGCGCCTCGCGCCGAACGTCATGTTCCCGGTCTACGGCCTCGCCGAGGCGAGCCTCGCGGTGACGTTTCCCGCCGTCGGGGCACCGCTCGCGGTCGAGTCGTTCGCGCGCGGCGCACTGGGCCCTGGCGACGTCGTGCGCACCGTCGACGCCGGCGCCGCCGACGCCGTCGACCTCGTCCGCGTCGGCACGCCGGTCAAGGGGTGCGAGGTGCGGATCGCCGACGAGCGTGGCGAGCAGGTGGCCGAGGGCACCGTCGGGCGCATCCTGATCCGCGGCGGCAACGTGAGCCCGGGCTACTTCGACGACCCGGAGCTCACCGCCGCGTCGCGGACCGCGGACGGCTTCCTCGACACCGGCGACCTCGGCACGCAGCGCGCGGGCGAGCTGGTCGTGACCGGCCGCATCAAGGAGATCCTGTTCGTCGGCGGCCAGAACCACTACCCGCAGGACATCGAACTGCTCCTCGCGCAGCACGCGGGCATCGAGTTGGGCCGCGCCGCCGCGGCCGGCGTCCGTCCGGCGCACGCCGCGACCGACGAGGTGCTGCTGTTCGTGCTGGCGAAGGGGGACGACGTCGCGCCGTTCGTCGAGGTCGCGCGCACGGTGCGCCGCGTCGTCAACGAGAAGATGGGACTCGCGGTGTCCGCCGTGATCCCGGTGCGCCAGTTCCCCAAGACCACCAGCGGCAAGATCCAGCGCTTCGCGCTCGCCCGCGAGTTCGAGGACGGCCGCTATGCCGACGTGCTGGCGGCGATGGCGAAGGTCGAGGCCGCCTCCGGCGCGGTGGCGCCGGGGCCGGCCGGCGACATCGAGCGCACGCTGCTCGCGATTTGCCAGGCGGCGCTGCCCAACCGGACGCTCTCGCCCGACGACAACCTGTTCGAGTTGGGCACCGGATCGCTGACGCTCGCGCAGATCTACGAGAAGGTCGAGGCGACGTACCCGGGCTACCTCGAGGTCACCGACTTCTTCGAGTACCCGACCGTCCGTTCGATGTCCGCGTTCCTCGCCAGCCGCATGGCGTGAGCGAAACACGGAGCGCTACGCGCTCCGCGTTTCGCTCACGAAGAAGTCAGCGGGAAAAGCTTGGGGCGGCCCGGCGCTCTTCCCGCGATAAAGGCCACGAAGCGCGCCGTTCACAGGTCGCTGCGCTCCCGGTTCGGTAGCGCGCGCATGCAGGCTGAAAGCCCGGGTCGCAAACCCGTGCCTTGCGTAGCGCCCATCGCAGGCTGTCAGCACGCATTCGCGCGCTACCGAGCGGTCCGCGCAGCGGACAGCGAACTGCGCGCTTCCAGCCCTTTCCATACGGAAAGCAAGCGGTGGCGACGCGAGCAGCCGGCGCGGGGCCCCACGAAGTGGGGATCGACGGCGAGTGCGAGTCGACGACGCGAGGCGACACGCCCGGATGCAAATGGCGTCGCCAGTACAGGGAGCCGAGGCCCGAAGCCTTTCGCGCTGACCGGTTCGTGACGAAAGGGCGCGTGCGCAGCACGCGCCCTTTCGTCACGCGTAGATCGGCTTCCGGTACTTCCACTTGCGGTGGAGCCAAAGCCAGTCGGCGGGGCTGCGTCGGATCTCGTCCTCGAGCGTGCGCGCGAAGCGCTCGACGATCTCCGGGCCCGACTCGCGGTCGTACGGCGGCTCGGCGAGGAGCTTCAGCTCGACGCTGTAGTGCCCGGGCGAGTCGCGGTGCATCGCGACGTAGATCACCGGCGCCTTGAGGATCCGCGCGATCTTGTCCGCCCCCACGAAGAACGCCGTGTCCTGGTTGAGGAACCGCGTCCAGTGCTTCTCCTCGTCGTGCTTCGGCGTGTGATCGGCGACGAGCGCATACGCGCGCACTTCCTTGCGGCGCTTCATCACTTCGAACATGAAGCTCTGGTGCGGGATCGGGTTGCCGCCGAAGCGCGAGCGCCGCGCCCGCAGGAAGTCGTCGATACCCTTCACCTTCTGCGGCTTGTAGACGGCGTCGATCGGGATCTTCAGCACGACGCCGGCCGTCAGCAGCAGCCACTCCCAGTTGCAGAAGTGCGCGGCCAGCAGCACGACCGACTGGCCGCGCGACGTGAAGCGCGTGATGAGCTCGGGGTTGACGATGCGCACCCGCGCGGCCAGCGCGTCGGCGCTCGCGTTCCAGCCCCAGAGCGCCTCGGCGAGGAAGTGTCCGAGATTGCGGTACGATTGCCGGAGGATGGCCTCGCGCTCGTCGTCGCTCTTCTCGGGAAACGCGTTGGCGATGTTGGTCGCCGCCAGCGTCCGGCGCCAGCGCAGCACCCGGTAGACGACGAAGTAGGCGACGTAGCCGAAGCCGTCGAGCACGCGGCGCGGCCAGCGCGACATGCTGCCGAGCACGAAGCCCACGACGTCCGGGGAACGCAGCCGCTGGTCAGCGAGCATCGATGACGCCATGCACCTGAACGCAACGCCCGACGAGTGGCCTGCCGGCGGCGGCGTGCGGGTCGCTCTGCCGTCGCCCGCGCCCGGCGTCGACGTCTGGATGTGCGGGCTCGCGCGCGCGCCGGACGAAGTGCGCGCGCTCGCGGCGACGCTGTCGCCCGCCGAAGCGGCCCGCGCGGCGCGCTTCGGCCGCGACGACCTGCGCGACCGCTACGTCGTCGGGCGCGCGACGCTGCGCCTGCTTCTCGGCGCGCGGCTCGGGTGTGCGGCGCAGGCCGTCGAGATCGGGCGCGGCGAGCGCGGGCGCCCGTTCGCGGCCGGCGCCGGCGGACTCGACTTCAACGTGTCGCACACGGCGGGCGTCGCGCTGATCGGCTTCGCGACGGACGTGCGGATCGGCGTCGACATCGAGCACGGCGACCGGCGCGTCAACGTCGACGGCATCGCGCGCAAGTTCATGGCGCCGGACGAGCAGCGCGTGCTCGCCGGCCTCGCGCCGGACGGGCGCCGCCGCGCGCTGCTGCGGCTGTGGACGTGCAAGGAAGCGATGAGCAAGGCGACCGGCGAAGCGCTCGCGGCGCCCTTCCGGCGCATGTCCGTCGCGACGGACGGCGGCCTGCGGCTCGCCGCTGGTCCGGCGCCGTACGTGCCGGCCGCGTGGCGGCTGCTCGCAGCCGCGGCGCCAGGCGCATTCGTCGCGACGGTGGCGCTGTGGCATCGCGGCTGATCGCCTACCGGTGCGCCCGGACGGGCACCGGGCCGGCATACGTGTCGTCGCCGGGCGCCGGCTTCGCGTACTTCCACTTCTTCTGCAGCCACAGCCAGTCGGCGGGGCTCTCGACGATCGCCCGCTCGAGGGCCCGCGCGTAGCGCTCGACGATCATCGCGTCGTCGGCCTGCTCGTACGGGGGCTCGGCGAGGACGTCGAGGTGGACGACGTAGTGGCCGCGGCGCACGCGGCGCATCGACACGAAGTACACCGGCGAGTCGAGGAACCGGGCGATCTTGTCCGCGCCGACGAAAAACGCCGTGTCCTGGCGCAGGAAGCGCGTCCAGTGCTTGGGGTCCTGCTTGCGCGGCGTCTGGTCGGCGATGATCGCGTACGCGCACGGTTCGTCACCGTGGCTCAGCAGCTCGTAGACGAACTCCTTGCGCGGGATGAGCCGGCCCCCGAAGCGGCAACGCACCTCGCGCAGGAACGCGTCGAGCGAGGCCAGACGCTGCGGCTGGTAGACGACGTCGATCGGGATCGGGAAGTAGGCGCCGGCCGCCAGCAGCAGCCACTCCCAGTTCCCGTGGTGCGCGGCGAGCAGCAGGATCGTCTGCCGGTTGTCGATCGCGCGGCGGATGAGGCCGCCGTCGTCGAACTGCACCCGCGCCTTGATCGCCTCGGCGCTGGCGCCGAAGCCCCAGAACGCCTCGACAATCGTGTCCGCGAGGTTCCGGTAGCAGCGGCGGACGATCTCCGCGCGCTCCCTGGCGCTCTTTTCCGGAAACGCGTTGGCGACGTCGGCCTCGGCGCGGTCGCGCCGCCACCGCATCACGTGGAACGCGACCAGATAGGCGACGTAGCCGACGCCGTAGAGGATCGGCAGCGGGATGTGCGTGAGGGCTTTGAGGAAGATGCGCATCGCGGGTGCGAACGCGGCCCCCGCCGCTGCGCGGCGGGCCCGCCGTCGACGAGATTGTAGCCGACTATGCCGCCCCCCTTGGCCCGCAAGGGGGAGGGCCTACCGCGACGCCGCGGCGACGACGTCGGGCGGCGCCTGGACGAGCTCGATCAGCACGCCCTCGCCGCCGACGGGAAACTCGTCGTTGCCCTTCGGGTGGATGAACGTGATGTCGTACCCGGCCCCCCCCTTGCGGATGCCGCCGGGCGCGAACCGCACGCCGTGCGCCGACAGCCACGCCACGGCCTTGGGCAGGTCGTCGACCCAGAGGCCGATGTGGTTGAGCGGCGGCTCGTGGACGGCCGGCTTGCGCGTCGCGTCGACCGGCTGCATCAGGTCGACCTCGCAGCGCATCGCGCCACGTCCCGCGGCCGCGATGTCCTCGTCGACGTTCTCGCGCTCGCTCACGTAGTTGCCTTCGACCGCGAGCCCGAGGCAGTCGACCCACAGCCGGCGCAGGCGCGCCTTGCTCGTGCTGCCGACGGCGATCTGCTGGACGCCGAGGATCCGGAACGGACGGTCATCGTTCATGGTGCGGCTCCCGCGGCGACGGCCGCCTCGAAACTCATCACGGGCTGGTCGACGGCGAGGCTCTCGCCCTCGTGCGCCAGCAGCTCGGCGACGACGACGTCGCGCTCGGCGAGGATCACGTTCTGCATCTTCATCGCCTCGATGACCACGAGGCGCTCGCCGGCCTTGACTTCCTGCCCCGCCTTCACGGCGACCTCGGCCAACAGTCCCGGCATCGGCGACAGCAGGAAGCGCGACGTGTCCGGCAGTGCCTTGCGCGGCATCATCTTGAGAAGCTCGGCCGCCCGCCGCGGCATCACTTGCACGAGGAGCTGCGTGCCCATGTGCGTCAGCCGGTACTTGAGGCTCGGCCGCTCGACCTGCACGGCGAACGGCGTTCCGTTGCACGTGCCGCGCATCAGGATCTCGCCGAACCGCCACGTGTGGCGGATCGCGTAGGTCTCGGTGCCGATCCAGACGTCGCAGCCGCCCGGCACCGCGTAGGCAGTCGCGGCGAACTCGTCGTCGGGCATCAGCACGACGTACTCGACGCCGATGTGGATCTCGTGTCCCGGCACCTGCCCGACGATGCCCGCCGCGCGGTCGCGATACGCCCGGTGCACGGCGGCGGCGATGGCCGCGAGGAACGCCGGATTCTCCGGCGGCACGTCCTCGGCGCGGAAGCCGTTCGGGTATTCCTCGGCGATGAACGCCGTCGAGAGCCGACCCTTGGCGAAGCGCGGGTGCCGCAGCAGCGCCGACTGGAACACGATGTTGGACGCGATCCCGCGGATCACGAACGCATTGAGCGCCTCGGTCATCTTCGCGATCGCCTCGCCACGGCTCGGCGCGTGCACGATCAGCTTGGCGATCATCGAGTCGTAGTACATCGGGATCTCGCCGCCCTCGTACACGCCGGTGTCGACGCGCACGCTGCCGTCGACCTCCTCCGGCGGCCGGTAGCGGACGAGGCGCCCGACCGACGGCAGGAAGCCGCGCAGCGGGTCCTCGGCGTTGATCCGGCACTCGATCGCCCAGCCGTCGCGGCGGATGTCCTCCTGCGCGAACGGCAGCCGCTCGCCCGCGGCGACGCGGATCATCAGCTCGACGAGGTCGAGGCCGGTGATCATCTCGGTGACCGGGTGCTCGACCTGCAGCCGCGTGTTCATCTCGAGGAAGTAGAAGCTGCGATCGCGCCCGACGACGAACTCCACGGTGCCGGCGGACTGGTACCCGACGGCGCGCGCGAGCGCCACCGCCTGCTCGCCCATCGCGCGGCGCGTGGTGTCGTCCAGGAACGGCGACGGCGCCTCCTCGATCACCTTCTGGTGGCGCCGCTGGATCGAGCACTCGCGCTCCCACAGGTACACGAGGTTGCCGTGCGCGTCGCCCAGGACCTGGATCTCGATGTGGCGCGGCTCCTCGATGAACTTCTCGATGAACACCCGGTCGTCGCCGAAGCTCGCCTTCGCCTCGGCGCGGCAGGCGGCGAAGCCGTCGCGCGCCTCGCGGTCGTCGTGCGCGACGCGCAGCCCCTTGCCGCCGCCGCCGGCGGACGCCTTGATCATCACCGGATAGCCGACCTCGCGCGCGATGCGCACGGCGGCGTCCGCATCCGCGATGACGTCGGTGTGGCCCGGTATCGTGCTGACGTTCGCGGCGAGCGCGAGCTTCTTCGACGCGATCTTGTCGCCCATCGCCGCGATCGACGCGTGCTTCGGCCCGATGAACACGATGCCCGCCGCCTCGAGGTCGCGGCTGAATGCCTGATTCTCGGACAGGAAGCCGTAGCCCGGGTGCACAGCCTGCGCGCCGGTCGCCTTGCACGCCTCGATGATCCGGTCGGCGCGCAGGTACGAGTCGCGGGACGGCGGCGGGCCGATGCAGACGGCCTCGTCGGCAAGCTCGACGTGGCGGGCGTCGCGGTCCGCCTCCGAGTACACGGCGACCGTCGCGATGCCCATCTTGCGCGCGGTCCGGATGACGCGGCACGCGATCTCGCCGCGGTTGGCGATCAGGATCTTGGTGAACATGGCTTTCTCGATGGCCTAGAGCGGGATGTTCCCGTGCTTGCGCCACGGATTCTCGAGCTTCTTGTCGCGCAGCATCGCGAGGCTGCGGCAGATCCGCTTGCGCGTCTCGTGCGGCATGATCACGTCGTCGATGTAGCCGCGGCGCCCGGCGATGAACGGATTGGCGAACTTCTCGCGATACTCCTGCTCGCGCGCCGCGATCTTCGAAGGGTCGTTCTTCTCGTCGCGGAAGATGATCTCCACGGCGCCCTTCGGCCCCATCACGGCGATCTCGGCCGACGGCCACGCGAAGTTCACGTCGCCGCGCAGGTGCTTCGAGCTCATGACGTCGTAGGCGCCGCCATACGCCTTGCGCGTGATCACCGTCACCTTCGGCACCGTGCACTCGGCGTACGCGTACAGCAGCTTGGCGCCGTGCTTGATGATGCCGCCGTACTCCTGCGCGGTGCCGGGCATGAAGCCGGGCACGTCGACGAAGGTCACGATCGGGATGCCGAAGGCGTCGCAGAACCGCACGAAGCGCGCCGCCTTGATCGCGCTCTTGATGTCGAGGCAGCCGGCCAGCACCAGCGGCTGGTTGGCGACGATGCCCACCGGCGCGCCCTCCATCCGCGCGAATCCGATGACGATGTTCTTCGCGCTGTCGGGCTGCAGCTCGAAGAACTCGCCGTCGTCGGCCGCCTTGACGATCAGCTCCTTCATGTCGTAGGGCTTGTTCGGGTTGTCGGGCACCAGCGTGTCGAGCGACATCTCGAGCCGGTCGGCCGGGTCGTTGGTCCGCCGCATCGGCGGCGCGTCGCGGTTGTTGAGCGGCAGGTAGTTGAAGAACCGCCGCAGCATCAACAGCGCGTCGACGTCGGTGTCGAACGCGAGGTCCGCCACGCCGGAGCGCGTCGTGTGCGTAACGGCGCCGCCCAGCTCCTCGGCCGTCACCTCCTCGTGCGTGACGGTCTTCACGACCTCGGGGCCGGTGACGAACATGTACGACGAGTCCTTCACCATGAAGATGAAGTCGGTCATCGCCGGCGAATACACGGCGCCGCCGGCGCACGGCCCCATGATCAGCGAGATCTGCGGGATCACGCCGGACGCGAGCACGTTGCGCTGGAAGACCTCGGCGTAGCCGCCCAGCGAGGCGACCCCCTCCTGGATGCGCGCTCCGCCGGAGTCGTTGAGGCCGATCACCGGCGCCCCGGCCTTCATCGCGTGGTCCATCACCTTGCAGATCTTCTCCGCGTGCGCCTCGGACAGCGAGCCACCGAACACGGTGAAGTCCTGCGAGAACACGAACACCAGCCGACCGTTGATCATCCCGTAGCCGGTGACCACGCCGTCGCCGGGCACCGTCTCGCCCGCCATGCCGAAGTCGTGGCAGCGGTGCTCGACGAACATGTCCCACTCCTCGAACGAGCCCTCGTCGAGCAGGATCTCGAGGCGCTCGCGGGCCGTGAGCTTGCCCTTCCGGTGCTGGGACTCGATGCGCTTCTCGCCGCCGCCCAGCCGCGCCAGCGCGCGCTTGCCGTCGAGTTGCCGGATGATGTCGTGCACGTCGTCACCTCCCTCTGGATTCCTCGAGCAGCCGCACTGCGCCGGCCGTCGGCGTCAGCGTGCCCGCCGCCACCTGCTCGAGCACGAGCGGCAGCGTGTCGCGCACCGCGCGATCGGAGTGGAAGCGCTCGCGCAAGCCCAGGTCGATCAGGTGCCACGTCCACGCGAGCGCCTGCCGCCGGCGCTTGGCGGCGAGTTCGCTCGACGCGGCCAGCGTGTCGCGGCAACGCAGCACCTCGCGCCAGAACGCCGGCACGCCCTCGCCGGTGAGCGCCGAGACGCCCAGCACCGGCGGCTTCCAGCTCGCGGACGCCGGCCGCAGCAGCGTGAGCGCGCCCGCCATCTGCGCCATCGCGCGGTCGGCGGCCACCGGGTCGAGGTCGCGCTTGTTGTAGACGAAGATGTCGGCCAGCTCGACGATGCCGCGCTTGATCGCCTGCAGGTCGTCGCCGGCGTTGGGCAGCTGCATCAGCACGAACACGTCGGTCAGGTTCGCGACGTCCGTCTCGCTCTGGCCCACGCCCACGGTCTCGACGATCACGATGTCGAAGCCCGCGGCCTCGACGAACAGGATGGCCTCGCGCGTGTGGGCGGCCACGCCGCCGAGCGCGCCGCTCGACGGCGACGGCCGGATGAACGCCTGCGGGTGGCGGGCAAGCCGCTCCATCCGCGTCTTGTCGCCGAGCACGGATCCGCCGCTCACCGCGCTCGACGGGTCGACGGCGAGCACCGCCACGCGATGCCCGGCCGCGACCAGGTGGAGGCCGAGCGCCTCGATCAGCGTCGACTTGCCCACGCCCGGCGCGCCGGTGATGCCCATCCGCAGCGCGTGGCCGGTGTCGGGCAGCAACTCGGCCATGACCGCGCGCGCCAGCGCCTGGTGATCGTCGCGCGTGGACTCCGCCAGCGTGATCGCCTTCGCCAGCGTGCGCCGGTCGCCGGCGCGCACGCCCACCGCGAGCCGCGCGCACTCCTGCGGATCCGGCGGGGACTCCCGCCCGACGGCGCTGCGGTGGCCGTTCAAGCGCTGGCGGGCGCGGCGCGCACGGCGCGGATCTTGGCGAGCACGTCGGCCGCGCACTCGGGAATCGCCGTACCGGGGCCGTAGATGCCGGCGACCCCGGCCGCCGCGAGCATTGCGTAGTCCTGCTGGGGCACGACACCGCCCACGAACACGACGATGTCGTCGGCACCCTGCCTGCGCAGCGCGTCGATGAGCGCCGGCACCAGCGTCTTGTGCCCGGCGGCCAGCGTGGAGACGCCCACCGCGTGCACGTCGTTCTCGATCGCCTGCCGCGCGGCCTCCTCGGGCGTCTGGAACAGCGGCCCGATGTCGACGTCGAAGCCGGCGTCGGCGAACGCCGTCGCGACCACCTTGGCGCCGCGGTCGTGCCCGTCCTGGCCGAGCTTCGCGACCATGATGCGCGGCCGCCGGCCCTCCTCGGCGGCGAACGCCGCGATGTCACCCTTGATGCGGTCCCACATCGTGTCCCCCGCGAACTGGCCGCCGTAGACGCCGGAGATGCTCTGCGTCGTCGCGCGGTGCCGGCCCCATACGGCCTCCAGCGCGCTCGAGACCTCGCCGACCGTCGCGCGCACGCGCATCGCGCGGATCGCGAGGTCGAGCAGGTTGCCGGCGCCGGTACGCGCGGCCTCGGTCAGCGCCGCGAGCGCCGCGTCGACCGCCTTGCCGTCGCGGCCCGCGCGGACCGCGGCGAGCCGCTTCACCTGCGCCTCGCGGACGGCGGTGTTGTCGATCTCGCGCACGTCGATCGGGTCCTCGTGGTCGAGCCGGAACTTGTTGACGCCGACGATCACGTCGTGGCCGCTGTCGATGCGCGCCTGCTTCTCGGCCGCCGCGGCCTCGATCTTGAGCTTGGCCCAGCCCGACTCGACGGCGCGCGTCATGCCGCCCATCGCCTCCACTTCCTCGAGGATCGCCCACGCGCGGTCGGCCATGTCCTGCGTCAGCCGCTCCATCATGTAGGAGCCCGCCCACGGGTCGACCACGCTGCAGATGTGGGTCTCCTCCTGCAGCAGCACCTGCGTGTTGCGCGCGATGCGCGCGGAGAAATCGGTGGGGAGCGCGACCGCCTCGTCGAACGAGTTCGTGTGCAGCGACTGCGTACCGCCGAACACCGCCGCCATCGCCTCGATCGTCGTGCGCACGACGTTGTTGAACGGGTCCTGCTCCGTCAGCGACCAGCCCGACGTCTGGCAGTGCGTGCGCAACAGCAGCGACTTCGGGTTCTTCGGCGCGAAGGCCGACATGATCCGCCACCACAGGAGGCGCGCGGCGCGCAGCTTCGCGATCTCGAGGTAGAAGTTCATGCCGATGCCGAAGAAGAACGACAGCCGGCCGGCGAACTCGTCGACGTCCATGCCGCGCGCGAGCGCCGCGCGCACGTACTCGCGGCCGTCGGCCAGCGTGAACGCGAGCTCGAGCGCCTGGTGCGCGCCCGCCTCCTGCATGTGGTAGCCGGAGATCGAGATCGAGTTGAACTTCGGCATGTGCGCCGCCGTGTACTCGATGATGTCGGC
Source organism: Burkholderiales bacterium (assembly GCA_046347835.1). Lineage (GTDB taxonomy): Bacteria > Pseudomonadota > Gammaproteobacteria > Burkholderiales > Casimicrobiaceae > VBCG01. The sequence continues at coordinate 340,313 of JAXMFI010000001.1, read as the reverse complement.
GACGATCCGCATCGACGGCTCGGGCGGGTAGATGTACGTGTTGCGGACCATGAACTCCTTCAGGATGTCGTTCTGGATCGTTCCCGAAAGGTCCTTCTGCGCGACGCCCTGCTCCTCGGCGGCCACGACGTAGCCGGCGAGCACCGGCAGCACCGCGCCGTTCATCGTCATCGACACCGACACCCGGCCGAGCGGGATCCCGTCGAACAGGATCTTCATGTCCTCGACCGAGTCGATCGCCACCCCCGCCTTGCCGACGTCGCCGACCACGCGCGGGTGGTCGGAGTCGTAGCCGCGGTGCGTGGCGAGGTCGAAGGCGACCGACACGCCCTGCCCGCCGCCTTCGAGCGCGCGCCGGTAGAACGCGTTGGACTCCTCGGCCGTCGAGAAACCGGCGTACTGGCGGATCGTCCACGGGCGCACCGCGTACATCGTCGGCTGCGGGCCGCGCACGAAGGGCGGAAACCCGGGCAGTGTGTCCGCGTACGGCAGCCCGGCCAGGTCCGCCGCCGTATAGAGCGCCTTGACGGCGATGCCCTCCGGCGTCTTCCAGACCAGGTTGTCGGCGTTGCCGCCGGGGGCGGCCTTCGCGGCGGCGCGCCGCCAGTCGTCGAGCGTCGGGGGCGGGACGGCGCGGGAATCGGAGTCGGCCAAGGCGGTGCCTCGAGAGCGGTGGGGGTGGATCCTGCCAGCCCGCTATTCTAGCGAGTGCATCCCCCGGGGCGTCTTTGGCCGGGATCAAGCTCCGGCGGGTCGCGTTCGGCCGCGGTGCGGCCAAAGCCGAGCCTGGCTCGGTTTCCCGGACGATGGCGGCGCCCGGCGCCGGTGGCTCGGCGGGGTCCCTGGCGCCTACGCGCGAACGGCCCGCTTGCGCGCGGGCGCCTTCGCCGCCCGCACCGCGCCGGCGAACAGGTCCTTCATCGCCGCCTGCTGCGCGAAGCGCTGGCCGACCTGCACGCACACGAGGTCGCAGAGCTGGAAGATCCGCGGATCGACGATCCGGTAATACGCGCTGGTGCCGCGCGCGGCCTTCTCGATCAGCCCCTTCTGCGCGAGCACCGCGAGGTGCTTCGAGACGTTGGCCTGGCTGCAGCCGAACTCCGCGGTCAACTGGCCGACGTTGCGCTCGCCGTGCCGCAGCGCGTTCAGGATCTTGAGCCGCATCGGCACGGAGAACGCGGAGAAGAACTCCGCGACCTCGCCGATCGCGCGGTCGTCCAGGTTTTCCATCAGCAGGCACTCGCGGGGGTTGGCAACCTGCATATCGTAACGGTTTCTGGTCACTTGACTTTATAACTGTGTAGCTATATAGTATGCCTCGTGCCGGGGCTTGTAAAGCCCCCCGCGCCGCCCGGGTCGCCGCCCGCCGGCGCCTTTCGACCCCGAAGGAGCCCGATGAAGCACCTGACGACATTCGCCGCCGCCCTCCTCGCGGGCGTCCTCGCCGCCGCCGCCGGCGCCGCGCCGCTCGCGACGGTGACGGTGGCCCCGGCCGCCGGGGACCGCACGTACGCCGCCGAAGGCGTGGTGGAAGCGGTCCGCCAGAGCGCGGTCGCCGCGCAGGTCCCGGCCCGCATCCTCGAAGTGAAGGTGCGCGCCGGCGACCCGGTCAAGGCCGGCCAGGTGCTGGTCCGGCTCGACCCGCGGACCGCCGCCGACCAGCTCGCCTCGAGCCAGGCGCAGGTCGCCGCGGCCCAGGCGCAGCTCGAAGCGGCGCGCCGCGACTACGAGCGCAACCGGCGGCTCGCCGAGAAGCGCTACATCAGCCAGGCCGCGATGGAGCAGGCCGAGACGCAGTTCAAGGCCGCCGAAGCGCAGGCGAAGGCGTCGATCGCGCAGGCCGGCGTCGCCTCGACGCAATCGACGTTCACCACGCTCGTCGCACCGTACGCAGGCGTCGTCGCCAGCGTGAGCGCCGAGGTCGGCGACCTGGCGTCGCCCGGTGTCCCGCTGCTGACCGTCTACGACCCCGCGGAGCTGCGCGTCGTCGCGCAGGTGCCCGAGAGCTACGCGCAGAACGTCGCGCTCGACCGCCCGGTGCGCATCAGCGTCCCGGGCAGCGGCGGCGACCTGCGCACGATCGAGGCGACGCGCACGCTGCTGCTCCCGACCGCCAACCCCGCGACGCACACGCGCGAGGCGCGCCTGTCGCTCCCGGCCTCCACGCAAGGCATCGCCCCCGGCACGTTCGCGCGCGCCTATCTGCCGCTGACGCTCGCCGAGGCGCCCCGGATCGCCGTGCCCGCGAGCGCGGTCGTGCGCCGGCCCGAGTTCACCGCCGTCTACGTCGTCGACGCCGGCGGCCGCGCCCAGCTACGGCAGGTGCGCCTCGGCCGCGCGTCCGGCGCCAGCGTCGAGGTGCTGGCCGGCCTCGTGCCCGGCGACCGGATCGCCGCGGACCCGGTGGCGGCGGCGCGGCAATGACGATGACGACGACGTCCGCGCCGGCGCTCGGTGTCTCCGGCCGCATCGCCCGGTACTTCCAGTCGGCGCAGATCACGCCGCTGCTCGCGCTGATCGCGCTGCTGGCCGGCATCTTCGCCGTGCTCGTGACGCCGCGCGAGGAGGAGCCGCAGATCAACGTGACGATGGCGAACGTGCTGATCCCGTTCCCCGGCGCGTCGGCGAAGGACGTCGAGCAGATGGTCGCCGCCCCGGCGGAACAGGTGATCGAGCGGATCACCAACGTCGAGCACGTGATGTCGGTGTCGCGGCCCGGGCTCGCAGTGGTCACCGTCCAGTTCAAGGTCGGCGTGCCGCGCATCACGGCGCTGGTGAGCCTCTACGACACCATCCTGTCCAACCAGGACTGGCTGCCGCGCAACCTCGGCACGCTGCAGCCGATCATCAAGCCGAAGGGCATCGACGACGTGCCGATCGTCACGCTCGCGCTGCACTCGAAGGACCCGAACGTCGGCACCGCCGACCTCGAGCGCGTCGCGCACGCGATCGAGACGGACCTGAAGCGCGTGTCCGGCACACGGGAGGTGGAGACGATCGGCGGCCCGCGCCGCGCGATCAACGTGCGGCTCGACCCCGCGCGCATGAGCGCGGCCGGCGTGACGGTTACCGAGATCCGCGCCGCGCTCCTGTCCGCCAACAACGGCGCGCCGATCGGCGAGGTCAACGCCGACAACCGCGCGGTGCTGCTCGACGCGGGCCCGTTCTTCCGCGACGCCCGCGACGTGGGCGGCCTGATCGTGGCGACGCGCGGCGGCGCGCCCGTGTTCCTCGAGCAGGTGGCGACGCTGGACGACGGCCCGCCGCTGCCCGAGCAGTACGTCTGGTACGGCACGTCCGGTAAGGACGCGCGCGAGTTCCCGGCCGTGGTGATGAGCATCACCAAGAAGCCGGGACAGAACGCCGTCGACGTCGCGGACGCGCTGATCGCGCGCGTCGACAGCCTGCGCAACGCGGTGATCCCGGGCAACGTCGAGGTCAGCGTCACGCGCAACTACGGCGCCACCGCGAACGACAAGGCGATGAAGCTGATCCAGAAGCTCGTGTTCGCCACCGCCAGCGTCGTCGCGCTCGTGCTGTTCGCGCTGGGCTGGCGCGAGGCGCTGATCGTCGGCACCGCGGTGGTCCTGACGCTGACGGCGACGCTGTTCGCGTCGTGGGCGTGGGGGTTCACGCTCAATCGGGTCTCGCTGTTCGCGCTGATCTTCTCGATCGGCATCCTCGTCGACGACGCGATCGTCGTCGTCGAGAACATCCACCGCCACCGGCTGCTCGAGCCCCACCGGCCGCTGTCCGACATCATCCCGCAGGCGGTCGACGAGGTCGGCGGCCCCACGATCCTGGCCACACTCACGGTCATCGCCGCGCTGCTGCCGATGGCGTTCGTCAGCGGCCTCATGGGCCCGTACATGAGCCCGATCCCGATCAACGCGAGCATGGGCATGCTGATCTCCCTCGCCGTCGCGTTCGTGATCACGCCGTGGCTCGCGCGCCTCCTGCTCGGTCACGCGCACACCGGCACGACCGACGGCATGGCGGCGAAGCTCGCGCCGCTGTTCGCGCGCGTCTTCACGCCGTTCCTCGACCCGGCGAAGGGCGGGCGCAACCGCATCAGGCTGTGGCTGGGCGTCGGCGCTCTGATCGCCATGTCGCTTGCGCTGCCCGTGTTCCAGCTGGTCGTGATGAAGATGCTGCCGTTCGACAACAAGTCGGAGTTCCAGGTGGTCGTCGACATGCCGGCCGGAACGTCGCTCGAGCGCACGGCGGCGGCGCTGCACGAGATGGGCAGCTACCTCGCGACGGTGCCGGAAGTTGCCGACTACCAGGCGTTCGCCGGCACGTCCGCGCCGATCAACTTCAACGGCCTCGTCCGCCAGTACTACCTTCGCCGCGGCACGGACCTGGGCGACCTCCAGGTGAATCTCGTCGACAAGGCGCACCGCCACGACCAGAGCCACGTCATCGCGACGCGTGTGCGCCCCGCGTTGACGAAGATCGGCGACGCGTACGGTGCCCGCGTGAAGGTCGTCGAGGTGCCGCCCGGACCGCCGGTGCTGGCGCCGATCGTCGCCGAGATCTACGGCCCGGACGACGCGGGACGCATCGCCGTCGCGCGGCAGGTCGAGGCCGCGTTCCGTGGCCAGAAGGGCGTCGTCGACGCCGACGTGAGCGCGATCGCCGACGCCCCGCGCTGGGTCGTCGACGTCGACCGCGCGAAGGCGGCGCTCGCCGGCGTGCGCCAGGACGACGTGATCGCAACGCTGCGCACGGGACTCGCCGGCGACGACGTCACCTACCTGCGGGACGCCTCGAAGTACCCGGCGCCGGTCCGCCTGCAGCTCCCGGCGTCGGCCCAGGGCGACCTCGACGCGCTGCTGCAGCTGACGGTGCGCAGCGCCGCCGGCAAGGCGGTGCCGCTGCGCGAGCTCGTCACGGTCGATCGCAGCGGACTGCGCGACCAGCCGCGCTACCACAAGGACCTGCTGCCCGTCGAATACGTCGTCGGGGACACCGCCGGCGCCATCGACAGCCCGCTCTACGGCATGTTCGAGATGCGGTCGAAGATCCTCGCGCTGCCGGCACCCGGCGGCGGGACGCTCGCCGAGCACTTCATCAGCCAGCCCGGCGATCCGTACCGCGGCTACAGCATCAAGTGGGACGGCGAGTGGCAGGTCACGTACGAGACGTTCCGCGACATGGGCCTCGCCTACGCGGTCGGCCTCGTCCTGATCTACCTGCTCGTCGTCGCCCAGTTCGGCTCCTACCTGACCCCACTCGTGATCATGGCGCCGATTCCGCTGACGATCATCGGCGTGATGCCCGGGCACGCGCTGCTGGGCGCCCAGTTCACCGCGACGTCGATGATCGGGATGATCGCGCTCGCCGGCATCATCGTGCGCAACTCGATCCTGCTGGTCGACTTCATCAACCTGCAGGTGGCCGAGGGCGTGCCGTTCGACGAGGCGGTGGTGCGCTCGGCGGTGATCCGCGCGCAGCCGATCGCGCTCACCGCGCTCGCCGCGATGATGGGCGCGTTCTTCATCCTCGACGACCCGATCTTCAACGGCCTCGCGGTCTCGCTGATCTTCGGCATCCTGGTCTCGACGCTGCTCACGCTCGTCGTGATCCCGCTCCTCTACTACGTCGCCTATCGCCGCAGGTTCGCGGCTTCTTCGGAGAAATGACCATGTCCAGTTGGCAGCTCGTCCGCATCATCGCCGGCACCCTCATCCTGCTCTCGCTCGCGCTCGGGATCCCGGGCAGCCCGCTGTTCGTGAGCCCGTGGTGGCTCGCGTTCACCGCGTTCGTCGGCGCGAACCTGCTGCAGAGCGGCTTCACCCAATGGTGCCTGATGGAGAGCCTGCTGCGCAGGCTCGGCGTCGCCGCCGGAGCATGACGATGCGCCGGACGCTGCTCGCGTCGCTCTCCGCCGCGGTGCTCGCGCTGGCCGCGCCGGCGGCGCACGCCGACGTCGACCTCGTCGCCGCGTGGGAGGCCGCGCAGCGGCAGGATCCCGCCTACGCTGCGGCGCGGGCCGAGCAGGACGCCGGCCAGGCGCGCACGCGGCAGGCACGCGCGCTGTCGCTGCCGACGGTCACCGTCAGCGGAACGGTCGGCTACGGGACGACGACGCAGAACATGTCGGGCGCCCAGTTCAACGCGCCCGGATTCGGCACCGTGAGCGGGGTGGACTTCCGGACCGAGGTGAACGACGGGACGGCCACGGGCTGGAAGATCGCGGCCGAGCAGCCGCTCTACAACCAGGAGCGGCGGGCGAGCGCCCGCCAGCTCGAGATCCAGGCCGACCGCGCCGACGTCGCGTTTCGCGCCGCGCGGCAGGACCTGATGCTGCGGACCGCGCGCGCGTACTTCGACGTGCTGGCGGCCGAGGACGCGCTCGAGGAAGTCCGCCGGCAGAAGGCGGCGACCGCGCGCGCGCTCGAGGTCACGCAGGCGAGCTACGACGAGGGCAAGCTGCCGATCACCGACCGCAGCGAGGCGCAGGCGCGCTACGACGGGATCGTCGCGCGCGAGAGCACGGCGCAGGACGCGCTGGAGCTCGCGCGCGCCGCGTTCTTCGAGCTGACCGGCATCGCGAACGCGCCGTTGCGGCGAATCCCCGCGGCGTCGCCGCTCGCCGCGTTCGACGCCGGCAAGCTCGATCCGTGGCTCGCCAAGTCGTCGGAGCGCAATCCCGCGGTCGCGCTGTCGACGCTCGGGCGGGACATCGCGGCGCAGGAAGTGCGCAAGTGGGACGCGCAGGCCGCGCCGACGGTCTCGCTCGTCGCGCAGGCCGGCGGCGACCGGATCTCCGGCAACGGCGGCTTCGGGGGCACCGCGATCGCGAGCTCGAACAGCGGTGTCGTCGGATTGCAGGTGGCGATCCCGCTCTACACGGGCGGCATGCGCAGTGCACGCGGCGACGAGGCGGTGGCGCTGGCCGAGAAGGCGCGGCTGGACGTCGAGGCCTCGCGCAAGGCGGCCGCGCTGCAGGCGCGCGGCGCCTGGCTCGGCGCCACCGGCGGACTCACGCGCGTCGCCGCGCAGGAGCGCGCGGTGGAGTCGGCGCGCTCCCGGCTCGATGCGACGGAAATCGGCCACGAAGTCGGCGCGCGCACCACGCTCGACCTCCTCAACGCGCAGGCCGACCTCTTCCGCACGCTGCGCGAGCTGTCGCAGGCCAAGTACCAGGTGGTGCTCGACCGGCTCGCGCTCGCGCGGGCGGCAGGCGAGCTCGACGAGGACGCGCTGCGCGCGGCCAACGCCAATCTCGTCCGCGACTAGCGCGTTCGTTTGTATACTCGGGCTCCCTGCAATCTCCCTGCCCCGACGATGAGCGACGCGCTGACTTACCTCGTGCAGGCCCGCCCCGAGGCGATGGGGGCCTACTTCAGGTTCCTCAAGGATGCCGGCTCGCGGCTCGACCCGAAGACGCGCAACCTGATCTCGGTGATCACCAAGGTGCATGCGCAGACCGAGAACGGGCTGCGCCAATACCTGAAGCGCGCGCTGCGCGAGGGCGCCACCGCCGAGGAAGTGCTCGACGCGCTGCTGATGGCGTTCCCGGCGCTCGGATTGGCGAAGATCGTCTGGGCGGTCGACGTGATCCTGAAGATGGACCTGCCGGAGTTCCGCCCGGGAGCCGCGCCGGAACCGCCGCGCTGGCACGACGTCGCGCCGATGGGCGACGTCAAGCCCGGCCGGACGTCGTACTTCGACTGCGACGGCCGCAACCTCTTCGTCTACCGCAAGAGCTCGGCGCTCAAGGTCTACGACAGCCGCTGCCCGCACGAGGTCACGAACATCCCCCACCTGGCACTCGCCGGCACGAAGCTCACCTGCCCGAAGCACGAATGGGCGTTCGACATCGCGACCGGCCGCTGCATCGCCAAGGGCGACCGGCCGCTGACCGAATTCCCGCACAAGGTCGAGAAGCGGCGACTCCTCGCCTACTGGTAGCGCGGCGCCGCGCCGGCCCTTGACGCCCGTCAAGCGGCCGGACGCCCCCTGGTGCAACACTGGCGACACGCATCCGGCGCCGCCCGCGCCCCCACGCGCCCGGCGCCCCTGCTCGCGATGGGGGATCGCCATGAAGCACATCGTCATCCTCGGCGCCGGCACCGGCGGCGCGCTGACCGCCAACCTGCTTTCGCACCGGCTCGACCTCGCGCAGTGGACGATCACCGTGATCGACCGCGCGCACCTGCACGTCTACCAGCCGGGGCTGCTGTTCCTGCCGTTCGGCATGTACGGCTATCGAACGCAGGATGACGTCGTGCGCGCGATCGAGGCGCCGCTGCCGCCGGGCGTGCAGTTCGTGCCGGCCGAGGTGCACCTCATCGACCATCAGGCGCGCAAGATCCGCACCGAGGAGGGCGAATTCCCGTACGACTTCCTCGTCTGCGCGCTCGGGTGCCGCCCGGCACCCGAGGAGATCGAAGGCATGGCGGTCAACATGGGCCGCGGCGTGCACTCGTTCTACACGCTCGACGACGCGCTGGCGATGCAGGCGCCGATCGCCGCGATGACCGAGGGGCGGCTCGTCGTCGACATCTGCGAGATGCCGATCAAGTGCCCGGTGGCGCCGCTCGAGTTCGCGTTCCTCGCCGACTGGCACTTCCGCGAGAAGGGCGTGCGCGACCGCGTCGAGATCTCGCTGGTCACGCCGTACACGGGCGCGTTCACCAAGCCGAATGCGAACCGCATCCTGTCGAAGGTGGCCGCCGACAAGGGCATCAAGGTGGTGCCGAACTTCGCCACCTCGGCCGTCGACGCCGACCGGCGCCAGATCCGCACGTACGACGGCCGCACCGTCGACTACGACCTGCTGTGCGCGATACCCCCCAACCTCGGGCCGGCGGTCATCGACGGCTCGGGCCTGGGCGACGGCGCCGGCTACGCGCTGACCGACCCGCGCACGCTGAAGAGCCGCAAGGCCGAGCGGATCTACCTCATCGGCGACAACACGAACGTCGCGACGTCGAAGGCGGGCTCGGTCGCGCACTTCGAGGCCGAGACCGTCGTCGAGAACCTGCTGCGCGAGATCGAAGGCAAGCCGCCGCTGCAGACATTCGACGGCCACGCCAACTGCTTCGTCGAGACCGGCGACCACAAGGCGATGCTGCTCGACTTCAACTACGACATCGAGCCGCTCGAGGGCTCGTTCCCGCTGCCGCTGATGGGGCCGTTCTCGCTGCTCGAGGAGAGCCACTTCAACCACCTGGGCAAGCTCGCGTTCAAGTGGGTGTACTGGAACATGCTGCTCCCGGGCCACCTGCCCAACGTCCCGCTGCTGCCGGCGCACATGAGCTTCCTCGGCAAGGATCTGACGACGTCGCCGCAGATCCGGGTGGCGCGGGCGATGCACGTGCGCGACGTGATGACCAAGGACGTGGTCACCGTGCACGCCGGCACCTCGCTGCCGGCGGCGGCCGAGCTGATGGTCGCGAAGAAGGTCAGCGGCCTGCCGGTGCTCGACGCGGAGGATCGCGTGGTCGGCATCCTGACCGGGGCCGACTTCATGTCGGCGATGAACATCGAGGGCGGCGGCATCGCCAACCCGCTCGAGACCATCGTGCGCAAGCGCCGCGCGCGCAAGGGCATGGGCACGATCGTCGACGACATCATGACGCGCGACCCGATCACGATCCGCGCCGAGGACACGCTCGAGCACGCCGTGCAGCGGATGGACCGCAACAAGGTCAAGCGGCTGGTGGTGACCGACGGCGAGCGCCGCGTCCGCGGCGTCGTGTCGCGGTCGGACATGGTCAAGCTGTTCGCCGCGAAGTAGCGCGGCGCCGACGCGCTGCGGGCGCCGTTCCGACCGCGGCGCGGGATGGCACCGACGCGCGCATCGATCCTTCGCGCCGGCCGGTGGTCAGGGCTTGACCACGAGCACCGCGCAGTTCGCGAGTCCGACGATCCGGTGCGCGTTCCCGCCCAGGTGCAGCCGTCCGTGCGCCTCCGGTCCTCCGCGGCCGACGACGAGCAGGTCGGCGCCGACGTCCGCCGCGATCGCGGCGATCGTGTCCGCCGCGCGGCCGACGGCGACCTGCCCTTCCACGTCCGCGCCCTCGCCGCGGGCGGCGGCGAGGGCCGCCGCCACGACCGCTTCCGCCGCCGCGCGTTCGCTCGCGAGGCCGTGCAGCGCGACCGAAACCACGGTCAGCGGCAACGCCGCCGCGACGGCCACCCGGGCGGCGGCGCGCGCGACCTCGGGCCCCATGCGCGTGTGGTCGACGCCGGCGACGACGCGCCGCGTCCACACGCCGGCGGCGCGCGGCACCATCAGCACGCTGCACGGCGCGGCGATCGCGACCTTGCCGACCATCTCGCCGACCATCAGATTGCGGAAGAAGCTGCCCGTGCCGCGCCGGCGGCAGACAAGGAGGTCGGCACCGCGCGCCTTCGCCTCGGCGACGATCTCCCGCCACGGCTCCTCGCCGCGCCGGATGTTGACGTCGATCGTGACGCCGGCCCGCGCGGCGTCCTCCTGCAGCGCAACCAGCCGCGCGTGCACGTGCGCCTCCATCTTCGCCACCAGCTCGGGCGCGACGGATTCGTACTCGATGTTGCTGACGATCGGGAACACGCCGGCGAGCGGCACGCCGCGCCGGCGGGCGAGCTCGAGCGCCACGCGCTCGGCGCCGACGTCGAATTCCGTGTGCTCGGTGGCGAGCAGCAGGCGGGACCAGGGTATCGTCATCGCGGCCTCGTCAGTGCCCTGTCGTGAGGATCCCCGAGCCGGCCAGCAGCAGGACCAGGATCACCAGCGTGCAGATGAGCGCGTACGCGCGCTCGCCGCGCCAGAGATAGATGGGAATCACGGCGGCAAGGCAGAGTCCCGAACTGCCGGCCAGCAAGGCGATCCCCGCGAGACCCGCGAACTCGCCCTTGTGCAGGTGCACGATCCAGCCCCAGCCGGTCGGGGTGTCGGTGCGCACCAGGTATTCGGCGAGCGGCAGGCTCCACAGGCGCGGCAGTTCCTGGGCGGTGACGTGCTCCTCCAGCCAGCCGAACAGGTACGCGACGAACCCGACGACCAGGACGGCGAATCCCGCCTTCGCGGTCACGTCGAGCACGCGTGCGTACCGCACCTGCTCGGGAGCCGGTGCGGCGGGAGGCGGCCGTTGCGTCGTGTCGCTCATCAGTTCCAGATCCCGAGGCCCTTGAGCAGCGCGCGCACGCCCGAGAACAGCAGCAGCGCCAGCACGAGCCGGCGCACGACGGAGGCCTTCATCACGGCCAGCAGCCGTGCGCCGATGCGCGCACCCAGCATCATGCCGATGACCGAAGGGACGGCCACGACCGCGAGCACGGCGCCCTTGTTGAGGTACACCCACGCCGCCGCCGAGTCGACCAGCGACAGGATGAAGCTCGACGTGCCCGCGGAGACCTTGAGTGGCGCGCCCATCACGAGGTTCAGCACCGGCACGTTCGCCCAGCCGGCACCCAGCCCGAACATGCCGGCGAGGACGCCGATGCCCGTGAACAGCACGAGCCCCAGCGGCGTGCGATGGACCTGCCAGCGGATGTCGCGCCCGCTCGCGGCGTCGCGAAAGACGCCATGGATGGCGAGCGCCTGGGAAAGCCGGTCCGGGGCCGCGACGTCGGGCAGCTCGGACTTCTTCGCGGTGGCCATCAGCGCGACGATGGCGAGGATCGTTCCGCCCAGCGCCACCTGCACGGTCGCCGCGGGCAACGCGAGGCCGATCATCGCGCCGACGATCGAGCTGGCCGACGCCAGCAGCGCGAGCGGGAGCGCGAGGCGCAGGTCGGCGAGCCCGCCGCGCAGCAGGTTGGGGCCGGCGGCGAGCGCGCTCGCGAGCGCGACCAGCAGTCCGGCGCCGCGCACGAAGTCGAGATGAAACGGAAAGAAGCCGGAGACGATCGGCACGAACAGCACGCCGCCCCCTACACCAGCGGGCACCGCGACGATGCCGAGCACGAAGCAGACGAAGAACAGCGCGAGCGGCCACACCCACCAGGGCGGGCCGCCGTCGACGCCGCCCGCGGCGAACGCCGGTGCCGCGCCCACGACCAGCAGCGTGACCGCCGCGGCGGCCAGCGCACGCGGGGCCCGGCCCGTCGCCACGCGAACGCACGCTCGATCGATCGGAATCATAGGGAAAGCGCGGGCCGGGAATGGGAAGTCGGTGACGCCGAATCGGGCACACCGCGCTGCACATCGGGTTGCACCGCTTGCAGGGACCGCGTCAACTCGGTTGCCTTCGCATCAATACGCAATAGCCGGGCCGTTCGTCAATAGCCAGCATGGCGTGGACCGCATCACTCCGATGGGAAGCTGCGGTGGACGAAGGTGTGCTTTGCTTGCACCGGTCGGGCGCACCCACGATAATTCCCGGATGCCCTTCCACCATCGTTGCAGGGCCGACGCGACGGCTCGTGGCAGGCGATTTCGCGATCCTCCACGGGACGACGCCCTGAACGCACCGATGCCGGACGTCGCGCCCTCCGGGAAGGCCCCCGTCGATTCGTTGCCTGCGTGTGGATTCGGCCACGCGGTCGCCGTCGCGCCTTTCGGCGCCGGGCTGCGGCGCCCCTTCGGCGCGCAGCCTTCAACTATCCGACCGGCGCCGTTCCGGAGCGAGCGCGGCGCGCCGGGACCCGGGTGGACACCGTGAAGCTCTGCATCGTTTCGGACAGTCACGACCGCGCGCCGATGCTGCTGACGGCGGTAACGGAGGCGAAGGCGGCCGGGGCCGAGGCCGTCGTTCACTGCGGCGACGTGATCGGCGCCATGACGCTGCGGCCGCTGCTGGACGTGGGGTTGCCCGTGCACGTGATCCACGGCAACAACCTGGGCGATTCCGTGATGCTGCACCGGCTGGCGCGCGACAGCGGCGGACTGCTTCAATACCACGGCGCCGACGCGCGCCTCGAACTGGGCGGACGGAAGATCTTCCTGGTGCACTATCCGGATTACGGCTACGCGATGGCCTGCACCGGCGACTGGGACCTCGTGTGCTGCGGCCATTCGCATTGCGCCGGCATCGAGCAGGTCGGCAACGTCAAGGCCGGGAAGACCTGGCTGGTCAATCCCGGCACGGTGGCCGCGCTGGCGGCGCCTGCGACGTGGGTTCTCGGCGACCTCGCGTCGATGCAATTCACGATCCGGAATCTCTAGGCGAGGCAACGCGCGTCTCCACGCAGGCTTGACGGGCTGTCGAAATCCGCCCCGTGTCATCCCGGGGAGCGAGGCGACGAGGGATCCCTCTCCGAGTCATCCCGAGCAGCGTGGCGACGAGGGATCTGCTGGGACGCGACTTCCCGAATGGTCGCAACCGCAGTTCCCTCGCCGCGCTCCGGATGACACCGATCGACCGTTGAAAACCGCCCCGTGTCATCCCGAGGAGCGCGGCGACGATGGATCTGCCGGAACGCCACGCCCTGTTTCGTGGCGCGGCACGCGGCGTGTCCCGGCGACGCCACGAAGCCCCGCGTTTGCTCCGACGCCGGGCGCAATTCACACAGCCTATGGCGCCATAGCTTTTTTTTGTCGGGCGGTGCCGGAGGCCCCTGTAAAATCGTGGACAAGAAGCCCGGACGAGCTTCGCCATTCGAGCTTCGCCATTCGGACCGCGCCGCGAGCCGAGCGCCGGGCGCAGGGAGGGAGTGATGTTCGCCAGCAATCCGTTCGCCGAGATCTCGGCGTCCATTCCGCCTGCCGTCATGCAGGCCTACGTCGTTCTCATGATCGTGCTGGTCGCGGCGGGAACGCTGTTCGACGTCGTGCACAAGGGAAGTGCCGCGTACTTCTTCGCGAACTGGCGCAAGTCGACGGGCAAGGGCGCGAAACCGCTCGGCGGCGGCGAGCTGGTGTCGATCGCCATCAAGACCGGCGTGGTCGACGTCCTCGCCTCGGGCGAGTTCTGCAACCCGCGGCGCCGGGTCGCCCACCTGCTCGGCATGTACGGTTTCGTGATCTGGGTCGTCACCACCGCCATCCTGATCTTCGCCTACCCGACCCCGGCGACGCCCGCGCCCGCCATCCTGCCCCTGCTGTGGTGGATCGGCGGCCTGATGGTCTGCGTCGGCGGATACTGGTTCTGGTTCTTCATCCGCGTCGATGTCGCGGCCGAGGGCCGCTCGCCGCTGCGCCTGATGCGCGCGGACCTCTTCATCCTCTCGCTGCTCGCCAGCGCGACGCTGGGGCTCGTCTGGGCGTTCCTGCAATCGAGGGGCATGTCCGGGGCCGGCGTGTTCTTCGGCCTGTACATCGTGGCTACGACGGTGCTGTTCGCGGGCGTGCCCTGGTCCAAGTTCGCCCACATGTTCTTCAAGCCCGCGGCGGCCTTCGAGAAGCGAGTCTCCGAGGCCAACGGCACGGCCGAGAACCTGCCGACGCAGACCCGCGACGATCCCCAGCAGCAGCAGCGGCACTCGATGGAGCTGCTGCGCGGCGCACCGATGGACATGGGACTCGGCATCAAGCGCGAAGCGCCCCGCCACTATTGAATCGAGACGCAGCCCGCAGGCGCTGCAGGATAGTCAAGGAGCCGGAACAATGCCTACCTTCGTCTACATGACAAGGTGCGACGGATGCGGACATTGCGTCGACATCTGTCCGTCGGACATCATGCACATCGACCCGACCTATCGCCGGGCCTACAACATCGAGCCCAACATGTGCTGGGAGTGCTACTCCTGCGTCAAGGCCTGCCCCCAGCACGCGATCGACGTGCGCGGCTACGCGGACTTCGCCCCTCTCGGCCACAGCGTTCGCGTCCACCGCGACGAGCAGAAGGGCACGATCGCCTGGCGGATCAAGTTCCGCAACGGCACGGAAAAGAACTTCCTGTCGCCCATCACCACCAAGCCGTGGGGGACGGCGATCCCCAAGCTCGCCGACGTTCCCCCGCCGAGCAAGGAAATGCGCGACGGACACCTGCTGTACGGCGAACCGAAGTACATCCGCATGGACGACGGCGGCCTGCATACGCTCAAGTCCGCAGGTCTCAAGATGAAGAAAGGCGTGTACTACTGATGGCTTACCAAACGATCGTCGAAGACGGCATCGACATCCTGGTCGTCGGTGCGGGCCTTGGCGGCACGGGTGCCGCCTGGGAAGCGAGGTTCTGGGGCAAGGACAAGAAGATCGTCATTGCCGAGAAGGCGAACATCGACCGCTCCGGCGCGGTCGCCCAGGGCCTGTACGCCATCAACTGCTACATGGGCACCCGCTGGGGCGAGAACAAGCCGGAGGATCACGTCCGCTACGCGCGCATCGACCTGATGGGGATGGTGCGGGAGGACCTGCTGTTCGACATGGCCCGCCACGTCGACTCCACCGTGCACCAGTTCGAGGAGTGGGGCCTGCCCATCATGAAGGACCCGAAGACCGGGCGCTACCTGCGCGAGGGCCGCTGGCAGATCATGATCCACGGCGAGTCCTACAAGCCCATCGTGGCCGAGGCCGCCAAGAAGTCGGCGGACAAGGTCTTCAACCGCATCTGCGTCACGCACCTGCTGATGGACGAGAGCAAGCCGAACCGGGTGGCCGGCGCCGTCGGGTTCAACGTCCGCACGGGCAACTACCACGTGTTCAAGTCCAAGACCGTGATCTGCGGCGCGGGCGGCGCGTCCAACATCTTCAAGCCGCGCTCGGTCGGCGAGGGCTCCGGCCGCACGTGGTATGCGCCGTGGTCGTCCGCGTCGGCCTACGGGCTCATGATCAACGCCGGCGCCAAGATGACGCAGATGGAGAACCGCATCGTGCTGGCGCGGTTCAAGGACGGCTACGGGCCGGTCGGCGCCTACTTCCTGCACCTCAAGACCTATACGCAGAACTGCCTGGGCGAGGAGTACGAATCGAAGTGGTTCCCCGAGCTGCAGAAGATGGTCGGCAAGGAGTACCTCGACCCGGAGGCCTCGCACCTCACCCATCGGCCGATCCCGACCTGCCTGCGCAACCATTGCATCATCAGCGAGGTGAACGCCGGCCGCGGCCCGATCCACATGGTGACGATGCGCGCGTTCCAGGATCCCCACCTGGAGGAGGTCGGCTGGGAGAACTTCCTCGGCATGACCGTCGGCCAGGCCGTCCTGTGGGCGGCCACCGACGTCGATCCCAAGAACGAGAACCCCGAGCTCACGACGTCCGAGCCCTACGTTATGGGCTCGCACGCGACTGGCTCGGGCGCCTGGTGCTCGGGTCCCGAGGACGTCTCGCCCCCCGAGTACTTCTGGGGCTACAACCGGATGACGTCGGTCGAGGGCCTGTTCGGCGCCGGCGACGCGGTCGGCGGCACGCCGCACGCGTTCTCGTCGGGTTCGTTCACCGAGGGTCGCCTCGCCGCGAAGGCGGCGTGCAAGTACATCGACGACGGCAAGGCCGAGGGCATCGTGGTTTCCGACGCGCAGATCAACCGCCGCAGGGGCGAGATCTACCAGCCGCTGGAGCACTACAAGACCTATCGCAACGCGATCGTCGCGGGCTCCGTCAATCCGCACTACATCAATCCCAAGCAGGGCCTCGACCGGCTGCAGAAGCTGATGGACGAGTATTGCGGCGGCGTGACGGTCAACTACATGACCAACGAGAAGCTGCTGAACATCGGTCTCAAGAAGCTCGCGATCATGGAGGAAGACCTCGAGAAGCTGGCCGCCGAGGACATCCACGAGCTGCTGCGCGCGTGGGAACTGAAGCACCGCCACCGCGCCGCGGAGTGCGTCACGCAGCACACGCTGTTCCGCAAGGAGACCCGCTGGCCGGGCTACTACTACCGCGGCGACGCGATGAAGGTGGACGACGAGAACTGGCACGTGCTGACCGTTTCGCGCCGCGATCCGGAGACCGGCGAGTACACGATGGAGAAGGCGCCCTGCTATCACCTGGTTGCCGAAAACGAGTGACGGCACGCCTAGGCGGGAGCTCGCGTGAACATCGTCGACAAGACCGATGCGGAGATCCGGGCCGTCGCCGACCCCCTGTGGCGCCACTTGGTCAAGCACTCGAACGAGGGCAACTACGGCGAGTTCGCACGGAACTTCTCGAGCTCGCTGGCGCTCGCCATGAACCAGGTCGTGGCGGGCCACCAGTTCGCGAACAGCGAACTCGCGAGACACCTGTCCGATGACGTCGACGGGCTCGGCATCATCCGCCGGGGCGAGCACGTGACGGTGCTCTACCGGCAGCGGAGCACGACCAAGCCGGGCGAGTGGCTCGGCCGGCTCGTCCTCGGCTACGAGAACGGGCAGGTCCGGATCTTCGGCGCCTCGATCTTCTGAGCGGACCGAACGGATTCCCCGTGAGCGAAGCCATCCGCAACGGCAAGTTCGTCGAGCTGACCTACAAGGTCGCCGACCGGAGGACGGGGCACGTCCTCACCCGGGTCGAGTTCCCGCTGGGCTACGTCCACGGGCACAACGAGATCCTGGCCCCTTCCGTCCACATGGCGCTGGAAGGCAAGTGCGCCGGCGACCGCATCGAAGTGCCGATCGACGGCAACCAGATCTTCGGCCCCAGGGACGAGTCGCTGGTCTTCACCGATCGCATCGAGAACGTCCCCGAGGAGTACCGGCAGGTCGGCTGCTCCATCCTGATGGAGAACGACAAGGGCCAGACCCGGAGCTTCGTCGTGACGTGGCTGGACGACGAGAAGCTGACCGTCGACGGCAACAATCCGCTCTGCGGCAGAGAGGTCGTCTTCACGCTCGAGGTGCTCGGCGTGCGCGATGCCACCGAGGAAGAGACCAGAACCGGTCAGGCGATCGGTGCGAACGCGAACGTCGATCCGTCGCTGCTGCGGCCCGTCTAGGCGGCGGCGAATCGCATCGGATCGGATCGAAATCGGCTTCGGTTGTCTGCACCGGCAGGCCCGGCCGCACGGAAGGAGAGGTGAATCATGAGCGAGCAGAAACCGGTCACCAAGGTTCCGGACGGCAAGACGCCCTACTACACGACGCGCCAGATGGCGCCGAACGAGAAGGGATTCGTCGGTTACGAGACGATCTGGAAGCCGTTGCAGAAGGAAGTGCCCTACCAGACGCCGAAGCAGCCGTAGCGGCGTTGCCGGAGACGCGCCGCACCGTCGAATCCGCGGCGCGTCGGCGCCGGCGAACCGGACGGCTGCCGGCGGCGGACCGACTGGAACCCGGCGGTCGCGCGGGGGCTTCGGGCGGTTCGTCCCCCGTGCGAGCGTCCGGCCAAACGTGAACGTGGAGACGACCATGCGCAAGTTCCTGCTGGCGGCCCTGCTCGCCGCCACCCT
This sequence comes from Burkholderiales bacterium, assembly GCA_046347835.1. Lineage (GTDB taxonomy): Bacteria > Pseudomonadota > Gammaproteobacteria > Burkholderiales > Casimicrobiaceae > VBCG01. The sequence continues at coordinate 322,119 of JAXMFI010000001.1, read as the reverse complement.
TCCCGCCATTGCCGCCGATCCCGCCTGGGTCGGCGAAGCGCGCAGCGTCGCGGGCTCCGTCCCGCCGAAGCTCCTCGCCGTGCTCACCGAGGAATTGGGCAAGAGCGGCCCCGAAGGCGCCATCGCCGTCTGCAGCGTGAAGGCGCCGGAGTTGGCGAAGGCCGCGTCGGAGGCGACCGGCTGGAACGTCCGCCGGGTGAGCCTCAAGAACCGCAATCCGAAGGCCGTGCCGGACGCGTGGGAGCGCACGGCGCTCGAGGAGTTCGACCGGCGTGCCGCGGCGGGCGAATCCCCCGCTGCGCTGGAGAAGTTCGCGGTCGTGAAGGAAGACGGCCGCGACGTCTACCGCTACATGAAGGCGTTGCCCGTGCAGGAGCTGTGCGTCGCCTGCCACGGACCGGCCGACCGGCTCTCGCCCGCGACGAAGGCCGAACTCGCGAAGCGGTATCCGGACGACAAGGGTACCGGCTACCTGCCCGGCCAGGTCCGCGGCGCGATGACGATCAGGAAGCCGGCTTGACCTGACGGCCGGACTGCCTCTCGTGCCAACCCGCATTCCGGGCACGCAACCCGAGCGCCGTGGCCGATTCTTTGCGGACGCCCCGCTTTGTGCTTCAATGCCCGGCAGTCGCATAGTCCCCGGACCGATCGATGGCGGATCGCCGCCTCCAGGTATTCCACGCGGTCGCAAAGCACCTCTCCTTCACCAAGGCGGCTGAGGCACTCTGCATGACCCAGCCGGCGGTCACCTCCCAGATCCGCCAGCTCGAGGAGCACTTCAACACGCGCCTGTTCGATCGCGGGCACGGACGCATTTCCCTCACGCCCGCGGGCAGCCTGGCGCTTGAGTACGTCGAGCGCATCCTCGACGTCTCGGCCGAACTCGACAGCCGCGTGCAGGAGATGAGCGGACAGCTCGGGGGGCCGCTGCTCGTCGGCGCCAGCACGACGATCGCGGATTACCTGCTGCCGCCGGTGCTGGGCGCCTACAAGGCGCGCTATCCGGCCGTCGTGCCGCGGCTGTTCGTCGCCAACTCGGAATCGGTGCAGAGCCGAGTCGCCGAGCGCAGCCTCGACGTGGGCTTCATCGAAGGCGACTCGCACTTGCCCATGCTGGCGACCGACGTCTGCTGCGAGGACGAGCTGCAGGTCACGTGCGCGCCCTTTCACCCGCTGGCGAAGCTCAAGTCGGCAACGCCCGAGTCGCTGACGCGCTACGCCAACATCAGCCGCGAGCCCGGGTCGGGTACCCGCGAAGTCATCGATCACTACCTGCAGACGGCCGGCGTTTCACCCGACGCGCTGCAACGCGTCATGGAACTCGGCAGCCCGGAGGCGCTGAAGGGGCTCGTCGCCACCGGACTGGGGTTCGCCATCATGTCGCGCGCGACGGTCGCCAACGAGATCCGCCTGGGGCAGCTCGTGCAGATCCCGCTCGCCCCGCGCCTCATCCGCAGCATGTCGGTCGTCTATCCCAAGGAGCGGATCCACTCGCAACTGGTGAGCGGCTTCGTCCAGTTCGCAAAGCAGAACCTCGGCCGCATGCCGGCGGCCGGGGTCGACGGCGCGGCGCCGGCTGGCCGATCGGCGGCGGGGCGCCGGCTGCGGACCGGTTGAATCGGGACGCCGACCGCCGACCGGTCACCCTGCCGCAGGACCCGCCGCCTTGGCCACCGGGCCACGCGCGGCGTCGATGTCCGCGTAGTACTCGCGCAGGACCGCGACGACCTCGGGCCGGCTGAACTCGGCGGGCACGGGCTGCCCCTCCGACATCCACTTGCGCAGCTGCGTGCCGGAAACCTGCAGGCGGTCGCCGTCGCCGTGGGGACACGTGCGGCCGGACGCCATGCCACCGCACTTGTAGCACCAGAACGACACGTCGATCTTGAGTGGCCGGATCTGCAGCGTGCCCTTCGGCACGTGGTCGAACACGTGGTGCGCGTCGAACGGGCCGTAGTACTTGCCCACGCCGGCGTGGTCGCGGCCGACGATCAGGTGCGAGCAGCCGTAGTTCTGCCGGAACACCGCGTGCAGCAGCGCCTCGCGCGGGCCCGCGTAACGCATGTCGAGCGGGTAGCCCGCCTGCACGACGGTCTTCTGCACGAAGTAGTTCTCGGCCAGCACCGAGATCGCCCTGGTGCGCACGGCCGCCGGGATGTCGCCGGGCTTCAGCGCGCCGAGCAGCGAGTGCACGAGCAGGCCGTCGCAGACCTCGATCGCGATCTTGGCGAGGTACTCGTGCGACCGGTGCATCGGGTTGCGCGTCTGGAACGCGGCGATCGACTTCCAACCGAGCGACTCGAACAGCGCGCGCGTTTGCGCCGGCGTCATGAACAGCGCCGGATACGCCTCGGCGAAGCCCCCCGTCGACAGCACCTTGATCGGCCCGGCGAGGTTGACCTCCGGCTGCGCCATCACCATCGCCACGCCCGGATGCTCCGGGTCGGTCGTGCGGAAGACCGTCGCGCACTCGTGCGCCTTGTTGATCGCGTACTTCTCGGTGACGAGCATCGTCGCGAGCGGCTGCCCGTCGTCCGGATCGACCAGCGCGATTTCGCGGCCCGTGCGGATGGTGTCGACGAAGGCCGTGTCCGCCGACAGCGTGATCGGGATCGGCCAGAACAGGCCGCTCGCCGTCTTCATGCCGTCGCACACGCCCTGCCAGTCGGCGTGCGTCATGAAGCCGTCGAGCGGCGTGAAGCCGCCGATGCCCAGCATGACGATGTCGCCCTTCTCGCGCGAGCTGACGGCGAGCTTCGGCAGCGTCGCCGCCTTCGCCTTCTCCGCGGCGAGCGCGTCGCCGGTCAGGAGCAGCGGGCGCAGGTCGCGGCCGCCATGGGGGTCAACCAGTGACATCGGTGGTTCCTCCGTGCGCGGCGACGGTGCGCGGCCCTCCGCGCGCCGGTCCGCGTCTCGATGGCGCGAACGGGTCCCAACCTGCAGTGATGATCGTCCGCGTGAACATGAATTCGGTCTCGGTCGAGCCCTACGCGACTGCCTGGTAGTACAGGTTCTGCGGGTGGTTGGCCTGTGCGAAGAAGAACCAGCGCTCCGCCAGCAGGCCGAGGTACTGCACGACGAAGGCCGCCGCCAGCACCGGGCCGGAGCCGTCGGCCGCCGCCAGCAGAAGCAAGGGCACCACGAACGCGGCGCCGAGAAACAGCCACTTCACCGAGCGCAGCGTGCCCGCGGGCCTGCCGTGGAAGAACTCGCGCGTGTTGAACGAGCCGCCGAGGAACCCCACCGCCTTCTGGACGATGCGCGGGTGCTTGATGCCGATCGCCGTCTGGATCGTCGACTTGGGGCGCAGGCGCGCGTTGCGGACCAGCGACGCGACCCGCGACAACGCCCCCAGCAGCGTGATGACGAGGGCCCAGCCGGCGAGGAAGCGGGTGACCTCCGGCGCCGTCCACGCCGAGAACGCCGCCGCCAGCGTGAATCCGGACGCGCCGCCCAGCAGCGTGTAGTTGACCACGGTCAGGGGACTTGCCCACTCGCGCAGGAACGGCAGGCAGGCGTAGATCATCGCCGTGCACAGGAACAGCGCGAACGCGAGCACCGTGCCGACGACGCCGAGCGCGACGGTCGTGTCGAGCGCGAGGCCCGACGGCAGCGTCACGAGCACCGGCTTCCAGCCCAGCAGGTGGGCCGCGCCGAACAGGAGCACGATGCCCATCAGCGCCGGCAGCACGATCACCTCGCGCGACAGCCACGACGTCCGCCACTTCGTCGCGGTGCGCCACGCGCGCTCCGGCCGCCCGAGGTGGAAGAACGACGCGACCAGCCCGCCGACGAGGAAGAGCAGCGCCAGCAGGCTGCCGTGCGCGTAGAACCCGTGCGCGGACGGCGGCGGCAGCAGGCCGGCCAGCGCGTAGAGCTGCACGGTGAAGAGCGCGAGGAACAGGCCCTGGCCGACGCCGATCAGCGTGGTCAGGAACAGGACGGAGAAGTCGGGGCGCATCGTCGCGTTACCAGGACATCACGTCGTCGAGCGAAGGATCGGACTTCGCGGGCTTCGGAAGCAGGCCGTCGACCTTGAGCGGATTGTCGGAACGCACGAGCTCGTCCTCGTGGATGTGCAGCGGCGTCCTGCGCCGCGGCAGGTAGTGGTTCGCCGGGTGCGTCCCCCACTCCGGCATCAGCGTGTAGCCGGCGTTGTCGCGGATCGCCTGCGCCACCACCGAGTCGGGGTCGTGGATGTCCCCGAAGAGGCGCGCCGAGGTCGGGCACGCCATCACGCACGCCGGCCTGCGCTCCGCCTCGGGTTTCGTCTCGTCGTAGATGCGGTCGACGCACAGCGTGCACTTGGTCATCACGCGGCGCTCGGGGTCGACCTCGCGCGCGCCGTACGGGCACGCCCACGAGCAGTACTTGCAGCCGATGCACTTGTCGTAGTCGACGAGCACGATGCCGTCGGACTTGCGCTTGTACGAGGCGCCGGTCGGGCACACCGGCACGCACGGCGGGTCCTCGCAGTGCAGGCACGACTTCGGAAAATGGACGGTCTGCGTGTTCGGGTACTCGCCGACCTCGAACGTCTGCACGCGGTTGAAGAACGCGCCCGAGGGGTCCTTGCCGTAGGGCTGCATGTCGGCGAGCGGCCCCGCCGAGCCGGAGGTGTTCCACTCCTTGCAGCTCGTCACGCACGCGTGGCAGCCCACGCACACGTTGAGGTCGATCACCAACGCGAGCTGGGTCACCGCGAGCCCTGCACATCCACGAGCCGGGTCACCGCGAGCCCTCCACATCCGCGAGCCGCGTCATCGCCCCTCACCCCCGGCCCCACTCCGCTTCGTGGAGAGCGGAGACTTGCCGGCGAAGAACGCCTGCCACTTCGGCGTCGCGGCCGCCGTCCCGGGCGCCGCGGGCACCGCCGCGAACCGCGGCCACGTGGCCTTCTCCTCGTCCGCGGCCGCCGGATAGACGCGCACGCGCACGTCGTACCATGCGGCCTGCCCGGTGACCGGATCGGAATTGGAGATGGTGCCGCCGCCGGTGCCCGGCAGTTCCTCCGAGATCAGGTGATTGAGCAGGAAGCCGCGCTCCGCCTCGTTCGCGTCGGGGGTGAGCCGCCACGCACCCGGCGCCTTGCCGATCGCGTTCCACGTCCACACGGTGCCGGGCTCGACGGCTTCGGAGTACTTGCACAGGCATCGGACCTTGCCCCACGGCGACTCGACCCACATCCAGCCACCGTCCTCGATGCCGGCCGCGCGCGCGACCTTCGGATTCACGTACAGGTGGTTGTGCGTGTGGATCTGCCGCAGCCACGCGTTCTGCGAGTCCCACGAGTGGTACATCGCCATCGGCCGCTGCGTGATTGCGGCGAGCGGGTACTTCCCGCGATCGGTCGCCTGCGCCTCCAGCGGCTCGTAGTAGAACGGCAGCGGGTCGAAGAACGTGTCGATGCGGGCCTTCAGGTGCGCGGGCGGCTTGCGCGTGATCCCGCGGCCGCGCGCCGCCAGCCGGAACTTCTGCAGCACCTCGGAGTACAGGTGGATCAGGATGGGCTCCGCGTAGCGCTGGATGCGGTTGCGCTGCGACCACTCGAGGTAGCCCTTGTTCCAGTTGCGCATGTACTGGTAGGACGGCGGCAGCTTGTAGTGGAAGACGCAGTTGTTCTGCGCGTACATCTCCCACTGGCGCGGATTGGGCTCGCCGCGCAGGAACTTCTCGCCGCCCTTGCCGCGCCAGCCCGACAGGAACCCGATCCCCGAGCCTGGCTCGGTTTCGTAGTTGACGACGAAGTCGGGGTAGTCGCGGTACTTGCGGGTGCCGTCGGGACGCACGAACGCCGGCAGCTTGAGGCGCCCGCCGAGCTCGATCAGCACTTCCTGGAACGGCTTGCACTCGCCGGTCGGCGGCACCACGGGGATGCGCACCGAGTCGACCGGGCCGTCGAATTCGGAGATCGGCCGGTCGAGCATCGACATCACGTCGTGTCGCTCGAGGTACGTCGTGTCCGGCAGCACGAGGTCGGCGAACGCGGTCATCTCCGACTGGAACGCGTCGCAGACGACGAGGAACGGTATCTTGTACTCGCCGTCGGCGCGCTTGTCGTTCAACATCTTCCGGACCTCGGACGTGTTCATCGTCGAGTTCCAGGCCATGTTGGCCATGAAGATCAGCAGCGTGTCGATCGGGTACGGGTCGCCGCGCCACGCGTTGGTGATGACGTTGTGCATCATCCCGTGCACGGCCAGCGGGTACTCCCACGAGAACGCCTTGTCGATGCGCACCGGAGAGCCGTCCTCGTTGACGAAGAGGTCGTCCGGCTCGGCCGGCCACCCGAGCGCCAGTCCGTCCAGCGGATGGTCCGGCTTGACCGCGAGCGGCGTGTTCGGCGTTTTCGCGCACGGCGGGATCGGCCGCGGGAACGGCGCCTTGTGGCGGAAACCGCCGGGCCGGTCGATCGTGCCGAGCAGCGTCATGAGGATCGCCAGCGCGCGGATCGTGTGGAAGCCGTTGCTGTGCGCGGCCAGCCCCCGCATTGCGTGGAACGCGACCGGGTTGCCGGTGACGGTGTCGTGCTCGTGGTCCCACATGTCGGTCCACGCGATCGGCAGCTCGATTTTCTGGTCGCGCGCCGTGATGCCCATCTCGTGTGCCAACCGCCGGATGGCCTCGGCCGGAATGCCGGTGATACCGGCCGCCCACTCCGGCGTGTAGTCCTCCACCCGCTCCTTCAGGAGCTGGAACGCCGGCTTGACCGCGGTGCCGTCGGACAGGCGGAATTCACCCAGCAGGAACGGGTCGGTCCCCTCGGTGTGCGTGACGACCGGCCGGTTCGTTGCGCGGTCCCACCACAGCTTGTTCTGCGGGTCGAAGCAGCCCTCCTCCTTCGGCACCTCGGTGCGCACGAACATGCCGAACTCGTCGTTCGCCTCGTTCATGTTCACGAGCTGGCCGGCGTTCGTGTACCGGACGAGGAACTCGCGATCGTAGAGGCCGAGCGCGATCAGCTCGTGGATCAGCGCCAGCAGCAGCGCGCCGTCCGTGCCCGGCCGGATCGGCAACCATTCGTCGGCGATGGCCGAATAGCCGGTGCGCACCGGATTGATCGAGATGAAGCGCCCGCCGTCGCGCTTGAACTTCGCGATCGCGATCTTGAGCGGGTTGCTGTGATGGTCCTCGGCCGTGCCGATCATCACGAAGAGCTTCGCGCGCTCGAGGTCCGGCCCGCCGAACTCCCAGAACGAGCCGCCGATCGTGTAGATCATGCCCGCGGCCACGTTCACCGAGCAGAAGCCGCCGTGCGCCGCGTAGTTGGGCGTACCGAACTGCCGGGCGAAGAGGCCGGTCAGCGCCTGCATCTGGTCGCGGCCGGTGAAAAGCGCGAACTGCTTCGGGTCGGTCGACCGGATCTTCGCGAGCCGCTCGGCGAGCACGCGGAACGCCTCGTCCCACGTCGTCTCGACAAACTGCCCCGCCCCGCGGTCCGTGCCGGGCTTGCGCAGCAGCGGCTTCGTGAGCCGCGCCGGCGAGTACTGCTTCATGATCCCCGACGAGCCCTTGGCGCAGATGACGCCCTGGTTCAGCGGGTGGTCGGGATTGCCGTCGATGTAGCGGACCTGTCCGTCCCGCAGGTGCACGCGGATGCCGCAGCGGCACGCGCACATGTAGCACGTCGTCACGCGCGTCTCGTGCACCGCGGCGGGAGCGGGCGGCGCGAGCGGGTCGTGGACGGGTGTCGTCGGCATGGAGATGGGCTCGCTTACCCTCGGGGCCCGGGCGCGCATGTCGCGCCGGGACGAGCGGAATCCTCGCCCGCCCGCGAGCCCTCGTTTATGGCAAATCCGGGGCGGGAACGTCTATAACCGCGATGGGGCGAAGGGGATAGCCCGGATGGGGGATGGCGGGGGGCGGGTGGCGGATTTGGCATGCATCAAGGAACCGCGACGCTTGGTTGCACCGGCATGGCGCAACCGCCATAATCTTCAAAGATATGCGTTCCGATCCCCGCCCCGGCTACCCGCCGGCGGGCCGACCGAAGAGCGCGATGGAGGAAGCCGGTGACGACGCAAACCGTCGGTCGCCTGCGCGCCGACCCGATTCCTGCCGCCGACCGCGCCGCTTCCCATGTGCCCGCGGGCGCCAGTGAAGCGCCGGCACGCCCGCAACCGAGCGAGGACCAGGACCTGCGCGCCGTGCTCGAGCCGATGCTCGACGCGGTCGTCCGCATGGCCGGGGCTACCGCTGGAACCATCGCCGTCATCGACCAGGACGGCGCCCGCTACGAACCGGTGGCAACCGTCGGCGCCCGGTCCGGCCAGGGCGGCCTCTCCGCGTGGTGCCCCCGCTGCGACGACTCGCGCAGCGCCGACTCCGCGTGCGTCAGGAGCGACCTGTGCGGCCACGACGAGCGGATCCCGGCCGACACGCTCGGCGCCGTTTGCCGGCACGTCGTCGCGGTTCCGCTGCGGCACCGCGATCGCCCGGTCGGCGCGCTGCACCTGCAGTTCGCCGCACCGTGCACGCTGCCGCCCGCGATGACGCCGCTGCTGCGCGCGGCCGGCGACCTCGTCGGCACGGCGCTCGACAACGCGCGGCTGTCGCGCGAGAACCTGCGCATCCGCCTGACCAGCGAGCGGCAGATGCTCGCCAACGAGGTGCACGACTCGCTGGCGCAGGGCCTGACGTACCTGCGGATGCGGACGACCCTGCTGCGCGACGCGATCCGCCACAGCGACGAGTTGCGAGCGCACAAGTACTGCGGCGACATCGACGAGACGCTGGAGAGCTCGCAGCGCCGCCTGCGCGAGCTGATTACGTATTACCGCAGCCAGATGGACCCGCAGGGGCTGCTGCACGCGCTGTCCGAGACCAGCGAGCGCTTCCTCGACCGCACCGGCATCTCGCTCGAGTTCGTCAACCACGTGCCCGACCTCAAGCTCCCGGCCGACCGCGAAATCGAGGTCTTCCACATCGTGCAGGAAGCGCTGGCCAACATCTCGCGGCACGCGCGTGCGACGCACGCGCGGCTGACGCTCGAATGCCGCAGCGGCGACTACGTCATCGTCGTCGAGGACGACGGCGTCGGGCTCGACCCCGCGACCGATGCGCCCGACGGCGGCGGCCACTACGGCATCGCGATCATGCGCGAGCGCGCGCGCCGGCTCGGCGGCAACGTCGAGATCGCGGCCACCGGCCGCGCCGGTACCCGGCTCGAGCTCACCTTTCCCATATCGACGCCCTACGGCGAGGCCTTCCCATGAGCGACCAACCCATTCGCCTCGTCCTGATCGACGATCACGGCCTGTGCCGGCGCGGCCTGTCCGAGCTGCTCGAAGCGCGCGCGGGCATGAAGGTCCTCGGCAACACCGGCAACGCCGACGAGGCCGTGCGGCTGCTGCGCGACGAGCGCCCCGACCTCGCGATCATGGACCTGCGCATGCAGCCGGTCGACGGGCATCGCCTGCTCACCCGCATCCGCGCCGAGGGCATCGATACGCCGGTCGTCGTGCTGACGATGAGCGATTCGCAGGAGGACCTGGGCCGCGCGTTCCGCGCCGGCGTGCGCGGTTACCTGCTGAAGGACATGGACCCGGACGACGTCATCGACGCGATCCGCCGTGCCGCGCGCGGCGAGGTGATCGTGTCGCCCGCGATGGCCGTCAAGCTGGTCGACCTGCTGCTGCCCGCGCAGCAGGGCACGTCGCGCGCCGACTACATGAAGTCGCTGACCGAGCGCGAGCGGGAGATCCTCCAGCACCTCGCCGACGGGAAGAGCAACAAGGCCATCGCGCTGACGCTCGGCATCTCGCACGACACGGTCAAGCTGCACGTGCGGCACATCCTCGCCAAGCTCGGGCTGCGGTCGCGCGTCGAGGCGGCGGTGTTCGCCGTGGAGCACCGGGCGGCGGCGTCGTCGGGTTAGGCGGCGCCCCCCGCCGCGGTCGGTCCCGGTTCGGCGATCCGCGGTCGGACCCGGTGCCGCCGGGCGTGCGGTCAACGCCTGTCGTCGCGCTCGTCACGGGCACTCCGCCGTCGGCACACTTCGTTGCGGCAGGCGCTTTCGCTTGATACGCTTGGTATCGGCGAGCAGCGCGTCGCGCGGATCCGGTCGCAACAGGGGTTCCGGTTGCGTCCTCGCCTCCGGCCTTTCGTCGATGCCTCCAGGGCGATCGGCGGATCGGTCGGGCCCGACGTTCGCCATCGCCCGCCGCATTCGGTTGTCATCCATAGAGGTCATCCATGAATCGAGCTTCCGTTCGCCCGCTCCTGTTCGCCGCGTGGGTGCTGGCGTGCCTCGTGGCGGCGTGGCCGGCGTCGGGGCAGCGCCCCGGCCCGGCGCCTACCTACGGGAAAGTCGCCCTGTTCGCGGCCGGGGGCGTGCGGCAGGACACGGCCGAGGCCGTTGCCCTGCAGGGGATCGTGCCGGTGCTTGCGAGCCTCCTGCAGAACGGTACGCGCGCCGACGGCGGAATGCTCGCGCAGGCCCCCGCAGGCGCGGGCGCCGGATGGCAGTCGCTCGCCACCGGGGCCTGGCCCGGCGTGCACGGCGGCCCCGGTGACACGATCTCGATCAACGGTGGCCCGTTCGCCAACCACGCATCGACACTCGATCCGGGCGTGCTGCAGGCCGAAACGCTCGCGCAGGCAGTCGAGCGGGCCGGCAGAAAGGTCGCGCTGATCGAGTGGCCCGGCGGACGCGCCGGGGCGATCGACGGCCCCACGGTGGACGGCCGCAGCGCGTTTTCCGGCCGCGGAGTCGCTACCAACTACATCGCCGCGAGCGACAACGCCAATCGGGTCGCGGCGTTCGGCGTGCAGTTCGACCACCCGGCCGGGTTCGCCGGGCAGCCGCCGTTCGCAGCCGCGGCGCCGGCGCCGGCGAACGGCTGGACGAACGTCCCCGCGTCGCTCCGGCCGCCGATGGAGATGCGCCTGCGCATCATCGACGCCGGCGTCGACAAGTACGGCCTCAACGCCTACCTGTACGCGAGCGGGGGCAACACGCGTCCCGTATCGACCATCTACGATCGCGTCGTGCTGTCGCCGACCAAGAACGGAGCGGCGCCGGGGGCGGTGATCCTGGCGCCCGGCCAGTGGGCGGACCTGCGCGTGGTGCTGAGCGGCGGCCCGCTCGACGGCAAGTCCGCGCGCGTGCTCGTCAAGGTCGAGAAGCTCGCGAATGACCTCTCGCAGGTGCGGCTGTACCACTCGGCGGTCGTGCGCGCGAACGCGACGTGGCCCGGCTGGTCGGAGTCCGGCTTCTCCGGCGACTTCGAGGAGTACCTCGCGCAGCGCTTTCCCGCGTCCGCGTACGCCGACTCCGATCTCGTCGCCACGGGGGTGGTCGGCGAGGAGACGTTCGTCGAGCAGGCGCTGAAGAGCCAGGACTTCGTGCGCCCGGTGGTTACCTACGTGGCGGGCAAGCACCAGCCGGATCTGCTGATGGCCGGCGCCCGGGTCGTCGACGACGTGCAGGCGCAGTTCCTGTCGCTGGTCACGCCGAGCCTGCCGAACGGCGCCGCGAATCCCGCCTACGACGACGCGCAGGTCAACGGTACGCCCGATGGACGCGTCGCCGCGCGCACGTCGTTCCTGCAGAACGCGTTCAAGGCCGTCGACGGCACGCTGAAGGTCGTGCAGGGCGCGCTGCCGGCCGGCGCCGACCTGTTCGTCGTGTCGGGCCACGGCGCGGCGCCGAGCTTCCTCGCGCTCGACGCGAGCAAGCCGCTCGTGGACCTCGGGCTGCTTTCGAAGCCGCAGACGGCGAACTGCCGCGTCGCCGTCGGCGAGACGATCGGCAAGGCGAAGGCCTGCTGGTCGGGCGGGGCGGTGCAGGTCTACCTCAACCTCGCCGGGCGCGACCCGGCGGGAGGCGGCCTGCAGCAGGTCGCTGCGAACGCCGAAGCGACGACGGTAGCGCAGATCAAGAGCGCCTTGCTGGCGTTGACGGATCCCAACGACTGGACCGGCGACGGCCAGCCGGAGGGCTGGCAAGTGATCAACCGCGCGTTCACCAAGGCGGAGTCGCGCTACGTGCCCATCGGCAACGCGGCGACGAGCGACATGGCGCACCCGACGCGCACCGGCGACGTCGTCGCGTTCGCCGCGCCGCCCTACCAGTTCGAGCGCGCGACTCCGGGCACGCCGTTCGCGCGCGCGCCGTTCTTCGGCCAGGGCAACTACGCGCCCGACATCGCGAGCGCCGCCGGCAATGCGAGCATGCGCGGCGTCTTCGCCGCCGGCGGCAATCTCGTCCGCACGAGCTACGTCGCGCCCAACCTGCGCACAGTGGACGTTGCGCCGACCGTGGCCTACCTGCTCGGCGTACCGATGCCCCAGCAGGCCCAGGGCCGCGTCCGCCTCGACGTGCTCCGCAACGGCAGCGGGCGCACCGTGGTGCCGGTAATCGGCTTCACCGACTACCACGGCCAGCTGGACCCGACGTCCGTCACGATGGACGGCCTCAACGTCTCCGTGGGCGGCGCCGCGCGGCTCGCGACGATGTTCGACGAGGAGCGCGCCCAGCTTTCCGGCGCCGCGCTGCTCGCCTCCGGCGACAACGTCGGCGCCTCGCCGCCCAACTCGCTGCTGCTGAACGACATCCCCGCGATCGACGTCCTCAACGCGTGGGGCACGCAGGCCACGGCGTACGGCAACCACGAGTTCGACTACGGGCTCGCGCGCCTGCAGCAGCATCGGAGCCGGGCGACATTCCCGTTCCTCGGCGCCAACATCGTCGACGCCATGACGCTCGCCAATCCGGTGTGGGTCAAGGGTACGCAGGTGTTCGTCGTGAACGGCGTGCAGGTCGGCGTGATCGGCATCGCGCTCAAGTCGACGCCCGACTACGTCCGCGCCGGCGCGACCGCCGGCCTCGTGTTCCAGGACGAGCTGCAGGCGATCCGCGTCGAATCCGCCAGGCTCAAGACCCAGGGCATCCGCGTGCAGGCGGTGCTCATCCACGATGGCACCGACGACGGCATGAACCGCATCGGCACCGCCCCGGACGTGGACTGGGACGGGCCGATCATCGACATCGCGAACGCGCTGCAGGACACGAGCGTGGACGTCGTGTTCGCCGGCCACACGCACCGGTCCGCCAACACGATGGTGGGGCGGATCCTCGTCGTGCAGGGACAGAATGCCGGCGCCAGCTACTCGACCGTGCAGATGGTGGTGAACGCGCAGGAGGTCGAGTGGGCCGGCGGCGCCACGCGCGTCGCGAAGGGGCTCGGCGTGGCGGAGCGTGCCGACGTGGCCGCGATCGTCAACGCGGCCAACGCGCAGACCGCCATCGAGCGCAACCGCGTGATCGGGACACAGCAGTTCGACATCCTGCGCGATCCCCCGCGCATCAACGAATCGGCAATGGGCAACCTCGTGGCGGATGCGCTGCGGGCCCGCTACCCCGGGGTCGAGGCCGCGCTGGTCAATTCCGGTTCGCTGCGAGCGGACCTCCGCGCCGCGCCGCCGTCGGCCGGCGAGCAGCCTGGCGAGATCACGTGGGGCGAAGTCTTCGCGGTCCTGCCGTTCGGCAACGGGACCGTGGTCGAGACACTCACCGGGGCGCAGCTCGTCCAGGCGTTCCTGAACGGTGTCTCGCCGCACTGCGACCCTCTCATCGCGACCGGCCGCTTTCCGCAGGTGTCCGGGCTGGTGCTGAGCTATACGTGCGTCGGCACGACGCCGGTGATCAATGGCGTGTGGAAGGCGCCCAACGGTCCGATGGGTACGCTGACGCCGATCGGCCCGACCGACACCGTGCGCATCGTCACCAACGACTTCATGTTCAGCGGCGGCGACGGATACGTGGTGCTCTCGGGCGGCACCGACGTCATCGCGGCAGGCGACGATCTCCTGTGGGTCACCGTCGACCACATCACCGCGCATTCGCCGGTGGGTCCGGTGGTCGAGGGACGGATCGTCAAATCGCCGTAGCGGCGAGGCGACCGGCCGGATCCGGGACGCGCGCACCGCCGCGTCCAGCGGGCCGCACCGCTTCGCGGCGGGGTGCGCTCGGCCGCGCGAAGCGGGGGCACGCAGCGCGGGCTGCCCGTGCCGCCGTTACCTGCCCGTGTCCGTTGCGGCCGGCGTGGGGCGGGCGGCGCCGGCGTCCCCGGGCCGGAACCATGCGAGGCGATCGCGCAGCCGCACGACGTCGCCGATGATGAGCAACGTCGGCGGCGTCAGCATGGCATCGGCGACGGCCTGCGGCAGCGTGCGCAGCGTGCCGGTGACCACGCGCTGCTCGCGCGTCGTGCCCTGCTGCACGACGGCGGCAGGCGTATCCGCCCGCATCCCGTGCGCAACGAGCCCGTCGCAGAGCGCAGGCAGGCCGAGCAGGCCCATGTAGACGACGACCGTCTGCCGCGGACGGGTCAGCCCGTGCCAGTCCATGTCGAAGCCGTCCTCCTTGCGGTGGCCGGTGACGAACAGGCACGACTGCGCGCAATCGCGGTGCGTGAGCGGAATGCCCGCGTACGACGCGACGCCGAGTGCCGCCGTGATGCCGGGCACGACCTCGAACGCGACGCCCTGCGCGGCGAGCGTGTCGATCTCCTCGCCGCCGCGGCCGAAGATGAACGGATCGCCGCCCTTCATGCGCAGCACGCGGCGGCCCTCGCGCGCGAGGCGCACCAGCAGGTCGTTGATCGCCTCCTGCGGCATCGTGTGGCGGTCGCGCTCCTTGCCGACGTAGATGCGCTCGACGCCCGCCGGCAGCAGCGCCATCACGTCGTCCGACACCAGGTGGTCGTAGAGCGCGACGTCGGCACTCTGCATCAGCCGGTACGCGCGCAGCGTGAGGAGTTCCGGGTCGCCCGGGCCGCAGCCGACGAGATAGACCGTGCCGGGGGCGCGGGAAGGCTTGGCGTCAGGCTGCTTGCGTTCCATGGAATCTCGCTCCGATCATGACCCCCGGCCCGGTCGCTTCGTCAACCGGGCCGAGTGCGTGCCGAATCGCGGCAACGGCAGGTCTCTCGCTTCGCTTGTATGGTCCGCGTGTGCGCGCTCGCGGTGGATACTGCGAGGGTGCCGGGGTGGAGGGACATCGCTTTGAATCCGCCATGGTCAGTGGACGGACTTCCCGAGAGTTTCCCCACCCCACCACCAACGTCGATGAAGAATCTAGCGGCCGACGACTACGGTGCGCGGACCGCCGATTTGGATACAAGCTTACGTCGGTGGGAGTCCACCCCGGCAAGGCGTATCTAACTACGGAGGAGCCATGATGCCAAGCCCGGTGGACATCGGAGTGGATGTGGCCAAGCTCGAGTTGCAGATCGCGTACGCCGACCGCCGCGCGGTCCCGGCCCGGCTCAGCAATGACCGCACGGCGATCCGTGCCTGGCTCGGGCAACTGCCGGTGGGCAGTCGCATCGCCATGGAAGCCACCGGCGGCTATCACACGCTGCTGGCCGACTTGGCCCATGCCCAGGGACTGCCGGTGTACGTGGTCAACCCGGCCGACCTGCGGCACTACGCACGCGCGGTCGGCGTGCGCGGCAAGACCGATCGCGTCGACGCGGCGGTGATCGCCCGCTACCTGCAGCGAGAGGGCGCCGCGTTGCATCGCTACTGGCCGCCGACACCGGAACAGCGCGAGATCGACGCGCTGCTCCGGCGGCGGGCCACCGTGGTGTCGAACAAGACGCAACTGCGACTGAGTCTGGGCAGCGTGCCCGCCCTGCGCGCCGAATTGCGCACCGCGGTCGCGGCACTCGACGCCATTATCGCCACCATGGACCGCCGGCTGCGGGAGCTGGCTCGTATCTCGGCCCCCGCGCATCAGCGTGTGGAAACCATCCTCGGCGTCGGACCGCTGCTCGGCGTCGCCCTGTCCAACCTGTTCGCCCGGGTCCCGCTGCGCAACAGCGATGCGGCGGTGGCCTTCGTCGGCCTCGACCCGCGCGCCAAGGACTCCGGGCAAGCCACCGGCCGGCGCCGGCTGTCCAAACGCGGACCCGCCGAGCTCCGGCGCCTGCTGTTCAACGGCGCACGCTCGGCCAGCAGAACTGCATTGTGGCGCTCCCACTACCAAAAGAGCCTGGCCCGCGGCCTGTCCACCACCGAAGCCACCGTGATCATCGCCCGCAAACTGCTGCGCACCGCATTCTCGATCTACCGCCACGGCACCACCTTCGACCCAGCACGGATCAACCATGCTTGACCACGCCCATAGAATCTCGGGATGACACCGTTGGCGCAGATGCCGGCGGGTCGTCGCGGTCCGCTACGCGCCGCCACCACCGCAACCACAGCCGCCGCCGCCGCAGTCCTTGCCCGCCTCGGGCGCGGGCCCGGCGGGCATCGTCGGCGCCTCGTTCGGATTGATGAAGATGAACCGGAAGTCGCCCGGCTCGTATTCGACGTAGTCGATCGTCATCCCGTCGAGAAGGTCGGTTTCGCCTGGCGCCACGACGAGCGCGATGCCTTCCGACGTCACCACGCGGTCGTCGTTGCGCGCCTCGTCGAAGCCCATCGCATAGTGGATGGCGCCGCCGGCATCGCGGCGCGCAGCGACGCGCAGGCCCATCTCGTCGGAGTCCGACTGCGTGGCGGCGATGCGGATCTGCTGTGCGGCGCTGGGGGTGACGGTGATCATCGTGTGCCTCCGGCGCCACCGTGGCGGGCCGTCAAACCATGTGGACTGTCATTCCGAGTGCAGCGAGGGATCTGCATGTCGCGGCGATACGGCGTGGACAGCGGATCCCTCGCTGCGCTCGGGATGACACGGAGGAAGAGTCGCGGGCCGGCAGCCATGGAGGCGTCAGTGCTCGCCCTTGGTGCGCAGCAGCCCGGCGAGCCGGTTACCCTGCTTCTGCGGGCCGCCGATCGGGAACATCTCGTGCAGGTGGTGGTTCGATCCCCGCTCGGGGCCCCAGAGGTCGGTGAAGTAGCGGATCATCACGCGCACCTGCGCCTGCACACCGTGCTCGTGATAATAGTCGCGCAGGAAGCGGATGACCTCCCAGTGCGCCGGCGTCAGCTCCAAGCCTTCCCTGCGCGCAAGCGCGCGCGCAAACGCCTCAGACCACTGGTCGCGGTCGAGAAGGTAGCCTTCGCTGTCGGTGGCAACGTGCTTGCCGTCGATCTCGACGAAGTGGCTGGTCCCTTGGTGCACGGCAGTCATCACAGCCGAATCTCCCCGATCACATCACCATCGCCTCGCGGCCCCGTGCCGGAGGGAAGTACACGACGTTGTCCTGCCGCCGCAGCCGGTAATCGGCGTGGCGGACGAAGTCGACGAAGCGCCGCGCCCACGCGTTGCCGCCCGTGCTGCGCAGGTGCGCGTAGGAGGCGAGCACGTTGCGCACGACGATGCCGTCGCGGCGGCCGTCCACGCCGTGCCCGCGCTTCACGGCGTAGACGCAGGCGAGATCGGCGGGCAGGTTCTCGATGCTCGAATAGTGGAATTCGTGCGCGCGCACCGTGCGTTCGCCGTCCGGGGCGATGCCCCACGGAAAGCCGGCCACTTCTTCCAGCGTCACGTAGCCGCGCCCGACCGGCCGGTCGTGCATGACCACGTCGCCGGGAATGGCGCCGACCATCCGGTGCGTCTGCCCGTTGCAGGTGAGCGAGCGCGCGAGGTACATGAGGCCGCCGCACTCGGCGTACACCGGCAGGCCGGCGTCGATCGCGGCCCGGATCTTCCCGCGCAGCGTCGCGTTGGCTTCGAGCTCGGCCGCGTGCAGTTCCGGAAAGCCTCCGCCGATGAAGAGGCCGTCTACGTTCGGGAACTGCGCGTCGTTCAGCGCGTCGATGCGCACCAGCGTCGCGCCGGCGGCGCGCAGCGCGTCGAGGTCGTCCGCGTAGTAGAACCCGAACGCGCGGTCCTGCAGCACGCCGATCCGCAGGTCGGGATCGGCCGCGGGCGGGAACGGCTCGGCGATGGCGTCGCCGGGCGCGGCGAGCGGCGGGACGTCGGCGGCCACGCGCAGGACCGCTTCCATGTCGACCTGCGCGGCGACGAGGCCGCCGATGGCCGCGATGCGCTGCGCGACGCCGTCGGCCTCGTTGCTCGGCGTGAGGCCCAGGTGCCGCTCGGCAATGACGAGCCGCGGGTCGCAGTGCACGGCACCCAGAACGCGCACGTCCGTGTAGTGCTCGATCACCATCCGCAGCTTCGCCTCGTGGCGGCTGCCGCCGAGGTTGTTGAGGACCACGCCGGCGATGCGCACGTCGCGGTCGAACGCCTGGTAGCCGAGGATCAGCGGCGCGATGCCGCGCGTCATGCCGCGCGCGTCGATGACCAGCACGACCGGCAGGCCGAGCGCCTTCGCGAGCGCGGCGTTGCTGTTGCTGCCGTCGAGCGCCAGTCCGTCGTACAGGCCCTTGTTGCCTTCGACCACGGAGACGTCGGCGGTCGCGGCGTGCCGCCGGAACGCGCCGCGATACTCGGCGATGTCGGACAGGTACGGGTCGAGGTTGCGGCAGCGCCGGCCGCTCGCCGCGGTGAGCCACATCGGGTCGATGTAATCCGGCCCTTTCTTGAACGTCTGCACGGCGAGCCCACGCTCGCGCAGCGCGTGCACCAGGCCGATCGCGATCGTCGTCTTGCCCGACGACTTGTGCGTCGCGGAGACGAGGAAGCGGTGGGGGTTGCGCGCCTCGATCACGCGGTGCCCTTGCCGGGAGCCTCGTCGACCGGCGCGAACGGCAGCACACGCAAGCCGACGACGGCGATCAGCAGCGCGATCGCCACGCCGCCGAGGCCCAGCAGCGCTTCCGGCAGGCTCGGCGCATACGGCGCGATCACGCCGTCGGCGAACGTGCTGCGGGTCGCGTAGCCGGGGAAGATCTCGAGCGGCCACGCCTGCCCGCCGATGATGAACACGTAGAGCAGCGCGAACGCGCCGGCGATCGTCAGCAGCGACGCGGCAATCACGGACCGGGGCCTGCCGAGCGCGGGGTGCCAGACGAGCACCAGCGGCACCAGCGAGCCCAGCACGACGAAGCCCCCCCAGAACAGCACCGGGTAGATGCCGCCGTCGACGAGGATGAAGCGCTCGAAGGCGATCTGCTTCGCGAAGTACGCGTTGGTCAGGTGGTAGACCAGCGTGAAGTACAGGACGGCCGCGATGAAGATGCCGAGCAGGTTGCGGATGCGCCGCAGCACGTCGGGCGGAACCGGGCGCTCGTCGCTTGCGTAGACGGCGGCCTGCGCGACCAGGAAGACCGCCGTGCCCCATGCCAAGGACATGACGATGAACAGCGGCGGCAGCAGCGCGCTGCCGTACGCCTGCCGCGCCACGAGGAACGCGAAGATCATGCCGGTGCCGGTGGTCAGGACGAACCGCCAGACGAAGGCCGCCAGCCCGGCAGCGCGGGAGTACCCGTACATCCGCCGTTCAAGCAGCGTCCACAGGTAGGCGGCGACGATGGCGAACATGCCGGTGTACAGGAACACGTTCCACGCGAACACCGACGTGAAGTTGTAGTGCGTGGCCGCGACGATCATCCGCTCGGGGCGCCCGAGATCGAGCATCAGCACCGCGAGGCCGCCGGCGAGGAGCCCGATGCACAAGAGGCCCGACAGCGGCGCACGCGACTTGTACTCGGATTTGCCGAACACCGAGCCCACCGACGCCACGTTGAGGACGCCGGACGCGGCGACGATCAGGAAGATCGCGAACACGTGCGGCAGGCCCCAGACGATCCGGTTGCTCATCCCGGTGACGACGTGCCCGCCCTCTTCCATGTAGTGCGCGGCGCCGAGGCCGGCCAGCACGACGAGGCCGAGCGCCGCCGCCAGCGCCCAGAACCGGCCGGAGGTGTTGCGCGGAAGGACGGCGGCGGTGGTCATCGGTCACAGGCCCGCGTAGCGCACGCCCGGGTCGAGGCGCAGGTCGGGCCGCAGCGGCGCCGCCTTGAGCTCGGCGATCCTCTGCGAGATTTCGCTGGCCGGGTCGTTGAGGTTGCCGAAGACGATCGCCTTGTGGCCGGTCGCCGCGCACGCCTCGACGCACGCGGGAATGCGGTCGCGGTCGATCCGATGCACGCACAACGTGCACGACTCCACGCAGCCCTTGCCGCGCGGCACCTCGGGCTTCTGGCCGGTGACGGGCTCGTGCACGAACGAGCGCGCCTGGTACGGGCACGCCATCATGCAGTAACGGCAGCCGATGCACGTGTGGCGGTCGACCAGCACGATGCCGTCGGCGCGCTTGAAGGATGCGCCGGTCGGGCACACGTCGACGCACGGCGGCTCCGCGCAGTGCTGGCACATGACCGGTGCGGACTTCGCGGCGCCGGTGCGCAGGTCCTTCAGCTCGACCTTGCGAATCCACTGCGCTGACGTCGCGGACCTGGCCGCCGGCAGGCCGTTCTCCGTGTCGCACGCGGTCACGCACGCATCGCAGTCGGACGCGCAGCGGTTGGCGTCGACCAGCATGCCCCAGCGGACCCTGCTCGACGCGGCCTCGGCCGGCGCCTGGGCCCCCGCGAGCTCGAACAGCGTGACGCCCGGCGCGAGTGCAACGCCGGCCATCGCGGCGCCCCACGCGAGGACCTGGCGGCGACCTTTGTCCGGTCCGCTCACTTGACCGCCCCGGCCGAAGCCAGTCCGGATTGCGCGCGATCGGTGTGACAATCCCAGCAGTCGAGCTTCACCGCCGCGAACCGGTGGCAGCTCTCGCAGAACGCGTCCTTGCCGCCGGTGACGCGGCCGGTCTCCTTGCCCGCGTGGCAGTTCACGCAGTTGGCGAGGCTGTGCTGCGTCGTCCGGATGCCCTCGCGCACCGTCTTGTCGCGGTGGTGCTTGAGCAGCTCCATGTGGTTGCGCAGCATGAACGGCGTGTCCTCGACGCACTTGCCCGGCGCGGCGATGGCGACTGTCGGCGCGGGCACGCGCGACGCCGGCGCATCCGCGGCAGCGGCGACCGCCACGGTCGCCACCGTCAGCACGAACGCCGCCAGTGCGCGCAATGCCGTCATCGCGCTACTCGCCCAGCCCCATCTGGATGTACCCGGTCGGGCAGACGTCCTTGCAGATGTGGCAGCCGATGCACTTGTCGTAGTCGGTGTAGACGTACCGCCCCGTCGTCGCCTCCTTCTTCGGCACGCGCGCGACGGCCGTCTGCGGGCAGTAGACGACGCAGTTATCGCACTCGAAGCACAGGCCGCAGCTCATGCAGCGCTTGGCCTCGGCCACCGCGTCCGCCTCGACCAGGGCCGCCAGCCGCTCCTCGAAGTTGCCGAGCGCGGACTCCTTGGTCAGCGTCGTGATTCCGCGCTTCTTGCGCGGCGTGAACGGGAAGTGGCCGAGGAAGAGCTCCTCGTGCGGGATCACGTAGCGGTCGGAGCGGTTGTCGAAGTTGTGGACGCCCGCGCTCGATTTGTCGCTGCCGTGGATCGGCTCGTGCACCTCGGTGAACGTGCGGCCGGACTCCATCATCTTGCGCATCAGGTCGAACTGGTGGACGTCGACCTTCGGCCGCTTCTCCTGGTCCTCGCCGCGCAGGAAGCGGTCGATGCCCTCGGCCGCGATCGCGCCGTGGCCGATCGCCGTCGTGAGCAGGTGCGGCCGCAGCACGTCGCCGCCGGCGAACGTGCCGGGCTTGCCCGCGACCTGGTAGTTCCGGTCGGCGCTGACGCCACCCTTGCCGTTGTCGAACTCCTCGAGCCCGGTGAAGTCGACCGCCTGCCCGACCGCCGAGACGATGAGGTCGGCCGGGATGTCCTCCTCGGTGCCCTCGATCACCTTGATCTCGAGCTTCGGGCCGACGAACTTGGCCTCGCAGCGCGCGACCTTCAGCGCGATCGCGCGGCCCTGCGCGTCCTTGACCACGCCCACCGGCGCGAGCCCGCCGCGGATGGCGATGCCTTCGGCCTGCGCCTGCTCGATCTCGTGCTTGTTCGCCTGCATCTTGTCGACGCCGAACACCGACGTCAGCACGACTTCCGCACCCTGCTTCACCGACACCTCGGCAACGTCGTGCGCCATGTGGCCGGCGATCGCGAGTTCGGGAAAGTCGGTCGGCTTGGCGTGGCCGATATGACCCAGCCGCCGGGCGACGGTGGCGACGTCGATCGACGTATCGCCACCCCCGATGACGACGACGTGTTTGCCGACGTGGCGCAGCCGCCCGTCGTTGAAGGCCTTCAGGAAGGCCATCGCCGTGACGACGTTCGGCGCGTCCCCGCCCGGCGCGGGCAGCGGGCGGCCCGACTGCGCGCCCATGCCGAGGAACACCGCGTCGTATTCCTTCCGCAGCACGTCGAGCGTCACGTCGGTGCCGATGCGGCAACGCATGTGCGTGGTCACGCCGAGGTCGAGGATGCGCTGGATCTCGGCGTCGAGCACCTCGCGCGGCGTGCGGAAGCCCGGGATCCCGTAGCGCATCATGCCGCCCAGGTGCTCGTGCTCGTCGAAGACCGTGACCGCATGACCCATCTTCGCGAGCTGGTACGCGCACGAGAGGCCGGCCGGCCCCCCTCCGATGACGGCGACCTTCTTGCCCGTGGGCGCCGGCGGCGCGGGGAACGCGAGCTTGTTGGCGATCGCGTACTCGCCGAGGAAGTGCTCGACCGAGTTGATGCCGACGTGATCCTCGACCTCGTTGCGGTTGCAGCCCGTCTCGCACGGCGCCGGGCACACGCGGCCCATGACCGACGGGAACGGATTGGCCTCGGTGAGGCGCCGCCACGCGTACTCCTGCCACTTCATCCCCGCCGGCGGCTTCTCCATCCCGCGGACGATGTTGAGGTAGCCGCGGATGTCCTCGCCGGCCGGGCAGCTGCCCTGGCACGGCGGCGTGGACTGGATGTAGGTCGGGCACTTGTGCGTCCAGCTCGCCTGGAAGATCTGGTCGCGCCACGAGTCCCACTTCGCGTCGCCGTCCTTGTAGCGGCGGAACGTGAGCTTCTCGACGGTCTGGCCTGGAGGTTGGGACATCGCATGTTCTCCGATCAATCGACTTGCGCCGTGGTCATTGCTTCGGACCGAGCCGGATCGCCGTGCTGACGAGCTGATGCACGCCGCCGACCATGCCCATCTTGAATCCGTAGAACGGCAGCACCTTGGTGAACTGCGCCTTGCAGATCGCGCAGATCGTCGCCATGAAGTTGACGCCGTGCTCATTGGCGACCTGCGACAGCGCCTCCATCCGCGGCAGCGCGCCCTTGACGCGCAGGTCGAGGAGCTCGTCGGTCAGGAGCCCGCCCCCGCCGCCGCAGCAGAAGGTCTGCTCGCGGGTCGTGCCGCGCGGCATCTCGACGTACTTGTTGGCGACCGCGCGGATGATCGCGCGCGGGATCTCGAACTGCCCGCCCGGGTGATCGCCCATCCGCGACGCGCGCGCGACGTTGCACGAGTCGTGGAACGTGACGACGCGGTGGTCGTTGGCATCCTTGTCGAGCGTCAGCGCGCCGCGCTCGATCAGGTCCCATGTCAGCTCGCAGATGTGGGTCGGCTGCCGATAGCGCGAGTCGAGCTGCTGCTGCAGCATCCGCGCGAACGGGTCGTCGCCGCCGGCGCCGATGCCGGTCAGCGTGTTCCAGTAGCTGTACGCGACGCGCCAAGCGTGCCCGCACTCGCCGACGACGATGCGCTTGACGCCGAGCTCCAGCGCTGCCTCGCGGATGCGCAGCGCGACCTTCTGCAGCTGGTCGTAGTTGCCGATGAAGAGGCCGAAGTTG
Organism: Burkholderiales bacterium; assembly: GCA_046347835.1. Lineage (GTDB taxonomy): Bacteria > Pseudomonadota > Gammaproteobacteria > Burkholderiales > Casimicrobiaceae > VBCG01. The sequence goes on along the minus strand of JAXMFI010000001.1, from coordinate 298,527 downwards.
CCGGCCTCCGACGCGTGCGACGACAGCGTCCAGCGGATGCCGGCGGCATGGAACACCTTCGCGTAGCCGATCAGGCTGTCGACGTGCGGCTCGGCGAAGAAGTCGGCGGACGGCGTGACCAGCAGCACCTCGGCACCCTTCTCGTCGAGCGGGAAGCGGACGTCGGCCCCTGTCTCCTCCTTCACGTCCTCCTCGAGCCCTTCCAGCGTGTCGGCGAGCGCGGGGCCGGGCAGCCCCAGGTTGTTGCCGATCCGGTGGACCTTGCCGAGGATCTCGTTCGTGTACTTCTGCCCGAGGCCCGCGACGTCCATGATCTCCTTCGCGGCCATCGTGACCTCGGCGGTGTCGATGCCGTACGGGCAGAAGACCGAGCAGCGCCGGCACTCCGAGCACTGGTTGTAGTAGCTGTACCACTGGTCCAGCACGTCCTTCGTCAGGTCGCGCGCGCCGACGAGCTTCGGGAAGAGCTTCCCCGGCAGCGTGAAGTAGCGGCGGTAGACGCTCCGCATCAGCTCCTGCCGCGCGACCGGCATGTTGAGCGGGTCCTGCGTGCCGATGAAGTAGTGGCACTTGTCCGCGCACGCGCCGCAGTGGACGCACGCGTCCATGTACACCTTGAGCGAGCGGTACTTGTCGAGCAGCTCGCCCATCCGGCCTATCGCGCGCTCCTGCCAGCCGTCGGCGAGCTCGCCGGGGAAGCCCAGCGCCTGCTGCATCTTGTCGGTCGCGACGTACGGCTTCGACGCCGCCATCGCGCCGGGCTCGAGCGCCTGCGGCGCGCCGGGGTCGGCGCGCAGCGGGGGTGCTTTGACTTCGGCGGCCATCGTCGCTCAGTTCCGCCGGGCCGCCCCGAGGGACTGACCCGCCCCCACCGGGGGCAGCGAGCGCAAGGAGCGTGGGGGGCCCATCATGCTCAGGCTTTCGGGTCGAGGCCGGCCGCCCAGGACGCCAGGTGGCGGTGCTCGCGCGGGTCGTCGACCTGGTTGCGCGACGGCGAGAAGAACACGCCCGGTGCGTGCAGGAGCTTGGAGATCGGGAACACCAGCATCAGCAGCGCGACGAGCACGAGGTGCGCGTACAGCATCGGGTCGGCGGGCAGCGGCTGCCAGTCGAAGTACATCAAGCCGAGGAAGAAGCGCTTGACGCCGACGATGTCGGTGTGCGCGACGTACTTCATTGCGAGCCCCGAGAGCGCGATGCCGAGCAGCAGCGCCAGCATCAGGTGGTCGGAGGGCGTGGAGATGAAGCGCACGCGCGCGACGAAGGCCCGGCGGATCCACAGTCCGGCGAGGCCGCCCGCCATCGCGAAGCCCGCGTAGACGCCGAACGGCTGCAGGAAGGCGACCCACGCCCACACCGGCTCGGTGAAGTAGCGCAGGTGGCGCGCCAGCACCAGCGCGAGGCCGGCGTGGAACAGCCAGCCGGCCAGCCACAGCCAGAGGTTCGCCTTGAACAGGCTCTCGAAGAGCACGACCTCGCGTGCGAGCCGCAGCGCGACGCCGGCCCCGGTGGTCGGCGCCGGCGTGGTCGGGATCTTGAGCGGGGCCGGCGTCCGGGCGTACGTCCAGATCCGGTACCCCGTGCCCAGCACCAGCACGAGGAACGCCGCGTAGAAGAGCGCTGCGAAGGCGACCGACATCGAGGTTGGCCCCTCACCCTGCCCTATCCCCGCACGCGGGGAGAGTGTTGATCGTGCCGATGCGCGGCGCCGCGGCGGCGGCCGTCCTCCCTCTCCCGCTTGCGGGAGGGGGCGGGGATGAGGGCCGGACCATCGGGCGGATCAGACGCAGCCGGTCGGCTTGGGCAGGCCCGCGATCTTGCACGCCTGCTTGGCAGGGCCGTACGGGAAGAGCTCGTACAGGTACTGGCTGTTGCCCTTCTCGGGTCCCAGCTGCTTGCCGATCGCCTTCGTCAGCACGCGCACGGCCGGCGCGATCTGGTACTCGTCGTAGTACTTGCGCAGGAAGTTGACGACTTCCCAGTGGTTCTGCGACATGTCGACGTTCTCGGCCTTCGCGATGTAGTTCGCGACGTCCTCGTTCCAGTCGGCCAGGTTGACGAGGTAGCCTTCCTCGTCGGTCTCGTAGGGCTTGCCGTTCACTTCGATCGTGGGCATTGCGTTCTCCTTCTCGGGTGCTTCGGGTCGTTCGGTGGCTGGCGTCAGAGCCAGGACTGGCAGGCGTTGTGCTCGGCGACGAGGTCGACGAAGCCGCCGTAGTCGACGGGGGTGACGCCGTCGATCACGCGGTCGGCGACGGCACGCGCCTCGAGGTCGGGCTTGAGCACGTAGACCTTGAAGCGCGCGAGCGCACCGGCGAGCTTCGCGGCGGCGGCGCTGCCCCGGACGGCGGCGTACACGCCGTCCTCGATCAGCAGGATCGCGCCGGGGGCGGCGATGCGCAGGCAGGCGTCGAGCGCATTGCGCTCGAGCGGGGACTTGTTGACGATGTTGAGCATCGGTTCGTTCCGGGATCAGAAGGAGAGGACGACGTCCTGCTCGGCCATCATCGCGCCGAGCGCCGCCCCGTCGAGCACCTCGACGTCGACGATCAGGTCGTCCTCGGTCAGCCCGCGCGCCTGCAGCGACTCGCGCTCGACGTAGAGCTTCTCGACATCGTAGCCCTCCAGCGCGCGGTACGTCGGCGAGAAGTTCTTGGTCTCGATGCCCTTCGTCTGCTGGCCCTTCTTCAGCTGCCAGACGCCGTCCTCGACGAACACCAGCGACACATCCTGGTCGAACGCCGCGGTGATCAGCACGACCTCGAGCGACTCCAGCGCGTAGACGGTGCCGTACGGCGCCGTGCGGTTGACGAACATGAACTTCTTGGCGACGCCCTCAGACATCGTAGCTTCTCCCGGCAGCGCCCGCCGGGCCGCCCGAAGGGCGCTGCCCGCCCCCCTCAGGGGGGAGACGAACGAAGTGAGTCACGGGGGGAGCCACCTCCGCGCCCGCCCGGCCGCCCGAAGGGCGCTGCCCGCCCCCCTCAGGGGGGAGACGAACGAAGTGAGTTTCGGGGGGCGTCATATCAGTCTCCGAACACGACGAGACGGTCCGATTGGATGCCCGACTCGACCAGCTGCCCCAGCCCAGAAATGCGGAAGCCGGGCGCAAGATTCTCGTCCTTGATCCCGCGCCGCAGCGCGGCGGCCACGCAGACGACGAGGTCGACGCCGTGGTCGGCCGCGAGCTGCGACCACCGCGCGACGATGTTGCGATCGTCCTGCGGCGGCTCGGTCAGGCGCGTCGAGTTGTTGACGCCGTCGTGATAGAAGAACACGCGCTGGATCTCGTGCCCCTTCGCGAGCGCGGCCTTGCAGAACAGGTAGGCCGAGTCGCTCGCCTGGTGCTGGTACGGGCCCTCGTTGACCAGGATGCCGAATTTCATGGTTGCGCGGCGCCTTCCCCTAGAAGCGGATGTGCGCCGACGCGTTGAGGTTCACGCGCGCGCCGCGCCAGTCGTCGATCAGGTACTTGGTGAACGGCAGCCCGGTCTTCTCGAAGAAGCGGGGCCAGCCGATGCGCTCGACCCAGTCGGACAGGCGCTCCCACGGCCGCGCGTCGTCCTTGTAGGTGTAGAGGATCTTCTTCACGATTTCCGACACCTCGGGCCAGCGCGGCGGGTTGTTCGGAATCCCGGCGGCGACCATCTTCATGAACGTGGGCTTCGCCCGCGCGTTGCTGTTCTTGCCGCCGACCCAGATCGCGAACTTCGAGTGCTCGGGATCGTTGATCTGCATCGGCGGGCACGGCGGATAGCACGCGCCGCAGCAGATGCACTTCTTCTCGTCGACCTCGAGCGAGGGCTTGCCGTTGACGAGCGCCGGGCGGATCGCCGCCACCGGGCAGCGGGCCACGACGGCGGGACGCTCGCAGACGTTGGCCACGAGGTCGTGGTTGATCTTCGGCGGCTTCGTGTGCTGGATGATGATCGCGATGTCGGCCTGGCCGCCGCAGTTGATCTCGCAGCACGACGTCGACAGATGGACGCGATTGGGCATCTCCTCGCGCCGGAACTCGTCGATCAGATCGTCCATCAGCGCCTTGACCGCGCCGGACGCGTCGGTGCCCGGGATGTCGCAGTGCAGCCACCCCTGGGTGTGCGCGATCATCGACACCGAGTTGCCGGTGCCGCCGACCGGGAAGCCGTTGCGCTCGAGCTCGGCAACGAGCGGCGCGACCTTCGCCTCGGACGAAACCATGAACTCGATGTTCGACCGTATCGTGAACCGCACGTGGCCCTCGGCGAACCGGTCGGCGATGTCGCACAGCTTCCGGATCGTGTGGACGTCCATCTGCCGCTGGGTCCCGGCGCGCACGCTCCACACCTCGTCGCCGCCGTGCGCGACGTGGTGGAGCACGCCCGGGCGCGGCCGGTCGTGGTACTTCCAGTTGCCGTAGTTCTTCTTGAGCAGCGGGTGCAGGAACTGCTGGTTGTCGGGGACGCCGCTCTCGACCGCGCGTCGCATCTGCGCTTGTGCCATCGGACTCTCCTTACGCGACCTTCTTCGACGCCTTCATCTTCGCGACCTCCTCGTCCCACCCGTCGGTGCGGACGTAGGGGTTCGTGCGCGGCGCCGACACCATGTTCGGATCGATCGGGATGTCGAGCGCCTCCAGGAAGTTCACGATGCCGATCCGCTCGATCATCTCGCCGGTGCGCTCGTGCTCGAGCGCGTTCTCGGCGAAGAAGTCGATGACCTTCTGGCCGAGCTCGATCAGCTTCTCGCGGTCCTCGTCGGTCTCGAGCTTCATGAACGGCACGACGACCGTGCCCATCAGGTCGCCGATCTTGAGCGTCCGCTTGCCGCCGACGAGTATCGTGGCGCCCTTGTCCTTGCCCGGCGCGAGCGCGCCGGTCATCACGTTGACGCAGTGCATGCAGCGCACGCAGTCGCGGTTCTCGATTTCGAGGCCGTGCGTGTCCGAGACGGCGACCGTCGACACCGTGCCGCCCGGCTTCAGGTCCTTGACCTCCTTGAGCCGGATCGCCTTGGTCGGGCAGCGCGCGACGACGTCGTTGACGAGCTCGTTCATCCCGTGCTTCGCGAACCACTTGCGCGCGAGCGCCTCGTCGGTGCGGATGTTGTCCCGCCACGTGCCGATGATCGCCATGTCGGCCCGCTGGATCGAGTTCATGCAGTCGTTCGGGCAGCCGCTGAACTTGAACTTGAACTTGTAGGGCAGCGACGGGCGGTGGATGTCGTCGAGGAACGTGTTGATCACGGCGCGGTGCGCGCGGGCCTCGTCGTAGCACGACTGCTCGCAGCGGGCCGCGCCGACGCAGGACATCGACGTGCGCACGGCCGGCCCGGCGCCGCCCAGGTCGAAGCCCAGCTCGTTGATCGCGTCGAACGCCGGCTGCACGTTCTCGGTCGTCACGCCCTGGAACATGATGTCGCCCGATTGGCCGTGGAAGGCGATGAGGCCGGAGCCGTGCTTCTCCCAGATGTCGGCCATCTTCCGCAGCACGTCGGTGCTGTAGTGCATGCCCGCGGGCGGCATCACGCGCAGCGTGTGGAACTCGGCGGCCGCCGGGAACAGCGGCTTGCCGGCCTCGTCCTTCGCTTCGGTGAAGCGGGGGATCACGCCGCCGCCGTAGCCGAACACGCCGACGGTGCCGCCCTTCCAGTAGCCCTTGCGCGTCGTGTACGAGTGCTCGAGCTGACCCAGCAGGTCGACGACGTAGTCCTTGTCCTTCGCGAGGCGCTTCAAGCCCGTGACGAAGCTCGGCCACGGCCCGGTCTCGAGCGCGTCCAGCATGGGAGTCGGATACATCTGCTTTGCCATTGGACCTCTCCTCCGGAACAGGGGTCGTCGGAAACGGGTGTGCGCAGCCCCCAGGGCGCCCTTGCAGCCCGCGGGCGATACTACGGGTCGGGCCGGGGTGGCGCCATCACTCGGGCCGGTTACCCTGAATAAGCCCGATGGCGGGGTATGGGAATCACCCATAGGGAGTATGGGCCGGCACCCCCCTGTGGGCTATGGACGCGGAGGCACCGAAGCTCGCTCAATACGCGGTCTGCGCGGGGGCCTTCGAGGGCCGGTCGCGTGCCCTGCCGCGCGGCCGGCCCGCAGGCCCGACGCGGCGACATGGAGGAACCCGTCATGGCACACATCGTCGTCCTCGGCGCCGGCTTGGGCGGCATGCCCATGGCCTACGAAATGCGCGAGCTCGCCCGCAAGGACGACCGGATCACCGTCGTCTCGAACAGTCCGCGCTTCCACTTCGTGCCCAGCAACCCGTGGGTCGCCGTCAACTGGCGCACGCGGGCGGACATCGAGCTCGACGCCGGCAGCGTGCTGAAGCGCAAGGGCATCGACTTCGTGCCGGTGGGGGCGAAGCGCGTCCACCCGGCCGAGAGCCGGATCGAGCTCGACGACGGCGCGAGCCTCGCGTACGACTATCTCGTCATCGCGACGGGGCCCAAGCTCGCGTTCGACGAGGTGCCCGGCCTCGGGCCGGCGGCGGCGGGCGGGCACACGCAGTCGATCTGCCACGTCGACCACGCCGTGGAAGCCGAGAAAGGCTGGCAGGCCTTCGTCGCGAACCCGGGCCCGGTGGTGGTCGGCGCCGTGCAGGGCGCGTCGTGCTACGGCCCGGCGTACGAGTTCGCGATGATCATGGACACCGACCTGCGGCGCCGCAAGCTCCGCGACAAGGTGCCGATGACGTTCGTCACCGCCGAGCCGTACGTCGGCCACCTCGGCCTGGGCGGCGTGGGCGACTCCAAAGGATTGCTCGAGTCCGCGCTGCGCGAGCGCCACATCAAGTGGATCTGCAACGCGAAGACCACCCGCGTCGAGGCGGGCAAGATGTTCGTCACCGAGCACCACGACGACGGCACGCCGAAGAAGGAGCACGAGCTGCCGTTCCGCTACTCGATGATGCTGCCGGCGTTCAAGGGCGTGGATGCCGTGTTCGGCATCGAGGGCCTGACCAACCCGCGCGGCTTCATCCTGATCGACGAGTTCCAGCGCAATCCGAAGTACCGCAACGTCTATTCGGTCGGCGTGTGCGTCGCGATTCCGCCGGTCGAGGCCACGCCGGTGCCGACCGGCGCGCCGAAGACCGGCTACATGATCGAGTCGATGGTGACGGCGGCCGCGCACAACATCCGCGCCGCGCTGGACGGCCGCGAGCCGGAGCAGCGCGCGACGTGGAACGCCGTGTGCCTCGCCGACTTCGGCGACACGGGCGTCGCGTTCGTCGCGCTGCCGCAAATCCCGCCGCGCAACGTCAACTGGTTCTCCGAGGGCAAGTGGGTGCACCTCGCGAAGATCGCGTTCGAGAAGTACTTCCTGCGCAAGATGCGCACCGGCACGTCGGAGCCCGTGTTCGAGAAGATGCTGATGAACGCGATGGGTATCATGAAGCTCAAGCGGTGACCGCAGCGGTCGCCGCGCCGACGACACCCGAGGCCCGCCATGCAGCTCACGCCCCGCGAACGCTTCACCGTGCCGCTCGGCGGCCAGGAGATCGAGCTGCAGGACGTTCTGCATGCCGAGGGTGGCCTGCACCTGCTGCGCGTGCGCATCCGCGAACGGACGCGGTTCACGGTCTTCGACGTCGACGCCGCGACCGCCCGCCAGTGGGCCGCGGCGATGGCGCGGTGGGCGGACGACGCGACGGCCGCGACCGGCGGCCCGGCCGCATGACGGCGGCGACGGCGGCTGCGCTGGCGGACGCCGCGACGGCGGTCGACGTCGCGTTCGACGTCGCCGCCGTGAGCGTGCCGGCCGAGCACGCGTGGCCGTTGCTGCAGGCGGTCGAGGGCCGGCTCGCCTGGTTTGCCGCGGAGGCGGGCGCGGGCATCCATCCGCTGCGCACGTCGCCCACCTCCTACGGCGTGGCGCTGGTCGCGCAGCGGGCGAAGCTCGTGCTGCGCGTGCCCGCGGAGCGGCTGGCCGATTGCCTCGCGCTCGCAGGCGCGGTGCTCGACGTCGGCGGCAGCCGCCTTGCGGTCGGCGCGGGCCGGCCGCGCGCGCTCCGGCCGTCGGGAACGCTCTCGGCGCAGCGCGTCGCCAGCGCGGCCGCGGACGTCGCGGGATTCGAGACCGAAGTGGCACGATGGCTGGCGGGGCTTCGCATCGCCGGCCGGTACATCGCGGGACGGCCGCGCCACGGGCGCGCAGATGGCCGCGAGATCGCGGGATTCGCCCTCTCGCTGCACGGCCTCGGCGGGGCCGACTCGCTGCGCATCCAGTCCGAGGGCATGGGCGCGGACCGGCGCGTCGGCTGGGGCCTTTTCGTCCCGGCCAAGGCCATCACCGCCGCGGCCGACGAATGACGGCCGGGTGCCGGGCGGGACCCGAAGCGTTGCATTGAACGAACAGGAGACGGACGATGGGATACACGGTCGCAGGCGGCGAGCTCCCGACGGACGCCGAGGGCTACCTGCTCGAGCCCGATTACCGCGACGAGACGTGCATCGCGATCGCGGCGGCCGAGGGCATCACGCTGACCGATGCGCACTGGGAGGTCATCCGCTATCTGCGCGACGAGTACCAGCAGCACGGGCACACGCCGAACTTCCGCAACATGCTGAAGGGCTTCCAGGCGCTGCGCCCGGATGCGGACAGCAAGTACCTGTACGACCTGTTTCCGATCGGCCCCGCGAAACAGGGCGCCAAGGTGGCCGGCCTGCCGCAGCCGTACGGCAAGGGCGGCTATTGAGCATGTGCCGCGCCCGGCGCGAGCGGGTGCGGCAGGAGAGCGAACGATGAGCGACGAATCCCTTCCCGTCCCGGCGGTGACCCTCGACATGTGCGGCACGAGCTGCCCCGCGCCGCTGCTCGGCGCGAAGAGGATCGTCGACGACTTGAAGCCCGGCGAGGTGCTGCTGCTCTACTCCGACTGCCCGGGCACGCAGGACGACCTCTTCTCGTGGAGCCGGTACACGGACAACAAGATCGTGCGCACCGAGCGGCGGCCCGACGGCAGCCATGCGTACTACATCCGGCGCGGGCGCACGAAGCACCTCGCGCCGAGCGCCGTGCTCGACCTCCGCGGCGCCGTGTGCCCGGGCCCGATCGTCGAGGCGAAGAAGCTGCTCGGCAGCATGAAGGCCGGCGAGACGCTGAAGCTCGTCAGCAATTGCCCGGGCGTCGCCGACGACGTCGCCGGCTGGGTCAAGGCGACCGGCTACCGGCTCCTCGAGACCGACGAGATCGGCCCGGGCGAGTTCGAGTTCTACATCGCCAAGTCGTGATGCGCGGCGGCTGCGGACTTCCATGCCGCGCCATCGGTGTCGCTCCGGACACGGCGAGCGGCCCGCGGTCGGACGCTGCAGCGAACCGGAAACCGGATCCCCCGCTGCGCTCGGATGACGCGATGCGCTTCGCGACGCGACGCTGATGCGCATCAAGAGCCACTGGTTCCGGTCGGACCGGCCGAAGTCGCCGGAGGAGATCGCCGGCGCCGCGGCGTTCATCGCGTGGCGGGTCGCGCAGAACGCGCTCAAGACGATGCGCGCCGCGCACTACGACCTGCCGCCGGGAAAGCGGTTCTTCGCGTTCGTCGCCGAGTTTCTCGTGTTCCTGACGCTCGGCGCCGACCGCATCGCGTACCGCCGCGGCGACGCGGCGTGGCGCGTCGCGTTCACGACGGCGATGGCGAACCGCGTCGGCGCGATCCTCGCCGAGAACGAGTCGGACCTGCTGGGCGCGGAGTCGGTGGGCGACGTCAAGCGCCGCTTCGTCGACCTCGTGAACGCCTGCGCGGCCGAGTGCGCGGAGTTCGAGTGGGACGAGACCGGGCCCGACTACGGATTTCTCCGCTACCTCGGCCATCGCGTCGCCGACGTCATGGACGAGCGCGACCGGACGTGGGCGATCTCCCAGGTGATCGAAGTCGAGGCGCCGGACGCCGCCGCTCTCCTCCAGCGCGGGCTCGCCGGACTGCTCGACGACGCGCCGCGGTCGCGCGAACGGGGTGCCCGTGCCACCGGCGAATGACGCGGTGGCCGTCGCGCCGGCGCGCGCGACGGGGCACGGCCCCTTCGCGCCCGGCGCCGACGCGGCGTATCGTGCGTGGCGCGACGCCAAGCTCGCCGCGTATCCGGCCAGCGTCGACGAGCTGCTCGTGCCGGTGCGCGATCCGCGCGCGCTTTCGCCCGCCGAGCACGCCGCACTGGCCCGCGCCTGCGCACGCGCCAACATGGCGATCTACGCGGGCGCCGACACGGGGGCCGACCGCGACCTGCCCCGGCTGCTCGCGCGCCAGTTCGGGCTCGTGCGACTCGACCACAACTGGCTCGCCGACGACGACGGCATCAGCAGCGTGACGGTCGCCGGCGGTGCGGGACGCGGCGAGTACATCCCGTACACGAACAAGCCGATCCGCTGGCACACGGACGGCTACTACAATCCGCCGGCGCGGCGCATCCAGGCCATGGTGCTCCACTGCGTCAGGCCGGGCGCGACCGGCGGCGAGAACGCGCTGATGGACCACGAGGTCGCGTACATCCTCGTCCGCGACGCGGACCCCGCGCTCGCGGCCGCGCTCATGCGCCCCGACGCGATGACGATTCCCGAGCGCACCGACGACGACGGCGTCGCCCGGCCGGCCGAGACCGGACCGGTGTTCTCGGTCGACCCGGAGACCGGCGCGCTGCACATGCGGTACACGGCGCGCACGCGCAGCATCGAGTGGAACGCCGATCCGGCGGTTCGTGCCGCGGCCGAGTGCCTGGCCCGCGTGCTCGCCGGCACGTCGCCGTATATCCATCGCGTCACGCTGCAACCCGGCATGGGCCTCCTGTGCAACAACGTGCTGCACGACCGCACGGCCTTCACCGACGATCCGGCGCGGCCGCGCCTCATCTACCGCGCGCGGTACCACGACCGCATCCGCACGGAGCCGTGACCGCCGCGCCGCGCGCTCGCGCGCGATGGCCTGCGAAGCCCGGCTTCATCCGACAACCACAAGGGGAGCATGGCAATGAGCAAATGGCTGGCAGCCGCGGCACTGGCCGCGTGGACGTGCATCGTGCAGGCGATGAGCCCGTACGTCGAGGCGCCGAAGGTGACCGCCGGCGACGTCAAGGCGGCGATGGCCGATGTCGAGAAGAAGCTCGCCGCGGCGAATTTCACGGTCGTCGGGCGCTACCAGCCGAAGGGGCTCGCGCCATACGGCGTCGTCGTCGCGACCGATGCGGGCCTGAGCGACGCCGTCGCCGCGATCGGCGGCGCCGCGATCGTCGCCGCGCCGCTGCGCGTGGCCGTCCGTGCCGACGGCACCGTGTTCTACGCGAACCCCGAGTACTGGTCGCGCGCGTACCTCGGCGCCGGCTACGGCAAGGCCGAAGCCGCCGTGAAGGGCGCGGCCGCGCGACTCGCCGGCGCGTTCGGCGCGGGCAAGCCGGCGGGCGGCGACGTCAAGGTCGAGGACCTTCCCGGCTACCGGTACATGATCGGCATGGAGAAGTTCGGCGACCGCAGCGAACTCAACGAATTCGTCACGTTCGAGCAGGCCGTGCAGACCATCCGCGACAATCTGGCGAAAGGGGTCGGCGACACGGCGCAGGTGTACGCGATCGTGGTGCCGGAGCGGAAGCTCGCCGTGTTCGGCGTCGCGCTCAACAACGCCGACTACGGCGAAGGCTGGTGGGTGAACAGGATCGGGCCCGACAACGTCGCGGCGCTGCCGTGGGAGATCTACGTCGTCGACCGGCGCGCGAGCGCGCTGTACGGACGCTACCGGACGGCACTCGGCTGGCCGGATCTCGGCATGGGAACGTTCATGACCATCGTCCGCCACCCCGACACGACGATGCAGGCGCTCGAAGCCGTCGCGGGAAAGAAGCCCTGACGCAATGCCGGTCCGCGCATCGACAGGCGGTGCCTGGCCCGACTCGGTGGTGGACCGTGGCGGCGCACCGTTGCCGGCCCGCAGCGCCGCGCGCATGATGCGCCGATGAATGGACCTTCGCATGCCTTGCGACCTCGTCGGCGGCCCGGAGGCGCCACCCGCCCATGTCGCAGTGGCTGACGCTGTCGCGGGCCGCGCGCCTCATCGGCGTGCCGCGTGGCGAACTGCAGCGCGAGATCCGCGAGGGCCGGTTGCCGGCCAACGACGGCATGGTGTCGACCGCTGGGCTGCTCGCGCTGTACCCGCGCCTGTCGCTGGAGGAGTCCGGCGCCTTCGAGCGCGTCGCGCGTGTCAAGGAGGAGGCGTTCGGGCGCCGCGTGCTGGAGCGCGCGCTGCCCGGCCGCGAGGCGCTGGCGCAGCGGCTGTTCGAGCAGAGCCAGGAACTCGCCGACGCGCGCCGGCACCTGTCGCGCTACCACGACCTGGTCGTCGCGCTGCAGCAGCGCCTGGACGCCGCCGAGACAGCGGCAGCGACGCCCGGCGTGCTGCGCGACCTCCGGTCCTTCCTCGAGCGCGGGCTGGCCGACGTGCTCGCGACCGAAATCGCCGACCCGCTCGCCATCATGGATGACATGCTGAAGGTGGTCTCCTCCCACGTGACGGTCCGGCCGAGCGGGCGCGAATTCTTCGTCGAGGGGCGCGACACGCTGTTGCAGGCGGGCCTGAAGGCGGGGCTGAAGCTCAACTACGGCTGCGGCAACGGCACGTGCGGGCTGTGCAAGGCGCGCGTCATCTCCGGCGGCGTGACGAAGGTCGCGCCGCACGACTATCCGCTGTCCGAGGCCGAGCGGCTGCAGGGCCACGTGCTGCTGTGCGTGCACGGCGCGGCGTCGTCCGAGATCGTGCTGGAGTCGCTGGAGGCTGCGGGTCCCGGCGACATCCCGGAGCAGCAGGTCGCCGTGCGCGTGCGCAGCGTCAAGCCGCTGGCGCCGGACACGCTGCACGTCCACATGCAGACGCCGCGCACGACGCGGCTGCGCTTCCTCGCCGGGCAGAGCGTCACGCTGTCCGCCGCCGTGGGCGGCCGCGAGGCGCAGCACACGTATGCGATCGCGAGCTGTCCTTGCGACGAGCGCAACCTGCACTTCCAGATCGCGCGCGACGACGCCGACCCGTTCGCCGCGATGCTGTTCGACGGCACGCTCGCCGCCAATGCCACGGTGAACCTCGCGGGCCCCGTCGGCGACTTCGTGTTCTGGGAGACCGAGCGGCGGATCGCCTTCCTCGCCTGCGACACGGGGTTCGCCCCGATCAAGAGCCTGATCGAGCACGCGATGGCGGTCGACGCCGCGGAGTCGCTGGCGCTGGGCTGGCTCGCCACGCGGCCGGACGGCCACTACCTCGCGAACCAGTGCCGCGCGTGGGCCGAGGCGTTCGACCAGTTCCGCTATGTGCCGTGCAACGACACCGATCCGGCGGCAGGCGCGGCGAAGCTCGTCCGCGAAATGGAAGCGGTGCGCCCGCTCGCCGCGTGCGACGTCTACGTCGCGGGGCCCGAAGCGTTCGTGGCCGCCGCCGCCGCCCTGCTGGCCGCCGCGGGCGTGCCGGGTGGGCAGACGTACGCGGCGATCGCCTGACGCGGACATGGCGATGATGCCGCGCAGGACGATCCCCCTCGTCGCCGACGCGAGTCTCGCCGACTGCAGCGGCGCGGAGTCGTTCGCACTGATGGTGCTGGGCGACAGCATGGCGCCCGAGTTCGTCGAGGGCGAGGTCATCGTCGTCGAGCCCGAGGGCCTCGCGCGCGACGGCTCGTTCGTCGTTGCGCAGGTGAACGGCGAGTGGACGTTCCGCCAGCTCGCCGCGTCCGGCGCGGCATGGACGCTGCGCGCGCTCAATCCCGCGTACCCGGAGACGCCGCTCCCCGATCTCCGCGCCGTGCGTGGCGTGGTGATCCAGAAGAGCAGGCCCGGCCGCCGCCGGGCGCTGAAACGCTACGTCGAGTGAATCGCGTCCGCGCGAGGAGGTCCAGGATGCCTTACTTCATCTTTCGCATCTTCGAATTTCCGGTGCGCCGCCTCGAAGCCGTCGGCCGCGAGGAAGCGTTTCGGACCGCATCCGCACGCACGAAGGCGCTGCGCGCGAGCCCCGATCTGCCCCGGGGCTGCGCCGTGCGCATGGTGTTCGCGCAGAACGAGCTCGAGGCCGAGGACCTGCTGAACCAGAAGCGCGAGGCGGCGCCGGGCGTCGTCGGCGACGAGTAGCCGCGCCCGCGCGCAGGCCCATGGACGAGACCGCCTATCATTCGACGCGCGACGCGGTCGCGGGCCATGCGTGCGTGTTCGCGCGCGCGCTCCTCGCCGGCCACGCCGGCTGCGACCTCGCCGACCGGCATGCGCTCGCCGAGCGCGAGGCCATCGGCTGCCGCTCGCCGGCGGCGCGCGCCAATTGCGCGACGCTCTCCGGCATGCTGCGCGAACGGTCGGCCTTCGCGCTCAAGCAGGGCCACGGCGAAGGTCCGCTGCCGCACGCGCTGGCGATGCGGTTGCAGTGCGGGGGCCTCGCGGGCCTCGCGCAGGCGGTCGGTGCGGGCGACGTGCGCGACGTGCACGCGCTGGTCGCCGCGGCCCGGGCGCGCTTCGGCAGCCTCGACGGGCTGCCGTGGCCGGACGTCGTGGCTGCGGTGGTGTCCTGGCAGGGCCGCGCGCGCCGGGAAAGCGGCCGATGATCGCCACCTGCGCGCCGCTGATCGCGGCCGTCCGCACGAACTGCCACATCTCGGATGCGCGGCACGCGCGCGACATGACGATGTGCACGTACCTGCTGGAAATGCGCGAGCTGTTCCGGTGGGAGCGCGGGCTGCCGCTCGGCGCGCCGGTCCCGCAGCGCGACGTCGGCGCCTGGATGACCGAGCGCGAGGCCTTGTGGTCGCAGCTCGAGGACGCGCCGCACGTGCCGCTGCCCCTGCCCGACCGCGCCGTCGACCCGTATGCCGTCGACGCCGCCAACCGCGCGCTCGCGCCGCACGGCCTCGTCTACGGCGCCGGCATCGGGCGGTTCGGCAAGCCGCAGTTCTTCGTCGCCGAGCTGGCGCGCGAGGAGCGGCGCGACGGGCTTACCGTGCTGGTCGCCGGCCGCGAGTACGCGCGGGACCTGTCGGCCGCGCCGGCGGCGTCGCGCGCCGGCACCGTCTACGTGAGGCTCGAGTCGCTGCAGCGCTGGCTGTGGGAGCGCGCCGAGGCGTGGCTTCCGAAGCGCGGCGACGGCGCGCTCAAGGCGGCGCTCGACGGCTACGGGTTCGCGGCCGACCGCGACGCCGCGATCGCGCGCATGGCGGACGCGGAGGCCGAGACGCTGATCCTGCACGAGATCGGCGAATGGCGCGCGGGCTCGCTGGTCGGTCCCGAATGGGAGCCGATGCTCGCGAGCCTCACGCGCCGGCGCACCGAACTCTTCGCCCGCGCCGTCCGCGACCACCTCGCCGACTGCCTCGTCACGCTGCCGACGCTGCTCGACCGCGGCGCGGCTCCGGCGGTGCACTTCTGGTTCGCCAACCTGCAGGGGCAGCGGCAGGCGCTGTTTCCTCGGGCCGCGGCCGCGTACGCGCAGTGGCGCAACGGCGGCGGGGACGCGGCGCTGCGCGCCGCGCTCGCCGAGGGTGCTGCGCATTGGCGATGCGTCGCATCGCGCGTGCTTGCGCTTCACCGCGAGCACGCCGGCAGCGCCGACGATGCCATCGACGCACTGGCCGCAGCGAGCGGGACCGCGCTCTAGCGGCGGCTCTCAGGCGCGCTCGCCAGCGTCTCCTCGATCAGCGCGAGAAGCCCGCGTTCGTCCAGCGCGGCACCCGCGGCAAGATGGCTGGCCAACACGTCCGGCGCCAGCGACGCTGCGAGCGCCGGACGCACCTCGGCGATCAGCCGTCGCTCGTTCGGCTGCGGCGGCTGCCCGGTGCGCGCCGCGGCAGCGTCCGCTGCGCCGAGCATTCGCGCGGCGGCGCCGAGTGCGCCCCGCCGCCAGAACAGGTGCATCCAGGACTCGTGGAAGATGTTGCGCGTGCGGCGGATGACCGGCAGGCACTCGATCGCGATGGACCACGCGTCGTCGACGCGACCCTGCTCGCTCAGGATCGCGACCGCGTTGGCGTACAGCACGTCCATGTCGCTGGCGGCGGCGGGCTTCGCGCGCAGCCGCTCCACGACGTCGAGCGCCTCGCGTGCCGCCTCGTCCAGCGAGTGGGTTTCCCACAGGAGGTCGACGAGGTTGTTGCGGCCGATCACCTCGAGGCGCCAGTCACCGGCCGACGCGCCGAGCGCGACCGCTTCGCGGTGCATCGCGAGGGCTTCCGCGATTCGCCCTTCCTGCCGGGCGATGCTGCCGTCGCGGCGCAGCAGGATGATCCGGAATTCGGGTGGCCAGTCCGGCCGCACAAGCCTGCGCGCCTCGTCGAGGGCCGCCCGCGCGCCGGCGTGATCCTGCTGCGCAGCGCGATGCCCGGACAGCTGCGTGAGGCTGGAAAAGACGCGACGGGGTCGGTCGAGCTCCCTGTACAGGCCGACGGCGCGCGCCGCCGCGTCCGCCTGGACGCCGACGGGTACGCGTCCGGCAAAATTGCCCGCGGCAAGCGCCCGCCAGTACCGCGCCGCGATGGCCGGTTCCACGGCGCCGCGTTCGACGTCGGGCTGCAGCGGCACCAGCCAGCGCGCGCACTCGACCGCGTAGTCGATGAGCGCGCCGGCGTGGGCCGCGATCGCGATCGCCGTCGACCGGTCGTTTCCTCCACCGATCGCCCACGCGTAGGCCGCCCGCAGGTTGTCGACTTCCGGCAGGACCAGTGCCGCGTATTGATCGGTGCGCAGCTCCCCGTCGAGGTTGGCGCCGTCGATCCGCTCGATGAACGCGCGCATCGCGAGCGCGTGTCGCCGCAACGTGGCTTCCGTCTCGCTCTCGGCAAGCTGCTCCAGCGCGAACGCCCGCGCCGACTCGAGCAGCCGGTAGCGCGGCGGATCGCCGGCGTCCATCACCACCAGCGACTTCTCGACGAGCGCGCTCAGGCGATCGAGCACCGCCCATTCGTCGATCGCGGCATCCGATGCCACGGCCTGTGCCGTCTCGATCGTGAATCCGCCGGCGAACACGCCGAGGCGGCGGAACACGGCCTTCTCGGCGTCGTCCAGCAGGTTGTAGCTCCATTCGAGCGCGGCGCGCAGCGTCTGGTGCCGCCGCAACGTGGCGCGCGCGCCGCCGGTGAGCAGCTTGAAGCGCGCGTCGAGCTTGTCGCGCACCGCGCGCGGTCCCAGCGTCGCGACGCGGGCCGCCGCCAGCTCGAGGGCCAGCGGCAGGCCGTCCAGCCGGCGGCAGATGTCGATCGCCAGCGCGAGGTTCTCGTCGGTGAGCGCGAAGCGCGGATCCACCGCGCGCACGCGCGCCTCGAACAGGGCGACGGCGCCGGATTCGCGCGCACTGGCCGCCGTCGTCGCGGCGGGGACTTCCAGCGGTGCGATGCGGAACTGGTGCTCGGCGGGCAGGCGCAGCGGTTCCTGGCTCGTCGTCAGCAACGTGACGCCCGGCGCCGCCCGCATGACGTCCTCCACCAGCGCCGCGACGGCGTCGAGAAGGTGCTCGCAATTGTCCAGTACGAGCAACAGCGTCCGCGGGGCGAGTGCCGCCGCCAGCGCGGCCTGCGGGGCGTCGGTGCCGGCGATCGCGGTGCCGAGCGCCCGCGCCACGGCGTTGGGCAGCAGCGCCGGGTCGGACAATCCGGCGAGCTCGATCATCCACGCGCCGTCGCGCACGCGGTCCCGCGACGCGTGCGCCGCGGCCTGCGCGAGGCGGCTCTTGCCGATGCCGCCGGCGCCCACGACGGTCACGAGCCGGTGCTCGCGGACCAGCGCCAGCAGCGCCGCGACGTCGGCATCGCGGCCATAGAGCGGCGGCAGCTCCTCGGGCAGATTGGTCTGCGCCGTCGCGCGGGCGTCCGCGCCGGTCGCCGGCGCCACGCGATCCGCCGACGGCTCGGCGGACGGGCCCGCCGGCGCGCCGTCGAGCGGCAGCGTGAACCGGTAGCCCCGACCCGGGATCGTGGCGATCGCCTGCGGGCCCAGCAGCTTGCGCAGCGTGCTGATCTGCACCTGCAGGTTGTTCTCCTCGACCACCAGTCCCGGCCACACGACGTCCAGCAACTCGTTCTTGCCGACGAGCCGGTCGCGGCGCTCGATCAGCGCGTGGAGCACGTCGAACGCGCGCTGGCCGAGGGGCTGCGGCCGCCCGTCGGCCAGCACCTGCCTTTGCGCCGGATGCAGCTCGAAGCGGCCGAAGTGATACGCGGTGGACACGGCGGGCGTGCGGCGACCGGTGGGCCGGGCGTCTCTGCGTGCGGCGCGGCGTCGGCGGCGGGCGCGGCTAGCGGCCCGCCGGCACCCGGTAGAGCAGCAGCACCGTCCGCCGCGTGCCCGAGATCGGCACCTTCTCGTCGGTCTCGAACGCCACGGTTTCGACCGGCTTCCACGTCGGCAGCGGGTAGTCGTGCGAGATCACGCGCGTGCCGGGCTTGAGCTCCTTCGCGAGCTTGTCCTCGACGCGGCCGAGCATGCCGGGCATCAGGTAGAGCGTGACCACGGTGGCCTCGCCGACGTCGGCGACGAAGAGGTCGCGTTCGACGAACTTCACGCGATCGGCGATGCCCGCCTTGGCGGCGTTGTCGTTCGCGAGCTTGACCAGCGAAGCGTCGATGTCGAAGCCCATGCCGCCGCGCGCGCGGTATTTGACGACCGCGGTGGTGACGAGGCGGCCGTCGCCCGAGCCGAGATCGATCACGTAGTCGCCGGGCCCCACGCCCGCGAGCGTGAGCATGCGGTCGACGATCGACGTCGGGGTCGGCACGTAGGGTGCCTCGGGCTTCGGCGGCGCGAGGGCCTGCGCGGACGCGTCCGCGATCGCGATGCAGGCCATCAGCACGGCGGCGAGCGCGGGGCCGATGACCCCGGGCGGGACGAGGGCGTGGTGCGGGCGCACGGGCGAAGCCTCCGATCGGTGTTCGGCCATGGGCGCGATTCTACGCAATCGCCGCGGGCCGGCGTGGGAGCGGGCCGCGCGCCCTCGCCCGGACCGCCCGTCGCACCGACGGGCAACGGCCCGGGACGACAGGCCCGTCCAATTGCCGCGTCGCCGCTTTCCGGCGATCATGCGCGTCCTTGCGCCCAACGCATTCGGAGGCACGCCATGTTCGAAGCGCTCTCGGTTCCGTTCGGAGCCAGGATGTTGTTCAACACCGTCAAGCTGAAGCCCGGCGTCACGATGGACGACGTCGAGCTCGCCGTCGGCGAGATGTGCAACGTCGTCAAGGACACCTACGGCGACGAGAAGGGCGGCTTCTGCGGTGGCCAGGTGTGGAAGTTCTCGGGCTTCGCGTCCGACGAGGGCTCGCTGGGCGGCGTCAAGGCCGCCGACGCCCACATCGCGATCGTCACGTACTGGCGGTCGTTCGAGCAGCACGAGCGCTCGCACGCCGACAAGACGTTCAAGGACAAGTTCTCGGCGCTGGCGCAGATGTGCACCGAGAGCCAGGAACTGGGCTACGAGATGCTCTGGCAGGGCGCGCCGGGCAGTTAGGGTCGGATCCCTGGGCGAACGACCCGGCGGGCGGAGGGTCCGGCCCTGCCGTCACGCCGCGCCAGGCGGCCGCGCGCACGCGGGCCGAAACGACAGGGCCCCGCCCGCGTGGCGCGGGCGGGGCCCCGGTCCTGCGCGCGTCCGCCTAGAACTTCCGGCTGTACGCGATGCCGAGCTGGTACTCCTTCATCGCGATCGTCTCGCTGGTCGTCGGCGGCAGGCCGAAGCCGACGAACAGGCTGGGTCCGGTCACCGAGTTGTTCTGCGCGTACATGAACGCGCCGGTGATCTCCGACTTGTCGTCGAGCCTCCACGTCGCGCCGGCATGCCACTGGTCCTTCACGACGCCCGGCGCGAGGATGTTGAACGTGACGTCCGCCGCCTGGATCGGGTTGTCCGTGTGGTTGTAGCCGCCGCGGATCGTCCACCGGTCGTTGATGTCCCACTGGACGCCGATCTTCCAGACGTCGACGTTCTGCCAGCCGAAGCCCGCGCCGTTGTCGGCGCCGAGGCAGTACTGGCGCTGGCCCGGGCCGTACGGCGGCGGCGGGCAATAGCCGATCACGTTGCTCGGGTTGTTCACCGACGCCGCATCGTCGTAGAAGATCCGCTCGTAGTCGAGGGCGATCAGCAGCGGCTTCACCGGCCGGAAGGCGACGCCGACCGTGAAGTTCGACGGGATGTCGAACGCGCCGCCCTGCGCGAACAGGCCCTTGTAGCCGTCGAAGTTGCCCATGCTGATCTTCGTCGAGTACGCGACGCCGACCGCGAACTGCTCGGTGAACTGCCCCATGTAGCCGAAGCGCGCGCCGAAGCCCCACGCGTCGCTGTAGCCGTTGTTGGTCACGTTGCCCGGGCTCGACGAGTACAGCGGGTTGTCGAACGCCTGCAGGCCCTCGGCCTTGAACCGCTGGTAGCCGATCAGCGGCGCCACGCCGATCGAATGGCCCTTCGTGAACTGCCACGCGCCGTACGGCGCGATGATGAGCTGCATGAGATCGACGCCGAGGTTGCCGCTGCCGCACAGCAGGTTGTACGGCGCGCCCTGGCCCTGGCGGAACTGGCCGCAGGCGCTCTGCACCGGGATCTGCCCGCCCGGGTAGTCGGTGTTCATCCCGCCATTGCCGTACACGGTAACGCCCAGCGCGACGTCGGGCGAGTACTTCCAGTTGATGCCGAACTCGGGAATGAAGAAATTCTTGCTGCCGCTGTCGACGTAGCCGTCGATGTTGGCCAGGCCCGATCCGCTGCGCGACGCGTTGCGGTCGGGCGAGAACCACGACAGGCCGAGCTGCCACTGGTTGTCGAGGAACGCCATCGCGCCGGGATTCACCGCGCCGCCGAAGGGCTCCTGCGCGACGGCCACGCCCGCGCCCGCCATGCCGATCGACTTCATGCCGTAGCCGTTGGCGAAATAGCCGTCGGTCGCGTGCGCGGCGAACGGCGCCGCGCACACGAGCGCAATGGCCAGCTTGGTCTTTGCAAAGGTCTTCATGTGGACTCCCCAGCGAAATTCGTTGTCGGGCCTCCGGACGCTCTCGAGGGCGCCTGGGTGTGATCTCAGATGAACAGGCTGACGTCGGCGTCCCTGGCCATCGGCAGGAAGGTCGCGGCGCCGCAGAATTCCTTGACCTCGGGAATGAACTCCTCGGGCTTGTAGCCGAAGAGATCGACGGTCATCTGGCACGCGATCAGGTTCACGCCCGCCTCGATGCAGAGGCTGCGCAACTCGCCGATCGGCGCGACGCCGGTGTTCTTGATCGTCTTCTTCATCATCTTGGTGGCGAACGCCTCGTAGGCCGGGATCAGCGACTGCACGGCGTTCGGGATGTTCCACTGGATGGACTTGAACCACTGCGGCCCCATCGGCATCTTCATCGGCATCGCCGGATTGCCGAGCGGGCTCACCTTCAGCTTCCGCAGGTCCTTCTTCAGGAGCTCGAGCCCGTAGAACGTGAAGAAGACCGACACGTCCCAACCGAGCGCCGCCGCGGTCGACGCGAGGATGAACGGCGGGTATGCCCAGTCGAGCGTGCCCTTGGTGGCGATGATCGTCATCGACGGCGTCTTCGCCGCCTTGATTTCGGCGAGCTTCGCCGCGAGACGCTGGTCGAGCAGCGCGTCGACGCGCTCGCGAATGGCGCGGTCGAGTGCGTCGCCGGTCAGGCCGGCGGCCGTCAGTTCGGCTTGCGATCCCATGGGAATCCCCCGGTTGCGTGCGGCGACGGCGCGAGCGCGCCGCCGTCCGTCACTTCTTCTTCAGGAAGAAAACGTACGCCTTGTTCTCCTCTGCCTGCGACAGCAGCGGGTTGCCGGTCTGGTTCGCGAACGCCTGCATGTCCTTGACCGAGCCGGGATCCGTTGCGACGACCTTCAGCACCTGCCCGGAGGCAAGGTCGTTCAGCGCCTTCTTCGTCTTGAGGATCGGCAGCGGGCACGACAGCCCGCGTGCGTCCAGTTCCTTGTCGAAATTCACTTCGTCGGCCTCCGTGGCGATGGTGGACGCGCGCCCGCGCGGCCGCGCAGCGCTTCCGCGAACGGCGGACGCACGCGCACCGCGAACCCCCGGGCCCGCTCGAAACGAGACTACTGCATTAGGCTTCCTTTGTCCGACGGGCGTCTATAACCGGCATGGGTGATACCCCTACTACCCACAAGGGGGGGCCGGCCGGGCGCCTCGCGCACGTCCGCTGTGCTACCGTCGGCCCGTATGCAATGCGCGTCGCCCGGCCCGTTGCGGATGCCGGGCCTTCCCGTGGTCGGCCGCGCCGCGCGGCTCGCGCTCGCCGCCGCCGTCCTGTTCGCCGCACCCGCGCTGGGCGCCCCCGCGCCCGTCGCGCCGCTGCTCGACGGCCTGCGGCCCTACCATCCGCCGGCCGGAACCGGATCGGCCCTCGCGCAGCGCTACTTCGAGCAGGGGATGACCCTCGCGTGGGGGTTCAATCCCGCCGAGGCGGCGCGGTCGTTCGCGGCCGCCACGCGGGCCGATCCGAAGTGCGCCGCGTGCTGGTGGGCGCTCGCGTGGGCACAGGGGCCCAACATCAACAGCGACATGGACGCCGGTGCCGCGGCCGGCGTCGCGGCCGCGCTCGCCCGCGCGCAGGCGCTGGCACCGGCCGCGTCCGCGCGCCAGCGCGGCCTCATCGCGGCGCTCGCCGCGCGCCATCCCGACCGCGCGACCGTCGACGAGGAAGCGTACGCGGCGCGGATGCGCGCGCTCGCGCGGGCGTTTCCGCGCGACGCCGAGATCCTCGTCCTCGCCGCCGAAGCCGAACTCAACCTGCATCCGTACGACTGGTGGAACGCGGACGGCACGGGAAGGCCGTGGACCGAGGCGACCACCGACCTGCTGGCACGCGCGCTCGTGCTCGCGCCGGATCATCCGGGCGCGAACCACTACTGGATCCACGTGATGGAGAGCTCGTCGCAACCCGGGCGCGCGACCGCCAGCGCGGACCGGCTGCGCACGCTCGCGCCCGGCTCCGGTCACCTGCTGCACATGCCGGCGCACGTCTACATGCGCACCGGCCGCTATGCGGACGCGTCGCGCGCGAACGAGGCGTCGATCGCCGCGGACCGGGCCTACGTCGCGCAGGTCGACGCGCAGCGCGCGTACCGCGTCGGCTACGTCGCGCACAACCACCACTTCCTGTACGCGTCGGCCGCGATGGAAGGCCGCAGCCGCGTGGCGATTGCCGCGGCCGACGCCGCGTTCCCGGCTGCGTGCGGCCCCAATCCGCCCGACCGCAGCACCGGCATCCTGCAGCAGTACTCGGTGCTGCCGCTGTTCGCCCGCGTCCGGTTCGGGCAGTGGCGCGCCCTCCTCGAGGACACGCTGCCGCCCGGCGGCCCGGAGCCCTACCCGCGTGCGATCTGGCACTACGCGCGCGGCACCGCGTACGCGCGGACCGGCCGCCTGCCCGAGGCGCGCCGGGAGCTCGCGCAACTCGACGCAGCCGCCGCCGACCCGGCGCTGCAGCAGGTGAAGGTGAAGAACATCAATGCCGCCGCTGCGCTCGTGCGCATCGCGCAGCTCACGCTTCGCGCGGACATCGCGGCGGCCGAAGGCCGCGGCAGCGAGGCGGTGTCGCTGCTGGCGCAGGCGGTCGCCGTCGAGGACGCGCTCGCCTACGACGAGCCGCACCTGTGGCTCGCGCCGACGCGGCACGCGCTGGGCGCCGCGCTGCTCGCCATCGGCCGCCACGACGACGCGGCACGCGTGTACCGCGAGGATCTCGCGCACTATCCGGACAACGGCTGGTCGCTGTCGGGCCTGGCCGCCGCGCTGCGGGGCGCGGGACGCGCCGATGCGGCGGCGCAGGTCGATGCGCAGGCGCGTGCAGCGTGGCGCCACGCCGACGTTCCGCTCGCCGGATCGCGTATGTAGCGGTCAGGCGCGCCGCGTGCGATTCCACGGCGGGCGCCGGCGTCCGCGGCACGGGGCGGGCCCTCGCGCTGCGTCGCGGCGCCGGTCGGCGGGATGGGCAGCACGCGCCCGTTCCCGCGCATACTCTTTATCGTCATATAGTTATTTGAAGAAAAAACGTTGACGGGCGTCAAAAGGCGCCGGGCCGTTTTGCGGTGCAATACGGGTGATCGGTGCAGCCTCTCCCAGGCACCGGGACCGCAGTACCGGGGCTTCCGATCCGAGACCTTTCTCACGATCGATCGGCCCCCATGGAACACCTCTCCCGCCGGCGCTTCCTCAAGATCTCCGCGGCCACCTTCGGCGCGGCCGCCGCTGTCTCGCACCTCGATCCCCTCGCGCGCGCTGCCGCTGCGGCGGCCGTCGACGCCCCGCCGGGCGTAAGGACCGTGCCGACCTTCTGCGAAATGTGCTTCTGGCGCTGCTCGGGCATCGCGCACGTGCGCGACGGCCGCCTGTGGAAATTCGAGGGCAACCCGAAGGACCCGCAGAGCCGCGGCCGGCTGTGCACGCGCGGCACCGGCGCGGTCGGCGCGTACTACGACCCCGACCGGCTGCAGAAGCCGCTGATCCGCCGTGGCGCGCGCGGCCAGGAGGCGTGGACGGCGGTCACGTGGGACGAGGCGTTCGCCTACATCGCCGACCGGATGAACCGGATCAAGGCCCGGCACGGGCCGGAGTCGGTGGCGATGTTCAACCACGGCATCGGCCAGTTCTTCCTGCAGCACGCGCTCAAGTCGTGGGGCGCCGTCAACTTCGCGGGCTCCTCGTTCGCGCAGTGCCGCGGTCCGCGCGACATCGGCTTCGCGCTGACGTTCGGCACCGGGCTGGGCTCGCCGGAGCCGACCGACATCGCGAACACGAACTGCCTCGCCCTGATCGGCGAGCACATCGGCGAGAACCTGCACAACACGCAGGTGCAGGAGTTCGCGCAGGCCGTCGAGCGGCGCATCCCGATCATCGTCGTCGACCCGCGGTTCTCGGTCGCCGCCAGCAAGGCGAAGTACTGGCTGCCGATCCGCCCGGGCACGGACCTGGCCCTTCTGCTCGCGTGGTGCAACGTGCTGGTGAACGAGGGCCGCTACGACCGCGCCTTCGTCGAGAAGCACGGCCACGGCTTCGACAAGTTCGTCGCGGCGATCCGCGACAACACGCCCGAGTGGGCGGCCGAGGAGACCGGCATCGACGCCACGACCATCCGCGCGACCGCGCGCGAGCTCGGCAACGCGCGCCCGGCGAGCCTCGTGCATCCGGGCCGCCGCGTGGCGTGGAACGGCGACGACACGCAGCGAAGCCGCGCGATCGCGCTCCTGTCCGCGTTGCTCGGCAACTGGGGACGCAAGGGCGGGCTCTACTTCGCCGCCGGCATGAAGGTCGCGCCGTATCCGCTGCCCAAGCCGCCGAAGTCCGGCCGGCCGATGGCCGACAACCCGAACGGCGAGCGCTTCCCGTTCGCCGACGAGGGCATCACCAACGGCATCCGCGACGCGACGCTCAGCGGCAAGCCCTACCCGATCAAGGGCTGGTTCGTCTACTCGACCGACCTCATGTACGCGCTGCCGGGACCGCAGGAGACGCTGCAGGCGATCGACAAGCTCGACCTCCTGGTCGTCGTCGACACGATGCCGTCCGAGATCGCCGGCTACGCGGACGTCGTGCTGCCCGAGGTGACGTTCCTCGAGCGCCACGACCAGCTGCTGACCGGCTTCGGCCGCCAGGGCTGGCTGTCGCTGCGGCAGCCGGTGATGCCGGCGCCGCACGACCAGAAGCCCAACTGGTGGATCGCCAAGGGGCTCGCCGCGAAACTCGGCATCCCCGAGTGCCTGCCGTTCAAGGACCTCGAGGAGTACCTGCGCTTCCGGGTCGAGAAGTCCGGCTTCGAGTGGGAGACGCTGAAGCGCGAGGGCGTGATCATGGGACCGCCGGCGCCGATCTACGTCGACGACGGCGCGCCGCTCGCGTTCGAGACGCCTTCGGGCAAGGTCGAGTTCTGGTCCGACCAGCTCGCCGCGAAGGGATTCGACCCGGTCCCGCGCTACACGCCGCCGCCGAAGCCGCCCGAAGGGTTCTACCCGCTCGTCACGGGGCGCGCGCCAGTGCACACGTTCAGCCGGACGCAGAACAACCCGCTGCTCTCCGGCCTCATGAAGGAGAACGTGCTGTGGGTGAACGCAGCCACCGCCGCGAAGTCGGGCCTGACGAACGGGCAGTACGTGAAGCTGCGCAATCAGGACGGCGTGGTCAGCAACCGCATCCGCGTCAAGGCGACGCAACGGATCCGACCCGACACCGTCTACATGGTCTACGGCTTCGGCCACACGAGGAAGGCGATGACCAACGCGTACATGCGCGGCGCCAATGCGACGCAGCTCGCCACGCGCTACGTCACCGACCCGCTGATGGGCGGCACCAGCATCCACAGCAACTTCGTGACCTTCGTGAAGGAGGCCTGATCCATGTCTCGCTTCGGAATGGTCATCGACACCCGGAAGTGCGTCGGCTGCATGGACTGCGTCGTCGCCTGCCAGACGGAGAACGACGTCCCGGCCGGCTACTGCCGCGACTGGATCACCACGGAGGTCCGCGGCGAATTCCCGGCGCTGACGATGGAGATCCGCTCGGAACGCTGCAACCACTGCGACAACCCGCCGTGCGTGAGCTGCTGCCCGACCGGCGCGTCGCACGTCGCCGAACCGGGCCGCGTCGTGCTGGTCACGGCGAACCGGTGCATCGGGTGCAAGGCCTGCATCGCCTCGTGCCCGTACGACGCGCGCTTCGTGCATCCGCAGGGCTACGTCGACAAGTGCACGTTCTGCCACCACCGGACGAAGGACGGGGTCGACCCCGCGTGCGTGTCGGTGTGCCCGACGCACTGCATGACGTTCGGCGACCTCGACGACCCGAAGAGCGGCGTCGGCGAGCTGCTGCGCACGCGCACGCACCACACGCTGCGTCCCGAGGCCGGCACCGGTCCGCGGATCTTCTACCTGACGTAAGGCGACGGCCATGCTCGAAACCACGATCACCCGCGACAACCCGCTGGTCGACCCGTCGCTCCACGTCTGGAGCTGGGAAATCCCGGTGTACCTGTTCGCCGGCGGCATCGTCGCCGGCATGATGATCCTCGGCGGCCTCGCGATGCTGCGGATCGCGCGCGGCGACGATCCCCGGTCGTTCTTCTCGCTGCACACGCCGCTGCTCGCCTTCGTGCTGATCAACCTCGGGATGGGCGCGCTGTTCCTCGACCTCGCGCACAAGCTCTACGTCTGGCGCGTGTACCTGACGTTCCAGCCGGGCTCGCCGATGTCGTGGGGCTCGTGGGTGCTCATCGTCGTGTACGGCGCGCTCCTCGCCTCGGCGCTGGTCCGGCTGCCCGACGCGTGGCCGTGGCTCGGCCGGCGGGTGCCGGTGCTGCGGTCGCTGTCCGACGCGATCGCCGGCAATCCCGGGCGGATGCGCGCGCTCGGCTGGGCGAACATCGTGCTCGGCGCGGGCCTCGGCATCTACACGGGCATCCTCCTCAACACGATGGTCGCGCGCCCGCTGTGGAACACCGGCCTCCTCGGCCCGCTGTTCCTGGTCTCCGGACTTTCCGCCGGCGCCGCCGCGATGCACGTCGCAAGCGTGTTCCTGCCGCGCCGCCCGGCGCCCGAGGGCATGATCGGCGGCGCCATCTCCGCGCTGGTGCAGCAGCTCGGTCCGGAACCGCCCGCGCGGCGCACCGTCGACGCGCTGATACGCGCCGACATCGCGTTCCTCGCGATCGAGCTCGTGCTGCTCGGCCTCCTGGTCGTCAATCTGCAGACGTCGTCCGCGTCGCACGCCGCCGCGGCCGCGCTGATCGTCAGCGGGCCGTACGCATGGGCGTTCTGGGGCGCGATCGTCGCGCTCGGCATCCTGGCGCCGATGGCGCTGCAGTGGCTGGAGCTCGGCCACCGGATTCCGCATACGGTACTGCCCGCGCTGCTCGTCCTCGCAGGAGGCTTCGCGCTGCGCTGGGTCATGGTCAACGCCGGCCAGGCGAGCCACATCGTGCACGCCGCCGGTTTGTAAGCGAGGGCGCCGCTCGCGCCCGAAGGAGACGCAACATGAAAGCCAAGCCCATCGTCCTTGCCATCGCGCTCGCAGTCGCGGCCGGCACGGCCGCGGCACAGGCGCCGGCGCCCGCCGCGAAGCCGACGATCCCGCAGGTCTGCCTGTCGTGCCACAAGGCGCAGCCGAATGCCCTGCAAGGAATCTTCGAGAACGTCGCGTTCAAGAGCCAGGCGATCCAGCTCAAGATCGACGCCTCCACCGAGATCGTCCGCTTCGATCCGAAGACGATCAAGGTCGTCGACGGCGGCGTGGCCAAGCCTGCCGATGCGCTGCGCGACATCGCGAAGAACCGCGAGGCGCGCATCGATTACGTCGAGAAGGATGGAACGAAGCTCGCGACGCGGATCTCGTTCAAGGGCCCGATCAAGATCGCGCCCGAGAAGCTCGCGAGCTACGACGAGGTCGCGCAGCTGGTCGCGCAGGGGCCCGAGAGGGGCGGCTACACGCTGATCGACTCGCGGCCGCTGCCCCGCGTGCAGGAGGGCACGATCCCGACGGCGATCAACCTGCCCTACCCGGCGTGGGACAAGTTCGTCGACCGGCTGCCCGCGGACAAGGGCCGGCGGATCGTCTTCTTCTGCCAGGGCGTCACCTGCATGATGAGCCCGAACTCGCTGCTGAAGGCCGAGGCGCTGGGCTACACCAACGTCCGGGTGTACCGCGAGGGCTACCCCGAGTGGTCCGAGCGGAACGTCGGCGTGATCGCCGCGCCGCATTACAAGGAAGCGTTCGTCGACAAGCAGATTCCGGCCGTGCTGGTCGACGCGCGGCCCGCCGCGGTCGCCGCCGAAGGCGCGATCCCGGGCGCCGTGTCGATCCCGCCGTCGCAGGTGCGCGCCGCAGTGGCGGGCCTCCCCGCCGCGAAGATGAAGGCGCCGATCGTCGTCTACGACGGCGACAACGGCAGCTCGGCGAAGGTCGTCGCGCAGGTGATCAAGGAATCCGGCCAGCCGAACGTCACCGTGCTCGGCGGCGGCTTCGACGCGTGGAAGGCGGCGAAGGCCCCGGTCGCGACCGGCGCGCTGGCGACGAAGGTCGCGTACGTGCCGAAGCCGCGCCCGGGCTCGATCCCGAACGACGAGTTCGTCAAGCTCGCGAAGGCGACGCCGGCCGACGTGCTGATCCTCGACGTCCGCAACAAGGACGAGGCGAACGCCGGCATGATCAAGGGCGCGATGCTGATTCCCGACGAGGAATTGCTCGCCCGCATGGGCGAGCTGCCGAAGGACAAGCTGATCGTCACCCACTGCTCGACCGGCATCCGCGCCGAGATGGCGTATCACAAGCTGAAGCAGGCCGGCTACAAGACGGCGTTCCTGTACGCGGCGCTCGACGTCGACAAGAACGGCAACATCAAGGTCACGGCAAACTGACGCCCAACCGGTTGCGGTCGAGGAGCGACGTGCAAGGGCCCGGCGCGCGAGCGCCGGGCCTTTCGCTTGCGCACCCCGCCGGCCGGCCGCTCACCCCGTCGCAGTCCGGGCCGCGCGGGAGAGCGAGGTACCCGCGCGGCGCCGGCAGACGCGCCTGCGCCACTGCCGGTACGGCACGATCGCGGCTGCAAAACCAAGCGCACCCGAGGCCGGCGCCCGGATCCCCCACCCGCCACGGCATTGCGTGAATCCCCCGTTTGACCGGACAATGCCACGCGTTCGCACGCATCGCACACACCTCCTTCGTTCGCGGATTCCATGAGCCACACCACGCTCACCTCGATTTCCAGCACGTTGCTGTTCGTCGGCATGCTGGTGCTGCTGGAGGTCGGCCGCCGCCTGGGCGCGCAGCGTCTCGCCGCCGATCCCACCCACGGGCAGGACGGCAACGGCGCCATCGAGGGTGCGGTCTACGCGCTGCTCGGCCTGCTGATCGCCTTCACGTTCTCGGGCGCGGCCACGCGCTTCGACGACCGCCGGAACCTGATCGTCCAGGAGACCAACGACATCGGCACGGCCTACCTGCGCATCGACCTCCTGCCGGCGGCGGCGCAGCCGGCGATCCGCGACCTGTTCCGGCGTTACCTCGATGCGCGCCTCGACGTCTACCGGGACGTGGAAAACGCCGAAGCCACGCAGGCCGCGGTGGCGCTGTCGTCGAAGCTGCAGGGCGAGATCTGGGCGCACGCCGTCGCGGCCAGCCGTGGCGACGGCGCAGCGCCGGCCGCGCCGATGCTGCTGCTGCCGGCGCTCAACCAGATGTTCGACACCGCGTCCACGCGCCTCATGGTCACGAAGGTGCACCCGCCAACGATCATCTTCGCGATGCTGTTCGTGATCGCGCTCGCGTCGGCGCTGTTCGCCGGCTACGGCATGGGCGGCGCGAAGGTACGCAACTGGGTGCACATGGTCGGGTTCGCCGCAGTCATCGCAGGCGCCGTGAACGTGATCATCGACCTCGAGTATCCGCGGATCGGCCTCATCCGCGTCGACACGTTCGACCAGGTTCTGATCGATTTGCGCAAGAGCATGAACTGACGACGCGCGCACCGAAGCTCGGCGCCGGCCGGATTCGGACCGACCCTCATTCCACGCGATCCCATGACCACCAGCGACTCCGCGCGGCTCGACCGCATCGTCGCCGACGCCCGCCGTGCCGCGGAGGACCGGCAGCGCGGCTATCGCGAGCAGGCGCTCAAGCTGTATCCGTGGGTGTGCGGGCGCTGCGCCCGCGAGTTCACGCGTGCCAACGTGCGCGAGCTCACCGTGCATCACCGCGATCACGACCACGACCACAATCCGCCCGACGGCAGCAACTGGGAGCTGCTCTGCCTCTACTGCCACGACAACGAGCACCAGCGCCAGCTCGAGGCGCGCGAACGCGGTACCGTCGCGCGCGGCGGCACCGCGCCGGCGACGCACTCGCCGTTCGCGGACCTGAAGGCGCTGCTGGCGCGCGGCCCGGATCGCGGCAAGTGACCGGAACACGCGCTCCGCGCAACGCCCGACGCCTTCGATGACGGCCAGCCCGAAAGCCCGCGTCCTGTCCGAGGCGCTGCCCTACATCCGGGCGTTCCACGGCAAGACGCTGGTCATCCGGTTCGGCGGCGCGGCGATGGCCGATCCCGCGCTCAAGGCCGGCTTCGCGCGCGACGTCGCGCTGCTGCGGCTGGTCGGCATGAAGCCCATCGTCGTGCACGGCGGCGGCTGGCGCATCGAGGCGCTGATGCGCACGATGGGGCTCGCGATCCGCCGTCACCGCGGGCATCGCGTCACCGACGAGCGGACGCTGACCGTCGTGGAGATGGCGCTGTCCGAGCTCAACCAGGAGCTCGTGTCGCTCATCAACCAGCACGGTGGACGCGCGGTCGGCATCGACGGGCAGGACGGACGCTTCATCCGCGCCCGCCCGATAGCGGCCGCCGCCGGCGATCCCGATGCGCCGGACCTGGGATACGTCGGCGACGTCGACGGCATCGACACCGGCATCATCGACCTGTTGCTGTCGCGCGGATTCGTCCCGGTCGTGATGCCGATCGGCGTCGCCGCCGACGGCACCGCCTACCACATCAACTCCGACCTGCTCGCCGGCCGGCTCGCGCGCGCGCTGCATGCGGAGAAGCTCGTGCTGATGACGAACATCGAGGGCGTCCACGGCCGCGACGGCAAGCTCGCGTGGATCCTGACCGCGGCCGAGGCCGAAGCGCTGCTGCACGACGGCGTGGTCCGCGACGGCATGGTCCCGCGCGTAGCCGCCGCGCTGGACGCCGTGCGCGAGGGCGTGCGCTCCGTGCACATCATCGACGGCGGCGTGCCGAGCGCGCTGCTGCTCGAGGTGCTGACGGCCGAGGGCGTCGGCACCGCGCTGCGCTCCGACGCCGGCCCGCACTTCTTCGAGGACAGCCGCGCCTACCTGTTCGCGCAATGAGCCCGGCCGTGACCGCGACCGCATCGTTTCTTCCCCACGGCAAGCGCGCCGGCGGCGAACCGGCGCGGCCGGCGACGGCCCGGCCGGACGCTCCGTCATGACGAAGAAGAAGAAGATCTGCCTCGCGCTGCAGGGGGGCGGGGCCCACGGCGCGTTCACGTGGGGCGTCCTCGATGGCCTTTTGCGGGAGGAGTCGCTCGAAATCGAGGCCGTGAGCGGAACGAGCGCGGGCGCGATGAACGCCGCCATCCTCGTCGATGCGCTGAAGCGCGGCGGGCCGGCGCACGCGCGCGCGCGGCTCGAGCGGTTCTGGCGGGCGATCTCCGACGCCGGCGCCGGATTCTTCAGGCCCGGCCGCATGATGGGCGCCCTGCTCGACCGCAATTCGGACTGGTCGCCGATCGCCCTCTGGACCGAGGCGCTCGCGCTCGTCTGGTCGCCCTACGACAATCCGTTCTACGCGAACCCGCTGGCCCAGGTGATCGACCGCGAGCTGCCGGATTTCGGCGCGCTCAACGACGACCGGACGCCGTACCTGTTCGTCTGCGCGACCAACGTGAGGACCAACCGGCGCAGGGTCTTCGGTCGCGGCGAGCTGACCGCCGACGCGCTCGCGGCGTCCGCCTGCCTGCCGACGCTGTTCCGGTCGATCGAGATCGACGGCGAGTTCTACTGGGATGGCGGCTACCTCGGCAACCCCGCACTCGCGCCGTTGCGCAGCCCCGCCCTCGCGGAGGACCTGCTGCTCGTCTGGGTCAACCCGCTCAACCAGCCCGCGCTGCCGACCAACGCCCGCGACATCCTCGACCGCCTGAACGAGGTCACGTTCAACGCCACGCTGCTCCAGGAGATCGAGGCGATCGACGCGATCAACGAGCTCAAGGCGGCCGGCGCCGCGCCCGGCGCGCCGTACAAGCGCATCCGCCTGCACGAGATCGGGGACGAGCATAACCTCGCGCGTCTCGGCCTGGCGAGCAAGGGCAACACCGACTGGGACTTCCTCACGGGGCTGCGCGATCTCGGACGCCGGGCCGCGGCGCGCTGGCTACGGGAATCCCTCGGCAAGGTCGGCCGCAGGACGACCGCCGACATGCACCGGATGTTGCGCTGCCTCGAGTCCGCCTGAGCGAGCGAACGCCGATGGCCCTCCAGCAACTGAACGACGACCAGGTCCGCACGTGGACGCGCGAGCAGAAGGACCGTTGGTGGCTCGAGAACGTCTTTCGCGGCGACATGCCGCAGCTCACGCTGCGCTCGGGCCTGACCGGCTTCCTGCTGGGCGGCGTGCTCGCGGCCACCGCGCTCTACATCGCCGCCAAGACGGGCATCAGCATCGGCGTGGGCCTCACCTCGGTCATCCTGGCGTTCGCGTTCTACCGGATCCTGCACGGCGCGGGAATGGCGAAGGACTTCACGATCCTCGAGAACAACTGCACGCAGTCGATCGCGACCGCGGCGGGCTACATGGTCTCGCCGATGATCGCGAGCCTCGCCGCCTACATGCTGGTGACCGGGCAGATCATTCCGTGGTGGCACATGGTGGTCTGGATGTGCGTGGTGTCGATCATCGGCGTGCTGCTCGCGTTCCCGATGAAGCGCCGCTTCATCAACGACGAGCAGCTGCCGTTTCCCGAAGGGCGCGCGAGCGGCGTGGTGCTCGACGCGCTCTACCACGGTGCGGCCGGCACCGGCATGTTCAAGGCGCGGCTGCTCGCGCTGACGGCGCTGTGGACGGGCGCGTACCAGGCGATCGTCAGCGACGGCTGGATGAACCTGCTGCAGTTCAAGATCCTGCGGATGAACCAGTGGGCCGGCATGAAGGAGCCCTGGACGTTCCACGAGCGGCTCGACACGTACTACTACGCCGCCGTCGGCAAGGCGAGCGCCTACGTTCCGACGATCCTCGGCACCGACATCCGCCAGCTCGGGCTGCGCCTGACGCTCGATGCGGCGATGCTCGGCGTCGGCGGCCTCATGGGCATCGCGGTGGCGACCAGCTGCCTGCTCGGCGCGTTCGTCAACTTCGTGATCCTCGCGCCGATCATGATCGAGGCCGGCGACATCGTCGCCCGCGTCGGCCCCACCGGCGCGGTCGTGCCGATCAACCGCGCGGAGATCGTCAACCAGTGGTCGCTGTGGTGGGGCGTCACGATGATGGTCGTCGGCTCGCTCACGAGCCTGCTCGGCCGGCCGGAGATCTTCCGCGGGCTCTTCCGGCGCACGCACGCGGGGAGCGGTACGGACGTCCTCCGGCACATCGAGCTGCCGCTGTGGATGTCCGCGGTGGGCGTCCCGCTGTTCAGCGTGCTGGGCGCGTGGGCGACGCACGCGTTCTTCGGCGTGCCGTGGCTGCTCGCCTTCATCTCGCTGCCGCTCATCTTCGTGCTGTCGGTGATCTGCACGAACTCGATGGCGCTGACGTCGTGGACGCCCACCGGCGCGCTGTCGAAGATCACGCAGTTCTCGATGGGCGCGATCGACCGTGCCAATCCGGCCTCGAACCTGATTCCGGCCGGCATGACCGCCGAGATCGCGAGCAACGCCGCGAACCTGCTGTCCGACATCAAGCCGGGCTACATGCTGGGCGGCAAGCCGCGCCAGCAGGCGATCGGCCACGTGATCGGCATCTTCTCGGGGGCCCTCTTCTGCGTGCCGCTGTTCTTCCTGCTGTTCCTGCCGCCCGACGCGAACGGCGTGCGCTCGGTGTCCACGATGGTGTCCGACAACTTCGCGTTCCCGGCGGCATTGCAGTGGAAGGGGGTGGCCGAGCTGATCGCGAAGGGCGTCTCGGCGCTGCCGTACTCGGCCGTGGTCTCGATGGTCGTCGCCGCCATCGCCGCGCTCGCCATCGAGATCGCGCGCATCGCGACGAAGAACCGCTTCCCGCTGTCCGCGGTGTCGATCGGCCTCGGCGTCGTGCTGCCGCCCGAGTCGACGTTCGCGATGTGGGTGGGCGCGATGGCCTTCTGGATCCTGGGCCGGCGGTACAAGGCGGAAGGCACGTCCGGCCACCGGATCTGGGTCGAGGGTCTCGAGCCCATCTGCG
The DNA here is from genome assembly GCA_046347835.1 of Burkholderiales bacterium. Taxonomy (GTDB): domain Bacteria; phylum Pseudomonadota; class Gammaproteobacteria; order Burkholderiales; family Casimicrobiaceae; genus VBCG01. The sequence continues at coordinate 263,678 of JAXMFI010000001.1, read as the reverse complement.
CCGGGCTCATCTCCGGCGCAGCGCTGATGGGCATCGGCAACGCGATCGTCAACGTGCTGCTGTAGCGCGCGCCGGGATCGGACCGTCGGGCGTGGACGCCCGGGCGGGCGCTCGGTTCGATCCGGGCGCGACCCTGCCCGCAATCCTGCAGCCTCCCGCCCAAACGTACGCCCACGAAAAAGGGAGGCCGATCGGGCCTCCCTTTCGCGTGCTCGGCACCCGCAGGCGCGGGCGCGGCGAGAGCCTGCCGGTCAGCAGCCGCCCTTCTTCTCTTTCTTCGGCGGTGTGGCCGCGGCGGCGCCGGCGGCCGGCGTCGCGGCCTTCGCACCCGCCTTGGCGGCATCGACCGCCTTCTGCTTCTCCGCGTCCGACATCTTCGCCCACGCCTCGGCCGTAACGTTGGCGGGCTTCTCCAGCTTGGCGGCGGCGGCCGGCGCGGCGGCGGCCTTGTCCTTCGGGGCGTCGGCGGCGAGCGCGGCGGCGCTGCCGAGGGCGAACGTTGAGGCGACGAGCACTGCGAGCAACTTGTTCATGGGTATCTCACTGGAGGGTTGGACGGCGAAACGCAATCGATGGCTTCGGCGGGCACCGCGTCGACGCGCCGCCCGCCAGCGGTCGCGGGGCGCGATTCTACTCCATTGGATGCGCGACGGTCCGTCCGCCCGGCGACGCGCGGCGCCGGGCCCGTGGGTGCGCGTGCGGCGGTCAGGCGGCGCGGGGGCGCAGTCCGGCGAACGCGGATTCGAGCCTGCCCATGCCCCACGCCGCGAACACGAGGAACGCCACGAATCCCGCCGTCCACCAACCGGCGCCGATGCCCGTGAGCGTGGGCAGCGTCATGACGCCCTGCGCCGTGTCCTTGATCCACGTGTCGATGCCGGGCGTCCACTCGGCATACCCGAGCACGCCGGCGAGCATGCCGAGTGCGAACGCGTAGCCGTCGATCTTGCCGGTCGCCATCGCGGCCACCGACGTTCCGGGGCAGTAGCCGCCAACGATGAAGCCCGCGCCGAACAGCAGGCCGCCGGCCAGCTGCGCGGCGAGGTTGGTCGGCTCGACGTACAGCTCGCCCATGTCGAGCAGGCCCGCCGCCGACAGCACGACGATGCCGACCATCGCGGTGACGATGGCCGAGAACATCACCTTCACGACCGCCATGTCGTACAGGTAGAAGACGGCCGTCAGCTTGCGCGCGCTGCCGAAGCCGGCGCGCTCGAGGCAGAAGCCGAAGCCGAAGCCCAAGGCGACCGCGATCGCGAGGTTCGCCGTCGTCGAGAACTCGTGGAACGCGGAGAGCGGGAACATCACAGCCACTCCTTCCTCACGACGTACGCGAGTGCGTATGCCGATGCGAACACGGCCAGCATGAACACCAGGCTGCCGACGTTGAAGATCGAGCCGCCGGTCAGCGCCTGGCCGCTCGTGCAGCCCTTTGCGATCTTGGCGCCGTATGCGGCGACGAAGCCGCCGGCGAACGCGAGCGCCAGCCGCTGGCCGTCGGTCACGCGCGGCCCGCGCTCGACCCCGACGCGCACGCGCCGGCCCGCCGTGCCGGAGACGAACGCACCCGCGAAGGCCCCGATCAGCAGGAACAGCGTCCACGAGAGGAGCGGCGCACCGTCGTTCCAGTAGCGCGCGTGCGCGACATTCTCCGCCGCGTGGCCGGGTGCGACCAGGTCGGCGAGCCACGCGGCGATCGCCCCGAACGCCCCGGTCGCGCCGAGGCCGCGGCCGGTGATCGCGTAGGTCGCGAGCAGCACGAACCCGAGCAGGACCCCGGCGAGGTAGGGATTCCAGTAGGCGCGCGGTGCAGCGCGCTCGGTTGCGAACGCCTGCAGGCGGTCTTCGGCAAGGCTGTGGGCCATGGCGGCTCCTTCGTGGCGGGGGCAGGCCCCAGGGGCCTCCACCCACGTTGCGCGGCGATGTCACCTGATCGCCATATAGTTAAATATTACCCAAGTCGCCCGCGGCCGGCACCGCCATCTGCCGCGACGTTGACCGAGGTCAATGCGCCCCGGCGGGCGCCGGCAGCGGCAGCGCGGTACCGAACGGCGGCCGCTGCAGCAGCGGCTGCGCGTGCTCGAGGATGAAGTAGCGGAACGCCTCGGCGGCCGGCGACAGCAACTTCGCGCGCATGTTGACGACGTGCCAGCGGCGCACGATCGGCAGCCCGTCGACGTCGAGCACCTTGAGGACGCCCGCGTTGAGCTCGAGTCCCATCGTGTGGACCGAAAGAAATGACACGCCCATGTCGGCCATCACCGCCTGCTTGATCGTCTCGTTGCTCGGCATCTCGACCAGCGCCGCCGGGTGGATCCGGCGCTCCTTGAGGAACACCTCCATCGACGCGCGCGTGCCCGAGCCCTGCTCGCGCACGAGGAACACTTCGTCGGACAAGAACGTCGCCGGAACGTGCGCGAGCTGCGCGAGCCGGTGCTGCGGCGACGCGATCATCACCAGCGGATTCGCGGCGAACGGCTCGGCGCGCGTGTCGAGCTCGCGCGGCGGCGTGCCCATGATCGCGAGGTCGACCTCGTTGTTCTGCAGCTGCCCGACGAGCTGCTGCCGGTTGCCGACCTCGAGCCTTAGCTCGACCGCCGGGTGCTCGCGGCGAAACGCGGCGAGCAGCCGCGGCACGAAGTACTTGCCGGTGCTGACGATGCCGATCGTGAGCCGGCCGCTCTCCACGCCCTTCATCCGCGCCATCGTGTCGGCGGCATCCTTGAGCGAGGCCAGCATCTTCCGCGCGTGGACGAGGAAGTATTCGCCGGGCGTGGTCAGCGCGATCTTCCGGCCACCGCGATCGAAGAGCGGCAGGCCGACTGCGCCCTCGAGCTCCTTCACCTGCATCGAGACCGCCGGCTGCGTCAGGTGCAACTCCTCGGCGGCCCGCGCGAAGCTCAAGTGGCGCGCCACCGACACGAAGACCTGGAGCTGGCGAATGGTGACATTTCGCATAAGTGTTTGCTTATGCCAATGCTAACAATATCTGACTTTACCTGATCCTGTGCCGCCCGTACAGTCGCTCCACACCCCCCAGGACGAGGAGTCCCCCGATGAATGCCCCCAACGAAGGCGCATTGCTCGACGCGAAGAAGCGCTACTCCGCCGGCGTGCTCAAGTACCGGCAGATGGGCTACTGGCAGCCGGACTACGAGCCCAAGGACACCGACGTCGTCTGCCTGTTCCGCATCACGCCGCAGGACGGCGTCGACGCCGAAGAGGCGGCGGCGGCCGTCGCGGGCGAGTCGTCGACGGCGACGTGGACGGTCGTCTGGACCGACCTGCTGACCGCGTGCGACAGCTACCGCGCGAAGGCGTACCGCGTCGACCCGGTGCCCAACACCGGGCCCGAGACCGGCACGCCGCAGCAGTACTTCGCGTACGTCGCCTACGACCTCATCCTGTTCGAGGAAGGCTCGATCGCCAACCTCACCGCCTCGCTGATCGGCAACGTGTTCAGCTTCAAGCCGCTGAAGGCCGCGCGGCTCGAGGACATCCGCATCCCGGTCGCGTACGTCAAGACGTTCAAGGGGCCGCCGACCGGCATCGTCGTCGAGCGCGAGCGCCTCGACAAGTTCGGCCGCCCGCTGCTCGGCGCGACGATGAAGCCGAAGCTCGGCCTGTCGGGCCGCAACTACGGGCGTGTCGTCTACGAGGGCCTCGTCGGCGGCCTCGACTTCACCAAGGACGACGAGAACATCAACTCGCAGCCGTTCATGCACTGGCGCGACCGCTTCCTGTTCGGCATGGAGGCCGTCAACCGCGCGCAGGCCGCCACCGGCGAGCAGAAGGGCCACTACTTCAACGTCACCGCCGCCACGATGGAAGACATGTACGAGCGCGCCGAGCTCGCGAAGGAGCTCGGGTCCTGCATCGTGATGATCGACCTCGTCGTCGGCTGGACGGCGATCCAGTCGATGGCGAACTGGGCGCGGCGCAACGACATGATCCTGCACATGCACCGCGCGGGCCACGGGACGTACACGCGGCAGAAGAACCACGGCGTGTCGTTCCGCGTCATCGCGAAGTGGCTGCGCCTCGCGGGCGTCGATCACCTGCACGCCGGCACCGCCGTCGGCAAGCTCGAAGGCGACCCGATGACGGTCCAGGGCTACTACAACGTCTGCCGCGACGCCTACACGCGCATGGACCTCCAGCGCGGCCTCTTCTTCGACCAGGACTGGGCCGACCTGAAGCGCGTGATGCCGGTCGCCTCCGGCGGCATCCACGCCGGGCAGATGCACCAGCTGCTCGGCCTCTTCGGCGACGACGTCGTGCTGCAGTTCGGCGGCGGCACGATCGGCCACCCGGCAGGAATACAAGCCGGGGCGACCGCCAACCGCGTCGCGCTGGAGGTCATGGTCAAGGCCCGCAACGAGGGCCGCGACATCGCGAACGAGGGCCCGCAGATCCTCGCCGACGCGGGCCGCTGGTGCACGCCGCTCGCGCAGGCGCTGGAGACGTGGAAGGACGTCGCGTTCAACTACGCGTCGACCGACACGCCCGACTTCGTGCCGACCGCCACCGCGTCGGCGTGAGCACCCGTGTGTCGCAACCAGGCACACCTTGTCATCCCGAGCGCAGCGAGGGACCTGCTGTTGCGACGAACCGGACACCTGCGTGCCAAGCGGATCCCTCGTCGCTTCACTCCTCGGGATGACACGGTAGCGATTGTGAACCCCTGATCCACGACATCGAGAGACCATCATGCGCATCACGCAAGGCACGTTCTCGTTCCTGCCCGACCTCACCGACGCCGAGATCGCGGCGCAGATCCAGTACGCGCTCGACCAGGGCTGGGCCTGCTCCGTCGAGTACACGGACGACCCGCATCCGCGCAACACGTACTGGGAAATGCACGGCCTGCCGATGTTCGGCCTGAAGGACGCCGCGGGCGTCATGCTGGAGCTGACGGCGTGCCGCAAGGCGTTCCCGAACCACTACATCAAGGTCAACGCGTTCGACTCGACGCGCGGCATCGAGTCGATCCGGCTGTCGTTCATCGTCAATCGCCCGGCGGACGAGCCCGGCTTCGGCCTCGTGCGGCAGGAAACCACCGGCCGCGCCGTCCGCTACACGACGACCGGCTACGCGGCGCAGCGCCCGCCGGGCAAGCGCTACTGACCGCGCCGCGACCCGCCGCCACGCCATGGCCCCCGACTCCACCGCCCCCGCGCCGGACGCGAACGGCGTCGACCTGCGCGCGCTGTGCGCGGACGCCGGCGTGTTCGAGCTGCTGGACGGACTCGACCGCGAGCTCATCGGCCTCGCGCCGGTGAAGGCGCGCATCCGCGACATCGCGGCGCTCCTCGCCGTCGACCGCGCGCGTGCCACGCTCGGCCTCGACGCGCGGCCGCCGTCGCTGCACATGTGCTTCACCGGCAACCCGGGCACCGGCAAGACGACCGTCGCGCTCAGGATGGCGGCGATCCTGCACAAGCTGGGCTACGTCCGGAAGGGGCACCTCGTGGCCGTCACGCGCGACGACCTCGTCGGCCAGTACATCGGCCACACGGCGCCGAAGACGCGCGAGGTGCTCAAGAAGGCGATGGGCGGCGTGCTGTTCATCGACGAGGCGTACTACCTGTACCGGCCCGAGAACGAGCGCGACTACGGGCAGGAGGCGATCGAGATCCTGCTGCAGGTGATGGAGAACCAGCGCGACGACCTCGTCGTGATCCTCGCCGGCTACAAGGACAGGATGGACACGTTCTTCCGCAGCAATCCGGGCATGTCGTCGCGGATCGCGCACCACATCGACTTCCCGGACTACACGGCCGGCGAGCTCGCGGCGATCGCCGACCTGATGGTCGCGGACATGCACTACCGCCTCGCGCCGGACGCCCGCGAAGTGCTGCGCGACTACATCGTGCGGCGGATGGCGCGCCCCAACTTCGCCAACGCCCGCTCGATCCGCAACGCCCTCGACCGCGCGCGGCTGCGGCAGGCGAGCCGGCTGTTCGCGGGCACGGGCGCGACGGTGACGCGCGACGCGCTCGAGACCATCACGGCCGCGGACCTGCTCGCGAGCCGCGTCTTCACCGAAACCGGCACGGACGGCGACGACCGCCCGGCCGCCTGAACGCGACCAGGGGAGCACACGCGATGCCGTACGGCAGAACCACCTTCTCCAAGTTCATCATCGAGGAGCAGCGGCGGATGGCGCAGCCGGACCCGCAGCTCACCGCGCTGCTCAACGACGTGCAGACGGCGGTCAAGTACATCGCCTCCGCGGTCGCGCATGGCACGCTGCGCGCGCCGCCGGCGGCCGAGGCCGCGACCAACGTGCACGGCGAGACGCAGAAGCCGCTCGACGTGATCGCCAACGACATCGTGCTGCGCAGCTGCGAGTGGGGCGGCCAGCTGTGCGGAATGGCGTCGGAGGAGCTGCCCGAGCCCTACCCGATTCCGGCGCAGTACCCGCGCGGCCGCTACCTGCTCGTGTTCGATCCGCTCGACGGCTCGTCGAACCTCGACGTCAACGTGACGGTCGGCACGATCTTCTCGGTGCTCGCGGCACCCGAGGGGGTGACCGAGCCGGCCGTGGCCGACTTCCTGCAGCCGGGCACGCGGCAGATCTGCGCCGGCTACGCGCTGTACGGCCCGGCCGTGATGCTCGTGGTCACCATGGGCCGCGGCGTGCACGGCTTCACGCTCGACCCGGAGATCGGCGCGTTCACGCTGACCCATCCGGACATGACGATACCCGCGGAAACGCACGAGTTCGCGATCAACACGTCGAACGCGCGCTTCTGGGAGCCGCCGGTCCAACGCTACGTCGACGAATGCGTCAAGGGCGGCACCGGGCCGCGCGGCGCCGACTTCAACATGCGCTGGATCGCGTCGCTGGTGGCCGAGGTGCACCGCATCCTCGTGCGCGGCGGCCTCTTCATGTACCCGAAGGACACGAAGGACCCGGCGAAGCCGGGCCGCCTGCGCCTCATGTACGAGGCCAACCCGATGGCGATGCTCGTCGAGCAGGCGGGCGGCAGCGCGAGCACCGGCCGCGCGCGGATCCTCGACGTCGCGCCGCAGGGGCTGCACCAGCGCGTGCCGGTGATCCTGGGCTCGAAGAGCGAGGTCGAGCGCATCGAGCGCTACCACCGCGAGTACGAGTCGGGCGCCGATCGCGAGTTCGCGTCGCCGCTCTTCAACGTGCGCTCGCTCTTCCGCGCCGCGTAGGAGAGCACCATGTCGATCAGGCACCCCGTCATCGCGATCACCGGCTCGTCCGGCGCGGGCACGACGACCGTCACGCGCACGTTCCAGCACATCTTCCGGCGCGAGGGCCTCCAGGCGGCCATCGTCGAAGGCGACTCGTTCCACCGCTACGACCGCAAGGAGATGAAGGCGAAGATGGCGGAAGCCGCCACGGGCGGCAACCCGCACTTCAGCCACTTCGGGCCCGAGGCGAACTGCCTGGAGGAACTCGAGGCGCTGTTCCGCAGCTACGGGCAGACCGGCACCGGCCGCGTCCGCAAGTACCTGCACGACGCGCAGGAGGCCGCGCCGTACAAGCAGGAGCCCGGCACGTTCACGCCGTGGACCGACGTGCCCGCGGGCACCGACCTCCTGTTCTACGAGGGGTTGCACGGCGGCGCGGTGACCGACAAGGTGAACATCGCGGCGCTCGCGGACCTGCTGATCGGCGTGGTGCCGATCATCAACCTCGAGTGGATCCAGAAGCTGCACCGCGACCAGAACCTGCGCGGGTACTCGCAGGAGGCGGTCGTCGACACGATCCTGCGGCGGATGCCGGACTACGTGAACTACATCTGCCCGCAGTTCTCGCAGACGCACATCAACTTCCAGCGCGTGCCGATGGTCGACACGTCGAACCCGTTCATCGCGAAGGACATCCCGACCGTCGACGAGAGCATGGTCGTGATCCGCTTCGCCAAGCCACAGGGCATCGACTTCCTGTACCTGCTGTCGATGCTGCACGACTCGTACATGTCGCGCCCCAACATCATCGTCGTGCCGGGCGGCAAGATGAGCCTCGCGATGCAGCTGATCCTGACGCCGATGATCCTGCAGCTCGTCGACCGCAAGCGCCGCGCCGCCTGACGGCCGCTCCCTTCCCACGTGTCATCCCGAGCGCAGCGAGGGACCTGCTGTTGCGATGCCGCGGACCGGAAAGAGAAGCAGGTCCCTCGCTGCGCTCGGGATGACACCGGAAATGGACAGAACTGTCCTCACCATAAACGCCGGCGAACGCAAGGAGACGCACCGATGGACATGGAAGTGAAGACCAACGAGCTCGCCAACGCGCTGCGTGCGCTTGCGATGGACGCCGTGCAGGCCGCCAACTCCGGCCACCCCGGCATGCCGATGGGCATGGCGGAGATCGCGGTCGCGCTGTGGACGCGCCACCTCGCGCACAACCCGTCCAACCCGCACTGGCCGGACCGCGACCGCTTCGTGCTGTCGAACGGCCACGGCTCGATGCTGCAATACGCGCTGCTGCACCTCTCCGGATACGACCTGCCGGTGCAGGAGCTGAAGCGCTTCCGCCAGCTCCATTCGAAGACGCCGGGCCATCCGGAGTACGGCGCGACCCCCGGCGTCGAGACGACGACCGGCCCGTTGGGCCAGGGCCTCGCCAACGCCGTCGGCATGGCGCTCGCGGAGCGGCTGCTCGCCGCCGAGTTCAACCGGCCGTTCCACGGAATCGTCGACCACCGGACGTACGCGTTCGTCGGCGACGGGTGCCTGATGGAGGGCGTCTCGCACGAGGCGGCCTCGCTCGCCGGGACGCTGCGCCTGTCGAAGCTGACCGTGCTGTACGACGACAACGGCATCTCGATCGACGGCGACGTGCACGGCTGGTTCACCGACGACACGCCCGCGCGCTTCGAGGCGTACGGCTGGAACGTGATCCGCGGCGTCGACGGCCACGACGTCGAGGCCGTCGACGCGGCGCTCGCCGCTGCGCATGCGTGCACGGACCGCCCGACGCTCGTCTGCTGCAGGACGGTCATCGGCAAGGGCTCGCCGAACAAGGCCGGCACCGAGTCCGTGCACGGCGCGGCGCTGGGCGCCGCCGAAGTCGCCGCGACGCGCGAGGCGCTGGGCTGGCCGTACCCGCCGTTCGAGATCCCCGACCACATCCGCGCGAGCTGGGATGCGCGTGCCGCCGGCGCCGCGCGCGAGCGTGCGTGGAACGAGAAGCTCGCCGCGTACGAGCAGGCGTACCCGGCCGAGGCGGCCGAGTTCCGCCGCCGCATCGCCGGCGCGCTGCCCGCCGGCTGGCACGATGCGGCCGCCGCGCTGATCGCGTATCACAACGGCAAGCCCCAGGCCGTCGCCACGCGCAAGGCGTCGCAGACGCTGCTCGAGTCGCTGGTGCCGCTGCTGCCGGAACTGGTCGGCGGCTCGGCCGACCTGACCGGGTCCAATCTCACGCAGGTCAAGGGCATGGCGCCGGTCGGCGCCTCGGGCACCGGCCGCTACATCCACTACGGCGTGCGCGAATTCGGCATGGCCGCGCTGATGAACGGCATCGCGCTGCACGGCGGCTTCATCCCCTACGGCGGCACGTTCCTCGTGTTCTCCGACTACGCGCGCAACGCGCTGCGGATGGCCGCGCTGATGCACGTGCGCTCGATCTTCGTGCTGACGCACGACTCGATCGGGCTGGGCGAGGACGGCCCGACGCACCAGCCGGTCGAGCACGCGGCGTCGCTGCGGCTCATCCCCAACCTCGACGTCTGGCGCCCGTGCGACACCGCGGAGACCGCGGTCGCCTGGACTGCCGCGATCGCGCGCACGCACGGTCCGTCGGCGCTGCTGCTGTCGCGGCAGGCCATCGAGCCGATCCGCCATGCCGACGCGACGCTCGCCGACATCGCGCGCGGCGGCTACGTTCACGCCGAAGGCGCGGCCCCGCCGCGCGCGATCGTGATCGCCACCGGCTCCGAGGTGCCGCTCGCGCGCGAGGCGCAGGCCGAGCTCGCGGCGGAAGGCATCGCGATCCGCGTCGTGTCGATGCCGGCGCCGTCGGTGTTCGACCGCCAGGATGACGCTTACCGTCGATCGGTGCTGCCGCCCCACGTGCCGTGCGTGGCCGTCGAGGCCGGCGTCACCGACGGCTGGTACAAGTACGTCGGCCGCGGCGGTCTCGTGATCGGCATCGACCGGTTCGGCGAGTCGGCGCCGGCCGAGGCCGTCTACCGCGAGCTCGGCATCACCGCGGAGCGGGTGGTCGCGGCGGTGCGCAGATTGTTGCGGTGAGGGTGGCCCGTCGGCACTGAACGGGCCGCAACCTCGCGATGCGCGGCACGCCGGCCCGCATCCGGCGATGCACGAACGCATCGGGCCGGTCGGAATAACGCCGGCCCGATGCGTTTCGCGCGGGCGCCCCTCAGAGCGGGGGCGCCCGATCCAAGGCCATCACCAGCCGATGTCGAAGAACACACCCCGGGTCAGGTCGTCCGGGTTCTTCACGCTGCTCGTGAGGTCCGTATTGATGAACGGCTCCATCAGCATGTTCGGCGTGGCGCTGACGTCCCAGTGCGACACCGACGAACCCGAAGCGTAGGCCGTGGGCGCGTACAGCCGCGGGTAGTTGAGCGTGGTACCCGCGCGATTCTGCGGATTGCGCTGCAGCCGCACCGTGACGTTGGGCAGCGCGCCGCGCAGCGCATTGCCCAGCGCCTGCGTGACGCCCACCGACGGGATCGTCACTGCCGGGTCGACGCCCGCCATGCCGGGCAAGCCCACCGCGACGTTGTTCGCCACGACGGCGGCAATGGCGCCCGCATCCTGGGCGTTGCGCACCTTGGTCGCGAACGTGCACGTGCCGCGGTTGATCAGCACGATGTTGCCGGCGATGCCGCTGCCCGCCGGAAACGGCTCGCAACCGTCGAGCAGGGATGAGCCACCGCCATCGTTCGGCGCGACGAGCAGCCCGGTCACCGGGCCCTTGAGCGGAGGCCCGAACATGGCCGCCTGCGCCTCGCTCGCACCGAGGCTCGCCGGGTTGAGGACGGCGAGTTCCGTGCCGAAGTCGAGGACGCTCGGCACCACGTTGGATCCGTGCAGGCCGGCCCAGACGAGATTGAGGTTGTTGCGGGCGGACGTGGCACGCTCGCCGTTGGTCATGTCGATCCAGCGCTTGCCGGTCGTGGTGTCGAGCATGAAACGCTCCCAGACCGACGGGTAGCCTGCGTAACGCGCGCCCGAGTTCGCGCTGGTCGGACCCACGGAGAAGCCGAGGCCGTGGCCGAACTCGTGCAGAACGACGGCGAGCAGGTCGATGCGGTTCCCCGGCTCGTTGTTGTCGAGCCCGTAGTACCAGCCGTTTCCGTCGAGGCAGCCGGTATTGCCGAGGTTACTGTTGAAATACGCGGCGATCTCGAAGGGATCGTCGGGGTCGGCGACGATGTCCTGGCGCGTGATCTTCTCGGCCAGCGCCGCCGGGTACCACGTGTTCGGTGTCAGCGCCGTACCGCCCTTCGCCGGCGGGATGTTCGCGAAGTACCATTCGGCGCCCGCGGCTCCGAGCACGGCCGACGTCGCACTGCACGGAAGGGGCAGGAAGAACGCGATCACGAGGATCGGCTGCTTGCTCTGCAGCTTCGAGCCCCAGACATCCGCGGCGCGCTGGAAAACGTTGAGCGCCTGCTGGCCCACCGTCGTGCCGGGATTGCCTCCGACCGGAACGGCCGGTGTGGGATCGTTGAACCCCTCGCCCGGCGGGTCGCCGTTCACGACCACCACCTGGGCGGCGAAGGCTCCGAACGGTGCGAGCAGGCAGGCGACGAGGAACGCCCGTGCGAGCTTAGTGAGCATGGGCGGCTCCCTTCGCGTTCGATTGGAGCGCCGGCTTCGCGGACGGGTCGTGCCCCAGCACGATCTTGCCGCTTTCGCCGCGAACGGCCGTCAGCAGCGAGGCGTCCGAGATGTCCGGACGATACGCGACGCCGCCGCCGGGCAATGCATAGGCCTTGCCCGCCGGCCCGCCCGACGGCGCGGCCAGCGCCTGCGCCTCGGCAGGCGTCGGTGCGCGCATGGCGCCCTCGCCCGCGTCCCGGACCGCGATTTGCGCAACGAGCGCCTGGCGGATCCGTGCGAGTTGCTCGGGCGTGAACTTCGGAGTCGTCGCCGCTTGGGGCGTCGCTGTCGCGAGGTCGGGCGCCGGCGGTTCGGCGGCCGTGGACATCAGCGGGAGTGTCGCCAACGCGGCGACCAGCAGGGATCTGCGCATCACACCTCCTTGGATCGGTCAGGGAATGCAGTGCATCGCCGTGTCGTAACCCGCCGCAAGCCCGATGAATGGGCAGCTCGCAGACACCGAACGGCCGTTTGTCGTCGTCAATACGTAGGGTACGACTGGCGACGGCGTCGGATTATTGCACGGCAAAATGCGGAAGTGAACCCGGGAGGAACGGCCGCTACGATCGACCTGCTGCGGTGCGGCCGGCGCCCATCGAACCAGTGGTCCGACGAACCGTCAGTCCGGCAGCAGCGCGCTGGCGTCGCCTTTGGCCACCAGCTCGCCGCCGACGTAGGAGAAGCAGTCGAACGTGACCTTGCGCGTCTTTTCGACGAGCTCGCGCACGACGACCTTGCTCACGACGACGTCGCCCGGGCGCACCGGCTTCCTGAAGCGGATCGACATCTCGCGCGCCACCGAGCCCGGGCCGGGCAGCTTGTTGGCGAGCACCGCCGAGACGAACCCGACCAGCAGCGCGCCGTGCGCGACGCGGCCTCCGTATTGCGAGGCCGCCGCGTAGGCGTCGTCGAAGTGCAGCGGGTTCCTGTCGCCTGTCGCCTCGCCGAACATCTCGATGACCGTCACGGTCACCGTGTGCTCGAGCGACGCCGACATGCCGAGGTGGAGGTCGGAGAATTTCATGGACGATTGCCGGCCCGGACTCCGGGCGGCCGCGCATTGTCGCGCATTTTGCCCTGCGTCGGGGGTGCTCGACGGAGGACGCCGGGGCCGTTGATCCGCACCTTCGCGGCCGCGATGCGCGGCACGCCGACCCTCGACCGCACGAGGGCCCCGACGCACTCTCCGACCGACGCCGGTACGACGCGCGTTGGCGGCGGGGATCGCGGCGCGGCATGATCGTCGTTCTCCACGCTGCGCCCGGTGATGCTGCCGGGTCGAGCGAGCGCTCTGGCGAGCGCGCCGCAGCGGCCGCTTGCCCCGCCGTCGCGCGCGGCGCACCACGCGCCCGGACGCGCGAAGCGCCGCGGCAGGCGTAGCCGGAGCCGCGACGCGCAATGCTTGTCAAAGCCCGGATGAAGTTGTCTACTACATGACACGGTCCAGCGCGCCCGCCCACGGGCCGGGATCGCCGCACGGGAGAATCGCGGATCATGAAATCGATCGTCTGCACGCCGAGGATCCTGACGCCGGCCCAGGCGGCGAACGCCTTGCGTCGCAGCGTCGAGGTCAATCCGGAGAACGCGCTCGAGCAACGCGCCGTCGTGCGCACGCCCGCGGGCCGGCGCGGGGGACCGCGCCGCCTCGCGGTCGTCATCGGCCACAAGTGGCCGAAGTCCGGCGTGCAGCTGTCCGTGCAGTTCCTCGACAGTCCTCCGCGCGACCTGCGCGCGCGCATCCTCCTCCACATGAACGCGTGGTCGAAGACGGCCAACGTCCGGTTCGCCGAGACCGGCGGAACCGGGCAGGTGCGCATCGCGCGCCTCGATGCGCCCGAGGACATGGCGGGCTACTGGTCCTACATCGGGACCGAGATTCTCGGCATCGAGGACGACCAGCCCACGCTCAACCTCGAGGGCTTCACGATGCGCACGTCCGACGCGGAGTTCAGGCGCGTCGTGCGGCACGAGGCGGGCCACACGCTGGGCTTCGAGCACGAGCACATGCGCGCGGCGCTCGTGCGCAGGATCGACCGGCGCAAGGCCTTCGCCTACTTCGACCGGACCCAGGGCTGGACGAAGGAGGAGACGATCGAGCAGGTGCTGACGCCGCTCTCGCGCAAGTCGATCATGGGCACGACGGAGGCCGATCCGCATTCGGTGATGTGCTACCAGATCCCCGCCGCGATCACGAAGGACGGCAAGGCCATCCCGGGCGGGCGCGACATCAACGCCAAGGACTTTGCGTTCGCCGCAACGATCTATCCGATCGCGCCGCCGTCGCGCGGCACGGGCGCTGCCGAGCCACCGCCTGCGACGGTCCCATCCGGCGCGACGGTGCCGGTCGCGGCGCCGCCCCGCAGCGCGGGCCCGCCCGGCGAGAGCGACACGTTCCACGTGGTGGTCATGGACCCGTTCGCGCCGGAGATCGAGGCCGCCGGCGGCGCCGCCAAGCGCCCGAAGTACGCGCGCGTGTTCGCGACCTACGGCGGCGCCCGGGTCACGGTCCCGATGCGGCTCAACACCGACGCGGGCGAGGAATACACGCGGTTCCCCTCCATCATCAAGACGCACGAGCGGATCAAGGCGTACACCAATCGCGAGAGCGGATCGCTGCCCGACGACAGGCGGATGATCGAATTCGGCACCGACCTCTTCGAGACGCTGTTCCAGGGCGACGTTCGGCGCCTCTACGACGAGGCGCGGTCGCGCCAGCACGGACGCAAGCTCGATTTCGTGTTCACGTCCATGGTGCCGTGGATCGCGGAGAAGCCGTGGGAGTTCGCCTACGACGCGGCGCGGCGCAGCTTCCTCGCCACCGAGGACATCCACTTCATCCGCAACGTGCTGACCGGCGTGCCCGCCGACGTGATCCCGCCGCGCGCAGGTCCGCTGCAGATCCTGGTGGCCTCGGCCCAGCCCGCCGGCTTCGGCCGCCTGTCGGTGCAGCAGGAGGAGGAGGTCATCCGGCGCGGCTTCGAGCAACTCGTCGGTGCAGGCCTCGCGCAGGTCGAGGTGCTGCCGCGCGCGACGCCGAGCAGCATCCACGATCGGCTGGCGACCGGCAGCTTCAACATCGTTCACTTCATCGGCCACGGCGTCTTCGACGAGAAGACGCAGGAAGGCTCGCTGGTGTTCGAGGACGCGCTCGGGGGCCAGTACTTCCTCGGGGAGCGGAGCGTGCGGGAGATCTTCTGCCAGCGCGGCATCACGCTCGTCTTCCTGAATGCGTGCCAGACGGGCACCGGCGGTCGCGCGGACTTCAACAAGGGCGTCGCGCAGTCGCTCGTGGCGCACGGCCTTCCCGCACTGGTCGCGAACCAGTACAGCGTGCTGGACTCGTCGGCGACGCACTTCGCGCGCCACTTCTACCGGGCGCTCGCGCAAGGCATGACCATCGGGCAGGCGGCGCGCGAAGCGCGCATCGCCGTGAACTATTCGCTCCAGGGCGAGATCATCGACTGGGCCGTGCCGGTGGTCTATGCGCGTGACCCGGGCATGACGCTCGCCGTGAAGGCGCCGTCCGCCGCCGAGTTCGCCGCGACCCGCCCCGCGGCGACTGGCCGCCGCGCTGCGGAGCCGCCGCGGATCGAGGTCGCGGTCTGGGACATCGACAACGTCTTCCCGGCGCTCGCCGGAACGCTGAAGCGCATGACCGACGCGCAGAACCGGTTCGCCTTCAGGCTGGTGGACCTTTCCGCACCGGTCGACGCCTGGGACCTGGAGCGCCGGGCCGAAGACGGATCGCCCTACCTGTGGGCCGAGCGCCTCGCCAAGCGCCTGGGACGCACGCCGCTGGAGCTGCACGTCAACGTGCTCGCCTGCGTCACGCGGCACTGGCTGCGCGACGACGACGAGCCGGACATTTACGCCTGGTGGTCGGAAACCGGCGTTCCCCCCGTGCTGATCTTCTCCGTTGCCGGCTTCGACGATCTGCCGCCGGAAGGCCCGGACACCGATCGGGCCGTGGCCAACGTCATGGTGTCCGGGCTGGCCGGCTACCTCAGTCGGATGGACACGCACAAGCGCGGCCCCAACAGCTGCCCGATGGCGGCCAACTCGAACCGGTCGATGAAGTACGTCGTCGGGCGGCAGGCGTTCGATCCGGCGTGCCGGACGAAGCTTCGGAAATCGATCCCTCGCGAACTTCCCGCGTGCGAGGCGCTCCTCAAGGCCTTCTTTCCGTGACGTGCCGTACGGGCGGGCGCCCGCCCTCGGGGCGGTACCGATCGGCAGGCGCCACGCCCGACGCCCCAACGATGCCCGCCGCGTGATGCACGACATGATCGGGGCCACGTCCACAATGCCGATCCACCGGCGCGCATTGCTGTGGCTGCGCGGCGCGCCCGCACGACGCACGTGGGGGCTCATGCCCGCTGGCGCCTCCCGGAACGTGGTGCCGGGACGTCGTCGGAATCAGGAGTTCGAATGAATCGAACCCGTCGCGAATTCTGTGCCGCCGCCGCGCTGCTCCTGGCCGGATGCGCCGCGCCCGCACCCAAACCGCCTGCGGATGCGATCGCGGAGCTGGGCTCCACGGGCAAGCTGCGCGCCGCGATCAACCTCGGCAACCCGATCCTCGCCAGCCGGGACGCGGCCGGCGCGCCGAAGGGCGTGTCCGTGGATCTCGCGCGCGAGGCCGCGCGACGACTCGGGCTGCCGATCGACCTGGTCGTGTTCAACTCCGCCGGCAATGTCGTCGCAGCCGTCAAGGCGCGCGAGGTCGACCTCGCCTTCGTGGCCATCGATCCCGTGCGCGCCGCGGACATGGAATACACGGCGCCTTACGTGATCATCGAAGGCGCCTACCTCGTACGCAGCAGCTCGCCGCTGCAGCGAAACGACGAAGTGGACCGCCCCGGCACGCGCATCGCCGTGGGCCGCGGCAGCGCCTACGACCTCTTCCTCACGCGCGAACTGAAATCGGCGACGCTGGTGCGTGCTCCGACGTCGCCCGAGGTCACCAACCTCTTTCTCGCGGAGAACCTCGAAGTGGCCGCGGGCGTGAAACAGCAGCTCGAAGCCGACGCGAGGCGGGTGGGCGGCGTGCGCCTGTTGCCGGGGCGATTCATGGTGATCGAGCAGGCGATGGGCGTTCCCAAGGGCCGCACCGCTGCGCAGGCGTGGCTCGGCGACTTCATCGAAGAGATGAAGGCCTCCGGCTTCGTGGCCGCCGCGCTGCAGCGCCACGGCATCGAGGGCGCAGCGGTGGCGCCCCCGCGTGCCGGCGCGTGAGCTTCGCGAACACGGTCAGATCCTGCGCCGTCGGGTCTCGGCCATCGCGGCCATGTCGGAGCCCCGCGAAGACGGCCTGCAGGTCCGCCGGGCCTTGAACGGACGGCCACGCCCCTTTCGGCCCCGGAACCCGACCAACGACGCGCCGAGTGATTGCTCGATGAACTCGGCTTGCAGCCGCAACCACTGCGGAATCGTGAGGCCAGGCAACCGTGCGGCCTTCATGTTGATCACCAGCGCGAACTTGGTCGGCTGCCCGATCGGGAACTCGGCAGGCTCGGCCCCGCGGACGACGCGGTCGACGTACGTCGCTGCGCGTCGATCGAGTTCGCGCAGACTGGCGCCATAGGACACGTGCGCCTGCCAATCCGGATCGAAGGGGGCTGTTCGCACTCCGCGCCTGGGGAACCGCGCTGGCGGCACCGTTGCAGTCCGCCCCGCCGCAGCTCGTCGTTCTCCTGCCAGGAGGTCGTTCGGCCGCAAGGTTGGTTGCATCGGTTCGCCAGCCTCTGCGTGTTCCGAACGCGCGGAGGGGCGGACTCGAGGTCGAGTGGACGCAAGCGATTGCGCATGCAGACGCCCCGACCCGAATCCTGCGCCGGGGCTATGACCGGATCATGGTCAGCATCATCTTGAACCGCGTGATCGCCTTCAACGCGTGCGGTTCGTTGGCGGGCAGGACGATGATTTCACCGGGTCCGAGCCGGAACGCCTGCCCGGCGATTCTGATCTCGACGTCGCCGTCGAGAATCTGAACCAGGGCATCGAAGGGCGCCGTGTGCTCGCTCAAGCCCTGCCCTTCTCCAAAGGCGAACAGGGTCACGGTCCCCGTCTTCCTGTCGATCAGGGTCTTGCTCACCACGGCACCCTCCTGGTAGCCGACCAGATCCGGCAACGACGCCTTAGCGATATTGCTCACGCTGTCTCTCCTTCCGGTGTGCACGGAAAATCCGGGAATCGTTCCCGGGTACGCCTCGACGACCGAGCGGTTGCACGATCCGCACCCTCACGCATCGACCGGGCGCCCGGTCGTCCGGCACCGCGTTCGTTCCGGTCCAGCGGCGCGGTTTCAGTCCCGATGGCGGGAACACGTTCGCGCTCGTTCACGGCGCGCACCGCCCCGACGGCGCTGTCGCGCGAAGCTCGCCCGTGCCGGTGCGCCGCGGCTCGTCAACGTCGAAGAACGATGGTTTCAGGATCGTCGGCGCGTTCGACGAGGAGCGCTCGAACCCGCTCCTGCCACAGCGCCCGGAACTGCGCCGTCTCCTCCGCGGTGGCGGCGCCGGTAACGCAGCGTGCAATGAGCGATGCGACGCGCGGATCGGCGGGCACGCGGTCGAGACGCGCGGACGCGGTGATCGCCGCTTCGGTGTCCAGGCGCGTGAAGCGGATCTCGCCCGGAATGTCGGCGCCGAAGAACAGCAGCCGCCGGCGATCGAAGCGCCCGCCGATGCTCTTGAACCCGGTGTCGTGGGTGGCGCCGGTGAGGTAGCTCGCGACGTTGGCAACGACGCCCGTGACGCCTTCCAGCCGGTCGTCGCGCAGCTCGACGCGGATGGCACCGCGTTCGGGTAGCGAATCGGAATGGAGCGCGCGAAGCGCGGCGCGGGTCATGAGGTAGGCGGACGCGACGGTCGGGCACGAGTGCCCGGCCAGCTTGACCACGTCGATGTAGGTGTATTCGATGACGCCATCGTCCACCGCGCCCAGGAACCGGGCGAGCGGGTCACGCACGGTGATCCGCGGTGCGGCGTCGAAGAATTCCGGGAAGCGCACGGTCCTGTCCTCCATTGGGCGGGCGGTTCTTGCCAAATGCCGGCGGTGTGCATAAAATAGTATTTGATTACTTACTTTCAAGCAACCCCGAGACCCTCATGGATACCGCGAACCCCGCCCGCTCCGTACCGCGCCACCGCCTGTCCACCGACGAGCGGCAGCGCGAAATCGTTGCGGCCGTCCTCGCCCTCGCCCGCGAGCGCGGCCCCGAGGCGATCACGACGCAGGCGATCGCGGACCGGATGGGGGTGACGCAAGGCGCGATCTTCCGGCACTTCCCCGACAAGGAGGCGATCTGGCTCGCCGTCTTTGCCTGGGTCCGCGCGTCGCTCGGCACGGTCTTCGCGACGGCGATGGCGAAGACCGGTACCCCGCTCGCGAAAATCGAAGCCGTGTTCTTCGCGCACGTGGCATTCGTCACGGCGAACCCCGGCGTTCCCCGCGTGATGTTCCACGAGCTGCAGTACCCCGGTGATTCGCCCGTCCGCGCCGAAGTACGCGCGATGATCGCCGGGTACCGCAAGCGTCTGGCCCGGCTCTTCACCGAGGCCAAGGCGGCCGGCGAGCTGCCGGCCGACCTCGACGTCGCCGTCGCCCCCATCCTGCTCATCGGTGCGGTGCAGGGCCTCGTGATCCAGTCCGCGCTTGCGGGCAACGAGGCCGCGATGACGAAGCATGCTCGGCGGCTGTTCCCGTTGCTTCTCCACGGGTTTCGCGGGCGGAGGAAATCGTGAAGCTGCGTCCGGGCCGCAAGGCGCTTCTGATCGCCGCCGGCATCGCCGGGGCGCTGCTGCTCGCCTGGCTGGCCACGAGTCAGGGACCCCTCGCCCCGGCCAAGGTCACCGTCGCGAAAGTCGAGCAGGGCCCGCTGGTCGCGAGCACCTTCGGCATCGGCACGGTCGAGGCACGTCGCAGCTACGCGCTCGGCCCGACGGTGGCGAGCCGCGTTGCACGCGTGCTCGTCGACCAGGGTGATGTGGTGAAGGCCGGCCAGTTGCTCGCCGAACTCGATCCCGTCGACCTCGAGGATCGTGTCGCCAGCGGGCAACTGGCGGCGGACCGCGCGGCCAGCACCGTCCGCGCCGCCGAGGCCCAGCTTGCGGAGGCGCAGAGCCGCGCGCAGCTCGCCGTGACCAGCGCGCGCCGCTCCGCCGAGTTGCGCGCGCAAGGGTTCGTCAGTCAGGAAGCCACCGACGCCAAAGGGCACGAAGCCAACGCCGCCCGGGCGGCCGTCGATGCGGCCGCAGCACAATTGGCAGCGGCGCGGCGCGACCGCGAGCGGGCGCTGGCCGATGTCGCGGGCGTGAGCAAGCTGCGCGCGCAGGCGCGGCTCGCGAGTCCCGTCGACGGCATCGTCAGCGCGCGGCTGGTCGAACCCGGCACGACGCTCGTCGCCGGCCAGGCGGTGGTACAGGTCATCGACCCGGCGACCCTCTGGATCAGGGCGCGGATCGACCAGGGCCAGGCCGGCGGCGTGCGGGTGGGCCAGCCCGCGGAGATCGTGCTGCGCTCGGACGCGGCGCGCGCCTATCGGGGCACGGTCGAGCGCGTCGACTGGGTTAGCGATGCCGTGGCCGAAGAGCGGATCGTCAACGTCGGCTTCGCTGCGCGGCCGCAAGGAATCTCCGTCGGCGAACTGGTCGAGGTGACCATTCGCACCGCCGATCTTCCCGACGTTCGCTCGGTGCCCGCGGCCGCGGTGAAGCGGCTGGATCGGCAGGACGGCGTCTGGCAAGCCGCCGACAGCCGCGTTTCATTCCGGCCGGTGACGGTCGGCATCACGACGCTGGACGGCCGCAGCCAGATCGTCGCCGGCCTCGACGTGGGCGACGAGGTCATCGTGCACAGCGAACAGGCATTGAAGCCGGGCGCCAAGGTCAAGGTCGTTCCCGCCATCGTCCGCGCCGGATCATGATCAATCTCGCCAGTCGCGACATCCTGTACGGCTGGGGCAAGTTCGTCTTCACGGGGCTCGGCCTCGGCTTGCTCGTTGGACTGACGCTGTCGATGGCCGGCATCTATCGCGGGCTGGTGGACGACGGCAAGGTGCTGCTGCAAAACGGCGGCGCCGACCTCTGGGTCGTGCAGCGCGACACGCTCGGTCCCTACGCCGAGCCATCCAACGTGCGCGACGACGCGTACCGCGCGCTGCTCGGCGTGCGCGGTGTCGCGGAGGCGGGCAACGTCACGTACCTGACGATGCAGATCCGCCACGCGGGCGGCGACGTGCGCGTGATGCTCGTCGGCTTCGAGCCGGGGCACCCCGGCGAGCCCGGCCATCTCGTCGCCGGACGCCCGATCACGCGCTCGCACTACGAGGCGATCGCCGATGTCAAAACCGGCTTCCGGCTCGACGAGCGCATCCGCATCCGCCGTCACGAGTACACGGTGGTCGGGCTGACCCGCCGCACGGTGTCTTCGGGGGGCGACCCGATGGTCTTCGTTTCGCTGCAGGACGCGCAGGAGGTGCAGTTCCTCAAGGACAACGATGCCCTGGTCAACGAGCGCGCCCGTACCGCCGCGAATCCCGCGTTCAACCACCCCGGGGTGCCGGGATTGCTCGAGGCCGTGCAGGCAAGCCAGGCCAGCAGCCGCACCGTGAACGTCGTCATGCTGCGGCTCGTGCCGGACGCCGACGAAACGGTGGTCGCGCGCGAGATACGGCGCTGGAAGCACCTGGAGGCGTACACGCGGACCGACATGGACGAGATCCTGGTCGCCAAGCTGATCGCCACTTCGGCCAAGCAGATCTTCATGTTCCTCGTCATCCTCGCCGTCGTGAGCGCCGCCATCGTCGCGTTCATCATCTACACGATGACGCTGAACAAGGTCCGCGAGATCGCCGTGCTCAAGTTGATCGGCGCGCGCAATCGCACCATCGCCGGGATGATCCTGCAGCAGGCCCTCGGCCTCGGCGTCATCGCCTTCTTCGTCGGCAAGACCGCGGCCACGCTGTGGGCGCCAATCTTCCCCAAGTACGTGTTGCTGCTGCCCGGGGACGCGGTACTGGGTGCGGTGCTCGTGCTGGTGATCTGCGCATTCGCGAGCATCGTCGCCATCCGCGCTGCGCTGCGCGTCGATCCGGCGACCGCCATCGGGGGATAGATGCACCCGGCCATCGAAATCCGCGGCCTCACCAAGCGCTATGGCGCGGGCGATGCGGCGGTCGACGCGCTGAAGGGTGTCGACATGGTCGTCCAGCCCGGCGAGGTCGTGGGATTGATCGGTCCCAGCGGCTCGGGCAAGACCACGCTGTTGAAATGCCTTGGCGCGGTGATCGAGCCCACGTCCGGCCGCATGGCGCTCGCCGGCGAGACCATCTACGACAACGGCTGGAAGGTGGCCGATCTGCGCGCGCTGCGGCGCGACCGCATCGGCTTCGTCTTCCAGGCGCCCTATCTCATCCCGTTCCTCGACGTCACCGACAACGTCGCGCTGCTGCCGATGCTGGCTGGGGTGTCCAACGGCAAGGCGCGCGACCGGGCACGGGAGATGCTCGCGGCGCTCGATGTCGCACATCGCGCGCAGGCGCAGGTGCCGCAACTGTCCGGCGGCGAGCAGCAGCGGGTCGCGATCGCCCGCGCGCTGGTCAACCGGCCGCCGATCATTCTCGCCGACGAGCCGACGGCGCCGCTCGACAGCGACCGCGCGCTGACCGTGGTCCGCATCCTCAACGAGATGGCGCAGCGATTCGGGACCGCGATCATCGTGGTCACGCACGACGAGAAGATCATCCCGACGTTCCGGCGGATCTACGGCATCCGCGACGGACGCACCTACGAACACGCGGGCGAGGCACGGGCCGCTTGATGCGCAAGGTCTCGTCCCGCGGTCGGCCTGGCCGATGGCGGGCGTCGTGCCGAGAGTGGTTGCAGCGCGGAATCGGCAAGGGCCTGCGATTCAACGTAAGCCCTTGATTTGAAGCCATGATTGCGGGGGAAGGATTTGGAGTCCATCTTCGGGTGCGGATTCGATAGCGCGCTTACCGGGTTCGGCCTACAGGTCAAGCGGGAATTGTTCTTCTTTCGGCTGCGCCTGGTCGAACCTACCCGAAACCCGACGTTCCGCGAACGCCGACTCCCGGCCCTTTCCGGTCTTTGGAGACTGCAGACCGGGCAGCTGATTTACCGCGGAAGCAGAAGTCGGTCTGAGGCATGTTGCCGGCTAGTCGCGACCAGAAGCGGAAGTTGAGCAAGGGCAAGCGACCGGCGACCCGTGGCCACGAGCTGACCTCGGCTATCCATGTACCGCGCCATTGAGAACACGCATTGGCCACATGCTGACCTGAAGTGCCTGCGGGAAACAGGCGCAAGGGTGCAAGTCAGGCACTACCGACTGAAGCCAATGCGCTACCAACGAGTTGCCAATGCTTGAGTCGTACCCCGACCGCAATGGAACTGGCAATTCGCCGAGGACGAACGATTCGCATCGAGACAAGCGCGCGTTCGTGGATCAACGCCACCGCAAGGGCCGCGGTCCGCAACCAGCGCCGGCGTACCTGCCGCGGGCGGATGGTCTGCGGTCGCAGATCGGCAACCGCTCAGGAGGCCTTTGGCTCGTATTGCATCTCGCCATTGCCAAACGACCAGTTCTCGCGCGCGACGTCGATCAGATTGATCCAGACATCCTGAAGGCGAAGGCCGGCCTTCTCTGCAATGCCCTCGGCCACAGTTTTGTAGAAGGCCTTCTTGACGTCGATGGAGCGCCCGGCGTTCCAAGTGATCTGGATGAACACAACGTCGGGGGTGTAGGTCACGCCGAGGTACCCCTCGGCCGGATAGATCAACTCGTCAGCGGCGTGGCGGGTGATGATCTGAAACTTGTCGTTGGCCGGGACATTGGCGACGCGAATCATGGCGTCGTAAACCACGTCACTCACGTTTTGCACAGTTTCCCTTGAAGCGGTCTTGCCGATGTCGATTCGAACCAGAGGCATGTTGATTTCCTCGATTTGATCTTTGGACGCACGAGGGACGGCAGTCGGTGACTGGGTCGGACTTCCAGTGACGCGACCCGCGTTGTTCAGCCAGCCGGTTCTACATTGAAGGCGGTAACGGGGTACCAAGTACTCAACCACCACAATCTAGCCGACGGCGTACCGCGCTACAGCCTCCTCGTTCCATTCAAGTCCCACACCCGGCACATCGGGAATTTGCAGCAACCCCCGATCGACGTCATAGGGCTTCATGAGCAGCGGATTGATCCAGTCCTGCCACTCGAGCCAGTGAGCAGTTTCCGTGACGCGCATGACGTGCGCTGCAACCTCGGGATAAAGGTGCGTGGAAACTGGAATGCCGGCAGCACCGGCGATGGCCGCAGCGCGCGACCAGCCGCTCACGCCCCCGATCCGCATGAAGTCGGGCATCACGAAGTCGCACGATTTCTTCTGCAGGGCGAGCTGCAGCTCCCGCGGGCCGTAGAAGTTCTCGCCAATCTGGATCGGCGTCTTGAGCTCGGCAGCGAGCTGGGCGTAGCCGTCCAGGTCGTCGTATACCAGCGGCTCCTCGATCCAAGCCAATCCCAAGTCGTCGAGCATGTGGCAGCGCTGCAGCGCCTCCCCTCGATGCAGGCCCTGGTTGAAGTCGACCATGAGGTGCATGTCCTCGCCGACCGACTTTCGCACGGCCTCGACCGCGGCGATGTCTTCGTTTGGGCGCTCCCGGCCGAGGCGAAGCTTGAGCCCGGTGAACCCGCCCTCGTCGCGCAGCTCGACGGCTTCGTCCCCGAGCGATTCCGGCGGCGTGAGCCAGAGGCCGTTGCTGTTGTAAGCCGGGACCGCCCCGACGGAGCCACCGAGCAGCACGCACAGCGGCACGCCGGCCGCCTTGGCGAGGGCATCCCACGCCGCCATGTCGACGCCCGACACCGCGATCATCGAAAGGCCTTCGTATCCGACGAAATGCAGCGACTTTCGGGCGACGCCGAACAGGTCGACTGGCGCAACCTCGCGGCCACGCAACAGCTCGCCCAAGTCCCGCAGCGCAGGAATCAGATATCGCGCGGCCTTCGTCACGTACGGCTCCAGGTAGCTTCGGCCGACGATGCCGTCCTCGGTCTCCAAGTCAATGAGGATCACCGGCCAGTCTGTGATCGTTGCAATGCGGGCCACAATGGGCCGCTTCAGCTTGAGGACTACGGCCCGCGCGCGCAGTCCCTTGATCGTCAGCTTCGAACGCCCTGAAGGCGTCTGCGACTTGATCATGGTCATTTCCCCCCGCAAATCGTGCTACTCTATATAGACTGGTCTACTTAGAAAGTCAATCTTGGAACGACACCCAAAAGCAGCAGACACGCGCCAGAGGCTGATTTCGGCCGCGTCGACTTTGATGCGTGGAACGGGCCTATCCGGCGCCGGAATCAATGAGATCGTGAGGGAGAGCGGCGCTCCGAAAGGATCGGTCTACCACTTCTTTCCCGGCGGCAAGCAGCAGATCGTGGCGGCGGCGCTCGCGGAGTATGCGCAAACGGTGGTCGACTTCATCGAAAGGACGCTCGCGCAAAGGCGTTCGCCGAGAGCAAAGGTTCGTGCGCTCTTCGAGGCTTTCGCCAAGCGGGTGGAGCATGGGGACTTCCGCTACAGTTGTGCTGCGGGCACCGTATGCCTGGACCTCGATGCAGGATCGGAAGAGCTGCGTCGAGCAGTCGCTGGCACGCTGAACCGATATGTCGAGGCAATCGCGACGCACTTTCCATGCGAGGACGCACGCAGGAGCCAATCCTTCGCGGGCCTTCTGCTCAGCGCGATCGAGGGCGCCTACATCCGCAGCCGCGCTGACCGCACAAGCCGGTCCTTTCGCGAGGCAGGAATCTGGCTCGCCGATCTGGCAGCGCGCGAGTTCCCCGATCGTGGGCCGAAGGCAAGTTGACGCGGTCGAATGGAGATCCGCGCAAATCGCAGAAAGGATGACGGCAATGGGATTCTCAGGACGACGTCTGCATTGGGTCTTGGCGCTGGTCGTGATCCTTGGGGGATGTGCCAGCTTGGCCCCCAAGTCGCAGGATGCCGCTGCCGTGGTGGAGAGTCTGGTAATCAGCACGCGCAAGCCGGCATTCGCCGGCGCGACGTTTGGTGATATCGGCGCTTACGAGTTTCTTGCAGGCGTTGCGACGGTACGAGTCGATCCGTCACACCCAGCGAATAGTCGCATCGTCGATCTCGCGGGAGCCGTCGGCCCCGATGGTCAGGTACGCTATCGGACCGACGTTGCCCTCCTGCGGCCGGCATCTTCGTCCCGCGCATCGGGAGTCCTGGTCGTCGAGATCGTCAACCGCGGCGGCAAGCTGGCACTCGTCCGTCTAGCCGACGGCGCGGTGCAGTACGACACGCAGCAGCAGGCCGGCAATGGCTGGTTCATGCGTCAGGGACACACACTGGCCTGGATCGGGTGGCAGGGAGATGTTCCGCTCGGCAAGGCGGGGCAGAGCATCGGCACCGAATTCCCGATCGTTCGCAACGGTTTGCAACCCGTCACCGGAGTGACCGAGGAGGAATTCATCTTCGACGACACCGCGACGCGCAGTCGCGGCACGTTGACCTATCCTGTCGCCGATGGTGGGAAAGACAGTGCGCGGTTGCTGGTCAAGGTCTACGCCAATTCACCGCAGACGCAATTGCCGCAGACATCATGGCGGTGGGTAACGGACCGCGAAATCGAGATCGATCGTCCCGTCAATTCCGACGGGGGAGCGATTTACACGCTGGTTTACACGGCCCGTGATCCCCGCGTGATGGGCCTGGGGCTGTCCGCATTGCGCGACGTGACCGAGTACCTGAAGAGCGGGAAGCCGGACGCCGCCGGGAACGTGAATCCGCTGGCAGACTTGGTCCCGAAGTCGACGATCCTGTTCGGTATCTCGCAGTCAGGCCGATTCCTCCGTGACTTCATGTGGGAGGGATTCAACGAGCAGCCGGACGGCGGCGGTCGGGTTTACGACGGCGCGATGGCGCTGATCGCAGGCTCGCGGAAGAGTTTCACCAACTTCCGGTTTGCGCAACCGGGACGATATTCCCGCCAGCACGAAGACCGCTTCTACCCGGGAGACCAATTCCCGTTCACCTATGCGGTGACTACGGATAGCGTTTCGGGCCTGACAGACGGGATATTCGCCAGGTGTTCCAGGACTGACACCTGTCCCAAGATGATGCACTTGGACAGCAACCTCGAGTTCTGGCAGGCACGTGCTTCGTTGGTTACTTTGAACGCTTTGGGGCAACCTGTGCCGGTGCCCGATAACGTTCGCCTCTACCTGATGGGCAGCACTCAGCACGGACCGGCCACGCAGTCGACCGTCGGCATCTGCCAACAACCCAACAACACCGCGGTGCAAGCGCCAATCGCGCGTAGCCTCCTCGCCCGACTGACCGATTGGACGGTAAAGGGGACGCTTCCGCCCGACAGCCGCTACCCGATGCAGCCCCGGGACTTCGCCCCCCTTGACCGCGCGGCCATCGGCTTCCCGGATCTATCCCCGATCGGCGTCAAATTTCCCGCCGTGATGAACAGCCTCACGATCGTCGATCCGCGCGTGGTTCCGTTCCGGGGCGATCCCGCAAAGTCGTACGTTTCACTCATTCCCAAGACCAATGCCGACGGGCATGACCTCGCTGCGGTTCTGCTCCCGGATGTGGCCGTTCCGCTGGCAACGCACAGCGGATGGGGCGTGCGTCGAGCCGGGTTCGCGGAAGGCGATCTCTGCGGACTGAACGGGATCCAGATTCCGCTCGCTCCCGACGCGGCGAAGCGCCAGGCAACCGGCGACCCCCGCCTCTCAATCGAAGAGCGGTATAAGACGAGGTCGGGTTATGTTCGTCAGGTCGATGTAGTGGGACAAGTGCTAGAGAGTGAAGGCTTTCTCTTGCGAGAGGACCGAGAGCGCTTTGTAGAGCGCGCTCGAGCCGAGGCGCGTGTGGGACACCTCGCGCCGTGAACGTGAACCGATTGATTGTGGCCGCGTATTTGCGTGCCGTCTCTGTCCCTGCCCGGCCTGACCGTCGCGAATTCTTGCAATGATGGCATCCGGCCCGTAGAACGGCCGCGTGGTGGTTGAGAAACACGACCGGCGGGCGTCGCGCCGGCGATGTCGAGCGCGAAGCGGTCGCGGCCTTCGATGCCAGCGCCGCAGACATCGTCGCGCCGGTTCACGTTGGCATTGACGCCGCAGCCGACGAGCAAGCGTCAGGCGATCTTCACGACGACCTTGCCTTTGGCGCGTCCCAAGGCGAGGTATTCGAGTGCTTCGCCGGCCTGCTCGAACGGGAACACCTTGTCGATCACGGGGCGGATGCGTCCTGCCTCGAGAAGGTCGCCGATGTTCTTGAGCTGCTCGCCATCGGGACGAACGAACAGAAACGAGTAGTCGATTTCCCGCTTCCGGGCGAGCCGCAAGACCCTGCGGCTCATCAGCCCGAACACGAACGTCAAGGCGAAGTTCAGGCGTCGCGCCCGAGCGAATGCGGCGTCGAGGGGTCCGACCAGCGAGACGATCCGGCTTCCCGGCTTGAGGATGCCGATGGAATTCTCGATCGCGTCGCCCCTGACCGTGCCGAGCACCGCGTCGTAGCCGCTCAGCACCTGCTCGAAATCCTGCTGCTTGTAGTCGACGATCTCGTCCGCGCCGAGGCCGCGCACGAGTTCGACGTTGCCGGTACTGACGGTCGTTCCGACCTTGGCACCGAAGTGCTTGGCCAGTTGGATGGCAAACGTGCCGATGCCCCCGGATCCCGCCGGGATGAACACCTTCTGGTGCGCGCGCAGGCCGGCGCGTTCCTTCAGCGCTTGCCAGGAGGTGAGGCCCACCATCGGGACCGACGCGGCTTGCACGAAGTCCAGGTTGGGCGGCTTCAAGGCGGCAACGCGGTCCGGCACCACCGCGAACTCGGCAAGCGAGCCGAGCCCGAGGTCGAAGAGGCTGGCGAAGACTGCATCGCCGGGCTTGAAGCGGGTGACTCGGTCGCCGACTTCGATCACCACGCCGGCGAGGTCGCTCCCGAGCGTGGCGGGCAGTTGGAAGTGCAGCACCGGCTTGAAGGTGCCCTTCGGGATCATGGTGTCGATCGGATTCAATCCCGCCGCATGGACCTGCACCAGCAGTTCGTCGGGCTTGAGGGTGGGGCGCGGGATGTCGGCAAAGCCGATCCCGGGCGATTTGCCATAGCGCTTGAACGTCAGTGCTTTCATGTCGGCTCGCGGTGCTGCGGGAGGCACGGCGGGTGACGCTCAGGCTCGGGGCCGATAGCGTTCGGCCGCGTGTGCTTGCCGTATGTCGGAGAGCAGTGCCTGCCGCGCACCGTCCAGCGCATCCCATCGGCCTGCCACGTGCAGCGGAGGAATCGTGACCGCTTCGCGGCGGTCGAAGCCGATCAGAGCCGCATCGACCAACTCTTCGACGTCCATGACCTCGGGCAGTGAATTGACGTCGACACCGGCACGTCCCCAGATCTCCGTGCGCGTCGCCGCCGGCACCACCGCCTGCACGTATACGCCTCGGGGCGCCAGTTCCAGGCTCAGCCCCTGCGACAGGAAAAGCACGAAGGCCTTGGTGGCGCCATAGATCGTCATCCCGAACTCGGGCGCGAGACCGACCACCGAGCCGATGTTGACGATGGCGCCGGCCCCGGTCTGCACAAGGCGCGGGGCGATTGCCGCGGCCAGGTGCGTCAGCGCGATGGTGTTGAGGGCGATCAATTGATCGATGGCCTGCGCACTCTGCTGGACAAAACCGCCCGACAACGCCATGCCGGCGTTGTTGACCAGGGTGCCGATGCGGGCGTCGTCGCGCAGTCGATCCTCGACGGTCGCGAGGTCCGCCGGCTCCGTGAGGTCGGCCCGCAGCACGTCGACCGCGACGTTGTAGGTGTCGCGCAGACGTGAGGCGCTGGCGTCGAGTCGTTGCTGGTCGCGGGCGACCAGCACGAGGTCGTGCCCGCGTTGCGCGAAGCGCTCTGCGTACACAGCGCCGATGCCTGACGACGCGCCGGTGATGAGAACGCCGGAACGTGCGCTGCGATCGACGGGTGTCGGCGCGCCGTGGGCCCGCAGTGTGGGAGACGCTCTTTCGATCATGGATCTTCGCCTTGAAATGCTTGGGAAACATAATGATGACGGTCATCATCTTAAAAGTCAAGTCTTTGATGATGCCCATCATCAATGTATAGTTCTGAACTGGACCGAGCACGACAACCCACGGCGGACAGACATGAAGGTCACCAAGGCTCAGGCAGCAGCCAACCGAACTCGCGTCGTAGAGACAGCGTCCCAGCTGTTTCGCGAGCGCGGCTTCGACGGGGTCGGCGTCGCCGACCTGATGGCCGCTGCGGGCTTCACCCACGGCGGCTTCTACAAGCACTTTGGCTCGAAAGCCGGCTTGATGGCGGAGTCGGCGACTTGCGGCATTGCGCAGACCATCGCGCTGACCGGCGGCGTGGATGCGTCGGAGTTCATCAAACACTACCTGTCGCGCGAACACCGGGACGACCGCGCAACCGGTTGCACGGTGGCCGCGCTCGGTGGGGACGCTGCGCGTCAACCGGAGGCGGTCCGCATTGCCTTTGCGGAGGGCGTCGAAAACCTGGTGGCAGCACTGAGTCAACAGAGCAGCCCGCGATACGCTGCTGGCGCTGCTCAGACGCGAGCCAAGATCCTCGACGTGCTGGCGCACGCAGTGGGCGCCATCGTCATGTCGCGAGCGTGCCCGGACGATTCACCGCTTGCCGATGAGATCCTCGAGATCTGCCGCGATGCCATCCTTGGGTCATTGGGAACGCGCCAAGCCGCGAGGCCCTCTTCGCGCAAGCGCAGTACTGGCTGAGCTGACGGGCTTGAGGATCCAGGCAAGGCGTCAATCGCAAGCTGGCTGCTGAACCGAACGTCTCGACTTCGCCAAGCCCAGTGTCAGCAGCGGTTCGTGAGGATGCGCCGCCCGCCCGCTTCAGTCCGACGGCTGCTTTCGGGCGAATTGGCGGAGGGCCGCTTGTGGACGACTCAAGCCCGCGACGATCAGAGTCGGAAGGACCGGTAACTGCCGGAACCGGGCATCGCGCTTAGCGTATTGATGTCCGCTTCTGGCCGGGTGTTGACTTTGCCGCACCATGATTCAACTCGTTGAGCACACCACTAAGCGGTCGTTGCCGGAGCTGAGGAAGCGGGCACGAAACGAAGTGCTCATCGTGCAGCACGAAGATGGTTGCGGAGCACAAACGACAAGGGCCTACGATTCAACGTAAGCCCTTGATTTGAAGCCGTGGTTGCGGGGGCAAGATTTGAACTTGCGACCTTCGGGTTATGAGCCCGACGAGCTGCCAGACTGCTCCACCCCGCGGGCGAATTATAGCGCAGGCGCCGTCGGCCGGTCAATTTGCGACGTGCCGGGTACACGCGAAGACGGTGGTGTCTTTGGCGAGCGGTACGCGCCCCGCGGTCGGGCCGCCCGACCTTGACGACTGCCGGCGCCGGGTGCAGGATTCGCCGGCTGTCCCCTTCGTCGCTTCACTCTCCCGGGAGCACGCCCATGAAGCCGACCCACCTCTCCGCACTGGTTGTGACCGCGCTGTTCGCGAGCGGCGCCACGCTCGCGTGCGACGACATGAAGATGACCGACGACGGCGACGGCGGGCACGTGCACGGCAAGCGCGTCGCGACGGCCGATACGCCGCCGGCGGCGAAGCCGACGCCGATCGACACGTCGACCGTGAAGGCCAAGCCCGCGGCGAAGACGCAGAAGTCGCAGGGCAAGCCGCTCACGCCCGGCAGCGCGACGCTGGTCAAGACCGGCACCTGATCGTCGCTCGCGCAGGCAACACGAAGGGCCCGCCGTGTGCGGGCCCTTCTGTTTCAACTTTCGCAAAATCACCCGCCCTCGCCCCGCTGCGGCGCGCGCCTGCCAGGCTGTCGAAGATCTCGCGGTGCCATCGCGTGGAGCCCGGCAACGAGGGAAGCGTCGGTACGCCACCCCGTGATTCGTGGCGACAGCAGATCCCTCGCTGCGCTCGGGATGACACCCATCACTGGAAGGGGTCACCGGCTGCGACCTCGGGATGACGCCCATTATTGGACGGGGTCACCGGCTGCGACCTCGGGATGACGCCCATTATTGGACGGGGTCACCGGCTGCGACCTCGGGATGACACCCATCACTGGAAGGGGGCACCGGCTGCGACCTCGGGATGACACCCAATAGTGGATGGCGTGACCGGCTGCGGCCTCTTTCTGCGGTTCGGCCAGAAGTCGGGATGACACCCGATGGTGGACGGGGTCGCCGGCCTCGGATGCCGGTTTGCCGCCGAGCGGTTTTCGGGACGACGCCCGATCTCGGGCGTGGTCCCCCGTTTCGACAGCTCGCTACCCCGCCTCCGCCGGAAACGCGACGACGTGGTCGATCTCGAGGCGGATGCCGATCCGCTCGCCGAGCGCGTGGTTGTGATGCGATGGCACCAGCGACAGCACGCGCGTGCCCGATGCGAGCTTCAGCGTGTACAGGATGTCGGCGCCGCGGAACGCCTTCGCGCAGACCTCGGCCTGCCACGGGCTCGTGTCGTCGTGCACGATGTCGTCGGGCCGCAGCAGCAGGTCGACGTTCGCGCCTTCGGCCAGCGGCTCGGGCAGCTCGCCGGCCAGCTCGCCCAGCTCGGTCACGACGCGATCGTGCCCTTCCGCGATCCCGCGCAGGAACACGCCCTGCCCGACGAAGTCCGCGACGAACCGCGTGCGCGGGCGGTGGTACAGGTTGTACGCGCTGTCCCACTGCTCGATCGCGCCGTCCTTCATGATGCCGATCTCGTCGGCGAGCGCGAACGCCTCGTGCTGGTCGTGGGTGACGAGGATCGCGGTGGTCCCCGCCGCCTTGAGGATCTCCCGGACCTCGAGCGAGATGCGCTCGCGCAGGTCGACGTCGAGGTTCGAGAACGGCTCGTCGAGCAGCAGCAGGTCGGGCGCCGGTGCCAGCGCACGCGCCAGCGCGACGCGCTGCTGCTGGCCCCCGGAGAGCTCATGCGGATAGGTGCCCGCGTCCGCGGCGAGGCCGACGAGGTCGAGCATCGCGGCCGTGCGCCGCGCCGCCTCGTCGGGCGGCAGCCGTGTCAGGCCGAACGCCACGTTCTTCGCGACGGAAAGGTGCGGGAACAGCGCGTAGTCCTGGAACACCATGCCGATGCCGCGCCGCTCGGGCGGCACCTGCAGCGCGACGCTCGACACGAGCCGGTCGGACAGCAGGATCTCGCCGCCCTGGACCGGCTCGAAGCCGGCGATGCAGCGCAGCACCGTGGTCTTGCCGCAGCCCGAGGGCCCGAGCAGACAGCCGATGCGGCCCGGCTCGAGCGCGAAGCTCATCCCCTGGACGACGCGATGGTCGCCGTAGGCGTGCAACAGGGAACGAACGCGAAGCGAGGCGGCCATCGGACCGGCAGTGTAGCGCCGCGCGCGGCGCGGCGCCCGGCTCAGCCGCGAAACGGCGGCGCCGCGCGGTGCGCGGTGATGCCGCCCGTGCCCCGGCTGCGCAGCGTCTTGATCTTCTGCGCCATGGCCTCGCCGACGAACATCTGCGGGTCCGCAGGCGGCGCGTAGCCGGCCTTCCGCTCGCGCTCGGCCACCGCGGCCTTCGCGCGCTCGAATGCGGCCTCGAGGGAATCGCCCTTGTCGAGTCCGTCGGTGAAGAAGGCGCCACCGAAGAGTCCCGCCGGTGTGCGGCCCCCGCAGCCGAACGTCGCGCGATCGGCGCGCGCGTCGGTCACGATGAGCGTGTATTCGTCTTTGAGCGGATCGAGGAAGCCGCCCGAATAGCACGCCGAGACGACGACGATCCGCCACTTGATGTCGGCGTCGTCGAGCAGCTGCTTGAGGCCGCCGGGAGCCAGGTCCACCAGCGCCAGCGGCGGCTGCTCGGCGACGAGCCCATGGTCGGGCGTGCCGCGGCCCGCGAGGTAGACCATCACCACGTCGTCCTCGGGATCGATGATCGCGCCGATCTCGTTCAGCGTCTCGCGCAGGTTGGACACCGAAGCGAAGGGCAAGGTGATCAGCGTCTGCGGGCTGTTGACCAGCAGCACCGAGCGGCCGTCGGTGCCCCAGCGCGAGTCCATTACCTGCTGCGCGGCTTCGGCGTCCTCGCGCCACGCGTCGCTGCGGCCATCCGGCGCGAACGCGACGAAGTAGAGGTCGGCCTGGCCCGGCCGCTCGTCCTGCAGGTTCTGGAGCACGTGGTCGAGCAGGAACGCCTGCGCGGCCAGCACGGCCTCGGCGCCGGCGTTCATGCCGCCCTCGCCCGCCGGCGCCGGCTCGCCCTCGCCGCGCCACCAGGGGACGCTCGGCACCAGCGCGCCGGAGAACCAGATCGGCGCCGCCAGCAGCAGGCCGCCGCCGATCGCGCGCAACCAGCCGAACGGCGGCATCGGCGCGAACGCGACGGCCACGCAGCGGACGAGCACGAGCACGATCCACGTCACGATCGCGTACTCGAACGTCAGCAGCAGGTCCGGCACGTGCACGTCGGCCGCGACCACGTAGGGCAGGTAGTGGAGGATCTGCAGGATCGGCAGCGCCGCCAGCACGATCACCGGCACGGCCAGCGCCAGCGCCTGCTGCCGGTTGAGGAGCGCCACGACCGCCGCGCCGAGGAGCAGCAGCGCGGCCGCGTACAGTTCGGGTCCCGCGCCCTGCAGGACGAATTCGCGCGGCGGCGCGGCGCGCAGCCAGTCGCCGCCGATGTCGATGACGGCCGACAACAGGAACAGCAGCAGGAGCTGCGCGACGTCGATGCGGAACGCGAGCCGGTCGACGCGCAGGAACAGCATGAGGCGCGCGCCCGCGCCGAGATTCCGCGCGAGGCTCGCGAGCGCGTAGCGCATGGGGTGGCGCGCGTGCCGCGTCACGCGGCGGCCGCACGCGCCTCGATGAACGACTTGACGCGCGCCGCGTCGGCGGGCACCACGGCGAACCGCTGCGGCCGCGACTCGAGCCCGGCATACGCGGCGGGGCGCTCCGGATCACGTCCGAGCGCCTCGCGGATGGTCGCGGCGAACTTCACGGGCAGCGCCGTCTCGAGGCAGACGAGCGGCACCGCGGGGTCGCGCAGCGCGCGCCCGACCTTGAGGCCGTCGGCCGTGTGCGGATCGACCATCACGCCGTAGCGCGCGTGGACGTCGCGGATCGTCGCGATGCGGTCGGCGTGCGTGCTGCGGCCGGAGGCGAAGCCGGCCGCCTCCACGCGCGGCCAGTACTTCGTGGCCCGGAGTTCGAAGCCGCCGGCGCGCTCGAGCTCGGCCCACAGCGCGCGCAGCGCCGCCGGGTCGCGGTCGACGACGTCGAACACGAAGCGCTCGAAGTTGGAGGCCTTCGAGATGTCCATCGACGGCGACGACGTCGCGTGGGTCTCCGCCGACGCGCGCGGCCGGTACCGGCCCGTGCGGAAGAACTCGTCGAGCACGTCGTTCTCGTTGGTCGCGAGAATCAGCCGCCGGATCGGCACGCCCATCTCGCGCGCGACGTGGCCGGCGAGAATGTTGCCGAAGTTGCCGGACGGCACGGCGAAGTCGACCGGGCCGCCGTCGTCCCGCGTCGCAGCGAAGTACCCGGCAAAGTAGTAGACGACCTGCGCGGCCACGCGCGCCCAGTTGATCGAGTTGACCGCGCCGATCGCATAGCGCGCCTTGAACGCGGCGTCGGCGTTCACGGCCTTCACGATGTCCTGGCAGTCGTCGAACGTCCCCTCGACCGCGAGATTGTGGATGTTGGCGTCCTGCAGCGAAAACATCTGCGCGGTCTGGAACGGGCTCATCCGCCCCTTCGGCGACAGCATGAACACGGAGACGCCGCGCTTGCCGCGCAATGCGTACTCGGCCGAGCTGCCGGTGTCGCCCGACGTGGCGCCGAGCACGTTGACCGTGCGTCCGGCGCGCGCCAGCGCGTACTCGAACAGGTTGCCGAGCAGCTGCAGCGCGATGTCCTTGAACGCGAGCGTCGGCCCGTTCGACACGTGCAGCAGGTGCAGGCCCGGCTCGAGTGTCGACAACGGCACGATCGCGTCGCTGCCGAACGCCTCGCGCGTGTACGTCGTGTCGACGATCCGCCTGAGGTCGGAAGCGGGAATGTCGTCGATGAACCGCGCGAGCACCGCGTACGCGACGTCGCGGTACGCAAGCGGCCGCAGGGCCGTGAACTCGGCCGGCGCGAACCGCGGATACCGCTCGGGCACGGCGAGCCCGCCGTCCGGCGCGAGGCCCTCGAGCAGGATCGCGCAGAACGGCTGCGGCGCGTCGGCCCAGGCGCCGCGCGTACTGACGTAGCGCATCAGTTGAGCTCTTCCATCCGGATGCGGACGATCTTGTCGCGGACCGTGGGAAGCGCCTCGATCTTCGCGATGGCGTCGATGACGTTGCGCTCGATCGTGCGGTGCGTGAGCAGGATGATGTCGGTCCGGTCCTGCCCTTCCGGCGGCTCCTTCTGGATCATCGCCTCGATCGAGATGTCGCGATCGGCGAGGATGCGCGTGATGTCGGCCAGCACGCCGGGCCGGTCGTCGACGCGCATCCGCAGGTAGTAGCTCGTCACGACGTCGGCCATCGGCAGGATCGGCACGTCGGTGAGCTGGTCGGGCTGGAACGCAAGGTGCGGCACCCGATGCTCGGGGTCGGCCGTGTGCATGCGCGTGACGTCGACCAGGTCGGCGATGACGGCGCTGGCCGTCGGCTCGGCGCCGGCGCCGGCGCCGTAGTACATCGTCGGGCCGACGGCGTCGCCCTTGACCAGCACGGCGTTCATCACGCCCTCGACGTTCGCGATGAGCCGCCGCGCCGGGATCAGCGTCGGATGGACGCGCAGCTCGATGCCGGCCGCGGCGCGCCGGGTGATGCCGAGGAGCTTGATCCGGTAGCCCAGTTCCTCCGCGTAGCGGATGTCCTCCTGCGTGAGCCGCGAGATGCCCTCGGTGTACGCCTTCGCGAACTGCATCGGCACGCCGAACGCGATTGCCGACATGATCGTCAGCTTGTGCGCGGCGTCGACGCCCTCGATGTCGTACGTCGGGTCGGCCTCCGCGTACCCGTGCGCCTGCGCCTCGGCCAGCACCGTCGCGAACGGCGCGCCGCGGGCACGCATCTCGGACAGGATGAAATTCGACGTCCCGTTGATGATGCCGGCGATCCACTCGATGCGGTTGGCGGTGAGCCCCTCGCGCAGCGCCTTGATGATCGGGATGCCGCCGGCGACCGCCGCCTCGAACGCGACCATCACGCCCTTGGCGTGCGCGGCGGCGAAGATCTCGTTGCCGTGGCGCGCGAGCAGCGCCTTGTTCGCCGTGACGACGTGCTTGCCGTGCGCGATCGCGTCGAGGATCAGCGAGCGCGCGGGCTCGATGCCGCCGATCAGCTCGACGACGATGTCGATGTCCGGGTGCGCCAGCACGACCTGCGCGTCGTTGGTGAGGTTGACGTCGGCGGCGCCGCGCGTCTTCTCGCGCGCGACGTCGAGCGCGCGCTCGGCGATCCACGTGATGCGGATCGGCCGCCCGGCGCGCCGTGCGATCTCCTCCTCGTTCCGGCGCAGCACCGTCCACGTGCCCGTGCCGACCGTGCCCATCCCGAGCAGGCCCACCTGCAGCGGCTTCATCACGTTGGCGGCCATGTCAGTTGAGGAGGGTCGTTGCGAGGGACCGACCCGCCCCCTAGGGGGGCAGCGAGCGCAGTGAGCGTGGGGGCCGTCACAGCAGTCCGTCCTCGCGGAACATCTGCTTGATCCCGCGGATCGCCTGCCGCGTCCGCGCCTCGTTCTCGATCATCGCGAAGCGCACGTGCTGGTCGCCGTACTCGCCGAAGCCGATGCCCGGCGACACCGAGACCTTGGCCTTCGCGAGCACCTGCTTCGTGAACTCGAGCGAGCCGAGCTTGCGGTACGGCTCGGGGATCTTCGCCCACACGTACATCGACGCCTTCGGCACGTCGACCATCCAGCCGGCCTCGTGCAGGCCCTTCACCAGCACATCGCGCCGCGCCTGGTAGCGGGCGGCGATGTCGAGCACGCAGTCCTGCGGCCCTTCGAGCGCGGCGATCGCCGCGACCTGGATCGGCGTGAAGGTCCCGTAGTCGTGGTAGCCCTTGATCCGGGAGAGCGCGTTGACGAGGTCCTTGTTGCCGACCATGAAGCCGATGCGCCAGCCGGCCATGTTGTAGCTCTTCGACATCGTGAAGAACTCGACGGCGACGTCGCGCGCGCCCGCCACCTGCATGATCGACGGCGCCTTCCAGCCGTCGAAGCAGATGTCGGCGTACGCGAGGTCGTGCACGACGTAGATGCCGTACTCCTTCCCCAGCGCGACGATCTTCTCGAAGAACGGCAGCTCGACGCATTGTGCCGTCGGGTTCGCCGGAAAGTTGACGATGAGCATCTTCGGCTTCGGGTAGCACATCCTGATCGTGTGCTCGAGCTCCGCGAAGAAGTCGACGTCCGGCGTCATCTGCACCTGCATGATGTCCGCGCCCGCGATGACCGGCCCGTAGATGTGGATCGGGTAGCTCGGATTGGGCACCAGCACCGTGTCGCCGCGCCCGAGGGTGGCGAGCGCCAGGTGCGCGATGCCCTCCTTCGAGCCGATCGTGACGATCGCCTCGGTGTCCGGGTCGAACTCCACGCCCCAGCGGCGGCGGTACCAGTGGCAGATCGCACGGCGCAGCCGCGGGATGCCCTTCGACACCGAGTAGCCGTGGGTGTCGGGTCGCTGCACGGTCTCGATCAGCTTGTCGACGATGTGCTGCGGCGTCGGGCCGTCCGGGTTGCCCATGCCGAAGTCGATGATGTCCTCGCCGCGGCGGCGCGCCGCCATCTTGAGGTCGGACGTGATCGAGAAGACGTAAGGGGGCAGGCGCTCGATGCGAGCGAAGTGCGTTTCCAGGGGGGCGGACATGCGGTGCCTTTCTTGCGTAAGCGCCCGGAACCGTCCGAGCGACGTAAGAAGTGGAGACTTCTTCGCGTGATTGTAGCGGATTTGCCGCGCCGCAGCATCCCCGAGGGCACGCACGGGCGCGGCGGTCGCCAGCGGCGCGTACGCTCGCGTGCGCGCATCCGCCATACCGGGCAGAATTGCGTCCGACCATGAAATTCCACCTGCAGGCCCCCACCGCCAACGTCGTGACCGGAACCGGCCCGGGTTGGGTGCGTATCGGGCAGACCGAGTACCGCTCCAGCCTCGTCCTGCTGCCGGACGCGGTCGTCGAAGGCTGGGCGCCCGCCGGCTACGCCGCACTGACGGAGCGCGACTTCGCGGGGCTGCTCGTCCACGCGCCCGAGATGGTGCTGCTCGGGACGGGCGCGCGCCAGCAGTTCCCGCATCCGCGGCTGCTGCAGGCGCTGGCCGCCGCGCACGTGGGCGTCGAGGTCATGGACACGCGCGCGGCGTGCCGCACGTTCAACATCCTGGTCGCCGAGGACCGCCGCGTCGCGGCGGCGCTGGTCATCGCATGAGGCGTTCGCACACGACGCGCGGCGGCGGTCCGGTACGCCGCCGGCTCGCGCAGGCAGCGCTGGCGCTCGCCGTCGCGTGGACCGCGCCCACGCTCCCGGCGGCTGACGCGCCGGCCGCCGCGCTGGCGCCCGCGGATGCCCCGGCGCCCGCCGCCGGCGCCGCGCCGTCCGCGCCCACGCCCTCGGAAGAATTCGCCGGGCCCCACCCGCCGCCCGCGACACTCAAGGTCCTCAATCGTCCGATCGTCGTGTTGCGCGCGCCGTTCTTCGGCGTGCCGCCGTCGGGCCGCGTCGGCGAAGCGGGCGAGCGCATCGATGCCGTCCTCGAGCGCGGCGGACCGGGCACGGTCGGCGTGCGCGTGT
This sequence comes from Burkholderiales bacterium, assembly GCA_046347835.1. Lineage (GTDB taxonomy): Bacteria > Pseudomonadota > Gammaproteobacteria > Burkholderiales > Casimicrobiaceae > VBCG01. The sequence goes on along the minus strand of JAXMFI010000001.1, from coordinate 224,022 downwards.
CCGGGCCGAGCCGCGCCTTCACGATCGACGGCCAATTCGTGTTCGCGCTGCTTGCCGGCGACGTCCCGGTCGGCGGAGCCGAAGCGATGGACGCGATCGCGAACCGGGCCAAGCACGCGCTGGAGCAGGCGATCGCCGAGACGAAGGAAGCGCGCGACGTCCAGCGGCTCGCCAGCGCCGGCATCGCAGCCGCGATCGCGACCGCCGTCTACGTCTTTTTGCTCTGGGTACTCCTTCGCATCGGCCGCTGGCTGACGCTGAAGATGATCAGGCTCGCGGGGCGGGCCAGCACCCGCGTCCGGGTCGGCGGCACCGAGCTGCTGCGCGGCCATCGGGCGATTCGCATCGTGCGCACGCTGGTGCGCATCGCCGGGTGGCTGCTGATCCTGCTGGTCACGTCCGAGTGGCTGAGCTTCGTGCTCGGCCGCTTTCCGTACACGCGCGCGTGGTCCGAGCAGTTCCACGGTTTCCTGCGGCGCACCGCCGGCGATCTGCTGGTCAACGTCGCGCAGGCGCTGCCGGAGCTGCTGATCGCCGTCGTCATCGTCGTCGTCGCCCGCACCGTCGACGGCATGCAGCGCAGCTTCCTCCGGCGCGTGCAGGAGGGCCGCGTCCACGTCGGCTGGGTCGACCGCGACACGGCCCCGGCGACCCGCCGGCTGGTGACGCTCGCGATCTGGGCCTTCGCGGCGGTCATGGCGTATCCGTACATTCCCGGTTCGTCGTCCGACGCGTTCAAGGGACTCTCGGTGCTGCTGGGCCTCATGGTGTCGGTGGGCGCATCGGGCATCGTCGGGCAGGCGGCCAGCGGGCTCATCCTCATGTACACGAAGACGATGCGCCCCGGCGACTACGTGCGTGTCGGCGACGCCGAGGGAACCGTCGTCGGGATGGGCCTCTTCACGACGCGCATGCAAACGGGCAAGGGCGAGGAGCTCATGCTGCCCAACGCGACGATCCTGGGATCCGCCACGCGCAATTTCTCGCGTTCGGCGCAGCGACCGGGCATCGTGCTCACCGTCGACGTGACGATCGGCTACGACGTGCCGTGGCGGCAGGTCGAGGCGATGATGATCGCCGCCGCGCAGCGCACGCCCGCGGTGCGGTCGCAGCCGCCGCCGCGCGTGCTGAAGACGGCGCTGCAGGACTTCTACGTCGGGTACCGGCTCGTCTGCGAAGCGGCGGCGACCGCGCCGGACGAGCGTGCGCAGGCCGCGTCCGACCTGTACGCGGCGGTCCTCGATTCGTTCAACGAGCACGGCGTGCAGATCATGTCGCCCCATTACTTCTCCGACCCGGCACAACCGAAGGTCGTGCCGCCATCGCAGTGGTACGCGGCGCCGGCCGGGCCGCCGCCGGCGTCCTCGTAACCCGTACGCACGTCACCGTTGCGCGCGGCATATCGGGCAAGCGTCGCGCGCCGGCCATACGCCGCGGAAACGGGGCCCAGCAGGTCGTTGCAACTGGCGGCCACGTCCGAGATTCGGTGTCGTCCCGAGCGACCCGAGGGAACTGCCGTCGTCGCGGATCGGGGCGCTGCGTACCGGCAGATCCACCGTCGCCGCGCTCGTCGAGATGACGCCGGGAGATCTTCCACATCCCCCCAGGCGTCGCGCAGCGCGGCGCCACGGACGCCGGGAGCACCGGAAACGCCGGTCGCGGGCCGGAGAGCGCCGGCGCGGACGGCGGACCTACTCGCCCAGCTGCATCAGCGACCCGTGCTCGCGCGCGTACCCGATCGCCGCCCGGAACACGAGCACGCCGAGCGCGACGTAGACGACGTCGAGACCCGCCGCCCACGCGAGGTGGTCCCACCGGAACCGGCCGTCGAGCAGCACGCTGCGCATCCCCTCGAACACGTGCGCGGACGGCATCGCGAGCGCGACCGACTGCAGCCACGGCGGCAGCACGGCGATCGGGTAGTAGACGCCGGACACGGGGGCCACGAGGAACACCGCCGCCCAGGCGAGTTCCTCCGCGCCCAGTCCCCAGCGCAGGATCATCCCCGACACGGCGAGACCGATCGCCCAGCCGAAGCCGAGGAGCAGCGTGAAGTACGCGATCAGCGGGAAGCCGAGCGAGAAGATCGAGTAGTGGAACAGCAGCCACGCGAACAGGCACGCGCCGCCGACGCCGATCAGCGCGCGCAGCGCGGACAGCACGATCTGCCCGGTCACGAATTCCGAGAACCGCAGCGGGCTCACGAAGAGATTGGCGAGGTTGCGCGCGTACATTTCCTCGACGAACGTCAGCGACACGCCGAGCTGGCCGCGGAAGAGCACGTCCCACAGCAGCACGGCGCCGATGAAGAGCCCCGGCGCGTCGCGCAGGAAGTCCGACGTCGGCTTCAGGTACACAGTGACGAACGCCCACAGGACCATCGTGACGGTCGGGTAGTAGACGGTCGACGCCACCCGCGGCCACGACTTCAGCAGCAGGTACGCGTGCCGGCGGATCAGCGCGCGCACGCGCCGCGCGGACGCGGCGAGGCCGGTCTGCGGGTGCAGCAGCGAGGAAGCGGGCGCCGGACCCGCCATCAGCGCTCCATGGCGGCGCCCGCCCTGTCCGCAGGTGCCGACACGTCGTCGTCCGCGCCGCGCGCGATGTGCAGGAACACTTCCTCCATGTCCACGCGCCCGTAGCGCGCGATCAGCTGCGCCGGCGAGCCCTGGTCGACGACGACGCCGGCACGCAGCATGATCACGTCGTCGCACATCCGCTCGACCTCGCCCATGTTGTGCGACGCGAGCAGCATCGTGCAGCGGCTCGCGCGCTGGTACTCCTCGAGGTACGTCCGCATCCGGTCGCCGATGTCGGGGTCGAGCGAGGCCGTGGGTTCGTCGAGCAGCAGCACCTCGGGCGCGTTCAGCAGCGCCTTGGCGAGTGACACACGCGTGCGTTGCCCGGCCGACAGGTTGCCGTAGGGACGCGCGAGCAGCCCCGCGAGGTCGAATTGCCGCGCGAGATCGGCGATGCGGGCGCCGGCATCGACGACGCCATACAGGTCCGCGAACACCGCGAGGTTCTCGCGGACGGTCAGGCGCTTCGGCAGGTCGACGTACGGCGAAGTGAAGTTGATCCGCGGCAGCACGCGGTAGCGGTCGCGCAGCATGTCGCAGCCGAGCACGGAGATCGTCCCGGCCGTGGGCGCCAACACGCCGAGCAGCATCGACAGCGTCGTCGTCTTGCCGGCGCCGTTGCCGCCGAGCAGCGCGGTCGTGGTGCCCGCACGGACCGCGAACGACACGCCCTTGACCGCTTCGACGCGACCGTAGTGCTTGCGCAGGCCGGCGACGGCGATGGCCGCGGCGTCGCTGCTGCGCTCGGTCGGCGGTGCATTCATCGGCGCGGACTCCATGCGCGCGGGGCGCGCGCACCGATTGTAGCCCCGTCAATCCTGCGCGTTGCCGCGGAGCTCGGGCGCGAACGCGCGCGCCATCACAGCAGCCCCCGCGTGTCGCGCGCACGCCGGCGCTCGCCCCACGCGACGACGATCGCCCACGCGAACAGCAGCAGCAGCGGGACGCTGGCGCCGCCGAGGCGATCGGTCCGCAGCTGGTTCGCGAGGGCGAGCACGACCACCGCCCCGAGCGCCGTCGCCGTCGCCACGCGCGTGCGCCGGAACGCGAGGCCGCCCGCCGCGAAGAGCTGCAGGATGCCGATCGGCCGCGCGAAGCCGCCGCCGCCGAAGATCGCGCCGTAGTGCGCGTCGAGGCCGCGCGCCGGGTCGAGGTGGGCGACGCCGGAGTGCGCGAGCACGACGGCGAGCGCGATCGCGCCGATCGCCGGCCACGCCGCGCGCACGCGCGGCACGAGCAGCGCGAACATGCGGGCGGCGTTGCGGCTCAGCACTGGATCGTCGTGCGGCAGTAGTTGGCGAGCTCGCGGACGACGGCGGTGGCCGCGACGGCGCTGCGCGCGCGGGCCTCGCCGTACTCGAGCGAAAGGCGCATCCGGTACTTGTCGAAGAACGCGTCGAACTGGTCGGGGCCGACGGTGCCGAGCGCGTACAGGCCGTCGTCGGCGGCGTCGTGCTCGAGCAGGATTCCCGCGAGCGGCTGCGGCGCCGGGCCGGACACCACGCGCGCACCGTCCGCCGGATCGTAGACGCTGTGGTCGGCGCAGCAGTGGATGACGCGCCCGGCGGACGTCGCCGACTTCTCGCGCTGGTAGCGGATGAACGACACCTCGCGCGTCGGGTACGCGAGCTTGTGCGCGCAGATCGCCGAGAAGGCGACCACGTTGCGGTCGCGCCCGACCCCGCCCTGCCACGCCGGCGCCGCCACCTCGTTCCGCTTCGCCGTCGCCGGCACCGCGACCGGGCGCGCGAGCTTCAGCAGCAGGCACGGCGTGGCCGCGAACGGGTACTGGAACACGTAGTTCGTCTCGGGTGCCAGGTCGGCGGCCCGCAGCGGGCGCCCGTGGACGTCGGTGAGCCGCGATCGGGCGTAGAGCCGCGGCGTCTCCTGCGCCCACGCCGCCGGCAGGCCCGCGAGCGGAGGCAGCGCGGCCGCGCCGCCCAGCAGCGCGCATTGCGAGAGGAAACTGCGTCGCCTCACCCGTGCCCTCCGTACCTCGCGCGCGGCGCGTACGCCGCCATGTCAGTCGCGATGGGCCGTCCCGAGCAACTGACCTGCCGCGGCCTCATTGGCCCCGCGCGACATGCGGGCGCCGGCGTGTCGGCCGCCGCCCTCGCGCGCGGACGCGCTCTTCGAGCCTTGCCTTCGGCCCGCGCGCGAGGACGGCTCGGGGGGCAGCGAGCGCAGCGGGCGTGGGGGCCGTTTCATCCTAGCTCTCGACCAGCACCCGCACGTGCTCGGTGACGCTGCGCCCCAGCGCCGACAGCGCATAGCCTCCCTCGAGCGACGACACGATGCGCCGCTGCGCGTGGCGGGCCGCAACCGCCATCAACTCGTGCGTGACCCACGCGTAGTCGGCTTCGGTGAGCTTGAGGCCGGCCAGCGGGTCCTCGCGGTGCGCGTCGAACCCGGCCGAGATCAGCACGAGCTGCGGCCGGTGCGCGTCGAGCGCCGGCAGCCAGCGCTCGACGACCGCAGCGCGGAAAGCGTCGCTGCCCTCGCCGGCCGCGAGCGGCACGTTGACCATGTTGGGGGCCGGATTGTCGACGCCGCAATACGGGTAGAGCGGGTGCTGGAACGTCGACACCATCAGCACGCGCTCGTCGCCCTGGAAGATGTCCTCGGTGCCGTTGCCGTGGTGCACGTCGAAGTCGACGATCGCTACGCGCTCGAGGCCGTGCGCCTCCAGCGCGTGCGCCGCGCCGACGGCGACGTTGTTGAACAGGCAGAAGCCCATCGCGCGGCGGCGCTCCGCGTGGTGCCCCGGCGGGCGCACCGCGCAGAACGCGGTCGCGCACTCTTTGCGCACGACGAGATCGACACCCAGCACGACGGCGCCGGCGGCATGCCGCGCGGCGGTCAGGCTGTGCGGGTTGAGCGCCGTGTCCGGGTCGAGGTAGTGCAGGCCCTCCTCCGGGCTCGCCGCCTCGATCTCGTGCACGTACCCGTGGTCGTGCACGCGCGCGATCTGGTCGTGGGTCGCGGCAGGAGCCGTGTAGTGGCGCAGGTACTGGTCGATCCCCGCGGCGATCATCCGGTCGCTGATCGCCATCAGGCGCTCGGGGCACTCGGGGTGGTACGGTCCCATCTCGTGCAGCAGCGACGACGGGTGTGTGATGAACGCGGTGGGCATGGCGCGCGGGGCGGAAACGTGCGAGTCGGGTGAACTTTGGCTGCGGATGCCGGCCCAACCGTGCGCTGCGCGGCCTCCGGCCGTGCCGCCGCGGCCCATTCCGCGGACCGGACTTTCCGCCAAGCGGAGTTTACCTTGCGCCCGCCGGTCGTGACGAGGAGCCCGGGTTCCGGCTACAGTGCGTGGTCGGGTTCTTGCTTGCCCAGGCCGCGTTCGACCCCCGGTTGCGCGACCCCGCCACTCGACCCCGCCACTCGAATCCCACCCGTGACGACGCCATGACCCTCCGCTCCGCTTCGCAGGCCGGCACCCCGACCGCCGCGCGCCTCGCCCAGGTTCTGGCCCAGCTCGGCCGCATCGTCGTCGGCAAGGACGATCCGCTCAAGCTCGCGGTCGCCTGCCTGCTCGCGCGCGGGCACCTGCTGATCGAGGACATTCCGGGCGTGGGCAAGTCGACGCTGGCGCAGGCGCTGGCCGCGACGCTCGGGCTCAAGTACTCGCGGGTCCAGTTCACGAGCGACCTCCTGCCGGCGGACGTCCTCGGCGTGTCGATCTACGACGAGCGCGCCCAGTCGTTCCGGTTCCACCCGGGGCCGATCTTCAGCTCCGTGGTGCTCGCCGACGAGATCAACCGCGCGCCACCCAAGACGCAGAGCGCACTGCTGGAGGCGATGGAGGAGCGGCAGGTCTCGCTGGACGGCCAGACGCGCAAGCTGCCGGAGCCGTTCTTCGTGATCGCGACGCAGAACCCGATCGAGCAGATCGGCGCGTATCCGCTGCCCGAGTCGCAGCTCGACCGGTTCCTGATGGCGATCGAGCTCGGTTACCCCGACGCTTCCGCCGAGCGCGACCTGCTGGCCGGCGGCGACCGCCGCGCCCGCATCGGCGAGGCGACACCGCTGTCCGACCCCGCCACGCTTGCCGACTGGCAGCGCGAGGCCGCCGACATCCACGTCGCGCCCGCGCTGCTCGACTACGTGCAGGCGCTGCTCGCCGCATCGCGCGGCCACACGGGGGCCGGCGCGGGCGACGCCGCGACGCGGCGCGGGCTGAGCCCGCGCGGCGGCCTGATGCTGCTCGCCGCCGCCCGCGCCTACGCGATCATCGCCGGGCGGCCGATGGTGCTGCCCGAGGACGTGCAGGCGGTGTTCCCCTCGGTGGCGGGCCATCGGCTCGCAGGCGGGACCCGGGCGGGTGCCGTCCAGGCGCAGACGCTGCTGCGCGCCGTCCCGCTGCCGTAGCAGGCGTTCCGCGCGAACGTTCGCCACGGGCCGGCGATGACCACAGGCGCATCCGGGCGTTCGGACCTGGCCCTCGCGGCGCACGCGGCCGGCTGGATCGGCCACTGGCGGCAACGCCTGCTCCGCCACGCGCCGTCCGACCACGCGGCGGTCGTGCTGCGCCATTCTCGGATCTACCTGCTGCCGACGCGCCGCGGCTGGGCGCTGATCGCCACGCTGCTCATGATGCTTCTTGCGTCGCTCAACTATGCACTGGCGCTCGGCGTGGCCGTGACCTTTCTCCTCACCGGGCTGGTGGCCGCAGCGCAGCTGCACACGTTCCGCAACCTCGCGGGCATCGAGATCACGCCGCTCGCGGCGGGCGAGACGTTCGCCGGCGGGAACCTCGCGTTCACGCTGGCATTGCACGCGGGGTCGGCGACGCGCCACGGCATCACAGTCCGCGCCGCGCAGGCGCAGGCGAGCGGCGAGATTCCGGCCGGATCGGCGCTGACGGTGACGCTCGACGCGCCGGCGCCGCGGCGGGGGCACGTCGCGCTCGGCCGCGTCACGCTGACGTCCGATTATCCGTTCGGCCTGTGGCGCGGCTGGGCCTATGTCCACTTCCCGCTTTCCGGCATCGTCTACCCGGCTGCCGAGATCGGCGCGCCGCCGCTGCCGCGCGGCCAAGGCGGGGCGGATCCGCTGGCGCCGGGCACCAGCGACGACGCGGATCTCGCGGGCCTGCGCGAGTACCAGCGCGGCGATCCGCCCCAGCGCGTTGCATGGAAGGCCGTCGCGCGCGGACGGGGCTGGTACACGAAGGAGTTCGACGGGGCGGGCGGCGGCGGACCCGTGATGCTCGCCTGGAACGCCCTGCCGGCGTCGCTGCCGGTCGAGGCGCGGCTGTCGCGGCTGACGGCCTGGGTGCTCGCCGCCGAGCGTGCAGCGCAGCCGTTCGGCCTGTCGCTGCCGGGTACCCGCCTGCCGGTGCAGCAGGGCCGCGACCATCGCCGGGCGGCGCTGACCGCGCTGGCGCTCTTTCCGGCGGACAACGCGCCGTGACACCGTGTCACTCCTGAAGCCGCGTGCCGGCGCCGCGACGCGGGGGGCGGCCGCAGCGCGCACGCTGCTGACGCCGTTGCAGGTGCGCTGCCTAGGCGCGCTCCTGCTCGCAGCGCAGGTGCCGCAGGCCGCGCACCTGCCGATCTGGGTCGCCGCCGCCGGCATCGTGCTGGTCGGCGTGCGCATCGGCCTGCTGCACCGCGACCGCCTGCGCCCGCAGGCGCCGGCCGCGCGAATCCCGTCGTGGGCGCTCGTCATCTTCGCGGTGGCGGCGGCGCTGGCGGTGCGCGCGTCCTACGGGTACCTCGTCGGCCGCGACCCGTCCGTCGCGTTCCTCTACATCCTCGTCGCGATCAAGTACCTCGAGACCCGGTCGACCCGCGACGGGACGCTCCTCGTGTGCCTCGCCTGCTTCCTGCTCGTCACCCCGTTCTTCTACAGCCAGTCGCTGCTGGCCGCGGTGGCGGCGCTGCCGGCGGTCGTCATCGTCGGCGTCGCGCTGGACGCGCTGCGGGACGGCGCGCCGGACGCCGCGCGCGGGTTCACGTGGAAGGGCGCCGCGCGGCGCAGCGCGGTGACGATGCTGCAGGGCCTCCCGATCGCGGCGCTGCTGTTCATCCTGTTCCCGCGCCTGGCGTCGCCGCTGTGGGGACTGCCGGCCGCCGACGGCGCCAAGACCGGCCTGTCCGATTCGATGGCCCCGGGCCAGATCGCCGAGCTTTCGTTGTCCGACGCGGTCGCGTTCCGCGTCGACTTCGACGGGCCGGTGCCCCCGGCGCCGCAGCGTTACTGGCGCGGTCCCGTGTTCGCCGCATTCGACGGCACGACGTGGTCGCCGGGACTGCCCGGCGTGCGCAGCGCGTTCACGCAGGGCGGAGGCCCCGCAGTGTCGTACACGGTGACGCTCGAGCCCAATTACCGGCCGTGGCTGTTCGCGCTCGACCTGCCGGCGATGGCGCCGCAGCTCGCGTCGGGCGCCCTGCCCGCAGGCGTCGGACAGCCGCTGCTGACGCGCGACCAGCAGCTGCTGCTGCGCGCGCCCGTTTCGCAATCGCTGCGCTACCGGATGGCGTCGGTGCTGCGTGGCGCCTACCCGGGCGATCCGCCCCTCGATGCGCGCCTAAATCTCGGCCTCGGCAAAGGCAACCCGCGAACGAAGGCGTTCGCGCAGTCGCTGCGCGCACAGTACCCCGACGACCTGGCGTACATCGGCGCGATCCTTTCCTGGTTCAACCAGGAGCACTTCGTCTACACGCTGGCCGCGCCGTTCCTCGAGCACGACCCGGTCGACCTCTTCCTGTTCGAGTCGCGCCGCGGGTTCTGCGAGCACTACGCGAGCGCCTTCGTGCTGCTGCTGCGTGCTGCCGGCATTCCCGCGCGCGTGGTCACCGGCTACCAGGGCGGCGACGTGAACACGCGTGGCGGTTACCTGATCGTGCGCCAGTCCGACGCCCATGCGTGGGCGGAGGCGCTCGTCGGCGGCGAGTGGCGGCGCTTCGACCCTACCGCGGCCGTGGCGCCGTCGCGCATCGAGATCGGGCTGGGCGGCGCGCTCCCCGCAGGCGAGCCCGTGCCGTTCCTCGCCCGGCTCGACGTGACGTGGATCAAGAGCGTGCAGCTCGCGTGGGACGCGTTCAACCACGACTGGCGGCGCAACGTCGTCGGTTTCAACCGCGACCGCCAGCGCTCCCTCTGGCGCGACTGGCGCCTCGACCAGTTCGCGCCGTGGCAGTCGGTGGTCCTGGTGACGGCGATCGTGTTCGCGTGGGGCGGCCTCGTCGTGGGCTGGCTGATGTGGCGGCGACGCCGGCAGGAGCGCGCGCTCGTCCTGTGGGACGACCTCAACCACCGACTCGCGCGCGCCGGCCTGCCGCGCCAGCCTCACGAGGGCCCGCTCGCGTTCGCCGGGCGGGCCGCGCGCCGGTGGCCGCAGTTCGCGATCGCGTTCGCGGCGATCGGCGAGTCGTTCGCCACGCTGCGCTACGGCGCCGTCCCCGTCGAGCGCGAGCGCGATGCGCTGATCGCCACGCTCGAGCGCGCGATCGAGGTGCTCCCCGCGCCCGCGGCGCTGCGTACCACGCAATAGAGGATTGCCAAGCGAGGGTGCATTGCCGTCGCCGCTCGATGCGCCGGCGCGCACCGCCGAGTCGGGCGGGCAGCGACCGACGGAACGCCGTTACGGGCGGGGCGACGCCACGGCGCGCGGCGCGTCCGCGCGGAGTGGCGGAACGACGCACAGGCAGGCCGCATGGCGCATCGTTCCACGGAGGCAGCGGCGCGCTTCGTGGCCCTTGCTGCGCGAACGTCGCCCGCCCAAGGCCCTTCGCGCGGACCTCGTTCCGAACGGGGACGTGCAGCGTCCCGAGTCCGTCAAAACAGCGCCTCCCGCGTGTAGCCACGCCGCTCGAGCTTGCCGCGCAGCTTCTCGAGCGCCTCGCCCTGGATCTGGCGCACGCGCTCGCGCGTGACGCCGATCTCCGCGGCGAGGTCCTCGAGCGTCGTGACCTCGCAGCCGTTGAGGCCGTAGCGGCGCTCGATGACGAGCCGCTGCCGCGGATTGAGCTCGGCCAGCCAGCCGGCGACGGACGCCTCGATCGCGCTGTCGTGCAGCAGCAGTTCGGGCGCGCGGGCCTCGTCGTCCGCGATGCCGTCGGCCACGGTCAGGCCGGATTCGCGGTCGATCGGCGCGTCGAGGGAGAGCATGTGCTCCTGGTGGCGCAGCAGGCGCTCGACGTCGGCGACCGGCTTGCCGAGCAGGTGCGCGACGTCCTCCAGCGACGGGTCGCGCCCGCCCGCCGGCGCGTGCGTCTCCAGGTGGCGCAGCGCGCGCAGCACGACATTCAGCTCCTTCACCACGTGCGCGGGCAGGCGGATCGTCCGCGACTGGTTCATGATCGCGCGCTCGATCGATTGCCGGATCCACCACGTCGCGTAGGTCGTGAAGCGGAAGCCGCGCTCGGGGTCGAACTTCTCGAGCGCGTGGATGAGGCCGAGGTTGCCCTCCTCGATCAGGTCGGGCAGCGCCACGCCCCGGTGCATGTAGTGCCGCGCGATGCTGACGACGAGCCGCAGGTTGCGCTCGATCATCGTCTGCCGCGCCGCGAAGTCGCCGGCGCGGGCCGCGCGCGCGAACGCGAGCTCCTCGTCCGGCGTCAGCAGCGCGTGCTGGCCGACGTCGTTCAGATACAGCTGCGTGACGTCGGTGACGAGGTCGCCCGAAAGGCCCTCGGCGGGCTCCTCCAGCGGCAGGTCGGCCGAATACCGGTCCGGCTCCGCCGGCGCGTCCTCCGCGTGCGCGTCGGGCTGGTGCGGCGTGCGCGGGTCCTGGGACATGCCGGTGACGTGCCGCGCCGGTTGCGCCCGCTACGCCGGCGGCAGGTAGCGGGCGGGATCCATCGGCTTGCCCAGCCGCCGGATCTCGAAGTGCAGCTTCACTTCGGAGGTGTCGGTGTTGCCCATCTCGGCGATCTTCTGGCCCTTCGTCACCGCCTGGCCTTCCTTGACGAGGATCTCGCGATTGTGCGCGTACGCCGACAGGTACGTGCGGTTGTGCTTGATGATGATGAGCTTGCCGTATCCGCGCAATCCCGTCCCCGCGTAGACGACGGTGCCGCCGGCGCTCGCGACGACCGGCGTGCCGGCGGCGCCGGCGATGTCGATGCCCTTGAGGTTGGCCGACTCCGAGAACGCGCCGACGACCTTGCCCTTCGCAGGCCACACCCAGTCGACGCGATCGTCGTCGTCGGCGTCGCCGGCGGGCGTGCGCGGCACATCGGGCTTCGGCTCGACCTTGGGCGGCTCGACCTTGGGCGGCGCCGACACCGACGGCGCGGCGAGCGCGACCGGCTCCGGCGGCTGCGCCGCGATTCGCGTGACGTCGCGCACGGCCTGCTCGGAGTACGGCTCCTTCAGGGCCTTCGGCGACGACTTGTAGTTTTCGGTGTTGCGCGCCCCGGGCGCGGCGGCAGTCACAGCGACCGCGGGCGCCGTCCCCGGTGCGGCAGCGGCAGGCTTGGCCTCGACGACCGCCGGCACCGACCGCAGCGGGGCGGTGGTCACGCCGTTCGCCGCCGCCGTCGTCTCGCCGGGCGCAGTCAGCCGCAGCACCTGCCCGACGCGGATCAGGTTGACGTTCTCGATGTTGTTCCACGCGGCGAGCTCGCGGTAGTCGAGGCCGTGATCGAGCGCGACCTGGTAGAGCGTGTCCCCGCGCTTGACCGTATAGGTCGACGGCCGCCAATCGGGCTCGGCGGGTGGCGGCCCCGCAGCCGACGAAGGCGTGGCCGCGGCCGCCGGCGGCTTCGGGGGCGCGGCGGTGCGATCCTCGACGGGCGCGCGCGTGCGCGACGCGCAGCCGGCCAGCGCGACGACGATCGCCGCCACGGCGATCGCGCGCAGCGGCGAGTTCATGGACGACGGCGTGACGTGGCGGGATGCGGGCATCGACGAATCGACAGCGGACGGCGTGCGTTCGTTCACGCCAGCCCCGGCAACAGCGGGACGAATCTTACCGCATCGAGCGTCTGCTCCCTGAGGCCGGCGGGCGTCAGGTCGAGCACGGTCAGGCGCTGGACGCCACGCTCGTCGCCGCCCTGCGCGAGCGGAAGCACCATGCGGCCGCCGGGTTTAAGGTACCGCAGCAGCGGCGTGGGCACGTGCGTCGCGCCGGCGGTCACGACGATCGCGTCGACGGCGAGTGCCTCGCCCAGGTCGTGGCTGCCGTCGCCGTGCTTCAGCGACACGTTGCGCAGCTTGAGCGACGTCAGGTGGCGGCGGGCCTTCGCGACGAGCGCGGCGATGCGCTCGACGCTGTAGACGTGCCGCGCGACGTGCGCGAGCACCGCGGTCTGGTAGCCGCAGCCGGTGCCGATCTCGAGCACAGTGTCGAGGTCGCGCCCGTTGCGCGCGAGCTCGCTCATGCGCGCGACGACCCACGGCTGCGAGATCGTCTGGCCGTGGCCGATCGGCAGCGGCACGTCGTCGTACGCGCGGATGGCGAGCGCCTCGTCGACGAAGATGTGGCGGGGCACCGCGTTCATCGCCGCCAGCACGACCTCGTCGGCGATCCCCTGCTCGCGCAGCCGCTCGATCATCCGCGCGCGCGTGCGCGGCGACGTCATGCCGATGCCGGTGCGCTGCCTGTCGTCGCCGAGCGTCCCCATCGCCCGTCCCCTTCCGTCAGCGTCCGGTGCGCGTCACTGCGCGAGCCAGCCCGCGACCACCGGCATCGCTTCGGGGTGGGTGAGGTCGATCCGCAGCGGCGTCACCGACACGCGGTTGGTCGCGACCGCGTGGAAGTCCGTGCCCTCGCCGGCGTCCGCCGCCGGGCCCGCGGCGCCGACCCAGTACACGGTCTCGCCGCGCGGATTCTGCGACCGGATCACGTCCTCGGCCTTGTGCCGCCGGCCGAGCCGCGTCACCGTCACGCCCCGGACGTCGGACGGCGGCACGTCGGGTACGTTGACGTTGAGCAACCACGGGCCGGCCGTCGCGCGCGCGTGCCGCGCGACCAGGTCGACGGCGACCTGCGCCGCGGTCTCGAAGTGCCGTGCCGTCTTCGAGGCCAGCGACACGGCGAGCGACGGAATGCCGAGCAGGTAGCCTTCGGTCGCCGCGGCGACCGTGCCCGAGTAGATCGTGTCGTCGCCCATGTTCGCGCCGAGGTTGATCCCGGAGACCACCATGTCCGGCCGGTGGTCGAGCAGCCCGGTCACCGCGAGGTGGACGCAATCGGTCGGCGTGCCGTTCACGAACAGGAACCCGTTGGGCGCGCGGCGCACCAGCAGCGGACGGTCGAGCGTCAGCGAGTTCGACGCACCGCTCCGGTCGCGCTCGGGCGCGACGACGGTGATCTGCGCGTGCCGCGCGAGCGCGGCGGCGAGGTGTTCGATGCCCGGCGCGAAGTAGCCGTCGTCATTGGAGATCAGGATGCGCATCGGGACGGTGAAGGGAGGCGCGGCAGGCGCGCGGCGCCCACGCGGGCGCGGCGATTATACCGTGCGGGTCGTGCCTATAATGCGCGGGATGCGCGTCCCGATCGGTGGTTCGGCACTCCCGGCGTGTTCGCCGGCAGGCGTAGCGGCGCATGCACGGTAGCCGCCGCGGGTTCGCGACGCTGGCCGTCGCGCTCGGCGCGTTCGCCGTGCTGCCGATCGCGGCGATCGTAGGGCGCGGCGTCGCGCCCGGCGCCGGCGACACGTGGGCCCACCTCGCCGCGACCGTGCTGCCGCGGTACGTCGGCAACACGCTGGCGCTCGTCGTGCTCGTCGGCGCGGGCGTGGCGATCGGCGGCACCGCGGCCGGCTGGCTCGTCGCGCGCCGCCGCTTCCCGGGCAGTGCGGTCTTCGCGTGGGCGTTGCTGCTGCCGCTGGCGATGCCGTCGTACGTGATGGCGTATGCGTACACCGATTTCCTGCAGTACGCAGGCCCCGTGCAGACGGCGCTGCGCAACGCATTCGGCTGGGCGCGCGGCGACTACTGGTTCCCCGACGTGCGCTCGCTCGAAGGCGCGGCGGCGATGTTCGTCTTCACGCTGTATCCGTACGTGTTCCTGCTCGCGCGCACCGCGTTCGTCGAGCGACCCGAGGCGCTCGTCGAAGCGGCGCGCACGCTCGGGCTCGACCGGCGCAGCGCGTTCTGGCGCGTCGAATTGCCGCTCGCGCGGCCCGCGGTCGCCGGCGGCATCGCGCTGGCGCTGATGGAGACACTCGCCGACTACGGTACCGTCGCGTACTTCGCCGTCGACACGTTCACGACGGGTGTCTATCGCGCGTGGTTTTCGCTCGGCGACCGGACGGCGGCCGCGCAGCTCGCCACCGCGTTGCTCGTCTTCGTCATCGGCGCGGTCGCGCTCGAGCGCGCATCGCGCGGCGCCGCGCGCTCGCACGGCGGCGCGCGTGGCAGGCAGGTCGTGCGCAAGGCGCCGCCGCGCCTCGCCGGCGGGCGCGCGGCGGCGGCCACCGCGCTGTGCGCCATTCCCGTCGCCGTCGGGTTCGTGGTCCCGGTATTGCTGCTGCTGCGCCTGGTCGCGGGCGAGGCCGACGTCGCGCTCACGCCGCGCTTCTTCACGTGGGCGTGGAACAGCCTGCGCGTCGCGCTGGTCGCCGCCACGCTCGTGGTCGCGCTGGCGACGCTGGTCGCCTACGCGGTGCGGCTGGCGCCGGGGGTCGCCACCCGCGCGGCGAGCCGCGTGCTGACGCTGAGCTATGCGGTGCCGGGCACCGTGCTCGCCGTCGGCGTGCTGCTGCCGCTCGGAGCCGTCGACAACCGGCTCGCCCTCGCGTTGCGCGATGCCGGCGGCCACGGTCCCGGCCTCCTGCTGACCGGCACCACCTTCGCGCTGATCTACGCGTACCTCGTCCGCTACTTCGCCGTCGCGTGGAACGGCATCGAGCCCGGCTTCGCGCGGATCACGCCGGCGATGGACGCGGCGGCGCGCAGCCTCGGTGCCGGCGCGTGGGGCACGCTGTGGCGCGTCCACCGGCCGCTGCTGTCGCGCAGCGCGGCGGCCGCGCTGCTGCTCGCGTTCGTCGACGTGATGAAGGAGTTGCCCGCGACGCTGGTGCTGCGCCCGTTCAACTTCGACACGCTGGCCACGCAGACGTACCTGTTCGCGAAGGACGAGCGGCTGGCCGAGGCCGCACTGCCTTCCCTCGCCATCGTGGCCGTGGGTCTCGTGCCCATCATCCTGCTCTCGCGGATCGGCATCCGGGCGCGGGACGCAGCGCGCCCCGCACCCTGATGCCCATCCGGCGCAGGTCGGCGCGAACGGCCTTTCACCGTGACGCACGCAGGCTGCGCGCGGCGCCGACGGCGCGCGTCACCTCCAGCCTGTCCGATCCGCGATCTTCTGCGCGTCGGCGGTGAACTTGCCGTAGGCGGCGATCGGCAGCGGGTCGACCTTGAACTTGCCCAGCGCGTCGAGCGCGGGATTGGCGACGGCCACGGATGCCACGACCGGCCACTCGTTGTTCCCGTCGGCGAAGTAGCGCTGCGCGTCGTCGCTCGCGAGGTACTCGAGGAACTTCTTCGCGTTGTCGCGATGGGGCGCGTTCTTGAGGATGCCGGCCCCGGAGATGTTCACGTGCGTGCCCAGGGTCTCCTGGTCCGGAAACACGAGCGCCGTCCTGGCGACGATCTCGCGGTCGGCCGGCTGTGTGGATCGCATCAGGCGCGCGTAGTAGTACGTGTTGGTGAGCGCGACGGCGCACTCGCCGGCGGCCACGGCCTTGATCTGGTCGGTGTCGCCGCCCTTCGGCATGCGCGCCATGTTGGCGACCACGCCCCTCGCCCATGCCTCGGCCTTCGCTTCGCCGAGGTGCGCGATCTGCGACGCGATCAACGACAGGTTGTAAGGATGGCTGCCGGACCGCGTGCAGACCCTGCCCTTGTTCTTCGGGCCGGCCAGCGCGTCGTACGTCGCGACGTCCGCGCGGTCGGCCATCGTCTTGTTGTAGACGATCGCGCGTGCCCGGTACGAGAAGCCGAACCAGTTGCCGGCCGGGTCGCGATACCTGGCTGGGATGCGGGCGTCGAGCACCGTCGAGGTCATCGGCTGGAAGAGGCCGAGCTGCTGCGCCTGCCATAGCCGGGCGGCGTCGACGATCAGCAACACGTCGGCGGGGCTCGCCGCGCCCTCGTTCTTCAGGCGTTCGACCAGCTGCTCGTCGCCCGCCTCGATCCGGTTGATCTTGATGCCGGTCGCCTTGGTGAAGTTGTCGTAGAGCGCCTCGTCCGTCTGGTAGTGGCGCGCCGAATACAGGTTGAGGACCGCCTCCTCGGCCGCCCGGACGGGCGCGGAGGCAGCGGCGAGCAGGGCTAATACGGCGAGTGCGCGGGCGACGTTGCGCATGGCGGATCTCTTCGGGAAGTTGAACGCTGGCCCGAAGGATAGTCGGTGCAGGTCCGGGTGTCAATACGAATGCGAATAATTCGCATTAGTTTGATCTGCCCCAAATTCCGCCGCAGCCAAAGCCCGCCCGCGCGCTTCAGCCGCTGTTGCGCAGGCCTGCGGCCAGACCGTTGATCGTCAGGTGAATCGCGCGCCGCGTCCGCTCGTCGGTCTGCCCGGCGCGGAACCGGCGCAGCAGCTCGACTTGCAGGTGGTTGAGCGGGTCGAGGTAGGGAAAGCGGTTGCGGATGCTGCGCGCGAGCGTGGGATTGTCGTCGAGCAGGTGCGCCCGCCCGGTGATCGCGAAGTACGCGCGCACCGTGCGGCCGTGCTCGTCGACGATCCGAGCGAAGATCGGCTCGCGCACCACCCGATCCGCGACCAGTTCGGCGTAGCGCGACGCCACCGCGAGGTCGGTCTTCGCCAGCACCATCGCCATGTTCGACAGGACGCTGCGGAAGAACGGCCAGCGCCCGTGCATCTCGCGCAGCAACGCGAGGCCGTCGCGGCGCTGCCCGAGCCACGCGTCGACCGCGGAGCCGAACCCGTACCAGCCCGGCAGCATCAGCCGGCACTGGCCCCAGCTGAACACCCACGGGATCGCGCGCAGGTCCTCGATCCGCGTCGACGCGGTACGCGACGCCGGCCGGCTGCCGATGTTGAGCTCTGCGATCTCGGCGATCGGCGTCGCGCCGCGGAAGTACGCGACGAAGCCCTCGGTGCCGTAGACGAGCGACCGGTACGCCGTCAGTGCGACAGCGGATAGCTCGTCCATCGCCTGGTGGTAGGCGCCGGCGCGGTCGCCGATCTGCTCGGCGTCCGCGAGGCTCGCCTCCATCGTGGCCGCGACCAGCGCCTCGAGATTGCGCCGGCCGAGCTCGGGATCCGAGTACTTGCTGGCGATGATCTCCCCCTGCTCCGTCACGCGGAGCCCGCCGGTGACACTGCCCGCCGGCTGCGCGAGGATCGCCTCGTACGACGGGCCGCCGCCGCGACCGACCGTCCCGCCGCGGCCATGGAACAGCCGCAGCCGCACCCCGTGCGCGCGGAACGACGCGACGAGATCGAGCTCCGCGCGGTACAGCGCCCAGTTCGCCGTCAGGTAGCCGCCGTCCTTGTTGCTGTCGGAGTAGCCGAGCATCACCTCCTGCCAGTCGCCACGCCCCGCGACCAGGCGGCGGTAGGCCGGCAGCGCGAGCGCGTCGCGCATGATCGCGCCGCACTGCGCGAGGTCGGCGATCGTCTCGAACAGCGGCACGATGTTCACGGCGAGCGCGTCGCCGACGAGGAGCCCCGCTTCCTTCAGCAGCACCGCGACCTCGAGCAGGTCCGACACCGACTGGCACTTCGAGATCACGTAGTTCGGCAATGCCGCGGGCCCGTAGCGGCGATGGACGTCGGCGGCCGCCGCCAGGATCGCGAGCTCCGAGCGCGTGCGCTCGTCGTACGCGAGGTGCGGCGACGCGAGCGGGCGCGGGCTGGCGAGCTCGCGCGCCAGCAGCCCGACGCGCTCCCCTTCCGGCAGCGCAGCGTAGTCGGCGGCGACGCGCGCGCAGGCGAGCAGGTCCGCGACCACCGCCTCGTGCACGTCGGCGTTCTGGCGCAGGTCGAGCGCGGCGAGGTGGAACCCGAACGACTCGACCGCACGGGCGAGCGGGTCGAGCCGCCGCGCGGCCAGCAGCCCGGCGCCGTGCGAGGCGAGCGAGGAACGGATCGTGCCGAGATCGGCGAGGAACGCGGCGGGCGTCGCGTACGCGGCCAGCGCCATGTGCGGTGCGCGCGCCGGGGCGCGATCCGCGAGCGCGACCGACGTCGCGGCAAGCCGCGCGTACACGCCGGTGAGCGCCTGCCGGTACGGCTCGTCCTGCCGGTGCGGATTGGTGTCGTGCGCGTCCGCCGCGAGTTGCAGCAGCGCCGCCGTCGGCCGCACGAGGCGCAGCGACATCGAGAGTTCGCTTCCCAGCCGGTGGACAGCGTCGAGGTAGTGCTCGAGCGCGACCGCCGCCTGCGCGCGGATCGCATACTCCAGCGTCTCGGCGACGACGAACGGATTGCCGTCGCGGTCGCCGCCGATCCACGAGCCCATCCGGAGCAACGGCGGCACCGCGACCGCGGCGCCGTAGACGCGCTCGACCTCCCCCGCGAGCGTCTGCGCGAGCCGCGGAACTTCGGCCAGGAACGTGTACCGGTAGTACGCGAGCCCGTTGTCGACCTCGTCGCGCACGGTCAGCCGCGACAGGCGCAGCATCGCCGTCTGCCAGAGCGTCAGCACTTGCCGGAAGAGATCGCGTTCCCACTCGATCCCTTCCTCTGGCGCGAGCGGCGTGCGGTCGCGCCACATGAGCAGCCGCGCGATCTCGCGCTCGCAGTCGAGGATGCTCTTGCGCTGCACTTCCGTCGGGTGCGCGGTGAGCACCGGTGACACGACGGCGTCGGCGAGCCACGCGGACAGCGCCCCGATGCCGACACCCGCCGCGCGCAGGTGCGCGAGCGCCGCGGCGAGGCTGCCCTGCTGCGGCGGCGAGCCGGCGAGCGCGTGCGCGCGGCGCCGGCGATTCTGGTGGACGTCCTCGGCGAGGTTCGCGAGGTGCGAGAAGTACGAGAACGCACGGACGACGTCGAGCGTCTGCGCGATCGGCAGCCCGTTGAGCAGCTCGGAGAGCTCGCCGCGGACGGCGGCGGCCTCCGCGGCGCCGGCGCGCCGGAAGCGGATCGCGGTCTGCCGGATCGCTTCGATTCGGCCGAACCCCGCCTCCCCGGCCTGGTCGCGCAGCACGTCGCCCAGCAGCCTGCCGAGGAGCCGTGTGTCCTCCTTGAGCGGCAAGTCGCGTTCGGTGCTCGGGTCGGCCATCGCCGGCCGAGTATACGGGCGATGCTGCGGCGCAGCAACGCGGGGCTAGCTGGTCGGCAACGGCGCCTGGCGCGCCGCCCGCAGGCGCTCCGCGAGCGACCAGACCGCGGCCGCGTAGAGCCGGCTCTTGTTGTAGCGGGTGATCACGTAGAAATTGGGACACGCGATCCAGAGGCTCGCGGCGCCGTCGCCGTTTTCCTCCAGCAGCAGCAGCCCGACCGGCTCGACCGCGAGGTCGGCGGGCGCCCGCTCGGGCGCGACGCCATCCGCCTGCCACGCCGCGAGCGGCCGCCGCTCGCTGATGCCGCCGTCCAGCCGGCGCAGCGCGGACTCGCGCGCGTCGGAGGCGACGGTCGCCGGGAGCACGACGGGCTGGCCGCGCTGCCAGTCGTGCCGGAGCAGGTAGTGCGCGACGCTGCCGACGACGTCCGCCTGGCTGCGCCACAGGTCGGCGTGGCCGTCGCCGTCGAAGTCGACGGCGAAGCGGCGATAGCTGCCGGGCATGAACTGCGGGACGCCCATCGCGCCGGCGAAGGACCCCTTCGGCACGAGCGGCGAGAAGCCCTGGTCGCGCGCGAGCAGCACGTACTCCTTCAGTTCACCGCGGAAGAACGGCGCGCGCCGCGGATAGTCGAACGCGAGCGTCGCGAGCGCGTCGATCACGCGGTACGATCCGGTGACGCGCCCGTAGAACGTCTCGACGCCGACGATGGCGACGACGATCTCGGGCGGGACGCCGAACTGCGCGTGCGCACGCTCGAGCGCCGCCTCGTTCTCGCGCCAGAAGCGCAGGCCCGCGTCGACGCGCTCGGGCGACAGGAACGGCGGCGCGTACTGGTACCACTTGGGCGGCTCGAGCAGCGGCCGGTCCATCGCGGCGACGATCTTCGGCTGGAACCGCGCCGCGGCGAACCAGCGCTCGACGTCGCGCCGCGGCAGCCCCGCATCGGCCGCGACTTCCGCCGCAAACGCACGCACGTCGTCGCGCTGCGCGTAATTCGGCGTCGCGTCGGCCGGCTTGCGCGCCTTCGCCGCGGAGCTCGACGCGGCGTCCGCGACCGGCACGCACGCGACGAGTGCGAGCGCCGCGAGCAGCAGACGGGCCGGGCGTCGCAAGGGCTCGCGCAGGAATGTCGTCATGCGAGCGGATGGTATCATCGCGTCACCTCGCGCATCGCCCGCGCCGCGTCGTCCGCACGCGGCGTGCCGCGCGCCCCGCCGATGTACACGTTCTATCCGCTCGCCCGGCCCTTCCTGTTCGCGCTCGACGCCGAGACCGCGCACGAGCTGACGCTCGCCGCGCTCGACCGCGCCGCGCAGACCGGGCTGGCGCAGGTCGTCGCGCCGCGCGTGGCCGCGGCGCCGGTGACGGTGATGGGCATCGCGTTCCCGAACCGCGTCGGCCTCGCGGCCGGACTCGACAAGAACGCCGCGCACCTGCGAGGACTCGCGACGTTCGGGTTCGGCTTCCTCGAGGCGGGAACGGTGACGCCGCGACCGCAGCCGGGCAATCCGAAGCCGCGGATGTTCCGCCTCCCGCACGCGCACGCGCTGATCAACCGGCTGGGCTTCAACAACGACGGCGTCGACATCTTCGTCGCGAACGTCGCGCGCGCCCGCTACCGCGGCGTCCTCGGCATCAACATCGGCAGGAACTTCGACACGCCGAACGAGCGCGCCGCCGACGACTACGTGACGTGCCTGCGCGCGGTCTATGCGCACGCGAGCTACGTCACCGTCAACATCTCGTCGCCCAATACGAAGGGCCTGCGCGACCTGCAAGCGGACGCGGCGCTCGCCGCGCTGCTCGCGCGCCTGAAGCAGGAGCAGGCGGCGCTCGCGCAGGCGCACGGCCGCTACGTGCCGCTCGCGATCAAGATCGCGCCGGACCTGTCCGACGCGGCGGTGCGCGGCGTCGCGCGGCTGCTGGCCGAGCACCGGATCGACGGGGTCATCGCGACCAACACGACGATCGCCCGCGACGCGGTCGCCGGCGAGCCGCACGCCGAGGAGGCCGGCGGCCTGTCCGGCGCGCCGCTGCGCGCGCGCTCGACCGAGGTCGTGCGCGTGCTCGCGGAAGCGCTGGCCGGCGCGCTGCCGATCATCGGCGTCGGGGGCATCGAGAGCGGGCACGACGCGCGCGAGAAGATCGCCGCGGGCGCGTCACTCGTGCAGCTCTACACGGGGCTCGTCTACCGCGGGCCCGCGCTCGTCGCCGAGTGCGTCGAGGCGCTGCGCGAACCGGCGCCGGCATTGCGGCCCTGACGCCCGTCCCGACTACGGTCCCCTCCCCTTCGCGAAGACCATGATCTTCCCCGTCGCGAGCGCGGCGACCACGCCCGCCTGATTGGTGGCGCTGCCGGAGAGCTCGACGACGCCGGCGCCGTGCTTCGGCTTCTCGACCAGCGCGTCGACCGTCCACGCGATCGTCAGCGTGTCGCCCGGCCGCACGGGCGCGAGGAAGCGCGCGTTGTGCTCGAGATAGGCGACCGCGGTGCCGTGGAAGTGCATGCCGACCGGCCCGCCCATGATCGCGCTCGTCATCATCCCGTGCAGGATGCGGCCGCCGAAGCGCGATCGCCGTGCGAACTCCTCGTCGACGTGCAGCGGGTTGGTGTCGGCGAGCAGGCCCGCGCTCAATACGAGGTGCGTCTCGGTGATCGTCACCGTGCTCGCGAAGGTGTCGCCGACGGCGACCTCGTCGAACCAGCGGCCCTTGGCGGTCATCGACGATGAGCGTTTCACACCAGGCGCACAGTCGCCGGTGAGGTTTCTGCGCGCGTCATCGTGCGCTCCGCACACCCGAGTGCGGGCGTTTCCACGGCGCCCCTGCGCCTCTTCGCGAGCGCGCGTTCACGTTGGGCAATCGAGCGGCTCCCAGCGAAAGCCGGCCGCCGCGACGCCGGCCATCAGGTGCGCGAGCCCGGCGTCGACGTGCGCGGCGTCGCCCTTCACGCCGAGCTCGATCCGGCGGCTGCCGTCCGGCATGAACGAGGGCAGGCTGAAGAGCTTGAGCATCGGGAACCGCGCGACGTTCTCGTCCATCAGCGGCAGCAGCTGCGACTCGCCGGCGCCGTAGACGACGATCGCGCGCTCGGCCGCCGGCGCGCGGCGCAGGTCCGGGTACCACGTCGCGAGCACCCAATCGAGCATCGGCCACGCCATCTGCGGAAAGCCCGGGAAGAAGTGGTGCTCGCGGACGGCGAACGCGGCCACGCGGTTGTACGGATTCGGGATGATGCGGCTGCCTTCCGGAAATTCGGCCATCAGCACCCGATGCGGGTACGCCTCGGCGCCGAACCGCGCCTCGATTTCCGCGACGGCCTCGGGGTGCCGCGCCAGCGGAACTCCGAGCGCCGCCGCCGCCGCCTGCCGCGTGTGGTCGTCGGGCGTGGCGCCGATGCCGCCGAACGCGAACACGAGGTCGCCGCGGGCGAACGTGTCGCGCAGCAGCGCGGTGAGGCGGCCGCGGTCGTCGCCTTCGTAGTGCGCGTAGTCGAGCGCGAGCCCGCGCGCGGCGAGCGTCTCGATCACGTGGGGCAGGTGCCGGTCCTGCCGCTTGCCGGACAGGATCTCGTCGCCGATGATCAGCGCGCCGATCGTCAATGCACGGTCGCCGTTTCCGGGAACTTCTCTTCGAGCTGCGTCATCATGCTCGTGAAGGCGCGGTCGATCAGCGGCTCGGCCTCCACCAGGCGCGCGCGGTCGGCGCGGAAGCGCTCGGCCAGCTCTTCGGCGGTCATCGACAGCGCCTTCTGGCCCTGCCGGTTCGTGAACAGGTACGTGCCGCGCAGCGGGCTGATCCACGCGAGTTTGGCGAACGCGAGCTGGCCGTCGTCCGCCTCGAACTCGATCCACATGCCGCGCTCGAGGCTGCGCGCGATCTCGAGGTAGTCGTCGTCGATGACCTCGCGCACGGGCTCGACGGGCTCCGGCTCCGCCTGCGTCATCGCCGCGGCGAGCGCCTCGGCCTTCGCCGCCAGCGACTGGTCGCCGGCGGCCTTCGCGATCTCGGCCTGCGCCTTCGCCGCCTCGGCGACCGCCGACGTCGGCGACGTGGTCTGCGCGAGCGACGGCTTGACCGCCGCCGCGTGCGCCTCGACCAGGTTCGACATGAACCGCTCGCGCTCGTCGGCGGGCCACGTCCGGTTGTGCATGCCCGCGGAGAGGCGCTTCAGCAGCGACGGCAGCAGGGCGACCAGGTGCCGCCGGTCCTCCGGCGACCGCTTCGGCTGCACGCTCCATACGAGGTCCTCGAGCGTCGTCACGCCGGAGCCCCACGACTCGCTCTCCTCGCCCTGGTCGAGGTAGACCTGCTCCAGCGTGCGTTGCCAGTTCTGGCGCAGGAACGCCGCGAGGAAGTTCGGCACCGGGCTGCCCTCGATCCGCTTCTCGATCTCCGCCTTGGCGACGACGGACGCGATCTGCATCCGGTCCTTCTGGTTGATCTCGTCGGCGGACGACTGGATGTTCTCCTCGGCCGCCCGCTCCTCCTCGGCGAGGAACGCCCGGAGCTCGTCGCGCTGCTGCTCGAAGATCTCGAGGTCGTCGGAGAAGTTGTCGAGGATCTGGTGGACGATCCCGTCGATCTTCCGGTACAGCGGATCTTCCGGGCCCATGACGGGCGACCAGCCGAGCCCGGCCTGCGCGAGCTCGTTGACGAGAAGGCGCGACGGGTGCGATTTCTTCGCGAAGAAGGCGCCGTCGAGCATCGCGGCCTTCAGCACGGGGATCTGCAGCCGCGCCAGCAGCGCCTTGATCCCGTCCGGCAGGTCCTTCGTCTCGAAGATGAAGTCGAACAGCATCGCGACCATCTCGATCGTCATCGATTCGAGCTGGTTCGCCTTCGCGCCGAGCGGGGACTCCTGCAGGTCGCGCAGCACGTTGTGCAGGCCCTGCGGGATGCCGGAGAACGCGACCGCCGCGCCGCCGACGTCGAAGTCGGACTGGCCGGCCTGCAGGCGGGTCAGGCCCTCGTGCAGGTCCGCGGTGGAGATGATCGGCGCACCCGGAACGTAGCCCGACGGCGTGGGCCGCATCGGCGCGAACGCGTGCGTCGCGGGCGCGCCGTGCATCGGCCCGCCCGGCATGCTGATCGCCGGGAAATCGCCGTCCGCCATGCCCGGCGGCGCCATCATCGGCGGCATGCCCGCGAACTGCGGCGCCGACGGCACGGTGCCGAACGGCGATGGCGCCTGCATGGCAGGGGTCGCGCTGCCGTACATCCGCTTGAACATCGCCATTACGTCGATCTCGGCGCCCGGCGCGCCCGGGGGCGGCGGCGGAGGCTTGGCGGGCGCCCGCGGCGGCCGCTCGCCCGCCGGGAGGCGCTGGATGCCGCCGTGCCGGCCGGGGCCCGGCATCATGTTGAGCCGCGTCAGGTGCTTGTTGAGGTCCGCATACACGGTCGCGATGTCGGACAGCTGCGTCTGGTTCAGGTCCTTCAGGATCTGGAACCGGATCTTGCGGTCGGCCTTGAGGCTGCCCACGGCGCCGGCGAACGCGCCGACGACCGACGAGGGCCCGAGCGGATTGGTCTCGGTCACGAGGTCGGGCTTGCCGAGCAGGTAGCCGACACCGCGGTTGAGCGCGGTGAGCTCGTCGTGGCAGAGGTTCTCGACGACGCGCTGGATGTTCCCGCGCAGCACGGCCTCGTCCATCGAAACCGTCTCGACCAGCGTCAGGTTCGACGCGTCGACCTTCGAGTAGTCGGGCTTCGCCACCGCCTTGCCGGCGATGCGCTCGTCGATCAGCTTGCGCAGATGCTTCTCGAACTCCGACATCAGCACCGGCCGCTCGGTCTTCAACGAATCGCGGGCGTCGAGGAACAGCTGCTGCTCGTCGCGCACGTCGGTCTTGCTCGCGCGATCGAGCAGCAGTTCGGACACACGGTCGAGAATCTGCGCGAACGACGCGGACAGCCGCCGCACGGCGAGGTCGCGGCACTCGTGCAGGATGCGCGCGAGTTCCCGCGCTGGCTGGCGGGCCGCGGTTTCCGTCGTGGGCGCGTTCACGTCGTCAGGCCCTGGAGGCTCGGCATGCGTGGTTGGTCAAGGTCTTAGGCAACAATACCGCGAAGTTACTGTAGCACGGCGCTACCGCAGTGCCAACGCGACGCTCGCCGCCCCCGCCCGAGGGTCAGCGCACCAGTTCGGACCAGGCCTTTTCGGCCCGCTTGAAGGACACCGGGAAGGGCGTCTTTAGCTCCTGTGCGAACAGCGACACCCGCAGTTCCTCCAGCAGCCAGCGGAACGTCTCCAGCCGGGGATCCGGCGGCATGCCGGCCGCGCCCTCCCGGCCGGCCCGCTCCCGGTAGCGGCGCCAGAGATCCGCCACCTGCTCCGCGTGGCGAGCGTCCCGGTCGGACCGCTCGGCGTACTTGGCCACGCGCCGCTCGAGCGCCGTCAGGTACCGCGGAAGGTGGGCAAGCTGCGCCCACGGGGTGGCCGCGAAGAATCCCGGATACACGAGGGTGTCGCGCTGCGACCGGACGTCGGCGACGAAGCGCGACCACGCCGGCGGTGCGCCGGCCAGCCGCTGCGTGAGCGCGAGGTGCGCTGCGGCGATCGACGCCAGTGTGCGGAACGCGCCGTCCACGACCGCCGGCAGGCGCGCCCGCGCCCGCTTGACCGCCTCCGCGAACGCCTTCTCGCTGCGCGGCAGCGGATCGTCGGCGAGGAACGCCCGGTCGAGGGCCGCAGCGAGCACGTCGGCCAGGAGCCGGTCGGTGGGGACCGCCGCCTTCAGCTGGAGCGCGGCCTGCGCGAATCCGGGGCCCCCTTTCTCGAACCGTGCCACGGCGTCGCGGAGCGCGATCCGCATCAGGCGCAGGACGCCGGCGCGCGTGGCCGCCCGGGCGGCGTCGTGCGTGTCGAGCAGCCGCAGCGAGACGGCGTCGCCGTCGTCGACGAGCGCCGGATACCCCGTCAGCTGCCGGCCGCCGCGCGCGAACGTCAGCGACTCCGGCAGGTCACCGCACTCCCAGTGCTTCATGCCGGTCTTCTCGAACGCCGGGCCGGCAGCCGCGAACGACAGCAGCGCCGCATCGCCCAGCTGAGCGCGCAGGACCACGAGATCGCGGCCCGCGCCGAGGTCGCGGCCCGCCTCGTCGACGACCGCCACGTGGACGGCGAGGTGCGCAGGCAGCGCGACGTCGCGCCACGCGTCGGCCGGGACGGGCTCGCCGAGGCGCGCCTCGAGGAACGTGCGCAGCGCGTCCGGCAGCGGCACGTCGTCGTGCGGCCGCGACTCGAGGAACGCCGTGACGACCTCGGGGACCGGCGTCACGCGCTGGCGGATCGCCTTGGGCAGCGCCTTCAGGTAGTGCGCGACCTTCTCGCGCACCATGCCGGGCACGAGCCACGTGAGCCGTGCGTCGGGCAGCTGGTTGAGCAGCGGCAGCGGCACCGTCAGCGTGAGGCCGTCGAGCGGATGACCGGGCGCGAACCGGTACTTGAGCGGCAGCGCGGTCCCGGCCACGGCGAGCGTCTCCGGATAAAGGTCGCCAGTCACGGCCTCCGCCGAGTGCCGCATCAGGTACTCGCGCGTCAGGAAAAGGGCGCGCGGATCGCGCCGCTCGGCCTCGGCGCGCCAGCGCTCGAACGTGACGGCCGAGTGCACGCCGGCCGGAACGCGCTCGTCGTAGAACGCCGCGATCGCCGCGTCGTCGACGAGGACGTCCTGCCGCCGCGCCTTGTGCTCGAGCATGGCGACGTCGGCGATCAGCGCGCGGTTGTGCGCGAGGAACGCGCCCTTCGTGTCGAGGTCGCCCGGGACCAGCGCCTCGCGGATGAACACGTCGCGCGCGGCCTGCGGGTCCAGCCGGCCGAACGACACCGGCCGCCGCGCGACCAGCGTCAGGCCGTACAGCTGCACGCGCTCGCTCGCGACGACCTCGCCGCGCCTGCGCTCCCAGTGCGGCTCGAACCAGTCGCGCGTCACGCGGTCGCCCGCGACCTCCTCGATCCACTCGGGCTCGATGCGCGCCGCGCAGCGCGCGAACAGGCGCGACGTCTCGGTCAGCTCGGCCGCGAGCAGCCACCGCGTGCCCTTGCGCGCGAGGCCGGAGCCCGGGTGCAGGAAGAACTTGAGCCCGCGCGTGCCGAGGTAGTGCTCGTCGGCGTCCGCCTTGACGCCGATGTTGCCGAGCAGCCCGGCGAGTACCGCCTTGTGCAGGGCCGCATAGCGCGCCGCGTCGATCGTCGCCGGCAGCGCCGGCGACCACTTCCAGCCCGCCTCCTCCAGCGTGGCGACGAGCTGGCGATGGACGTCGCGCCACTCGGACAGCCGCAGGAACGAGACGAACTGCGCACGGCAGGCGTCGACCTGCCGCCGGTGCGGGAGCTTCTGCGCCGAGAGGTCCGCGAAGAACTCCCACAGCGCGACCAGCGACAGGAAGTCCGAGCGCTCGTCGCGGAACCTCAAGTGCGCCTGGTCGGCGGCCTGCTGCCGTTCCAGCGGGCGCTCGCGCGGGTCGGGCACCGCGAGCGCGCTCGCGATGACGAGCGCCTCCGGCAGGCAGCCGCCGTCGCGTGCCGCCACGACGATGCGGCCGATGCGCGGGTCGAGCGGCAGCCGCGCGAGCTCGCGGCCGAGCGGCGTCAGCGCGCGCCGCTCGTCGACGGCCGACAGCTCGGCCAAGAGCTGGTAGCCGTCGGCGATCGCACGCGGGGACGGCGCCTCGACGAACGGAAATGCCGCGACGTCGGGAAGGCCGAGCGCCGCCATCCGCAGGATCACCGAGGCGAGCGACGAGCGCAGGATCTCCGGGTCCGTGAAGCGCGGGCGCGCCGCGTAGTCGGCCTCGTCGTACAGGCGGACGCAGATGCCGTCCTGCACGCGCCCACAGCGGCCGGCGCGCTGGTCGGCCGCCGCGCGCGACACCTTCTCGATCGCGAGCAGCGTCGTCTTGTTGCGCACGCTGTAGCGCTTGACCCGCGCGAGCCCGGTGTCGACGACGTAGCGGATGCCCGGCACGGTCAGCGACGTCTCGGCGACGTTGGTCGCGAGGACGATCCGGCGCCCGGACGACGGCGCGAACACGCGCTGCTGGTCGGCCACCGACAGCCGCGCGAACAGGGGGAGGATCTCCACGTCGCGCGCGTACGGCCGCCGCGCGAGACCGCGCCGCAGCAGGTCCCCGGTCTCGCGGATCTCCCGCTCGCCCGGCAGGAACACGAGGATGTCGCCGGGACCCTCGCGCCAGAGGTCCTCGGCCGCGCCGACGATCGCCTCCTCGAGATCCTCCTCGTCGTCCGCTTCCTTCTCGGGATCCGCGGCACCGACGTCGCCGCCACCGGCGAGCGGCCGGTAGCGGATCGCGACCGGGTACGTGCGGCCCGACACCTCGATCACCGGTGCCGGCGCGTCGGCGGTGCCGAAGTGCCGCGCGAAGCGGTCCGCGTCGAGCGTGGCCGACGTGATGACGACCCGCAGGTCCGGCCGCTGCGCGGCGAGCTGCTTCAGATATCCCAGCAGGAAGTCGATGTTGAGGCTGCGCTCGTGCGCCTCGTCGACGATGATCGTGTCGTACGCGAGGAGGTCCCGGTCGCCTTGGGTCTCCGCGAGCAGGATCCCGTCGGTCATCAGCTTCACGAACGCGTCGGGGCGCGTGTGGTCGGTGAAGCGGACCTTGTAGCCGACCGCGCCGCCGACGGCCTCCCCGAGCTCGTGGGCGATGCGCGCCGCCACCGCGCGGGCGGCGATGCGCCGCGGCTGCGTGTGGCCGATGAGCCCGCGGACGCCGCGGCCGGCCGCGAGGCAGATCTTCGGCAGCTGGGTCGTCTTGCCCGACCCCGTCTCGCCGCAGACGATGACGACGGGATGCGCGCGGATCGCCTGCGCGATCTGCCCGGCGCGCTGCGCGACCGGAAGCTCCGGCGGGTAGTCGAACTTCGGCGTGCGCGCGGCGCGGGCCGCGCAATGCGCGACGGACCGCTCGACGTCGGCGGCGATCCGCGCCCACTCCGCCGCGGGGGCACGCCGCCCCCGCGCCGCGTGCAGGCGGCGGGCGAGGCGCGCCGCGTCGGCGGCCATGGCGAGCGGCAGGCGCGCGGCGAGATCGGCGTGGAGGTCGGCCATCGGGAATCACGGCGGCGGGCCGGCGGCGGCCCGCCACGGGAACGTGGGGATGGAGCGGCGCGAATTCTACCGCGCGCGTCCGCCGTTTCAGTATCATTCGGCCCTTGCGGGCGCGGGCCGGAAGGCGCGCCCGCGCCACGATCCGGAGGTCACCCCATGCTTCGACCCGCCACGCGCGCGCGCCGGCACGCGCTCTCCGCCGCGACCCTCGCGGTCCTGCTCGGCTTCGCCGCCCTCGCAGCGGACGCGGTCACGCTCCGCTGGGCCGGCCGCGGCGACATGCAGACGACGGACCCGCATTCGCAGAACGAGGGTCTCACCAACAACGTCAACAGCCTCGTCTACGAGTTCCTGGTCAACCGCGACAAGCAGCTGGGCCTCGTGCCCGCGCTCGCCGAGTCGTGGACGCAGGTCAACCCGACGACGTGGCGGTTCAAGCTGCGGGCGGGCGTCAAGTTCCACGACGGCACGCCGTTCACCGCCGACGACGTCGTCTTCAGCTACGAGCGCGCGAAGGCCGACACGTCGCAGCTGCGCGCCTACGCCAACGCCGCCGGCGTGCCGAAGAAGATCGACGACCTCACCGTCGAGTTCACGACCCCCGGGCCCAACCCGATCATGCTGGAGCACCTCGCGACGATCAACATCATGTCGAAGGCGTGGTGCGAGAAGAACAAGTGCGTCAAGCCGCAGAACTTCGCGGCGAAGGAGGACATGATCACCGCGCGCGAGGCCAACGGCACCGGGCCCTACTCGCTGGTATCCCGGCAGCCGGACGTGAAGACCGTGCTCAAGAAGAACCCGAACTGGTGGGGCATCAAGGCGGGGCTCTTCGACGGCAACATCGACGACGTCGTCTACACGCCGATCGTCTCCGACGCGACGCGGGTGGCCGCGCTGATCTCGGGCGAGGTCGACCTCATCAACGACCCGCCGCCGCAGGACGTGCCGCGGCTCGCGCAGACGCCGAACATCAAGGTGATCGAGGGCGTCGAGAACCGCATCGTGTTCATCGGCATGGACCAGGCGCGCAACGAGCTGCTGTACTCGAGCGTCAAGGGCAAGAACCCGCTGAAGGACGTGCGCGTCCGGCAGGCGCTCTACCACGCGATCGACATCGACGCGATCCAGAAGAACACGATGCGCGGGCTGTCGAAGCCGACCGGCGCGATCCTGCCGTCCCCGGTGACGTCCACGCCCGAGATCGAGAAGCGGCTGCCGTACGACCGCGAGCGCGCGAAGAAGCTGCTCGCGGACGCCGGCTACCCGAACGGCTTCGAGGTCACGCTCGACTGCCCGAACAACCGCTACGTCAACGACGAGCGGATCTGCCAGGCGATCGCGGCGATGTGGTCGCAGGTCGGCGTCGCGACGAAGGTCAACGCGATGCCGCGCGCGCTCTACTTCCCGAAGCTCGAGAAGACCGACACCAGCGTCTACATGCTGGGGTGGGGCGGCGCGTCGACCGACGGCATCTTCACGCTGCAGCCGGTGCTCTCGACGTGGAACGGCAAGGGCGACGGCGACTTCAACTACGGCCGCTACTCGAACGCGAAGGTCGACGAGCTCACGGCCAAGGTCAAGGTCAACATGAACCCGCCGGAGCGTCTCGGCCAGATCCGCGAGGCGCTGCTCGCGCAGAACGCCGAGGTCAACCTGATCCCGCTGCACCGGCAGGTGATCCCGTGGGCGTCGCGCAGCAACGTCAGCGTCCCGCACCGGGCGGACAACTTCGTCACGCCCTACTGGGCGACGTTGAAGTAACGCAGGGCGATCGCGTGCGCCGCGCGCGCGATCGCCGGCCAAGGCCGTCGACGGGGAGCGGGCCCGGGTAACCCGCCGTGCATCTACGATTGACCGCGGGCCGGCGCGACGTAGCGCGTCGCCGCCCACGCGAGCGCGACGGTCACCGCGGCCGCGAGCGCGACGATGCCCCACGCCGTGGCGGTCCCGGCGAGCGTCGCGGTCTTCGCGGCCTCGAGCACGATCCCGGTGGCGACGAATGCGGGCACCGTGCGCAGGTCGAACCGCAGCACCAGCCACGCCATCGCCAGCGTCGTCAGGCCCTCGACGCCGCCCTGCAGCAGCGCGTGGCCGACGTCGCGCCCGCTCACGATCGCGAGCGCGACGCCGATCAGCACGAGCACCAGCGCCGCCAGCGCGATCCGGCGCGTCCAGCCCGCCGTCGCGCGGTCGACGACCGCGAGCAGGAACAGCGTGACCGCCAGGGCCGGGACGAACGCGAGGCCCGACGTCAGCGCGCCGATCCACGGCAGTGCGCCGGCGCCGAGCTTCGTATCCGGCCACAACGGCATCGTCTCCGGCACCAGCGCCGCCAGCGCCGCCGCAATGCCGGCCGTCGCGCACGCGGCCGCCACGCCCGCGAGCCAGGCGGGCAGCCGCCCGGCGAGCGTCGCCACGACCTGCGCGCGGGCGTAGTGGGCGCCGACGCCCGCCAGCAGGCCGAGCAGCAGCGCCAGCACGACGCCTCCGGCAAGCGTGCCGAGCACCGAGAGCGTCACCTGGTTCGCGATCGGCTCCGCGGTACGCAGCTGCATCGCCACCGCCGGCCAGTTGTTCGCGGCACCGACGGTGGTCATCGCGAGCGTGAGCCCGGCGACCCACCAGAACGCGCGCCGGTCGCTGCGCCCGCGGCTCCACGCCATGACCGCGTAGACGAGCGCCGCCGCCGCGAGCAGCACGACCAGCGCCATGCAGCCGACCTTGAGGTTCTGGCGCCGGCCCTCGCGCTCGGCGTCGGCGCGCTGCCACGCCTCGGGGACGAACAGCGAGTGCCCGGCCAGCACGACCTCGTCACCGGCGACCACGACCTGCGCGCGCGCCTCCCCGTCCCCTCCGACCGCGACCGCCGGATTCGCCCACGCGAAGCTCCAGTCGCGCCGCGCCGGTCGCTTCTCCTGCTCCGCGACGCGGGGCGCGAGCGCGGCGGCGTCGAGCCCGAGCCGCCGCTTCAGCGCGTCAGTCGCCAGCGCCTGCGCCGCTTCGCGCTCGAGCGTGGCACCGGGACGACCTTCGGGCAGCCGATGGACGACGCTGCGCACGCGGCCGTCGCCGGCCACCGTCGCGCGCCATTCCTCGGCGCGGTCGGCGACGTCGCCCTCGAAGCGGGCGAAGCGCACCTCCCACAGCGGCGGGGCCAGCACGTTGCCGACGAGCGCACGGTACTGCGCGGGGCCGGCCTCGCGCCAGACGAACGCGTGCCACTGCCGCTGCACCGGGTTGTCGAGCGCGACGGCCGGCAGCGATCGGCGCGTCCACTCGGGTCCGAGCGTGACGCCGCGCGCGGCGAGCTCCGCCACGGCGGCCGCCTCCGCCTCGGCCCGCCCGATCGCAAGCGGCGGGGCATCCGCCACGAACGGCGTGAAGGCGACCCACGCGGCGATGCCCGCGACGCCGAGCCACGGCAGCGCCCGTTGCAGCAGCGCCGTGCGCGTGCCGGCGGTACCCGCGACGGCGACCCGCTCCGCCGGCGCCGGCGCGGGCACGCGCGGTTGCCACGCGCCGTTGCGCAGGGCCGCCGGCAACGCGAGCCATCCGGACTGCCGTGCGCGCCGCGCGAGGACGACGGCGGCCGGCACGAGGCCCGCCGCGATGACGAGCGCGCGCTGCGCCCACGCACCCGGCGCGTCGATCAGGAACAGCGGGATCGAGATCAGCGCGAGGTCGAACACCGCGTGCAGCAGAATGGTGGGAAGCAGGCCGTAGCGCAGGAAGATCGCGGCCCAGAACATCGACGGCAGCAGCAGCTCCACCAGCCGCGAGTACGACGGCAGGCCCGGGTAGTTGGCGTGCGCCGCGCCGAAGATCACCGCCTGCAGCACGAACGCGATCGCGAGGCCCAGGCGGCGGCGGCCGAAACGCGCGCCGATCAGTGCGCCCAGCGCCAGCGGCACCGCGCGGAAGACGCACTCCTCCATGAAACCCGCCTGCAGCGAGATCGCGATCGGCGTCAGCGCCGGCACCAGCGACGACAGGATGTTGGGATCGGTCAGCGACTCGGACGGCTGCCACCAGCCGAGCCACCGGTTGGTCGCGAAATAGAAGACGGCGATGAACGCGAGCTCGAGCGGCACGAACAGGTAGCCGCCGGCCGTCCGGCCGAGGACCTCGACCGTGCCGCCGGCCTCGCGCGACCACAGCCGCCACAGTTGCGGATGGTCCGGGAACGCGCGGCGCGCGAGTCCTTCCGCGGCCATGAACACCTCGCCCAGCGCGAAGCCGCCCCCGACGAACACCAGCAGCGCCGTGCCCCACAGGCGCAACCAGAACGTGGTCTCGTCCTGCGTCGTCGCGAAGCCGAACCAGGCGGACGGCGCGTTGGCGAGGATCGTCGCGCCGAGCAGCCCGCCGATGACGAGGCCCGCGACGAGCGGCGCCTTCCACACGAGCCAGTGCTGGCGCAGCAGCCACAGCGCGCCCAGCACGCAGCCGACGAGTCCGTAGAGCACGCCGGCGGACAGGCTCGCGACGCCCGCGATCGCCTTGTTCGCGCTGCGCATCTCCTGGAAGCGCCGCTCGAAGCTCTCCGGCACGTGGACGAACGGCTGCACCTGCGTGAGCTCGTCGCCGGTGACGACGACCTGCAGCCGGATGCGCGCGTCGCCGATCCGGTCCGCGCGCTCGAACACGAACTTGTGGTCGACGCGGCCGGTCGGCCGCGTCTGCTGCGCCTGGTCGAGCAGCGTGTAGGGCCCGAAGTCGACGTCCCAGTCGCGCGCGGCGCGGTCGCGCGCGAGCGCCAGCGCAGCGTCCGGCGCGAGGGCTTTCGTCGCGGCGTCGCGCACGTAGGACTCGGCCACGCGCCGCGTGAAGCCGTCGATCGCGCCGCCCGGCTGCAGGCGGATCAGCACCTCGTCGACGGTGCCCGGGCGGAACAGCCGCACGTCCCACCAGTACGGCGAAAACGCGTGGCCCTCGACCAGCCGGGCGAACGCCTCCTTGCCCCCGCCCTCCAGCTCGACGTAGCTCTGCGCCGCCTCGTCGTGGTTGAACACGATCGCCGTGCGCGCGCCGTCGGGCGCGAGCCGGCGCTCCGCCGCGATGGCTTCCGCTCGGGCAATCGCGGCGTCCCGCGACATCGTGATGTCGAGGTGGACGAGCGGAATCGCGTGCGGCGCCAGTTGCCAGGCGACGGCGAGCGCCGCGAGTGCCGTCGCCACGTACGCGGCCCAGAACCACGGCCGGCGATCGAGGGCGATCGGACCCGCGCTCACCGCAACCCCACGACGCCGGCGCCGGCGAGGCGCGCGATCGCCGCGTCGTCGAGGCCGAGCCGCTCACGCAGCACGCGCTCCGTGTGCTCGGCGAGCAGCGGCGGCGCGCGCGCGGGCACCGCCGGCGTCCCGGAGAGCTTGAACGGCGGGCCCACCTGCGGCACGTGCCCGGCGAGCGCGTGCGGCAGGTCGATGCGCAGCCCCCGCGCGACGACCTGCGGATCGGCGAACACCGCGTCGAGGCGATTGATCGGCCCACACGGAACGCCCGCCTCCTCCAGCGCCGCGAGCCAGTCGCGCTGCGCGCGCGTCGCGACGACGGCCGCGACCAGCGGCACCAGCGTCTCGCGATGGCGGACGCGGTCGGCGTTCTTCGCGAAGCGCGCGTCCTGCGCCCAGTCCGCCACGCCCGCCACCGCGCAGAACTTCGCGAACTGCCCGTCGTTGCCCACGGCGAGGATCAGGTGGCCGTCGGCGCACGCGAACACCTCGTACGGCACGATGTTCGGGTGCGCGTTGCCCACGCGGCCGGGCGGCGTTCCGGTGACGAGGTAGTTCATGTTCATCACGGCCATCATCGCCACGGCGGAGTCGAGCAGCGCGCAGTCGACGTGCTGGCCGCGGCCGGTGCGGTCGCGGTGCGCGACGGCGGCGAGGATCGCCACGGCCGCGTACATGCCGGTCAGGATGTCGGTGATCGCGATGCCGGCCTTCTGGGGGCCGCCGCCGGGGCGGTCGTCGCGCTCGCCGGTCACGCTCATGAACCCGCTCATCCCCTGGATGATGAAGTCGTAGCCGGCGCGCTCCGCATACGGGCCGTCCTGGCCGAAGCCGGTGATCGACGCGTAGACGAGCCGCGGGTCGAGCGCCGCCATGCTGGCGTAGTCGAGCCCGTATTTCGCGAGGCCGCCGACCTTGAAGTTCTCGATCAGCACGTCGCACTGCCGCGCGAGGTCGCGGACGAGGTCGCGGCCCTCGGGCCGCGTGAAGTCGACGGCGACCGACAGCTTGCCGCGGTTGCACGCGAGGTAGTACGCGGACTCCGACGTGTCGCGCCCCTGCGCGTCCTTGAGATACGGCGGCGCCCACGCGCGCGTATCGTCGCCGGCGCCGGGCCGCTCGACCTTGATGACGGTCGCGCCGAGGTCCGCGAAGAGCTGCGTGCACCAAGGCCCCGCGAGCACGCGGGACAGGTCGAGGACGGTCAGGTGGGCGAGCGGGCCGGGCACGGCGGGCGGGTCAGGACTTGAGCGCCGCCAGAACCTCGTCGAGCATCTTCTTCGCGTCGCCGAACAGCATCCGGTTGTTGTCCTTGTAGAACAGCGGGTTGTCGACGCCGGCGTAGCCGGAGGCCATGCTGCGCTTCATGACGACCGACGTCCTCGCCTTCCACACCTCGAGCACCGGCATGCCGGCGATCGGGCTCGTCGGGTCCTCCTGCGCCGCCGGGTTCACGATGTCGTTCGCGCCGATGACGATCGCGACGTCGGTGTCCGGAAAGTCCTCGTTCAGCTCGTCCATCTCGAACACGATGTCGTAGGGCACCTTGGCCTCGGCGAGGAGCACGTTCATGTGACCGGGCATGCGGCCGGCGACCGGGTGGATGCCGAACCTCACGTCGATGCCGCGCTCGCGCAGCGCCTTCGTGATCTCGCAGACCGTGTGCTGCGCCTGTGCGACCGCCATGCCGTAGCCGGGAACCACGATCACGCTCTTCGCCTCCCGCAGCAACTCGGCGGTCTCGGCCGCCGAGATCGGGTTCACCTCGCCCGCCGGCTCGCCGCCGCCGCCCGCCGCCGCGGCCGGCGTGCCGCTGTCGGTGCCGAAGCCCCCGGCGATCACGCTGAGGAAGTTGCGGTTCATCGCCCGGCACATGATGTACGACAGGATCGCGCCCGACGAGCCGACGAGCGCGCCGACGACGATCAGCAGGTCGTTCGACAGCATGAAGCCCGTCGCCGCGGCCGCCCAGCCGGAATAGCTGTTGAGCATCGACACGACGACCGGCATGTCGGCGCCGCCGATCGCCATCACCATGTGGACGCCGAACAGCAGCGCGATCACCGTCATCACGATCATCGGCGTCAGCGCCTCGGCCACGCTGTGCGCCTGGACGAACGCGTAGCCGTAGTAGACGACGACGACGAGGCCAGCGAGGTTGATCCAGTGCCGCCCCGGCAGCAGCACCGGCTTGCCGCTGATCTTCGCGGAGAGCTTGCCGAAGGCGATCACCGAGCCGGAGAAGGTCACCGCGCCGATCAGGACGCCGACGTACATCTCGACCTCGTGGATCGCCTTCTCGGCGGGCGTCATGCCGACCGAGACGGCCGGGTCGATGAAGTTCGCGTACCCGACGAGCATCGCCGCGAGGCCGACCAGGCTGTGCATCAGCGCGACCAGCTCGGGCATCTGCGTCATCTTGACGACGCGCGCGGCGTAGAGCCCGATCGCCGCGCCGACGACCATCGCGCCGATGATGTACGGGAAGCCGGCCGGCGTGACCTGCGGACCGAACACCGTGGCGAGCACGGCGATCGCCATGCCGACGATGCCGTAGACGTTGCCGCGGCGCGACGTCTCCGGGTTGGAGAGCCCGCCCAGGCACAGGACGAAGAGGATCGTGGCGCCGAGATAGGCGATCGTGGAGAGGCTGGAAGTCATGGCGTCGCCCCTCTCACTTGCGGAACATTTCCAGCATGCGCCGCGTCACCGCGAAGCCGCCGAACATGTTGATCGTCGCGAGCGCGATCCCGCCGACCGCGAGCCAGCGGATCCACTCGCTGGGCCGCGACAGGTCCGCGGAGATCTTCGTCAGGTCCGGCGCGAGCTGCACCAGCGCGCCGATCGCGATGATGCTCGACACGGCGTTCGTCACGCTCATCAGCGGCGTGTGCAGCGCGGGCGTCACGTTCCACACGACCATGTAGCCGACGAAGCACGCCAGCACGAACACGGTGAAGTGGCCGAGGAACGAGTGCGGCGCATAGGCGCCGATCAGCAGGAACAGCACCGCGCCGGCGCCGAAGATCAGGGCCGCCCGGCCCGGGGACATCGCGCCGCTCGGCTTGCCGTGGCCGTGCGCCTTCGGCGCGGCCACCGGGGCGGCGGCCTTCGCCGCCGCCGGCGGCGCGGCGGACAGCTTCGGCGGCGGCGGCGGCCACGTCACCTCGCCGCGGTCGATCACCGTGGTGCCGCGCAGGACCTCGTCGTTCATGTCGATCCGGACCGCGTCGCCCTCGATGCTCTTGGTCTTGACGAGGTCCTCGGTGAGGCGCAGGAGGTTCGTCGCGTACAGCGTCGACGACTGCCGCGCGAGCCGGCTCGGCAGATCGGTGTAGCCGATGATCGTCACGCCGTGGCGCACGACGATCTCGCCGGGCACGGTCAGCTCGCAGTTGCCGCCCTGCTCGGCCGCCATGTCGACGATGACGCTGCCCGGCTTCATCGACTTCACCATCTCCGCGGTGATGAGCCGCGGCGCCGGCTTGCCCGGGATGAGCGCGGTCGTGATGATGATGTCGACGTCCTTCGCCTGCTTCGCGAACACGTCGCGCTGCGCCTTCTGGAACCCTTCGCTCATCACCTTGGCGTAGCCGCCGACGCCGCTGCCTTCCTCCTGGTAGTCGACGCCGACGAACTCGCCGCCCATCGACTTCACCTGGTCGGCGACCTCCGGCCGCGTGTCGTTGGCGCGCACGATCGCGCCGAGCCCGGACGCGGCGCCGATCGCCGCCAGGCCGGCGACTCCGGCGCCGATCACGAAGACCTTGGCCGGCGGCACCTTGCCCGCGGCCGTGATGGAGCCGGTGAAGAAGCGTCCGAACTGATGCGCGGCCTCGATCACCGCACGGTAGCCCGCGATGTTCGCCATCGACGACAGCGCGTCGAGCTTCTGCGCGCGCGAGATCCGCGGCACGCTGTCCATCGCGAGCACGGTGGCCTTCCTCGCGGCCAGCGCCTGCATGAGATCCGGATTCTGCGCCGGCCAGACGAAGCTCACGAGCATCCCGCCCTCGCGCAGCAGGCCGACCTCGGCCGCATCGGGCGCGCGCACCTTGAAGACGATGTCGGCCTGCGACCACAGCGCCGCGCGATCGGCGACGATGTCGGCCCCGGCCGCGCGGTAGGCGTCGTCGCCGATCTGCGCGCCGTCGCCCGCGCCGGCCTCGACGGCGACCCTGAACCCCTGCTTGATCAGCTTCTCGACGACGTCGGGCACGGTGGCGACACGCTTCTCGCCTGGCTGGACCTCGCGGGGAACTCCGATCGTCAGCGCCATGCATCTCTCCCTTGAAACCGCAGACCGCCGATCCCGGTCGGGGACCGCGTCCATGTACCGAATCGTGCCACAAACGCCCGGTACCGCGCCGGCACACCATGCGAATCGTGCCTCGGGGCCGCGTCCCCGCTCAGGACTGCCGCCGCAGCGGCCGCAGCAGCGGGGCGAACGCGGCGAGCCCGTCGCGATCGAGCTTGCCGGCGGCGGTCTGCGGCAACCGCTCGACGCGGCAGACTCTGCGCGGCCGCTTGTGCGGCGCGAGCCGCGCGCCGATCCACGCGTGCAGCTCGTCGTCGCGCGGCGCGCCGGCGGGGTCGACGACGAGCGCGGCCGCCACCGTCTCGCCCCAGACGTCGTCCGACACGCCGAACACGCCCGCGGCGGCGATGCCCGGGCACCGCTCGAGCTCGCGCTCCACTTCGGCCGGATAGACGTTGTCGCCGCCGGTCACGATCACGTCGGCGCCGCGCGCGTGCACGGTGAGCGAGCCGTGCGCGTCGATGCTTCCCAGGTCCCCGGTGTCGAACCACGCGCCATCCGGCAACGGCGGCGCGCCGAGGTAGCCGGTCATCAGCATCGGCCCGCGCACCTCGATGCGGCCGCCGGCGACACGCAGTTCGGCCCCCGTAAGCGCACGGCCGGCTCCACATTCCCACGGTGCGTGCCGCTTCGCGTACGGCGTCGCGGCGACCTGCGAGCACGTCTCGGTCATGCCGTACGTGAGCACGACCGGGACGCCGCGCGCAGCCGCGCGCCGCAACAGCGGCTCCGGTGCCGCCGCGCCGCCCACGAGGATCGCGCGCAGGTGCGCGGGCGGCGTCCAGTCCGGGTGCGCATCGAGCACGCGCGCGAGCATCGTCGGCACCAGCGACGCGAGCGTCACGCGCTCCGCGGCGACCAGCGAAGGAAACGCCGCCGCGTCGAAACCGTCGGCGAGCACGATGGTGCGGCGCGCGGCGAGGCACCGCGTGAGGATCGACAATCCGCCCACGCGCGCGATCGGCATGCAGGCGAGCCAGCGGTCGTCGTCGCGCCAGCCGAGGTTGGCGGCGCTGGC
The DNA here is from genome assembly GCA_046347835.1 of Burkholderiales bacterium. Taxonomy (GTDB): domain Bacteria; phylum Pseudomonadota; class Gammaproteobacteria; order Burkholderiales; family Casimicrobiaceae; genus VBCG01. The sequence continues at coordinate 183,634 of JAXMFI010000001.1, read as the reverse complement.
GGCGGCGGAGGCCGCAAGCGCCGCGCGCGTCAGAATCGCGCCTCGCGGCTGCCCGGTCGTGCCCGACGTGTGGATCACGACCGCGGCGTCGGGATCCGCAATGCGGCCGGCGCGGCGCCCGTCGGCCACCAAGGCATCGCGCTCCGGCGCCGTGAGCCGCGGGTGCAGCAGCAGCGCCGGGATCCCGAGCTCGAACAGCGCGTACAGCGTGACGACGGTCGCGAGCGTACTGTCGGCGACGAGCGGATAGGCGGCGCCGTACCCGCACGCGTGCGCGAGTCCCGGCCGCTCGCGCTCCACGCGCGCAGCGAGCTCCGCGTACGTGTACGTCGACCCTCCGGCGACGAGCGCGGGGCGCGCGGGCGCCGCGGCCGCCGCGGCGCGGATCGACAGCGGGTCGCTCATCGTCGCGGCGCTCGCGGCGCGGCGCGGGCGCGCTACGGCAGCCGCCGGAACTTGCGGAAGTCGGGCCGCCGCTTCTCGAGGTACGCGTTCCTGCCCTCCTTCCCCTCCTCCGAAAGGTAGTAGAGCAGCGTCGCGTTGCCGGCGAGCTCCTGCAGCCCCGCCTGCCCGTCGCAGTCGGCGTTGAGCGCCGCCTTGAGGCAGCGCAGCGCGATGGGACTGTTCGCCAGCATCTCGCGGCACCACTGCACGGTCTCGGCCTCCAGCCGCTCGTACGGGACCACGCAGTTGACGAGCCCCATCGCGAGCGCCGCCTGCGCGTCGTACTGCCGGCACAGGAACCAGATCTCGCGTGCCTTCTTCTGCCCGACGATGCGCGCCATGTACGCGGCGCCGTAGCCGCCGTCGAAGCTGCCGACACGCGGACCGGTCTGGCCGAAGCGCGCGTTGTCCGCGGCGATCGTGAGGTCGCACATCATGTGCAGCACGTGGCCGCCGCCGATCGCGTAGCCGGCGACCATCGCGACCACGGGCTTCGGCAGCGTGCGGATCTGCCGCTGCAGGTCGAGCACGTTGAGGCGCGGGACGCCGTCGCCGCCGACGTAGCCGCCGTCGCCGCGTACGCGCTGGTCGCCGCCCGAGCAGAACGCCTCGCGGCCCTGCCCGGTCAGCACGACGACGCCGATGTTCGCGTCGTCGCGCGCGTCGGCGAACGCCCGCTCCATTTCCTGCACGGTCTCCGGCCGGAACGCGTTGCGCACCTCGGGCCGGTTGATCGTGATCTTCGCAATGCCCTCGCCGGCCTTCGCGTAGAGGATGTCCCGGTAGCCGGGGATGTCGTTCCACGCGGGAACGGGGGGCACGTCCTGCTGCTGCATCGATGGCTCCTAGTCGACCTTGGCGCCGGCCTTCTTCACGACCTGCGCCCACTTGTCCGATTCCGCGGCAATGTGCCGCGCGAACGCGTCCGGCGTGCTCGGCACCGGCTGCGCGCCGCGCGCGATCAGCGCGTCGCGCACCTCGGGGTCGGCCAGCGCGGCACGGATCGCGGCGTTCAGCCGGTCGATCACCGCGGGCGGCGTGCCCGCAGGCGCGAGGATGCCGTCCCACGCCGAGACCTCGAACCCGGGCAGGCCCGACTCCGCGACCGTGGGAATCTCGGGCGCCGCCGGCACCCGCGACGCGGTGGTCACCGCGAGCGCGCGCAGCTTGCCGCCCTTCGCGAGCGGCAGCACGTTGGGCATCACGTCGATCATCATCGCGACGTGACCGCCCATGAGGTCGTTCGCGGCCAGCGCGCCGCCCCGGTAGGGCGTGTGCACGATGTCGACCTGCGCGACCGTCTTGAACAGCTCGCCGGCCAGGTGCGACGTCGTGCCGTTGCCGGCCGACGCGAAGAACACCCGGCCCGGGTTGGCCTTCGCGTACGCGATCAGCTCGCCGACCGTCGCCACCGGCAGGCCCGGATACACGACCAGGAGCGCGGCGATCTGCGTCATCCGCGACACCGGCGCGAAGTCGCGCACGGGGTCGAACGGGATGTTCGCGTACAGCGACCGGTTGATCGCGTGCGTACCGTTGGTGCCATAGAGCAGCGTGTAGCCGTCGGGCGCGGCGCGCGCGACGTACTCGGCGCCGGTGTTGCCGCCGGCGCCCGGGCGATTCTCGATGACGATCGTCGCGGCGAGCTCGCGCGCGACGCGCGGCATGATCGTGCGGGCGAGGACGTCGGCGCCGCCACCGGCCGGGAACGGCACCACCACGTGGATCGGGCGGTCCGGATAGTCGGCGCGCGCCGGCGCGCAGACCGCGAAGGCGAGCGCCGCGAACGCCGCCGCGAGGACGCGGCCGGTCGAACGCAGCCAGTAGCAACGTCGCATCGCGTCCTCCTTCACAGCGCGTCGGCAACCGCGCGGCCGACGTCCGCCGTCGTCGCGCGGCCCCCGAGGTCCGGCGTGCGCGGCGCCGACGGATCGGCCAGCACGCGCTCGATCGCCGCCACGATCGCGGAGGCCGCGTCCTGGTGGCCGAGGAAGTCGAGCATCAGCGCGCCCGACCAGATCTGCCCGATCGGGTTGGCGATGCCCTTGCCCGCGATGTCCGGCGCCGAGCCGTGCACCGGCTCGAACAGCGACGGGAAGCGCCGCTCCGGGTTCAGGTTCGCCGACGGCGCGATGCCGATCGTGCCGCACACGGCGGGTCCCAGGTCCGACAGGATGTCGCCGAAGAGATTGGAGCCGACGACGACGTCGAAGCGCTCGGGGCGCTGCACGAAGTGCGCGGTCAGGATGTCGATGTGGTACTGGTCGGCGCGCACGTCCGGGTAGTCGGCCGCCACGGCGCGGAAGCGCTCGTCCCAGTACGGCATCGTGATCGAGATGCCGTTCGACTTGGTCGCCGACGTCACGTGCTTCGCGGGCCGCGTGCGTGCGCAGTCGAACGCGAAGCGCATCACGCGGTCGACCCCCTTGCGCGAGAACACCGACTCCTGGAACACGATCTCGCGGTCGGTGCCCTCGAACATCCGGCCGCCCACCGACGAATACTCGCCCTCGGTATTCTCGCGGACGACGACGAAGTCGATGTCGCCGGGCTTGCGGGAAGCGAGCGGGGACGGGATGCCCGGCATCAGCTTGCACGGGCGCAGGTTCACGTACTGGTCGAAGCCGCGCCGGAACAGGATGAGCGAGCCCCACAGCGACACGTGGTCCGGCACCGTCGCCGGCCAGCCGACGGCGCCGTAGTAGATCGCCTCGAATGCCGAGAGCTGCGCGAACCAGTCGTCGGGCATCATCTTGCCGTGCTTCGCGTAGTAGTCGCAACTCCAGTCGAACGACGTCGGCGCGAGCGCGACGCCGAACCTGCGCGCCGCCGCCTCGACGACGCGCATGCCTTCGGGCATCACCTCCTTGCCGATGCCGTCCCCGGCGATCACCGCGATCCTGTGCGCTGCCATGGTGCGCCTTCCCGTGCCGAAACCACGATTTTACGCAATCGACCGCGACCTCATCCGGACGTCGTAGTGTGCGGGGCGCGCGCTGCCGCTACCCTACCCGCATTCCTCCCCCGACAGGAGCCCGCCATGCCCGCCCGCAGCTACTGGATCGGCGTCGTCTCGCAGGATCACGTCGCGACCGGCGTGGCCGGCGGCTTCGCGCAGCTCAACCACGGCAAGGCCGGACCGCTCGAGCGCATGCGCGAAGGCGACGGCTTCGTCTACTACTCGCCGCGCGCGACGTGGCCCGACGGTGCGCCGCTGCAGGCGTTCACGGCCATCGGCCGCATCGCCCACGGCGGCCTCCGGCAGGCCGAAGGCAGCGGGGAGTTCCGGCCGTTCCGGCGCGCCGTCGACTACCTGCCCGCGCGTGTCGCGCCCGTCCGGCCGCTCATCGGCGAGCTCACGTTCATCCGCAGCAAGGAGCACTGGGGCGCCGCGTTCCGGTTCGGGTTCCTGCGCGTCCCGGAGGACGATTTCGCGCGCATCGCGGCGGCGATGGGCCGCGACTTCGCCGCGGATTTTCCCGCCGCCGTCGCCGCCTCGACGTAGCCGTTGCGCCGCGGTATCGTGGCCGCCGCCGTTCGACTTCGGGAGCCGCCGTGGGCGTCATGGTGATCGCGCTGTTCCGGCCGAAGCCTGGCCGCGAGCCGGACCTGCTGGCGTGCATGCGCGATCACCTGCCGGTATTGCGCGCGCAGGGGCTCGCCACCGGGCGCCCGGCGACGATCCTCCGCGCCGGGGACGGCACGCTGCTCGAAGTCTTCGAGTGGGTCTCGCAGGCGGCGATCGACGCCGCGCACGACAACCCGGCCGTGCTCGCGCTGTGGGATCGCTACGCCGCGTGCTGCGACTACGTGCGGCTCGCCGACCTGCCCGAGGCCGGGACGCCGTTCCCCGCGTTCGCCCTGGTCGCGCCCTGACCGCGCCGCCTTTACACCGACTCCCTGCTGCGTTAACCTTCCGGTTAATTGCGGCCTCCTGTCGATGCCGGTGTCCGCCGCACGCGGACCCGGCGTTTTTGTCTGGCGCGCCTCCCGCGCTGCCCGCCGCCCGCCTGTTCAAGATGTCCGCCGCAGTCCTCTCCGCGCCCGCCGTCCGCCACCGCCGCGCCGTCCTGTTCATGGTCGTCGCCGCGGTCTGCTGGTCGACCGGCGGCCTGCTCGTCCGGCAGCTCTCGATCGCGAACGCCTGGGAGATCGTGTTCTGGCGGTCACTGTTCATGTCGGCGTTCGTCGCGGCCGTCCTCGTGGCGATGCACGGCCGCGGCATGCCCGCCGCCGTCCGCGCAGCGGGGCGGCCGGGAATCCTCGCCGGGCTCTTCCTCGCCGGCACGTTCTTCTTCTTCATCGGGTCGCTGACGCGCACGACCGTCGCCAATACGTTCGTGCTGATGAGCGTGTCGCCCTTTCTCGCGGCCATCGCCGGGCTCGTCGTGCTGCGCGAGCCGGTCGCGCCGCGTACGTGGATCGCGATGGCGATCGCGTTCGCCGGCATCGTCGTCATGTTCGGCGGCACTGCGGACGCCGGCCAGCTCGTCGGCAACCTGCTGGCGCTCGGCGTGTCCGTGTGCTTCGCCGCGCAGCTCACGGTGCTGCGCAAGTTCCACGCGACCGTCGACATGCTGCCGATGGTGATGATCGCCGGCCTGTGGACGCTGCTGCCCGCGTGGCTGCTGGCGGGCCCGTTCGCCGCCACGCCGCGCGACCTCGCGATCCTCGCGTTCATGGGCTGCGTGCAGCTCGGCATCGGCTGCCTGCTCGCGACCGCCGCCTCGCGCACGCTGCCCGCCTCCGAGTTGGGCCTGCTCGCCCTGCTCGAGCCGATCCTCGGGCCGCTGTGGGTCTGGGTGCTGATGAGCGAGCACCCGGGCCGCAACGCGCTCGCCGGCGGCGCGCTGGTGCTCGCCGCGGTCATCGCGAACGAGGCGATGGCGGCGTGGCGCGGCCGCGGCTCCGACGCCCGCGCGCCGCTGCCCGGACCGTGACCGGGGCGCTGCCACCTCGCGCGTGGCCGTGATGGCCTTTCCCGATTTTCCGCTCGGCTTCTACCCGGTCGCGGTCGTCGCGATCCTCGTCACCGGGATCTCGAAGGGCGGCTTCGGCCAGGGTGCCGGCGGCCTCGCGGTGCCGCTGATGTCGATGTTCATCGCGCCGCCCGAGGCGGCCGGCATCATGCTGCCGATCCTGTGCGCGATGGACATCTTCGGCGTGCACGCGTACCGGAAGAGCTGGTCGCGCCAGCACCTCGCGATCATGCTGCCGGGCGCGCTGGTCGGGATCGCGTTGGGCGGCCTCGCGTTCGGGCTGCTGCCGGTGAACGCGATCCGGCTGCTGCTCGGGCTGATCGCCGTGACGTTCGCGCTCAACCAGTGGCTGCGGCTCACCGAGCGGCTCGCGAACCGGCTGGCCGCCGGTCGCGGCCCGCCGGGGCGCGTCGCCGGCGCATTCTGGGGCGGGCTGTCCGGCTTCACCAGCACGCTCGCGCACGCCGGCGGGCCGCCGTTCGCCGTCTACATGCTGGCGCAGAAGATCGACAAGACGCTGTTCGTGGGCACGTCCGCCGTGTTCTTCCTGGTCGTCAACTACGTGAAGCTCGTGCCGTACTACCTGGTCGGGCAGCTCAACGTCGGCAATCTCGCCGCGGCGCTCATGTTTTCGCCGCTCGCGCCCCTGGGCATCTGGCTCGGCGTGTGGATCCACCGGCGGATGTCGCAGACGGTGTTCCTCAACTCGAGCTACGCGCTGCTCCTCGCCACCGGCGTCAAGCTCATCCACGACGCCCTCGCGTAAGACGATCGCCGCGCGATCGGTCCGCCACCGAAGTCGACACGATCGGCTGCGGGCGGCGGAGCGCTTCCCGTGGCGGCCGCAATCCGGCACCGGGGCGCGCAGCACCCCGATTCCGCGTGCGCTATCATGGGCGCTTCCACGGCAGGGTGGGCATCGCGATGAAGCAGACGTTCCTCGACTTCGAGCAGCCGATCGCCGAGCTGCAGGCGAAGATCGACGAGCTGCGCTACGTGCACGAGGACTCGGCGGTCGACATCTCCGACGAGATCTCGCGGCTCACCAAGAAGAGCCAGCAGCTGACCAAGGAGATCTACGCCAAGCTCGCCGCCTGGCAGATCGCGCAGGTCGCGCGGCATCCGCAGCGCCCGTACACGCTCGATTACGTCGGCAGCCTGTTCTCCGATTTCCGCGAGCTGCACGGCGACCGCACCTACGCGGACGACCCGGCGATCGTCGGCGGGCTCGCGCGGTTCAACGGCCAGCCGTGCATGGTGATCGGCCACCAGAAGGGCCGCGACACCAAGGAGAAGATCCATCGCAACTTCGGCATGCCGCGCCCGGAGGGTTACCGCAAGGCGCTGCGGCTCATGAAGCTCGCCGAGAAGTTCGGCCTGCCGCTGTTCACGTTCGTCGACACGCCGGGCGCGTACCCCGGCATCGGCGCCGAGGAGCGCGGGCAGTCGGAGGCGATCGGTCGCAACCTGTACGAGATGGCCGGGCTGCGCGTCCCGGTGATCGTCACCGTGATCGGCGAGGGCGGCTCCGGCGGCGCGCTCGCGATCGCCGTGGGCGACGTCACGCTGATGCTGCAGTACGCGACGTACTCGGTGATCTCGCCGGAAGGCTGCGCGTCGATCCTGTGGAAGTCGGCCGAGTTCGCGCCCGACGCCGCGGAAATTCTCGGCATCACGGCGCCGCGGCTGAAGCAGCTGGGGCTCGTCGACAAGGTCGTCACCGAGCCGACCGGCGGCGCCCACCGCGACCACGCCGCGATGATGGTCACGATGAAGAAGGCGCTGACCGAGGCGCTGCGGCACCTGTCGGAGCTGCCGCTCGAGACGCTGCTCGAGCAGCGCGAGGACCGCATCCTCGCATACGGCAAGTTCAAGGAGATCACCGCCGGGTAGGCGCGCGGCGGGCCGGTCCGCGGCAGCGAGACGATGCGGCACGCCGACGCTCCGGACGACGTGCGCGCCGCCGCCGCGCGCGCGCTCGCGGCGCACGTGCCCGCCGGTGCGGCGATCGCGGTTGCGCTGTCCGGCGGCCGCGACTCGGTCGTGCTGCTGGACGCGCTTTTCCACGTCGCGCCACCGCGCGGCCACCGGGTGGCGGCGCTGCACGTGCACCACGGCCTGTCCCCGAACGCGGACCGCTGGCAGCGCTTCTGCGCCGACCTGTGCGCGACGCGCGGCGTGCCGTTCACGGCGCGCGCGGTCGTCGTCCCCCGCACGCCGCAGGCGAGCGTGGAGGCGGAGGCGCGGCGCCTGCGCTACGCGGCGCTGGCCGACGCGGCGGTCGCGGCGGGCATTCGCCACGTCGCCCTCGCCCATCACCGCGACGACCAGGCCGAGACGCTGCTGCTGCAGCTGCTGCGCGGCGCCGGGCCGCACGGGCTGGCCGGCATGCCCGCGGCCCGCACCGACCTGCACGGCGTGACGATCGTGCGGCCGCTGCTCGACTGTCCGCGCGCCGCGATCGACGCGTATGCGCAGGCGGCGGGACTGGCGTGGGTCGACGACGAGAGCAACGCCGCTCACCGGCACCTGCGCAACGCGGTCCGCCACGTCGTGCTGCCCGCGCTGGTCCGCGTGGCGCCGCAGGCGCCGGCCACGCTGGCGCGCGCGGCGCGGCACCAGGCCGATGCGGCGCGCCTCGCCGACGACCTCGCGGCCCTCGATGCGGCCACGTACGGGAATCACGGATCGCTCGAGTGCGCGGCGCTGGCCGCGCTGCCGCCGCACCGCGCGCGCAACCTGCTGCGCTGGTTCGTGCGGCAGCACGGGCTGCCCGCACCGTCCGAAGCGCGGCTCGCCGCAATGATGGCGCAGCTCGCCGCCGCGCGCGCCGACGCGAACGTCGCGCTGGCGCACGGCGGCGTCGAACTCGGCGTCTGGCGCGGCCGCGTCGTCGTGCACCCGGCGTCGCCGCCCGCGTTCGACGTGCGCTGGTCCGGCGAGTCGGAGCTCACGCTGCCGCACGGCCGGCTGGCGTTCGACCGCGCGGACGGGGCGGGCCTCGACGCGACGCGCATCGCCGCAGCGCCGGTCTCGGTACGGCCGCGCACGGGCGGCGAGCGGCTCCAGCTCGCGGCCGGGCGGCCGCGGCGGGCCTTGAAGTCGCTGCTGCAGGAAGCGGGGCTCGCGCCGTGGGATCGGCGTGCGCTGCCGCTCGTCTTCTGCGGCGACGCACTCGCCGCCGCCCCCGGTGTGGGCGTCGACGCCGCCTTCGCCGCGCGCCCCGGCGCACCCGGCGTGACGGTCGTCTGGCATCCGAAGCCGATTTGACCGAGCGCAAACCTGCGGCCAATCCGCCGGTTGACAATGCCGCGCAACGAGGTCAGGCTGCGTCGCCATGGCCGGCCCGGGCGTTCGCGTTGCGGCGCCCGCTTCGTCCTCGCAACCAGGGAGGCCCCATGTCACTGAGACACTTCGCGGTCGCCGCCATCGCCGCGGCATGCATGATCGCCGCCGGCAGCGCCGTCGCGCAGCAGCCGATCGTCATCAAGTTCAGCCACGTCGTCGCCGTCGACACGCCGAAGGGCAAGGCGGCCGACTACTTCAAGAAGCTCGCCGAGGAGCGCACGAAGGGCCGCGTCAAGATCGAGGTGTACCCGAACAGCTCGCTGTTCAAGGACGGCGAGGAGATGGAGGCGCTGCAGCTCGGCTCCGTGCAGATGCTGGCGCCGTCGCTCGCGAAGTTCGGTCCGCTCGGCGCGCGCGAGTTCGAGGTGTTCGACCTGCCGTACATCTTCGACAACTACGAGGAGCTGCACAAGGTCACGCAGGGCCCCGTCGGCGCGATGCTGTTCAAGAAGCTCGACAGCAAGGGCATCGTCGGCCTCGCGTACTGGGACAACGGCTTCAAGGTGATGAGCGCCAACAGGGCGATCCGGGTGCCGGCCGACTACAAGGGCCTCAAGATGCGCATCCAGTCGTCCAAGGTGCTGGGCGACCAGATGAAGGCGCTCGGCGCGATTCCGCAGGTGATGGCGTTCTCCGAGGTCTACCAGGCGCTGCAGACCGGCGTCGTCGACGGCACCGAGAACCCGCCGTCGAACTTCTACACGCAGAAGATGCAGGAGGTGCAGAAGTTCCTCGCCGTCACCGACCACGGCTACCTGGGCTACGCGGTCATCGCGAACAAGAAGTTCTGGGACGGCCTGCCCGCGGACATCCGGACGGCGCTCGAGAGTGCGATGAAGGACGCGACCAAGTTCGCCAACGACATCGCGAAGAAGGAGAACGACGACTCGCTCGAATCCGTCCGCAAGAGCGGCAAGACCGAGATCCTGACGCTGACCGCCGACCAGAAGGCGGCGATGAAGAAGGCGCTGGTCGTCGTGCACAAGGAAAACGAGTCGCGCATCGGCAAGGACATCATCGCCGAGGTCTACAAGGCGACGGGTTTCACGCCCTGACGGGGCTCGCTGCACCCGTGCCCGCCACGGAAGGGCGGCGCAGCGAAGCGGACCGGCGCGGCATGCGCCGGTCGTTTCGCGATGCCGCGGGGCGCGGGAGCTGATGGCTCCGGCGAGGCCGCTTGCCGGAGAACGACGGCGCCGCCGCACGGGCGCGGGGAGGACGGCGTGAAGTTTCTCGATCACCTCGAGGAGTGGCTGATCGCGTTCCTGATGGGCGCGGCCACACTGCTCATCTTCGTCGCCGTGCTGCACCGCTACGCGGCCGGGCTCGCGATACCCGGCGTGCAGGACGCGCTGCTGAAGATCGACCTTTCCTGGGCGCAGGAGCTCTGCATCTACATGTTCGTGTGGATGGCCAAGTTCGGCGCCGCCTACGGCGTGCGCACCGGCATCCACGTCGGCGTCGACGTGATGATCAACCGGCTGCCGCCGCCGACGCGCAAGGTGTACGTGCTGTTCGGCCTGCTGGCCGGCGCGCTGTTCACGGGGATCGTCGGCACGCTCGGCGCGACGTTCGTATGGGACATCGCGCACACGGACTCGGTGTCGCCCGACCTCGAGGTCCCGAAGTGGATCGTCTACGCGTGCATACCGCTGGGCTCGTACCTGATGTGCTTCCGCTTCCTGCAGGTCGCGTGGAGCTTCTGGAGGACCGGCGAGCTGCCGCACCACGACGTCGCGCACGTCGAGGGCGTCGAGGAACCGATCAATCCGTACGAGATGGAGGACAACCTCCATCCGGCCGACCTGCGCCCGGGAGGCCCGCGATGAGCACCGCCGGGCCGTCCCAAGGCGCGAATCCCACCCCCTCCGGGGGCAGCGCCGCGGCGAAAGCCGCAAGCGTGGGGGCCGTCATTCGCGCCGCCGGGCCGTCCCAAGGCGCGAATCCCACCCCCTCCGGGGGCAGCGCCGCGGCGAAAGCCGCAAGCGTGGGGGGACAACCATGAACGTGGCCGCCCCCGCATCGAACCTGAACGCGCCCCGCTGGCCGGCGCTGATCCCGCCGGTCCTGATCGCGATCCCGGTCGTGCTCAAGCTGGCCGGCGCCGACGTCAACAACGCGTGGATCATCTTCGCGCTGCTGATCGGCCTCATGCTGACCGGCATGCCGATCTCGATCTCGCTCGGCCTCACCGTGCTCACGTACCTGTTCACGATGACCAAGGTGCCGATCGAGTCGGTGGCGCTGAAGCTCTTCACCGGCATCGAGAAGTTCGAGATCATGGCGATCCCGTTCTTCATCCTGGCCGGCAATTTCCTGACGCACGGCGGCGTCGCGCGCCGGATGATCACGTTCGCCTCGTCGATGGTCGGGCACTGGTACGGCGGCCTGGGGCTGGCGGGGGTCATGGCGTGCGCGCTGTTCGCCGCGGTGTCGGGCAGCTCGCCGGCCACCGTGGTGGCGATCGGCTCGATCATCCTGCCGGCGATGATCAAGCAGGGCTTCCCGGCGCGCTTCGGCGCGGGCGTGATCACGACGTCGGGGGCGCTCGGCATCCTGATCCCGCCGTCGATCGTGATGGTGATGTACGCAGTGGCGACCAACACGTCGGTCGGCGCGCTCTTCATCGCCGGCATCATCCCCGGCATCGTCCTGGCGACGATGCTCGGCCTCACCACGTGGTGGCGTGCCCGCAAGTTCAACTACCCGCGGCAGCCGGTCGCGACGTGGGCCGAGCGGGGACGTGCGTTCCGCGAAGCGATCTGGGGCCTGCTGCTCATCATCGTCGTGATCGGCGGCATCTACAGCGGCATCTTCACGCCGACCGAGGCGGCGGCGATGAGCGCCGTCTACGCGTTCTTCGTCGCGGTGTTCGTGTACAAGGACATGACGCTCGCGAAGGTCCCGAAGGTGCTGCTCGATTCGGCGAACATGAGCGCGATGCTGCTGTACATCATCACCAACGCGGTGATGTTCAGCTACCTCATGACGTCCGAGCAGATCCCGCAGGAGCTGGCCGCGTGGATGCTCGACAAGGGCCTGGGCGCGATCGCCTTCCTGCTGTTCGTCAACATCGTGCTGCTGCTCGCCGGCAACGTGATGGAGCCGTCGTCGATCGTGCTGATCATGGCGCCGATCCTGTTCCCGGTCGCGATGAAGCTCGGCATCGACCCCGTACACTTCGGCATCATGATGACCGTCAACATGGAGGTCGGCATGTGCCACCCGCCGGTGGGCCTCAACCTCTACGTGGCGTCCGGCATCACGAAGATGGGCATCACCGAGCTCACGATCGCCGTGTGGCCGTGGCTGCTCACGATGCTGACGTTCCTCATCGTCGTCACCTACTGGCCGGCGATGTCGATCTGGCTGCCCAAGACCCTCGGCATGATGTAGCGCGTGCCGGCGTGGCCCCCGGCGGCCACACGTTCCGATGCGAACGGGCCGCCCGCGCGGCCCGTTTGCATCCGACGGGTACGACGGGCATCAGTCGGCGTAGACGCCCGCTTTCCTGATGATCGGCGTCCAGCGGTCGATCTCGGACCTGAGCTGCGTGCGCAGCCCGTCGGGCGTGGCCTTGTCCTTCGCGACGACCTGCGACCCCAGGTCCGCCATCTTCTGGCCGAAGGCCGGCTCGGCGATCGCCGCCTGCAGCGCCGACACGAGCTTGTCGGTCACGGCCTTCGGCGTGCCCTTCGGCGCGTACACGCCGTGCCAGACGACGACCTCGAAACCCGGCAGCCCCGATTCCGCGAGCGTGGGCAGGTCCTTCATCGTGTCGAGCCGCGTCTTCGACGTGGCGCCATAGGCCTTGACGCGCCCCGACGCGATGTACTGCGTCGTGTTGGTGGTCTGGTCGCACAGCAGGTCGACCTGCCCGCCCAGCAGGTCGTTGAGCGCGGGCGCCGTGCCCTTGTACGGCACCGTGGTCAGGTCGGCCTGGATCGTGCTCATGAAGAGGAGGCCGCACAGGTGCGACGCCGACCCGATGCCGGCGTTGGCGAGCGTCACCTTGTCCTTGTTCGCCCTGACGTAGCCGAGCATTTCCTGGAGGTCCTTCGCGGGGAAGTCCTTGCGTGCGATCAGCGTCATCGGCACGTCCACGACCTGCCCGACCAGCTCGAAGTCCTCGAGCGGCCTGAACGGCAGGGACCGGTAGAGCGCCGGCGCCGTCGACATCCCGATGTGCGCGAGCAGCAGCGTGTAACCGTCCGGGGCCGAGTTCTTGAGCCTGGTCGGCGCGATCGTGCCGCCGGCGCCGACGACGTTCTCGACGACGATCGTCTGCTTCAGCGCCTTGCCCATCCCGACGCCCAGCGAGCGCGCGACCGTGTCCGTCGGGCCGCCTGCCGCGAACGGGACCATCAGCGTGACCGGCTTGGCCGGATAGTCCTGCGCCGACGCGAGCGCGGCGACGGCAGCCACCGCAAGCGCGGCGCTGAACCTCGATGCGAAGCGAATCATGGAATTTCCTCCGGGAGTGTCGCGCGAAATGCATACGTCGTTCGGTTCGGGGCGGCGCCCGTCGGGGTGCCGCCGGGGCGAGCGTCCGTTGCGCCCGCCACCGTCCGTGGACACCGCTGCGGGTCCGCGACTCGAATCGACCCGCATGGTAGCGGAACCGGCTTCGGCCCGGCACGGCGACCGCCCGCGGGCCGCCGCCCGGGCGGCGGGACTTCGGCGGACGCTGCGGCGCAGCGTCCGGTGTGTTATAATTTTGAATTTATTCGCTTTTATTCTGTCGGAGCCGAGAAATGGCCGTAGAACGTACACTTTCCATCATCAAGCCGGATGCCGTCGCCAAGAACGTGATCGGGGAAATCTATGCCCGCTTCGAGAAGGCCGGGCTCAGGATCGTCGCCGCCCGCATGGCCTGGCTGTCCAGGGCCGAGGCCGAAGGCTTCTACGCGGTCCACCGCGAGCGGCCGTTCTTCCGCGACCTGGTCGACTTCATGATCTCCGGGCCCGTGATGATCCAGGTGCTCGAGGGCGAGAACGCCATCGCGAAGAACCGCGAGCTGATGGGCGCCACCGACCCCAGGAAGGCCGCGGCGGGAACGATCCGCGCCGACTTCGCGCAGTCGATCGACGCCAACGCCGTCCATGGTTCGGACGCGCCCGAAACCGCACGGGTCGAGATCGCCTATTTCTTCCCGGCGCTCTCGATCTATTCGCGCTAGCGGGAAAGTCCCACAATGAGACGCCGCGGCGCCGGGAAACGCCGCAATCGCCGTTTTCCGCATCTGCGCGCCTCTTCGTGAAACGCCTGTCGTGACGAACCTCCTCGACCTCTCGCCTTCCGGCCTTGCCGCGTTCTTCGCCGCGCGCGGCGAGAAGCCGTTTCGCGCGCGGCAGGTGTCGCGCTGGATCCACCAGCGCTTCGCCGCGGACGTGGGCGCGATGACCGACCTCGCGAAGCCGCTGCGCGCGCGCCTCGCCGCCGAGGTGGAAGTGCGCGGTCCCGCGGTGATCCGTGACACCACGTCCGCCGACGGCACGCGCAAGTGGCTGCTCGACGCCGGCGGCGGCAACGCCGTGGAAGCGGTCTACATCCCCGAGGACGACCGCGGCACGCTGTGCGTGTCGTCGCAGGCGGGCTGCGCGCTCGACTGCGCGTTCTGCGCGACCGGCAAGCAGGGCTTCAACCGCAATCTCACGACCGCGGAGATCGTCGGGCAGCTGTGGCACGCGAACCGCGCGCTGCTCGCCGACGGGGTGACGGGACCCTGGATCGAGCACGGCCGCCCGCCGATCACCAACGTCGTGCTGATGGGCATGGGCGAGCCGCTCGCCAACTTCGACAACGTGGTGCCGGCGCTGCAGCTGATGCTCGACGACAACGCGTACGGCCTGTCGCGGCGGCGCGTCACGCTGTCGACGTCCGGCCTCGTGCCGCTGATCGACCGGCTGCGCGACGCGTGCCCGGTCGCGCTCGCCGTGTCGCTGCACGCACCCAACGACGAGCTGCGCGACCGGCTGGTGCCGATCAACCGCAGGCATCCGCTGCGCGAGCTGATGGCGGCCTGCGTCCGCTACCTGCCGGCCGCGCCGCGCGACTTCGTCACGTTCGAGTACGTGATGCTCGACGGCGTCAACGACCAGCCGCGGCACGCAGCGGAGCTGATCGCGCTGACGCGCGACGTGCCGTGCAAGCTCAACCTGATCCCGTTCAACCCGTTTCCCGGTACCGAGTTCGCCGTCTCGCCGCGCGAGCGCATCGTCGCGTTCCAGCAGATGCTGCAGGATGCCGGGCTCGTCGCGACGATCCGCAAGACGCGCGGCGACGACATCGACGCCGCGTGCGGGCAGCTGGCCGGACAGGTCAAGGACCGCACCAAGCGGCGCCTCGCGACCCGCATCGTTCCCGCCGCCGCCCACTGACCTCCTTCCGCCAACTGCCCGAACCCATGCGCCGTTCCGTCCTGTTCGCCGTCCCGCTGTTCGTCGCGCTCGCGCTCGTCGCCGGCTGCGAGTCGACGTCGCCGTCGAAGTCGGCGGCGCCGCAGGTGCCCGCCGCTCCGCCGCCGCCGCCGCCGCTGCAGGAGGCCCCGGCCGCGCAGCGCGCGCAGCTGCACATGGAGATCGCCGCGGGCTTCTACGAGCGCGGGCAGATGGACATCGCGCTGCAGGAGCTCGGCGAGGCGGTGAAGCTCGACCCCGCCAACGCGAAGATTTACAACGTCTACGGCCTCGTCCACGCGGTGCTCGGGCAGGACGCCGAGGCGCAGCAGAACTTCCAGAAGGCGCTGTCGCTCGCGCCCAACGACTCGGAGATCCGGCAGAACTGGGGCTGGTACCTCTGCACGCACGGCCGCGCGAAGGAGTCGCTCGCCGAGTTCGACATCGCCGTGCGCAATCCGCTGTACAAGACACCCGACGTCTCGCTCGTCAACGCCGGCAAGTGCGCGATCGCGGTCGGCGAGACCCGGCGCGGCGACGAGTACCTCCGGCGCGCACTCGCGATCAATCCCGCCAACGTGTACGCCGCGTACAACCTCGCGCTGCTCAAGTACCGCGAGGCCCAGCTGCAGGACGCGCGCGCGCTGATGCGGCGCGTGCTGCAGCAGCCGGCCCCGCCGCCGGAGGCGCTCTACCTCGGCATGTGCATCGAGCGCAAGCTGGGCGACGCGCCGGCCGAGACATCGTACGTGTCGCAGCTGCGCAATCGCTACCCGGAGTCCGCCGAGGCGAAGGCGATTCCGCCGGGAACCTGCGAGTGACCGGCGAGTCGGACACGCCGATCCGCGACGAGACGCCGCCGCCGGCAGCGTCGGCCGGCGCGCGCCTGCGCGAAGCCCGCGAGGCGGCCGGGATGACCATCGACGCGGTCGCGCAGCAGCTCAAGCTCGCGCCGCGGCAGGTCAAGGCGCTCGAGGACGACGACTTCGCGCAGCTGCCCGGGCGCACGTTCATCCGCGGCTTCATGCGCAACTATGCGCGGCTCGTGCGGCTCGACCCGGAGGCGTTGCTGGCCGCGCTGCCGGAAGGCGGCGCGGCACCTTCGCTCGAGCATCCGTCGCTCGCGTCGACGACCCGCGTGATCGGGGAGCTGCCGGCCGACGCCCACGGCAAACCGAAGGCCGCGCGCTGGGCGATCCCGCTGGCGCTCGTCGCCATCGTCGCGATCGGCGCCGTCTACGAGTTCGCGCGGCCGCTGGCCGAGCACGGCAAGGCACCGGCCGGCAAGACCGCCGGCGCGCCGGCGGCACCGACACCGGCGCCGGCCCCGGCGCCCGCGCCGCAGGCCGTCGACGCGAGCCCGCCCGCCGCGCCCGCCGAGTCGGGTGCGCCCGCCGCCGCTGCCGGCGCACCGCCGGCCGCGGAAGTCGTGGCGCCGGTCGCCGCTGCCGGCGACGCGCCGCTCGTGTTCGTCTTCCGCGGCACGTCGTGGATCGAGGTGAAGGACGCGAAGGGCGCCATCGTGCTGTCGACGATCGGCTACCCGGGCGCGACGCACGCGGTCGGCGGCGCGCTGCCGCTCGACGTGGTGCTCGGCAATGCCGAGGCGGTCGCGGTCACGTGGCGCGGCGCGCCGTTCGACGCCGCGCCGTTCACGAAGCAGAACGTCGCCAAGTTCACCGTCAAGTGATTCCGATGGACGCCACGCTGCCCGTTCGCCGCCGCACCCGCGCCGCCACCGTCGGCGGCATCGCGATCGGCGGCGGCGCGCCGATTGTCGTGCAGTCGATGACCAACACGGATACGGCCGACGTCGCGGCGACCGTCGCGCAGGTGCGCGCGCTGGCCGACGCCGGCTCCGAGCTCGTCCGCGTCACCGTCAACACGACGGAGGCCGCGGCGGCCGTTCCCGCGATCCGCGCGGCGCTCGACGCGCAGGGCTGCGCCGTCCCGCTGATCGGCGACTTCCACTTCAACGGCCACAAGCTGCTGGCGGGCAACCGCGAGTGCGCGCAGGCGCTCGCGAAGTACCGGATCAATCCGGGCAACGTCGGCAAGGGCAGCAGGCGCGACCCGCAGTTCGTCGTGATGATCGAGAAGGCCATCGAGTTCGGCAAGCCGGTGCGCATCGGCGTGAACTGGGGCAGCCTCGACGCGGACCTGCTCGCGCGGATGATGGACGCCAACGGCCGCGCGCCGGCGCCGCTGCCGGCGGACGCGGTGATGCGCGCGGCGCTGATCGAATCCGCGATCGGCAGCGCGCAGCGCGCCGAGGCGCTCGGCCTGCCGGGCGACCGCATCGTGCTGTCGTGCAAGGTGTCGGTCGTGCAGGACCTGATCGCCGTCTACGGCGAGCTCGCGCGGCGCTGCGACTATCCGCTGCACCTCGGGCTCACCGAGGCCGGCATGGGCAGCAAGGGCATCGTCGCGTCGACGGCGGCGCTGGCGGTCCTGCTGCAGCAGGGCATCGGCGACACGATCCGCGTGTCGCTGACGCCCGAGCCCGGCGGCGACCGCACGCGCGAAGTAATCGTGGCGCAGGAGATCCTGCAGTCGATGGGACTGCGGTCGTTCGCGCCGCAGGTCACCGCGTGTCCCGGCTGCGGCCGCACGACCAGTACGTATTTCCAGGAGCTGGCCGGGCGCATCGAGGCGTACCTGCGCGCCGCGATGCCCGCGTGGCGCGATCGCTACCCCGGTGTCGCCGACATGCACGTCGCCGTGATGGGCTGCGTGGTCAACGGCCCGGGCGAGTCGAAGCTCGCCAACATCGGCATCTCGCTGCCCGGCACCGGCGAGACGCCGGTTGCGCCCGTGTACGTCGACGGGCAGAAGACCGTCACGCTGAAGGGCGACCGCATCGCCGAGGAATTCCAGGCGCTGGTCGACGACTACGTGCGCTGGAAGTTCGGCGCCGAGCCACGGAGCCCCTCCCTCGATCCGACCAAGCCGGCGATACCGATCAGGGTAGTTGCGTGACCGACAAGGAAGTCACGGCGCGTGGCCAGAGGGCCGCGGCGACGGCCGGCACGCTGCAGGCCGTCCGCGGCATGAACGACGTGCTGCCCGACGAGGCGCCGCTGTGGCAGCGCTTCGAGGACACCACGCGCGCCGTGTTTGCGCAGTACGGCTACCGGAACATCCGCGTGCCTGTCGTCGAACCGACGGCGCTGTTCGCGCGTGGCATCGGCGAGTTCACCGACGTCGTCGAGAAGGAGATGTACACGTTCGAGGACAAGCTGAACGGCGAGTCGCTGACGCTGCGCCCCGAGGCGACCGCCGGCATCGTCCGCGCGACGATCCAGCACAACCTCACGTACGAGCGTCCGCAGCGCGTGTGGACGGCGGGCCCGATGTTTCGCCACGAGCGGCCGCAGAAGGGCCGCTACCGGCAGTTCCACCAGTTCGACGTCGAGGCGCTCGGCTTCGAGGGGCCGGACGTCGACGCCGAGCAGATCGTGATGCTCGCGCGGCTGTGGAAGGCGCTCGGGCTCTCCGGCATCGTGCTGCAGATCAACTCGATCGGCGACCGGGACCATCGCCTCGCGCACCGCAACGCGCTGGTCGCGCATTTCGAGAAGCACGCCGGCGTGCTCGACGGCGACGCGCAGCGCCGGCTGCACGCGAACCCGCTGCGCATCCTCGACAGCAAGAACCCGGCGATGCAGGACATGATCGAGGCGGCGCCGAAGCTCGTCGACTTCCTCGACGGCAAGGCGCTCGCGCACTTCGAGGCGCTGCAGGCGCAGCTCACCGACGCCGGCCTCGCGTTCGAGATCAACGCGCGCCTCGTCCGCGGCCTCGACTACTACAATCGCACGGTGTTCGAATGGGTCGCCACCGGCGGCGGACTGGGCGCGCAGGGCACGGTCGCCGGCGGCGGGCGCTACGACGACCTCTTCGAGACGCTCGGCGGCAGGCGCAACTTCGCCTGCGGCTTCGGCATGGGTGTCGAGCGGATGATCCTGCTGCTGCAGGAGGCCGGCGTCACGGCGGAGTCGCCGCCGCTCGCGTACGTCGTGCACGCCGGCGACGCGGCGGCGCCGCTGGCGCGCCGCGTCGGCGAGGCGCTGCGCGACCACGGCCACGCGGTCGTCGTCCACGCGGGCGGCGGCAGCTTCAAGTCGCAGATGAAGCGGGCCGACGCGAGCGGCGCGCGCTTCGCGTTGATCATCGGCGACGACGAAGCGGCCGCGGGCACCGTGGCCGTCAAACCCCTGCGGACGGCCGGCGACCAGGTCGCGGTGCCGGCCGCCGACGTGCCGGCGCGGCTGGCCGCGCTCGCCCGCTGAACGAATCGCAACGGAAGGACCGACGATGGCCGTCTACGACCTCGAAGAGCAGGACAAGATCGACGATCTCAAGGCATGGTGGGACCGCTGGGGCAACGTCGTCACCACGATCGCCGTCGTCGCGGCCCTCGCGCTCGCCGGCGTGCAGGGCTGGCGCTGGTGGACGGCGAAGCAGGCAGAAGAGGCTTCCGCGCTGTTCACGGGCCTATCGCAGGCGGCGCGTGCCAACGACCTGCCGAAGGCGAAGGACGCGACGACGCAGCTCGAGGATCGCTTCGCGGGCACCGGCTACGCGCCGCGCGCGGCGCTCGTGCTCGCCAAGATGATGTTCGATTCCGGCGACGCCGCCGGCGCGCGCGCCCAGTTGCAGTGGGTGATCGACCGTGCCGACGAGACGGAGTTGAAGGAGATCGCCCGCTACCGGATGGCCGAGCTGCTGCTCAACGACCGCAAGTACGACGAGGCGCTCGCCGTGCTCGACGCCAAGCACGGCGACCCGTTCGCGGCGCTGTACGCGGACCTGCGCGGTGACGCGCTGGCGGCCGCCGGACGCACGGCCGATGCGCGTGCCGCGTACCAGCTCGCGTTCTCGAAGTTCGACGAGAAGTCGCCGTACCGCAATTACGTGCAGGTGAAGCTCGAATCGCTCGGCGGCGCGCCGGGTGCCGGCACGGCCGCGATCGCGCTCCCGCCGGCCGCCGCGCCGGCGGCGCCGTCTGCCGCGCCGGCCCCGGCCGCACCGAAGAAATGAAGCCGACCTTCCGCTGCCGACCCGCCGGCGCCGCGCGCCGCCTCCGCTTCGCCGCCGGCATGCTGGCGGTGCTGGCGCTCGCGGGCTGCGCGACCATCTACGAATACCTGCCGGTACCGCCGTCGTTCTCGCTGCGCTGGATCTGGGACTCGAAGAAGCCGGGTCCGCTGCCCGAGCTGACGCCGTCGGCGGCCGCTGCCGTCAATTGGCAGGTCGCGGTCGGCAAGGCGGTGCCGGGGTTCGCGCCGCTGGTGCTGTCCGATGCCGTCTTCGCGGCGAGCACCGACGGCGGCATCTCGCGGATCGACCCGGCGACCGGCCGCTCGATCTGGCGCGCAAGCGCCGGACGGACGCTCTCGGCCGGGCCCGGTGCCGACGCCAATGTCGTGGTCGTCGGCACCGACAAGGGCGACGTGCTCGCGTTCGACGCCGCGACCGGCGGCGCGAAGTGGACGGCAAAGGTCTCGACCGAGATCGTGGCGCCGCCGCGCGTGGCCGACGGCGTGGTCGCCGTGTTCGCCGGCGACGGCAGCATCCACGCGCTCAATGTCGCCGACGGCGCGAAGAAGTGGGTATTCCAGCGCGCTTCACCGGCGCTCACCGTGCGCAACTTCGCCGGCGGCGTAGCGACCCGGGGTGGCCTGTTCATCGGCACAGCGGGCGGCCGCCTGCTGGCGATCGACATGCAGACCGGCATCGTCGGCTGGGACGCGGCGGTCGCCAACCCGAAGGGCGCGACCGAGCTCGAGCGTATCGCCGACGTGACGAGCCTGCCGGTCGTCAACCAGCAGCAGGTGTGCGCGGTCGCTTTCCAGGGCCGCGTCGCCTGCTTCGAGATCACCCGCGGCACGCTCAACTGGTCGCGCGACGTATCGAGCCTCGCGGGGATCACCGTCGACGCGAAGTACCTCTACGTCACCGACGACAAGGGCGCCGTGCACGCGCTCGACAAGGCGACCGGCGCCTCCGCCTGGAAGCAGGACCGCTTGGCCGCGCGCAGGATCGGCGGGCCGCAGCTCGTGGGCGACCTGGTCGGCGTCGTCGACGTCGAGGGCTACCTGCACCTGCTTTCCGCCGCCAACGGCGCCTACGTGGGCCGCCTCGCCACCGACGGGACCGCGCCGACGTCGCAGCCTGCGCTCTTCTCCGGCAGCGCGCTGTGGCAGTCGGCCGGCGGCAACCTCTACGCCGTCACCGCCAAGTAGCCCAAAGACGAAGAGCGCGCAGTCTTTCTCGCGCTCTTCGTTTCCACGCGAAGTTTTCATGCAATGCTGCCTACGATAGCGTTAGTCGGCCGCCCCAACGTCGGCAAGTCGACGCTGTTCAACCGGCTGACGAGGACCCGCGACGCGCTGGTCGCCGACTATCCGGGCCTGACGCGCGACCGCCACTACGGGCGCGCGCTGGCGGGCGATCAGCCGTACTTCGTCGTCGACACCGGCGGCTTCGAGCCGAAGGCGACGTCCGGCATCCTGCATGCGATGGCGCAGCAGACGAAGCAGGCGATCGCCGAATCCGACGTCGTCGTGTTTCTCGTCGACGGCCGGCTGGGACTCGCGCCGCAGGACGCGGCGATCGCCGACCTGCTGCGCAGGTCGGGACGGCCGGTCGTGCTCGCGGTGAACAAGGCGGAGGGCCTGCCGCAGGAGCGCGCGGTCGCCGAGTTCCACGAGCTCGGCCTGGGCGAGCCCGTCGCGATCTCCGCGGCGCACGGCGAGAACGTGCGCGCACTGGTCGACCACGCGCTCGTCCTGGTCGGCCGCGCCGACACCGCCGACGAGGCGCCCCGCCCGCCGGAAGACCGCGAGCGCCCGGACACGATCAAGGTCGCGATCGTCGGCCGCCCCAACGTCGGCAAGTCGACGCTCGTCAACGCGATCCTCGGCGAGGAGCGGGTCATCGCGTTCGACGAGCCCGGAACCACGCGCGACGCGATCTACCTCGACTTCGAGCGCGGCGGCCGCCGCTACACGCTGATCGACACCGCCGGAATCCGGCGCCGCGGCAAGGTGTTCGAGTCGGTCGAAAAATTCTCGGTGATCAAGACGATGCAGGCGATCGAGGACGCGCACGTCGTCGTGCTGCTCGTCGACGCCAGTGATGCGATCACCGAGCAGGACGCCCACCTGGCCGGCCACATCCTCGAGGCGGGACGCGCGCTGGTGGTCGCCGTCAACAAATGGGACGCGGCCGATGCGGACCGGCGTGAGCAGGCGAAGCGCGACCTCGACCGGAAGCTCGCGTTCCTCGCCTTCGCGCCGCGCCACTTCATCTCGGCGCGCGACGGCCGCGGCATCGCCGCCGTGCTGAAATCGGTGGGCGACGTGTTCGCCGCGGCGATGGTCAAGCTGCCGACGCCGCGCCTGACGCGGACGCTGCAGCTCGCCGTCGCGCGGCAGCAGCCGCCGCGCGCCGGATTGGTGCGGCCGAAGCTGCGGTACGCCCACCAAGGCGGGGTGAACCCGCCGCTGATCGTCGTCCACGGCACCGCGCTGCAGCACGTGCCGGACGCGTACCGCCGCTACCTGGAACATTTCTTCTCCGACGCGTTCCAACTGCGCGGCACCCCCCTTAGGATACAATTCAAGGCCGGTGCCAACCCGTACGTCGGCGCGCCCGCGCGCCGGCGCTAGGTCGAGGCCGGACGCCGCCCGCTTGGCGGCGTGCCGCCGGCGGACCGGAACCGTCGCTGCGTGCAACAACAATAGCGGAGCTCAGCCATGAGCAACAAAGGGCAAATGCTACAAGACCCGTTCCTGAACACGCTGCGCAAGGAGCACGTTCAGGTTTCGATCTACCTCGTGAACGGCATCAAGCTGCAGGGCCAGATCGAGTCGTTCGACCAGTACGTCGTCCTGCTCAAGAACACCGTGACCCAGATGGTGTACAAGCACGCGATCTCGACGGTCGTTCCCGCCCGCCCGGTCGCCATGCCGCACCACGCGCCGAATCACGACGCGGAGAGCTGATACGCGCGAGTTCCGCCTCGGGCCGCGACGCGCGCCCGGCGCATCCGTGCGCGCCTGACCGCCGATGTTCGAACGCCCGCAAGGCGGCAACCGCGCGGTCCTCGTCGTGCTCGACACCGGCGACGGCGACCGCGAGCACCGGCTCGCGGAGCTGTCCGCGCTCGCGGTCTCGGCCGGCGCCGACGTCGCCTGCACGGTGACCGGACGCGGCACCCGCCCCGACCCGGCCACCTTCGCCCGTCGCGGCAAGGTCGACGAGATCGACGCACTGCGCCGTGCAACGGGCGCCGACCTCGTCATCTTCGATCACGCTCTGTCCGGCGTCCAGCAGCGCAACCTCGAGCAGAAGCTCGAATGCCGCGTGGTCGACCGGGTCAGCCTGATCCTCGACATCTTCGCGCTGCGCGCCCGCAGCGCCGAGGGCAAGCTGCAGGTGGAGCTGGCGCAGCTCGCGCACCTCGCGACGCGGCTGGCCGGCGGCTGGACCCACCTCGAGCGGCAGAAGGGTGGCATCGGCCTGCGCGGCCCCGGCGAGACGCAGCTCGAGACCGACCGGCGGCTGATCGGCGCGCGCGTCAAGCTGCTGCGCGGACGCATTGCGCGCGTCGCGCGCAGCCGCGCCGTGCAGAGCCGGACACGGCGCCGCGCCGACGTCCGCACGGTGGCGATCGTCGGGTATACGAACGCCGGCAAGACGACGCTGTTCAACCGCATGACCGGCGCCGGCGCGTATGCGGCCGACCAGCTGTTCGCGACCCTCGACACGACGCTGCGCAAGGTCTACGTGCCGGGCGCGGGACCGGTCGTGCTCTCCGACACCGTCGGCTTCATCCGCGACCTGCCGCACGATCTCGTCGCTGCGTTCCGCTCGACGCTGACCGAGGCCGCCGACGCGGACCTCGTGCTGCACGTGATCGACGCGTCGTCGCCCGAGCGCGACGAGCAGATTGCCGCGGTCGACGCCGTGCTGGCCGAGATCGGGGCCGGCGAGGTGCCGCAGATCCGCGTGCTGAACAAGATCGACCTCACCGGCCTGCCGCCGGGCGTCGAGCGTGACGGCTGTGGTACCATTTCGACCGTTCGCCTGAGTGCCGTGACCGGCGCCGGGTGCGCGGAATTGAAGTCCGCGCTCGCCGAGCGGTTTCCTGCGCCGGCGCTCGCCGGGCGGGGGGTGGAACCGCGCGAACCGGCCCCTCGGGAACCGGAGACCACGCCGTCGCGATCGGCTTGAACCGCGCGCAGGCCGCCTCCACCTCCCCGTCGTCCAACCAACTTCGAAGTCCTTCGATGTCGCTCAACGATCCCCAATGGGGCAAGCGCGGGAACAGCGGCGGGCCGCCCGACCTCGACGAGATCTGGCGCAACGTCAATCGCCGCCTGAACGACTTCCTGGGACGGCGCGGCGGCGGCGATGACGCCGGCGGCGGCGGTCCTCCTCGGCGCGGGCTCGCGCTCGGCGGCGCGGGGCTGGTCGTCGCGCTGGTGCTCGTCGTCTGGCTCGCCAGCGGCTTCTACATCGTCGACGAAGGCCGCCGCGGCGTCGTGACGCGCTTCGGCAAGTTCACCGAGACGACGCAGCCCGGCCCGCGCTGGCACATGCCGTTCCCGATCGAGGCGGTCGAACTCGTCGATTTCTCGCAGGTGCGGACCGTCGAGATCGGCTACCGCAACTCGACGGCGAACCGCAACGCCAAGGAAGCGACGATGCTGACCGAGGACGAGAACATCATCGACATCCAGTTCGCGGTCCAGTACAACATCAACAGCGCCGAGGCGTTCGTCTTCAACAACCGCAAGCCCGAGGAGATGGTGAAGTTCGTCGCCGAGGCCACGATCCGCGAGGTCGTCGGGCGGGCCAAGATGGACTTCGCGCTGTACGAGGGACGCGAACAGATCGCCCAGCAGACGCGCGACCTCATGCAGAAGCTGATGGACCGCTACAAGACCGGCGTGTTCGTGCAGAAGGTCACGCTGCAGAGCGTGCAGCCGCCCGACAAGGTGCAGGCGGCGTTCGACGACGCGGTGAAGGCAGCGCAGGACCGCGTGCGCCTCGTCAACGAGGGGCAGGCCTACGCGAACGACGTCGTGCCGCGCGCGCGCGGCATGGCCTCGCGGCTGCTCGAGGAGGCCAACGGCTACAACACCGAGGTCACCCAGCGCGCCGAGGGCGACGCGGCGCGGTTCAAGTCGATCCTGACCGAGTACCTGCGGGCGCCCGGCGTCACGCGCGACCGCCTCTACCTCGACATGATGCAGTCGGTCCTGGGCGGCACGAGCAAGGTGCTGGTCGACCCGAAGTCGGGCAACAATCTGCTGTACCTGCCGCTCGACAAGCTGATGCAGCAGGCGGGCGCCGCGGCCGCCGCCGCGCCGGAAGTCGCGGCGCCGCGGCCGAGCGCCGCGCCGCAGCCCGAGTCGGCCGCCCCGGCCGACGCCGCCCGCTCGCGCGAAGGCTTGCGCAGCCGCGAGCGCTAGGAGGCCGTCGATGAAGCTCACGATGCCCCTTCTCGCCCTCGTCGTCGCGCTGCTGCTCGTCGCGTCGCAGGCGATCTACACGGTCGAGCAGACCAAGTGGGCGATCAAGTTCCAGCTGGGCGAGATCGTCGAGGTCAACAGCGAGGCCGGCCTCTACTTCAAGATCCCCCTCGTCCAGAACGTCCGCTTCTTCGACCGGCGCAACCTGCTGCTGGAGAACGCCGACGTCGACCGCGTCGTCACGTCGGAGAAGACGCCGCTCGAGGTCGACTTCGTCGTGCTGTGGCGGATCACCGACGTCAGGCAGTACTACGTCGCCGTGCAGGGCAACGAGGACGCGGCGCGCGGGCGGCTCGCGCAGACGGTTCGCTCGAACCTCGCCGAGGAGTTCAACAAGTCGACGATGCACGAGGCGATCTCGACCGGGCGCGAGCGGATCATGAACGAGACCCGGCAGAAGGCGGACCAGGATGCGCGCAACATCGGCGTCGAAGTCGTCGACGTCCGGTTGCGGCGGCTTGCGCTTCCGGGCGACGTGACGGGCCCCGTCTACGCGCGCATGGAATCGGAGCGGCGGCGTGTCGCGAACGAGCTGCGCTCGCTCGGCGCGGCCGAGTCCGAGAAGATCCGCGCCGACGCCGACCGGCAGCGGCAGGTGATCCTCGCCGAGGCGTACCGGCAGGCGCAGAAGATCAAGGGCGAAGGCGACGCGAAGGCGTCCGCGATCTACGCGGCGGCCTACGGCCAGAACCCGGAGTTCTTCGCGTTCTACCGCAGCCTCGAGGCGTACAAGGCGACGTTCCGCGGCCGCAACGACATGATGGTGCTCGAGCCCTCGAGCGAGTTCTTCCAGTACTTCCGGCAATCCGGGTCGGGCCGCGGAACCCGCGCCCCGGCCAAGTGACCGCCGCGCGTCGCGCCCCCATGTTTCCGCGTGACGGCGCGCGCCCTCGCCCCTTCCCCCTCGCCCCCACGCGGGAGAGGCGCAATGCCGTGCCTCGGGCGGGCCGCGCCCGCCCTCGGTAATTCCAACGGGCGTGGACTCGCTGTGGACGGCCCTGGCGCTGCTGCTGGTGATCGAAGGCCTGCTGCCGTTCGTCGCGCCCCGCTTCTGGCGCGAGACGTTCCGGCGGCTCACCGAGCTCACCGACGGCCAGCTGCGCTTCGTCGGCCTCGCGTCGATCGCGGTCGGCGCGCTGTTCCTGATGCTGCTGCGTAATGCGTAAGTGGCTGCTCCCCGAGGCTATCGAGGACGTGCTGCCCGCGGAGGCCACGCGCGTCGAGGCGCTGCGCCGCGCACTGCTCGACCACTTCCGCGCGCGCGGCTACCGGCTCGTGCAGCCGCCGCTGATCGAGTTCCTCGAATCGCTGCTGACCGGCACCGGCCGCGACCTCGACCTCCTCACGTTCAAGACGGTGGATCCGCAGTCGGGGCGCATGCTGGGCCTGCGTGCCGACACGACCCCGCAGGTCGCGCGGATCGACGCGCACCTGCTGAACGAGAGCGGCGTCACCCGCCTCTGCTACGCGGGCAGCGTGCTGCGCACGCAGGCGAGCGGCCCGGGCGGCACGCGACAGGTGCTGCAGATCGGCGCCGAGCTGTACGGCCACGGCAGCGTCGCCGCCGACCGCGAGATCGTGCGGCTGCTGCTGTCGGCGCTCGACGCGGCGCGCGTGCGGGGCCTGCACGTCGACCTGGGACACGTCGGCATCTACCGCGCGCTTGCGCAGGCGGCGGGGCTCGCCGGCACGGGCGAGGGTGACGACGCGGAGCTCTTCGTCGCGCTGCGCGACAAGGATGCGGCGACCGTGCTCGACCTGACCGCGGCACTGCCGGAACCCGTGCGCGGCGCGCTGCGCGCGCTGCCGGGCCTCTACGGGCCCGCCGACGCCACGCTCGCGGCCGCGCGCGACGCGCTGCCGCGCCTGCCCGACGTCGCCGCCGCGCTCGACGCGATGGCCGGACTCGCCGCCGCGGCGGCGGGCGCCGCGCACGTGCACGTCGATCTCGCCGACCTGCGCGGCTATCATTACTACACGGGCGCGACGTTTTCCGTGTTTGCGGAGGACGAGCGCGGCGCGATCGTCGACTGCGGCCGCGGCGGCCGCTACGACGGCGTCGGCCGCGCGTTCGGGCGCGCGCGACCGGCGACCGGCTTCTCGCTCGACCTGCGCAAGCTCGCAGCGCTGGCGAACGGATCCGCGCCGGCGCCGATCATCCTGGCACCCGACGATCCCGACCCGGCGCTCGCCGCCGCGGTGGCGGCGCTGCGCGCGCGCGGCGAAGCGGTCGTGATCGCGCTGCCGGGCGAGGCCCACGAAGGCCGCCGTCGGCTCGTCGCCGCGGGCGGTGCATGGCACGTCGAGGAGAACTGATGGGCAAGAACGTCGTCGTCATCGGCACCCAGTGGGGCGATGAGGGCAAGGGCAAGATCGTCGACTGGCTGACGGAGAGCGCGGCCGGCGTCGTCCGCTTCCAGGGCGGCCACAACGCCGGCCACACGCTGGTGATCGGCGGCCGCAGGACCGTCCTGCGTCTCATCCCTTCGGGTGTGCTCCGTCCCGGCGTGGCCATCTTCGTCGGCAACGGCGTCGTCCTGTCGCCGTCGGCGCTCCTGCAGGAGATCGGCGAGCTCGAGTCCGCGGGGGTCGACGTGCGCTCGCGCCTCAGGATCTCGCCGGCGTGCCCGCTGGTGCTGCCGATCCACGTCGCGCTCGACCAGGCGCGCGAATCGGCGATGGGCGATACGAAGATCGGCACGACCGGCCGCGGCATCGGGCCGGCCTACGAGGACAAGATCGGGCGGCGCGCGCTGCGCGTGCAGGACCTGCTGCGGCCCGACGAATTCGCGCGCAAGCTCAAGTCGCTGCTCGAGCTGCACAACTTCATGCTCGTCCACTACTACAAGCGCGAGCCGGTGCCGTTCGAGAAGACGCGCGACGAGACGCTGGCGCTCGGCGGCGCGATCGCGCCGATGGTCGCGGACGTGGCGGGCCTGCTGCAGCAGGCGCGCGCCCGCGGCGAGTCGCTGCTGTTCGAGGGGGCGCAGGGCGCGCTGCTCGACATCGACCACGGCACCTATCCGTACGTGACGAGCTCGAACTGCCTCGCCGGCGCGGCCGCGTCGGGCAGCGGCATCGGCCCGCAGATGCTCGACTACGTGCTCGGCATCGTGAAGGCGTACACGACGCGCGTGGGCACCGGCCCCTTCCCGACCGAGCTCACCGACGACGTCGGCGCCGGCCTTGCCAAGCGCGGCAACGAGTTCGGCTCGGTGACCGGTCGTCCGCGCCGTTGCGGCTGGCTCGACCTCCCGGCGCTGCGGCGCTCGCTGCAGCTGAACGGCGTCGACGGGCTGTGCATCACGAAGCTCGACGTGCTGGACGGCATGCCCGAGATCCGCATCGCCACGTCGTACGTGAAGGACGGCGCGCCGCTCGACCTCATCCCGACCGGTGCCGACGCGGTGGCCGGCTGCGCGCCGGTGTACGAGACGCTGCCCGGCTGGCGGGAGTCGACGGTCGGCGCCAGGTCGTTCGACGCGCTGCCCGCGAACGCCCGCGCGTACCTGCGGCGGATCGAGGCGCTGACCGGCGTCCCGATCGCCATGGTGTCGACCGGCGCGGACCGCGACGAGACGATCCTCGTCCACCATCCGTTCCACTAGCCGACCAACTTCCGGCAAAGAGACGCAGAGGTGCAGGGACGCGAACGAGCGATTTCTCTGCGCCTCGGCGTCTCTTTGTGAAAGAATTGCGGCGAACTGGGGGGATTGGCCGATGAGCCTCAAGGTGAGCTGGGACGAGTACAACACGCTGATCGAGCGGCTCGCGCTCAACGTCCACGAATCCGGTTTCGACTTCAACCAGATCATCTGCATCGCACGCGGCGGCCTGCGTGTCGGCGACGTGCTGTCGCGCATCTTCGAGCAGCCGCTCGCCATCCTGTCGACGCACTCGTACACGGCCGAGGGCGGCACGCTCCGCGGGGAGCTCGTCATCGCCGAGCACATGACGATGACCAAGCCGCGGCTCGGCGACCGCGTGCTGCTGGTCGACGACATGGTCGATTCCGGCCACACGCTGGAGGCCGTCCACCGGGAGCTGCCGAGGCGCTTCCCGCACATCGTTGCGCTCAGGACCGCCGTGCTGTGGTGGAAGGCATGCTCGGTGTTCAAACCCGATTTCTACGTCGAGTACCTGCCCGACAATCCGTGGATCCACCAGCCGTTCGAGGTCTACGACAACCTGCAGCCGGACGGGCTGAAGGCCCGCCTCTCCAGCTAGCGGCGCCGTAACGGACGCGGCCCGGACAGGTCCGGGCCGCGGGTGCCGCCGATGCGCGCGCGAAGGTCAGCCGGCGCGTTTGGCGGCCTTCCCCGGCGTCTTCGTCGCCGCCTTCTTCGCAGTCCTTTTCGCAGCCCTCTTCGCGGGGGGCCGGGTCGCCGCGGACGCCGCCTTCCTGACGTTGGCGCCGGCCTTCTTCGCCACGCGCTTCACCTTCGCCACGCCGCGCTCCAGCGCGGCCCCGGCCCCGCCCGCCTTGCGGCGCGGCGCCTTCTTCGCGGCCCCGGCACCCTTGGGTGCCGCTGCGCGCTTCACGCGTCCGGCCGCCTTCTCGGCACCGGCCGCGGCCGACTTCACCTTGCGCGCCACCGCGCGCTGCGCCTTGCCGAGCGCCTTCTTCGCGTCGGTCTCGGCCGCCTTCGCGCGCCGCGCGACGGTCCGCTTCGCCGCGCGCGCCTTCTTCGCGACGGCGGTCGAGGCCTTGCCGACCTCGCGCTTGGCGTCCGCGGCCACGCCTTCCGCCTTCTTCGCGAGCGACGTGCCGACTTCCTGCGCCTTCTCCTTGGCCGCCTCCATGGCGTCGCCGATCCTCGTCAGCAATCCCTTCCTGCGGGTCATCGTGGGTCTCCTGTCTGGTGACGACGGGCGTGCGCACGCTCGTCCCCGGAAAGCATAACAAGATTCGCGACGGCGCGTTGCGCGCCCGCGGGCTTCCGCTGGCACGCCACGTGCGTTACCTTCTCGCACGACACCGGCGAGAACGACCGCCGCCCGCGATCCACGCGCGAAGGAAACGACGATGCGCCGCCTGCTACCGATGCTGGGGTTCCTGCTGATCGACGCCGCGATGGCGCAGACCGGTTACTTCCAGGGCGTGACCCCGCGCCCTCCTGACCTGTACCCGCTCGCCGCGAGCCTCACCGTGACGCGCACGGCGCCGGCTGGCGGCGTGCCCAACGTCGTCCCGGCGCAATACACGCACGTGACGACGCAGCCGACGTCGCGCACGCTCGAGTGGGCGAACCTCACCGTGCTCAACAACCCGTCGGACTTCGGCGCGAACGTCGCGTCCTACAGCCAGGCGCAGAAGACCGGGCTCGGCCCGACATGGGCCGGCGTGCTGGAGTTGCAGGACGCCGCGGGCCGCGGCGGCTTCCACGCACTGGAGATCGACGCCTTCACGACCGGGCCGAGCCCGGCGCCGGGCAGCATGGACGGCGACCGGATCGGGCTCGGCATCATCCTCGGCCGCGCGTTCAACAACGGCCCGAAGGCCACGGTCGACTATGGCGTGTTCATTGCACCCACGGGGCTCGACGACGACGAGGCCGACGTCAACTTCGGCATGATGGTCTGGTCGCAATGCCGGTTCGCATGCTTTGCGATGCGCGCAGGCAACAAGTTCGCGTACGAGGAATCCGGCGCGATCGCGAGCAAGTTCGACCCGGCCACCGGCCGGTGGGGCCTGTACAACGGCGACCGGCCGCTGTTCGAGGTCGACGTCGCGACCGGCGAGCTGCGCGTCAACGGCCGTCCGGTACAGGTGACGTACAAGGATTGACCGGCGCGCCCGCCGCGCTCGCGGAGGAACGATGCCCACCGACGCGCCCGACCGCCTCGCCGGCGTGCCGCTCGCGGCACGCACGCCCGACGGGCTGGCGGCACTGCGCCTGTTGCTGACGCGATATTCGGTCAGCGCGAAGCGCCTGCGCCCGCCGGGTCCGTCCGACGACGACATCGCCACGATGACGCTGGCCGCGCTGCGCGCCCCCGACCGCAACAAGATGATCCCGTTCCGGTTCGTCGTCGCGCGCGACGACGGCCTCGTCCGCCTCGCGGACCTGTTCGTCGACTACGGCCGGCGCCGCGGCAAGACGGGCGATGCGCTGGCGATGGAGCGCACGCGCGCGATGCAGGCGCCGGTCGTCGTCGCGGTCGTCGCCCGCATCGTCGCCGACGATCCGGAGGTGCCGGCGCACGAGCAGTGGGCGTGCGTGGGCGGCGCGATCGGCAACGCGCTGCTCGCGCTGCACTTCATGGGCTACGCCGGCAAGATGGTGTCGGGGGCGCGTGCCGCCGACCCGGCGATCGTCGCCGCCCACTGCCGCGAGGGCGAGACGCTGGTCGGCTGGATCGCGGCCGGGACTCCGGACGGCCCGGCGCAGCCGCGCGGCGACATCGATCCGGCGCGCATCCTCGCCGTCTTCTGATCAGGCAGGTCGCCGCGACCCGCTCAGGGTTCCGGGGAGCGGGCGCGCGTGAGACACCGGCGCACGAACAGAAACGCCCGCATCCGCGGGCGTTTGCTGCGACTTGCCGATTGCGGCATACGCCGCAATGTTACATTGGTGCCCAGGAAGGGACTCGAACCCCCACAGTGTTGCCACCGCTAGGACCTGAACCTAGTGCGTCTACCAATTCCGCCACCTGGGCCAAACAGCCCATAATTCTACTTTTCCCCGAAATTCTTG
Organism: Burkholderiales bacterium; assembly: GCA_046347835.1. Taxonomy (GTDB): domain Bacteria; phylum Pseudomonadota; class Gammaproteobacteria; order Burkholderiales; family Casimicrobiaceae; genus VBCG01. The sequence continues at coordinate 151,219 of JAXMFI010000001.1, read as the reverse complement.
TCAAAACCGAAAAATACTCCGCGCGAGGCGCCCGCCGCGCCGGCGAAGCGGCCCGCGCGCTCCGCCGCGGCGCCTGACGCCCGCCGCGCGCGCCGCGACGACCTGCCGCCCGAGCTGCTGCCGTCGCGCGACGCGATCCTGTCCGCGCTGAAGGACGCCGGGGTCCCGCTGCCGCCGGCCGAGCTCGAGCGGACGCTCGCCGTCAAGCGCGTCGCACGCGATGCATTCCACGGCCGGCTGGCCGCGATGGAGCGCGACGGCCAGCTGCTCACGAACCGCAAGGGCGAGCTCTGCGTCGTCGCGAAGCTCGACCTCGCGATCGGCACGGTGCAGGGTCACCCGGACGGGTTCGGCTTCCTCGTGCCCGACGACGGCGGCGCCGACTTCTTCCTCAACGCGCGGGAGATGCACAAGGTGCTGCACGGCGACCGCGCGGTCGTCCGCCAGTCCGGCACGGACCGCCGCGGACGGCCGGAAGGCGAGATCGTCGAGGTCCTCGCGCGCGCGAACGCCGAAGTCGTCGGCCGGCTGTACGAGGAGCGCGGCGCGCACTTCATCGTCGCCGAGAACCGGCGGATCAACCAGGACTTCCTCGTTCCGGCGGACGCCACCGGCGGCGCCGCGATCGGCGCGGTTGTCGTGGCACGGATCGTCGAGCAGCCGTCCGAGCACCGCGAGGCCGTCGCGCACGTCGTCGAGGTGCTGGGCAGCGCCACCGACCCCGGCATCGAGATCGAGATCGCGCTGCGCAAGCACGCGCTGCCCTTCGAGTTCTCGAAGGAGGCGCAGCGGCAGGCGAAGCGATTGCCGGCCGACGTGCGGCCGGCCGACGCGAAGGGGCGCACCGACCTGACGTCGCTGCCGCTCGTCACCATCGACGGCGAGACCGCGAAGGACTTCGACGACGCCGTCTACTGCGAGCGGCGTGGCCGCGGCTTCCGGCTGGTCGTCGCGATCGCCGACGTCGCGCACTACGTCCGCGACGGCGACGCGATCGACGTCGATGCGCGCGAGCGCGGCACGTCGGTGTACTTCCCGCGACGGGTGATCCCGATGCTGCCGGAGGCGCTGTCCAACGAGCTCTGCTCGCTCAAGCCCGACGTCGATCGGTTGTGCATGGCGTGCGACATGGAGATCTCGGCGCACGGCGCGATCAAGTCGTACGCGTTCTACCCGGCGGTCATGCACTCACGCGCACGCCTCACGTACACGCAGGTGTGGGCGTGGCTGTCCGACCCGAAGGCGGCGAAGGGCGCGGCGGCGAAGGCGCTGCTGCCGCACCTTTCCAGCCTGTACGCGCTCTACCAGGCACTCGCGGGGGCGCGTGCGCGGCGCGGCGCCATCGACTTCGACACCGCCGAGCTCGCGATCGAGTTCGACGAACACGGCAAGATCACGCGGATCGTGCCGGCGCCGCGCAACGACGCGCACAAGCTGATCGAGGAGTGCATGCTGGCGGCCAATGTCTGCGCGGCCGACTTCCTGCTCACGCACCCGCACCCGGCGCTCTACCGCGTGCACGAGCGGCCGCCCGCCGACAAGCTCACCGCGCTGCGCGACTTCCTCGCGACGTCCGCGCTGCACCTGCCCGGCGGCGACGAGCCCGCGCCGGCCGACTACGCGAAGCTGCTGGACAGCGCGCGCGAGCGCGCCGACTTCGACCTGCTGCAGACGGTCCTGCTGCGCTCGCTGTCGCAGGCGCAGTACCGTCCCGACAACGAAGGGCACTTCGGCCTCGCGTTCGACGCGTACACGCACTTCACGTCGCCGATCCGGCGCTATCCGGACCTCCTCGTCCATCGCGCGATCAAGGCCGCGCTCGCCGGCAAGCAGTACAAGCCGTCGGGCATGACGTGGCAGCAGCTGGGCGTGCACACGTCGATGACGGAGCGTCGCGCCGACGAGGCGTCGCGCGACGTCACCAACTGGCTCAAGTGCCACTACATGCGCGACCGCATCGGCGAGACGTTCGAGGGGACGATCAGCGGCGTCACCAGCTTCGGCCTCTTCGTCACGCTCGACGGCCTCGCGATCGACGGGCTGGTTCACGTCACCGAGCTCGGCCGCGACTACTTCCACTTCGACGCCACGCGCCACGCGATGATCGGCGAGCGCAGCGGCGTCGTGTTCCAGCTGGCCGGCCGCGTGCGGGTCAAGGTCGCGCGCGTCGATATGGAGCAGACGAAGATCGACTTCACGCTGGCCGACGAGGCGACGGCGGCGGCCGCGCCGCCGCAGCCGGAGCGGCCCGTGTTCGCCGAACCGCTGTCCCGCGACAGCCGGCCGCCAAAGGCGCGGCGCTAGCGCCGCAGGGCCGTCCCAAGGCGCGTGCTCCCTATGGGGGAAGGGCGCGCAGCGCCCTCGGGGGAAGCACAACTAGCCTTCGCTTCGGCGGCGACCGCGCCGGCGCTCCGGCGCCTCGGCCAGCCAGTCCGCAATCCGCGCGCAGACTTCGAGGCGCGCCAGCAGGTCGAAGTGGCCCATGCCGAAGCCGATCCACTGCCGATGCGCGGGCAGCGCGAGGTCGCGCGCGGGATCGCGATGGCGACCGAGAGCGCTCGCCACCGGAACGAGGCCGTCGCCGCGCACGCGCGCCGCGGGCCGCGGCTGCCTGCTGGCGGCAATCGCGTAGCAGCGCACGCCGCGCGGCAATGGCAATGTCGGGTGACCCGGCAGCGGCGGTGCCTGCCAGTCCTCGTCGCGGACGCTGCCGTGACGCAGGTCCTTGATGCCGGCGCTGCGAATGCCGCCCAGGCGCGCGAACGGCGCCGTGTACGGGCTGAGCGCGATCACGTAGTCGGCCCACGCCCCGGCGCGCTCGCCCGGCGCGCCGAGATGAGGCGTCCCCAGGAACACGATGGCGTCGAGCCTCTCGCGCCATCGCCGGTTCGCGATCTCCGCGTAGTGGCAGGCGCTGCGGGCGACGAGGCCGCCCATGCTGTGCGCGAGCATGGTGACGCTCTCCACGGGCACGGGCCACGCGGCCACCAGTGCCTCCATGAGATCCGCCAGCGCGCGGCCATTGGTCGAGACGTGCAGTCCGCTGTTGTAGCGCAGGTAGAGCGGCGTGCAGTCGAGCGCGCGCGCCAGCTCGCGTCCGTGGTCGTGGCCTTCGCGCGCCCACTGCCGGTCGTTCATGCACAGGCCGTGCACCAGCACGAGCAGGCGTCGGCGGGCATCCGGAAACGACGCAGCCAGCGCGGGACGGCCGAGCGGCACCGATCTGCCTGCGTGGCGCAGCTCCATCCGCAGGGCGAGCGGATTGCCCGTTGCGGCCAGATAGTCGCCGAGCACGCCGTTGAGCGCGGCCAAGACGGCGTCGCGCTGCTTCGACGACGGCCGCTCCGCGCCGAGCGGCGCCAGCGCGCCGAGCAGCGCGTCGAGGCTCGCGCCGACGATGCGCGTGACGCCGCGGACGGAACGGTAGACGAGCCCGGTGATGCCGGCGGTCCTCCCATCCGGCGAGGGTCCGAAGAGCACCGGTGGCCGAGCGATCGTTCGATGCATGGCCTCGACGACATCGGTCAGCCCGACGGTCGCTTCGTTGGCGAGGCGCTGGAAGCCGCGCAGGTCGGAGGGCAGGATGGGCACGGGCTTGCGGGCGGTGTGGCGGGACATGCCCGAGTCTAGTGCATGGCGCGGCGGTGTGACTCGTTGCCGGTGTGCCGCGCCGTCGCCGGATCCGCCTTGGGCGCGTCCGGCAATGTCATTCCGGATCGCCGCCGTCGCGCGATAATCATGGGATTTCCGGTCACGGCCACCTCGAGGTCAGACGCCATGAGTCACGCTATCCGCTTCATCCGCTTCGCCGCCGCGCTCGCGTTTGCGTCCGCGGGTCTCGCCGTCGCGCAATCCGCGGCGCCGCCCGCCTCGCCGATCCCGCCCGCGCCATGGCCGCGCGTCGTCGATCTTTCGACCGGCCAAGTGCTCGTCTATCAGCCGCAGGTGGGGGGCTGGACCGGCAACCAGCTCGACTTCCGCGCGGCGCTCGCCTACAAGCCCGACAAGTCGCCGGACCAGGCGTTCGGCGTGATTTTCGCGTCGACGCGCACCGACGTCGACCGCGTCCGGCGCAACGTCGTGTTCAACGACCTCGCGATTTCGAAGATCGACTTCCCGACGCTGCCCGACCGCGGGGCCTCCTTCCGCGCGGAATTGCAGAAGGAATTCGCCGCGAAGATCCGCATGATGCCGCTCGACCAGCTGCAGGCGTCGCTCGCCGCGGCCGGCATCAAGCCGCCGGCGGTCGAGGTCGCGAACAACCCGCCGCAGGTCATCGTCAGCGACTCGCCCGCGATCCTCGTGCCGATCGACGGCGCGCCGGTGCTGAAGGCGGTCGCCGGCTCTTCCCGCTACCAGCGCGTCGTCAACACGCGCGCGCTGATCCTGCAGGGCGGCTTCGGCGACCAGTTCTACCTGCACGTGTACGACGGCTGGCTGTCCGCGTCGGCGATCTCCGGGCCGTGGTCGCAGGTGTTCCTGCGCCCGCTGGAGCAGCGCGCGCTCGACGACATCGCGCAGCAACTGGCGAAGGCGGGCACCGTCGATCTGCTCACCGGCGGCGCCAAGGCGAACCCGAAGCCGTCGCTGGCCAACGGCGTGCCGGCGATCTACACGGCGCAGGGTCCCGCCGAGCTCATCGTCTTCAAAGGCCAGCCCGACTTCGTGCCGATCGTCGGCACGCAACTCCTGTGGGCCGCGAACACGACGAGTGACGTGCTGATCGACACGGCCAGCAGCAACTACTACGTGCTGCTCGCGGGCCGCTGGTTCCGCGGGCCGGCGATGACCGGTCCGTGGACGTTCGTGCCGGCCAACGCGCTGCCCGCCGACTTCGCGCGGATCCCCGAGTCGTCGCACGCCGGCGCGGTGCTGGCGACCGTCTCGGGCACGCCGCAGGCGCAGGCGGCCGCCATCGAGAACTCGATCCCGCAGACGGCCACCGTGCCGCGCACCGGCGGTCCGACGTTCACGCCGAACTTCGACGGCGCGCCGCAGTACGCGCCGATCCCGGGCACGACGATGTCGTACGTCGTCAACTCGTCGGAGCCGCTGATTCAGGTCGCGCCCAACGCCTACTACGCGGTGGTCGCCGGCGTCTGGTTCACCGCGACGCAGATCACCGGACCGTGGACGGTCGCCGTCGACGTGCCGGCCGCCATCTACACGATCCCGCCGTCGTCGCCGCTGCACTACGTCACTTACGTGCGCGTGTACGGGTCGACGCCGCAGTACGTGTACGTCGGCTATACGCCGGGCTACCTCGGCACCGTCGTGTCGCCGTACGGCACCGTCGTCTACGGCACCGGCTACGTCTACACGCCGTGGATCGGCACGGTCTGGTATCCGCCGCCGTACACGTATGCGGTGGCGGCGCAACCGGTCTACAACCCGTACGTCGGCTTCACGTACGGTTTCGCGCTCGGCCTCGCGACCGCCGCGTGGACCGAGCCGTACTGGGGCGGCGCGTACTACCACCCGGCGTACTGGGGCGGCTACCCGTGCTGCGCATCGGCGACCGCCAACGTGTACGGTCACTGGGGCGCGACGACGTACTCGGGCACGCGCACGTGGTACGGTGGCGGCGGTGTCGCCGGCACCACGGCGTCCGGCAGCTACTACAACGCGCGCACCGGCACGTCGGGCACGTACAACGCGGGCCGCCAGTACAACGCGTGGACCGGCAATGCCACGCGCGGCTACGACCGCACGGGCACCGGCGCGTACGGCGGCTCCGGCAGCGTCGCGCGCGCGTCCAACTACAACACCTACACCGGCCAGCGCTCGACGGCGAACGCCGCCTCGGTGACCGGCCCCGGCGGCAGCACGTACAACCGCGCCGGCGCCACGACTGCCGGTCCCGAGGGCTACGCGCACGCCGGCGGCGGGTCGACGTACAACGCGAAGACCGGCAACACCAACACGTGGGGCACGGCGAGCGCGGGCAACAACCACTATGCCGACGTCAACGGCCACGTCTACTCGAACACCGGCAGCGGCTGGCAGTCGCACACCGGCGGCACGATGGGCGATTCGTCGTGGGCCGACCGCGAGTCGCAGGCGCGCAGCTTCGGCGACAGCTGGTCGAGCGGCGACCACTCGTTCGGCGGTGCGTGGAGCGGCGGCGACCGCTCGTGGGGCGGCGGCGGCGGCTGGGGCGGCGACCATTCCTTCGGCGGCTTCGGCGGCGACCGCTCGTTCGGGGGCGGAGGTGGCGGCGGCTGGGGCGGCCGGTTCGGTGGCGGCGGCGGTTTCCGCGGGGGCGGCGGGTTCCGGCGCTGACGCGCGCCGGCCGGGCCGGGTTCGATCTCACGAACCGGATTCGCGACAAAACGCCAGTCCGAACGGGCCGCATCGTTGGTTCGACGCCCCGTCGTCCTCGTGCCCGGCCTGCTGTGCGACGAGGGCGTGTGGTCGGATCAGTCGCGGGCGCTGGGTGCCGACCGCTGCCTCGTGCCCTCGTTCGACGGGCTGTCGTCGCTCGGCGCAATGGCCGAGCGCGTGCTCGCGCAGGCGCCGGCCGGGCCGTTCCTGCTGGTCGGTCACTCGCTCGGCGCGCGCGTCGCGTTCGAGGTGGTGCGCAGGGCCCCTGAGCGCGTCGCACGTCTCGCTCTCTTCGACACCGGCGTGGCGCCGCTGCCGCCGGGCGCGGCCGGCGCGGCCGAGCGCGCCGCACGGCACGCGCTGCTCGCGATCGCGCGCAGCGAAGGCATGCGGGCCATGGGGTCGCAGTGGGCGCGCGGCATGGTGCACCCGGCGCACGTCGACACGCCGGTGTTCGCCGCCATCCTCGCGATGATCGAGCGGCGGACGCCGGACACGTTCGCGGGCCAGATCGAGGCGCTGCTCGCGCGGCCGGACGCGAGCGCCGTGCTCGCGAGCGTCGTGTGCCCGATGCTCATTGCGTGCGGGCGGCAGGACGCGTGGACTCCGCTCGCGCGCCACGAGGCGATGCACGCGCTCGCCCCGCACGCGCGGCTCGCGGTGGTCGAGGACTCCGGACACATGACGACGATGGAGCAGCCGGATGCGGTGTCGCGGTTGCTCGTCGAGTGGGCAGCGTGACCGCCGCCACGCGTGATCGCACCGGCGCCGGAAGGAGGAACCTCCGCGATCGATCGCCCGCCCCGGCTCGCCAAAGAACACGGACGCCGCGAGGCGCGCCCGCATCCGGGAGCGACGCGACGCGGCGAGCCCGCGGGCCCAACACGGCTGGTCAGTCCCGCACCACCTTCGCCTCCATCGCCGCCTCGAGCCGCGCAATGTCCGCGGGCGACAGCGTCGGAGTGCGGGTTCGGTTGGACGCCTCTAGCGGGGCACGCAGGCGACCACGCCGATGCCTGTGCCCTCGGGAATCCAGCCCTGCGAGATCATCGCGTCACGGACTCCAGCGTCTCGCGTGTAGCGATGATGCGGCACGCCTCCCCGGCTTCCGTTGTATAGCCGAAACAACGGTGCCGTCCCGTCGAGGCAGCCGCCGGCGGGCTCGACTGGCATGACCGGCAGGACGTTGCCCTCGAACAGCCACGGGTAACCGAGGGCGCAGTCACCGCCGGAAGCCCCGAAGAAGTGCGAGCTCGCGGGGGCGTACGCACGATCGGTGAAGTAGCGGCACATCATCGTCGTGTGTGCCATACCGGAAGGAAAGACACGGAACGAATGCCCGGTCGGCTGCCATCCCGTCGCGGCATCGGCGTCGAGCTTCGCCATTTCGTCGGCGTTCGACGTCATGAAATAGTCGCCGAGTACGGGATTGAAGTATTCGACGACGCCGGTTCCCGCGGACGCTCCGACCGCCAGTATCAGTGGCGCCGACGTCCCCGGCGAACTCGTCGCGCTGCCGAGATACGCGACGCTGATCGAGTGGAATCCCGGCGGCAAGACCCGCGCGCACGCGGCGCTCGCGAGCGTCGGACCCGCTGCAGTCAGCGCGACGTCCTCGCATCCGGCGATTGCGTTGCCGGCGTCGAGAAACGCGACCTGACCGGACGGAAATGTTCCGTTGACCGTCGCGGACAGCGTCACGATGGCACCTTCCGTCGCCGGGTTGGCATCGCTCGCGACCGTGATCGTCGCCGGCGTCACGGCGAGCAGATAGCGCGCGACCGTGTCCGCGCAGCAGATGAACGCGAGGCCGCCGACGTACAGCCGGGTCCCTTCTGCGTCGATCGCATTCGTGGGGCCACCGGTCCGGGCGGCGCCGGTTGCGCGACCGCCGGCGCCGAAGCCCGCGTCCAGCACGCCCTCGCGCCCGTACCGCGCGATTGCCGCTACTTCGCCCGTGCCGGCAACGTATGCGCGTCCGGTCTGCACGATCTTGCCGTCGGGCTGGAGCGCAATCTGCGTCCGTCCCCGCGGACACGGATCGATGTGCGCCGAGGTCGATGGCCTGCATTCGCCGAACGCCGCGGCGGCGACACCGTCGGTTCCGAAGGTCCGGTCCGGCGATCCGTCGGCGTTCACCCGAACGACCTGCAGGATGGGAGGGCCCCCTTGCGCGCCGGCCACCAGGATACGGCCCCCTTTCTCCTGCAACGCGTGTGTCGGCATGAACGGCAGGGAGATCACGCCCTCGTTGCCGAACGAAGCGTCGATCGAGCCATCCGGCCCGAACCGAACGGCCGCGAACGGCTGCACGCCTGTGCCACCCGAGGGCAGGTTTTCGCCGAAGAGCAGGATTCGGCCGTCGGCTTGCACCAGCGGCCCGAACGATACGCTGCGGATGTACGACCTGGCGAGGGGCGCGAGACCCTGCAACCCCGGCGCGAAGTCGCGTTCGAGCGAACCGTTCGCGTCGAACCTCAGGAGAAAGACGGTCGTCGCTCCCGCACTGGAGTGTGCACCGCCCGCAACGACCGCCCGGCCGTCGGATTGCAGCGCCAGGCCGACGTAATCGACGTAATCCGGATAGTGGACGTCGCCGGCCGGTGGCGTCGGCGGAATAACGGAAAACACGGTCGTGCCGGACCTTCCGAACGAGGGGTCGATCGTCCCGTCGCGGTTGAAGCGCGCCAGGAACACGAGCCCGTGCTCGTGGTACTCGGTGTACGTGCTGCCGACGACGAGGATCCTGCCGTCGGGCTGCACCGCAAGCGCGGTCGCCTGGGCATCGCCGGTCCCGAGTGGAACGGCTGCGATGCCGCCTGCGCCGAAGCCGGGATCGAGCGCACCCTTCGCATCGAGCCGAACGAGGACCGCTCCATCCAGCGATGCCCCCGCAATGACGACCATGCCGTCGGGCTGGACGCCCAGCGCGGACCCGCCGGTAACCGGCGGCAGGGTCGCGACCCCGAAATTGCCGAACGTCGGATCGAGTGCCCCCGGCGCCGCTTCGGCAAGGCTGCCGCACGCAGCCAACGCCGCCCATGCGAGCAGCCAATACAATCGGTGTCCAAGCGACAGGTTCATCGTCTGACTCGATCCGCACCGGCACGCGGCATCGTCGACTCCTGACGGTATCCTGCGCGACATTCTATTGCCAATGCGCACGTGCCCGGCCTACCTTGCCGAGTAGGATCCTCGCGAGGAATCGCCTGCGCACCCGTGGCCCGCCGTCCATGTGCGACCCGCGTGGGGCCAAGCGCGGGTGGATCGGCGGGCTCCGTCATGCGACCGCACTCGACGGAGCGTGCACGGGTCCCGGCGCCCGCCCTCGTCGCGCCGCGTAGTCGCGCGCCGCCCCGGAAAGACCGCCGGCCGCGTCCGTCGACGCGGTGGCAGCGCGATACCCGCCGGCCGACCCCGGCCCCCAAACAGAGCCGGGTCAACGCGGCCCGGGCGGGACCCGCTCCCGCGGCGACCCGGCGGGACCGCCGCGGCTGGTCAGTCCCGCACCGCCTTCGCCTTCATCGCCGCCTCGAGCCGCGCGATGTCCGCGGGCGACAGCGTCGGGCGGTCGATCTTGATCGTCAGCTTGTTGAGCTTGGCCGTCAGCGCGAACGGCGGCTGGTAGTCGGCGTCGTTGACACCGGTCAGCGTGTCCGAGCCGACGTCGAAGCTCTCGTCCCACTGCAGGATCATCGGCAGCGTCTTCGGCATCGGCTTGGTGTCGACGACCTTGCCGTCGACCTTGAGCGTGCCCACGCCCGGCCGGCCGAGGCCGCTGAAGTCGTTGAACGCCAGCGTGCCGGCGCCGAGGCCGTCGTACTTGAAGTCGAACTCGACCGTGTGGCGCCCCGCAGCCAGCGCCTCCTGCCCCTCCCACTTCAGCCGCTCGAGGTCGACCAGATTCCACAGCCACACCGGCCTGCCCTTGAGCAGGTAGAACCCGTAGCCGGCAAACCGCCCGCCCGACGTGACGATCATGCCCTCGGCGCCCCCTTGCGGCACCTCGATGTCGGCGGTGAACGTGTACGACGCATTGAGGATGAACGGCGCGTCGCCCTGCGGGACCCCGGTCATCGGCCGCGTGTACACGAACTCGTTGCGCCCGGCGGTGATGTTCGGGCGCGGCGCGACGATGCGCGCCGCGACGGACGCGTCGAGCGGGAACACCTGGTGCTTCTTCGCTTCCGCGACGAACTTCGCCCGCAATTCCTTCACCTTGGCAGGATACTTCGCCGCGACGTCGTCCTCCTGGTTCCAGCTCTGGCGCAGGTCGTAGAGCTGGAAGACCTGGTTGTTGAGCGGATCCGGGTTGGCAGGACCGAATGCCTCCCACGGCGCGCGGTTCACCTTGGTCGAAAGCAGCCAGCCGTCGTCGTACAGCGCGTACTGGCCCATCATCTCGAAGTACTGCGTCTTGTGCCGCGACGGCGACTTCGCGTTAACCGGGTCGAACGTGTACGCGAAGCTCGTGCCCTCGATCGGCGCCTGCCGGATGCCGTCGACGTATTCCGGCGCCTTGAGGCCGGCGGCCTCGAGAATCGTCGGCACGACGTCGATCACGTGGACGAACTGCTCGCGCAGCGCACCCTTGTCCTTGATCCGCGCCGGCCACGACACGACCATGTTCTGGTTGATGCCGCCCAGGCGCGACGCGTTCTGCTTGAACCAGTCGAACGGCGTGTCGAACGCCCACGACCAGCCGGCCGACATGTGGTTGTACGTGAGGTCGGTGCCCCAGACGTCGTAGAACTTCAACTGGACCTCGGCCGGCAGCATGTTGAGGCCGTTGAAGAACGCGACCTCGTTCGGCGTCCCCAGCGGCCCACCTTCGGCCGACGTCCCGTTGTCGCCGTTGATGTAGATGACGAGCGTGTTGTCGAGGCGCCCGAGGTCCCGGAATTGCTGGATCACGCGCCCGATCTCGTGGTCGTTGTAGGCGGCGTACGCGGCGAACACCTCGACCTGCCGGATGAAGAGCTTCTTCTCGTCGGCGGTGAGCTGGTCCCACGGCTTCAGGACGTCCTTCGGCCACGGCGTCAGCTTGGCGTCCTTCGGGACGACGCCCAGCCGCTTCTGGTTCTCGAAGATGCGTTCGCGCAGCTTCTCGTAGCCGTCGTCGAACAGGTGCATGGCGCTGATCCGGTCCACCCACTCCTTGGTCGGGTGGTGCGGCGCGTGCGTCGCCCCGGGCGCGTACTTGATGAAGATTGGCTTCCCCGGGTCGATCTGGTGCATCCGCGTCATGTAGTCGATCGCATCGTCGGCCATTGCGGTGACGAGGTTCCACGTGCCCGGCGGCTTGCCCTGGAACGGGTAGATCTGCGTCGTGTTGCGGAAGAGGTTGGGCTGCCACTGGTTGGCGTCGCCGCCGACGAAGCCGTAGAAGTACTCGAAGCCCATGCCGGTGGGCCACTGGTCGAAGGGCCCGACCTGGCTTGCCTGGAACGCGGGCACGTTGTGGTCCTTGCCGAACCACGACGTCGCGTAGCCGTTGTCGAGCAGCATGCGGCCGATCGTCGCCTTGTCGCGGCCGATGATGCTGTTGTAGCCGGGGAAGCCGGTCGACTGCTCGGAGATGACGCCGAAGCCCACCGAGTGGTGGTTGCGCCCGGTGATGAGCGCCGCGCGGGTCGGCGAGCACAGCGCCGTCGAGAACACGCGGTTGTAGCGCAGGCCCTCCTTCGCGAGGTTGTCCATCGCGGGGGTCGGGATCACGCCGCCGAACGTGGACGGCACGCCGAAGCCGGCGTCGTCGGTGATGATCAGCAGCACGTTGGGCGCGCCCTTCGGCGGTACGACGCGCGGCGGCCACCAGTACTTCGACTGCAGCGCGTCGTCCTTGATGACGCCGCCGAACCTGGGGTCGGGCGGCGGCAGCTGGCGGTTGCCGATCGTCGTCGTCGCGTCGGGCGAGCCGAGCGTACCGGTGACCTGCTGCGCCGACGCGGCGGCGCCGACAAGCGCCAGCGGGGCGATCCCGAGCACCAGCGTGGTGCACTGTGCGGCGAGCGTGCGCCTTAATGACGACACGCGCTGACGATTGAGTTGTGCGTTCATCGTGAACCTCTCTGCCGGAACCGGTCACCGAAGCCAATGTCGGAACGTTCCAATATAGAATTCCCCTGCCCGGTCGTCGTGACATTTCCGGACAGCCCCCCGCCGCCGGTCATTCGATGCCCCAACGCCAGGACGTCCGCATCGCGGTGCTCGCGCCGATTCCTGCGCTTCTGCGCGAGCACGGGCGCGAGCCGCGCCGCCTGCTCGCCGGCGTCGGCCTCGACGAGTCGGTGTTCGCGCACCCCGACCACCGCATTCCGTTCGCGACCGCAGGCGCGCTGCTCGAAGCGTGCGCGAAGGCGACCGGCGAAACCGCGTTCGGGCTGCTGGTCGCGTCGCGCTTCCGGCTGGAGCAGTTGGGGCTTCTCGCGCCGCTGATGCGCAACAGCCGCACCGTCGGCGACGCGCTCGCCAATCTGGTGCGCCACCTGCACGTCAACGATCGCGGCGCGGTGCCCTATCTGCTCGACCTGGGACAGGGACACGTAGCACTGGGCTACGTCGTGTACCGGCACGACACCCCCGGCATCGCACACGTCTACGACCTCGCCATCGGCGTCGGGTGCGAGATCCTGCGGACGCTGTGCGGCGCGGCCTGGAAGCCCGTCCGCGTGGCGCTGGCGTACGCACGACCGCGCAACCCGCGACCGTGGCAGCGCCACTTCGGCGCGCCCGTGGAATTCGACGCCCCGCACTCGGAGATCGTGTTCACGGGCCACTGGCTCGCCCACCGCATCGCCAACACCGACGCCGGAAACCGGCGCGCAGCCGAGCGGGCGGCGCTCGCGCTCGAGGCCGACGGCGGCCGCATCGCACCGCGCGTCGAGCGGATCGTCTACGGTCTCGTGATGACGGGCGACGCGAAGGCGCAACGCGTGTCGACGCTGCTCGGCCTGCACGAGCGGGCGCTGCGGCGCAGGCTGCACGATGAAGGAACGAGCCTGCATCGCCTGGTGAGCGCGGCGCGCCTCGAGATCGCGCAGCAGTTGCTCGCGCAGACGCGGCTGCCGGTGGCGGAGATCGCAGCCGCGCTCCACTATGCGGACGCGACGGCGTTCTCGCGCGCGTTCCGGCGTGCGGCGCTCGCGAGCCCGACCGCGTGGCGGGCGCGATCGCGCGGGGCCGCCGGACGGGGCTAGGTACGGCGGGCGGGATTTCCCGCCAATCGGACTATAATATTGCATTGCAGCATCGGCCCGCGCCCCCGGCCGCCGCGCCGGCGTCGTCTCGCCCGCGCCCATCCCCTTCCGCGCAGACCCCATGCACATCGGCACGCCGCATTCCCCTTCCTCCACCCGCGTCATGGTGCTCGGCAGCGGCGAGCTGGGGAAGGAAATCATCATCGCGCTGCAACGGCTCGGCGTCGAGACGATCGCCGTCGACCGCTACGCGAACGCCCCGGGGCACCAGGTCGCGCACCGCGCGCACGTCATCGCGATGGCCGACGCCGCCGCGCTGCGCCGCCTGATCGAGCAGGAGCGACCGCACATCATCGTTCCCGAGATCGAGGCGATCGCGACCGACGTGCTGGTCGAGATCGAGCGCGCCGGCGTCGCCGAGGTGATCCCGACCGCGCGCGCCGCGCAGCAGACGATGAACCGCGAGGGCATCCGCCGGCTCGCCGCGGAAAAGCTCGGCCTCCCGACATCGCCGTACCGGTTCGCGGAGAGCCTGCCCGCGCTGAAAGCCGCCATCGCCGACGGCATCGGCTATCCGTGCGTCGTGAAGCCCGTGATGTCGTCGTCGGGCAAGGGCCAGACGGTCGTGCAGGGACCGCGCGAAGTCGCCGCCGCGTGGCAGTACGCGGAGAGCATGGCGCGGGTGCCCGGCTCCCACGTGATCGTCGAGGGATTCGTTGACTTCGACTACGAGATCACGCTGCTCGCCGTGCGCACGCCCGGCGCCGACGGCAGGATCGCCACGCACTTCTGCGCGCCGATCGGCCATCTGCAGGTGAACGGCGACTACGTCGAATCGTGGCAGCCGCAGCCGATGAGCCGCGTCGCGCTGAAGACCGCGCGCGAGTACGCGACCAGGGTCACCGACGAGCTCGGCGGCCGCGGCATCTTCGGCGTCGAGCTGTTCGTCAAGGGTCACCAGGTGTGGTTCTCCGAGGTGAGCCCGCGCCCGCACGACACCGGCATGGTGACGATGTGCACGCAGGTGCAGAGCGAGTTCGACCTCCACGCGCGCGCGATCCTCGGACTGCCGGTCGACACGCGGCTCTCGTCGCCGGGTGCCTCCGCCGTGATCTACGGCGGCATCGAGGGCCGCGGAATCCGCTACGAGGGCGTGGCCGACGCGCTGCGCGTGCCCGATTCCGACCTGCGCCTGTTCGGCAAGCCCGAGTCGTACAAGCGCCGGCGGATGGGCGTCGCGCTCGCGCGCGGCGAGGACGTCGGGCAGGCGCGGGAGCGCGCGCAGGAATGCGCGCGCCGCGTCGTGCCGCGTACGTAGGACGCCCCGGAATGGCCGACTTCGTCGTGCAGGCGCCTGCGGTCGCGCCGGCCGTGATCGCGAAGCTCGCGCGGCAGGCCGGCGCACAGGCGATCGTCCCGGTCGGGACCGGCGCGCCGGCCGCGTGGCGTTTCCCGGAAGTTGCGGTCAACGACGCGCTGGTCGACGCGGCGCGCGCCGCCGGATGCGACGCCGCGTACGTGCCGGCCGACCGCCGCCTCGGCAACGTCGGCGTGGTCGCGATGGACATGGACTCGACGTTGATCACGATCGAGTGCATCGACGAGATCGCCGACATGAAGGGCATCAAGCCGGAAGTCGCCGCGATCACGGCGAGCGCGATGCGCGGCGAGATCGACTTCGCGCAGAGCCTCGAGCAGCGCGTCGCGCTGCTGGCCGGGCTGCCGGTCGAGGCGCTCGAGCGCGTCTACGCGGAGCGGCTGCGGATCTCCGACGGCGCGACGCGGATGCTCGCAGGCTTCAAGGCGGCAGGCGCCACGACCGCGCTGGTGTCGGGCGGCTTCACGTTCTTTACCGACCGCCTCAAGGCCGCGCTTCCCTTCGACGTCGCCGTTGCGAACGCGCTCGGTGTCGAGGGCGGGCGGCTCACCGGGCGCGTCGAGGGCACGCTCGTCGACGGCCGGGTCAAGGCCGACACGCTGCACGCGCTCGCGAAGCAGCGCGGCCGCGGCATCGCCGTCGCGATCGGCGACGGCGCCAACGACCTGCCGATGTTCGCCGCCGCGGACGTGGCGATCGCCTGGCGCGCGAAGCCGGTCGTGCGGGCGCAGGCCGCGTGCGCGCTCGACTTCTGCGGACTCGACGGCGCGCTCAACTTCTTCCGATAGGCAACGCGATCGGGGCGCTGCGCCCTGGTCGCGACAGCCGGGAAGGGCCCCGTTGCGGCGTGTCGCGGGAGCGCGGATTGCACGGGCCCGCCATCCGAAAATCGGGCCGGGCCCGGTATCCGGATGCGACCTGCGGAGCTACGCGAAGTACTCCACGATGCCGCCGACGGCCAGCACCGCGATCACGGCCGCCGTGCCGGTCGTGCCTGCCATCCGCTGCCAGCTGACGCCCGTCGTGCGCGACAGCCCGATCGCGTGCAGCAGGCGTGCCGCGACGAGCACGCCGCCGCACGCGTGCAGCAGCGCCGGCGATGCCCGGTCGATCTCGGCCACGAGCAGCAGCACGAGCGCGATCGGCACGTACTCGGCCGCGTTGCCGTGCACGCGGATCGCGCGGTTGAGCGCGCGGTCCCCGCCGTCGCCGGTGCCGACCCGGAGCGACCAGCGCAGCCGGATCACCCGCGCGGCCAGCGCGAGCAGCACGAGACCGCAGAGACCGGCGTAGAGCGCGGTGATCGGGACGCTCACGCCCGCCACCTCCCGCTTACGCCTCGTCGATCCACGCCATCTGGATCGCCTCGAGGATCTTCTCGCCGCTGCGCGCGGGGTCGTCGGAGAAGTCGGGCAGCGCGCACACCCAGCGGTGCAGGTCGGTGAAGCGGATCGCCTTCGGGTCGACGTCGGGGTGCGCGTCGGCGAGCGCGATCGCGAGTTGCTGCGTGTCGGTCCACTTCAACATCGTCGCCTCCGTGGAAAGCGGGGTCGGGGCTGCCATGCGGCCGCGCACGACGCCTCCGGCAAGCCGTTCGGTCGCACGGCAGACCTGGCCCCGAAAGCCCTACTTGCCTTCCTTGACCTGGTTGATCGTGTACCTCGGGATCTCGACGACGAGCTTCCGGTCGTCGACGATCGCCTGGCACGACAGCCGCGACACCGGGGTCAGTCCCCACGCACGGTCGAGGAGGTCGTCCTCGTCCTCGGTCGAAGGCGACAGCGTGTCGAACCCCTCGCGCACGATCACGTGGCACGTCGTGCACGCGCAGGACTTCTCGCACGCGTGCTCGACCTCGATGCCCTGGTCGAGCAGGTTGTCGAGCAGCGACTTGCCCGCCTTCCCTTCGAACGTGCGGCCTTCGGGGCAGATCTCCGGATGCGGCAGGACGACGATCTCGGGCATGCGGGGCTCGCGTTCAGTCGGACAGCGCGTCGACGCGCTTGCCGGCCAGCGCGCGCGCAACGCTGCGGTTCATCCTGCGCGCGGCGAAATCGTCGGTCGCGCGGGACAGCGCGGCCACCTCTGCCCGCAACGCCGCGGCATCGCCGCCCGCCCGCGCGGCGGCCAGACGCGAAAGCGCAGCGTCAATCGCCACGTGCTCCGCCGCGGAGAGCAGGTCCCCGTCCGCGGCGAGCGCCGAGCGGGTCGCCAGGGCGAGCTGGTCGGCCTCGACCTGCGCCTCGGCGAGCGCGCGCGCCTGCATGTCGTCCGCAGCGTGGGCGAACGAGTCCTGCAGCATCCGCGCAACCTCGTCGTCGGTGAGCCCGTACGAGGGCTTGACGGCGATCGTCGCCGCAATCCCGGTCGTCTGTTCGCGCGCGGAGACCTCGAGCAGCCCGTCGGCATCGACCTCGAACGTCACGCGGATCCGCGCCGCGCCGGCGACCATCGGCGGGATGCCGCGCAGATCGAAGCGGCCGAGCGACCGGCAGTCGGCCACCTTCTCGCGCTCGCCCTGCACGACGTGGATCGCCATCGCCGTCTGGCCGTCCTTGTACGTCGTGAACTCCTGCGCGCGCACCACGGGAATGGTCGAGTTGCGCGGGATGATCTTCTCGACGAGGCCGCCCATCGTCTCCAGCCCCAGCGACAGCGGGATCACGTCGAGCAGCAGCCAGTCGTCGTTGCGCTCGCGGTTGCCGGCGAGCTTGTTCGCCTGCACGGCGGCGCCGAGCGCCACGACCTCGTCGGGGTTGAGGTTGGTCAACGGCGGCTGGCCGAAGAATTCCGCGACCGCGCGCCGTACCTGCGGCATGCGCGTGGCGCCGCCGACCAGCACGACGCCCTTGACGTCGTCCGGCGCGAGCTGCGCGTCGCGCAGCGCACGGCGCACCGGCTGCAGCGTCTTGGCGACGAGGTTCGCCGTGATCTCGGTCAGGGTCGCCTTGGTCAGCGTCAGGCTGATCCCCGCGCCGCCCGCGAGCGTGGCCACGATCGTCGCCTCGTCGTGCTCGGAAAGATTCTCCTTCGCCTCGCGCGCCTTGACCAGCAGCTGCCGCGCGTCGGCCGGCGACAGCGGCGGAAGCTTCGCCGCCTCGATGATCCAGCAGAACACGCGGTGGTCGAAGTCGTCGCCGCCCAGCGCCGAGTCGCCGTTGGTCGCGAGCACCTCGAACACGCCCTTCGACAGGCGCAGGATCGAGATGTCGAACGTGCCGCCGCCCAGGTCGTACACGGCATAGACGCCCTCGGACGCGTTGTCGAGGCCGTACGCGATGGCCGCCGCGGTCGGCTCGTTCAGCAGCCGCAGAACGGGAAGTCCGGCGAGCCGCGCCGCGTCCTTGGTCGCCTGCCGCTGCGCGTCGTCGAAGTACGCCGGCACGGTGACCACGGCACCGTCGATCGTACCGCCGAGGGACGCTTCCGCGCGCTCGCGCAGCGCGCGCAGCAGGTCGGCGGAGATCTCGACCGGCGACTTGACGCCGGCGCGCGTCGCGATGCGCACCATGCCGGGTGCGTCGACGAAGCGGTACGGGAAGCGCCGCGCGTCGGCCAGGTCGGCGAGCCCGCGCCCCATCAGGCGCTTGACCGACACGATCGTGTTCTGCGGGTCGCGTTCCTGGTGTTCCATCGCCGCGTACCCGGTCTCGACCGCGCCTTCGGCATAGCGGACGATCGACGGGACGAGCGGACGCCCCTCCTCGTCGGGCAGGACGACGGCGAGGCCGTGGCGGACCGTCGCGACCAGCGAGTTGGTCGTGCCGAGGTCGATGCCGACCGCGCGCTTGCGCGCGTGCGGCGCGGGGCTCTCGCCGGGCTCGGAGATCTGCAGCAGCGCCATGTCAGTCCCGAAGGGCCGTCCCGAGGGACTGACCCACCCCCGCGGGGGGCAGCGAGCGCGGCGAGCGTGGGGGTTGTCCTTCGTCCCGAAGGGCCGTCCCGAGGGCCTGGCCTGCCCCATCCGGGGACGGCGCGCATGCGGGATTTTTCATCCTAGCCCTTCTTCGTCGCGTCCGCGATGCGGCCCGACCACAGCTCGAAGAAGCCGTCCGCGGCGGCGACGCGCATCCACGTCTCGATCCGCGTCGTCGCGTACTGCGGCACCGCTTCGGCCACGCCGTCGATGCGCACGCCGATCGCGAGCGTGCCCTTCTGCTTGCCGGCGCGCATCGCGGAGAGGCGCTGTTGCAGCTCGGCCATCTGCCGTGCGCCCGCCGGGTCGAGCGCGTAGATCATCCACGCGCGGCCCGCGCCGGCGGCGGGCAGCCCGAGCTGCGCCGTGTCGGCGGTCTCGGGAACGAGCGGGATGTCGCGGACGAAGTCGGGGGCGGGATGCGCGCTGTCCGTGCGCACGACGAGGTGCAGCGCCGGCGGTGCCACCGCGGCGGCCTTGATCCGCTCGTCGACGTTGAGTGCGATCCGCAGCTGCGCCGGATCGGCGCGAATGACGTAGTCGTTGCCCTTGGCGAGCATGCGGGCGCTCGTGGTCAGCGGCACGCCGGCACAGCCCGCGAGGAATGCGGCGGCGATCGCCAGCACCGTGGCGAGGAAGGCTGGGCGGGTCATTGGTCTTCCAGTGTAACGAGCATCGCGTCGAGGTCGGCGGCGAGCTTGACGAGGAACATGAGCTCGCGGACGCGTTCGCGCGCGTCGGCGTACGCGCGCTCGCCGTCGAGCTGCCTCTCGAGCCGCTCCTCGCGCGCGCGCGCATCCGCGCGCACTTCGGCGGCGAGCGCGGCCAGCGCGCGGTCGTCGCCGGCCCTGACCGCGGCGTCCGCGATTTCCCGTCGCTCGAGCTGCTGCTCGAGGAACTCGAGCGGGAGCTGCGCGCCACCCTCGGCGCCGGCGTCGATGCCGTGCAGGTGCAGCAGGTACTGCGCGCGCCGCACCGGGTCCTTCAGCGCCCGGTACGCTTCGTTGACGCGCGCCGACGACTGCGCCGCGATGCGCCGCGCCTCGTCGCCGGCGCCTGCGTGCCGGTCCGGATGGACGTCGGACTGCAACCGGCGAAATGCGGCGTCCAGGACGGGACCGTCGAGGCGGAAGCGCGCCGGCAGGCCGAACAGCTCGAAGTGGTTGCGGGAGAAGTCGATCACGTCGCAAAAAAGGGGCGACCGCGCGCCGCCCCCTTTCCGTCGCGAGCGGCGGCAGCGTCAGTCGACGCCCACCAGCACTTCGCTCGCCTTGATGATCGCATAGGCCTTTTTGCCGGGGACGAGCCCCAGCGACCGTACCGACTCGCGGGTGATCATCGCCGTGATCTTGGCGCCGCCGATGTCGAGCGTGACCTCGGCGTTGACCGCACCCTCGACCACGCCGGTCACGGTACCGGCAAGCTGGTTCCTTGCGCTGATTCTCATCGCATTCTCCGCGTCAGACGTTGAACGACTCGCCGCAGCCGCACTCGTCCTTGACGTTGGGGTTGCGGAACTTGAACCCTTCGTTCAGGCCCTCGCGCGCGAAGTCGAGCTCCGTGCCGTCGATGTAGGGCAGGCTCTTCGGGTCGACCACGACCGTCACGCCGTGGCTGACGAAGGTCGCGTCCTCGGGCTTGGCCTCGTCCGCGTATTCGAGCTTGTACGCGAGGCCGGAGCAGCCGGTCGTGCGCACGCCCAGGCGCAGGCCCACGCCCTTGCCGCGCTTCGCGAGATGGGCCGCGACGTGCTGCGCCGCGGTCGGTGTCAACGTGACTGCCATCGTCGTTCTCCGTGCATGGCCCGCCGCGCCGCCCCGCTCGGGGCCCGCGCCCGGGCCGCTTCGACCTAGTCCGCCGCGAGCTTCTCGCCGGCGTCGATCCCGTGCTTCTTCCGGTAGTCGGCCACCGCGGCCTTGATCGCATCTTCCGCCAGGATCGAACAGTGGATCTTGACCGGCGGCAAAGCGAGCTCTTCGGCGATCTGCGTGTTGCGGATCGCCATCGCCTCGTCGAGCGTCTTGCCCTTCACCCACTCGGTGACGAGCGACGACGACGCGATCGCCGAGCCGCAGCCGTAGGTCTTGAACTTCGCATCCTCGATGACCCCGTCCGCCCCGACCTTGATCTGCAGCTTCATGACGTCGCCGCACGCGGGTGCGCCGACCATGCCCGTGCCGACGTCGTCCGCTTCCTTCGGCAGCGAGCCGACGTTGCGCGGGTTCTCGTAGTGGTCCAGTACCTTGTTGCTGTATGCCATCTCCGTCTCCTCAGACCGGCGCCACCTGCACGGCCGTCGCAAGTACGCGCCCGGTTCTTCGTTGCCTTTGCTACGCGAAAAGCGCCGGGCCGCTCCCAAGCTTTTCGCTCTGACATCCTGCCGCTCTCGACGCCGATCTCGCCAGCGGCTTTCCGGCGGGATTGGCGTCGATCAATGCGCCGCCCACTCGATCTTCGACAGGTCGACGCCTTCCTGGTGCATCTCCCACAGCGGCGACAGCTCGCGCAGCTTCCCGACCTTGCGCCTGATGAGGTCGATCGCGTAGTCGACCTCCTCCTGCGTCGTGAAGCGGCCGATCGTGAAGCGGATCGAGCTGTGCGCGAGCTCGTCGCTGCGGCCGAGCGCGCGCAGCACGTACGACGGCTCGAGCGACGCCGACGTGCATGCCGATCCCGACGACACGGCGATGTCCTTGATCGCCATGATCAGCGACTCGCCCTCGACGAAGTTGAAGCTGACGTTGAGGTTGTGCGGCACGCGGCGCTCCATGTCGCCGTTGAGGTACACCTCCTCGATCTCCGACAGGCCCTTCCACAGCCGGTCGCGCAGCATCCGGATGCGTTCGTTCTCGGTGGCCATCTCGGCCTTCGCGATGCGGAACGCCTCCCCCATGCCGACGATCTGGTGCGTCGGCAGCGTGCCCGACCGCATGCCGCGCTCGTGCCCGCCCCCGTGCATCTGCGCCTCGATCCGCACCCGCGGCTTGCGCCGGACGAACAGCGCGCCCACGCCCTTCGGCCCGTACGTCTTGTGCGCGGAGAACGACATGAGGTCGACCTTGAGCGCGCCGAGGTCGATCGGCACCTTGCCGGTTCCCTGCGCGGCGTCGACGTGGAACACGATGCCGCGCTTGCGGCAGGCCTCGCCCATCGCCGGGATGTCCTGGATCACGCCGATCTCGTTGTTGACGAGCATCACCGACGCGACGATCGTGTCCGGCCGCAGCGCGGCCTCGAACTTCGCGACGGGAACGAGGCCGTCCGGTTCCACGTCGAGGTACGTGACCTCGTACCCTTCGCGCTCCAGCTCGCGCATCGTGTCGAGCGTCGCCTTGTGCTCGGTCTTCACCGTGACGAGGTGCCGGCCACGGTCCTTGTAGAAGTGTGCGGCGCCCTTCAGCGCGAGGTTGATCGACTCGGTCGCGCCCGACGTCCAGACGATCTCCTTCGGGTCGCAGTTGACGAGTGCCGCCACCTGCGCGCGCGCCTCCTCGACCGCGGCCTCCGCGGTCCAGCCGTACGCGTGCGATCGCGACGCCGGGTTGCCGAATTCGTCGGTCAGGTAGACGACCATCTTCTGCGCGACGCGCGGGTCGACGGGCGTCGTGGCCGAGTAGTCGAGATAGATCGGGAGCTTCATGGCGTTGCGTGTCCTGGCGTGCGGTCGGTGGCGGTTCAGACGGCCTCGGGTGCCGGCTCCTTCGGCGCGTCGGCGGGCGCGCGCCGGTGATCCTGCAGCACCGACACGTCGCCGCCCTGCGGCTGCTGGCGCACCAGCTGCGCGAGCGTCACGCCCGAGAGGAACGCGAAGATGTGGTCGTTGAGGCTCGTCCACAGGTCGTGCGTCATGCACCGGCGGTCGTCGTGGCAGTTCTCGCGGCCGCCGCACTGCGTCGCGTCGATCGGCTCGTCGACGGCGAGGATCACGTCGGCCACCGAGATCTGGTCGGACGGCTTGGCGAGGTTGTAGCCGCCGCCGGGGCCGCGCACGCTGTCCACCAGCCCCGACCGGCGCAGCTTGCCGAACAGCTGCTCGAGATACGACAGCGAGATGCGCTGCCGCGCCGACACGGCCGCGAGCGTCACCGGCCCGTTGCCGCCGTGCATCGCCACGTCGATCATCGCCGTCACGGCGAACCGTCCCTTGGTGGTCAAGCGCATGGTGTGATCCTTTCCGGAACCTGCCCGCTGCACCGCGGGCGTGGTGCCCGCGGCGCCGGCCGCGGGTCGTTGTCCACGACAAACGTCATTCTCGTATTCCTGAACGTTTTAGTCAACTAATTCGCCCGGAAGTTCACTCCAGCATCTTGTTGATCTGCTTCGGATCGAACCCGTCGGCCGTGGCCTTGGCGTCGCCGCACTCGACGCCGTCCCGCGCGAGCTGCGCGATCAGGCGATCGATCCGCTCGTCGCTCGCGGCCGCGTGGTCGAGCAACTGGTGGATCGCACGGACCATCGGGTCGTTCATGTCGGCGGCGATCGCGTACGCGGAGAAGCCCAGCTTGCTCGCCTGCGCCTCGCGCCGCTCCTGGTCCTGCGCGGTCACGATGCGCGCGGGGATCCCGACCGCCGTCGCGCCCGGCGGCACGTCGCGGACGACCACGGCATTGCAGCCGATCTTGGCGCCATCGCCGACGAGGATCGGGCCCAGGATCTTGGCGCCGGCGCCGATGACGACGCCCCGGGCGAGCGTCGGATGCCGCTTGCCCTTGTTCCACGACGTCCCGCCGAGCGTCACGCCGTGATAAAGCGTGCAGTCGTCGCCGATCTCCGCCGTCTCGCCGATCACGATGCCCATGCCGTGGTCGATGAAGACGCGGCGGCCGATCGTCGCGCCCGGATGGATCTCGATGCCGGTCAGGAAGCGGCTGCCGTGCGCGAGCCATCGCGCGAGCCAGCGGAAGCCCGCCCGCCAGAGCCGGTGCGTGACGGCGCGGTGCCAGACCAGCGCGTGCAGGCCCGGGTAGCACGTGAGGACCTCCCAGCGGCTGCGCGCCGCGGGGTCGCGGTCGAACACGACGGCGATGTCTTCACGGAGTCGGGCGAACATGCTGAAATTATGCCATATCCGATTAAATTACTCGACTATTCACGAACACCCTGCCCGCCCCTCGCCGCGGGCTCTACCAGCATACGACTTTGCTAAACTCGGCCGCCTTGCCGCCGATCAAGGTCGGCGCCTGCGGCGCGCCGCGCGCCCGATTCCCGGAGGTCCCCATGCATCGAATCCGCAAGCTCGCGGCGCTGGCCGCCGTGCTCGTCGCCCTTCCTGCCTCCGCGCAGGAGGTCGTGCTCAAGGTCCACCACTTCTGGCCGCCCGGCGCGATGCCGCCGTCGACGATCCTGACGCCGTGGTGCGAGAAGATCGCCAAGGACTCGGGCGGCCGGATGCGCTGCCAGATCTACCCGGCGATGCAGCTCGGTGGCACGCCCGCCAACCTGATCGACCAGGCGAAGGACGGCGTGGCGGACATCGTCTGGACGCTTCCCGGCTACACGGCCGGACGGTATCCGCTGATGGAGGTGTTCGAGCTGCCGTTCATGTCGAGCAGCGCCGAGGCGACGAGCCAGGCCACGTGGGACTACTACACGCAGGTCGGGTACAAGGAATTCCCGGGCATCCGGGCGCTCGCGGTCAACGTGCACGACAACGGCTACATCCACACCAATCCGCGCCCGATCAAGGTCCTCGCCGACTTCAAGGGCCTGCGCATGCGCGCGCCGACGCGGCAGACGAACAAGATGCTCGCCGCGCTTGGCGCCACGCCGGTCGCGATGCCGCTGCCGGCGCTCGCCGAGTCGATCGCGAAGGGCGTGATCGACGGTTACCTGCTGCCGTGGGAGGTGATCCCGTCGATCAAGGCACACGAGCTCACGAAGTTCGAGAGCGAGACCGACCCGAAGTCGCGCGCGCTGTACACGGCCGTGTTCATCCTCGCGATGAACCAGGCGAAATACGACAGCCTGCCGCCGGATCTCAAGCGCGTAATCGACGCCAATTCCGGCGCGTCGCTCTCGCGGCAGATGGGCGCGCAATGGGACGCGTCCGCACCGCCGGCGCGCAAGCTCGCCGTCGACCGCGGCAACACGTTCTACGTGATCCCCGCCGCCGAGCTCGAGAACTGGCAGAAGGCGACCGCGTTCCTCGCCGACGACTGGGTCAAGGACGTCAGCGCCAAGGGCTACGACGGTGCGGCGCTGCTCAAGGCGGCGCGCGACGCCATCTCGAAGTACGAGAAGAAGTGACGGGCCTAGGCGCGGTCGGCCGCGGTGCGCTCGCACTCGCGTTCGCCCTCGCGCTGACCGGCGGCGCGCTGGCCCAGTCCGCGCCGTCCGCCGCGTCCAAGCCCTGCGACAACGCGCGCAAGAAAGTCGCGCGCGAGCAGCGTGCGCTCGCCGAGAATGCCGACGCCATCGCCAAGGCCCGGCGCGCGCGCGAGACGTGCGTGTCGAAGAGCGCGTGCGCGCGCCTCGACGACGCCGTGGCCGACGGCGAGCGCCGCCACACCCGCCACGCGACCCGGCTCGCGCGCTTCCAGGACGAGGTCGCGCAGGCCTGCCGCTGATCGTGCGCCGTCAGCGCAGCAGCACCGCCGTCGCGACCAGTCCGACGATCGCGAAGCCCATCAGCGACAGGTAGGCGATGGCGACGACGAAGGTGCGCGCGAGGTTCGCCCACCAGCGGCCGCGATAGACGATCTGCCGCGCACGGACGAGGTAGAAAGCCGTCCACACGACGATCGCGAAGCGCACCGGCCCGAACGGCACCAGCACGAGCGCGAGGAGCGCGACCGCCGCGAATGCGTGGACGTGCGCGCTGTACACGAGGTGCTCGGCGTACCGGCGGGGCCTGCCCGGATACCGGCCCGCGCGCCCGAGATACGCGAGCTTGAGCAGCAGCGCGAACGCCGGCAGCAGCGCCGCCACCGCGTACGGGCCGTAGCGCAGCATCCCTGTGTAGAGGCGCTCGGCTTTCGCGTCGCGCGGAAGCTTCTTGAACTGGTCGTAGCGCTTGCGCAACTGCTCGGGAATCGGCAGGTCGGCGCCGGCCAGCCGCAACTTGATGTTGAGATCCTCGTCCAGCCCGATCACCGTGTCGCCCTCGTCGTCGGCGATGCCGGACGGGCGACCCTTGGCGCCTTCGCCGGCTGCCGGCGCCGCCGTGTCCGGGCCCGGCTTCGCGGGCGCGCGCTGCGCGCCGCCAGCGCCCCCCGCTTTCGCGGCGCCGTCGTCGGCGCTGTTGACGAACACGACCTCGTCGCTCAGGTCGGCCGGCGATTGCAGGACGCCGACGACGGCGAACAACAGCAGGTAGAGGACCAGGAACAGCCGCGCGGGCCGGATGTAGCGCCGGCGGCGCCCGCCGAAGTACTCGAGCGTCAGGTATCCGGGACGCGCGACGAGCGCGAACAGCGTGCGCCACATCCGGCCGTCGAAGGCGACATACCGGCCGGCCGCGTCGCGCATGAACGCCGCGAACGTCGGCAGCGCGATTCTGGTCTCCTGCCCGCAGTTCGGGCAGTAGGTGCCGGGGGCGAGCGCGCCGCAGTTGCGGCACGCGGGTGCGCGGGCGTCGGGCGCCGCGGTCGCGGGCGTGGCCGCCGCGGCGCCGGCCGCGTCAGCGGGCGGATGCATGTCGGCGGTACACTGCGCGGCGATGGGAGCGCATGGCGTGCACAGGATAACCGGGGCGGCGCCTCGCCGCTGCGCCGCGTGGCTGGCCGCACTGCCGGCCGCGCTCGCCGTCGCCGCCGGGACGCCCGCCGACCTGTCCGAACGCCGCGACAATCCGCCCACCGTGCTCCGGCAGGGCGCCGAACTGCCGGCTGCGCTGGTCGCGCCGTTCGTGACGACGCCGATGCCGGTCGTCGACGCGATGCTGGCGCTCGCTCGCGTCGGCCCTGCCGACTTCGTCGTCGACCTGGGCTCGGGCGACGGCCGGCTCGTACTCGCGGCCGTCGTGAAGTTCGGCGCGCGCGGCGGCTTCGGCGTCGACATCGACGCGACGCTCGTCGATTACGCGACGCGCAAGGCGGCGGAAGCCGGCGCCGCCGATCGCGTCGCATTCCACGTGCGCGATCTCTTCGACACGGACGTCCGCGAGGCGACAGTCATCACCGTCTACCTGCTGCCGATCGCGATGGAAAGGCTCGAGGCCAAGCTGCTGCGCGAGCTCGCGCCGGGCACCCGCGTCGTCTCGCACGACTACCCGTTCCGCGGCTGGACGGCCGACCGCGTCGTCGCGCTCGACGTCCCCGAGAAGAGCGACTACACGGGACGCCGCAGCACGTCGCTCTACCTCTACACGGTGCCGGCGCGCCCGGCAGGCGGCGCCCGGTGAGCGCGCAGGCGCGGCCGTGAGCGAGGCCACCGCCGCCCCACCCCAGGACGGGCCGCGCCCGCTCCTGCGGCGCCGCGACGCGGTCGCGATCATCGTCGGCATCGTGATCGGCGCCGGCATCTTCCGCACGCCGCCGCTCGTCGCCCAGATCACCGGCGACGGCGGCTGGGCGCTCCTGGCGTGGATCGCCGGCGGGGTCGTCTCGCTGATCGGCGCGCTCTGCTACGCGGAACTGGCGGCGACGTATCCGCACGCGGGCGGCGACTATCACTTTCTCACCCGCGCGTTCGGCCGCGACGTCTCGTTTCTCTACGGCTGGGCGCGCGCGACCGTGATCAACACCGGATCGATCGCGCTACTCGCGTTCGTGTTCGGCGACTACGCGACGCGCCTCGTCGAGCTGGGGCCGCGCTCGTCCGCGCTGTGGGCGGCGCTGCTCGTCGTGGCGCTGACGGCCGTGAACGTGGCGAGCCTCGCGGCGTCGGCGCGCACGCAGAACTGGCTGACGGTTTTCGAGGTCGCGGGACTCGTCGTCGTCATCGCGGCCGGGCTCGTCGCCGCACCGGCCGCACCGGAGGCCACCGCGTGGTTCGCGGCGACGCCGTCGTCCGGCGCGCTCGGCTTCGCGATGGTGTTCGTGCTGCTGACGTACGGAGGGTGGAACGAGGCCGCGTACGTCTCGGCGGAAGTCGCCGGCGGCCGCCGCGCGATCCTCGAGGCGCTGGTCGTCAGCGTGCTCGTGCTCACCGCGCTGTACGTTGCGGTAAACGCCGCGCTGCTGCACGGGCTCGGACAGTCCGCGCTCGCCGCCAGCAAGGCGGCGCCGGCGGACCTCGTCGCCCGGGCGTTCGGACCGCGCGCGAGCGAGGCGCTCGCCGCGTTCGTCGCGGTCGCTACGCTGACGTCGATCAATGCCACGATGCTGGTCGGCGCGCGCAGCACGTATGCGATGGGCCGCGATTGGCCGGCGCTGCGGCTCGTCGGCGGCTGGAACGCCACGCGCGGCACGCCGACGCAGGCGCTCCTGCTGCAGGGCGCGCTCGCACTCGCGCTGGTCGGCTTCGGCGCACTGGAGAAGGACGGCTTCGAGGCGATGGTCGAGTTCACCGCGCCCGTGTTCTGGGGCTTCCTGACGCTGGTCGGCGCAGCGCTCGTCGTGCTGCGCGTGCGCGATCGCGACGCGCCGCGCCCGTTCCGCGTCCCGCTGTACCCGGTGACGCCCGTCGTGTTCATGGCGGCCTGCGCGTACCTCCTCCACTCGAGCGTGACGTACGCGGCCAGCCGCAACGCGCTGCACGTGTGCGTGCTGGTGATGGCCGTCGGCGCGGTGGCATGGGCGATCGCCCGCTTCCGCGGCCGATAGGGGTCCGACGCCTCACCTGCACCGTGGTGCACGTGTGCGGGCCGTTACAGCCGGCGAACGCATCGGTGACTCGAAGTCACCGCGAGCGCGGAGAAGGCACCGCCGTGGCGACGAATCGAGGCGTTGCGTACCCGCGGGCCCCTCGTCGCGACGCGCCGCGCGACCACACCGCGAGACTTGCAACAGCCTGTCAGCGGTCGGCCCCCCGCTGCCTGGCGATGAGCTGATCGATGCGCGCGAGGATGCCGCGCAGGATGTTGACCTCCTCGCGCTCCAGCCCGGCGCGGCCGAACAGGCGCCGCAGCCGCGGCAACAGCCGCCGCGGCTGCGCCGGGTGGAGGAAGCGCATCGCCGTCAGCGTCGCGCGCGCGTGCGCGTAGAGCGACTCGACCTCGTCGTGCGTCGCCGGCGCGAACCGCGGCGCCGCCCAGACGCGGCCCGCGCCGGCGGCCACGCGCGCTTCGTACGCGGCCACCTGCACCGCCGCGGCGACGTTGAGCGACGGGTAGTCGGGATTGGCAGGAATGGTGGCCGCGATGCCGCACTGCGCGAGCTCATCATTGGACAGGCCCGACATCTCGGTGCCGAAGACGAGCGCCACATCGCCGACGGCCGTGGCGCGCATCGCCTCGGCCGCCGCGTCGCGGACCGGCATCACGCGGCCGGCGAACGCGCGCGGGCGCGCCGACAGCCCCACGGCGATCGCGCACCCGGCGAGCGCTTCCGGGAGCGTGGCCACGACGCGCGCGGCGTCGAGCACGGCCGTCGCGCCCGTGGCGCGCGCCGTCGCGTCCGCGTGCGGGAACTGCCCGGGCGCCACCAAGACCAGCGTTTCGACGCCCATCGTGTGCATCGCGCGCGCGGCGGCGCCAATGTTGCCCGGATGCGTCGTGCGCACGAGCACCACGCGTACGCGTGCGAGCGCGGCGGCGGGCGAAGCGGCGGGATCCATGGCGTGGCGTCGTCGGCGCTTGCGGGGGAAGCGGGTAAAATAGCAGGATTCGCAGTCCGGACCTCCCCATTCGCGTTCGCGCCGGTTCCGCCGGCCGCGCGCCCGGCAACCCATGCACCCGATGCTCACGACGGCCGTCAAGGCGGCCCGCCGCGCCGGCAACATCATCAACCGCGGCGCGCGCGATCTCGACCTGCTCACGGTCACGGCCAAGGGCCCGAAGGACTTCGTCAGCGAGATCGACCACGCGGCCGAGGCCGCGATCGTCGAGACGCTGCACGGCAGTTACCCGGACCACGCGATCCTCGCCGAGGAAGGCACGAAGAAGGGCCAGAATCCCGACGCCGACTACGTGTGGATCATCGACCCGCTCGACGGCACGACGAACTTCCTGCATGGGTTCCCGCAGTACTGCGTGTCGATCGCGCTGGCACACCACGGCGTCGTGCAGCAGGGCGTCATCTACGACCCGGTGCGCAACGACCTGTTCACGGCCACGCGCGGCCGCGGCGCCTACCTGAACGACCGCCGCATCCGCGTGTCGCGTCGCGCGCACTTGCGCGAGTGCCTGATCGGCACCGGTTTCCCCTTCCGCGACGGCACCTACCTCGACACCTACCTCGCGATGATGAAGACGATGATCACGCAGACGGCCGGCCTGCGCCGCCCGGGCGCGGCCGCGCTCGATCTCGCGTACGTCGCCGCAGGGTTCTACGACGGCTTCTGGGAGGTGGGCCTCAACCCGTGGGACGTGGCCGCGGGCAGCCTGCTGGTGCTCGAGTCCGGCGGCCTCATCGGCGACCTGACGGGCGAAGGCGACTACCTGTATGGCGGGCAGGTGATCGCCGGCAACCCGAAGATCTTCGCCCAGATGGTGTCGGTGCTCGCGCCCTACCGCGCCGACATGGAACGGGACCGGGCGGCGGCCGCCGCGGCCAGGCAAGACAATCCCCAGTAATGTCACGCGCTTAGGCTAGGCAGTCGACGTGAGGCCGGCGTATGCTGGCGGCATGGTGCCCGCTGCCGCTGGCACCGGAATTGCTGGCATCGACCTGCCGCCCGGGGCGGCACGAAACCAGGAGTCCACGATGCGGTCGCTCGTCATCGGAAGCGTGCGCACGGCGTGCGCGGTCATCGCCATGCTGCTGGCGGCCTTGCCCGCGGCTGCGGCACCGATCGCGGCGCTGCGCGTCATGCTGCATCCGTACGCCGCGGAGCGCGGCAGCCTGCCGCCGGACGCGCAGGCGACGTTGGAAGCGCTCGCCGGAACGCCGCTGGCGCTCACGGGCACCACGCGCACCGGTGCGCTCGAGCTCGCGCTCCCCGCACCGGTCTCCGAAAGCGAAGCCGCCGCGATGGTCAAGGCGCTGCGCGTCGATCGCAGCGTGCTGTGGGCGGAAGCCGTGCGGCCCGCCCCGTTGGTGCGCAAGTCCGCGCCCGGTGATCCGTGGAGCGAGGCGCCGGGCAATCGGCTACTCGTGCGCCTGAAGGACGGCGTCGTGCCCGACTGGGCGGGCATCACCGAGCGCATGACAAAGCGGATCGGCCTGGCGGTGACCGTCGAGCGCCAGATCGGCAACGTCTGGGTGCTCTCCGTAGCGCTTCCGCAATCCCCGGAAGCGCTCGCGCAGCTCGCCGCGGCGATCCAGGACGACCCGGACGTCCAGTACGCGGATCCGGTACGACGCGTGCGTCCGGCCGCGGCGCCGAACGATCCGTGGTATCCGGCGCAGTGGTCGCTCAACAATCCGCTGTCCGGCATCAACGTCGAGACGGCGTGGACCCTCCAGCCGACGGCCGCAGTCACGGTCGCCGTGATCGACACCGGCATCCTGCCGCACCCCGACCTCGTCGGCCGCGTGCTCGGCGGCTACGACTTCATCTCCGATCCGGGCCGCGCGCGCGACGGTAACGCCCGCGATCCGGACCCGCGCGACGAGGGCGACTGGAGCGACGGCAACTGCGACGGCGCCACGTACGACAGCTTCTTCCACGGCCTGTTCGTCGCCGGGCAGATCGCCGCCAACACGAACAACGGGATCGGCATCGCGGGCGTGGCCGCCGGCGTGCGGATCCTGCCGGTACGCACGCTGGGCGCGTGCGGCGGCACGTTCGAGGACGTGCTCGAGGGCATGCTGTGGTCGTCGGGCGTGCCGATCGCGGGCGTGCCGGCGAACACGAATCCCGCGCGCGTCATCAACATGAGCCTCGGCGGCTTCGGTGCGTGCGACCAGTCGATCCAGGAGGCGATCGACGACGCACTGGCGCATGGCGCAGTCGTCGTCGTCGCCGCCGGCAACGCGTCGCAGGACGTCACGGCGTTCTCGCCCGCCAACTGCAGCGGCGTGATCACGGTCGGCGCGCACGACGTTCGCGGCAATCTCGCGAGCTATTCGAACTTCGGACCGCGCGTCGACGTTTCGGCGCCGGGCGGCGACCTGCCGCTGACCGACCTCATCGTCTCGCTCGGCAACGACGGCGAGACGGTGCCCAAGGACCCGACGTACACGCTGGGACGCGGCACGTCGTTCGCCACGCCGCTCGTCGCGGGGACGGCCGCGATGCTGATCGCGCGCGACCCGCTGCTGACCGCGGGACGCGTGCTCGACGTCGTCACGGGCTCGGCGCGGCTCTTCCCGCCCGATTCCGAGTGCGTCGTCGGCGGCGTGTGCGGTGCGGGCATGCTCGACGCGGGCGCCGCCGTCGGCAGCGTGCTGGCGAGCGGACCGGCGCCCGCGAACGCATACCGCGTCGTCGAGTACTACCGCGCCGACCTCGACCACTATTTCATCACGGCCGATCCGGCCGAAATCCACTACATCGACACGTTCCTCGGCGGCATCTTCCAGCGCACCGGCCTGTACTTCTACGCGTACCTGTCGCGCAACGGCGCCCCGGCCAGCGTCCGGCCCGTCTGCCGCTTCTACGCCGATGCGAACGTGCAGATCAACTCGCACTGGTACTCGGCAAGCACCGAGGAGTGCCTGTTCGTGCTGCTGAACTGGCCCGGCATCTGGAAGCTCGAGAAGGCCGACGCGTTCTACATCCAGGTGCCGGACGCCATCGGCAACTGTCCGGCCAAGACGCTGCCGGTGTACCGGTTCTTCAACCTCCGCAACGACGCCAATCACCGCTACACGGTCGACCTGTCGCAGCGGCGCGCGATGGCGAACCGCGCATGGGCGCCCGAGGGCTACGGCGTGAACAACATCGTCTTCTGCTCGCCGATCTGACGGCGGCGGCTCGCGCAATCGACGGGGCCGGGCGCGCATGCGTCCGGCCCGTTTCTTTCGTGCGAAGACCTAGGCGAGCGGGTCGTCGTCGGCGTGCGGGTGCGTCGGCGACGCCCACTCCTTCACCAGCATGAAGCCGAGCGCGAGGACCACGGGCCCGAGGAACACGCCGATGAACCCGAACGCGATCACGCCGCCGAACACGCCGAGCAGCACCAGCATGAACGGCAAGTCGCTGCCGCGGCTGATGATCAGCGGCTTCAGCACGTTGTCGACCGACGACACGACGAGCGCGCCCCAGAACAGCAGGAAGATGCCCCACATGGTCTCGCCCTCGCCGAAGATCAGGTAGAGCCCCGCGGGTATCCAGACGAGCGGCGGGCCCACCGGCACCGGCGACAGGAAGAACGTGGCGAGGCCGAGCAGCGGTGCCGCCTTGATGCCGACGATGAGGAGTCCGATCGCCATCAGCACGCCCTGCGCGAGCGCCGTGCCGAGGATGCCGTAGACCACCGCCTGCGTCGTCGCGCCGGCGACATCGAGCATGTGCAGGCCGCGCGCGGGCGAGATGCGGTTCACCGCGGCGCGCACGCGCGCCATGATCGCCTCGCCGTCGCGGAAGAAGAAGAACGCGATCAGCACCGACAGCGTCAGCTGCAGCAGGCCCTCGCCGACGATGGCGCCCGCCTTGAACGCGAACTGGCGCGCCGGGTCGACGAAGCGCTTCAGCTCGTCGAGCACGCCCGCGCCGTCGTGCGCGAAGGACGCCCAGTACTCGGCCGCGCGCTCGCCCACGACGGGAATGCCGGCGAGCCACGCCGGCGGGTCGGGCGGGCCGCGCTCGACCGCGCTGCGCACGAACTGCGAGAGCCGCTCGGCGTTCTCGGCCAGCGTCGCGCCGACGATGACGAACGGCGCCACGACCACGGCGAGGATCAGCAGCGTCATCAGCGTCGCCGCGTAGCCGGGCCTGCCGCTGCGCTTCGCCATCCAGTCGAACAGCGGCCACGTGGCGACCGCCAGGACGGCCGCCCAGGCGATCGCCGAAATGAACGGAACCAGCACCAGGTAGACGCCGCCGGCGAGTACCGCGAGGGCCGCGAGCGTGATCGTGCGGTCGATCCGGGACGGCGCGGGAGTCTTCATGGCGAGAACGAGGCGGCGACGCGGGGCGATTCCGCCCGACTCTAGCATGCAGCGTGGCACGCCCCGCCCCGGCGGACGCCCGCGTGGCCGCGTGGCGCCGCGCAGCGGTCCGGAGAGGCGTCGTGGCAGCGGCCGCCGACCTGCGGGCCCCCGGAACGGGACCGCCACGACGGTTGCACGCAGGCGAACCGGCTCGCACGAGGCTTGCGTAATGCGTAATTATACATTACATTCCAACATCGCCGTGCAACACGTCAGTGCCCACGCACTCCCTTTCCATGGACGTGTCCCCCGAACCCACGATCGCGCCGCCGGCGCCCGAAGCCGCGCCCGTCCAGCCGATCCGCCGCGCCTCGCTGCACGACGAGGTGACGGCGCGCGTGCGCGACCTGATCGTCGACGGCACGCTTGCCGCGGGCGCGCCCATCCACGAGGTGGAGCTCGCCGGCCAGCTCGGTGTCTCGCGCACGCCGGTGCGCGAGGCGCTGAAGGTCCTGGCCTCCGAAGGCCTGGTCGAACTCCTCCCGGGACGCGGGGCGGCCGTCAAGGTGTTCACGGCGAAGGACGCGCAGGACATGCTCGCGCTGATCGCGCTGCTGGAGGAATACGCCGGCCAGCGCGCGGCGGCCGCCAGCGACGACGAGATCGCGGCCATCGTCGCGCTGCACGCGAAGATGCGCGAGCACTACGCCCGGCGCGAGCGCGCCGAGTACTTCCGCCTGAACCAGGAAATCCACAACGCGATCGTGCTTGCAGCCGGCAATCCGACGCTCGCGATGCTGCACGGCATCCTGCGCGCGCGCATGCGGCGCATCCGCTACATCGGCAACCAGTCACCCGAGAACTGGTCGGCGGCGATGGCCGAGCACGAAGGCTTCATCGCCGCGCTCGCGGCCCGCGACGGGCCGCGCCTCGGGCGCCTGTTGCGCGAGCATCTCGACAACACGTGGCCGCGCGTCGCGTCGGTCGTCGCCGCAGCCGAGCGCGGCGTCTAGGTTCGCTCACCGTTCACTCACTGGAGGCACCATGTTCCGTTCCGGCATCCGCCTTGCCGCCGCTTGCGCAGTCGCCGCGTTCGCGGCCGCCGCCGCCGCCCAATCGTTCCCGACGAAGCCCGTCCGCATCATGGTCGGCGCGAATGCGGGCGGCGGCACCGACATCATCGCGCGCATGCTCGCCGAGAAGTATCAGGCGGCGATGGGGCAACCGTTCGTCGTCGAGAACAAGCCGGGCGCGTCGAACACGATCGCGGCCGACCTGACGGCGAAGGCCGCGCCCGACGGGCACACGCTGCTCGTCGCGACCAACACCGGCGCCGCGATCGCGCCGCATCTCATCAAGCTCGCGTACGAGCCGAACAAGGACCTGGTCCCGGTCGCGCTGATCGTCGTGGTGCCCAACGTGCTCGTCGTCGGTCCCGGCGTCGCCGCGAACAGCGTGCGCGACCTCATCGTGCTGATGAAGGCGAAGCCGGACGCGTTCTCGTACGGCTCGTCCGGCGTGGGCAGCACGCAGCACCTCGCGGGCGAGGCGTTCAACCTGGCCGCGGGGACGAAAGCCATCCACGTGCCGTACAAGGGCTCGGCGCAGGCGCTCGCCGACCTGGTCGGCGGCCAGATCCAGCTCGACTTCGACACGACGTCGTCGGCGATGGCGTTCATCAAGGGCGGCAAGGTCAAGGCGCTCGCCGTGATGAGCCCGAAGCGCACGCCCGAGCTGCCCGACGTGCCGACGCTCGCCGAGGCGGGCCTGCCGGGCGTGGAGATGACGACGTGGTACGGGCTCTTCGTCACCGCGGGCACGCCGAAGGCGGTCGTCGACAGGCTCTACGCCGAGACGATGAAGGCGCTCGCGCAGCCGGACGTGCAGAAGCGCCTCGTCGGACTGGGCGGGGAGCCGGGCAACGCGACGCAGGGCGAGTTCGCCGCGATGGTGCGCGCCGACTACGACCGCTTCGGCAAGCTCATCAGGGACGCCAACGTCAAGCTCGACCAGTGAAGCCGACGGTCGCGCTCTTTACCGGCGATCCCGCGGGCATCGGCCCCGAGCTCGTCGCCAGGCTGCTCGCCGAGGGGTCGGCGCAGGACGCCGCGCACGTGCTGCTGATCGGCGCCCGCGCCGTCGTTGCCGACGGCGCACGGGTGGCGGGCGCGCAATTCGCGTACGAAACGGGCGCCGCGGTGCGCGCGCCCGCGCCGGTGCGCCTCGTCGACTGGGACCGCGTGGGCGAGACGGGCTTCGCCCGGGGCGAAGTCGCCGCGAGGAACGGTGCCTACATGCTGGCGGGACTGGCGCTCGGCGTCGACCTCGTGCGCCGCGGGATCGCCGACGCGCTGTGCTTCGCGCCGCTCAACAAGGCAGCGCTGCGCGCCGGCGGCATGCGGCACGCCGACGAGCTCCACTATTTCTGCGAGCTGCTGGACTTCAGCGGGCCGTGCGTGGAGTTCAACGTGCTCGACACGCTGTGGACGTCGCGCGTGACGTCGCACGTGCCGCTGAAGGACGTGAGCGCGCTCCTCACGCGCGAAAACGTTGCCGAAGGCGTCGCGCTGCTGACGCGCGGCCTGCGCGCGTCGGGCGTGGCGGCGCCGCGCATCGCCGTCTGCGGCCTCAATCCGCACAACGGCGACAACGGCGCGTTCGGGCGCGAGGAGATCGACACGATCGGCCCGGGTGTTGCGCTCGCGCGCTCGCGCGGATTTCCGGCCGACGGCCCCTTCCCCGCCGACACGACGTTCGTGCGCGCGCTGCGCAAGGACGGCACCGGTTACGACGGGGTGCTCACGATGTACCACGACCAGGGGCAGATCGCGATGAAGCTGCTGGGTTTCGACCGCGGGGTCACGGTGCCAGGCGGGCTGCCGATCCCGATCGCGACGCCCGCGCACGGCACCGCCTACGACATCGCGGGCAAAGGCGTCGCCAGCACGGGCGCCATGAAGAACGCGTTCGCGCTGGCGTGCCGGATGGGGGCCGCGCGCGCGGCCTGAGCGCGGCGAGCGGCCGTCCCGCGCGTCACGCCACCGGCGTCGTCGGCAGGAACTGCGGCGGGCGGCGCGCCTGCGTCGCCTGTTCGTACGCGTACGCGAGGCGGATCAGCGTCGGCTCCGACCACGCGCCGGCGAAGAACGACACGCCGACCGGCAACCCGAACGCGAAGCCCGCGGGTACGGTGACGTGCGGATAGCCGGCGACCGCAGCGGGCTGCGAACAACTGCCCGAGTAATGATCGCCGTTCACGTAATCGGTGAGCCACGCCGGACCGCCGGTAGGCGCGACCAGTGCGTCGAGCCGATGCTTCGCCAGCGTCGCGTCGATGCCCTCGACGCCGGCGAGCCGGCGGTTCGCGGCCAGCGCCTTCCGATACGCCGCGTCGGTCAGCGGCCCCTTCTTCTGCGACTCGACCAGTCGCTCCTGCGCGAAGAACGGCATCTCGCGCGCGGCGTTGCGCTCGTTGTACTCGATGAGCTCCGCCATGGAGCGCACGCTCGCCCCGGTTCCGGCCGCACGCAGGTAGGCATTCAGGTCGGCCTTGAACTCGTAGAGCAGCACCTCGAGCTCGGTCGCGTCGAGCTTGTCCCGGTGGCGGATCTTCACCGGGTCGACGACGATGGCGCCCGCACTCTTCATCGCGGCAATCGCCTCCTCGATCACGCGGTCGACGCGGTCGTTGCTGCCAAAGAATTCACGCGCGACGCCGATGCGCGCGCCCTTCAGTCCGCCGGCATCGAGAAAGCGCGTGTAGTCGGCAGGAACCCTGCCCCGGCGGCCGCGCATGGCGGCGTCGCCCGGATCGACACTGGTCATCGCGCCGAGCAGCACCGCCGCGTCGGCGACCGTGCGCGCCATCGGCCCGGCGGAATCCTGGCTGTGCGCGATCGGAACGATGCCGGTGCGGCTGACGAGTCCGACCGTGGGCTTGACGCCGACGAGGCCGCAGGTCGACGACGGGCTGACGATCGATCCGTCGGTTTCCGTGCCGACCGCGACCGCCGCGAGGCCGGCCGCCATCGCGGCGGCCGAGCCCGAGCTCGACCCGCTGGTGTTGCGGTCGAGCGCGTACGGATTGCGCGTCTGGCCGCCACGCCCGCTCCATCCGGACGTCGAGCGCGAGCTCCGGAAGTTCGCCCACTCCGACAGGTTGGTCTTGCCGAGGATCACGCAGCCGGCGGCGCGCAGCCGCGCGACGACGAACGCGTCCTGCGGCGCAATCGCCTCCGCAAGCGCCAGCGATCCCGCGCTCGTGCGCATCCGGTCCGCGGTGTCGATGTTGTCCTTGAGCACGACCGGAATGCCGTGCAGCGGACCGCGCGCGCCCTTCTCCTTCCGCTCGCGGTCGAGCGCGCCGGCGATCGCGAGCGCATCGGGATTGAGCTCGATCATCGCGTTGATCGCAGGGCCGTGGCGGTCCACCGCATCGATGCGCGCGAGGTAGTCCTGCGCGATCGAAACCGCGGAGCGGGCGCCAGACGCCATCGCCGCCTGCAGGTCGGCCACCGTCGCGTCGGCGAGTTCGAACCGGGCGACGGCCGTCCCCGGCGCCTGCGCCGCGGCATTGCCCGTCGCGGCCTGCGCCACGGCCGCGGCGCCCGTCAGCTTCAGCAGCGACCTGCGCGTCATCCGCATGGTCAGTCGGCGTCGAAGCGCACGTCGAACGGAAACTCCGACGCACACGGCCTGCCGGCGCACACGCCCGGCTTGTACTGCGTCTTCATCAGCACGTTGGCGGCCTCCCTCGACGTGCGCGAGTCCGGCGCCTCGTACACGGACACCGACGAGGGCGCGCCCTTCTCGTCGACCTTGACCGTCAGGAACAGCCGGCCCTTCCCGACGTTCCCGTCGGCGAGCACGAACACGAGCGCTTCGGCGACCGGGCGCAACCCGTCCACCGGATACGGCGGCTCGTCGTTGTCGGCGAGACCGGCGAACAGGGCGCGGAATCGCGCGCGCTGCTCGGGCGTGAGCTCCGCATACGGCTTCTCGGCATCGATGTACATCTTCACGCGCTCGCGGCGGATGCGCGAGCCGGTGTCCGGCCGCGACTGCACGATCGGGATGGACGTCTGCGCGATCGCCGGAGGCACGGGCGGGGGCAGCAGCACGACGATGGCGGCCCCGGCGACAGCCCATGCGAGCTTCAGGCGGCAACACGCATAGCGAGGATTCATGGCAACGGGGCTCCGGGTCGAATGCGCTAGCTTAGCGCGATCCGCCGGCGCGATGGCGCGCGCGGGACCTTTGCGGTAGATTGCCGCCGACAACACGCGGCAGTGCCGCCAGGAGAATCCGATGACCCGCACGATGGCCGCGGCGCTCGCCGTCGCATGCTCGGCCGCGCTCGCAACGCCCGCCGCCTTCGCCCAGGACTATCCGGCGCGCCCGGTGAAGCTCGTCGTGCCGTTCGCAGCCGGCGGGCCCGCCGACGTGTACGCGCGCTACCTTGGCGTGCGGCTGCAGGAGTCGACCGGCCAGCCATTCGTCGTCGAGAACCGGCCCGGCGCGGGCGCCGTCACCGGCACCGACGCAGTCGCGAAATCGCCGGCGGACGGGTACACGCTGCTCGTCATGTCGAACGCGCACACGGTCAACGAGACGCTGATCCCGAACAAGCCGTATGCGCTGCTGCGCGACTTCGTGCCGGTCGCGCCGGTCAACTACTCGGACCTCGTGATGGTCGTGAACCCGTCGGTCGCGGCGAACACGCTGCCCGAGTTCATCGCGCTCGCGAAGGCGCAGCCGGGCAAGCTCAACTACGCATCGTCCGGCCCGGGCACGCCGTACCACATGGCCGGCGAGCTCTTCAAGGCGATGGCCGGCGTGGACATCGTGCACGTGCCGTACAAGGAGAGCTCGGGCGCACGCACCGGCGTGCTCGGCGGCCAGGTCGAGATGATGTTCGACGCCGTCACGACGATGAGCGAGCAGGCGAAAGCCGGCAAGGTGAAGGCGCTCGCGACGAGCGGCAAGACGCGTTCGGCGGTGATGCCCAGCGTGCCCACGGTCTCGGAGGCCGGCGTGCCCGGCTACGAAGCGGTCATCTGGCTCGGCGTGATGGCTCCCAAGGGCACGCCGCCCGCGGTCGCGAACAAGCTCAACGCCGAGATCACGAAGATCGTGAACCGGCCCGAGGTCCGCGCCGAATGGGCGAAGCAGGGCGCCGTCGGGATGACGATGTCGGGGGACGAGTTCGCCCGCTACGTCGCCGACGACATCGTGAAGTGGGAGAAGGTCATCAAGGTGTCGGGTGCCAAGGCCGACCGCTGACCGCATCCGCAGTCGCACGCTGGACCGCAGCGTGAGCACGGCGCCGAACCTCGTGGTGCTCTCGGCCGGCGCCGCCAAGGGCGTCGTCGAGGCACTGGCGCCCGCGTTCCGCGCCGAGACCGGCGCCGTCGTCGACGCCACGTTCGGCGCCGTCGGCACGATTCGCGAGCAGTTCCTCGCCAGCGATCGCTGCGACGTGCTGATCCTGACGGCGGCGATGCTGGACGCGCTCGCGCGCGAAGGCCGCGTCGACGGCGGCACGGTCGCGCCGCTCGGCGAGGTCGCCACCGGCGTGGCCGTCCGCGCCGGCGACCCGCACCCGCCGATCGGCGACCGCGCCGCGCTGCGCGACTGCTTCGCGCGCGCGGAAGCGCTCCTCTGCCCGGACACCGAGCGTGCGACGGCCGGGATCCACTTCGTCCGCGTGCTGCGCGAGTTGGGTCTGTGGCCCGCCGTCGAGTCGCGCATCCGCGCGTACCCGTCGGGCGCCGTCGCGATGCGCGCGCTCGCCGATGCCGGGGATCCCGGCCTCGTCGGCTGCACGCAGGTCACCGAGATTCTCTACACGCGCGGTGTCGAGCTGGTGGGCACGCTGCCGCGCGAGTTCGCGCTTGCGACCACCTACTCGGTGGCGGTCGCCGCGCGGGCACCGCGTGCGGCGCTGGCGCGCCGCTTCGCCGCCGTGCTTGCCGGCCCCGCAACCCGCGCGCTGCGCGAGGGCGGCGGATTTTTTGGGGCCACCGCCTGTTGACTGTCAGGTTCACGCGCCGCGGCCATGCTTCGGTGCGATGCTGCCCGTGCCTCAACCACTCCAGGAGAAACCATGCACGTTCGCACGCTTGCCGCCACTTTCGCTTCCTCCGTCGCGCTCGCCCTCGTTGTGACCGCGGCGGAAGCCCAGCAGCGGCCGCCCTACGGCCAGGCCATCAACCTCGAGACCGCGAAGAAGGTCGCCGCGGCCGCATCGGCGGAAGCGAGGAAGAACAACTGGAACGTGGCGATCGCCGTCGTCGACAACCACGGGTTCCTCGTCTATTACGAGATGATGGACGATACGCAGACTTCCGCCGCGACCGTCTCGGTCGAGAAGGCGCGGACCGCCGCGATGTACCGGCGCGCGTCGAAGGAATTCGAGGACGCGATCGCCGCCGGGCGCGTGGCCGTGCTCGGCCTGCCGATCGTCACGCCCATCGACGGCGGCGTGCCGATCGTCGCCGGCGGCAAGATGATCGGCGCGATCGGCGTGAGCGGCGTCAACTCGCCGCAGGACGCGCAGGTGGCGAAGGCCGGCGCCGACGTGCTCGGCAAGTAGCGGCGCGCGGAGGACGCGACGGCGCGCCGCGCTCCGGTCACGCAAGCAGCGGCCGCGGCGAGCCCGGCAGCCGTCGCCGCGTGATGTTCCACGAGAGCGTGATCCGCGGCCGCGGTCCGAAGTACGGGTTCACGCTGTGCAGGTACGCGCTCGAGAACAGCAGCATCGTTCCCGGCACCATTGCCGGCATCGCCGGCCGCGTCGCATGCCCGGGCTCGGTCGGGCAACACCACTCGATGCGCGGATCGTTGAAGCACAGCTGGCCGGCGTACGGATCGCCTGCATCGGGATCGCCGGGGTCGAGCACGTAGACGATCGAGACGAGCGAACGCAGGTGCGAGTGCGGCATGCAGAACGCGCCGTCGCGGTACACGCTGGCCCACGTGTCGTCGGCGAACACCGGGGAGCGCCCGAGCGACCGGTGCGCGAGCATCAACGCCCGGCCGTGGATGAGCATCGCGGCCGGCGCCCCCCAGCGGGGGACGTCGTACACCTTGCTCCCGCAGTTGCCCCGCGTCGCCACCTGCGGGCGATTGTGGAAGCGATCGTCGCGCTCGGCCGCGAGCACGGCCTCGACCAGCGGCGCCGCATAGGCGGCGTGGTCGCGAAAGATCGTGCCCGCGATCTGCGCACCGAAGAGAATCGCGGTCCCCTGCCCCTCGGGCCACACGGGCACGTCGGCGCCGTCGACGGCAACGGTCGCGGGGAGCGCGGCCTCTTCGCCGGCCGCCGGCAACGGTGGATCGGACATGCCCGTCCTCGACGTTAATGCCGCTCGCGGCCCGGATTTGATCGGAGAACGGCGTCGCGGTACATTACCGTACATAAATACGGTATCGACACATGCGGTTCGCCGTCCTGCGACTGCGCCACCGCGGGCGCCCCCTGCCGCGACGCGAATGGCAGGCGCGCGCGCCCGCGGTCGGCGACCTGCGCGTCGAGCAACTCTACGACGAGGACCTGCTGCGCCACCTGCGGCTGGCGCGGCTTGTCGACCTCGCTCGCTCGTCCGGCCCCGACGCACTGCCGGCCCTCTTCGAGCCGGTGCTGATCGCGATGAGCCCGCAGGCGTTCACGCTCGCCGGGTACGAGCGCATCGAGGGTGCCGACTACGTGCAGTCGTGGCTCGTGGGACCGGCGTGACCTCCGCGCGCCGCCCGCCGTCGGCAGACGCGCGCGGATCCGCGGCACGGCAATTGCATCGAACCCCGGAAATTTCCCGGACGGACGCCTGGCCGTGCCAGGCCTCCGCGGGTAACCGCGACCATGTCAGTCTTCCCTGTCCCACGCCCTGCCGGAGCCCCGGCCGGTGCCCGCCGGCGTAGGTTTCTGCCGCGAATCGTCGCGGCCGTGGCCCTGGCCACCGCTCTCGGCGCGAGCGCCGACGACGAATTGATGACCCGCGCCCGCGGACTCGAGACAACGCTGCAAGGCTTCCCCCAGCGCACGCTCAACGAGCTCGAATCGCTGCTCCCGCGCGCCGACGCGGCGCCCGCCCGGGAGCGGCGCTACGTGTATGCGCTCTATGGCCAGGCCCGCGTGCTGACGGGATATGCGCCCGACGCCGCGGATCTCGCCGATCGCCTCGCCGGCGAGGCGGCCGGCACGCGCGACCCGGCAAGTCTCGCCACGGCGCTCCTGATCCGCAGCGCGATCGAGTCGACGACCGGCGACGCGGCCCGTTCGGCGTCGCTCGCCCACGAGGCGCACGAACTCGCCGCGAAGTCCGGCGACGAGTACCTGCGCTACTGGGCGGCGCTTTCCCTCGGTACCACGGCACGGACGCGCGGCCTGCCCGACGTGGCGATGGCGAACCTGCAGGAGGCGCTGTCGCTCGCCGAAGCGGCGTCCGACGCCTACCGGCGCTCGAACGCGCTCTACCAGCTCTCGATCCTGCAGCTCGCGCTGAAGAACGGCCCCGGGGCGCTCGAAGCCAGTCTCGCCGCATTCAAGGCCGGCGAAGAGGCGAAGAGCCCGTACGCGATGGCGAACGCCCGCATCGCGGAGTCTGCCGTCATGGAACTGCTCGAGCGGCCCGCACGGGAGCTCGCGGCCATGGAGGAGGCGCTGGCCATCGCGCGCACGTCGCGGTCGTCGGTCGCGGAGGCGCGGGCGCTCGTCAACCTGTCGGACATCCGGCTGCGGCGCAAGCAGCACGTGGAGGCGCTCGATCTCGCGCGGCGCTCGCTGCAGCTCGCGCAGTCGCTCGACAATCCGGCGCTGGCGGCGGCGAGCAAGGCGAACGTGGGGCTGTCGCTGCTGGGCACGGGACGGATCGCGGAGGGCAAGCGGCTGACCGACGAGGCGCTCGCCGAGTACGAGCGGACCGGCGCGACCGCCGAGATTGCCGAGCTCACCGGCGAGTACGGGCAGTCCCTCGAGCAGATCGGCGACTACAAGGGGGCGCTCGCGCTCCTTCACCGCGAGCGCAAGCTCAACGACGAGATCGCGATCCAGACCCGCCAGCGGGCGCTGCTCGAGGTCCAGGAGAAGTACGAGACGGAGAAACGCCGCCGGGAGATCGAGCTGCTCAACCGCGAGAACGAGCTCAAGACCGCCGAGATCGCCAATCGCGTCACGGTCCAGCGGATCTGGTGGCTGCTGGCCGGGCTCTTCGCGGCGTCCTTCGCCGTCGTCACGTGGCTGTACCGGAAGCTGCGCCAGACCAACGGGCTTCTGGCCGGAAAGAATGCCGAGCTCAGCGTGCAGAGCACCCGCGACCCGCTGACCGCCCTCTACAACCGCCGCTACTTCCAGAATTTCATCGACGCGGAAGAGGCCCGCCCGGAACGTCGGCGCCGCGACGACGACAACCTGACGCACGCGCTGCTGCTCATCGACATCGACCACTTCAAGGAAACCAACGACCGCTTCGGCCACGCGCTCGGCGACGCGGTCCTGGTCGCCGTCGCCGACCGCCTGCGCGCGACGCTGCGGGACACGGACATCATCGTTCGCTGGGGCGGCGAGGAGTTCCTCGTATACGCCGCGACCAAGGTCGACCGGATCGACGACATCGCGGCGCGCATCCTGCGGGCCATTTCCGCGCAGCCGATCACGCTGCACGACGAGGTCATCCGCACGACGCTGTCGATCGGCTACATGTCGTTGCCGCTGCCGCCGATGGACGAGTCCCTGTCATGGGACCGGGCGATCGGCCTCATCGACATGGCGCTGTACATGGCGAAGGTGAATGGACGAAACCGCGCGTACGGAATCAAGCGGCTGGTGCGCAGCGACGCCGAGTCGCTGGCTGCGGCGGAGCGGGACCTCGTGCACGCGTGGGAATCGGGCCTCGTCGAGATGCACGTGCTCTACGGACCGTCGCCTGCGAGCGGCGTGAGCGCCGAAGTTCCGGCAGACGAGGAACCCGAGCCCGGCGCGCTCGACCTGCGTCCGGGGCTCGCGGTGCGGTAGGCGCTTTGCCTCAGTGAGCCGCGCCTTGCCGGCCGAGTCGGTCGCCCGATTCCCGCGGC
The DNA here is from genome assembly GCA_046347835.1 of Burkholderiales bacterium. GTDB lineage: Bacteria > Pseudomonadota > Gammaproteobacteria > Burkholderiales > Casimicrobiaceae > VBCG01. The sequence goes on along the minus strand of JAXMFI010000001.1, from coordinate 106,315 downwards.
ATTCCCATCGACCCGCGATTGCGCACATCGCGGTGCTCCGAACGCGTCGCCCAGCCGGCATTGCGGTGCGGGGACGACCGCTCATTCTGCGAGGGCCTCGCGCAATTCGATGTGCGCATCGGTCGTGCTCAGCGGGAATGCGACGCGACGAGGGCGCGTCAATTCGTGCCGCACGGCAATTCCATCGCAACGACATACCTATTGAAATCATGACTTACAGAGACGTACAGGTAAGACCGGCAACGTTCGTTCGGGCAGCGCTCACGGCGCTGGGGCTGCTGACAGCGATCCCGGCGAGCGCCTTGGTCCCGCTGACAGTCGCAACGCAAGTTTCCGCTTCAGGCAGCTTCTCTGCGAAAACATGCGCCGTGGTCGACGGCGGCGTGCTGTGCTGGGGCATCAACAGCGTTGGGCAGCTTGGGAACAATGCCAGGCTCGACAGCCCGCTCCCGGTCGTCACGATTCCACGGGCTTCGGGTGTCACCGCCGTTGCCACTGCGGAATATCACGGCTGCGCGGTCGTCAGTGGCGGATTGAGTTGCTGGGGCGGCAACGGGTACGGTCAGCTTGGGGTTGGCCCAGCAAACGTCCAAGGAAGCGGCACCCCGGTTGCCGTCATCGCAGCCGGGTCGGAAGTCACGGCGGTTTCCACCGCGGATACTCACACATGTGTGGTCGTACGCGGAGGCGTGCACTGCTGGGGCGACAACCGCTATGGACAATTGGGGGCGGTGATGGCACCCGGAAGCTCGACGGTGTTCCAACCCGTAGGCGCAGGGTCGGGCGTGACCTCCGTGGCTACCGCGATGGCCCACACCTGCGTCGTCAAGAATGGCGGCATCTTCTGTTGGGGCGAAAATTACAATGGCGCGCTTGGCAATGGGACGTCAACGAAGAGCTTTACCCCTGTGCAAGCCATTCCAGAGGGATCCGGCGCAACCTCCGTTGCGGTCGGCAACACGGAAACCACATGCGCAATCGTCAACGGGCTGGTTGAGTGCTGGGGTAACAACATCAGTGGTCAACTCGGTGACGGAACCACGGTCTCCACCAGCCGGCCCTCGGTCGTGATCGGCGCCGGATCGGGGGCGACCGATGTAGCAACGGCACAATCAGGGTATGGCTCGGGGTATACCTGTGCGGTGGTCAAGTCCGGAGTTCGATGCTGGGGAGTCGGGCCATACGACGCAGGCGCGGCTGCCTCTCCCAATGGCCCCGTGCAGATGATCGCCGCGTCCTCCGGTGCGACCAGGATCTCGACCGGCGGGCGGCATGCGTGCGCAGTCGTCGGCGGCGGCGTTCAGTGCTGGGGGAACAATGCATTCGGCCAATTGGGCGACGGCACATCGACGGACCGTTTCAAGCCCGGCGCCGTGATGACGAACATTGCGGCTCCCGTTTCCCGGGCGATCGAGTATCTTCACGCAGCGTTCGGGCACTACTTCGTCACGTCCATTTCCGACGAGATCGCCAAGCTCGATACGGGTGTGTTCTCCGGCTGGGCGCGCACAGGTCTTTCGTTCGATGTGTGGAACGACGCCGAGTCGAGCGGCATGCAGGTTTGCCGGTTCTTCAGCGTTGCGTTCCCTCCGACGAGCTCGCATTTCTACACGGCGAACCCGAGCGAATGTGCCATCACGAAAGCCAATCCGGATTGGACATACGAAGGGGCCGTATTTCGGGCGAAGCTTCCGCAGGCGGACGGCAACTGCGCGACGGGAACCGTTCCTCTTTACCGCATGTACAACAACGGCCAAGGCGGCGCGCCGAACCATCGCTATACGACCGATCACGCAGTACGCGCTGACATGATCGCCGCAGGGTGGGTCCCCGAGGGTTCCGGGATCGGAGTCGCAATGTGCGTCCCGCCGTAGCCGACAGGCGCGCGAGCGTTACCTCTGCTTCAGGTACGGCCGGTTACCCACGTCTCAGGGCCGTACAAAGCGAAGATGGCGGAGAGCGAGACCTCTCAGTTAGAGTGTCGCGTTGTGCCACGAAGTGCCAAAATTCCTTTAAGAATCAAGGCATGTTATAATTTAACCTGTCAGATAAGCCAACGTCGTGTCGCCAAGTCGCGGCACTTGTGATGGGTTGGAAGATGGGTGAGCGGAAAACCGAACTGCAGGCATTGGCGGTGTCCAACATCAGGCGCCGGGGGCTCAACTTCGTTGGCGGCGTGGCCGGCCTGGGGCTCAACGTAACGGCCTCCGGCGCCCGCAGTTGGGTGCTGCGATACCAAGTTAGCGGCCGGCGGAGAGACCTCGGGCTAGGCGCGTACCCCGACGTCACCGTGGCGCAGGCGAGGGAGGCCGCGAGGGCCGCCCGCGCGTCGCTGCGGGGCGGTGTGGACCCGATCGACGCAGGTCGTGCCGCACGTAGTCGCTTGGCGGCAGCGCAAGCGAGCGCTGTCACCTTCGCGGAGGCGGCCAAGCGCTACATCGACGCGCACGAGTCTGAGTGGCGCAACGTGAAGCACGCGCAGCAGTGGCGAAACACGCTGGAAACGTACGCGTACCCCAAGATCGGGCGCCTCTTCGTGAGCGACGTGGGCCGCGACCACGTGCTGCAGGTACTAGAGCCGATCTGGCGAGACAAGACGGAGACAGCCACCCGCTTGCGCGGTCGCATCGAGTGCGTGCTCGACTGGGCGACCGTGCGTGGCTACCGCGAGGGCGACAACCCGGCGCGCTGGAAGGGTCACCTCGACACGCTACTGCCGGCACCCGGCAAGATCGCGAAGAAGGAACACCACACCGCCCTACCTTACGCACAGCTGCCGGCGTTCATGAGACGCCTGCGCGAGCACGTCGGTGTCGGCGCTCGAGCGCTGGAGTTCGCGGTGCTGACCGCGGTCCGCTCGGGAGAGGTGCGCGGCGCGAAGTGGGAGGAGTTCGACCTGGAGACCGGCGTCTGGACCGTGCCGGCCGAGCGCATGAAGGCCGGGCGGGAACACCGGGTGCCTCTGTCGTCGCAGGCACTAGCCCTGATCGTGGCACAGCGGGAGCTGGCGTTCTGTGCACACGTCTTCCCGAGTCCCGTCCGGGGTTCCGTGCCTGTACGTGGGGGCGGTGCGGAGGGCGGCTCGGCAGACTCCCCTGTTCGTCAGGCGAGCGTAGTCGGAAGCAGTGAGTCTCACGAGGGTCGCCCGGCGCCGCTGTTTGGGTATGGGGGTATGCCCCTATCCGACATGACGCTGTCGGCGGTGCTCAAGCGGATGGGCGTCAACGCCGTGCCGCACGGCTTCCGGTCGACCTTCCGAGACTGGGCCGCAGAGCGGACCGACTACCAGCGCGAGGTGGCCGAGATGGCGCTCGCACACGCGATCGGCAACAAGGTCGAGGCGGCGTACCGCCGTGGCGACCTCTTCGCGAAGCGCAAGCAACTGATGCAGGACTGGGCGGACTACGCGTCTAGCGCCGGGGGCGCCGAGGCAAAGCAGGAGCAAGCAGCGTGACGGCTGGCTCCTTTCCTTTCCCCCTGCGCGCGCGGTCGCCCCGACCGCGAAGGTAGGCAGCCCGTGTCCGCGCTCGTCCCCACCGGTCGGAAGCACGACTTCGAGGACGAGCAGGAGTACTTCGAGGAGCGGGCCGGGATCCTCGAGTACGAGGCGGGCCTCCCGCGTGAAGAAGCCGAAAGACTCGCGCGCAAGGAAACGCTCGCCCGTTACTTTGCCGGGGACGTCGCCGTCCTGCTCGCGACCGCTGCTGCGGACGCGGTGCACCTACAGGACGACGCGCTGCACGCCACGGGGCCGGCCGAAGCTCGACGGAGCTGGCTGCCCACGCTGCGTCGCTTCCGGCCCGAGTTGCTTTCCTACTTCGCACGAAGCAGGCCCGACGGCTGACCAGCTGTGTCGACGCTACCTGCCCCCGCCCGCCCGCTCACCCTAGACCCAACGGGCGGGCGGGAACAGCGTTTGCGGTCGGCGCTTTGCTGGCCGGCGGGCGCTCAGACCAAGAAAGAACGGCACGTTCGACCCGCAAAAAAGCGACCGCAAACGAACGCGTTTCTGCACGTCTGCCGAGGGCAAAAAGTCACTCTTTCTCTTTGCTGGACAGTCACTTAGCACCCTGCGGCGAAGTGTCACTTAGGTGGTTTGCCTCACCCAAACGGGGGTGGATAGGTGCCGCGTTTTTGCGGGGCCAAAACCGTAAAGGAGTGACGTCTCATGAGCAAGCCCAACGGCGCATCTCGCGCGCCCAACCTGACCTACGTCCGACTGTCTACGCTACTGACGATCGTACCGATGAGCGCTTCTTCGGTCTGGCGTGGCGTCAGGTCGCAAAAATTTCCAGCACCTGTGAAACTCGGGCCGCGGATCACCGCGTGGAAACTGTCCGCGATCGAGGCGTACCTGGCCGAGCGGGAGGCCCAATGAACGCCCCGCTGAAGCATCTCCTTCAGATCCTCTACCTCGAGGACATCCGAGACCGGCCCTACCCCGACTGGGCGGTCCAGGACGTGTTACCAAGGAAGGGCCTGGCGATGCTGTACGGTCCGAGCGGCTGCGGGAAGTCGCTCCTCGTTGTCGACTTCGCGGCCAAGGCGGCGCTCGCACTGCCGTGGTTCGAGAGGCCGGTACGCGAGCGCCTGCGCGTCACGCTCTTTGCGCTGGAGGGAAAGGACGGACTGCGCAAGCGACTGGAGGCGTGGGAGAAGCACAACGCGAAGCCCTTTCCTGGGGACGTGACCTACGTACTCGACTCGTTCTCGTTGGGAGACGACGAGCAGGTCGACCGCGCGGTGAGAAAGATCGCGCTCGAAGGGGGTACCGACGTGGTGGTCATCGACACCCTGAACCGTGCGTCCCCGCTCGCCGACGAGAACCGCTCCGCGGACATGGGGAAGCTCATCCGCGGAGCCACCCGCCTGCAGGAGGGGCTCGACTGCCTCGTCGTCCTGGTCCACCACACCGGCAAGGACGAGTCGCGAGGCCCGCGCGGCCACTCCAGCCTGTACGCGGCGCTCGACGTCGTCGTGGAGGTCAACCGCAAGGACGAAGCCCGTTACTGGCGGCTTGTGAAGTCCAAGGACGGCGTGGACGGCGTGTCCCGAAGCTTCGACCTTGTCGGCGTTCAGGTCGCCCTCGACGAGTACGGTACGCCGATCACTTCCGCGGCCGTCGTCGAGCTGGAAGACGAGGCCCCGGCCGAAGAACGGAAGGTCCGGCTCGGCAAGCACCAGAGCGCGGTGCTAGACGAGTTGCGCGCGTACCTGCTGGCGCAGGAGCAGGAGGCGCAGGCTAGCCCCGACACACCGATCGGCCTGCCCTACGACGAGGCGCTGCAACGCGCACTGCCGGTCGTGGACGTTGCCCCGAGCCGGAAGACCGAGCGCACGAAGGACGCGCTGGACTCGCTCCTGAAGTCCGACCACCTGCGCCTCGTGGACGGTCTCGTGCGCCTGTCCGAGTAACCCCCGCAAGTCCCCGCCCGCCCGCTCTCCCTAGGGTGGCCGGGCGGGCGGGGACGGTCACCCAATCCCACCAACTCCAAAGCGAGACACACAAGTGCAACCGACAAAGCGCAAGACCCTCAAGGCTCTCTCCTCACTCCCCCTGCTCGCGACGCCCGTCGCGCGGGCGTACACCGCGGGGCCGATCAACCTCGTCGGCTACGGCTGCTGTGGCCGCCGCGTCCTGGAGTTGCTGGACCGCCACGGCCTGATCCGAGGCGACCACGCCACCGTGCACATCCACAAGCCGGAGACGGGCCTCAACCTCAGTGAGACGCTACACGAGGAGATCAAGCCCCACCGCGGGCGCCCGGTCGTCGCGATCGCCGGGGGCGGCGGCCGTGGGAACACCAACACGCTGCGGATGGCACAAGCCTACGCGCAGACGTGGCGCGGTAACCTCAGCGCGCTGGTCTTTCTTCCGTTCGAGTGGGAAGGACCGGAGCGACTCACCCGGGGGCTCTCGCTGGCAACGCAGTTCGGCTTCGGGTGCCCGCTCGTCGCGACGCTCGACAACGGGAAGGTGTTGCCCGCGGTCCTCGGGGACGAGGAGGAGATCTCCCTGCTCGACTGCTACCACCGCGTGAACGCGCACGTCTTGCCACAAGTGGCGCAGTTCCTCGCAGAGGTGCGCGCAACCGCCTGACGCAGGTCACCCGGCAGGCGGTGCGAGGCCACTAACTCAAGCCGCTTGCCTCCCGCTTTGTCTCTTTCTGCCGTCGTCGCCGGAGTACGCGTAGGGTAAGCTGAGCTACGCTTCAAACCGCCTACCAGTCCAGCATCGTGCGCAAACTCGCTTTCCTTGCAGCAGCGCTGACTCTCGCTTGCGTCGTCGAGCACGCCGTCGCGAGCGCTACCGCCTACGTCGTCAGCAACCGACAGCTCTACGCCATCGACGTAGACACCCAGCATTACGTTGGCGATCCGATTGATCTTCCCCCGACTGTTGGGACTGGAAACGCCGCCGTAAGCCCGGGGGGGCGTTTCGTCTACGTCGTCATGCGTACGGGACTTCAAGGGCAGCCGGGCGACTTCGAGAGCTCTGCGCTAGCCATGGTCGATGTCGTCACCAGAGGTGTAGTCGGCAACGTAGCGTTGCCAAAGAGCGTCGGTAACCCCGTGATCAGTCCAGACGGCGACACGGTTTACGTTGTCGGTAGCGCGTCCGTAACGGTCGTCTCGGTCCGCGAACAGGCCGTTGTGGCGAACGTCCAGATCGCAACGTTAACCGGCGGGATCGCGGTCACTCCCGACGGGCGGCAAGTCGTGGTAACAACGCAAACCGGACTCGCCGTCCTAGACGCGCGGACAAACGCCATTGCGCGGACGGTGACGCTCGTTGGTATGCCGAAGGACGTAGTTATCAGTCCTGACGGCGCCACGGCGTACGTGCCGGCGATGTTTTCAGGGGGAGCCGACGCGGGTGCCGTCCTGTCCGTCTCACTTGCCGATGGTTCGATAAAGGGCTCCATCCCAGTGGGATCATATCCGTCGATCGCCGCGCTTAACCCCAGTGGTACGCGCCTGTACGTCGTCGATTCGTTGCTTCGCGGCATCGAGGTGATCAACGTACCGCTCGCGCAGAACATTACGATCGTTCCAATCGGTGTCCAGCCTTCGGGAATGGCGGTGACGCCTAGCGGAGACAAGCTCTTCGTAGCGAAGGTAGGCGGTCCTTCCGTGACGGTCATCGCGACCGACAGCAACACGATTGTGGACGAGATCGTTGGCCCAAGCCGCACAGCGACCGCAAACGGCACGCACTTCGTGGGGCCGATGGGCAGCGCGACGCCCTACGTTGTCGAGTACTACCACGGTGGCTTCGGGCACTACTTCCTGACCAACAACACGGCCGAGATGGAGAAACTCGACGCGACACCGGCCGCCGGTTGGTCTCGCACCGGACAGCGGTTCGGGGTCTACACCTCCCAGCCGGTGGGTACGACTTCAGTGTGCCGTTTCTTCACTACCGCCTTCGGCCTCAAGAGCTCGCACTTCTACGCTCCACGCGGACTGGGGTGCGAGGCCACGCTGAGCAACCATGACTGGGTGTACGAGGGTGACGTGTTCTCGACCAAGCTCCCGGACTCGGCCGGCACCTGTCCGACGGGAACGATGCCCGTCTACCGCCTCTACAACAACGGGCAGGGCGGCGCTCCGAACCACCGGTACTCCACGGACACCGTGGTCCGAACGCAGATGCTCGCGCAGGGTTGGATCGCGGAGGGCGCGGGCGTCGGAGTCGGGATGTGCGCGCCGACACAGTGAGTTCGGCAACGTGACGGACTGTCCCTTCGATTCACCATCCCGGCAGATACGCCGAGTGAGTGCCCTCCTGACGAGTTCGAAGGTACGGCCTCACAAGCCGGGCTGCGCGGTCGCGTCAGCGACCGGGACACCGCTGCTACGGCGCCGAAAGAGCGTCTGGCAGGGCTGAGGGCGTCTAACGGCGCCCGTGCCGCGTTGCCTTGTCCTCAAGCGCAGGAGTCCGGAGGGCGAGCGGACGTACGACGGTCACGCCGTGTCACGGCGGGTCAGGACGTGCCCCGCCGGGCGGAATCGGCCGGTCCGGCTAAGTGCCCCCTCTAGGCTCCGGCAAAGGGCGCGAGCTTGACGCCTTTCCAAGGCTTCTCTGACGTTCCGTGCGATGATGGGAAGCTCTCCTTGGCAAGGTTGCACATGATCCGCACCATCGCGACCAGCTTGCTTTGCTTCGTCGCAGCCGTAGCGACTACTGTTGCCAACGCCTACGACGAGTCGCTCTCTTTCAGGTTGAGCCTCACTGGCGACGTGCTTGCCGTTGCAAGCGGCACGACGGACACCTGCTCGCTCTACTTCCACGAGCCGGACACGGTCACCCGATCGGGGGACGCGATTTCGATTTCGTCCGACCCGGTCATCTCTTGCTTTCTTCCCACCTCCCCGCACCTTTACGAGGTCGTAGCGAACCTGGGCCCGCTTCAGTCCGGCCGATACGACGTCACTTGGCGGCAGGGTACCGCAACGGTATCGGCAACGCTAGACACCAAGATCCTTGTCGCTCCCACTGTTGCTCGTATCGAAGGAGCGGGCCAGCAACTCGCGGTGGCAGGGATGTCTCTGTCCAACCCCTTTGTCGTTCGCGTGTTGGACGACAAGGGCTACCCGGTCGCCGGTGCGCCCGTGGTCATCGGGCCAGCTGTGGGTGCGGAGAGTGGAGTGCGTCGCGATGAGTTCGGCTTTCGTGGCTTCAACACGCCCACGGACCTCACCACTTGGGGTTCGCTGCTCCCGAGCTACTCGGTAAGGACCAACAAGGACGGGATCGCGTTGGGCCAAGGCCCACTCTTCGACCCCCCGTCGTCCGCATCACTGTACGGTGCGAAGGTGCAACTCCCGCATCCGCAAGACGTGCAGACGTTCTTCTCGGTCGTCACGTTGGCCGCCGCACCCGTTCCCGGCGACTCCGCCGCGGCCGTAGTGGAGTACTTCAATCGCGATCTGGGTCACTACTTCATGGCGATCGACCCCCACGAGATCGCGGCCTTGGACGCAGGCGTGATCCAGGGGTGGTCGCGTTCGATCGGCGGCTTCGCGGCGTTTCCCGCGGAGCGGCCCCGAGGCATCGGTACGGTGGCAGTGTGTCGGTTCTTCAGCACGAAGGTCGACTCGCACTTCTTCACGGCCGACCCGGCGGAGTGCGACGCGGTAATCGCGAAGTGGCCCGACGTCTGGCTGTTAGAGACGCGAGCGGCGTTCTGGATCGCGGTGCCAGATCGGGTCACAGGCGAGTGCTCCGCTTCCACGCTGCCGGTCTACCGCCTGTACAACAACCGGGCCGACGCCAACCACCGCTTCGTGACCGACCGCGCCCTCCGGGACACGATGGTGGCTCGCGGTTGGATCAGCGAGGGTTACGGGCCGCTCGGCGTCGTGATGTGCGCGCTTCGCTAGCTACCGAGGCCGAGGACACGCCCGGTCTTCTCGCCCACGGTGCCGCTGAGGACCGGTAGGCACGCAAGACGAGTGCGGTTGGCCGCTGCGGGCCCACCTAAGCGAACGGGGGACGTTCAATCCGTGTCACGGCGGGTCAGGACGTACCCCGCCGGGCGATGGGTTAGACGATGGGTTACTGCACTAGACGCCCCGAGATTGCTCGCGGGGCGAGGGAAGGTGGCGGAGAGCGAGGGATTCGAACCCCCGATAGGTTGCCCTATACCTGATTTCGAGTCAGGCGCCTTCGACCACTCGGCCAGCTCTCCGGTAAGCCGGTCATTATAGCCGAAGAGGAACGGCCGCCCAAGCCGCGCGACGCGTGCCGCCGGTGGAAACAAACGGGGGCCACGCGGGCCCCCGTATCACTCCAGCGAGCAGGGCCGCAGGCTACTTCTTCGCGGCCGCCGGCGCTGGCGCCTTCGCCGCAGGCGCGGCGGCGGGCGCGGGTGCAGGCGGCGCCGCGGGCGCCATCTGCGGCGCCGGCACCGCCTTGCCCTTGGCCTTCATCTCCGCGAAGTAGCGTGCGGCGACGCGATCCTCGGCCTTCGCCTGTTGCTGCTTCGCGACCTCGGCGGCCGCTGCGGCCTTGGCCTTCGCCTCCTCCGCGGACGCCTTCTGCGCGTCGGTCATCGGCGGAGGCGGCGGCAGCTTCGCCACGGCCAATCCGAAGGACGCCACCACCAGCGCGGCGCCGAACATCGCGCGTATCGTTCTCATCGCCCCTGCCCCTCCTCCTGAAACCCGTCGAGTCCGCGCACGATCCGCCGCGCGCGGCCGGCCTTCGCTACACCGCGCGCTGCGGCGCGTGCAGCGCAGACGTCCCCTCACCCGCCCCCTTGCCTGCCTTCACTTCGTTGTACCAGTACAGGTGGTGTTCCTTCGCCCACGTCTCGTCGACGTAGCCGGTGCGCATCGCGTCGAGCGCGCCCTTCATGCCGATCGTGCCGAGGTAGATGTGCCCGGCCACGAGGATCGCACCGGCGATGCCCGCCACCATGTGGATCACGTTCGCGAGCTGCATCGTCTGCCGCGACTGGTTGAAGTTCGGGAAATCGAGGATCAGGCCGGTCACCGCGAGCGTGAGGCCGATCGCGACGACCATCATCCAGAACAGGAGCTTCTGGCCGGCGTTGGCCTTGCCCGCCGGCACGTGCTCGCCGGAGAACATGCCGCCGGCCTTCTTGAGCCACGCGAAGTCGTGCGCGCGGAACAGGTTCTCGCGCATGAACAGCACGATCATGATCGGCAGCAGCACGACGAGCACCGGGCCCACGAAGTTGTGCACGGACTTCGACAGCGTGGCGAGCCACGAGAACAGCGTGTAGCCGATCAGCGGCAGCAGCACCGACTTGCCGAACGTGAGGACGAGGCCGGTGACGGCGAGCGCGACGAACGTGATCGCCACGCCCCAGTGGACGGAACGCTCGACGAGCGTGAAGCGCTCGATCATGCGGCCGGTCGGCGCGCCGCTGGTCCGGATCGGGCCGCGCAGCACGTAGAAGGCCGCGATCGCGAGCAGCGTCAGCACGAACAGGAAGCCGCCGACCGTGGCGACCGGCACGCGCGCGGCACGCCACGTCTGGCCCATCGGCTGGATGAGGACGTTGGTCTCGCGTCCGGGCAGGCTCGTGTACTGCGGCTCGCCCGACCGGACTTCCTTCCAGACCGGCTGGTTGTTGAGCGGCTGCGCGACCTGCTGCGCCGCCTGCTGCTTGGCCTGGTCGGCCTCCGTCGGGTTCACCGCCGGCGACTGCGCGCCCGCCGTGCACAGCCACGTTGCGCACGCGACGGCCGCCAGCGACCGGACCGCACGGGAGAGGGTCGTGCCCATGGACGTCATGCCTCCGTCAGGAACCGATGCGCTTGTACTCGTTCTGGTTCTGCGTGCGCGCGCGGATGTCCCGCTCCCACGCCGCCCGGTCGCCGTTGAACGGCGCGGCGGCGTACGGCGGCTCGTCGGGCTTGCCCTGGTACTTGCCCTGCTTGTACTCGATCACCTGCGGGCGCTCGCCGCAGCCGGCGATCATCAGGGCCGCCATCGCGGATGCCGCGATCGCGGCCCAGTGGGTCAGGCGTGTCATCACGATTTCGCTCCCGGTGCTGCGGGTTGTCCCGGTGCCGCGGGTTGCTTCGGCGCTTCGGGGCGACCGTACGCCGTCCCCCAGCCCCAGACGTCGCTGCCCTTGCCGCGAACCGTGACGCGCTGCCGGTAGATTTCGGCGATCGCGTCGCCGTCACCGGCGAGCAGCGCCTTGGTCGAGCACATTTCCGCGCACGCCGGCAGCTTGCCTTCGGCGAGCCGGTTGCGGCCGTACTTCTTGAATTCGGCCTCGGAGTTGTCCTTTTCCGGTCCGCCCGCGCAGAACGTGCACTTGTCCATCTTGCCGCGCACGCCGAACGCGCCGGCCTGCGGGAACTGCGGCGCGCCGAACGGGCACGCGTAGAAGCAGTAGCCGCAGCCGATGCACAGGTCCTTGTCGTGCAGGACCACGCCCTCCTCGCTGCGGTAGAAGCAGTCGACCGGGCACACGGCCATGCACGGTGCATCCGAGCAATGCATGCACGCGACCGAGATCGACCGCTCGCCGGGCACGCCGTCGTTGATCGTGACCACGCGGCGGCGGTTCACGCCCCAGGGCACGTCGTTCTCCTGCTTGCAGGCGGTGACGCAGCCGTTGCACTCGATGCAGCGCTCGGCATCGCAGAGGAATTTCATCCGGGCCATGGCGTCTCCTCCCTATGCCTTCTTGGCGACCTGGCACAGCGTCGTCTTGGTTTCCTGCATCATCGTCACCGAGTCGTAGCCGTAGGTCGTCGCGGTGTTCACCGCTTCGCCGCGCGTGATCGGCGCCGCGCCCTCCGGGTAGTACTCGAGCATGTCCTTGCCCATCCACCAGCCCGCGAAGTGGAACGGGATGAACGTGGTGCCGGCCGCCACGCGGTCGGTGACCAGTGCCTTGACCGAGATCTGCGCGCCGGTAGGCGACTGCACCCACACGTACTCGCCGTCGACGATCCTGCGGTCGTTGGCATCCTTCGGGTTGATCTCGACGAAGTTGTCCTGCTGCAACTCGGCGAGCCACGGATTCGACCGCGTCTCGTCGCCACCGCCCTCGAACTCGACCAGCCGGCCGGACGTCAGGACCAGCGGGAACTTCTCGGCGACCTTGTCGGCGACATTCTTCTCCTGGAGGCTCTTGTACTGCGTCGGCAGCCGCCAGAACGCCTTCTTGTCGTCGTGCGTCGGGTACTTGGCGACCATGTCCGGGCGCGGCGAGTACAGCGGCTCGCGGTGCTGCGGAATCGCGTCCGGGAAGTTCCAGACAATTGCGCGCGCCTTCGCGTTGCCGAACGGGTGGCAACCGTGGTTCTTCATCGCCACGCGGATGATCCCGCCCGAGAGGTCGGTCTTCCAGTTCTTGCCCTCGGCCGCCTTCTTCTCGGCCTCGGTGAGCTCGTCCCACCAGCCGAGCTTCTTCAGGAGCACGTGGTCGAACTCCGGATAGCCGGTCGTGAGGTCGCAGCCGGCCGGGTAGGAGCCGTCGGCCGCGAGCAGCGACACGCCGTCGCGCTCGACGCCGAAGTTGGCGCGGAAGCAGCCGCCGCCGTCCATCACGTGCTTCGACGGGTCGTACAGGTTGGGCGACCCGGGGTGCTTCAGCTCCGGCGTTCCGTAGCACGGCCACGGCAGCCCGAAGTAGTCGCCGTCGCACGGACCGCCGCGCGCACGCAGCGTCTTCACGTCGAACGTCGACATGTTCTTCATGTGCAGCTTCAGCCGCTCCGGCGACTGGCCGGTGTAGCCGATCGTGAACGTGCCCTTGTTGATCTCCTTGAGGATGGACTCGGGCGTGGGCTCGTCCCAGCCGTCCTTGTCCTTCTTCATCTCGTAGTTCTTGGTCAGCTCCTTGTCGAAGCCGAGCTTCTTCGCGAACGCGACCATCAGCGTGTGGTCGGGCTTCGACTCGAACAGCGGCTCGATCACTTTCTCGCGCCACTGGATCGAGCGGTTCGACGCCGTGCACGAGCCCGACGTCTCGAACTGCGTGCACGCCGGCAGCAGGTAGACGCCGTCCTTGCGCGCCATCGCGCACATCGCGGCGGTGGCGGACGGATACGGGTCGATGACGACCATCAGGTCGAGCTTCTTCATCGCCTCGATCATGTCCTTGCCGCGCGTCTGGCTGTTCGGCGCGTGGCCCCAGTACACCATCGCGCGCAGGTTGGGCCCCTGGTCGAGCGTGTCGTTCGGGTACATGACGCCGTCGATCCACCGGGACACCGTGATGCCCGGCTTCTCCATCATCCCGTCGGCGTACTGCTTCTTGATCCACTCGTAGTCGACGCCCCACACGCCGGCCCAGTAGCGCCAGGCGCCGGCGACGATGCCGTAGTAGCCGGGCAGCGAGTCCGGGTTCGGGCCGACGTCGGTCGCGCCCTGCACGTTGTCGTGGCCGCGGAAGATGTTGGCACCGCCGCCCGACTTGCCGATGTTGCCGAGCGCCAGCTGCAGGATGCACGACGCGCGGACCATCGCGTTGCCGATCGTGTGCTGCGTCTGCCCCATGCACCAGACGATCGTCGACGGCCGGTTCTTCGCGAACATCTCGGCGATCTTCGCCATCTGCGCCTCGGGCACGCCGGAGACCTCCTCGACCTTGTCCGGCGTCCACTTGGCCATCACCTCCTCGCGCACCTTCTCCATCCCGAAGACGCGGTCGTTGATGTACTGCTTGTCCTCCCAGCCGTTCTTGAAGACGTGGTAGAGGATGCCGAACAGGAACGGAATGTCCGTGCCCGAGCGGATGCGCACGTACTCGTCGGCCTTGGCCGCCGTCCGCGTGAAGCGCGGGTCGACGACGATCATCTTCGCGCCGGTCTCCTTCGCGTGCAGCATGTGCAGCATCGACACCGGGTGCGCCTCGGCCGCGTTGCTGCCGATGTACAGCGCGCACTTCGTGTTCTGCATGTCGTTGTACGAGTTGGTCATCGCGCCGTAGCCCCACGTGTTGGCTACGCCGGCGACCGTCGTCGAGTGGCAGATCCGCGCCTGGTGGTCGCAGTTGTTCGTGCCCCAGAACGACACGAACTTGCGCATCAGGTACGCCTGCTCGTTGTTGTGCTTCGAGCTGCCGACCCAGTAGACGGCGTCGGGGCCCGACTCCTTGCGGATGGCGAGCATCTTCTCGCTGACCTCGTTCAGCGCCTGGTCCCACGAGATCCGCTGCCACTTGCCGTTGACGAGCTTCATCGGCGTCTTCAGCCGGTGCGAGTGCTCGATGATGCCGTGCTCGCGCACCGAGGCGCCCTTCGCGCAGTGCGCGCCCAGGTTGATCGGCGACTCGAACACCGGCTCCTGCCGCGTCCACACACCGTTGACGACGGTCGCATCGACCGCGCACCCGACCGAGCAGTGCGTGCACACGGTGCGCTTCGTCTCGGCCTTGCCGCCCGCGTCGTCCTTGGCGGCCGCGGCCGGCGCGATGGCGCCGTACGGCAGCTGGCTCGCGAACGCGCCGGCACCGGCGGCGATGCCGGACCGCTTGAGGAACGTGCGCCGGTCCATCGTCGAGAACTTCGCGCCGGCGAAGCGCTTCAGGCGCGGGCCGGACACGGGCGCGCTGTCGGTCTTGCGGGTCAGCAGCATGGCGGCCTCCTAGATGCGCGTCGTCGCGTAGTAGTCGCGAACGTGCTCGGTTTCGCGGTAGCCCTGCGCGGCTTCCGGCGCGGCCTGCGCGACGGCATCCGCGGCGGGTGCGGCGAGCGACTGCGTCGCCACGGCGGCGGCACCGGCCCCGCCGGCACCGAGGGCCAGCAGGAAGCGGCGGCGCTTCGCGTCGATCGGGGTGGCGGTGGGAGCGGGACGGGTGACGCGCGTCGGGGCCGACGCGGGCGCTTCGCGCTGCGACAAATGGCTCATCTGAACCTCCAAAGTCGATGCCTCGTGACGTTATGCGAAGCAGTCACCGCTCGCGCGGGCCGGTCGTTCATTCGATGGCGAACGAGTCACGTTCGAGCGCCATGAACAGACGGGTGAATTGTGCTACGTGCACATAGAAGCTGGCAACCCGACAATCACATATTGCAGCGCAACATTCCTGCACCCACGGGGCGATCCGGCGCTCGAAGAATGCCCGTTGCATCGATATGGGTTCAGGCGGACGTCCGTCGGCCCCGGCAACGAGAATGCGCATCGTTTCGCACAGCGCCGCCAGGTGGTCCTCGTAGAGCGCCGAGCCGCCCCGCCGGGCGAGGCCCAGCCGCGCCAGTCCCGCGCGGACGGCGACGAGCGGCGGCTCGGTCCCGGCGTCGCGCGTCCAGTAGGACGCGTGCAGGTTGCACTCGGCCTTGCCGACGCCGACGAAGAGGTCCGTGTACTCCTGCTCGGCCGCCTCGGCGTCCGCGGCACGGCTCGCCAGGACCAGCGCGTTCCACGCGCCGGCCAGCGGGCTCTCGCCGTCGACCGGCCACAGTTCCGATGCGCCAATCGCGGCGAGCAGCGGCGCGTCCGGCGCCGCGCCGTACAGGCGGCCGAGCAGCGCGTAGAACTCGGCGCGCGCGCGTTCCTCGTCGGCGAGATCGGCCGATCCCGTCGCGGCGAGGTGCGCGGGGTTCCCGGTCATGGCTTGCGGATGTCGACGCTGTCTTCGTTGCGGATCAGGTCGACGACGCGGCAGTCGGCGCACATGCGCAACCGGTCGAGCGCGCCGGGCGCCGCGAACATCGCGTGGCCGGCGAGCTTCGCCGTCATGGCCTCGACCATCTTCTGCGTGCCGAGCGGCTTGCCGCAGCGGATGCACGCGAACACGGCCGCCTCGTTCAGCACGCGCGGCACCTTCGCCTCCGGCGCGAGGCCGAGTCGCGGCACCAGTGCGATCGCGCGTTCCGGGCATGTCGCGGCGCAGATGCCGCACTGCACGCAGTTCGCCTCGATGAACCGGACCTGCGGACGCTCGACATTGTCCTGGATCGCCGCCTCCGGACACGCGCCGACGCACGCCATGCACATCGTGCACCGCGCGGGGTCGACCGCGATCGTCCCGTACGGGGATCCCTTCGGCAGCGCAATCGTGGTCTGCGGCACCGGCGCGTGGGCTGCGAGGTGCTCGAGTGCCAGCGCCGCCGTCGTCCGCTTCTCCGTAGTCGCGGCGAACGTGGCCTGCACGCGCGGGCCGAGCGCCGGGGTCCACGTCCACAGCGCGTCGAGCGCGCCGGCGTCGACGAGCCGGAAGTGCTCGCCCTGGTAGCCGAGCGCGTTCGCGATCGTGTCGGCGACGCGCATCTGGAACGCGAGGGCGTCGCGGTACTGCGGCGCCTCGCGCCCGGTGGTCACGACCGCGACCTGCGAGGCGCCCCACGCCAAGGCGGCGAGCCACACGTCGAGCCCCGCGGACGCGATGTGGTGCAACTCGACCGGCAGCGCGCGCGCCGGGAGGCCGCGTCCGCGCCGCGCGACGTGGGCGAGCGCGGCTCGGCTATCTTCCGCGTGGAAGACGATGCACGCGTCGCGGCCGCCGGCACGGGCATAGGTCGCGAGCAGCGTCTTCAGGCGCGCCGACAATTCGGGCACCGACGGATAGGCGAACGCGAGCGCGCCCGACGGGCAGACGGTCGTGCAGGCGCCGCAGCCGGCGCACAGGTGCGGCTCCACGAACACGTGGTCGCCGTCGGCGCGGATCGCGTCCGTCGAGCACACGTCGATGCACTGCGTGCAGCCGGTGATCTTCGAGCGGGCGTGCGCGCACAGCGACGCCTTGTACCGGAAGAACTTCGGCTTCTCGAACTCGCCGGTCATGCCGGCGAGCTCCGCAACCGCCTTCGCCTGCGCGAGCGGATCCGGGCCCGGCCCGAAGTAGCCCTGCGGCGGCTGGTGCTGCCGGAACCACGGGGCGCGGTGCAGGTCGAGCACGACGTCGAAGCGATCGCCCCGCGCGGTGTCGCGGCGCGCGAAGTCGATCGCGCCGGCGTGACCGCATGCGGCGACGCACGCGCGATGGCTGCGGCAGCGGTCGAGGTCGACCTGATAACTCTCGTCGATCGCGTGCTCCGGGCACGCCCGCAGGCACGCGTTGCAGCGCGTGCAGAGGTCGAGGTCGATCGGGTTTTCCTGCGCCCATTGCGCCTCGAACGCGCCGAGCCAGCCGGTGAGCGCGGTGAGCTTGCCGGAGAAAACCGGGTAGGCGCGCTCCGCGGGCAGCGTCGCGCCGGCCGTGCGCCCGGTCGCGAGCACCGTGACCGCGAGTCGCTGGGATAGCGTGTCGGCCCATGCGAGCGCCGCGTCGAGCGGGCCGGCAATGAGCAGCTGGCCGGCCGACTTGTAGCCGACGGCCGGGACGGGCTCCGGATCCGGCAGCGCGGCGGCAGCGATCAGCGCGGCGATCTTCGGGGTCGCGGCGCCGGCCTCCGCCGACCACCCGCCGGTTTCGCGGATGTTGACGAAGCGGATCGTCTGCGCCTTCCCGCCTTCCTCCGCCACGTCGCCCAGAAGCCGCTGCTCCTGCGTGCACGCGACGAGCACGTCGCCGCGCGCGCCGTCGGCGAACTGGGCGAGCTCCCGCTGGCACAGCATCGAGTGCACCGGCACCGGCGCCGGCAGCGCGAGCGCTCGGCCGAGTGCCGCACCGTCGAGCGGCATCGTGCGGTTGCAGTTGCAGACGAACAGCGTCTTGTCGGCGACGGTCACGACCGCGCCTCGCGCGTTGCCGACCGCAGTGCGCGCCGCACCCCGACGCGCGCCCCGGCACCGGGGGGCGCGAAAGGATCGCGCCGCAACGCGACGCTCGCCCGGACGGACATCCCGTTCTCCGATGGGCGGCGCATCACGAACCCCGCCCTTCCGCACTGCCTTTGCCAGCGTGCGGGGAGAGGGTCGGGGCGAGGGGCGCGGACTCGGACACGTCTGCGACGGACGCAGGATCGCGCGCGGCGGCCGGCGGCACGGCCGCAGCGGCACCGGCCCCGGTATCGGGCTCGCCACTTCTTGCCACGCCCGCCGCGGTCGGGTCTTCGTCGACGAGCGCGTCGTAGACGCGCGCGAGCTTGTCCAGCATGCCCGTGGGCATGGGATCGGGCTGCGTGTAGTCGTCGACGTAGACGTCGAGCCCGTCCATCGCATTGAAGTGCGGGTCGGCGAACAGCTTCTTCAGTGCTGCGCGCTTCGTGGACTCGTCGATCTTCGGCTGGACGAACGGCGCGAAGTCGGAGTCGAACGTCAGGTTCTCGACCGGCGGCAGCGGCGCCGCGGCAGGCATGGCCGGCGTGGCTGCCGGCGCCACGTCGGCAGGCGGCGCGACTTCGACCGGCGGCGCCGCGGGCGCAGCCGCGGCCGGGGCCTCCGCCTGCGTGGCGCGGGCGGCCTCGCGCTTGCGCCGCGACCAGCGCGACAGCGAGAAGCGCTCGGCCGGCGGCGAGTCTTCGGCGGTCATCGGTACTTCCGCGGACTAGCCACGGCGCCCGCGGTCGCGCACGAACGCGCCGTCCTTGAACGGATCGTTGCGCTTCACCTTGCGGCGCGGCTCGGGGTGGTAATGCTCGGCCACGAACGCGGCGAGCCACGCGCGCAGCCCATCCGCGAGCGGCACGGGATCGACGCACGCGCCGCCGTCCATGCTGCGGCCGGCCTCGTTGTACGACAGCGTGACCTTCTCCGGCAGCGCGGCCGGCTCGGTTCCGTCGTCCGCGGTCCGCCACATCACGAACGCGACCGGCGCTTCCGACGTCAGGTTGAGGTAATACCCCTCCGCCTCCGTGGGATGGAGCTCGATCTCCATGCGCGGAAAGCGCCAGGTCGTGCCCGCGGGACCGTCGGCTTCGCGCACCGGCGCACCTGCCGTCGCACGGCCTTCCGCAAGCGGAACGACCGACGCCGGCTGCCAGCGCTCGCTGGCCCAGCGGTTGGCGAGCGGAATGCGCTCCATCGTGACGTCGACCGAAAAATACGCGGATCGCATGGTTATTCGCGCGCAATGCCCGCGCAAAGGGCGGAAGCCGGCGCGATCATACACCAGCGAACAGCGGCGGCCGCCGTCGCCTTCCCCCGTCTGCTACCATTTCCCGCTCGAGATCGCGCACGAACGATGGCCACGATCATTCCGCTCGCCGACCTGCGCGCGCCGGACCGCGCCGACGCGCTGGCGGCGTTCGCGCGCGAGGCCGCGCTCGCGCCGGCGGTGGGTGGACCGCTCGCCGACGCGCGTGGCCGCGCGCTCTCCGACCTGCGCATCTCGGTCACCGATCGCTGCAACTTCCGCTGCGTCTACTGCATGCCGAAGGACGTGTTCGGGCGCGACTACCCGTTCCTCGCGCACTCGGACCTGCTGTCGTTCGAGGAGGTCACCCGGGTGGCGCGCGTTTTCGTCGGCCTGGGCGTGCGCAAGATCCGACTGACGGGCGGCGAGCCACTGCTGCGCAGGAACGTCGAGCGCCTGGTCGCGATGCTGCGTGGCCTGGGCGACGTCGACCTGACGCTGACGACCAACGGCGCGCTGCTCGCGCGCAAGGCCGCCGACCTGCGCGCGGCCGGACTTTCGCGCGTCACGGTGAGCCTCGACTCGCTCGACGACGCGACGTTCCGCGCGATGAACGACGTCGACTTCCCGGTCGCGAAGGTGCTCGAGGGCATCGACGCCGCCGCCGCCGCCGGGCTCGCGCCGATCAAGATCAACATGGTCGTCAAGCGCGGGATGAACGAGGCGTCGATCGTGCCGATGGCGCGGCGCTTCAAGGGCAGCGGGCACATCGTCCGCTTCATCGAATTCATGGACGTCGGCGCGACCAACGGCTGGCGGATGGACGACGTCGTGCCGGCGGTCGAGATCCTGCGCACGATCGGCCGCGAGATGCCGCTGGTGCCCGCCGATCCCAACTACGCCGGCGAAGTGGCCGAGCGCTGGCGCTACGCCGACGGCGGCGGCGAGATCGGCGTGATCGCTTCCGTGACGCAGGCGTTCTGCCGCGACTGCACGCGGGCGCGGCTGTCGACCGAAGGCAGGCTCTTCACGTGCCTGTTCGCCAACGACGGCTACGACCTGCGCGCGCTGGTGCGCGGCGGGTTCGACGACGCCGCGCTCGCCCGCGCGGTGGCGGCGATCTGGCGGCGGCGCGACGACCGCTATTCGGAGATCCGCACGGCCGACACGCCGCGGGCGCCGAAGGTCGAGATGAGCTACATCGGCGGTTGACAGGAGTCAGGAACAAGAGGTCAGGGAACAGGCGCGTCCGCGTCCCCGGTGGCGGCGCATCGAGCGCCGGGACCTGGCCGCACCGATGCCGGAACGTTCTCCGTCGAAACCGGATCGTGCAGTCCCTCCCGGCGCTCGACGTGCCACCCTCAAGACGCCGATGAAACTGTCCTCTGATCTCCACCCTCTGATTGCCGACCGGCCGGAGCCGTATCGGCCGGTCTTGACCGACGCCGCGCGCCCCGCCACGTTCGACGTACCGGCGATCGACGAGAACGGCGAGACCCGCAGCGTGGCGGTCGCCGGCGAGCACCCGCTGACGATCTACGTCGACAAGCGGGAGTTGCTGACGCTGATGACGCTGGGCGGCGCACCGGAGGCGCTCGCGATCGGGTACCTGCGCAACCAGCGCCTGGTCGACACGATCGACGACATCGTGTCGGTGCAGGTCGACTGGGACACCGGCGCATGCGCGATCGTGACGCGCAGCGGCCTCGCCGACCTCGACGCGAAGACGGCGAAGCGGACCAAGACGACCGGCTGCGGCCAGGGCACGGTGTTCGGCGACCTGATGGACGAGATCGACCGCGTGCGGCTGCCGGCGGACGCGCGCCTCACGCGGGCGACGCTCTACGACCTCCTCGAGCGCGTGCGCCACCACGAGACGATCTACAAGCAGGCGGGCGCTGTGCACGGCTGTGCGCTCGCGCGCAACGACGACGGTGCCGCGCCGATCCTGATGTTCGTCGAGGACGTCGGCCGCCACAACGCCGTCGATGCCATCGCGGGCCGCATGTGGCTCGACCGCCTGTCCGGCGCCGACAAGATCTTCTACACGACCGGCCGCCTCACGTCCGAGATGGTGATCAAGGCCGCGCAGATGGAGATTCCGTTCCTCGTGTCGCGCTCCGGCCTCACGCAGATGGGCTACGAGATCGCGCGGAAGGTCGGCCTGACGATGATCGGGCGCGCGATGAACCGGCACTTCCTGCTGTTCACCGGCGCCGACCGGTTCGTGCGATGAGCGACGCCGCCACCGAAGCGCACGGCCGCTGCCACTGCGGCCGCGTGCGCTTCGTCGCGACGTTCCCGTCGCGCTTCTGTGCGCACTGCCACTGCGCGAGCTGCCGGCGTGCGCACGGCGCCGCCTTCGTCACTTGGGTCGGCTTTCCGTCGGGACAGGTGCGCGTCACCGAGGGCGCCGAGTTCCTCGCGACGCACGAGTCGTCGCCGCAGACGTTCCGGCGCTTCTGCCGGCACTGCGGCACCAAGCTCTTCTTCGAGTCCGCGAAGTGGCCCGGCGAGACGCACGTCGTGCTCGCCGCGTTCGACGAGCCGGTCGACCGCGCGCCGTCGGTGCACGCGTTCTATGCCGAGCACGCCGCCTGGCTGCCGGCGCTGCGCGACCCGCCGTGACCATCGCCGCCGCCGACGTGACCGGCATCGTCCTCGCCGGCGGCATGGGCCGCCGGATGGGCGGCGTCGACAAGGGGCTCGTGCCGCTCGCCGGGCGCCCGCTCGTCGCCCACGTGCTCGAACGGCTCGCGCCGCAGGTCGGGACGATCATCGTCAACGCGAACCAGAATCACGACCGCTACGCCGCCTTCGGCCGTCCGGTGGTGCGCGACGAGGTCGGCGGCTTCGCGGGCCCGCTCGCCGGCCTGCACGCGGGGATGACGGTGGCGACGACGCCGTACGTCGTGACTGTGCCGTGCGATTCGCCGTTCCTGCCGGGCGACCTCGTCGCGCGGCTCGCGGCCGGCCTCGAGCGCGCGCACGCGCAGCTCGCGGTCGCGCAGACGTTCGCGCAGCCCCACCCGGTATTCGCGCTCGTCGACCGCCGCGTGCTGCCGCACCTGACGGAGTTCCTCCGCGGCGGCGGGCGCAAGATCGACGCGTGGTACGCGTCGCTCGCCGTCGCGGCGGTGGCGTTCGACGACGCCGAGGACGCGTTTCGCAACATCAACACGATCGACGAACTCAAGGCGGCCATCGTGCCGCCGGAGTGCGCGTGACGTGAACGGCCGCGGGCGCGGCGCGCGACACGGATGACGCCGCGGCTTTCGGCGCTCGCGCACGGTCGCGACAACAACTTCCAGCCGATCCGCCTGGCGGCGGCGGCGTTCGTCGTGCTGTTCCACTGCTTCGCGCTGACCGGCCGCTGGACGTCGGAGCCGCTCTGGCGGCTCGCGCCCGAGCTCAACTTCGGCGCGCTCGGCGTCAAGATATTCTTCGTCATCTCCGGCTTCCTGGTCACGCAGAGCTGGCTTGCGCGGCGGGCGGCCGTCCCGTTCGTCGCGGCGCGCGTGCTGCGCATCTACCCGGCGCTCGTCGCGGCCACGCTCTTCACGATCGTGCTCGCCGGCGCATCGTCGAGCCTGCCGTGGCGCGCCTTCCTGACGCACGCGCAGACGCTCGACTACGCGTGGCGCGTCGCGCTCGGCTTCGAGATGGTGTACCGGCTGCCGGGCGCGTTCCTGACGAACCCGTTCCCGCACGAGGTCAACGGCTCGCTGTGGACGCTGCCGATCGAGCTGCGGCTCTACGTCGCGCTGCTCGTCGCCGGCGTAGCCGGCCTCCTCGCGCGCCGGTCCGCATGGCTCGCCGTCGTCGCCGCGCTGGTCGCGCTCTACGCGTGGCGTCCCGAGTGGTTTCCGCTGTCGCCGAACGACCGGGTCGTGCGCGAGTTGGCGCTGTCGTTCGCGCTGGGCTCGCTCGCGTACGCGTGGCGCGACGTGCTGCCGGTGTCGCTTTCCGCGGCGGCCGCCTGCATCCTGCTCGTCGCCTGGGACCCGGCCGGCCTCGCCCGCGGCGTCCTGTTCGCGCCGCTGCTCACGTACGTCGTGCTGGTCGCCGCGTATCACCCGCGCCTCGCGTGGCGCGGCGCCAACCGTGCGGGTGACTATTCGTACGGCCTCTACGTCTACTCGTTCCCGGTCCAGCAGACGCTGATGCAGCGGCTGCCTGCGCTGGAGCCGGCGGAGCTGTTCGCGTTGTCGCTGCCGCTGGCGCTCGCCGCGGCCGTCCTGTCGTGGCACGCGCTCGAGCGGCCGGCGCTCGGCCTAAAATCACGGTTCGACCGACCTGCGAAGCCATCATGACCACACCCCGGACCTTGCGCGAAGCCTCGTGCGCCGACGACTACGATCCCAACTCGATGCCGGTCGACCGCGCGCGCGCGCTGATCCGGCAGTTCCTGTCGCCGGTCACCGCGACCGAGCGCGTGCACGTGCGCGCGGCGCTCGACCGCGTGCTCGCCGAGGACGTGATCTCGCCGATCGCCGTGCCCGGCCATGACAATTCGGCGATGGACGGCTGGGCGGTCCGGTTTGCCGACCTCGCGGCCGACGGCGAGACGACGCTGCCGCGCATCGGCGAGTCGTTCGCGGGCAAGCCCTTCCCGGGCGCGCTCGCGCCGCGCACCGCGGTGCGCATCTTCACCGGCGGCGTGATGCCGCGAGGCGCGGACACGGTAGTCATGCAGGAGCGCGCCACCGAGGTCGACGGCGGCGTGCGCATCGCAGCGGGAGCGGTCACCAAGGCCGGCCAGAACCGGCGCTTCGCCGGCGAGGACGTGAAGCAGGGGCAGGTCGTGTTCCGCCGCGGGCAGCCGGTGCGCCCGGCCGAGCTCGGGATGATCGCGTCGCTCGGCGTCAACGAGGTCACCGTCTACCGGCGGCTCCGCGTCGCGTTCTTCTCGACCGGCGACGAACTGAAGTCCATCGGCACGCCGCTCGCCGAAGGCGAGATCTACGACAGCAACCGCTACACGCTGTACGGCATGCTGACGCGGCTGGGCTGCGAGATCGTGGACATGGGCGTAGTGCCCGACGTGCCCGCGACGCTCGAGCGCGCGTTCGCGACGGCCGCCGCGAACGCCGATGTCGTGATCACGTCGGGCGGCGTGTCGGTCGGCGAGGCCGACTTCGTCAAGCAGCTGATGGACAAGCTGGGCGAGGTGCTGTTCTGGAAGATCGCGATGAAGCCCGGCCGGCCGCTCGCGTATGGCCGCATCGCCGACGCGCACTTCTTCGGCCTGCCCGGCAATCCGGTGTCGGTGATGGTGACGTTCTACCAGTTCGTCCGCGACGCGCTGCTGGTCCTGCAGGGCCGGGCCGACGTCGCGCCGGTGCCGACGTTTCGCGCCACGCTTGCGGCGCCGATCCGCAAGGTGCCCGGCCGCACCGAGTTCCAGCGCGGCATCCTGACGCCGGCGGAAGGCGGCGGCTACGCGGTGCGCACGACCGGCGACCAGGGTTCGGGCATCCTGTCGTCGATGTCGCAGGCCAACTGCTTCATCGTGCTTTCCGCCGACACCGGCAACGTCCCGGCCGGCGCAACGGTCGACGTGCAGCTGCTCGAAGGGTTGCTCTGACGCGACCCGCTCGCTATGATGCCCGCCGGGGCCTTCGCGCAGACGCCCCGCCACACCGATGGCCGCAGCCATCCAAGATCTGCCTTGCGTGTCGCCGCCGGCGACAGGAGGCTCTTGGATGGACTTGACCACGGTCGTTTCCCCTGAAGAACTCTGCCGCCTCCTCGCCGATTTCCCCGGCGTGACCCTGGTCGACGTGCGCCGCGCCGAGGCGTTCGCCGCCGATCCGTACGTGATCCCGGGCGCGCTGCGGCGCGCACCCGAAGCCGTCGCCGACTGGGCGACGGAGGTCGAGCCGATGCGCAACGTCGTCGTCTACTGCAAGGCCGGCCACGACGTCGGCAGCGGCGTGGCTGCGGCGCTGCGCACGCGCGGGTTGTCGGCGCGCCACCTCGCCGGTGGCATCGCCGCGTGGCGTGGCGCCGGCGGCCGCGTCGTGCCGTACGCGGCTCCGAGCCGCTGGGTCACGCGCGCGCGGCCGAAGATCGACCGCATCGCGTGCCCGTGGCTCGTGCGCCGGTTCATCGACCCGGCGGCCGAGTTCCACTACGTGCCCGCGGACGAGGTCCGGTCGTTCGCCGCAGCGCACGGTGCGACGGCCTACGACGTCCCCGGCGTCCCGTACGGCCATGCCGGCGACCGCTGCAGCTTCGACGCATTCATCCGGCTGCACGGCCTCGCGGATCCGGCGCTGGCCGACCTGGCCACCGTCGTGCGGGCAGCGGACACCGGCGCGGCGGCGCTGTCGCCGCTGGCGCCCGGCCTTCTCGCGACTTCGGCTGGACTGTCGGCGCTCTTCGCCGACGATCACGCGATGCTGCGCGCGGGCATGGTCGTGTACGACGCGCTCTACCTGTGGTGCCGCGCCAACCGGGCCGCGCCGGCCGAAGGCGCACGTACGTGAGCGGCGACGCGCCCGCCACGCCGACGCGCGCGGAGGCCTTTCGCTACTGGCTGCGGCTGGGCTGCATCAGCTTCGGCGGCCCCGCGGGCCAGATCGCGATCATGCATCGCGAGCTGGTCGACGAGAAGCGCTGGATCTCCGAGCGGCGCTTTCTGCACGCGCTCAACTACTGCATGCTGCTGCCCGGCCCCGAGGCGACGCAGCTCGCGACGTACGTCGGCTGGCTGCTGCACCGGACGTGGGGCGGCATCGTCGCCGGCACGCTGTTCGTGCTGCCGTCGCTCGTGCTGCTGATCGCGCTGTCGTGGCTGTACGTCGCCTACGGCAACGTGCCGCTCGTGGCGGGCATCCTCTACGGCGTGAAGCCGGCCGTCGTCGCGATCGTGCTGCACGCGGCGTGGCGCATCGGCTCGCGCGCGCTGAAGCACCCGGCACTCTGGGCGATCGCGGCGCTCGCCTTCGTCGCGATCTTCGCGCTCGCCCTGCCGTTTCCGCTGATCGTGGCCGGTGCCGCGCTGCTGGGCGTCGCGGGCGGCCGCGTGCTGCCGCGCGCGTTCGCGCCGGGCGGCGGCCACGAGGCGGCAGCCGGTGCGCATCCGCCGGCCATCATCGACGACGACACGCCGACGCCGCCGCACGCGCAATGGCGCTGGAGCCGCATTGCGCGGGTCGTCGCGACGTGCGTCGGTCTGTGGGCGGCGGCGCTCGCGCTGCTCGCCGCGGCGTTCGGCATCGCGTCGCCGTTCGTGCAGATGGGATGGTTCTTCACCAAGGCGGCGCTGCTGACGTTCGGCGGCGCGTACGCGGTGCTGCCGTACGTCTACCAGGGCGCCGTCGAGACGTTCGGCTGGGTGACCCCGGTGCAGATGATCGACGGGCTCGCGCTCGGCGAGACGACGCCGGGGCCGCTCATCATGGTCGTCGCATTCGTGGGGTTCGTCGGCGGTTGGACGAAGGCAGCGTTCGGGCCGGAACTGCTGCCCGCCGCCGGCATCGCGGCCGCGACCGTCGTGACGTTCTTCACGTTCCTGCCGTCGTTCCTGTTCATCTTCGCCGGCGGGCCCGTGATCGAGACGACGCACGGCCGGTTGCGTTACACGGCCCCGCTGACCGCCATCACGGCGGCGGTCGTCGGTGTCATCGTCAATCTCGCGGCGTTCTTCGCGTGGCACGTGTTCTGGCCACGCGGTTGGCTCGCGCACGCGCCGGCGGGCGGGCTCGACGCGGTCGCGCTCGCCGTCGGCGCCGCGGCCGCGCTCGCGCTGTTCCGCGGCAAGGCCGGCGTGATTCCCGTGATCCTCGCGTGCGGAAGCGCGGGGCTCGTGGTGCGGCTCGTCGCCTAGGCGGAAGGCGGCGCGAGCCCGGCTTCGGCGACCCGGCTGGCGGCGAAGAGCGAGGCGAACGACGCCGCGAGCGCGACCAGCGTCGTGGCGACCGCGACGGCGTGCGGCAGCGCCGGGTTCGGCTGCAGCGCGAAGCGCAGCATCACCATCGCGACGACGAGGCCCAGCAGGCCCGCGACGACCGTCACGGCTTCCAGCATCAGCAGGCGACGCCGGCGGGCGGCGATCGGCGTGGTTCGGTCACCGCGCCAGGCGGCGACCGGGGGGCGCACGACGGCGCCGTGGGTCAACGCGTTCATGGTCATTCCTTTCGCGTGCGCGGCCATCCGATCAGGCGTCGCGCATCCCGTGGTAGCGGGCGGTCTGTTCGATTTCGAGTGCGCGCGCCTCGCGCGCGACTTCGGCCAGCGTGCGGGCGTACGCGACGACGCGCTGCCACAGGCCGAGGCCGTAGGGCTCGGCGAGGTCGCCGGGCCCGATCATGGATACGAATCCGCCACGGGTGGGCACCGGTTGCGGGAGGATCACTTCTGCCAGTTGCATCTTCCACTCCTTGCGATGGCGGCGGGGATGTCCGAGGTTCGCGGAATTCCGTGATGCGCCGCACAACACCAAGATAGGGAGTCTGGCCGGCGAAATCCAATCGTTAAATCGGATTGGCGCCATTCACCGGGCTGATTTCACGTCAACTCATTGAATCTACGTGACAATTGTTGTTACGGGCCTGGTGACGCCTTCGCCCGGGTGGCATCGTCGGGGCCTCGGTCCGGCGGCGGCCGGCTTCGACGCGCTAGTCGATCGTCCAGCGCTCGCCGCACGCACGGCAGCGCACGTCGAGCGTGCAGCCGACGATCGATTCCGGCGCGTCCGCTGCGTGCTCGATCGTGAACTTCGCGTACTGGCGGCATGCGGGGCACACGGCGCGCTCGGCCACGTACTCGGCGCGGCCGAGCAGCGCGGTGAACCGCCGCCACGCGAAGAGGCAGAGCGCGCCTCCGGCGGCCGCCACAGCGATCAGCGCCAGCAGGCCGGCGAGCGAGTGCCGGAACGCGATCACCTCGAGCGCGATCGCCATCATGATGAGCGCGAGGAA
The DNA here is from genome assembly GCA_046347835.1 of Burkholderiales bacterium. GTDB lineage: Bacteria > Pseudomonadota > Gammaproteobacteria > Burkholderiales > Casimicrobiaceae > VBCG01. The sequence continues at coordinate 77,991 of JAXMFI010000001.1, read as the reverse complement.
TCCGGTCACGAGATACGCGTGGCCTTCGTAGAGCTGCCGCTCGTACCAGCGGCGAAAGCCGTCCCGGCGAATCGCGTCGTCGAGCCTCATGGTGCTCCCCCGTGCGCGCACCGAGTCTACCGCCGCGTGCGCGCGGCAACAACGCAGGGCGCGCGGCACCGGTATCATCGGCATCCGCCTGCACGAGGGCCGAGTCCGCGCATGTCGTCGCTAACGCACCTGATCGAGAACAACCGCCGCTGGGCCGCGGGTATCAATGCCGGCCAGCCGGACTTCTTCCGCCGGCTCGCCGCGCAGCAGAGCCCACGCTACCTGTGGATCGGCTGCTCGGACAGCCGCGTGCCCGCGAACGAGATCGTCGACCTGTTGCCCGGCGAGCTGTTCGTCCACCGGAACGTCGCGAACGTCGTCGTGCACACCGACCTCAATTGCCTGTCGGTGCTGCAGTACGCGGTCGACGTGCTGCGCGTCGAGCACGTGCTGGTCGTCGGCCACTACGGGTGCGGCGGCGTGCGCGCCGCCCGGCAGGGCCGGCCGCTCGGGCTCATCGACAACTGGCTGCGGCACGTGCAGGACGTCGCCGAGCGACACCGCGCGCTGCTGGCGGCGCTTCGCGACGAGGCGCGTGCGGAAGACCGGCTGTGCGAGCTCAACGTGATCGAGCAGGTCCACCACGTCGCCCGCACGACGATCGTGCAGGACGCATGGGCGCGCGGCCAGCCGCTGACGCTGCACGGCTGGATCTACGGACTGTCCGACGGCCTCGTGAACGACCTCGGGATCGCGGCGGACTCGCCGGCGAAGCTCGACGCGGACTACGCCATCGCGCTCGCGGCCATCGCCGGCGCCGCACGGTAGGGCGCCGACGCCCGCGCCGTGATCCGCCTCGAACGCGTCACGAAGACGTTCGCGGGCCCGCGCCCGCGCACGGTGCTCGACGGCGTCGAGCTCGACGTCGCGCGGGGCGAGCTCGTCGCGATCCTCGGCGAGTCGGGCTCCGGCAAGTCGACGCTGCTCAACGTCATCGCGGGGCTCGAGGCGCCCGACGCCGGCACCGTCGTCGTCGCCGGAACCGACCTGCGCGCGCTCGACGACGACGCGCTGACCGCGTTCCGCCGCGTGCACGTCGGCTTCGTGTTCCAGGCCTTCCACGTGCTGCCGTACCTGACGGTCGCGCAGAACGTTGCGCTGCCGCTGCGGCTCGCGGGGCGCGACGACGCCGCGTCCGCGGCGCGCGTGACCGCGATGCTCGCGGCGGTCGGACTCGGCGAGCGCGCGCCCAGCATGCCGCGCGAGCTGTCCGGCGGCGAGCTGCAGCGGGTTGCGATCGCGCGCGCGCTCGTGCACCGGCCGCAGGTGGTCCTCGCGGACGAGCCGACCGGCAATCTCGACCCGGCCAGCGCGCACGGGGTGATCGCGCTGCTGCGGGCGACGCTGCAGGCGGAAGGCGCGACCGGCGTGCTGGTCACGCACTCGCGCGCGGCCGCCGCCAGCGCCGACCGCGTGCTGGTGCTCACACCGGCCGGGCTGGCCCCGTTCGAAGGCGATCCGCAGTGAACGCCGCCACCCGTCACCGCGGGCATCACGCCGCAGGCATGAGTACCGCCGTGGTCCGCGCCGTCGTCGGCGGCGCCTTCACGCACCAGCGCGGGCGGCTCGCGCTTTCGGTGGTGGCGATCGCGCTCGGCGTCGCGCTCGGATTCGCGGTCGCGCTGATCAACGCGGCGGCCATCGGAGAGTTCGCCGGCGGCATGCGCGCGCTCGCGGGTGTCGCCGACCTCGAGGTGCGCGGGCCGCGCGGCGGCTTCGACGAGGCGCTCTACCCGACGCTGGCGCGCGATCCGGATGTCGCCGTCGCGAGCCCGGTCGTCGAGGTCGACGCGCGCATTGCCGGCCGCGACGACGCGCTCGTCGTCTACGGCGTCGACGCGTTCCGCGCGTCCGCGGTGACGCCGACGCTGGTCGGCACCGCCGACACGGCGCTCGACCTGCTGCGCCCGGGCGTCGTGTTCCTGAGCCCGGCCGCGGCGGCGTGGCTCGGCGCCGGCCCCGGGGGCACGCTGGTCGTCCAGTCGGGCGTCCGCGACGTTGCGCTCGCGATCGCCGGCTACACGGGCGCAGACGCCGGGCGCCGCTTCGCCGTCATGGACATCGCCGCCGCGCAGGACACGTTCGCGCGCGGCGGCCAGCTGTCGCGCATCGACCTGCGACTGCGGCCCGGCACCGACGCGGCCGCCGTGCGCGAGCGCATCGCGCGCGCGCTGCCGCCCGGGCTCGCCGCGACACCGCCGCAGGAGAACGCGACGACGATGGAGCGCATGTCGCGCGCGTACCGCGTCAACCTCAACGTCCTCGCGCTGGTGGCGCTGTTCACCGGCGGCCTCCTCGTGTTCTCGACGCAGGCGCTGTCGATCGTCCGCCGCCGCGCGCAATTCGCGTTGCTGCGCACGCTGGGACTCACGCGGCGCCGGCTGGTCGCGCTGCTCGTCGCCGAGGGTGCGCTCCTGGGCGCCGCGGGCTCGCTCGCGGGGCTGGCCGTGGGCTACGCGATCGCCTTCACCGTGCTGCGCGCGTTCGGCGCGGACCTGGGCGCAGGTTTCTTCCGCGGCGCGGCGCCGCAGGTCGCGTTCGAGCCGTGGTCGGCGCTCGCGTTCGCCGCGCTCGGCGTCGGCGTCGCGATGGCCGGCAGCCTTGCCCCGGCGCGGGAAGCGGCGCGCGCGGCGCCTGCCGCCGCGCTGAAGGCCGGCGACGAGCAGCAGGCGTTCGCGCACCTGCGCTCGCCGGCCGCGGGACTCGCGTTGCTCGCCGCGGGCGCGGGGGCCACTTTGCTGCCACCGGTCGACGGACTGCCGCTCGCCGGGTACGGCGCCATCGCGCTGATGCTGGTCGGGACGCTGCTGCTGCTCGCGCGCATCGCGGCCTTCGCCCTCGCGCGCATGCCCGCACCGCGCGCGTTCGCGCCGGCGCTCGCGCTCGACCAGCTACGCGGCGCGCCCGGGCAGGCGAGCGTGAGCCTCGCCACGATCGTCGCCAGCGTCTCGCTGATGGTCTCGATGGCGATCATGGTGGCGTCGTTCCGCCAGTCCCTCGACGACTGGCTCACCGCGCTGCTGCCCGCGGACGTCTACGTGCGCGCGGGGCCCGTCGGAGACAGCGCGTACTTCGACGAGCGCGACCAGCGCGCGCTGGCGGCCGTGCCCGGCGTCGCGCGCGTCGCGTTCCTGCGCACGCAGGCGATCGTGCTGGACCCCGACCTGCCGCGCGTGACGCTGCTCGCGCGTGACCTTCCGGGCGACGCTCCCGAGCAGCGGCTGCCACTGCTCGGCGACGCGCTGCCGCGCCGCGCCGGAGATCCGCCGCCCGTATGGGTGAGCGAAGCGCTCGTCGACCTCCACGGCATGCGCGCCGGCGACCGCATCGCGCTGCCGCTCGCGGGCCGCATGCAGCCGTTCGTCGTCGCCGGCGTCTGGCGCGACTACGCGCGGCAACAGGGCGCGCTGGTCGTCGAGCGCACGACCTACGCGACGCTGACCGGCGATCGCAGCGCGACGGACGCGGCCGTCTGGCTGGCGCCCGGCGTCACGCCGGCCGCGTTCCGCGCGGCGCTCGACGCGCAATTCCCGGACGCGGCGCGCGCGTCGCTGTCGACGCCGGGCGAGATTCGCGCGCTGTCGCTCGCCGTGTTCGACCGCACGTTCGCCGTCACCTACGGGCTGCTCGCGGCGGCGGTCGTCATCGGCCTGGTCGGCCTGTCGTCGTCGTTCGGCGCTCTGGTCCTCGCGCGGCGGCGCGAGTTCGGCGTGCTGCGCCACCTCGGGATGACGCGGCGGCAGGTCGGCGCGATGCTCGCGACCGAGGGCGCGACGATCAGCGCGATCGGCCTCGCCACCGGCATGGCGCTCGGCTTCGCGATGAGCCTCGTGCTGATCCACGTCGTCAACCGTCAGTCGTTCCACTGGAGCATGGCGCTGCACGTGCCGTGGGCGTCGCTCGCGGCGCTGGCGGCGGCGCTGCTCGCCCTCGCGCTGGCGACGACCGTCGCCAGCGCGCGGCAGGCGATGGGCGGCGGCGTCATCCGCGCGGTCAAGGACGACTGGTAGCAGGGCTCGCGCGACGATGCGCCGGCGGACCTTCCTGACGACGCCGTGGCTGCTGGCCGCTGCGCGCGCGCGCGCGGAGGTCGACTATCCGCACGTCGAGCGCGGCGTGGCGCTCGCGTTTCCGCGCGACCACGGCAGCCACCCGGACTTCCGCACCGAATGGTGGTACGTCACGGGGTGGGCGCGCGACGCGGGCGGCGCGGATCTCGGCATCCAGGTCACGTTCTTCCGCAACCGGCCGGGGATCGCCGAAGCGAGCGCGAGCCGGTTCGCGCCGACGACGCTGCTGTTCGCGCACGCCGCCGTGGCGGACCCGCGCGCGGGCCGGCTGCGGCACGACCAGCGCGCGGCGCGCGCGGGCTTCGGCATCGCGGAGGCGGCGCAGGCGACGACGGACGTGCGTGTCGACGACTGGTCGCTGCGCCTCGACGGCGACACGTACGTTGCGCGCGTGGCCGCGCGCGACTTCGCGCTCGACCTCGCGTTCGCCGCGACACATCCGCCGCTGCTGCAGGGGGAGCGCGGCGTGAGCCGCAAGGGGCCGCGCGAGTCGCAGGCCAGCTACTACTACAGCCGGCCGCAACTCGCGCTGTCGGGGACGCTGACCGTCGACGGGCGGGCGCGCGACGTGACGGGCGCCGCGTGGCTCGACCATGAGTGGTCGAGCGAGTACGTCCCGCCGGGCGCGCAGGGCTGGGACTGGACCGGCATCAACTTCGACGACGGGAGCGCGCTGATGGCGTTCCGGATGCGCGCGCGCGACGGCGGCGACCTGTGGGCCGGCGGAACGCTGCGCGACGCGGCGGGCGCGGTGCGCACGCTCGGGCGCGTCGGCGTGCGCTTTACGCCACTGCGCGAGTGGCGCTCGCCGCGGACCGGATTCGTCTATCCGGTCGCGTTCCGCCTCGACGCCGGCCCGGTCACCGTCGAGCTGGTGCCGTTGTTCGACGACCAGGAGCTGGACGCGCGCGGCAGCGTCGGCATCGTCTACTGGGAGGGCGCGGTGCGCGCGCAGGTCGCCGGACGCCCGGTCGGGCGCGGCTATCTCGAGCTCACCGGCTACGGCGGCCCGCTCAGGCTCTAGCGGCGGGGCGGGCGCCGGTGCGGGAGGATCAGTAGTACGCGCGGCGGTCGAGCTCGCGCATGCGACGCTCGACCTCGAAGATGTCGTGCGACTGCGCGAGATACGCGTCGCGTTCCTTCAGGCGCTGCCGGTAGAGCCAGTTCTCGAGCGCTTCGGCCCAGCGCGCGAACCGGCTGCCGCCTTCCTGCTTCGAGGCGGGGAACACGGCCGGCGCCCGTGCGGGCATCGACGCGACGTTGGCCGGCAGCTCCTGGAAGAACGTGGTCTGCGCGAGCTTGATGCAGCTGCCGACCAGGCTGTTTTCAGGGAACGGATGGCTGCTGACTTGCATGGCGTTTCTCCTGTGGCCTCGTGGGCCCAAGTTGTGCGTGCTTGATGCAGCGCACAATGGCAAGATAGGCGCGGGCCGCACCGCCATCAAATCGTTCGTTTGGATCGCCGCCATCCGCGTGGCTTATATCATTTAACGTATTGTTTTATATATAATTTATCGTTTCGCCGCCGCCGGCGACCGAGGGAACCCGCATGGAGCTCTACCAGCTGCGCAGCTTCGCCGCCGTCGCCGAGTTGGGGCAGCTGACCCGCGCCGCCGAAAAGCTGCACGTCAGCCAGCCGGCGGTGAGCGCCCAGATCAAGGCGCTGGAGGACGAGCTGGGCGTCGCGCTCTTCGAGCGCACGCCTTCAGGCATGGTGCTGACGTCCGCCGGCCGCGCCCTGCTGCCCGAGGCCGAGAATCTCGTGGCCGCCGCGCAGGCGCTGCGCAGCCACGCCCGCTCGATTCGCGGCGAGGTCGTCGGCCGCGTGCGCGTCGGCACGGTCGCCGACCCGGAGTTCGTGCGTGTCGGGGACTTCCTCGCGCGCGCGCTCGAGGAATACCCGCTGCTGGAGATCGAGCTCCACCACGCGGTCACCGGCGTCGCGTTCGAGCAGGTGCGCGACGGCAGCCTCGACGCGAGCTTCTACTACGGCGGCCAGACGCACCCGGACGTCGCCGCCGTGCCGCTGCGCGACTATTACTACCGGATCGTGCTGCCCGCCGCGTGGGGCGACCGCGTCAAGCAGGCATCGTGGGACGAGATCGTGGCGATGCCGTGGATCCTCGCGCCGCCGATCAGCTCGCTGCGCCAGCTCGCGGAGGAGCTCTTCACTGCGCGCGGCAGCTCGCCGGTGTCGCGCGTCGAGGCGGACAACGAGGCGGTCATCCGCTCGCTGGTGGTCGCGGGCAGCGGCGCGGCGCTGATGCGCGAGGACCTCGCCAACGACGCGCTCGCGGCCGGCGAGCTCGTGCTCTGGAGCAGCGAGCGCCTGGAGACGACGCTGTCGTTCCTGTACCTGCGCAGGCGCGAGGACGACCCGGAGATCCGCGCGCTGCTCGACGTGCTGCGGCGCGTGTGGGCGTCGGCGCGCGCACCGAAACGCGCTTCGGACTGACGCGGCGGCTGCGCGGCGGTAAGATGCCGGCGCGGCAGCATCCCGCGCGCCGCGCCGCTCGCCGGACAGGGAGGCCCCGCGTGCCGATCGATCATCTCGGATTCAACGTCGCCGATTTCGCGAAGAGCCGCGCGTTCTACGCGGCGGCGCTGGCGCCGCTCGGCCTGCGCGCCGCCATGGAGGGCCCGAACTGGGCCGCGTTCGGCCGCGACGGCAAGCCCGAGTTCTGGGTCGGCAGCTACGGCCCGGCGCACTCGCGGATCCACATTGCGTTCGCGGCCGCCGACCGCGCGCAGGTGCGCGCGTTCCACGCGGCGGCGCTCGCCGCCGGCGGGACCGACAACGGCGTGCCGGGCCTGCGGCCGCAGTACCACGCCAATTACTACGGCGCGTTCGCGCTCGACCCCGACGGCAACAACGTCGAGGCCGTGTGTCACGCGCCGGAGCCCTGACACGCGCCGGGCACCGCGCGCATGCAGCCGCTCGCGGCGTCGGGCCAGGCGGCGCGGCCGGTGTCGTGGGCCGAGCGCGCGCAGCGCTCCTGCGGCGAGACGCGCGGCCTGCCGCTTCTGTCCCGCTGCGGCGAGCACGTGTTCTTCGACTGCACCGGCGTGCGGCTGATCCTCGAGGGCGCGCGAGCGGGCGCACGGGCGCGCGGCGGCCGCCTCGACCTGCGCGCGCCGAAGGAAGAGTGGCGATGACACGCCGGGGGCACGCATGATCGCGCTCGGCACGCTGGTATTCGCGCTTGCCGTCGCGCTGGCGCTCGCGTTCGCGTGGGCGCGCGGGCGCATCTCCCCGCTGCGCCGCGCGATCGAGGCGCGGCCGGTCCTGGATCTCGACGCGATCCGCAACGAGTATGCCGCCCACGCGATCTCCCTCGACCCGGCCACGACGCGCGACGTGTTGCGCGCGCTGGGCAGCGCGCTCGGCGTCGACGCCGGCCGGCTGCGCCTCGAGGACGTCCTGCCCGCGCTGTGGGACATGCACCCGCACGCAGGCTTCCACCAGCGCGCGACCTTCGAGGACTGGATCGTCAAGCGCTTCCCGCACCTGCCGCCGGACCTCGAGGCACTGACCGTCGGCGAGCTCGTCGCGGCGCTGCAGAAGATTCCACGAACGCGGTGAAGCGCCCGCGGGCGGCCGCACCGCCTCCGGGAGCTTCGCGAATCGCGAAGCGACACATCGCCGCACGGCCCGCGCCCGGCGGCGTCCCGAACGCTGCCCTGGACCTGCTGCCGCGGCGAATCGGCGCGGCGCGCACGAAGCGGACTCCTCGCGCCGCGCGCGAAAACGCGGCCGCCGGGAACCGTCGGGCGATCCGAGCCGCTAACGCCGACTGGCGGAGAGCACGCCCTTGACGTCGCGGATCAGCGCCAGCGCGCGCTTCAGCGCGTCGAGGCTGCGCACCTCGATCGTGAACGCCATCCGCGTGTGCATGCTCCTGGTCAGCGTGTTGGCCGCCGTGACGTTGATCTTCTCGCGCGACAGCACTTCCGAGATGTCGCGCAGCAGCCCCTGCCGATCCATCGCCTCGACGACGATGTCGACCGGGAACACCTCGTCGCGCGGCGCGCCCCAGTCCGCGACGATCAGCCGCTCCGGCTGCGCGGCGCGCATCCGCGCGACGTTGCTGCAGGACGCACGGTGGATCGTCACGCCCTTGCCGCGCGTCACGAAGCCGACGATCGGATCCGGGGGGGCCGGCTTGCAGCAGCGGGCGAGCCCCGTCAGCAGCCGGTCGACGCCGACCACGAGGATGCCGCTGCCGGCACCGGCCGCCTTGCTTCGGCGCATCGCGACTTCCGGCTCGGCCGCGGGCGCCGTCGCGGCCGCTCCGGGCTGCGCGACCGCCTGGATCGCCGTCTGCACCTGCCGCGAGTTGATGTCGTCGCGCGCGAATGCCGCGAAGAAATCGTCGGCCTTGTCGAACCCGGCCTTGGCCGCAACCGCGTCGAGCTTGAGCGCCGTCTGGCCCAGGCGCGCGAGCTCGCGCTCGACGAGCGCGCGCCCCTGCGCCACCGTGGCCTCGTGCTGCTGCGCCTTGAACCACTGGCGCACCTTGGCGCGCGCGCGGTTGCCGTGCACGTACCCCAGCTCGGCGTTGAGCCAGTCGCGCGAGGGCCCGCCCTGCTTCGCCGCCACGATCTCGACCTGCTGGCCGTTGGCGAGGCGGTAGTTGAGCGGCACCATCTGGCCGTCGACCTTCGCGCCGCGGCACCGGTGGCCGAGACCTGTGTGGACGGCGTACGCGAAGTCGACCGGCGTCGCCCCGCGCGGCAGGTCGATCACCTTGCCCTGCGGCGTCAGCACGTAGATCGACTCGGTGAACAGGCTCTCCTTGAACGCGGACAGCCAGTCCCCGGAGTCCGCCACCGCATCCTTCCAGTCGAGCACCTGCCGCAGCCACGCGATCTTCTCGTCGAACGTCGGGTCGTGGCGCACGCCACGCCCGCCGCCCTCCTTGTAGCGCCAGTGCGAGGCGACGCCGTACTCCGAGTGCTGGTGCATCTCCCACGTGCGGATCTGCACCTCGAGCGGCTTGTCCTCGGGGCCGATGACCGCCGTGTGGAGCGAACGGTAGTTGTTGGCCTTCGGCTTCGCGATGTAGTCGTCGAACTCGCGCGCGAGCGGCGTCCACAGGTGGTGGACGAGGCCGAGCGCCGTGTAGCATTCCCTGACCGAGTCGACGAGGATGCGCACGGCGCGGATGTCGTACAGCGACTCGATTCCGGCCTGCTTGCGCCGCATCTTGTCGTAGATGCTGTAGATGTGCTTCGGCCGCCCGGTCACCTCGGCCGCGACGCCCGCGGCGGCGAGCTCGCGCTTCAGCGTCGCGACCACGTCGCGGATGTAGAGCTCGCGGTCGAGCCGACGCTCGTCGAGCATCTGCGCGATCGCCTTGTACGTCGCGGGCTCGAGCGCCCGCAGCGAGAGATCCTCGAGCTCCCACTTGAGTTGCCAGACGCCCAGGCGGTTGGCGAGCGGTGCGAAGAGGTCGAGCACCTCGCGCGCCGTCTGCGTCCGCAGCACCGGATCGCCCGCCATCAGCGTGCGCAGCGCCTGCGTGCGCTCGGCCAGCTTGATCAGGACGACGCGGATGTCCTCGACCATCGCCAGCAGCATCTTGCGCAGGTTCTCCGCCTGCGCCGCGCGCTCGTCCTTGTCGCCGGTGTCGGCGGCCGCGCGGATGTCGCCCATGCGCGCGACGCCGGCGACCAGCGTGGCGACGTCGGCGCCGAAGCGCGCCCGCACGTCCTCGGCGTCGAACGTCCCGGCGACCGGCAGCCCGATCAGCAGCGCACCGCGGATCGAGTCCGCGTCGAGTTTGAGGCCCGTGAGGATCGTCGCGGTGCCGAGCGCACGGTCGAGAGCCGGCTCGCCGTCCGCCATGGCGGCGTTGCCGGTGCGCTCGCGCGCGTAGTCGAGCGCGGCGGCGAACGACGCGCGCTCGTCGGCCGTGTAGTCCCCGGCATGGGAGGAAAGCCACGCGGCGACCGCGTGCGGTGCGGCGGTCTGCGGCGCGGCGTGCAGCACCGCAACCATGGTCCGATTATACGAGTTACGTTGGCGTCGTCCGGCGCACGTGCGAGCGACGCGCCCCTGCGGGAGCGCAGACGACGTCGCCCCGCGACGAGGACTTCCCCGCCGACCGCCTGCCCGCGCGCACGTGCGTCGGCGTCACCGCGCACGCCCGGGACGCGCTGGAGGAGATCGCCTTCGTCGCGTGCCGGCCGCAGGACCTGCTCGCTCAGTGCACGACCTCGTCGGCGCGCAGCACCAGCGCCCGCGGAATCTCGATGCCGGCTGCGGCGGCGGCCTTGGCGTTGAGAAGCAGGACGAAGCTCGCCGGCTGTTCGACCGGGTTCGACGCCGGGGAAGCTCCCCGCAGCACCTTGTCGATCATTGCCGCCACGCGCCGGCTCTGGTCCCGGCGATCGACATCGAACGAAGCGAGAGCGCCGGCAGCGACGAGCGGCCGTCCGAGCGCGACGACCGGGATCCCGCGGCGCGCCGCGGCGCGCATGAGCACAGCCGCGTCAGCACTGCCGAAGTCGACGTCCACATCCATCGCGTGCAGGCGAAGCTCGGGACCGGAGAGCGCCGTGACGAGTTCCTCGACGGTCGATGCCGAAACGAAGTGCGGCTCCATGCCGAACCCGCGGTAGGCCTCTTCCGCTCGCTTTCGCATCAGCGGATACATGCGACTGTTCGCGTCCATGACCACGGCCACATCGTTGCCGCCGGCAGGAGCTCGTGCACCAACTCTGCACGCTTCGCCGCGGTCTCCGCGGACAGGATGGCGTAACCCGTCACGTTGCCGCCGGGATGCGCATAGCTCGCGACGAGGCCGGTCGCGACGGGATCGCCGACCGCGGCCATGACGATGGGAATGCGCGGGGTCGCGGCCTTGGCCGCGCGCGCGGCGCTGGTCCCGTCGGTCACGATGACGTCGACGTTGCGATCGACGAATTCGCGCGCATGGCGCGCCAGCGCATCCGGTTCCTCCGCCGAGCGCCGGACGAGCGCCAGGTTGCGCCCCTCCACCCACCCGAGTTCGCGCAACGGTTCGACCCAGCCCAGCGGATCGTCGGCCGCACCGAGGAAGGCGACGGTCCGCACGCGCGGTGCCTGCGCCCGTACGCGGCCCGCCGGCGTCAGGAACAGCGCGCAAGCCTGCAGCAGGCGTCGCCGACGGATCGGCACATCAACCCCCGAGCGCCGTTCGGATCGTCAACCCCGCGCGCAGCGCCAATGCCGCGATCGTGAGCGTCGGCGGCGACGCGGTGATCGTCGGGAACGTCGCGGACCCGACGAGGAAGAGGTTCGGGTGGTCGTGCGCGCGCAGGTCGCGGTCGACGACCGACGTGCGCGGGTCGTCGCCCATTCGGCAGGTGCCGCCCATCACGGCGCCGTCCGTCATGGGGCCGACGCGCTCGACGTCGGCGGCGCCGAGCGCGTTCATGAGGCCCAGCACGTATTCCATCGCGACCTTCATGCCTTCCTGCTCGTACGTGCCCCAGTTGAACCAGATGCGCGGCCGCGGCAGGCCGAGCGGGTCGGGCCGGTCGAGCGCCAGCGTCACCCGGTTGTTCGGGTTCGGCAGCACCTCGACCGACGGTCCGATCGCGAGCTCGCGCGCCATGTGGTCGCTGATCGCCGCCGCCAGCGCCGCACCCGTCAGCCCCTGCGCGGCGAAGCGCTGCGCGAGCTTCATCGGCCCCAGCGCGCGGACCCAGCCCTCGTTCGACGGCGACGTGCCCGACGCGCCGTGCATGCCGCGGAAGTCGCCGTCGCGCAGCTCGCGGATGCCCGACGTCTCCACCGGTCCGCGGTAGGGGTAGATCCGGTCGCGCGTGAGCCCGATCATGCCCGCGTCGAGCTGGGTCAGCAGATTGCGGCCGACCTGGTCGCTGCTGTTCGCGACGGCGAGGCCGCTGCCGGGCGCGCGCGACATCAGCAGCAGCTTCGCGGTCTCGATCGTGTGCGCGGCGACGACGAACGCGCGGCCGCGGGCCTCGTGGACGCTGCCGTCGGGCCGCTTGAAGCGGATCCCCGTGACCTTGCCGTCGGGGCCGACGACGACCTCGTGCGCGACCGCGAGCGGCACGACGCGCGCGCCATGGCCTTCCGCCTTCGCGACGTGCACCGACGCGTCGTACTTGGCGCCGATCGGGCAGATCGGCACGCACGATGCGTTGCCGCAGCACGGCGGGCGCCCGTCGCGGCCGACCGAGTTGCGCCCGTGCGGAAACGGCGCCATCGTGAGGCCCACGCTCGCGCACGCGGCGCCGATCACGCCGTCGAGGTACGTCGGCGCAATCGGCGGCATCGGATACGGCGACGAGCGCGGCGAGCCCCAGTCGTAGTCGGGCGGCCCGCAGACCCCGATCTCGCGCTCGGCTTCGGCATACCACGGCTCGAGGTCGTCGTAGGACAGCGGCCAGTCGACGCCGACGCCGAACTTCGACTTGAGGCGGAAGTCGTTGGGCCGGTAGCGCAGCGTGAGCCCGCCCCAGTGCCACGTCGTGCCGCCGACGACGCGCGCCTGCAGTCCGTTGAACGTCACCGGCCCCGCCTGCACGTAGTACGCGCCGATGTCGTCGGGATCGGGTTGCGGGACCTTCGGGTTCGCCGGATACGGCGAGTTCGGCCCCTTCGTCGGCGAGTTGCGGAACTGCACGACCGCCTTCGCACGGTCCACGCGCGGGCCGGCCTCGAGGATCAGGACCTTCAGGCCGGCGCGCGCGAGCGAGTAGCCGGTCATGGCGCCAGCCACGCCGGAGCCGACGATGACGACGTCGGCGTTCAGGATGTCGGCCATCGATTACTTCGTCCCGGGCGCGGTCGCCCAGTAGTCGACCATGCCGCCGCACACGGCGTTGGGCTTCGTCCAGGGCACCGCCCGCCAAGCGAGTGCGTCGTTGTACGCGAGCACGACCATGCCCTTCGGCGTCTCGACCATGCCCGACATGAGTGCCGCGACGACCGTCGCCGCCGCGCGATCGACGCCCGCGATCGTGAGCTCGGCCTGCAGTTGCGCGGGCGAAGTCACTGCCGCCAGCGTCGCGATCTTCGCGAGCGCGTCCGCGCCGACGGCGGCAGTCAACGCGGAGAGCATGCGCGCGGCGAGAGCCGGATCGGCATAGGCGTTGCCGACGAGCGTGGTCGACAGCGCCGCAAAACGCGCCGGCGTCAGCTGCGCCGCGGCACCCTGCGCGAGCGCCGCCGGCGCGCAACCCCATGCCAGCAGCGCGGTCAGTCCCTTGAGAATCTCCCGGCGCGGCGGCTCGCCGGGCGATACGGCGTGTTCGGATGTGGCGGGCATCGGCGCTCCTCGCGGCGTCGCACCGGGCCGCCACCGCTGCCGGCGGGGCCCGTTACGCACCCCGTTACGTTGGCGGCTGGAGGCAATGCTGTCAACCCGCGGCGCAGCCTCGGCGCCTCCCGGTACGACGACGTTACAACGGCGTGCCCGCCGCCTTCGCGATCGTCTCGGCCAGCGCCTGCGCGTGCGTCTCGGCGAGGTGCGCGTCGCGCGCCTCCACCATCACGCGCAGCACCGGCTCGGTGCCTGACGGGCGCAGCAGCACGCGGCCGGCGTCGCCCAGCCCCGCGACCGCGGTGCGCTCGGCGCGCCGGACCGCGTCGTTCGCATGCCAGTCCCAGCCGCGCCGCACCGGCACGTTGATGAGCCGCTGCGGGAACAGCGTCACCGCGGCGGTCGCCTCCGCGAGCGTGGTCTTCTGCTCGATGAGCGCGCGCAGCACCGCGAGCGCGGCGACGATCGCGTCGCCGGTCGTGTGCTTGTCGAGGCAGATGATGTGCCCGGAGTTCTCGCCGCCCAGCAGCCAGCGCCTCGCCCGCATCTCCTCCAGCACGTAGCGGTCGCCGACCTTCGCGCGCGCGAGCGGGATTCCCGCGCGCGCGAGCGCCTGCTCGAAGCCCAGGTTGCTCATCAGCGTGCCGACGACGCCGTCGTTGGCGACGCCCCGTCGCCGGTAGTCGGCGGCGATCACGTACAGCAGCTGGTCGCCGTCGTAAATGCGGCCGTCGCGGTCGGCCATCGCGAGGCGGTCGCCGTCGCCGTCGAGCGCGATCCCGAAGTCGGCGCCGTGCGCGCGCACCTGCTCGGCGAGGAACCCCGGGTGCGTCGCGCCGGCGCCGGCGTTGATGTTGAGGCCGTCGGGCTCCGCGCCCACGGTCACCACGTCGGCGCCGAGCTCGTGGAACACCGGCGGCGCGACGTGGTACGCGGCGCCGTGCGCACAGTCGACGACGATGCGGCAGCCGTGCAGGTCGAGTTCGTTCGGGAACGTGCCCTTGCAGAACTCGACGTAGCGGCCGCCGGCATCGCCCACGCGGAACGCCTTGCCGAGGCTCGCGGAGGGGACGCACGCGAGCGGTACGTCCATGCCGCGCTCGATCGCGGCCTCCACCTCGTCCGGCAGCTTGGTGCCCGCCGCCGAGAAGAACTTGATGCCGTTGTCGTCGAACGGGTTGTGCGACGCGCTGATCACGATCCCGGCGGCGAGGCGCAACGCGCGCGTCAGGTACGCGATGCCCGGCGTGGGCAGCGGCCCGCACAGGTAGACGTCCACGCCCGCGGCGGACAGGCCCGATTCCAGCGCCGCCTCGAGCAGGTAGCCGGAGATCCGCGTGTCCTTGCCGATGAGCACGGCGGGCCGGTCGCCACGGCGCGCGCCGTCGGCGGCGGCGAGCGTGCGCCCGGCGGCCCAGCCCAGTTTCAGCACGAGTTCGGGCGTGATCGGGGGCTCGCCGACGCGGCCGCGGATGCCGTCCGTTCCGAAGTATTTTCGCTGCATGTCGGTAGGGGTGAGCGACGGGTCGGCGCCACGCGCCGGGTTACTGCGCCTCGATTGCGAGCCACACCTTCAGCGCGTCGACGGTCTCGCGGACGTCGTGCACGCGGACGATCGCCGCGCCGCGCGCGACCGTCGCGAGCGCGCCCGCGAGGCTGCCGGCCATCCGCTCGTCGACCGCGCGGCCGGTGATCTCGCCGATCGTCGCTTTCCGCGACAACCCGGCCACCACCGGATATCCCGCCGCCGCCAGCGTGCGCAACGAGCGCAGCAAGGCGAGATTATGCGCCATCGTCTTGCCGAAGCCGAAGCCCGGGTCGAGCGCGATGCGGTCGCGCGCGATGCCCGCCCCCTGCACGACCAGGGCGCGCGCGACGAGGAAGTCGCGGACCTCGCGGACGACGTCGCCGTAGCGCGGATTCGCCTGCATCGTCCGCGGCCGACCCTGCATGTGCACCAGACATACGCCGCAGCCGCTGCCGGCGACAGTCGCAAGCGCCCCGCGCGCGGTGAGCGCCCGCACGTCGTTGATCAGCGATGCGCCGGCCGCGAGGGCCGCGCGCATCACGGCCGGCTTCGTCGTGTCGACGCTGACGAGCACGTTCTCGGCCGCGAGCGCCTCGACCACCGGCAGCACGCGCTTCATCTCCGTCCGCTCGGCCACCGGCGAGGCACCCGGCCGCGTCGACTCGCCGCCGACGTCGATCAGGTCGGCGCCATCGGCGAGCATCTGCCGCGCGCGGTCCAGCGCCCGTTCCAGCTCGAAGTGGCGGCCGCCGTCGGCGAACGAGTCGGGCGTCACGTTGAGGATGCCCATCACCCGCGGGCGCGCGAGATCGAGGACGTGTTCGCCGCAGCGCAGGTAGGACGGCGCGCCCATCGTTGTCACAACGAGACGCAAGGACGCCGAGGAACGGAGGTTTTCTCCGCGCCTCGGCGTCTCTTTGCGAAATTCAGGAAAGCGATCGGTCGCGTTATGCCGGGTTCGCCGACGGCGCCGCGTCCGGACCCGCCGACGAGCCGCCGGACGTCGGCCCCGACGACGACGGTACCGTCTTCGGCGCGCGCGGCGGCCGTCCCGCCATGATGTCGTCGATCTGCTCGGCGTCGATCGTCTCGAGCTCGAGCAGCGCCTTCGCCATCGCCTCGACCTTGTCGCGGTTGTCCTCGAGGAGCTTGCGCGCGACCGCGTACTGGCCGTCGATGATCTTGCGGATCTCCTCGTCGACCTTCTGCATCGTGGACTCCGACACGTTCTTCTGCGTCGTCACCGAGCGGCCGAGGAAGATCTCGCCCTCGTTCTCGCCGTAGACCATCGGGCCCAGCTCGTCGGACATCCCGTAGCGCGTCACCATGTTGCGCGCGATCTCGGTCGCGCGCTCGAAGTCGTTCGACGCGCCGGTCGTCATCTGGTTCATGAAGATCTCTTCGGCGATGCGCCCGCCGAACAGCACGGCGATCATGTTCAGCATGTGGTTGCGGTCCATGCTGTAGCGGTCCTGCTCGGGTAGCTGCATCGTCACGCCGAGCGCGCGGCCGCGCGGGATGATCGTCACCTTGTGCACCGGGTCGGTCTTGGGCAGCAGCTTGGCGACGATGGCGTGGCCGGACTCGTGATACGCGGTGTTGCGCCGCTCCTCCTCGGGCATGACGATCGAGCGCCGCTCGGCGCCCATGATGATCTTGTCCTTCGCGCGCTCGAAGTCGTACATGTCGACGAGCCGCTTGTTCGAGCGCGCGGCGAACAGCGCCGCCTCGTTGACGAGGTTCGCGAGGTCGGCGCCGGACATGCCGGGCGTGCCGCGCGCGATGATGTCGGCCTTGACGTCCGGCGACATCGGCACCTTGCGCATGTGGACGAGCAGGATCTGCTCGCGGCCGCGGATGTCCGGCAGCGGCACGACGACCTGCCGGTCGAAGCGACCCGGGCGCATCAGCGCCGGGTCGAGCACGTCGGGCCGGTTGGTCGCGGCGATGACGATGACGCCGGCGTTGCCCTCGAAGCCGTCCATCTCGACCAGCAGCTGGTTCAACGTCTGCTCGCGCTCGTCGTTGCCGCCGCCGAGGCCGGCGCCGCGCTGGCGGCCGACCGCGTCGATCTCGTCGATGAACACGATGCACGGCGCGTTCTTCTTCGCCTGCTCGAACATGTCGCGCACGCGCGCCGCACCCACGCCGACGAACATCTCGACGAAGTCGGAGCCGGAGATCGAGAAGAACGGCACCTTCGCTTCACCGGCGATGGCCTTGGCGAGCAGCGTCTTGCCGGTGCCCGGCGAGCCGACCATCAGCACGCCGCGCGGGATGCGGCCACCGAGCTTCTGGAACTTGGACGGGTCGCGCAGGAACTCGACGAGCTCCGCGACCTCTTCCTTCGCCTCGTCGCAGCCGGCGACGTCCGCGAAGGTGATGGAATTGTTGGCCTCGTCGAGCATGCGCGCCTTGCTCTTGCCGAACGAGAACGCGCCGCCGCGGCCGCCCCCCTGCATCTGGCGCATGAAGAAGATCCAGACGCCGATCAGCAGCAGCATCGGGAACCACGAGATGAAGATCTGCGCGAGGAAGCTCTGCTCCTCCTCGGGTTTGGCCTCGACCTTGACGCCGTACTTGACCAGGTCGCCGACCATCCAGATGTCGCCGGGGCTGTAGGTCGTGAAGCGCTTGTTGTCGCTGTTGACCCACTTGATCGTCCGCCCTTCGACCGTCGCCGACGTCACCTTGCCGGCCTTCGCCGACTCCATGAACTCGGAATACGGGATCGAGTCGCGGCTCGTCTGCCGCGAGTCGAACTGCTTGACGACGGTGAGCACCACGAGCCCGATGACGAGCCAGATGCCGATGTTCTTGAGCAGATTGTTCAAACAGGGCTCCTTGCGGACCTTGGCAAGCCGGTGGCCCGCGAACCGGGTGGCGCGGCCCGCCGCCAGGCGACGGGCCGAACCGTGTATTTTAGCCCCGAACCCCGCCTCGGGCCACGTTGGACACCGGATCCCGAGCAGGATTCACGCCAAACCCCGCCAAATCGCACGAATTCCGCGCGGGACGGGCCCCTGACCGCGGGCGGCTGCGCCCGGTCAGGCCCGAAAGCCCTTGCCGACCACGAAGACTTCGCGGCTGCGGTCGCGGGAGGATTTGGGCTTGCGGACATGGACCTTGGCGAAGCGGGCGCCGATCGCCCGCTGGAACTCCGGCAACCCGGCGCCCTGGAACACCTTGACCAGCAGGTCGCCCTCCGGGCGCAGGTGGTCGACGGCGAATTCCAGTGCCAGCTCGCCCAGGTGCACGCTGCGCGCCTGGTCGACCGAGTCGATGCCGGACAGATTGGGGGCCATGTCCGAGACCACAAGGTCGACGGGCGCGCCTCGCAGCGCCTGCTCGACGGCCGCGAGCCCCTCGTCGGCGCGGAAATCCGCCTGCACGAACGTGACGCCGGCAATCGGCTCCATCGGCAGCAGGTCGACGGCGACGATGCGCGCGGCGGGGCCCAGCCGCTCGCGCAGCACCTGCGACCAGCTCCCGGGCGCCGCGCCCAGGTCGACGACCGTCATGCCCGGCCGCAGCAGCCGGTCGCGGTCGGCGAGCTCGATCAGCTTGAACGCGGCACGCGAACGGTACCCGCGCCGCTGCGCCTCCTGCACGTAATGATCGTTGACGTGCTCGTGCATCCACGCCTTGACGACCTTGTGCTTCCTGCGCGCGGGATTGAGCGGACTCGCCATGGCCAGCGATTCTAATGGGTCCGGCCCTCGTGCCGTCGGCACGGCAGCGGCGGGTCCCGTGCCTCCGACCCTTTAAGGTCAACGACACCGCGAACCCGCGGCAGGCCTCGGGTTACACTCGCCCGATGAAGCCGCTCACGCCCGCCGAGCGCCGCGCGCTGCGCGCGCAGGCGCACCACCTCGATCCGGTCGTCATCGTCGGCCAGCACGGACTGACACCCCCGGTGCTGCACGAGATCGACCTCGCGCTGCTCGCGCACGAGCTCGTCAAGGTCCGCGTCGCGAGCGACGACCGCGCCGCACGCGAAGCCGCGCTGGCCGACGTCGCCGCGAAGCTCGACTGCGCACCGGTCCAGCACCTCGGCAAGGTGCTCGTGCTGTGGCGGCCCAATCCCGAGAAGAAGAAGCCGGCGCCCGTGCCGCTGCCGGCGAAATCCCGGAGCACCAAGCCGGCCGGGCCCCGCGCGCCGGTCGACCCTGTGCGGGCGCGGCGCCGCGCGCGTGCCGACGCCGGCAGCCCCGTGAGCGGCAAGGGACGCCGCGGCGCGGCACGCCACGCGCAGGCCATCGCCGAACCGCCGGCGACCGGGTCCGCGCCCGCGGCACGCCGCAAGTCGACGTTCACGCCGAAGACCACGCCGAAGTCCTTTTCGGCAAAGCCCAACCCGCGCTCGGCCTGGCAGAAGCCCGCGCCCGCGTCCCGGTCGCGCGCGGGCGCGACCGCGGCCGGCGGACGCAAGCCGGCGGCCGGCGCGACGCGCCGGCGGCGGACCGGCGGCTGACCGGCGGCTGACCGGCGGCTGACCGGCGACCGGCCGCGAGGCGCGCCTGCGCGTTCCCGCAGCCGGCGTTCGCGTCACTCCACCAGCGCGTACTCGGCGGCGAACGCCTCGCGCACGTCGTCCTCGTCGATGCCGAACTCCGCGCACGTGTAGCGTGCCGGCGGCGCCCGCCGCCGCTGCAGCGCGCGCAGCGCGCGCAGCACGGCGTCCCCGGTGCCCTCGGGTTCGGCGACACCGAAGTGCGCCAGAATGCGGCGGACCGTCGCCAGCGGCTCGCGCGCCAGCGTCGCGTAGTCGAGATCGAGGTAAGGCGGCGCCGACGCGGGCCAGTTCGCGCGCACGGCGTGCGCTGCCGAATGCATGCGGCGGAGCATCGCGAGCGCGCGGGTGCCGACGGCTCGCCGGTCGACGCTCGGCGACGCGAGCTTCTGCAGCGCGGCGTTGAGACCGGCGGTCGACGCGGTCGACGCCACCGGGTCGCGGTGCGTGAACACGACGCGCACGTCCGGATAGACGCGCAGGAGCTCCGCTAGCGACGCCATGTGCGTCGGCGCCTTCAGCACCCACGTGCACGGCGGCTGCCGCCACGCGAGCGCCTGCAGGTGCGGCCGGTGCCAGTCGTACGCGTGCCGGAACCCCGACGCGTACAGCCAGTCCTCGTAGCGCGGGCAGCCGTACAGTGCGAGCAGCAGCGCGCGCATCGACGTCAGCAGCAGCGGATTGCACTCCTCGGGCAACTCGGCGCCGATCTCGTGCGAGCCGGCGAGCGCCGGCGACATCCGGTTGACGAAGCGCACCTCGCGGGCCGTGCGGGCGCGATGACGCGCGAGCTCGCGCGGCGACATCAGCGCGGGCGGCCGCGCCGGCAGCCGCGTCTCCCACGCGAGCGGCGTGCGCAGCCCGGGCACCGCGGCCAGCGCCGTTTGCAGCAGCGTGGTGCCGGTACGCGGCAGGCCGACGATCACGAGCGGCGCGGCGACCGCCACGTCGCCGATCTCGGGGTGCTCGCGCAGCGCCGCGCCGAGATACAGGCGGTTCTCGAGGGCGCAACCGATCAGGCCGGAAAGCAGCTGCCGGCCGGCGCGATCGGCTCCGGCGTTGGCGGCGAGTTCCTCGACGAGGATCGCCATCGGCACGCGGAACTCGGGGTCGCCGAATTCGGCGATTCCGGTCGCCCGCACCGCACGCGCGAGCAGCGTGTCGACGTCGAGATCCGCCCCCGACCACCCGGCGAGCCGCGCGCAGCCGAGCGCGGCATTCCACAGCGAACGCAGCATCGTCGTGTCGCGGGGCGCCATCGGGGCCTGCCGTCAGGCGAGTGCGGCCACGAGGTCGGCGGCCGCCACGGTTCCGCCCGCCGCACGCAGCGAAGTGCCGACTTCGGCCGCGTGGGCGCGATACTCGGGCTCCGTGAGCACCGCGCGCACGGCCTCGCGCAACCGCTCAGGGCCGATGCGGCCGTAGCGCACACGCAGGCCGGCACCGGCATCCACGATCCTCTGCGCGGTGACGAAATTGTCGGTCCACACCGGCGCGAGCACCAGCGGCCGATCGAACGCGAGCGCGTCGAGCGCGGTCGAGCCGCCGTGCGACACCACCGCGTGCACGTGCGGCATCAGCGCCACCTGCGGCAGCCACGGCCGGACGAGGAAATTGGCGGGCGCGCCGGCCAGCGCGCCCTCGGGCGCGCTCACGACGACCTGCACGGGCTCGTCGCGCAGCGCGGCGACCAGCGCGGAGAAGAAGCGGCGCGCGTCCTCGGCGACGATCGACCCCAGCGACACCAGCACGCGCGGCCGGTCCGCGAGCGCCGCCCACGGAAAGTCGGCCGGCTCGACGCGGTGCGCGAGCGCCGGGCCGACGAAGCGGAATGCCGGCGGAAAGACGCGGTGCGCCCCCGCGAGCAGTCGCGACGTGTACAGCAGCACGAGCGACGGCGAGAGGTCGGGCGTGTCGACGAGCGGCGCCATGCCCGCGGCGCGCTGGACGTCGGCGTACCACGCGCCGAGCCAGCGCCGCACCGCGGGGTGCTCGTCGGCGGGCTCGATCTGCGCGAGGCTCGTCGGCGCGGACGTCGCCCAGGGCAGCCCGCGCAGGCGCGCGACGAACGCCCCCGCCAGCGCGTGCTGGTCCGCGACGACGACGTCGGGCGCGAACCGCGCCACCGCCGCCTCGACGTCCGCGGTCATCACGTCCACGAGCGGCGCGACGATGTCGCTGTAGAACCACACGACCTCGGCCGCGCCGAAGCGCGGCGGGCGCCGGCGCCCGCGCTCGGCGATCGTGCGCGCGGCGGCTTCCGCGGGACCGGGAAACCACGTGGCGTCGCCCGGCAGCAGCGACGCGAGCGGCGGATAGGCGACCCACGCGACGGCGTGCCCGCGCGCCGCGAGCTCGCGGCCGATCGACACCAGCGGGACGAGGTGCGCGGCGAACGGCGCCGCGACCAGCAGGAATCGCCGCGCCCGGCGTCCTGCGCGCTGCGCGCCCCGGCTCATCGGCGCGCTCGGCTCCCGGGCCGGCACATCGCGCGCATCCGCTCACGCTCCCGCGGCGTGACCGGCACGAGGCGCGGGGCTCACGACGGCTGCCGCCCGAGCCATGCGACGATCGCGTCGCGCAGCGGGTTCGGCGCCTCGAGCAGCACGGTGTGCCCCATGCCCGGGACCACGGCAATCTCGAGCTGCGGCAGCAGCCGCCTGAACCGCTCCTCGTCCTGCCGAAGCTCCGAGCGCTCGCCGTAGACGGCCAACACCGGGCACCGGATGCGGGCGATCTCCTCGTCGGCGATCGGCCGCTCGCGCGCGAGGTCGGCCACGAGCGTCGTGTCGCGCGCGAGGCCGACGGCCGTGCGCACGCCGGGGCTGCGCCGCTGCTTGCGGTGCCGCAGCACGTCGTCGATCGTCTCCGATCGGCGCGCCTCGGCCTGCGCGTCCGTCGCGGCCGGATCGCGCGCGCCCGCGTGCTCGGCGAGCCAGCGGGCAAAGAGCTCGTACGCGCGGCGATCGCGCTCTTCCGGGTCGACGGCGAGGATCTCGGAGAGGTCCTTGGTGAAGTCCGGAATGCCCGACTGCGGGTCGATGAGCACGAGCGCGCGCACGCGGCCGGGCCGCTCGCTCGCCGCGCGCATCGCGATCTGCCCGCCGTAGCTGTTGCCGACGAGCACGACCGGCGTGTCCGCGAGGCCGACGCCGTCGAGGACACCCCACAGGTCGGCGACCATGTCGGACATCGTGTAGCCGGTCGGCGTCTGCTCGCTGCGACCGTGTCCGCGCAGGTCGTACAGCAGCACGCCGGCATGCCGCGCCAGCGCGGGCGCGATCGACAGGTAATAGCTCGCGTGGCTGTCCATGACCAAGCCATGGATCAGCACGAGGCGCGGCACGCCCTCGCCCAGCCGGACGACGTTGAAGCGCACGCCGCGCGCGACGACGTCAGCCATCGCGGAACCCCAGGATCGCCGCCGCCAGCGGCTCGGGCGCCTCGACCGGCAGCGCGTGCCCGCCCTCGATCATCACGAGCCGCGCCCCGGGCACGCGCGCGGCGAGCCGCGCGCGCGTCGCCGTGACGACCGGCCCGCCGCGGGTCGCGTAGCACAGCAGCAGCGGCCGCGCGAACGATTCCAGCTCGGCGTCGGCGAAGTCGGGCTCCGCGAGCAGATCGTCGAGCAGCGACGTGCGCGTCGTCAGCGAAAGCACCTTCTCGACCAGCTTCGCCGTCTGCCGGCCGCCGCGACCGACCGTCGCCTGCTTCGCGCCCGGCAGCATCTTGAGGAGATCCGGCACCGAGGCCGCGCGCACGCGGTCGATCCAGTTGCGCGCCATCACGGGGAGCGGCGTGTCGACCATCACCAGCCGCGCGACGCGCTCGGGGTGCGCGAGCGCGTAGCGCAGCGCGATCGCCCCGCCCGCGCTGTGGCCGACGAGCGTGACCGGGCCGTCGCCCGCGTGCCGCTCGACGACGCGCGCAAGGTCGTCCGCCTGCGCGCGCACACCGTAGCCGCCGGCGGTCGCCGGCGAGAGGCCGTGGCCGCGCAGGTCGTACATGACGACACGATGCGCGCGCGCCAGCGCGGGCGCGACGGCGAAGTACCAGGTGGACAGCGAGCCGATCAGCAGGCCGTGCAGCAGGACGATCGGCGGGCCGCCGGCGCCGACGACCTGCGTGTGCAGCGTCAGGCCGCCGAGGTCTTCGACTGGCATGTAGCGATGTGGTCGACGAGCTGGCCGACGGTGAGATTGATGATGTCGTCGAGCTCCATCCCCGACAGCCACGCCGGGAAGTCCACGGTGTCGCCGAAGCGCGCCTGGATCTTCTCCGACAGCGACGCGAGCTCGATGCTCTCCATCTCGAGGTCCTGGCTGAATTTGGTCGCGGCGGTGATCGGCTTCTCGCGCACCCACTCCTCGCCGATGACCTCGGCGATCATCGCGGCGATCTCGCGCAGGATCTCCTCGCGACGGGGGTCGCCGATGGCGGGCGCCGGCGCTCCCATCACCGCGTCCACGCGACGATGAAGTCGCCCATCCGTGCCGTCTCGACCCAGCGTCCGTCGACCATGATCCGTTCCCCTTCCACGTTGGTGATCTGCAATTCCTTCGGCCGGCCCGCAAGGCCGGTCCCGCGCGCCTTGCCGACGGCCTCCTTCGCCGCCCACATGCGCGTGATCCATTCGTCGCGCGCATCGACCGGGATGCGCGCGAGCTCGTCCGCCGTGAACGCGAGCGCGGCGAACGCGTCGCCGCGGGGCGCGATCTTCTCGACGTCGATCCCGGGATCCGCGCCCTCCGCCACCAGCGCGCAGGCCATGCCCTCGCAGTGCGCGATCGACACGCGCAGGTCGTCCGCGAACGTTCCACGCACGATCGGCCGGCCGTCCGCGTCGGCGTCGATCCGGACCTCGACCGGAAACAGCGGTCCGTGGCCGCGCGCGAACAGATGCGCACGCACCGCGTCCTTCGCCGCGATCCGGCCGAGCAGCCTGCTCCTTTCGCGCTGCAGCGTCGCCGCTCCGCCGTACGCCGCGGACTCGGCCGCGCCCACGTAGCGCCGGATCAGGTAGTCGTAGGTCGCCGTCGCCCATCCCGGATCGGCGATCGTCGCAAACCCGCGCGGATCGATCTGTGCGAGGAGCGTCGTGGCCGGTTCGCGCATCAGGTCCCACAGCCCGTCGCCGGTCTGGAACCGCCAGTCCTCCCATCCCGTCACGCGCAGCAGGACGCGGTCTCCGTGGAGCACGTCGAAGTCGGCGCGCAGCTCGCGCCACCCCGCGTGCCGGATCGCGACGCGGGTCGTGAGGCGTGTACCGGCCGGCGGCGGCGCGTCGAACCACTCGACGCGGCCGATCCGCACCGGCAGCGCCAGCCGGTCCTTGGTGCTCACGAAGGCGAGATGCAGGCCGACGAGCTGCCCGGCGGCGTCGAGCAGAGCGCCCTTGGCCGGCAGCACCTGCAGCGTCGCGCCGATGCCGGTGTCGCCGAATGCGTCGATCGACACGACGCCCTGATAGCCGGGGCCGTGGAACAGCCAGCCGTCGTCGTAGATCGCCGGCACACCGACGGGAAATTCGCGGGGCGTGCCCGTCTCGACGGCCGCAGGCGCGGGCGGTGGTGCAAACCGGTCGCGCATGACGACGGTGCCTTCGACGTACTTGTCGATGCGCACGTGAATCCGGTCCGGGCCGACGCGGCGTGCCGTCACCTCGACTTCGACCGGGGGCACGACCCGCAGCCACGTCTTCGCCTGCACGTTCTCGACCGCCACGGGCACCCGCGCGGGATCGAGCCGCTGTGCAGCCTCCCGGATCAGCTCGATCGACATCGTCATCGGCACCGACGGCATGCCGTCCTCGGGCTCGGGCCAGCCGCGCGGCTGCGGCACCAGCGCGTGATCGATCAGCTCCGGATGCGTCGCGAGCGACAGCGCGAGCCGGTCGGTGCGCTCCGTCGGCGGCGCCGGCGCCTTCGGCGCCGCCGGCCTGCGCGCCGTGCCGAGCGCACGCATCACCGCGTCCTGGGCGCGCGCGATCTCGTTCATGGTGTCGGCGAACGCGT
Source organism: Burkholderiales bacterium (assembly GCA_046347835.1). Classification (GTDB taxonomy): domain Bacteria; phylum Pseudomonadota; class Gammaproteobacteria; order Burkholderiales; family Casimicrobiaceae; genus VBCG01. The sequence goes on along the minus strand of JAXMFI010000001.1, from coordinate 52,498 downwards.
GCGCCAGCGGGTCGGCCGCCGCCGCGACCGACGCCGGTGTCGCCGGCACCGCGTGCGGCCGCAGGGACTCGAGGTCGACGTGCACCAGCGGCACGCCGAGATCGAGCTTCAGCGCGCGCCGACGCGCGCCGGCCGCCGCGGCCGTCGCGATCCCCGCGCGCGCGAGATCGAGATCGGCGCCTTCGACGTACAGCGCCGCGCACGCACGCCGGAACTGGTCGAGCCCGGTCCGCCGCGCGGTCAGGAGCGACACGGCGAGGTGGGGACGTCCCGCGAGCACATCGTCGACGAAGGCCGGCAGGCTGCCCGTACCCATCTGCACGAACACGCGGGCGCCGGCCGCGTAGAGCGCCTCGACGAGCTCGCGGAAGCGGACAGGCTTCGTCAGGTGGTCGGCGAACAGCGTCCGGATCGCCACGGCATCCGCTGGATACGGGGCGCACGTGGTGGCCGACCACAGAGGCACGCGCGCCGGCGTGAACGGCAGCGCCTCGAGGTTGCGCACGTAGTAGCCGACGTGATCGGCGAGCGCCGGCGAGTGGAAGCCCGACCGGAACGGCAGCACCTCGAACAGCACGCGCTCGGCGCGCAGCCGCGCGGCGACCTCGTCGGTGCGCGCCGCGGGCGCGCAGAGGATCGCCTGGTGGTTGCAGTTGTCGTGCGTGATCGCGACGTCGGGCACGTCCGCGAGCAGCGCTTCGAGCCGCGCGCGGCTCGTCCCTGCCGCAACATAACGCACGTCGGCGACCCGCGACGTCCCGGGCCGCAGCGAATCGATGAAGCGCGCGGTGGCCGCTTCGTCGAACATGCCGGCGGCCACCATGCCCGACCACTCGCCGATGCTGTGGCCGGCGAGCATGTCGGCCCGCAGCCCGACCGCCTCGGCCGCGCGCAGCAGGAAGCGCGACAGCAGCAGCACGCGCAATGCCTGGTGCTCGAGGTCGGGCGCGGCGACGTCCGGCGGCGCGACGCCGAGCGCGCTGGCCAGCGAATCGACTTCCGGTGCGAACTCCGCTTCGATCCCCGGGAACAGGAACGCGACCCTGCCGCCGGCCGCGATGAGTCCCTTCGGCGTGACGTGGATGCCGTCGCGGCCGTGGCGCTCGCGCCCTGCCGTGATCGCGGCGCGTGCACGCGTGCGCCGCTCCGCGGTGGGCTCGAACAGCGCGACGCGCACAGGCCCGGATCCGCCCGGCTCGTTGCGGTCGAGCGCCTGCGCCAGCGCGGCGGTCGTCGCGGCCGCGGCGACGAACACGTCGGCGGTCGCCGGTCCCGCGTCGTCGCGGGCCGCCGTCCCGCGATGGGCCCGCGCAGGCGCCGGCTCCGCGTCGACGATCACGTGCGCGTTGATGCCGCCGAACCCGAATGCGTTGACGGCCGCGCGCCGCACGTCGGCGTCCCACGGCTCCGCGGCCGCGAGCGGCCGGAAGCGCGTGGCGTCGAGGGCGGGATTCGGTTCGTCGCAGTGGAGCGTGGGCAGCCGGACGCCGTGGTAGACGGCGAGCGCCGCCTTGATGAGCCCCGCCGCACCCGACGCGGGCATCGCGTGGCCGATCATCGACTTGACCGAGCCGACCGGGATGCGCGCGGCGTCGGACGGCGCCGTTCCGAAGAACCGGCCGAGCGTGGCGATCTCCGCCGCGTCACCGGCGGGCGTGGCCGTCCCGTGCGCCTCGAGGAGGCCCAGCGTCGACGGCGCCAGCCCCGCGGCCGTCCACGCGCGCTCGAGCGCGAGCATCTGGCCCTCGACGCGCGGCGTCATGAGGCTGACGTCGCGACCGTCGCTCGCGAGGCCGACGCCGCGGATCACCGCGTAGATGCGGTCGCCGTCGCGGCGCGCGTCCGCCGCGCGCTTCAGCACGAACATGCCGAGCCCCTCGCCGATCAGCAGGCCGTCCGCGCGCCGGTCGAACGGGCGGATCTGCTGGTCGCGCGACAGCGCGCCCAGCTGCGAGAACACGCTCCAGAACACCGGGTCGTGGCACAGGTGAACGCCGCCCGCGATCACGAGGTCGGCCGACGCGGAGAGCAGCGACCGGCACGCGTGGTCGACCGCCACGAGCGTGCTGGCGCAGGCCGCGTCGAGCGTGTACGCGGCGCCGCCGAGGTCGAGGCGGTTGGCGATGCGCGACGCGACGAGATTGGGCACGAGTCCGATCGCCGTGTCGGGCCCGTAGACGCCGCAGCGGGCCTGGAACTCGCGCTTCACCGCCGCGAGCTCGTCCTCCGTCGCGGCGGGCAGCAGCGACCGCAGCGCGTCGACGAGCTGGGGACCGCCGCGCGTGATGTTGACGAGCCGCAGCATCGCGGGACCGAGGTAGTTGCCGCGGCCGAGCACGATGTCGGCCCGCGCGCGCGGGAACGGCCGCTCGGCGTAGCCCGCGTCCGCCAGCGCCGCCGTCGCGACCTCGAGCGCCAGCAGCTGGTCGGGCTCGGCGCCCTGCGCGGCGATCGGCATGATGCCGAACGCCGCCGCGTCGAACGTCGCGTAGTCGTCGATGAAGCCGCCGCGCCGCGCGTAGAAGCGGTCGGGCGCCGTGGATGCCGGGTCGTAGTACGACGGGTCCCAGCGCGTGGCGGGCACGTCGGTGATCGCGTCGACGCCGTCGCGCAGGTTGCGCCAGAAGCTCGCGAGATCCGGCGCCTTCGGGAAGATGCACGCCATCCCGACGATTGCGACGTCACGTTCCATCGACGGATCCCGGCCCGACCGCAACCGCTACATCAGGCTCGCCGGATCCCCGCGCATCAGGATGACCTGCGCGTCGTCCGCCGGACCGTGCAGCAGCTCGTCCACGAACGTCGCCGCGCCGGCGTCCGGGTCGATGAGGCCGATGCCGCGCTTCGCGTACTCGCGCGTCAGCTCGGGCGACACCATGCCCGCCCCGCCCCACGGTCCCCAGTTGATCGACAGCACGCGGCCGGTAAGCCGCCGCTTGAGCATCGCCGCCAGCCGGTCGAGGTAGTCGTTGGCGGCCGCGTAGTCGGACTGCCCGCGGTTGCCGAACGTCGCGGCGATGCTCGAGAAGAACACGATGAAGCCGATGTCGTCGCGCACGCTGCGCGCGATGCCGAGCGCGCCATTGACCTTCGTGTCGAACACGCGGGCGAAGGACTCGGGCGTCTTGTCGCGCGCGAGCTTGTCCTCGATCACGCCGGCGCCGTGGATGACGCCGTCGAGCCGGCCGCGCTCTTCGTAGATGCGGGCGACGAGCGCGGCGACCGCGTCGGTGTCGCGCACGTCGACCTGGTGGTACGTCGGCGTGGCACCGGCCTCGGTGAGCGCGGCCAGCGTGGCGCGCACCTCGCGCGCCGCCATCACGCGCGCGCACTCGGCCTCGATTTCCGCGGGCTTGCGGCCGCCGCGCGCAATCAGCGCCCGTCGCACCGCCACCTCGTCGGCAGCGTCGCGCAGGTCCGCGTCGTCCGCGGGTGCCGGCGGCGGCGTGCGGCCGACAAGCTCGAGCCGGCAGCCGAACTGCCGCGCGAGCTCGAGCGCGATGCGCGCGGTGATGCCGCGCGCGCCGCCGGTCAGCAGCACGACCGACTCGCGCCCGAGCGCGATGCCGGAGCCGCCGTGGCCGTTGCGCTGCGCCGCGACGACGCGCGGCACGTGGCGCTCGCCTTCGCGCGAGTACTCGACGACGTCCGCGTCGTCTGCGCAGTTGAGCTCGTCGAGGATGGTCCGCGCGAGCTCGTTGGCGCCGAAGCGCGGCAGGAAGTACGCGAAGCGCAGCTGCCGGTCCGGCCACTCCTTGCGCAGGCTCCGGATCATGCCCGACACGCCGGCGGCCGGCGGGGCGAGCAGGCTGCCGTGACCGGCGCCGTTCGCGGCCGACACGGCCGGCGCCATGCCGGCGACGAGCACGTGGCTCGCACCAGCCACGAGGGCGTGGCGGACGCGCCCGAAGAGCGCGGGCACGTCGTCGGGCGACCAGTCGGCGCGCATCGGCGTCAGGTCCACCAGCGCGTCGAGCTTTCCGTTGGCCGTGTTGTCCTCCTGCGGGTGCCCCTTCGATCCCGCGGCGACGAGGCCGTCGAGCAGCTCGCTTTGCAGCCGCGGCGCGGCACCGACGATGCCGATCTCGCGCTCGGCGAGCGACCATGCGCCGTTCGCGCGCTTCGTCGGCGCGAGCTCGACCACGTAGCGCTCCACCGCCGGCGCCGCGGCGTCCGCGCCGTCGTCGGGCGACACCGCCGCGACCGTCGGCGCCTCCGCCGGCGCCGCAACGGCGGCCTCGACCAGCGGCCGCAAGGCGTCGATGATGCCGCGCAGCGTCTTGATCGCGACCAGGTTCTCCGGCAACTGCTCGATGCCGCCGCCGGCGCCACGGCCCAGCGCCTCCGCGACCGCGCCGAGGATCTCGACCCGCTTGATCGAGTCGATCGACAGGTCGGCCTCGAGGTCGAGGTCGAGCTCGAGCATCTCCGTCGGATAGCCGGTGCGCTGAGCGACGATCGTCAGCAGCACCTGCGCGACGTCGGCGGGCGCGTCGGTCCCCGCGGACGGCACGGCAGCGGCCGCGGGCGCGGTTTCGGCGGCCGAGGGTTCTTCGCGTGCGCTCGGCGCCTCCGCGACCTGCGCGGCGACGACGTCGATCGGCGGGCGCGACGGCGCGTCGGCGGCGCCGAGATAGCCCATCATCACGCGCCGCTGCGTCTCGACCAGCTCGCGCATGTTGCGCAGGTACTCGAGGACGGCGGCCTGCCGGTCGTCGCCGGCGACGACGGGTGCCTGCGCTTCCACGACCACCGGCGCGCGCACCGGGCGCAGCGCGTGCGCCGGCGGCTCGCCGTGCATCGGCCACGCACGCTGTCCGTCGATCCACCAGCCGTTCGCCGGCAGCCGCGCGGGCGGCGCTGCCGCGAGGTCGACGATCGCGGCGTCGCGGCCGGCGTACAGCGCATCGGGCTGCACCGGCACGCCGCGCACGGCGAGCTCGCCCAACGCGAGCAGCAGCTGCACGATGCCGTGCTCGCCGTCGCGATCGCACGCGACCGCGACGTGCGGACGTCCGCGCAGCACCTTGCCGACGAGACCGGTCAGCACGCGGCCGGGTCCCGCCTCGACGAAGATGCGCGCGCCGGCCGCGTACATCGCCTCGACCTCGGCCGCGAACCGCACCGGCTTGCCGATGTGCTCGGCGAGCCGCGCGCGCACCGCGTCGGCGTCGGCCGGATACGGCGCGGCCGTGGTGTTCGAGTAGACGACCGGCGCGGGCGCCGCAAACGCGACCCCCGCCAGGTCCGCGGCGAACGTCTCGCACGCGGCGTGCGCGAGCGGGCTGTGGAACGCGCACGCGACCGGAATGGTCCGCGCCGCCATGCCCGCCGCGGCCAGGTGGGCGACGGCGGCCATCACCGCCCCCGTCGGGCCGGAGATCACCGTCTGATCGGGCGCGTTCTCGTTGGCGACGACCACGCCGTCGAACGCCGCGATGGCCTTGGCCACTGCCGCGGCCTCGCCGGCCACGGCCGCCATCGTTCCGGCGTCGCCGGTGGCGCCGCAGGCGTCGAGGATGCGCACGCCGCGCCGCTCGCTCAACGAAGGCAGCGCCGTCGCGGGCAGCGCTCCGGCCGCGGCGAGGGCGACCAGTTCGCCGTAGCTGTGGCCGCCCATCATGTCCGCGCGCACGCCGAGGCGTGCGAGCAGGTCCGCGACCGCCAGCCCGGCGATGCCGAGTGCCGGCTGGGCGACCCGGGTGTCGGTCAGCGTGCGCTTCTGGGCGGCGGCCTCGTCGGGCGTCCACGCCGTCGGCGGGAACATCGCGTCGCACCAGCGCGAGCCGTGGTCGAGATGGCGCTGCAGGTCCGGGAACGCGATGAACAGGTCGCCCAGCATCCCGACGCGCTGCGAGCCCTGCCCGGGGAACAGGAACGCGACCTTGCCCGGGCCTTCCGCCGCGGCGGCGTCGCGCAGGAACACGCCGGACGCGTGCGCACTGCCGGCGCGCGCGAGCCCGATCTTGTGCGCGAGGTCGGCGGCGTCGCGCGCAACGATTGCAACCTCGACCGGCGCATCGCCGGCGGACGCGGTCCGCGCGAGGTCACGCAACGCGTGGGCACCCGACGCCGCCAGCGCGACGAGCCTGTCCGCGCGCGCCAGCGCATCGGCGCGATCGGTGCCGCGCAGCAGGAACAGTTCGGCCGGCCACTGCGTGACGCCACTCTCCGGTTCCGCCGCGTCGTACGCGGCAAGCACCGCGTGGAAGTTGGTGCCGCCGAACCCGAATGCGCTGACGCCCGCACGCCGCGCGGTGCCCGGCCACGGCCGGGCGCGACTCGACAGCGTGAACGGCGATTCGGGCGTCCAGCCGGGATTCGGCCGCTCGATGTTGAGCGTCGGCGGCAGCACGCGACGGTGCAGCGCGAGCGCCGCCTTGACCAACCCCGCCACGCCTGCCGTGCACTTGGTGTGCCCGATCTGCGACTTGATCGACCCCAGCGCGATGCTGCGGACGGCCGCGCCGCCGCCTCCGAAGAAGCCGTTGAGCGTCTCGAGCTCGGTGCGGTCGCCGACGACGGTGCCCGTGCCGTGCGCTTCGATGAGTCCGACCGTCGACGGCGCCACACCCGCCTTCCGGTATGCGCGCGCCAGCGTCCGCTGCTGGCCCCCTGCGCGCGGCGCGGTGAGGCCGAGGCTCTTGCCGTCGCTGCCACCGCCGACACCCTTGATCACCGCGTAGATGCGATCGCCGTCGCGCTCGGCGTCGGCGAGCCGCTTCAGCACGACGGCCGCGACACCCTCGCCCAGCGCGATGCCGTCGGCCGCGGCGTCGAACGTGCGGCACTGGCCCGAGGGCGACAGCGCGTGCACGCTCGCGAACACCAGGTAGTCGGTGATGCCGTTGTGAAGGTCCGCACCGCCGCAGATCACGACGTTGCTGTTGCCGGACGCGAGCTCCGCGCACGCCAAGTCCACGGCGGCGAGCGAAGACGCGCATGCGGCGTCGACCGTGAAGTTCGACCCGCCGAGGTCGAGGCGGTTGGCGACGCGCCCCGACACCACGTTCGACAGGATCCCGGGGAACGAGTCCTCGGTGAGCCTCGGCAGCACGGCGTCGAGCGCCGGCGGCAGCGGGCCCGCGAACTGGCGGTAGTACGCGCGAAAGCCGTACGCGCCGGCGAGATCGGTGCCGGCCTCGGCACCGAAGATCACCGAGGTGTTCTCGCGATCGAACTCGCGCGTCAGGTACCCGGCATCGTCCAGCGCCCGGCGCGACACCTCGAGCGCCAGCAGCTGCACCGGCTCGATCGCCGAGAGCGACGTCGGCGGGATGCCGTACGTCAGCGGATCGAACGGGTACGGATCGATGAAGCCGCCCCACTTCGACGGCGTCTTCTCGCCGTTCATCGACCTGCCGTCATAGAACTCGTCGACGCGCCAGCGGTCGGGCGGCACTTCCCGGATGCTGTTCACGCCGGCGACGACGTTGGCCCAGAACGCGTCGAGGTCCGGCGCGCCTGGCAGGATCGCCGCCATGCCGACGATCGCCACGTCCGTCGGCCGCGCATTCGCCTGCGCGGCGGCCGCGCCCGCCGCCGTCGCGAGGTGCGCGCCCGCGCCCTCGGCCACGTCGCGGTGCAATTGCGCGACCGTCGTCACGGCGTCGCGCAGCGCGGCGACCTGGCCCAGCATGACCATTCCTTCGCGCCGCTGCTGCTCGGCATCGACGCGCACGAGCGCGTCGCCGTCGCGGCGGATGCCTTTCGCCGCGATTCGCAGCCGGCCGAGGTTCAGTTCCTCGAGCTTCTGCCACATCACCTGCGCGGCCACGCCTTCGCGCTGCAGACGCTCGCGCTCCGCGCGGAATGCGCGCACGTAGTCGGTGTCGGCGCAGCGTGTCGCGTGGCCCGGTGCCGTCTCCAGCAGCACGGTTTCCGTGCAGTCGACGGCCGCCTGCTGGAAGCCCGCCTCGATCGCGCCGGCCGCCACGGCCTCGCGGGTGAACAGGTAGGCGGTGCCCATCAGCACCCCGATCGCCACGCCGCGCTCGACCAGCGGCGCCGCCAGCGCGGCGACCATCGCCGCCGAACGCCCGTCGTGAATGCCGCCGGCGAACACGATCTCGAGCTCGGACGGATCCGGATGCGCGAGCAGCCGCGCAACCTGCTGCTCCCACAGCACGAAGCTCGAGCGTGGCCCGACGTGGCCGCCGCACTCCATGCCCTCGAACACGAAGCGGCGCGCGCCCTGCTTGAGGAAGAGATCGAGGAGACCGGGCGACGGCGTGTGCAGGAACGTCGCAATTCCGAGGTCCTCGAGCGGCCGCGCCTGCGCCGGCCGGCCGCCCGCGATCAGCGCGACCGGCGGCTTGATCCGGCGGACGACCTCGAGCTGCTCGTCGCGCAATTCGGCCGGCACGAAACCGAGAATGCCCACGCCCCATGTCCGGCCCGCGAGCCGCTTTGCGGTCTCGGCGAGCAGCGCCTCCACTTCCGCGCCGCGCATCAGCGCGAGCGCGAGGAACGGCACGCCACCGGCGTCCGCGACCGCCTGCGCGAACGGCGCGCGGTCGGAAACGCGGGTCATCGGGCCCTGGAAGATCGGATACCGGACGCCATGGCGCGCGGCGAGCGGCGCGCCCTCGGCAAGCGCCTGCTGCTCGCGGGCGGCGGCCACGCCGTGCGCGATGGCGGCAGCCACGCCGCGCACGATGCCGCCCACGGTCCGGAAGCGGTCGGCCAGCGGCTTCGCGAAGGCGGCATCCTGTCCGGCGGGCAGCAATTGCGCGACGAGGTCGCGCCCGCCGAGCAGCACGCCCACGTCGGCGGCGGACAGCTGCGCGCGAACCGGCAAGTCGGGCCGCGTGTACACGCGGTGGCCGGCGACGAGCACCGTCTCGCTGCCGTCCATCGCGGCGACCGCCGCCTTGACCGCAGCGGGCAGCGTCGATTCGCGCGCGAGCGCGAGCTGCGCGTCGAGCACGACGCCCGCCGCACCGCCGGCCACGCACGCTGCCGCCGTGTTCACGCCGACGCCGCCCTGTATCCAGACCGGCAGCGAGACCGCGCCGACCAGCGCCTGCAGCAGCACGAGCGAGGTTTCCTCGCCGACGCGGCCGCCGCTTTCGGCGCCTTTCGCGATCAGGCCGTGCACGCCGTCCGCAGCCGCCGCCTTCGCTTCCGCGACCGAGGTCACCTGCACGAGCACGCGCAGGCCGAGTCCGTGCCAGCGCGCGAGCGGCGCTCCCGCCTCGACGACGATCGTGCCGACGCACCCGGGCAGCGCCACGCCGTCGAGCACCCGGTCGTCCGCCACGCGCAGGCCCGCCGACTGCGCGCCGAGCCCCTCGAGCTGGGCGATCGCCGACCGCGCGCGTGCCGCGTCGCGTCCGACATCCAGCACGCCGAGCGCGCCCGCGCGGCAGGCGGCGACGACGACGGCGGCATCGGGATTATCGAAAGGCGTGATCGTGACGATTGTGGGGAACAGCGACGGCATCGGACTTCCTGCGGCTTTGATCAAGAATTAGTGTGCAGCGCAACGCGCCTCGCGGCACCCCGGCAAGGCACTTTCGGAAAACAACCCGAAATTAGCAGTGACGACGCACTGCCGCAAGCGATTTTGCGCTTGTGCAACATTGCGGTTGTCGTTCACAGACACGAGGAATGCGGCCGTTCCCAGCGCAAATAGGACATTGTCATAAGATTCCCGATTTCCCGTCCCGCGGCGGTCGGTTGCAATCGCGCAACAACGACCCCGCATCAGCCATAGCGGACCGACAGGATCTCGTAGCTGCGGACACCGGCCGGCGCCTGCACGTCGGCCACGTCGCCTTCGCCCTTGCCGATCAGCGCGCGCGCGATCGGCGAATTGATCGAAATCTTGCCGTGCTTGATGTCGGCCTCGTCGTCGCCGACGATCTGGTACGTGACCTCGTCGCTGCTGTCGAGGTCGGCGAGCGCCACGGTCGCACCGAAGACGACGTGCGGCACGTCGAGCGTCGACGGGTCGATGACCTGCGCGTTGGCGAGCTTCGCCTCGACCTCCGAGATGCGCCCCTCAATGAAGCCCTGGCGCTCCTTGGCGGCGTCGTAGTCGGCATTTTCCGACAGGTCCCCGTGCGCGCGCGCCTCGGCGATCGCCTGGATCACCGCCGGGCGATCGACGGTCTTCAGCCGATGCAGCTCGTGCTTGAGGCGCTCGGCGCCGGCGACGGTCATCGGGACCTTGCTCATGGCGTCGTCACCGCAAGCAAATCGCGAACCACGAGGGCCCGGAGCATGCGAATAAACCCTGACGTCGGCATTGTTTCGCGCTCCCCGCTTCGTCGTGGCGCCCGGATCGGTCGCAGCCTGCCTTCACGCCAGCCTCTCGTGCAGCGCCTGGATCGCGTACGGCGTCAGCTCGCGCATCGCGCGCATGCCGATCGCGGCCGCGCGCGCACCGGCGAGCGTCGTGTAGGTCGGCACCTGGTCGACCAGTGCAGCGCGCCGGATCTGGTAGCTGTCGCGGATGGCGGCGCGCTTCTCCTCGACCGTGTTGACGACCAGCGCGATCTCGTCGTTCATCAGCATGTCGACGATGTGCGGCCGGCCCTCCGCGACCTTGTTCACCGTCGCGACCCTGACGCCGGCCGCCGTCAGCGCGGCGGCCGTGCCGCGCGTGGCGACGAGCTCGAAGCCCAGCTCGGCGAGCATGCGCGCCGTTTCGACCGCGCGCGGCTTGTCGCTGTTCTTCACGCTGATGAACGCGCGTCCCGCCGCGGGCAGCTTCACGCCGGCGGCGAGCTGGCTCTTGACGAACGCCTCGCCGAACGACTCGCCGACGCCCATGACCTCGCCCGTCGACTTCATCTCCGGCCCGAGGATCGTGTCGACGCCCGGGAACTTGATGAACGGGAACACCGCCTCCTTCACCGAGTAATACGGCGGCACGATCTCGCCGGCGATGCCCTGCGCCGACAGCGACTGCCCGACCATGCAGCGCGCGGCGATCTTCGCGAGCGGGCGGCCGGTCGCCTTCGACACGTACGGCACCGTGCGCGACGCGCGCGGGTTGACCTCCAGCACGTAGATCGTGCCGGCGCCGTCCGCGTCGAACTGGATCGCGAACTGCACGTTCATCAGGCCGACGACGTCGAGGCCCTTCGCCATTGCGATCGTCTGCGCGCGCAGCGCCCGCTGCAGCTCGGCCGACAGCGAGTGCGGCGGCAGAGAGCACGCGGAGTCGCCCGAATGGACGCCGGCCTGCTCGATGTGCTCCATGATGCCACCGATCACGACCTCGGTGCCGTCGCAGACCGCGTCCACGTCGACCTCGATCGCGTCGTTGAGGAAGCGGTCGAGGAGCACGGGCGAGTCGTTGCTGACCTTGACCGCCTCGCGCATGTAGCGCTCGAGCTCGCGCTGCTCGTGCACGATCTCCATCGCGCGTCCGCCCAGCACGTACGAGGGCCGCACGACCAGCGGGTAGCCGATGTCGGCCGCCGCCGCGATCGCCGTCTCCTCGGTGCGCGCGGTCCGGTTGGGCGGCTGCTTCAGCTCGAGGCGGTGCAGCAGCTGCTGGAACCGCTCGCGGTCCTCGGCCATGTCGATCATGTCCGGCGACGTGCCGATGATCGGCACGCCGTTCTTCTCGAGGTCGCGCGCGAGCTTGAGCGGCGTCTGCCCGCCGTACTGGACAATCACGCCCCACGGGCGCTCGACGTGCACGATCTCCAGCACGTCCTCCAGCGTGAGCGGCTCGAAGTACAGGCGGTCGGACGTGTCGTAATCGGTGGAGACGGTCTCCGGGTTGCAGTTGACCATGATGGTCTCGTAGCCGTCCTCGCGCAGCGCCATCGCCGCGTGCACGCAGCAGTAGTCGAACTCGATGCCCTGACCGATCCGGTTCGGGCCGCCACCCAGCACGACGACCTTCTTCCGGTCGGTCGGCGTGGCCTCGCACTCGTCCTCGTACGTCGAGTACATGTACGCGGTCTTCGTCGCGAACTCGGCCGCGCACGTGTCCACGCGCTTGAACACCGGCCGCACGCCGAGCGCGTGCCGGCGGGCGCGCACGTCGCCCTCGGTCACCTTGAGCAGGTACGCGAGCCGGCGGTCCGAGAAGCCCTTCCGCTTCAGCGCGCGCAGCTCGTCCTTCGACAACGACGGCAGCGTCCGGCGATCGAGCGTGAGCTCGAGGTCGACGATCTCCTTGATCTGCGCGAGGAACCAGCGGTCGATCCGCGTGTGCGCGTGGATCTCCTCGAGCGGCATGCCGATGCCGAACGCGTCGGCGACGTACCACAGCCGCTCGGCGCGCGGATAGGCGAGCTCGTCGCCGATCGTCTCCGGGTCCACGGTCTTCAGGTTGAAGCCGTCCACGCCCGTCTCGAGGCCGCGCAGCGCCTTCTGCAGCGACTCCTGGAACGTGCGGCCGATCGCCATCACCTCGCCGACCGACTTCATCTGCGTGGTCAGCCGGTCGTCGGCCTGCCGGAACTTCTCGAACGCGAAGCGCGGGACCTTGGTCACGACGTAGTCGATCGTCGGCTCGAACGACGCCGGGGTCTGCCCGCCGGTGATGTCGTTGCGCAATTCGTCGAGCGTGTAGCCGACGGCGAGCTTGGCGGCGACCTTGGCGATCGGGAAGCCGGTCGCCTTCGACGCCAGCGCCGAGCTGCGCGACACGCGCGGGTTCATCTCGATGACGACCATCCGGCCGTCGGCCGGGTTGATCGCGAACTGCACGTTCGACCCGCCGGTGTCGACGCCGATCTCGCGCAGCACGGCGATCGACGCGTCGCGCATGATCTGGTACTCCTTGTCGGTCAGCGTCTGCGCCGGCGCCACCGTGATCGAGTCGCCCGTGTGCACGCCCATCGGGTCGAGGTTCTCGATCGAGCACACGATGATGCAGTTGTCCTTCTTGTCGCGGACGACCTCCATCTCGAACTCTTTCCAGCCGAGCAGCGACTCCTCGATCAGGATCTCGCGCGTCGGCGAGAGGTCGAGGCCGCGCTTCACCATCTCGACGAACTCGTCCTTGTTGTAGGCGATGCCGCCGCCGGTTCCGCCCAGCGTGAACGACGGGCGCAGCACCGCCGGGAAGCCGATGCCGGCCTGCACGTCGAGCGCCTGCTCGAGGTTGTGCGCGATGCCGGAGCGCGCCGAGCCGAGGCCGATGCGCGTCATCGCCGCCTTGAACTTCTCCCGGTCCTCCGCCTTGTCGATCGCCTTCTTCGACGCGCCGATCAGCTCGACGTCGAACCGGTTCAGCACGCCTTCGCGCGCGAGGTCGAGCGCGCAGTTCAATGCCGTCTGCCCGCCCATCGTCGGCAGCAGCGCGTCCGGCCGCTCGCGCTCGATGATCTTCGCGACCATCTGCCAGGTGATCGGCTCGATGTACGTGACGTCGGCCATCTCCGGGTCGGTCATGATCGTCGCCGGATTGCTGTTGACGAGGATGACCCGGTAGCCCTCCTCGCGCAGCGCCTTGCACGCCTGCGCGCCCGAGTAGTCGAACTCGCACGCCTGCCCGATGATGATCGGGCCGGCGCCGATGATGAGGATGCTCTCGAGGTCGGTGCGTTTCGGCATTTCGGGAATCGGCCGTCAGGGATCAGGCATCAAGCGCCCGATGCGTGCCGCTGCTCCATGAGCTTGATGAACCGGTCGAACAGGTAGCCGACGTCGTGCGGCCCGGGGCTCGCCTCCGGGTGGCCCTGGAAGCAGAACACCGGGCGGTCGTTCCACGCGATGCCCTGCAGGCTGCCGTCGAACAGCGACACGTGCGTCACGCGCACGCTCGATGGCAGCGACGCCGGGTCGACGGCGAAGCCGTGGTTCTGGCTCGTGATCAGCACCTGCCCGGTGTCGCGGTCGAGCACCGGGTGGTTGGCGCCGTGATGGCCGAACTTCATCTTGAGCGTACGGCCGCCGGCGGCGAGTCCGAGCAGCTGGTGCCCGAGGCAGATGCCGAACACCGGCATTCCGTGCGCGATCAGCTCGCGGATCGCCGCGATCGCGTAGTCGCACGGCTCCGGGTCGCCGGGCCCGTTCGACAGGAACACGCCGTCCGGCGCCAGCGCCAGCGCGGCGCGCGCCGGCGTCTGCGCGGGCACCACGGTGATCCGGCAGCCGCGCTCGGCCAGCATGCGCAGGATGTTGTGCTTGACGCCGAAGTCGTAGGCGACGACGTGGAACCTCGCGTCCCCCATCGGGCGGTAGCCGGCGCCGAGCGCCCACGTGCTCGCCGTCCACGCGTACGGCGCCGCGCAGCTCACGACCTTCGCGAGGTCCTGCCCCGCCATCGACGGTGCCGCCCGCGCGGCGGCGATCGCGGCAGCCGCGTCGTCCGCGCCGGCGCCCGCGACGATGCACCCGTTCTGCGCGCCGTTCTCGCGCAGCAGGCGCGTCAGCCGGCGCGTGTCGAGATCGGCGATGCCGACCACGCTGGCGTCGCGCAGGTACGCCGTGAGGTCGCGTTCCGAGCGCCAGCTCGAGGCCAGCGCCGGCACGTCGCGCACGACGAGCCCGGCGGCGAAGATGCGCCGCGACTCGACGTCCTCGGCGTTGACGCCGACGTTGCCGACGTGCGGGTACGTCAGCGTGACGATCTGGCCCGCGTACGAGGGATCGGTCAGGATCTCCTGGTATCCGGTCATCGACGTGTTGAACACGACCTCGCCTACCGTCGTGCCATCGGCGCCGATCGCCCGGCCGCGAAACACCGTGCCGTCGGCGAGCGCGAGCAGCGCGGGGGTCGCCGGCGGGAACAGCGCGGCGTTCGCGGCTACGTTGGCGTCAGGGGCATTCATCGCGGTTCGGCTGCGGTTGGCTCGGGCGGCGCCGTCCGCGCGGACCCGAACGGACGGGGACACGCTCCCCGAGCGGTGGACGTGCAAACGGGGAAGGCTCGTCACCTTCCCCGCTTCGACCCTGCGAATTGTACCGCGAACGGCGCGGCGCGACAAACGGGCCGGTCAGTAGGCCGCGCTGAACCCGCCGTCGACGTAGAGCAAGTGGCCGGTGACGAAGTCCGCGGCGGACGAGGCCAGGAACACGGCCGCGCCCGCGATCTCGGGCGGCTCCGCCCACCGGCCCGCGGGCACGCGCCGCGCAACCCACGCGGAGAACTCGGCGTCGGCGACGAGCGGCGCGTTCATCTCGGTCCGGAAGAAGCCGGGCGCAATGCCGTTGACCTGAACGTTGTACGGCGCCGTCTCGACGGCCAGCGCGCGCGTCAGCATCTTGAGCGCCCCCTTGCTCGCCGCGTACGCGACGATGCGCGGGCGCCCGATGTCCGACGCGAGCGAGCAGATGTTGACGATCTTGCCGCGCCGCCGCGCCTGCATGCCCGGCAGCACGGCGCGGATGACGAAGAACGGACCGTCGACGTTCGCCGCCTGCAGCGCGCGCCACTCGGCGGTCGTGTACTCGGGCAGCGGCTTCCTGACGTTGACGGCCGCATTGTTGACGAGGATATCGATCGGGCCCGCGCCACGCTCGATCTCCGCGACGCCCGCGGCGACCGCCGCCTCGTCGGTGACGTCGAACGCGCAGGCCGTCACCGCGTGCCCGGCGTCCGCGAGCCGCCGTACGGCCGCGTCGAGCTTCGCGCGGTTGCGTCCGTTGATGACGACGCCCGCGCCGGCGGCAGCGAGACCTTCCGCGATCGCGCAGCCGAGACCGGAGCCGCCGCCCGTGACGAGTGCGCGCCGGCCCGTCAGGTCGAACGGATGCGCGGGCATCAGGAGAGCCCGAGGACCTCGGGCATGTCGAAGACGCCGTGCTCGCCCCGCGCGCGCCTCGCCGCGACGAACTCGACCGCCCGCAGCGCGCCGGCCGCGAAGAGCTGCCGCGACGTCGCGCGGTGCGCGAGCTCGAGGCGCTCGCCGTTGCCTGCGAACACCACCATATGCTCGCCGACGACGTCGCCGCCGCGCAGCGTGGCGAAGCCGATCGTGCCCGCCTTGCGCTCGCCAGTGACGCCGTGCCGCGCATAGACGGCGTGCTCGCCCAGCGTGACACCGGCACCGGCCGCGGCGGCCTCGCCCAGCCGCAGCGCGGTGCCCGACGGCGCGTCGACCTTGTGCCTGTGGTGCATCTCGACGATCTCGACGTCGAACGCGGGGCCGAGCGCGCGCGCGGCGGACTCGACCAGCGACAGCAGCACGTTGACGCCGACGCTCATGTTCGCGGCGAAGACGATCGGAATCTCGCGCCCGAAGCCCGCGAGCGCCGACTTCTGCGCGGCGTCGAGCCCGGTGGTGCCGACGACCGCGGCCACCCGGTGCCGCACGCATGCGGCGAGATGCGCGAGCGTGCCGTCCGGACGCGTGAAGTCGATCACGACGTCGGCGCGCGCCAGCGCCGCGTCGACGTCGGAGGCGACGACCACGCCGGTCGCGCGGCCGCAGGCCTCGCCGGCGTCGTGTCCGAGCGCCGGACTTCCCGGAACGTCGAGCGCCGCCACCAGCGCGAGTCCCGGGTGGGCGAGCACCGCCTCGACCAGCGCCCTGCCCATGCGCCCGCCGGCGCCGGCGACCGCGACGCGGACCGCGACGCCCGTGCCCGCGGTTCCGGGTGGCCCTTCACCGCGCGTGGCGGCCACGGTCAGGGGACGGCCGCCGCGGACGGGTCGGCGATCTTCTTGAAGAAGTCGATGATCTTGCCGACCAAGCCCGCGTCCTGCCCGTACGGGTCCTCCGGCAGCGAGCGCGTCGCCGCCACGCGGTTCAGGTCCTGCACGGACGGCGGCATCTCGTCGCCCTCCCAGCGCGCGAGCAGGTCGTCCTTGAAGTAGACGGTGAAGAGCCGGTGCTCGCGCACGCGGCCGGCGCTGCGGAATTCGTAAACGTAGTCCCAGCGGTTGTCGCGGAATACGCTCGTCACGAGCGGCGTGCCGAGCGCGCCCCGGACCTGCGGCTTCGTCTGCCCGACCTTCAGCCGGTCGACCATGTCCTGCGACAGGTAGTTGCCCTGGTTGATGTCGAGCTTGTAGACGCCGAACTGCGTGATCAGCGGGACGAACGTGTCGAACGGCTGGGTCACGTTCGCGCATCCGGCCAGCGCGAGACCCGCGAGCGTCGCGACGACGGCGCGGCGAACGGACGGGCGGTGGCGACGGTCGGGCACGATCGAAGGCATCGCGCTATTATAGCCGGTGCCTTCGCCTGGACAGCCCCCATGAGCTCGCCGCAGGACCTCAAGACCGCCGGCCTCAAGGCCACCCTTCCGCGCCTCAAGATCATCAATCTCTTCGAGTCGTCGAAGGTGCGGCACCTGACGGCCGAGGACGTCTACAAGCTGCTGCTCTCCGAGGGACTCGACATCGGGCTCGCAACCGTCTACCGCGTGCTGACGCAGTTCGAGCAGGCGGGCCTGCTGGTCCGCCACCACTTCGAATCCGGCAAGGCCGTGTTCGAGCTGAACCAGGGCACGCACCACGATCACCTGGTGTGCCTGCAGTGCGGCCGCGTCGAGGAGTTCTACGACCCCGACATCGAGAAGCGGCAGATCAGGATCGCGCGCGACCGCGGGTTCGAGATCAGCGAGCACGCGCTCTACCTGTACGCCGACTGCACGAAGCCGCGCTGCCCGCACCGGAAGAACGGCGACACCAGCAACTGACGGCGTGCCCGCGCACCGCGCAGGCCGCCGTCGTCCCGAGGCGCGCAGCGCCGACGGTTCCCGCCCGGGAACCGGGGCCCGCTGACCCGGCCCTAGCCGCGCCGATCGAAGTCCCGGAACCGGAAGCCCAGCAGCAGCAGCGCGCCGAAGTAGGCGCCCGCGCCGGCGGCGACGATGCCGGCGAGCCGGCCGGCCTTCGCCCACAGCCCCGCGTCGAGCCACCAGTCCGCGGGCCCGGCCAGCCAGTGGAGCACCGCCGCCAGCACGCCGAGCGCGACGACGAGCCGCGAGGCGAACGCGAGCCAGCCCGGCCGCGCGACGTAGACGCCGTTGCGCCGCAGGAACCAGAAGAGCAGCCCCGCGTTCAGGCACGCGCCGACGCTCGTCGCCAGCGTCAGGCCCGCGTGCCCCAGCGGCCACATCAGGATCACCGCGAGCGTCTGCGTGACGAGCACGGTCACGAACGCGATCTTCACCGGCGTGCGGATCTGCTGGCGCGCGTAGAAGCCGGGCGCGAGGATCTTGACCAGGATGAGCCCGGCGAGGCCGACGCTGTACCCGAGCAGCGCCGCGCGCGTCTGCCAGACGTCGTGGATGCCGAACTTGCCGTACTGGTAGAGCGTCGCGATCAGCGGCACGGCGAGCAGCCACAGCGCGAACGCCGCCGGCAGCGCGAGCAGGAACGCGAGCCGCAGGCCCCAGTCGAGCAGCGCCGCGTACTCGGCTGGATTGTCGTCGCTGTGGTGCTGCGCGAGGCTCGGCAGCAGCACGGTGCCGAGCGCGACGCCGAGCAGCGCGCTCGGGAACTCCATCAGCCGGTCCGCGTACGTGATCCACGAGATGCGGCCATCGCCCAGCAGCGCCGCGAGCTGCGTGTTGATGAGCGCCGAGATCTGCGCGGCCGAGACGCCGAGGATCGCCGGTCCCATCAGCAGCAGCACGCGCCGCACCCCTTCGTCGCGCCAGTCGAGGCGCGGGCGGGGCAGCATCCCGATGCGCGCGAGCGGCACCAGCTGCAGCGCGAGCTGCGCGACGCCGCCGATGGCGACGCCCCACGCGAGCGCGAGGATCGGCGGGTCGAAGAAGCGCGCGAGGAAGATCGCGGCGCCGATGATCGACAGGTTGAGCAGCACCGGCGTGAACGCCGGGATCGCGAAGCGGCGGTAGACGTTGAGCACGCCGCCGGCGAGCGACACCAGCGACACGAACAGGATGTACGGGAAGACGATGCGGATCATCTGCGCCGTCAGCTCGACCTTTCCCGGCGTGCGCGCGAAGCCGCCGGCGAGCAGGTAGACGAGCCACGGCGCCGCCAGCACGCCGGCGACCGACACGACGAGCAGGACCAGCGCGAGCAGCGTGCCCACCCGCCCGACGAGGTCGCGCGTCGCATCCTCGCCGCGCTGCCGGTGGTACTCGGTCACGATCGGCACGAACGCCTGCGAGAACGCGCCTTCCGCGAACATGCGCCGCAGGATGTTGGGCAGCCGGAACGCCGCCTCGAACGCGTCCATCTGCAGCCCGGCGCCGAACACCGTCGCCTTCAGGCTCTCGCGGGCGAGCCCGGTGATCCGCGACAGCAGCGTCATCCCGCTGACGGTGGACAGGGCGCGAAGGAGGTTCACGGATCGGAACGCGGATGCGGCGGGATCAGGGCCTGCCGGCGGGCTGGGCCAAGCCCTTGGCGAGACTGCGAAAATGGGTTATTATTACCGGCTAACCCAGATTTATCCAACCCGAACCGATTCTCGTCGGAAACCGAAGGAACACCTCTCCATGGCCAACACGGCGCAAGCGAAGAAGCGCGCCCGGCAGGCGGAAGCGACGCGCAAGCGCAACGCGAGCCTCAAGTCGGAACTGCGCACGGCGGTAAAGAAGGTCCGCAAGGCGATTGCGAGCGGCGACAAGACCGCCGCCGCCAAGACGATGCAGGAGTCGCAGGCGGTCATGGACCGCATCGCCGACAAGAAGGTCGTGCACAAGAACATGGTCTCGCGCACGAAGTCGCGGCTGTCCTCGGCGATCAAGGCGCTGGCCTAGGGCCCGCGCGTCCGCGTCGTTCGCCCGCGAAACGCGGCGCCCGTCGAGGGCGCCGTTTTCGTTTCCGGCGCCGGCGGGCGGGGGCCGGCGGCCGCGACGCCGCGTGCTAGTATTTCTGCCCGACCTCCGACGCAACGAAGCCGCGCGCACCGCGGCACCCTCCGCCTTCGCCGCCGTCCCGTTGCCCGCCATGCCCGCCGCGAAGCCCTCGCATTTCCTGCAGTTCTCGGACTTCACGCGCGACGAGTTCGCGTACCTGTTCGAGCGTACGCGCTGGATCAAGGAGCGCTTCAAGCGCTACGAGCTCTACCAGCCGTTGCGCGACCGCACGCTCGCCATGGTGTTCGAGAAGGCGTCGACGCGCACGCGCGTGTCGTTCGAGGCCGGCATGAACCAGCTGGGCGGCATCGCGATCAACCTCAACCGCGGCGACACGCAGCTCTCGCGCGGCGAGCCGATCGAGGACGTCGCGCGCGTGATCTCGCGGATGGTCGACGTCGTGATGATCCGCACGTTCGAGCAGTCGATCATCGACCGGTTCGCCGCGCACTCGCGGGTCCCGGTGATCAACGGCCTCACCAACGAGTACCACCCGTGCCAGATCCTCGCCGACGTCTACACGTACGTCGAGCACCGCGGCTCGATCGCCGGCCGCACGGTCGCGTGGGTCGGCGACGGCAACAACGTCTGCAACACGTGGCTGCAGGCCGCCGCGATCCTCGGGTTCACCGTGCACGTCGCAACCCCCGCCGGCTACGCGGTGGACGAGGCCGTCGCCGCGCCGTACCGCGACCACTTCCGTGCGTTCGCCGACCCGATGGAGGCGTGCCGCGGCGCCGACCTCGTGACCACGGACGTGTGGACGAGCATGGGCTTCGAGGCCGAGAACGAGGCCCGCAAGCGCGCGTTCGCCGACTGGATGGTCGACGCGGACATGATGCGGCAGGCGAAGCCCGACGCGATCTTCATGCACTGCCTGCCCGCGCACCGCGGCGAGGAAGTCGCCGCCGACGTGATCGACGGTCCGCAGAGCGTCGTCTGGGACGAGGCGGAGAACCGCCTGCACGCGCAGAAGGCCCTGCTCGAGTACCTGGTCTGCGGCCGGGTCGCGCCGTAAGGCGCGGCGCCGGCCGCCACTTTCCGCCTTCGTGGAGACGCTCCGATGAACCGCCGTGCCTTCGTCGCCCTTCTGGGCGCCCTCGCCGCCGCGCCCGCCTTCGCGCAGGCGTGGCCCGACAAGCCGATCCGCTTCGTGATGACGGCGCCTGCCGGCAGCTCGATCGACGTGGTCGGCCGCACGATCGCCGACAAGCTGAAGGACCGCCTCGGCCAGCCGGTCGTCGTCGACAACAAGCCGGCCGCCGGCGGCGCCGTCGCCGTCGAGGAGACCGCCAAGTCCGCGCCCGACGGCTACACGATGGTGCTCGCGTACAACGGCCCGCTGTCGATCACGCCGCTGCTGCGCAAGGTTCCGTACGACGTGCCGAAGGACCTGGCGCCGGTGATCATCACCACGAGCCAGCCCAATGTGCTCGCGGTCAACGCGCAGCTGCCGGCGAGGGACGTGAAGGAGCTCGTTGCGTACGCGAAGGCGAACCCCGGCAAGCTCAACTACGCGTCGGTGGGGCCGGGCAGCTCGTCGCACCTCAACGGCGAGCTCCTGAAGACGCTGGCCGGCATCGACCTCGTCCACGTTCCCTTCAACGGCTCGCCGCCCGCCGTCACGGCGACCGTGCAGGGCGAGACGCAGATGCTGTTCGCCGTGATGCAGCCGCTGCAGCCGCAGGTGCAGGCCGGCAAGCTGCGCGCGCTCGCCGTCACGTCGGCGAAGCGGTTCCCGCAACTGCCCGACCTGCCGACGATCGCCGAGTCGGGCTACCCGGCGTTCGAGTCGCTCGCGTGGAACGGCGTGCTCGTGCGCGCCGGCACGCCGAAGGCCGTCGTCGACCGCCTGAACGCCGAGATCAACGCGGTCCTCAAGATGCCGGACGTCGTGCAGAAGATGAACGCGGCCGGCTTCGAGCTGGTCGGCGGGACGCCGGAAGCCTTCGGCGCGCTGATCAAGGCGGAGTCCGACAAGTGGGCGCCGGTCATCAAGAGCGCCGGCATCAAGATTGACTGACGTCGCGCGCGACGTCGGTCATCCCGAGGAGCGAACGCGACGAGGGACCCGCTTTTCGGGAGCGGCGGGGCTCGACGGCAAGTCCGTCGTGACGCTCGGGACGATCCCTCGGAGGCCGGCGTGTACCGGCCCGGACGTCAGTCCTTCCCCTTGTCCGCGTCGGTCAGCCGCGGCAGCGGCGAGCTCTCGGCGGGCCGCAGCAATCCGGTACGCGTGTACGTGATGAGCTTCTCGCGCGTGTCGACGATGTCGAGGTTGCGCATCGTCAGCTGGCCGATGCGGTCGGCCGGCGTGAAGAACGCGGCGCCCTTCTCCATCGTCAGCCGCTCGGGCTTGTACGTGAGGTTCGGGCTCGTCGTGTCGAGGATCGAGTAGTCGTTGCCGCGCCGCAGCTCGAGCGTCACCTCGCCGGTGATCGGCCGCGCGACCCAGCGCTGCGCCGTCTCCCGCAGCATCATCGCCTGCGAGTCGAACCAGCGGCCCTGGTAGAGCAGGCGCCCGAGGCGGCGCCCGCCGTCGCGGTACTGCTCGATCGTGTCCTCGTTGTGGATGCCGGTGACGAGCCGCTCGTACGCGACGTGCAGCAGCGCCATCCCCGGCGCCTCGTAGATGCCACGGCTCTTCGCCTCGATGATGCGGTTCTCGATCTGGTCGCTCATGCCGAGGCCGTGGCGGCCGCCGATGGCGTTGGCCTCGAGCAGCAGCGCGACCTCGTCGGCGAACGTGCGCCCGTTGAGCGCGACCGGCCGCCCCTCCTCGAAGCGCACGCTGACGGTCTCGGCCTTCACCGCGACGTCGTCGCGCCAGAACGCGACGCCCATGATCGGCTCGACGATCCGGATCCCCTTGTCGAGGAACTCGAGGTCCTTCGCCTCGTGCGTGGCCCCCAGCAGGTTCGAGTCGGTCGAATAGGCCTTCTCCGCGCTCATCTTGTAGCCGAAGCCGGCGCGGGTCAGGTACTCCGACATCTCCTTGCGCCCGCCCAGCTCGTCGATGAAGGCGGCGTCCAGCCAGGGCTTGTAGATGCGCAGCGTCGGGTTGGCGAGCAGCCCGTAGCGGTAGAAGCGCTCGATGTCGTTGCCCTTGTACGTGCTGCCGTCGCCCCAGATGTGGACGTCGTCCTCGCGCATCGCGACGACCAGCATCGTGCCCGTCACCGCGCGGCCGAGCGGCGTCGTGTTGAAGTAAGTCGCGCCGGCGGTGGAGATGTGGAACGCGCCCGACTGCAGCGCCGCGATGCCCTCGGCGACCAGCGCGGCGCGGCAGTCGACGAGACGCGCCGCCTCGGCGCCGTACTGCAACGCGCGGCGCGGGATGTCGTCGTAGTCGGGCTCGTCGGGCTGGCCGAGGTTGGCGGTGTACGCGTAGGGAATCGCGCCCTTCGCGCGCATCCAGTGCAGCGCGGCGCTCGTGTCGAGGCCGCCGGAGAAGGCGATGCCGACCTTCTGTCCGGAAGGGAGGTCCTGCAGGATGTGCGACATGGCGGGGCTTAGGGCGCGCGCGGGAATCGGGTATTCTAGCCGACCGCACGGCGCCGCTTCCGGACGCCCGGTGCACGGAGGACGAGGATGCCCGAGGACAAGCGCCGCCGGTACGAGAGTGGCAAGGTGGCCGTGACGTGGGACGCCGCGCGCTGCATCCACGCGGCCGAGTGCGTGCGCGGGCTGCCGGAGGTGTTCGATCCGCAGGCGAAGCCGTGGATCCGCCCGGACGCCGCCGATCCCGCGTCGGTCGCCGACGTCGTCAACCGCTGCCCGACGGGCGCGCTGTCGATGCGGCACGCCGACGAGTCCTCGGCGATGGTCGTGCCGCCGCTCAACACCGGCCACGTCACGCCCGACGGCCCCAATTACCTGCGCGGCCAGCTGACGCTGCGGCACGGCGAGACGGTCGTCGAGGACACGCGCATCGCGTTGTGCCGCTGCGGCGCCTCCGGCAACAAGCCGTACTGCGACGGCAGCCACCGCAAGGCAGGCTTCAAGAGCGACGGCACGCTGCCGGCGGAAGTCCCTGCGCGCCCGGGCACCGATCTGTCCGCGCCGCTGACGATCAAGCCCATTCCCAACGGACCCATCCAGTGCGCCGGTCCGCTCGCGCTGCGCGACAGCGCCGGGCGCACCGCGTTCTCCGACCAGACGTTCCTGTGCCGCTGCGGCCACTCGCAGAACAAGCCGTACTGCGACGGCACGCACCGGAAGATCGGCTTCACCGCCTGACGCCACCGCGGATCACGCCATGCCCTCGTTCGACATCGTCTCGGAAGTGAACCAGGTCGAGGTCAGGAACGCCGTCGACCAGTCCAACAAGGAAGTCTCGACGCGGTTCGACTTCAAGGGCTCGGACGCGCGCATCGAGCAGAAGGAGAGCGTGCTGACCCTCTTCGCCGACGACGACTTCAAGCTGTCGCAGGTCACCGACATCCTCACGGGCAAGCTGACCAAGCGCGGAGTCGACATCCGCTCGCTCAAGTACGGCGACGTCGAGAAGATCTCCGGCAACAAGGTCAAGCAGGCGATCACCGTGCGCGAAGGCGTCGAGCAGGAGCTCGCGAAGAAGATCGTGCGCACGATCAAGGACAGCAAGCTCAAGGTCCAGGCGTCGATCCAGGGCGACGCGGTCCGCGTGTCGGGCGCCAAGCGCGACGAGCTGCAGAACGCGATCGCGCTGGTGAAGAAGTCGATCACCGACTTTCCGCTGCAGTACCAGAACTTCCGCGACTGACGACCGGCCCGCGCCGCCGCATGGAGCTGCCCGAACGCGTGCTGGCGGCACCCGTGATCCTGCGGCACTTCACGCCGGACGACGCCGCCGACGTCCGGCGGCTCGCCGACGACTGGGAGATCGCGCGGTGGATTGCGGCCTTGCCCTACCCCTACCTGCCCGGCATGGCCGAGCAATGGATCGCCGGGCACGCGAAGTCCCGGCAGGCGGGCGGCGAGCACGCCTACGCGATCACGCGCGCCGTCGACGGCGCGCTGGTCGGCTCGATCGGCGTGCGGCCCGAGGCGAACGAGAACGGACACTTCGGCTACTGGGTCGGCCGCGCGCACTGGGGCGAAGGCTGCGCGACGGCGGCCACGCGTGCCGCGATCGCGCTCCTCTTCGCGCATTCCGACCTCGACCTGGTCTGGGCCACGCACCTCGCCGACAACCTGCCGTCGGCGCGCGTGATGGAGAAGTGCGGCCTCGACTTCGTGCGGCAGGAGACGCGTCCGGTCCGCGGCGAGCCGCGCGTGTACGACGTGCGCGCCGTCACGCGCGCGGCGTGGGAGGCCCTGTGCTCGTGACCGCCGCGGACACCGGCACGACGCGCTTGGCAGCCGCCCCCGCGCATGCGGAGAGGCGGTCGTGACAGCGCAGACGTTCGAAGGTTTCACGGCCGAGATGCGGGCTCGCGGCTTCGACGAGGTGATCGAGCGGAAGTGGGCGCCGGACCTGGTGCTGCCGACGCACACGCACCCGTTCGCCGTGGGCGCGCTCGTCGTCGCGGGCGAGATGTGGCTCACCGTCGGCACCGACGTGCGGCACCTCGTGGCCGGCGACACGTTCGCACTCGACCGCGAGGTTCCGCACGCCGAGCGCTATGGCGCCGACGGCGCGACGTACTGGGCCGCGCGGCGCACCGGCTAGAATGTCCGGGCCGCGCCCTCGCTGGCGACGGGCGGCAGGCGCGCCGCCGCGGCCGGCGGCAGGGAGACCCGCATGCGCATCGAGAACGAGGTCAGGCTGGACTTCAAGGACGTGCTGATCCGCCCCAAGCGGAGCACGCTGTCCACGCGCTCGAATGTCGACGTCTCGCGCGAGTTCCGTTTCCGGCACGCGCAGGTCGACTACCACGGCGTGCCGATCGTCGCGGCCAACATGGACACGACCGGCACGATGGAGATGGCGCGCGCGCTCGGCGCCTACGAGATGTCCACCGCGCTGCACAAGCACTACCACGTCGACGAGCTGGTCGCGTTCTTCGCCGCGCTCGAGCGGAAGTCCTCGGCCTTCTACTCGATGGGCATCACCCGGTCCGACGAGGAGCGCTTCGACCGCGTGATGGCGGCGTCGGGTACCGGCGCCGACGCCGCGGTGCGCTTCGCGTGCATCGACGTGGCCAACGGCTACACCGAGAGCTTCGTGCGCTTCGTCGCGAAGGTCCGCGAGCGCTATCCGCATCTCGTCATCATGGCCGGCAACGTCGTGACCGGAGAGATGACCGAGGAGCTGATCCTGTCCGGCGCGGACATCGTCAAGGTGGGAATCGGACCCGGGTCCGTGTGCACGACGCGCAGCATGACCGGCGTGGGCTACCCGCAGCTCTCCGCGATCATCGAGTGCGCGGACGCCGCGCACGGCCTCGAAGGGCACATCTGCGCCGATGGCGGCTGCACGACGCCCGGCGACGTCGCGAAGGCGTTCGGGGGCGGCGCCGACTTCGTGATGCTGGGCGGCATGCTGGCCGGCCACGACGAGTGCGCCGGCGAGGTCGTCGAGCGCGACGGCCGCAAGTACCAGCGCTTCTACGGCATGAGCAGCCGCGCCGCGATGGAGAAGTACGCGGGAGGCGTCGCGCAGTACCGCGCCGCGGAAGGCAAGGAGGTGCTCGTCCCGTACCGCGGCCCGGTGGCCGATACCGCGCAGGAGATCCTCGGCGGCGTGCGCTCGGCGTGCACGTACGTCGGCGCCCGCCGGCTGCGCGAGCTGTCCAAGCGGACCACGTTCGTCCGCGTGTCGCAGCAGGTCAACGAGGTGTTCGGGCGCAACTGAAGGCGCTACGTCGCCACCGGCGGCGGCAGCAGGCGTCCCTGCGCGGCGAGCCGCACCGTCTTCGCGGCGAGCACGGCGATCGCCGCGGTGGCGATCGCCAGCGCGACGCCGCCGTAGACCGGCGGCCACCCGCCGCGGCGCACGACCTCGATCGTCGCGCCCGCCAACGCCGCGAGCGGGAACGAGAACGACCAGAAGCCGAGCGAGAACGGCACGCGGCCCCACCAGCCGTAGCGCGCGGCCACGGCGACGATCGGCCCGGCCGCGACACCGAGCCCGACGATCAGCACCTCGCCCGGCAATCCGGGCCAGACGACGCCGGCGGCGAGCGTGGCCACCGCCGGCGGCGCGAGCTCGACGCCGATCGTCGGCCGCAACGCCTCCGGCATCGCGCCCTCGAACAGGCGGTTCAGCACGCGGACCTCGAGCAGCGCCCAGCCGGCGAGTCCCATGCCGAACAGCAGCGCCGCCCAGCCGGGATAGCCCTGCGTGCCCAGCGCCATCGCGCCGACGAAGCCGCCGGCAACGGGCGGCAGGTAGAGCGCGGGCGTGACCATCGCGCCCGGCAGCGCGCCGGTGGCGAGCTGGCGCACGACGCGCAGCGCGATGACGCCCTGGAGCGCGAGCGCCGCCAGCGTGAGCGAGAGCCAGCCGCGGTGCCCGCTCTCCGCGTAGTAGACCGTCGCGAGCAGCAGCGAGAGCGGGATCGTCGCCATGACCGCGCCGGCAACCGGATGGCGAAACTCGGCCAGGACCGCCGCCGGGTGGCGCACCGTCTTCGCCGCGTACAGCACGAGCAGCGCGCACAGGACGGCGGCTGCGATCGCGGCGACCGCCGTCGCCACCGGCCCCGCCAGCGACCACTCGAACGCCTGCCCGCGCCGCCACGCGCCGGCGAGCCCGAACACGCCGACGGGGATGGCGAAGAATCCCGCCGGCAGGCGGGCGAGCCAAGGTTGCGCGGTCATCGCGACTCCCGTTCCGGCACGCGGGTGCGCGGCGACACGCCGCGCCGGGCCGCCGTGGCCGGGTGCCCATTGTCGGGCCGGCGCCGCCGCGCGTCTTGACGGTCATCAAGTCGCGACGCCACGACGCGCGCCCGACTCGGCTATGATCGCCGGAATCGCCGGCGCTGCGGCGATTCCCACCCGCACGGAGGACCTCGCGATGCTCCGCAGGCAATTCATCGTCGCCGCCGCATTCGCCGCGCTCGCGCCGCTCGCGCTGGCGCAAGGCGCGTACCCGACGAAGACGATCCGGCTCGTCGTGCCGTTCGCGCCCGGCGGCACGTCGGAGATCGTCGCGCGCGCGGTCGCGCAGCAGCTGTCCACGCAGCTCGGCCAGTCGGTCGTCGTCGAGAACAAGGCGGGCGGCGCGGGCACGATCGCGATGTCCGAGGTGGCGAAGGCGCCGGCCGACGGCTACACGCTGATCCTCGGCCACGTCGGCACGCTCGCGGTCAACCCGTACGCGATGCCGAAGCAGCCGTACGACGTCGACCGCGATTTCGTCCCGGTCGCGCTGCTTGCGCGCGTGCCCAACCTGTTCGTGCTCAACGCGGACGTGCCGGCGAAGGACTTCCGGGAGTTCGTCGCGCTCGCGAAGAAGGAGCCGGGCAAGCTCAACTACGGGTCGGCGGGCAACGGCAGCGCCGGCCACCTCGCGTTCGAGTACCTGAAGCTCGTCACCGGCATCGACGTCGTCCACGTGCCGTACAAGGGCACCGGGCCGCAGCTGCAGGACCTGCTGGGCGGCCGGCTCGATGCGTCGTCGGCCGGGCTGCCGGCGCTGATGCCGCACATCAGGACCGGGAAGCTCCGCGCGATCGCCGTCGGCACGCCGCAGCGGATTCCCGCGCTGCCGGACGTGCCGACCGTCGCCGAGCTGGGCTACCGGGACTTCGAGACGTCGCAGTGGTACGGCATCATCGCGCCGAAGGGCACGCCGCGCGACGTCGTCGCGAAGCTCAATTCGGAGATCAACAAGGCGCTGGCGTCGTCGGCCGTCACGCAGCGCTTCGCCGACGACAATGCCGCCACCGGCATCGGCACGCCGGAGGACTTCGCGGCGTTCATCGCGAAGGAGCAGGCGCGCTGGAAGGAAGTCGTCGAGCGCGGGAAGATCCGCATTGAGTGACGCCGCGGCCGGGCGGCGGGATCACCCGCTGCCGGCCGCGGCGTCATCCCGAGCGCAGCGAGGGATCTGCTGTTCGCCGGCGAGGGATCTGCTGTTTGCCGGCGAGGGATCTGCTGTTCGCCGGCGAGGGATCTGCTGTTCGCCGGCGAGGCATCCGCCGTTCGCTGCGCCCGGGCGAAGCCGCCTACGCCAGGTCGGCGACCAGCGCCTTGCGCGTGGCCTCGCCGACGGCAGGGATCGCCGCGGTGTACTGCGGGTGGTCCACGCCCAGCCCGAGGCCGACGCCGTACTTGAGCGCCGCCGCCATCTCGGCGGTCAGCTCGAAGCGCAGGAAGTGCACGGCGGAGGTCTTCTGCGCGTTCTCGCGCTCCAAATCCTCGTCGGCGATCGCGTAGACCTTCGGGCATCCCTCGACCTGCACCCACACGCGATCCTCGATGCCCTTCAGCCGCGCCAGCGCGGCGCGGCGCTCGTCGACGTTCTCGTATTCGAGCAGCATCGTCGCCTTGAAGTTGCGGCCGTCCGGCACCAGCGGGTTGTACGCGTCGAGCTCGTCCTGGATGCCCTCCTCCTCGAACGTCTTCTCGATCCGCAGCATCTCCTGGATCTGGTAGCGCATCGTGAGCTCGTCCTCGAACACCAGCGTCACGTGCTCGCCCAGGTGGACCGTCCGCGCGCGCTTGTGCGCGAGCACCTTCGCCCGGAACGCCGGCCGTGCCTTCGCGTAGGCCTCGAGCGTCATCAGGCTCTCGCGGGTGATCCGCGGCATGGGCTTCTCCTTCGTCGTCGTGTTCATTGCCGTGTACCGTCCATTTCCGTCATTCGATTCCGTAGGCGATCCGCAGCAGCGACAGCGGGTGCTCCTTGCGCGCGCGCGGCGGCCCGTCCTTCCCCGCGATCCCCTGCATGATGCGGCGGCCCGCGATCGGGCAGTCGGAGCTCACGTAGTCCGGGTCGCCGTCGCCCATCCGGGCGAACACCGGCTTGCCGATCTTCATCGAGTCCGCGAAGAACTCGGCCTTGATCCCGTAGGTGCCGTCGTGGCCCGCGCAGCGCTCGACCGTGTTCACCTCGGTCCCCGGCACCCACTGCAGTGCTTCGCGCGTCTTCTGCCCGACGTTCTGCACGCGGCCGTGGCACGGGATGTGGTAGCTGACCTTGCCCAGCGGCTGCTTGAAGTCCCGCTTGAGCAAGCCGTCCTTGTCGCGCAGCACGAGATACTCGAACGGGTCGAACATCGCGTCGGCGACCGCCTTGACGTCCGGATCCTCCGGGAACAGCAGCGGCAGCTCCTGCTTGTACATCAGCGTGCACGACGGCACGGGCGTCACGATCGCCCACCCGTCGCGCGCGAGCGCCGCGAGCTGCGGGATGTTCACGTTCTTGAGCTGCTCGACGGTCTCGAGGTCCCCCAGCTCGAGCTTGGGCATGCCGCAGCACGCCTCCTTCTCGGCGAACCGGTACGGGATCTCGTTGTGCGCGAGGAGCTTGAGGAGATCGTGCCCGATGCCGGGCTCGTTGTAGTTGACGTAGCACGTCGCGAACACGGCGACCTTGCCCGGCGTGCGCTCGCCGTCGCGCACGGGCCAGGCGACGGAGGGCTCCGCGTGCGACCGCAGCTTCTTCGGCGCGAACGGCGGCAGCGCCGCGCCGGCGGCCACGCCCAGCGTCGCCTGCATCGCCTTGCGCGCCAGCGGCATCGCGTTCACGCCGTTCACGGTCTGCGCGACGACCGGGATCGCGGCGAGCCGGCCCATCCGGTCGGTGCCGGTCAGCAGGCGGTCGCGGAAGCGGGCGCCGTGCTCGCGAAAGTGCACGGCCTTCGCGCGCAGCATCAGGTGCGGGAAGTCGAGGTTCCACGGGTGCGGCGGCACGTACGGGCACTTCGTCATGTAGCAGACGTCGCACAGGTAACACTGGTCGACAACCTTGAAGTAGTCCGCCTTCGCCACGCCGTCGACCTCGCCGGTCTTGCTCTCGTCGACGAGGTCGAACAACGTGGGGAACGCCTGGCACAGGCTGATGCAGCGGCGGCAGCCGTGGCAGATGTCGAAAACCCGCTCCAGCTCCTTGTCGAGGGAGGCGCGGTCGTAGAAGTCGGGGTTGCGCCAGTCGAGGGCGTGCCTTGTGGGCGCCTCGAGGCTGCCTTCACGCGTGGTCACGGTGTGCTCGTGGAGTAGTGGGTACTGGACGCGGCCGCAACTTGCTGCAGCCGAATCGACCGGCCGCGTCGAGCGTCGCGGCCTTTCGCGACGCTCGAACGCGGCCGCGCGCGATGAGCGTCGCCCGTTTCAGCGACGCTCGATCGCGCCAACGGCAACTCAGTCCGCCAATGCGTCCAGGGCCTTCTGGAAGCGGTTGGCGTGCGACCGCTCGGCCTTCGCCAGCGTCTCGAACCAGTCGGCGATCTCGTCGAAGCCCTCGCCGCGCGCCGCCTTGGCCATCCCCGGGTACATGTCGGTGTACTCGTGCGTCTCGCCCGCGACGGCGGACTTCAGGTTCTCGCGCGACGAGCCGATCGGCAGGTCCGTCGCCGGGTCGCCGACCTGCGCGAGGTAGTCGAGGTGGCCGTGCGCGTGGCCGGTCTCGCCTTCCGCGGTCGAGCGGAACAGCGCGGCGACGTCGTTCTGGCCTTCGACGTCGGCCTTGTTCGCGAAATAGAGGTAACGGCGGTTGGCCTGCGATTCGCCGGCGAACGCGTCCTTGAGGTTCTGGTGGGTCTTGGTGCCTTTCAGGCTCTTCATCGTGCTCTCCTCTCGAGTCGGACTGGACTGCCAATCGTGATCGCCGGCGGTTCCCCGGCGATTGCGCGAGTCTGCCGCCGCCCGTGGGCAGCGTCCAATTGATTGTGCCAATCCAGGTGATAACCCCCGTCAATCGCCACGGCACGCGCAGGACGTGCCCGACCACGCCCCCAGACTAGCACCCCGCCCGGCGGCGGGACTTGCCCAAAGGCAAACCGGCGCCCGTCGCCGCCGAGGGGGAAGACCTCAGCGTCGCCGCCGGCCCGCCGCGCGCGGCAGCGCCTGGCGCAGGATCGCCTCGCATTGCGCCTGCGACATGTACCGCGGCACCGGGTAGTTGGCGTCGGCCTCGCGGCACGCGGCCTTCGCGAGCGCCGGGATGTCGGCCTCGCGCAGCGCGTCGAGATGGCGGGGGATGCCGACGTCCCGGTTCAGCGCCTCGACGGACTCGATGAACTTCTTCGCGAGCGCCGCCGGGCGCTCGCCGGCCTTGCCGACGTTCGCGCGCAGCGCGAGCGCCGCGAGCCGCCGGGTGATCGCCGGGCTCTCGAACCGCAGCACGTACGGCAGCATGATCGCGTTGGCGAGGCCGTGCGGCGTGTGGTACAGGCCGCCGAGCTGGTGGGCGATCGCGTGCACGTAGCCGACGTTCGCCCGCGTGAACGCGAGACCGGCGAACGTCGCGGCGAGCGCCATCCGTTCGCGCGCCGCGAGGTCGCGGCCGTTGCGGTACACCGTGCGCAGGTTGGCGTAGATCATGCCGACGGCCGCCAGCGCCATCCGGTCCGTGTGCGGATTCGCCCACTGCCCGACGAACGCCTCGACCGCGTGCGTCAGCGCGTCCATCCCCGTCGCCGCCGTGACCTCGCGCGGCAACCCGGTCATCAGTGCCGGGTCGAGCGCCGCCATCGACGGCACGAGCCGCGTGTCGGCGATCACGAGCTTGCGGTTGGTCTCCGGCTCGGAGACGACCGCCGCGACCGTCACCTCGGACCCGGTGCCCGCGGTCGTCGGAACCGCATAGAGCGGCAGCGGGCCGCGCAGCCCCTTGAAATACCCGACCAGCCGGCGCGGGTGCTTCCGGTTGGCGACCGCGAGCGCGATGGTCTTCGCCGCGTCCATCGGCGAGCCGCCGCCGAACGCCACGACGGCGTCGCAGCCGTGCTTCTCGCAGAACGCGATGCCCTTCTCGATCAGCGGGAGCGGGGCGTCCGGCGTGATCGCGTCGAACACGACGTGCGCGGCGCCGCCCGCCGCGAGCGCCTCGATCAGCGCCTTCGGCAGGCCCATCTTCGCGACGACGCGGTCGGTGACGATCAGCACCTTGCGGTAGCCGAACCCGGCGAGCGCCTCGCCCAGCCGGCGGCTCGCGCCGGGCCCCACCAGCAGCGTCGGCTGCGGAATCGGCAGCAGCCCGGTCACGACACCCGCCGCCTTCTTCGCCGTGGACAGCCCGACCGACCACATGAGGTCGGTCACGCCGCCCGGCACCTCGGTCATTGCTTTCGTCTTCATGTCGCCTCCCGCAGGATCGAGCTTGCACCAAAGCGCCCTGCCCGGCCACGCCGGCGAGCACATTTGTCGACCAAGGTCAAAGCCGGGGCGCGATCCGCGGGTGCGGCGCGCCGTACAATTTGCTTCTACGGGGGATGCGATGAAGAAAGTCGTCGGGATCAGCCTGGGCGCGGGCGACCAGGACTTCGAGTTCGCCGCGCGGTTCATGGGCCGGCAGCTCAACGTCGCGCGCATCGGCACCAACGGCAGCACGGCGAAGGCCGTGCGCCTGCTCAAGCACTGGGAGCGCCACGCCGACGCCATCGGCGTGGGCGTCGTCAAGGACAGCTACACGGTCGGCGCGCAACGCTTCGTCGACAAGGACAGCCAGCGGCTGACCGGCACCGTCACGCGCGTGCCGGTGACGACCGGCGGGCGGCTGTCGGACATCCTGCAGGAGTGGGCGCTGCGCCACGTGCAGAACCGGCTCGGCAACTACTTCAACAACGCGATCGTCCTGTTCTTCTCCGGCCGCACCAACTACAAGCTGGCGCAGACGATGGCGGAGTACACGCCGAACCTCGTGTTCGCGGATCCGCTGCTGCAGCTCGGCGTGCCCAAGCTGCTGACGTCGCTCGACACGCTGTCGCTGTACGCGAGCGGCGCCCACTACGTGCTCGAGTGGACCCCCGAGCGCCTGATGGGGTCGGCGCCGGTCAAGGAGTGGACGCGCTTCGTGCTGCGCCGCGCGATGCGCGACGCGACGGTGATCGTCGCGCCGGTGCACGAGCTCGACGACTTCGGCGCCGAGGAGCTCGCGGGCAAGACGATCGTGACGTCGACCGTCAACGACCGCCGGATCGCCGCGTTCAAGGCGAAGGGCGTGGCCATGGTCGTCGACGGCTCGCCCGCGCTGTTCGACCACGTGCTCGGCCCGAGCCTGCTCGACGCGATGATCATCGCGGCCACGGGCAAGGCCGGCGACGACATCCTCGAGGACGACTACCTCGAGATCATCGAGAACCTGGCGCTGGAGCCGCGCGTCATCTATCCGAACGGGTTCCGCCGCGTCAACCGCTTCGCGTTCGTCATCCATCCGCTGTCGCAGGAGTACTTCAAGAACATCAAGCCGATCGAAATGCTCTCGCACGTGTCGCCGCCGGTGTTCATGGACACGCTGGAGAAGGCGATGGCGTACGCGCCGCCGTTCGTGTACTCGAAGGTGACCGGCATCAAGTCGCCGACGGGCGTCGAGGCGGAGGGATGGCTCATCTCGGTCGGCGGCACGCCGAAGGAGATCATGAGCCACAGCCCCGAGTTCACGTACCGCCGCCTGCTCGAGGCCGCCCGGATCGCGCGGGGGCTCGGCGCGCAGATCATGGGGCTCGGCGCCTTCACGAAGGTGGTCGGCGATGCCGGGCTCACCGTCGCGCGGCGCGCGCCGCTGCCGATCACGACCGGCAACAGCTACAGCGCGTCGGGCGCACTGTGGGCGGCGCACGACGCCGTGCTGCGCCTGGGCCTCGTGCCGAAGCCCGCGCGCGGGCAGAAGGTCCGGTTCAAGGCGATGGTCGTCGGCGCCACCGGCGCCATCGGCTCCGTGTGCGCGCGCCTGCTCGCGATGGTCGCCGAGGAGGTCTACATGGTCTCGCCGGAGACGGCGAAGCTGCTGTCGCTCAAGGGCTCGATCCTGAAGGAGACCCCCGACGCGAAGCTCTTCCTGTCGTCCCGTGCGGACAAGGACATCGCCGGCATGGACATGATCGTCACGGCGACGTCGGGCGCCGGCAAGAAGATCCTCGACATCATGAAGGTGAAGCCCGGCTGCGTGATCACCGACGTCGCGCGGCCGCTCGATCTGCCGCCCGAGGAAGTCGCCAAGCGCCCCGACGTGCTGGTGATCGAGTCGGGCGAGATCCTGCTGCCCGGCAAGGTGTCGATGAAGAACATCGGACTGCCGAAGAACGTCGCGTACGCGTGCCTCGCCGAGACCATCGTGCTCGCGCTCGAAGGCCGGTTCGAGAACTTCACGGTCGGCCGCAACATCGAGTGGGAGAAGGTGCGCGAGATCTACAAGATGGGGCGCAGGCACGGCATGAACCTCGCCGCGATCTCCGGCGTCAACGGCCCGTTCTCCGACGCCGACATCCGCCGCGTGCGCAGGCTGGCCCTCGCGGCGCGGGCGAAGGCGGAGGCCGCGGCCGCCGCGAGGAAGGCGAAGCGGACGACGGCGAAGAGGCCGGCAGCGACGAAGACGGCCGCGCGCAAGTCGGCTGCGCCACGCCGCGGGTCCCGCGAGCAGGCCCGCGGCACCTGAGGCATCGCGTCCCGTCCGGGCCTACGCCGCGGCGTCCGCCGCCGGCGCATGCCCGACCGCCAGCCGCCGGATC
This sequence comes from Burkholderiales bacterium, assembly GCA_046347835.1. GTDB lineage: Bacteria > Pseudomonadota > Gammaproteobacteria > Burkholderiales > Casimicrobiaceae > VBCG01. The sequence goes on along the minus strand of JAXMFI010000001.1, from coordinate 17,255 downwards.
GCCAGCACGGCGTCCGCCGGCAGCAGCCGCTCGACGCTGCGCTTCCAGAGGCGCGCGCGGTCGTCGAGGTGCAGGCGACCGTCCGGGTCCTCGTCGACGATGCCGTTCTCGATCAGGCTGTCGACGTACGACGCGAACGTCGAGCGCTCGTAGAAGTCGGGCGGCGCGGACTCGACCAGCAGCGACAGCCGCTGCGTGAGCATTCGCATCAGCTCGTCCAGCCGCGCGCGCGTCATCTGCCCGGAGCCGACCTGCGTCAGGAGCGCGATCGTCAGGTAATTGCGGCGCAGCAGGTGCCGGATCGACCGGGCGAGGAGATCGAGGCCGGCATGCTCGGGGCTGTAGCGGTCGGCGGCGCGCACGGTGCCGTCGGGCGCGGACCGCGCAAGGCCGAGCTCGACGAACAGCGCGAGGATGCGCCGCGCCTGCTCCGCCGCCGCCTCCGGGGACCTGCGCAGCATGAGCTCGGCGCGCGCGAAGGGCTGCGCGGCCGCCACGAATTCGGCAACGTCCTCCGGCGTCGTCTCGCGGGTGCCGACGAGCAGGCTCGCCACCAGCGCCGGCAGCGCATACGCGTGCAGCACGTTGTTGCGCAGGTAATTGAGCGCCGACACCTCGGCGTCCGGCACCCTGATCACGTCGCCCAGCGGGTGCGCAACGCGCTCGCCGACGCCCAGTTTCAGGGCCTCGGCGATCACCGCCGCAGGCTCGCCCGCCACCAGCACCGAAACGTCGGAATGCGGCAGCCGCCGCGCCAGCGTGCGCAGCCACTCGACCTGCTGGGCGAGCGCACGCTCGTCCAGCGCGTAGCGCGGGCTGCCGGCGATGGCCATCGCGTAGACGTTGATCGCATTGATGACCACGGCGGCGTTGATGCGCTCGGCCATCTCGCGCGCCAGCGGCACCGTGAGCCGCCTGGCGGCTTCGCGCCGCGCCTCGCCTTCGAGCGCCTGCCATCCCGGCGCCTCCGCGTCGAGGAAGTGGTCGAGCGACAGCGGATCGCCGAAGTTCACGTCGACGCGCCCGTAGACGCGCTTCAGGTGCCGCGTGACGCGCACGAGGTCGGTGAGCGACTCGCCCCGCTTCGGCTTGCCCTCGAGCTCGGCCAGCAGCGCGCGGCCCTCGAGCAGCTTCTCGTAGCCGAACCAGATCGGCACCAGCAGGACGGGCCGCGGGTGCTCGCGCATGAAGCTCTCCAGCGTCATGCCGAGCAGGCCTCCCTTCGGCGACAGCGTGCGGCCGCTCCGGCTGCGGCCGCCCTCCACGAAGTAGGCGATCGGAAAGCCGCGCACGAGCATCGTGTGCAGGTACTCGCGGAACACGGCCGCATACAGCGGCTCGCCCTTGAAGCTGCGGCGCAGGAAGAACGCGCCGCCGCGGCGCAGCACCGGCCCCACGACGGGAAAGTTGAGGTTGGCGCCCGCGGCGATGTGCGGCGGCGCGAGTCCCGCCGCGTTGATGAAGTACGACAGCAGCAGGTAGTCGACGTGGCTGCGGTGGTTGGGCAGGTAGACGAGGCCCTTCCCCGGTGCGACCCGCGCGACCTCCTTGGCGTGGTGGACGGCGACCTCGTCGTACAGCCGCTCCCACAGCTGCTTCAGCACGAGTTCCAGCGAGCGCACGACCGGGTAGCTGAAGTCCGACGCGATCTCCCACGCGAAGCGGCGCGCACGGCCTTCGGCAGCGGCGCGGTCGATCGCGAGCCGCTGCGCCTCGGCTTCGATCGCCTTCTGCATCTCGTCCGACCGGATCATCGCGTCGATCAGGTTGCGCCGGTGCGAGAGGTCGGGGCCGATCGCCGACTCGCGCTGCCGGCGGAAGTGGAAGCGCAGGAAGCGGTTCGCCTTGCGCACGGCGGTCGCGGCGTCGGTCTCCTCGTCGATGAGCCGGCGCAGGGAGACCGGCTCGGCGAACGTCACGCGCGTCTGCCGGCCGTGCAGCGCGATGATGGCGAGCTGGCGCAGCGGCCCCACGCTCGCCCACGCGTCGGCGAACAGCGCGCGCAGCAGCGATTCCTGCGCCTTGGGCGCGCGGCCCCACAGCACGGCCACGGGCACCAGCTGCACGTCGAGTGCCGGATCGGCGAGCACGGCCTGCGTGAGCTGCGCGAGCGCCGCCGACGGCTCCGCCGTGCGGGTCGAGAGCGGGTTGCGGTTCAGGATCACCGAGAACACCGCGCGCGCCAGGTGCGGGAACTGCGGTCCGACCGGATCGAGCGCCGACGGCAGCCCGAGCCGCCTCGCCTCCTCCTCCAGCACGAGCAGGCTCGACAGGTGGCGATCCTCGAGGACGTAGCACAGCGGCCTGCCCGGGTCCGCCCCGAGCGCGTCCGCCCGCTCCGGCGTGACCTGCGTGCGGACGACGAGGTAGAGCAGGTGCCGCAGCGCGGCCAGCAGCAGGTGGCTCGGGCGCAGCCGGTGCGCGCGCGGGTTGGGCGGGGACGGCAGAACGGACACGGAATGGAGGAAGCGGAGCCTACGCCGCGAGTATCGGGGCCCGTCCCGGCCGGGTCAAATCGGCCGCGCGATGCGTGCGCCGGCGTCGCGGCGGAAATTCCGTCTCCGAGGCTGCGCACGCCGGCGCTTGACCGGACGCTGCCGCGCCCCGATCCTTACGTGCGCGCCGGCATCCGGAAGCCCGGCGTATCGACGCATTCCCACCGCTCATGAGCTGGATTACGGCCGTCTGGCTGGTCCTCGGTTCCGCCTGCGTGACGCTCGCGGCCGTGCACGCGCATGTCTGGCTGCGCCAGCGACAGGCCATCGGGAACGCCGCCTTCGCGGTGCTGGCGGTCAGCGTCGCGGCGATGGGGTACGTCGAGACGCGGATGCTGCTCGCGCCGACGACGGCGGACTTCGGGCGCTGGCTCTGGCTCTACCAGTTTCCGGTCTGGTCCGGCCTCGTCGCCGTCGTCTGGTTCGTCCTGTACTACCTGCGCGCAGGCCGGGTGTGGCTCGGCTGGTCGGCGATTGCGCTGCGTACGCTCGCCCTCGGCGTCAACGTCTTTGCCACGCCCAGCATCCACTTCCGGGAGATCACTTCGCTTGCCCGGGTGGACGTGCTCGGCGAAGCCGTTTCGGTGGCGCAGGGTGTGGCGAACCCGCTGATGGCGATCGCGCACCTGTCGCTGCTGGCCCTCGTGCTCTTCGTGGCCGACGCGATTCGCGACCTGTGGCGGCGCCACGAGCGGCGCCGGGCGATCACGATCGGCGGCAGCATCGTGCTGTTCGTGGCGGCGGGGACGACGCTCGCGATCCTGTCGTTCTGGGGCCTCGCCAGGATTCCTGTCTTCGCGACGCTGATGTTCGTCCCGATCATCGTCACGATGAGCTTCGAATTGAGCCACGACCTCATCCGCGCGGCGCGCCTGGCGGCCGATCTCGAGGCGAAGACCGTGGCGCTGCGCGCGTCGGAGCAGCAGCTCGCGCTGGCCGCCGACGCCGCGAGCGCGGGACTCTGGAGCATCGACGGCGCCACCGGGCGGCTGTGGGCGACGCCGCGGGCGCTCGCCATGTTCGGGCTCGCGCCGGGCCGCGATCATCGCTTCGACGACGTGCTCGCGCGCGTGCACCCGGACGACCGCGAGCGCGTGCGCGGCTTCGTCGCGGCGGAGCGGTCGGCGCCGGACCGGCGCGCATCGATCGAGTACCGCGTGACGGGAGCGGACGGGCAGACGCGGTGGTACGCTTCGCTGGGTCGCGCACCCGAGGCCGGCGCGCAGTCGGCAGGGACGCTGATGGGCGCGACGATCGACATCACCGAGCGCAAGAAGGTCGAGGACGAGACCGCGCGCCAGCGTGCCGAACTCGAGCACCTGTCGCGCGTGGCGACGCTGTCGGAACTCTCCGGTGCGCTCGCCCACGAGCTGAACCAGCCGCTGGCGATCATCATGAGCAACGCGGAAGCCGCGCAGAGCCTGCTCGACCGGCCGGCGCCCGACCTGCCGGAGGTGCGCGCGATCCTCGCCGACATCGTCAAGGCCGACGACCGCGCCGGCGAAGTGATCCGCCGGCTGCGCAGCCTGCTGAAGCGCGGCGAGCCGAACCGCCAGCCGCTGGCGGTGAACCAGGTCGTCCGCGACGTCGTGCAGTTCATGCGGGCCGACCTCGTCCGGCGCGGTGTCGCCGTCGAGTTGGCGCTTGCCGACGGCATGCCGGAGGTCTCCGCCGACCGCGTGCCGCTCGAGCAGGTGCTGATCAACATCGTCGGCAACGCCTGCGACGCGATGGCCGGCAACGGCGCCGGCCACCGGACCGTCGTCATCGCCACGGACGCCGGCGCCGACGCCGTGCACGTGAGTGTCCGCGACGCCGGCGCCGGCCTGCCGCAGCCGCCCGAGCAGGTGTTCGCGCCGTTCTACACGACCAAGGCCAATGGCCTCGGCATGGGACTCGCGATCTGCCGTTCGATCGTGGCCGCCCACGGGGGCCGCCTGTGGGCCGAGGCGAACGCGGACCGGGGCGCGACCTTCCACATGAGCCTGCCGCTGATTGCGAGGGCCGCGTGAGCCCGAAGGGCCGCCCCGAGGGCGAACGCCGGAGCGCGCAGCGCGAAGGCAGCCCAGTGACCACCGCCGACGTCGTGTACCTCGTCGACGACGAGCCGGAACTGACGCGCGCGCTCGCCCGCCTGTTGCAGGCGGAAGGATTCGACGTGCGCGCCTACAATTCCGCCCCGGACTTCCTCGCGCGCGCGACGCCCGCCGACGTCGGCTGCGTCGTGCTGGACGTGGCGATGCCGGACCTGGACGGGCTCGCGCTGCAGCAGCGCCTCGCGCACCTGCCGGGGCTCGCCGTCGTGTTCCTGACCGGACACGGCGACATCCCGATGAGCGTGCAGGCAATCAAGGCCGGCGCGATCGACTTCCTGGTGAAGCCGGTCAAGCGCGACGAACTCCTGCGCGCGGTGCGCGCGAGCCTCGCGGTCGCGCGCGCGCAGGCCGCGGCGCTGCGGGCCGACGAGGAGGCGCGCGGACGCCTCGAGCGCCTGACGCCGCGCGAGCGCGAAGTGTTCGCACACGTGATCGCCGGCCGCCTGAACAAGGTGATCGCCGACCGCCTCGGCACGGCCGAACACACGGTCAAGGTGCACCGGGGCCGGGTGATGGACAAGCTCGGCGCGGCTTCGGTCGCCGATCTGGTCCGGCTCGCGCAGCAACTCGGCATACCACCCGCGCCCTGACTCGGCACCGGTAACACGAAGGTGCAATTGCTGCGGTGCGGTCCGCGCGCCACGATGCGCGCGATGGGTCCGCCAGCACTCGCCATCGCCATATTGGACGACGAAGAGGCGTTTCGGCGTGCGCTTTCGCGGCTGCTGCGCGCGCACGACCATCACGTGTTTCCCTATGCTACCGGGGAGTCGCTGCTGCGCGACCTCGAGCGGCGCACGTTCGACTGCGTGCTGCTCGATCTCCACATGCCCGGTCTTTCGGGCTTCGACGTGCTGGCCGAATTCGCCCGCAACGCCGGATCGCCGCCGATCATCGCCATCACCGGGCACGACGACCCGGACATCGCCCAGCGCGCACTGGGGCTCGGCGCGTTCGCGTGCCAGCGCAAGCCGGTCGGCGCCGCCGCACTGCTCGAGGCCATCGGCCGTGCCTGCGCCGGCCTCCGGCCGGCCGGCGCCGCGTCGTGACCGCGTGCCGTTGAACCATCGTGTAATAGCCGGCGATTGCGGCGTTCCCTAGGCTTCGGTACCGCGATTGCCGCAAGGTCCGGCCCCAGGACCGCACGCCAACGAACAAGCCCCGCGCAACGCCCGGACAGGAGAAGCCCATGAATCTCATTGCACGCATCGTCGTCGCCTGCATCGCCGTCGTCGCGGCGCTGCCGCTCGCGGCGCAGCCGGCCGGCAAGCCCAACATCCTCGTGATCTGGGGCGACGACATCGGCCAGTTCAACGTCGGCGCCTACAACATGGGCATGATGGGCTACAAGACGCCGAACATCGACAGCATCGGCAAGGACGGCGCCGTATTCACCGATTGGTACGGCCAGCAGAGCTGCACGGCCGGCCGCGCCGCGTTCGTCACCGGGCAGTCGCCGATCCGCACGGGCCTCACCAAGGTCGGCCTGCCGGGCGCGCCGGAGGGGATGAAGAAGGAGGACCCGACGATCGCCACGCTGCTCCGGGCCCAGGGCTACGTGACCGGCCAGTTCGGCAAGAACCACCTGGGCGACCGCGACGACATGCTGCCGACCGCCCACGGCTTCGACGAGTTCTTCGGGAACCTCTACCACCTGAACGCCGAGGAAGAGCCCGAGAACGAGAACTACCCGAAGGATCCGGAATTCAGGAAGAAGTTTGGCCCGCGCGGCGTCATCCACAGCTTCGCCGACGGCCGCATCACCGACACCGGCCCGCTGACGCGCAAGCGGATGGAGACGATCGACGACGAGGTGATGGAGAAGTCACTCGACTTCATGACGCGCGCCAAGCAGTCGGGCAAGCCGTTCTTCATCTGGTGGAACTCGACGCGGATGCACATCTTCACCCACCTCAAGGCCGCGTCGGCCGGCAAGACCGGCCTCGGCATCTACGCCGACGGCATGGTCGAGCACGACGGCCACGTCGGCCAGCTGCTCGCGAAGCTGAAGGAGCTGGGGCTCGACCAGAACACGATCGTCATGTACTCGACCGACAACGGCGCCGAAACGTTCACGTGGCCCGACGGCGGCACGACGATGTTCCGCGGCGAGAAGAACACCAACTGGGAAGGCGGCTACCGCGTGCCCACGGTGATCCGCTGGCCCGGCGTCATCAAGCCCGGCACCGTGGTCAACGACATCGGCGCGCACGAGGACATGCTGCCGACGCTGGTGACCGCAGCGGGCGGAAGGAACTTCACCGAGGACCTGAAGAAGGGCACGACGATCGGCGGCCGCCCGTACAAGGTGCACCTCGACGGGTACGACCTCGGCCCGGCGCTGCGGGGCGAGGCGCCGTGGCCGCGCCACGAGTTCATCTACTGGACCGACGACGGGCAGGTGGCCGCGCTGCGCTACGACAACCTGAAGATCACGTTCCTCGAGCAGAAGGCGGAGGGGCTGCGCGTCTGGCAGGAGCCCTTCACGGTGCTGCGCGCGCCGCTGCTCACCAACCTGCGCATGGACCCGTTCGAGCGCGCCGAGCATGAGCACGCGATGGGCTGGCAGCGCTGGTACATGGAGCGCATGTATGCGATCGCGCCCGCGGGCGCGTACGTGGGCCGGTGGCTGCAAAGCTTCCGGGAGTTCCCGCCGCGACAGAAGCCGGGGAGCTTCAACCTCGAGCGCGTGATGGAGGCCGTCTCCTCCAACCAGGGCCAGTAGGGCGACTTCGCGTCGAAAGGCTCGCGCGATGACCATGGCCGACGACGTGCTCGATCCGGCGGCGGCTGCCACGCCCGCCGCCGGCAGCCCGCCGCGCGACGACGCGGAGATCCGCACGCTGCACGCGTCGGCGCGGCTCACCGCGCTGGCGCTCACCGTCGCGATCGTCGCGGGTTTCGTCGGCGGCCTCGCGATCCTCGCGCAGCCCGACCACCTGCTGAAGATGACGGGTGTGGCGCTGATCGGCTTCGCCGGCAGCGGCGTCGGCGCGCTGACGTCGCTGCTCGCGCGCTACGCAGCCGGCTTCGAGCTCGCGAGCGGCGAACGGTCCCCGCCGGCCGCCGAGGGCGAGGTCTACCACCGGCGTATCGCGTTCTGCTTCGTGATGCGCCCGGTGCTGGGCGCGCTGGTGGCGCCGCTGATCGTCGGCGGCGTCACGCTGTTCACGAGCCGGCACGAGGGCTTCGTCAACTCGGTCGACGCGATGATGCTGGTGGCGTTCGCCGGCGGTCTCTACGCCAAGTCGATTCTCGAGACCGCGAAGAACGTCTTCAAGGTCGTCTTCCGTGCCTGACCGCGCGCGACGCCCGAACCCGCGCCCCCCGGACAGGAGATCCCGTGGCGAAACGACCGTTCCGCTGGCTGCGAAGCCTCGCGCTACTCGCCGTCCTCGCGCTGCCGCCGCTCGCGTACGCGCAGGCCGGCGGCGCGGCGTTCGGCAAGGAGCAGATCGACCAGCTCACCGCGCAGATCGCGCTCGACCCCGATTCCCTGCTGTCGCAGGTGCTGATGGCGGCAACCTACCCGGCCGACGTCGCCGAGGCCGCGACGTGGTCGCGCGCGCAACCGCCGACGAGCTGCGCACGAGGCGCATCGGCCGCAACGAGCTCGACGTGATCCAGGTGATGCTGGCGCTCACCGACGCGCAGCAGGACTACCGCGATCAGGACGGCGGGCGGCAGTACGCGCAGCGGATTCTGCGGGCGCAGGGCCAGGACGCGGCCGGCGGCGCGTACAGCTACGTCGCGGGCGGCCGGATGACGAAAGGCTGCGCGTTCGTCGCGTGGCCCGCGAAGTGGGGCGACACCGGCGTCATGACGTTCGTCGTCGCCGCCGACGGCGTGGTCTGGCAGAAGGAGCTGGGGCCGCGCACCGATGCGCTCGCCCGCGCGATGACGACGTACAACCCGGATGCGAGCTGGACGCGCGCGCGGCCGGCGCGCTGACGCGACGGCCGCGCGACGAATGGATCGGAGGCCCTCGTGACCGCTCATTCCGTGTTGGCCTGGACGGCGGCCGCCCTGCTCGCGTCGTCGACGTCCCTCTGGGCGCAGCAGCCTGCCGCAGCCGCACAGGACAGCGCCGCCAGGCGCGGCCTGTCCGTCGCCGGCAAGACGCGGACCGGCGACTTCGACGTCCTGCTCGAGAAGCGGATCATCCGCGTCGAGGTTCCGTACAGCCGCTCGCTGTACTACAACGACAGGGGCCGTGAGCGCGGGCTCGCCGCCGAGCTGGTCCGCGACTTCGAACGCTGGCTCAACCAGAAGTACGCCAAGCAACTGGGCAAGCGCCCGCTCACCGTCTACCTGATCCCCGCCACGCGCGACAAGCTGCTGCCCGACGTCGCCGGCGGCCTGGCCGACATCGCGGTCGGCAACCTGACCGTGACCGACGAGCGCCGGAAGGTCGTCGACTTCGTCGCGCCCGCCGCAATCAAGCCGGTCGACGAGGTCGTCGTCACCGGCCCGGCGTCACCGCAGCTCGCGAGCCTCGACGATCTCTCCGGCAAGACCGTTCACGTGCGCCGCGCGTCGAGTTACTTCGAAAGCCTGGCCGGGCTCAACGCACGCTTCAAGGCGACGGGCAAGCCGGAGATCGTCCTCGTGATCGTCCCCGATGCGCTCGAGGACGAGGACATGCTGGAGATGCTCAACACCGGCCTCCTGCAGGTGCTGGTCGTCGACGACTGGAAGGCGAAGATGTGGGCGCAGGTGCTGCCGAAGCTCGCGGTCCGCACCGATCTCGTGCTGCGCGACGACGCGCGCACCGGCTGGGCGATCCGCGAGGGCAGCCCGAAGCTCGCCGCCGAGATCGAGGACTTTCACCGGAACTGGGCGGCACGCCAGGGCGTCATCGAGTACCGGCTCGCGCAGTCGATGAAGCGGGTGCGCGAGTTGAAGGATCCCACCGGCAGCGGCGAGTGGAAGCGCTTCCGCGACACGCTGGCGCTGTTCGAGAAGTACGGGGAACGCTACGGCTTCGATCCGCTGATGCTGGCCGCGCAGGGCTACCAAGAGTCCACGCTGGACCAGAACGCGAAGAGCCACGTCGGCGCGATCGGCGTGATGCAGCTCATGCCGGCCACCGGCGCGCAGCTCGGCGTCGGCGACATCCGCGAGATCGAGGCCAACATCCACGGCGGCGCCAAGTACATGGACCAGCTGATGGCGAAGTACTTCCCCGGCGCGAAGTTCAGCGAGGGCAACCGGCCGCTGTTCGCCTTCGCGAGCTACAACTGCGGCCCCGGCAACGTCTCGCGAATGCGCAAGGAGGCCGCGAAGCGCGGGCTCGACCCCGACAAGTGGTTCAACAACGTCGAGATTGTCACCGCCGAGAAGATCGGCATCGAGACGACGACGTACGTGCGCAACATCTACAAGTACTACGTCGCCTACAGGCTGCTGCTCGACGCGCACGCTGCCGCCGAGCAGGCGAGGCAGCAGATCGCACCGCCGATCGCCGTGCCGGCGGCGCGCTGACAGCGCGCCCCGGTACACTGGAGCCCCGCCCCCGACCGGCCACGGCACCGCGCAATGCTCATACCGTTCCAGTGGATCGGCCTGTTCGCGACGGTCGTCGTGTTCCTGGTCATGTTCACGCTCGGCCTCATGCTCGGGCGCGAGCAGATCGCGGCGGCGCTGCAGCGCCGCGTCGTGCTGCTGGCGGTCGTGTTCGCCGTGCTGGTCCCGGTGCCGGCGCTGGCGGTGCTGGCCGTCAAGTTCTTCGGCCTCACCGGCCCGGTCGCCGTCGGCATCGTACTGATGGCGATCTCGCCCGGCGCGCCGGTGGCGCTACGGCGGGCGCTCGACGCCGGCGGCGACCGCGCGTTCGCGCCGGCGCTGCACCTGTCGATCGTGATGCTCGCGGTCGTGACGGTCCCGCTGACGGTCGCCATCCTCGACTGGATGTTCGCCAAGGACTTCGCGGTCACGCCGCTGCACATCGGGCAGCAGGTCTTCTTCGCGCAACTGCTGCCGATGGCACTCGGCGCCGGGCTGCGCGCCTGGCGTCCTGCCGTCGCGGCGAGGCTGGAAACGCCGCTCGCCCGGATCGGCAACCTGCTGCTGGTGGTGATGGGTGTCGCGGTGCTGGTCGACATGCCGGCGATCATCGCCGCCGTGGGCTGGGCGCCGACAGTCGCAGGCGTGGGGATGACACTGGGCGCGCTCGCCGTGGGCGCGGCGTTCGCGTGGCGCGACCCGGCCGTGCGTCCCGCCGCGGCGGTCGCCGCCGCGATGCGCAACCCGGGTCTCGCGCTCGTGATCGCGACGGTGAACCGCGCGCCGCCGTCGGTCACGGCAGCGGTGATCGGCTATGCGCTGGGACTCGGGCTGACGATCGTCGCGTACCTGCAGTGGCGCAAGCGGCGTTAGTCGCCGCGGCGCGCGATGGACGATCCGGCCGCCCGCAGGTTCCTGCCGCCCGCTAGAACCCCGCCGCCTTCATCTCCTCCTTCGTGCGCTCCCAGTAGGGCTTCTCGAAATAGAACCGCGCCTTCGCTTCGTCGGCGTAGACGAAGCGGTACTCGAAGTAGCGGTACACCGCGTGACGCCATGCGGGATCGGACAGGACCAGTTGCCCGCTCGCCTCGGCCTGCTCGAGCAGCTTGCGGTAGGCGTCGATCGGTTCCCAGCCGGCCTGCTGGAAGACGATGCGCCCGCCGAACTCGCGAAACAGCGCCTGGTCCAGCTTCCACTGCCGCACCCACTGCGCCGCGACGCGCCGCTCGGACTCCCGCTGCAACTTCTGCTGCGCCGGATCGCGCAGCTCCCGGGCGCGCCGGGCATCGAACTCCGCCAGACGGTCGAGCGTGTCGAGATGCTGCTGCGCGGCCTGACGCCGCGCGTCGCTCAAGCCCGGGGACTTGAGCTCCGCCATCAACGCTGCGCGCTGCTGCACGCGCTCGGCGTCGAGACGCTTCGTCATGCGCCGCTGGCCCTCGATCTGGGAATCGATCTCCGCATCGGTCGGCTCGATCCCGCGCCGGCGCGCGTACTCGCCGAACACCGCTGCCCACACGCGTGCGCGCAGTACCTCGCCCTGCGCTCGCTCCGCGCTGGCGGCGTCCGTCGCCCTGGCGCCGCCGGGTGCCACGAGGTCCTTGGCAAGGATGGGTTGGCCAAAGACCACGGCCACGGGCGCGTCCGCGGTCTTTTCCGCCGCGTGAACCACGCCGGCGCATGCCAGTCCGACCCAGACGAGCAGCGTCGAACGCAGTCGCATGGATGCCATGAACACCGGCTACTGACAGCCGTTGTCGCAGCAGGCGCCATGCCGAGGGGCCGGCGGATGGCGCGATTTCATCGGCCCGGTGCGCGTCACGAACCGTAGTCGCGCGCGTCGATCGCCGGCGCAGGCGCCGACGGGAGCGCCATCAGCGAATACGCCACGCGATCGGCGACCGCATTGATGACCGACGACCGCTGGTCGTAGACGGTCCCCAGCACGGCGTTCGCGGTCTGGTGGACGTCGAACTGGGCGTACAGCTTACCCGCGGCATCCACGACGCGAACGGCAACGGTCATCCCGCTTGCGCCGGGACCGTAGTCGGTCACGGTCATCTGGATCGTCACCGGCACGCCCCCGCTCGCGGGCTGCGGCGCGCGGGCGCGCACGGCCTCCTTCAGTTGATCGAGATCGGCCTGCGTAAAGCGCCGGACCGAACTCTGCGCCTCGATCCCGGTGAACGCGAGCTTTCCCGCGAACTCCTTGTCGAGCCGCATACGGAACACGACGGTGCTCTGCATGCCTGCGCATGAAGTCAGCAGCACGAGCGCGAGCATCCCGCCAAGAATTCGAGCGATTCGCATCGGTGGCGTTCTCCCGGTCGAATCATGCACCATAACGGCAGGCTCGACGCGCCCGGCCCGACGCTAACCACCGCCACCCGGTCGACAGGACGCAGCGCGACCGGACGGCCGCGAAGGGCCGGGGCGCCGGAGGCGACGGGCGGGACGCGGCCGTTACATGCGCGCCGCGCTGGCGTGGACGCGCAGTCGGGGCACGCCGCGTCAGTCGATCCGCTCGTACGCCGGCAGCGTCGGGAATTCGACGAACGTTTCGTTGTCGACGAGGTCCTTGAAGATCTTCGCCGCGTCGTCGTACTTGCCCAGCGCGAACGCGGAGCCCAGAAGGTCCCGGATTCTATGCACTTCCTCCGGGACCATCGCAGCCGTCGGCTGGGCGCCGACGATTGCCGGTGTCGTCACGACGCTGTCCGCGCCGGCCGTGGGTGCGGCGTTCGCCTGGTGTGATCCCGCCGTGCGTCCCGTCGCCGCCGTCGCGGCGGCGATGCGCAACCCGGGGCTCGCGCTCGTGATCGCGACGGTGAATCGCGCGCCGTCGCCGGTCACGGCGGCCGTGATCGGCGATGCGCTCGGCGCGGGTTCACGATCGTCGCGTACCTGCGGTGGCGCAAGCGGCACCGACCGGCCTGCGGCGCTCGCCACGTTACGCCGGCCTGTGCGATCAGCGCGACGACACGCGTGTCGCTGCCGTCCGCTTGCCATCGTGGTCGGCGCGCGCCGGGGCGTGGCGCCCCGCACCGCGCGCCGCGTACGCATAGGCGACGGAGTCACGCCGCGCGGCGGGTGACGCCTGCGCGCCGGCCGTGCGCGCCTCCGCCGGAGCCTGCGGCGCGACCAGCGCCGCATCGTTGCACTGGTTCCCGGTCGCGTCCATCCCGCCGTCCGGGCCGCCGGAGCACGCCTGCGCGTGTGCGGTGCCCGCAGCGGCGATACCCAGCGCGAAAACGGCGCAAGCGACGAACCTGGCGATCGTGGCAGCGGGGCGGTGCGAATCGGGAACGGACGTGCGCATGGCATTCTCCGGCGGCGCGGGGCGCGCCGATCGCGCCCCTCTTGCCTGGACGTACGCAGTGCGGCGTGAAAGCCGGACATCGGGCCGCCGGCGGCACGGCCGTTGGCGGGCCTCGGCCCATGCGCTAAAGTGCAAGCCGTCGTCGTAACCGTCGACCGCGACGCCGCCGCCGGCCTCCTCTCCATGCGACCTTTCCCGCGCCACCGCGCGGCCCCGGCATGACGATCGCGCCGGAAGCGCTGCGCCGGCTCTCGACCCTGCTCGGCGAGGCGCTCGACCTTTCCGTGCCGGAACGCGATGCGTGGCTCGCAGGACTCGCGGGCGACGACGCCGCACTGGTGCCGACGCTGCGCGAGCTGCTCACCCGCCACGACGCCGGCTCGACGTCCGCTCTCCTCGGCCACCCGCCGCCGCTCGCCGCCCACGCCGCCGCGTCCGCGGATCCCGGCCTCGCGCCCGGCGAGGTCGTCGGTCCCTACCGGCTGCAACGCCCCATCGGCCGCGGCGGCATGGGCGAGGTCTGGCTCGCCGAGCGCGCCGACGGCAGCCTGAAGCGACACGTGGCGCTCAAGCTGCCCTACGTCACGTGGGTGCCGGGCCTCGCCGAGCGCTTCGCGCGCGAGCGCGACATCGTGGCCACGCTCGAGCATGCCGGCATCGCGCGGCTCTACGACGCCGGGGTGGACCGGCAGGGACGGCCGTACCTGGCGCTCGAGTACGTCGAGGGCCAGCCGATCGACGCGTTCTGCAATGCGCGCGCGCTGCCCGTCGACGCGCGGCTGCGCCTGCTGCTGCAGGTCGCCGACGCCGTCGCATTCGCGCACGGCCGCCTCGTCGTGCACCGCGACCTCAAGCCCGGCAACATCCTCGTCACCGCCGACGGACAGGTGCGGCTGCTCGACTTCGGCATCGCCAAGCTGCTCGAGGGCGACACGGCGCGCGAGACGGCGCTGACCAGGGTCGCGGGGCGCGCGCTGACGCTCGACTACGCCAGCCCCGAGCAGATCCGCGGCGACCCGATCGGTACGGCGAGCGACGTCTACTCGCTCGGCGTGGTCGCGTTCGAGCTGCTGGCCGGGACGCGGCCGTACCGGCTGAAGCGCGGCAGCGCCGCGGAACTGGAGGAGGCGATCACGAACGCCGACGCGCCGCTCGCGAGCGCGGCCGCAAGCGATCCGGCGGCGAAGCGCGCGCTGCGCGGGGATCTGGACGCGATCCTCAACAAGGCGCTGAAGAAGGACGCGGCGCAGCGCTACCCGACCGTCGACGCACTCGCGCAGGACTGGCGGCGGCACTTGGCCGGGCAGGCGGTCACGGCGCGGCCGGACACGTGGTTCTATCGGGCGACGCGCTTCGCGCAACGATACCGGATCCCGCTCGCCGCGGCCGCGACCGCCGCGCTGGCGTTCGGCGTCGCGCTCGGCCTGGGCGCAACGGCGCTGGTGATCGTGGCGCTGCTGGCCGGGCTGGCCGGCGCGCTGTGGCAGGCGCGCCGCGCGCGCGAACAGGCGCGGCGCGCGCACGCGGAAGGGAGGAAGGCGGAGGCGGTCAAGCGCTTTCTGCTCGACATCTTCGAGACGAGCAGCCACGACCAGGCGGATCCGCAGAAGGCGCAGCAGACGACGGCGCGCGAATTGCTCGACATCGGCGTGCGCCGCGTCGACGACGCGCTGCGCGACGAGCCGGAGCCGCGCATCGAGGTGCTGGGCGTACTGGCGACGCTGTACGGGCAGATCGGACTGCGCACGCAGGCGGCCGACCTGCACCGGCGCGCGACCGACCTCGCGCGCAACGCGTTCGGCGCGCGCGACCTGCGCTTCGCGCGCGTGGCCATCGCGTGCGCAGGGGCGCTGTCCCACACGGCGCGGCGCGGCGAGGTGCCGGCCCTGCTCGCCGAGGCCAACGCGGCGCTGCTGGCGTCCGGCGCGGGCGAAACGGTCGACCGCGCCCTGCTGCTGCAACAGCTCTGCGTCCACCATCGATACGCGTCGCTCGGCGAGTGCGTGCGCACGGGCGAGGAGGCGGCCGCGCTGATCCTGCGCGTCGGGTCGGGCGACGAGGTCGCGAACGCGTGCCGCGCGGCGGGACGCGCGCAGATGACGGCCGGCCGCTACGCGCTGGCCGAGGCCCACTATCGGCGCGCGATCGCCGTGCTGCCGAGACACGACCAGACCGGGGCAGGGTCCGATGTCAATGCGCACGCCGAGCTGGCCGAAGCGCTGTTCAAGCAGGGGCGCTTGGCCGAGGCAGAGGCGCAGCTGCGCACCGCCGTCGACGGAGCGTGCCGCATCCACGGCGCTGGCCACCGCTGGACGATGGTCGTCCAGTTGCGCCTCGCGAACCTGCTGGTGGCCACCGGCCGCACGGACGAGGGGCTCGCACTGCGCGCCGAAGTCGAGGCGCGGCTGGCCGAGCCACGCGCCGAGTACGACGAGCAGTTCCGCGCCGAGCTTGGCGGATACCTCGGCGTGGCGCCGCGGCTGCGCGGCCGGCCGGACCTCGCGATGCCGCTGGCACTACTCGACGTCGAGGACCTGCGCCGCTACTTTGCCGGGTCCGCGGCGCTCGCACTGGGCGAGATCGACCTCGCCGACATGCACGTCGCGTACGGCCGCTACGACGAAGCGGAAGCGCTGGTGCGCGGCGCGCGCGACGTGTGGGAGCGCTTCAGCGGGACGGCGGCGGGGCCTGCCGTCCATGCGGTCTTTGCGAGCGTCGAGGCGGGCGTCGCCCGTGCCCGCGGCGATGCGGCGGCGGCGTACGCCGCCGCGTCGGCGGTAGCGCCGCCCGATGGGGCGGCGGCCGGCCGTTTCGTTCTGAGGGTGTTGCTGCTGGCGGCGGAGCGCGCACGCGCGGAGGTCGCATGCGGCCGTGCCGAGGAGGGCCTGGCCCGCGCCGAGGGGGAGCTCTCGGCCCTCGCCCGCGACGTCGGCGCGCCCGGCCTGCCCGGTGCCGAGGCGCAGCTGCTGCGCGCCCGCGCCGAGGCGCGCGACGCGCTCGGCGACTTGGCGGCGGCCGCGGCCGACTGGGGGGCGTGCGTCCGACTGCGCCGGGCCCACGACGACGAGGCGAGCCTGTGGCTCGCCGGCGACCTCCTCGGGCTGGGGGCGTGCCTCGCTGCGCTCGGGCGGTCGGACGAGGCGCGCCCACTGGCCGACGAAGCGGCGCGTATCTTCACGGTGCACCCGACCCCCGGCCCGCACCTCGTCGCGCCGCTCGAAGCGCTGCGACGTCGCATCGGCTGAATCGCGCCGCGGGCCTGGCTGCCGCGCCGCAGGCGACGGCCGCGACCGGCGCGCCGCGTCAGTCGATCCGCTCGTACGCCGGCAACGTCAGGAATTCGACGAAAGTGTCGTTGTCGACGAGGTCCTTGAAGATCTTTGCCGCGTCGTCGTACTTGCCCTGCGCGAACGCGGGACCCAGCAGGTCGCGGATCTTCTGCATTTCCTCGGGGATCATCGCGGCGACCATCTCCTTCGTCACCTTGCGCCCGTCGTCGAGCTTCCCCTTCGGCGAGCGGATCCACTGCCACACCTGCGAGCGCGAGATCTCGGCGGTGGCCGCGTCCTCCATCAGGTTGAAGATCGGCACCGCGCCCTGCCCGGCGAGCCACGCGCCGATGTACTGGATCGCGACGTTGATGTTGAGGCGCAGCCCCTTCTCCGTGATCGGCTGCTCGGGCTCGAACTTGAGGAGGTCGGCCGCGGTCACCTTGACGTCGTCGCGCTTCTTGGTCGCGATCTGGTTCGGCGCGGGCATCAGCCGGTCGAACGCCTCCTTGGCGACCGGGACGAGCCCCGGGTGCGCGACCCACGTGCCGTCGTGGCCGTACGTGGCCTC